>NZ_CM155257.1:0-3566936 GCF_056679935.1 Variovorax sp. PEI5
AACCATCAGCCCAATGATTTGGACAACGAGGAAATAAGCAGGCAGATAGCACGGCTTAAAACGGTGGAAGTTGTCCAGGCCCTCTAATCCAAGATTCAAACGACTTGTGATCGTCTTCGCTCGGTGGAGGCGCCGATAGGTCAAGGCCACGAATGCTGTCAGCGACATCTCGACGGTTCATTTCACCGAGGATGTTGATACCAACGGCAAGCTGAAAGTCCAGTGATCCGCATTCCTTGTTGATTCGGCCATGGGGAAGCATGGGGATGAGGTTTGGCTTCTTGCGAGTAGTGTTCTTCGCAAGGTTGACACGCAAAAACTCCAGCATCGTGAAGCTCATGTAAGTGTGGTCAAGGTGTGACTTCATCACATCCACAAGCTGAGGTTTCGCCAAGACCTCCTCCAGTTGCTCCACTCGGGAGATAACCCCAATGTTTGACTCAGACAGCTCCTGAGCTTTCAGGGAAGCTATCTTGTTTGGCAATCCACCATTTTTATGCAGGTTCAGGATGTCTTTGATGGACTCCCTCCATGTCCTGAGCAACTCATAGGCAGACAAGATCCACATTTGAGATTGGGCATTGAGAAAGTGAGCCAGCTCAGGGGTTCGCTCTTCAGCCCATAGCTCACGAAGAACCTTGTATTCCATCTGCATGATGAACTGATCAGTCATGCCAAGATTGAATGCCTGCATCCGAAGGAATGGATCGGACTGCAAAAAGACCAAATTGCTAAGTGCTGTGAAAAGCTCACTAGGCTCAAATTTATCTAAATCTCTGTATTTAGGTGGCTCATCGTAGTCACGATCATCAAATTCTTCATCAGTATTCATGGCTAAAGATGGTATCGACTGAAAATATTAAGTCAAGAGATATTGCTTTTCACAATATATTTGCTATCTTGAATACATCATAACAACAAAGGAACAACTATGAAAAAACTAATCATGACCATCAGCAATGAGGGAAGTGCAGGAAAAACAATGATTGCCAAGCTTATCAAAGAAGCTTTGATGAGAAGAGGCATTCCACATGCAACCTACTTATGCGACAAAGACCACACAGAGCTTATTCAAACCTATGGGGATGAAGTGAAGTTCTTTGACTTGCGCGAAGACTCAGAAGCTTTGATTAATTCATTGGCAGAAGATGTGGAATACATCTTGGTGGACTTCCCAGCCTCCTCCTACGACGAGCTTTATAAGATTTTCGGAAGCATGAAAGTTTTCATTGGTTCATTCGCGGCTTTCGATACCAAACCATACTTCGCTACACCAGTGGCAACCGACAAGTCAATTTTATCCATCAACCGTTTGGCTTCCTTGCTTCAAGACGTAGAAGACAGCTTCAACATTGTCTATGTTATGAATGAGGGATTGATGAAAAACAAGGGGGAAATCTACGAGGCATTTGATAGCAATCCGAATGTCACGCAACAGCTTGCAGATGGCACAGCATGCCAAGTAAGCATTACCACCAAGTTCACTCCAAACTTTTCCAACATTGTCAAGAAAGAAAAGCTCAGAGAATACTTGACTAAACCATCCAACCCAATGGATAAAGTGTTGATGTTAGATTTGTTAAGACAATCTGATGCTCAGTTCGGGGAAGCCTTTGGAATGGACAAGATTGACGATAGAACAGACCTTGAGAAAGGCTTGGGGGTTGACACCACAAAGAAAATCAAGGGGAAGCTTAAAGAGTGACATCAAAAAAAGAAACCTGCAAATCGCAGGTTTTTTCATTTACGGGATCTGAACTTCGTCTGGAGGGGGGTGAAGCACAACCTTTGAGAGATGGTTAAAAGCTCTTCAACATCAGGTGCATTGGTAAACAGGTTCAGCCTACGAGGAGCAGCCTTTGCAAGGAAGAACCTCCACATCCACTCATCGGCTCCAGTCCAAGGCGCACCAACAGGCTCACTCTCCAGCCTACGGCTCTCAGCATGCCAGTCAGTCACTTCCACAGGTGCTACGCCAGGCACAGCCTCCACAGATGGCACAGACACAGCTTGAGCTACTGGACGATCAGTAGCTAGCATACGGACAACCGGATCAGCTCGGACATCTCGAGCTGGCCTAGTAAGAGTAACGCTCGGAGTAACGCCTACAGGAGCCTGAACAGGCTTCGCAGGAATGCCACGGCGTCTACGGATGACAGAGAAGTAGCTACGAACAAGGCTCTCAGTCGCAACCGTATGCCCAGCCTCATGAAGGATGCCCACCACAGTCTTGTAGCAAGGCAGCTTCTGATCCTGAAGGACTGGAAAAAGCTCAAGAGTCCACAAATCAAAATGTTTGTCTATGAGCCTCATCATGTTCCTAATCTGAGGACTTGTATGTTTTGAAATCAGACGAGCCGTAATAGTGTTTATATCATCCACGATTGCCCCTCTGCTTGCGAACCTTGTGAACGACTATGCAAAGGTTTGAAGCTGTCACATTTGTATAGCCAGCCTTAGTCAACAAATCAACTAGGAACTCATAGATAGGCTTCTTCTGAATCTTCAATAAAGGAAACAGTGAGACTTCCCATTCATGAAGATTTTCACGAACTACAGCCGTCAAAGATTTCTCAGGAACAGGATCAGAGAGAGCAGCATTTTTGTACTGTTCCTCAATTGCCAATCTTGTTAATTCTGCGACATCTAAAATTTTATTGCTCATAAATCAAGCCTCCTAAAAAGCAAGATAGCAGAATATTGAGCAATGTCAAAAATGCAGAGCAATGTAGAAAAGAGTAGCGATCCTTTGATGATGAGACGAGTCTTTCACTATCTATTGACAGCTATTTCTATCGAAGAATAGCAATCATTATCTTTTTCTAACTACGTCTATCGAGAAGCAGTATTCGTGTCGTCTTCGCCGTTTCGAATTTCCTAAGCACCCAACACATTAAAATGTATTATTTTGCTTTTAACCCCATTTTCAGAGGAGAAACTAACCATTAATCAAAAAAGAAAGGTTTAACCTTGCAAAATACAAAATTTCTGCTTAACTAAATAAAACAACAAGGAGTTAAGCATGAGAACAGTAGCGCAATACAACAAGGTACTTAAATTATCAGGTCACAGAATCTTAGTCTTTAGTACAGAAGTCAAACAACTTTATACCTTGACCAAAATGGGTCAAAAAATGGAAGTGGCTGAGAACGACCATTTCATAGTCAAGCAGGCAAAGAAGGCCACAGATGTCTTCATGAAACTCTGCAACTGCGACATTGCCGAAACATTGATGTCAACAGATGACTACGCAAAGCTCTGCAAAGAAGCCGATGCATTAATTAAAAGATATGGCTCTGCAAGAGTAGGTGCTTAAGTGGAAGCCAGGAAGTTAACCTTCGCTCAGGCTCTAGAAGCTAACACTGCAATCTTGGATGACAGCAACACTGAGGAATACTTTGTTGCGATGCAGGCTCAAGTACAAGCTCTTGAGTTGGCAAGCAGTGAAATCAACCGTTTGAAGAAATCCAATCATTACTGGCAGGCTGGATTCAGCCTTGTTGCAGTTTTGGCAATCTGGCTTATCGCCATGAGATTCGTTTGAGGTGCATCCATGAGAAAGCACCTACGAATGGATGGAGTGAAGATGTTTGATGAAGATGAGGAAAATCTTCAGAAAGTCAAGCGTGACAACAAGCTTAGCAATCGTTCTGATTGCCACAGACTGGCGCTTAAGGTTTGTGCGAGCTTGGGACAAATTCCTCAAGAGCTAAGGAATCTAGAAGCGAGCCAGCAGGATGGATTCAAACAATTAAGCGAGCATATCCAGCAAATCTATTTCATTCTTCAGGAGAAGATGAAGTGAGCAAGCCAACACACCCAACTTACAACGCCGATCTCCCTAACCTAAACGGTAAAGGATGGGCAGCAATGGGCATGGCAACCAAAGCATGGGCTAAGAAACAGAACCTTGTGATTGACGACAAGCCATGTGGTCAATACTACAGAAATGCACCTTTAGCAAAGAAATGCGGGTGGATTGAACTGTATTTGATAGGTGGCAACGAAACCAGTCTGAAGCTTGAATCAGAGCTACCACCCAAAGAACATACAACAACAAGAAAGATAAAGATATGAACTACAACAACCAAATCACACAAGCAGTCAAGAAGGAGCTTACAGCCCTTTATATGTCTAGCTATGGTATTGCCGAAGAGATGGCTGCACTTTCAGACAGACTGAAAATAAATAATCAGCTCAAGGAAGCAACCATTGACATGTTTTTGAGCAATGTCAACGAGATGTTGAAGCCTGAAAAGATGGCTATTTATATACTAAGCCGTGAAGTGCCGTTGTCTGCCAATGACCCAAGCTATCCCCTGAACCATTATCACATCCAACTTCAAGCAGATGGAAGAGTGATAGCGTCACAAGATTGTGGAATCAATTTCATCGCAGAAAAGCGTTATGAACTGATTGTTGAGTATTTGAACAAGGCTCAGGCATTTTCTTCCACCATGGCTACTCTAGACAAGATTGAGAAGATGATTGACTTCAAAGAAAACTTTGGAGGAATCTAATCATGCTCATTGATTTCATGAACATGACCAATGGTGAATACCATAACGGTCAGCTTATATATAACAGACAAGCTTGCGAGAAGGAGATTGCCTTTCTGTTTCCTAATGATAAGAACCCTAACCTGAATGATCCGAAGTACCGTGACATCGTGAAGAAGATGCCTTACACACCGCTCATTGCTGGTGGTCTTGCTAAGAGCCTTGGCATTGATGAGCAATTTCTGACTCTAGAGCTTTGGGAAGATTTGTCGAACGGCTACTGCCCAGTGAAATATCTTCCCAAAGTTAATGAAGCTGAATCGCTTATGAGGTTTCCAATTGAGACACCTAGAGGCTTGATGGTAAAACTTAACAAGAATGCTACACCGATTGGCGAAGATGGACATTACAAGCCTGAAGATGCTGGCAAGGACAAAAGAATTGGTACTGAGTTCGTGTTCGCTTTGGGTAGAAATACTTCCAATGTGCTTACAGCCATGGAAATTGCCGACCCATCTCTTGAAACAAAACTCACTGATCAAGTTAATAAAATATTTACTGAACACATCCTTCCTGAAATGGAAAGGGATGCCTTCATTCGCACTGGCACTGATGGAGTTGAATTGCAGTATGTCAAAGAGCTTGTAGCTGTGATCTTCGGGCACATAGAGAACCGTGGAACTAAGTACAACGCTCAAGATGGAACAGGCGGACCGGAGGCCCATAAACATTGGCATTTCGATTTACTAAATACGGCTATGGGTTTAGACGGAAAACTTTTGTCAGTATGCAATGACCTTATTATCAAAAACAAAGATAAGTACAACTCCATCTTCCAAATGGAAATGTATCCATTCTTAGAAAAAGAATATGGACTATCTTTCAAGCCAGTCTATTTAGACGAAGACAAAGACAATGAATTTCTGCAAGACCATGAGAAGAACATAGCTTCATGGGATGTAGAGGACAAGTTCATACCTGAGTCACTTCGTAATGAGCTGGGTGCCCGCACAAAGGAAATGGAAGCTCTGATGAAGAAACTGAAAGTCAGAGGATTCGTTGCTCAAGAAATTGCCCGTAAAGAACTCAAGCTTGATAAGACAGACCATTCACCAAGTGAATTAAAAGCAATATGGGCAGACAAGTATGCAAAGCATGGCTTCTCAGGGCAGAGCATTGCCAAGCTACAGAACTTCAACCAGGTCAAGCCTCCTGTTGAATTGCCTGATCCTGCATTGATGGTAAGCAACTATCTTCGTAAACATAAAGATGTTGTCTTCAGTGAAGATCAGATTAAGGCTCACGTTCATAAGCAACTAATCGGAATCTGTGACCGTGACACTTCAGAAAGACATGCTGAATACGTGTTTAAGTCTCAGTGCCATCAAGTAATGGACAAAGAGCAAAGGGAATATTTCAAAGACTTCCTTGCTGATACCATCTCAGATCCAGAGCTTAGAAAACAAAAACAGCTCCGTTTTGGTCGTGATGTGCGATTTACCACCACTGGCATTCTTGAGATGGATAAGTACATCAGCGAGTCACTTAAAGCCAGAGAGAGCGAGACTAGGTTTGTGCTTGCCAGAGAAGATGTCTTCAAAGCGATCCTTGCATGCGAAGTAGCAAACACCACACCTAGCAAGCAGTTTCAATTTTCTGTAGGTCAGAAGAATGCCATAGCACTTGCCATGACTCAGCCAGGTGCAGTGATGAACATTGCCGGCCGTGCAGGCTCAGGCAAATCTACTCTTCTTCGTGTTGTCAAAGAGGAGTACGAGAGAAATGGTTTTTCAATCATTGGCACTTCACCGGCTGGACATGCCACCAAGTCATTAGCTAAAGACACCGGCATGAAGAAAGGCACCTTCTTCAATTCAAGTGCCCTGATTAAACAAATTGAACTTGGAAAAGTAAAGCTTACCAACAAGCATGTTATTTTTGTGGATGAAGCTGGTATGGCTGACACAGAGACTCTTTATAAGATTATCAAAGCCGCGAACATGGCAGGAAGTAAGCTTGTATTGACTGGGGAAAAGGAACAATTGCAGCCTGTTGGTTTTGGTGGAAGCTTTAAGGTTTTGAACGAACAGTTCACAACTGCACCTGTCATTACCATCAATCGCCAAAGAGATCATTGGCAGCGTGAGCTTGTTGAAGAGCTGGCCTCAGGTCAGTCAGAGAAGGCTTTAGACAGGCTGTACGAAAAAGGGCTAATCCACATCACGAAGACCGAGAAAGGCAAAGTGGACTTGATGGTCAAACACTACATGGAAGACAAGACGGACTTCAAGCAGAAGTTTATTCTTGCCGCTTCTAATGATGAAGTTGACAACATCAATGATAAGGTCCGTGAGGCTCTGAGAAAAACGGGGCAACTTCCACAGGAAGAAGTCACTGTAAAAGGCAAGGACGGTATAGATAGAGAATTCTCAGTTGGTGATCGTATTGTGTTCACCAAAAAACAAAAGAGTGCCAATGCTGAAACCACAACCTTAGAAAACTCAGAGACAGGCAGTGTGTTATCTATTGCCAAATTTCTCAATGGCAAACCGCGTGCTATTCAGATTGAACTTGATGATGGCACCCGCCACTTCCTGAACTTGAAAGATGAACACAGCTTTCAACATGCCTATGCAAAAACAATTCACAAGAGTCAAGGTGGCACCGTAGAGAACACTCAGTTCACCATCGGCAAGAACTTGGCAGACTTGCACAGCTCCTACGTTGCACTTTCCAGACATCGTGGAATGGCAAGGATGTACCTGTCTGAAGAGGTCGTAGATCTCTTATCAACCCGCATGAAGGGCAAGCCGCCAACAACTTCCATGAAGAAGGTTGCTGAGTGGACTGCAAAGCAAAAAGGTGTGGAGCTACCTCCAGAAGTCCTTCAGAGCTTCATTGAGACACGTGCATGGTTGACAGCTAACTATGAGGAGAAAGACCCGAAGAACCGCCGTAAGGCTTCAGCCGTGATGGATGACCTGAAGAACGTGGTTGAAGCCTTCCAGAAGACCAACTTCAAGAAGACATCCAACGACTTTGACCGTGCTGATGGACATGCGGAGGACACCTACAAGAGGATTCGTCAGGAGCGTGGTTACAAGATGGCGCACCCTGTGCCCGTAGCTTCTGACTTCATGGGACCACCCAAGCCAGCTCACCTCAACCAGGTTGACCAGGTACACCCTGCGAGCTTGTCTTCCAAGGCAGCAGCACAGGCCAAGGATCTGGTTCGCAAGGCGGTAGAGCTTGCACAGAAGGCACGCGATGTCATGACTTTCAGCCGTCCTCCAGAAGCTGCGAAGAAGTCCATGAACGACGTCAAGCACTTGAACGAGCTACCGCAGATGACTACCAGTGCACCTGCCAAGAAGCCTGCTTTCACTCCAGACTTGAACGATGTGAAGAAACCTACTCCGACGAGAACCTTTGGAAAGAAAAAAGGATTAAGCCAAACCATGTAAACATATTGCTTTTCACAATATATTTGCTAGATTAAATAACAACAACAAGAAAGACTAGCTATGACAAAAAGAACAATTGATTCACTTAAACCAACAGAAATTAAAGAATGGACTGGATTTGTCCCTCATCCTGACCTTCCTGAAGCAGCCAAGGAAAAGATTCTAAAGATTAAACACAAGAGTTTTGTGCTTGAGAATCTTTCCAAGAAAGTTGATGCTCCATCAAAACACTTGATTTGCACAATCTGCCCTCATGCCATGTGGTTTGCAATGGACAAAGAGTTGAAAGCTCAATGTAGTGCACTTCATGCGATTACTCACAGCACTGATGAACCAGGTGCTTTGTGGATATGTGACAAGAATCAACCAGAAGAGGAAAAGACTCCGCAGGAGAACGCTCCTTCTCAAGAAGGTGTCCCCGAACCCTTCCACGATCCATTTATAACTGATTAGAAGAGATTTAAAATTTTTGGATTTCAAGATTAAGCACCTGCGGGTGCTTTTTTGTTGTCTAAATTATTTATCAAGAGGTATTGCAAATCACAATATATCTGCTAAGTTAATTATAAGAACAACAAGAATACGGAGAACATATGAACACAGTTGACCCAGTACAAGAATATGAAGATTTCATGACTAGCAATGTAGAGCAAGACTCATATATTGACCCAGTAATCATGAAAGGCTATGTACAGCCAAACCAAGAAGATGCAGAAGAACTTAGAGCTACCTACATGAAGAATGTGCGCAACGAAAAGTTCTACGACCTGTACAACTTCTTCACACCATTAGCTATCGGACTGTTAACCACAGTCGGATTAATCACAACAATCACCAACATCACATCAATATTTTAAGGAGCACATGATGAACAAGGAAATTATCAAACCAGTCGCAATAGTTGCAGTCTTCGGAGCAATTCTATTAGGCACATTCACATTTATGGAGTTTTATACAACCAAGGTCCAAGGTGCAGCCATTATGGAGAACAGAAGAATCAGCATGGAAAAAGATGACATCATTAAAGTTAAGTGCATTGAACCCAAGGCTGAATTTGCAGCTAAAGAAACTGCATATCTCAAAGACTACGGATTACTTTTCAATCCAACAGCCAAATACGATGTTTTAGATATAAAAGATGGCAAAGAATCTCAACAGTACAACGACGCTAGCATGCTCAAGATGGATGACGAACTTGCTACTCAAGGTTGCGAAGAAGCCAAACAAGAAGTTGCTTCAATGAAAGACACTGACCGTTGGACTTACTTCCAATCCAATTGGAAAAGAATGATGTTTGGTGATAAGGCATGAACGACAAGCCAATCTACCTATGGCCGGGTGACAAGCGAATACTTGATGGAACCAGACCAGTCGTCAATGTAGGTCGTGCAATATTTATAGGGACCAGTGGGTCCCTTTTTTGTTTAGCTCTTGCATTCATCGCACTGTGGTTCGTAGCCGAGGTTCCTCCAATAGTAACCAAGCGAGATTTATTCTTTGCTTATTCAAGAATGATTTATAACTGGTTCACAGTAGGAGACGCAGTTACTTTGGCTATAAGAAAGGTCATTAGCTTAGTCATCGCAGCAGGTGGATTCTTATGGTTCAGTAGAAACTCATGGGAGCCTGTAGATTTAAACATTCAGGTACGAGGCAGAAAGTTGCTCAAGGGCAAAAGAGGTTTCGCTGACCTGAAGGAAGTAATGGACAGGCAGATTCGCACGAGTGCGGCAGGACTCATCATGGCAACGAGCGTGGGTTTCAATGTTCTTAAGCCTGAAACATACGACCCAAAGAAAGCAATCATCATCTTCATGTCTGACCAAGCACGAAGAGTACACAACTTAATAATTGGTGGCAGTCGTCGCGGTAAGGGTGTCAAGAATAAAGAAGTAGTAATGCAGATTTACTACCACAAGATCTTAAAGAAAGAACTCTACAAGCTCTTGATTATTGATACTCCTAAAGGTGAGTATGCAGAACTGTTCCACAAGAGAGACATGATTCAGATTGCCCCCGATGAGAAGTTCTCAGTACCTCATGACATCGCCAAGGACTTACTACTTCCGCAAGACTTCGCTCAGTTCGCAGCAGGGTTGATTAATGTCTCAGAGAAAGACCCTTTCTGGGGAACATCTGCCCGTGGCTTCGCTACAGGCATTGGTGCTTTCTTGGTCAAGGAAGCTGGTACAGACTGGAGCTACAACAATTTCGCATACTTCAAGGACTTGTCTGTTGAAACCTTGACTCCACTATTGGACAAATATTATCCAGAGCTTGGGCCAATTCTCAGGATGGGCGATACACCACTTAGCTCAATTGTCGGCACCGTGGCCTCTAACTTGATGTTCTTGAATGATGTGGCTCGTATATGGGATGGCTATGACTACAAGGTTGCAATCCATCAGATGAGTGCGAAGCTCTTGAAGAAACAGTTTTGGCTTGAGTGGTATCTAGCCAATGCTTTCCCTGTCATCAAAACGATTCAAGAAGATGGCAAGGATGTTGAGGTAATCATTCCATGGAATGTTTGCACATCGTCAATCATCTACTCACATGTTAAAAGACTTAACAAGCAAAAGCCAAGATGGAAGTGGGTTGACCTCAAGGCTGAACTACAAAAGCCGTGGGATGAGCAAGTCTCAGGAATGGCCGAGTTCATTGAGACAGCTCAACTTGAGCATGTCGATAAAGTCTATATCAATGAGCACTTGAAGAACATAGAGCCTATTTTGAAATGGGCTGAAGTATGGGATGGCTACGAAGGACGCGAGAGATTTTCAATGCGTCGTTGGTTGCTTGATGAGAATCCAAAGAAGAAGGTTGTCTTACTGAAGCCTTCTGGAAGGTTCAAGACTCAAATGGATGGTGTTATCCGTGGCTTATTGCTTTACATGACATCCATGATTAACGACAAGTTTTTCCAAGAGGACAAGACAGCGGAGCTTCCACTTCGCAACATGCACATCTTCTGTGATGAGTTTCAAAGTCTAGGGAACCTGAAGGATTTCATCCAGCCAGGACTAGAGATGTTTGCTAGTAAAGGAGTAACAATCACATTAAGTTGCCAGGACTTTTCACAAGTACAGGCTCTGTATTCGGTCGAATTTTTAAACTTCATCCAAGCGAATACAGGCAACATCTACATCATGGGTATGAACCAAGGCACGTCAGCCGAAATGGTTTCAAACCTTGTGGGCAAGAAGCACATCAGCAAGACCCACACGAGCAAGACGATGCAAGAAAGCGGTACATCCACTAGTATTAATAATCAGGTTCACGACAACGAGCTTGTCATCACTCCAGACGAAGTGAACAGCTTGTTTGGAACCAAGGGCAACGAGATTCACTATCTCTACCTGCCAGGCAACGAAGCCAATGCCTACCTGATGACGGCGCCAGTAGTACGCGACTACCCGAAGCCATACAAGCCTGAAGCTGCGGACTGGATCAGTGGCAAGACCTACAAGCCTGCACAGGTGGATGTAGCGCAGCTCAAGGCAACCATGCTGTCATCTCCTCCTGCGGGTGGACCCAAGCCGAGGATTGAGGTGTTTGTGGACGAAGACGACATCGTCGTCGACGCCGCGTCAGAGATGACCGATGAGGACTTCTCACCCGAGGAGCTTGATGCTATGGAAGCAGCCATCAACCATTCAGAGCGTGCACCCCTCTACAACCTGCCCAGTGAGGATGAGGGCATGCAAGGCAGTCTCATGAAGGACATTGCCATGGAAGCTCTCGGTGGAAGCCTAGCCAAGTCTGTATCGCACGTGGCTGAGATATTCACTGATGCCAAGAAGAATGTGACCACTTCAAAGAAGAAGTCTGAGGATGCTTGGAAACAGAAAAGAGATGGTCTGGATGAGATGACCAAAAATTGACATTCAAATGTTTTTTGCTACAACTATAAGAACAACTAAGGAGCATTATGACTACGAAAACACAAGAAAAAGAAATCCTAGATTTTGGCGATTTCTTGAGATCCGAGATGAAGAGAAAAGAAGCTTTGAACCCAGAGCCAAAAACAGAACTTCATCCAGCATTGACCGTGAATGCCATGGTTCAAGAAATGAACTTTGAGATGCACAAAGACCCAAGGAAAGCCCGCGACTTCTTCAACAATACGAAGAATCAGGAAACATCAATGGCCTTTGGAATTCATCACAATATGAACACTTTCCAGTACAGAGAGTTGCATGTTGGCTTGCAAGATCCTGATGCACAGTGGAGAGTTCAAACAGGCAAGGATTTGGCCCACCGTAACATTCTTGAGACTCATAAAGCTGAGATGCTCAAAGCAGATTGGGAGCAACGCGATGTTCTTAAACATCAGCATGGCTTTGAGACTGCGTACTTTAAATTGCAAGAAGCGAAATTTGACTATGCTCATTCACTTGATAATTCTTTGGCTCCAAGAGACTTAGAGCAACTTGAGAAAGAAGCACACAAAGCCTTCAAAGAATACAAAGCTGAGATGTACGGCATCAAGCCAAACACACATGTCTTAGTCAAACAGGTTAAAGCTGCGAACGATGAGCTAAAAATTGAAGGGGCCAAAGTAGAGCCTCAAAAAGCTGAAGTGCAAAATTTTAAAGCTCCTGCACTTCCATCAATAGCTGACAAACTGTTTGCAATGAGGGAGAAAAGTGGAATCACTCATAAGCCAACTATGAAGATGAGCAGAGGTATGTGATGGATGATTGGGACAAGTACGAACAACTTGCAGATACACCAAAGTACAGGGATGACTTTGAGTTTGCAATGTATGGAGCTACTCATTTTGGTATGAAGGCGATCCCTATTCTTGCAACAGCGCCAACCTATGGCGATAAGTATCCAGAACTCATTAAGCAGGCTTGTGAGACGACACTTTCAAGAGGTGGACACTTTGGAAGAATTACAGATATTGATGATGATTTTATTAAAAGGGCAGATCTTGGAGGCGCTGTAGTTCGTCTTAAAGAGTTGTCCAGCTTTTGCGATCAGCGGATAACCGAAATCAAAGCAGAAAGACTTATGGAAAAGTTAGAAAAGCAAGTGAAGCCGAAATCAGAGACTAGGCAACAATCAATGAAGATGAAAATATAAAAGCACCCCTTGAGGTGCTTTTTTAATGTCTTAGAAGAAGACTGCCTTCATTCCTGAATAGATGCAGAAAGCTGCCAGCACTACAGCGATGTCTCTCACGATGGTTTTGAACTTGAACTTGTCGGTGCTGGAACTGAAAGCCTTCTCTACATGGGGATCGAGCTTGCCGTTCAGGGTGGTCACAAGAGCCTTGGACACCTTGTTTTTCTCGCTCTCGGCTGTAGCACTCAGCCTTTGCTCAAGCTCACTCGCATGGGCATCCAGCGCCGCCTTCAACTGGACAGCTCCAGCCTGAATCACCTTGTCCGTCTCAGTCACCAGTCTGGCTTGTGCCTGTACCAGGTCATGGGAAATCTGAGTACCGGCCTGCTTGAGGATGAGGGCACCTTGCCCAACGAAGTCTTGCATGCCGTTGAAGAACACTTCACCCGCATCGTTGAAGCGCGGCTCCAGCCCAGCAATCCAATTATCTACATCTTCCTTGAAGACTTCATAAGCCTGTCTGTGCACTAGCAATTGGTAGACAGACCTTTGTTCAGTCATGAAGAATTCTTCAAGAAGAGGGTTGCCGATGATTGATGAGCCAAGGATGTATTTAAGGATTGCTTCGCTTTCCTCATCCTTCAAAGTATTCAGATATTTTGCAAAGTTCTCGTATAGAGGTGTTTTGGGGAGCTTGTTGATTAATTCTTGCATTTGATTTCCTTATTGTTCATTTAATACTAGCAAAGATATTGCAATTTGCAATATATCTGCTAAATATATATCTACAACAAAAAAGGAATCGAACAATGAAATTAACTATCAGATCAAAGATACTGGTCCTTATTGGAACAGCTATTTACGGCGATCCACAAAAAAGCAACATGAAGCTTTCATGTTCAAGCGAGGAGTTCTATGGCTACCCCAACGAAAGACCTTCGTCAAACCAACAATCCTTCCATCCTTCCGTAGGTGGAAACAATTCCAACATGATAAGAGCTGGTGTTATTGATTGGGGGCGAAGGAAAGCATTCAAGCACATGTGCATATTAATGTGCATATTTAGTGCCTCTGTACAGCTTGCAGGCACCGTTGTCACGGCTGGAGTGGTCAGGACTAAATCCGTTGTTTCAAGTGTGAGCAACAAAATTGACAACAAACAAGCTCTAAACAAAAGAGCTGAACAGATTAAAGACGAGGCGAAGACTTTGACTGATCAAGCCAATACAGGAAAAGTCACTAAAGAAGAATACGAGGCAAGAGCCAAAGCATTACAAGAAGAATTCAAAAATATACAGGAGCAATTATGAAATTTAGAGCACTATCATACTTATTTGATTGGGAAAAGATAAACAAGGAAGGCAAAGAGTTTATTGCCGATATGTCGTCTCGCCATGACATACCTCAAGGCAAAAATATTCCTAAGCACTTGCAGGACAAAATAGGAACATGGCAAGTATCACGTTCTGGTTATCCAGTTCCAGGTCAGGTGCTGACTGATGATGTAAGTATTGGGTCAAGAAGCCCAGCATTGCCTATATATATTGGACTTTATTCATTGGTTGCAGTTCTCGCTGGACTTCTTCCTCAGGTTGGACTTGGATTCTTGTTCCCAATTATTGCAACCCTTTACTTCATCGGCTTTGTGTCATTCTTTGGCTTTCTAGCAACCATAGGTTTTGCTTTCTTAACTGTTGGCTCGCTTGCTTTAATCCCCTATGTTGCTGGCCCACTGTCAATGGTTGGTATATCTGCAAGCACTATCGCATCTGTTTTGGGTTTGGTGCCCGCATTTTTGCCATTGCTTTACTTATACAAAGTCACAGATACCAGAGCCTCACAACTGGCTCATCAAGCTCATGAGTTTGGTCATTCTGCTGTCAACGCTCCTAAAACTGGAAGAAATGAAGCTAGGTGGATTCAAGCGATTGACGCAATCAAAGACAAAACCAAATTTATTAGATACGGAACCGCAATGGGTGCACTCTCCTTCAATGGAGATTCATTTGCTCCAGATCCAGGATTACCTTTTGGACAAACTACAAATGATATGAGTACCCACGTGGCCGTTTTTGGTGAAACTGGTGCTGGAAAGACTACTCAACTTCGAACCATCATGAAGCAAATAGTTGAAGATCCAACCAATGGAGTTTTCCTACTTGATGGTAAAGGCTTTCTAGCAAATGATTGCAGAAAAATGCTGAACCATGTCATTGACCATACATACAAGATGAACCCACAAGAAGGTTTAGATGCTGAGCAGTTCGCTAAAACATTGCAAGAACAGAATGCACCACTTGGTGGAGAAACCGGAAATGGAAAATATTTTAGTGATCAAGCAAGAAATATTTGCTTCACTACTGGAATCTTCCAAAGAATTCTTGTTAAGCACAAGCTTGCTCCGTTCCATTTAACAAAGTTCAAAGAAATAGTGGAGCAGCTATTCAGCAAAGAGGATGATGGTCTTAAAGACCTTCTCAAGTTGATACCTGTTAACGAGCAATCAGGAAAGATGTTTGAAGATGCAATGAAGCACTACATCAGTTTGCATGCTCAAGAAGGCGAAGCATTTCAAGGGATTAAAAGCTCCGTTGAGGCATGGCTTGCACCATTCTTTCAGAGTGAGAAGTTACGCCACTGGTGTGATTGCGAAGTATCAGACATTGATGTGACCAGTGTTCTTAAAGGTGACAGGATTGGTGTCTGTCTTCCTAAGAAACAATTTCCGATAGCTGGAAAAGTGGTAACCGGCTTAATGAAAGCAAAGTTCTACAGTGCTATGGCTCTTCGTGGAGATAAATGGCAAGAAGCTAGCGGTAGTTATGCATTCTTAATTATTGATGAAGCTCATGAAGTGACTGAGAGCTTGGATGCAACCATGGTTCCACTTGGAAGAACTATGGGATTGACATGCATATTCGCCACTCAAAACTTAGAAGCTTATATTACGAAGCTTGGCGAAAACCCAACAAAAGAAATGATGAACTCATTCATCTCAATTATCTGTCTTCGCTCTTCTGAAGATACATATAACTACATCAGAAACCGTATTGGCAAGGACAGAGTTTGGATTGAGAAAGTTGACGGATCTAAGTTGGCTTATGGCTTGACAACCAAAGTAACTCTTTCACATGCAATCTTTGACCCAAGCAACCCTTATCGCTTTTTCATGAGGCAGTATGGGTTCGGAATAATAAGAAAGATGATTGATAAGCTTGGTCACAAAAAATTGACTGATCAAGGCAAAGGTGGTGTTGGATCTCGCTTTGCAACTATGCAGTTGTCTCCAGAACCAATATTTATTCTTCAGGAAAAGGATATTCAGATTATTCAAAACGAACCTTTCACAGCAATCGCAACGGTGAAGAATGCTGGAGTTCCAAGAAGAGACATCATCAAGTTGCTCCCTTTGGATATTGATTTCAAATCTATACCAACAACATCTGCTGAAAAGATGGCGGCTGGAAAAGTTAACTTTGGAGATCCATATGACTCTATCTAAAACAAATATCTCCATAGCCGCCTTGGTCATTCTTGCGGGTGCTGGCTTCTTCTACTCTGGTAAGAAATCAAGCGAGCCACTTTTCAAAGAAGCTCCCCTGTTCACTGAAGCACCAAAGTTTGCTGAGCCGTCAAAAGTCCCAGAAGGCAAAGCTCCCGCCATCAACTTGCTTGACCATGTGGGTGCTGAACCTAAACAGGTACAGCCAGCGACACAGACACCACCTAGCCAGGTCGTGTCCAGCTACACACCCAAGAACAAGTCTGTAGCCCGTTCATTGGCACTCTCAGAAGCTGCCAAGGGCAACTGGTACTCAAGCATCGTTTCAGAGGTGGAAGGCTTCAGAACCCGTGCCTATTACGACAACAAAGGTGCTGCGATTGGGATGGGCTGGAACCTCGGCCAGCAGTCCACCGCACGGAACACCGAGCTAACGAGAGCGATCGGCCTTGACTCGGCCGCAGCAGGGCAACTGGTGGCTCTGTCTGGGGTCCAGCAGCCTTCTAGCCTCCCCAGTGCTTCCATAACACCGGAGCAGGGTAGCCAAGCCGTGATGCTCATGAGAGAGCAGTACGAAGCACCAGTGAGGAAGCTTGTCCCGAGCTTCGCAAGCCTGAAGAAGAATGAACAGGATGCCTTGGTGTATCACGCATACAAAGTTGGAGGTGGCGGATTTGCCAGATATAGCTCGATGCTCAATGCCTTGAAGGTCTATGCGGCAGATGGTACGGAGGCGAACAAACTGAAAGTGGCTGACACCTTCACATACAAGTACACCCTCAATGGCAAGGTCTACACAGACGCGAGAAGCAAGCTGTACTTGGCCGCACTCTTCACCAGTCCAGAGGCATACACCTACCTCCTAGGCACAACACCGGCGCCGGCCAACTTCAACCAGGTTGCCAAGCTCGCTTCACAGAAGATCGACACCAGTAAACCGGCTGAGGCTCAGGTTCAGGACGAGTTTGGAGATGTGAAAGAAGAGCTGATGAGAACCGGCAAGCCGTTCAATCTAACTATTGCAGAGGACAAGCCTAAACCTGCACCATATAAGAATGTGTTCCTACCAGGAATATTATGAATCAAGCACCTTCGGGTGCTTTTTTATTGCCTAAATTTGACTACATGTTTTCTTCTGCTAATTTGAATGGTATTAATCAATTAGACAAGGAAGAAGCCATGAACGTTAAAAATAAGAGTTTCGTAAAGATCAATGAAGGCAACAAAGATGGAGTCAATGTCATAGTTGACAATGAAAACCAGAGGGCAATCATTGAAACGAAAAATAGCTTTGACATTTACATGAGCTTCTCACGAAGAAACCAGCAAGGCATAACATACGCTGAAGAGCTTCGCACAGACAACCCAGCAATGAAAGTTTTCAGTGTCCCATTCAGTGAACTTGGAAGCGACAAGCTTGTTATGAATCTCAACGAGAAGATCATGAAAGCAAGACTTGTCACCAAAGAGATTGCTAAAGAATGGGATGACTTGACTTACATCGTGACCTTTGACAGAGCCAACGGCAAAAAACCAGAATTCAAACATCCTCCATCACCTTCCAAACCATGTTGGATGGTGGGCGAAGTTGTTCATGCAGGCAAATATTTTGGAGTGCTAGAGCAAGGTGTTGACGGTGACAAACGATTCTTCCAAGTCATCAAGACCAACTCCATTCTTCAGGGTAAAGACGATTTCATGAACCGTGAGGAAGCCGTCAAAGCAAAACTTCCAATAGGCTCTAAAAAGTACCTTACCCAATACGACAAGGGAAGAATCTCAGTTGCTGACTACACACCCAAGCAGGTTGCAGAGCCTGAAGCTGTAGCTCTTCCAATCAACCGTGAACAAAAAGATGCCCTTATGGCTTTTCGTGAAGCTCATGGAACCGAGTGGAAGGACAAGCTGGGTGTCATGTGGATGAAGGCGAGCTATCCAGGTGTACCAAAGGCGAATGCTCCATTGCTTCAACAAGTTCGCAATGAGCAAGGCCCTGAGTGGTTGCACAACCTCAAGGACAAGGACTTGTACCTAGGCACTGTGAAAGAGCCTGTAGCCAAAGCTGAGCCAGTCGCCAAGAAAGAAGAAGTCAAGTCAGAGCCAGCTACCAAGAAGCCAGTAGTGAAGAGAACCAAGAAACTTGCTCAGGAGATGTGAGCATGACATCAAGATTCACTATTTCCAAAGAACAAATGTTGAGTTCACTGAGACACCCAGCATTTCCAGTTCCTATCTACGCACACTTTGAGCCACATAAAGATGACAAAGAAATTGCACTTGCGGCGGTTTCTAAAAGAGGCGACCTACTCCAATTGTTCAGCAGTTCATTACAAGATGACAAAGAAGTTGTCATGGAAGCAGTAACGGAGAATCCAAGATCAATCAGGCATGCAGGCGAGGAGTGTTGCAAGGACAAGGACATCGCTCGCCAAGTTCTATACAACGACAAGAAAGCGGACGTACTTCGATATTTTTCCGATGAAATAAGAAACGACTATGCATTGATTGCTAGTGCTCTTCCAAACATCCAGAGTGCTGGCTACGCAATTCGCAGCGACATGGCTCTGATGACTGAAGCTGTTAAGGCTCGGCCTCAACAATTTGGATGGTCAATGCCAAACCTCTTTGAAGATAAGGAATATTGCATGATGGCAATAAACCTTGACACTACAAACGTAAGAAATCTTCCTGAAAAACACCCTTTATTAAGAGACAGAGCGTTAGCACTTGAAACAGTATCCAAGAATCATGAAACCATCGGAAGTTTCAAAGCATTTCATGATGACCCTGAAGTAATTCATGCTGCATACAAACGCGAGGAGTGGGAGTACAGCGATAAAAACCCCAATAGAACAATCAACACAAACGAATTCTCTGTTCTGGACATATTTGCATCTGAGCGAATTCAAAAGGCATGTAATGGCAACGATCCTCACAAGGCTCTGAACTCACTTGTCCTTCTAGATAAGCTATCTAACAATCTTGCACCTAAAAAATCACAAAAACTAACAATGAAAATCTAAGGGGACATCATGGAAGAAAAGAAATCACGTTTTGCACTCGCTCTTGAAGCACTCTCAAACAAAACCAAATCAGTTGCCTCAAACATCTACTTATCTCAAAGCCCAAGCAGCAACCTCTATTGTGAGAACCACATTGACCATCTGAACACCAAGCTTCACAAGCAGGGCTACAGGATTCTCAAGAACGAGATGCAGGGAGGTGAATGGATTGAGTACGGCTACCAGGTGCAGTCCTTCATTCCAAAGACTCCTACTGCCGACATGAAGAAGAAAACGATCTTCTTTACTGAATCGCCTTCACAGCTTGATAGCTGGCTTGAAAAGAATTTATCAAAGCAACTTGGATGGAGTGCCCCACAAGCACCAGAGCAGTCCAAGGAAATCAAGTTCAAGCCTGCTACACCAACTCCAACAAGAGCCAGAACAAACCAACCAACAATGAATATTTAAGGAGACATCATGGGATTCGCACAACAACTAGAAAAATTAAGCAGTCAGCCGATGGAGGAACAAAACCTTCTTGTGAAAAGCTATAACGATCTCAAGAGCTATCTGTCAGACAGAAAAGACAAAGCCATGGAAGAGAAGATTCTGAAGCATGGCATTAAAGCGATTGAGAACACAGCTTATGCCAAGGATGAAGAGATGGTGCGTTATGCCATCCATAACGAAAGATGCTTTATGGGAATGTTAGGAGTACCTACTTCCAAAATGACTGTAGCAGAAAAGCAAGAAGATAAATTTATCAAAGAATCAGCTCATCCATCTAGAGAACACTGCCAGGAAGTGATGAAGTATGTTTCTCCTGAATGCTCCTCTTACAGAGACATTGCTTTATTCACAATCTCCAATGTGAGTGGTGAAAACTACCACCATCTATCGGACAGTCTAAAGAATGACAAAGACGTGACCCTTGAAGCTGTTCACTACGCTCCATGGTTATACGAGACGCTTCCAAATAAGTTCAAAGATGACATTGATGTCACTTTTAGTGCTATGAAAGGTAAGCCTGAGGTTCTTGAATTTGCACCGGCACAGTTCAAAGACCACCAACAACTGTTACTACAAACCATACAACCTGAACATAATGATCTCACCAACACTGGCATCAAGTTCGCATCTGACCACCTGAAAAATGACAAGGCTTTTGCACTTGAATTCCTTGCTAAGTCCGGTGACTCACTTCCAGCTTTTAGCGACGCAATAAGAGCTGACAGAGAATGTGTAATGGTTGCAGTTAAAGCATTCCCACTATCTTTTGAGGATGCCTCCAAAGAACTGCGCGATGACAGAGGAGTTGCCCTTGAGGCTATCAAGAACTGCGATCCGCAGGATTGGTATCTGAAAGCTGTGCTGTCCCACGCCTCACCAGCGATACAAGCCATGGCAGGCAGTTCCAATGAAGTTGCCAACTTGACCAATGGGATTGCAACTGAGAAGTTCTCACAGTCCCTTGAACATAAGCTCGCACCGAAAGCCGAGGCACCAACAAGAAAAATGAAGATCTAAGGAATGATGATGGAGACAAAAAAAAGAACAACAATGGACAAGATTAATGACTGGTTTGACAATCAATATTTATCTGAAGGTCATGCATCTGGCTTGTTCAGTCAAGAGCATATTGATGTTTTGAACGAGAAGCTCAGACCTCACAATGTCTGGATCAACATGAAGATGCCACAAGGCGATGCCATAGACACAACATGGTATGCAGTGGAAAAGCTGAAGGTTCGTGAACCTGTCACCGGCTGGAAGAAACTTGGACGTTTTTTTAGCAATCCTGTTGAAGAAACCATGCTCAACACCAACAACACGAAGAAGCTTCAAAACTTCCTCAACTCACGCTTTTCCAAAGAGCTTGGACGACACCAGCAAACCTGCTGAGCCCGTTCGTGAGATGCCTGAGCCAACATACAAGCCCAAGCTTCAGAGCATCAAAAAGGCTCCTGTCAAAGGTCGCTTTCTGGGCATGTGATTACATGCTCATCACTGGTGCCTTCTTCATCTCCACCGCACGAGATGGAGCCACCACCTTCTCCAATATCCAATCTTTTCTCAGCTCAAGCTCTTGCTTGTGTTCCTTGAGATGGTCAAGCTGAAATTCACAAGCTTTTGAAGCTTTGGACGATGCTTGGAAGATGAAATTCTTGTCTCCCTTGAGGGCTGACAGCCAGCTTTCCAAATAGGCAGCATGGTTGTCATGCGACTTTGGATCGTGCTCCAGGCCGAGTTCCGCAGCCATAAATACAGACGACAGCTCAGCAACAAGCTCTTCCTTCGCATAGGAGTCAGAACCCTTGCCTCCTGACATGTCCCGCTTGAGTGCTGGCCCAGTAGAGTGACCGAACTCGTGGAGCAAGGTATCAAAGTAGGCAGAGGTGCTTTTGAACAGCGATGGCTCAGGCATGTGCACCTTGTGCTCACTGGGGGAGTAGTAGGCCCGCCCCATCTCGCTATGGACGACTGTGAGCCCTGTACGCTCCTTCAGAGCCGCCGTTAGAAGGTTGACCTCTGTGTGGTCGACCACCTTGTTGTCACGAGCTACATGCGGCTCCATGCCTTCAATCTGACTGGCATTGAACACTGTGCCTGCATAGACCATCTTCCAGAAGCTTCGTGCCGCGCCAGGTTGAGCAGGTTCTGTGGCTCCTGTCTCCTCTCCACCATCCTTTAAGACGACGTTCACAGCCTTGAACACGGGTGTCCCCTTGGCACCTTTTTTCACTGACATCTTTGTGCCAGTTTTTTCAGCAAGCTCTTGAACGCCTTTGAAGGTCAAGAACCTTGGATCGTCAAACCCTGATGACAGCAGAGAGATGACATTCACACCCTTGTATCTCGTTCCAGTCACAGGGTTGTATGGAAGCTCATTGCATGTGAACCAAGGCTTCTCCCAATTTAGAGCTTTACTTTCCTCCATCTTGGCAACCAGCTTGTCAGTCAGTTCCTGATGATGATCTTTAACTTCGTAATCCTTATCCTTCTTCGCCCATTTTCCTTTTGTTGCCATACATGCTCCCATCGTTCATTAATCTAATTAACTTAGCAGAAATGAATAATGAGTCAATTAATTATCAAGAGATATTGACAATCACAATATCTTTGCTAATGTAGATTCATTCATAACAACAAAAAGGAGACATTATGAACATTTTAAAAGCAACAGCATTAAGTTTGGCATTGACGTTATCTGGCTTCGCCTTCGCTGGTGAAACCATAGACAAATTAAAAGAAACAAAAACCATCACTTTCGGATCTAGAGACACTTCAGTGCCTTACAGCTACGCAGATGCACAAGGTCGATATGTTGGCTACAGCCAGGACTTGGGTATGGAATTCAAAAGATTCATTGAAAAGAAATACGACTTGGACTTAACAGTCAACAAGGTTTCAGTCAATGGACAAACTAGACAACCTTTGGTGGTCAACAAAGTTATCGAGTTAGAAACAGGCTCTACAAGCTACACAGAAGAAAGAGCAAAAGCAGTCAACTTCATGATTGTTGATGCTGACCCAGTTGTCCCAGCAGTGTTGTCCACAGACTCTTCAATCAAATCCTTGGAAGACTTCAAAGGCAAAACTGTTGCAGTCGTAGCAGGAACTACAGGCGAGAAAATCTTCAAGAAATTGAATGCTGAAAAGGGATGGGGCACTACTCTTGTACTTGCAAAGGACTACCCACAGGGCTATCTTTTGGTCGAGCAGGGTCGCGCAATTGGTCTTATTACCAACTCAGTGCTTTTGGCCGGAGAAATCGCTAAATTGAAAACTACTAAGTTCAAAGTCTTGAACAATGTCGTAGTTGGTGAGGCTGAGTTAATCGGCATCATGTACGGCAAACAAGACGCAGAGTTCACAGCAGACTTCAAAGAGTTTGAAGCTAAAGTTAAGTCTGATGGCACTTTGGAAAAGTTATACACCAAATGGTTTGCTCCACTTGGTTTGAAATGGACACCAGAGCAAAGAAAAGCAGTGTTAGGCAAATAAGACCAAGCACAAACAAGAAAAGCACCTACGGGTGCTTTTTTATTGTCCAAGAGATATTGCTTTTCACAATATATTTGCTATGTTGATATAACAACAAGAAGGAATATCATGGACTTTAATTTTTTATCTGAGAAAGTAGCGACTGGCGAAAATCAAACTTATCTTGATTGGGTACTCACAGGAGCCCTCACCACAGTCACAGTTTCAGGACTGGCTTTTATGCTGGCTCTCGCCCTTGGAGTGGTCATCGGTTCTCTACGAACCACCACCGGCATCAAGAAGAAGCTCGCTGACACCTACTTTGAGGTTGTCCGTTCTGTGCCGTTCTTGGCTCAGGTGTTCATTGGCTACTTCGTGCTTCCAGTCATCCTCTTCCCAGAGGCAGTGAAGACCATGAACCCAGACCATCTCATCTTCACTGTGGGGACCCTGAGCCTAGCCATCTACATGAGCAGCCGTATAGCCGCACAGGTCACAGCAGGCATACAAGCCCTACCCAGATCGCAAGCAGCCGCGTCGAAGGCTCTAGGCTTCAACCAGGTGCAGACGTACATCAGGTTCCTCGTGCCTCAAGCCCTTAGGAACATTGCCCCTAGCTTGACCAGCGAAGCGATGAACACTGTGAAGAACAGTGCAGTGATTTCTACTATCGGGTTGTTGGACTTGACCAAGCAAGCGCAAACAATCATTGACTACACAGCCAAGCCTTATGAAGCTTTCCTATGCATCTTGATTGGTTACCTCATCATCAACTTCTCAGTAAAAGGACTTGCTTACTTGATTGAGAAGAAGACAAAGCTAGCCTGATTTCTTAATCATTCACTTTAAGCACCTTCGGGGGCTTTTTTATTTCTCAAGAGATATTGCTTTTCGCAATATATTTGCTATCTTGAATAATAACAACAAGGTAGACAAACATGGAAATTATTATCAATGGATTTATAACTACAGCAACCATCACAGCAGTTGCTTTAGTTTTTGGGCTGATGCTCGGAACAGTTCTGGCAATGTGCCGAACTCTCAAGATACCTGTAGCTGACCAGCTTGCGCGAGTGTACATAGACGCTTTCCGCTCTCTGCCTTTAGTCCTCATCATCTTTGGCTTCTATCTGGTTGCACCAGGCATCGTCAAAACAATGTTTGGCATCAATGGTGACATCCGCATGGCATGTGCCTTGATTGCCTTCAGTTTGTTTGAGGCTGCTTACTTCGCTGAGATTCTTCGCTCAGGCTTCAATGCCATACCCAAGAATCAGCTTGCAGCCTGCAAGTCCAATGGCTTTACAACACTTCAAAGCTATCGCTATGTGTTGATTCCACAAGCTATCAAGAACAGTCTTCCAGTTCTAGTCACTCAATCCATCATTCTTTTCCAAGACACAGCACTTGTGTATGTCATAGGTTTGACCGACTTCTTTGGGTCAATGGTCAAGACTGGTGAAATGAACGGGAACATGCCAGGAATGATTTTGGCAGGCAGTGCCGTCTATTTGGTGCTTTGTGTAGCTCTTCAAAGAGTTGCCAACAGATTGCAAAGAGGTGCGGTATGAACTTAGACAAGCACCTAGAGAAGTTAGGTTACGACCTTCATAAGCTCCCACCAGAACATTTAGCCGTAGTCATTGACGTAATGACAAATCTAACATTCAACGAAAGAGTTCAGCCAGTCATTATCATGGTTAGAGAGCTTGACCTGAGCCTTAGAGAAACAGAGCTATTGATAGAAAAAATTAAGAATATTGCACAGTGCAGTTTCGACAGAAAACAACAACAAAAGGAAGAAAAATGATTCAATTAAACAATGTCAGCAAGAGCTACGGAGATTCACAAGTTCTCAGCAACGTGAATCTCACGATTAAAAAAGGGGATGTGGTTGTTATTTGCGGGCCTTCAGGCTCAGGCAAGTCCACTCTCATCAAGACCATCAACGGCTTGGAGCCAATCAACAACGGCAACATCTTCTTGGAGGGAATGGATACCGCTCTCATGGAGCCAGTGAGCCTGCACAAGACCGTAGGCATGGTGTTCCAGGACTTCGCACTATTTGCCAACATGACAGTGCTGGACAACCTTGTAGGCCCTCAGGTGCACGTGCATGGCATAGACCGTGAAGACGCAACTCTCAAGGCGAAGGTTCAGCTTGCAGCGGTAGGCATGAGAGATCACGCCGACAAGTACCCAAGCCAGCTCTCAGGCGGCCAGCAGCAGCGTGTAGCCATTGCAAGAGCCTTGGTGGTCAACCCTGACTATCTTCTGTTTGATGAGCCAACCAGTGCCCTAGATCCTGAATCCGTTCAAGACATCTTGGACATCATGACCGACCTAGCCGTAAACAAAAAGATGACTCTGGTTGTAGTGACTCATGAAATGGGATTCGCCAAGCAGGTTGCCAACAGGATTGTCTTCATGGCTGACGGAAAGATTGTGGAAGAAGCGAAGTCTGATGAATTCTTCGCAAGTCCAAAGTCTCCACGAGCACAAGCATTTCTATCAAAAATAATCAGATAAGGAGACAACCATGATTGAATACAGCGTAAGACAAATAAGCTTTTTATCAAGCGACGAATACAACCCTGCAAAGCTTCAAGCCATTGCCAAACATTTTCAGATTGGAAACTCAAGAGCTTGCTTGTTCTGTCTTCAATATGTTTATGGTTTGGAGAGCTACAAAGGTCCGAAGTGGACAGCAGAAGAGCCAAAGACAGTGAAATCAGTGTTCCTGCCCTTCCAACCTCAACAGTTGGTCAAGGCAGAATCTATGGCAAAAAGTCTGGGCATCAACCTAGGAGAGCTTTGCAAGAGAGCAATCTATGAAACAAGTAAACAATTGGAAGAAGGAAAACTTGATCCCTACCATCCAAGAGTCACAAAGTTCTTTCAATGAAAAAAGCCAGCGAGATGCTGGCTTTCCTACATTCCAAAATTTTAAAGCTCATATCTTCACTGACTTGCTTTCTTTCTTCTCGCTCAATGTCTCAATGAGCTTTCTTTGAAGCTCCCAAGCCGCATAGACATCCTTCGTGTCTTCATCTGCATAGTCCATCACTTGCTCGCCACACTTGAGCATGGATAACAGGTCATCAAGGTTCAGGTTCTCCATGTAGATCCTCATGAGAGTCTCACAGTGGTTACGAAGCTGGCTGTAGTCCCACTGGGCTTTAACACTGGTGCCCTCGTTCCAGTAGTCTGACTCAGGAGCATCACCACCCACCGTCTCTACATACTGGTTCCATCCAGCTTCAGCCAAAGCTTCATCATTGATTGCGTCCAAGCATTCTTGAACACTAAAGCCCGTAAAAACCATATCTAAGTAATCATCAAACATCTGTTGTCTCCTATTGTTGTGTTTATTTTAACATATATGGATTGATATTCAATTCAATCACGCTATATTGATAATAATATTCATATTAAAACAACAAGGGGACATCATGAATAAACAAATTACCGACATGGAATCAGCAGCTCAGGGCATAGCAAACGATTTACTTATTAATCCTCATTCTGTTGAGGTTGCCTTTGTTCAGCACATCCTTTTTCTTATCCATAAAAGGGAAATGAAGGAAATCAGCTTCAAAGAATTCGTTGCCTTCACTTCAGTATGTTCATTCACCACAAAGATTGCCATAGAGAAGTCTGAAGCGAAGCCTAACCACATCCATTAAAAAAGCCCCCGAAGGGGCTTAGATGCCAGACAGGTATGCCTTGGGCTTCTTGTCTTCTGTGTCCATGGCTTGATTCCATGCTGGATAGCCAGTTGTGCTGACCCCCAGACTTGCCAGCTTCTCAGCCACAGGGCTTTTCTCCCTCATGGCATAGGCATAGAGGTTTGGAGGTGTGAGAGGCTCAGGCACTCCAGTTCTTGCCACAAGCTTTTGGTCATTCAGATCCACGCCGTTCTTGGCAAAGATTTCCATGAGCCTTCCAGCATTGGGCAAGTTCGTGATGACGACCGACTTTGGAATGGATGTGAAGTGTTCACCTACGGCACTGGTGACAGGCATGCCACCCTTCAAGAACAGATCCACCACGAGTTCATCACCCCGTTTGGCAGCTTCGTAGAACTTATAGAAGTCCCACTGGATACCCATATTTGCAAGCTCTACCCGAGGGTTTGAGGACTTGCCAGCTTGGATGTCTGTGAGCTTGTCATTGATTGCCTGAGTCTGCCTTTCAAGGTTCAGCATGTTCGCTTGAAGTGCACGAGCATCAGGAGACTTTGCAGCAACGAACCCACCCTCATTTGCATGCTTGCTTGAAGCCACCGCACCCACCGAGAAGGCGACAGCACAGACACCAGCACAAAAGACCATACTTGAAGGAATCACACGGTTTGGAGGAACCTTCAGCACCTTCATGATGGCAAGCACCACAAAGAACAATACGACTGCACCAGCCACAAAGTTGATGTATGGAAAATATGGACGAAGGAAGTCCATGATGGGAAGCAGTGTTCCTGTAGCAATGAACATTGTGGCATTGATGGGAGCCAAGTGATCTGTCACGATAGTCCCATGCTTGACATAGGTTGCTGTTTTCATTTCCACACCACCCCAGAGCTTTCTTTAATTTCTGCCACCAACGAATCAGCCAAAGACAATGTGATGTACTTTGACAGGTTTACTTGGGTGCCGAAAGTCTCAGCATAGACATATGCCGAACCTTTGCTATTGCCGAGTGCTGGAGTGTGGATGGTTCCGATGTTTTGAATATCTGAGAACGGCAGATTCTTGCCTTTGATGACCAGCCCTTTGTTTGGAACTACCACAAGCTTGCTAGACGAATTTGCAATCATGTAGCAACCAATGCCAAAGGTTATGAGAGTCAAGGCCAACCAGACAGGCACGGACATGAAATCACGTCCTGAGCCGAACAACATGGCAACTGGCAAGGTCACTGCACACGATGCTGGCAGCATCGCAAAAACGATGAGCATGCCCACACCCGCAGCCGTTCTTGGGTTCAGCCGCTTTGATTTGAATGACAGCTCAAACGAACCATCAGGGTTCATTGTTTTTTGATAGCTTTTCTTGAAACTGCTTTCCATGTCGTCCTCGCATTGTTGATGCACCTCCACCCAGGAAGTGCTGAACGAACTTTAACGCAGACTAGACGGATCGGGTAGACAATCATCCCGTTTCGTCCTTCTACCCGATGGGTTGAGACGCGACCATCTTTGACTAGGTGGTGCACATGGACAAAGACAGGGAATCAGCATTGGCGGTGAAGGTAGGCAAGGCGATTGCAGACCGCAGGAAAGCCGTGCCAATGACTCAAGAGGAGCTTGGAACTACTCTCAACCTTGGGATTGAGGCAATCTCTCGCATGGAGAGGGGTTCAATCATGCCGAGCATTCCAAGGCTTGTAGAAGTAGCTGAAGCCTTGGGTTGTCCTGTTCAGGACTTACTTCTTATCAGCTCTGACAGAAGCACTGAGCAAGCAATGATTCTTGCCCAAAAAATAAATCCACTATCTGCACAAGACCGTGAACAAGTCTTGGAGATAGTGGATCGTTTGGTTTCAATGCTCAAGCCTCGCTGACTTCCTGCACTTCCTTTTTGCTGGCATTGTGTTTGGCTACCAGACCAACAAACAAGTTTTCTACAGCTTGCAATACTTCTTTGAGCAAGATTTCATTTTTGATGAAGTAGTGGACTCCGACATCACTACGAGCATGTTTGAGGATGTAGTCAATTTCACGATCACCGTACTTGACTCCGTTATTGTTCAGTGAAGACACTGCACTAGCCCAAGTTCTCTTCAGGTCATGGGTACTAACAAAGACGGCACCTCTTTCAGTCAGTTGATGAAAATGGTGCTTGGTGTCTTTGGGGATATGACCAGTCTTCGATTCAGGATAATCCCAAACCCAGTTGCTTGATTTTGGATTGTTGGCCTTTCTTCTTTCCAAGATTTCAAAAGCAATGTCTGACAGGGGCATGGTGTAGTCATCACCATTCTTTGTCTTTTCATATGTCACTTGCTTCTTTTTAAGGTTCACCATGTCCCACGTCATGTTGACCATTTCAATACTTCGGCCAGCTTGCAAGATTGAATATTGCATGTAGTCGGCTGCTACTTCATTGACTGCACGATAATCTAAAATTGCATTCCACCAAGTGCCAAAGACTTCTACATCAGTAAAGTCAACAACTCTTGTTCTGACTCCGACAGCTTTCCATTTCTTGTAAATTGTTAAGATCTTGAATGGGTTGTCCAACATTTCTTGTTTGTTGGTTTGATGATAGTTTCTAGGGATAAACCATTCAAATGCACTCATGGCAAATTTGTAGGCAATTTGATGAGTTCTAACCATTGGCTTCAAAACTCCACCAATCAATCTCAATGGTCGAGTAATTTCCATCACTTCAAAGCGTTCAAGAATTTCTTTGGTAGTGATTGAGCGAAGAGGGCGGTCAAGCCAACTTTCAAGATTAACAAGCTTGCCTTCACTCCAAGTCTTTTTCTTTTCGTTATAGATAAGTGTTTGGCATTGCCTAGCCCCCATCATCTTGAAACATTCATCCATTGATGAAAGTGTTCCTTCAGAGCCTCCATTGTTCTTGATGAGTTGTTCTTTTTTGTATTCATCAAACAACCATTGAAGAGTCTGCTTGTCGTTGGATTCTTCTTTTTTCTGTTCTTCAACGATGGCTCTTTTCTCAGTCTTGACCGCCTTTTTTTGCTGGTTCACGTCGACCCCGTGAGCCAGTTGGGCGATGAAGTCCTGAGCTAGCTTCCGAGCAGCCTCTAGGGTGAGTGAGCCGAACTTGCCAAGGGTGACTTTCTTGGGTGTCCCATGGGGCATCCGCTTGACGACGATGAAGGTCTTGGACTGGCTCCCCACACGGATTCCGAAGCCAGGCGTGACGGTGTCCATGACGATGCTTTGCTTGCCATCCGTGGATAGAGGCAGATTTTTGATGAGTTCCAGAGTGATTTTTGCAGCCATGGTGATCCTTTTTGTGGACTCACTTTAACGCGCGAGGCGTATTTAGGCTACGCATAGGCTACGGCACAACGATGCTCAACACACCTCAATGCGCCCCATCAATGCTAGAATCTCGAATCAGATCAACGGCTTAGCTCTGTAGCCTAGGATTTCTCCTCTGTAGCCTAGCCTAGGGAGAGAGGGACTCATAATCCTTTGGTCGTTGGTTCAAGTCCAACACGGCCTACCAAGGTTGGAGATGCAATGAAAATGAAGTTTCTTGAAATCATCGGATTTCGCGTGCTATAATTCAAAGCTCAGCGGCTGTAGCTCAGTTGGATAGAGTACTTGGCTACGAACCAAGGGGTCGTGGGTTCAATTCCTGCCAGCCGCACCATACGGATAGCCCCGGAACAGCAATGTTCCGGGGCTTTTTCCTTTGCGAAAACGATCTTTCGCAGTCCGTCGCGATCCTGGCGTCACGACGATCGACCACCGACGAAAAAAGGGCTCCTTCTTGCGAAGGAGCCCTTTGGGTCGGGTCAGATGCACATCGAGGAGCCGAGTCGCCGGACGGGTCCGCGACTCGGCGCCATCGAGTGGATCCGCGATCGGCCGTCATGGCCGACTTCGATGCTCAGTTGATGTTGGCCAGCCCGGCGTGGAATGGTTTGCCCGGCACCTTGAAGGTACCGCCATATTCGTAGGCCGCGCCATTGAGCAATTGACATCCACCCTTGGCTGGTGCGCAGACCTTCGACGAATCGTTGGTATGCCAGATGATCGGGCCGTAGAGGAAGTTGTGGATGCCCTTGCCGGCATAGTCGGCGATGCTCACGATGTAGCTCTCGGTGCCATGGTTCTCGTTGTCTTCCGTGGCGATGGGGTCGATCACGCGGCTCTCCTGGAAGGTACGGGCCACCGAGCCGGAGTTAAAGCCGCTGTCGAAGCGCACCCACTGGATCTTGCGATCGCCCCGCGACGTGACGAGCAGTTCCTTCTGCGGCGTGTTGGGATACAGGTTCCTGAGCGCCGAGTTGTTGCCCGTGGCGTGATCCTTCACGTAACCGATGTTGGTCGGGTTGCGACCGACGTCGACCGAGAACTTCTCGGAGATGTCCGAGGGCGAACCGCCACCGGCCTGGTTGAGATAGCCCGAGCCAAGGTCGAACACGCGCAGCTTGCCTTCCTGGGTGGCGATGAATGCGCGGTGCGGTGCTTCCAGGCTGACCTTGACGGCGGTCGGGCGGTTGGCCAGGTCGACGACCTTGATCACGCTGGGCTTCTGCGCCGGAGCGGCATCGAAGGTGTAGGGCCACTGGCCGCCACCGTCACCACGATTGGCGATCATCGAATTGAAACCCGACTGCGACTGCGTGAAGTACTGCTGCCTGTAATAGTTGAACAGCGGGCGCAGATCGACGAAGGCGGCGCGTTTCTCCGACTTGGAGATCACCACGGCCATGCCGGCACGGGCATAGGTGTTGGACAGGTCGCCATTGGCGAAGCGTGCGCGGACGTTCTGGTTGTCCAGATCGGTGTCCCAGAAGCTCTGCACCTTCTCGTAGTCCCAGCGCGACACGCCGGTGGAGGCCGAGATCTCGGTGGGCGCCTTCAGGGAGTCGGGCAGGTCGACGAAGCCGATCAGCTTGGCGTAGTTGTAGTTGCCCAGGCCCGGAGCGCCCGGGTAGGTGCGCTTCCAGTTGCCCCAGTTGGCATACCAGGCGCCGCCTTCGTTGCCCGGGCTGCAGCCCTGGCAGCCGTCGCCCAGCGCCAGCACGGCGATCTGGCCGCGCATCGCGGCGGTGTCCCAGACCGTGACCAGCGCGAACTCGCCGCTGTTGGTGATCGTGAGGGCCGTGGGCACCTTGCCCGCGGGCAACTTCGTGTTGAAGAGGTTGCGCGAAGTATTGCTGCCCACCCCGACGATGCGTCCGTCGGCATACACCGCCAGCGAGTTGGTGCACCAGCCGCCGCGGCCGTAGCACTTGGCCAGAGCGACCGGCTTTTCCAGAGTGAACGAGTTCTTGTAGATGTCGATGTTGGCATCGATCGCGCCGCCATCGTTGGCCGGACCGTTGTAGGTGGTCCAGCTGGGTTCGGGCTCGACCGCGTTCACGTTGTGACCGATGTTGAGCACCTGAAGCGAGCCCACGGCCGGAGCATAGGACTTCCTGTAGAAGCTCGAATCCGGATTGCTGTCCGCGATGTAGGCGAAATTCAGGATGTTGGAGCTGTAGTCGCCCCAGAAATATTCCAGCGGGCCGCCGATCTGCCAGGTGCCGCACCAGCTGGTCCAGCCGCAGCCGCGGTTGCCCTGGCCGTTGGGGTTCTGGATCGAGATCATGTTCATCGACTGACTCTGGCGCTTGGCATACGTCGGCAGGCCACCCTGGTTGGCCGTACCGTATTCGGCCGACGACGGGCCATAGCGATAGGCGATCGCGGCGTCCGTTCCCATCTTCTGGGCCATGGCCTGGTACTCGGCGTTGGAGACGGCGCCATTGACCACGACATCGCCCGACACCGCCGTCACCGTGCCATTGCTGGCGACGGGCGTGGGGGAGGAGCCGGAGTCCACGTTGGATGTCGGCGTGGTGGGCGTGGTGGGCGTGGCGGTGGTGGGCGATGTCGCCGTCGTCGTCGACCCGGTGTAGCAGCCCTTCACGACACCCCAGATCGGATCGCCGAAGATGTCGTCGCTGCAGATGTACGTGCCCGCTGCCAGCGATTTCTGCGTGAAGGTGCCATTGGCGCCATAGCTCACCGTGGTCGTGCCGTTGAGACGGAAGGTGCCGGGCTGCATGCTGAGCAACGTCATGCTGCTGCCACTGCTCGCCGGTGTCGCACTGCTGCTGGCAGCCGAGGTGTAGCAGGCCTTGACGACGCCCCAGATCGGATCGCCAAAGAATCCGTCATCGCAGACGTAGGTGCCAGCGGTCAGACTTTTCTGGTTGAACTTGCCGTTCGCGCCGTACTGAACTGTCGTTGTTGCGTTGAGCCTGAATGTTCCGTTCTGGTTGCTCAGCAGGGTGCTTTGTGCCTGCGCTGACAGCGACACCAGCGAGAGGGTGAAAACTGCTGCAGTCAGATGCACACACTTTAATACTTTCGACACTTAAGCGTCCTCTTGTTAGACAGAAAAGGAGTTTTTACGCGGGCTTTGTCCTACGTTCAACTCGTTTTTGTCCGACAAAGTAATAAGCGATCGATGAAGTAACGAAGGCGAGCCTTGATCATGTGGATGTGAAAGAGTTCCTCAAATACTGATCAATTTGAAAAATGTTGCGATGCAACAACACGCTCCTCCTATAAAGCTCATATCAAAAAGTTCTTTAGCGGGGTGATCGACACCCGTGCACCAGCAAGGCGCAGTTCTGAGACAAGTAGGTTTGGAAACACTTTTCTGTGAAATAGGAGACGGCCGGATGGGCTTCGATCGCGCCGTCGAGCATCGATTCGGTGGAAGCCGAAGAGAGCGGTGACCGATGAACATCACGAAGAACCTGCGGTTCTCCCCGCGCGTGGGAGACGGCGGCATCATCGAGATGATTTCGATTTTCTGGAGCAGGGCACGATGAACAAGGCATTCACGAAGGAAACCGATGCGACCGAGGAGGACGATGGCGTCGACATTGCGCCCTCGCCGATGCCCAGCGGCTCCAAGAACTACATCACGCCCGAGGGCTTCGCGCGCTTGCGCGACGAACTGCTCGCACTGATGGATGTCGAGCGACCCCAGGTCGTGGAGGCGGTGCACTGGGCCGCGAAGAACGGCGATCGTTCGGAGAACGGCGACTATCTGTATGGCAAGAAGCGCTTGCGCGAGATCGACCGGCGCATCCGTTTCCTGGGCAAACGGCTCGAGATCGCCGAGGTCACTGATCCCTCGGTGCATCACGGCAGCGATCAGATCTTCTTCGGCGCCACCGTGCGCTATGCCGACGAGATGGGCGAGGAAAAAAGCGTGACGATCCTGGGGGTCGACGAAGCCGACAGCGCCCGTGCCCAGGTCAGCTGGATCTCGCCGGTCGCCCGCTCGTTGTTGAAGGCACGTGAGGGCGATGTCGTGAAGCTGACGACGCCGGGCGGCAGCCACGAGATCGAAATCCTGGCCGTCAGCTACCCGGCACCGGGCCAGACGGCCGCTGGCACCTGAGCCTCACCGGAGTCCGTGAGAAGTCGGGGCAGGGACAGGCGGAGGGATCTCAGTTCGCCGGTACGACGCGCGCGGCCGTCAGGACCGAGGTGGTGCGTCGGACCGCGCGCAGGACGGTCTCCAGATGCGCGTGATCGCGCACGGCGATGACGAAGCGCAGATCCAGCAGTTCCTGCGGCGTCTCGTCCGCCATCTCCACGTGCGTGATGTCGGCTTCCGCTTCGGTGAGGGTCGATGCCACGCGCGCGAGCATGCCCTTGTCGTTGCGGACCGTCGCCAGGATGCGGGTCTCGAATGTACGTACCGGCTCGTCGCTCCATTCGACCGCGAAGAACCGCTCGCTGTCCTTGTAGCGCAGTCGCTGGCCGACGCCGCAGGCCTCGGTGTGCACCACCAGACCCTCGCCATGGCCCAGGTAGCCGACGATGGCGTCGCCAGGAATGGGCCGGCAACACAATGCGAACCGGACCGACGAGTTCTCGCTGCCATCGAGGGTGACGGCGCCTTGCGAGACCGTCTCGTGAGCCGTGAATCGCTCACGGCTGAGCATCAAGGCATCGGGCTTCTCACCCCGTTCGGCCAGGAGCGCCATCAAGCGCTTGGCGACGATGCTGGCCACGCGCTTGCCCAGGCCGATGTCGATCAGCAATTCGGAGCGGGTGCGGCTTCCAGTGAAGCGCAGGAGCTTGTCCCAGATGGGCTGGTGTTCGCCATCGTCGGCCGGCAGCCGACCCAGACCTTCGGCGCGCAGGGCCTGAGCCAGCAGCTTCTCGCCCAGGCCTTCGGATTCGGCATGTGCCAGCGTTTTCAGGTAGTGGCGGATCTTGGAACGCGCCCGACCCGTGCGCACGAACCCGAGCCAGGCCGGGTTGGGCGTCGAGACCGGCGCCGTGATGACCTCCACCACATCGCCGTTCTTCAATTCCGTCCGCAGGGGTACCTGATCGCCATTGATGCGCGCGGCCGAGGTGTGGTCGCCGATGTTGCTGTGGATGGCATAGGCGAAGTCGACCACCGTCGCACCGCGCGGCAAGGCCATGATCTGGCTCTTGGGCGTGAAGACGTAGACGGCATCGGGGAAGAGGTCGACCTTCACGTGGTCCCAGAACTCCGTCGCATCCCGGGTCTCGTCCTGGATGTCCAGGAGCGACTGCAGCCACTTGGTGCCCAGCCGATCGTTGTTGGCCGCGTTCGGATCGACTGCCTTGTAGAGCCAGTGGGCCGCCACGCCCGACTCCGCCACCACGTGCATGGCCTCGGTGCGCAGCTGGAACTCGACGTTCACGCTCGCAGGTCCCACGAGCGTGGTGTGAAGCGACTGGTAGCCGTTGAGCTTGGCGATCGCGATGTGGTCCTTGAACTTGCCCGGCAGGGGCTTGTACATCTGGTGGAGGATGCCCAATCCGGTGTAGCAGCTGATCACGTTGGGCACGATCAGGCGGAAGCCGTAGATGTCGGTCACCTGCGCGAAGCTCAGGTGCTTGTCCTCCATCTTGCGGTAGATCGAATAGAGCGTCTTCTCGCGGCCTGCGATACGGACATTCACCTGAGCCTCGCCGAACGCGGCCTCGACCTCGCGCTGCACCTTCTGGATCAGATCGCGTCGCCGGCCGCGCGCCTTGGCGACGGCCTTCGAGAGCACCGAATGGCGCCAGGGCCGCAGATGGCGGAACGACAGTTCCTGGAGCTCCCGATAGGTCTGGTTGAGGCCAAGACGATAGGCGATGGGCGCATAGATCTCCAGCGTCTCGCTCGAGATGCGCGTCCACTTCTCGCGCGGCGCATCCGACAGCGTCCGCATGTTGTGGGTGCGATCGGCCAGCTTGATCAGGATGACGCGCACGTCGCGTGCCATGGCCAGCAGCATCTTGCGGAACGACTCGGCCTGGTTTTCCTCCCGGGTGTCGAACTGGAGCTTGTCGAGCTTGGTGAGGCCATCCACGAGTTCGGCGACCGGGGCCCCGAAGCGCTCGATGAGCTCGGACTTGGTGACGCCGCAATCCTCGATCGCATCGTGCAGCAGGGCCGCCATGAGCGCCTGGGCGTCGAGCTTCCATTCGGCGCACTGGGCCGCCACGGCGATCGGATGGGTGATGTAGGGCTCACCGCTGTTGCGCAGCTGGCCGAGATGGGCCTCGTCGGCGAACCGATAGGCACGGCGCACCATCTCCGTGTCGTTCGAATTCAGATAGTCGAGCCGGGCCGTGAGCGCGGCGAAGCTCGCCGCGGCGGCGTTCAGAGCCGCAGGGCTCGGTCTGGGTGCGTCATCGGACGCTTCTGACAGGGACTTCACAACCGCACTCATGTCTTGCACTTTAGCGTGGGCTGCCACGTGCCGCGCCCGGACGTAAAAAAAGCACCGCCAGGCGGTGCTTCTTTATGACATGACGCATCGGCCTCAGCCGGGCACCTTCTTGAGCATCTCGATGCCGATCTTGCCATCGGCGATCTCGCGCAGGGCGGTCACCGCCGGCTTGTTCTTGCTCTCGATCTTGGGCGCATGGCCCTGGCTGAGCATCCGCGCCCGGTAGGTCGCGGCCAGCACGAGCTGAAAACGGTTGGGGATCTGCTCGAGGCAGTCTTCGACGGTGATGCGGGCCATGGGGTCTTCTTTCGAAAAAAATCGTTGAGCGAGGACGTTCAGGGAATGTTCAATGCCGAGAAGGTGTCGGCACGCGCGCGGCGCTGGGCTGAATAGCGAAGGCGCTGCGCGTGGACGATGGCTTTCAGATCGAAGAGCGCGCGCTCAAATAGCTCATTGATTATAACGAAGTCGAATTCCGACGCGCGTGCCATCTCGTCGGCCGCATTGCCCAAACGCAATTGGATGACCTCGGCGCTGTCCTCGCCCCGACGCTCCAGCCGCGAGCGGAGTTCCTCCCAGCTGGGCGGAAGGATGAAGATCAGCACGGCGTTAGAGAACGTCTTGCGGATCTGGATCGCGCCCTGAAAGTCGATCTCGAGGATGACGTCCGCTCCGAGCGCGACGCGCTCCTCGATGGCCTTCTTCGAGGTGCCATAGCGCTGCCCATGGACATGGGCCCATTCCAGGAACACGTCGGATTCGACCATCGCGTCGAATTCGGGTTGCGAGACGAAGAAGTACTCGCGGCCATGCTTCTCCTGCCCGCGCGGCGCGCGCGTGGTGTGCGAGACGGAGGGCTGTACCGCCGAGTCGAGCTGCATCAATGCCTTGACCAGACTCGATTTGCCCGCGCCGCTGGGAGCGGCGACCACGAAGAGATTGCCAGGGTAGTCCATGCCTGCCTTCACTCGATGTTCTGGACTTGTTCGCGCATCTGCTCGATCAAGACCTTCATGTCGACGCCGATGTGGGTCAGGTCGAGGGCGGCGGACTTGGAGCCCAGCGTGTTGGCTTCGCGATGCAGTTCCTGGATCAGGAAATCCAGCCGCTTGCCGACCTCGCCACCCTTGTGCAGCAGGCGCTCGATCTCGTCGAGGTGCGAACCCAGGCGCGCGAGTTCCTCGGCGACGTCGATGCGGATGGCGAAGGCCGTGGCTTCGGTCAGCGCACGATCCTGGGCAGCCTCGGGCAGCGTGCCGCCGGTGAGGCCCATGGCTTCCTGCCAGCGCTCCAGGAACCGGGTGCGCTGCTGCTCGACCAGCCTCGGAACGAGCGGAGTGGCCTGGGCGGTGAGCTCTCGCAGCCTGACGAGATGGCTGCGCAGCATGTCGGCGAGCCGGGCTCCTTCGCGTTCGCGCGCGGCCACCAGGCTTTCCAGCGTCTGGCGCGTCACTTCGATCAGCTCGGCGCCCGCATCGACGCGGATCGTCGCGTCACCGCTGGCGGCCAGGCGGAGCACGTCGGCCACGCTCAGCTCGCGCGCCGTCGGCAGCCAGGCGCGGATGTTGTCCTGCACGCCGTTGAGGCGTTGCAGGAGACGCGTGGAAGGCTCTGCGACACCGCCCGGCGCCAGGCTCTCGAGCGATGCGCGCAGCTCGACCTTGCCGCGTCGCAGACGCGAGGACAGCAGCTCGCGCAGGGCGCCTTCGTGCTGACGCAGTTCCTCGGGAAGCTTGAATGTCAGATCCAGGAAGCGGCTGTTGACCGATCGGATCTCGACACCCAGGCGGCCAACGATCGGGGGCCGGGACTCGGCTTCCGGCTGGTTGGCAACGGGCCCGTTCTGGCCGTTGGCATAGCCGGTCATGCTGTAAACTGACATCTCGCCTCACTGTGATTTGTAGCCTGCGCCGGGGCGGCGGCACCACTGCCCTCGGATTGCCCTTCGGCGAAACTCCCGGATTATGTCAAAGGTCAAACCTTCGCCCCTGCTGCCGGAAACGGCCATCGGCGATTACCGCATCGTGCGTCGGTTGTCGGCGGGAGGATTCGGCGTCGTCTACCTGGCGGTCGACCGAGAAGGTCAGCAAGTGGCGATCAAGGAGTATCTGCCGGCGTCGCTCGCCACGCGCGGCATCGGCGAACTCGCCCCGCAGGTGCCGCCGGAGAAGCTCTCGCTCTATCGCCTGGGCCTCAAGAGCTTCTTCGAGGAAGGTCGTTCGCTGGCGCAGATCTCCCATGCCTCGGTCGTGAGCGTGCTGAACTTCTTCCGCGAGAACGAGACCGTCTACATGGTCATGAATTACCTGGAAGGCGCGACGCTGCAGGACTTCATCGTCACCGCGCGCGACCTGCGCAAGCAGAAGGTGTTTCGCGAGTCCACCATCCGCTCGCTGTTCGACGAGATCCTGCGCGGGTTGCGCATCGTGCACCAGCACAAGATGCTGCACCTCGACATCAAGCCCGCGAACGTGTTCGTGACCGACGACGACCGCGCCGTGATGATCGACTTCGGCGCCGCCCGCGAGGTGCTGTCCAAGGAAGGCAATTTCATCCGTCCGATGTACACGCCCGGCTTCGCGGCGCCGGAGATGTACCGCCGCGACTCCTCGATGGGGCCGTGGACCGACATCTATGCGATCGGCGCCTGCATGTACGCCTGCATGCAGGGCTATCCGCCGAACGACGCGCCCCAGCGGATCGAGAAGGACCGGCTGAGCCTGTCGCTCTCGCGGCTGCGCGGCATCTATTCGGACAACCTGATCGAAGTCGTCGAGTGGTGCATGTCGCTCGATCCGATGTCACGTCCGCAGTCGGTCTTCGCGCTCCAGAAGGAGCTCAGCCGCGATGGCGAGCGCCGCTACAGCAAGCTGACGGTCGGAGAGAAGATGCGCCTGTCGATCGACAACATGCGCTCGCTCGACAAGAAGAGCCTGCCCAAGACACCCGCGCCCACGACGCAACCGCCATGAAGTTCTCCGTCTTCCAGGTCACCCGTCGCGGCGGGCGTGTCAAGAACGAGGACCGCATGGGATATTGCTACACGCGCGAATCGGGACTGTTCCTGCTCGCCGATGGCATGGGCGGACATCCGGAGGGCGAAGTGGCCGCGCAGATGGCGCTGCAGACCATCGCCGCGCTGTTCCAGCGCGAGGCCCGGCCGGTGCTCAAGGATGTGACCTCCTTCCTGGCCTCGGCCACCATGACGGCGCACCAGCAGATCATGCGCTATGCGGGCAACCGCGGCATGCTCGACACGCCGCGCACCACGCTCGTGGCGGCGGTCATCCAGAATGGTCATGCGACCTGGCTCCATTGCGGCGATTCACGGCTCTACGTGGTGCGCGATGGCGTGATGCTCAAGCGCACGCGCGACCATTCGCATGCCGAGCGCCCGCGTCCGGGCAGTTCGCCCGACCAGATCAACCGCAACCTTCTGCTGACGTGCCTGGGTTCCCCCACGCCGCCGGTGTTCGACATCTCGGCGCCGATGCCGCTGCTGCATGGCGATCGCATCATGCTGTGCTCGGATGGCGTCTGGGGCGTGCTCGACGATGCGCTCATCGTGCATACGTTGTCCTCGGGCAAGCCGGTCTCGGACGCCGCGCCGGATCTGGCGGAGATGGCCCTGCGCCGGGGTGGGGTGCGCAGCGACAACGTCACGCTGGTCGCCATCGAGTGGGAGACTTCGGGGACGGCCGGTATCGCCGGCGCCGCGCGCGGCATCTCCACCGACAGCATCAACGACGGCGTCTTCGCCTCCACCATCCAGGCCGGCATTCCCGCCGACCACGAGCTCGACGACCTCGACGAGGACACCATCGAGCGCTCCATTGCGGAGATCAATGAGGCCATCCGTCGCTCGGCGGCGCGCAAGGCCTGAGCCGCCGCGGCCGTCTCCTTCCTGTTTTCTGTTTCCTGTTCCTCCTGCTTCCACCATGACCGATTTCATCCGCAGCGGCCAGCGTGCCGCCGATCAGCTGCGCCCCGTGCGCATCACCCGGGGTTTCACCATCCACGCCGAAGGCTCGGTCCTGATCGAGTTCGGTGCCACGCGCGTGCTGTGCACCGCATCGGTCGAGGAGAAGGTGCCGCCGCACAAGAAGGGCAGCGGGGAGGGCTGGGTGACGGCCGAATACGGCATGCTGCCGCGCGCCACCCACACCCGGGGCAGCCGCGAGGCCGCCAAGGGCAAGCAGAGCGGTCGCACGCAGGAGATCCAGCGCCTCATCGGCCGCTCCATGCGCGCCGTGTTCGACCTGGCCGCCCTGGGCGAACGCACCATCCACCTCGACTGCGACGTGCTGCAGGCCGATGGCGGCACCCGCACCGCGGCCATCACCGGTGCCTTCGTGGCGGCCCAGGACGCCGTCTCCAAGTTGCTCGCGGCCGGTCTGATCCCGGTGTCGCCCATCCGCCAGCCGGTGGCGGCCGTCTCGGTGGGCATCGTCGATGGCACGCCCCTGCTCGATCTCGAATATGTCGAGGATTCGGCCTGCGACACCGACATGAACGTCGTCATGACCGGCGCCGGCGATTTCGTCGAGGTGCAGGGCACGGCCGAGGGCGCCGCGTTCACGCGCGCCGAGATGGACGCGCTGCTCGACCTGGCGGCCAAGGGCATCGGCGAACTCGTCGAACTGCAGCGTCAGGCGCTGGCGGCCTGAACGGCACGCGGATCCCGCCATGAAGCTCGTCCTCGCCTCCAACAATGCCGGCAAGCTCGCCGAGCTGCAACCGCTCCTGGCGCCACTGGGCTTCGAGCTGGTGCGGCAGTCCGACCTGGGCGTGGGCGAGGCCGCCGAGCCCTTCCGCACCTTCGTCGAGAACGCGCTGGCGAAGGCGCGCCATGCCTCGGCCGCCACCGGCCTGCCGGCCATCGCCGACGACGCCGGACTGTGCGTCGATGCCTTCGGCGGCCTGCCCGGCGTCGACACCGCATACTACGCGACGCGCTTCGGCTATGCGAAGGGCGATGCCAACAACGTCCGGGCATTGCTCGAGCAGATGGCCGGCATCGACAACCGCCGCGCCGCGCTGGTGAGCACCCTGGTCGCATTGCGCCGCGCCGACGATCCGGAACCCCTGGTGGCCGTCGGCCGGGCCGCCGGCGAGATCACGCGCGAGCCCGTCGGCACCAACGGATTCGGCTTCGATCCGGTGATGTTCCTGCCGGCCTTCGGCTGCACCTTCGCGCAGTTGTCGCCCGAGATCAAGAACGCCAACAGCCATCGCGGCCAGGCCGCGCGCGCCATGGTCGAACTCATGCGCGGCGCCTGGCGCATGCGCTGAGCCGTCGTTCCAGGATGGGCCTTCCATGAGCATTCCGATCCAGCGCCTGGATGGTGCCGACGCCGGCGGCGACGAGGCCGGCGGCGCGACGCATGCCAACGACGTGCTGCACCTCATGCGGCCCGGCCCCCTGCAGCTCGCCGCCCTGCCGCCGCTGTCGCTCTACGTGCACCTGCCGTGGTGCCTGCGCAAGTGTCCGTATTGCGACTTCAATTCGCACGAGTGGCGCGGCGGACCCGGCGGCGACACGCTGGCCATTCCCGAAGCGCGCTACCTCGATGCGCTGGTGGCCGATCTCGATGCCGCGCTGCCGCTCATCTGGGGCCGCACGGTGCACACGATCTTCATCGGCGGCGGCACGCCCAGCCTGTTCTCGCCGGCGGCGATCGACCGGCTGCTCGGCGACCTGCGCGCGCGCCTGAAGCTGGCGCCCGACTGCGAGATCACACTGGAGGCCAACCCCGGCACCTTCGAGCGCGACCGCTTCCGCGCCTTCCGCGCCGCCGGCGTCACGCGGCTGTCGGTGGGCGTGCAGAGCTTCAACGACACGCACCTGGCGGCGCTCGGGCGCGTGCACGACGGCGCGCAGGCGATCGCGGCGATCGAGGAGGCGGCGAGCGCGTTCGAGACCTTCAACCTCGATCTCATGTACGCGCTGCCCGGCCAGACGCCCGCGCAGCTCGAGGCCGATCTCGACCAGGCCCTGGCGCTGGCGCCACCGCACCTGTCGATCTATCACCTGACCATCGAGCCCAACACGTATTTCGCCAAGCACCCGCCGGTCGTGCCCGAGGACGACACGGCCTACGACATGCTCGACCGCATCACCGAACGCACCGGCGCGCAGGGCCTGTCGCGCTACGAGGTCTCGGCCTATGCGCGCGACGGGCACCGCTGCGCGCACAACCTGAACTACTGGCAGTTCGGCGACTACCTGGGCATCGGCGCCGGCGCGCACAGCAAGCTGAGCTTCGCGCATCGCGTGGTGCGCCAGGTGCGCCTGCGCGATCCGTCGCGCTACATGGCGGGTGCGCTCGCCGGCGCGGCCGTCGCGCGCAGCGAGGACGTGGCGCTGGCCGACCTGCCGTTCGAATTCATGCTCAACGCCTTGCGCCTGAAGGAGGGTTTCACACTGGCGCAATTCGGCGAGCGCACGGGCCTCTCGATCGCCGCCATCCAGCGCCCGCTGGAGGAGGCCGAGCACAAGGGCCTGCTCGCGCGCGACCTGTGGCATGCCTGGCCGACCGAGCGCGGTCTCGATTTCCTGAGCGACCTCCAGGCGCTGTTCCTGCCCGAATAGGGCGGACCTCGCAGCCGGCTTCGTCCGCGACGGCGCGAGGCCCCGCTAGAATCGCCGGCTGCCTCCACCACCCGGAGGCGGCTTCGGAGAGTTGGGTGAGTGGTTTAAACCAGCAGTCTTGAAAACTGCCGACGGGCAACCGTCCGTGAGTTCGAATCTCACACTCTCCGCCATCGAACCCGCTCGATGGTCCTGCCCATCCCCTCGTGAATTTCCGATCCGGCGCGTCTCGTCGTCCGGCGGCCCGCGTTTGTCGCGAGGCAGTCCCGCGGGTCCGTTCGCGAGCGAGTGCTCAGAGATCGCGAAAAAGCAGAGTCGTAAGTCGAAAGAGCGCGTCGCGATTTCGACCCGCCTGGGCTGCGTTTACGATCCACGCCTGTCCGCGCTTCCAACCCATCGATAGAAAAAATACAACATGCTGACTGCACTCGCCTACGCCATGATCCTCGTGTTCATGGCGTTGATCATGACCAAGCGCCTCTCGGCGATGGTCGCGCTGATCACGGTTCCCATCGTCTTCGGCCTGATCGCCGGCTTCGGCATGGATCTGGGTCCCATGATGCTCGACGGCATCAAGAAGCTCGCGCCGACCGGCGTGATGCTGATGTTCGCGATCCTGTACTTCGGCATCATGATCGATGCCGGCCTGTTCGATCCGGCGGTGCGCTGGATCCTGAAGCTGGTCGGCCACGATCCCGCCAAGATCGTGATGGGCACCTTCGTGCTCGCCACCTGCGTCTCCCTCGACGGCGACGGTTCCACCACCTACATGATCACCTGCGCCGCCATGCTGCCGCTCTACCGGCGCCTGGGCATCAGCCGGCTGGTGCTGACCTGCGTGGTCATGATGGCCGGCGGCAACATGAACATCCTGCCCTGGGGCGGCCCGACGGCGCGCGCCGCCAGCGCGCTGGGCGTCGACGTCGGCCAGTTGTTCGTGCCGATGATCCTGCCGATGATCGTCACCGGCGCCTGGGGCCTGCTCGTGGCCTTCTGGCTCGGCCGGCGCGAGAAGCGCCGGCTCGGCACGATCGACCTGCCCGGGATGCACGACGCCACGGGCGACGAGGAAATCACTGCTTCCCCGGTGGCGCGGCCCGGCCTGATCTGGGTCAACCTGGCGTTGACGATCGCACTGATGGTGCTGCTGATCATGGGCGTCTTCCCGCTGCAGGTGCTGTTCATGGTGGCCGCCGCGATCGCGCTGATGATCAACTACCCGCGCCTCGAGCAGCAGAAGGAGCGCCTGGAGGCGCACGCGGCCAACATCGTGCCGGTGGTGGCGCTGATCTTCGCGGCCGGCATCTTCGTGGGCATCCTGTCGGGCACCAAGATGGTCGACGCCATCGCCGCCAGCGTGATCGCCGGCCTGCCCAACTGGCTGGAGCCCTACCTGGCCGTGGTGACGGCGGTGCTGAGCGTGCCCTTCACCTTCTTCATTTCCAACGACGCGTTCTATTTCGGCATCCTGCCGATCCTGGCCAAGGCCGGCGCGGTGCATGGCTTCACGGCCGCCGAGATCGGCCGCGCCTCGCTGATCGGCCAGCAGGTGCACCTGCTGAGTCCGCTGGTCGCCTCGACCTACCTGCTGGTGGGCCTGGCCAAGGTGGAGTTCGGCGACCATCAGCGCTTCACGCTGCTGTGGGCCCTGTCCTCGGCCGTGGTCATGCTGGCCACCACGCTGCTGCTGGGCGTGATTCCGCTGGTCCGGTTCGGTTGAGCGGGGGATGCACATGAAGAAGCCGGCGTTTCGAGGAGTCATCGGATCGGGCACGCGGCGTGCCGCGATGCAGGGCCTGCTGGCCCTGGGCGCGAGCCCGTTCGCGGCCGCGCAGAACACCGAGGAACTGCTCGACTTCGCTCCCCGCGCCCGTCCTCCCTCGGGCTCCGCGCCGGCATATGCCGGTGTCGTGCGCGCCGCCGAGGACGAGGGCCGTCTGGTGATCTACTCGACCACCGACGCCAACGTCGTCCAGCCGCTGCTCGACGACTTCCGGCTGCTGTATCCGCGCATCACGGTGGAATACGAGGACCTGACCAGCACCGAACTGCATCATCGCTTCGTGGCCGAGACCCAGTTCGGCCGCGACACCGCCGACGTGCTGTGGAGCTCGGCCATGGACCTGCAGGTCAGCCTGGTCGAGCACGATTACGCCCTGGCGTATGCCTCGCCCGAGGGAGCCGGCCTGCCGGACTGGGCGCGCTGGCGCGACCAGGCCTGGGCCACGACCTTCGAGCCCATCGTGATGGCCTACAACCGGAAGCTGGTGCCCAAGCCGCCCCGCACCCATGCCGAGTTCGCCGAGCTGCTGGAGTGGACCCCGGCGCTCAAGGGCAAGGTGGTCACCTACGACGTCGAGAAGTCCGGCCTCGGTTTCCTGCTGGCGGCGCAGGACGCGCGCGCCACGCCGGCCTTCTGGGACATCGCCCAGGCCCTGGGCCGCGCCGGCGTGCGCTTCGCCTCGACCACGTCGGCCATGCTGGGCCAGGTGGCCAACGGCCGCGCCGCGATCGCCTACAACGTGCTCGGCGCCTATGCGCTGGCGCAGGCGCGCCGCAACCCCGACATCGGTGTGGTCTTTCCCGGCGACTACACGCTGGTGCTGTCCCGGCTGCAGTTGATCGCCCGGCGCTCGCGGCGGCCCAACGCCGCCCGGCTGTGGCTGGACTACACGCTGTCCCGGCGCGGCCAGGAATTGATCGCGCGCCAGGGCATCTTCGCCGTACGCGAGGACGTCAAGGGCGAGTCGACAGCGGCGCAGCTCGCGCGGCAACTGGGCACCACGCAGAAGCCGATCGTGCCCGGCGCGGCATTGACGCAGGATCTGCAGCCCGAGGCCTACCGGGCATTCGTCCTGCGCTGGCGCCGCGCCCTGGGACAGCCGCTGCGCAGCGGCCGCTGAAGGCGCGACGGGAGCGCCGCTCCGGTCGGCCTGGCGCGCTGCCCACCGTTTCAGCCGATGCCGTTCCTATGGCCGGCATACAGCAGGCCTATTCGCTTCCGTCAGGCTTCTGGGACAGAATTTCGATCCCTTTCATCGCACAACGGAGCGCCCCACATGGACAAAGACAAGACCGAAGCGAAGTGCCCCTTCAGCCAAGCTTCAGGCGCCGGCACGAGCAATCGTGACTGGTGGCCCCAGCAATTGCGCCTGGACCTGCTGCACCAGCACTCGTCGAAATCGAACCCGATGGACGAGGACTTCGACTATGCCGAGGCATTCAAGAGCCTCGACCTGGCGGCCGTGAAGGCGGACCTCGCTGCCGTGATGACGAACTCCCAGGACTGGTGGCCGGCCGACTTCGGCCACTATGGTCCGCTGTTCATCCGCATGGCCTGGCACAGCGCCGGCACCTATCGCATCGGCGATGGCCGGGGCGGCGCCGGCCGTGGCCAGCAGCGCTTCGCGCCGCTCAACAGCTGGCCCGACAACGTCAGCCTGGACAAGGCCCGTCGCCTGATCTGGCCGGTCAAGCAGAAGTACGGCAACAAGATCTCCTGGGCCGACCTGATCGTCCTGACGGGCAACGTCGCGCTCGAGACCATGGGCTTCAAGACCTTCGGCTTCGCCGGCGGCCGCGCCGATGTCTGGGAACCGGATCAGGACGTCTACTGGGGCCGCGAGGACAAGTGGCTCGGCGGCGACAAGCGCTATTCGCAGGGCTCGCCGGGTGTCGATGGCCCTGGCGTCATCGACAAGGACGACGACAGCGAAGTGGTCCACAGCCGCGACCTGGAGAACCCGCTGGCGGCGGTGCAGATGGGCCTGATCTATGTCAACCCCGAAGGCCCGGATGGCCGGCCCGACCCGGTGGCCTCGGCGCGCGACATCCGCGACACCTTCGGCCGCATGGCCATGGGCGACGAGGAGACCGTGGCGCTGATCGCCGGCGGCCACACCTTCGGCAAGACCCACGGTGCCGGCCCGTCCGAGAACGTGGCCCACGAGCCCGAAGCCGCCGGCATCGAGGCGCAGGGTTTCGGCTGGCACAACAGCTTCGGCACCGGCAAGGGCGCCGACACCATCACCAGCGGCCTGGAAGTCACCTGGACCACCAAGCCGACGCAGTGGACCAACGAGTATTTCGAGATGCTGTTCGGCCACGAGTGGGAGCTCACCAAGAGCCCGGCCGGCGCGCACCAGTGGGTCGCCAAGGATTCGCAGGAGATCGTCCCGCACGCGCACGATGCGTCCAGGAAGCTGCGGCCCACCATGCTGACTTCCGACATCGCGCTGCGCGCCGATCCGGTCTACGAGAAGATCTCGCGCCGCTTCCTGGAGAACCCCGACCAGTTCGCCGATGCCTTCGCGCGCGCCTGGTTCAAGCTGACGCACCGCGACATGGGTCCGCGCGTGCGCTACCTCGGAGCGGAAGTGCCGGCCGAGGAGCTCATCTGGCAGGACCCGATCCCGGCCGTCGACCACCCGCTGGTCGAGGCGCAGGACGTCAAGGCGCTCAAGGACAAGATCCTGGCATCGGGCCTGAGCGTCCCGGAACTGGTGTCCACCGCCTGGGCCTCGGCCTCCACGTTCCGTGGCTCCGACAAGCGTGGTGGCGCCAATGGCGCGCGCATCCGCCTGGCGCCGCAGAAGGACTGGGCCGTCAACCAGCCCGAGCAGCTGTCGAAGGTGCTGCAGGCGCTCGAAGGCATCCGCAGCGAGTTCAATGGCGCGCAGTCGGGTGGCAAGCAGGTGTCGCTGGCGGATCTGATCGTGCTGGCCGGCAACGTCGGCGTCGAGAAGGCCGCGCGCGACGCCGGCCGCGAGGTCGAGGTGCCCTTCAGCCCCGGTCGCGCCGATGCCTCGCAGGAGCAGACCGATGTCGTGTCCTTCGATCCTCTGGAACCGGCCGCCGATGGCTTCCGCAATTACACCAAGTCGAACTTCAGCGTCCCGGCCGAGGTGCTGCTGGTCGACAAGGCGCAACTGCTGACATTGACGGCGCCCGAGATGACCGTGCTGGTGGGCGGCCTGCGCGTGCTCGGCGCCAACGCGGGCCAGTCGAAGCATGGCGTCCTGACGCAGAAGCCCGGTACGCTGACCAACGATTTCTTCGTCAACCTGCTCGACATGGGCACGGAGTGGAAGGCGATCGCGGGCCAGCACCAGCAGTACGAGGGCCGTGACCGCAAGACCGGCGAAGTCCGCTGGACCGGAACGCGCGCCGATCTGGTGTTCGGCTCGAACGCGGTGCTGCGCGCGGTCGCCGAGGTCTATGCCAGCGCCGATGGCCAGGAGAAGTTCGTCGACGACTTCATCGCCGCCTGGACCAAGGTCATGAACCTGGATCGATTCGACCTCGCCTGAGGCGGATCGACGGGCCGGCCCGGGGCGCCGCCATGGCGCCGCTCAGGCCGGCCCCGTCTGCATGACCGATGCGGCCGGGTCCGCCGGCGCGGTTTGGTCGTGGAACCGGTAGCCGTTCTTGCCATCGCGCTTGGCGGCATACATCGCGGCGTCGGCCGCTTTCATCAGCGCGCCGGCGTCCGCGCATGCCGGGCCATGCACGGCGATGCCGATGCTGGCCGACACGCGGCATTCGCGGCCATCCAGCTGGAATGGCATCGCCGCCGAGAGCAGGATCCCGGCGACCACCTTCTCGACTTCCGGACGCGAGCCGAAGTCCTCCATCAGCGCCACGAATTCGTCGCCACCCAGCCGTGCAGCGGTGTCCGACAGGCGCAGGGCTCCGCCCAGCCGCTGCGCGAATGCCGTCAGCAAGGCATCGCCGACCTCGTGTCCCAGTGAGTCGTTGACGGCCTTGAAGCCATCGAGATCGATGAACAGCACCGCCAGGGAGGTGCCGTGCTGTGCCCGGGCGACGGCATGGCGCAGCAGCTGCATCAGCAGATTGCGATTGGGCAGGCCGGTGAGGACATCGAAATGCGCCATCCGCCGGATCTGGTCCTCGTGGGTCTTGCGGCGGGTGATGTCCATCACCATGCCCTGCAGCATCGGCTCCCGCCCGGGCGCACGCGCGACCGGGCGAGCCAGCGCGTGGATCCATCGCACCGCCCCGGAGGGCAGCAGGATCCGGTATTCGGTGTCGAGCTCCCTGCCTTCGCCGAGCGCCTGGTCGACCAGCGCGGCGTAGCGCTCGCGGTCCTCCTGATGCACCAATGCGCGGAACGCGGCGTGGTCGATCACGCGTTCGGCCGGATCGAGCCCGAAGATGCGATACGTCTCCTGCGACCAGAGGGCTTCGCGATCCGATGGATCGAAGGTCCAGCTGCCGAACTGGGCCAGGCGCTGGGCCTCGGCGAGCGTGCGTTCGCTCTCGGCCACCGCGCGATAGGCCCGGGTCAGGCGTTCGCGCAGCTCGCTCACATAGCCCGCCATCAAGGCGAACCACGGCATGCACAGGCCGAAGACCAGCAGGTGGAGGAGTTCGAGGCGCAGGTCCAGCACGTCGGGACGCAGGAGCTGCAGCAGACCGATGACGCAGGCGTAGCCGGCGACGACTCCCAGGGCATGGATCAGCAGTGTCCGGATCCTCAGGCACAGCGCGCCGAACAGGCTCACCATGACCAGCACGACCAGGAAGACGGCGCGACCCCCATCGGCGGCGAAGGCCGCGCCGAGCACGACGGCCGATGCCGCCGCCATCTGCGCGAGGGTCAGGCTGGCATCCGTGTACCGCAGGCCGAGGCCGATGCGGAACAGCCAGAAGAACAGGAGCAGGAGGGTGAGCGTCGTCGCCAGGATCCATGCCAGCGATTCGCCGCTCAGCAGGCCTAGGAAATACCAGATCACCATCAGCAGGATGCCCAGCAGGCTGGTGAGCACCGCCAGCAGATAGCTCTGCATCCGGATGGCCTGGCGGGAATCGTTCGTGCCGGGGAAGAAGTGCGCGCGCATGATCCGGACCGGAAAAAGTTTGCGCGCACTCTATCGGTCTTTCAGAGGCCGAAACGAGGTGATTTCCTACGCGGTCGCATCGACCGGAGGAACGGGAGGACCCTGTCCTCCCGGGGCAGGGGCCTCAGGCGAGGCGGCCGAACTTGCTCAGTTCGAAGACCGAATTCGGCGCGTTGGGCCGCGTCGGCTTGACCGGCCGGCGCGCCACCAGCTCGGCCTTGCGCGCGGGTTCGCGGTCCAGCGGCGGCACGCCCAGGGCGAGTTGGTCGTCGGCCAGCTTGCGCAGCGTGATCGAATCCAGGAACTCGACCACGTTGCGGTTGAGCGAGTCCCAGAGTTCCGGCGTGGTGCAGCGTTCGGCCTGCGTCGGGGCGGCCTTCTTGCCGCCGGCGACGCGGCGCGTCTCGGGCGGCGGGCCGTTGACGGCGAACAGGATGTCGGCGACCGTGATCTCCTCGCTGCCCCGGCCGAGCGTGTAGCCGCCGCCCGGCCCGCGCGTCGAGGCGACCAGATCGTGACGTCGCAGGTCGGAGAACATCTGCTCCAGGTAGGAGATCGAGATGCTCTGGCGGCGGCTGATCACGCCCAGCGCGATCGGTCCCGCCTTGTGGTGGAGCGCGACATCGATCATCGCGACGACGGCCAGACGGCCCTTGGTGGTGAGTCTCATGGTGTTGTTCTCCGTTCCCCGTGAGGTCGGGTCTGCGTGTGTGGATGGGGGGTCGTGTCGTTACTCGTCGCGGCCGCCACCGATGCCCAGCAGCATCAGGATCGACTGGAAGACGTTGTAGAGGCTCAGGTAGACGCCGAGCGTCGCCGTGATGTAGTTGGTCTCGTGGCCGTCCTGGACGCGCTTGAGGTCATGCAGGATGAAGGCCGAGAAGATGCCGATGGCCAGCACCGACAGCGTGATCATCAGCGCGCTCGACTGGATGAAGAAGTTCGCGATGCCCGCCACCAGCAGCATGATCACGCCGATGAAGAGCCACTTGCCCATCGACGACAGGTCGCGCTTGATGATGGAGGACAGCGACGCCATGCCGAAGAAGATCGCGCCGGTGCCGGCGAAGGCCGTCATCACCAGCCCGGCGCCGTTGGCCATGCCCAGCACGGTGCCGACGAGGCGCGAGAGCATCAGGCCCATGAAGAACGTGAAGGCCAGCAGCACCGGCACGCCGGCGGCCGAGTTCTTGGTCTTCTCGATGGCGAACATGAAGCCGAAGGCGCCGCCCAGGAAGACGATCATTCCGATGCCGGGCGACATGGCGCGCGCGATGCCGGTCTCGATGCCGACCCAGGCGCCCAGCACCGTCGGCAGCATCGACAGGGCGAGCAGCCAATAGGTATTGCGCAGGACCTGGTTGCGTTGCGTGGGGCTGGAAATCGTCCCGGCGTTGCCGTAGACCTGGGTGTTGTCGTTCATGGTGTGTTCCTTGGTAGACCTCTGGATGAAGAAATCGGAATCCGAAAGGGTTGTTGACCCCTTCAATGTAGGGCCTGTGAGCCTTCGATAAAAATCGTATTTTCAGCATCGTTCATCCACTTTTGGTTGAACGAGACCTGCCTTGTAGGAGAAGGCCGATGAATTACAAGCACCTCTATTATTTTTGGGCCGCCGCCAAGGCGGGTGGCGTGGTGCGCGCCGGCGAACAGCTCCACATCACGCCGCAGACCCTCTCGGCGCAGATCAAGCTGCTGGAGGAGGCACTGGGCTGCCACCTCCTGCAGAAGAGTGGACGCGGCGTCGAGCTCACGCCCGACGGTCGCATCGCGCTCGGCTATGCCGACCAGATCTTCACGCTCGGCACCGAGCTCGAAGCCGCGGTCGGCAACCGCAGCACCGGCGCGCAGACGCTGAACTTCCGCGTCGGCATCGCCGATGCCGTGCCCAAGGCCATCGCCTACCGGCTGCTCGAGCCGGCGCTCACCACGCGCGAGGAGGTGCGGCTGATCTGCCACGAGGGCAATTTCCGCGACCTGCTCGCGCAGCTGTCGGTGCATCGGCTGGACCTGGTCATCGCCAACGAGCCGATGGGCCGGCAGACCAGTGTCAAGGCATTCAACCACACGCTCGGCGTCACCGACATGAGTTTCTTCGTCGCGCCCGTGCTGCGCGCGTCGCTGGACGACCGGCCGTTTCCCCATTGCCTCGACGGCGCGCCCATGCTGATCCAGGGCGCGTCGTCGGTGATGCGCCAGCGCCTGGACCTGTGGCTGGCCGAGCACGGCCTGCGGCCCCGGCTGATCGGCGAGTTCGACGACGCCGCGCTGCTCAAGGCCTTCGGCGCCGAAGGGCGCGGTGTCTTCATGTCGCCCAGCGTGCTGGAGGAGGAGACCTGCACGCAGTATGGCGTCGAGGTGCTGGGCCGCGCGTCGGAGCTGGTGGAGGAGTTCTTCGGCGTGTCGGTCGAGCGCCGCGTGCGCCATCCGTGCGTGGTGGCGATCACGCAGGCGGCCCGGGCGCAGTTCAAGAAATAGGCTCAGTCCTGGACCAGGAGGCCGCGTTTCTCGATGAAGGCGACCACGTCGGCCAGGCCGGTCAGGGTCTTGAGGTTGGTCATGACATACGGGCGCTGCTTGCGCATGCGCCGGGTGTCGGCTTCCATCACGTCCAGATTGGCGCCCACGTGGGGGGCGAGGTCGGTCTTGTTGATCACGAAGAGGTCGCTCTTGGTGATGCCGGGGCCGCCCTTGCGCGGGATCTTCTCGCCCGCCGCGACGTCGATCACGTAGATCGTGAGGTCGCTCAGCTCCGGGCTGAAGGTGGCGGCCAGGTTGTCGCCGCCGCTCTCGATGAAGACGATGTCGGCATCGGGGAACTCGCCGAGCATGCGGTCGATGGCCTCGAGGTTGATCGACGCGTCCTCCCGGATGGCGGTGTGCGGGCAGCCGCCGGTCTCCACGCCCATGATGCGCTCGGCCGGCAGCGCGCCCGAGACGGTCAGGAGGCGCTGGTCCTCCTTGGTGTAGATGTCGTTGGTGATGGCGATCAGGTCGTATCGCTCGCGCATCGCCTTGCACAGCATTTCCAGCAGCGTGGTCTTGCCGGAGCCGACCGGGCCGCCGATGCCCACCCGCAGCGGCGGCAGGTGCTTGGTGCGATGGGGAATGTGATGGAGGGCGGAGGCCATGGTCTCGCGGGTCGCTTCCTGAGGGGTCGGGGGGAGGTGGGTGAGGAGTGGGCCGGCAGGTCCGGTCGGCGCGTGACGCCGGGCCGTTCAACTCCGGAACAGGCGGGAATATTGTGTCTCGTGGCGCGCCGAATGCACCGCCAGCATCGGCGTGAAGGCCTGGCGCTCGTCGTCGGCGCATCGCAGGGCGCGCTCGACCGCGGCCGGAATCTCCAGCGCCAGCCGGCCCAGCATGCGCTGTCCCGCGCTCTGGCCCAGGGGCACCGACTTCACGGCCGCGCCGGTCATGTTCTCGGCCCAGCCGAAGGCGAACGCCAGGCAGCCGTCGCGCACGCTGGCCTGGGTCCGGCTGGCGGCGAAGGCGAAGGCCACCGGATAGGTGATGCGGGCGGCGAGGGTGCCGCCGAAGGCCTCGGCGATGTCGTCGTGGCGCAGCCTGAGCCACTCCACCAGGGAGCGGCCCATCTGTTCGGTCTGCAGCAGGAACTCGGCCGATTCGCGCGTCTGCAGCACCCAGTCGTTGAGTCGGCGCACGCGGCTTGCGTCGCCGTCGCGCCAGGCGACGATGGCCTGCGCCACCACGGGCAGGTCGCCACGCGCCAGGCTCAGGTGCAGCTGGTCGGCGATCCAGTCGGAGGCGCGCGCCTCGCCATCCACGCCGCCCCATTCGACGCCGGCCTCCAGGCCTTCCGAGTACGAGAAGCCGCCGATGGGCAGCGCCGGCGAGGCGAGCCAGATCAGCTGCAGCAGGCTGGCGGCGGGCAGGGCCGCCGGCGGCGCGGTGTCGCCGGCCGTGCCGCAGCCGGTACCCGCGCCGCCGGTGTCGCGGTCGTCGTCCTGGAGGCGTTCGGGGCGCGGATCGATCATCGGTTCAATGCGAATGGTCGTGGCCGCAATGGCTGTGATCGTGGTCGTGGCTTGGCGCGCCGCCGTAGGCATCGGGATGCAGCACCGGGCCGACCGGCGCCCGGCCTGTGATGGGCGCATGGGCGTGATCACCATGGTCGTGACCGCCGTGGTCGTGGCCGCCGTGCCCATGCCCGCCCGCGCCGTGCGCGCCATAGGCGCCGTTCTCCGGCTCGAAGGGCTCCTCGGCCTCGCGCACGATCAGGTGCATGGCGCGCAGCATGGCGGCGAGCACGTGGTCGGGCTCGATCTTCAGGTGCGTCGGCGTCAGCTCGATGGGCACGTGGCGGTTGCCGAGGTGGTAGGCCGCGCGCGTCAGGTCGAAGGGCGTGCCGTGCTGCGCGCAAGGCGTGATGACCAGCACCGGCTGCGGCGCGGCGACCACCCTGACCAGCGAGCCGTCCTCGACGACCAGGACGTCGCCGCCCCGCACCGCGGTGCCGCGCGGCAGGAACACCCCGAGGTGCCGGCCCTGCGAATCGGTGGCGTCGAAGCGGCTTTTCTGGCGCACGTCCCAGTCGAGTTCGACGATGGCGGCGCGTTTGAGCAGCACGGGGGCGAGGCCGCCGCCGCGCGGCATGAGTTTGTTGACGTTGAGCATGGCGTCGAGTGTGCCCGGCCGGGGACGCGGGTCCCGGCCAGGGGTCAGAACAGGAAATAGCGTTGCGTCATCGGCAGCGATGCCGCCGGTTCGCAGGTCAGCAGGTGGCCGTCGGCGCGCACGGCATAGGTCTGGGCGTCGATCTCCATGCGCGGCGTGTAGCCGTTGTGGATCATGTGCTGCTTGCGCACGCCACGGATGCCCTTGACCGCGCTCAGGGTCTTGCGCAGCCCGTAGCGCTCGCCGATGCCGGCGGCCAGGCCGGCCTGCGAGACGAAGGTGAGCGAACTGCGCGCGAGCGAGCCGCCATAGGCGCCGAACATCGGCCGGTAGTGCACCGGCTGCGGCGTCGGGATCGAGGCGTTGGGGTCGCCCATCGCCGCCATGGCGATGCTGCCGCCCTTGATGATGGTGAAGGGCTTGACGCCGAAGAAGGCCGGCTTCCAGACCACCAGGTCGGCCCACTTGCCGACCTCCACGCTGCCCACCTCGTGCGCGATGCCGTGCGCGATGGCCGGGTTGATCGTGTACTTGGCGACATAGCGCCTGGCGCGGAAGTTGTCGTGGCGCTCGGAGTCGCCGGGCAGCTTGCCGCGCTGCGCCTTCATCTTGTGGGCGGTCTGCCAGCAGCGCAGCACGACCTCGCCGACGCGGCCCATGGCCTGCGAGTCGGAGCTGAACATGCTGATGGCGCCCAGGTCGTGCAGGATGTCCTCGGCGGCGATGGTCTCCTTGCGGATGCGCGATTCGGCGAACGCCAGGTCCTCGGCGATGCCGGCATCCAGGTGGTGGCACACCATGAGCATGTCGACGTGTTCGTCGAGCGTGTTCACGGTGTAGGGCATGGTCGGGTTGGTCGACGAGGGCAGGAAGTTGTCCTCGCCCACCACGCGCAGGATGTCCGGCGCATGGCCGCCACCGGCGCCCTCGGTGTGGAAGGCGCAGATGCCGCGGCCCTTGACCGCCGCGATGGTGTTCTCGACGAAACCCGACTCGTTGAGCGTGTCGGAGTGGATCGCGACCTGCGTGTCCGTGGCGTCGGCCACGTCCAGGCAGTTGCTGATCGCCGCCGGCGTGGTGCCCCAGTCCTCGTGCAGCTTCAGGCCGATGACGCCGGCATCGATCTGCTCGTGCAGCGCCGCCGGCAGGCTGGCGTTGCCCTTGCCGAGGAAGCCCAGGTTCATCGGAAAGGCATCGGCGGCCTGCAGCATGCGCTCGATGTGCCAGGGGCCGGGCGTGGAGGTGGTGGCGAAGGTGCCGGTGGCCGGCCCGGTGCCGCCACCCAGCATGGTGGTCACGCCCGAGGCCAGCGCCTCCTCGATCTGCTGCGGGCAGATGAAGTGGATGTGGCTGTCGATGCCGCCGGCCGTGACGATGTTGCCCTCGCAGCTGATGACCTCGGTGCCCGGGCCGATGACGATGTCGACGCCCGGCTGCACGTCCGGATTGCCGGCCTTGCCGATCGCCACGATGCGCCCGCCCGACAGGCCGATGTCGGCCTTGACGATGCCCCAGTGGTCGAGGATGAGCGCGTTGGTCATGACCGTGTCGACGGCGCCCTCGGCGCGCGTGCGTTGCGACTGCGCCATGCCGTCGCGGATGGTCTTGCCACCGCCGAACTTCACTTCCTCGCCATAGCCGCCGGCGCGCAGGGTGTAGTCGGCCTCGACCTCGATCACCAGGTCGGTGTCGGCCAGCCGCACCCGGTCGCCCACGGTGGGGCCGAAGATTTCGGCATACGCACGCCGTCCAATCGTCGCCATCTCAGTACTCCCCCAGTCTTCGCGCACTGCGTGTCGCTTCGCCCACCCCCTCGCCGGGGGCAACACCAGCGGCCCGGCAAAGCCGGTTCCGCGGTGTTTCGCGCCAGGACCCGCGCGTCGCATGAGTGTCGAGTCGATTCATCTACAGCTTCCCTTGAACGAGGCCGCGAAAGCCATGGACGATGCGGTCGCCGGCGAAGTCGCACAGCTCGACCGTGCGCTGCTGGCCGGGCTCGAAGCGCACCGCCGTGCCGGAGGCGATATTCAGGCGCATGCCATGCGCGGCGGCGCGGTCGAAGCCGAGCGCGCCGTTGGTCTCGGCGAAGTGGTAGTGCGAGCCGACCTGGATCGGCCGGTCGGCGGTGTTCTGCACCACCACGGTCAGGGTGCGGCGGCCGGGATTGAGCACGTGGTCGCCATCGTCGGTGAGGAGTTCTCCGGGTGTCATGGTGGCGTCTGCCTCATGCGAACGAAGACAGCAGCACGGCGCCGAACAATGCCACGCCGGCGCCGATGGCGCGCGCCAGCCACATGCCACGCTGGCGCAGGGTCCAGCCCAGGCCCATGCCGGCGGCATGCAGCAGCGCCGTGGCCAGCACCATGCCGGCCACCGCCGACATGGCACCGCCCGCATCCGTGAATTCCTGGCCGTGGGCCGCGCCATGGAAGAAGGCGAAGGCGCCCACCAGCGCCGCCGCCAGCGGACCCGGCAGCCGCAGCCGCGTGGCCGCCAGCAGGCCGATGACCAGCAGCGAGGCCGCGATCATCGGCTCGACCGCCGGCACCTGCATCCCCGCCAGCCCGGCCGATGCGCCGGCCAGCAGCAGGGCCGCGAAGCCGAGGGGCGCCCACAGGAGGTCGCGCGCATCGCGCGCCGCCGAGGCGCTCCACAGGCCCACCACCACCATCGCGGCGAGGTGGTCGAGGCCGGTGAAGGGGTGCGCCAGGCCCTGCATGAAGCCGGCGTGGACGTGGGTGGCCGCGCCATCGGCGCCGACATGGGCCGACGCCGCCAGGGGCAGCAGGGCCAGCAAAGGCAGGGCGGTGGCCAGGGAAGAACGAATCCAGCGCATGAGAAGCTCCGCTCGAAAGGTGGAAAGGGACAGGGAGGAGGAAGGCAACGAAGGGGGAGGGGTGTGGCGGGATGCCGCGTCGGCCGTCGCGCCGCCTCAGACGATCGGCTGGTGCACGGTGACCAGCTTGGTGCCGTCGGGGAAGGTGGCCTCGACCTGGATGTCGGGAATCATCTCGGCGATGCCCTCCATGACATCGTCGCGCGTCAGGACCTCCCGGCCCTCGCTCATCAGGGCGGCGACGCTCTTGCCGTCGCGCGCGCCTTCCATGACCGCCGCCGAGATCAGGGCCACGGCCTCCGGGTAGTTGAGCTTCAGGCCACGGGCACGGCGGCGTTCGGCCAGCAGGGCCGCCGTGAAGATCAGCAGCTTGTCTTTTTCGCGGGGAGTGAGTTCCATGGGATCGGCAGCGGGTGGCTGAGGGAAGCAGCCATTATGGGCAGGCCCGCACCGATGCAACAGTCGTGCCGGGTTCGCCGGAAGGCGTATGCCGTCGACCGTCGTCCGCGCCTGCTCAGGCGTCGTAGGTGCTGCCGTCGCGGATGCGGTGGATCTCCTCGATGTCCACCACCCACACCAGGCCGTCGCCGATCTGCCCGGTGCTGCAGGCCTCGACGATGGCCCGTCGGATGGTCGGCACCATGGCGTCGTCGGCCAGCAGGCAGATCATCACCTTGCCGGAGAAGTCGGTCAGCTCCTCGCGCACCGTGCGCGTCTGGAGCGCCGCCGGGGCGGTGAAGCCCTCGGCCTTGAGCAGCGTCACGCCGGGGAAGTTGGGGATGGCGCGCAGCGCGGCACGCAATCGCTCGATGCGGCTGGGCCGCACGATGGCACGGATTTCCTTCATGAGATCTCCTGACGTTCAATCAAAAAAGAGGCGGCGCAGCCAGCCGATCCGCCGGGACACCGCGGAACCGGCTTCGCCGGCCCGCAGGTGTCGCCCCCTTGCAAAGGGGGTTGGCGAAGCGACACGAAGTGCGCGCAGCCTGGGGGATGTCCAAGCTTTATGCTTCGACCGGCTTCTCGTCGAACCAGCGATAGAGGGTCGGCAGCACCACCAGCGTCAGCAGCGTCGACGAGATCAGCCCGCCGATCACCACGATGGCCAGCGGCCGCTGCACCTCCGAGCCCGGTCCGGTCGCGAACAGGAACGGCACCAGGCCCAGCAGCGCCACGGTGGCGGTCATCATGACCGGCCGGAAACGCTGCACGCAGCCCTCGCGCACCGCCTCGGCCACGCCCAGGCCGTCCTCGCGCAGGCGCCGGATGGCGCTCACCAGCACCACGCCGTTGAGCACCGCGATGCCCCACAGCGCGATGAAGCCGACCGAGGCCGGCACGCTCAGGTACTCCCGCGTCACGAACAGCGCGACCAGCCCGCCGATCGAGGCGAAAGGCAGCACCAGGATGATCAGTCCGGCCAGGCGCACCGAGTTGAACAGCATGAACAGCAGGAAGAAGATGGCCGCGATGGTCAGGGGCACGATCACCGAGAGCGTGCTCATGGCGCGCTCCATGTTCTCGAACTGGCCGCCATAGACGAAGTAGTAGCCCTCGGGCACCTTGATCTCCTTGGCGATGCGGTCCTGCACCTCCTGCACGAAGCCGCCCAGGTCGCGGCCCTCGACGTTGGCGCCCACCACCACGCGGCGCTTGCCGGCCTCGCGGCTGATCTGCGCCGGGCCGTCGAGCAGCCGGATCTTGGCCACCGTCGACAGGGTCACCTGCGCGCCGCCGGCCGCCGTCAGCAGCGTGTTGCCGATCGCCTCGGGCGTGGCGCGCTCGTCCTCGGGGAAGCGCACCGCGACCGCGAAGCGCCGCTCGCCCTCGTAGAGCGTGGTCACCTGCTTGCCGCCGATGGCGGTCTCGATGATGTCCTGCACGTCCGACACGTTGATGCCGTAGCGCGCGATCACCGCACGATCGATCTCCACCATCAGCGCCTGCTGGCCGGAGAGCCGCTCGATGCGGATGTCGCGGCTGCCCTGCACGTCCTTGAGCACGCGCGCCACGCCCTCGGAGACCTCCTTGAGCTGGGTCAGGTCGTCGCCGAAGACCTTGATCGCGACCTGCGAGCGCACGCCCGTGACCATCTCGTCGACCCGCTCGGAGATCGGCTGCGACAGCACGATCTGCACGCCCGGGATGCTGGAGAGGCGCTGGCGGATCTCCTCGTCGATCTCGTCCTGCGAGCGGTCGCTCTTCGGATCGAGCAGCACGATCGGGTCGGACTCGTTGGGGCCGGCCGGGTCGGCCGGCGACTCGCCGCGCCCCAGCTTGGAGACCACCGAGCGCACGCCCTCGACCTCGGCGATGCTCTTCATGGCGGCCATCTCCATGCGGATCGACTCGTCCAGCGAGATGCTCGGCACGCGGTTGATCTGCGGCGTCAGGGCGCCCTCGCGCATGGTCGGCATGAAGGACTTGCCCAGCAGCGGGAACAGCGACATCGACAGCAGCAGCAGGCCCACGGCCGCCGCCAGCGTGACGCGGTTGCGACGCGTCGCGGCATCCAGCAGGCGCAGGTAGTGGCGCTTCATGAAGGCGATGACGCGGGTGTCCTCGCCCGAGCCGCCCTTGAGGAAGAACGAGCACAGCACCGGCGACAGCAGCAGCGACACCACCAGCGAGACGAACAGCGAGATGGCGATGGTCATCGCCAGCGGGCCGAACATCTTGCCTTCCTGGCCTTCGAGCGTCATCAGCGGCAGGAACACCAGGATGATGATCAGGATGCCGAAGATGGTGGGCGTGGCCACCTCGGTGGTGGCCTGCAGGATGGTGCGGATGCGCGATCCCTTGCCGGGCTCGGCATGGCCGAGCCGGTGGTAGACGTTCTCCACCACCACCACCGTGGCGTCCACCATCAGGCCGATGGCGATCGCCAGTCCTCCGAGCGACATCAGGTTGGCCGAGATGCCATAGCGGTTCATGACGATGAAGGTCGTCAGCGGCGTGATGATCAGCGTCGCGACCACGATCAGGCTGGAGCGCACGTCGCCCAGGAAGATGAACAGCACGATGACCACCAGCGCGATGCCCTCGAGCAGCACCTTGGCGACCGTCCACAGCGCGGCGTCGACCAGCTCGGTGCGGTCGTAGAAGGGCGTGATCTGCAGGCCGCCGGGCAGCATGCCCTGGGCGTTGATCTCGGCCACCCGGTCCTTGACGCGGCTGACCACCTCCTTGGCGTTGCCGCCGCGCATCATCAGCACGATGCCCGAGACCGACTCGGTGTAGCCGCCCTTGATGATGGCGCCCTGGCGCACCTCGCTGCCGATCTGCACCTCGGCGACGTCGCGCACGAACACCGGCACGCCGGCCTGTTCCTTGAGCACGATGTTGCCGATGTCCTCGAGCTTGCCGATCAGGCCCACGCCCTGGATCAGGTACTGCTCGGTGGCCAGGGGCAGCACGCCGCCGCTGGCGTTGGCGTTGTTCTGCGCGATCGACTGCACGACCTGCTGCACCGTCAGCCCGTAGTGGCGCAGCCGTCCGGGATCGACCAGCGCCTGGTACTGGCGCACATAGCCGCCCTGCGAGTTGATCTCGGCCACGCCGGGGATCGAGCGCAGCATCGGTCGCACCACCCAGTCCTGCACGGTGCGGCGTTCGGCCAGCTCCTCGGGCGTGAGGGCGCGCTGGCCGTCGTCGGGATGGTCGAGCGTGTACTGGTAGACCTCGCCCAGGCCGGTGGAGACCGGCCCCATCACGGGCACGATGCCCGCGGGCATGCGCGGCGTGACCTCGATCAGCCGCTCGGTCACCAGCTGCCGGGCGAAGTAGACATCGGTCGCGTCGGTGAAGACCAGCGTGATGATGGACAGCCCGCTCTTGTTGAGCGAGCGCATCTCCACCAGCCCCGGCAGGCCGGTGACGGCGATCTCCAGCGGCACGGTGACGAAGCGTTCGATCTCCTCGGGCGAGCGGCCCGGGGCCTCGGTGGCGATCTGCACCTGCACGTTGGTGACGTCCGGGAAGGCGTCCACCGACAGCTTGAGCGCGGCACGCACGCCGAAGCCGCACAGCACCAGCGCGAGCACGATCACCACGAGCCGCTGGGTCAGAGTGGCCCGGATCAGGGAAGCGATCATTCGCGCTTACTCCAGTTCGGCGCGCTTGCGCTCGTTGTTGAGGTGGAAGGCGCCGCCGGTCACGACCGGCTTGCCCTCCTCGATGCCCTTGAGCACCGGGCGCATGCCATCGCTCGGCGCGCCGAGCTCGACCGGCACCAGGCGGTAGACGTTGTCGGCGGTGCGGGTGTAGAGGTGGTCGCGGTCGTTGTCGCGCACCACGGCCGCCTCGGGCACCGCCAGCACGCGCTGGGTGCGGCCGGTGATGCGCATGGTCGCCAGCATCTGCGGCTTGAGCGCGCGATGCGGGTTGTCGACCTGGGTGCGGATGGCCACGGTGCGGGTGTCGGCGGCCACGGTGTCGCCGACGTGGACGATCTTGCCGGCGATGAGGTCGTTGCCCAGCGCGGGCACCTCGATCTCCACCGCCTGGCCGGCCTCCACCGTGCGCGCGGCCTGCTCGGGCAGGGCGCCCACGACCCAGACGTTGCGCAGGTCGGCGACCGTGAACAGCGCATCGCCGGGCTGGGCCACCTGGCCCTGGCTCAGCGTGCGTTCGAGCACCACGCCGCTCTGCGTGGCGACGATGGCGGCGGCCGACGCGATGGTGCCCTGGCGCTGCAGCTTCTGCAGCGCGTCGCCGGAGATGCCCATCAGGCGCAGCTGGTCGGTGGCGGCGCGCAGCTCGGCCTGGGCGATGGCCAGTTCGGCCTCGCGGCGTTGCACCTCGGCCGAGCCGATGACATCGGCCTGGATCAGCTGGCGCGCGCGCTCGACGGCGCTGGAGGCCAGCCGCAGGCTGGAATTGGCGCGCATCACGGCGAGCTGGGCGGTGGTCAGTTCGGGACTCGTCACATAGGCCAGCGTCTGGCCCTGGCGCACCGTGTCGCCGACCTCCACCAGCACCTCGGTCACGCGGCCGCTGACGGAGGCGCCGATGCGCGTCACCAGCCGCTCGTTGGCGGCCACGCGGCCGGGCACGCTCTGGGTCGTCGCGAGTTCGGCCATGGCCAGCGGGCGGACCTCGAAGTTGGAGGCCATCTCGGGCTTGATGGTGACCACCATCGGATCGGTCGGCGGCGCCGGCGCCGCCTCGGGCTCGGCGGACTTGCCGCAGCCCTGCAGGATCAGGAGGGACGCCAGGAGAACGGCGCTGGGAAGGAAATTGCGTGTGTGGGGCATGGGGTCCGCCTTCAGGGCTGCAGGGGGGCACCGGCGAAACGGCCGGCGAGGATGTCGATGTCGATGCGCGCGGCCTGCACCTGGAAGCGCGCGGCCAGCAGGTCGGAGCGCACGGTGCGCAGCACGCGCTGGGCGTCCAGCACGTCCAGGATGCCGCGTTCGCCATAGCGGTAGGCGGCCTCGGCCACGCGCACGGCGGCCTCGGCGTCGCGCACGGCGCCGGTGCTCAGCGCCTGCACCTTCAGGGCCGCGATGTCCTGCATCTGCACCGCCTGCAGGATCTGCTGGCGCAGCTCCAGCTGCAGGCCCTCGTAGCGGCCGCGCGCTCGCGTCAGCTCGGAGGAGGCCTCGGCGATCGGGCCGCTGCGCTGGTCGAACAGCGGGATCTGCACGCCCACGCTGACGCGGCCGGTGCGGACCTCGGGATCGCGACCCTGGTCGTAGCGCACCTCTAGCCCGGGCCAGCGGTTGGCGCGGGCGCCGGCGACCAGGGCCTGCGAGCGGTCGATCTCGGCGCGCAGCGCCAGCAGGTCGGGATTGCGCGCCAGGGCGTCCTCCACCAGCAGTTCGCGCGGCGGCAGCGGCGGCACGCCCGCCAGGGTCTCGGTGAGGGTCCAGCGCGCGGGCAGGTGGCCGGCGGCCAGCCGGTTGAGCGTGAAGAGCGACTGCTCGACCATCAGCGCCGAGGTGTCGCGCACCTGGCGGGCATTGATGATCTCGGCCTCGGCCTTGATGAGCTCGTAGCGCGGCGCCTCGCCGCTGGAGACGCGGGCGTTGACGCGCGTCTGCACCTGCTCCAGCAGCGCCAGCGAGTCGGCGGCGGCGGCGGCCTCGGCCTGGCGCAGCAGGTACTCGTAGGCGCGCAGCCGGATCTCCCCGACCAGCGCATTGCGCACCGCGGCGGCCGACTGTCCGGTGCCCTCGACGGCGAAGCGCGCCGCGTCGACGCGGGCGCGGCGCAGCGCCGGGTTCTCGATCAGCTGCGAGACGCCCCAGGTCTGGGTGCTGCCGCTGGCGGTCGTCGGCAGGATGGCGCGCTGGCGCCCGGTGCCGTATTCCAGCCGCGGATTGGGGATCGCGCCGGCCGAGATCACGGCGGCGGCGGCGGTCACCCGCGACTGCTCGGCCGAGAGCAGCGCGGGGTTGTAGGTCAGGATGGTCCGGACCAGTTCGTCCAGGGCGAAGGCCGGGGCCGGCAGGCCGCCGACCCGCGTCGGCGCGACCTCGCCGGTCGCCAGCGAGGGCGAGCGCGAGTCGCCGGTCGGTGCCGGCGCGCCCGCGCGTTCGCCGACCGGCGTCTGCGCCAGCGCGGGGCTGAGCGCCGCGCCGGTCGTGAGGAGGGCGGCCGCCAACGCGCGGCGCGCGGCCTTGTTCAGGGGAAAGTGCATGGTTGTCGCTGCCTTCTTGCGGACAGTGATCGGATGGGAGGGAACGGAGGGCACGCCGGCCGGCCACGGTCGGCGCGAAAAGGGACGGATCGATTCCGGCGCTGCCGGAGACGACCGCGCGCGCGGGGATCAGGCGCGGGTCGGGGGGCGCAGCAGGCGCTCGTGCCGCTCGGGCAGGGCGCCGCTGGCGGGCAGGATGGGGCGGGTGGGGCGCGGCAGGGGCGCGAGGGCGAGCGCGGAGACCGACGGCAGGGTCTCGCCGTGGTCGTCGAGCGAGAAGGCGGCGTCGATCATCGGACTGCAGAGCGGCGCGCTGGCGATGTCGTCCCAGAGCTCCTCGACCACGTCCACGACATCCACGACTTCCGCGAGATCCACGCCGTCGAAGGCCTCGACGCCGGTGACGTCCTGGAGCGCGATCGCCTGCGCCATGCGCTGCGAACCGACGGGCGGCGTGCACGACTTCGTGGCGACCAGACCCATCGTCAGGGACGTCACCAGAAGGAGGAGGAAGCACGCGAATGCGGAACGCATAGGCGAAAGATTGTGCACGACGGAAAAGGGTAAACCCTGGGACGACGACGTCACGTCCTTGTGGAAGGACGGGAAATTCGCTCCGCGCCACCTCGACGCGGACCCGGGCGGGCGAGGTGGAACGGCCGCTTGGCATGGATGCTGCACCCGGCGCAGCCGTGCCGCATCCACCTTCCTCCACGTCCACCGCCGAGGCGACCTCCGCCCACGACGCGCCGCAGCGCATCGTCAAGGTCCGGCGCGACTACAACAGCTGGGTGGCGCGCGAGACGCTGGAGGACTATGCGCTGCGCTACACGCCGCAGCGCTTTCGCCGCATGTCCGAGTGGCGCGTCGCCAGCACGGCCTTCGGCGGCGCGGCCTCGTTCCTGATCCTGGAGGCCGTGGGCGCCACCTTGCTGGTGCAGTACGGCTTCTCCAACGCCTTCTGGGCCATCCTGGCGACCGGGCTGATCATCTTCCTGACCGGGCTGCCGATCAGCATCTATGCCGCGCGTTTCGGCATCGACATGGACCTGCTGACGCGCGGCGCGGGCTTCGGCTACATCGGCTCGACCCTGACGTCGCTGATCTACGCCTCCTTCACCTTCATCTTCTTCGCGCTGGAGGCGGCGGTGATGGCCTATGCGCTGGAACTCGCATTGGGCGTGCCGCCGGCCTGGGGCTACCTGGTGTGCGCGCTGGTGGTGATCCCGCTGGTCACGCACGGGGTCTCGGCCATCAGCCGGCTGCAGGTCTGGACGCAGCCGATCTGGCTGGTGATGCTGGTGGTGCCGTTCGGCTATGTGCTGGCGCGCAATCCCGGTGCGTTTTCCGGCATCACGCACTATGGTGGGGTGAAGGGGGCCACGGCCGGCTTCGACATGCACCTCTTCGGTGCCGCGTTGACGGTCGGCATCGCGCTCATCACGCAGATGGGCGAGCAGGCCGACTACCTGCGCTTCATGCCGGCGCGCACGCCGCGCAATCGCGTTCGCTGGTGGGCCGGCGTGCTGGCCGGCGGCCCGGGCTGGGTGCTGCTGGGCGTGCTGAAGATGCTGGGCGGCGCGGCGCTGGCCTATCTGGCGATCACGCACATGGTGCCGCCCGAGCGCGCGGTCGATCCCAACCAGATGTACCTCGCGGCCTACGAATATGTCTTCGACGACTATGGCTGGGCGGTGGCGGCCACGGCGCTGTTCGTGGTGATCTCGCAGCTGAAGATCAATGTCACCAACGCCTATGCCGGCTCGCTGGCCTGGAGCAACTTCTTCTCGCGCGTCACCCACAGCCATCCCGGGCGCGTGGTGTGGGTGGCCTTCAACGCGCTGATCGCCTTCATGCTGATGGAGATGAACGTCTTCGAGGCGCTGGGCGACGTGCTGGGCGTCTACGCCAACATCGCCATCGCCTGGATGACGGCGGTGGTGGCCGACCTGGTGATCAACAAGCCGCTCGGGCTGTCGCCGCCGGGCATCGAATTCAAGCGCGCGCACCTGTGGGACGTGAATCCGGTCGGCGTCGGCGCGATGGCGCTGGCTTCGGCGCTGTCGATCACGGCGCACCTGGGTGCCTTCGGGCCGCTGGCGCAGGCCTTCTCGGCCCTGATCGCCCTGGGCGCGGCACTCGTGACGGCACCCCTGATCGCCTGGGCCACGGGCGGGCGCTACTACCTCGCGCGCGGACCGGAGCACGCCGCGCGCGCCGCCGGCACGGCGGGGCGGGCGGTGCGCTGGGCCCGCGTGCAGCGCGATCCGGTCGCGGCGCAGCGGCTGGCGCTGCAGCGCCTGCAGGTGCAGCGCTGCGTCATCTGCGAGCGCGACTACGAGGCGCCCGACATGGCCCATTGCCCGGCCTACCAGGGCGCGATCTGCTCGCTGTGCTGCACCCTCGACGCCCGCTGCGGCGACCTGTGCAAGCCGCAGGCGAGCCTGTCGCGGCAGTGGTCGGGGGTGCTGCGCTGGCTGCTGCCGCGGCGCGTCTGGCCCTATCTCGACACCGGCCTCGGCCACTTCCTGCTCATCACCGGGGTCGTGGTGCCATTGCTGGCGGCGGTCTTCGGCGTGCTCTACCAGCAGGAGCTGCGCGCGCTGCAGGACGGCGCGCTGGGCGTCATGCCCTCCGGCGAGGTGGCCGGCGCGGTGATGCGGGCGCAGGTCGCGTCGCTGCGCTCGGGCTTCCTGAAGTCGTACATGGCGCTGTTGCTGATCGCCGGCATCGTCGCCTGGTGGCTGGTGCTGGCGCACCAGAGCCGCAAGGTGGCGCAGGAGGAGTCGAACCGCCAGACCCGCCTGCTGCAGCGCGAGATCGAGCTGCACCGCGAGACCGACCTGGCGCTGCAGGCCGCCAAGCAGCATGCCGACGAGGCCCGCCACGTCGCCGAGCAGGCCAAGCACGCCGCCGACGAGGCCCGGCGCGCGGCCGATCACGCCAACCAGGCCAAGAGCCGCTACATCAGCGCTATCAGCCACGAGCTGCGCACGCCGCTCAACAGCATCCTGGGCTACGCGCAGCTGATGGGCGACGACGCCGCCGTGCCGCCGCACCGCCGGCAGGCCGTGGCCGTGATCCAGCGCGGCGGCGAGCACCTGCTCTCCCTGATCGAGGGCACGCTCGACATCGCCCACATCGAGGCCGGCAAGCTCACGCTGCAGGCACGGCCGATGCGCTTCGCCGAGACGATGCGCGAACTGGCCGACATGTTCGAGCTGGAGGCGGCCGAGAAGGGCCTGGCCTTCAGCTACCAGCCCGCCGGCGAATTGCCGGAGGCGGTGCGCGCCGACGAGAAGCGCGTGCGCCAGATCCTGATCAACCTGCTGGGCAACGCCATCAAGTTCACGGCCGCCGGCCGCGTCGTGCTGCGACTGCGCTATGCGCGCGAGTTCGCGGTGCTGGAGATCGAGGACACCGGACCGGGCATGTCGGCGCGCGAGATCGAGCGCATCTTCGAGCCCTTCGCGCGCGGCGACGCGACCGGCGGCGGTGGTGGCGGCCCGCGCGCGCCGGGCGCCGGCCTGGGCCTGACCATCGCCAAGATGCTGACCGACCTGATGGGTGGCGAGATGTCGGTGCGCAGCACGCCGGGCGCGGGCTCGGTGTTCCGGGTCCGGCTGTTCCTGCCGCGCATCCACGCCGAGGCCACGTCCGCCACGCCGGTGGCGGCGCCGGCCGCCGCGCGCCGGCCCCGGCGCGGCTATGCCGGAGCGCGCCGCCGCGTGCTGGTGGTCGACAACGAGGAGGCCGACCGCGAATTGCTGGTGCGGGTGCTGGAGCCGCTCGGCTTCGAGTTGCGCACGGCCGCCAGCGGGCACGATGCGCTCGATCTGCTCGCCGCCGGCTTCCGGCCCGACGCCATGTTCGTCGACCTGGCCATGCCCGGCATCGACGGCTGGGAGACGCTGCGCCGGGCGCATCGCTTCGCGCCCGGCCTGGCGCCGGCGCATGTCGCGGTGGTCTCGGCCAACGCCTTCGACAAGCGGCTGGACAACGACGTCGGCATCGCGCCGGAGGACTTCTTCGTCAAGCCGGTGCGCCACAGCGAACTGGTCGACTGGCTGGGCCGCCGGCTCGCCCTGCAATGGAGCGAGACCCCGGTGGAGGCGGCGGATGCCACCGTCCCGGCGCCGGTGGCGGCGCGACTCGTGCGGCCGGCGCCGGCGCAGCTCGCCGCGTTGCGCGAGGCCGTTGGACTGGGTTACTTTCGAGGCGTGATGAACCAGCTCGACGCCATCGACCTCGCCATGCCCGAATGCGCCGCCTGGACGGCCACCCAGCGCGTGCTCGCGCGCCAGTTCCGCTTCGAGGCGATGGACACGTGAACGACGCCCCGCCCCTGCCGGTCCCGCCAGCTCCCGCCCGCGCGCTCGCCGCCCAGGGCGACCTGGTGCTGATCGTCGACGACGTGCCCGACAACCTCGCGGTGCTGCACGACGCGCTGGACGAATCCGGCTACACCGTGCTGATCGCCACCAGCGGCGCGGCGGCGCTGGCGCGCGCGGCGCAGGCGCGGCCGGACATCGTGCTGCTCGACGCGCTGATGCCCGGCATGGATGGCTTCGAGGTCGCGCGCCGCCTGAAGGCCGATGCCGCCACCGCGCACATCCCCATCGTCTTCATGACCGGGCTGACCGAGACCGAGCACCTGGTCGCGGCTCTGGAGGCGGGCGGCGTCGACTACGTCACCAAGCCGATCAAGCCCAAGGAGGTGCTGGCGCGCATGAACGTGCACCTGCAGGGCGCGCGGCGCGCGCGGCAGGAGGCGCAGCAGGCCGGTCAGGCGCGCAACGCGCTCGATGCCTTCGGCTATGCCAGCGCCACGGTGCGCCTGCCCGAAGGCCGGATCATCTGGCAGACCGTGCTGGCGCGCGACCTGCTGCTGCGCTATTGCGGCACCCACGCGCCGCAGGCGCCGGCCGTGCTGCTGGACTGGCTGCGGCGCCACCTGCCGGCGGCGCAGGAACGCGGCATCGAACCGCCGGCGCTCGACATCGCGCTCGGCGCGCGCACCCTGACCCTGCGCCTGCACCAGCAGACCGGGCACGACGACGCGGGCGACGACTGGCTGGTCATCATGCGGGAGACCTCGGACACCGGTGTCATCGAGGCCATGAGCCTGAGCCTGAAGCTGACCGCGCGCGAGGCCGAGGTGCTCTACTGGGTCGTCAAGGGCAAGACCAACCGCGACATCGGCGAGATCGTCGGCAGCAGCCCGGCGACCGTGAAGAAGCACCTGGAGCGCGTCTACGTGAAGCTGGGCGTGGAGACACGCACGGCCGCCGCGGGCGTGGCGATGCAGCGCATCCGCGCCCTGCAGACGCGCTGAAGTCCGCGGCGGACCGGAGTCCGCGCGGGCGGGTGAATCCTCGACGGCGCCTCGCGGCGCCGATCGATCAGGACGTCACGGGCGAGGCGGCGACCAGGTGCTCGGTCAGGAACCAGACCTGCAGCTCGTTGGTGCGCAGCACGTTGCTCACGAACACGTCGTTGCTGCCCGGATCACCCACCTCGTCGACCTTGTCGGCGGCTTCGCGGGCCTGCTTGATGATCAGCTCGTGCGCTTCGGCCAGACGGCGGATCTGCACGGCGGCCGGTTCGCGACCGCGCGGGGGGCGCGGGATGCGGGTGGTCTCGGCGATGTCGGCGGCCATGGCCAGCGCGATGCCGCCCAGCAGCTGGATGCGCTCGGCCAGGATGTCGACCAGCAGCACCTGTCCTTCGAAGTGCTGGTCGTACATCAGGTGCAGCTGGTTGAACGTCGGGCCGACGACCTGCCAGTGGTGCTTCTTGTACATGTCGCGCAGCGTGATGGTGTCGGCCAGGCACTGGTTGAGCAACGCCACGCTGGTCTTGCAGGCCTGCTCGGACAGGCCGTTGGGCAGCTTGACGATCTCGCCGTACTTTTGCGTCTCGTGGCTGGGCTGGTCCAGATCGGGCTTGACCGCATTGGGGTCGCCGGCGGTGAGACCTTCGGTCGTCTTCTTGGTGTCTTTGTTCGAACCTGGGGTAGCCATGGGAAAAACTCCGTAGTTGGGATGGATGGAAGACTTTGTAGGCCCACTCCCGGGAGTCGCGCGTAGTCCATTCGGCTGACCCGGCGCCCTCAGTTCCGAACCCCCCGCCTGTCGGTGTCCGTCCGACGACCTGTCAGTCGGATTGCATGCCTTCGATCAGGAAACGCACCCGCCGCACGCCCTGCCACTCGTCGGCATCGAGCCGGAAGGCCAGCGTCGCGCGTGGCGGCAATGGCTCGGTGTGGCCGAACCAGATGCCGTCGACCGGCCGGCCGCGATGGCGCAACTTGACCGCCAGGTGCTTCTCGCCCACCAGCCGCTGCGACAGCACCTCGACCTCGTCGCTGAAGGTCGGTGGCGCGAAGCCCTGGCCCCAGACCTCGCGATGCAAGGTGTCGACCAGGTCGACCCGCATGTATTCCGGCGCGATCGGGCCGTCGGTGTCGAGCTGGCGCGTCAGGGTCGCGGCATCGAGCCATTCGCGCGCGACCTGCGCCAATGCGCGCTCGAAGGTCCCGAAGTGCTCGCGCGCGACCGTGCAGCCGGCCGCCATGGCATGGCCGCCGAAGCGCAGCAGCACGCCCGGGTGGCGCTTGGCCACCAGGTCGAGCGCGTCGCGCAGGTGGAAGCCCGGGATCGAGCGGCCCGAGCCCTTGATCTCGTGCGACTTGCCCGGCGCCGCGCTGGCCGCGAAGACGAAGGTCGGACGGTGGAAGCGCTCCTTGATGCGCGAGGCGACGATGCCCACCACGCCCTCGTGGAAGGCCGGATCGAAGACGCTGATCGCCGCCGGGGTGCCCCCGTGCGGATCGGGCCCGGCGCCGCTCGCCCGCGGTTCGGCGACCGGGTCCGTGGCCGCGCCGTCGCCGTCGCCGTCGCCCGCCACCGCCGGGGCGAACAGCGATTCCGCCAGCAGCAGCGCCTGCTCGCGCATGCCGCCCTCGATGCTGCGGCGCTCGCGGTTGATGCCGTCGAGCAGGCGGGCGAGTTCGTCGGCGCGCGCCGGATCGTCGGTCAGCAGGCACTCGATGCCCAACGTCATGTCGGCCAGCCGGCCGGCGGCATTGATGCGCGGGCCGAGCGCGAAGCCGAAGTCGAAGGTGGTGGCGCTGGCCGCCTGGCGCCCGGCGACGCGGAACAGCGCCGACAGCCCGACCGGCAGGGCGCCGGCGCGGATGCGGCGCAGGCCCTGCGCCACCAGGCGGCGGTTGTTGGCATCGAGCTTCACCACGTCGGCCACCGTGCCCAGCGCCACCAGCGGCAGCAGCGCGTCGAGCCGGGGCTGGCTGGCGGTGTCGAAGACGCCGCGCGCGCGCAGCTCGGAGCGCAGCGCCAGCAGCACGTAGAACATGACGCCGACGCCGGCGATGCTCTTGCTCGGGAAATCGCAGTCCGGCTGGTTCGGGTTCACCAGCACGTCGGCCTCGGGCAGCACCGGGCCGGGCAGGTGGTGGTCGGTCACCAGCACCTGCAGGCCGCGCGCGCGCGCCGTCGCCACGCCCTCGACGCTGGCGATGCCGTTGTCCACCGTGACCAGCATGTCGGCGCCGCCATCGGCCACGCGCTCGGAGATCGGCGGCGTCAGGCCATAGCCGTCGACCACGCGGTCGGGCACCAGGTAGGTGACGTGCTTCGCGCCCAGCAGCCGCAGGCCGCGCACGGCGACGGCGCAGGCGGTGGCGCCGTCGCAGTCGTAGTCGGCCACCACGCACAGTCGCCGGTCGGCGGCGATGGCATCGGCCAGCAGCATGGCGGCGGCGCCGGTGCCGCGCAGCGCGGCGGGCGGCAGCAGCAAGGCCAGGCCGTCGTCGAGCTCGTCCTTGCCCAGGACGCCGCGCGCCGCGTACAGGCGCGCCAGCAGGGGATGCACGCCGGCCTGTTCGAGCGCCCACACGCTGCGCGGCGGGGCGTCGCGTTCGACGATCCTCATGTCACAGGTCCTGCAGCACGACGGCGGCCTGGGGCCGGCGCAGCAGCCCGCGCAGGAAGGTGCCGGCGCCGCGCCGCTGCGGCACGAAGCGCCGCGCCGCGCGATCGCCGCACAGGGTCAGGGCGACCGCCGCGCCGCGCGCGTCCTCGGCGCGCAGGGCGGCGATCGGGCCGGCGTCCAGCGCCTGCCAGCTGGCGGCCCAGCCGGCGGCATCGTCGGCCAGCGCGGGCGCGCGCAGGGTGTCGATCACGGTCGGCGCCGGCAGCTCGGTCACCAGGGCCGACTTGGGCAGGGCGCCGGTGCCGCTGAGCCAGAAGGCATTGATCGAGCGCGCGCCGCGCAGGGCGCGCTCGTCGTTCACGCGCTGGGTGTAGAGCAGCATCTGCATCTCGTTCTGCAGCTTGCGCACCGGGCGCAACGCGTCCGACAGCGGCGCCCACTCGGAGATGGCCTGCCCGGCGACGCGGTCGAGCGAGGCGGTCGGCAGGGCGCGGAAGAGCTCGCTGCGGGCCAGCCAGCGCCCCGGCACGGCCGAGCCACGCAAGGCGATGCCCTCGCTCTGGAACAGCGGCCGCGCCGCCTCGAGCAGGGCCTGCGACTCGCCCTCGTCGATCTCGATGCCGGCCGGATCCTCCAGCAGCACCTCGTCGATCGCCACTTCCCAGTGGCACAGCGTGAGCAGGCCCCAGGGCTCGGCGGCGCCGGCGCGGGTCAGGCCGTTCTTCTGCGCCTCGCTGGCGGCCCAGGGGATCAGGCCGTCGTGGGCCTCGATGCCCAGCGAGCGGGCCAGGGCGCGCTCGTGCGGTGGCGACAGCGTGGTCGCGGCCTGCGTGTCGTCGTAGGCCAGCGACAGGCGGGCCAGCAGGGCGTCCAGGTTGGGCAGCCGCAGTCCGGAGAGCGCGGCGAGGCAGGCCGGCGAGGAGCGGCCGGCGAAGGGGATCAGGAGATGTCGGGAGGGGGTGGGTTCGGCCATCGGGGCATTGTCGTTGCGCGGCGAGGGGCAGCGGGGGCGATGCCACAATTCGGACCCTATGCCCCTTCCCTACGAACTGCAGCTCGGCTGGCGCTACACGCGGGCCGGCCGGGCCACGCGGCGCAACGGTTTCATCTCCTTCATCTCTGGCGTCTCGATGCTCGGCATCGGGCTCGGCGTGGCCGCGCTCATCATCGTCCTGAGCGTCATGAACGGCTTCCAGAAGGAAGTGCGCGACCGCATGCTGGGCGTGGTCTCGCACATCGAGATCTTCTCGCGCGACGGCCAGTCGCTGGCCGATCTCGACGCCATCATGGCCGGCGCGCGTCGCAACCCGGAGGTGACCGGCGTGGCGCCCTTCATCGCCACCCAGGCCCTGATCGCGCGCGGCGAGGACATGAAGGGCACGCTGGTGCGCGGCATCGACCCGGTGCTGGAGCCGCAGGTGACCGACTTCGCCAGCACCGCGCAGCAGGGCGTGCTGGCCAAGCTGGTGCCGGGCGAGTTCGGCATCGTGCTGGGCGGGGAACTGGCGCGCTCGCTGTTCGTGCGCGCCGGCGACCAGGTCACGCTGGTGGCGCCGGGCGGGCAGGTGACGCCGGCCGGCGTGGTGCCGCGCCTGAAGCAGTTCACGGTGGTGGGCACCTTCGATTCGGGCCACTACGAGTACGACTCGGCGCTGGCGATGGTGCATGTGGAGGATGCCGCGCGCGTCTTCCGGCTCGACGGGCCGAGCGGCATCCGCATCAAGCTCAAGGACCTCAACCGCGCCCGCGAGGTCGCCGACGAACTGGCCACCACGCTGCCGGGCTCCTTCCTCATCCGCGACTGGACGCGCCAGAACAAGACCTGGTTCGCGGCCGTGCAGGTCGAGAAACGCATGATGTTCATCATCCTGACCCTGATCGTGGCGGTGGCCGCCTTCAACCTGGTCTCGACCCTGGTGATGACCGTGACCGACAAGCGCGCCGACATCGCCATCCTGCGCACGCTCGGCGCCAGCCCGAAGAGCATCATGGGCATCTTCGTGGTCCAGGGCGCGATGGTGGGCGTCATCGGCACCCTGGGCGGGCTGCTGCTGGGCCTGGGCATCGCCTACAACATCGACGTCATCGTGCCGGCGCTGGAGCGCCTGTTCCACGCCAACTTCCTGCCCAAGGACATCTACCTCATCAGCCGCATGCCGAGCGATCCGCAGCGCTCCGACATCATGCCCATCACCCTGATCTCGCTCGCGCTGGCCTTCGCCGCCACGCTGTATCCGAGCTGGCGCGCCAGCCGCGTCAATCCGGCGGAGGCGCTGCGCTATGAGTGACGTGGCCCCCGCATCCGGCGCCGCTGGCGTTGCCCCCGAGGTCGTGCTGCGCGTGCGCGGCCTGACCAAGCGCTTCAGCGAGGGCCGCATCGACCTCACGGTGCTGCATGGCGTCGACCTCGACGTGCGCGCGGGCGAGACGCTGGCCATCGTCGGCTCGTCGGGCTCGGGCAAGAGCACGCTGCTGCACCTGATGGGTGGCCTGGACGCGCCGAGCGCCGGCAGCGTCGAGCTGCACGGGCGCAACATCGCGCATGCCGATGCCGCCGAGCAGGGCCGGCTGCGCAACCGGCACCTGGGTTTCGTCTACCAGTTCCACCACCTGCTGCCCGAATTCAGCGCGCTCGACAACGTCGCCATGCCATTGAAGATCCGGCGCGCGCCGCCGGCCGAGGCCGTTGACACCGCCACCCGCATGCTGACGGCGGTCGGCCTGGGCGAGCGCCTGCACCACCGGCCGGCCGAGCTGTCGGGCGGCGAGCGCCAGCGCGTGGCCATCGCGCGCGCGCTGGTCACCCAGCCCGACTGCGTGCTGGCCGACGAGCCCACCGGCAACCTCGACCGCAAGACCGCCGATGGCGTCTTCGCGCTGATGATCGACCTGGCCCGCCGCCACGGCACCGCCTTCGTCATGGTCACGCACGACGAGATGCTGGCCCGGCGCTGCGACCGGGTGCTGCGGCTGGTGACGGGGCGGTTGGCGGACGAGGGCGCGACTCCGGCGTCCTGAGGCGGCGCGGTGTGGCGCGGCGAGGGGCCGCGCCGGCCATGAGCCTCATACGGTTTCGCGCATCGGCCCTGGCACGCCTTGCGCTAGGCTCTCCGCACGATGAAAAAAGCCTACCGCGCCTCCCTCCTGCGCTTCGACGGCGACGGCCGTGCCCTGTTCGACGAGGACGGCCTGCTGGTCGTCGCGCCCGATCCCGAGGGCCGCTGGCGCGTCGTCGACGCCGGTGACCACGCCAGCCTCGCGCCGCGCCATGCCGATGCCCATGTCACGCACTGGCCGGGCCGCATCCTGGCGCCCGGCTTCATCGACATGCACATCCATTTCCCACAGACCGACATCATCGGCGCGCCCTCCGAGGGCCTGCTGCCCTGGCTGGAGAACTACACCTTCCCGGCCGAGAGCCGCTTCGCCGACCCGGCGCACGCCGCCGAGGTGGCCGAGGTGTTCTTCGACGAGCTGATGCGAAACGGCGTCACCACCGCGCTGACCTTCGCGACCTCGCACGTGGCCTCGGTCGATGCCTTCTTCGCCTCGGCGCGGCGCCGGGGCCTGCGCATGATCAGCGGCAAGGTGCTGCAGGACCGCCACTCGCCCGATGGCGTGCGCGACGAGACCGTGCGCAGCCTGAGCGACACCGAGGACCTGATCCGCCGCTGGCACGACGTCGACCGCCTGGGCTATGCCATCACGCCGCGTTTCGCCCCGACCAGCACCGAGGCGCAGCTGCAGGGCGCCGGCGAACTGGCGGCGAAGTACCCCGACACCTGGATCCACTCCCACGTCTCCGAGAACAAGGACGAGGTGAAGTGGGCGCGCGAGCTGTTCCCGCAGGCCCGCTCCTACCTCGACGTCTACCGCGGCTTCGGGCTGATGCGCGAGCGCGCCGTGTATGCCCACTGCATCCACTTCGACGACGACGACCGCCGCCTGATGCGCGAGACCGGCACCGCCGCCGCCGTCAGCCCGACGAGCAACCTGTTCCTGGGCAGCGGCTTCTTCGACGTCGAGGGCGCCGACCGCATCGGCATGCGCTACGGCCTGGCCAGCGACGTCGGCGGCGGCACCAGCTTCAGTCCCTTCACCACCATGATGGCGGCCTACTACGTCGGCCGCGAGGGGCAGACCAAGCCGGGCGTGAGCATCCCGCCGTCGCAGCTCTGGTGGCGCCACACCGGCGGCGCGGCACGGGCGCTGGGCCTCGAAGGCGTCGTCGGCAACCTGCAGCCCGGCTGCGAGGCCGACTTCCTCGTCATCGACCCCCGGGCCACGCCGCTGCTCGCGCGCAAGACCGCGCTGGCGCAGAACCTGGAGGAGCTGCTGTTCTCCATGATCGTGCTGGGCGACGACCGCCTGATCGAACGCACCGTGATTTCGCAGGCCGGCTGAGCCTCGGCCACGGGCAGGGCAACGGCTCGCCCATGCAACAATCCCCGCCCCAGCGCGCGGCGGATTCCTTTCGAGGAACACCGCGGAACCGGCTCCGCCGGGCCGCTGGTGTTGCCCCCGGCAGGGGGTTGGCGAAGCGACACGCAGTGCGCGAAGACTGGGGGCGAGATGAGCATTAAGAGCGACAAATGGATCCGGCGCATGGCCGAGCAGCACGGCATGATCGAGCCCTTCGAGCCCGGCCAGGTGCGCGAGCAGGACGGCCACAAGATCATCAGCTACGGCACGTCGAGCTATGGCTACGACATCCGCTGCGCGCCCGAATTCAAGGTCTTCACCAACATCCACAGCACGGTGGTCGATCCCAAGAACTTCGACGAGAAGAGCTTCGTCGACTTCCATGGCGACAGCTGCATCATCCCGCCCAACAGCTTCGCGCTGGCCCGCACGGTCGAGTACTTCCGCATCCCGCGCAACGTGCTGACCATCTGCCTGGGCAAGAGCACCTATGCCCGCTGCGGCATCATCGTCAACGTCACCCCGTTCGAGCCCGAGTGGGAAGGCTACGTGACGCTGGAGTTCAGCAACACCACGCCACTGCCGGCCAAGATCTATGCCGGCGAGGGCTGCGCGCAGGTGCTGTTCTTCGAGAGCGACGAGGTCTGCGAGGTCAGCTACAAGGACCGCGGCGGCAAGTACCAGGGCCAGCGCGGCGTCACGCTGCCGCGGGCCTGAGCCGTTCGGTGCAGGGTCGCCGCAATCGGCCCCTTCCTACACGGGCTGGCGCCACGGGCAGCCGCCGCGCCGGAGGTTCTGGCGCATCATCGGGCGCCGCGCTCCTGACGAGCGACAAGGAGATTCGGGCATGAAATGGGAAGGCAACGAGCAGTCGGACAACGTCGAGGACCGGCGCAGCGGCGGTGGTGGCGGGGGTTTCCCGATCGGCGGGCGCAGCGTGGGCATCGGCACCGTGGCGGTGGCGCTGGTCGCCGGCTGGATCTTCGGCATCAATCCCCTGACCATGCTCGGCCTGCTGAGCGGCGGCGGTGGCGAGCAGGCCCAGGTCCAGCAGCAGGGCCCGGCGCCCAAGCCGCCGGCCAATGACCGCGAGGCGGCCTTCGTCTCGACCGTGCTGAAGAACACCGAGGTGGTCTGGAGCGACATCTTCAGGCGCAACGGCGGCACCTACCAGGCACCCCGGCTGGTGCTGTTCCGTGGCATGACGCCCACCGCCTGCGGCACCGGCGAGGCCGCCATGGGACCGTTCTACTGCCCGGGCGACAAGAAGGTCTACATCGACCTCGGCTTCTACGACACCCTGAAGAACCAGCTCGGCGCGCCGGGCGAGTTCGCGCAGGCCTACGTGATCGCGCACGAGGTCGGCCACCACGTGCAGGACGAGCTCGGCATCACCGGCAAGGTCGATGCCGCGCGCTCGCGCATGAGCCAGACCCAGAACAACGCCATGAGCGTGCGCGTCGAGCTGCAGGCCGACTGCTTCGCCGGCGTCTGGGCGCACCACTCGCAGCAATCCAAGCAGTGGCTCGACCCGGGCGACATCGAGGCCGCCATGAACGCGGCCCGCAAGATCGGCGACGACGCCCTGCAGCGCTCGGCCGGCCGGGCGGTGGTGCCCGACAGCTTCACGCATGGCTCCAGCGCCCAGCGGCAGCGCTGGTTCGGCAACGGCTACCAGAGCGGCGACATCAAATCCTGCGACACGTTTTCCACCCAAAGCCTCTGAAACTGCGTTGCGATGAGGGTCGGCATCGACGGATGCCACAATAGAGGGCTTCATGACAAGCTCTTTTTCCAATCTCTCGCTGGCCGAACCGCTGGCGCGCGCCGTGGCCGAAATGGGCTACGAAACCATGACTCCCATCCAGGAGCAGGCCATCCCGGTGGTGCTGTCCGGGCAGGACGTGATGGGCGCCGCGCAGACCGGCACCGGCAAGACGGCGGCCTTCTCGCTGCCATTGCTGCAGCGGATGCTCAAGCACGAGAACGCCTCGATGTCGCCGGCCCGCCATCCGGTGCGGGCCCTGGTGCTGCTGCCGACGCGTGAACTCGCCGACCAGGTCGCGCAACAGGTCAAGCTCTATGCCAAGTACACCAACCTGCGCAGCGCGGTGGTGTTCGGCGGCATGGACATGAAGCCCCAGACCCTGGAGCTCAAGAAGGGCGTCGAGGTGCTGGTCGCCACGCCCGGCCGGCTGCTCGACCACATCGAGGCCAAGAACGCGGTGCTCAACCAGGTCGAGTACGTGGTGCTCGACGAGGCCGACCGCATGCTCGACATCGGTTTCCTGCCCGACCTGCAGCGCATCCTGAGCTACCTGCCCAAGCAGCGCACGACCCTGCTGTTCTCGGCCACCTTCTCGCCCGAGATCAAGCGCCTGGCCGGCAGCTACCTGCAGAACCCGGTCACCATCGAGGTGGCGCGGCCCAACGAGACCGCCTCCACCGTCGAGCAGCGCTTCTTCAGCGTCGGCGACGACGACAAGCGCCGCGCGCTCAAGCAGATCGTGCGCCAGCGCGGCATCACGCAGGCCTTCGTCTTCGTCAACAGCAAGCTCGGCTGCGCGCGCCTGGCGCGCTCGCTCGAACGCGAGGGCATGAAGACCACGGCGCTGCATGGCGACAAGAGTCAGGACGAGCGCCTGAAGGCGCTGGACGCCTTCAAGAAGGGCGAGGTCGACCTGCTGGTGTGTACCGACGTCGCGGCGCGCGGCCTGGACATCAAGGACGTGCCGGCGGTGTTCAACTTCGACATCCCGTTCAACGCCGAGGACTATGTGCACCGCATCGGCCGCACCGGTCGCGCCGGCGCGTCGGGCCTGGCGGTGAGCTTCGCGAGCGGCGGCAACGACGCCCGCCTGGTGGCCGACATCGAGAAGCTGATCAAGAAGCCGATCGAGCTCGAGGCGATGGAGTTCGAGGAGGATCGTCCGCGCGGCCGCATCAACGACGGCCGCCGCCACTGGCGCGAGGAGGGCGAGACCGGCGACGGGCGCGACGTGCTCGACACATTGACCGAGGCCCCGCCGCCGCGCGAGCGCGAGCGCGCCGCGCCGCGCACCGGTGGTGGGCGGTCGTTCCGGGGCGGCTCGTCGGCCTCGCGCGATCCGTTCTTCGAGAAGCCCTACGAGCCGCCGCCGCTCGATGCGCAGCCGGCCTGGGAGGCCTCGGCCAAGGCGGCGCCGGCCGCGCGCGGGATCTCCGCCAACATCAAGCCGCGCCGCAAGGTCGCGGCGCTGTTCAAGGCCGCCGAGCCCCGCGCGCCCGAGCCGCAGGCGGCGCCTCCGGCCACGGAAGCCGACAGCAGCCAGACGAACTGAGGTCGCGCGGCCGGCGGCGCGGAGCGCTCGCCGGCGCCATCGCCGCGTTCCTCAGCCGCCCGGCGTCTGGGATTGCGCGCAGCGCACCTCGATGTGCTCGCACGCGTCCAGCGTCGCGCCGATGCGCGCGGTGCTGAGGCAGCCGCCCCAGACGCAACCGGTGTCGGTGGACAGCAGGTCGGGACGCGCGATCCAGCCCAATGTCGACCAGTGACCGAAGGCCACGGTGGCCCCGGCCGTTAGGCGCCCGGGCACGTCGAACCACGGCATGAAGCCCGCCGGCGGCTCGGCGGCGCCATCCTTGGCATCGAAATCCATCACGCCGTCGGCCGTGCAGAAGCGCAGTCGCGTGAGGCCGTTGACGATGGCGCGCAGGCGCGCGTCGCCGGTCAGCGCCTCGCTCCAGCGGTCCGGCTGGTTGCCATACATGCCGCGCACGAAAGCGCCCGGGTCCGGGCCGCGCAGCACGGCCTCGACCTCGGCCGCCAGCGCCAGCGCGAGACCGACGTCCCATTGCGGCAGCACGCCGGCATGCACCATCAGCAGATCGCGTCCGCCGATGACCTGGTGCAATGCCAGGTGCTGGTGGCGCAGCCAGTCGAGCAGGGCCGCGCGGTCGGGGGCCTCGAGGATCCCGTCGAGGGTGTCCTTGCGGCCGGACTTGCGGGCGCCGTGGGCCACGCCCAGCAGGTGCAGGTCGTGATTGCCCAGCAGGCTGCGCGCCGCAGCGCCCAGGCGCTGCACGCGGCGCAGCACGGCGGCCGATGCCGGGCCCCGGTTGACGAGGTCGCCCAGCAGCACCAGGTTGTCGCGGCTGGGGGAGAAGTCGATGTGGTCCAGCAGGCGGCCCAGGGCATCGTCGCAGCCCTGCACGTCGCCGATCAAGTAAAGTGCCATGTTCCCATTCTCCCCTTCGTTCATGGATGTTTTCCTGCTGGCCTTGCTGACGACGCTCAATGCGTTGTTCGCGATGTCCGAAATGGCCCTTTCCACCAGCCGGCGCGCGCGGCTCGCGGCACTGGCCGAGACCGGGGACACCGGCGCGCAGGCCGCCCTGAAGCTGATGGAGGACCCGACCCAGTTCCTCTCGACCGTGCAGATCGGCATCACGTCGATCGGCATGCTCAGCGGCATCGTGGGCGAGGCGGCCTTCGCGACGCCGCTGGCGGTGTGGATGGAGCACAGCCTCGGCCTGGGAGCGGGCACGGCCAGCATCGCTTCCACGGCCCTGGTGGTGACGTGCATCACCTTCTTCACGATCATCTTCGGTGAGCTGGTGCCCAAGCGCATCGGCCAGCTCTATCCCGAGCCGGTGGCGCGCTTCGTCTCGCGCCCGATGCGCGGGCTGGCCACCGGCGCCAAGCCCTTCGTGCTGCTGCTGTCGGGCGCCACGGCGGCCATGCTCAAGCTGCTGCGCATCGATGCCAACGCGGCGCGCACCGTGACCGAGGAGGAGATCTCGGCCAGCCTGGAGGAGGGCGTCGATGCCGGCGTCATCGAGATGCACGAGCACCAGATGGTGCGCAACGTGTTCCACCTCGACGACCGGCGGCTGAGCTCGCTGATGGTGCCGCGCGCCGACATCGAATGGCTCGACGCCGCCGGCACCGTGGCCACCAGCCTGCAGAAGGTGGCCGATGCCGGCGCGCTCGACCTGGTGCACTCCTGGTATCCGGTCTGCCGCGGTTCGCTCGACGACGTGGTCGGCGTGATCAGCGTCGCGCACCTGCTGCGCCTGGGGCCGCAGCACGAGGGCACCATCGAGGCCGTCGCCGAGCCGGCGTTCTTCGTGCCGGAGACACTGACCGGCATGGAACTGCTCGAACAGTTCCGCACCCGGGCCGGTCGCCTGGTGTTCGTGGTCGACGAATATGGCGTCGTGCAGGGGCTGATGGCGCCGCGCGACCTGCTCGAGGCCATCACCGGCGAGCTGCAGCCGCATGCCGTCACCGATGCCTGGGCGCGCCAGCGCGAGACCGATGGCGCCTGGGAGCTCGATGGCCTGATGCCGGTGTCGGAGCTGCGCGCGCGGCTGGCGATCCGCGAACTGCCCGACGAGGAGCGCGGGCGCTACAACACGCTGGCCGGCCTGCTGATGGCGGTGTCGGGCGAGTTGCCCGTCGTGGGCGAACGCGTGGAATGCGCCGGCTGGACCTTCGAGGTCGTGGCGCTCGACGGCCGCCGCATCGATCGCGTGCTGGCCCATCCCGGCGCCGAGCCCGAGCAGTCCGCCCGCCGCGCGAGTTGACGCACCGGCGGCGCCGCCTGCCGCCCGGGACGCGTCGCCGCCGTCATGGCGGCATCCCACCATCGCGCCGCCAAATCCCTGCCAATGCCCGGGGGGCATGTCGCATGTCGCCGGTTGGCCCATAGAATGCGAATCTTTCTCATTAAGCGGGTCGACGACGGTGGACCGGGCATGGCCCTGCCGGAGGTGCGGGCCGAGGCGGCGGCGGCGCCGGCGGTGCGCGCGAGCAGCGGCTCCCCGGCCGCGAGCGCGGCCTGCCGCCTCCGTCATGCCCTTCCTTCCTCGATGCCTGCGGGACGACAACGATGACTCCGATGAACAGCAAGACGATCAAGACCTGGGCCTGGGTCCACAAGTGGAGCAGCCTGGTCTGCACCGTGTTCATGCTGCTGCTGTGCCTGACCGGCCTGCCGCTGATCTTCCACCACGAGATCGGGCACCTGCTGGGCACCGAGGTCGAGGCGCCGACGATGCCGGCGGACACGCCGCGCGCGAGCCTCGACCGGGTGCTGGAAGTGGCCAAGGCCAGGCATCCCGACCGCGTGGTGCAGTTCGCCTCGCATTCCGAGGAAGACGACAACCTGTGGTTCGTCACCCTCACGCCCACGCCCGCGCCGACCGACGACTTCAAGTCGGTGGTGGTCGACGCGCGCACGGGCGAGGTGCTCGGGCAGCCGAAGTTCGACGAGGGCTTCATGTACGTGATGTTCAAGCTGCATGTCGACCTGTTCGCCGGACTGCCGGGCAAGCTGTTCCTCGGCTTCATGGGATTGCTGCTGCTGGTGGCGATCGTCTCGGGCACGGTGCTCTACGCGCCTTTCATGCGCAAGCTCGACTTCGGCACGGTGCGGCGCGAGAAGCGTCCACGCCTGAAGTGGCTCGACCTGCACAACCTGCTGGGCATCGTCACGCTGGTGTGGGCCTTCGTGGTGGGCGGCACCGGCATGATCAACACCTGGGCCGACCTGGTCATCAAGTACTGGCAGCACGACCAGCTGACGGCATTGCTGGCGCCCTACCAGGGCCAGACGCCGGTGCCAGTGACCGAGCGCGGATCGCTGCAGCGTTCGCTCGAGGCGGCGCAGGCGCGCGCCCCGGACACCAAGCTGTCGTTCATCGCCTTCCCGGGCACGGCCTTCTCCAGCCCGCACCACAACACCTTCTTCCTGCGTGGCAACGAGCCGTTCACGTCCAAGCTGCTGCAGCCGGTGCTCGTCGATGCCCGCACGGCGGAGGTGACGGCGGCGCCGGAGCTGCCCTGGTACCTGACGGCGCTGCTGGTGTCGCAGCCGCTGCACTTCGGCGACTATGGCGGCCTGCCGATGCAGATCCTGTGGGCGCTGCTCGACATCGCGACCATCATCGTGCTGGGCAGCGGCCTGTACCTGTGGCTCAAGCGCGGCAGCGGCGTGCCGGCGGCACGCGCCGCGCGGGCATCGGGGACGTCGGCTGGGTCCATCGAGGCGGCAGCGCCCTCGGCGCGGCCGGCTGCGGCCCTGAAGGTGCGCACGTGAAGCGGACATCGTCGACGCCCGACTTCCACCACACGCCGTCGTCGTTCCGGCGGCTGTGGGGCTGGCCCCTGCTGCTGGGCGTGTCGACCACGCTCGGCCTGATCTCGGCGCTGTTCAGCGATGGCGGACTGGGTGACGTGGTGGCCTGGGTGGCGCTGGGCGCCCCCGTGGCCGTGGGCGCCTGGTTCGGCTGGCGCCGGTCCGCGTCGGACCGTGCGCCTACCTCACCACCATGAACATGCTGGGCAGCCAGGTGGAGAAGGCCGGCACGAAGGTGACCAGGCCGAGGGCGAAGATCAGCGCGCCATAGAAGGGCCAGATGGTGCGCATGACGGTGCCCACGGAGACCCCGCCGATGGCGCAGCCGACGAACTGCGTGGTGCCCACGGGGGGCGTGTTCAGGCCGAGCGCGCAGTTGATCAGCAGCACGATGCCGAACTGCACGGAGGTCATGCCGTACTGCTGGGCGATGGGCAGGAAGATGGGCGTGCACAGCAGGATGGTGGCGGCCATGTCCAGGAAGGTGCCCAGCACGAACAGGATGACGTTGATCATCAGGAAGATCAGCCACGGGGTGGTGGTGATCTGCGAGAGCATCTGCCCGGTGAGCTCGGCCACGCCATAGAGGCTGATGAGGTAGCCGAAGGTGCTGGAGATGCCGATGAGCAGCAAAATGACCCCGGTGGTGCGCACGGCCTTGGAGGCCGCCTTGATGAAGTGCTCCCACTTGATGCTGCGGTAGACGAACACCGTGAGCGCGAGCGCGTAGAGCACGGCCACGGCGGCCGACTCGGTGGCCGTGAAGATGCCCGAGAGGATGCCCCCCAGGATCAGCACGACGATGAACAGCCCGGGCAGGGCGGCGGCGAAGGACCGCGCGACGATGGCCCAGCCGGGGAAGGTGCCCGCGGGGTAGCCGCGCTTGACGGCCACCAGGTAGGCCGCGGCGAGGTTGCTGATGGTGAGGATGGCCGCGGGCAGCAGCGCCGCCAGGATCAGCGCGGCGATCGAGACCTTCCCGCCGGCGGCCAGCGAATAGATGATCAGGTTGTGGCTGGTGGGCATGAGCGCGCCGACGAGCGCCGCGTGGGTGGTGACGTTGACGGCGTAGTCGGCGTGGTAGCCCTCCTTCTTCATCATCGGGATCATCACCGCGCCCATGGCCGAGACGTCGGCCACGGGTGAGCCCGAGACGCCGCCGAAGAGCGTGCAGGCCACCACGTTGGACATGCCCAGGCCGCCGCGCACGTGGCCCACGGCCGAGCGCGCGAAGTCCACGATGCGATCGGCGATGCCGCCGTAGAGCATGAGCTCGCCGGCGAAGATGAAGAACGGGATGGCCAGGAAGGAGAAGATGCCCATGCCCGAGGTCATCTGCTGGAAGCCCACGGCCAGCGGCAGGCCCTCGTAGGCGAGCGTGGCGAGCGCCGACAGCCCGATGGAGAACGCCACCGGCACGCCCAGCAGCAGGAACAGCGTGAACGACACGCACAGGATCAACAATGGGATGGTCATGATGGTTCGTTCAAGCCCAGGCGGGCTCGACTTCCTTGCCCTTGGCGAGCGCGATGATGTGTTCGAGGGAGAACATGACGATGAGCACGCCGGAGATCGTGGCGGGCACGTACTTCCAGCCCTCGGAGATCCACAGGGTGGGCAGCCGGTAGCTCCACACCGACTCGGCCAGCAGGGCGCAGTTCCAGGCCATGGTGGCGCCGAACACCAGCACCAGGGCGTGGATGAGGTACTCCATCTTCAGGCGCAGCCAGTCCGGCGCGAGCACCAGCAGCGACTCCAGCCCGATGTGGCCGGCGTCGCGCACGCCCACGGCCACGCCGAACATGGTCACGTAGATCACCAGCAGCAGCGCCAGGCTCTCCGCCCAGGTGGGGGTGTTGTTCAGGACGTAGCGGCCGAACACCTGCCAGCTCACCGCGCAGATCACCGCGACGAGCCCGAGGATGCCCAGCCACATGCAAAGCCGCGCGAGTCCGCGGCACAGGGTGGTGTACATGATGGATTGGTTGTTGACTGAGTGACGGAGTCCCTCTTCCCAGCCACAGAGCGGGGACGAAGGCAGCGGCCGAGGCCAGGATGGGGATGAGGCGGGGACGCCGATCGGCCCATCGCCCTCTTCGCCAGAGACACGGTGGATCCGGCTTCGCCGGTCCACCCGTGTCGCCCCCGGCAGGGGGTGGGCGCTGCTACGCGCAGCGAGCAAGCCTGGGGGCGAGCCTTATTTTGTGTCCTGCACCCGCTTGACCAGGCTCTTGAGCTTGTCGTCGGTGATGAACTTGTCGTACACCGGCTTCATCGCCGCCTGGAACGGCGCCTTGTCGATCTCGATGATCTCCGCGCCGCCGGCCTTCACCGTGGCGAGCGACTTCACCTCGCGCGCCTCCCACTGCTGGCGCATGTAGGGCACCGACTCCTTGGCCGCCTGGCGGATCCAGCCCTGTTCCTCGGGCGAGAGCCGGTCCCAGGCGCGCTTGGAGAACAAGAGCATCTCCGGGGCCATCGAGTGCTCGGTCTTGGTGTAGTACTTGGCCACCTCGAAGGCGCGCGCGCTCTCGTAGGTCGGGTAGTTGTTCTCCGCCGCGTCGATCAGCCCGGTCTTCAGGCCCGTGTAGACCTCCCCCATGGGCATGGGCGTCGCGTTGGCTCCCATGGCCTCGAGCATCGACACCCACAGGTCCGACTGCTGCACCCGCACCTTCAGGCCCTTCATGTCGGCGAAGCTGCGCACGGGCTTCTTGGCCGTGAACATCGACCTCGCGCCGCTGTCGTAGAACGCCAGCCCCACGAAGCCCTGCTTCTCGCAGCTCCTGAGGATCTCCTCGCCGATCGGGCCGTCGAGCACCTTGTGCAGGTGGTCCACCGAGCGGAACAGGAACGGCATCGTGGGCACCTGGGTCTCCGCGCAGATGTTGTTCATCGGCGCGATGTTCACCCGCACCATCTGCAGCGCGCCGATCTTGGTCTGCTCGATGGTGTCCTTCTCCTGGCCGAGCGAGGAGTTGTTGAACACCTTGATCGAGTGCTTGCCCCCGGAGAGCGCCTTCAACCGCTCGCCCATGAACTTCACCGCCGTCACCGTCGGGTAGTCGTCCGGGTGGATGTCCGCCGAGCGGAACTCGGTCGCCTGGGCGCCCAGGCTGGCGAACGCGGCGGCGGCGCAGGCGGCCAGCGCGATGAGGGTGCGTCGATAGGATTTCATTTGTCTTCCTCTACGGATGGTGGTTGGGTTTGTCTTCAGAAAACGCAGGCCGGCTCGGGCAGGCCCGCGACCCCGGGATGGAGGGCGAACACGCCGCCCGCGAGCGGCTGGTCGGACAGATCGCCGCCCGGGCGGATCGAGGTCACGAACAGCGTCTCGAGCCGGGGGCCGCCGAAGGCGCACATCGCCGGCTTCTTCACCGGCACGGAGAGCGAGCGGTCGAGCCGGCCGTCGGGCGTGAAGCGATGCACCAGGCCGGCGTCGTTGCCGCAGATCCAGTAGCAGCCCTCGGCATCGACGGCGGCGCCGTCGGGGCGGCCCGGCAGGGGCTTCATGTCGACGAACAGGCGCCGGTCGTGCGGCGTGCCGGTGTCGACGTCGTAGTCGAAGGCCCAGATCTTCTGCACCTCGGGATGCGAATCAGACAGGTACATGGTGGTGCCGTCGGGACTGAAGGCCAGGCCGTTGGGCACGATGAGCGCGTCCAGCTCGAGCTGCAGCGCGGCCTCGGCATTGACGTCGACGCGATAGCGGTAGACCCGGCCGACGTCCAGCCCGGCGGCCATGTCCAGGCACATGGTGCCGGCGCGGAAGCGCCCCTGGCGGTCGCAGCGGCCGTCGTTGAAGCGCATGCCGGGCCGGGCGTGCGGGGCGCTGGCCAGCAGCGTGCTCGCGAGCGTGCCGTCGTCGCGCGGCGCGATGGCGAACAGGCCGCTCTCCTGGCCGGCGATCCACTGGCCCGGCCGGTCCGCGCGCGGCGCGATGCAGGCCAGCATCTCGTCGCCGGTCCAGACCGCGTGGGCGCCGGTGGCGGGGTCGAGCCGGTGCAGCTGCCGCGCCGGGATGTCGACCCAGTAGAGCGCCTGTTCGGCCACATGCCAGACCGGGCTCTCGCCCGTGGCGCAGCGGGCATCGAGCACCAGTTCGGCCATGGAGCCGGTCGCGTGCGCCATGATCAGAACGGGCCCTGCGCCGTGAACGCGCCGCCCTGGTAGATGGCGTTCGGATCGTCCGGCGCCACGGGCGGCTGGGCCTCGACCTTGGCGCGGAAGGGCTCCGAGCTGTCCTGGGCGACGAAGCCCAGGTGGGCCGCCCGCGAGTTGTCCCACCAGACGTCGCGGTTGGCCGACATGCCATAGACCACCGTGTGCTTCACGTCCGGCGTGAACAGCGCCCGCTCGATCAGCGCGGTCAGGTCGTCGTAGCTCAGCCAGGTGCTCATCATGCGGCGGTTGAGCGGCTCCGGGAACGAGGAGCCGATGCGGATGCTGACCGTCTCGATGCCCCAGCGGTCGAAGTAGAACTGGGCCATGTCCTCGCCGAAGGACTTCGACAGGCCGTAGTAGCCATCGGGCCGGCGCCGGACGTCGGCGTCGATGGTCTGGTCCTGCCGGTAGAAGCCGATGGTGTGGTTGGAACTGGCGAACACCACGCGCCGGACGCCATGGCGCCGCGCCGCCTCGTAGACGTTGAAGACGCCCCGGATGTTGGCTTCGATGATCTCCTCGAACGGCCGCTCGACCGAGATGCCGCCCAGGTGGACGATGGCCTCGCAGCCGGCCACCAGCGCGTCGACGGCCTGCTTGTCCGAGAGGTCGCAGGTCACGACCTCCTCGTGCGCGTGCGTCGCCGGCGCCATCGCCGCGATGTCCGACAGGCGCAGGGTGGTGGCGAAGGGCCGCAGCCGTTCCCGCAGCACCTTGCCGAGTCCGCCGGCGGCGCCGGTCAGCAGCAGGCGCGGGAAACGGCTGGCGCGGGAGGCCTCCGTGGCCGGGGAATCCTGGGAGGCCTGGGAGGAAGCGGGGGTGCCGGCATCGGTCATCTGCGTCGTCTTTTGTTAGTTATCGGTTGTCATACAACTGTTCGGACGATTATCATGAGCCGATGGCGAGCGTGTCAACAGAACTTCCCAGCATCCCGGCAGCCGCGGCGCCGGTCGCTCCGGCGGTCGCGTCGGTCCCCCAGCGGCGGCCACGCGGACGTGGTCTGGCGCACAGCCTGGTCGACGATTTCAGCGTCCGCATCCGCGACGCCGTGCTGCGTCCGGGCGACAAGCTGCCGACCGAATCGGAGATCATGCAGGCCTTCGGCGTCAGCCGGACCGTGGTGCGGGAGGCGCTGTCGAAGCTGCAGGCCGGTGGCCTGGTCGAGACGCGCCACGGCATCGGCACCTTCGTGTTGCACCAGCGCGCGGGCAACGTGTTCCGGCTCGACGCCGGCGACATCGCGACCTCGGTCGACGTGCTGGCGGTGCTGGAATTGCGCATCAGCCTGGAGACCGAGGCAGCCGGGCTGGCCGCCGCGCGCCGCAGCGCCGAGCAGCTCCAGGCCCTGCGCGCGGCGCTCGACGAATTCGAGCGCAACGTCGCGCTCGGGCACGACACGGTGGAGGCCGACTTCCGCTTCCACCTGCAGATCGCCCAGTCGACCGGCAACCCGTATTTCGCCGACATCCTGTCGCACCTCGGCCGCACGATCATCCCGCGCACGCGCATCAAGGCCATCCGCGACCACGCGAGCGGCCAGGCCTACCTGAGCCGCGTGAACCGCGAGCACGAGGAGATCCACGCCGCCATCGCGCGCCGCGATGCCGAGTCGGCGCGGGCGGCGATGCGCATCCATCTGACCAACAGCCGCGAGCGGTTGCGGCTGTCGCAGCAGGCGGCGCGCACCGGCGAGGCGGGCGATGCGGCCACCGGGCCGGTCGCGGCCGCCCGGTCGTCCATGCCGGAGGTCTGAGTGCTCAGGGAAAGTCCTGTTGCGCTGCCATTCCGGTTAAGTCATACGATGACTGATCACTCAAGCGATCCGTCGATTTTCGGCCCCCGAGCCTCATCAGGAGACCCACCCATGACCGTGAAACTTTCCCGCCGCCATCTCGGCGCCGGCTGCCTCGCCGCCGCCTGCCTGGCGACACCGTTCGCCACGCTGGCCCAGCCCGCGCCCTGGCCCTCGAAGCCGCTGCGCATCGTGGTGCCCTATCCGCCGGGCGGCTCGTCCGACATCATCGCGCGCGCCATCTCGCAGCCCCTGGCCGAGGCATTGAAGACGACGGTGCTGGTGGAGAACAAGCCCGGCGCCAACGGCAACCTCGGCGCCGACTATGTCGCCAAGTCGGCGCCCGACGGCTACACCATCCTGCTGTGCGATGTCGGCGCGCTGGCGATCAGTCCGTCGGTCTACACGCGGCTGTCCTTCGACCCGTCCAAGGACCTGCGCGGCGTGACCATGCTGGCCTATTCGCCCCACCTGCTGGTGGTGCATCCCTCGGTCAAGGCCAGCAACCTCAAGGAGCTGGTGGCGCTGTCGAAGACCAGCGACCTGAACTTCGCCGTCACGGCATCGGGCAGCGCCCCGCACCTGGCTGGCGTGGCGCTGGAGCGCGCCAGCGGCGCCAAGTGGACCTACGTGCCCTACAAGGGCGGCGTGCAGGCGATCCAGGACACGGTCTCCGGCCAAACCCAGGTGCTCATGAACGGCATGCTCGCCACGCTGCCGCAGGTGCAGGCCGGCCGGCTCAAGGTGCTGGGCGTCTCCAAGGCCACGCGCATGCCACTGATCGGCGACGTGCCCACGCTGGCCGAGCAGGGCGTCACCGGCTTCGAGTCGGGCACCTGGCAGGGCGTCGTGATGGCGCGCGGCACGCCCGATGCCATCGTCAACCGGCTCAACAAGGAACTCGTGGCCGTCATCCGCTCGGCCGACATCCGCTCGCGGCTGGCCGGACAGGGCGCCGAGGTCGTGACCATGACGCCGCAGGAGGAGGAGCAGTTCATCAACAAGGAACGCGCGCGCTGGGCGGCGGTGGTCAAGCAGGCCGACATCCGGCTCGACTGATCCTGATCCACATCCGGACCCGGACCGCATCCAAAGCCGGGTCCGCCCGGCCGATCCGCCGGGGCGGTCGCGCCAGCCACGTGCCACGCACTGCGTGCCCCAAGAATCCATAACGACAGGAGACGACCACCATGCCCAAGAAGATCATCCTCATCGCCGCCACCGCGCTGGCGCTCGCCGCCGCGGGCGGTTGCGCCCAGATGCCGCGCCTCTCGATGGCGGCAGCGCCGATGGCCGGCGCGCCATCGACCGCGACGGCCACGGCCGCGACGGCCGCCGTCACCGCCGCCGCCGAGCGGCTGCGCCTCGCCATGATCGATCCGACCCCCGCCGCGCTCGGCGCGTTGGTGGCCGACGACCTGAGCTATGGCCATTCGGGCGGCCGGGTCGACACCAAGACCAGCTTCATCGCCGACCTGATGGATGGCAAGTCCGACTTCGTCACCCTGGTCATCAGCGACCAGACCGTCCGGGTGACCGGCGACGTCGCCGTGGTGCGCCACACCCTGACGGCCGACACCAACGACGCGGGCAAGCCCGGCAAGGTCGCGATCAAGGTCCTCGGCGTCTGGCAGCGGCAGTCCGATGGCGCCTGGCGGCTGCTGGCGCGCCAGGCGGTGCGGCCACCGGTCTGACGACGCCATGGCGGCGGCCGTCGCGGCCGCGCCGGCTTCAGGCGCTCGCCACCGGCCCGCGCCGGCGCCGCGCCACGAGCCACGCGCCGGCCTCGAACAGCAATTCGCTCGCCAGCGCCAGCGCCGCCGCCGGCAATGCGCCGGCCATCAGCAGCTGGCGGTCGTTGAGCGCCAGGCCCGTGACGATGCGCTCGCCGAAGCCGCCGGCGCCGATGAAGGCGGCGATGGTCGCCGTGCCGATGGCGATCGCCGTCGCCGTGCGCACGCCGGCCACCAGCGTGGGCAGCGCGATCGGCAGCAGCACATGGCGCAGGTTCTGCAGGCGCGTCAGGCCCAGCGCGGTGCCGGCCTGCCGCACGCCAGCAGGCACCTCGTCCAAGCCGGTGACGGTGTTGCGCATGATGGGCAGCAGGGCATAGAGCGTCAGCGCGATCAGCGCCGGCAGCGTGCCGATGGCGCCCAGCGCCGAGATCAGCACCGCCAGCAGCGCCAGCGAGGGCACGGTCTGCAGCAGGCTCGCCAGGCCCAGCGCCAGCGCCCGCCAGCGCGCGTGCGCGAACACCGCCACCGCCACCGGCACGCCGATCAGGATCGCCAGGCCGACCGCCACCGCCACCAGCAGCAGGTGCTCGCGCGCCAGCCGCCCGAGGTCGGCGCCGAAGAGCTTCGCCGTGAAGCCGCGGCGCGCGTCCGGCGCCACGCCACCGGCGAGGAAGTCGCGCGCGATGGTGTCGAAGGCCACGCCCTCCAGTTCGGCGCGCGCGTTCATGGCGATCATGGCGCGCTCGTCGATGCGGCCCTCGAGCGTGCGCAGCGCGGCCCAGGCGGCCGGCTGGCGCGCGGGCAGGTCCAGCCGGTGCAGCAGCACGGCGTCGTAGCGCGGGAAGTAGGCCCGGTCGTCTTGCAGCACGCGCAGGCCGAGGTGCTCGATGCGGGCATCGGTGGTGTAGATGTCGATGACGTCGATGCGGCCGGCGGCGATGGCGTCGTAGGCCAGGCCGTGGTCGATGCCGGTGGGCCGCTGCGCGAGCCCGTAGCGCGCGGCCAGGCCGCGCCAGCCATCGGCGCGGCCGATGAACTCGTTCGACAGGCCCAGCCGCAGCCCCGGATGGGCCGCCAGGTCCGACAGCGTGCGCACGCCCAGGCGGTCGGCATCGGCCGCGCGCATCGCCAGCGCATAGCCGTCGTTGAAGCCCAGCGGCACCGCGACGCCCAGGCCGAGCGGCGCCAGCGCGGCATTCAATGCCGCCGGGGCGAGCGCGGCGGCATCCGCCGCGCCGCCCTTCAGGATCTCCAGCGCGATGGTGCCGGTGTATTCGGCATAGACATCGATGGCGCCGGAGCGCAGCGCCTCGTAGACGATGGCCGTGTTGCCCAGGCCCTGGCGCAGCACCGGCGGCACGGGCGTGCTGGCGGCGGCCGTCCGGGCCAGCACCTCGGCCAGGATGTACGACTCGGTGAAGCGCTTGGAGCCGATGCGCAGGGCCTCGGACGCCGCCGCGGCCGGTGGTGAGGCCATTGGTGAAGCCGCCGTCTGCGCCAGCCCGGCGCGGCCCGGCGCGACCAGCAGCACGAGGACCACCAGCAGCGCGCGCGCCATGTTTCCTGCCCAGGCGCGCGGCCCGCCACCAGGCGCCGGTGCGGTCGAAGGGGAGGGCGGCGCGGGCATCGCGGCAGTTTAGGGGCTGCCGCCGGGGCCGCCGGCGCGGTCAGGCCGACTTCCTACAGGCTGTCGTGCGCGGGACCGATGCGGCCCGCAGGCGTGCATCATGACAGTCGAGGCATGGTCGCGTGACCACCTTGCCCATCGAAACCCCCACGACGAAAGACCCCCCGCCATGGCATCCAGCCCCCCCGACCACGCCACCCTCGTCGACGTCCACGGCGCGCGCGAACTCCCCCTGGTGACGGTCGAGGGCTACAGCCTCCAGCTGCGCGACAAGGACGGCTTCCTGGGCGACGGCGCCAGCCAGACGGCCTTCCGCGAGATGCTGCAGCTGTGGCGCAAGGAGCGTCCGAAGGACGGCCCCGATCCCTTCGGACGCCGCCACTCGCGCAACTTCAGCAAGAAGGAGCTCGATGCCATCCTGGCCGACGGCAAGCCCCCGGAGGCGGCCGAGATCCTGCACGGCGTGATCGAGGCCTTCGCCATCGAACTCGCGCACGTGACGCGGCGCTTCCTGCGCGAGCCGTCCTGGAAGGGCGTCGAGCGGGTGGTGATCGGCGGCGGCTTCCCGGAGAGCGACGTCGGCGAGCGCGCGATCCTGCAGGCCTCGGTGATCCTGGAGGCCCAGCGCATCCACGTGCCGCTCGGCCGCCTGTCGCACGAGGTGGACGACGGCGGCCTGATCGGCTGGGTGCACCTGGTGCCGCCGGCGATGCTGCGCCACCACGATGCCATCCTGGCCGTCGACATCGGCGGCACCAACCTGCGCTGCGGCATCGTCAAGCTGCGTCGCAAGCGCGCCGAGGACCTCTCCAAGGCCAAGGTGCTGGAGCGCCGCAAGTGGCGGCACGCCGACGACAAGCCGACCCGCAGCGCGCTGGTCGACCGGCTGGCGACGATGCTGCAGGAGCTCATCGAGCATTGCGACGCCGAGGGCCTGAGCCTGGCGCCCTTCATCGGCATCGCCTGCCCGGGCCAGATCCGCAAGGACGGCTCCATCGCGCGCGGCACGCAGAACCTGCCGGGCAACTGGGAGAGCGACACCTTCCACCTGCCCAGCGAGCTGCAGAAGAAGCTGCCGACCGTCGGCGGCATCCCGACCATGGTGCGCATGCACAACGACGCCGTGGTGCAGGGCCTGAGCGAGCTGCCGTTCATGCGCGACGTCAAGCGCTGGGCGATCCTGACCATCGGCACCGGGCTGGGCAACGTCAGCTATGCCAACAAGCCCGAGCCGGCCGACCCGAACCGGGATGGCAAACCGGGCGTGAAGGCCAGGAAGAAGGACAAGGAAAGGAAGAAGAAGGAGACGAAGGGCAAGGACGGGAAGGACGGGAAGGACGGGAAGAAGTCCCCCAGGCGCTGACTCACAACTGGAACGCGATGGTCAGCAGCAGGCCCTCGGCCAGATCGCGCATGACCCCCGGCCGGCGCGCGCGGAAGGTCTCGCCGGCCGAGGCGGTGGTCTCGATCCACTGGGCCAGCCAGTCGATGTCGCGGGCGCCATAGAACACGACGGCGGCCTCGTGGTTGAGCAGCAGGCTGCGCAGGTCGAGGTTGATCGAGCCGCACAGCGCCAGCGTGTCGTCGACCACCACCGCCTTGGCATGGGCCATGAAGGGCAGCAGCCGGAAGATCACGCCCGCCGCCGCCAGGTCGCGCATGGCGCGGGCCCGCACGAAATCCGCCAGCCGGTGGTTCGACTGCCGGGGCATGGCGATGGTCACCTGCACGCCGCGCCGCGCCGCCAGCCGCAGGGCATTGCGCAGGCCGTCGTCGGGCACGAAATAGGGCGTGATCGCCAGCACGCGATGCTCGGCGCGGAAGCAAGCGTCGATGAGCAGCGAGTTGGCGGTGTCCTCGGTCTGGTCCGGTCCGCTGGGCAGGAACTGCGCGAGCGGCAGCGTGGTGTCGCCATCCGGCGCCGAGGGCGCCACCGGGATGTCGCGCGGGACGTCGTGGCGCACCGAGCGCCAGTCGTGGTCGAACTGCTGGGCCGCCGCGTGCGCCACGCCGCCCTCGAGGTCGAACGACAGGTCGCGCCATGGCTGCGGGTAGGCCTCGTTGCCGGTGAAATACTCGCCCGCCAGATTGCGTCCGCCCGACCACAGGCGGCCGTCGTCGGCGATGAGCATCTTGCGGTGGTTGCGCAGGTTGCGCGGGCCGCTGCGCCGCAGGCTCAGCAAGGGGCGGAAGACGGTCACCTCGGCGCCGGCCGCGCGCAGGGCGTCGAGGCGGTCACGCGGCAGCATGAGGGCGCCGAAGCCGTCGAGCAGCAGGCGCACGCGCACGCCCTCGCGCGCGCGCCGCGCCAGGCGTTCGACGGCCTCGGCGCCCAGCGCGTCGTCGCCGATGATGAAGGTGCAGACATCGATGCGGCTGCGCGCGCCGTCGATCACGCGCCACAAGGCGTCGCGCGCGGCGGCGCCATCGGCATGGAAGCGGGTGCGGCAGGGCGAGGGCGCCGCCAGCCCGAAGCTCTCGATCAGCTCGGCCGCCCAGTGCACAGCGACGCGGGCGCGCGGCGGGCGCGGCAGCCCGACCGGACGCAGCTTGCGCTGTCCGAACAGCAGATAGCCCGGCAATGCGACATAGGGCATCAGCACCAGACCCATGACCCAGGCGATGGCCGTCGTCGGCGGACGCTGTTCGCGGCGGACCCGCGTCGTGACGACGTAGACCAGCAGCGCGATCGCCACGACGAGGAAGTGCTGCGACGGGGAGGGCAGCCAGGCCAGGAACAGAGGGGTCATCGGCCGCGAGGTTAACGCGCGCGCCGCAGCGCTTACGCTCGGGTCCTCCGATGCGTCGTTTTCCGATCGCGCCGGGCGAACGCGGCCTTCCATCGCTTCCGTCCTCCACCGTTTTGATCCTCCCGTTCCCATGCTGACCCTGCTCTTCGACGGTGTCGCCTACGGCATGCTGCTGTTCGTCATGGCCCTGGGCCTGGTCGTCACGCTCGGCCTGATGAACTTCATCCATCTGGCGCATGGCGCGTTCGCCATGGCCGGTGGCTATGTCGCGGTGGCCGCCATGCGCTCGGCGGGGCTGCCGTTCCTGGTGGTGCTGCCGCTGGCCTTCGCGGTCGCCGCCCTGGCCGGCCTGCTGCTGGAACGCACGCTCTACCGGCCGATGCGACGGCGCCCGCACCTCGACCAGGTGCTGTTCTCGATCGGCCTGGTGTTCATGGCCGTGGCGCTGGCCGACCGCTTCGCCGGCTCGATGCCGCGCCACCTCGACCTGCCGGCCTGGCTGGCCGGCCGCACCGAATGGGGCGAGGGCGCCTGGCGGCTGTCGATGGGCCACTACCGCCTGTTCGTGATCGGGGTGTGCGCGGTGCTGGCGGCGATGCTCCAGTGGGGCTGGATGCGCACGCGCTTCGGCAGCCGCCTGCGCGCCGCCGTCGACGACCCGCGCGTGGCGGCCGGGCTGGGCATCGACGTCGGCCGCCTGTTCTCCGTCACCTTCGCCCTGGGCGCGGGACTGGCCGGCCTGGGCGGCGCCCTGGGCGCCGAGATCGTCGGCATCGACCCGACGTTCCCGCTGCGCTGCATGGTGCCGTTCCTGATCGTGGTGGCGCTGGGCGGCACGGCATCGGTCACCGGCCCGCTGCGCGCCGCGCTGCTGCTGGGCATCGCCGACGTGGCGGGCAAGTACTTCATTCCGGCACTGGGTGGCGCGCCGGTCTACCTGCTGATGATCGCGCTGCTGATGTGGCGCCCGCGCGGCCTGTTCGCCGCCGGAGGCCGGCCATGAGCGCCCGGCGACGGCCGGCGCGCCGGTGGTGGGCCTGGGAGATCGCGGCCGGGGCCCTGGCCCTGGCGTTGCCCGCCGTGCTGCCCCTGCAGGCGCCGCTGGTGGGCGAGATCGCCATCGTCGCGCTGTTCGCGCTCTCGCTCGATCTCGTCCTCGGGTATGCCGGCATCGTGTCGCTGGGCCACGCGGCGTTCTTCGGCATCGGCGCCTACGCGGCGGGACTGTGCGCCAAGCACCTGACGCCCGACCCGCTGGCCGGCCTGGCGCTGGCGACGGCGCTGGCGACCGGCTGCGGCGCCCTCGCCAGCCCGAGCGTGCTGCGCGGCAGCGACCTGACGCGCCTGATGGTGACGCTGGGCACCGCCGCGCTGCTGCTCGAACTCGCCAACGCCCTGGCCGGCGTGACCGGCGGCGCCGACGGCCTGCAGGGCGTGGCGATGGGCGCGCTGCCCGGTGGCTTCACCTTCGATCTCGATGGCCGCACGGCGGCCTGGTATGCGCTGACGGTCGCGCTGCTGCTGTTCGTGGCGCTGCGCCGGCTGGTGCGTTCGTCCTTCGGCGTCGCGCTGCGGGCGATCCGCGACAACCGGCGGCGCGCCGAGGCCATCGGCATTCCGACGGCGCGCCATCTCGCCATCGCCTACACCGTCGCCGCCGGGGTGGCCGGCGCGGCCGGCGCGCTGCTGACCCAGACCACCGGCTTCGCCTCGCTCGACGTCCTGTCCTTCGAGCGTTCGGCCGACGTGCTGCTGATGCTGGTGATCGGCGGCGCGGGCTGGCTCCATGGCGGCATCGCGGGCGCCATCGTCTTCAAGCTGCTGCAGGACGCGCTGGCGTCGGTGGCGCCGCAGGACGGCATGTTCTGGACCGGCCTGGCGCTGGTGCTGCTGGCGCTGGGCCTGCGCGACCGGCTGCTGCGGCTGCGCGGGTGCTTCCGGCGCGCGGCACCCCCGCCAGCCGGGCCATCCCGATCGCCCGAGCCGTCCGACCCGCCCGAGACCGGCGGGACGGGCTCGCCGACCATGACCCGTTCCTCGCATGCGCCCCACGCGCCTCCTGCGCCCGGCATGGCGGTCCCGGCCGACGACATCGTGCTGGCCTGCCACGGGCTGGGCGTGCGGCTGGGCGGCGTCATGGCGGCGAGCGCTGTCGCGCTCGAACTGCGCCGGGGCGCGCGGCATGCCCTCATCGGCCCGAACGGCGCCGGCAAGACCACGCTGATGAACCTGCTGGGTGGCGAACTGGCGCCCGACGCCGGGCGCATCGTGCTCGGTGGCGCGGACATCACGCGCCTGCCGCCGCACGCGCGCGTCGCCCGGGGCCTGGTGCGCTCGTTCCAGATCGGCTCGCTGTTCGACGGTCTCACGGCGCGCGAGACGCTGGAACTCGCCGCGACGCGCGCGCGCGGTCCGGGCCCGGGCGTGGGCCCGGGCGCGAGGAAGGAGGCGCGATCGGACGCGGGGCGGCCTCCGGCGGCGGCGGACCGCGCGGCACTGCTGCTCGACCGCCTGGGCCTGCGCGACGATGCCGACCGGCCGGTGCGCGAACTGGCCTATGGCCGGCGCCGCCTGCTGGAGATCGCGCTGGCGCTGGCCTGCGAGCCTGGCGTGCTGCTGCTCGACGAGCCCATGGCCGGCGTGCCGGCGGCCGAGCGCGAGCTGCTGCTGGACACGCTCGCGGCCCTGCCGCCTGACGTGGCGGTGCTGCTGGTGGAGCACGACATGGATCTGGTGTTCCGTTTCGCGCATCGCATCACGGTGATGGCCGAGGGGCGGGTGCTCGCCGAAGGCGATCCGGCCTCGATCGCGGCGGATCCCCGGGTCCGGGCGGTGTACCTGGGTCCGGGCGGCGCTGGCGCCACCGGCGCCGGCACGGCTGCCCTCGTCGCGCCGCCGGCGCGGGCGCGATCGGCATCGGCATCGGCAACAACGTCGGCATCCGTGCCCGTCCCCGCGCTCCTGCCCACGCCCGCGCCGTCCGCGCGGGCCGGCGCCGCGCCGCTGCCACCGCTGTTGCGCGTGGAGGCGCTCGCCGCCGGCCATGGCGACGCGATCGTGCTGCACGCCATCGACTTCACGCTGGAGGCCGGCCGCACGCTGGCGCTGCTCGGGCGCAATGGCGCCGGCAAGACGACGCTGGTCGACACGCTCGCCGGCGCCGCCCGCCAGCGCGGCGGCCGCATCCTGTGGCACGACGCCGCCCGCGACGCCGCGCCCGTCGCGCTGCATGCGCTCGCCTCGCACCGGCGCGCGGCGCTGGGCCTCGGCTGGGTGCCGCAGGAGCGCGGCATCTTCGCCTCGCTGACGGTGCAGGAGCACCTGACGGCGGTCGCGCGGCCGGTGTCCGGCAGGCGCGGTGGCGCCCCGGCCTGGACGCCCGCGCGCGTCTATGCGCTGTTCCCGCGCCTGGCCGAGCGCCGCGACCACCTCGGCGGCCAGCTCTCCGGCGGCGAGCAGCAGATGCTGGCGGTGGGCCGGGCACTGATGCTCGAGCCCCGCCTGCTGCTGCTCGACGAGCCGCTCGAGGGCCTGGCGCCGGTCCTGGCGGCGGAATTGCTGGCGGCCATCGCGCGACTCACGCGCGACGAGGGACTGGCGGCCATCGTGGTCGAGCAGCATCCGCAGGCGGTGCTCGCCATCGCCGACCAGGCCCTGGTGCTCGATCGCGGCCGGGTCGTCCATGCCTCGACGGCGGCGGCGCTGGCGGCGCGGCCCGACCTGCTGGCGCGCTGGCTGGGCGTGGCCGGCGGCGGTTGAGGCGCGCGCGCCGGCGCGGGCGACGCCCCCGGCTGTTCAGATCGGCAGCGCGGTGGTCGTCTTCACGCGGTCGAGCACGAAGCTGGTCTTGCAGTCCTGCACGCTGGGATGCTTGAGCAGCGTGTCCATCACGAAGCGCGAGTAGTGGGCCATGTCGGCCACCACCACGCGCAGCAGATAGTCCATGTCGCCGGTCAGCGAGGCGCATTCGACCACCTCGGGCCAGGCCTGGATCGAGGCGCGGAACGCATCCATCGGATTGCGCTTGTGGCTCTCGGTGTGCTTTTCCAGCCGCACGTTGATGTAGGCCATCAGCGGCAGGCCGACGCGCTCGGGCCGCAGCAGGGCGACATAGCCCTGGATCACGCCGGCTTCCTCCAGCCGCTTGACGCGCCGCAGGGTGGCCGAGGCCGACAGGCTGATCTGCGCGGCGAGTTCGTCGTAGGTCGCGCGACCGTGACTCTGCAGCGCGCGAAGCACGCGCAGATCGATGGCATCGAGTTCGACCGGAGCGTTCATGACTCCGATTTTGCAGGAATCCTGTGATCATCGAAGCGCCAGCGCCGAAAGTTGCAGGAATCGTGTGCCGCGAGCGCCTAGCATTCGAAGACAACCCCCCACCCGCACCCGCGCACAATTTCTGGAGACGACGATGGCCGATCTGTTCGACAACCCCATGGGCCTGCAAGGCTTCGAATTCGTCGAGTTTGCCTCGCCCACGCCCGGCCTGCTGGAGCCGGTGTTCGAGAAGCTCGGCTTCACGCTCGTGGCCAAGCACCGTTCCAAGGACGTCGTGCTCTACCGCCAGGGCGACATCAACTTCATCCTCAACCGCGAACCCCGCAGCCCGGCGGCCTACTTCGCGGCCGAGCACGGTCCGTCGGCCTGCGGCCTGGCGTTCCGCGTCAAGGACTCGCACAAGGCCTACGAGCGCGCGCTGGAGCTCGGCGCCCAGCCCCTCGAGGTCGCCACCGGACCCATGGAGCTGCGCCTGCCGGCGATCAAGGGCATCGGCGGCGCGCCGCTCTACCTCATCGACCGCTTCGAGGACGGCAAGTCGATCTACGACATCGACTTCGAATTCATCGACGGCGTCGAGCGCCATCCGGTCGGCCATGGCCTCAAGCTCATCGATCACCTGACGCACAACGTCTATCGCGGCCGCATGACCTTCTGGGCCGACTTCTACGAGCGGCTCTTCAACTTCCGCGAGATCCGCTACTTCGACATCTCCGGCGAATACACCGGCCTGACCTCCAAGGCCATGACGGCGCCCGACGGCCAGATCCGCATCCCGCTGAACGAGGAGTCGAAGAAGGGCGGCGGCCAGATCGAGGAATTCCTGATGCAGTTCAACGGCGAGGGCATCCAGCACATCGCGCTGATCTGCGACAACCTCAAGGACGCGGTCGACAGTCTGGCCCTGGCCGGTGTGCAGACCGCCACCGCGCCCAACGACATCTACTACGAGATGCTGGAGAGCCGCCTGCCGGGCCATGGCCAGGACGTGCCGGCGCTGCAGGCGCGCGGCATCCTGATGGATGGCACCACCGAAGGCGGCCAGCCCCGGCTGCTGCTGCAGATCTTCTCGACGCCGATGCTGGGGCCGGTGTTCTTCGAGTTCATCGAACGCCGGGGCGACTATCGCGAGGGCTTCGGCGAGGGCAACTTCAAGGCCCTGTTCGAATCCCTCGAGCGCGACCAGATCCGCCGCGGCGTCCTCGAGACCGACCCCGCCTGACGGCCCGGCCCGGCAAGGAGCGCGTCATGGACACACGGGTGATCGACAAGGGCGCGGATTCGCCTAAGCACGGACTGGCCGCCGGCACCGCCATCGCGCCGCAGCGGCCGGACTGGACCATCGACCAGGGCTGGGAGCGCTACACCGACGCCGACCACGCGGTCTGGCGGACCCTGTTCGAGCGCCAGACGAAACTGCTGCCGGGCCGCGCCTGCGACGAGTTCGTCGCCGGCATGGAGCAGCTGCCGATCGGCGCCGACTGCATCCCCGACTTCGTCGAGCTCAGCGCGGTGCTCATGCAGCGCACCGGCTGGCAGGTGGTGGCGGTGCCGGGGCTGGTGCCCGACGAGGTCTTCTTCGAGCATCTGGCGAACCGGCGCTTCCCGGCCGGCAACTTCATCCGCGGCGCGCATCAGCTCGACTACCTGGAGGAGCCCGATGTCTTCCACGATGTCTTCGGCCATGTGCCGATGCTGATGGACCCGTCGATCGCCGACTACATCCAGGCCTATGGCGTCGGTGGCCTGCGGGCCCGGGAACTGGGCGTGCTCGACAAGCTGGCGCGGGCCTACTGGTACACGGTGGAGTTCGGGCTCGTGCGGCAGGCCGGCGGCCTGCGCATCTACGGCGCGGGCATCGCCTCGTCGTATGCCGAGAGCGTCTTCGCGCTCGACGATCCCTCGCCCAACCGCATCGCCTTCGACCTCGAACGCGTCCTGCGCACCCGCTACCGCATCGACGACTTCCAGGAAACCTATTTCGTCATCGACGGCCTGCCGCAGCTGCTCGATCTCGCCCGCATCGACTTCGGCCCGCTCTACGACCGCATCGCCGGCCAGCCCGAGCACGCGCCCGGCGACGTGCTTGCGCAGGACCACGTCATCGGCCGCGGCACCGGCCGCCATCACGCCATCAGGCGCCAGGCTTCCTGACGCGCCGCGACCGGCGCGAGGCCGAGCAGGAGCTCATCTGCCGATGGCCGGCCAGCGCCGGTGCAGCCACGACCACGACACCAGGCCGACGCCGAGCATCAGGGCCGACGTCAGCGCCAGCCCGATCGCCGAATGCATCACCAGCGGCGCCACGGCGCCGGCGACCAGGCCATTGGCGGTCGAGCCGATCACGGCCTGCAGCGACGAGGCCATGCCGCGACGCTCGGGATGCAGGTCGAGCACCAGCAGCGTGACGGCCGGCACCATCATGGCCCAGCCGAAGGCGAAGATCGCCACCGGCGGCAGCGACCACACCGGATGCGGCGGGAAGACGGCATGCACCGCGATGTTGACGACCGACACGACGGCCATGATCAGGAAGCCATGGCGGATCTGCCGCTTGGGCGGCACCTTGCCGGCCATGCGCCCGCTGACCCAGGCACCGCCCATGATGCCGCCGATGGTGAGCAGGAAGAACCAGAAGAAGCGTGTCGGCGGCAGGCCCAGCAGATCGCCCAGGAAGGCCGGCGCCGAGAGCACGTAGAGGAACATGCCGTTGAACGGCACGCCACTGGCGAGCGCCAGCAGCAGGAAGCGGGGATCCGAGCACAGCTCGCGATAGCCGCGCATCAGCGGGCGCGGCGCGAACGGCTGGCGCTGGTCGAGGTGCAGGGTCTCCGGCAGCAGCTTCCAGTTGGCGACGAACAGCACCACCCCGACCGCCACCAGGAACCAGAACACCGCGTGCCAGCCGGCATGCACGAACAGGAAGCCACCGACGATCGGCGCGATGGCCGGCGCAACGCCGAAGTAGATCGTGACCTGGCTCATCACCTTCTGCGCCTCGGCCGGCGGGAACATGTCGCGGATCACGGCGCGCGAGACCACGATGCCGGCCCCGGTCGACAGGCCCTGCATGGCGCGGAAGAACACCAGCTGGCCGATGGTCTGGGACAGCGCGCAGCCGAGCGAGGCCAGGGTGAAGACGGCGAGCCCGGCGAGCACCACCGGCCGGCGCCCGAAGCTGTCCGAGAGCGCGCCATGGAACAGGTTCATGAACGCGAAGCCGAACAGGTAGGCCGAGAGCGTCTGCTGCATCTCCACCGGCGTCGCGCCGATCGAGGTCGCGATGCCCGAGAACGCCGGGATGTAGGTGTCGATCGAGAACGGCCCCAGCATGCCCAGCACCGCCAGCAGTACCGCCAACGCCCAGCGCGGCGCCTTCCAAAGGGTCTGGGCATCGGGATTCATGAAGTCGTCTTCCTGTCTGTTCTCGTCGGTGGACCGGCAAGGTCGTACCCTGCCTCAAAAGCAGCAAAGCGCCCGTAGGCGCTTTGCTGCATGTCCGGGGACACCGCGGAACGGGCGATGCCCGGCCGCTGGTGTCGCCCCCGGCTGAGGGGGGTGGCGCTGCCACACGAAGTGGGCAAGCCTGGGGGAGGGCTCAAAGTGTATCGATGAAGCTGCGCAGCTTGTCCGAACGCGACGGATGCTTGAGCTTGCGCAGGGCCTTGGCCTCGATCTGGCGGATGCGCTCGCGCGTGACGTCGAACTGCTTGCCGACTTCCTCCAGCGTGTGGTCGGTCGACATCTCGATGCCGAAGCGCATGCGCAGCACCTTGGCCTCGCGCGGCGTAAGCGAGTCGAGGATGTCCTTGACCACGTCGCGCAGGCCGGCCTGCATCGCCGCCTCGATGGGCGCCGTGTTGCTGCTGTCCTCGATGAAGTCGCCCAGGTGCGAATCGTCGTCGTCGCCGATCGGGGTCTCCATGGAGATCGGCTCCTTGGCGATCTTCATGATCTTGCGGATCTTGTCTTCCGGGATCTCCATCTTGGCGGCCAGGATGCCGGCGTCGGGCTCGAAGCCGAACTCCTGCAGATGCTGACGCGAGATGCGGTTCATCTTGTTGATGGTCTCGATCATGTGCACCGGGATGCGGATGGTGCGCGCCTGGTCGGCGATCGAGCGGGTGATGGCCTGGCGGATCCACCACGTCGCATAGGTCGAGAACTTGTAGCCGCGACGGTATTCGAACTTGTCGACCGCCTTCATCAGGCCGATGTTGCCTTCCTGGATCAGGTCGAGGAACTGCAGGCCGCGGTTGGTGTACTTCTTGGCGATCGAGATCACGAGGCGCAGGTTGGCCTCGATCATCTCCTTCTTGGCATCGCGCGACGAGCGCTCGCCGTCGTTCATGCGCTTGTTGATGTCCTTCAGCTGCGTCAGCGGCACCACCACGCTCGACTGGATGTCGGCGAGCTTCTGCTGCAGTTCCTGCACCGGCGGGATGTTGCGCGCCAGTACCGTGCTCCATGGCTTGCCGGCGGCGGCCTGCTTCTCGACCCACTTCAGGTTGAGCAGGTTCGAAGCGACACGATTGCCGTTCTTGTCGAAACCGCTGAAGTCGCGGATGAAGTCCTCCTGCGGGAAGCCGCACTTGTCCACGATGATGCGGCGCAGCTCGCGCTCCTTCTTGCGCACGTCGTCGACCTGGGCGCGCACCAGGTCGCACAGCTTCTCGATGGTCTTGGCGGTGAAGCGGATGGTCATCAGCTCGTCCGACATCGCCTGCTGGGCCTTCAGGTACGCCGGCGTGCCATAGCCTTCCTTCTCGTAGATCTGGTGGATCTTCTCGAACATGGAGGCGATGCGGTCGAAGCGCTCGAGCGCGTCGCGCTTGAGTTCCTCGAGCTTCTTGGTCAGCGCCTTGGAGCCGCCCTTGCCATCGTCGTCGTCCTCCTCGTCGAACTCGTCGAAGTCCTCCTCGGCCACGTAGTCGTCGGCTTCGTTGGGATTGGAGAAGCCATCGACGATGGTGGAGATGACGACCTTGCCGTCGCGGATCGTGGCGGCCATCTCCAGGATGGCGGCGATGGTGGAGGGCGAGGCGGAAATCGCCTCCATCATGGCCATCAGGCCGCCCTCGATGCGCTTGGCGATCTCGATCTCGCCTTCGCGGGTGAGCAGCTCGACCGTGCCCATCTCGCGCATGTACATGCGCACCGGGTCGGTCGTGCGGCCGAATTCGCTGTCGACGGTGGACAGCGCCGCTTCGGCTTCCTCCTCGGCCTCCTCGACGGTGGTCGCGGTGGGAGCGGTGTTGTTGAGCAGCAGCGTCTCGGCATCGGGCGTCTGCTCGTAGACGGCCACGCCCAGGTCGTTGAGCATGGTGACCACGACTTCCATGGTCTCGGCGTCGACCAGCTTGTCGGGCAGGTGGTCGGAGATCTCGCCCTGCGTCAGGTAGCCACGGGTCTTGCCCAGGGTGATCAGGGTCTTCAGGCGCGAGCGGCGCTTGGCCATGTCCTCTTCAGACAGCACGGTCTCGTCGAGACCGAATTCCTTCATCAGCGCGCGTTCCTTCGCCTTGCTGATCTTCATGCGCAGCGGCTTGACCTTCTCCTCGGTCGAGCCGGCGGTGCCCGTGGCCGCGGGCTCGTCGCCGACGAGCTCGTCCTCGATGTCCGACAGGTCGACATCGCTCGACGGTTCGGAGGCGCCCTTGGGCTTGCGGCCGCGCTTGGCGCCGGTGGTGGGCGCATCGGCGGCGGCGGCCTTGGGCGGACGGCCGACCTTCTTGGCAGGCACTGCGGCGGTGGCAGTGTCGGCGGCGACGGGGGCGGCCTTGACGGCGGATTTCGAGAGATCGGCGGACGGGGTTTTGGTGGGCACGGTTTTCACTTGGGTTGTCGCATTCGCCTTCTTTGCGGAGGCACCCTTCACAGGTGCTGCCGTTGCGGCTGCTTTCAACGTTGGGTCCGCGACGGGTGCGGGGACGGCGGACACGGCAGGCTTCTTTGGACTGGTCATGGAACCTCGTACGACAAGAATGGACAAGCGGAATCAGGCGCCACTCACCCGGCGCGGGGACGGACACGGAGAGCGAGGAAACACGAGAGAACGCGGAGCACCGCGTTCCTCGAGCCATCGACGGCCAACGGCAAGATGTCGGGCGAACATTTGGAGTGCAGTCCTTGCGGTGTATTGGCCCGTTTCCCTGTGGGAAATGCATTGCGCATGGGGCCGGCCCGGAGGTGCTGCTGTCGCTCTTGCCTGGTTTCGCGATCAGCGAAGCCACAAATTATAGCGGTGTGCACAATTTCAAGGCACCCGGGGGGTGCCTGCTACGCATCGTTACATTCCGCCGGTGGCGGGTTTCAGGCGTTGGCGCAGTTCGAGACGGCGCTTCTCCAGCGCCCGGTAGCGGTCGAGCGCCAGCGGATCGGTCTCCGCCGCCGCGATGGCTTCACTCTGCTGGGCCTTGAGGAGGTCGTCGAGCATGAAGTCGAGCACGTTGCGCAGTTCGCGCGCGGCGTCGACGGCCGGCTCGCCCTCCGCCTCGCGCACCGGATCGCCATCGGGATGGGTCATCAGGCGCTCGGCCAGGGCTTCGAAGGACTGGCCGCGCAGGCCCTCGCGCAAGGCCGCCCAGGCCTGCACGCCATGCTCGTGCAACTGGCTGTCGAGCCAGCGGAACAGCAGGCCGTGCTCGCCGCGCAGGCCGCACAGCAGGTCGTGCAGTTCGTGCGACAGGGCTTCCCATTCGGCCATGTTCGACAGCAGCAATCGCGCCGCGACGTCGTGCCGGCTCGGCGGCAGGGCCCGGGCGCGCGCCGGCGCCCGGGAGGACGACCCGGACCGCCCGCCGCCCCGGCGCGGCGCGGCGCGATGGTCGGTCGTGTCCTCCCAGCCGGGACCGCTGTCGTGGCGCAGGTCGGGGTCGGAGCCGCCATAGCCCCCATGGCCGCCCTGGTCGTCGGGGCCATCGTCGCGGCGCGTCGCCTGCCGGGCTGGCGCCGCGCCCCGGCGCGATGTCGCGACGGCGCCCCACAGCTCGGTCAGTTCGGCGGCGCCGAGCTGCACCGTCTCGGCGATCTCCCCGAGCAACTGCCGTTTGAGCGCGCCCTCCGGCAGCGCGCTCCACAGGGGCCGCGCATTGCTCGCCATGCGGGCGCGGCCCTCGGCGCTGCCGAGGTCGCAGCCCTCGCGCGCCGCCTCCAGCATGAAGCGGCTCAGGGGCGTCGCCTCGGCGATGCAGCGGGCGAAGCCCTCGGCGCCGAACTCCCGGATGTAGCTGTCGGGATCGTGCTCGGCCGGCAGGAACAGGAACTTGATGCTGCGCACGTCGCTGGCATAGGGCAGGGCGCCGTCGAGCGCCTTGCGCGCGGCACGCCGGCCGGCGGCGTCGCCATCGAAGCCGAAGACCACCGATTCGGTGAAGCGGAAGAGCTTCTGCACGTGCTCGGCCGTGCAGGCGGTGCCCAGCGTGGCCACGGCGTTCGGGAAACCCAGCTGCGCCAGGGCCACGACGTCCATGTAGCCTTCGGTGACCAGCGCGTAGCCGAGCTGGCGGAAGGCGGTGCGGGCCTCGAACAGGCCGTAGAGCTCGCGCCCCTTGCTGAAGACCGGGGTCTCGGGCGAGTTCAGGTACTTGGGTTTCTCGTCGCCCAGCACGCGACCGCCGAAGCCGATGGTCTCGCCCTTGACGTTGCGGATCGGGAACATCACGCGATCGCGGAAGCGGTCGTAGCGCTTGCCCTCGTCGTCCTCGCCGACGATCACCAGTCCGCTCTCGGCGAGCAGGGGATCGTCGTAGCTCGGGAACACGCTCGCCAGGCTGCGCCAGCCGGCGGGGGCATAACCGATGCCGAACTGCCTGGCGATCTCGCCGGACACGCCGCGTCCCTTGAGGTAGTCGATGGCGCCGGGCGACTGGCGCAGGTGGCGGCGATAGGCGTCGCCGGCCTTCTCCAGCACATCGGTGAGCGTGGCCTGCTTCTCGCGCTGGCCGGCGGCGCGGGCCCGTTCCTCGGGCGAGGCATCGTCCTCGGGCACCTGCAGGCCGTACTGCCCGGCCAGGTCGTGCACCGCCTCGACGAAGCCCATTCCGGCATGCTCCATCAGGAAGCCGATGGCGTTGCCATGCACGCCGCAGCCGAAGCAGTGATAGAACTGCTTGGTCGGGCTGACCGAGAACGAGGGCGACTTCTCGCCATGGAACGGGCACAGGCCCATGAAATTGGCGCCGGCCTTGCGCAGCTGCACGTAGCGCCCGACGATCTCCACGACGTCGGCGCGTGCGATCAGTTCCTGGATGAATGATTGAGGGATGGACATGTAGGCGCGGAGCGGCAAATCATACGCAAGCCATCGCGCCGACACACCCGGGCGGCATACTCGTCGGGCCCGCCACCGTTCCCAATCCGTCCGCCCGCGCACTGCATGATCCGCAGATTCCTCCGTCTCGACGACCCGCTGCTGCGCCACCCGCTGCGATTCCTCTGGGAATCCCTCAAGAGCTTCCGCGCCAACCAGGGCCTGCTGCTGGCCGGCGCGGTGGCCTACTACGCGCTGCTGTCGATGGTGCCGCTGCTCATCGTCAGCGTGATCGCGCTGTCGCACTTCATCGACCAGCGCGAGCTGCTGGCCACCATCGGGCGTTATCTCGAATGGCTGCTGCCGGGCCAGTCGCGCGCCATCATCGTCGAGCTGTCGAACTTCCTGGCGCATCGCGACGTGCTCGGTCCGGTGCTGCTGGTGACGATGATCTTCTTCAGTTCGCTCGCCTTCACGGTGCTGGAGAGCGCCATGTCGGTGATCTTCAAGCATCGCAAGGCCGACCGGTCCAGGCATTTCCTGATCTCGGCGGTGATGCCGTACCTCTACATCCTGAGCCTGTGCTTCGGCCTGCTGCTGGTCACGCTGGTGTCGGGGGCGCTGCAGATCATCGGCCAGGAACGCGTGGAGCTGCTGGGGTACAGCTGGTCGATGTCCGGCGTCTCGGGCCTGCTGCTCTACCTGCTGGGCCTGGGCGGGGAGATCTTCCTGCTGACCTCGCTCTACATGGTGATGCCGGTGGGGCGCCTGTCGCTGCGCCACGCGCTGGTCGGCGGCATCACGGCGACCCTGCTGTGGGAAATCACGCGCCGGGTGCTGGTCTGGTATTTCTCGACGCTGTCGCAGGTCAACGTGGTGTACGGCTCCCTCACCACCGCAATCGTGGTGCTGCTGAGCCTGGAGATCGCCGCCACGCTGGTGCTGTTCGGCGCCCAGGTCATCGCGCACTACGAGAGGCTGGATCGCCAGCGGGCGGCCGCCGTGCCGGACGCCGCGACGGCCTGAGACGCGGCGCCATGCCGATGGCGTCCGGTCGCCGCGCCGCCTCAGCGCGGCGCCAGGCGGATCGCGCCGTCGAGGCGGATCACTTCGCCGTTGAGCATGTCGTTCTCGATGATGTGGAGGGCGAGCTTCGCGTAGTCGTCGGGCGTGCCCAGGCGCGACGGAAACGGCACGCTGGCGGCCAGGGCGTCCTGCACCTCCTGCGGCATGCCGAAGAGCATCGGCGTGCCGAAGATGCCCGGTGCGATCGTCATGTTGCGGATGCCGCTGCGAGCCAGGTCGCGGGCGATCGGCAGCGTCATGCCCACGATCCCGCCCTTGGAGGCGCTGTAGGCCGCCTGGCCGATCTGGCCGTCGTAGGCCGCCACCGAGGCGGTGGAGATCAGGACGCCGCGCTCGCCGGTGGACTCGGGCTCGTTCCTCGCCATCGCATCGGCGGCGAGGCGGATCATGTTGAAGCTGCCGATGAGGTTGATGGTCACGGCCCGGCTGAACGAGGCCAGGGCATGCGGTCCGTTCTTGCCGACCACCTTCTCGGCCGGCGCGATGCCGGCGCAGTTGACGAGGCCGACCAGCTTGCCCTGCTGCCGCGCCGTCTCCACGGCGGCCTGTCCGTCGGCCTCCTGGGTCACGTCGCAACGCACGAAGACGCCGCCGATGTCGCGCGCCACGGCTTCGCCCTTGTCCACCTGCATGTCGGCGATCACCACCCTGGCGCCCTTCGCGGCCAGCAGACGCGCCGTGCCTTCGCCCAGGCCCGAGGCCCCGCCCGTGATCAGAAATACCCGGTCTTCGATCTGCATCTGTCTGTCTCCTGAGGTGTTGGTCGGAGCGGCGATTATCGAAGCGGCCCCGTCGGGGAACTGCCGCGCATGCGCCTTGCGTGACCCCAGAACGACAAAGGCCCCGACCGGAGTCGGGGCCCGGACCGCATCCCCCAGGGACGTGCGGTCAGTGTGCGCAGACGTGACGGGAAGAACCCGTCGCGTTCGCTCAGCGCTTGCGCGAAGCGGTCTGCGAGGTCGTCTTGGCGGCGTTGACGGCCGTGTTCTGGACGGCCTGGAAGTTGGCTTCGGCGACGTCGGAAGCCTGCTTGACGGCCTTCTGGACCGATTCGAAGGCGTTGTTGGCGGCGGCCACGGCGCTCTTCATCACGGCGACGGCGGTCTCCGAACCGGCGGGTGCGTTCTTGGCGGCGCTGTCGACCAGGCCAGCGAAGTTCTGCTGGGCTTCGACAGCCTTCGATTCGAACGCCTTGCCGAATTCGGCGCCGGTGCCCTGGGCGATGTCGTACAGGTGACGGCTGTAGGCGGCGGTCTTCTCGGCCAGGGGCTGGAACAGGCTGGCTTGCAGCGTCAGCAGTTCCTGGGCGTCCTTGACGCTGAGCATGGCCTGCGTGGTGCTGGCGGCTTCGCTCAGGGCAGCCTTGGACGCCGTGACGTTCAGCTCGACAAGCTTCTCGACGCCTTCGAATGCCTTGGTCGTCAGGCCGAACAGCGTTTCGAGGTTGGCTTTTTGTGCAGCGAGGATTTGGTCAGCGGTCAGTGCCATGGTGAGACTCCAGTAGTTGATTGATTGATCAGCGTGCGCCGCGTCCACATGGTTATGTTGCGCTGCAGCATGGAATGGAAGTATAGGCGGATGTCAGACGACAGCAAGCGTTTCGACCTACGTCCACTGCTTTTAGAAAGTACTTACTAAAAAGCGTTTTTTGAGGGATCGTCATTCGAGAAAGGCAAAATTTTGAACCATGAGCAACTTCCGCAACCCTCCCAGCCAACGCGGTGAATTCCGCGCTTTTAAGCGCATTCCCACGCGTTGGGCCGACAACGATCTGTACGGCCACGTCAACAACGTCGTCTATTACGCATGGTTCGATACCGCGATCAATTCGCTGCTGATCGAGGAGGGCGTGCTGGACCTCCAGAATGGCTCGACCGTCGGTTTCGTCGTCGAGACGCACTGCAATTACCTGGCACCGGTGTCGTATCCCGAGGTCGTCGACGTCGGCATCCGCGTGGGCCGCATCGGCACCTCCAGCGTCCGGTACGAACTGGCGGTCTTTCCGGAAGGCGAGGACCAGGCCCGGGCCCAGGGCCATTTCGTGCACGTGTATGTTGACCGGGCGACCCAGCGTCCGGTGCCGATCGCGGGCGACCTGGCGCAACTGCTGCAGCGGCTCGTCTGGCCATGAAAAATGGCGCCCTCGGGCGCCATTTCTCTGCGGCTGGAAGCCAGCCTTACATCTTCATCTTCTTGACGTCGGCCTTGCCCTTGGCTTCATCGGCCTTGGCCTGCTTCACGCAGGCGTCCTTGGCGGCGCCCGACTGGTCGTCGCACTTCTCCTTGGCCACTTCGTAGGCCATGTCGACCTTCTCTTCAGCGACCTTGCGGGCATGCGATGCGCTCGGCTTGTACTGGTTCTCCAGATCGGCCTTGGCGACCTTCTCCGTGCCCGATGCCTCCTTCATGCAGACATCCTTGGCGTTGTCCTTCATGGTGTCGCACTGGGCCTTGGCGACCTTGTAGTCGGCTTCGATCTTTTCCTTGGCCACGTTGTACTCGTCCTTGGTCAGGGCCTGCGCGCCGCTGGCGACGAAGAACGAGGAGACGATGGCGAGTGCGAGAAGTTGCTTTTTCATGATGAGTTCCTTGGTGCTTCTGTTATTTGTTGGTTATGTGTTCGTCGGTCTGCGGACCCCGTCGCGGAACGGACGGTGGTCGGGGGTCGGAAGGGACTAGATCTTTTCCATCCACAGCGCGGCCGGCGTGCGGCCATCGCGGTTTTCCCAATCGGCGACCTGGGTTTCCGCCTCGTCGCGGCTGATGCCGTGGCGTTCCTGGATGCGGCCCAGCAATTGATCGCGCTTGCCCGCAATGACGTCGAAGTCGTCATCGGTCAGCTTGCCCCATTGCTCCTTGACCTTGCCCTTGAACTGCTTCCAGTTGCCTTCGAAAGTGTCCTTGTTCATTGCGAACTCCTTATTCATTCATGCGGATGGAAACGCCTCGCACGGCATGACGACATGTCGTCATGAGCGGCTTCGGCACGCCGTTTGCCAGCGTGAAAGAAATATAGGAGCAACGTTATTCAGACCATGGTAGGACTCGCGTCGCGCCAATCGTAGGCACAGGCCGACGGGGGTCGTGATAATCGGGCGCATGCCACGCAGGAGACGGCAGCCAGTGCCTTTTGCGGCTTAATACGAGACAAGAAGACCCGGCGAGACATCCGCGACCCCACCACGCCAGCGCACCGCACCATGATCATTCAGAGCCTGCTCGACACCGACCTCTACAAGTTCACGATGATGCAGGTCGTGCTGCATCACTTCCCCGGGGCGCGTGTCGAGTACCGCTTCAAGTGCCGCAATCCGGGCGTCGACCTGGCGCGCTTCGCCGACGAAATCCGCGAGGAGGTGCGGCATCTCTGCTCGCTGCAGTTCAAGGAACCCGAACTCGCCTACCTGAGTTCGATGCGCTTCATCAAGAGCGACTTCGTCGATTTCCTCGGCCTGTTCCAGCTCAACGAGAAGTACATCCGGATCGTCCCGCAGCCCTCGGGCGAGCTGGAGATCGGCATCGAGGGACCCTGGCTGCACACCATCCTGTTCGAGATCCCCGTGCTGGCCATCGTCAACGAGGTCTATTTCCGCAACACGCAGCCGCGCCCGGACTTCGACGAGGGACGGCGGCGTCTGGACACCAAGATCGGGCAATTGCAGATCGCCGGACTGTCGGATCTGAAGATCGCCGACTACGGCACGCGCCGCCGCTTCGCCAAGGGCTGGCACGAGGAGGTGCTGCAGACGCTCACCACGCGACTGGGCGCGGTCGCGGCGCCGGCGCCACCACCCACGCCGGCGCAGCTGCAGGCGACAGCGCTGTTGCCGGGTACCGCGCCGGCGACCGGCCGCACGGCGCAACTCGCCGGCACCAGCAACGTGCTCTTCGCGATGAAGCTCGGTCTGATCCCGCTGGGCACCATGGCGCACGAGTACCTGCAGGCCTGCCAGGCGCTCGGTCCGCGCCTGCGCGACAGCCAGATCTTCGGCTTCGAATCGTGGGCCCGGGAATACCGGGGCGACCTGGGCATCGCACTGTCGGATGTCTATGGCATGAGCGCCTTCCTGCGCGACTTCGACCTGTATTTCTGCAAGCTCTTCGACGGTGCGCGGCACGACAGTGGCGATCCGTTCCAGTGGGGCGAGCGGATGCTGGCGCACTATGTCGCCAACCGCGTCGACCCGCGCACCAAGACCCTGATCTTCAGCGACGGCCTGACGGTGCCGCGCACCATCGAGCTCTACCAGCAGTTCCGGGGGCGCTGCCAGCTCGCCTTCGGCATCGGCACCAACCTCACCAACGACCTCGGCTACGAGCCGCTGCAGATCGTCATCAAGATGCTGCGCTGCAATGGCCAGCCGGTGGCCAAGCTGTCCGACACGCCCTCGAAGAACATGTGCGACGACGAGCGCTATCTGGGCTATCTGCGCCAGGTGTTCCAGATCGAGCAGCCGGCCTGATGCAGGGTCACGCGGCGGTGCTGGAGGGCGGCGCTCTGTCGCCGGCCTGGGGCGTGCCATTCGCCGGTCTGCTGCTGTCGATTGCGCTGATGCCGCTCGTCGCGCCGACCTTCTGGCATCGCCACGCCGGCAAGGTCACGCTGGCCTGGGCGCTGGCGTTCGTCTTGCCGTTCGCGGGAGTCTTCGGCGCGTCCCTGGCGTTGCAGCAGGTGGTGCATGCCGCGCTGGCGGAGTATCTGCCGTTCATCGTCCTCCTCACGGCGCTGTTCACGGTGGCCGGGGGCATCCACATCCGCGGCAACCTGCGCGGGTCGCCCGGGCTCAACGTGGGCATCCTCGCCAGCGGCGCGGCACTGGCGAGCGTGATGGGGACCACGGGCGCCTCGATGCTGCTGATCCGGCCGCTGATCCGCGCCAACGACGATCGCCGCCGCCAGGCCCACGTGATGGTGTTCTTCATCTTCATCGTCTCCAACGTCGGCGGCTCGCTCACGCCATTGGGCGATCCGCCGCTGTTCCTGGGCTTCCTCAAGGGCGTGGACTTCTTCTGGACGGCGGGCCATCTGCTGACCGAGACGCTGTGCCTGCTCGGCGCGCTGCTGGCGCTGTTCTGGGTCATCGACCGCCGCCTGTTCCGCATCGATGGCGTGCAGCCGGTCGATCCGACGCCCGACACGCCGGCGCCGCCGGTCTCCACCGGCCGCTGGCCGATCGGGTTCGACGGCGCCGGCAACTTCTGGCTGCTCGCCGGCGTGATCGCGCTGGTGCTCATGAGCGGCCTGTGGACATCGCCGGTCGCGTTCGACATCCTGGGCACGCCGGTCGGTCTGCCCGGACTGCTGCGCGATGCGGGCCTGGTGGCGCTGACCCTGGCGTCGCTGTGGCTCACGCCACGCCGGGTGCACGAGGCCAACCAGTTCGGCTGGGCGCCGATGGTCGAGGTGGCGACGCTCTTCGCCGGCATCTTCGTGACCATCGTGCCGGTGATCGCGATGCTCAGGGCGGGCGCGGACGGGCCGTTCGGCGCCGTGGTGGCGGCCGTCACGCGCGCCGACGGGCAGCCGGAGCCGGCGATGTACTTCTGGGCCACGGGCCTGCTGAGCTCGTTCCTGGACAACGCGCCGACCTACCTGGTCTTCTTCAACACCGCCGGCGGCGACGCGGCCACGCTGATGACCGCGCAGGCCGCCACGTTGGGGGCGATCTCCGCCGGCGCGGTCTACATGGGCGCCAACAGCTACATCGGCAACGCGCCCAACCTGATGGTCAAGGCGATCGCCGAGAGCCGCGGCGTCCGCATGCCCGGATTCTTCGGCTACATGGCGTGGTCCGCCAGCTGCCTGATCCCATTGTTCGTCCTCCTCACCCTCGTGTTCATCCGCTGAGTCGCCCGGCCGGCCCGCCGCCGGCGACCGTCATTCCTCCACCGACCCATCCAACGCCATCAACGCCATGTCCTCCACCACCACGCCTGATTCCGGCTCCCCCCGGCCCCGCATCCTGGTCGCGCGCGCCGTGTTCCCCGAGGTGATCGAGAAGCTCGAACGACATTTCGACGTCGTCGCCAACACCGACGACGCCGACTGGTCGCGCGATGAGCTGATCGCCCGCCTGCAGGGCTGCCAGGGCGCCTTCACCACCGGCAGCGTGAGGATCGACGAGCCCCTGCTCGCGGCCTGCCCGGCGCTGAGGATCTGCGCCAACATGGCCGTGGGCTACAACAACTTCGACATCGACGCCATGGCGCGCCACGGCGTCGTCGCCACCAACACGCCCGACGTGCTGACCGAGACCACCGCCGACTTCGGCTTCGCCCTGCTGATGGCGACCGCGCGCCGCATCACCGAGAGCGAGCATTTCCTGCGCCGGGGCGAATGGAAGAAGTGGAGCTACGACATGTTCGCCGGCTCCGACATCCATGGCGCCACGCTCGGCATCCTGGGCATGGGCCGCATCGGCCAGGGCATCGCGCGGCGCGGCGCGCTCGGCTTCGGCATGAAGGTGATCTATCACAACCGTTCCCGCCTGGCGGCGGAGGTCGAGGCCGAACTCGGCGCGCGCTACGTGGCCAAGGACGAACTGCTGGCGTCGGCCGACCATCTGGTGCTGGTGCTGCCGTATTCGGCGGCGTCGCACCACGCCATCGGCGCGGCCGAGCTGGCGCGCATGAAGCCGACCGCCACGCTCGTGAACCTGGCGCGCGGAGGCATCGTCGACGACGCGGCGCTGGCCGAGGCATTGCGCGCGCACACCATCGCCGCCGCCGGACTGGATGTCTTCGAGGGCGAGCCGTCGGTGAATCCGGCCCTGCTCACGGTGCCCAATGTCGTGCTCACGCCGCACATCGCCAGCGCCTCGATCCCGACGCGCCGCGCGATGGCGGATCTGGCGGCCGACAACCTGATCTCCTTCCTGGAGGGCCGCGGCGCGCTCACGCCGGTGCAGCCGACGCCCGCGACGACGGGCGCGGCACGCTGAGGTGGAGGCGTCGAACGCCGCCGTCATGGGCTCGGGCATCGGACTCTGGGTCCTGGTCGGCTTCGCGGTGCTGAACCTCGGGGTGCTGATCGCGCTGTTCCTGCGCCGGCCACCCGAGACGGACGCCGCCGGCGACGACGCGCTGTCCGACCAGGTGGTCGATGCGCTGGCCGCTTCCAGCGAGCGCACCGAGCGCGCCCTGCGCCACGAGATCGCCGAATCGGCGCGCGGGACGCGCCAGGAGCTCGGCCACAACCTGGCGACCTTCCAGGGCGTGCTGGTGCAGCAGGGCGCCGAGGCCACGCGCACCCAGAACGCGCAGATCGATGCCTTCGCGCAGCAGCTCGCATCGCTGCAGAAGACGCTGGCCGACACGCTGCATACCCAGCTCCAGGGTCTGGCGGAGTCGAACGCCCGGCGCCTGGCGGAGGTGCGAAGCACCATGGAGACGCAGCTCGCGCAATTGCAGCAGACCAATGTCGCCAAGCTCGACGAGATGCGTCGCACGGTCGACGAGAAGCTCCAGAGCACGCTGGAGGCACGCATCGGCGAGAGCTTCCGGCAGGTGGCCGACCGGCTCGAGCAGGTGCACAAGGGACTGGGCGAGATGCAGAACCTGGCCATCGGCGTGGGCAGCCTGCAACGCGTGCTGACCAACGTGAAGACGCGCGGCATCTTCGGCGAGGTGCAGCTGGAGGCCTTGCTCGAGCAGGTGCTCACGACCGAACAGTACGCCCGGCAGGTCGAGACCCGGCCGCGCAGTGGCCAGCGGGTGGACTTCGCGGTGCGCTTCCCGGGCCGCAGCGCCGATGGCGCTCCGGTGTGGCTGCCGATCGACGCCAAGTTCCCGCGCGACGACTACGAGCGCCTGATCGAGGCCCACGAGCGCGCCGATGCGCTGGCCGTGGAACTGGCCGGCAAGGCGCTGGAGGCCCGCATCCGCGCCGAGGCGAAATCGATCGCCGACAACTACCTCTGCGCGCCGCACACCACCGATTTCGCGATCCTGTTCCTGCCGGTGGAGAGCCTCTACGCCGAGGTGCTGCGCCGTCCGGGCCTGATGGACGCCATGCAGCGCCAGCATCGCGTGACCCTGGCCGGGCCGACCACGCTGCTGGCCATGCTCAACAGCCTGCACATGGGCTTCCGCACGCTGGCGCTGGAGCAGCAGGCCTCGGAGGTCTGGAAGACGCTGGGCGCGGTGAAGACCGAGTTCGAGCGCTTCGGCGACTGGGTGGCGCGCATCAAGGAGCAGGTCGCCAAGGCCTCCGACACCCTGGACAAGGCGGACATGCGGGCGCGCCAGATGCGCCGCGTGCTCAAGGGCGTCGAGGCCCTGCCCGAGAGCCAGGCGCAGGCCCTGCTGCCGGTGGGCGAGGTCGAGTCCGATGGCGACGAGGGCGAGCGCGCATCGTGACCGCCGAGCTGCTCCGGCTGATCGTCGCCCAAGTCTGCCTGCATGCCGCCATGACCGGCACGCGACTGGCCGCGCCGTTGCTGGCGCTGCAGCAGGGCTACAGCGCGGTGGCGGTCGGGATGCTGCTGGCGCTGTTCGCCCTGACGCAGGTGTTCCTGGCGCTGCCGGCCGGCCGCTATGCCGACCGCCACGGCCTGCGCCGGCCGCTGGCCATCGCGGTGACGGCGGCGATGCTCGGCGCCGCGCTGGCGGCGCTGTGGCCGACCTTTGCGGTGCTGTGCCTGGCCGCGCTGCTGACCGGCGGCGCCACCGGCATCGCGACGATCGCACTGCAGCGCCACGTCGGGCGCGTGGCGCAGAGCCCGACGCAGTTGCGGCAGGTGTTCAGCTGGCTGGCGATCTCGCCGGCGGCCGCCAATTTCGTCGGGCCGTTCGCCGCCGGGCTGCTGATCGACCATGCCGGCCGCGTCCCGGCCGACCTGCCGGGCTTCCGCATCGCCTTCGGCCTGCTGGCGCTGCTGCCCCTGGCCTGCTGGCTGCTGGCACGGGGCGCGCAGGAGCGGCCGACCCCGCGGCCGCCGCCTGGCACGCCGAAGCCGCGCGCGCTCGATCTGCTGGGCCAGCCGATGTTCCGGCGCCTGCTGTTCGTCAACTGGCTGCAGTCGGCCGCCTGGGACGTGCACACCTTCGTGCTGCCGATCCTGGGCCACGAGCGGGGCCTGAGCGCCTCGGTGATCGGCGCGCTGCTGGGAGCCTTCGCCATCGCGGCCGCCGCCATCCGGGTGGTGCTGCCGGCGCTGGCCTCGCGCCTGAGCGAACGGCAGGTGATCACGGCCTCCAACATCGTCGTCGCCGCGGTGTTCGTGATCTATCCGCTGACCGGCTCGGCGCTGGGCATGGGCTGCTGCTCGGTGGCGCTGGGCATCGCGCTGGGCGCCGTGCAGCCGATGGTGATGAGCATGCTGCACCAGATCACGCCGCACGCGCGCCATGGCGAGGCGCTGGGGCTGCGGGTGCTCACGCTCAACGCGTCGAGCGTGGTCATGCCGATGCTGTTCGGCGCCGCCGGCGCGCTCATCGGCGTGGCCGGGGTGTTCTGGGTCGTGGGCGGCGTGGTGGCGCTGGGCACGCGCGCGGTCGGGGGACTGCGGGTGCCCACGCCCGCCGACGAGCCTCAGAGCTTGTAGAAGCGCTTGATCGCGTCCCAGGCGTCGGCCGGGGCGTCGACGTACTCGAACAACCTGACGTCCTCGGGCGAGATCACGCCTTCCTCGGCCAGGAAGTCGAAGTCGATCAGGCGCTTCCAGTAGTCCGAGCCGAACAGCACGATCGGCACCGGCTTGGCCTTGCGCGTCTGCACCAGGGTCACGACCTCGAACAGCTCGTCGAGGGTGCCGAAGCCGCCGGGAAAGGCCACCAGCGCCTTCGCGCGCATCATGAAGTGCATCTTGCGGATGGCGAAGTAATGGAACTTGAAGCTCAGCGCCGGGGTGACATAGGGATTGGGTTCCTCCTCCATCGGCAACGCGATCGCCAGGCCGATGTTGAGGCCGCCGCCCTCGTGGGAGCCGCGATTGGCGGCCTGCATGATGCCGGGTCCGCCGCCGGTGCAGATGAAGAGCTTGTCCGCCGCTTCCTTGTCCGCGCTGTACTGCGCCACCATCTTGCCGAAGGCGCGCGCCTCCTCGTAGTAGTGCGAGTTGTGCGCCAGCTTGCGCCAGCGCGCCGCGGCGGTGGCGTCGCCGGCCGCGTCGGCCTGGGCGATCAGCGCATCGGACTCCTCGCGGCTCCTGAAACGCGCGCTGCCGAAGACAACCACCGTGTTCTCGATGCCGTGCTCGCGCATCTGCAGGTCCGGCTTCATCAGCTCGAGCTGCATGCGGATGCCGCGCGTCTCGCGACGCAGCAGGAACTCGGGATCGGCGAAGGCCAGCCGGGCCGGGTCGCGGTCCAGCGGCAGGCCTTCGTTGGAATGCGTCTGGAGCGTGGCCCAGGCATCGGCGAGGCGTTTGTCGTGAAGGTCGTGCGTCTTGTCGCTCATCGGTACTCCGGTCGCCGCCGGCAAGGGCGGGCAGGGGCCTCGGGACGAGGCCATGAAAAAAGGCTCCGGAAGGAGCCTTGTCGATGGTACGGGGAAGTTCAGACGCGCTTGCGGTACTCACCCGTGCGGGTGTCGATCTCGATGCGGTCGCCCTGCGCCACGAACAGCGGCACCGGCACTTCGAAACCGGTGGAGATCTTGGCCGGCTTGAGCACCTTGCCCGACGTGTCGCCCTTGACGGCGGGTTCGGTCCAGGTGATCTCGCGCTCGACGCTGGTGGGCAGTTCGACCGAGATGGCCTTGCCTTCGTAGAACACCACCTCGACGGCCATGCCGTCCTCGAGGTAGTTCAGGGCGTCGCCCATGTTCTCGGCCTCGACCTCGTACTGGTTGTACTCGGTGTCCATGCAGACGTAGAGCGGGTCGGCGAAGTAGGAATAGGTGCATTCCTTCTTCTCGAGCACGATCTGGTCGATCTTGTCGTCGGCCTTGAAGACCACTTCGGTGTTGAAGTTGGCCACCAGGCTCTTCATCTTCATGCGCACGGTGGCGGAGTTGCGGCCACCGCGGCTGTATTCGGTCTTGAGGACGACCATCGGGTCCTTGCCATGCATGATGACGTTGCCGGCGCGGATTTCTTGAGCGATTTTCATAGGTTGTCTGGCTGGTTGGCCGCGAGGCGCGGCAGGCCGGGGGCCATCGCGGCACCCGGAAGGCATCCGGGCCGAACAGCGGGCGGCACATGTTGGGGAACCCGGGATTTTAGCGGGTTTCCCGGGGCCCGGGCCATGCCGCGCCCGCCGCCGCGGTGAACGCCAGGAGCCGGGTCACGAGGTCGTCCTGAGCGGCCAGACGCGTCCGGGCCGCCTCGGCCGCGACCGTCCAGGCCGCGCGTTCCACCGCGTCGGGCCATGCCAATGGGGTCTCGTCGATCGCATTCCAGGCCGCGTGGAAGCGCCGCAGCGACGGCGGCGCGGCGATGGCGTCGAGCAGCGCGTCGAGCTTGGCGTGGTGGGCGTCGTCGTCCTGCGGATAGATCTGCCAGGCGAAGGGCGCGCCGGCCCAGAGGGCGCGCACCAGCGAGTCCTCGCCGCGCACGAAGTTGAAGTCGCCGGTCCACAGCAGCTCGTCGAAGCCGACCTGGGTCAGCAGCGGCAGGAAGTCGATCGAGAGCGCGCCGAGGCCGCCCGTCGCATCGCCGCCCAGCGCGGCCAGCGCGCCGCGCACCGCTGGCGCCGCGCGCCCGGCGGTCACCAGCAGGCGGATCGGCTCCGGTCCGCTGGCCCATTGCGCCAGCAGTCCGGGCAGCGCGCGCGGCTCGTAGCAGAACAGCGTGACCAGATGCTCGCCGCGCCAGGCGATGCCGTGCGCGGCCAGCCAGCCGGCGCGATCGAAGGCCGCGCGCCGGGCCGCGAGACCGGGTTCGCGCAGCAGGCCGCCGGTCGCCATGGTGAAGCCGGGATAGAAGAAGTGCTTGGTCAGGCCGGCGCCCGGGCCCTGGAAGACGGGCGAGGGCAGGGTGTGCAGGCGCTCGACATGGGGTTCGGCCGACAGGTATTCCAGATTGATCCAGGGGCGCGGACGGCCATCGGCCGCGATCCCGGCGGCGAAGCGCGCCACCAGCGCCGGCGCGGGATCGCAGCCGAATGCCTCGACCAGCACGTCGGGCACGTGCCCCGCCGCCGCGGCCCGCACGGCATCCGGGTCCGAGGCGTCGACGACCGTGACGCCCGCCTGGCCGTCGGGCGCCATCCATCCGACGAGCGCCGGAGCGTCGATCCAGATCCTCACGCTGGCGCCGGCGCGCGCCAGGCCGCAGGCCAGGCGCCAGCAGACGCCGGCATCGCCATAGTTGTCGACGACCTCGCAGAACAGGTCCCATTGCATGGTTCGATTCCCACCCTTCCGAAACGAAAAAAAGCCCCCGCGGCCGCTGCCGGCGGCGGGAGCCGGGCGTCGACGCGGCCGGGATCGCGATCCCGGCCGCGCGGCGCGGCCGTCAGGGCGTGGCGGTATCGCCCAGCACGATGCCTTCGCGGCGTGGATCGGCGCCACCGGTCAGCACCGTGGTGCCTGCGGACTGCCGGCGGATGATCGTGCTGATGCCGCTGGACTGGGCCGAGGTCGACACCGTGTGGCCGAGCGCGCGCAGGCCGGCGATCAGCGGATCGTTGTTGCCGTTGTTGCGGGTGTCGATGTTCGGGTGCTCGCCGCCGACCGAGGTCGTGACGCTGTTGCTGGCGCCGAAGTCGACCAGCGAGGTCGCCTGCTGCGCGTCCAGGCCCCAGTCGAGCGCGCCGACCACTGTCTTCACGACGTACTGGATGATCGTGCCGCCGCCGGGCGAGCCGGTGGCCATGAAGAAGTCGCCCGGCGCGCTGCCGTTGAACACCATCGTCGGCGCCATCGTGCTGCGCGGGCGCTTGCCCGGCGCGACGCGGTTGGCCACCGGCAGGCCGGCGGTGTCGACCGGGGAGGCGCTGAAGTCGGTGAGCTGGTTGTTGAGCATGATGCCGCGGCTCATGTGGTAGGAGCCCAGCGTCGACTCGACCGTCGTCGTCATGGTGACGACGTCGCCTTGGCGGTCGACGATGGTCAGGTGCGTCGTGCCGCGCTCGACCGTGGTGTCGATGCCTTGCGGCACCGCGCCCAGGTCGCCGGCCTGCGCCACGCCCATGCTGCGCGTCGTGCTGATGAGACCGGCGCGCGCGCGCATGTAGGTCTTGTTGAGCAGCGTGTCGGCGCTGCCGCCAGGCAGCGGCACGAAGTCGGTGTCGGCCACGTACTTGTCGCGGTCGGCATAGGCCAGCCGCTCGGCCTCGGCGACCAGGTGCACGCCGGCCACGGTCGGCTTGCCGCCCTCGAGGTCGATGGCCGTGGGCGCGTTGCGCGCCATGTCGAAGTTCTCCAGGATGCCCAGCGACGACAGCACGCCGATGCCGCCGGACGAGGGCGGCGACATGCTGCACACGTAATAGGCGCGGTAGGTGGTGCAGACCGGCTCGCGGCGCACCGCCTTGTAGGAGCGCAGGTCGGCCAGCGTGGTCTTGCCGGGCGTGATGGTCGAGCCGTCGGCGCCGGCCGTGATCTGGATCTTGGCGACGATGTCGGCGGCGATCGGACCGGTGTAGAGCGCATCGGCGCCCTGGCTCGCCAGCGCGCGCAGCACCTCGGCATAGGCCGGGTTGGTCAGCGTCGTGCCCAGGGGCTTGGGATTGCCGGCGGCATCGAGGAAGTAGGCGGCGGCCTCGGCGTCGCGCTTGAGGTTGGAGGCCGAGGAGGCGATGGCCGCGGCCAGGCGGCCGCCGACCTTGAAGCCATTGGCGGCCAGGTCGGTGCCCTGGCCGAACAGGGCGTTCCAGGGCAGCGTGCCATGGTCGCCGTGGGCCAGTTCGAGCATCCGCATCACGCCGGGCGTGCCGATGGAGCGGCCACTGGCGCGGGCGCTGGGCACCGGCGGGTTCAGGTTGCCGGCATCGTCGATGTAGCGCAGGTAGTTGGCGGTGGCGGCGGCCGGGGCGGTCTCGCGGCCGTCGTAGGCCTGCACCTTCTTGGTCCTGGCGTCGTAGTGCAGCATGAAGGCGCCGCCGGCCAGGCTGCTCGATTGCGGCTCGACCAGGCCCAGCACCGCCTGCACGGCGACGGCTGCGTCGACCGCGCTGCCGCCGGCCTTTAGGATGTCGCAGCCGGCCTTGGTGGCCAGCGGGTGGTTGGCGACCACCATGTAGGTCTTGGCGGTCACGAGCTTGTGGCCGACCACGTAGCCCGAGGCCGGTTCCGGCGCGGCCGGATCGCCGGCGAGTCCGGAGCCGACCACCACGGGGGCGCCGCCGGCGCTGGTCAGGCAGCTGTTGTCGGCCACCGGCGTGGTCGGGGTCGTGGGGGTCTGCGTGACCGGGGGAGTGGCGGCGGGGGTGTCGTCGGAGCTGCCGCCGCAGCCCGCGAGGACCAGCGACAGCGATACGGACAGGGCGAGTGCAGCGGGCTCACGCCAGGTTGTCGAATTGTTTTTCATGGGCGGGCGTCCAGGACATCGGAAACGATGCGAAGGTGGAAACGATTGGAAAGGCCGGGCATGCGAATGCCCGGTGCGGCACGTGCAGGAACCGCGCCAGCCGCCGGCGGCGGCGCGCCCCGGACGCCACAATACGCCCATGTCCGACGTGCACTCCGATCAATTGCTCAGCGAAGTCGCGGCCCTGCCGCAGCTCCCGGGCGTCTACCGCTATTTCGACGCCGCCGGCGCCGTGCTCTACGTGGGCAAGGCGCGCAACCTCAAGCGCCGCGTCGCCAACTATTTCCAGAAGAACCACGCCGGCACGCGCATCGGCCACATGATCAGCAAGATCGCGCGCATGGAGACCACCGTGGTGCGCTCCGAGGCCGAGGCGCTGCTGCTGGAGAACAACCTCATCAAGAGCCTGAAGCCGCGCTACAACATCCTGTTTCGCGACGACAAGAGCTATCCCTACCTGAAGATCGCCTCGCACGCCTTCCCGCGCCTGGCCTACTACCGCGGCGCCACCGACCGCCGCCATCGCTACTTCGGTCCCTATCCGAGCGCCTGGGCGGTCAAGGAGTCGATCCAGCTGCTGCAGAAGGTCTTCAAGCTGCGCACCTGCGAGGACACCGTCTACGCCAACCGCACGCGACCCTGCCTGCTCTACCAGATCAAGCGCTGCACCGGACCATGCGTCGGCTATGTCACTCCCGAGGCCTATGCCCAGGACGTCGCCAACGCCGAGGCCTTCCTCCTGGGCGACACGCAGGCCGTGCTGGGCCAGCTCGAATCACGCATGACGACGCATGCCGAGCGGCTGGAGTTCGAGCAGGCGGCCGAACTGCGCAACCAGATGACGGCGCTGTCGCGCGTGCTGCACCAGCAGTCCATCGAGATCGCCTCCGACAAGGACGTCGACGTGTTGGCCGTGCGGGTGCAGGGCGGTCGCGCCTGCGTGAACCTGGCGATGGTGCGCGGCGGTCGGCACCTGGGCGACCGGGCGTACTTCCCGGTGCACGTCGAGGACGCGGCCCAGATGGACCACGACGAGCTCGACGTCGAGGGCGCGGCACCGCCGGCATCGGCCACGGTCGAGACGCGGGTCCTCGAGGCCTTCATCGCGCAGCACTACATCGACGTGCCGGTGCCCGGCATCCTGGTGCTGAGCGAACTGGTCGGCCGCGAGCTGATCGAGGCGGTGGTGCAGCAGTCCGGCACCCGCATCACGGCCGTCTTCCAGCCGCGAGAGCAGCGCCGCCTGTGGCTGGAGATGGCGCAGAAGAACGCCGGCCTGCAGCTGGCCCGGCTGCTGGCCGAGGAGGGCTCGCAGCAATCGCGCACGCGCTCGCTGGTCGACGCGCTCGAACTCGCGCCCGACGATCTCGACGACTTCCGCGTCGAGTGCTTCGACATCTCGCACACCGCCGGCGAGGCGACCCAGGCCTCGTGCGTGGTGTTCGAGCATCACGCGATGCAGAACCGGGAATACCGCCGCTACAACATCGAGGGCATCACGCCGGGCGACGACTACGCCGCCATGCGCCAGGTGCTGCGCCGGCGCTACGGCAAGCTGGCCGAGGCCATGGCCGCCGAGAGCGACGCCCCGCCGGCGGGCGATGCCGCCGGCGTCGGCAGCGACGCGCCACCGGCCACCCGGGCCGCGCGCATGCCCGACCTGGTGCTGGTCGATGGCGGCAAGGGCCAGGTGTCGATGGCGCGCGAGGTGTTCGTCGAGCTCGGCCTGCCGCTGTCGCTCATCGTCGGCGTCGAGAAGGGCGAGGGCCGCAAGGTCGGCCTCGAGGAACTCGTCTTCGCCGACGGGCGCGAGAAGGTCTACCTGGGTCGCGATTCGGCGGCCCTGATGCTGGTGGCCCAGATCCGCGACGAAGCGCACCGCTTCGCCATCACCGGCATGCGCGCCAAGCGCGCCAAGGTGCGCGTGGGCGGCAGCCAGCTCGAGGACATCCCCGGCATCGGCCCGAAGCGCCGGGCCCGGCTGCTGCAGCGCTTCGGCGGCATCCGCGGGGTGGCGGCGGCCAGCGTGGAGGACATCGCGTCGGTCGAGGGCATCGCCTCGGAACTGGCCGAGGAGATCTACCGCGCACTGCATTGAGGCATGACGGCGGAAGCGGTCATGGGCTCATGCACAATCGAGCGCATGTTCTGGACCCTTCCGACCATCATGACCTGGACGCGCATCGTCGCGATCCCTTTGATCGTCGGCGTCTTCTACCTGCCCATGCCCGAGCCGATGCGCAACCTGATCGCGACGGTCATGTTCATCGTCTTCGCCGCCACCGACTGGCTCGACGGCTTCCTCGCCCGCAAGCTCAACCAGACCTCGGCCTTCGGCGCGTTCCTCGATCCGGTGGCCGACAAGTTCCTGGTCTGCGCCTCGCTCCTGGTGCTGGTGCACCTGCAGCGCACCGACGTCTTCGTCGCCCTGATCATCATCGGCCGCGAGATCGCCATCTCCGCCCTGCGCGAATGGATGGCCCAGATCGGTGCGGGCAAGAGCGTGGCGGTGCACATGCTCGGGAAGGTCAAGACCGTGGTGCAGATGGTGGCCATACCGTTCCTCCTCTACGCGGGCACGCTGTTCGGTGCGATCGACACCGGCCTCTGGGGTCGGTGGCTGATCTGGGTCTCGGCCGTGCTCACGGTCTGGTCGATGATCTACTACCTGCAGAAGGCCATCCCGGAGATCCGGGCGCGCACCCGCTGAGGCCCGCGCGAGCGGCGCGGCATCGGGGTCCGCGCCTGGCCGCGGCCGCCACCCGGCGCTGGAGATCAGGCAGGTGAAAACCCCTAGAATCGCCCCCTTCGTCGCGGGGCGGACCCAGGGAAGTCGTGTTGACACCCCGCAGCCCCGTGGTTGTAATCGTCGGCGGCGGCGTGTCGCCTGCGCATCGACTCCACCTTCCCCGGCCGGATCGCCTGTCCCTCCAGAACCGCGACCCCGTACCCGACGACCATCCGTCCACCTTTTCCTACGAGGCCCTCGTGAACAAGACCGAATTGATTGAGCACATCGCTAAGAACGCCGACATCTCGAAAGCCGCCGCCACCCGCGCACTGGAATCCACCATCGGCGCCGTTCGCACCACGCTCAAGAAAGGCGGCTCGGTATCGCTGGTGGGCTTCGGGACGTTCGCGGTCGGAAAACGCGCCGCTCGTACGGGTCGCAATCCGCGTACCGGCGAGGCGATTAAGATCAAGGCTGCCAAGATCCCGAAGTTCCGTCCCGGCAAGGCCTTGAAGGACGCATTGAACTGAGGCGAAGTTGCTCGGGGGTGCTTAGCTCAGTTGGTAGAGCGGCGCCTTTACACGGCGTAGGTCGGGGGTTCGAGCCCCTCAGCACCCACCACCCCGGCCAAGAAGGCGAACGTGACGTTCGCCTTTTTTGTTGGCTCCCGGTACCGTCACAGAGAGTGTTCAAGCATGTTTGAGTTTTTCCGCAAGTACAACAAGATCGTCATGGGGTTCTTGTTCTTGTTGATCATCCCGTCGTTCGTGCTGTTCGGCGTCGATCGCTACGACGGCGGGCAGCAGGGCGAGAAGGTGGCACGCGTCGATGGCCAGGACATCACGCGGCCCCAGTGGGACGCCCAGCATCGCAACGAGGTCGATCGCATCCGTCAGCAGATGGCCAATGTCGATCCCGCGCTGCTCGACTCCGACGCGGCGCGCTATGCGACGCTCGAACGCATGGTGCGCGACCGCGTGCTGGCCGCCGCCGCCGAGAAGGCGCACATGGCGGTCTCGGAGGAGCGGCTGGCGCGGCTGTTCGCCGAGGACACCGGGCTGGCGTCGTTCCGCACGGCCGACGGCAAGTTCGATCGCCAGCGCTTCATGCTGGCCACCGGCAGCACGCCGGAGCAGTACGAGGCTTCCGTCCGGGCCCAGCTGGCGACGCAGCAGGTCATGCTGGGTGTCTCGGGCACGACGTTCGCGACGCCGGCCCAGGCGAAGCTGGCGCTCGACGCGTTCCACGATCGTCGCGAGATCCAGACCGTGCGCTTCGATCCGGCCGACTTCCGCGCCAAGGTCACCATCGAGGACGCCGACCTCGAGACCTACTACAAGACGCATGCCGCGCAGTTCCAGGCGCCCGAGCAGGCCAGCATCGAGTACGTCGTGCTCGACATGGACGCCGTCAAGAAGAACATCGCCGTCGGCGATGCCGATCTGCGCAGCTACTACGAGCAGAACAAGGCCCGCTTCGGAACGCCCGAGGAACGCCGCGCGAGCCACATCCTGATCACCGCCCCGGCCAGCGCGCCGGCCGCCGAGCGCGACAAGGCGCGCGCACGTGCGACCGAGCTCCTGGCCGAGGTTCGCAAGGCGCCCGGCACCTTCGCCGCCGTGGCGCGCAAGAACTCGCAGGACCCGGGGTCGGCGGAGAAGGGCGGCGATCTCGGCTTCGTGGCGCGTGGCGCGATGGTCAAGCCCTTCGAGGACGCCATGTTCGCCCTGAAGAAGGGCGACATCAGCGATGTCGTCGAAAGCGAGTTCGGCTTCCACGTCATCCATCTGGACGACATCAAGCCCAGCGTGGTGCAGCCCTTCGAACAGGTGCGCGCCACCATCGAGAGCGACATCCGCGGACAGCAGGCGACGCAGGAGTTCGCCAAGGCGGCCGAAGCCCTGTCGGATGCGGTCTACCAGCAGCCCGACAGCCTGCAGCCGGCGGCGGACCGCCTGAAGCTCACCGTGCAGAAGGCATCGAACGTGGCGCGCGTGCCCGCGACCGGAGCCAATGGCGCGCTCGCCAACCGCAACTTCCTGACGGCGCTCTTCGCCCCCGAGTCGCTCGAGCGCAAGCACAACACCGAGGCCGTCGAGATCGGATCCAACCAGCTCGCGGTGGGGCGCGTCGTGCAGTACTCGCCGGCACGCGTCGTGCCCTTGGCCGAAGTCAAGGAGCAGGTCCGCGGCCAGCTGGTCGCCGAACGCGCCGCCGCCCTGGCCAAGGCCGAGGGCGAAGCCAAGCTCGCGGCCTGGAAGACCAACGCGGCGGGCGCCCCCTTCGGTGCTCCCGTCACGGTGTCACGGCTCGAGACGCAATCGCAGTCCCAGGCGGTGATCGACAGCGCCTTGCGCCTCGATTCATCCAAGCTGCCGACGCTCACCGGCGTCGATCTGGGCAAGGAGGGCTATGTCGTCGTGCGGACCGTGAAGTCGGTCCCGCGCACCGCGCCCAGCGCCGAGGTGGCCAAGCAGGAAGCCGAGCAGGTCACGCAGGCCATCTCGACGGCGGAGAATGCCGCCTACTACGAACTGCTCAAGCAGCGCTTCAAGGCGGAAATCCTGGTCCCGACACCCGCGGATGCCATGTAGGCCATTCGACCCCCGATTTTCACGCTACAATCGTGGACTCCAAATGGTGGCTGTAGCTCAGCTGGTAGAGTCCCAGATTGTGATTCTGGTCGTCGTGGGTTCGAGTCCCATCAGCCACCCCAGACTCGATAAGAAAAGCCCCGCATGAAATCATGCGGGGCTTTTTTCTTGGGTGTCGTCCGGGGTCTCGTGCACGGCCTCACCCGATTTAACCAATTAAGCCTCAGGGACATGTGGTCTTGTCCTATAGCCCGTGGCCGTGTCGCGCTGCACTGTGAAGACCTTATTAATCTTCGAGGAAATCAGCATGAACTTCATCATTTGGCTTGTGGTCGGTGGCCTGATCGGTTGGGTGGCGAGCAAGATCATGAATACGGACGCGCAACAGGGCATCTTCCTGAACATCGTGGTCGGTATCGTGGGTTCCATGCTGGGTGGTTGGCTGGTCGCGCCGCTGCTCGGGTCGGGCACCGTGAACCAGAACGACTTCAGCATCATGGGCCTGCTGTCCTCGCTGATCGGTGCGGTCATCCTGCTGGCGATCGTCAACTTCTTCCGTCGCGGCAAGGTGCGCTGAGCATTGTCCGACCGACACGATCCGCATCCGGCATGCGGATCGTGCGGACGGCAAAAAGCCCCCAGGATCCGTTGCCATGGCAACGTCTCCTGGGGGCTTTTCTCGTCTTGGTGCCCGAGGCCGGAATCGAACCGGCACGCCTTGCGGCGGGGGATTTTCTTACCACTTCGACTTTCGCCGCCCCTGTGACGGGTTCGTGGTCTGGAGCACGCCTTCACCTTAGTCTTTCGACCTTAGGTGCCCGCCGTCTGCTCTCTACACCTTCCCCGGGTCTTTCGATCCGGGGCTTGGCTCGGTATTAGCTCGGACTCGCGTCCAGGGCCTTCGCCGAGTTTGACGGGCTTCACCTCAAGAATTTCTTCAAGAGGGCTCAAATTTGGTCTGAGTCCCCTGCGTCTACCAATTTCACCACTCGGGCTGGAACGCAATCTTCCTGTTTCGCTGCGCCCGGCTCCGATGGATACGGATATCCAGCAAATCCGGCGCAGCCGAAAATTATGGCACAGTGCTCCGACACAAAGTTGACTTTCCATACGGATGCGTCCCGCATGCAACGCGCGACCACCCTCCCGCTTTTTCGAACGGACGACGAGATGAGCTATCCCACGATCGAAGATGCCATCGGCAAGACGCCGCTGGCGGCACTGCAACGCATCGATGCCGCCGACAACGCGCGGCGCGGCAACGTGATCCTCGGCAAGCTCGAGGGCAACAACCCGGCGGGTTCGGTCAAGGACCGGCCCGCGCTGTCGATGATCCGGCGGGCCGAGGAGCGCGGCGAGATCAAGCCGGGCGACACGCTGATCGAGGCGACGTCCGGCAATACCGGCATCGCGCTGGCGATGGCCGCGGCGATCAAGGGCTACCGCATGGTGCTGGTGATGCCCGAGGACCTGTCGATCGAGCGCGCGCAGACGATGAAGGCCTTCGGCGCCGAACTGATGCTCACGCCCAAGAGCGGCGGCATGGAATACGCTCGCGACCTGGCCGACCAGATGGTGCGCCAGGGCAAGGGCCGGGTGCTCGACCAGTTCTCCAATCCGGACAACCCGCGCATCCACTACGAGACCACCGGTCCCGAGATCTGGCAGGACACACAGGGCCGCGTGACGCATTTCGTGAGCGCGATGGGCACGACCGGCACCATCACCGGCGTGTCGCGCTACCTGAAGGAGAAGAATCCGGAAGTGCGGATCATCGGCGCGCAGCCGGAGGAGGGCTCGCGCATCCCGGGCATCCGCAAGTGGCCGCAGGAATACATGCCGCGCATCTACGATCCGAGCCACGTCGACCAGGTGGTCAACGTGAGCCAGGACAACGCCGAGGAGATCTGCCGCCGCATGGCGCGCGAGGAGGGCATCTTCGGTGGCATCTCGGCGGCCGGGGCCCTGTGGGCGGCGCTCGAGATCGCGCGCACGGTGGAGAACGCGACCATCGTCTTCATCGTCTGCGATCGCGGCGACCGCTATCTCTCGACCGGCGTGTTTCCCGCCTGAGCCGCGCCATGCAAGACCCCAAGTTCTGCCCGGCGTGCGCCACGCCGCTCGAATCGATCGAGCTGATGGAGGATGGCGGCCCCAAGGTCCGCCTGCGTTGCCCGGCCTGCGACTACACGCACTGGAACAACCCGACGCCGGTGCTGGCCGCCATCGTCGAATACCACGGCCAGGTGCTGCTGGCGCGCAACGCGGCCTGGCCGCCGAAGATGTTCGCGCTGATCACCGGCTTCATGGAAGCCGGCGAGACGCCCCAGGAAGGCATCGCGCGCGAGGTCAAGGAGGAGACCAACCTCGACGTGAGCGAGGTCCACCTGGTGGGCGTCTACGATTTCCAGCGCATGAATCAGGTCATCATCGCCTACCACGTGGTGGCCGATGGCGTCGTCCGGCTGTCGCCCGAGCTGCTGGACTGGCGGCTCCATGATCTGCCCGATCTGAAGTGCTGGCCGGCCGGCACCGGCCACGCGCTGGCCGACTGGCTGCGTTCGCGGGGCCACCAGCCGGTCTACTTCACGGCCGAGGAGAACGAGGAGCGCCGGCGCGGCCTGGATGCGCCGCCGCCGGCCGATGGAGCGACATCGAAATGAGCGCCCCCCCCATCGACGTCGATCGCGAGATCGACACGCGCGGCCTGCGCTGCCCCTTGCCCATCCTCAAGGCCAAGCGCTCGCTCAACGACATGGCCAGTGGCCAGCTGCTGCGGGTGATCTCGACCGATCCCGGCTCGCTGCGCGACTTCGAGGCCTTCGCGCGCCAGACCGGCAACGACCTGGTCGAGCAGCAGACGCAGGGCGACGATTTCATCCACGTCCTGCGGCGCCGCTGACCTTCCGCGCCCGCCGATGCCGATGCCCAGCGGTTCGTCCATTCCCGGCCGGTCGCCCGGTGGCACCACGCGACGCCGACGCGGGGCCATGGCCGCCGTGGCGGTGCTGGTCCTGGGCTTCGCCGCGACGGCCGGCGTGCTGGCCATGAGAGACCCCCGACCCGCCATGCCGTCCGAAGCCGCCGCGACCTCCGCCATGCCGTCCGAAGCCGCCGCGACCTCCGCCATGCCGCTCGCCGTGCTGGGCGACTCCAACAGCCACTCCTACCAGGACGGCCTCGCGTTTCCACCCGACTCGGGCGCGCGCGGTGGCGAATTCCACGCGACCACCCTGCAGTGGACCGAGGTGCTGGCGCGCCTGCGCGGTCGCGAGATCGATCCGGGGCGCTGGGTCGAATGGGGCCGCTCGGGCCTGGCGGCGAAGGTCGGCACGGTGCTGGGCCTGTCGCTGGGGCGCGTGCCGCGCAAGCAGGACCACCTCTACAACTTCGCCGTCTCCGGCGCCATCTGCAGCCACCTGACCGAGGGCACGCAACGTCAGGCGCAGCGACTGGCCACGCTGATGGCGGACGATCCCGGGCGCTGGCGGGACGGCGTGGTGGTGATCCGCATCGGCCTGAACGACTGGGCCGGCCTCCTTGATGCGCAGTCCCGCCGGGTCGATGCCGCCGACCTGCCGGAGACCCGGGACACCATCGCGCGCTGCACCGCTCAGATGGGCGAGGCGATCCGACGGGTCCGTGCCGTGGTGCCCGACGTGCGCATCGTGCTGGTCGGCGTGGCCGACGAATCCGCCGATCCGGAGACCTTCGAGCGCTGGAACAGCCAGGCGGAGACCGACAACATCCGCGCGGCGCTGGCACGCTTCAACGGCGCGATCGAGCGCCTGGCCAAGGCCACGCCCGGCGCCATCTTCTTCGACGACGATGCCTGGGTGCGCAGGACCTGGGGATCGCGCGATGCCCAGGGCCGGCCGGCCTATCGCACGGTGCCGATCGGTACCGCGCTGCGCGTGACCAACACGGCCGGCGACGCGCCACGGCATGCCATCCTGGCCGACCACCACGCGGGGCTGGTCTACAACACGCTATGGACCCAGTCGCTGATCGAGCATCTGCGCGCGGGCTTCGGCCTCCCGCTCACGCCGATCACCGATGCCGACGTCACCCATTTCATCGAGGCGACGCTGGCAACCGCATCGACGACCCCGAAGCCCTGACCCTCGACATACGGCTCCCATGCCAGGGACACCGAGGAACCGGCTCCGCCAGTCCTCCGGTGTCGCCCCCTGCAAGGGGGTTGGCGCAGCGACACGAAGTGCGCGGAGACTGGGAGTGGGTTCAGAGCGCGAGGCCCTTGAGGTATTCGCGGAACTGGGCGCCCACTTCCGGATGCGCCAGGGCCAGTTCGACGCTGGCCTGCAGGAAGCCTTCCTTGCTGCCGCAGTCGTAGCGCGTGCCCTTGTAGGCATAGGCATAGACGGCTTCCTTCTTCATGAGCGAAGCGATGCCATCGGTCAGCTGGATCTCGCCACCGGCGCCCTTGGGCTGGTTGCGGATCTCGGCGAACACGCCGGGCGTGAGCACATAGCGGCCGGCCACGCCCAGGCGCGAGGGCGCCGACTCGGGCGACGGCTTCTCGACCATGCGGTTGACCTTGACCAGGCCGTCCTCGATCTGGTCGCCGGCGACGATGCCATAGCGCTTGACCTGGTCCAGCGGCACTTCCTGCACCGCCAGCAGCGAGCGGCCGAGCTGCGCGAAGGCGGCGGTCATCTGCGCCATCACCGGCTGGCCGTCGGTGGGGCCGACCATCAGGTCGTCCGCCAGCAGCACGGCGAAGGGCTCGTTGCCCACCAAGTGCTCGGCGCACAGCACGGCGTGGCCGAGACCCAGCATGCGCGGCTGGCGCACATAGGAGACGGTCATGTCGTCGGGCATGACCGAGCGGGCGATGTTGAGCAGGGCCGTCTTGCCGCTGGCCTCGAGCTGGCTCTCAAGCTCGTAGGCGGTGTCGTAATGGTCCTCGATGGCGCGCTTGTTGCGGCCGGTGACGAAGATCATGTCGCGGATGCCGGCCGCATAGGCTTCCTCGACCGCGTACTGGATCAGCGGCTTGTCGACCACCGGCAGCATCTCCTTGGGTTGTGCCTTGGTGGCGGGCAGGAAACGGGTGCCGAAGCCGGCCACGGGGAAGACGGCCTTGCGGATGCGCGTGGTATTGGACATGTAGTCTTGAAAAGGGGAAACGATGAATCTTTTGGATGTTAACTGGCGATTAATACAAAAGGCTGTCAGTTAACGTGCACTAAGTCCGGCTAAGCCAAACGCGAGAGCTGATCCTTCAGTCTCGCCACGGTGACGTCGAAGTCGGCGAGGCGGCGGCGCTCCTGCTCGATCACGGCCGGCGGCGCCTTGGCCACGAAGGCCTCGTTGCCCAGTTTGCCGTTGACCCGGACGATCTCGCCCTCGACGCGGGCCAGTTCCTTGCCGATGCGCAGCTTCTCCGCCGCCTTGTCGACCTCCATGTGCAGGCACAGGCGCACCGCGCCGACCAGCGCCACCGGCGCGGCGCCGGCGGCGTCCGCCCAGGCCGTGGCATCGTCGAACACGCGCACCTCCTTGAGCTTGGCGAGTGCCTGCAGCACCGGCGCGGCCTCGCGCAGGAAGGCGCCATCGCCGGCGTCGTCGGCCACCGCGAACAGCGGCAGGCGCGTGGCGGGGGAGACGTTCATCTCGCCGCGCAATGTGCGGCAGGCGTCGACCAGGGACTTCAGGCGCGCGACATGCGCTTCCGCGGCTTCGTCGATGCGCTCGGGCTGGCTCTGCGGATAGGCGGCGATCATGATCGACTCGCCCGCGCGTCCGGCCACCGGCGCCACCTTCTGCCACAGCTCCTCGGTGATGAACGGGATCACCGGATGGGCCAGGCGCAGCAGGGTCTCCAGGGTGCGGATCAGGGTGCGGCGGGTGGCGCGCTGCCGCGCCGCGTCGCCGGTCTGGATCTGCACCTTGGCGATCTCCAGGTACCAGTCGCAGAACTCGTCCCAGGCGAACTGGTAGATCGCCGTGGCGACGTTGTCCAGGCGATAGTCCTCGAAGCCCCGGGCGACGTCGGCCTCGACCCGCTGCAGGCGCGAGGTGATCCAGCGGTCGGCCTGGCTGAAGCGCAGGTAACCATGCGCCGGGCCACCCGGCGCGCAGTCGGCCTTGGTGTGCTCGGCCAGGCCGCAGTCCTGGCCTTCGCAGTTCATGAGCACGAAGCGCGTCGCGTTCCAGAGCTTGTTGCAGAAGTTGCGATAGCCCTCGCAGCGCTTGCTGTCGAAGTTGATGCTGCGCCCGAGCGAAGCCAGCGAGGCGAAGGTGAAGCGCAGGGCGTCGGCGCCGAAGGCCGGGATGCCCTCGGGGAATTCCTTCTGCGTGTTCCTGCGCACGGCGGGCGCGGTCTCGGGCCGGCGCAGGCCCTGCGTGCGCTTGTCCAGCAGCTCGGGCAGCGCGATGCCGTCGATCAGGTCGACCGGGTCGAGCACGTTGCCCTCGGACTTGCTCATCTTCTTGCCCTGCGCGTCGCGCACCAGGCCGTGGATGTAGACATCGCGGAACGGCACCTTGCCGGTGAAGTGCTTGGTCATCATGATCATCCGGGCGACCCAGAAGAAGATGATGTCGTAGCCGGTCACCAGCACGGAGGAGGGCAGGTAGCGCGCCAGGTCGTCGGTGTGCGCGGGCCAGCCGAGCGAGGAGAAGGGCACCAGCGCCGACGAGTACCAGGTGTCGAGCACGTCCTCGTCGCGGCGCAGCGTCCGGCCGGCCGCCTGGGCCCGTGCCTCGGCCTCGTCGTGGGCCACGTACACGTCGCCGTTCTCGTCGTACCACGCCGGGATCTGGTGGCCCCACCAGAGCTGGCGCGAGATGGTCCAGTCCTGGATGTTCTCCATCCAGTGGTCGTAGGTGTTGACCCAGCTCTCGGGCACGAAGCGCACCTCGCCCGACTTCACGACGTCGATCGCCTTCTGCGCGATCGACTGGCCGTCGGCGCCGGGCCTCTTCATGGCCACGTACCACTGGTCGGTCAGCATCGGCTCGACGATGGCGCCCGAGCGCGCGCAGCGCGGCACCATCAGCTTGTGCTTCTTCGTCTCGACCAGCAGGCCGGCGGCCTCGAGGTCGGCCACGACGGCCTTGCGCGCGACGAAGCGGTCGAGACCCCGGTACTTCTCGGGCGCGTTGCCGTTCACGGTGGCGTCCAGGGTCAGGATGCCGATCGTCTCCAGCCCGTGGCGCTGGCCGACCGCGTAGTCGTTGTAGTCGTGCGCCGGGGTGACCTTGACGACGCCGGTGCCGAAGGCGCGGTCGACATAGTCGTCCGCGATGACGGGGATCAGGCGGTCGGTCAGCGGCAGCCGCACCTGGCGGCCCACCAGGTGCCTGTAGCGCTCGTCCTCCGGATGGACCATCACGGCGGTGTCGCCCAGCAGGGTCTCGGGTCGGGTGGTGGCCACGGTCAGCGTGCCGCTGCCGTCCTCGAGCGGATAGGCGATGTGCCAGAGGAAGCCGTCCTCCTCCTCGCTCTCCACCTCCAGGTCGCTCACCGAGGTCTTGAGCACCGGATCCCAGTTGCCCAGCCGCTTGCCGCGATAGATCAGGCCTTCCCGGTAGAGCGCCACGAAGGTCTGCGTGACGACCTTCGACAGGTCCTCGTCCATGGTGAAGTACTCGCGGCTCCAGTCGACCGTGTCGCCCATGCGGCGCATCTGGCGCGTGATGGTGCTGCCCGACTGCTCCTTCCACTCCCAGACCCGGGCGACGAAGTTCTTGCGCGCCTCCGCCGGCGTCGGGCCCATGTCGTGGCGGCTGATCTTCTGTTCCTGCAGCTGGCGCTCCACCACGATCTGCGTGGCGATGCCGGCGTGGTCGGTGCCCGGCACCCACAGCGTGTTGTCGCCCTTCATGCGGTGGTAGCGCGCCAGGCTGTCCATGATGGTCTGGTTGAACGCATGGCCCATGTGCAGCGTGCCGGTGACGTTGGGCGGCGGCAGCTGGATGGCGAAGGCATCGGCATCGTCCCGGGGCGCCCCGGTGCCGCGGAAGCCGGCGGCGGCATAGCCGCGACGCTCCCATTCCGGACCCCAGTGCGCCTCGATGGCGACGGGCTCGAAGGATTTGGGGAGGCTGTCGAGGCCGGGTTGCGCGGGGGGGGTATGGAGGGTGTCGCTCATGGCGTGGCGGAGGGCGTGCGGCGCCTTCGGGGCACCGTCGCCGACGGAGTGGGAGGTGGCGGGAAAGGTCCGATTTTAGCCGGCGCCTCCCGCGTGGCATGCCCGGCCACGCTGCGCCCCGCCACGGGCCGCACCCATAATTCCGCCCCATGCTGTTCCTGCTCTCGCCAGCCAAGTCGCTCGACCACGAAACCCCGCTGCCGGTGGACATGCCCGCCGCCACCACCCCGGTGTTCGAGGGGCCGCGCGGGCCCGCCGCCGAACTCGTCGCCCTGCTGCGCGCGCAGTCGCCGCAGCAGATCGCGGGCCTGATGCACCTGTCGGACAAGCTCGCCGCGCTCAACGTGGCGCGCTATCTCGCCTGGTCGCCCCGGGGCACGGACGACAACGCCCGTCCCGCCGCGCTGGCCTTCGATGGCGATGTCTACGGCGGTCTGGATGCCCGCAGTCTCGATGCGGCGCAGCTCCGGTGGGCGCAGGCCCATGTCTGCATCCTCAGCGGCCTGTATGGCGTGCTGCGGCCGCTCGATCGCCTGCAGCCCTACCGACTGGAGATGGGCACGAAGCTCGCCAACGCGCGCGGGTCCGATCTCTACGCCTTCTGGGGCGCGCGCATCGCCGAGCACCTCAACACCCGCCTCGCGGCGGACGCCACGCCGGTGGTCGTCAACCTGGCCTCGCAGGAGTATTTCAAGGCGGTCGATCCGCGCGTGCTCAAGGCGCGCGTGGTGACCTGCGTGTTCGAGGAATGGAAGGCCGATGCCCGTGGTGGCGGCCAGTACCGGATCGTCAGCTTCCACGCCAAGCGCGCGCGCGGCCTGATGGCGCGCTGGGCCGTGCAGCACGAGGCGGTCACGCCCCGGCGGCTGGAGGCCTTCGACCTCGAGGGCTATCGCTTCGACGGCGCGGCCTCGACCCCCGAGCGGCTGACCTTCCGCCGGAGGACCGCTGCATGACCGCTTCCTTCACGCCCGAACTCCAGGCCTGGGCCGAGGCCCAGCTGGCCGCCGGCCACGACGCGCCGGCGCTGCGCCGCTCGATGCGCGAGGCCGGCTGGGACGAGGCCTCGGCCGAGGCCCTGCTGGCCGGACTCGGACTGGCGCCCCGCGCCGTCGGCGACGCGGTCGATGGCACGGCCGAGGCGCGGAGCCCATCGCGTGGCGCGATGCCCGGCCCCGACCTCGACGACGCGCCGCTCTACCTCGATGCCGGCGACCGCCGCGTCCACGTGCTGCAGACGCTGCGCCACCCGCGCGTGATCGTCTTCGGCGACCTGCTGTCCGACGACGAATGCGCGGACCTGGTGGCCGCCGCCGGTCAGCGCCTGGCGCGCTCGCTCACCGTCGAGACCAAGACCGGCGGCGAAGCCCTCAACGTCGACCGCACCAGCGATGGCATGTTCTTCGAGCGCGGCGAGAACGAACTCGTCGCGCGCATCGAGCGCCGCATCGCCGCGCTGCTGCGCTGGCCGGTCCACTATGGCGAGGGCCTGCAGGTGCTGCGCTACGCGCCCGGCGCGCAGTACCGGCCGCACTACGACTATTTCGATCCCGGCGAGCCCGGCACCCCGACCATCCTGCGCCGTGGCGGCCAGCGCGTCGCCACGCTGGTCATCTATCTGCAGGAGCCGGAGCAGGGCGGCGCGACCACCTTTCCCGACATCGGCCTGGAGGTCGCGCCCAAGCGCGGCACGGCGGTGTTCTTCAGCTACGACCGCCCCGACCCCGCCACGCGCACGCTGCATGGTGGCGCTCCCGTGCTGGCGGGCGAGAAATGGGTCGCCACGAAATGGCTGCGGGAGAGGGAGTTCACATGAAGGTACGCGCCAACGGCATCGACATCGAGGTCGAGGACACCGGCGGGGAACACCTGCCCGCCGTGCTGCTGATCATGGGCCTGGGCATGCAGCTCGTCGCCTGGCCCGACAGCCTGGTGCGGTGGCTGGTCGAGGCCGGCTATCGCGTGGTGCGCCACGACAACCGCGATGCCGGCCTGAGCCAGGACTTCGACCGGCTCGGCACCGGCAACGTGCTGTGGCAGGGCCTGCGCTACCGGCTGGGCCTGCAGGTCCGCTCGGCCTACACCCTGCAGGACATGGCCAACGATTCCCTGGGCGTGCTCGACGCACTGGGCATCCGGCGCGCCCACGTGATGGGCGCCTCGATGGGCGGCATGATCGCCCAGCGCCTGGCCGCGACCGCGCCCGAGCGGGTGGCGAGCCTGATGAGCGTGATGAGCTCCAGCGGCGCGCGTGGACTGCCGGGCCCGCGCTCGGACGTGCTGCGCCTGATGATGCGGCGGCCGCCGGGCCGCGACGAAGCGGCGCTGGTCGCGCACAGCATGCGGCTGGTCCGGCTGATCGCCGGGCCGGTGTTCCCGCCCGACGAGGTGGCGCTGCGCGAGCGCCTGGTGCGCGCGCTGCGCCGCTCCTACCGGCCCCGCGGCCTGGTGCGCCAGACCCTCGCCGTGGCCGCCGATGGCGATCGCGCCGCCCTGCTGGCGCGCATCACCAGCCCGACCCTGGTGCTGCATGGCGATGCCGATCCGCTGGTGCCCGTGGCCTGCGGGCTAGACACCTCGCGGCGCATCCCGGGGGCGCGCTTCGCGCTGGTGCCGGGAATGGGCCACGACCTCTCGCCCGAACTGGTCGAGATGCTGCTTGTCCACATCGCGCCCTTCCTGCGCGATGTCGACGCACAATCGCTCCACGCATGACGACGAATCTCGACAACACCCCCGAACGCTCGCAACTCGGCCGCGCCTCCGCCTACGCCGACCGCTACGACCCCTCGCTGCTGTTCCCGATCCCGCGCGCCACGCAGCGCGAGGCCATGGGCCTGCGCGGCGATGCCCTGCCATTCTTCGGCGCCGACCTCTGGACCGCCTTCGAGCTCAGCTGGCTCAACGCGCGCGGCCGCCCGCAGGTGGCGATCGCCCACATCACCGTGCCGTGCGAGACGCCCCACATCATCGAGAGCAAGTCGTTCAAGCTCTACCTCAACAGCTTCAACCACAGCGTCTTCGCCGATGCCGAGGCCGTGCGCGAGCGGCTGCGCCTCGACCTGGCCGAGGCCGCGTGGCGCGGCAGCGGCCGCAGCGGCGGCATCGGCGTGCGGCTGGTCATGCCCGAGGCCTTCGCCCGCGAGAAGGTGCAGGAGCTCGAGGGCCTCGACCTCGACCGGCTCGACATCGAATGCACGCACTACCAGCCGGCGCCGGAGCTGCTGTCCTGCGACGCCACGCAGCCCGCCGTCGAGGAGACGCTCTGCAGCCGCCTGCTCAAGAGCAACTGCCTGGTCACCGGCCAGCCGGACTGGGGCAGCGTGCAGATCCACTACAGCGGCGCGCCCATCGACCAGGCCGGGCTGCTCGGCTACATCGTGAGCTTCCGCAACCACAACGAATTCCACGAACCCTGCGTCGAACGCATGTTCAGGGACATCATGGAGCGCTGCCGGCCGCACAAGCTGGCCGTCCATGCCCGCTACACGCGGCGCGGCGGTCTCGACATCAATCCGTTCCGCACCAGCTTCCCGCAGGCGCTGCCGCCGAACGCCCGGACGGCGCGACAGTAGGTCCGTTCCTACGTGCGTGTTTTCGCTTCGGATCGATACTCGAATGCTGTCTTTCTAGCCACATCCAGGCATTTGGGGTACCCACTTTGAACGTGTTGATCGTTGACGACAACCAGGCTGCGGCCGACCTGCTGCAGGAGCTCCTCTCGCTGCAGGACCACACGGCACGCTGCACCTACTCGGCCCAGGAGGCGCTCATCGCCGGCGCCGAGGAGGTCTTCGACGTCGCGCTGATCGACATCACGCTGCCCGATCTGCCGGGCACCGAGGTCGCGCGCCGCCTGCGGGCGTCGAGCCGGCCGCCCGCATTGCTGGTGGCGGTGACCGGCCTGTCCTCCCACGACACGCTGGGCAGCGATCCGAAGCTGTTCGACCACCACCTGCAGAAGCCGATCGATTTCGATGCGCTCGACCGCATCCTCGAGCAGGCCGTCGCCAAGTCCTCTTCCTCCTCCTCATCGTCTTCATGAAAGCTTCTCCGGGCGCTCGCAGCTGGATCGCCGCGGGCGTGCGGCACGAACTCCTCACGCGCGCGCTGCCGGCCCTGCGCCACGACATGGCGGCACCGGTGTCGGTGATGCGCATGGGACTGCTGATGCTGCGGCGCCAACTGGGTGCCGCGACCATCGACCCGGCGGTGTGCGAGGAGCGCGCGGCCCTGATCGACCACCAGATCGCCGAACTGGTCGCCGCCGTGCGTTCCCTGCGCGACTGGGAACTGGCGGTCGAGGACGATGGCATCACCCGCGCCGCCCTGGTGGCGCAATGCATGAACCTGATGCGCGCCGCCTTCGATTTCCAGGGCGTGCGCCTGACCTCCGACGAGGCCTTCGATGCCGCTCCGGCCACCGGCGCGACCGATGCATCGGCCACCGTCTGGCCATCCGGTGCCTCGCTGCGCTACCTGCTGCTGGGCGCCCTGGGCTACCTGCACGACAACGTGCCGCACGTGGTGGGCATCCACGTCGCCGCCGATGGCGATGCCGGCCTGTGGATGCGGGCGAGCACCGGGGACACGGAAGCCGCGCCTTCCGACACCGGGGCCCATCGCGCGCCCCGCGCGCTGGCCATCGACGCCATCGCGCTGCAGTCGCTGGCCGACGACCTGGGCTATGCGCTGACCATCGAGCGCGACGCCGTGCGCCTGCCGCTCGCCGCCGGCTGACGGCCCTCGGCTTTCACGCCACCGGCCGGCTTCGCTCCGGCACGATCTCCCCGTACCGCCCGCGCGACCTGTGCGGTGCCAGCCCGGCGCCCGGGCCGGCGCGTGCTCGCCGCGACCTGCCTGGCCTCGCGCGCCAGGGTGAGCCGGTGACCGCGCAGGAAGGCCAGCAGCCGCGCTTCGGCCGCGTGCAGGCGCCGTGCCGCGCGGGCCTTGCCGGCCAGCGTGCGCCAGATGTCGCTCATGGTGCCCGCATCGGCGGCGAGCTGGCCGCCCAGCGACAGCACGGCCGGGTGCACATAGGCCTTGCGGCACACCGCCGGCGTGTTGCCCAGCTGCCGCGCGACGGCGGCCACGATCTCCTTGGCGTTGAAGCGCGCGGCCGGCAGGGCGCGGGCGGCCGTGGCGGCTCCGCCTTCCAGGGCGCAGGCGCCCTGGCCCTGTTCGCAGGCCAGCCGCGTGAGTTCCAGGGCCTGCACCGTGCCATGCCAGGTGCGGAAGTCCTTGGCGGTGAGATGCTCGCCCGAGGCTTCGCGCAGGTAGTCGTTGACGTCGCTCGACGACAGGCCACGGGGCTGGCCGTCCTCGTCCTGGTACTGGAACAGGTCCTGGCCCGGCAGCTGCTGGCAGCGCCGCACGATGCGCGCCACGCGCGGATCGTCGACCTCGGCGCTGTGCATGACGCCGCTCCTGCCCTTGAAGTGCAGCCTGAGCGTCGTGCCCTCGATGTCGGCATGGCGGTTGCGCAGCGTGGTGAGGCCATAGGAGCCGTTGCTGGCCGCGTATTCCTCGTTGCCCACGCGCAGGAAGGTGGTGTCGAGCAGGCGCACCAGGGTGGCCAGCACGCGCTGCCGGTCGAGCGCGGCGTCGCCGCCGGCGGCCAGGTCGCGCGCGACACGGGCGCGGATGCGCGGCAGGGCCTGGCCGAAGGCCTCGAGCCGCTCGAACTTGCTTTCGTCCTTCAGGGCCCGCCACTGCGCGTGGTAGCGATATTGCTTGCGACCGCGCGCATCGATGCCGGTGGCCTGCAGGTGACCCTGCGCGAGCGGGCAGATCCAGACATCGGTGTAGGCCGGCGGGATCGCCAGGCCGTCGATGCGCGCGATCTCCCCGGCATCGCGCAGCCAGCGGCCGGCCGCGTCCTTGTAGCGGAAGCGTTCGCCATGCCGGAAACGACGCAGGCCGGGCATGTCGGCATTGACGTAGACCAGGCCGCCGGGGAGGGGGTCGGGTCGCGCGTCGGCGGCCGCGGTGCTGGTGGATGAGGAAGAGGAAGAGGAAGCGGCGGTGGCGGCGGAGCGGGCGGTGGGCATGGCGTCTCTGGCGTGATCGTTCGGATGCGTCCGAACATGCGCGCGCCGGCGGGCCGTCGACTGTAGGACGCCGCAAATGTGCCGGGTGCGCGGCGCGCCCGTGGGCACGCGCGCCATTCAGAAGAGCGAGGCGGTGGTCGCCGGTGGCCGGCGGGGCGATGTCGCCGCGCCTCCCTGGCCATCGGCCGCCGCGACGGCCGACGCGGCGGCGCCGGCCCGCGCGGCGGCGCTGCCGGCCTTGGCCAGCGTGCCGACGCGCACGCCGATCAGCCGCAGCGGGCGCTCCAGCGGCACGCGCTTGAGGCACTGGCCGGCGGCCTGCCGGATCGACTTCGCATCGGCGACGAAATGCTCGATGGTGCGGTCGCGTGTCGCGATGCGGAAATCGTCGTAGCGCAACTTGATGCCGATCGTGCGACCGACATAGCCCTTGCGCTGCAGGTCCTCGGCCACGCGCTCGCACAGGTGGGTGAAGATCGCGCCCAGCTCGGCGCGGTCGCGCACCGCATGCAGATTGCGCTCGAAGGTGGTCTCGCGGCTCATCGACACCGGTTCGCTCTCGGTCACGACCGGCCGGTCGTCGCGGCCCCACGAGACCTCGTGCATCCAGGCGCCGGTGGCCTTGCCGAAATGCGCCATCAGCCAGTCGCGCTCGCGCGCGGCGATGTCGCCCACGGTGCGCAGGCCCAGGGCCTCCAGCCTGGCATCGGCCTTGGGCCCGATGCCATTGACCTTGCGCGCGGGCAGGGGCCAGATCCGCGTGCGCAGGTCCTCCTCGTGGACCACCGAGATGCCGTTGGGCTTGTCGAACTCGCTCGCCATCTTGGCGATCAGCTTGTTGGGCGCCACGCCGATCGAGCAGGTCAGCCCGGTGCCCTGGAGGATCGAGCGCTGGATCAGCCGTGCCAGCGCGCGGCCGCCCTCGCGCTGGCCGCCGGGCACGTCGGTGAAGTCGATGTAGACCTCGTCCACGCCCCGGTCCTCCATCACCGGCGCGAGCTCGGTCACGATGTCCTTGAAGCGGCGCGAGAAGCGCCGGTACTCGTCGAAATCGACCGGCAGGATCAGCGCCTGCGGGCACAGCTTGGCCGCCTTCATGAGTCCCATGGCCGAGCCGACGCCGAACTGCCGCGCCGCGTAGGTGGCGGTGGTGATGACGCCGCGCCCGGCATAGTCCTTCAGGCGTGGGAAGGCCGCCACCGGGATGTCGGCCAGCGTGCCGCCCTCGGGCACGTCGCGGATGGCGTCGTCGGCCTTGCGCCGGCCGCCGCCGATGACCAGCGGCAGGCCCTTGAGCTGCGGGTAGCGCAGCAGCTCGACGGAGGCGTAGAAGGCATCCATGTCGAGGTGGGCGATGCGCCGGACGGGAGGGGCGGGAACGTTCACGCCGGTGATTCTCGTCGCCGGCGCATACACCTTGCAGCCTCTCTATCGGCCCGATGAAAACCCCGACCGACGGGCCGATGCACAAACCACAACGAAAGAAGGAGAATCCCCGGCCTTGTCCGAAATTACTACTCCAAGATCCATGACACCCTCGCCCCGCCCCGGCAAATTGCCGATCTACCGATCCCTGTACGTGCAGGTCATCACGGCCGTCATCATCGGCGTGGCGCTCGGACACTTCTTCCCGCACCTGGGCGAGTCGATGAAGCCGCTCGGCGACGGCTTCATCAAGCTGATCAAGATGATCATCGCGCCGATCATCTTCTGCACCGTGGTGGTCGGCATCGCCGGCATGGAGGACATGAAGAAGGTCGGCAAGACCGGCGGTCTGGCGCTGCTGTATTTCGAGATCGTCAGCACCATCGCGCTGATCGTCGGCCTGGTGCTGGTCAACGTGCTCAAGCCCGGCGCGGGCATGAACATCGACGCCTCGACGCTCGACACCAAGGCCATCGCCGCCTACACCGGCCCGGGCAAGATGACCGGCACGGTCGACTTCCTGCTCAACATCATCCCCACGACGGTGGTCGATGCCTTCGCCAAGGGCGAGATCCTGCAGGTGCTGCTGATCGCGGTGCTGTTCGGCTTCGCGCTGCATCGCTTCGGCGGCCGCGGCACGCTGGTGTTCGACATGATCGAGAAGAGCTCGCACGTGCTCTTCACCATCGTCGGCTACATCATGAAGCTGGCACCCATCGGCGCCTTCGGCGCCATGGCCTTCACCATCGGCAAGTACGGCGTCGGCACGCTGGTGTCGCTGGGCTACCTGATGTTCGTGTTCTACCTGACCTGCCTGCTGTTCATCTTCGTCGTGCTGGGGCTGATCGCGCGCTTCCACGGCTTCAGCATCTGGAAGTTCATCAAGTACATCAAGGAGGAACTGCTGATCGTGCTGGGCACCTCGTCCTCCGAGTCGGTGCTGCCGCGCATGATGGAGAAGATGGAGAACCTGGGCGCCAAGAAGACCTGCGTCGGCCTGGTGATCCCCACGGGCTACTCCTTCAACCTCGACGGCACCTCGATCTACCTGACGATGGCGGCGGTCTTCATCGCCCAGGCCACCAACACGCCGATGACATTGACGCAGGAGATCACCCTGCTGGCGGTGCTGCTGCTGACCTCCAAGGGCGCCGCCGGCATCACCGGCAGCGGCTTCATCGTGCTGGCGGCCACGCTGTCGGCGGTGGGCACGGTGCCGGTCGCCGGCCTGGCGCTGATCCTGGGCATCGACCGCTTCATGTCCGAGGCGCGGGCGCTGACCAACCTGATCGGCAATGGCGTGGCGACCCTGGTGGTGGCCAAGTGGACCGACGAGCTCGACGAGAAGCGCCTGCACGCGGCGCTGAACAACGAGACCTGGGTCGAGGCCCAGGAACCCGAGGTGCTGGTCACCGCCAAGACCTCGCGCATGGCGGCCGGCACCGGCACCGATACCGTCGACGGCACCATGCCGCGCTGAGGCCGCGCTGAGGCCGCGCTGGCGCCGTCAGCGCGGCGCCGGGGCCGGCCGGCCCGCGTCGGCCGCCCGGACGCCGGCGCCACGCACCTCGAGCCGGATGCGGTCGAGCGTGCGGCCCCGGTCGTCGGTCAGCTCGACGACATGGCGTCCCGGCCACGGCAGCCAGCCGAATCCCGCGCCACGGGCCTGCGGCCGGCCATCGATGCGCCAGCGCAGGCCATCCCCATCGATGCTCCCGCCGCTGGCCTCGAAGCGCACCCGCTGGCGGTCCGGCGGGATGTCGGGGTCGACGGCGACGATCGAGCCATCGGCCGGCTGCGCGATGCGGCGCGCCGATGGGGCGGAAGCCGCCGCGGCCGTCCGACCCGATGCGGTGGCGGCGGTGCTCGGACCATGGGGCGTGAACACGGCCTGCTCGGTGCCGGCCAGGAACCACTCCTCGCGCGCTGCTTCCAGGCGGTCGTCGAAGCGCACCGCCAGCCGCACCAGCCCCGGCGGCGGGGTCGGCGGACGGCTCGGCCGGCGCGCCTGCAGGTGCGCCATCACCTCGGCCCAGACCGGCGCGGCGCCGCTGGTGCCGCTGACATCGCGCATCGGTGCCCCGCTCGCGTTGCCGACCCACACGCCCACCGTGTGGTGCTGCGACCAGCCGACGGCCCAGTTGTCCCGCATGTCCTTGCTGGTGCCGGTCTTGACCGCGCTCCAGGAGCGCGTGCCCAGCACGCTGTCGACGCCGAAGGTGCGCACGCGCGCGTTGGCGTCGGCCAGGATGTCGCCGACGACGAAGGCGGCGCGGGCGTCGAGGGCCTGCGCGGCCGGGCCCGGCGCCTGGCCCGGCAGCAGCCGTGGCGTGCCGCGCCGGCCGTCGTTGGCCAGCGTGCGGTAGGCATTGGCCAGGGCCAGCAGCGACACCTCGGCGCTGCCGAGCGCCAGGCTGTAGCCATAGTGCCCGCCACCATGGCGCAGCGGCAGGCCGGCCGCCGCCAGCTGGCGCGCGAACGACTCGGGCGACACCATCACCAGCGTGCGCACCGCCGGCACGTTGAGCGAGGCCGCCAGCGCGGTGCGCACCGACACCGGTCCCTTGAAGCGCCGGTCGTAGTTCTGCGGGATGTAGAGGCCGCCGGCGGTGGCGATCTGCGCCGGCGAGTCGTCCAGCAGCGAGGCGGCGGTGAGGCGGCGCTCGGCCAGGGCCTGGGCATAGAGCAACGGCTTGAGCGTCGAGCCGCTCTGGCGCGGCGCCAGCACACCGTCGACCTCGGCCGCGCGGCTGAGGTCGCCTGAGGAGCCGACCCACGCCAGCACGTCGCCGCTGGCGTTGTCGAGCACCACCAGGGCGGCGTCCTCGACCTGGCGGCCGCGCAGTTCGCGCAACTGGCGCCGCAGCGCGGCCTGCGCGAAGCGCTGCAGCGATGCGTCGAGCGTGGTGCGCAGGCCGGCATCGAGGTCCCGGACGCCCTGCGCGCGGGCCTCCTGCAGGGCGCGCCGCGCCGCGTGCGGGGCGATGCCCGCGCTGGCATCGAAGGCGCGCCGCTGCAATGCCGCCTCGGCGAACAGGCCGAGGGCATCGCAATCGACGCTCGACGATGCCGTGTCCGGCACCGGCGCGGTCGCCGGGGTCCAGGCGGTCCGCATCGGCGCCATGGCCGGATCGGCCGCGTCCGAGCCGCTCTCCATCGCCCGCAGCACCTCGCAGGCACGGCGCGCGACCAGCGCCGGCCGGGCATTGGGCGCGCGCACCAGCGCGGCGGCGATGGCGGCCTCGCGCGCGTCGAGCCCGTGCGCCGCCTTGCCGAACAGCGTGCGCGAGAGGGCATCGATGCCGACCAGCTCGCCCCGGAACGGCACCAGGTTCAGGTAGGCCTCCAGGATCTGGTCCTTGCGCCAGCCGGCTTCGAGCCGCGTCGCGCCCAGCGTCTGGCCGAGCTTCTGCGCCAGGCTGCGGCCGCCGGCATCGCGCCGGCGCAGGTCGTCGTCGAGCAGGCCGGCGAGCTGCATGGTGATGGTGGAGGCGCCCCGGGTGCGGGTGTGCCAGAGATTGCCCCACGCCGCCGCCGGCACCGCCGCCCAGTCGATGCCACCGTGGGCGTAGAAGCGCCGGTCCTCGCTCAGCAGCAGGGCGGTGCGCAGCGCGGGCGAGACATCGGCCAGCGCGATCCACTGCCCGCGCCGCGCGCCGGTGTCCAGGCGCACGCGCTGCAGCGGCTGGCCATCGCGATCGAGCACCGCGACATCCGAGGGCCGGAAGGCGGCGCGCACCTCGGCGAAGCCGGCCAGGGCCCGGGCCGGCGTCGCCGCGGATGTGGCCATCAGCGCGACCAGCGCGATGGCACCGGCGCGCCACGATGCGGTCCCGCTCGGTCCGCGCCCCGGCCCGGGGCGCATCGAGGCCGGATCGACGCCGGCGGTGGACGGGCGCGGGGACATCGGAGGCAGCGGAGGCATCGGTGACCAAGCGGCCCGGGCCGGCCTATCGCGTGGCGCCGGCGACGACGACGCGCGCGTTCGGCAGCTCGCCGAACATCTCGGGCGCGTACATCGCCTCGACGCGGCTGGCCGGCAGCGCGAAGTCGCCGGCGTTGTTCAGGCGCAGGGTGTATTCCAGCGTCGTCACGCCGCGCGGCAGGAAGGCGTAGTAGCCCCGGTAGGACTCGGCACCGCGCTCCTCGAAGGTGGTCGGGGTGCCGGCCGGCGCGGCCTCGCCCCGGGTGGCGATGCGCGAATCCCGGCCCAGCCCGCCGCCCAGGATGGCCGCGCCGGCCGGCACCGGATCGCTGACGACGACCCAGCTCATGTCGGCGCTGGCGGTGATCTCCAGGCGCACGCGCAGGATGTCGCCACGCGTGAGGCGGCCGGCCTCGGCCTGCTCGACCGGCGTCACGCTCCTCCTGAGCGCATAGCCGGCGGCGCGCGGCGCCGTCGCCGGCACGGCGGCCAGCGCCTGCAGCGTGAGCCACGGCCGGCCGGTGCCCTCGTGGGCCACGCTCAAGGTCCGGCGGGCCGGCTGCAGAGCCGCCGCCGGCCAGGGCAGGAACATGTCGCGGCCGCCCGGGTCGCCCGCGACGGCGCCGGGCCGTGGCACCGGATCGCGCCCGGCGCGTTGCCAGTCGACGCGGGCACTGCGCGCGGGAGTGGCGCCATCGGAGGGCGCGCCCAGCATCGCCACGGTCGTGCCGGTGACCGGCGCGCGCTCGCGCAGGCGCGAGAAACGCTCCAGCGCCAGGCCGGCCCACAGGTTGGCCGGCGTGGTGGTCCAGGCGCCGCGCGTCTGGCGCTCGATCAGCCCCGAGGCGATCGGGCCGAGGTCGTCCCGCCACGTCGGCTCCTCCAGCACCGCCAGCAGCAGGCGCGCGATGTCGACATCGCCATTGCGCATCAGCCACCACCAGTGGTCGTCGGACTCGGTGCTGAACAGCACCCGCGTGCCCTGGTAGGAGAGCCGGGTGTGCAGCACCCGCGCCACCTCGTCGAGCCGCTGGCGGTGCTGCGGCGCGTCGGGCAGGCGCTGGAGGACCTGCAGCCAGTCGATCACGGCGCCGGTCGGCCAGCGGGCCGGGGCGATGGCGATGCCGCCGAGCATCGACGCCCGGGCCCGGCCGGTGCGCGACAGGGCTTCCAGCGCGGCGAGCTTGCGCACATCGAGATCGCGGCGCGGGCTCCAGGTCTCGCGCTGCGTGCGGCCCTCGACGAAGGCGATCAGCCCGTCCTCCATGCGCGTGCGCAGGGCGTCCGGCAGCGCGAAGGCCGGATCGATCCGGGCCGCCTCGTGGGTGGCGGCGAGCAGGTAGGCGGTGAGCACGTCGCTGCCCGTGGCGGCCGCGTCCTCGCGGGGCGGGAAATAGCTCGCCAGCCCGTCGTCGTCGAGGTAGGTCGGCAGCTGCTCGACCACGCCGCGCCAGAGCGCCGCGTCGCGCAGGCCGATCGACCGGCTGGCGCGCTGCTCCAGGCAGGTGAAGGGATAGCGCGCGAACCAGTCGCGCACGCCCGGCAGGCCATCGGCGAGCCGGGGCTGCAGCGACATCCGCAGGCCGCCGCGCCCGGGCAGCGCGCCGGCCGGTGGCGCGACGTCGAGCCGGAACGCGGCGTCGCGCTCGTCGAGCTGCACCAGGGCGGCCTGCTGGACCGCGACGGGCACCGCCGGCAGGCGCCGCTGGCGCACCCGGAGCGCATCGCGCGCCCCGGCATCGCCCGCCAGCGTGTCGCGCGCCTCGATCTCCCATGCCAGGACGTCGGACGAGGCCGGCGCGGTCGCGCCGTCCGGCGCCAGCAGCACGGTCACCTCCCAGGCGACCGGCCGCGATGCGCCGGCCGGCAGGTCGATCGTCTGCGCGGCCAGGGCGATCGGAGCGCTCGGAGGGGGCAGGGCGGTCGGTGTGCTCGGTGCGCTCGGGGAGGGCGCGAAGCGGGCGCCGACCGCGACGCGCATCGCCCGGGTGGTCGTGTTGCGCAATGTCGCCTGGGCCGTGAAGCGGTCGCCCTCGCGCACCAGGGGCGGCAGGCCGCCGATGATCTGCAGGTCCTGCGTGGTCTGGATCATGGTCTCTCCGGTGCCGAACAGGTCCGTGCCGGCATCGGCCACGGCGACGATGCGGAAGCTGCCGAGCGTGTCGTTGAGCGGCACCGTCACCACCGCCCGGCCGTCGGCGTCGAGCACCACCGCCGGGTTCCACAGCAGCAGGGTGTCGAACAGCTCGCGCGTGCGGGCCTTGCCGCCGCCGCCGCCCGCCGGCACCGCCTTGCGGCCGTAGTGGCGGCGTCCGACGATCTCCATCTGCGCGGTCGAGGTCGAGACGCCCCAGCTGCGCCGCTGCAGCATGGCATCCAGCAGGTTCCAGCTGTCGTTGGGCTGCAGCTCGAGCAGGGCCTGGTCGACGGCGGCGAGCGCCACCTCGGCGCCGGCGGCGGGACGGCCATCCGGCCGCGTCGCGCTCAGGGTGACGCGCGCCTGGCCGCGCACCGGATGGCGGGGCTGGTCGCTGGTCACCCGGACATCGAGCCGGTGCGCCTGCGTGCCGATCCGGATCTCCGCCACGCCCAGCCGGTAGGCCGGCTTGCCGAGGTCGACCAGCGCGGTCGGCGCGACATGTTCGCGGCCCTCGTGGCGGAAGGCCGTCCACCATTCGCGCGGCGCCCTGAAGCCCCAGGTGAAGAAGCTGTACCACGGCACCTCGCGCAGCCGCCCGCGCAGCGCCAGCACGCTGACGTAGGCGTTGGGGCCCCATTCGGGCCGGACCTCCAGGCTCACCGTCGGATCGCGTCCTTCGAGTCGCACCACCCGGGTCTCGACGATGCCCTCGCGCTCGACCGTCACCAGCGCCGTCGCGAAGCGGAACGGACTGCGGACCTGGAAGCGCGCCGTCTCGCCCGGCTCGTAGCGCTTCTTCTCGGGCAGCACGTCGATGCGGTCGTGGTCCTCGCCGCCGAACCACAGCTCGCCCTGGCGCGTGACATAGACGGTGCTCGCGGCGCGGCTCTCGCGGCCCTGCCCGTCGCTGGCCACGACGACCAGCTCGATCTCGCCCGGCTCGTCGAGCTCGACCGTGCAGACCAGCAGGCCGCGCGCATCGGCGGTGCCCTCGCAGACGCGGCCCAGGTCCTTCACCTCGGTGTGGTTGTCGTAGGTGTAGAAGCCGCCGACCATGCGCTTGCGGCTGCTGGTGGTGACGCGCGAGACGGCCTCGACGCGCAGCTTCGTGCCCTCGCGCGGCCGGCCGTCGAGGCCCAGCGCCAGGGCCTGCAGCGCGACCTTGCGGCCGGCCGAGACCCAGCCCTCGGTCCTGACGCCGGCGATCACCTCCGCCGGCCACAGCGTGTGCGTGGCGCGCAATGTCTGCACCTCGCCGGCGGGATCGGCATAGGTGGCCTCCAGCAGCAGTTCGCGCGGCGTGCCGGTGGCCGCCGGCAGGTCGTCGATGGTCACCCGGCCGGCGCCCTCGCGGTCGAGCGTCAGCGGCAGCCGGTCGGCGACGACGCGGGTATCGTCGCCGGCCGCGGCTTCCTCCTCGTCGGCCTCGCCGCCAATCGCCGTGGCCGGCGCCTCGTCGCGCCGGCGTGGCGGGGCGAAGGCGAAGCCCTCGTGGTCGGGGAAGTCGAGGAACTTGCCGCGCGCCATGGCCGACACGCGCACCGGCAGCCCGGCCGCGCCGCCGCCGGCGAGATAGCCGACGCGCACATCCACCGGCAGCGAGGCGCGCGCCACCAGCGGCTGGCCGTCGGCCGGTCCGATGCGGCCCTCGAACACCGGCAGGCGGAACTCCTCGACCCTGAACTGGCCGGCGGCATGGCTGCGGCCGGTCTCGCCGCCGGGGGCGCCGGCCGCCTGGCGCAGCTCGACCTGGTAGAGCCCGAGCCGCGCCGCCGCCGGAATCGCGAAGCGGCTCTCCGCACTGCGCCCGCCGGTGGCGCTCCGGCGCCACTCGACGGCTTGCGTGAACTGCTGGCCGCTGCCCACGTGGGTCACCACCAGCGTCGCGGGCAGGTCGTCGACGACACCGAAGCCGCGCGCCGTCAGGGTCCGCATCAGGTGCTTCATCGAAACCGTCTCGCCGGCGCGCAGCAGCACGCGGTCGAACACGGTATGGGCGATGCGGTCGGGCGCCGGGTCGAGGCTGGTGGGCACGTTGAAGCGCCAGGGCTCGATGCCGCGCTGCCAGTCGCTCCAGGTGAAGGCCAGGTCCTCGACCGGCGCGCTGCCCGGGGCCGCGTCCGGCGCGACCGGCAAGGTGGCGCGCGCGCTGACGAAGTAGGCCGGCTCGCCGTCGTAGCCCGCGTGCTCGGCCTGGCAGCCCGGCGCCTCCGGCGCGATGCCGGCCAGCGTGGCGATGCCGCGCGCGTCGGTGGTGCCGCGGGCGACCTCGCGGCCCCGGCAGTCCGACACGCGCACGGCGGCGCCCGGCACCACGGTGCCCCGGTCCAGCGTGGTGACCCAGGCCAGCGCGTTCTCGCGGCCGAGCTTGAAGTGGACCGCCAGGTTGGTCGCCAGCGCGGTCGTGCGGACATACATCGTGCGCTCCTCGCCATGGCGCGCGTCCAGCAGCGCCTCGCCCAGCCGGCGCGAGGCGATCTCCAGCACATGGAAGCCCGGCGCGAGCGGAATGCCCACGACCTCGAACGGGCGCGGGTCGCCGCCCTCCGAGCGGGGGAGCTCCATGCTCCGGGCGCCGTTGCGGCCGGCCAGCAGCGAGACCATGCGCGACTCGACCGCCTCTTGCTCCTCCTTGTCGATGACCGGGGGCAGGGAGCCGACGACGTCGCGCGCCGCCTCCCGACGCTCGATGCGCTCGTTGCGGTCGTAGCGGCGCACCTTGCGATACCAGGCGATGATCTCCGCGTCGGTGCTCGGGTTCAGAGTGCTGACCCGGCCGGGCGTCAGCGCCTGCAGTCGCAGCGCCGGCTCCACGCGCCGCACCGTCACCGGCATGACCGCGCCGCCGGGTTCGGCCAGCCGCTCGATCACGCCGAAGGGCGCGGCCGCGAACTTGGCCAGTGGCGGCATCGCCCCGGTGGTCACGGCGAGCGGAAAACCCTCCGGCGCGGCCAGTGGCCGGCCGGCGGCATCGCGCAGGCCCGGCGGCAGCTCGATCGTGAAGGCGGCGCGTTCGGCGAAGGGCGGGGCGAAGCTGAGCGAATCGACCACCGTGTCGTCGCCCGCCGGCGTGCTGCCACCGGGCGCGGTGCCGTCGAGCACCGGCAGGCGCTGCGTGCCGGCGCCGCGCAGCCGGACCTGGGCGGCCAGGGCGCGCGGCACCGGCGCGTTGAAGCGCAGGACCAGCGGGCGCAGCGGCAGGCAGGCCGCCTGGGCGTTCTCGCGCTCGCATTCGAAGGTCGCCGCGAAGGGTTCGCGCACCTCGTAGCCGAAGCGCTGCGCGCTGGCGCCGGCGCCATGGACCAGGGTCATGCGGCCACCGGCGTTGAGGGTGCGGTTGCAGCGCAGCACGGCGAAGCGCGCCGGCGCGGCGCGCGCGGCTTTCGAGCGGCCGACCGCCATCAGGGCGGCATCGCGCCCGGGTCCTTCGATCGACGTGACGGGAATGCGCTCGCCCACGCCCTCGACCTCGCAGTGGGTCCGCTCGCGCACGCGGTCGGGCGGGACGACGGCGCCGTCGAACTCGAGCACGAAGCTCTGCTGCTCCTCGATTCTGCCGCCCGGTGGCCAGACATCGCGCACCGTCGGGGCGGCGGTGGTGAACACCGAACGCTCCGGCGCCTTCAGGGCGTCGCCCGTGACCGATCGGAAGCCACCCACGCGTTCGATGCTGCAGCGCATGCCGGATGGGAGTTCGCGCCGGAAGTCGAACACCCATTGCCGGTCGCCGGTCCAGCGCCCGGTGCCTTCGCCGGCCTGCGGGTCGTCGCAGCGCACCCGCAAGGGCGCCGCCGCCTGGGGGTCGCCGAAGGCGACGGCGGCCTGGTCGAAGCGGGCGACGACCTGCCGTACCCGGGCGGCCTCGCCCTGCGGCGTGAGGCGCACGAGCTGCAACGCATGCGATTCCAGGCTCAGCAGCGCCAGTCCGCAAGCGACCCAGGATGCCAACATTTTCATGGTCTCCAACGACTTCTCCCTCCGCGGCGAAGACTAGCCCAAGTCCATGTCGGAACAAGCCTTTTCAGCTGGGACCGCTCCACTATGATCGGCCGCTATGAAAGTGCTACTGAGCCACTCCGCAGGTAATCAAAACGTTCGCGCCATGTTGGACGCGCTCACCCGTGCGGGGCTCCTGGCGCGCTTCGCCACCACCGTCGCCGCCGACGAGAACAGCGCCATGCTGCGCCTGATGCCCGCCGGCGTGCGGCGCGACTGGCTGCGGCGGCGCTTCGACGTGCCGCGCGAGAAGATCCTGCAGCATCGCTGGCGCGAGCTCGCGCGCGTGATCTGCGGCGGCGCCGGCTGGCGCTCGGCCCTGCGCCACGAGCAGGGCTTCGCCTCGCTCGATGCCGTGATCCAGGATTTCGACCGTTTCGTGGCGCGTTCGCTGTCCTCGGTGCAGCGGCGCGAGCCGCTCGGCGCCGTCTATGCCTACGAGGATGGTGCGCTCGACACCTTCCGCGCCGCCGGCGCATTGGGCCTCAAGCGCATCTACGACCTGCCGATCGCCTACTGGGAGCTCGGCCACCGGCTGCAGCAGGAGGAGGCCGAGCGCCTGCCCGACTGGGCCGCCACGCTCGGCGGCGGCCTGGTCGACTCGCGCGCCAAGCTGGCGCGCAAGACGCAGGAGCTCGAACTGGCCGACCTGGTGGTGGTGGCCAGTACCTTCGTGCGCGATTCGCTGCCGGCATCGGCCGCGCACAAGGCGATCGTGATGTCGCCGTTCGGCTCGCCGGCCCGCTGGACCGAGGGCTGGTCGCAGGCCGCGCTCGATCCGGCGCGTCCGATGCGCGTGCTGTTCGCCGGCTCCATGGGCCAGCGCAAGGGCCTGGCCGACCTGTTCGCCGCCATGAAGCTGCTGGCCGGCGAGAACATCGAGCTGGTGGTGCTCGGCTCGCTGATGGAGAGCATGGAGTTCTATCGCGGCCAGTACGCCGGCTTCACCCACGAGAAGAGTCGCCCGCATGCCGAGGTGCTGGCGCTCATGCGCAGCTGCGACGTGTTCTGCCTGCCCTCGATCGTCGAGGGTCGCGCGCTGGTCATGCAGGAGGCGATGAGCCAGGGCCTGCCGGTGGTCATCACGCCCAATACCGGCGGCGCCGACCTGGTCGTCGAGGGCCGCACCGGATTCCTGGTGCCGATACGCTCGCCGCAGAAGATCGCCGAGAAGCTCTCCTGGCTCAACCAGCATCGCCCCGAGCTGGTGGCGATGAAGGAGGAGGCGGCGCGGCATTCGGCCAGCTACTCCTGGACCACCTATGGCGACACCGTGGTGGATGCCATCCGCCGGCTCGAGGGCGCCCCGCCGGCCGTCGCCGCCCCTGCCGCCGCCGCCGCCGTCGCCGCCGTCATCAACTGAACCGATGAAGCCTGCCCCGCCCCCGGGCACCGGGCCGGCGTCCGCGCCATCGCAGCGCTATTGGGAGATCGACGCCTTGCGCGGGCTGATGCTCGTGCTGATGACGGTCACCCACCTGCCCACGCGGCTGACCGATCCGCTCGGCCAGCCCTTCGGCTTCGTCTCGGCGGCCGAGGGCTTCGTGCTGCTGTCGGCCTTCATGGCCGGGCTGGTCTACAGCCGCACCGGCTACCGCGACGGCATCGACGCCATGCGGCGCGCGTTCTGGCAGCGCGCGCTGAAGATCTACATGGCCCAGGCGGCGACGCTGCTGTTCCTCTTCACCATCATCGCGGCGGTCGGCTTGCGCATCGACCAGCCGGCGGTGAAGAACCTGATGTCGTACTACCTGACGCAGCCGCGCGAGGGCTTCCTCTTCGGCCTGCTGCTGGTCTACGAACCGGCGCTGCTCGACATCCTGCCGATGTACATCTTCTTCATGCTGCTGAGTCCGTGGGTGCTGGCGTTCGCGTTCCGCCATGGCTGGGCCCCCGTGATCCTGACCAGCACGCTGGTCTGGGCGCTGGCGCAGTTCGGCCTAAGCGAGGCCATCTACCGCGTCGCGGTGCACTGGACCGGCATTCCGGTGCCGTTCCACGAGATGGGGGCCTTCAACGCCTATGCCTGGCAGTTCCTGTGGTTCATCGGCCTGTGGATGGGCGCGGCCCGCAGCGCGCCGGATGCCCGGCCCCTGCGCATGCCGGCGTGGCTGCTGGTGCTGGCGGCGGGGATCGCGCTCTATGGCTTCTACTGGCGCCACCACGGCCCCCACGGCCAGGCGCCGTTCGGCGCCGACGACCACCTGAACCTGCTGTTCGACAAGTGGCTGCTCGGTCCGCTGCGCCTGCTCGACCTGGTGGCGCTGGGGGTGCTGGCGATCGGCTTCGGTCCGGCCCTGATGCGCCGGCTGCCGCGCCTGCACTGGCTCGAGGCGATGGGTTCGGCATCGCTGCCGGTGTTCTGCGCGCACCTGGTGGCGGTGCTGCTGGTGCTGGCGTTCTATGGCAACAGCCAGACCGCGCGGCCCTGGTGGGGCGATGCGCTGCTGCTGGTGGCGGTGTTCGGCGGGCTCTACGCGGTGGCGCGCGCCACCCTGTGGGTCGACGAGCGCCGCGCCGCGCGGCAGCGTCTCAGGGCCGTGGCGATGGCGCCGCGCTCGACACCGTCGTGACGGCGCCGCCCGCCGCCGGCGACCGCAGGGCCGGCACCGTGGCCGCCAGCGCGGCCGGGGCCGGGCCGACGTGCGCGGCGATGACCGAGTGCCAGAGCCGGTAGCCGGTCTCGTTCATGTGCAGGCGGTCGCCCAGGAACAGCTCGGCGCGGGGCCGGTTGTCGGCGCCCATCATGGGCGTGAAGATGTCGATGTACTCGCTGTTCCCCAGCGCGTGCACATAGGCCGAGATGATGTTGTTGGTCTCGCGGATCTTCGGCAGCAGCGCCTCGCGCGCCGGGCTCGGCTTGACCGAGATGTAGCTGATGCGCGCATCGGGCAACGTCTCGCGCACGGTGTGGGCGAAGCGGATGAAGCTGTCGAGCACCTGCAGCGGCGTGCGGCCCTCGGCCAGGTCGTTGTCGCCGGCGTAGACCAGCACGTGGCGTGGCTTGTAGCGCACCACCAGTTCGCGCGTGAAGAGACTGCAGTCGGCCATCGTGGAGCCGCCGAAGCCGCGATTGATGACCACCGGCTGTTCGCGGAAGTCCTGCGCCAGGTGGGTCCAGAAACGGATCGTCGAGCTGCCCACGAAGAGCACGCCGCCTTCGCCCGGCAGGCGTTCCTTGTCGGCGCTGTCGAAGGCCGACAGCGATCCCTGCCAGCGGCTCATCGCGGCGACGTATTCGGGGGAGGGCGTCTCGGCATGGGCCGGGGCCTGGGTGGCCAACGCGACCAGGATCGAAGCACAGAATGAAAGAAGGGGTTTCATGAGCACCATGGCAAGGGCAACGTGCTTCGACGGCTTTGCGTTGGCAGGTTTCCCCGGGATCACCGGAAAAATCGTATCCAAATGATTCGGCCGACGTGGATCCGGCATCCGCGCCGACATCCGCCGCGCTCGAAGTGAGCCCCTACAGCGTCTTCTCGATCAACGGGCCCTTGAACAGCACCGGGCCGGTCGGTCCGCTGCCGCGTGGCGCGCCACCGGCCGGCTCCAGGCTGATCGCCAGGGCCGGCACCTCGCGCACCGCCGATTCCGAGGCCGCCAGCCGCAGGGCCGGCGCGTGGTCGAGCACCCCCAGGGACTGTGGCGCGCCGCCGGGCGGCAGCGCCCACAGCTGCAGCGACTTGTCCACGCCTTCGCGGAAGTCGCCCACGCGCTGCAGCGTGAGCTGCTGGCGTTTCGGATCGAAGGTCACCAGCATCGAGGCCCGGGCCGCCTCGTCGGACAGCACGGCCACATAGCGCACGGCCGGCGCGTTGCGCAGCTGGTCGTACAGGTTCAGGCCGACGACCGCCGCGACCACGGTCGCCAGCGCCCCGGCGGCCGTCGCTCCACGCCAGAGCGCCAGGCTGCGCAGCCAGCCGCGCCGTGGCGCCCGCTCGATGGGTCGCGCCGCGCGGCGCTGTTGCGCCAGCGCCTGCTCGGTCTTGTCGATCTCGATCTGGTTGAGGATGCGGCTCCAGACGGCGGCATCGGGCTTCGTGCCGGGTTCCAGTTCCGTCAGGCTGGCGAGGCGGCCCTGCCAGACCAGCGCGGCGGCGCGCACCGTGGCCTGCTCGCGGGCGATGGCCTCGAAGCGGCGCCGCGCGCCACCCCGCAGGGTGCCCAGCGCATAGCTCGCGGCCAGGAGTTCGAGGCGGTTGCCGGGATTCGAGATGTTCATGCGACGGTCCTCACGCGAAGCGCGTCATGCAGACGCGCAGTTTTTCCAGGCCGCGCCGGATCCAGGTCTTCACGGTGCCCAGGGGCAGCTTGAGCTGCTCGGCCAGCTCGCCATGACTGAGATCGCGCAGGTAGGCCAGGCTGACCACCTCGCGCTGCCGCCCCTCGAGCTGCTGGAGGCATTGCTGCAGGGCCCAGGCCTGCTCGCTGGCCTCGGTGATGTCCATGGGCGACGGGCCGTCCGAAGCCAGCGTGTCGGCCATCACGTCGTCGAATTCCTGCGTCAGCTGCGCGCGGTCGGCGGTGCGCCGGCGCAACAGGTCGAGCGAGCGGCTGCGCACGATCAGGCCCATCCACGCCATCGGCGGACTCAGCGAGGCGCGATAGTCGCCGGCCACGCGCCAGATCGTGATGAAGGCCTCCTGCAGGGCGTCCTCGGCCCACTCGCGCTGTCGCACGACGCGCAGCGCCAGCCCGAAGAGCCGCGGCGACGCGCTGTCGTAGAGCAACCGCAACGCGGCTTCGTCGCGCTGGCCGACGCGGTCGATGAGAGCCATGAGTTCGGCATCCGAAAGGGGAACGTTCATGCGCGGATTGTGCAGGGGAGAGCATGAGCGGGATACGTCGGTGGAGCGGAGGCGGATTCAGGAGCCGCCGTTGAATCCGACGGACGGGTCATCGCGTACCCCCTGTCAGGTGGCGCGCTGACGAGCTGGCTCGCGACGCTCCGCCATAACGCTCCTGCGATCCGGCCGCCGCGCCCTCGCATGGCATCCCTTCCCACTCCGATTCAAAGGAAACGACCATGAACATTCGACTCATCGCCCTCGCTCCCCTCGTCGCCGCCGTCGCCGCGCTGTCTGCATGTTCGGGCACCGGCATAAAACCCATGGGCTCGATGGGCTCCTCGATGGGCTCCTCGATGGGCGCCATGGGCTCGTCGATGGGCCGGATGCCCTTCTCGCAGGCCGCGCTGCCCGAGCCCGTGAAGGTGCCCGCGGGCAACGTGGTGGCCCTGGAGACGGTGGGCGCCGGCGACATCACCTACGAGTGCCGCGCCAAGGCCGCGATGCCGGGCCAGTTCGAATGGGTGTTCGTCGGTCCCGACGCGAAGCTGATGGATCGCGCCGGCAAGCAGGTCGGCACCTATGTCGGACCGCCCGCCACCTGGGCCCACATGGATGGCTCGAAGGTCACGGCGACGCAGGTCGCGGTCGCGCCCAACGGCCCGGACAACATCCCCCACCAGCTGGTCAAGGCCAATCCGGCGATGGGCATGGGCGCGATGCAGGGCGTGACCTACATCCAGCGCACCGCCACCCGCGGCGGCGTCGCGCCCTCCATGGCCTGCGGCGCCTCGAACATGGCGCAGAAGCAGATCGTCAAGTACCAGGCCGACTACATCTTCTATCGCGCGATGTGAGGCATGCGGGGCGCCCCGGCCGGCGTGGCGCCGGCGTGAGCCATCGATCGGGCGCTCAGGCGCCGAGTCGGGCGCGATGCCGCGCGATCTGGGCGCGCACCTGCGCCGGCGCGGTGCCACCGAGCACGTCGCGCGCCTCGAGCGAGCCGCGCAGGCTCAGGATGTCGTAGACGTCCTTCTCGATCGTCGGGTTGAATTGCTTCAGCACCGCGAGCGGCAGCTCCGACAGGTCGACCTGGTGCGAGATCGCCGCCTTGACCGCATGGGCCACCGTCTCGTGCGCATCGCGGAAGGGCAGGCCCTTCTTCACCAGGTAGTCCGCCAGATCGGTGGCCGTGGCATAGCCGCGCAGGGCGGCGCGCTCCATCGCCTCGGGCTTGACCGTGATGCCGCCGACCATCTCCGCGAAGATGCGCAGGGTGTCCTTGAGCGTATCGACGGTGTCGAACAGCGGCTCCTTGTCCTCCTGGTTGTCCTTGTTGTAGGCCAGCGGCTGGGCCTTCATCAAGGTGATCAGGCCCATCAGGTGTCCGACCACGCGGCCGGTCTTGCCACGGGCGAGTTCGGGGACGTCCGGGTTCTTCTTCTGCGGCATGATCGACGAGCCGGTGCAGAAGCGGTCGGCGATGTCGATGAAGCCGAAGCTCTGGCTCATCCACAGGATCAGCTCCTCGCTCAGGCGGCTGACGTGGATCATGGCCAGCGAGGCGGCGGCGGTGAACTCGATGGCGAAGTCGCGGTCGCTCACGGCATCCAGGCTGTTCTGGCAGACCACGGCGGCGCCGGTCTCGTCGACCATGCCCAGCGCGCGCGCGACCTGTTCGCGGTCCAGCGGATAGCTGGTGCCGGCCAGCGCGGCGGCGCCCAGCGGCAGGCGGTTGACGCGCTTCCTCACGTCGAGCAGTCGCTCGGCATCGCGCGCGAACATCTCGACATAGGCCAGCATGTGATGCCCGAAGCTCACCGGCTGGGCCACCTGCAGGTGCGTGAAGCCCGGCAGGATGACCTCGACGTTCCGCTCGGCGATGTCCACCAGCGCGCGCTGCAGCGCCGCCAGCAGGTCGCCGATCAGGTCGATCTCGCCACGCAGCCACAGCCGGACGTCGGTCGCGACCTGGTCGTTGCGGCTGCGGCCGGTGTGCAGCCGCTTGCCGGCATCGCCCACGATCTGGGTCAGGCGCGCCTCGATGTTCAGGTGCACGTCCTCCAGGTCGAGCTTCCATTCGAAGGCGCCGGATTCAATTTCAGAGCGCACCTGAGCCATCCCGCGCTCGATCGCGGCATGGTCCTGCGCTGCGATGATTCCTTGCGTCGCCAGCATGCCGGCGTGCGCGAGCGAACCCGTGATGTCGGCCTCCCACAGCCGCTGGTCGAAGAACACACTGGAGGTATAGCGTTTGACGAGGTCGCTCATCGGCTCGGAGAACAGGGCCGACCAGGCTTCGGATTTTTTGTCGAATTGGTTTTTGGTCATGGAAGGCGTTGGCGAGGCAATAATGAGTTTGTCACTCGATGTATCTGCAATCTGTCATGCGCAAGCCGCCGATCTTATCGGCTACCTCTCCGGCTCCGCCGCGAACTTCGCCACCCGGGCAGGGCGCGAAGGGCGCCGCGCCGCGCGCCGCAAGCCTGCTGTTCGACGCCTGCCACATCGGCGTGGTGCTGCGCGCGGTGCTGCTGGTGGAGGCGACGGTCGCCGTGGTGGCGCTGTTCCTGACGTCGACGCCGACCGCCTGGCTGGTCCTGGCCGGGTCGATCACCGGTGGCGCGCTGCCGGCGACGCTGCACTGGCTGGTGGCCACCTGCGCGAGCCGCAAGCTGATGGCGCGCGGGTCGCACCGGGTGCAGTACGCAGCCGGCGTCGGGCTGGGGGCGGTCTCGGCGCTCTATGGCTATGCCCTGCTGCGCCTGAGCGACGTCGTCGGATCGGCGCAGTGGGTGGCCTCGGCCACCGCCGGCGGCATGTTCGCGGCGGTGTTCATGTCGCTGCTGGTGCTGCGCGCGCGCGGGCGGATGCCGGCGGCGACCGCCGCGCGGCTGCAGGAGCTGCAGGCGCGCATCCGGCCGCACTTCCTCTTCAACACGCTCAACAGCGCCATCGCCCTGGTGCGCGAGGACCCGGTCAAGGCCGAGACCATGCTGGAGGATCTGAGCGAGCTCTTCCGGGGCGCGCTGGCCGAGCCCGGCGACTCGGTCACGCTGGGCGACGAGATCCTGCTGGCGCGCCGCTACCTGGCGATCGAGCAGGTGCGCTTCGACAAGCGCCTGACCATCCTCTGGGATCTCGATCCGGCCGCCGATGGGGCCCGCCTGCCGCCGCTGCTGCTGCAGCCCTTGGTGGAGAACTCGGTCAAGCACGGCATCGAACCGAGTCCCGAGGGCGGCATGCTGCTGGTGCGCACGCGGCGTCGGGGCGGCCTGGCGGTGATCGAGGTGGTCAACACGCTCCCGCCCGCGCCCTGGAACACGACGGTGCGCCATGACGGCAACGGCATCGCGCTGGGGAACGTCCGTGACCGGCTGCAGCTCCTGCACGACGTGCAGGCGCAGTTCGCCGCCGGTATCGAAAACAACAACTATCGCGTGCGCATCGCCGTCCCGGTCGGGACATGAGCATGCCGCGCCCGGAGAAAGTCCATGCCTCTGAGAACCCTGATCGTCGATGACGAAGCGCTGGCGCGGGCGCGCCTGCGGACCCTGCTGGGCGACTGCACGGAGCCGGCCGCGGATGTCGTCTCGGAGGCGACGCACGCCGCGCAGGCGCGGCAGTTGCTGCAGAGCACGGCGTTCGACCTGGTGCTGCTGGACATCCACATGCCCGGCATGGACGGCCTCGAACTGGCGCGCGTGATCGCCGAGCTGCCGGACGCGCCGGCGCTGGTCTTCGTGACGGCGCATTCGATGCACGCCGTCACGGCGTTCGAACTCGACGTGGTCGACTACCTGACCAAGCCGGTGCGGGTGGAGCGCCTGCAGCAGGCGCTGCAGAAGGTCGAGCGCCATCGCAAGGACCGGCACGCGCAGGCGGCCGGAGCCGGGCAGACGCAGGAGACGCTGCTGATCCAGGATCGCGGCCGGGTCGAGCGGGTGCCGCTGGCCTCGGTGCGCTACCTGAAGTCCGAGTTCAAGTACCTCACCGTGCGCACCGCCGCGCGCAGCTACATCCTCGAAGGCTCGCTGAGCGAGTTCGAGGAGCGCTATGCCGGGCGTTTCGTGCGCGTGCATCGCAATGCGCTGGTCGCGCTGGCCTCGGTGCGCAAGCTCGAGCGCGTGGCCGCCAGCGACGACGTCGAAGGCTGGGCCGTGCGGCTCGATGGCATCCCGGAGCCGATCGCGGTCTCGCGCCGGCAGCTCGCCAGCGTGCGCGAAGCGCTGAAGGAGGCGCCATGACGGCGCCGTCCGGCGCCACGCCCGAGGAAGGGCATCAGCTCGACGCGCTCGTCGAGGCGCAACAGGAGGTGGAGGAGCGCCGCGAGCGGGTGCTGCTGCACATGCCCGTCGACGTCCGCAGCGCCTCGCTGGTGGTGATCGCGGTGCTGGCCAGCATCTTCGCGCTGCGCTGGGCGGCGGCGGTGTTCATCCCGCTGATGCTCAGCCTGATCCTGACCTATGCGCTGGCGCCGCTGGTCGACCGGCTGGAACGCCTGCGCGTGCCACGCGTGATCGGCGCGGCGGCCATCCTGCTGGGCATCGCCGGCGCCTTCGGCACCACCGGCTATTCGCTCTCGGGCAGCGCCGCGCAGCTGGTCGACTCGCTGCCGGTGGCGGCGCAGAAGCTGCGCCAGGCGATGGCCAGCCGGCCGAGCGCGCGCAACACCAGCACGCTCGACACCGTGCAGCAGGCCGCCGCGCAGCTGGAGCAGGCGGCGCAGGCGGCATCGGCGCAGGCCAGCCGTCGCGGCATCACGCGGGTGACGATCGAGCGGCCGCCCTTCAACGTGCGCGACTACCTCTGGAGCGGCACGGTCGGCCTGGCCGGCGCGCTGGGGCAGCTCACGCTGGTCGCCTTCCTGACCTTCTTCTCGCTCTGCTCGGGCAACACCTTCCGCCGCAAGCTGGTCAAGATCACCGGCCAGAGCCTGCAGAAGAAGAAGATCACCGTGCACGTGCTCGACGACATCACCCGCAACATCGAGCGCTACCTGCTGGTGCAGATCTTCACCAGCGCGCTGGTCGGGATCGTCACCGGACTCGCGTTCTGGGCCATCGGCCTGGAGAACGCGGCGGTCTGGGGCATCGTCGCGGGCGTGACCAACCTGATCCCGTATGTCGGCTCGGTGCTGGTGATGGGCACGTCGGCGCTGGTCGCCTTCCTGCAGTTCAACACCATCGAGATGGCGGTGCTGGTGGGCGGCGTGTCGCTGCTCATCCACACCCTGGTGGGCAACCTGCTGACGCCCTGGCTCACCAGCCGCACCAGCCGCATGAACCCGGTGGCGGTGTTCGTCGGCGTGATCTTCTGGGGCTGGCTGTGGGGCGTGTGGGGCCTGCTGCTGGGCATCCCGATCATGATGATCGTGAAGTCGGTCTGCGATCGCGTCGAGGACCTGCAGCCCATCGGCGAACTGCTCGGCGACTAGCCGACCTGCACCAGGGCATCGGCGGGCAGGGTGTGCCAGTCGATCCATTCGCCGCTGGCGGCATGGCGCGTCGGGGTGCGCGGCGCGGCGCCCGGTGGCGTCCCGTGGCGCAGCGTCAGCGTCGTGCCGCGCAGCGTGAGCGTCATCTCGAACCCGCTCCAGTGCGCCGGCACGCGCGGCGTGACGCGCAGGCGATCGCCGCGCACCTCCAGGCCGAGCAGGGTCTCGACCGCCGCGCGGTGCAGCCAGGCGGCCGAGCCGGTGTACCAGCTCCAGCCGCCCCGGCCGACATAGGGCGCGGCGCCATAGATGTCGCCGGCCATCACATAGGGCTCCAGCTCGTAGGCCGCGCCGCGCGTCGGATGCGCCGCGCGGTGCGCCGGGCTCAGGCCCTCGAAGCTCTCCCACGCGGCCCGGGTGTCGCCCGACAGCGCCTGGGCCATGAGCGCCCAGACGGCGGCATGCGAGTACTGGCCGCCGTTCTCGCGCACGCCGGGCGGATAGGCCTGGATGTAGCCGGGACTGGGATCCGACTGCGCGAGCGGCGGATGCAGCAGGCGCAGCAGGTTGGCGTCCGGGTCGTGCAGCTGCGCCTGCAGCGCCGCCATGGCCGGGCGCGTGTGCGCCTCGTCAGAGGCGCCGGAGAGCACCGCCCAGGCCTGCGCGATGAGGTCGATGCGGCATTCGTCGTTGACCGCCGACCCGAGCGGCGTGCCATCGTCGAAGAACGCGCGGCGGAACCAGGCGCCGTCCCAGCCGGCATCGTGCAGCGCCGCGATCCAGCCGCTTCGCGCGTCGAGCCAGCGCCGTGCCCGCTCGCCGTCGCCGCGCGCCTGCGCCAGCGGCGCGTAGCGCTCGACCACGCTGCACAGGAACCAGGCCAGCCAGACCGATTCGCCACGGCCTTCGTGGCCGACGCGGTTCATGCCGTCGTTCCAGTCGCCCGTGCCCATCAGCGGCAGGCCGTGGACGCCGGTCGCCAGGCTGCGGTCGATGGCGCGCGCGCCATGCTCGTAGACACTGGCCCGCGCCTCGGTGACCTGCGGCGCGTAGTAGGCGTCCTCGGCGCCCTCGGGGATGCCGGGTCCGTCGATGAAGGGCACCTGCTCGTCCAGCAGCGAGACGTCGCCGGTCACCTCGGCATGGTGCGAGATGGCATAGGGCAGCCACAGCAGGTCGTCCGAGAAATGGGTGCGCACGCCGGCGCCGCCGGGCATGTGCCACCAGTGCTGGACGTCGCCCTCGGGGAACTGCCGCGCCGCGTTGACGAGGATCTGCCCGCGCAGCCGGTCCGGGTCGGTCAGCGCGAAGGCCATCGCGTCCTGCAGCTGGTCGCGAAAGCCGAAGGCGCCGCCGGCCTGGTAGAAGCCGGCCTTCGACCACAGCCGGCAGACCAGCGTCTGGTACATCAGCCAGCGGTTGACCAGGGCGTCGAACAGCGGATCGGGCGTGCGCACCTGCAGCCGGCCGAGCAGCTCGTCCCAGAAGCCGCGCGAGCGCGCCAGCGCGGCATCGACGTCGTGCTGCTGCCAGCGGCGCGCCAGGGCCATGGCGGCCTCGGCATCGGGCGCGTGGCCGAGCATGAAGCACAGCTGCGCGCTGCCGCCGGCCTCCAGGAAGAACTCGCCGTCGATGGCGGCGCAGGCATCGAGGCCGTTGCCGGCGCGTCGTCCGAGCAGGTCGGGGATCTCGATGCCGCCGAAGCCGGCGAAGAACTCGCTGCGCTCGCAGGTCCACTGCACCGCGTCGGCCACGCCGCCGGGCAGGCCGGCCAGGGCGACGAAGGCGGTGCTGCCGCCGAAGCCGCCGCTGCATTCGCGCTGCTGGCCGAACACGGCCGGCAGGTCGTCGGGCTTCCAGGTGTGGACGGTGCGCCGCTCGCCGCGCGCCGCGCCCATCTGCCATTCGACCAGCGCCAGCGCGCGCAGCCGGCGGCGCGTCCTGCCACCGTTGCGGATGCGCACCCGCACCAGCTTCATGCGCTCGTCGCGGTCGGCGAAGAAGGTGGTCTCCAGCGCGATGCCGGCGCTGGCGCACTCGAACACGCTGTAGCCCTGGCCATGGCGCACGCGATGGGCGACGGCGCCGTCGCCGCGACTCGCCGGGGTCAGCGGCAGCAGCTCGCGCGTGTCCACGTCCTGCAGCAGGTAGTGCTCGAACGCCGGGTCCTGGACCGGATCGTTGGACCAGGGCGTGAGCTGGTGCATGCGGCTGTTGGCGGCCCAGGTGTAGCCGGTGCCGGTCTCCGAGACCTGGAAGCCGAAGGAGGCATTGGCGATGACGTTGATCCACGGCTTGGGCGTGCGCCGCGCGGCGTCGACCTCGAAGCGGAATTCGCCGCTGGCGGCGTCGAAGCCGCCCTGCACCGCCAGCACCGGCGCGCCGGGATTCGCGCCGACGCGGGTGGCGCCCAGCGGGGTACGCCCGGGGGGCGCGGACTCGTCGTCCCCAGCCGCCAGCAGGGTGGCGAGAGACGGCGTCGCCGCCTCGCGCAGCGCCGTCATCTGGGCCTCGAGCGTGCGGCCGTCGGCCGTGAACACCACGCGCGCCAGGCTCGACAGGGCGGCGCGCTCGGCCGGCACCACCTCGTTGTCGCGCAGCAGGTAGAAGCCCGCCGCGTCGTTGCGCGGGAAGCTGTTCTGCGTCTCGTGGGCCACGCGGCCGCGCAGCGCCTCGATCTCGCGCTGCAATGGCATCAGGTAGGAGCCCGGTTCGCTGTTGAGCACGACCAGGTCGCAGGCCACGCCGCCGAAGCCCCACCACGGCTGGGCCCGCAGCAGCGTGTTGATCAGGCCCATGCCGCCATTCGAATGGATGTGCACCAGCACGATCGGCTTGTCGCCGGAGATGCCGAAGCGCCAGATGTGGCGCAGGTCGATCGGCCCGCGATCGCTCATCACGCGGGGCGTGGTGTAGGTCAGGATGGTCGTCAGGTCCTGCAGCGCGAGGTTCTTGGCCGGGTCGATGGCCAGGTCGCGCAGCCGCACCTGCGCCAGGGTGGCGGCCATGCGCATGGCGCGCTCGACGTGCATCGGCTGCAGGTAGCGGTCGATTCGCGGCACCAGCGCCTCGATGCTCTCGTCGGCCGCCGTGGCGAAGGTCACGCGCGCGGTGGCGCCGGCCGGGATGCGCAATGTCACGCGCAGGCTGGCGATCGGGTCGAGGCCGTTGATCGGCGCGCCGGCGGCATCGCGCGGCTGCGCCTCCAGGCGCGGCGCCGCCAGCGTGCCATTGCGCCCGATGAAGGCGCGCCGGTCGGTCACGCAGTCGACCGCCACCAGGTGGCCGTCGGTGGCCGCCAGGAAGTGCGCCACCGCCATCACCGCGTCGCCATGCAGGCGCGGCTTGCGCGCCAGCAGCAGGGCGCGCCAGTGCGGCTCCCAGCGTGTCTCCACGAACAGGTTGACGAAGGCCGGATGGGCCTCGTCGGCCTTCGGCTGCGACAGCACGGGCTCGAAGTAGGACACCAGTTCGAGCGTGCGCTCGACCGCGCCGGTGTTGTGCAGCGTCACCGTGCGCAGCTCGGTGTCGTCCTCCGGGCTGATCAGCACCATCGTGCGCGCGTGCAGGCCGTCGCCCACGGCGTCGAACTGGGCCTGGTCGGCCAGGAAGCGGGTCCGGTACTGCCAGCCCTCGCCGGCGGCGGGCAGGGCGGTCAGCGAGGTGAGCGCGGAGCCACCGGCGTCGCGCACGTAGAAGAAGGTGCCGTGGCCGTCGCGCAGCGGATCGTCGCGCCAGCGCGTGACATTGAACGAACGCCAGCGGCTCACGCCGGCGCCGCTCGCGCGCAGCGCCAGGGTGTAGCGGCCGTTGGAGAGCAGGTGGGTCGGCTGGAAGCCCGGCGCGGTCGGATCGACCACGCGCGGCTGGTGCGCCACCGGTGCCTCGCCCAGGCTGGGTTCGGGCGGCTGGCGCGGATCGGCGCTGCCGATGATCTGACGCGGCGTGCGCTCGTGCAGCAGCGACAGGTGCGCCTCGACCAGCGCGGCGGCGCCGAACCAGCGGCGCGGGGCGTCGTCGCGCAGCACGTTGCCCAGGGCCACCAGCGCCATGCCCTGGTGGTGCGCCATGAAGTTGCGCACCACGGTCAGCGGCTGGCCCTGCGGCTGGCGCGCGACCGTGAAGTCGACGGCGTCGAAGAAGCCGAACTCGCCGCGCGCGCCCATCGTCTCCAGCCGCCGCAGGTTCGCCACCGCCTCGGCCGGCGTCACCAGCGTGGCCATCACGCTGGCATAGGGCGCGACCACGCGATCGGTCGGTGGCGTGCGGCGCAGGGCCAGGCGTGGCACGCCGAAGGGCGAGTACTGGTAGGCCAGCGAATGGTCCTGGGCGAAATACGCCGACTCCGAGACGCCCCAGGGCAGCCCCTGCTGGGCGCCGAAGGCCTGCTGCTCGCGCACGGCGGCGAGGTTGGCGACCTGCAGCATGCCGTCGTCGGGCTCGCTCATGACGAGCGCCGGCATCAGGTACTCGAACATCGAGCCCGACCACGACTTCAGGCCCGGCGCGGCGCCCACCGACAGGAACGGCCGTCCGAGCGCCATCCAGTGGCGCCGCGGCGCGTCGCCCTTGGCGATGGCCAGGAAGCTCAGCAACCGCGACTCGGAAGCGATCAGGTCGTAGTAGCTGGCGTCGAGCACATCGTCCTCGACGCGCAGGCCGATGTGGAACAGGTGACGCTTGGCATCGTAGAGGCCGCTGAAGTCCATCGCGCGGCACAGGTGCTCGCAGCGCTCGGCCAGGGCGCCCAGGGCCTCGCGCCGGCCGGCCGTCGCGGCGGCGGGCTCCACGGCGGCGAAGGCGCGGCAGGCGCCGGACACGGCCAGCAGATGGCCCGCCAGGTTGCCGCTGTCGACGCTGGAGACGTAGGCCGGCGGCAGCAGCTGCAGGGTGCGCGTGTCGTACCAGTTGTAGAGATGGCCGCGATGCTTGCCCAGCCGGTCGACGCTGTCGAGGGTGGCGCGCAGGCGCTCGACCAGCGCGGCATCGTCGATCCAGCCGAAGTCGCGCGCGCAGCAGCAGGCCAGCAGGTACATGCCGATGTTGGTCGGCGAGGTGCGATGCGCGAGGGTGGGCTCGGGTTCGAGCTGCAGGTTGTCGGGCGGCAGGTGGTTGTCCTCGGGGCCGACGGCATGCTCGAAGAAGCGCCAGGTGTCGCGCGCCAGCGTCTGCAGATAGTCGCGATCGCGGGCATCGAGGGCGCCGGGCGCCCGGAGCCGGTCCGGCACGCGGCTGGCCCACCAGGCCGCCACCGGCGCCAGTGCCCAGAGGCCGAACAGCAGCGCCCCGGCCAGTGGATGCGGACTCCACAGCACGGCGGCCACGGCCAGCGCGACGCAGGCGATGCCGACCGGCGCCGCGCCGCGCAGGAACGACCCCAGGCCATAGCGCGCCTGTGCCTGCGCCTGCTCGGCGGTGGTCCACTGCAGCAGGTGGCGCCGGCTCGCGGCCAGCCGCCAGAGCGCGCGGATGGTGGCGTCGGCCAGCAGGCGCGTCAGCGCCGCCAGCTGCGTGAACTGCCAGGCCGCGCCGGCCACGGCGCGCCCGAGCTCGACCACCCCGACCTGGAAGAAGTGTCGCAGCGCGATCGAGCGCCGCGTGGGCACCAGGCCGGCCAGCGCGCCCAGCAGCGGGCCGAGCACCAGGGCCGCGGCGACGGCGCCGAAGGCCCAGGCCAGCGGCAGTGCCGATGTGAAGACGGCCAGCATCAGCAATGCGGCCGAGGCCGGCGCCACCAGCGAGCGGCGCAGGTTGTCGGTCATCTTCCACAGCCCCAGGGCGTCGATGCCGAAGTGCCGGGCGCGCAGCATCAGGGGCAGCAGCTGCCAGTCGCCGCGCGTCCAGCGATGGATGCGCGAGGCCGCGACGCCGGCGTGGTGCGGATGGTCCTCGATCAGCACCAGGTCGCTCACCACCGCGCAGCGCGCCACCGTGCCTTCGAGCAGGTCGTGGCTGAGCACGGCGTCCGCCGGCAGGCGGGCATCGAGCGCGGCATGGACGGCCCGCACGTTCAGCAGGCCCTTGCCGGTGAACGAGCCGGTGCCGAACAGGTCCTGGTAGATGTCCGAGGCGCCGCTGCTGTAGGGGTCGATGCCGCACTGGCCGGCGAACATCCAGTGGAACGGCGAGCGCTCCTCGCGGCCCGGCAGGGGCGTGACCACGCGCGGCTGCAGGATGCCGAAGCCCGCGACCACCCGGCCGCTGGCGGCATCGAACTGCGGCGCGTTGAGCGGATGGGCCGCGATGGCGACCAGCTCCCGCAGGCCGTCCGGCGGCAGTCCGGTGTCACTGTCGAGCGTGACGACATAGGGCGTCGAGGGCGCCAGCCACAGGCCCGGCGCCAGCGGCAGGAAGCCGCTCGCATCGCCCTCGGCCAGCAGCCGCAGCAGCATCTCCAGCTTGCCACGCTTGCGTTCCCAGCCGATCCAGCGCCGCTCGGTCGCACACCAGATGCGTGGCCGGTGCAGCAGCACGAAGCGTGGCGGACCCCCCGTCGCCGGGGGATGGCGGGCATTGAGCAGCGCGATGCGGCCCAGCGCGTCGGCCAGCAATCCGGCGTCGCCGGGGCACGTCGCCTGGTCGGCATCGGCGAAGTCGCTCAGCAGGGCGAATTGCGCATGGTCCTCCCGGTTGGCCAGCCAGTGGAGTTCCAGGCGGTGCGCGAGCCGGGCGTTGCCCGCGCTCGACGTCAGCATCGTGGGCAGCGCCACCAGCACGCGATGCGCGGCCGGGATGCCGTGGGTGAAATCCAGTCGCGGCAGCGTCTGCACCCGGGTCGATTCGGCCGTGACGCGATGGATCAGCGCGATCACCGCCTCCGACAGCGGCCAGGCCAGCAGCGCCAGGGCCGCCAGCGTCATCCCGTCCAGCTCGGCGATGCCGCGCCGGTGCAGGCCCTGCACCACGGCGGCCAGCAGCAGCGCGGTGCCGGCGACGATCGCCAGGACATACATCGTCAGGCGGGCGTCGCGTCCGGTGAGCGGATCGCGCATGGCCGCCGCCGTCGCCTTCGCCCGGCCACGCACGGCCGGATGGGGCGACCGCGTCGCCAGCGCCAGCACCAGGGCGCCCCGGCCCTGCCCGAGCAGGTGATAGCCGGCGGTGCGCGCGGCGGCCGGCGCGTCGGCGGGTCCGGCCAGGGCGCCCGGCGGGCCCGGCGCAGGATCGCCCGCCGCGAGCGCCAGGCGCAGCACGGTCTCGGCGACGGCGCGTTCGGTGCGTCCGGTGGCGCGCGCGACGCGCTCCATCGCCTGCGTGATCTGCTGGCGCGTGCCCTCGCTCTCCTGGCCGAAGCTCGGCAGTTCGCGCAGCACGCGCAGGGAGCGGCTCACCGGCTCGATCAGGTCGGCCCATTCGACCTGCCCGATCAGGCGCAGCGTGGTGATGATGTTGCCCACCGTCAGGTTGGCGGCGGCCTGCTCGGCCTGGGCCTCGGCGATCAGGCCGGGGCCGTTCGGGCAGTTGCGCTCGGTCCAGGCCACCAGGGGCGGCGGCTGGCTCGGGCGCTCGACCGGCAGGCGTTGCCACAGCTGCGTGCAGAAGGTCGATTCCAGCCCGTGCGCGCGCGCCAGCGCGAACAGCGCGTCGAGGTCGGCGGTCGTCAGGCGGTCGGCCGCGTCCCAGGCGGCATGCGCCAGTTCGCGCGCGATCTTCTGCTCGGCGATGCCCTGGGCCATGCGGCGCAGGTTCTCCAGCAGCACCACGCGCAGGGTCGTCGGCAGCGCCCAGAGTTCGCCCAGGGTCAGTTCCTCGACGTCCTGGTAGGCATCCAGGAAGGTGGTGAAGAGTTCGGCGTTGAGGACGCTGTCGGTGTGCGCCACATAGGCCCAGGCGATGCCGTAGACGCGCGGCAGTCCCGCCAGCGGCGCGGTCTCCAGCTTGGGCAGGCGCGCGTAGTAGCCGCGTGGCACGCCCTCGCGGATCTGCTGGAGCTGCGCCTCCACCAGGTGGAAGTTGTCGAGCAGCCATTCGGCCGCTGGCGATACGTAGCGTCCGTTGCGCGAGGTCAGCGCGATGTAGTCGAAGGCGCCCCGCAGCGAGGCCAGGTTCTCGTCGACGCGCGGGAAGAAGGGCGGCGCGGCGCGGGTGGCCGCGTCGTCCTGCACGCTCTGGGCCCGCGCCAGGCTGCGACCATGCTCGGCGAAACGCTGGGCGCCGAAGAGTTCCGACCGCACCGGCGGCTGCACCTCGACACGCGGCCGGGACAGCAGCGTGCGGGCATAGGGACTCAGGGACTCGAAATGGGCGAGGACCGGGAGCGCCACCCGGTCAGGCGAAGGTGACCAGCGCGATGGTCACCGCCGTCGCGATGAAAGCCAGGGTGACGATGCGTCCAATGGCCATCGCGTGCGCCTGCTGCAGGCCGCCCCTCACGGCCGACCATCGTCCCTGCGCCGCCGAACACTGGGCCATGTGCGAGGACAACGCGTCGAAATCGCTGCGCACGAAATCGAATGCCGAGGGCGGCTCGACCAGGGTCGATGCCGCGACGGGCGTGAGGAGGGACGAAGAAGACATGACGACGGTTCCAATGAATGACGTTGACGACCGCGCGAAATGCGAAAAGGTGGGCGTGGAGTACCAGGGTATACCTTTATAAAAAAGGCACAAATGCGCGAATGCCCATAACAACGTAAGAAAAATTGCTCACTCACGAAGTGGGGCGGGCTCGCGCGCACCCGACGGCACGCCTCGCGGCGTCCGGTGCCGTCGCGTGCTCGACCGGGCCCTCAGCCGGTGTTGCGCAATCCGGCGGCGACGCCGTTGATCGAGATGTGGATGCCGTTCTGCAGCCGCTCGCCACCTTCGCCGGCGCGATAGCGGCGCATCAGCTCGACCTGCAGGTGGTGCAGCGGATCGATGTACGGGAAACGGTGGCGCACCGAGCGCTGCATGTCGGCATTGCCCTCCAGGCGCTGCCTGGCGCCGGTGATGAGTGTGAGCGCATCCGAGGTGCGGCGCCACTCCGCCTCGATCATGCCGAACACCTTCAGGCGCAGCTTGCGGTCGGCCACCAGTTCGGCATAGCGCGAGGCCAGGGCCAGGTCGCTCTTGGCCAGCACCATGTCCATGTTGGAGAGCAGGGTGCGGAAGAACGGCCACTGGGCGTACATGCGCTGCAGCAGCGTCTCGCGCTCCTTGCGCTGCGCCGGCGTGGCGGCGCCCTCCAGGAAGTGCGCGATGGCCGAACCGAAGCCATACCACCCCGGCAGCGTCAGCCGGCACTGGCCCCAGCTGAAGCTCCAGGGCACCGCGCGCAGGTCCTCGATGCTGCGGTTGGGATTGCGCGAGGCCGGGCGCGAGCCGATGTTGAGTTCGGCGATCTCGCGGATCGGCGTGGCGCCGAAGAAGTAGTCGGCGAAGTGCGGGGTCTCGTAGACCAGCGCGCGATAGGCCGCCATGCTGGCCGTCGAGAGTTCCGCCGCCGTCGCCAGGAAGGCCGCCGGCGCGGCCTTGCCCGCCGGCAGCAGGGTCGCCTCCAGGGTCGCCGCGACCAGGGTCTCCAGGTTGTGCCGGCCGATCTCGCGGTTGGCGTACTTGGAGCCGATCACCTCGCCCTGCTCGGTCAGGCGGATCTGGCCCCGCACGGTGCCCGGCGGCTGCGCCAGGATCGCCTGGTAGCTGGGGCCGCCGCCGCGTCCGACCGTGCCGCCACGGCCGTGGAACATGCGCAGGCCGATGGCCGGGCCGGCATCGGCCCGCGATGCCGCGTCGGCCGGGCCGGCGCCCTTGCCCTTCCTCGCGGTGCCGGCGGCGCCGTCGGCGCCCGGCGCGGCGTTGAGTTCGTCGAACAGCGCCACCAGCGCGGTGCCGGTGCGGTAGAGCTCCCAGTTGCTGGTGAAGATGCCGCCGTCCTTGTTGCTGTCGCTGTAGCCGAGCATCACGTCCTGCAGCGCGCCCGAGCGCTGCACCAGGCCCTTGATGCCGGGCAGGGCATAGAACTCGCGCATGATCGGCGCGGCATTGCGCAGGTCCTCGATGGTCTCGAACAGCGGCACCACGATGAGGTCGCAGATGCCGGTGGCGTCGAGCGTGCCGCGCATCAGGCCGACCTCCTTCTGCAGCACCAGCACCTCCAGCAGGTCGCTCACGCTTTCGGTGTGGCTGATGATGTAGTGGCGGATGGCGGCGGCGCCATAGCGCGCGCGCGAGGCGCGGGCGGCGGCGAAGATCGCGATCTCGCCCTGCGTGAGCGGTGCGTAGTCGGCATCGGGCACGCGCAACGGCCGCGCCTCGCCCAGGAGGCGCAGCAGCAGGGTGCGCTTGGCGTCCTCGGCCAGGGCGGCATAGTCGGACTCGATCCCCGCCTGCGCCAGCAGGTCGGCCACCACCGCTTCGTGCTTGTCGGAGCTCTGGCGCAGGTCGACGGTCGCGAGATGGAAGCCGAACACCTCGACGGCCCGGATCAGCGGGCCCAGGCGATGCGCGATCAGCGCCGCGCCATGCTTGTCGGTCAGCGACTCGGCGATGGTGCGCAGGTCGGCCAGGAATTCCTCGGCGTTCGGATAGGGGTTCTGCGGCGCGACGGCGTGGCGCGCGGCCTCGCCGCCGGTGAGATCGCGCAGCGTCGCGGCCAGGCGCGCGTACATGCCCGTCAGCGCGCGCCGGTAGGGCTCGTCGACGCGATGCGCGCTGTGGTCGGGCGAGCGCTCGGCCAGACCCTGCATCTCCACCGACACGTCCACCAGGGTCGCCGACAGCGACAGCTCGCCGCCCAGGTAGTGGACTTCGGTGAGGTAGTGGCGCAGGGCCAGCTCGCACTGGCGGCGCAGGGCGTAGGCGAGGGTGTCGGCGGTGACGTTGGGATTGCCGTCGCGGTCGCCGCCGATCCACTGGCCCATGCGCAGGAACGAGGCGATGTCCTTGTGGCCGAGCTCGCGTTCGAGCTCGGCATAGACGCGCGGGATCTCGCGCAGGAAGGTCGCCTCGTAATAGCTCAGCGCGTTCTCCACCTCGTCGATGACGGTCAGCTTGGAGAAGCGTAGCAGCCGGGTCTGCCACAGCTGGGTCACGCGGATGCGGATCTGGTCCTCGTTGTCGGCGTAGTCGCGCGGCGTGAGCGCGTCCCTGGCGCCGGCGAAGGCGCGCTGGCGCCAGCCGATCTCGTCGCGCGCGGTCAGCAGCTGCGCGATGGCGCGCTCGGCATCCAGGATGCTCTTGCGCTGCACCTCGGTCGGATGCGCGGTGAGCACCGGGGAGACATAGCTGCGCGCGAGCGACTCGACCACCGCCTCGGAGCTCACGCCGGCCTTGCGGATGCGCGCCAGCGCGGTGCCCAGGCTGCCTTCCTCGGCGACGCCGGCGCGGTCGGCTTCGGTGGCCCGGCGGATCTGGTGGCGGTCCTCGGCCAGGTTGGCCAGGTGGCTGAAGTAGGTGAAGGCGCGGATCACGCGCACCGTCTCGGCCGCGCTCAGGCCCTTGAGCAGGCTCTTGAGGGCCCGGTCGGCGGTCTGGTCGGCATCGCGCCGGAAGGCCACCGACAGCGTCCGGACCTTCTCGACCAGCGCATAGGTGGCCTCGCCCTCCTGCTCGCGGATGACGTCGCCCAGGATGCGTCCGAGCAGGCGGATGTCGTCGATGAGCGGTTCTTCATCGCCACGGACCGGCTTGTTCGAGAGGGTGGGAACCGGGGCCTTCTTGCCTGTCGTCATTCGCGTTTTCTCCTGGTTGGGGGGACGGGCGCGGCAGCGGCGTTGCTGCGGCGCAACATGCTAGCATCCGCTCGTTCTTAGGTATTAGGCGGGAAAAGTCTTGAGCAACATCGTGATCGCGACCCGGGAAAGCCGGCTGGCCCTGTGGCAGGCCGAACACGTCCGCGCGCTGCTGCAAGAACGAGGCCATGCGGTCACGCTGCTGGGCATGACCACCCGGGGCGACCAGATCCTCGACCGCACCCTGAGCAAGGTCGGCGGCAAGGGCCTGTTCGTGAAGGAACTCGAAGCCGCCCTGGAGGACGGGCGCGCCGACATCGCCGTCCATTCGCTCAAGGACGTGCCGATGGAACTGCCGAGCGGCTTCACCCTGGCCTGCGTGCTGGAGCGCGAGGACCCGCGCGACGCCTTCGTCTCGCCCCACCATGCCTCGGTCGACGCGCTGCCGCACGGGGCCGTCGTCGGCACGTCCAGCCTGCGCCGCGTCGTGCTGCTGCGCGCGCTGCGCCCGGACCTGCGCATCGAGCCATTGCGCGGCAACCTCGACACGCGCCTGCGCAAGCTCGACGAAGGGCACTACGACGCCATCGTGCTGGCCGCCGCCGGTCTCAAGCGCCTCGGCCTGGCGCATCGCATCCGCTTCGCCTTCGAGCCCGAGTCGATGCTGCCGTCGGCCGGGCAGGGCGCCCTGGGGATCGAGGTGCGCAGCGAGCGAGTCGACCTGATCGAACTGCTGGCGCCGCTCGCCCACCGCCGCGACTGGCTCGCCACCACGGCCGAGCGCGCGGTGAGCCGCACCATGGGGGGCAGCTGCTCGATGCCATTGGGCGCGCATGCGCGCTGGCAGGCCGACGGCACGCTGGCGATCGACGCCATCTGGGGCGACGTCGATGGCGCGGGCGCCCTGGTGCACGTGGCCACCAGCGTCCAGGACGTGGATCTCGGACCGGTCGCCGGCATGCCCGATGGCGAGACCGCCACGGAAGGCGACTTCGCGCGTGCCCGCGCCCTGGGCGAATCGGCCGCCGGCCTGCTGCGCGCATCCGGCGCCCATTGAATCCCCCCGCGTCGTCCGCTCCGATGACCGCGCGCGTGATCGTGACCCGTCCCACGCGCGAGGCGTCGCGCTGGATCGACGCTCTGCGCGCCGAGGGACTCGATGCGCGGGCGCTGCCGCTCATCGCGATCGAGCCGGTCGAGGATGCCCGGGCGCGCGCGGCGCTGCTGCGGGCGCGACGCGACGTGGCGATCTGCGACGCGGCGATGTTCGTCAGCGCGGCCGCCGTCGAGCATTTCTTCGCGCCACCGCCGCCGGGTGCCGGCGTGGTTCCCGGGGATGCCAATGCCCCGGACTGCCGGCGCTGCTGGGCCACCGGGCCCGGCACGACGCGTGCCCTGCGCCAGGCCGGTGTCGACGAGGCCCGGATCGACGCCCCCTCCGAAATGGCGGCGTCGTTCGATTCCGAGGCGCTGTGGGCCCGGGTGCGCGGACAGGTCGGCAGCGGCACGCGCGTGCTGATCGTGCGGGGCGGCGATGCCCGGGCGCGACCGACCGGGCGCGACTGGCTGGCGCGCGAGATCGAGGGCGCGGGCGGCCACGTCGACACCGTGGTCGCCTACCGGCGCCTCGAACCCCGGCTGGACGACGGCGCGCGCGACCTGGCGACCGCGGCGTCGCGGGATGGCTCGATCTGGCTGTTCAGCAGTTCCGAGGCGCTGGCCCACCTGCGCGGCCTGCTGCCGGCCGTCGACTGGCATGCGGCGCGCGCCGTGGCCACGCACGAGCGCATCGCGCAGGCGGCGCGCGAAGCGGGTTTCGGCCGCGTCGGGCTGGCCTCGCCGCGCCTGGCCGACCTGGTCGCCTCGATAGAATCGCTCGGATGAGCTTCGCCGCGCCGACCTCCGACGACACCGTGCCGGACCCGGCCTCCCGGATGGCGTTGACGACGCCTGCGCAGTCGCCGGCCGCCGGTGCCCAGTTGCTCATGCGCCTGGCCCTGGGGCTGCTGGGCGTGCTGGCCCTGCTGGCGCTGGTGATCGGCCTGGTGCTGTGGCAGCGGGTCTCCGGCATGCAGGAACAGCTCGCGCGGCAGAGCGCCGATGCGCTGGCGCAGTCGCTCGAGGCGCGCACCCTGGCGCGCCAGGCCCAGGATGTCGTGCGTGACACGGCAGCGCGCCTGTCGCTCGCCGAGAGCCGTGTCGCCGAGGTCGCGCTGCAGCGCTCGCAACTGGAGGAACTCATGCAGAGCCTGTCGCGCTCGCGCGACGAGAACCTGCTGGTCGACATCGAATCCACCCTGCGCCTGGCATTGCAGCAGGCCCAGGTCACGGGCAGCACCGGACCGCTGCTGGCCGCCCTGCGCACCGCCGACCAGCGCATCGCACGCGCCTCCCAGCCCCGGCTCGCGCCACTGCAACGCGCCCTGCAGCGCGATGCCGACCGGTTGCGCGCCAGCGCCAGCGCCGATGGCAGCGAGGCCATGTCGCGGCTCGACGAGCTGCTGCGCGGCATCGACGACCTGCCCACCGTGAACGCATTGCCGGCGCGCAGCGGCGGCACCACCGACGCCTGGCAGATCGAGCCCGTCGCCGACGACGCGCCCCTGTGGGAACGCGTGCTGGCCGCCGTGCGCAACGAGGCGCGCTCCTTGGTGCGGGTTGGCCGCATCGCCCGACCCGAGAGCGTGCTGCTGTCGCCCGACCAGGCCTTCTTCCTGCGCGAGAACCTCAAGCTCAAGCTGCTCGGCGTGCGCCTGTCCCTGCTGTCGCGACAGATCGATCCCGCGCGCAGCGAACTGGCCGCCGTGACGGCATCGCTCAACCGCTATTTCGATCCTTCCTCCCGACGCGTGCAGGTCGCGGCGACGCAGCTCCAGCAACTGCAACTGCAGATCCGGGCGGTCGAGCCGCCGCGGCTGGACGATACGTTCGCGGCCCTGTCGACCGCCGTGGCCGGACGCTGATGCGCGCGGCACTCTGGTTCCTGGCGCTGTTCGGCATCGCCGCCGCGGTGGCGCTCTTCACGGGCGACAACCAGGGCACGGTGACGGTGTTCTGGCCGCCCTGGCGCATCGACCTGTCGCTCAATCTCGTGCTGCTGCTCGTCGCCGGGGCCTTCGTTCTCCTGCATGTGGCGCTGCGCGCGCTGTCGGCGCTGTTCTCGCTGCCGCGCGAAGCCCGCCAGTGGCGCATCCAGCAGAAGGAGCGGGCGCTCCACGCGGCCTTGCTCGACGCCCTGGTCCAGCTGCTGGCCGGGCGCTTCTCGCGCGCGCGCAAGGCGGCGCTGGCGGCGTTGGCCCAGGAAGGCACGCTCGCGGGCCTGGACGCGACACTGCCGCAGGCGCGTCAGATCCGCAGCATCGCGCATCTCCTGGCCGCCGAAGGCGCCCACGCGCTGCAGGACCGGACGGCCCGCGACATGCACCTGCAGCAGGCGCTCGGCCAGGACGACTGGCGTCCCGGCGCGCCGGGCTCGGAACTGCGCGAGGGCGTGCAGCTGCGCTCGGCCCGCTGGGCGCTGGAGGAGGGCGACACGGCCACCGCCCTGGCGCGGCTGGAGGAACTTCCGCAGGGCGCTCAGCGCCGCACGCTGTCGCTGCGATTGCGCCTGAAGGCCGCGCGGCAGGATCGGCGCACCGCCGAAGCCCTGCAGACCGCGCGGCTCCTGGCCAAGCACCGCGCCTTCTCCGAGGCGGCCGCGCGCAGCATCGTGCGTGGCCTGGCGACCGAACTGCTCATGGGCGCGCACGATCCGGCGCAGCTGACGCGGGCCTGGAACTCGCTCGAGGTCGGCGAGCGGGCGATGCCCGAGGTGGCCCTGCAGGCGGCGCATTGCATGACCGTGCTCGGGGGCGATCTGGCCGTGGCGCGGGCCTGGCTGCTTCCGGTCTGGGAGCGGGTGATGGCGCTGCCGCCGGCCGATCCCGGAGCCGCGCAGGAGGATCCGCTGCGTGTGCGGCTGATACGCACGCTCGAGGCCGGTCTCGACTCGGTCGATTCCGAGTGGCTGGCGCGCATCGAGACCGCGCATCGCGACAACCCACGCGATCCGATGCTCCAGTATCTGGCGGGCATCGCCTGCCTGAAGCGTGAGCTCTGGGGCAAGGCGCAGCAACTGCTGGCGCAGGCCATCCGCGGGCTGCGGGATCCTCGCCTGTCACGTCATGCCTGGCAGGCGCTGGCGACATTGGCGGAGACCCGGGGCGACGAAATCCAGGCTGCACAGGCGTGGAAACAAGCCGCAAGAGTGGATGAACATTGATCCGCTTGCAGGCATGATGCGCTGCGCGCGAAACTACACTTAAGTTCTAGCCTACACGAAGACCTCCGCTCCTCTGGAGGTCAACTATCAGAGAAACACTACAGGGTTTTCTCTGTAACCTCCTTGTTTTCGATAGTTTTGTTGCATACCTCACGCTTCTCGCCTGCGGTCCAAGAAACATTTGGACTTAAATAAGCGACGTGAGGTACATTCATAACTGTTTCCAAAAGTATTCATTTTGCTTATTGCGGAGTCCGAATTGAAAAGTTTCTCACTACATGCTGCTCTGCTGCTGTCGGCCGTGGTCGCATTGCAGGGGTGTGCGCCATTGGCACCGGGCTACCGTTCCGCCAGCAATGACGCCGCCACCGCGGTCTCGCCCTCCGGTTTCTCGTCGGAGGGCGTGGATCCGCCTCCGCCGGGGGCCCTGACGGAGATCACGCCGCAGCTGATCCAGGCGCAGCGCGCGGCCGTCCCGCGCCAGATCTCCCCCGACGTGCTGGCACTCATCGGCGAGCCCGAGCCCTATCGGATCGGCGCCGGCGACGTCATCGGCATCACGGTCTACGACCATCCCGAGATCGTCTTCAGCGGCGTGCCCGCGACCACGGTGGCGGATCCGGGCAGCGTCTCGCCGGCTCCCGGCTTCATCGTCTCGAACACCGGTCAGCTCACCTTCCCCTATGCAGGCCCGCTGCAGGCTGCCGGCATGACGACGCAGGACCTGGAGAACACCCTCGTCCAGCGCCTTTCGCGCGTCTTCAAGAATCCCCAGCTCAGCGTGCGCGTGACCGCGTTCCGCAGCAAGCGCGCCTACATCGAGGGCGAGGTCCGCCTGCCGGGCCTGCTGGTGTTCACCGACATCCCGATGACGCTGGCCGAGGGCATCAACCGCGCGGGCGGCATCACCGTGACGGGCGACCGGTCCTTCGTGACGCTCACGCGTGGCGGCAAGACCACGGCGCTCGACCTGTTCGCGCTGACCAACGCCGGCCTCGATCCGACGCGCATCCCGCTCAAGAGCGGCGACCTGGTCATGGTGCGCGGCCGCGACGAACGCAAGGTGTCGGTCATGGGCGAAGTGAACGTCCAGTCGCCGATCCTGATGCGCAATGGCAACCTGAGCCTGAACGAAGCGCTCAACGAAGCCGGCGGTGTCAACCTGAACCTGGCCAATCCGCGCCAGATCTATGTCATCCGCAACGAGCCCACGGGCGGCCAGGCGATCTTCCATCTCGATGCACGCACGCCGACGGCGCTCGCGCTCGCCGATGGCTTCGCGCTGCGGCCCCGGGACGTCGTCTATGTCGATCCGGTCCCGCTCGTCCAATGGAACCGCGTGATCAGCCTGATCCTGCCATCCACCGCGACCCTGAATTCCGTGCGTGACATCTCCAGGACCAACCGCTGAACACCCGTTCGGTCCTCTCCCTTCAAAGACTCAACAGCCGATGAACACCACCACCACCTCCTATACGGGCGACGGCCCGCCGACCACCGCGGACGAAGGCGGCGCCGCCGACTTCGGCCACTATGCCGAAGTCGTCCGCTCGAACAAGTGGCTGATCCTGGCCATCACCCTGGCGATCCTGGCGATCGGCGTCGCGGTGGCCCTGCTGTCGCGTCCGACCTACGAGTCGACGATCGTCCTGCAGGTCGAGGATGCGCCGGACAACGGCTCCAAGGGTTTCCTGAGTGAGACCGGCGGCATGTTCGACATGCGCGCTCCGACCACGGCCGAGATGGAAATCGTGCGTTCGCGCATGGTGGTGGCACCGGCGGTGGAGCACACCAAGCTCTACATCTCCGCCACGCCGCGCTACATCCCGGTGATCGGCGGCTGGCTGGCTCGCCGCTCCAGCGGTCTGTCGAATCCCGGCTTCCTGGGTTTCGGCGGCTACGTGTCGGGCCTGGAACGCATCGCAGTGGGCTCGTTCGACGTGCCCGCCGATCTCGAAGGCACGCCTTTCGTGTTGACGGCCCAGGCCAATGGCACGTATTCGCTGTCGCATCCCCGCATCGGCGAGGCCCTCACCGGCCGCGTCGGCACGGTGCTGAACGCCAGCACCGTCCACGGCCCGATCTCGCTGCTGGTGAGCGAGGTCGCCGGCAAGCCGGGCGCCGAATTCGAGCTCGTCCGTCTGCCCAAGCAGGCGACCATCGCCAGCGTGCAGGACGCTCTCACGCTGGTCGAGCGCGGCAAGTCGTCGGGCATCATCAACGTGTCGATGCAGGGCAACGACCCGTACCGCATCACCCGCGTGCTCAACGCCGTGGGCGCCCAGTACGTGCAGCAGAACATCGAGCGCAAGGCGGCCGAGGCGCAGAAGACGCTGGCGTTCCTGGACGTGCAGCTGCCGCAGTTCAAGCAGCAGCTCGAGGCTTCCGAAGAGGTCTACAACCGCTATCGCAACCAGAAGGCCACCGTCGCCTTCTCCGAGGAAGCCAACCTGATCCTGACCTCCTCGGTCGACCGTCAGACCAAGCTGCTCGAAGCCCAGCAGCGTCGCCGCGAACTGGAGAGCCGGTTCACCGCCGGCCATCCGTCGGTGCAGACGCTCGACGCGCAGATCGCCGCGCTGCAGGCCGACATCGGTGGCATCCAGACCCGCATCAAGGGCCTGCCCGCGATCCAGCAGGAAGCCGTGCGCATGGAGCGCGATGTCAAGGTCAACACCGAGCTCTACCAGTCGCTGCTCAACAGCGCGCTGCAGCTGCGCCTGGTGAAGGAGGGCAAGGTCGGCAACGTGCGCGTGCTCGACGCCGCCGTGACGCCCGAGTACCCGATCAAGCCCAACCGCACCGCCATCGTCGGCGCAGCACTGGCGCTCGGCCTGTTCCTGGGCCTGCTGACGGCTTTCATCCGCAGCGCGATGGCCGAACAACGCATCCGCGATCCGCATGAGGTCGAGACCCACAGCGGCCTGCCGGTGTTCTCGACCATCCCGCTGAGCGATGCCCAGGACGCCATCGCCAAGCGCCGCCTGACCGGTGCCAGCGGCGTGCGTCTGCTGGCCATCGAGAAGCCGGACGATCCGGCCGTCGAGAGCCTGCGCAGCCTGCGCACCGCCATGCAGTTCGCGATGCTGGAGTCGCCGAACAACCGCGTCGTCATCACCGGTGCCACGCCGGGTGTGGGCAAGAGCTTCGTGACGGCCAACTTCGCCGCCCTGATGGCCGCCGCCGGCAAGCGCACGCTGCTGATCGACGCCGACCTGCGCCGCGGTCATGCCCACCAGTACTTCGGCCTGCAGCGCCATGGCGGCCTGTCCGAACTGATCGCCGGCAGCCTGTCGATCCAGCAGACGGTGCACAAGCAGGTCGCTCCCGACCTCGACTTCCTGGCCACCGGCCAGCTGCCGCCCAACCCGGCCGAACTGCTGGTGTCGTCGTCCTTCAAGAGCATCCTGGACACCCTGTCGCAGCAATACGACCTGGTGGTGATCGACTCGCCCCCGGTGCTGGTGGCGGCCGACACGGCCACCATGGCGACGCATGCAGGCACCGTGCTGCTGGTGGCCCGCGCCGACCTGTCGACCATGGGCGAGCTCAAGGAGAGCGTGCGCCGCCTGTCGCTGACCGGCAAGGTCGCCTCCGGCGTGCTGCTCAACGGCATGAACCTGGACCGCCGTGGCTACTCGGCACCCAAGTACGGCCGCTATCGCTACACGAGCTACAACTACGAGAGCGTGTTGCCGGCCGAGGAGCTGCCGGGTGGCAAGCTGCACTGAGTGACGACGAAGACGACCGGATGAGGTGGCGAGGCCACTCGCACCGGTCGCTCGCGAGCAGGAAAAAGCCATCGGCCCCTCGGGGCCGGTGGCTTTTTTGCTGGGGCGCACCGGACGTGCCGGAGTCCGCAGGAGGCGGCGAGCCACCGCCACCGCCACGACGGCGCCGGCAGGGTTCGGAGGCCCTTCACGGACATCCGGCACGACCGCCGCGACCGCCGCGACCACGAGGAAAAGGCCCTCGAGGGGCCTTTCGTGCATGGGTTCCCCGTCGCTTCTTCCGGGGTGGTACCCAGCGAGGCGGAGACTCCGGGAGGGGAGGAGGAGGGACGGGTGGGAGGCAGGCGCGCGAGTGCGCGGGATGAGCGAGCAGGCGAGGCGGCGCCGCCCGGGCGCCGCTGGCGTCAGCGGCGGGCGCGACGCTCGTCGATGCAGGCCTGCAGGTCCTGCTCGAAGCGTTCCAGCACGGCATCGCGCGCGAAACGCGCCTCGGCGCAGGCGCGTGCCTTGATACCGAGCTCGCGCCTCAGTTCCGGCTGCGAGGCCAGCGAGAGCATCGCATCGGCGAAGGCGCTCGCGTCCTCGGGCGGCACGATGCGCCCGCAGGTCGAGACGACCTGTCCCAGCTCGGTGTCGGCCCGCGCGCCGGCCAGCACCGGGCGGCCGCTGCTGAGCATGCCGGTCAGCTTGGATGGCATCACCAGGTCGGCCGCGTCGGCGCGCTGGGGCAGCAGATGGATGTCGGCGAGGCCGAGCAGGTCGCCCAGGCGTTCGACCGGCTGGAGGTCCATGAAATGCACGTTCGGCAGACCGGCGCAGCGCGCCATGAGGTCGGCCCGGCCGGCACCCATGCCACAGAAGACGAAGGCGATGTTCGGCACGTCGCGCAGCAGGACGGCCATGTCGGCCAGGACCTCCAGGCCCTGTTTGCCGCCCATGTTGCCCGAGTAGAGCGCGACCACCGTATCGTCGGCGATGCCGAGCTGGGCGCGGAACGGACTGGGGCCGGTCAGGGGCCGGATGGCCGTCACGTCGGCCCAGTTCGGGAACGAGATCAGCCGTTGCGGCACCACGCCCTTGCTGGCGGCGCGCTCAAGCATGCGCTGCGAGATCGTGGAGACGCGGTCGAAGCAGCCCATCAGGGCACGTTCGACGCGGGTCACCGCCGCGCGCCAGCGCTCACCCTTGAGCAGGCCCAGTTCGAAGGCGGCGTCGACCTCGTAGTCCTGGATGTGCAGCCAGGCGGCGGCCGATCGCATCCGGGCGAACGCCAGGCCGGCCGGGGTGCAGAACAGCGGCGGCTCGGTCATCCAGACCACGTCCGGCTTCCAGCGCCATTGCGCCAGCAGGGCGGGGATGCTGGCCAGCGCGAAGCTCGCCAGATGCACCAGCCGGCGCAGGCCATTGACCTTGCGGGGCACCCAGACGGGCGTGCGATAGACGCGGGCGCCGTGCCAGGTCTCGGTCGCGTAGCGCGTGGCGCTGTAGCCGGGCCAGACCTTCCATTCGGGATAGTAGGGCGGTGCGGTCACGACGCGGACGTCGTGTCCGCGCTCGACCAGCCAGGCCACCATCTCGCCGGAATATTTGCCGATACCGGTCAGTTCCGGCGCGAAATTGATTCCATAGACCAGCAGCTTCATCGGCGTTTCTTGACGAACAGTTCTGCCGAGGGGAACTTGCACATCAGCAGGAAGAAGCCCAGCAGCAGACCCAGCATGGCGTTGGCGCTCAACTGGCCGATGGCCGGCCAGGTGAACAGTCCCAGCAGCAGGGCCAGGCCCATGAGCATCGGGAAGGGCGAGTGGGTCCTGAACGACAGGCGCCAGCTCTGCACCAGGGCGGCCACGAGGACCGCGATCTTCAGGGCGATGTAGGCGAAGCCGAGCAGGCCGCCCTCGAGCAGGATCCGGCCGGCTTCCGATTCGGCCAGTCCGAAGTTGTCGGCACCGGACTTCAGGGAGGTGGCGAGGTTGGAGCCGGTGCCGATGCCCGACCCGAGCCAGTCGAAGGCCTTCATCACGGTCGGTTCGCCGAAGAAGACGGCCGTCAGCCGGTCGAGGAAGTTTTCGTCGCCGGCCGCCGTCTCGAAGCGTTCCTGCGTCACGCTGACGGCATCGGAGAAGAAGTAGGCGAAGGCGCCCACCAGCAGCAGCGCCATGAGCGCGGCGATGATGGCGGCGGGCCGGTCGCGGCCCCGCGCCAGGATCACCCGGCCAGCCACATAGGCCGCGAGCAGGCCACCGGCCGACAGCACCGCCGTGCGCGAGCCGCTGACCACGCTGCCGGCGAGCAGGGCGGCGAACACCGTCAGGGCGAACACCCAGTGCCGCTTGCCGTACTTGCGGGTGCCCAGGTAGCCCAGGATGAGGGGCGCCGCCAGCAGGATGAAGGCGGCATAGCCGGAGGTGAAGCTGAAGGTGCCGGTGGTACGCACCACGCCCGCCACCACCACGAACACGCTCTCCTCGTCGCCATCGATCTGCCGGTTGATGGTCGAGCCCTGCGAGGAATAGTGCTGCAGCACCGCCAGCGGGGCCAGCATCAGCATCAGGAGCGCGACGATGCGGATGGCGACGCGGTAGTCGGTCTGGTTCATGGCGGCCGCGGCGGCCACCGCGAACCAGCTGTAGAGCAGCCAGAAGCGCAGCCCGACGGCCAGCAGGACCAGCGAGCTTTCACCGGCGATGATCTGCATCAGGCTCCAGGCCAGGACGCAGCACGTCCACGCCACCATCACCGTGGTGATCCTGATGTGCTGTCTCAGATGGCCACCGCGCCATGCATGGAAGACCAGATAGAGCGCCAGGCCGTCGCGCAGCAGCAGCAATGGCGCCGTCGCACCGGCGGTGATCCACTTGCGGATCGCGCCCTCGAACACCACCGTCAGGAGCACGACGATGAACGCGTAGCCGGCCCGGCTGAGCTTGACCGGTGGCGCCGTGCCGACGGCGCGTCGCGCCGGCGCCGCGGCGGGCGCCGGCATCCGGCGCATGGGGAGGGAAGCGGCAGATGTCGTGGACGTCATGTTCGGGCCTCTGCGTGGAGTTTCTTCAGGGCGTCGACGTGGGCGTCGACGCAGTGGGGTTCGTACCAGTGCCGCGCGGCATGGCCGATCTGGCTGGCACGCGCGAAGAGATCGGCACCGGTCGCCCCTGCGAAGGCATCGAACCCGGCCGCGTAATTCAGTCCCGCCCGCAGGCCGTCATGCGGGTCGTAGTCGCGCCACAGCAGGATCGGGCACATGCCGTGCGCCGCGTATGCGGCGAAGATCCCGCTCTTGCAGGTATCGATGGGGGGGTACTCGACGACGCCGAAGCTGGCCGAGAGCATGGCGCGGCTGACCTCGGCCTCCGAGAGCATGCCGTGGACCACGACGCCTTCCTTGGCCAGGCGCTGGGCCATCGGTCCGTCGGGCAGCGGACGGCCGATGTCGTGGATCTTCAGTCCGTGGCGTCGCGCGAACCGATGGATCTCGCCGTCGTTCCAGGCATAGGTCCGGGCGCGTGAGGAGCCGGCGCCGAAGACCACGAGCGAGGGCTCGCGTAAGCCTTCGGCCATGCCCGGCTCGCCGATGTTGGAGAACACCGGCAGCACGCGATGCGGCGCCACCGTGCTGCGCGAGGCCTTGCGCAGCCACTGCGCGGCGGCTTCCCGGTTGGTGTGCCAGAAGTCGGCCTCGTGCAGCATGGCGCGCGCGATCCGCTGCTGCATCAGGCTCAGCCAGAAGGCCGAGCGCCAGGGCGGTCCGAAGGCGTAGAGCTCGTGGAAGACGACGCCGAAGACCTTGAACTGCCGGCGCAGCGTGCGGACCCGTTCGGGAACCCAGGTCGGGATGCCGCGTTTCTGGTAGCCGTAGTTGGAATAGTGGAGCAGCAGCAGGTCGCCCGACCAGCCGGAGATGTCGGTGGTTTCCGAGAACTCGGTCAATGGCGCCTGCAGGCCGCCCGCGAGCTTGGTCGCATAGTCGAACACGCCGCCGGTGCCGGGCGTGATCAACTGGAGCGAGGAAGACGCGCTGCGGGACATCGCGGATATCGAGGGAAGGGGCGGTGTCGCGGCGATCACCGCGCGGCGAGTGCGGGGGATTGCGCGGCGGAGGCGCTGGCGAGATAGGCCTTGAAGTCGCCATAGGCGCTTTCGATGCCTTCGCGCAGGGCCACGGTCGGCGTCCAGCCCAGCTCGCGGATGCGCGAGATGTCGAGCAGCTTGCGCGGCGCGCCATCGGGCTTGTCGGCATCGCAGCGGATCTCGCCGCGATAGCCCACCACGTCGCTCACGAGCTGCGCCAGCTCCAGGATGGACAGGTCCTCTCCGCTGCCGACGTTGATGTGGCTGTTCATCGGTTCGGTGGAAGCGGCGTAGGTCTCGTGCGGCAGATTCATCACGTGCACGCAGGCGGCCGCCATGTCGTCCACGTACAGGAACTCGCGCTTGGGCGTGCCGGTGCCCCAGATCACGACCGTCGGCGCGCCGGCGATGCGGGCCTCGTGGAAGCGGCGGATGAGCGCGGGCAGGACGTGGCTGTTCTCGGGGTGGTAGTTGTCGCCCGGGCCATAGAGGTTGGTCGGCATGACGCTGCGGAAGTCGGTGCCGTGCTGGCGGTTGTAGCTCTCGCACAGCTTGATGCCGGCGATCTTCGCGATGGCGTAGGGCTCGTTCGTCGGTTCGAGCTTGCCGGTGAGCAGTGCGTCCTCGGCCATCGGCTGGGCCGCCAGACGCGGGTAGATGCAGCTGGAGCCGAGGAACAGCAGCTTGCGCACGCCGCTGCGCCAGGCTTCGTGGATCAGGTTGGCTTCCAGCATCAGGTTGTCGTAGAGGAAGTCGGCCGGATAGGTGGCATTGGCATGGATGCCCCCGACCTTGGCCGCCGCCAGATACACCTCGTCGGGCTTCTCGACCGCGAAGAAGCGCCGCACCGACGCCTGGTCGGTCAGATCGAGTTCGGCGTGCGTACGCGTGATGAGGCGTGTGTGGCCTTGGGCCGTCAGGCGGCGCACGATGGCGCTGCCGACCATGCCACGATGGCCGGCGACGTAGATGCGCTTCTGAAACTCGTTCATGGGGATGGCGTCTGCAATGTAGTGAACAAATGTAAACGAGGCGGGAAGCCACGACCATCGTCGCGAGCGCCGCCTCCGTTTATTCGATCGCGTGCCGCGATCGCTTGGGGCCATGGCCCCCGGGCAAGGTCTAGATGCTAGCGCCGGTGCTCAGCGCGAACCATCGCCGGAAATCACGGTATAGACAGTTTTTGCAAGAATCTTGATGTCCAGCCAGAGCGACCACTCGTTGACGTACTTGGCATCGAGTTCGACGCGCTGGGCGTAGGACAGCCGGTTGCGACCGCTGACCTGCCAGAGACCGGTCAGTCCCGGACGCACGGCGCAGTAGTGGCCCCAGGTCTTGCCATAGAGGCTGCGTTGGCGCTCCATGCAGGGGCGGGGACCGACGATGCTCATGTCGCCCTTGAGCACGTTCCAGAACTGGGGCAGCTCGTCCAGGCTGAGCTTGCGGATGAAGTGGCCCAGGGGCGTGATGCGGGGATCGTTGTCGAGCTTCTGGAACGTGTCCCACTGCTGGCGGGCCGCATCGTTCTTGCTCAGGTAGTCGTCCAGGATGTCCTCGGAATTCCGCACCATCGAGCGGAACTTGAAGAACCGGAAGGTCTTGCCATCCACGCCCATGCGGGTCTGGCCGAAATGCACCGGCGTGCCCATGCTGATGCGGACGCCGAGCGCCACCAATACATACAAGGGACCGAATATGGCGAAGAACACCAAGGCGCCCATGATGTCCATAGTGCGCTTGGCCGCACGTTCCATCAGGGTGAATTGACGTGGCTGCGCGTAGAGAGGGGCAGGCTGTGAATCTCCGCCACCACGAGGCAGCCGACGAACCAGATTAGCTTGCGTGGTCGAATCAGAACGGAACATTGGGGTAACCCTCAAAGAGCTTGCCTTACAGCAAAGTTGTTGTAACGCTTTACTACTAACAGAAAGAATTTGAACACATTCGTTCTAGTTTGTCCGCAGCAGAAAGCCTCAAATCAACGATGCGCGAGGTGTGAAAGAGGTAATTTTTCACGCGATCCTCGGTTGTGCAACGCAGCATTGCATCATGCCTGTAATGAATTCGTACGCCAAGTAGTAACCAAATCTAAAAAAGATCCGGGTAAACGCTCACTAAACGCCCACGATTCGGTGTCGCATTGTCAAGGTAATTAAGTTAGCTAAATGTGAAAAATATCACGCAGAAAAGGCGTCCCGGGACCGGGTGTCGCTGTTACATACGGTAAGGCTCATGTAAGACAAAGCCTCATTGAAAAAGCCGGAGCGTCTTTCGAGCACTCCGGCTTTTTCATGCCCGACGATGGAGCGAGTTTCAGCGCGGAGCGACGTCCTCGGCAGGCATCGAACGCTCGAACGGCAGCACCGTATGAGCGAGGTCGCGCTTCGTTTCTACCAGCACCAGAGGGCCTTCATCGACGATCACGACCGGCGGTCGTTCACGTGGCACATGGATGACCGCGGGTTCCGCCGCGATCGCCGCCTGGGCCTGCGCGATGCGCTCCGCATTGGAGTTCACCCACTGTAGGCCTGATCCTTCAGCGATCTGTGCCAACGCGGCCACCGGCAGCGCGAATGGCTCGATCTTCGGCATTTCCCCCGGATGACGCGCGGGCGCCTGCATCGCCGCCGATTCGGGCCTCGAAGGCGCCTCAGACTTGTTACCCATGCTCACCAGATGGTTGTCCACAGGGGACAGCTCGGGGCCGGATGCGATCTTGGACTGTGCCTTTTCAGACACAACATCGTCCATCACCGACTCGGGCGCCGCCACGACCACCCGTGCGGGGCGTCCATCTTCCCCGCCGTCGCGGGCTGCGTCGCCAGCCGTCCCATCGCCGACCTGGGTCGATGCCTCGTCGCGCGGAGCCCTCTCGCGGCGATCGCGACCATAGCGGTCACGCGAACGGCCGCGCCGCTCCTCGCCCTCGCGCCGCGTCGGTGCTTCCGCGGGAGTGACAGCGCCATCGGCCGGCGCCCCTGCGGCCGCGTCGTCTCCGGAGAGCGTCACGGACGCCGCACCGGCATCCGACGACAGCACGTCGGCTGCCATCGGCTGCATTCGGCGGTCGTCGGCCATGCCGGGACCGGCTTCGGAGCGACGTTCACGTCGCGCGCCGCCGGTGCTGTCATCACGTGGCTGACGCTCTGGCGCCACGGACGGGCGTTCGTCGGCCTGCGCGGTGGGTGCGTCGGGTGCCGACATCCCGGGGATCGCGGCGGCGGCGGCGAAACCCGGATCGCGTGCCGCATAGACACTGCGCTCGCGTCCGTTGCGGGGCTCGCGCTCGCCGGTGCGGCTTTCCGGACGTTCCTCCGAACGTTCGGTGCGTTCGCCGGCTTCGATGGTGCGTTCACCACGTTCCTGACGCTCGCCACGCTCGCCGCGCTCGCGTCCACGACCTCGGGACGCGCGCTCGGGTGCGGCGGTTGACGCATCGACGGCCGACGCATCCGGAAGCGCCGAGGCACCTTCGACGACGGCGCCTTCGGTCAACTCGCTCACCAGGGCTCGGTTGTCGGCGTCGGGACGTGGTCCGCGGCCATTGCGACGCTCGCCATCGCGCGGCGCCCTGGCTTCGCGCGGGCCCTCGCGGCCCTCGCGTGGTTCACGTGCTTCGCGGGGTTCACGCGGTTCACGCGGTTCACGCGGTTCACGTACCGGAGTGTCGGCGCGCAGCTCGCCACGGATCTCGCCAGCGTCGCGACGCTCGCCTTCGCGGCGTTCGCCGCCGCGTCCCTGACGGCGCTCACCTTCGCGTCCGGGGCGTCCTTCGCCATCGCGACCGCCACGGCCTTCACCGCGGCCACCGCCACGGCGTGCTTCGCCATCCCGTGCACCGCGGGGCTCGCCTTCACGGCCGCCACGCGCGCCTTCGCGACGTCCGGACCGGGCCGGCGCCTCGGGGGTCGCAGCGGCGGGCGCGGGCGCGGGTGCCGGCGCAGCGGGTGGCGTCGCCGGCGTGCCGAAGCCAAAGAAGCTCTTGAGCAGCGCCCAGAAGCCGGTCTCGGCCGGCGCGGCCGCGGGAGCCGGTGCCGGTGCCGGCGAGGGCGCCGGAGCCGGGGCGGGAGCAGACGGCCGCGCCGCCGCCGGGCGCACCGGTTCGGGACGTGGCACCGCCGCGGGTGCCGGCGCATCCGGCAGCACGCCCTTGATCACCGGTGTCTGCTTGTTGGTCGGTTCCTGCGAGCGGCGGGTGACCGAGGTCGGATCCTCGATCTCGTCGGCCATCTTGTAGCTGGCCTCGATGTGGTCGAGACGCGGATCGTCGTGCTTCAGACGCTCCAGCCGGTAATTCGGCGTCTCCATGGTCTTGTTGGGAACCATCAGCACGGTCACGCGCTGCTTGAGTTCGATCTTGGCGATCTCGGGGCGCTTCTCGTTGAGCAGGAACGAGGCCACCTCGACGGGCACCTGCACGTGCACGGCGGCCGTGTGGTCCTTGAGGCATTCCTCCTGGATGACGCGCAGGATCTGCAACGCGCTCGACTCGGTGTCGCGGATGTGGCCCGAGCCGCCGCAGCGCGGGCAGGGGATCGACGAGCCTTCGGAGAGCGCCGGCTTCAGGCGCTGGCGGCTCATCTCCATCAGGCCGAACTTGCTGATCGAGCCGAACTGCACGCGGGCGCGATCCTGGCGCAGTGCGTCGCGCAGCCGGCTCTCGACCTCGCGGCGGTTCTTGGACTCGTCCATGTCGATGAAGTCGATGACGATCAGACCGCCGAGGTCGCGCAGGCGCATCTGGCGGGCGACCTCGTCGGCGGCCTCGAGATTGGTGCGGGTCGCGGTCTCCTCGATGTCGCCGCCCTTGATGGCGCGCGCCGAGTTGACGTCGACCGAGACCAGCGCCTCGGTGTGGTCGATCACGATGGCGCCGCCGGAGGGCAGCTGGACCGTGCGGGCATAGGCCGATTCGATCTGGTGCTCGATCTGGAAGCGGCTGAACAGCGCCGCGTCGTCGCGGTAGCGCTTCACGCGGGCGGCATGCTCGGGCATGACGTGTGCCATGAACTGCTGCGCCTGCTCGTAGATGTCGTCGGTGTCGATCAGGATGTCGCCGATGTCGTGATTGAAGTAGTCACGGATGGCGCGGATGACGAGACTCGATTCCTGGTAGATCAGGAAGGCGCCCTTGGCGCCCTTGGCCGCGCCATCGATGGCGCTCCAGAGCTTGAGCAGGTAGTTCAGGTCCCACTGCAGCTCGGGTGCCGAGCGGCCGATGCCGGCGGTGCGGGCGATGATGCTGGCTCCCTTGGGATATTCCAGCTGGTCCATCGCCTCCTTCAGTTCGGCGCGGTCGTCGCCCTCGATGCGGCGCGAGACGCCGCCGCCGCGCGGGTTGTTGGGCATGAGCACGACATAGCGGCCGGCCAGCGAGACGAAGGTGGTGAGCGCCGCGCCCTTGTTGCCGCGCTCTTCCTTCTCGACCTGCACGACCAGTTCCTGGCCCTCGCGGATCGCGTCCTGGATGCGGGCCTGGCCGGCCGGGACACCCTCGGCGAAATACTGGCGCGAGATCTCCTTGAACGGCAGGAAGCCATGGCGGTCTTCGCCATAGTCGACGAAGCAGGCTTCCAGCGAAGGCTCGACGCGCGTGACGACGGCCTTGTAGATGTTGCCCTTGCGCTGTTCACGCCCCTCGATCTCGATTTCGTAGTCGAGGAGTTTTTGTCCATCGACGATGGCCAGGCGGCGCTCTTCGGGCTGCGTGGCGTTGATCAACATCCGCTTCATGATGCGTTGTCCTTATAGATATGCGTTCGAACCGGCCCATGACGGGCCAACGATGCACGGACGACGCCAGTGAAACGAGGGGAATTGCCGCGGAACCCCGGCTGCCTCGGCCGTGCGGCGCGGACGCCGGGCGGCCATGTCGAGCTTCAGCTCGACGGCAGCAAGGGTGGTGGAGGCGCGTGGAAGGGTGCGAGCCCGGGATGATGTCGACGGGCTGCCTCATGGTCAGCCGGTTGCGCGGGGATGGCGCACGCCACGGGTGATCCGATGCCGCGGGCCGCTGGCAACGGCCAGGTCGGCTTGCGCAGGCAACGATGAATCAGCAGCAGCATCAACACTAGAGAGAACTCGCTTCGATCCGCCGGCCGCTTGGAAGCTGCCGGCTGGGTATTCCGTATCGGTATTTCGTGGGCGTCGGCTTGACTCGGGTGCATCGGCTGCCACTTTGCGCTCAAGCGCGGGGTTTGCAGTCTGCGCGCCCAAGCGGCATCGACCTCACAGCGCATTCAATGGTGCTCTAAACTTCTGATTAATCAAGCACTTACAAGAACGCGCTGGTGAAAAATATTATAGGTGCGAAGCCCGAGCCCACGACCACGGAGGTCCGCTTTGTTACGGTGGACGAAGAATCCGCCGGACAGCGGCTCGACAACTTTCTCTTTCGTCATCTGAAGGGGGTTCCGAAGACGCATGTCTATCGGATCATCCGCTCGGGCGAAGTGCGCCTGAACAAGGGCCGTGTCCAGGCCGAGACGCGCGTCTCGGCCGGCGACGTGCTGCGCCTGCCGCCCGTGCGGATGGCGACGCCCGCGCCGGAAGGCGCCCCGATCGCACCGGCACGCGACTTTCCGCGGTTGCATGAGGACGATGCGCTGCTGGCCATCGACAAGCCCGCCGGCGTGGCGGTGCATGGCGGCAGTGGCGTGAGCTTCGGCGTCATCGAGCAACTGCGTGCCGCGCACCCGGGCGCGAGATTCCTGGAACTGGTGCACCGGCTGGATCGCGAGACCTCCGGCATCCTGCTGGTGGCGCGCAAGCGCAGCGCCCTGACGGCGTTGCAGGCGCAGTTCCGGGATCGCGAGACGGGCAAGACCTATCTGGCGCTGGTGGAGGGCGCCTGGCCGGCCAACCGCAAGGTGCTGGATGCGCCCCTCGCGCGCTATCTGCTGCCGGCGGCGGCGGGCGCGGCCGAGGGCGAGCGTCGGGTCCGCGTCGTCGCCCGGGACCATCCCGACGCCATGCCAGCGGTGACGCTGGTGCGGGTCCTCGCGCAGACGCGACTGGCGGGCGATGCGGCGCCGATGTCCCTGCTCGCCGTGACGATCAAGACCGGCCGCACGCACCAGATCCGCGTGCATCTGGCCTCCGCGGGCCATGCCATCGCCGGTGACGACAAGTATGGCGACTTCGAACGCAACCGAGCCTTGCAGAGGGCCGGCCTCAAGCGCATGTTCCTGCACGCCTGGCGGCTGCAGTTCAATCACCCGGCGACCGGGGAGCGCATGGCGCTGCAGGCCGAGCTGCCGTCGGAACTACGCGCCCTGATGACCGCCGAGACGCTCGACCTGCTGGCGCGGCAACCCCCGCCGGCCGGTTCCTCCTGATTCCCCATCGACCCCCACGTTTCCCATGACCGAACCTTCCTCCCGCCGCTTCGACCTGATCGCCTTCGACTGGGACGGCACGCTCTACGATTCGACGGCGCTGATCGCCCAATGCATCCAGGAGGCCGTCGTCGATGTCGGAGGTGCCCGGCCGAGCCTGCGCGATGCCGCCTGGGTGATCGGCCTGGGTCTGGCCGAGGCGCTGGCGCGCGCCGCTCCCGACGTGCCGCGCGAGAAATACCTCGAGCTCGGGGCGCGCTACCGCTACCACTATGTCAAGCGACAGGACGACATCGTGCTGTTCGACGGCGTGCTGCCGATGCTCGACGCGCTCAGGGCGCGGGGTCATCGCCTGGCCGTGGCCACGGGAAAATCGCGCCGGGGCCTGAACGAGGTGCTGGCCAGTTCGGAGTTGAAGGACCGTTTCGATGCTTCCCGCACCGCCGACGAGACCAGCGGCAAGCCGCATCCGCGCATGCTGCTCGAACTGATGGAGGAACTGGATGTGCCGGCCGCGCGCACGCTGATGATCGGCGACACCACGCACGATCTCCAGCTCGCCATCAATGCCGGTTGCTCGAGCGTCGGCGTGAGCTATGGCGCGCACGAGCCAGCCAGCTTCGACGTGCTGGCTCCGTTGCACGTCGCTCATTCGGTGGCCGACCTGCATCGCTGGCTGGTCGACCATGCCTGAAATGTTTCGAGGACACCAGGAGATTTTTTCATGAGCGAGAACGAGATCCTCCCCCTCTGCCAATCCTCCGATCTGGTGGAGGGCGGCCTGGCCGTGCCATTCGATGTGACGCACGGCGGCGAGACCTGCCGCGCCTTCGCGATCCGCTTCGAGGGGCTCGTCCATGCCTATCTCAATCGCTGCACCCATGTCGCGATGGAGATGGACTACCAGCCTGACCGCTTCTTCGACGACACCGGACAGTGGCTGCTGTGTTCCTCGCATGGTGCCGCCTATCGACCCGATACCGGGGAATGCAGCGGTGGGCCGTGCCGGGGCGGCCTGGTCAGGATCGAGCTCAGCGAACGTGACGGCGTGGTGCACTGGCATACTGCCTGGAACCTTCGCCCGGTGGCGTTCTAGCTTCGATTTTCCACTCTCCCGATGACCGAACCGACCCGCACGGAACCTCAGGGTTTCGAACCTTTCGAGCGCCCTCCAGCGTCTTCCGCAGCCCATTCCTCCATGTCCACCAAGACCGATCCAACCTCTTCGCCCGGCTGGGAGCGTGCCACGCTCGAAAAGCTCGCTTTCGCTTCCCTTCGCGAGCAGCGCGCCGCTCGGCGGTGGAAGACCTTCGTGCGCCTGGGCTGGCTGGCCTTCTTCATCTTCCTGGCCTGGCTCGGCATCTCGCGCGCCACGACCGCCACGACGACCACCTCACCGCACACGGCGGTGGTCGAGATCAAGGGCGAAATCGCCAGCGGCGCCGATGCCAGCGCTGAATTCGTCGTCGCTGCCCTGAAGATGGCCTTCGAGGACGCCGGCGCCAAGGGCGTGGTGCTGCTCATCAATTCACCCGGCGGCAGCCCGGTGCAGGCCGGAATCATCAGCGACGAGATCCGGCGCCTCAAGGCCAAGCATGGCAAACCGGTCTATGCCGTGGTGGAGGAGACATGCGCTTCGGCCGCCTACTACATCGCCTCCGCCACCGATGCCATCTATGTCGACAAGGCCAGCATCGTCGGCAGCATCGGCGTGCTGATGGACGGCTTCGGCTTCACCGGCACCATGGAGAAGCTGGGGGTCGAGCGGCGCCTGATCACCGCCGGCGAGAACAAGGGTTTCCTCGATCCCTTCAGCCCCCTGAGCGATGCGCAGCGCGCCTATGCGCAGCAGATGCTCGAGCAGATCCACCAGCAGTTCATCGCCGTCGTCAAGGCCGGCCGTGGCGACCGCCTCAAGCTCGACACGCCCGGCCTGTTCAGCGGCCTGTTCTGGAGCGGACAGCGCTCCATCGAACTGGGCCTGGCGGACCATCTGGGCAACGTCGACTACGTGGCGCGCGAGGTCATCAAGGCCGAGGAGATCAGCGACTACACCCGTCGCGACAACGTCGCCGAGAAACTGGCCAAGAAATTCGGCGCCGCCATGGGCGATGCCTCGATACGCGCACTGAAGGCCGTGCCTGCCCTGCGCTGAAGAATCAGGACCCCATCTTCGCAACGACCGGCCGCGCATTCCGCGCGAGCCGGTTTTTTCATGCCTTCGCCTCTACCTTCGCGGGATTGGCGTGACGTGCGGCCAGGGCCAGGGCCAGCGCGAAAGCCACCACCACGAACAGCGCGAGCGTGAGCGAGCCGATGCGGGCCAGGAAGCCGATGACCGGCGGCCCGGTCATGAAGCCGAGATACGCCACCGCCGAGACCGATGCGATGCCCTGTGCTGGAGCCACGTCCGGCACCCGTGCCGAGGCGGCGAACAGGATCGGCACGACATTGGCGAATCCGATGCCGACGCCGGCGAATCCGGCCAATGCCACCCAGGGCGAGGACGTGAGAAGCACCAGCGTCATCGACACGGCCGCCAGCAACGCGCTGCCGCGCACCAGCACGGCGGGCTCGAACCGATGGCGCAGCGCATCGCCACCGAATCGCGCGGCGGCCATCGCCGCGGAGAAGCTGCCATAGGCCAGCGCCGCCTGCTGCTGCGGACTGCCCAGCTCCTGCTGCAGGTAGAGCACGCTCCAGTCGTAGATGGCGCCCTCGGCGATGAGTCCCAGCGCCGCCAGGGCGCCCAGAACGGCGAGCGTGCCGCGCGGCAGCCTGAAGCCACCAGCGGCGTCCTGGGCATCGCCCCTGGTCGCGGCGAGCGACCGCGGGAGCATGCGGGTCGTCGCCAGCGCCATGGCGAGCAGCATCGCACCGGCGACCAGCAGCAGGTGCTCCTGGGCCGGCAGTCCGGCGGCGAGGGCGGCGCCGCCACTGAGCGCTCCGGCCATCCCGCCGAGGCTGAACATGCCGTGCATGCCGCTCATCAGCGGGCGACCGTCGAGCAGCTCGAGTTGCGCGGCTTCGGTGTTGATGGCGACGTCGAACACGCTGGTGACGAGTCCGAACAGCACCAGCAGCCCCAGCAGACCCAGGAAGCCCGGCATCGCGACCAGGCCGGTCAGCAGCACGGCGTAGATCGTGCCGCACACCCCGCAGACGAGGCGCGCGCCATGGCGTCCGATGCCGCGACCCGCCTGCGAGAGACCCAGCAGGGCGCCGACGCCGGCGGCCAGCAGCGCCAGGCCGAGCTGGGCCTCGTCGATGCCGTAGTGCGCCTTGACCGTGGGGATGTGCACGCCCCAGGTCGCGAAGATGAAGCCGGCGCAGAAGAACTGCGTGCGCGAAGCCCAGCGCGTTGCGGCTCTGGGCGGGCCTTGGTCAGCGGCGAGCACCCGATCGGAGGTCATCAGCGTCCAATCGCGAACACGGCCGGCAGCCGCGCGTCCGCCGTCTCGGGAGCGGCAGCGCGCCAGCCCTTGACCGTGTCGCTGCGCACGCTGGCGCCGGCCAGCGTCAGGCCGCGCGCCACCGCCAGCCGCGTGTGGTGCTGCAGCGACTGCTTCAGCGCCTGGAGCAGGGCGGCGTTGCGATAGGGGGTTTCGATGAACAGCTGGGTCTGACCGGTGCGCAGCGCCAACGCCTCGAGTTCCCGGATGCGCCGGACCCGTTCCTCGGCATCCTGCGGCAGGTAGCCGACGAAAGCGAAATTCTGACCGTTGAGGCCGCTCGCGGCCAGGGCCAGCAGCAGGGACACCGGCCCGGCCAGTGGCACGACCTCGATGCCCAGCGCGTGCGCCGCACGCGCGACCGACGAGCCCGGATCGGCGACCGCGGGCATGCCCGCCTCGCTCAGCAATCCCACGTCGTGACCCTGGAGCGCGGCGGCGAGCAGCGGGCGGGCATCGAACTGGCCGGCATGGTCGCCCTTCTTGTGCACCTCGCGCGGCAGTTCGTCGAGGTGCTGCGACTGCAGTGGGAGGGCCAATGGCACGATGGCATCGATGCGCTTGAGATAGGCGCGCGCCGATTTCGCGTTCTCGCAGATCCAGTGCGTGAGGCGTGCCGCGGTCTGCAGCGTGCCCAGAGGCAGCGTGTCCTGCAGGGGGGTCTGTATGTCGCAGCCGAAATCGAGCGGCGCGGGCACGAGATACAGGCGACCGAGGGCGCCGGCCGGGCCGCCGGCATCCGGCCGGGGGCCGGTGGCGGCATTCGTGGGTTCACCGCTCACAGCAGCTCCATACCGGCCGCCCGCAGCATGCGTGCGGTGCGGATGAGCGGCAGGCCGATCAGCGCGGTCGGATCGTCACTGTCGATCGCGTCGAGCAGGGCGATGCCCAGACCCTCGCTCTTGGCGCTGCCGGCGCAGTCGTAGGGGGTCTCGGCGCGCAGGTAGGCCTCGATGGCGTCGTCCGTCAGGGGTCGGAAGACCACCCGCACCGGCGCCACGTCGCTGTGCGCGAAGCCGGTGGCGCCACACACCACCGCCACGGCGGTCTGGAATGTCAGCGTGCGGCCGCTCATGCGACGCAGCTGGGCCGTCGCACGTTCGTGATCACCGGGTTTGCCCAGAGGTTCGCCGTCGAGATCGGCCACCTGGTCGGAGCCGATGACGACGGCATCGGGAAAGCGCGCGGCGATGGTGTTCGCCTTGGACAGCGCCAGTCGCTGCGCGAGCGCCAGCGGTGTCTCGCCCGGCAGCGGTGTCTCGTCGACCTCCGGCGCATGGACATCGAAGGGCAGGCGAAGGCGCGCGAGCAGCTCGCAACGATAGCGCGAGGTCGAGGCGAGGATCAGGGAGCGTTGCATGGGTGGAATTGTGCGTGAGGCGTTTAGACTGATCGCGATGAAAAGAGATGCTGCACCCGTCCGCCTCGATGTGATCGACTTCGCCGGCACCGCCGCGACACTGGCCGGCGAAGAACCGGTGACCGGTTATCCACGGCTGGCCGCCGAACTGGCGACGAATGGCGAAGAGGGTCCATCGTCCAGGACCGAAGGTCCGGACGCGGTCGAGGCGCCGCTGGTCCACTGGCAGGCGACCGGCGAGCGTCGCACCGGTGCCGATGGGACCGCCGAGCCATGGCTCCATCTGCAGGTCGACACGGTGGTTCCGCTGGTCTGCCAGCGTTGCCTCGCACCGGTCAACACCGACCTGCAGGTCGAGCGCTGGTTCCGCTTCGCCCCCGACGAGGCGACCGCGGCGACCGAGGACGAGGTCTCCGAGGAAGACGTCCTCGTGGCCACGCGTGATTTCGAGTTGCGCGGCTTGATCGAAGACGAGTTGCTCATGGACATTCCCATCACGCCGCGCCACGACGTGTGTCCGCAACCGGTGCGCCTGTCGACCGCTGATCCGGCCTTCGACGACGCAGCGGGCGAGCGTGTGAATCCCTTCGCCGTGCTGGGCAACCTGCGCTCGCAGAAGCCCTGAGTGGCATCGCATTCCCCGGCACGCTATAATCGCAGGCTTCGCGCGCGCCGCCGACGATGTGTTTCACGAGTCGCCGCCCCGCAGCCCACCCACCTCACCGAATATTCAGGAGCCTCCATGGCCGTCCAGCAAAACAAGAAGTCGCCTTCCAAGCGCGGCATGCACCGTTCGCACAATGCGCTGGGCGTGCCCGGTATCGCCGTGGAGCCCACCACGGGCGAAATCCATCTGCGTCATCACATCAGCCCGACTGGTTTCTATCGCGGCCGCAAGGTTCTGAAGACCAAGTCCGAATCCTGATCATTTGATTCAAGGCCAAGGCCCGAAGCTACTTCTGCCGTAGCGTCGGGCCTTTGTTTTGATGGTCGTCACTTCAAATCCCGTTTCCTCCCCACCCGCGATCACGCTTGCCGTGGATTGCATGGGTGGCGATTACGGGCCGCGCATCACGCTCGCGGCCTGTCGGGCATTTCTCGAGCGTCATCCGGAGGCCTCCCTGCTGCTCGTCGGGCAGCCAGCCGCTCTGCAGGGGTTGACGCATCCGCGTGCCCGCGTCGTCGCGGCCACCGAGGTGGTCGGCATGGACGACCCACTGGAAGTCGCATTGCGCAAGAAGAAGGATTCTTCGATGCGGATCGCCATCCAGCAGGTCAAGGATGGCGCTGCTCAGGCGGCGGTGTCGGCCGGCAACACGGGCGCGCTGATGGCGATCGCGCGCTATCTGCTCAAGACCATGGAAGGCATCGACCGTCCCGCGATCGCCCCGCAACTGCCCAATCGCAAGGGGGGCGCGACGACGGTGCTGGACCTCGGTGCCAACGTCGATTGCGACGCCGAGGACCTGCTGCAGTTCGCCGTGCTCGGTTCGGCATTGGTCTCCGCGCTGACGGGCAACGAATCGCCGACGGTCGGTCTGCTGAATGTCGGTGAAGAAGCGATCAAGGGCAGTGAGACCATCAAGAAGGCGAGTCATCTGCTGCGCGCCGCTGCCAATTCCCAGGACCTGAACTTCTACGGCAACGTCGAAGGCAACGACATTTTCAAGGGCACCACCGACATCGTGGTGTGCGACGGCTTCGTCGGCAACGTCACGCTCAAGGCGACCGAAGGCGTGGCGTCGATGATCGTCGAGTTCCTGCGATTCGAATATTCCAACGGGCTTTTCAGTCGGTTCGCCGCCTTGGTGTCCTACCCGGTGCTCAAGGCGCTCAAGAAGCGGCTCGACCATCGGCGCTACAACGGCGCCGCGCTGCTGGGGTTGCGCGGCCTGGTCTTCAAGAGTCATGGATCGGCCGACGAAGTGGCCTTCGGCTATGCGCTCGATCGCGCCTACGACGCGGCCCGCAACAATCTGCTCGACCGTGTCCGTTCCCGCATCGCTCGGGCCGCGCCCCTGCTTGCGAGAACACAGCCCCCGGCCCCGGGATCGGCGGCCGAAGTCACCGCACCCGCCGCATTGCACGCCTGATGACCTCCTTCTCCCGCATCACCGGTACCGGCAGCTACCTGCCGCCTCGTCGCCTCACCAACGATGATCTGGCACGCGAGCTCGCGCAGCGGGGTCTCGAGACTTCCGATCAGTGGATCGTCGAACGCACCGGCATCCGCGCGCGGCATTTCGCGGCGCCGGATGTCGCCAGCAGCGATCTGGGCCTGGAAGCGGCGCGGCATGCGCTGGAGGCCGCAGGCCGCCTGCCCGCCGACATCGATCTGATCATCGTCGCCACCTCGACGCCGGACATGGTGTTTCCCTCGACGGCCACCATCCTGCAGCACAAGCTGGGCATCGCCGGCTGTCCCGCCTTCGACGTGCAGGCGGTCTGCAGCGGCTTCATCTACGCCCTGACCGTGGCCGATGCCATGATCAAGACCGGCAGTGCCAAGTGCGCGCTGGTGATCGGCGCGGAAGTGTTCTCGCGCATCCTGGATTTCAACGATCGCACGACCTGCGTGCTGTTCGGCGATGGTGCCGGCGCGGTGGTGCTCGAGGCGAGCGACGAGCCAGGCATCCTGGCGAGCGATCTGCATGCCGATGGCAAGCACGTGGGGATACTCTGCGTGCCTGGTCAGGTCTCCGGAGGCGCCGTGTTGGGAACGCCCCTGTTGCACATGGACGGTCAAGCGGTCTTCAAGCTCGCCGTGCGCGTCCTCGAGGAAGCGGCGCGCGCGACGCTGGACAAGGCCGGCAAGACCGCCGACGACATCGACTGGCTGATTCCGCACCAGGCCAACCTGCGCATCATGCAAGGCACCGCCAGGAAGCTGAAGCTGCCACTCGAGAAGCTGGTCGTGACCGTGCACGACCATGGCAACACGTCGGCGGCATCCATCCCATTGGCGCTCGACGTCGCGGTGCGCGGTGGTCAGGTGAAGACCGGCGACACCGTGATGCTCGAAGGAGTGGGTGGGGGTTTTACCTGGGGTGCCGTTCTCCTGAATCTTTAAGCTCGTCCGATCGGCTGGCAGCCCTTGTGCGAGCCTGGCCACGGTCGTCCATCAGCATGCAACGAGACACGATGAAATCCTCCGCTTTCGTATTTCCCGGCCAGGGCTCGCAAGCCGTCGGCATGCTCGATGCATGGGCCGGCCATCCGGCGGTCGTCGAGACCCTGCGCGAGGCTTCCGATGCCCTGGGCGAGGACATCGGCGCGCTCATCCAGGACGGTCCGAAGGAAGCGCTGGCCCTGACCACCAACACCCAACCGGTCATGCTGGTGGCAGGGGTCGCTGCCTGGCGGGCCTGGCTGGCCGAGGGCGGTGAGACACCGTCGGTCGTCGCCGGCCATTCCCTGGGCGAATATTCGGCCCTCGTGGCTGCGGGCGCTTTGACCCTCGATCAGGCCGCGCCGCTGGTGCGCTTCCGTGCCCAGGCCATGCAGCAGGCTGTCCCCGTCGGTGTCGGCGCCATGGCGGCCGTGCTCGGTCTGGATGCCGCCCGGGTCATCGCGGGTTGCGCCGAGGCGACGGCGAGTTTCGATCCCGGCAGCGATGAAGTCGTGGAGGCCGTGAACTTCAACGATCCGATGCAGACCGTCATCGCCGGCAGCAAGGCGGCGGTCGACAGGGCATGCGAGATCGTGAAGGCGAATGGCGCCAAGCGCGCGCTCCTGCTGCCGGTGTCGGCGCCATTCCACTCCAGCCTGATGCGACCGGCCGCCGAGGCCCTGCGTGAGCGGCTGGAATCCGTGCCGATCGCGACTCCACGGATTCCCGTGATCAACAACATCGACGTGGCCGAGGAGACGGACGTGTCCCGCATCCGCGACGCGCTCGTGCGTCAGGCGGCGGGGCCGGTGCGCTGGGTCGAGACCGTCCAGGCATTGAAGGCGCGTGGCGTCGATGTCATCGTGGAATGCGGGCCGGGCCGTGTGCTCGCGGGCATGGCCAAGCGCATCGTGCCCGATGTCGCATCCGCTGCGCTCTACGATCCCGCGTCGCTGGAACAGACCCGCCAACTATTGACGACTTCATGAGTACTCCCAAATTCGAAAGCCAGGTCGCCCTGGTGACCGGTGCCTCGCGTGGCATCGGTGCGGCCATCGCCCTGGAACTTGCCCAACGTGGCCTGACGGTGATCGGTACCGGCACGACTGCCGAGAGCGCGCAGAAGATCACCACCGCGCTCGGTGCCCATGGCGTGCAGGGCCGGGCGCTCGACGTCAACGAGGGCGCTGCGGTCGAGGCACTGATTGAGGACATCGTCAAGACCCATGGAGGCTTGCACGTCGTGGTGAACAATGCCGGCATCACCCGTGACATGCTCGCCATGCGTCTGAAGGACGACGATTGGGATGCCGTGCTCGACACCAATCTGAAGGCCGTGTTCCGCGTCTCGCGCGCTGCGATCCGACCGATGATGAAGCAGCGTTATGGGCGCATCATCAACATCACCAGTGTGGTCGGAGCCGCCGGCAATGCCGGTCAGGCCAACTACGCCGCCGCCAAAGCCGGCGTCGCCGGAATGACGCGTGCATTGGCTCGTGAACTCGGCAGCCGCAACATCACCGTGAATTGCGTGGCCCCCGGCTTCATCGAGACCGACATGACCTCGCGTCTGCCCGAGGCCCAGCAGCAGGCGCTGTTGTCGCAGATCCCACTGGGTCACCTCGGCAAGCCCGCCGATGTGGCCCACGCGGTGGCCTACCTCGCATCGCCGCAAGCTTCCTACGTGACGGGGCAGGAATTGCACGTCAATGGCGGCATGCATATGTGATGCATGGTCGTGATGTGCAGATACCCGCTGAACCTGCGGGTGCTGCGCGACGGCCAGCTAAAATCAACCGATTCTTTACAACCCTTAGAGGGAAACAAATGAGCGATATCGAAGCACGTGTCAAAAAAATCATCGCCGAGCAACTCGGCGTGGAAGAGTCCCAGGTGACCAATGAGAAGGCCTTCGTGGCCGACCTCGGCGCCGACTCGCTCGACACGGTGGAACTCGTGATGGCACTCGAAGACGAGTTTGGCATCGAAATCCCCGACGAGGACGCAGAAAAGATCACGACGGTCCAGAACGCCGTCGACTACGCCACCAAGAATCAGAAGGCCTGATTGGCCGTCCACTGTCTCACTGGCTTGCGGCGCGGCGTCTCGACCCGCGTCGGCGAGGGTATCGTGATTGCAGTGTTGTCCCAGAAAGGTATGCCGGCATGACCAAACGCCGCGTTGTCGTGACCGGACTCGGTTGCATCGCTCCTGTTGGAAACACGGTGGCCGAATGCTGGAGCCACCTGCTGGCCGGCAAGTCGGGCATCGACACCATCCAGTCGTTCGATGCCAGCTCCTTCGCCTGCAAGTTCGCAGGTGAGGTCAAGGGCTTCGACGTCACCCAATACATCAGCGAGAAGGAAGCGCGTCACATGGACCGCTTCATCCATCTCGGAATGGCCGCTGCCATGCAGGCCGTGCAGGACAGCGGTCTGAAGACCAACGACGCGCTGTCGCCCGACGAGGCGGCACGCATCGGCTGCAACATCGGCTCGGGCATCGGCGGATTGCCGATGATCGAGCAGACGCGCGACGAACTGGTCAATCGCGGCCCGCGTCGCGTGTCACCGTTCTTCGTGCCCGCGTCGATCATCAACATGATCTCCGGCCATGTCTCGATCAAGTATGGCTTCGAGGGCCCCAACGTGGCGGTCGTGACGGCCTGCACCACGGGTCTCCATGCCATCGGCCTCTCGGCCCGCATGATCGAGTATGGCGATGCCGACGTGATGATCGCGGGCGGTGCCGAATCGACCGTGTCACCTCTGGGCATCGGTGGTTTCGCTGCCGCCCGTGCACTGTCCACGCGCAATGACGATCCTCAGACCGCGTCCCGGCCCTGGGATCGCGATCGCGATGGCTTCGTCCTGGGAGAGGGGGCGGGCGTGGTCGTGCTCGAGGAATACGAGCATGCCAAGGCGCGTGGGGCGAAGATCTATGCCGAGGTGGCGGGTTTCGGCATGAGTGCCGATGCCTATCACATGACCGCCCCCAACGTCGACGGGCCGCGTCGCTCGATGATGGCCGCGCTGAAGAATGCCGGCGTCAATGCGGACGAGGTGAAATATCTCAATGCGCACGGGACCTCGACGCCCTTGGGTGACCTCAACGAGACCAACGCCATCAAGAACGCGTTCGGCGACCATGCCCGCAAGCTGGTCGTGAACTCGACCAAATCCATGACCGGCCATCTCCTGGGTGGGGCGGGCGGCATCGAATCGGTGTTCACGGTGCTCGCACTGCATCATCAGAAGAGTCCGCCGACGATCAACATCTTCCATCAGGATCCCGAATGCGATCTTGACTATTGCGCCAACGAGGCGCGCGACCTCGTCATCGATGTCGCCGTGAAGAACAACTTCGGCTTCGGCGGCACCAACGGAACGCTGGTGTTCAAGCGCACTTGAAGCTGCCGTCACGTCATGCATAGCCCACCATCGGTCAGCTATCCGGTCGGGTACTCGTGCATGGCGGATCGGCTCGTGATGGCCGGCTGGCTTGCCGGTGTTGTCTGCACCGGTCTAGCGGCGTCCGGTCTGGTGATGCACGACAGCGCCGGGTGGCGTGCCTGGATGCCTTGCGTGGTGGCCTTGCTGGCCGGTCTGCTGGCGTGGCAATCGCGTCACGGGTCCGTCGGTGACAGGCTGGCATTCGATGCCGGGCTTTGGTCGGAGATATCGGTCACGGGCGTCACCCGCGCAACCGGTCCGACCCGGGTCTGTCTCGACATGCAGCGGCTCATGCTGATCCGTCTCGATGCCAACCATGGAGACGTGCGGTGGTATTGGGTCGATCGCAACGCCGATCCGGCGAACTGGCTCGATCTGCGTCGGACCTTGTTCGCCAGCGGGCGGCCCGCCGTCGATGCTGCGCCGCGCGAGGGCCGGCGGGCGTTTTCTGCATGACCGCCTCCGTGCCACCACCGCCACCCCCCGAGACTCCTGTCGTTCCTTCCGCGGCTGCCGAGGGGCCTGGCGTGCGCCCGGGAGACGTCGACTTCGAACTCGTGCAGCGTACCGTGGCGGGCGATCAGAAGGCCTTCGAGATGCTGGTCATCAAGTATCAGCGCCGCATCGAACGGCTGATCGGGCGCATGGTGCGCGACGTCGATCTGGTCGAGGACATCGCGCAGGAGACCTTCATCCGTGCCTATCGGGCGTTGCACCAGTTCCGTGGTGAAGCGCAGTTCTATACCTGGCTCTATCGGATCGCGGTCAACACGGCCAAGAAGGCGCTCGTGGACATGAAGCGCGATCCCACGATTTCGGAAAGCGCATTGAGGCCGTCTTCATCCGAAGACGATGAAACTTACCGTCCAGGAAACGAACCAATCAGCGACGAGACCCCCGAAACGGTGTTGGCGGCCAACGAAATCGCGGCAGCGGTCGAGGCGGCGATGGAAGCCTTGCCGGTCGAATTGCGGCAGGCGGTGACGCTGCGCGAGATCGAGGGTATGAGTTACGAAGAAATCGCCGAAATCATGGATTGTCCAATTGGCACGGTGCGCTCGCGGATCTTCCGGGCACGCGAGGCGATTTCTGCACGAGTCAAGCCGATGCTCGACAACCAGTCCGGCAAGCGTTGGTAATTCAGGTGATTGCAATGAACCCCCTAGAACAGTCTTCACGCGAACAGATCTCTGCGCTGGCCGATGGCGCCCTGCATGGAGAGGCGATGGCGCATGCCGTCGACGCGTTGTGCACGGACCGCGCCATGCAGCAGGTCTGGCAGGACCATCACGCCATCGGCGACATGTTGCGGGCCGGCACACGCCAGCCCTGCACCGAAAGCTCGGCTTTCCTGTCGCGCTTCCAGCAGCGTCTCGCGGCCGAAACGCTGCCGTATTCGGGAAGCGATGCCGAAAGCACATCGTCCGTGGTGCCGTTCCCGCACCGCAAGCCGGCGACGGTGGCGCCTGTCGAAGCGGCCAACGAGCCCGTGTTCCGTTGGAAGCTCGTCTCGGGTGTGGCTTCGCTGGCCGCGGTGGCCGCCATCGGCTGGAACCTGGTGGGTGGTCAGGCGGGCTCGTCGGCAACCGATGCCCAGCTTGCCCAGCAGCAGGTGCAGATGCCGGTCCAGGTGGCTTCGCGCGACGCTTCCCGAATGCTGATCGACACACGACCATCGGTCGCGTCCGGCGCCAGCGGACAGCAGCCCGAGCCGACACGCGTGGCGGCGGGCGGCGGCGAACCCCAGGTCATGCTGCGTGATGCCAGGCTCGATCAATTGCTCGAAGCGCATCGCCAAGCCGGTGGGGCGGCGCAGATGCCATCCGGTTTCCTGCGCAATGCGACCTTCGATGGACCTTCGCGCTGAGCGATCGTCAGGAATCCCAACGATGCCGACCGTCGCTCGCAGGTCCCTGCTGATCCTCTCCACCGCCGGTCTGGTGGAAGTCGCTGCGGGACAGACACGCGTGGGTGGCGGCAACGAGCGAGAGTCGCGCCAACCCGTGGCGACGGAGCTTTCGAGGCTTGGCACCATCGACTGGTTGCGCCGCATGCACGCGGCGTCGCGCCAGTTCAGTTACGTCGGTACCTTCGTGGTGTCGGCGACGACCGGCAATCTCTCGAGTGCCCGCATCTGGCATGTGGCCCAGGGCGATGTGCTCATGGAGCGCGTCGAGTCGCTGTCCGGCGCCCAGCGATCGACCTTCCGTCGCAACGGCCAGATCATGACCTTCTTCCCCGAAGACAAGGTCGTGAAGAGCGAGAAGCGGGAGAACCTCGACTTCTTTCCCAACCTGCCCGGCGCGCCCGACTCGACCATCGGCGATCTCTACGATGCCCAGATACTGGGCAAGGGACGTGTCGCCGCACTCGATGCCGATGTGGTCCAGCTCGTGCCACGCGACAGGCTGCGCTTCGGCTATCGCGTCTGGTGCGAGCGTCGCACCGGTCTCGTCGTCGCATTGCAGACGGTCGACGGTGACGGCCGCGTGGTCGAGCAGTCGGCGTTCTCCGAGCTCCAGTTCAATGCGCCGGTCAAGGTCCAGGCGCTGCAGCAGATGATGAGCGACACCGCGGGCTATCGCATCGAGACATCGGAACTCGAACGCACCACCGCCGCGGCCGAAGGCTGGACATTGCGCGAAGCGGTGCATGGCTTCCGACCCGTCAACTGCTATCGGCGCTCCCTCGACGGCGGCGCCAAGCCCGAGCGGACCATGCAATGGACGTTCTCCGATGGTCTGGCATCGGTATCGCTGTTCGTCGAGCCCTTCGACGTGCGGCGTGCTTCGCGCGAGGCCACGCTGGCTCTGGGAGCCACGCACACGCTCACGCGGCGACTGTCCGATCGCGATGGCGACTGGTGGTTGACCGCGGTGGGGGAGGTTCCTTCCCAGACCCTGGATGCCTTCGCCCAAGGCCTGATGCGCCTGCGCTGATCTTCTTTCTCGACACTCCAGGCAACTGTGAACCAAAGCGTTCGAACAGATTCATAGCCCGGTGTGTTTCGCGTTCTTGCATGGAAAGAAATCCAATGATGCTCACTATCGACGGTCGCAAAAAATTTCGGTCCTCCCTCCTGGCATGTGCCATGGCGGTCACTGCGGCGGGCACGGTCCTGCCGGTCGTGCCGGTCGCGGCGCAGGTGCGGGCTCTGCCTGACTTCACCGACCTGGTGGATCAGGTCGGACCCGCCGTGGTCAACATCCGCACCGTCGAGCGCGTCGCGCAGCGCGGTGCTTCCGGTGGTGCCGCGAATGGCGAGATGGACCAGGAGATGCAGGAGTTCCTGCGCCGTTTCTTCGGTCAGAACATGCCCAACATGCCCGGTGCGCCACGTCAGGGTCCGCGCTCCAGTCCGCAGCCGCAGGAGCCTCAGGAGGAATCCCGTCCACGTGGCGTCGGTTCGGGTTTCATCCTGAGTCCCGATGGCTATGTGATGACCAACGCGCACGTCGTCGAAGATGCCTCCGAGGTGATCGTCACTCTGACCGACAAGCGCGAGTTCAAGGCCAAGATCATCGGTGCCGACAAGCGCACGGACGTCGCGGTGGTGAAGATCGAGGCCACCGGACTGCCGGCGCTCAAGGTGGGCGACGTCTCCAAGCTGCGCGTGGGCGAGTGGGTGATGGCGATCGGTTCGCCCTTCGGCCTGGAGAACACCGTGACGGCCGGCATCGTGAGCGCCAAGCAGCGTGACACTGGTGACTACCTCCCATTCATCCAGACCGACGTCGCCATCAATCCCGGCAACTCCGGCGGACCCTTGATCAACATGCGCGGCGAGGTGGTGGGCATCAACAGCCAGATCTATTCGCGCTCGGGCGGCTTCATGGGCATCTCGTTCTCGATCCCCATCGACGAGGCCATCCGCGTGAGCGAGCAGCTGCGCACCACCGGTCGCGTCTCCCGCGGACGCATCGGCGTGCAGATCGATCGTGTCTCCAAGGAAGTCGCCGAGTCGCTCGGCCTGGGCACGGGGCAGGGCGTTCTGGTGCGCAGTGTCGAGGTCGGTTCACCGGGAGAGAAGGCCGGCATCGAGGCGGGCGACATCATCACCAAGTTCGATGGCAAGGTGGTGGACAAGCCGAGCGATCTGCCACGGATGGTGGGCAATACCAAGCCCGGCACGCGCAGCACCGTGACCGTGTTCCGTCGTGGCGCATCGCGTGACCTGACCGTGACCATCGCCGAGATCGAGCCCGACAAGCCGACACGCAAGGCCAGCGCCGAGCGCGAGGAGCAGGCGCCCAAGGCGACCGCTTCGGCGGCGGCCAAGGTGTTGGGCCTGGCGGTGAGCGATCTTTCCGACGCGCAACGGAAAGAACTGAAAGTGCGGGGCGGCGTCAGGATCGAGTCGGCGACCGAAGCCGCTGCACGCGTCGGCCTGCGTGAAGGCGATGTCATCCTGGCCGTCGGCAACATCGAGGTGGCCAGCGTGAAGGAATTCGACGCCGCGCTCGCCAAGCTCGACAAGAGCAAGCCGGTGAACGTGTTGTTCCGGCGCGGCGAGTGGGCTCAATACGCGCTGATCCGTCCCAATCGCTGAAGTCGCGATCCCTTCCAGTGGCCCCACCCGGCAGTCGGGATTGGGGCCTTTTTTTGGTTGTGGTGAAGCGACGGTCTTGGTTTGCACCACTATTTTTGTTTGGTGCGTTGTGTTAGTACTTGCTAACTGCATTCGGGAGCTAATGACGAATTTCAGTAGAATAGGCCTCGTTTGGACGGTCGACCCAGCATAAGAATGCACGGCCTGTTCACCATGCGGTACGGATTCGAATCGTCCATCAACCTTCCACAGATCGCCCACAAGTTGTCCCGGATCCGTCCACCAGGCTTGTGGATAACTTGTTGACAAGATGACCGTTGTGGACCTGCAACGTCTTTTCCGACCCCGCGCCGACATGTACGCCACCCCCTTTTTGCCTACAATGAAGACCCAACTACTGCAGTTGCCATTGCTTGTTGGTTCAGGGCGCGTCTCTTCCGGACGCGCCCTTTTTTCTTGCCTGGCGCGTTCTGCGCACGAGGCAATTCAAGTACTTAAGCGTTCCCGTTGATGAACCACATCAGAAATTTTTCAATCATTGCGCACATCGACCATGGCAAGTCGACGCTGGCCGACCGACTGATCCAGCGTTGCGGCGGTCTCGCCGAGCGGGAGATGGAGGCCCAGGTGCTCGATTCGATGGACATCGAGAAGGAACGCGGGATAACCATCAAGGCGCAGACGGCGGCACTGCGCTACAAGGCGAACGACGGCCAGGTCTACAACCTCAATCTCATCGATACGCCCGGCCACGTCGACTTCTCGTACGAGGTCTCGCGCTCGCTCTCCGCCTGCGAGGGCGCGTTGCTCGTCGTCGATGCATCGCAGGGGGTCGAGGCGCAGACGGTGGCCAACTGCTACACCGCGCTCGATCTCGGCGTCGAGGTGGTTCCCGTCCTCAACAAGATGGACCTGCCCAATGCCGATCCGGACAACGCGCGCACCGAGATCGAGGACGTGATCGGCATCGATGCGACCGATGCAATTCCCTGTTCGGCGAAGACCGGTCTGGGCATCGACGAGATCCTGGAGGCCGTGGTGCAGCGCATGCCGCCGCCGCGCGGCAATCCCGATGGTCCGCTGCGCGCGATGATCATCGACAGCTGGTTCGATGCCTACGTGGGTGTCGTGATGCTGGTGCGCGTGGTCGATGGCCGGCTGGTCAAGGGCGAGCGCATCAAGATGATGGCGTCCGGCGCCAGCTACAACGCCGACAACCTCGGTGTCTTCACGCCGGCGACCGAGAAGCGCGAGTCGCTGGAGGCTGGCGAGGTCGGCTTCATCATCGCCGGCATCAAGGAGCTGCAGGCCGCCAAGGTGGGCGATACCGTGACGGTCATCAAGACCGGCACCGGCGCGGCTGCTGCGACGGCGAGCGAGGCGCTGCCGGGCTTCAAGGAGATCCAGCCGCAGGTCTTCGCCGGCCTCTATCCGACCGAGGCGAGCGAGTACGAGTCGCTGCGCGACGCGCTGGAGAAGCTCAAGCTGAATGACTCGTCCCTGCGCTACGAGCCGGAAGTGAGCCAGGCGCTGGGCTTCGGCTTCCGCTGTGGCTTCCTGGGCCTGCTGCACATGGAGATCGTGCAGGAACGCCTCGAGCGCGAGTTCGACCAGGACCTCATCACGACGGCGCCCAGCGTGGTCTACCAGGTGGTGCGCAACGACGGCGAGGTCATCATGGTGGAGAACCCGTCGAAGATGCCCGACATCGGCCGCATGAGCGAGATCCGAGAGCCGATCGTCACGGTGCATCTCTACATGCCGCAGGAATACGTCGGCGCCGTCATGACGCTGGCCAACCAGAAGCGCGGCGTGCAGATGAACATGGCCTATCACGGCCGCCAGGTCATGCTGACCTACGAGATGCCGCTCGGGGAGATCGTGCTGGACTTCTTCGACAAGCTGAAGTCCCAGAGCCGTGGCTATGCCTCGATGGACTACGAGTTCAAGGAGTACCGCGCCTCGGACGTGGTGAAGGTCGACATCCTGCTCAACGGCGACCGCGTCGATGCGCTGTCGATCATCGTGCATCGCAGCCAGAGCCAGTACCGTGGACGCGCCGTGGTATCCAAGATGCGCGAGATCATCTCGCGCCAGATGTACGACGTCGCCATCCAGGCGGCCATCGGGGTCACGATCATCGCGCGTGAGACAATCAAGGCGCTGCGCAAGAACGTCCTCGCCAAGTGCTATGGCGGCGACATCTCCCGCAAGAAGAAGCTGCTGGAAAAGCAGAAGGCGGGCAAGAAGCGCATGAAGCAGATCGGCTCGGTCGAGGTTCCTCAAGAGGCTTTCCTCGCGATCCTGCAGGTCGAAGACTAAGAAAACATGGCACTCCTCACCTCCCTGATCCTGGCCGTCTTCGCGGCATATGTCGGTTCCTGGTATTTCGGCGCGGTCGAAGGCAACTTCGCACTCCTGCTGTTCCTGGCGACCGTCGTCACCGGTCTCTACTGGCTGGCCGAGCGACTGTATTTCCTGCCACGGCGCAGGCGCACCGCGGCCGCCCTGGACGCCTCCCTCGTGCAGCGGCGCGCGGAACTCGAGCGGCAGGGCATCACGGAGGTCGACACCGTCGATGCCAAGGCGCGCGAGCGGCTGGTCATGCAGCCCTGGTGGCTGGACTGGACGGCCGGCCTGTTCCCGGTGATCCTGGTGGTGTTCCTGCTGCGCTCGTTCCTGTTCGAGCCCTTCAAGATCCCGTCGGGTTCGATGATGCCGACATTGCTGACGGGCGATCTGATCCTGGTCAACAAGTTCACCTATGGCCTGCGCCTGCCGGTCCTCAACACCAAGGTGACCGACGGCACGCCGCCCGCGCGTGGCGACGTGATGGTGTTCCGCTATCCGCCCAAGCCCAGCCTGGACTACATCAAGCGCGTGGTCGGACTGCCGGGCGACGAGGTGGCCTACCTCAACAAGAAGCTCACCATCAACGGCCAGCCGGTCAACAAGGACGCGATCCCGGACTACTTCGACGAGGAGGCGATGCGCTACCTGAAGCAGTACACCGAGAACCTCGGCACCCACCAGCACCGCATCCTGAACGACGAGATGCGCCGGGCAGGCATCTCCGAAATCGAAGTGATGACCTTTCCCAACCAGGAGAGCTGTCGCTACAGTGTCGAGGGGGTGGTCTGCAAGGTGCCCGCCGGGCACTACTTCATGATGGGCGACAACCGCGACAACTCCCTCGATTCGAGGTACTGGGGTTTCGTCCCCGACAAGAACATCGTGGGTCGCGCCTTCTTCGTCTGGATGAATTTCGGCAACCTGGGGCGCATCGGCGCATTCCAGTGACGGTCGCCGGTGCACGCACGCAAGGAGCAGGGTACATGAGGATTTCGCGATCGATCCGAGCCACGTCGCGGCAGCGCGGCATCTCTTTCATCGGACTTCTCTTCGTCGCCGCCGTGCTGGGTTGCGCCGGCGTGGTGCTGGCCCAGGTCATTCCGACGGTGATCGAGTACCAGGCCATCGGCAAGGCCGCCAACAAGGCCGCCGAGGGCAACACGGTGCCCGAGGTTCGCTCGCTGTTCGACCGTGCCCAGGCCGTCGACGACTTCAAGGCCATCAGCGGCAAGGACCTGGACGTGCAGAAGGTCGGCGATCGCGTGGTCGTCTCCTTCGCCTACGAACGCGAGATCCCCCTGTTCGGCCCGGCCTACCTCGTGCTCAAGTACCGGGGCCAGGGGCAGGCGCGCTGATCCGGTGACGCTCCCGAACCCACCCGAAACCCGCCAGCGCCCCGCCGATGCCACGCTGCCGGCATTGGCCGCGCGCCTCAAGCACACGTTCGGCGATCCGAAGCTGCTGCAGCTCGCGCTCACCCATCGCAGCTTCTCCTCGAGCCACAACGAGCGCCTCGAATTCCTCGGCGACTCGGTGCTCAACCTGGCGGTGTCGCACCTGCTCTACGAGCGCCTGGCGGCATTGCCCGAGGGCGATCTCTCGCGGGTGCGCGCCAACCTGGTCAAGCAGGAGACGCTGCACCAGATCGCCCTGCGGCTGATGCTGTCGCCCCTGCTGCGGCTGGGCGAGGGCGAAGCGCGCTCGGGCGGCTCGCAGCGACCCTCGATCCTGGCCGATGCCCTGGAGGCCGTGATCGGCGCGGTCTACCTCGACGCCGGCTACGAGGTCGCGCAGGCCCTGGTGCGCCGGCTCTACGAATCCGTCGAGATCAATCCCCGCATGGAGGCCGCGTCCAAGGACGCCAAGACCGAATTGCAGGAGTGGCTGCAAGGGCACAAAATGAAACTGCCCGTCTACCGCGTCGCCGATACGCTGGGGGCGGCCCACCAACAGACCTTCGACATCGAGTGCGAGGTGCCCGAACTGGGGCTGCTCGAGCGCGGCATCGGAGGCTCGCGCCGCGCCGGCGAACAGGCCGCCGCCGCCGCGATGCTGATCCGACTCAAGTCTCGCGGGACATCCAAGACCAAATGAATTCCAACCCTGACGCGACCCCTCCGGCACCGCCATCCGCCCCCGTTCCGGAGGGCGACGACGACGCCATTCCGGACGTCCGCCTCGAGGACCAGCTGCGCCAGCTGGCCGCGGCGCGTCCATCGGCCGCGAGCACGGGCGATGGCGTCCAGCGCTGCGGCCTGATCGCCATCGTCGGCAAGCCCAACGTGGGCAAGTCGACCCTGCTCAACGCATTGGTCGGACAGAAGATCAGCATCACCTCGCGCAAGGCGCAGACCACGCGCCACCGCATCACCGGCATGCGCACGCGCGTCGCGCCCGAGGGCGGCGGCACGCAGTTCGTCTTCGTCGACACGCCCGGCTTCCAGACCCTGCATGCCAACGCGCTCAACAAGTCGCTCAACAAGACCGTCAAGGGCGCGGTCGCCGACGTCGACCTGATCCTGTTCGTGGTCGAGGCCGGCAGCTTCACGCCGGCCGATGCCAAGGTCCTGGCGCTGCTGGGCAAGGACATCCCGGCGCTGCTGATCGCCAACAAGTTCGACAACATCCACCGGCGTGGCGACATCGCGCCCTGGCTGCAGACCATGCAGCAGAAGCATCCGTTCGCCGAGTTCGTGCCGATGTCGGCCAACAATGCCCGCGACGTCGAACGCCTGTTCGGCATCTGCGAGAAGTACCTGCCGGAGCAGGCCTGGTGGTATGCCGAGGACGAGCTCACCGATCGCAGCGAGAAGTTCCTCGCCAGCGAGACGGTGCGCGAGAAGCTGTTCCGCCTGACCGGCGACGAGCTGCCCTATACCTCGACGGTCATCATCGACAAGTTCGACGAGGAGCCACCGCAGCGCAAGGGCCACCGGCGCCTGCTCAGGATCGCCGCGACCATCGTGGTCGAGCGTGAAGGCCACAAGGCGATGGTGATCGGCGACAAGGGCGAGCGCATCAAGCGCATCGGCACCGAGACGCGTCAGGAGCTGGAGAAGCTGCTCGACGCCAAGGTCTTCATCGAGATGTGGGTCAAGGTGCGTTCGGGCTGGGCCGACGACGAAGCGCGCGTGCGCTCGTTCGGTTACGAGTAGCGCGTGGCGACGCAACGGATCTCCCACGAACCGGCCTATGTGCTGCATCGCTACGACTGGAGCGAGTCGAGCCTGATCCTGGAGACCTTCACGCGGCACCACGGGCGCATCGCCCTGGTGGCCAAGGGCGCCAAGCGTCCGAGCTCCAATTTCCGCCCGATCCTGCTGCCGCTGCAGCCCCTGCAGGTGAGCTATGGCGGCGACACCGAGATCCGCACGCTCAAGGCGGTGGAGTGGATGGGTGGCCACGTCATGCCGACCGGCGATGCATTGCTGTCGGGCTACTACGTCAATGAGCTGCTGCTGCGCCTGCTGGCGCGCGACGATGCGCACGAGAGCCTGTTCGACGCCTATGCCGGCGTGGTGCAGGTCCTGGCGTCGTCGCACGACGGCGCCCAGGCGGCCACGCAGGCCTCGGCGCTGCGGGCCTTCGAACTGCTGCTGCTGCGCGAGACCGGCTTCCTGCCCACGCTCGACGTCCAGACCCTCACCCTGGGGCCGCTCGCCGCCGACGGCCGCTATGCGCTGGTGCCCGAGGCCGGCGTGCGCGAGGCGGGCGAGGACGCGGCGTCGCTCGCCGGGTCCGACTGGCAGGCCCTGCAGCGCGCCCTGGACGACACGGCGCCCTTCACCGCGCTGCTGCGCCGCGTCGCCGAACTCTCGCCGGGCACCAACGCCGCGCTGCGCCTGCAGCTGCGCGCGCTGCTCAACTACCATTGCGGCGTCAACACGCTGCGCACGCGCCAGATGATGCGCGAGCTGCAAAACCTATGAGCACCTCCTCCGAATCCCGGGCCCCGCGATCGACCGCGCTGTCGGTCAACGTCAACAAGGTGGCCCTGCTGCGCAACACGCGCCACCTCGGCATCCCGAGCGTCACGCGCGCGGCGCGGCAGTGCCTGGAGGCCGGCGCCCATGGCATCACCGTGCATCCGCGTCCCGACGCCCGCCACATCAGGGCCGACGACGTGCGCGAACTCCATGCCCTGCTGGCGGCCGACTGGCCGCGGGCCGAATTCAACATCGAGGGCAATCCGTTCCACAACCTGATGGACTTCATCCGCGAACTGCGGCCGCACCAGGCGACCTTCGTGCCCGACAGCGAGGACCAGTTCACCAGCGACCACGGCTGGCGCTTCCCGCAGGATGCCGAGCGCCTGCGCCCGCTGATCGCCGAGACCCGTGCCCTGGGCGTGCGCGTGAGCCTCTTCATGGATCCGGATGCCGCAGCGATGGCCGCGGCCCGCGCCGTGGGCGCCGACCGCGTCGAGCTCTACACGGAGGCCTATGCCTCGTCGCGCGGCACGCCCGAGGCCGATGCCGTGCTGGCGCGCTATGCCGATGCCGCGCGCGCCGCGCGGGAGGCGGGACTGGAGGTCAATGCCGGCCACGACCTGAGCCAGGACAACCTGGGCGACTTCCTGCGCGGCGTGGCCGACGTCCGGGAGGTGTCGATCGGCCACGCCTTCGTCGCCGATGCCCTGGAGCAGGGCTATGCCGCCACCACGCGCGCCTACCTGCGCTGCATCGACGAGGCGTCGTGATCCCGTGATCTATGGCATCGGCACCGACATCTGCGACATCCGGCGTATGGCCGCGACCTTCGAGCGCCAGGGCGAGCGCTTCGCGCGCCGCGTGCTGAGCGACGCCGAGTTCGCGGTCTGGCAGGCACGCGCCGCGCGCTGGCCCCGGCGCGGCCTGAGCTATCTGGCGACGCGCTTCTCGGCCAAGGAAGCCTTCAGCAAGGCCATCGGCACCGGCATCCATTCGCCGATGAGCTGGCGGCTCTGCGAGATCGCCAACGAGCGCAGCGGCAAGCCGGTGATCGTGCTGCATGGCGCGCTCAAGGACTGGTTCGATGGCGAGCAGCTCGTGGCGCACGTCACCGTGACCGACGAGACCGACTACGCGGCGAGCTTCGTGGTGGTCGAACGCCGGGCCGACATCCCATGAACGACACCCCGATGCAACGTCCCCTCGTCATCGACGTCGCCGGCGTCGCGCTCACGCCCGCCGATCGCCGCCGGCTCGCGCATCCCGGCGTCGGTGGCGTGATCCATTTCGCGCGCAACTGGCAGGACCGGGCCCAGCTGTGCGCCCTCAATGCCGAGATCAAGGCGATCCGGCCCGACATCCTCGTCAGCGTCGACCACGAGGGCGGGCGCGTGCAGCGCTTCCGCACCGATGGCTTCACGCGGCTGCCGTCGATGCGGACCCTCGGCACGCTGTGGATGAGCGACCCGATGCGCGCCATCGAGGCGGCCACGGCGACCGGCCAGGTGCTGGCCGGCGAGTTGCGTGCCTGTGGCGTCGACTTCAGCTTCGCGCCGGTGCTCGACCTCGACCATGGCGGCAGCACCATCATCGGCGACCGCAGCTTCCATCGCGATCCGCGCGTCGTCGCGCTGCTGGCGCAGGCCCTGGTGCATGGCCTGCTGCAGTCCGGCATGGCCAGCTGCGGCAAGCATTTTCCCGGCCACGGCCACGTGAAGGCCGATTCGCACGTCTCGATCCCGGTCGATCGCCGCGGCCTGAAGGCGCTGCTGGCGGACGATGCGCGTCCCTTCGACTGGCTCGCCGGCACCCTGGCGGCCGTGATGCCCGCCCATGTCATCTACAGCCGGGTCGACACGCGGCCGGCCGGCTTCTCGTCGCGCTGGCTGCAGGGCATCCTGCGGGGCCGCTTCGGCTTCGAGGGCGCGATCTTCAGCGACGACCTGAGCATGGAAGCCGGCCGCTACATCGACGGCACGCTGCTGAGCTACACGGATGCCGCGCTGGCCGCGCTGGCTGCCGGCTGCGACCTGGCGCTCCTGTGCAACCAGAGCGTGGGCGAGGGCGCCGCGCTGGACGAACTGCTCGCCGGCTTCGATGCCGCCACCGCGACCGGCCGCTGGCGACCCGACCCGGCCGGCGAGGCACGCCGACGCGCGCTGCTGCCCCAGGCACCTGCGCTCGACTGGGAAGCCTTGCAGGCCGCGCCCGCCTATCGGCGCGCGCGCGCCGTGCTGTCACGGCTCGTGGTGGCCTGATGCGTGCCATGCGGGCGCTCGCGCACCCGGAGCGCGCGCGGGCTTGACCTTGCCGCCGTGGCAAGGTTCACAGTCGGGCTTCCTTCGATCGCGCCGTTCCATGCCGAGTCTCCGCCTGTTCATCCTCTGGATCGTCTTCGTCTGCGTGCCCCTGCAGGGCTACGCGGCGTCGGCCATGGCGCTGTGCGATGCGGTCCATGCCGGCGATGACGGCGGGGCCGCCGTCCATGCCATGCACGGCATGGTGGCGGCCGATGGCGGTGGCGAGGGCACCCGGCGGTTCGATCGGGTACGGGAATCCCATGGGTCGCATGCCGACGACCATGGAACCCATCCAGGCCATGACGCGCATGCCAGCCATGATGCGCACGCGGGCCATGACGCCCGCGCCGATGCGCCGGCGGATGGCACACACGACGGCATGGCCGTCGATGCCTCGCCTGCCGATGCCTCGCCTGCCGATGCCTCGCACGCCTGCGGCACCTGCGCCGCCTGCCATGCCAGCGCGCTGACCGGCGGCTTCGACGTCGCGGTCCTGCACGAGCTGCCACCGGCCGATCTGGCGGAACCGGCCCTGGCGCCGACCACCCGCGTGCCGCGCGTCCTCGACAAACCTCCTCGCGCCTAGCGCGTCCGACCGTCCGCGATCCGCATCGCGGGCCGGACCGGACGCTCATGCATCGCCCGCGTCGCCATGGCCCGCCGTGGTCGCGACGCGTTTCGTCCATGAACTCGCGAGGTTTCCATGCTCCCTCTGTCACCGGCCCACGGGCTGGTCGTCTTCCAATGCCTGATCGCCGCCTCCGCGGCGCTGGCGCAGGCCATGCCCGGCACCTCGATGCCCGCCGGCTCCACCCACGCCCCCGCGGGCACGCCGACACCGGACGGCCTGGGCTACCGGTCGGTGTTCGAGGGCTACCGGGCCTTCGCGGACGATCCGCCGTCGTCCTGGCAGGATGCCAACCGGACCGTCGGGCACCGGGGCGGCTGGAAGGCCTATGCGACGGAGTCCGGATCCGCCCGGGCAGACTCGACGATGCCGTCGGAACCGAACCACCAGCATCACCACGCGCCTCCACCGGCCGCCTCCGAGGCACCGCCGCCGAAGGACCGGCCATGAGGCGCCCGGTCCCCGGCCTGGCCGTCGTCCTGGCCGGCCTGCTGCTGGCGGGATGCGCCACGGTCGACATCGACGAGGTCGTGCGCGACACCGATGCCCGCGCCGCCGGATTCACCGACGGCGCGCTGCGGCTCGACCGCACGATGGCGCAGCGCGAGCGCGGCGCCGCGCTGGCCGACCAGCTGCTGGCCCTGCCGCTGTCGCAGGACGACGCGGTGCGGCTCGCCCTGACGCAGAGTCCGGCGGTACAGGCGCTGCTCGCGCAGGGCTGGGCCGACATCGCCGCGGCACGCCAGATCGGGCGCCTGCCCAATCCCGTGTTCTCGTTCGAGCGGGTCCGCCTCGGCGGCGAGGTCGAATTCGGCCGGCTGCTGTCCGTCGGCCTGGTGGACCTGATCCTGTGGCCGCAGCGGCGCGCATTGTCCGAGGGCCAGGTCGCGCAGGCCCGGCTGCAGCTCACCGCCAGCGTGGTCGATCAGGTGACCGGGGTGCGGCAGGCGTGGACCCGCGCCGTCGCCGCGCGCCAGCTGCTGCACTATGCGCGACAGGTCGATCGATCGGCCGAGGCCAGCGCGGAATTGGCGCGCCGGATGCGGCAGGCCGGCAACTTCAGCCGTCTGCAGCAGGCGCGCCAGCAGGTCTTCCATGCCGATGCCGTGACGCGCCTGGCGCAGGCGCAGCAGGCCGAGGTCGGCGCGCGCGAGAGCCTGGTGCGGGCCCTGGGCCTGGATGCGGCGCAGGCCGCGCGCCTGACGCTGCCCGAGCGGCTGCCCGACCTGCCGACAGCGCCACGGATGCCGGCCGAGGTCGCCGCCCAGGCCGGCGAGCAGCGCCTCGATCTCCAGCTGGCCCGCGCCCGGCTCGACGTCGCCGGCCGGGCCCAGGGCCTGAACCTGCTGCCGAGCATCGTCGATGTCGACATCGGTGGGCGGCGCGACAGTCTGGTCGACGAGAGCGCCGGCACGCGCGGCACGCGGCGCGGCTTCGAGCTCGACCTGCGCCTGCCGCTGTTCGACGACGGCGGGGCATTGCGCGCCGCGCTCGACGCCCGGTCCCTGGCGGCGGCCCGGCGCTACGACGCCACGGCACGGGGCGCGGTCTCTCAGTTGCGCGAGGGCTACGCGGCCTATCGCACCGCCTACGACATCGCGCGCCACTATCGCGACGAGGTCGTGCCGCTGCGCCAGGTCATCGCCGAGGAGAACGTGCTGCGCTACAACGGCATGCTGATCGGCGTCTTCGAACTGCTGGCCGAGGCGCGCGACCAGGTCGCGAGCGTCACGCGCGCCATCGAGGCCCAGCGGCAGTTCTGGCTCGCCGACGCCGCGCTGGCCGCGACCCTGATCGGGCGGCCGGACGCCGGCACCGCCGCGTCCCTGGCCACCGGCGCCGTCGGGGTCGGCGCCATCGGTGCCCCTGGCGCCACGCCGACGTCCGGCGCCCTGCCGGCCGATGGCCACTGACGATGCCATCGCCATCGCCATCGCCATCGCCATCGCCATCGCCATCGCCATCGCCATCGCCATCGTCCCTTCGTCTCTTCCCCTCCGTCCTCCGATCGAACGACATGACCCATCGACGCAACTTCCTCGGCGGCGCGGGTGCCCTCGCGGGTGCCATCGCCGCCGCCAGCGTGAGCCGGGTGGCGCTGGCCGCCTTGCCCGAGCCCGTGCTGCAGACCACGCCCGACACCCGGCCGCCGCTCGCGCCGCCCAACGGCCGGTCCTACGACCCGGTGGTCACGCTCAACGGCTGGACGCTGCCCTGGCGCATGAACGAGGGCGTCAAGGAATTCCATCTGGTGGCCGAACCAGTGGTGCGCGAGATGGCGCCCGGCTTCAAGGCCAATCTGTGGGGCTACAACGGCCAGTCGCCGGGGCCGACCATCGAGGTGGTGGAGGGCGACCGGGTGCGCGTGTTCGTCACCAACCGCCTGCCCGAGCACACCAGCATCCACTGGCACGGCCAGCGCCTGCCCAATGGCATGGATGGCGTCACCGGCCTCACGCAGCCGGGCATCCGGCCGGGCAAGACCTTCGTCTACGAGTTCACCGCGCGTCGTCCCGGCACCTTCATGTACCACCCGCACGCCGACGAGATGGCGCAGATGGCCATGGGGATGATGGGCTTCTGGGTCACGCATCCCCGCGGGCGCCATCCGCTGATCGACCGGGTCGACCGCGATTTCGTCTTCCTGCTCAACGCCTACGACGTCGAGCCCGGCAGCGCCACGCCCAGGATCATGACGATGCTGGACCACAACCTGTGGTCGTGGAACAGCCGCATCTTCCCCGGCATCGATTCGCTCAACGTGCGCCTGGGCGACCGGGTGCGCATCCGCGTGGGCAACCTGACCATGACCAACCACCCGATGCACCTGCACGGCCACGAGTTCGAGGTCACCGGCACCGATGGCGGTCCGGTCCCCAAGAGCGCGCGCTGGCCCGAGGTGACGACCGACGTGGCGGTCGGGCAGATGCGCCAGTTCGAGTTCGTCGCCAGCGAGGAGGGCGACTGGGCATTCCACTGCCACAAGAGCCACCACACCATGAACGCCATGGGCCACGACGTGCCCACCATGATCGGCGTCGACCATCGCGACATCACCCGCCGCATCGCCGACCTGGTGCCCGACTACATGGTGATGGGCGAGCGCGGGATGGCCGACATGGCCGAGATGTCGATGCCCTTGCCCGACAACACGGCGCCCATGATGGGTGGCGACGGGCCCTTCGGTTCGGTCGAGATGGGCGGCATGTTCAGCGTCGTCAAGGTACGCCGCGGCCAGAAGCCCGGCGACCACAGGGATCCCGGCTGGTTCGATCATCCGCCCGGCACCGTGGCGCGCGAATGGGATGGCGCGCCGCCCGAGGCGCCGCGCTCCACCGCCACCGCCACCGGCGCCGGCGTCATGCCGGCGCGACGTCCCGCCGAGGACGTCGAGGTCCGCATCCGCAAGCCGGCCGCCGCACCCGGGGGCCACGGTGGCCATGGCAACCACTGAATGCGTCGCGCCGCCGCGCCGTCGCGCGGCCGTCCCGGGCGCTGGCGCCTTCCCCGCCACGCCCCTCCGTCCCCACCCCGATCGAAAGGAATCCCGATGACCGCTTCCAACCACCCCGCCAGGCCCGGCATCCCCCGTCGCATGGCGCGTCTCGCCGCCATGGCGGCCCTGCTCGGCGGCGCCGCCGCCGCCTCGGCGTCCGGCGCCCCTGCCGACATGGCCGCCGACAGGTCCACCGCCGATGGCGCCTCCCCGACGGCCATCGAGGCGACGGATGGCTATACCGAGGGCGAGGTGCGCCGCATCGACCGCGAGGCCGGCCGGCTGACCCTGCGCCATGGTCCGCTGAAGAACCTCGACATGCCCGGCATGACGATGGTGTTCGATGTCGCGGAGGCGGCCGTGCTCGACCGGCTGCGCCCCGGCGAGCGGGTGCGCTTTCAGGCCGGGAAGGTCGATGGGCGCTTCGTCGTCACCCGCATCGAGCCGGCATCGTCTTCGTCGCGCTGAGCCTCGCCCCACAGGCGCGCGCCACCGGCCTCCAGGTGCGTCAGGTAGAGCCGCAGGTCGAACTCGTGCTGGTGGTAGTCCGGCTCCATGTGCGCGCACAGCGCATAGAAGGCCCGGTCGTGGTCGCGCTCCTTCATGTGCGCGAGTTCGTGCACGACGATCATGCGCAGCCAGGCGTCCGGCACGGCCTTGAACAGGCTCGCCACGCGGATCTCGCGCTTGGCCTTGAGCTTGCCGCCCTGCACGCGCGAGATCGTGGTGTGCGTGCCCAGCGCATGGCGCACGACATGCAGTTTGCTGTCGAAGGCGACCTTCGAGAGCGGATCGGCATTGCGCAGGAACTCGCTCTTGAGCGCGGTGACGTAGTCGTAGAGGGCACGGTCGGTGCGCACCTCGTGGGCCGCCGGATGGCGCGCGCGCAGGTGCTCGCCGAGGCGCCTTTCGTCGATCATCCGCCGCACCTGGGCCTGCACGGCTGCCGGATAGTGCGCGATGTACTTCATGTCAGGCACGCGCCGCGCGGGCGGTGTAGGCCAGCCCGGCCGCCACGCCGCCGAACAGATCGCCCTCGACCAGCCTGACGCCCGCGAAGCCGCGCCGCAGCGCTTCCTGGAACGGCCGCAGCGCCGAGGAGCCGCCGGTCAGGTAGAGCGCGTCGAGGTCGTTGCTGCGCAGGCCGGCGCGGCGCACGCACTCGTGCGCGCTGGCGACCACCTTGGCGAGCGGATCGGCGAGCTCGCGGGCCATGTCGGCGCTGCCCAGCACCACCGCCAGATCGCGTTCGGCGCACGACAGGTCGATCACCGCATCGCCGCCGCTGAGCGAACCCTGGATCTTGGCCTCCTCGACCGCGCTGGCGATGCGATGGCCGTGGCGCTCCTCCAGCACCGTCATCAGGCGGTCGTGCAGGCGCGTGTCGGCATAGCTGCTGCGCAATTCCTTCGCCTGGCGCACCGCCTTGGCGGCGTAGAGCCAGTTGATCAGGTGCCACGACGACAGCTCGAAGAACACCTTGCTCGGCACCTCGCGACCGCGCGCGTCCTTGTGGCGGAAGCCGAACTCCGGCATCACGCGCTCCAGGTTCAGGCGTTGGTCGAAGTCGGTGCCGCCGATGTGCACGCCGCTGGTGGCCAGCACGTCGGCCGCGCGGTCGGGGCGGCCCATGCGCTCCGGGCCCAGGCGCACCACGGTGAAGTCGGAGGTGCCGCCGCCGATGTCGACGATCAGCACCAGCGATTCCTTCGTCACGCGCTGCTCGTAGTCGAAGGCGGCCGCGATCGGCTCGAACTGGAAGCGGATCTCGCGGAAGCCCGCCGTGCGGGCGGCCTGGCGCAGGCTGTCCTCGGCCTGGCGGTCGCGCTTGGCGTCGTCGTCGACGAAATGCACCGGCCGGCCCAGCACCACGCTGGTGGGACGCTCGCCCAGGGTGCGTTCGGCGCGCTGGCCGAGTTCGAGCAGGAAGCGCGCGACGATGTCCTGGAAGCTCACCAGCCCGTCGTAGACGACGGTGGTCTCCTGCATCAGCGCGCTGCCCAGCAGGCTCTTGAGCGAGCGCATCAGCCGCCCCTCGACTCCCGCGAGGTAGAGCGCGACGGCCTCGCGGCCGAAATGCGTGCTGCGGTCCTCGGCGTTGTAGAACAGCGCCGTCGGCATCGTCGTCGCCTCGCCCTCGAGCGGCAGCGAGCGCGCCAGCGCGCCCTCGGGCGCCCAGGCCACGGCGGAGTTGGAGGTGCCGAAATCGATCCCGATCATGGCGCGCGTCAACCCTCGCGTCTCAGGGCCGGGAACAGGATGACGTCGCGGATGCTCGGCGAGTCGGTCAGCAGCATCATGAAGCGGTCGATGCCGATGCCGCAGCCGCCGGTGGGGGGCATGCCGTACTCGAGCGCGCGCACGAAGTCGTGGTCGAAGAACATCGCCTCGTCGTCGCCCGAGTCCTTGGCCTCGACCTGCGCGTTGAAGCGCGCGGCCTGGTCCTCGGCATCGTTGAGCTCGCTGAAGCCGTTGCCGAACTCGCGCCCGGTGATGTAGAGCTCGAAGCGCTCGGTGACCTCCGGACGGTCGTCGTTGGCGCGCGCGAGCGGCGAGATCTCGGTCGGATGCTCCATGATGAAGGTCGGCTGCCAGAGCTTCTCCTCCACGGTCTCCTCAAAGTACATCACCTGCAGGCTGGGCAGGCTGCGCTGCGACAGCCGGTCCTTCTCCTCGCTCAGGCCGAGCTTGCGCAGGGCGTTGACCAGCCAGTCGATGCTGTCGACCCGCGCGATCGCGTGCGAGCCGGCATTGGCCAGCACCTCGATGCTCTCCAGCGGCGCGCCGGCCTCGGTGTACTTGACGATCGCCTCGCGGATCGTCAGGCGCTCGAAGGGCTGGCTCAGGTCGACCGCCCGGCCCTGATAGGTCAGCTGCTCGCCGCCGGTGGTCTTCCTGGCGATGGTGCGGATGATCTGCTCGGTGAAGTCCATCAGGTCCTGGTAGTTCCAGTACGCGGCATAGAACTCCATCATCGTGAACTCGGGGTTGTGCCGCACCGAGATGCCCTCGTTGCGGTAGCTCCGGTTGATCTCGAAGACGCGCTCGAAGCCGCCGACGATCAGGCGCTTGAGATAGAGCTCGGGCGCGATGCGCAGGAACATCTCCTGGTCGAGCGCGTTGTGATGGGTCTTGAAGGGCTTGGCGTTGGCGCCGCCGGGGATCGGATGCAGCATGGGTGTCTCGACCTCCAGGAAGTCGTTGGCCACCATGAACTCGCGCAGCGCCGAGACGGCCCGGCTGCGCGCCTTGAAGCGATCGCGCGCCGCCTCGTCGGTGATCAGGTCGACATAGCGCTGACGGTACTTCTGCTCCTGGTCGGCCATGCCGTGGAACTTGTCGGGCAACGGGCGCAGGCTCTTGGTCAGCATGCGGATCGAGGTCACCTTGACGGAGAGTTCGCCGGTGCGCGTCTTCATCAGCGTGCCCTCGGCGCCGACGATGTCGCCCAGGTCCCAGCGCTTGAAGTCGGCATAGGCCTCGTCGCCGATGGCATCGCGCGTGACATAGATCTGGATGCGGCCGGTGGCATCCTGGAGCGACGCGAAGCTGGCCTTGCCCATGACCCGCTTGAGCATCATGCGGCCGGCCACGCTGTAGGTCTCGGTGGCGGCCTCGAGCGCTTCGGCGCCGGTCTCGCCATGGGAGCGCAGCAACTCGGCGGCGCGATGGCGCGGCTTGAAATCGTTCGGGAAGGCGACGCCCCGGCCATCGGCCTGCGCGGCGCGCATCGCCTTGAGTTTCTCGCGGCGCTCGGCGATCAGCTGGTTGTCGTCGGTGGCGGGCGCGGCCGCGGGCGCGGAGGAGGGCGTGGGTTGGGTCATTGCAGGGAAGGGAGAAGGAACGGGACGACGCGCCGGCCGGCGGGTGCGCCCCACGGCGTGGGGACCGGACGGACATCGCGCGGTGGTGGAGCGTCGAAGGAGCGCGCCGGCGCGGCGCGGAACCCTCGATTTTAAGGTGCCCGGTCGCCGATGCCGTTGTGCGCCAGCAGGTCGCCCACCAGTTCGAGACGCATCAGCGGGCTGTCGAGCTCCATCAGCCGCTGGCGCGCCTCGGGCTGCATCGGCAGCAGTTCGCTCCAGCGGTTGGCCAGCCAGCCGCAGTCGTCGAAGCGGTAGGGCTCGTTCATCGGCAGGCGCAGGGTATCGGCATCACCGGCCTTGCGCCGCTCCTCCAGGGTGGCGACCAGGCGTCGCAGGGCGTCGGCCACGTGGCGCAGGTCCTCCGGCACGGGCAGCGCGACATCGGCTTCCATGGCCTCGGCCTCGGCGGTCCAGAGGCCGTGCTTCTGCAGCGCGCTGCTGCGGATGCGGAAGCGCTGCGTGCCGGTGCATTCGACGCGCATCAGGCCCGGCTGGGGAGCATCGAATTCGCGGATGACGGCGAGCGTGCCGACCGCCGCGAAGCGCTCGGTGCCGGCACCGGCCACGCGCACCTCGGCACCCTGCACCAGGCTCACGACGCCGAAGGGCGTGTCCTGGCGACGACAGCGGCCGATCATGTCGAGGTAGCGCACCTCGAAGATCTGCAGCGGCAGCAGGCCGTCGGGGAACAGCACCGTGCCGAGCGGGAACAGGGGCAGATCGTGTAGGACGGACGGGGTAGGGGTCGGTATGGGGGTCATCGGAAACCTCGCTGGCTATCATCGCACTCCATGCTCTACCAGATCACCGCGTTTTTGCTCGACATCGTCGCCGGCCTGCTCGGTGGAGCCTGCCTGCTGCGGCTGTACATGCAGTACCACCGGGTGTCGTTCAACAATCCACTCGAGCGTTTCGTCTTCGCGCTGACCGACTGGCTGGTGCTGCCACTGCGTCGCCTGGTGCCGGCCTGGCGGCGCTGGGACCTGGCGAGCGCGATCGCGGCGTGGCTGGTGGTGATGGTGAAGTTCGTGCTGCTGTTCCTGCTGGCCGGGCAGACATCGCGCATGAGCCTGCTGCCGGTGCTCTCGCTGATCGGCCTGCTGCAGCTGGCGGTGTCGGGGCTGACGATGCTGCTGATCGTGCATGCCGTGCTGTCCTGGGTGCCGGGCGCCTCGCCGATGCTGCGCGACGTCGTGGCACGCCTGGCCGATCCGCTGGTGGCGCCATTGCGGCGCTTCATCCCGCTGATCGGCGGCGTCGATCTGTCGCCGTTGGCGGCCATCGTGCTGCTGCAGGTGGCCGGCATGATCGCGGGCAGCGTGCTGGGTTCGCTGATCAGGTGACGGCGTCGGCCGGCTGACGCAGCAGCATCGCCAGCGTGCTGGCCACGGTCTTGCGCAGTTCCCGGCGATCGCAGATGAAGTCGATCGCGCCCTTGGTCTGCAGGAATTCCGAGCGCTGGAAGCCCTCGGGCAGGGTCACCCGCACCGTCGACTCGATCACGCGCGGTCCGGCGAAGCCGATCAGCGCCTTGGGCTCGGCGATCACCACGTCGCCGACGAAGGCGAAGCCCGCGGACACGCCACCCATGGTCGGGTCGGTCAGCACGCTGACGTAGGGCAGGCCCTTCTTGGCCAGGTGGGTCAGGGCGGCATTGGTCTTGGCCATCTGCATGAGCGACAGCAGGCCTTCCTGCATGCGCGCGCCGCCGGTGGCGGTGAAGCACACGAACGGCACCTTCTGCTCGATGGCGGTCTCCACGCCGCGCACGAAGCGCTCGCCGACCACGCTGCCCATGCTGCCGCCCATGAACTCGAACTCGAAACAGGCGACCACCGCGTTGATGCTGTGGATCGAGCCGCCCATGACCACCAGCGCATCGGTCTCGCCGGTGTGCTCCAGGGCTTCCTTCAGGCGCTCGGGGTATTTGCGGCTGTCCTTGAACTTGAGCGGATCGACCGGCAGCACCTCCTGGCCCAGTTCGTAGCGGCCCTCGGGATCGAGGAACTTGTCCAGCCGGGCCCGGGCGCCGATGCGGAAATGGTGGCTGCAGTTCGGGCAGACGTTCTGGTTGTGTTCCAGGTCGGTCTTGTAGAGCACCGTCTCGCAGCTCGGGCACTTGGTCCACAGGCCGCCGGGCACCTGGCGGCGCTCGCTGGGATCGGTCTGCGTGATCTTCGGGGGCAGGAGTTTTTCTAGCCAGCTCATGGGGCGGTCCTCGGAAATGCGGTGCGGGGAGCGATTATCGGACGATCGCGCGGTCCGGGCGCTAGCCGCCGGCGGCGTTCTTGGCGGTGGCGCCGGGCAGGGCGTCGAGCGCCTGGCGGATCTCGCCGAGGAACTCGCGCAGCACGGGGATCACCCGGTCGCGCGGCTGGTCGCCGATCAGCTGCAGGATCCGCGTGCCAATCACCACCGCGTCGGCGGCCGAGCCCACCGCCTGCGCGGTGTGGGCATCTCGGATGCCGAAGCCCACGCCCACGGGCACCGTGACGTGCGCGCGGATGCGCGGGATCATGCGGCCGACCGCCTCGGTGTCGAGGTGGCCGGCGCCGGTCACGCCCTTGAGCGAGACGTAGTAGACATAGCCCGTCGCGATGCGCGCGACCTGCGCCATGCGGGCATCGGTGCTGGTCGGTGCCAGCAGGAAGATCAGGTCGATGCCCACCGCGCGCAGTTCGGCGGCGAAGGCCTCGCATTCCTCGGGCGGGTAGTCGACGATCAGCAGGCCGTCGACGCCGGCGGCGGCGGCGTCGCGCACGAAGCTGCCCACGCCATGGATGCCGTCGTAGCGCTCGACCGGATTGGCATAGCCCATCAGCACCACCGGCGTGCGGCTGTCGTCGCGGCGGAACTCCGCCACCATCGCCAGCACCTGCCGGGTCCCGACGCCCAGCGCCAGCGCAGCCTCGCCGGCCTGCTGGATCACCGGGCCGTCGGCCATCGGGTCGGAGAACGGCACGCCCAGCTCGATGACGTCGGCGCCGGCGGCGACCATCCCGTGCATCAGTTCGGGTGTGATGTCGGCGAACGGGAAGCCGGCCGTCACGTAGGGGATGAGGGCCTTGCGGCCGTCGCGCCGCAGGGCGTCGAAGGTGGCCGCGATGCGGCCGCGCGCCGGCGCCGGCGTCTTGGTCGAGGCGATGTCGCTCATGCCGTCTTGCCTCCCTTGACGCTCAGGCCGCGCATCGAGGGGCGGTCGTAGAAGTCGACGCCCGAGAGGTCGGCCACGGTGCCGATGTCCTTGTCGCCACGGCCCGAGAGGTTGACCAGGATCGACTGGTCGGCGCGCATCGTCGGCGCCAGCTTCATGGCGTAGGCCAGCGCGTGGGCGGACTCGAGCGCGGGGATGATGCCCTCGGTGCGGCACAGGTAATGGAACGCGTCGAGCGCCTCGGTGTCGGTGACGCCGACGTACTCGGCCCGGCCGATGTCCGCCAGGTGCGCGTGCTCGGGGCCGACGCCGGGGTAGTCGAGACCGGCGCTGATGCTGTGCGTCTCGGTGATCTGGCCGTCCTCGGTCTGCAGCAGGTAGGTGCGGTTGCCGTGCAGCACGCCCGGGCTGCCGCGCAGGATCGAGGCCGAGTGCTTGCCGCTGTCCAGGCCCTCGCCGGCGGCCTCGACGCCGATCAGGCGCGTGGCCGTGTAGGGGATGTAGGGATAGAAGATGCCCATCGCGTTGCTGCCACCGCCCACGCAGGCCACCACCACGTCGGGCTGGCGCTCCTCGTCGCCGCCGGCGATGCCATCGGCCGCCAGCATGCCGGGCATCTGCGCGATGCACTCGGTGCCGATCACGCTCTGGAAGTCGCGCACCATCATCGGGTAGGGATGCGGGCCGGCCACAGTGCCGATGATGTAGAAGGTGTTCTCGACGTTGGTGACCCAGTCGCGCATGGCTTCGTTGAGGGCGTCCTTCAGGGTCTTGCTGCCGGACTCGACCGGCACCACCGTCGCGCCCAGCAGGTTCATGCGATAGACATTCGGGCTCTGGCGCTTGACGTCCTGGCTGCCCATGTAGACCACGCATTCGAGCCCGTAGCGCGCGCAGATGGTGGCGGTGGCCACGCCATGCTGGCCGGCGCCGGTCTCGGCGATCACGCGCGGCTTGCCCATGCGCTTGGCCAGCATCGCCTGGCCGATCACGTTGTTGATCTTGTGCGCGCCGGTGTGGTTGAGGTCCTCGCGCTTGAGGTAGATCTGCGCGCCGCCCATCTCGCGGCTGGTGCGCGCGGCGTGATAGACCGGCGAGGGACGGCCGACGAAATGGGCCAGTTCGTAATGGAATTCGGCCAGGAACTCGGGGTCGTCCTTGAAGCGGGCATAGGCCTCGCGCAGCTCGGCGATGGCGTGGGTGAGCGTCTCGCTCGCGAAGGTGCCGCCATAGGGGCCGAAATGGCCGCTGGCGTCGGGTTGCTGATAGCGGGTGCTGATGTCCATGGGGAGGTTCTCTCTGTCTGTCTGGTTCGATGCCGGAGGCGGTGGGGTGGCCCGCGGCGCGGGCACCACGTTCAAGCCTTCGGCGGCGTGGCGGAATCGGCGGTGCGCACGGCGGCGACGAAAGCGCGGATCCTGGCGGCGTCCTTGATGCCCTTCATGCCCGGGCCCTCGGCTTCGACGCCGGAGCTGACGTCAACGGCCAGCGATCGGCAGCATGGACGCAGCGCGGCGATGCCCTCTGCCACGTTTGCAGGTGTGAGTCCACCACTCAAGACGAGGTGAGCGTCGACGGCGGTTGGAAGGAGTGACCAATCGAATGCCTTGCCGCCACCGCCGAAACCCGCGACTTCGGCGTCGAGCAGGAGGGCGTGGGCGTGGGAGAAATCGGAGGCGTATTTTAGGAGGTCGAAGCTTGCCCCTGCCGCCCCCAGAGGAATGCGCGCCGCGCGCAGGAAGCGGTGGGCGCCGTCGCCGCTCGCCGCGACGCACTGCGCGGGCGACTCGTCGCCGTGGAACTGCGCCATCGCGCCGGGCACGTGCCGCAACGCGTCGCGCACCCGCGCCGGATCGTCGTTGACGAACAGCAGCACGGGCGTCACGAAGGGCGGCAGGCGCCGGGCCAGTTCCGCCGCGCGGGCCACGGACACGGCGCGCGGGCTGGGTGGATAGAGCACGAAGCCGATCGCATCGGCACCGGCGTCGACGGCCGCGTCGACATCGGCCTCGCGCGTCAGGCCGCAGATCTTGATGCGGGTGCGACGCGGGGCGAGCGCCGACCGGTCGGACGTGGCCTCGATCGCGGCGGAGGAAGCGGAGGAAGCGGGGGAGACGGGAGGGGCGGATGGAACGCTCATGCGGATGATGATACGCAGGGCCTTCCGGACCTCCGCCGCCCGGCCCGGATCCCGCTCAGCCCCCGTGGGTGGCTTCCGCGGGCAGTCCCCAGGCCGCGTCGTAGAGCGGCCCGAGGAAGTACAGCCCGTCGGCGGAGAAGGTCGGCGCGGCGACCTTGCGGCTGCGCGCGGCCAGCACCTCGGCGATCCAGCCCGGCGGGGCGTCGCCCTGGCCCACCCGCAGCAGGCAGCCCATCAGGTTGCGGATCATGTGGTGCAGGAAGGCATCGGCCTCGAACTCGAACTGCCAGCGGCAGCGTTCGCCATCGGCCGAGACATCGAGACGGGCGATGTCGATGCGCCGCAGCTGCTTGACCGGCGAGCGCGCTTGGCAGGCCGAGGCCCGGAACGAGCTGAAGTCGTGCGTGCCGATCAGCAGGGCGGCGGCGGCGCGCATGGCGTCGCCATCGAGTGGCCGCATCGACCAGCCGACGCGTCCGGCGTCCAGGCTCGGCCGCACCGGCGACTGCGAGAGCTCGTAGCGGTAGCGGCGTGCCAGCGCGCTGGCGCGGCAGTGGAAGGCATCGGGCACCGGATGTGCCCACTGGAGCGCGATGTCGGCCGGCAGATAGCGGTTGGTGCCACGCACCCACGAGAACGCGGCGCGCTCGATGTCGGTGTCGAAGTGCACCACCTGCATCAGCGCATGCACCCCGGCATCGGTGCGGCCGGCGCACAGGGTCGAGATCGGGCGATCGGCGAAACGGGCCAGTGCCGCTTCCAGCCGGTCCTGCACCGTCAGGCCCGAGCGCTGGCTCTGCCAGCCCTGGTAGGCCTGGCCGTTGTAGCGCACGCCGAGCGCGATCCTCATGCCATCGTCACGCGTCGGCGTGGAGCGCCGCGCATGCCCTCCATCGGACGCGCCCGCTCAGACAAGCTGGCTCAGCATCCGCCGGGCCTGCTGGCGCAGCTCGCCCGAGCTCTCGGCTTCGACTTCCTCGATCAGCGAGCGCGCGCCTTCGATGTCGCCCATGGCCTGCAACTCGCGCGCCAGCGACAGCTTGATCGCCTGCGGATCGCTGTCGATGCGGCGCTGGTCCTCCAGGCCGGCGCGCACGGTGTCGGCCGCGGCCGGCGTGCGTGCCTGGGACAGGTCGCGGATGTCGAAGTCGATCAGCCCGGAATCCTCCGGCAGGTCGGCGCGCAGGGTGGCGTACTCGCTCTCGATGTCGGCCGTCGGCGCGGTCGGCGCCGGCGCTGCCGGAGTCGCCTCCAGCGCCGCCGGCGTGGTGTCGAAGTCGGCCAGATCGAAGGTCAGGGAGTCGTTCGCGCCGCCATCGTGGGGCGGATGCGGCATGGTCGAGAGGAACGGGTTGTGCGGCTGGTTCGTCTGCGGCGACAGCTCGAGCGGCACCGGCATCGTCGTGTCCAGGAGCGGGCGCGTGGGGTTGGCCGGTTGCTGCGCGGCCGCCGGGGCGCTGGCGGCCGGGGCGACGACCATCGACGGTGCCGGTGCCGCAGGGGGTGACGGTGGCGTGGAGGCCGGCGTGGGTTCGAGTCGTTCGAGGTCGAGGTCGAAGTCGAGCGGAGCGACGGAAGGCACGAAGGCCGGCGACTGCGACGTGAACACCGGCGGCAGCGCCGAGGGCTGCTCCGTGGCGAACGGCGGCATCGACGCGGACGCCGCCAGGGGCGCGGGCGCCGACGCGGCCGGCATGCGCAGGGCCTCGGCCGCCGAGACCGAGGCCCCGAGCGCCGCCGCGCCCGCCAGGCCGGCGGAGCGGCCGCCGGTCTCGTAGGCCGGATTGTTCGGGTCCAGCTCGCGGCCCATCTCGAGGACGCGCGCCCAGTCGCTGCCGGTACCGCCGGTCAGTGCGCGCACGTCGTGGGCCAGGCCCTCGTAGGCCCGCACGTCGCGCCGCTTGGCATGGATCTCGAGCAGCTTGACGTGGATGGCGACGCGCTCCGGATGGGCCTTGAGCGCCTCGCGCAGGATCTCCTCGGCCTGCAGGTCGCGGCCATAGGCCAGGTAGACATCGGCCTCGGCGACCGGATCGACATCGGCGGCATCCACGTGGCTCGGCGAATAGGACAGCGAGGACGCCAGCGCGCCACCGCGCTGGCGCGTGTCGACCGACTCGCCTCCGCTGGCGGCGAAGAATGAATCCCTGGGCATGTTGCTTTCGAGGAACACGCTGTCGGCCGCGCTGCGACGTCGCTGGCTGTTCAACCGGAAGGCCAGCCAAGCGATGAGCAGGCCGATGAGACCGAGGCCGCCGAGCGCCACCGGATTGGCCAGCAGGGCCTCGTACCAGGCTTCCGCGGGCTCGGGAGCCGGTGGTGGGGGCGCGGATGCGCGCACGGTCGGCGCCGGACCCGGGGGGGTGGCGCCGGCGCTCGCGCCCGTGCCGGCACCGGCCGCGGAGGACGAGGCCGTCGATGCGATCGAGGCGGCGGCCGTGCCCGGTGGCATCGTGCCCGGAACGCCCGCGCCGGCACCCGAGGCCGGCGTGGTCGACAGCAGCGCGCCGGATGCCGCCGCCGAAGCACTGGCTGCAGCCGGACTGCCGGAGAGCGCTCCGCCGGTGGATCCGGCATTCGCGCCGGCCGCGCCGTTGGCGCCGGGTGGCGGCACGGCGGTGGTGTTCACGGGCGCCGTCGCGACGCCGCCCGGGGCCACGGTGAGCCGATCGGCGGGCACCGCGGGCGTGCGCGTCTCGACCTCGGACTGCAGGCGGCCGGAGGCCTGCCGGCCCGCCAGTGGCGCCGTGGCCGTCGATGGCGCGTTGTCGGCCAGCTGGCGGCGGTAGTCGCCGAAGTCGCGGCTCTGGGCGATCACGGCACGCCGAGCCTCCTGCGGCGACAGCTCGGCGGCCTGCGAGGCATTCGGCACCTCCATGACGGCACCGGCGCGCACACGATTGAGATTGCCCTCCATGAAGGCATCCGGATTGGCGCGCAGCAGTGCCACGAGCATCTGGTCGAGCGAGATCTCGGCCGGCCGCACGGCATTGGCGATCCGGCTGGCCGTGTCGCCGGGGCGCACGGTGACCTGGCGTTCCGTGCCGCCACCGCGTCCACCGGCGAAGGGGGCGAGGCGTTCCACCGGGGCCGCGGGCGCGGCGGCCGGCGCCGTGTCCATTCCGGCACCGGATCGACGGGCCGGCGGCGGAGCCGGCGCGGGGGCCGGGCGCGACCGCGACTCGGCGCCGGCGGAAGCGGTCCGCTCGCCACCCGTGCCGGGGAGCGGCCGGGGCGCCGCCGCCACGGCCGGGGGCGGTGCCACCGGGCGCGCGCCCGGCGGATCGATCAGCACGGTGTAGTCGCGGAACACACGACCCGAGCCGCCGTTGGCTTCGAGCAGGATGTCGATGAACGGCTCCGCCATCTGCCGGCTGCTCGACAGCTGCACGACATAGCGCCCGTTGGCGCGGCGCTGCACCGTCGCCTGCACGTCCGCCAGGGCCGAGTTGTAGGGCACGCCGATGGCGCGGAAGGCCTCGCTCGACGGGATGCGCACGCGCAGGCCGTCGGCCTCGGCCGCGCTGACGTCCGACAGCTCGACCTCCGCGCGCAAGGGCTCGCCCAGCGACGACAGCACGTTGAGCCGGCCCAGGGACAGTGCCGTCGCATCGATGCCGAACGTGCCGAGCGTCAGCGCGACGGCCGCGGCGACGAGGGACAGGGTGGGGCGGCGAAGCGGTGTGGACGGCGAGGGGACGGCGCGTGTCGGAGATCTGGTCATTCTGAGCGAGGCCACACAACGTTAAAAATGTAAGGGGACGTTAACATCATCGTTTCGCACTGACAAGGCGCCACCCACCGCGCTCGCCCGGCAGCGCCCCGCCGGCGGCGGGGCGCCCGGACCTCCGGACGTTCAGGCTTCCAGCAGGATGCGCAGCATGCGGCGCAGCGGTTCGGCCGCGCCCCACAGCAGCTGGTCGCCGATGGTAAAGGCACCCACATACTCCGGTCCCATGGCCAGCTTGCGGATGCGTCCGACCGGGATGTCCATGGTGCCGGTCACGGCCACCGGCGTCAGCGACTTGACGGTCGCCTCGCGCGTGTTGGGGACGACCTTGGCCCAGGGGTTGTCGGCGGCGATCATGGCTTCGATGTCGGCCACCGGGACGTTCTTCTTGAGCTTGAAGGTCAGTGCCTGGCTGTGGCAGCGCATCGCGCCGACCCGCACGCAGAAGCCGTCGACCGGTGTCGCCGGCGTGCCGAAGCCGGCGCCCTGGCCCAGGATCTTGTTGGTCTCGGCGCCGCCCTTCCATTCCTCCTTGGACGTGCCCCAGCCCTCGTCCTCCTGGCCCTTGCCCAGGCCCAGGTCCTTGTCGATCCAGGGGATCAGCGAGCCGCCCAGGGGAGCGCCGAAGTTGGCGGTCTCGGCCGCGCTCAGGTTCTGCTGCTTGTGCAGCACCTTGCGGTCTATCTCGAGGATGGCCGACTTCGGGTCGTCCAGCAGCGAGCGGACCTCGGCGTTGAGCGTGCCGAACTGCGTCAGCAGCTCGCGCATGTGCTGCGCGCCGCCGCCCGATGCGGCCTGGTAGGTCATGCTGGTCATCCACTCGACCAGGCCGGCCTTGTACAGCGCGCCGACGCCCATCAGCATGCAGCTGACGGTGCAGTTGCCGCCGATCCAGTTCCTGCCGCCCTTGGCCAGCGCGTTCTGGATCACGGGCAGGTTGACGGGGTCGAGCACGATGACGGCGTCGCCTTCCATGCGCAGCGTGGAGGCGGCGTCGATCCAGTGGCCGTTCCAGCCGGCGGCGCGCAGCTTCGGGAACACGGCGGAGGTGTAGTCGCCGCCCTGCGCCGTGACGACGATCTCGCACTTCTTCAACGCCTCGATGTCGTGCGCGTCCTGCAGCGTGGTCTCGTTGCGGGCCCAGGCCGGCGCCTTGCCACCGGCGTTGGAGGTGGAGAAGAAGACCGGCTCGATGAGACCGAAGTCGCCTTCGGCCTGCATGCGGTCCATCAGGACCGAGCCGACCATGCCGCGCCAGCCCACGAGGCCGACCAGAGGTTGAGATGCGTTCGCCATTTCAGTGTGCCCTTTGAAAAAGAAGGATGGGTTTCTCTTTGCGCCCGACTCGTCGAGCCGGAGGGCATGACGAAGCGGGCTGCGGTTAGCCGGTAATCGTCTTTTTGGTGATGGCCGAGGCCGGAGCCGAGGACAGCGCGGCCACGACCGCATCGCCCATCTCGCGCGTGCCGACGCGCGTCGTGCCCGCCGACCAGATGTCCCCGGTTCGCAATCCCGAGGCCAGCACCGAACTCACCGCCGACTCGATTCGGTCGGCGGCCTCGGGTTGTTGGAGGGAGAAGCGGAGCATCATGGCAGCGGACAGGATTGTAGCCAGCGGATTGGCGATGCCCTGGCCGGCGATGTCCGGCGCGCTGCCATGGCTGGGCTCGTAGAGGCCCTGGCTGCTGGCGTTGAGCGAAGCCGAGGGCAGCATGCCGATCGAGCCGGTCAGCATCGCCGCGGCATCCGACAGGATGTCGCCGAACATGTTGCCGGTGACCACGACGTCGAACTTCTTGGGCGCCTTCACCAGCTGCATGGCGGCGTTGTCGACATACATGTGGTCGAGCTCGACATCCGGATAGTCCTTGCCGACCTCGGTGACGACGTCCTTCCAGAACTGGAAGGTCTCCAGCACGTTGGCCTTGTCGACGCTGGTCACGCGCTTGCCGCGCTTGCGGGCGGCCTCGAAGGCGACACGCGCGATGCGCTCGATCTCGGGGCGCGAATAGCGCATCGTGTCGAAGGCTTCCTCGGCGCCGGGGAAGTGGCCATCGACGGCGGTGCGGCGCCCGCGCGGCTGGCCGAAGTAGATGTCGCCGGTGAGCTCGCGCACGATCAGGATGTCCAGGCCGGCGACCAGTTCGGGCTTGAGGCTCGAGGCGCCGACGAGCTGCTCGTAGCAGATGGCCGGGCGGAAGTTGGCGAACAGCCCGAGGTTCTTGCGCAGGCCCAGGATGGCCTGCTCGGGACGCAGCGGACGCTCCAGCGTGTCGTACTTCCAGTCGCCCACGGCGCCGAACAGCACGGCATCGGCCTCCTTGGCCAGCTTCAGGGTGGCCTCGGGCAGGGGATGGCCGTGCGCGTCGTAGGCGGCGCCGCCGACGAGAGCGGTTTCCATCTCGAACTTCAGGTCGAGCGCGCCCAGCACGCGGACGGCCTCGGCGACGATTTCGGTGCCGATGCCATCACCGGGGAGAACTGCGATTTTCATGGTCTGTGGTCTAGCGGGAAAAGGGGGAGGCGGGCGCTCGTGGCGCCCGCCGGGGTGGCGGACCCGGTCGTCAGACCAGCGCGGTCTTGGCCAGCCAGGGCTTGGTGGCCAGGCGCTCGGCCTCGAAGGCCTTGATCTTGTCCTTCTTCTGCAGCGTGAGCCCGATGTCGTCGAGACCGTTGAGCAGGCAGAACTTGCGGAAGGCCTGCACCTCGAAGGCCAGCTCGGTGCCATCGGGCTTCACCACGCACTGGCGTTCCAGGTCGATGGTGAGGGTGTAGCCCGGGAAGGCGAACACCTCGTCGAACAGCTGCGCGACCTGCGACTCCGGCAGCACGATCGGCAGCAGGCCGTTCTTGAAGCTGTTGTTGAAGAAGATGTCGGCATAGCTCGGCGCGATGATGGCCCTGAAGCCGAACTGGTCGAGCGCCCACGGCGCGTGCTCGCGCGACGAGCCGCAACCGAAGTTCTTGCGCGCGAGCAGCACCGAGGCGCCCGCGTAGCGCGGCTGGTTGAGCACGAAGTCGGGATTGGGCTTGCGCGACGCCGGATCCTGGCCCGGCTCGCCGTGGTCGAGGTAGCGCCACTCGTCGAACAGGTTGGGGCCGAAGCCGGTCTTGCGGATCGACTTCAGGAACTGCTTGGGAATGATGGCGTCGGTGTCGACGTTCTCGCGGTCCATCGGAGCGACGAGACCTTGATGCACGACAAATTTTTGCATGATGGATGTCCTTCTTGTCAGAAATGCCGCGGAACCGGCTTCGCCGGGCCGCGGGCGTCGCCCCCGGCAAGGGGGGTGGCGGCCCCACGAAGTGGGCGAGCCTGGGGGTGTTTCAAGTGAATTGGCGGATGTCGACGAAATGGCCATGCACGGCGGCGGCGGCGGCCATCGCCGGGCTCACCAGGTGCGTGCGGCCGCCGGCGCCCTGGCGGCCCTCGAAGTTGCGGTTGCTGGTCGAGGCGCAGCGCTCGCCCGGCTCCAGGCGGTCGGCGTTCATCGCCAGGCACATCGAGCAGCCCGGCTCGCGCCATTCGAAGCCCGCGGCCTTGAAGATCTGGTCCAGGCCCTCGCGCTCGGCCTGCTCCTTCACCAGGCCCGAGCCCGGCACCACCATCGCCAGCTTGACGTTGCGCGCCACCTTCTGGCCGAGCTTCTTCACCACGGTGGCGGCTTCGCGCATGTCCTCGATGCGGCTGTTGGTGCACGAGCCGATGAACACCTTGTCGATGAAGATGTCGTTCATCGGCTTGTTCGGCTCCAGACCCATGTAGTTGAGGGCGCGCTCGATGGCGCCGCGCTTGTTGGCATCCTTCTCCTTGTCCGGATCGGGCACGCGGCCGTTGATGGCCGTCACCATCTCGGGCGAGGTGCCCCAGGTCACCTGCGGCGGGATCTGCGCCGCGTCGAGTTCGACCACGGCGTCGAACGTCGCGTCCGGGTCGGACTGCAGGGTCTTCCAATAGGCCACGGCCTGGTCCCACTCGACGCCGGTGGGCGCGAACGGACGGCCCTTCACATAGGCGATGGTCTTGTCGTCGACCGCCACCAAACCGGCGCGCGCGCCGGCCTCGATGGCCATGTTGCAGACCGTCATGCGGCCTTCCATGCTGAGGTCGCGGATCGCCGAGCCGCCGAACTCGATGGTGTAGCCGGTGCCGCCGGCCGTGCCGATGCGCCCGATGATGGCCAGCACGATGTCCTTGGCGGTGCAGCCCAGGGGCAGCTTGCCCTCGACCTTGATGAGCAGGTTCTTGGCCTTCTTGGCCAGCAGGGTCTGCGTCGCCATCACGTGCTCGACCTCGCTGGTGCCGATGCCGTGGGCGAGGGCGCCGAAGGCGCCGTGGGTGGAGGTGTGCGAGTCGCCGCAGACCACCGTCATGCCCGGCAGGGTGGCGCCCGATTCGGGGCCGATGACGTGCACGATGCCCTGGCGCTTGCTCAGGAACGGGAAGAACGCGGCGGCGCCGAATTCCTCGATGTTGTGGTCGAGCGTGGTGACCTGCTCCTTGCTGATCGGGTCGGTGATGCCGTCGTAGCCGCGCTCCCAGCCGGTGGTGGGCGTGTTGTGGTCGGCCGTGGCGACCACCGAACTGATGCGCCAGAGCTTGCGGCCGGCCACGCGCAGGCCTTCGAAGGCCTGCGGGCTGGTCACCTCGTGGACCAGGTGGCGGTCGATGTAGAGGATCGAGGTGCCGTCCTCCTCGGTGTGGACGACGTGTTCGTCCCAGAGCTTGTCGTAGAGCGTGCGTGCCATGGTGGGGTCTTCCTTCGTGGGTTTTTCTTGCGATCGGGGATGCCGCGGCCTCAGGCGGCCAGTCCGGCGGGTGGGGCCGTGGCGGGGTCGGCCGAGGCGCGCAGGTGCGCCACCAGGGCGCGCGCGGCGATCGGCAGGGTGGAGAAGTCGCGTGCCACCAGCCGGATCTCGCGCCGCGCCCAGGCATCGGTCAGCGGGATGCTGCGCAGGCGCCGTCCCATGCCGTCGCGCATCAGATCGAAGGCATGGCCGGGCATGACGCCGATGCCCAGGCCGTTCTCGATCATCCGGCACATGGCGTCCAGGCCCGTCACGTGGATGCGCAGCCGCAACGTGCGTCCGGCCTCCAGCGCCGCCTGGCGCGTCGCCACGTAGATCGAACTGTTGGTGTGCAGGCCGACGTGGTCGAAGTCGAGCGCGGCGGCGAAGGCCAGGCCACCCGCGCGGTCGTCGCGCGCGTCGATGGTGGTGGTGGCCGATTCGGCCAGACGCAGCAGGGGGTGGCCGACCGGCACGATCAGCATCAGGTGGTCGGTGCGATAGGGCAGGCTCTGCAGATCGCTGCTGCCGTCGGCGGCGTGGCAGACACCCAGGTCGGCGGCGCCTTCCTGCACCGCGCGCATCACCTCGGCGCTCAGATGCTCCTCGAGGTCGATCTTGATCTCCTCGTGCCGGTGGCGGAAGGCTCCGAGGTCCTCCGGCAGGAACTGCACGATGGCGGAGATGTTGGCGTGCATCCGCACATGGCCGCGCACGCCGTCGGCGTACTCGCTGAGCTCGCCCTGCATCTTCTCCAGGCTGTAGAGCACCGAGCGGGCGTGATGCAGCAGGCTCTCGCCGGCCGGTGTCAGGTCGACGCCGCGCGCGTGCCGATAGAGCAGGCGTGTCGACAAGGTGGTCTCCAGGTCCGACAGCCGCTTGCTGACCGCCGAGGCGGCGATGAATTCGCGCTCCGCCGCGCGCCCGATGCTGCCGAGCTCGCACACCGCCACGAAGAGCTGCAGCGAGGTCAGGTCCATGCGGCGGGCAAAACTGCGTTCGGAGGCAATCACGGTGGGAGGCATCGCGTGAAAAGATGGCGGGCGCGTATTTTCCACCTTCGAGGAAAGCTGCGCCATCGCGAAGCGCGATGACCGGACGATCGATGGGCGATGAGCTCGACCGATCGCGAGGCCAAAAAAAAGCGGACTCGAAGTCCGCTTTTCTTGTTCTGACCTGAGAAGGCTTACTTCTTGCGCTCGGCGGCGTTCTCGATCTTCTCTCCACCCTTCTGGATGTCCTGGCCCGCGCCCTTGAACGTGTTGCAGCCGGCCAGGGGCACGGCGAAGGCGAAAGTGACGGCGATCAGTGCGGCAAGTTTTTTCATGAGAACTCCTTCGATATATGTTGACTGACGGTGGAGCGATCCTCCGGCGCAAATCGTAGGCAGATCCGAAGTTGGACCCTGTAATCCAAAAGCCAAAAAGCTGCCCGCGGGCAGCTTTCAAAGGGAGGTGCCATGGATTGTGTCGCGGGCGCAACACAATCCGGCGGAACCCGATCCGATCAACGCGTGGCGATGGCCTGCACGTCGCGCTTGACGGAGCCTTCGAACAGCTGGCGCGGACGGCCGATCTTGTACTCCGGATCGCCGATCATCTCGTTGAGCTGGGCGATCCAGCCGACCGTGCGCGCCAGGGCGAAGACGGCGGTGAACAGCGGCACCGGGATGCCGATCGCGCGCTGCACGATGCCCGAGTAGAAGTCGACGTTGGGATAGAGCTTGCGCGAGACGAAGTACTCATCCTCCAGCGCGATCTTCTCCAGTGCCATCGCCAGCTTGAACAGGGGATCGTTCTCCAGGCCCATCTCGCTGAGCACTTCCTTGCACGTCTCCTGCATCAGCTTGGCGCGCGGGTCGTAGTTCTTGTAGACGCGATGCCCGAAGCCCATCAGCTTGACGTTGGAGTTCTTGTCCTTGACCTGCTTGATGAACTCGCCGATCTTCTCGACGCCACCCGCCTTCTGGATGTCGTAGAGCATGTTGAGCGCGGCCTCGTTGGCGCCGCCGTGGGCCGGGCCCCAGAGGCATGCCACGCCGGCGGCGATGGCGGCGAACGGGTTGGTGCCCGACGAGCCGCACAGGCGCACGGTCGAGGTCGAGGCGTTCTGCTCGTGGTCGGCATGCAGGATGAAGATGCGGTCGAGCGCGCGCTCGAGCACCGGGCTCACCTTGTATTCCTCGCACGGCGTGGCGAACATCATGTGCAGGAAGTTGCCCGCGTAGCTCAGGTCGTTCTTCGGGTACATGTACGGCTGGCCGATGGTGTACTTGTACGCCATGGCCACCAGCGTCGGCATCTTCGCGATCAGGCGGATGGCGGCGATCTCGCGATGCTTCGGATTGTTGATGTCCGTGCTGTCGTGATAGAAGGCCGACAGGGCGCCCACCAGGCCGGTCATGATGGCCATCGGATGCGCGTCGCGACGGAAGCCGCGCAGGAAGAACTGCATCTGCTCGTTGACCATGGTGTGGTTGGTCACGAGCTTGGTGAAGTCGCCCTTCTGCGTCTCGTTGGGCAGTTCCCCGTAGAGCAGCAGGTGGCAGGTTTCCAGGAAGTCGCAGTTGGTCGCCAGCTGCTCGATCGGATAGCCGCGATAGAGCAGTTCGCCCTTGTCGCCGTCGATGTACGTGATGTCCGACTGGCAGGCGGCCGTCGACATGAAGCCCGGGTCGTACGTGAACATGCCGGTCTGCGCGTACAGCTTGCGGATGTCGATCACGTCGGGGCCCATCGTGCCCTTGTAGATCGGCAGGTCGACGTTGTCGCCGCCGTTGCTGAACGACAGGGTGGCTTTGGTGTCGGATGCTTTCATTGCGATTACTTTCTTCAAAGAGGACATGCGGAAGTGGGAGGACAGGAAGCTCGCGCCGGCTAGACGCGGATCAGCCGCAGCAGATCGACCACGTCGGCCCCGGCCCATGCGGGCTCGGGCTCCTTTCTCTGCAGGAAGAGATCGAGCAGGTCGTGATCCGAGAGATCCATCAGGGTGTCGAGTGCCTGCGCCTGCCGGATGGTGATATCCGCCTCGTGCCGCTGGAAGAAGCGCTCGATGAAGAGATCGTTCTCGAGCAGGCCGCGCCGGCAGCGCCACCTCAGCTTGCTGAGCGCGCGCTCGCCCAGGGGCGAGTCGAGATCGTCGGCGTGGTCTGGCATCGAGAGGGTCCGATCAGATGGCGCGACGCACCATCAGTTCCTTGATCTTGCCGATGGCCTTGGTCGGGTTCAGGTTCTTCGGGCACACATCGACGCAGTTCATGATCGTGTGGCAACGGAACAGCCGGTAGGGGTCCTCCAGGTTGTCCAGACGCTCGCCGGTGGCCTCGTCGCGGCTGTCGGCGATGAAGCGGTAGGCCTGCAGCAGGCCGGCCGGACCGACGAACTTGTCGGGGTTCCACCAGAAGCTCGGGCAGCTCGTCGAGCAGCTCGCGCACAGGATGCACTCGTAGAGGCCGTCGAGCTCCTCGCGCTCTTCGGGCGACTGCAGGCGTTCCTTCTCGGGCGGCGTGTTGTCGTTCTGCAGGTACGGCTTGATCGAGTTGTACTGCTTGAAGAACTGCGTCATGTCCACGATCAGGTCGCGGATCACCGGCAGGCCGGGCAGCGGCTTCATCACGATCGTGCCCTTGAGCGTGAGCATGTTGGTCAGGCAGGCCAGACCGTTCTTGCCGTTGATGTTCATGGCGTCCGAGCCGCACACGCCTTCGCGGCACGAGCGGCGGAACGACAGCGTCGGATCCTGCGCCTTGAGCTTCATCAGGGCGTCGAGCAGCATGCGCTCGTGACCGTCGAGTTCGATCTCGATGGTCTGCATGTAGGGCTTGGCGTCCTTGTCCGGGTCGTAGCGGTAGATCTGGAATGTGCGCTTCATCGTGATGACCTTTGGTTTTTGTCTTGCGGCTGTCTTGCGTCGTGCGGCCGGATCAGAAGGTACGGACCTTCGGCGGCACCGAGTCGACCGTGAGCGGTTGCAGACGGACCGGCTTGTAGGTGAGGTTGTTCGCGGCGCTGTGCCAGAGCGTGTGCTTCATCCAATTGGCATCGTCGCGACCGAGCGGCGCCACCGGATCGCCGGCCGGGCGCTCGTAGTCCTCGACCGTGTGGGCGCCGCGGCATTCCCGGCGGGCCGCCGCCGAGACCATGGTGGCCTGCGCCACCTCGATCAGGTTGTCGACCTCCAGGGCCTCGATACGCGCGGTGTTGAAGACGCGCGACTTGTCCTTGAGCGTGATGGCGGCGACGCGCTGGCGCACGGCGGCGATCTTCTGCACGCCCTCGTCCATCGACACCTGCTTGCGGAACACCGCGGCATGCTGCTGCATGACCGTGCGGATCTCGTTGGCGACGTCCTGCGCATATTCGCCCGAGGTCGAGCCCTCGAGCTGGTTCAGGCGCTCCAGCGAGCGGTCGGCCGTGTTCGTCGGCAGCGGCTTGTGCTCCTTGAGCTTGTCGTTGTACTGGACGATGTGGTTGCCGGCGGCGCGGCCGAACACCAGCAGGTCGAGCAGCGAGTTGGTGCCCAGGCGGTTGGCGCCATGCACGCTCACGCAGGAGCATTCGCCCACGGCGTAGAGGCCGTTGACGACCGCGCTGTGCTCGTCGCCCTGCTGGATCACCACCTGGCCGTTGATGTTGGTCGGGATGCCACCCATCTGGTAGTGGATGGTCGGCACCACGGGGATCGGCTCCTTGGTGACGTCGACGTTCGCGAAGTTGATGCCGATCTCGTAGACCGAGGGCAACCGCTTGTGGATCGTGTCGGCGCCCAGGTGGTCGAGCTTCATGTGGATGTAGTCCTTGTTGGGACCGCAGCCGCGACCTTCCTTGATCTCCTGGTCCATGCAGCGCGAGACGAAGTCGCGCGGCGCCAGGTCCTTCAGCGTGGGCGCGTAGCGCTCCATGAAGCGCTCGCCATTGCTGTTGAGCAGGATGGCGCCTTCGCCGCGGCAGCCTTCGGTCAGCAGCACGCCGGCGCCGGCCACGCCGGTCGGGTGGAACTGCCAGAACTCCATGTCCTGCAGCGGGATGCCCGCGCGCGCGGCCATGCCCAGGCCGTCGCCGGTGTTGATGAAGGCGTTGGTGGAGGCCTGGAAGATGCGGCCCGCGCCGCCGGTCGCCAGCAGCACGGTCTTGGCCTGCAGCACGTGCAGGTCGCCGGTCTCCATCTCCAGCGCGGTCACGCCGACGACGTCGCCGTCGTCGTCGCGGATCAGGTCCAGCGCCATCCACTCGACGAAGAACTGGGTCCGGGCCTCGACGTTCTTCTGGTAGAGCGTGTGCAGCATCGCGTGGCCGGTGCGGTCGGCCGCCGCGCAGGCGCGCTGGACCGGCTTCTCGCCGTAGTTGGCCGTGTGGCCGCCGAACGGGCGCTGGTAGATGGTGCCGTCGGGATTGCGGTCGAACGGCATGCCGAAGTGCTCGAGCTCGTAGACCACCTTGGGCGCCTCGCGGCACATGAACTCGATCGCATCCTGGTCGCCGAGCCAGTCGGAGCCCTTGATGGTGTCGTAGAAGTGGTAGTGCCAGTTGTCCTCGCTCATGTTGCCGAGCGAGGCGCCGACGCCACCCTGGGCGGCGACGGTGTGCGAACGGGTCGGGAACACCTTGGAGAGCACGGCCACGTTGAGGCCGGCGCGGGCCAGTTGCAGCGAGGCGCGCATGCCGGAGCCACCGGCTCCGACGATGACGACATCGAACTTGCGCTTGGTGATTTGGTCTTTGGTATAGGCAGTCATGGGGTTCACAGTCTCCAGAGCACTTGGATGGCCCAACCGGCACAACCGACGAGCCAGACGATGGTGAAGATCTGGGCGACGAGGCGGATGCCGACGGGCTGGACATAGTCCATGAGGATGTTTCGCGCGCCCACCCACACGTGGTACAGGATCGAGCCGATGACGACGAAGGTCAGGACCTTCATCCACTGCGACGAGAAGATGCCGGCCCAGACGTCGTAGCCGATCGGGCCGCGCGCGAACAGCAGTTGCGCCAGCACCAGGAGGGTGAAGAGGGCCAGCAGGCCGCCGGTGACGTGCTGGGCCATCCAGTCGCGAAGACCGTAGTGCGCACCGACGACGATGCGCTTGGAACCGTAATTGACGGACATGGGGAGCTTTCCTTCTTCTGGTTCAGTAGAGGCCGAAGAGCTTGGCGCCCAGGACGACGGTCAGCGCGATGCTCGAGACCAGCGTGAAGATGGCGGAGCGGCGGCCGAAGTTCTTGTTCACCGAGGCATGGCTCACGTCCATCCAGAGATGGCGCAGTCCGGCGATGAGGTGATGCAGGTAGGCCCAGATGAGGGCCAGCGCGACCAGTTTCAGGAACCAGCCCGGCGCGAAGCCCAGGCCGGTGTTGAAGGCGGCCTTGAAGCGCGCGAAGGAGATCTCCGAGGAGACGGAGGTGTCGAACATCCAGATGATGAACGGCAGCAGGAGGAACATGATCACACCGCTCACGCGATGCAGGATCGACACGATGCCCGCGGGAGGCAGCCGGTAGGTCGTCAGGTCCGTGAAGGCATTGATGTTGCGAAACTGGCGGCGCGGCGGCCTGGAGGAGGCGAGCTCTGTCATGGGGGGGGGCTTTCTTTGCTTTTGGTGAACGACTTGTTCTTTGACAAATTTGCAAACAACGCAAAATTCTATTGCAACGCACCATTCGGTGGCAGGTGCAGGGGTGTCAAATCGCGTGAAACCTTACGTCCGGCGGGCCTGCGCGAAGGCGCTGCCGGCCTCATCCGAGCGCGTTCCGGTAATGGTGCGTATCGGTCCGGTACAGCGCGCGGCGCAACTCCATCGGGGCGTCATGGTACGTATGGGCGACGCGCTCTACGCTCAGCAGGGGCATGTCGGGCGGCAGCTGCAGCAGCGCGGCCTGGGCCGCGTCGGGGCGCACGGCGCGGATCTTCTCCTCGGCGCGCACCATGCGCACGCCGAACTCCGTCTCGAACAATGCGTACATGGGGCCGTGCCAGTCGCGCAGGCGTTCGGCCGTCAGGCCCTTGAACGGCAGGCCGGGCAGCCACAGGTCCTCCAGGATCGTCGGCACGCCGCCATAGGCCAGCACCCGGCGCACCTGCAGCACGGCATCGCCCGCGCGCAGGTCCAGCGCCCGCGCCACGTCCGCCGCCGCCCGCTGCCGCCGGCAATCGACGATGGTGCGTTCGGCCGGGCCCTCGGCGCGCGCGTCGCCGTGGTCCGGCACCAGTCGCAGGAAGCGGTACTGCACGTGATGCTCGGCATGCGTGGCGACGAAGGTGCCCTTGCCCTGGCGCCGCACCACCAGGTTCTCGGCGGCGAGTTCGTCGATCGCCTTGCGCACCGTGCCCTGGCTGACCCGGAACCGCGCGGCCAGCTCGATCTCGCTCGGGATCGGCTCGCCGGGCTTCCACTCGCCGGCCTGCAGTCGCTGCAGGATCAGCGCCTTGATCTGCTGGTAGAGCGGACTGAACGACGGTGTCGCGCCTTCCGCCGCGATGGCGGGCGCGGGCGGCTGCAGGGCGGACGAGGGTGTGTTCATGGTGCGGCGGAAAGGGTCTATCTTATATAAGACACAAGACATCGGGAGACAAAGTAAGAATCGGCACTAAAATGTCGGGCGGTCCCGTGCAATGGCGTTTTCCCCCAGCGATCCATCGCCCGCGAGCCCCGGCGGCCGACCCGCCCGCCGGCACCGTTTTCCATCATCTTCTGGAGTCTTTTCCCATGAGCAAAAAGCCTGTTCGCGTTGCCGTCACCGGTGCCGCCGGCCAAATCGGTTACGCCCTGTTGTTCCGCATCGCCTCGGGCGAGATGCTCGGCAAGGACCAGCCGGTCATCCTCCAGCTGCTCGAGATCCCCGACGAGAAGGCCCAGAAGGCGCTCAAGGGCGTGATCATGGAGCTCGAGGACTGCGCGTTCCCGCTGCTCGCCGGCGTCATCCCCACCGGCGACCCGATGGTCGCGTTCAAGGATGCCGACTACGCGCTGCTCGTGGGTTCGCGTCCGCGTGGTCCCGGCATGGAACGCGCCGAGCTGCTGGCGGTCAACGGCGCCATCTTCACGGCCCAGGGCAAGGCCCTCAACGACGTCGCCAGCCGCGACGTCAAGGTGCTGGTCGTGGGCAACCCCGCCAACACCAACGCCTACATCGCCATGAAGAGCGCGCCCGACCTGCCGCGCGAGAACTTCACCGCCATGCTGCGCCTGGACCACAACCGCGCCGCCAGCCAGATCGCCGCCAAGACCGGCGTCGCCGTGGGCGACATCGAGAAGCTGACCGTCTGGGGCAACCACTCGCCCACGATGTACGCCGACTACCGCTTCGCCACCGCCGGCGGCAAGGGCCTGAAGGACGTCATCAACGACCAGGCCTGGAACGCCGACACCTTCCTGCCGACCGTGGGCAAGCGCGGCGCCGCCATCATCGAGGCGCGCGGCCTGTCGTCGGCCGCCTCGGCCGCCAATGCCGCCATCGACCACATGCGCGACTGGGCCCTGGGCTCCAACGGCAAGTGGGTCACGATGGGCGTGCCGTCCAACGGCGAGTACGGCATCCCCAAGGACGTCATGTTCGGCTTTCCGGTCACCACCGAGGGCGGCAAGTACAAGATCGTCGAGGGCCTCGAGATCGACGCCTTCAGCCAGGAACGCATCGACAAGACGCTCAAGGAGCTGACCGACGAGCAGGCCGGCGTGGCCCACCTGATCCAGGGCTGATCGCGACCATGCTCGACTGGAATCCCGCGCTGTACGGCCGTTACGAGGACGAGCGCACGCGCCCGGCCGCCGAACTGCTGGCGCGGGTTCCGCTCTCCGGCGCGATGCGCGCGGTCGACCTCGGCTGCGGCCCTGGCAACTCGACCGAGCTCGTCGCCCGGCGCTTTCCCGGTGCCGAGGTGCTCGGCATCGACAATTCCGAGGCCATGCTGACCGCCGCGCGCACGCGCCTGCCGTCGGCCCGCTTCGAGGCCGGCGACATCGCGCGGTGGACCCCCGCCGCCGCCGCCGCCGCCCCCGATCTCATCTATGCCAACGCCGCCCTGCAATGGGTGCCCGGGCACGAGACGCTGATTCCGCGCCTGTTCGCGGCGCTGGCGCCCGGCGGCGTGCTGGCCATCCAGATGCCGGACAACCGGGCCGAGCCCACGCACCGCCTGATGCGCGAGGTCGCGGCCGAGCCGGCGTGGCGCGACGCCATCGGCGATGCCGACCGGCTGCGCACCGAGCTGCTGCCGCTCGCCGGCTACTACGACCTGCTGGCGCGCGACGCGGCGACGGTCGATGTCTGGCACACCATCTACCAGCATCCGCTGGCCTCGCCCGCGGCCATCGTCGAATGGGTGCGCGCCACCGGACTCAAGCCCTTCGTCGATCGTCTGACGCCCGCGCTGCAGGCGAGCTATCTCGCCGAGTACGAGCGCCGCGTGGCGCTGGCCTACCCGGCGCGCGCCGATGGCCGGCGGCTGCTGGCCTTCCCCCGCATGTTCATCGTGGCGCGAAAGGCGACATGACCTCCCTGTCTTCCGATCCGTCGCATCCCCGGGCGGTGCTGCTCGGCGCCCAGGCCGGCGCCGTGGTGCTGCCGGTGTGCGACCACTACAGCGGCGTCGAGGCGCGCATGCGCAAGAGCCTGGCGCTGCAGGCCGAGATGACGGCCGAGTTCGGCGCCTGCGTGTTCGACGTCACGCTCGACTGCGAGGACGGCGCGCCCGTCGGTGGCGAGGCCGAGCATGCCGCGCTGGTGACCGAGCTGGCGCTGGGCGCCGCGCCCGGCGCGCGGGTCGGGGTGCGCGTGCACCCGGCCGACCATGCCACCTTCGAGGCCGATGTCGCCACCATTGCCGGCCGCGCCGGCGCGCGCCTGAGCCACCTGATGGTGCCCAAGGTCGAATCGGTGGCCGACGTGGCGCGCGCCGCCGCCGCCCTGGATGCCGCCGGCGCGACCGCGCTGCCGCTGCACGTCCTCATCGAATCGCCGTTGGCGGTGCATCGCGCCTTCGACATCGCGGCGCATCCGCGCGTGCAGTCGCTCAGCTTCGGCCTGATGGACTTCGTCTCGGCCCATGCCGGCGCCATCCCGGCAGAAGGCATGGGCGTCGCCGGGCAGTTCTCGCATCCGCTGGTGGTGCGCGCCAAGCTGGAGATCGCCTCGGCCGCGCACGCGCACGGCAAGGTGCCCTCGCATTGCGTGGTGACCGAGTTCGGCGATGCCGAGGCGATGCGCCAGGCCGCGCGCCGAGCCGCCGGCGAGTTCGGCTACACGCGCATGTGGAGCATCCATCCGGCGCAGATTCGCCCCATCCTCGAAGCCTTCGCGCCCGATGCGCGGCAGGTCGACGTCGCCGTGCGCATCGTCGACGCCGCCCAGCGGGCCCGGTGGGCGCCGGTCAGCATCGATGGCGTCCTGCACGATCGCGCGAGCTATCGCCATTTCTGGCAGGTGCTCGAACGCGCCCATGCCACCGGCCGCGCGCTGCCGGACGAGGCGCGGGCGTGGTTCGCGGCGGCGGCGGGGAACGGCTGACGCGTTTCCTGCTCCATGTCGGGCCTGGCCCCGGACTTGCATCGCCCCGAGCGATGCGATCATGACCAGGCAACTGTCTTCCTCTTCTTCCAGTCCCTGTCATCCCAAGGAAATCCGCCCCATGAAAACCACCGTCCTGATCGCGGCCGTCGCGCTGGCACTGCCCTTCGCCACGTTCGCGCAGAGCGCGGCCAACGCCGACAAGGCCAAGCCGGCCGCCAAGAGCGCCGCCAAGCCGGCGGCCAAGCCCGCCGCCAAGCCCGCCGCCAAGACCGCATCGGCCAAGCCGGCCGCCAAGAAGCCCACGCGCCAGATCACCCGCCGCGCGGCCAAGGCCGTCGAGGAGGTCACGCCCGTCGACACCAACACCGACGTCGCCCTCAACGAGGCCGACCTCGCCGTCGCCAAGCTGGTGCACACCGGCAAGATCCAGTGCGAACTCGGCGCCGACGTCACCGTGACCGCCGACGAGAAGAAGCCCGGCTTCTTCAGCGTCGCCACCAAGGGCGCCAAGTACCGCATGCACCCGGTCGAGAGCCGCACCGGCGCGATCCGCCTGGAGGACCCGCGCGCGGGCGCCATGTGGCTGCAGATCGCCAACAAGTCGATGCTCATGAACCAGAAGATGGGCCTGCGCCTGGCCGACGACTGCCAGGCCCCGCAGCAGCTCGCCTTCGCCGACGAGATGAAGAAGAACCCGCCCAAGAGCCTGTTCGAGGGTGCCGATCCGCAGCCCGGCGCCGCCGGCAAGTAATTCAGTTCGTTCCAGCCTGGAGAAGAAAGATGTTGCAAGCCTACGTTGACCATGTCGCCGAGCGCGCCGCGCTCGGTATCCCGCCGCTCCCCCTGACGGCCAAGCAGACCTCCGAGATGATCGAGCTGCTCAAGACCGCGCAGCCCGGCGAGGAGGGCGAGTTCCTGCTGAACCTGCTGTCCCACCGCGTTCCCGCCGGCGTCGACGACGCCGCCAAGGTCAAGGCCAGCTACCTGGCGGCCGTGGCCCATGGCACGCAGGTGACGCCGCTGCTCTCCCGCGCCCGCGCCACCGAGCTGCTGGGCACCATGCTGGGCGGCTACAACATCAGCCCGATGATCGACCTGCTCAAGGACGACGAGGTCGGCACCGTGGCCGCCGAGGGCCTGAAGAAGACCCTGCTGATGTTCGACCAGTTCCACGACGTCAAGGAGCTGGCCGATGGCGGCAACGCCAATGCCATCGCCGTGATGCAGAGCTGGGCCGACGGGGAGTGGTTCACCAGCCGCCCCGAGGTGCCCCAGAGCATCACCTTCACCGTCTTCAAGGTGCCCGGCGAGACCAACACCGACGACCTCTCGCCCGCGCCCGATGCCACCACGCGCCCGGACATCCCGATGCACGCGCTGGCGATGCTGAAGAACAAGCGCGACGGCGCGCCCTTCGAGCCCGAGGAGGACGGCAAGCGCGGTCCGATCAGGTTCATCCAGGACCTGGTCGCGCGCGGCCTGCCGGTGGCCTACGTGGGCGACGTGGTGGGAACGGGTTCCTCGCGCAAGTCGGCCACCAACTCGGTGCTGTGGTTCACGGGCGAGGACATCCCCTTCATCCCCAACAAGAAGTTCGGCGGCGTCTGCCTGGGCGCGAAGATCGCGCCGATCTTCTACAACACCATGGAGGATGCCGGTGCGTTGCCGATCGAACTGGACGTGAGCCAGATGAACATGGGCGACACCATCGAGCTGCGCCCCTACGAAGGCAAGGCCCTGAAGGACGGCCAGGTCATCGCCGAGTTCAAGGTCAAGAGCGACGTGCTGTTCGACGAGGTGCGCGCCGGCGGCCGCATCCCGCTGATCGTCGGCCGCGGCCTGACGACCAAGGCGCGCGAGGCGCTCGGCCTGCCGGCCTCCACCCTGTTCCGCCTGCCCCAGGCACCGACGGACAGCGGCAAGGGCTTCTCGCTGGCGCAGAAGATGGTCGGCCGCGCCTGCGGCCTGCCCGAAGGCCAGGGCGTGCGCCCCGGCACGTACTGCGAGCCGAAGATGACCTCCGTGGGTTCGCAGGACACCACCGGTCCGATGACGCGCGACGAGCTCAAGGACCTGGCCTGCCTGGGCTTCTCGGCCGATCTGGTCATGCAGTCGTTCTGCCACACGGCGGCCTACCCCAAGAAGGTCGACGTCAAGATGCACCACGAGCTGCCCGACTTCATCAGCACCCGCGGCGGCGTCTCGCTGCGCCCGGGCGACGGCGTGATCCACTCCTGGCTCAACCGCCTGCTGACCCCCGACACCGTGGGCACCGGCGGCGACAGCCACACGCGCTTCCCGATCGGCATCAGCTTCCCGGCCGGCTCCGGCCTGGTCGCCTTCGCGGCGGCCACCGGCGTCATGCCGCTGGACATGCCCGAGTCGGTGCTGGTGCGCTTCAAGGGCACCATGCAACCCGGCGTCACGCTGCGCGACCTGGTCAACGCCATTCCGCTCTACGCCATCAAGTCCGGCCTCCTGACGGTCGCCAAGCAGGGCAAGAAGAACATCTTCTCCGGCCGCATCCTGGAGATCGAGGGATTGCCCGACCTGAAGGTGGAGCAGGCCTTCGAATTGAGCGACGCCTCGGCCGAGCGCTCGGCCGCCGGCTGCACGGTGCACCTGAACAAGGCGCCGATCATGGAATACATCAACAGCAACATCACCCTGATGCGCTGGATGATCGCCGAAGGCTATGCCGACGCCCGCACGCTGGCGCGCCGCATCGCCGCCCAGGAAGCCTGGCTCAAGGACCCGCAACTGCTCAAGGGCGACGACGACGCCGAGTACGCGGCCGTCATCGAGATCGACCTGGCCGAGATCCACGAGCCCATCGTCGCCTGCCCGAACGATCCGGACGACGTCAAGACGCTGTCCGACGTCGCCGGCGCGACCATCGACGAGGTGTTCATCGGCTCGTGCATGACCAACATCGGCCACTTCCGCGCGGCGTCCAAGCTGCTCGAGGGCAAGCGCGACATCCCGGTCAAGCTGTGGATCGCGCCGCCGACCAAGATGGACGCCCAGCAGCTGACCGAGGAAGGCCACTACGGCGTCTTCGGCAATGCCGGCGCCCGCACCGAGATGCCGGGCTGCTCGCTGTGCATGGGCAACCAGGCGCAGGTGCGCGAGGGCGCGACCGTGATGTCGACCTCGACGCGCAACTTCCCCAACCGCCTGGGCAAGAACACCTTCGTCTATCTCGGCAGCGCCGAACTCGCCGCGATCTGCTCGCGTCTGGGTCGCATCCCGACGAAGGAGGAGTACATGGAGAGCGTCGGCGTGCTGGATGCCTCCAGCGCGCAGATCTACCAGTACCTCAACTTCGACAAGATCGAGGACTACCAGTCGGTGGCGGACGGCGTCGCCGCCTGATCGGCGAGCCCTCCCGGAGGAGCGAGCCCGCTTCTCCGGTCGACCCGAAGGCCCACTCCGGTGGGCCTTTTTTCATGCCGCGCCGCTGATGGATGGCGGGCCGTGACGGCCTACTCGATCACCCGTTGCGCCGCGACGGTCACGGCCGTGACGGCCAGGCCGGCGGCGATGACCGCCAGCAGCGTGTCGCCGAAGCCGCCCCTGGCACGGGCGTTGGCGCGCGCGCTGGTCGTCACGCGCGGCGCGGCGCTCCAGGCGATGCGCGCGCCGCAGGCCTGGAGGGCCGCGACCAGGGCCACGTCCTCGCTGCAGGCCAGCGGGCGAAAGCCACCGACGCGCAGGTAGGCCTCGGCCGAGACCCCCAGGTTGGCGCCATGGATGTGCCGGTGACCGTCGGCATCCTGGTAGGTGCGGGCGAAATGGTCGCGGATGAAGCCGGCCTGCGTGCCGTGCGCACTCCAGTCCTCCACGCCGATGGAGCCGCACACCACGTCGGCATCGAGTTCGAGCTGGCGCACCAGCCAGTCCGGCGCGACCCGCGTGTCGGCGTCGGTGAAGGCCAGCCAGCGCGCGCCGCGTGCCAGCAGGTCGGTGGCGCCGGCGGCGCGTGCCCGGCCGACGTTGCGGGCCTCGATGGCCAGCGTGTCGATGCCGCAGGCCCGCGCGATGTCGCCGGTGGCGTCGCCGCAGCTGTCGAGCACCACCAGCACCTCGACCGGCTCGCCCACCAGGTCGGGATGGCGGGCCGCCAGCGCCAGCGCGACGAGCGTGTCGCCGATGTGGTCGGCCTCGTCGTGCGCCGGGACGACGACGCCGATCACCGGATGCCCTCGCGTTGCGCCACCGACCGCGCGTCGCGGCACCAGAGGTCGAGCACGAAGTCGTCCTCGACGTGGTGCACGATGCACGCCAGGCCGAGGTCGGCCAGGGTGGCGTGCACGGCATCGGTGGACAGGGCCCGGGCATCGAAGTCGGGCCGCCAGTTGCAGGCCACCAGCACGCCATCGTCGGCCAGCGCGAGCCGGCAATGTCCGGCCAGCGAGCGCATGGCGTCCTGGTCGAGGAAGTAGCCCAGTTCGCTGAGCACGATGAGATCGAAGCGGCCCTCGGGCCAGTCGCCCGGCAGGGCATGCGAGGCGATGCGCACGTTGGCCAGGCCGGCCGTCCGCTCGCGCGCCGATGCGAGCGCGCGCGGGCTGAAGTCGCTCGACAGCAGGTCGTCGCAACGCGCGGCGAGTTCGGCCGTCAGTTCGCCGGCGCCGCAGCCGGGCTCGTAGGCCCGCGCATAGCGCGGGTGGGGCAGGGCGGCGAGCAGCACGGCGCGCTTGCGGGCCTCGTACCAGCGCGTGCGCAGGCCATAGGGATCGGCGTCGGCGCCATACATGCGCTCGAAATAGGGCAGGGTGTCGGCGGCGCTCACGTGAAGACCACCTCGAAGGGCCGGTGCGCGCGCTCGACCGTCGTCGCGCGCAGGATCGGTCCGGCCCCGGTCGAGGCATCGGGCAGCAGCTGGCTCTGGAAGGCATCGACGGCCTCGGCCTTGCGTCGCGCCATGTCGGCATCGAGCGGCACGCGATGCGCGCGCGACCACGGCAGCCGCGCATCGCCCACCGGTGCCCAGTGCCAGGCCCAGACCGGCACCTCGACCAGCTTCACGCCCAGGCACGCGGCCACGGCGGCGCAGGCCTGGCCGGTGGCCTCGTGATCGGGATGGCCATCGAACCGCCAGGTGGTGAAGACGACGTCGCCGGGTCGCAGCAGGGCGGCGATGCGTTCGGCCAGCACGCCGCGCGAATGCATCAGGCCGCCATCGGGCAGGCCGAGGCGGCGCACCTCGCAGTGCGCCAGGCCGAGCCGATGCAGGGCCAGTTCGGTCTCCCGGGGACGCTCGCGCGCGAGGCGCTCGGGCGGCCACAGGGGCGAGCCCTCGTGGCTGCCGGTGCCGTCGGTCGCCGCCACCACCAGCAGCTCGCGCCGCAGGCCGGCCAGATGGCCGAACAGGCCGCCGACCGAGAGCACCTCGTCGTCGGGATGTGGCGCCACCACGACCGCGCGACAGCCCGGGGGCACCAGGGTCTCGGGCGCGGCCTCGGGCAGCCGGCGGCGCTCCAGCCAGTGGAGCCAGTCGGCCTCGGCGGTGCCGGAACCCTCGATCGCGCGGTCGCCACCCGCCGCCGCCCTCGTCGCCGTTGCGGTCCGCGGCGGCGTGCCGGGGACGGCGGACAGACTCACAGTGTCCACGGGGAATCCTCGTCGTTGATCAGGCCGACGCCGAGCGATGCCAGATCGCGTTCGGCATGGCTCTGGCGCAGGAAGACCGGCAGGTCGGCCATCGCCCGTGCGAAGCGGGCATCGCGGCACAGCGGGCCGGCGCCCAGGGCGCGACCGGCATGGTCGACCACCCGCGTCGCCGCCTGCTCGACGGCCAGACGCGCTCGCGCCGCCAGACGCTGGGCATCGGCTTGCGGGTGGGTGTCGATCCAGGCCGCCGCCTCGCGCAGCACCGCCGCCGCGCCGGCCAATGCGATGTCGATCGCGCCCAGGTGCGCGAGCCGGTGGGCATCGGGCTTCGGGCCGAGTCGCCGCCGCGTCATGTCGGCGATGCCCTGCGCGCCGCCATACCAGCAGGCCGCGATGCCGGCGCCGCCCTGCCAGAAACCGGGGCGTCGCACATAGTCGCCCGGCTGGCCGACCTGCGTCGCCTCGGCGGCATCGAAGCGCACGTCGACGCTGCCGGTGCCGGCCATGCCCACGGCTTGCCAGCCGACATCGGTGACGGTGACGCCCGGCTGGTCCAGCATCACCGCGGCCAGGCAGGGCTCGCCCCGGTCATTCCAGCAACTGACGATCGCGTGGGTGGAGCTGGGGGCGCCCGAGCACCAGGCCTTGGTGCCGTCGAGCCGCATGTCTTTGCCATTGGACGTGGTGCGCAATTCGAGGCGCGCATCGGGTGGTTCGGCGCACCAGGTGCCCCAGCGACTCGCCGGCGCGGGCGCCGGACCGTCGAGCTCGGCCAGGATGGCCAGGGCATCGGTGTGGCCCTCGAACAATTTGACCAGCGTCAGGTCGCGCGCCGCCACCGCCGCCAGCACCCGCCAGCGTTCCAGCGTGCGTCCGGCTCCGGGTCGGGGCAGGTCGGCGCAGCCGGCTTCGATCAGGTGGGCGAGCGTGGGCGGCCGTGCGTCGCCAGCGAGCAGCGAGGCGAGGCGCCCGGACGCGCCGACTTCCGGGGACGACATCGGCGGACCGATGTCAGAGATCGACCTTCTTGTGCTCGCCCAGGTTCTTGGGCACGTCGCCGGTGAGCGCCGCCTTGGCCATCTTCAGCAGCTGCACCATCTTGCTGTCGTCGACGTCCCAGTATTCGGCTTCCTCGATGTGCACGGCCAGCAGGCCGGTGTTCGGGTCGGTCGGGCCGTTCGGGAACCAGGCCTTGGCCATCGGATTGAAGAGTTCCTGCTTCTTCGCCAGGTCGTCGAGCATCGAGGCGCGACCGGCCACCGAGACATAGCTGTCGTTGCTGGTGTTGGCATAGGAGACGTTGACGACGCCGTCCTCGGCCACGTGGCGCGCGATGTCGCCATCGGCGGGCACGAAGAAATAGAGCGTCGCCTGTTCGTCGACCGACTTGTTCTGCGTCGTCAGCGGATGGCTGTGCAGCAGACCATCGTGATGCCGATGCGTCAGCATGCCGAAACGCGTGTCCTTGATCAGCTCCCAGAGTTTCTGGTGGGTGTTGTTGTCGTTGGAGTCGGCCATCTGGAATTTCCCGGTGATTGATTGATACCGGTCCACCCTAATGTCGGTCGAGTCCCTGTCCCGGCCTTCTTGTGGCTGATGATCGTGTCGTCCTGCGCCGACGAATCGGTGTTTTCCGACGCCCGGCCGGGGGGTGCGAGGGAATGTACGGATTCCCTCGTCGATCCGCGCGGGGGCCACGGGCGCCGCAGGCGATGTCGTCCTACGTGGGGTGGCAATGTCCCAGGGTGCCGGCGTCGTCGAGGACTGCTAAGGTTCTCCCATCCCCCCACGCCTTTCCCCCACGCTTTCCAGTCATTCCACAGGAGTCCCCATGGCCACCATTCCCTCGCATGCCTTCGCGTCCACGCTCAAGACGTTCCGCACGGCATCGGGGCGATCGGGCAAGTACTGGTCGCTCAAGGAGCTGGCCAAGCAGTATCCGAGCGTGTCTCGCCTGCCGGTGTCGATCCGCATCGTGCTCGAATCCGTGCTGCGCAATTGCGACGGCCAGAAGGTCGGCGAGGACAACGTGCGCGAGCTGGCCCACTGGCTGCCCAACGCCGAGCGCACCGACGAGATCCCGTTCGTCGTCGCGCGCGTGGTCCTGCAGGACTTCACCGGCGTGCCGCTGCTGGCCGACCTGGCCGCCATGCGCAGCGTGGCCGCCCGGCTGGGCAAGTCGCCCAAGACCATCGAGCCGCTGGTGCCGGTCGACCTGGTGGTCGACCACTCGGTGATGGTCGACTACTACGGCACGCCGCAGGCGCTCGACCTCAACATGAAGCTGGAGTTCCAGCGCAACCACGAGCGCTACCAGTTCATGAAGTGGGGCATGCAGGCCTTCGACACCTTCGGCGTCGTGCCGCCGGGCTTCGGCATCGTCCACCAGGTGAATCTCGAGTACCTCGCGCGCGGCGTCTACAAGAGCGCCGACGACACGGCCGACGTGCCGGTCTACTATCCCGACTCGCTGGTCGGCACCGACAGCCACACCACCATGATCAACGGCGTCGGCGTGGTCGGCTGGGGTGTCGGCGGCATCGAGGCCGAGGCCGCGATGCTCGGCCAGCCGGTCTACATGCTGACACCCGACGTGGTCGGCTTCGAGCTCACCGGCAAGCTGCGCGAGGGCGTGACGGCGACGGACCTGGTGCTCTACGTCACGGCCATCCTGCGCGGCGAGAAGGTGGTGGGCAAGTTCGTCGAGTTCTTCGGACCCGGCGCGGCCTCGATCGCCGTGCCCGATCGCGCCACCATCGGCAACATGGCGCCCGAGTACGGCGCGACGATGGGCTTCTTCCCGGTCGACGAGATGACGGTGGCGTATTTCAAGGGCACCGGTCGCACCGACGACGAGATCGAGCGCTTCGAGGCCTACTACAAGGCGCAGGGCCTGTTCGGCATGCCCGCCCCCGGCGACATCGACTACACCAAGATCGTCAAGCTCGACCTCGGCACGGTGTCGCCGAGCCTGGCCGGACCGAAGCGGCCGCAGGACCGCATCGACCTGGGCCACCTGTCGACCAAGTTCTCCGAGCTCTACAGCAAGCCCAACAACGCCAACGGCTTCAACCAGCCGGCCGAGAAGCTGAAGACGCGCCATCCACTGGCGATGGTGGACGGCGATGCCGCGCCGGACAACGTCGAGGCGCCGCCGACGGCGCCCGGCGCGCCGCGCCAGGTGGTCGAGATGGAAGCCAACCGCCCGACGCAGGCGGCGGCCGATGTCAGCGCCTCGGCGCCGGTCACCTCGAAGGCCCAGAAGGATCAGGTCACCATCGGCAACGGCGACGTGCTGATCGCGGCCATCACGTCCTGCACCAACACCTCCAACCCGAGCGTCATGCTCGCCGCCGGCCTGCTGGCGAAGAAGGCGGTGGAGGCGGGCCTGACGGTCAAGCCGCACGTCAAGACCTCGCTGGCGCCCGGCTCGCGCATCGTCACCGAATACCTGGAGCGCGCCGGCCTGCTGCCCTACCTGGAGAAGCTCGGCTTCTACCTGGCCGGCTATGGCTGCACCACCTGCATCGGCAATGCCGGCGACCTGACGCCCGAGATCAACGAGGTCATCACGCAGAACGACCTGATCGCCGCCGCCGTGCTGTCGGGCAACCGCAATTTCGAGGCCCGCATCCATCCCAACCTCAAGGCCAACTTCCTGGCCTCGCCGCCGCTGGTGGTGGCCTTCGCCATCGCCGGCAACGTGATGGTCGACCTGATGACGCAGCCGGTGGGGCAGGGCAAGGGCGGCAAGGACGTGTACCTGGGCGACATCTGGCCGAGCTCGCGCGAGATCGACGAGAACCTGCGCTATGCCATGAACGCCCCGGCCTTCCGCGCCAACTACGACAAGGTGAAGACCGATCCGGGCCAGTTCTGGACCAGCATCCGCGGCACCACCGGCGAGGTCTACGACTGGCCCGAATCGACCTACATCGCCGAGCCGCCGTTCTTCGAGGGCTTCGAGATGAAGCCGCCGATCGGCGCGCGTCCGGGCTTCGAGGGCGCGCGGATCATGGCGCTGTTCGGCGACTCGATCACCACCGACCACATCTCGCCGGCCGGCGCCATCAAGGAGAGCTCGCCCGCCGGCCAGTGGCTCAAGGCGCATGGCGTCTCCAAGGCCGACTTCAACAGCTACGGCTCGCGGCGCGGCAACCACGAGATCATGATGCGCGGCACCTTCGCCAACGTGCGCATCAAGAACCTGATGCTGCCGCCGGACGACAAGGGCACCCAGGAGGAGGGCGGCTACACGCTGTTCCAGCCGGGCAACGAGAAGATGGCGATCTACGACGCCGCCATGACCTACATCGACCAGGGCGTGCCGACGGTGGTCTTCGGCGGCGAGGAATACGGCACCGGCTCGTCGCGCGACTGGGCGGCCAAGGGCACGCAGCTGCTGGGCATCAAGGCGGTCGTGGCGCGCAGCTTCGAGCGCATCCACCGCGCCAATCTGGTGGGCATGGGCGTGCTGCCACTGCAGTTCCGCGGCGCCGATTCGTGGCAGAGCCTGGGACTGACCGGCCACGAGCGCATCGATGTCGTGATCGAGGGCGAGCTCAGGCCGCAGATGGATGTCAAGCTGGTGGTCCACCGGCCCGACGACAGCCGGCAGGAGGCCACCGTGCGCCTGCGCATCGACACGCCGATCGAGGTCGACTACTACGTCCATGGCGGCATCCTGCCCTTCGTGCTGCGGCAGCTGCTGTCAAGCTGAGGGTCGTCGTCGGCAGGGAAAAAGGGAGGCCGGAGCGCGGATCGAGTTGAGAATGGTTAGCATCTGGCTTTTGACCTCGCGCCTTCCGTCCTCGCGGAGCGCGTCCCGCCCGTGCTCCATACCGATTCCGACGCAGCGCCGCTGCCGGCCGCCGTGCAGCGGCTCGACCAGTTTCCGTCCCACCAATGGGCGACCGTCATCGACCTGCGCCGCCCCGAGGCGGCCGAGGACCGCGATCTCGTCCTGCGACTGACCGAGATCGGTTTCGTCCCGGGCGAGGCGGTGCGCATCGTCGCCAGTGGCGTGCCGGGCCGCGAGCCATTGGCGGTGCGCCTGGGCCACACCACCTTCGCCCTGCGGCGCCACGAGGCCTCGTTCATCCATGTCACGGCGGGAGCGGCCCACCATGGCTGAGGCCACGCTCGTCTTCCATCCGGGCGCGGCCCGTTCCGCAGCCGCCGCCAAGGCGCCCCCCGAGCGCATCGCGCTGCTGGGCAATCCCAATTGCGGCAAGACCGCCTTGTTCAACCTGCTGACCGGCAGCCGCCAGAAGGTCGCCAACTACGCGGGCGTGACGGTCGAGCGCAAGGAAGGCGTGCTGGAGACCACGGGCGGACGCCGCGTCTTCGTGCTCGACCTGCCGGGCGCCTACAGCCTGAACGCGCTGTCGGCCGACGAGGCCGTGACGCGCGACATCGTCACCGGCCACAGCAAGGAGGCCCTGCCCGACCTCATCGTCTGCGTCACCGATGCCACCAACCTGCGCCTGAACCTGCGTCTGGTGCTGGAGGCCAAGCAGCTCGGCCTGCCGCTGGTGGTGGTGCTCAACATGACCGACATGGCCCGCCGGCAGGGCATCGCCGTCGACACGGCGGTGCTGTCGCGCGAGCTGGGCCTGCCGGTGATCGAGACCGTGGGCGTGCAGGCCGGCGGCGCCGACCGGCTGCTGGCCGCGCTGGACGCGCCGGTCGCCGCCGCCGCGCCGCCGTTGTGGGTCGCGCCGAAGCTCGACGACGTGCTGGCCACGCAGCGCGAGGTGCGCCGCATCCTGGGTCTGGCCGTGACCGAACCGGTCGGCAGCCTGGCGGCGAGCGACCGCATCGATCGCGTGGTGCTGCATCCGGTGTGGGGCATGGTGGTGCTGGCCGTCACGCTGTTCCTGATGTTCCAGGCCGTCTTCAGCTGGGCCAACGTGCCGATGGACCTGATCAAGGCGGCCACCGAATGGCTCGGCGAAGGCGTCGGCGCCGTGCTGCCCGAAGGCCTGCTGCACAGCCTGCTGGTCGATGGCGTGGTGGCGGGCCTGGGTGGCGTGGTGGTATTCCTGCCGCAGATCCTGATCCTGTTCCTGTTCATCCTGGCGCTGGAGGACTCGGGCTATCTGCCACGCGCGGCGTTCCTGCTCGACCGCGTGATGGGCACGGTGGGCCTGTCGGGCCGCTCGTTCATCCCGCTGCTGTCGAGCTTCGCCTGCGCCATCCCGGGCGTCATGGCCACCCGCACCATCAGCAACTGGCGCGACCGTCTCACCACCATCATGATCGCGCCGCTGATGACGTGCTCGGCGCGGCTGCCGGTCTACGCGCTGCTGATCGCCGCCTTCATTCCCCAGCGCACGGTGGGCGGCGTGTTCAACCTGCAGGGCGTGGTGCTGTTCGCGCTGTACGTGTTCGGCATCGTCTCGGCGATGGGCGTGGCCTGGGTCATGAAGCGCTTCCGCCAGGGTGGCCAGGGCACGCTGTATTCGCCGCTGCTGATGGAGCTGCCGGCCTATCGCTGGCCGAACCTGCGCAACCTCGCGCTCGGCCTGTACGAACGCGCCTGGATCTTCCTGCAGCGCGTGGGCACGATCATCCTGACGATGACCATCCTGCTGTGGTTCCTCTCGACCTTCCCGTCGCCGCCCGAGGGCGCCACCGGGCCGGCCATCCAATACAGCGCGGCCGGCGTGCTGGGCGGCTGGCTGGAGCACGTCTTCGCGCCGATCGGCTTCAACTGGCAGATCTCGATCGCGCTGGTGCCGGGCATGGCCGCGCGCGAGGTGGCGGTGGGCGCGCTGGGCACGGTGTATGCGCTGTCGGCCACCGGCGATGGCGTCGCCACCGCATTGGAGCCGCTGATCGCCGGCAGCTGGTCGCTGGCGACGGCGGTCTCGCTGCTGGTGTGGTTCGTGTTCGCGCCGCAGTGCCTCTCGACCCTGGCCGCGGTGCGCCGCGAGACCAATTCCTGGCGCTATGTCTGGATCATGGCGCTCTACCTGTTCGGCCTCGCCTACCTGGCGTGCTTCATCACCTACCGCATCGCGCTGGCCCTGGGCTGGGGCTGAGGCGGCATCCCGAGGGCCTTTCCATGGCACAGCAGATCATCGTCGGACTCATCGTCGCCTGCGCCGCGCTCTACGCGGTGTGGCGCTGGATGCCGGCCGCCTGGCGCCGCGCCGCGGCGGGCCGGGTGGCGGCGGGCACGCGCCGCGCCGGATGGGTCGATGCGGCGCGTGCCGACGCGCTGGCGACCTCGCTGGCGCGGACCTCGGGCTGCGGGTCGTGCGACAGCTGCGGCAGCTGTGGCACCGGAGCCCGGCGGGGCGCCATCGATCCAGCAGCGCCCCCGGATGCCCGGCCGGCCGGCGCGGAGCGCTGAACCCGGCCGTGACCACCCGCATCCTGGTCGCCGGCGGCGGCATCGGCGGACTGGCCTGCGCGCTGGCGCTCGCCGGTGGCACGGCCCGGTCCCGCGCGCCGCGCGCCATCGACATCCTGGAGCAGGCCGGGACCTTCGGCGAGATCGGCGCCGGGCTGCAGCTGGGCCCCAACGCCACGCGGCGATTGCACGCGCTCGGAATGGAGTCGGCGCTGGCCGGCATCGCGGCCTGGCCCGACGCGCTGGTGGTGCGCGGCACCGGTGACGACGCCGTCGTCGCGCGGCTGCCGCTGGGCCGGTCGATGCAGCGGCGCTATGGCGCGCCCTATGGCTGCGTGCATCGCGCCGACCTGCACGCGATGCTGCTCGACGCCGTGCGCGGCCGCGCGGGCATCACGCTGCACCCGGGAGCCCGCATCGAGCGCATCGAGGCCGACGACGCGGCGGTCCGCGTCGTCGCCGCCGATGCCCGGGCCTGGCGCGGCGATGCCCTGATCGGCGCCGATGGCCTGTGGAGCGTCGTGCGGCCGCAGGTCGCCGGCGCGGCCGATCCGGCGCCGCGCGTCACCGGCCACACCGCCTGGCGCGCGCTGGTGCCGCAGGCCGCGCTGCCGGCCGCCCTGCGCGGCAACGACGTCCGCGTCTGGCTGGGGGCGCGGCTGCACGCGGTGGCCTATCCCGTGCGCGGTGGCACGGCGCAGAACGTGGTCGTGCTGGCCGAGTCGGCACCGACCGGTGACGCGCGCGACTGGGACCAGGCCACCGGCCTGGAGGCCCTGCAGCGGGCCACGGGGCGCTGCGGTGGCATGCTGCAGGCCCTGATCGAGGCGATGCCCGGCTGGCGCGCCTGGACGCTGTGCGACCGCCCGCCGCTCGCCGGTCCCGACGGGATGGCGCGCGGCCGCATCGCGCTGGCCGGCGATGCCGCGCATCCCATGCTGCCCTACATGGCGCAGGGCGCGGGCATGGCGATCGAGGACGCGGTGGCGCTCGCCGTCGCCATCGACGATGCCGGCGCCATGGACCTGCCCGCGGCCCTGGCGCGCTATGCCGCCGCGCGCTGGCGGCGCAATGCCCGGGTGCAGGCGAGGGCCCGGCGCAATGGCGTGGTCTTCCATCTGTCGGGCCCGGCGCGGCTGGCGCGCGACGCCGGCCTGCGCGTGCTGGGGCCGAAGCTGCTCGACGTGCCCTGGCTCTACGCCGGGTGAAACCGGGTGAGCGGTCGCGGCGCGGGCCGGATCGCGGCGGCCGCTCAGAGATTGGTGCGCAGCGTCCAGAGTTCCGGAAACAGCACGACGTCGAGCATCCTGCGCAGGTAGCTCACCCCGCCGGTGCCGCCGGTGCCGCGCTTGAAGCCGATCACGCGCTCGACCGTCGTCACGTGGCGGAAACGCCAGAGCCGGAAGGCATCCTCGATGTCGATCAGCTTCTCGCCGAGCTGGTAGAGGTCCCAGTGCGCGCGCGGATCGCGATAGACGACGAGCCAGGCGGCGCGCACCGCGTCGTCGGGCGCGCAGGGCTGCGTCCAGTCGCGCTCCAGGCGCCCGGCGGGCACGGCCAGGCCATGGCGCGCCAGCAGGCGCAGCGCCTCGTCGTGGAGCGAGGGGGCGCGCCAGGCCGCCTCGACCTCGGCCAGCAGGTCGGGCCGGTGCGCGTGCGGCTGCAGCATGGCGGCGTTCTTGTGGCCGAGCATGAACTCGATGCGGCGGTACTGCGCGCTCTGGAAGCCGCTGGAGTTCGCCAGGTAGGGACGCATGGCCGTGTACTCGGGCGGCGTCATGGTGGCCAGCACGCTCCAGGCGCCGACCAGCTGCTCCATGATGCGGCCGACGCGCGCCAGCATCTTGAAGGCGTCGGGCAGCCGGTCGGCGGCGATGGCGTCGATGGCGGCGGCCAGCTCGTGCAGCATCAGCTTCATCCACAGCTCGCTGGTCTGGTGCTGGACGATGAACAGCATCTCGTCGTGCGCCGGCGAACGCGGATGCTGGGCCGACAGCAGCTGGTCGAGGCCGAGGTAGTCGCCATAGCTCATCGCCGCGCTGAAGTCGAGCCGGGCGCCTTCCTCGCGCACGATGCGTTCGGGCGCGGAGCCGGCCGGCGTGCCGGCGAGCTCGCCGACGAGGGCCGGATCGCCACGCGGCGCGGGGTCGGCGGGGCCGTCGGACTCGATCGGGCCGGCCATTCAGGTCACCGCCTGTTGCCGGTTGAATTCCGGCCGCGCCCATTCGCGGCCGTCGAGCACCCGCACCAGATGCTCGACGGCCCACCAGACCTCCTCGAAGCCGAGGTAGAGCGGCGTGAAGCCGAAGCGCAGGATGTCCGGAGCGCGCGCATCGCCGGCGCGGAAGTCGCCGATGACACCGCGCGCGATCAGCGCCTGGACGATCGCGTGGGCGTTCGGTGCATCCACCGCGCCGCGTGACGCCGCGCCGCCGGCCCATGTCAGGCTGACCTGCGAGCCGCGCCGCGCCGGGTCGCGCGGGGTGGCGATGTCGAAACGGCCGTCGCAGCGGGCCTCGACCAGCGCGATGAAGGCATCGGTCAGCGCCAGCGACTTGCGCCGCAGCGCGGTCATCGGATCGCCCGTGGCATCGCAGGACGCGGCGGCCAGCACGGTGTCCAGCCCGCAGTCGAGCCCGGCCAGGGCGATGATCGGCTGGGTGCCGCACAGGTAGCGCCCGACGCCCTCGGCCGGCCGGTAGTCGGGCGTGAACTCGAAGGGCGCCGCATGCCCCCACCAGCCCGCGAGCGGCTGCTCGAAGTGCCCGGCGTGGCGCGCATGCGCCCAGACGAAGGCCGGCGCGCCCGGTCCGCCGTTGAGGTACTTGTAGCCGCAGCCGATGGCGAAGTCGGCCGCGCAATCGTCCAGCCGCACCGGCACCGCGCCGACGCTGTGCGCCAGGTCCCAGACCGCCAATGCGCCGGCGGCCCGCGCGGCGGCGGTGATGGCGCGCATGTCGTGCATGGCGCCGGTGCGGTAGTTGACGTGGGTGAGCATCAGCACGGCGACATCGCCGGCCGCCAGCGCGGCGTCGAGCCCGGCGGCGTCGTCCAGCAGTACCAGCGTGAAGCCGCGCTCGCGGCACAGCGACTGCGCGATGTAGAGGTCGGTCGGGAAGTTGTCGCGCTCGCTCAGCACGACGCGGCGCGACGCCGCGTCGGCGCCCCGCCGCAGCACCTGCGTCATGGCCGCGAACAGCACCTTGTAGAGATTGATCGAGGTGCTGTCGGTGCACACCACGCTGCCGGGCGCGGCGCCGACCAGGCGCGCCACCTTGTCGCCCAGGCGCTGCGGCAGGTCGAACCAGCGCGCCGTGTTCCAGGACCGGATCAGACCCTCGCCCCATTCGCGCGCCACCACCTCGGCGATGCGCGCCGGGGCGGCCCGGGGCAGGGCGCCGAGCGAGTTGCCATCGAGGTAGATCACGCCCTCGGGCAGGCTGAACAGATCGCGCAGCTCGCGCAGCGGGTCCTGGCGGTCCAGGGCGCGGCAGTCGTCGAGCGTGGGGGCGGCCGAGGGGATGGGTGCGGGGATGGGTTCGGAAGCGATGGTCGGGGTCATGGTGTTCATGCGATGGGGGACGGGGCCGGGCCGCCGGCGGCGGTGGGCGGCAGGTCGCGCAGCACCGCGCGGACCGGGGAGGCATCGGCGCTCGTGAGCCGCAGCGGCAGGGCGATGAGTTCGTAGTCGCCCTCGGGCACCTCGTCGAGCACCAGGTTCTCCAGCACGCGCAGGTCCAGCCGGCGGATCGCCTGGTGGCTGTCGAGGGTCTTGCTGTCGGCCGGGTCGATGCTGGCGCTGTCGATGCCCACCAGCAGCACGCCATGGGCCGCCAGCCGTTCGATGGTGTCGGGCGCGAAGGCGACCAGCTCCGGGTCCCAGCGATCGACGAAGGCCCGCTCGCGGGTGCGGACCAGCACGCGCGGCGGCAGGTCGTCCAGCGCGTGGGCCAGGTGGGCCCATTCGACCAGCGGACCGCGTCCGATGGCGTGGATCACCCGGCAGCGACCGAGGAAGGGCGCGAGGTCGACCGCGCCGATGGCGGCGCCGTGGGGGTCGTAGTGCAGGGGCGCATCGGCATGGGCGCCGACATGGGGCGACAGGGTGATCTCGCCGACGTTCACGGGGCAGTCGGGGCCGATGCTCGCGGCCCAGCGCTGGCGGTAGGGCGTGTCGCCGGGGAAGACCGGCGCGCCTTCATGGACGGGCGGGGAGATGTCCCGGATGCGGGAGGAAGGGTGGGGCATGGCGCGAAGTTAGCGCCGCCCGCCATGGCGTGGTGTCGGTTATTCCCAACGCCCCGGTGAAACCCCGAGACCGGGCCGCTCAGGCCCGCAGCCGTCCCAGCAGCAGGAACTCCAGCAGCGCCTTCTGCACGTGCATGCGGTTCTCGGCCTCGTCCCAGACCACCGACTGCGGTCCGTCGATCACTTCGGCATCGACCTCCTCGCCGCGATGCGCCGGCAGGCAGTGCATGAACAGGGCATCGGGCTGGGCGACGCGCATCATCTCGGCATCGACGCGCCAGTCGGCGAAGGCGGCGCGACGCGCGTCGTTCTCGGCCTCGTAGCCCATGCTGGTCCAGACGTCGGTGGTCACCAGGTCGGCGCCACGGCAGGCCTCCATGGGGTCGGTGAAGACCTTGTAGCTGTCGGACGAGCGCAGGCCCGCCACCGACTGATCCACGCCATAGCCGCTGGGCGTGCTCACGTGCACCGTGAAGCCCAGGATCTCGCTGGCCTGCAGCCAGGTGTTGGCCATGTTGTTGCCATCGCCCACCCAGGCCACCGTCTTGCCGCGGATCGAGCCGCGATGCTCGATGTAGGTGAAGATGTCGGCCAGGATCTGGCAGGGATGGAACTCGTTGGTCAGGCCGTTGATGACCGGCACCCGCGAGTGTTTGGCGAACAGCTCGATCTTGTCCTGCCCGAAGGTGCGGATCATCACCGCGTCGACCATCCGGCTGATGACGCGGGCGCTGTCCTCGATCGGTTCCGAGCGGCCCAGCTGGGTGTCGCCGGTCGTCAGGTGCACCACGCTGCCGCCGAGCTGGTACATGCCGGCCTCGAAGCTCACGCGGGTGCGCGTCGAGGCCTTCTCGAAGATCATGACCAGCGTGCGATCGACCAGCGGTTGATGCTTCTCGTAGGCCTTGAACTTGCGCTTGATGAGGGCGGCGCGTTCGAAGAGATAGGCATAGTCGTCGGTCGTGAAGTCCGAGAACTGCAGGTAGTGCCGGATCGCGGGTTGGCCGGTCATGGTCGTCGTCATGGGGTGGGTTCCGAGAGGAAGGTGTGAACCAGGGGCGCGAGGATCGCGACGATCTCGTCGGCCTCGGCGATGCTCAGGATGAGCGGCGGCACCAGGCGGATGACGTTGTCGGCCGTGACGCTCAGCAGCAGGCCGGCGTCGCAGGCGCGGTTGAGGATGACGCCGCAGGGACGGTCGAGCTCGATGCCCAGCATCAGGCCGTGGCCGCGCACCTCGCGCACGCCCGCCAGGCCGTCGAACTCGCGCTCCAGCGCCGCCTTGAGGTGCGCGCCCACGGTGGCGGCGTTCTCGACCAGGCCGTCCTGCTCCATGATGCGGATCGTCTCGATGCCCGCGCGCATCGCCAGCGGATTGCCGCCGAAGGTGGTGCCGTGGTTGCCGGGTCCGAAGATCTGGGCCGCGCGCGGACCGGCGACCACCGCGCCGATCGGCACGCCCGAGCCCAGGCCCTTGGCCAGGGGCATCACATCGGGCAGGATGCCGGCCCACTGGTGGGCGAACCACTTGCCGGTGCGACCCATCCCGCACTGCACCTCGTCGATCATCATGAGCCAGTCGCGCTCGTCGCACAGCGCGCGCACCTGCTGGAGGTATTCGATGCGCATCGGATGGATGCCGCCCTCGCCCTGGATGGTCTCGAAGAACACGGCCACGACGTTGGGGTTGTCCTGCGTGGCCCGCTTCAGGGCCTCGATGTCGTTGAGCGGCACGCGGATGAAGCCCTCGACCAGTGGTCCGAAGCCCTTCTGCACCTTGGGATTGCCGGTGGCCGACAGGGTGGCGATCGAGCGGCCGTGGAAGGCGTGCTCGTAGACCACGATCTCCGGCCGCTCGATGCCCTTGTCGTGGCCGAACTTGCGCGCCAGCTTGAGCGCCGCCTCGTTGGCCTCCAGGCCGGTGGAGCAGAAGAAGGCATTGGTCAGTCCCGACAGCTCGGTCAGCTTGGCCGCCAGCTGTTCCTGGCCGGGCACGTGGTAGTAGTTGGAACTGTGGATGAGCTTGGCGATCTGGTCCTGCAGCGCGGGCACCAGTTCGGGATGGTTGTGGCCGAGCGTGTTGACGGCGATGCCGCCCAGGCCGTCGAGGTAGGCACGGCCCTCGGTGTCCCACACGCGGCAGCCCTGGCCATGCGACAGCGCGATGGGCAGTCGGCCATAGGTGTTCATCACGTGGGGCGAGGTCGGGACGGCGGGGGCGCTCATACGGGGTTCTCCGGGAAAAGGAAGGCGAATTCTAGGCGTGCAGTATTTCGCATTTGTTGAGGATTGCGCATTGCAGCAATGTCCGGGCCAGGCCTGTGCGATTGCGTCTCCCCGGTGGGGCGGCCGGATAGAATCCGTGGTGCGCTGCAGCACGCGCCCAGCCCTATCCAACTGATGATCTCCCCCAGCGCCAAAGAAGTCTTCATCCAGGGCATCACGAGCGATGGCCGAACCTTCCGCCCCAGTGACTGGGCCGAACGCCTCGCCGGCGTCATGAGTTCGTTCCGTCCCGGAGGCGCCACTCCCGGCAGCCATCTGAGCTATTCGCCGTGGTGCGTACCCACCAACATCAATGGCGTGAAGTGCGTCGTGGTCCACGTCGACCTGCGCGAATACAACGTGATGGCGTGGGACTTCGTCATGAACTTCGCGCGCGACAACGGCCTGCAGATCGTCGAAGCCTGCCTGGTGCCGCAAGAGAAGCCCTGACGGAGCAGCCCTGACCGCTCGCCCGGGATGCGGGCGGAGTCGATCCCGATCCCGGCGACATGTCGATCGCCCATGAAAAAACCGCCCGAAGGCGGTTTTCCACTTTTTTGCTTTGCTGCCGCAGCGCACCCCGGTCAAACGGCGGAGCGGCCGGGTGCGCGGGGCACCGAACCGATCCGGGCTGGTTACCTGAGCGTCAGGCGGCGGCCTTTTCAGGGGCGAGTGCCAGGGCCTTGACCTTGGCGGACAGGCGGCTCTTGTCGCGCGCTGCCTTGTTCTTGTGGAAGATGCCCTTGTCGGCGATGGTGTCGACCACGGCCTGGGCCTTGGCGAACAGCTCGGTGGCCTTGGTCTTGTCGCCGGCCAGCACGGCCTTCTCGACGTTCTTCACCGCGGTGCGGTACTTGGAGCGCAGCGAGGTGTTCGCGGCGTTGAGCTTGGTGTCCTGACGGACGCGCTTGCGGCCCGACGCGAGGCGCGGGTTCTTCTTCTTCGGTTTAGCGGATGCCATGTGTTTGTGTGTCCTGGTGTGTTTGGGGATGATGCGGCAAAGCCCACCATTATAGGACGCCCCCAGGCTGCGCGCACTTCGTGCCGCTCCGCCTACCCCGGCCGGGGACGATCCTGGCGGACCGGCGGAGCCGGATCCGCTGGATCGTGGGTGGGGCATGCGAAGCCGCGAGGGGCGCAGCGGCAGGACCCTACACTCGCGGCGCCGTGTCCTTATTCAAATCCGCCTCCACCGTCTCGCTGCTGACGCTCGCCTCCCGCATCGCCGGGCTGGTGCGCGACCTGCTGATGGCCTCCGTCTTCGGCGTCAGCGCGCTGACCGATGCCTTCAACGTCGCCTTCCGCATCCCCAACCTGTTCCGGCGCGTGCTGGGGGAGGGGGCCTTCAGCCAGGCCTTCGTCCCCGTGCTGGCGGCGACCCGGACCGAGCACGGCGACGAGGGCGCGCGGGCCCTGGTGGACCACGTCGCCACGCTGCTGACCTGGACCCTGGTGCTGCTGTGCATCGCCGGCATGGCCGGCGCGCCGCTGATGGTCTGGGCGATGGCCAGCGGCCTCGCGCAGACGGCGCAGGGCCACGACGCCGCGGTGTTCATGACGCGCTGGATGTTCTCCTACATCGGCTTCATGTCGCTGGTGGCGCTGGCCGGCGGCATCCTCAACACCTGGCGCCGGTTCGCGGTGCCGGCGGCCTCGCCGGTGCTGCTGAACCTGTCGCTCATCCTGTCGATCCTGATCGGCGCGCCGCTGTTCCGGCGCTGGGGCATCGAACCGATCTACGCGCAATGCGTGGGCGTGATGGTCGGCGGCGCGCTGCAGCTGGGCATCCAGCTGCCGGCCCTGCGCCGCATCGGCATGCTGCCGCGCGTGGGCACCAGCCTGCGGGCGGTGCGCGCGGCCTGGGCCGATCCGACCACGCGCAGGATCGTCCAGCTCATGCTGCCGGCGCTGGTCGGCGTGAGCGTGGCGCAGATCTCGCTGCTCATCAACACCCAGATCGCCTCCCATCTCGCGCCGGGCAGCGTGACCTGGGTGAGCTATGCCGACCGGCTGATGGAATTCCCGACCGCCATGCTCGGGGTGGCGCTGGGCGTTGTGCTGATGCCGCAACTCGCATCGGCCCGCGCCGCCAAGGACGACGCGCGCTATTCCTCGCTGCTCGACTGGGGCCTGCGCCTGGTGGTGCTGATGTCGGTGCCGTGCGCGGTGGCATTGCTGCTGTTCTCGCGGCCGCTGGTGGCGGTGCTGTTCCACAACGGCGCCTTCGACGGCGTCGACGTCGAGCGCACCACGGTCGCGCTGATGGGCTATGGCGCCGGGCTGGTCGGCATCGTCGCCATCAAGGTGCTGGCGCCGGGCTACTACGCGCGGCACGACATGCGCTCGCCGATGCGCATCGCCGTGTGCGTGCTGGTGCTCACGCAACTGCTCAACCTGGTGCTGGTGCCGGTGCTGCAGCATGCCGCGCTGACCCTGACGATCGCCCTCGGCGCGATGGTCAACGCCCTGTGGCTGCTGATCGGCCTGATGCGGCGTGGCAGCTACCGGCCCGAACCCGGCTGGGGCCGCTTCGTCCTCAAGGTGATCGTGGCATCGGCCGTGCTGGGGCTGCTGCTGGCCTGGGGGTCGCAGCATTTCGACTGGGTCGGGCTGCGCGCAGTGCGCGTGCAGCGCATGGGACTGCTCGCGATCTTCGTCGTCGGCGCCGCGCTCCTGTACTTCTCGGTGCTGGCATTGCTGGGCGTGCGGTTGCGCAATTTCATCAAGCGCTGAGGGCGGGCGGCGTCGCGCCGCCCATGCAGCATCGGCCAAAACCGCCTTGACGCTCCCGGTCCGCTCCTCTACAAAGCCTGCATGAAGCTCAGCCTCGCGACACCGACCGCCCTCGAGTACTTTTCCTCCCTGGTGCAGAGCGACGAGCATTTCCCGCTGCTCGAAGCCGCCACCAGCATCGCCCAGGACGAGTATCCCGAGCTCGACGTCGCCCAGGTGCTCGGCGACGTCGACCAGCTGCTGGCCCGGCTCAAGCGGCGCCTGCCGGCCGATGCCGCGCCCCTGGCCCGGCTGCGTCTGCTCAACCAGTTCTTCTTCCACGACCTGAACTTCGGCGGCAACGTCAACGACTACTACGATCCCGACAACAGCTACCTCAACGCCGTGCTGCGCACGCGTCGCGGCATCCCGATCTCGCTGGCGGTGCTGTGGATGGAGCTGGCCCAGGGCCTGGGATTGCAGGCACGCGGCATCGCCTTCCCGGGGCACTTCATGATCAAGGTGACCCTGCCCAAGGGGCAGGTGGTGATCGACCCGTTCACGGGCAAGTCGCTGTCGCGCGAGGAACTGGTCGAGCGCCTCGAACCCTACAAGCGCGGCGACGGCGTGATCGGCGACTTCGACGTGCCGCTCGGGCTCTATCTGCAGCCCGCCGCGCCGCGCGAGATCATCCACCGCATGCTGCGCAATCTGAAAGAGGTCCATGCGGCGCAGGAGGACTGGCAGCGCACGATCGCCGTGCAGGACCGACTGATCGCGCTGGCGCCCGAGTCCTGGGGCGACTATCGCGACCGGGGCCTCGCGCATGCGGCGCAGGGCCACACGGCGCAGGCGATGAGCGACCTCGAGACCTATCTGCGCCATGCCGAGGACGCGCTCGACCTGGACGTCATCGCCGAGCGCGTCGCGGCGTTGCGCCGGGCGGAGAACTGATGGCCATCGATCCGGCTCCGGCTCCGGCCCTGCCGATGACGGCTGCCGGCGAGCTCGGCAACCACCATCGCTTCCACGGCGTCCAGCCGGTATTGCCGGTGGCCGACGCGGCCCGCGCGGCGCGCTACTTCTGCGAGGTCCTGGGCTTCGAGCTCGACTTCATCGCCGGCGAGCCACCCAGCTATGCGCGCGTGAGGATCGGGGCTGGACACCGGGGCGAACCCGGCTGGGGCGATCCCGTCTACCTGCGGCTGTGGCAATGCCATCTGCGCGATGCGCGGCCGTGGCGCGGCGAGATCGTGATCCACGTCGGCCACGACCTCGACGGGCTGCACGCGGCCTATGTCCGGCGTGGCGTCGTGGTGGTCGAGCCGCCGCAATCGCATCCGTGGGGCTTGCGAGAGTTCGCGGTGCGCGAGCCCGACGGCCACGTCCTGCGCTTCTCGGGCTATCTTCCGAATCCCTGACGCCCCGAGGTCGCCGGCCTCGCCGGTGGTGGCATGCAACGTGCAGGCATGCCACCATGGCCGTTTTCACCATCGACATGCCGCTCCTTCCCTTTCGCCAGCAACTGCGGGAACGTCTGCGTGACGTTCCCGCGGGCGGCCAGCCGCTGCGCGTGCTGCTCACACTCGGCAGCCTGATGGTCATGTGCCTGCTCGGCCAGCGTTCGGCGGCGGTGATCCCGTTGTTCCTCGGCGCCATCGCCAGCGCTCTCGCGGAGACCGACGACAGCTGGCGCAAGCGCCTGCGCGCCCAGGTGCTGACGCTGGCGTGCTTCGCGGCGGCGGCGCTGGCGGTGCAGGTGCTGTTCGACCATCCGATCCTGTTCATCGCCGGCCTGGCGCTGGTGGCCTTCTGCCTCACGATGCTCGGGGCGGTCGACGCGCGCTATCGGGCCATCGGCTATGCGACCCTGATCCTGTGGATCTACGCGACGCTCAACCTCGACCACGCCGCGAGCGCCCCGGCCGCCGCCGGCGCGCTCGCCCGGCGCGAGGGCCCGGTGCTGCTGCTGGCCGGGGCCGCGTGGTACGGCGTCTTCTCGGTCGGCTGGGCGGCACTGTTCCCGGCCCAGCCGGTGCAGGCGCTGCTGGTGCGGCTCTACACCGTGCTGGGCGACTACGTGCGTTTCAAGGCCTCGCTGTTCGAGCCCCTGCGCGGCATCGACATCGAGCAGAAGCGGCTGTCGCTGGCGCAGCTCAACACCGATGTCGTGAGCGAGCTCAACGCGGCCAAGGAAGGCATCTTCCGGCGCATCGGCAAGCGGGCGCCGACCGGGCGCATCGCGCGCTACCGCGGCCTCTACATGATCGCGCAGGACGTGCACGAGCGCGCCAGTTCCTCGCACGACGACTACAACGCGCTGGCCGACACCTTCTTCCACAGCGACCTGCTCTACCGCTGCCGGCGCGTGCTGGCGCTCCAGGGGCTGGAATGCCAACGCCTGGCGACGTCGATCGCGCGACGCGAGCCGTTCGTGAAGAGCGACGTGACCGTGCAGGCGCTGGCCGACCTGCGCGGCGCGATCGAGCACGAGCGCGCGCGGACCCGCGAGGCCGGGCCGCTGGCACTGCTGGCCTCGGTGGAGGCGCTGGCACGCAACCTGGCCCAGCTCGACGGCCAGCTGGCCGGCGCCAGCCAGCCCTCGGCCCAGGCCGGCCGCGTCGACATGGGGCTGGCCGACATCTCGCCGCATGGCTGGCGCGACGTCGTCGATCGGGTGCGGCGCCAGCTCACGCCGGACTCGGCGCTGTTCCGTCACGCGCTGCGGCTGGCCGTGGCGTTGACGGCGGGCTATGTCGTGATGCGCGTGATCCATCCGGCGCAGGGCTACTGGATCCTGCTGACCACGCTGTTCGTCTGTCAGCAGACCTATGGCGGCACCATCGCGCGCATGGGACAGCGCATCGCCGGGACGGCCCTGGGCGTCGTCGCCGGCTGGGCCCTGCTGCAGCTGTTCCCGCTGCCCTGGCTGCAGTCGCTGCTGGCGGTCGCCGCCGGCGTGGTGTTCTTCGCCACCCGCACGCGTCGCTATCTCCTGGCCACCGCCGCCATGACGCTGCTGGTCCTGATGTGCTTCAACCAGATCGGCGACAGCGGCGTGCTGCTGGTGCCCCGACTGGTCGACACCGCCATCGGCAGCGTCATCGCCGGTCTGGCGACGCTGCTGGTGCTGCCGCACTGGCAGGCGCGCCGCATCGACGCGCTCGCCGCCAGCGCCCTGCGCAGCCAGGCCGGCTACCTGCGACAGATCGCCCGCCAGTACCGCTCGGGCGCGCGCGACGATCTGGCCTATCGCGTGGCCCGGCGCGATGCCCACAATGCCGATGCCGCCCTGTCCAGCGCGGTCTCCGACATGTTCCGCGAACCGGGTTTCGTGCGGCCGCGCGCGGGCGTGGCCCTGCGCTTCCTGATCCGCGCCCACACGCTGCTGAGCTATCTCTCGGCCCTGGGCGCGCATCGGGCGGTGGTCGGCCCGGCCGGATCGGCGGCTGTCCGGGCCCTGCTGGAGGCGGCGGAAGGCGCGGCGGTGGCGCTCGACGCCCTGGCGGTCGTGCTGGTGGAACGCGGCGCCTTCCACGAGCCCCGGCCCGGCGCCGCGGCCACGACGGCGGCCACGGCCACTGCAACGGCCGGCGCCGCAGCCGGCGTCGCGGCGGAGGCCGCGTCGGCAGCCGCGACGAGCGCGGGTGCGGAGATCGCGCTGCGCGAGGCCCTGGCGACATCGGTCGAGGCGGGCGACGAGAGCAACCCGGCGGCGCGCCTCCTGCGCACCCAGCTCACGCTCGTCTGGCTGCAGATCGATGCCCTGCGCGCGCATGCCGACGAATGGCTGCGGCAGGGCGTGATCGCCGGCGAACACCCGGCCGGCACGGACGCGGCTGGCAAGGACCACGCACCGGGCTGAGCCTCTCGCGCGCCGGATCGGCGACGGCTCAGACCAGGCCGGCGGCCTGCAGTTCCTTCTTGAAGTACGCGTAGAAGAGCGGTGCCGCCACCAGTCCCGCCGGGCCGAACACGGCCTCGGCCATGAACATCACGGCCAGCAGCTCCCACACCGCCATCTGCGTGCGACTGCCGACCACCTTGGCGTTGATGAAGTATTCGGCCTTGTGGATGAGCACCAGGAAACCCAGGCATGCCAGCGCGGTCGCCGGCGAGACCGACAGCCCGACCAGCGTGATCACCACGTTGCACAGCAGGTTGCCCACGATCGGCACGAGTCCGGCGACGAAGGTGAGGGTGATGAGTGCCGGCGTATAGGGCAGCTCCTCGTTCCAGAGCGGCAGCAGGAAGAGCAGGAAGACGGCCGTGAGGAAGGTGTTGAAGGCCGCGATCCAGAACTGTGCCGCGACGATCTGGCCGAAGGCCTCGCCGAAGCGGGTGATGCGCCGGAACATCTGCAGCGCCAGCGGCCGGCGCACCGCCGGCCCGTGCGCGACGGCGGCGAGCGTTCCGACGATCAGGCCGACATAGGCGAACAGCAGTCCGCCCAGCCAGGCCCGCCCGGCCATCGCCATGGCGCCGGCCTGCGCGCGCAGGTAGCCGGCGACGACGCGCTGCACCTCGGCCGCGCCTTCGGGCAGGTAGATGGCCATGTCGGGCGGCACTTTCGAGCGCAGTTCCAGCACCGTGCGGGCGATGAAGTCGAGCAGTTCCCGGTACTGCTCGGTGGCGTTCAGCACGAACTCGCGGGCCTCGGCATAGGCGAAGACCAGCAGCGCCAGCGGTGCCAGCATCACCAGCATGGCGGCGGCGATGCGCGCCGTCGATGACGACGTGGCGGGCGCGGGCAGCGGCGCGGCCGGGACGTCGCCGCGCGCCGGGTGGAAGCGGCGCTTCAGGCCCAGGTCCAGCATCCGCGCGAGCCAGCGGGTGGCGAGGAAGCCCACGCAGACGCACAGCAGGCCGGGCAGCAGGCCATGCCACATGATCAGCAGCAGGGTCGACGCGATGAGCACGAAACTCGCCGCGACGATGGCGCGTGAGGCCGTGGCTGGAGGGGCGTCGGCGGGCAGGGTCACGCTCGGGAGGATGTGGGCATCGGGAGGAGGGCGTGTCGGCCGCCCGTTGGATGGGGCGGCGTGGCGATCAGGCGACGACCACGGCGGCGCCGTCGCCGCGCGGGGCGATGCGCCCGATCTCGTGGACCGTCTCGCCCGCCGCGCGCAACGTCGCGGCGCAGGCCGCGGCTTCGGCGGCGTCGATCAAGACGACCATGCCGATGCCGTTGTTGAAAGTCCGGTTCATCTCCAGGTCGTCGATGCCCGCGACCTTCTGCAGCCAGGCGAACAGCTCGGTCCGGGGCCAGCTGCCCTTGACGAGATGCGCGGCGGTGCCTTCGGGCAGCACGCGCGGGATGTTCTCCAGCAGGCCACCGCCGGTGATGTGGGCCAGCGCCTTGATCGGGTGCCGGGACAGGGCCTCGAGCACCGGCTTCACGTAGAGTCGCGTGGGTTCCATCACGGCGCTGCGGAAGGCGGCGCCATCGAGCGTCTCGGGCAGGTCGTCGCCCGCGCGCTCGATCACCTTGCGCACCAGGCTGAAGCCGTTGCTGTGCACGCCCGAGGAAGCCAGGCCCAGCACCACGTCGCCGCTGGCCACGTCCTGGCCGGTGAGGATCTTCGACTTCTCGACCGCGCCGACGGCGAAGCCCGCGAGGTCGTATTCGCCGGGCGGGTACATGCCGGGCATCTCGGCGGTCTCGCCGCCGATCAGCGCGCAGCCGGAGAGTTCGCAGCCGCGCGCGATGCCGCCCACCACCGCGGCGGCCGTGTCGACGTCGAGCTTGCCGCAGGCGAAGTAGTCGAGGAAGAACAGGGGCTCGGCGCCCTGCACCAGAACGTCGTTCACGCTCATGGCGACCAGATCGATCCCCACGGTGTCGTGCATGTTCCATTCGAACGCCAGACGCAGCTTGGTGCCGACGCCGTCGGTGCCGCTCACCAGCACCGGTTCCTTGTAGCGCTTGGGCACCTCGAACAGCGCGCCGAAGCCGCCGATGCCGGCCAGCACGCCTTCGCGCATCGTCTTCTTCGCCAGTGGCTTGATGCGGTCGACCAGCGCGTCGCCGGCATCGATGTCGACGCCAGCGTCCTTGTAGCTGAGCGGGGTGGGCGAGTTGGAAGTCATGGCGGTCGGACGGTTTGGAAGCCGGAAGAAGGATGGACGACGAGGCGGTGGCCGGGAAGCCCGGACGGGCCGACGACGGGTGCCACTTGCAACGAATGCGGCGGCGCCCATGGCCGCGGTGGCCGGGCCGATAGAATTCGCCACGATTTTAAGGGCCGACCGGCCCGGCCCCATGAACCCTTCTTTCGCGTCCTCCGTGCCACGGCAGCCGCCCGCTTCGCTCCCGGCATGAAGCAGCTCGCGCTCGACATCGGACTGGCGAGCGGGCCCACGCTGTCCGGCTTCTACGCGGGCCCCAACGAGCCGGTGCTGCGCCATCTCGAGCCCTGGGTCGACGATGCGCCGCCGCTGGCCGGCCAGTCGCCGGTGCCGGTCTACCTGTGGGGCGAGAGCGGCAGCGGCAAGACGCACCTGCTCGAGGCCGTGCGCAGCGCCCTGCGCGAGCGCGGTGCGCTGGTCGGCGTGCTGCATGCCGGCACGACGCAGCCCCTGGAGTTCGACGAACGCTGGGGCGCGGTGCTGATGGACGACGTGCATCTCTACAACCCGGTGCAGCAGCATGTCGCCTTCACATGGTTCGTCACCGCGCATGCGCTGCAGCGCGGCGTGCTCGCCACCGGTGCGTTGCCGCCGGCCGACCTCGCCCTGCGCGAGGACCTGCGCACGCGGCTCGGCTGGGGCCACGTCTTCCATCTGCAGCTGCTCGACGAGGCCGAGCGCCGCGCCGTGCTGCGCCAGGCCGCCGACGCCCGCGGCGTGCTGCTGGCCGACGAAGTGCTCGACTACATGCTGCACCGCTTCAGCCGCGACCTCGGCAGCCTCATGGAGCTGCTCGACCAGCTCGACGGCTATGCCCTGCAGACGCAACGCGCGGTGACGATCCCGCTGATCCGCTCGATGCTCGAGAACCAGTAGGTCACACCGCCCCTCCGAACGAACCTCCCGGAGCGCCTGGCGCCCGGCTTCCCCAGTCCTTCCAATGATCAAGACCTTCATCGACAAACTGCTCGGCAAGTCCGCCGGGTCGGCCCGCGGCGCCAAGTCGCGCTTCGGCAAGCGCGAGGAGGTGGCGGCCAGCGTCCACGGCATCGACCCGTCGCTGGTCGACGAGCGCGCGAAGAACGTCGTCACCACCCTCCAGGACGCCGGCTATGAAGCCTATGTCGTGGGCGGTGCGGTGCGCGACCTGCTGCTGGGCCTGCGGCCCAAGGACTTCGACGTCGCCACCAACGCCACGCCCGAGCAGGTCAAGAGCCTGTTCCGGCGCGCCTTCATCATCGGGCGGCGCTTTCGCATCGTGCACGTGGTGTATGGCCGTGGTCGCGAACACGAGGTCATCGAGGTCTCGACCTTCCGCGCCTACATGGACAACGCCGCGGCCGAGCAGGTCAAGGGCAACGAGCGCACCAGCAAGGGCGAGCTCGCCGGCATGACGCATGCCGTCGATGCCAGCGGACGCGTGCTGCGCGACAACGTCTGGGGACCGCAGGAGGAGGACGCGGCACGGCGCGACTTCAGCGTCAACGCCATGTACTACGACCCGGCCAGCCAGGTGGTGGTGGACTATCACGGCGGCATCCGGGATGCCCGCAAGCTGGTGCTGCGCATGATCGGCGACCCCGTCACGCGCTATCGCGAGGATCCGGTGCGCATCATCCGAGCGATCCGCTTCTCGGCCAAGCTCGCCGCCCTGGGCTTCGAGATCGAGCCCAAGACGGCCGCGCCCCTGATCGAGTCGGCCCGGCTGCTCGCCGACGTGCCGCAGAGCCGCCTGTTCGACGAGATGCTCAAGCTGCTGCAGACCGGTCATGCCATCGCCACCATCGCGCAATTGCGCAAGCTGGGGCTGGCGCGAGGCATCTATCCGCTGCTCGACGTGATCGTCGAGCGTGCCGACCAGCCCTTCGTCAAGGCCGCGCTGCAGGACACCGACCGCCGCGTGGCCGAGGGCAAGCCGGTCGCCCCGAGCTTCCTGCTGGCCTGCGTGCTGTGGGCCGACGTGCGCGACGGCTGGGCCCAGCGACTGGAGGGTCGCCATGGCCAGCGCGGCATGCCGGCCTTCCCGGCGCTGCAGGAGGCGATCGACGAGGTGTTCGACACCCGCATCGGCGATGTCTCGGGCCGCGGCAAGCTCGGCGGCGACATGCGCGAGATCTGGATGATGCAGCCGCGCTTCGACAAGCGCGTTGGCTCGACGCCCTACAGCCTGGTCGAGCAGGCGCGCTTCCGCGCCGCCTTCGACTTCATGCGGCTGCGCGCCGATGTCGGCGAGGTCGGCGAGGCGATCGCCGAGTGGTGGCAGGAATTCAGCACCGCCGACGACCTGCGTCGCCAGGACCTGCTCGACCAGGTGCGCGAGGAGCAGAAGCCGGCGGCCCGCACGCGGGTGCGGGTGCGCCAGTCGGCAGGCGCGGGCGCGGGCGACGCGCAGCGGTCGTCGCCGGCCCCGCAGCCGCGCGGCGACGCTGGCGAGTACGAGGCGCGCAACGAAGCCGACGAGGCCGGCGACGAGGGTGGCCCGGCCGTGCCGCCCGACGGCGAGGCGGCTCCCCGCAAGCGCCGGCGGCGGCGCAAGCCGCGTGGCGGCGGCGGCGAGGGTGGCTCCGAGGGTTCGTCGGGCGCATCGGAGGCGGGCGGCGGCGGTCACGACGCATGACCCGGGCCTTCATCGCGCTCGGCGCCAATCTGGGCGATGCGCGTGCCGTGGTGCTGCAGGCGATGGAGGGTCTCGACGGCCTGGCGGGCAGCCGTGTCACGGCGCGCTCCTCGCTCTATCGGAGCGCGCCGGTCGATGCCACGGGACCGGATTTCATCAATGCCGTGGTCGCCCTCGACACGATGCTCGCCCCCGAGGCATTGCTGGCCGAGCTGCAGCGCCTGGAACGGGCCGCGGGCCGCGAGCGGCCGTACCGCAACGCCCCGCGCACGCTCGATCTCGACCTGCTGAGCCATGGCGAGGCGGCGCTGCGTACCGACCATCTGACCCTGCCGCATCCACGCATGCACGAGCGGGCCTTCGTCCTGCAACCGCTCGCAGAGATCGCGCCCGCGCTGGTCACGGCGGCGCAGCTCGATGCCGTGGCCGGTCAGACCATCGAAAGGCTCTGAGAACCACCGTGTCGTGCCGGGGCGCGGAGCCGCGCCGGCGCGGCGGCAAAGTCGGGCCCTTACACTCGCGGCTGTCACGAAATCGTCATTGCGACGACACACGCATCGTTTAAGGAGCCAACGTCATGTTCGGCAAGCTGCTGCCCCGAGAGGGCAATTTTTTTGAGATGTTCAACCAGCACGCGGAGCGCATCGTCGAGGCCGCGCGTGCCTTCGAGAACCTGGTCGCCAACTATGGCGACGTGCATCTGCGGGAACAGTACAACCGCGACGTCGACAACGCCGAGCGCGCCGCCGACCGCGTGACGCACGATGTCAACCGGCTCATCCACAAGACCTTCATCACGCCGATCGATCGCGAGCAGATCCACAAGCTCATCAACACGATGGACGACGTGGCCGACCTGATCCAGGACTCGGCCGAGACCATGGCGCTCTACGACGTGCGCCACATGACCGAGGAGATCGTCCGCCTGACCGCGCTGAGCGTGAAGTGCTGCGATCGCCTGAAGGACGCGGTGAAGTTCCTCGGCAAGATCGCCGATCCGGCGGTGGCCGAAGCCACGCTCAAGACCTGCGAGGAGATCGACCGCCTCGAATCCGATGCCGACCGCGTCATGCGCAGCGCGATGAGCAAGCTCTTCCGCGAGGAGTCCGACGTGCGAGAGGTGATCAAGCTCAAGGCCATCTACGAGCTGCTCGAGACGATCACCGACAAGTGCGAGGACGTGGCCAACGTGATCGAGGGCATCGTCCTCGAGAACTCCTGAAGCGCGGCGTTTCATGGCATCGGTTCAGGTAGGGCTGTGGGTCGTCGTGCTGCTGGTGGTCCTGGCCATCGCGTTCGACTTCATGAACGGCTTCCACGACGCGGCCAACTCGATCGCGACGGTGGTGTCCACCGGCGTGCTCAAGCCCGGTCAGGCGGTGGTCTTCGCCGCGTTCTTCAATCTGGTGGCGATCTTCGTGTTCCACCTCAGCGTGGCGGCGACCGTGGGCAAGGGCATCGTGCAACCCGGCATCGTCGACGTGCACGTGGTGTTCGGCGCGCTCATCGGCGCCATCACGTGGAATCTGGTGACCTGGTACTACGGCATCCCCAGCAGCTCGTCGCATGCCCTCATCGGTGGCATCGTCGGCGCGGTGATGGCCAAGTCCGGGTCCAGCGCCCTGGTGGCCGGCGGGATCTGGAAGACCGTGGCGTTCATCTTCGTCTCGCCGCTGCTCGGCTTCCTGCTCGGCTCGGCCATGATGGTGCTGGTGGCTTGGGTCTGCCGGCGCGCGACGCCATCGCGCGTGGACCGCTGGTTCCGCCGCCTGCAGCTCGTCTCCGCCGGGGCCTACAGCCTGGGCCATGGCGGCAACGACGCCCAGAAGACCATCGGCATCATCTGGATGCTGCTGATCGCCACCGGCCACTCCGGCACCGACGTGCCGCCGACGTGGACCATCGTGAGCTGCTACACCGCGATCGCGCTGGGCACCATGTTCGGCGGCTGGCGGATCGTGAAGACGATGGGCCAGAAGATCACCAAACTCAAGCCGGTCGGCGGCTTCTGCGCCGAGACCGGGGGTGCCCTGACACTCTTCCTGGCGACGGCGCTGGGCATCCCGGTCTCGACCACCCACACCATCACGGGCGCGATCGTCGGCGTGGGATCGGTGCAGCGCGCGAGCGCGGTCCGTTGGGGCGTCGCGGGCAACATCGTGTGGGCCTGGATCTTCACGATCCCGGCTTCGGCCTTCGTGGCCGGTGTCGCCTACTGGGTGAGCATGCAGATCTTCTGAGCGCCGACTGCCGCCGGCGGTCTGCCGCCCGGCTATTGGGAGATCTTCCGACCTTCCTCGACCTGGTGCTCGAAATAACGCTGGAAGCTGAAGACGATGCTGGACATGAGCACCGTGGTGCCGATCAGGAGCGCGACGACGACCGCGCCGATGGTCAACCAGCCGGTTTGTCCCGCCGGCGCGTCGGCGGCCAGGCCGGCATTGAAGCGGGCGTTCCATTTCTCAGGGGCCATCAGGCCGTACACGATGGCCGTCAACGCGCATCCGGCGATGACGAAGCCGACCAGCGGGATCAGCACCCAGCTCAAGCCGTCGTCCAGGCCATAGGCACGCGCGCGCTCGATGCCATAGACACCCAGGGCGGTCGGGATGGGCAACATCCAGCCGAGCAGATCGCCCGTGCCATGCAGGTAGAAACGGTGCAGACCGAGCGGTCCCCCGAGAAACGCCAGCCAGGCGGCGATCGTCTTGTTGCGGGGCTTCATGCCGGCATTCACGACGGCTTGGTCACGCTGCCATCGCCAAGCACCCGGTCCATCAGGACGACGTCGAGCCAGCGCTCGAACTTCCAGCCGACGTCCTTGAGCACGCCGACTTCCGTGAAGCCCTGAGCGCGATGCACGCCGATCGAGCCGGCATTGGCCGAGTCGCCGATCACCGCGATCAGCTTGCGCACACCCGCGCTCTCGGCGGCCTCGATCAACGCGCGCAGCAACCTGGATCCCACGCCCTGGCCGCGGGCATCGTCCGCCAGATAGATCGAATCCTCGGCGGAATAACGATAGGCCGGCCGTGGCTTGAACCAGTTGCAATAGGCGAAGCCCAGGATCGCGCCGTCGCTGCGACGCTCGGCGACGAGATAGGGCAGGGCCTTGGCCAGCACGTCGGCCCGACGCGCGGCCATGTCGGCGGCACTGGGAGGCTCGGTCTCGAAGGTGCCGGTGCCATGCAGCACGTGATGGGCGTAGATGGTGGCGATGGCGGCGATGTCCGCGTCGAGGCTGGGTCGGATGAGGATCGTCATGGAGGCAGGAGACGGGGGAGTGGGGGACGAAGCCTTGCGAGCTATAATCGAAGGCTTTTCAGCGTGTCGCTGGCCGGGTGGCCATGTCGCGTGTCTCAACGTTGGAAGAACATTGTGGGCGAACCTTGCGGGTTTGCCACCACCCCAAGGATAAATCATGGTCGTCATTCGACTCTCCCGCGGCGGTTCCAAAGGCCGTCCGTTCTTCAACATCGTCGTGTCCGACAAGCGCGTGCGCCGTGACGGCCGCTTCATCGAGCGTCTGGGTTTCTACAACCCCATCGCCAAATCGAACGAGGAAAGCATCCGCATCGCCCAGGACCGTCTGACGTACTGGGAAAGCGTGGGTGCCCAGGCTTCCCCGACGGTCACCCGTCTGATCAAGCAAGCCGCTGCTGCTGCTCCCAAGGCCGCCGCCTGATCGTCGCAGTACGACGATGCTGCCCACCCTCGAGATCGCTGAATTGCCGGCGGACGCCGTGGAGGTGGGTCGCATCGTCGATGCCTGGGGCATCAAGGGCTGGTTCAAGGTCCTGCCCCACAGTGCCCAGCCAGAGGCGCTTTTTTCCTCCAAGCGCTGGTTCATCCAGCCATCCGGGCCGGTCCACGCTCAGCCGAAGTCGCAGGCTTTCAGGTTGGCGATCCGTGAGGCCAAGGAACACTCCGACTGCATCGTCGCGACATCCGACGATGTCGTCGATCGCACCGCCGCCGAAGCCTTGCGCGGTGCACGCGTATTCGTTCCGCGCTCGAGTTTCCCCACCGTTGGTGATGACGAGTACTACTGGGTCGATCTGATCGGTCTCAGCGTCATCAACCGCGAGGGCGTGATGCTTGGAACCGTGCGCGAATTGCTTGCGACCGGTCCTCAGACAACCCTCGTGCTCACCGCCGAAGCTTCCCCAGGAAGTCCGGGCGTTGCAGCCGAATCTGAGAAGACGATCGAGCGCATGGTGCCGTTCGTTTCCGCGTTCATCGACAAGGTCGACCTCCCCGGTCGCGTCATCACTGTGGACTGGCAGCCTGATTACTGAACGCTGCTGCCTGGCTGGATCTCCGACAGCGCCGGGGTGGAAAGTGGATCTGGTGTGATTCGTTTTTTTTGAGCACGGAGTCTTCCCGATGCGCTTTGACGTCATCACGCTTTTCCCCGAACTGTTCGATACCTTTTTGAGCAGTGGCGTGACACGTCGTGCCTACGAATCTGGTCAGGTCCAAGTCTTCTTCTGGAATCCGCGCGACTTTGCTGCAGGCAACTACCGCCGTGTGGACGATCGTCCGTTTGGTGGTGGTCCAGGCATGGTGATGATGGCCGAGCCGTTGTCCAACTGTCTGGATGCAGCGTTGGCGGCTCGCGGCTCGGCAGCGCCGGTCGTGCTTTTCTCGCCTGCGGGCGAAGTGCTGCGCCACACGACAGTCGTCCGTTGGTCAGCCAGCGAAGGCGCCGTGCTGGTCTGTGGACGTTACGAAGGCATCGACCAGCGTTTCATCGACACATGCGTCACGCATCAGATCAGTCTTGGCGATTTCGTGTTGTCCGGTGGTGAAGTCGCGGCGATGGCATTGCTCGACGCCGTCGCACGATTGCAGCCAGGTGTTCTGGGCGACGAGGCGAGCCACGTGCAGGACAGCTTCAACCCCGTACTCGACGGATTGCTCGATTGCCCGCATTACACCCGTCCCGAGCTATGGAGAGACCAGGCAGTGCCCGGACCGTTGCTTTCCGGACATCATGCGCAGATCGAACGTTGGCGGCGCGACCAACGACTGACGATTTCAGCGGAAAGACGTCCCGACCTGATCGCGACCGCACGCGTCGATGGTCTTCTCGACAGCGACGACGAAAAAGCGTTGTCAAAAAAGCTATAATCGAAGGCTGCACCCGATCCTCTGTCCGGCCGCGGCCCTCTGGAAAAGGCTTGGTTTTTCGATCTTCATGATCGGTCTACCGCCTGACCTGCCGCCTTTTGTGTAGCGCGTACAAGATCGAATCCAGGAACCTCATGAATCTGATCGAAACACTCGAGCAAGAAGAAATTGCTCGTCTCAACAAGACCATTCCCGCTTTCATGCCTGGCGACACCGTCATCGTCAGCGTCAATGTCGTCGAAGGCAGCCGCAAGCGTGTCCAGGCGTACGAAGGCGTGGTGATCGCCAAACGCAATCGCGGTCTCAACAGCGGTTTCACCGTGCGCAAGATCTCGAGTGGCGAAGGCGTCGAGCGTACTTTCCAGACCTACAGTCCGCTGATCGCAGGCATCGAAATCAAGCGCCGCGGCGATGTTCGGCGCGCCAAGCTGTACTACCTGCGCGAGCGTAGCGGCCGGTCTGCACGTATCAAGGAAAAGCTGCCCAGCCGTGCAGCGAAGGCAGCCTCTGCTGCTGCAGCAGCGCAATAACAAGAGCAGCAGCTCTTCGTTGCCCTCAAAAAAAGCCGCCCTTCGAGGCGGCTTTTGTTATTGATGCGGCTGTTGTCCAGAAATTTTTTCTTCGAATCGGTTATCCATTCAATCATGTCGTTCTGATCATGTCTGTCATGCCGAGGCCTTCTTCTTCCATCGAGCCCATCAACGCCGTATCGTCGACCACCTTTGATCCTCGCTCTGTTCCGGTCACTGGAGTGGATGTCGGCTTGCCTGATGTACCGTCGTCGCATATGACGGTGGAAGCGCTGCGTGCCAGATTCGCTCATCCGCCGACATGGACCCCCGAAGTCCGTCGAGAACCAGTCGTCGGCGACCGAGCACTGTCTCAGGCGGCCGTACTGGTGCCTATCGTGCTGCGTCCGGAACCTACGGTACTGCTTACTGAAAGAGCAACCCGCATGTCGACGCATTCCGGTCAGGTGGCTTTTCCCGGCGGTCGTGTTGATCCGGGTGATGCGAACGTGGCAGCTGCTGCTTTGCGCGAGGCCTGGGAAGAAGTGGGACTGGCAGCAAGATTCGTCGAAGTGTTGGGCGTCCTGCCCACCTACACCACGATCACTTCGTTCGTCGTGACGCCCGTCATTGCTGTCGTGCAACCCGGATTCGAGTTGAAACTCAATCCCCACGAAGTCGCTGATGCTTTTGAGGTACCGCTCTCTCATCTGATGAGTCCGTCCAATCATCGTCGGCATCGGATGGAGGCCGCAGGTAGTGAAGCAAGGCAATGGTTCTCCATGCCTTACCAGGATGGTCATCAAGAACGTTTTGTTTGGGGTGCCACGGCTGGAATGATTCGAAACCTCTATCGTTTTCTTTCTGCCTGATGGCTTGGTGTCTGGTACCCCGAGCGAGGACGATCGAGCGTTGGAAGTGATCGCTATCATTCGACCATGAGTTTCTTCGCCATCCTGTGCGCCTTGCTCATCGAGCAGGCCCGCCCGCTTCCATCACCCAATGCCGTCTATAACAGTGTGTTGGTTTGGACGCGTTGGGCCAGTCGCAATTTCGACGCTGGCAAACCGCATCATGGATGGATCGTCTGGGCCATCGCAGTATTGGCACCAACGATCCTGGTGCTCGGCGTGCATTGGCTGCTGGCCATCACGCTTGGACTGCCTTTTGCTGTATTGTGGAGTATCGCTGTTCTCTACGTGACGCTCGGCTTTCGGCAGTTCAGCCATCATTTCACGGGTATTCGGGATGCGTTGGAAGATGGAGACGAACCACTGGCGCGGTCACTACTCGCACATTGGCGACAGATCAGCGTCGCCAATTTGCCCCGAAGTGAAATCGTCCGCCATGTCATTGAACATTCCGTTGTCGCTGCGCATCGACATGTCTTTGGTGTGCTCGCATGGTTTTCGATCCTTGCCGCTTTGGGCCTTGGCCCCACTGGGGCCGTGTTCTATCGGATGAGCGAATTCGTTTCCCGATATTGGACGCACAAGGAGGGCGCTGCTCTTCAACCATCGAGCGGCGGCGTGCTGAATTTCGCCGAGAAGGCGTGGATCGCGACCGACTGGCTACCTGCACGCATCACTGCACTTGGCTTCGCAGTCGTGGGCAGCTTCGAGGACGCGATCGATTGCTGGCGCAATGATGCTCGACGCTTTCCCAATTCCAACGATGGCGTCATCTTGGCTGCGACATCAGGCGCGGTGAATGTCCGTTTGGGAGGTGGTGTGCTGATGCCGGGCCCCATCGCCGCTCCGTTGCCACACGCTCAGGCAGGCGAGGCGACATCGAACTTGGCGATTGCTCGGGGTGGCAGTACACCAGGTCGGGAACCCGATCTCACGCATTTGCGCAGCGTCGTGGGCTTGGTATGGCGATCTGTTGTCATGTGGATGGTCCTGTTGGCGTTGTTGACGCTTGCGAGACTGCTAGGCTGACCCAGTGCCGGAGCGCACCGCCACTGCGGGCATCCATCGGCGTTTTCAATAAGTTCGCGTTTGACTCAATTCTGCAAAGAGTTCTCCATAGATACGATACCGAGTGGCGCTGATCGGATGTTCAGGATGAGCAGCAGTCTGGACATTGGCGATGACGCCACAACCTGGTTCGTGCAAATGCGTGCAGTTATAGAACCTGCAATGCCCGGCGTGCTCCGCGATGTCGGGCATCAATCCGGCTAATTGCATCGGTTCGATGTGGTGCAGCCCGAATTCCTGAAAGCCCGGCGAGTCGATGACACTGGTCTTGCGTGCTTCGTCGACCCAATACCATGTCGTGCTGGTCGTCGTATGTTTTCCGGAATTGAGCGCCTGGGATATTTCATTCGTCAATGCACTCGCACCCGGCACAAGCAAGTTGATCAGAGTGCTTTTTCCGGCTCCAGAGGGCCCAAGAACCAATGTCGTCTTGCCCGCAAGAATTCTCATCAGTCTTGCATGGTCTTGAGTGCTAGGCGAAGTCAGCGATAAATCTTGCACGTCGTGGTTCATGCCACGGTAGGGCCCGAGCCGGTTCCATGCGCGTTCGAATGGCGTCCGCAGATCACGCTTGTTCAAGGCGATGACAGTGTCAATTTTCTCGGCTCGAGCAGCGATCAGCGCGCGCGCAAGTTGATGTTCTGAAAATTCTGGCTCGGCTGCAATCAGGATGAGTACCTGATCAAGGTTCGCGGCGAATGATTTGGTACGGATTTCGTCCTGTCGATAGAAAAGATTGCGTCGCGTGACGACCCGCTCGATAGTGCCTTCATCTTCGCTCTTCTGCCACAGCACTCGATCCCCTACGACGGCTTGGTTCTTCTTTCCCCTGGGATGGCAGATAATCCGCTCTCCATCGAACAGCTCGACCATGCAGTGCCTGCCGTGTCCTGCAACGACAAGTCCCTCATTCAACAGCGACGCCTTAGCATCCAGAACGTTGGTACGTTTAGCCAAAGCAACGGTTCCAAGCAAGAGTCATGGGACCTTGCTCAGCAAGGCATCGACCAGAGTTGCGCATTCGAGGTCGGTCCTTGATATTCCACCGACATCGTGTGTGTTTAACTTCACTACACAGCAATCGTATTTGACGTAGAGATCAGGATGATGGTCGAGCCGATGCGCAATCATTGCCAGTGCGTTCACAAACGCGATGGTCTCGAAGTAATTGGCAAACTGGAACTTTTTCTCGATGGCGATGTTGTCGTCATCACCGGCCAACCGCCAGCCTTGCACTTGGGCTAGACCCGCGACGATCTCGGTCGCGCTCAATGCACGCCGCTTCTCGAGTTTCCAGTTTTTTGTTGAAAGCATGCTGTCTGTCATGACGTCAAAAATCCTTTCAGGCCATGGCGGCAGTGGAACCGTTCAATCGGGCGAGGCGCTCAGACGCCGGCGGATGCGAATAATAGAAAGCGGTGTAGATAGGATCGGGTGTCATGGTCGACGCATTGTCGTAGTACAGCTTCAGCAAAGCGGTCGACAGATCAGCACCGCTACTCTGTGCAACGGCATAAGCGTCGGCTTCGAACTCATCGTGACGTGACAGAATCGCCGACAACGGCGAGATGAAGAATCCGAAGACCGGGACGGCGATCATGAACAGCAACAAGGCCATCGCATCATTAGATGCTTCTAAATTAGGCCGGACACCCAGACCCGTGTACATCCAGGACTGATTTGCTAGCCACCCCAATGATGCAAATCCGGCGAGACTCGCCATAAAAAGCAGGGCTACGCGCTTGATGATATGGCGATGCTTGAAATGGCCCAGCTCATGCGCCAAGACAGCTTCCACTTCAGCTGCGGTGAGTCTCTGCAGCAAGGTGTCGTAAAAAACGACGCGTTTACCAGCACCAAAACCTGTGAAGTAAGCATTGGCATGGGCACTTCGACGGCTGCCGTCCATGACAAACAAGCCCTTGGACTTGAAGCCGCATTTTTGCATTAATGCTGTGACGCGCTCTGTCAGGGCAACATCATCCAATGACGAAAATTTATTAAACAGTGGCGCTATGAACGTTGGGTAGAACAGCAGCAACAGAATGTTCAGGCTCGTCCATGCACCCCAGGCCCACAGCCACCACAGTGGTCCTGCCGACGCCATGATCCAGAGAACGAGCGCCGCGACAGGAACGCCGACGACAGACGCAACCAGCATGCCCTTGACTGCGTCAGTCAGCCACAGAGACCACGTCATCGTATTGAATCCAAATTTTTGTTCCAACCGGAAGCTTCGCCACAAGCTGAATGGCAGTTCAGCCAAGCTAGTGATTGCAACGAACGCAGTGACTAGCGCAAGCTGATGTGCCATACCGCCGCCCAGTGAATCAAGCAATCGCCTGTTGAGCAGATCCAGGCCGCCACAGAGTGTCCAACCCACTACGACCATCCCAGACCAAGTGGCTTCTGCCAAGCCGAAACGGACCTTGGCAAACGTGTAGTCGGCCGCCTTTTGATGGGCTGCCAAGCTCAGCGTCTTGGAGAAGAGCGCAGGCACGGCCGTGCGGTTTTTTGCCACATGCCGAACCTGCCGCGACCCGAGCCAGAATCTGACAACCAGCCCGATCGCCAGGGCGGCGGCGAATGCATAGGTGAATTTGATCGAGTCTGACATAGGCTCGCAGTTTAGTCTGGGCCGACTAAGGCGCAGCTCAGGCCGTGGCATAGGTGACAATTGGCCGATGCCTGATTCACTCGACTCCACTTCCGCCACCACGGCATCCACGTTGAAAAAAAGCGATCAGAACTTGGTCTGGCTCGACTGCGAGATGACGGGTCTCGATCCTGAGAGAGACCGCCTGATCGAGATCGCGGTCGTGATCACCAGCCCGGACCTTACAACGCGGATCGATGGCCCTGTCATTGCCATCCATCAGAGTGACAGCGTGCTGGACGCGATGGACAGCTGGAACAAGGGAACCCATGGCCGTAGCGGTCTCATCGACCGGGTCAAGGCCTCGACGGTCAGCGAGGCGACCGCCGAGCGCGAATTACTGGCCTTCATCACACAGTACATTCCCAAACAGGGCTCGCCGATGTGCGGCAACACCATCGGCCAGGACCGACGGTTCCTCGTCAAGTACATGGCCGCTTTCGAGGCGTATTTTCACTACCGCAACCTCGACGTCAGCACGTTGAAGGAGCTGGCAAAGCGCTGGAAGCCAGCTGCCTACGCTGCGTTCAAGAAAAAGCAGGCCCATACGGCGCTGGCCGATGTTCATGAGTCGATCGATGAACTTCTGCATTACAAAGCAACATTTTTACGACTCGAGGATTAGGTAAAACCCCTGGTATGTGCCATAATCATGGGCTACGCTGCAGAACGGCAGCGTTTCTTGCATCTCCCTATCTTGCACACGAGCCCGACTGACGGGCCGCAGTTGAAGTAGCCTGCCTGGACCTGATCCAGGCACCTGTGGCGCTTCACTGGATGTCGTTGGATGGTTGATGTTTTCACCACCCAACGGAGCGTCGCTGACGGCGATGCTCGCGTATGAGATTGAATCATGACCGACGCTTTTCAAGCGCAGGGCGAATTCGCGCCTGTGCAAACCTCCGATACCTTCGTTCTTGCCTCGGAGGACGTTCGCGAGTCCGAGCCCACAACAGCGACTGCCTCCGCCGACGAAGGCTTCGCTGCCACTTTCGCTTCGCAACCGGAAATCGAACCGGCTCGAGTGAACGCATTTACTCGTCTGGGACTGGCTCCAGAGCTCATCGCTGCCATTGTGGATCTTGGCTACAGTGAGCCAACCGCAGTTCAGGAAAAAGTCATCCCGTTGGCACTGACTCGCTCTGCAGACAGTGAGGCTCGCCTCGTCGATTTGATGGTGTCGAGTCAGACAGGAAGTGGCAAGACCGCAGCCTTCTTGCTTCCGGTGCTTCATACATTGCTGATGCAGGAAGCCGAAGCCGAGGCTGCAGCAAAGGCGGAGTTCCAACGACTCAGCGAAGAAGCCGCACAACGCGGTGAAGCTCCGCCCAAAAAAGCCAAGCGCAAAGATCCCACAAATTCTCGCAACTTTAAGGCGGCTACCCCAGGCGCCCTGATCCTGTGTCCGACTCGAGAGCTTGCTCAGCAAGTCGCACATGATGCGATCGACCTCGTCCGCCACTGCCGCGGATTGCGTGTTGCGAGTGTAGTTGGTGGAATGCCATATCAGCTGCAAATTGCCAAATTGCAGAATGCCAATTTGGTCGTGGCAACGCCAGGGCGCCTGTTGGACCTGCAACGCTCGATGCAGATCAAGCTTGATCAAGTCCAGTTTTTGGTTGTCGACGAAGCGGATCGCATGCTCGACTTGGGGTTCTCAGACGATCTCGCCGAGGTCAATCAGCTTACGATCGAAAGACGTCAGACAATGATGTTCAGTGCAACCTTTGCACCTCGTATCCAGCAGCTTGCCGTACGAGTCATGCGTCAGCCGCAGAAGATTCAGATCGACTCTCCTCAAGAGAAACATGCCAATATCAAGCAGATTCTTTTTTGGGCCGACAACGTATCGCACAAGCGAAAGCTGCTTGATCATTGGCTCCGTGATACGACGATTAATCAAGCTATCGTATTTGCGAGTACGCAGGTCGAGTGCGATGGCCTTGCGAATGACTTGCAACAAGACGGCTTCAGCGCAGTAGCACTTCACGGTGCATTAAGTCAAGGTCTTCGAAATCGTCGTTTAATGGCTTTGCGTCAAGGGCATGTGCAGATCCTGGTGGCGACTGATGTGGCTGCTCGAGGTATCGACGTGCCGACCATTACTCACGTCTTCAATTTTGGCTTGCCCATGAAAGCTGAAGATTACACACATCGCATCGGGAGAACCGGCCGGGCAGGGCGCGATGGAATTGCTGTGACTTTCGCTGAGTTCCGTGATCGTCGTAAGATTTTTGATATTGAAGGCTACAGTCGCCAGCAATTTAAAGCGGAAGTCATTCCTGGGCTTGAACCACAGCAGCGGATTCAGCAATCCCGCCCCATGAATGATTTCGGCGGTCGCAATCGCGATGGCCCTGCAAGGGATCGCAAGCATACCGGAGCACCAGCCGGCGCTACTCATCGCGGCAATGCCATGGGCTATGGCGGATCTGGCAGCAATTATGCAGGCGCTAGCGGCTTCAATGAACGTAACGCAAGAGCAGTTCCTCATCACGCAGTCAAGGCACCACGGTTAGTTAATCATGCCGGTGGTCTTCAGCTGAACCGCGACGAGCGAGCTTATGACCGGGCTCGATCTATTTCCAAGCCTGATCATGAGCAGCGAGCCCGACCGATGCCTTACAACAGCCGGCAGCAATCGCACTCAACTCCATTCGATACACACGCCGGCCGGAGCTCATCAGGCGATGGAAAAGTTTTTGTGCCTCACGACGTGAAGAGCAAGACACACAGGAATGCAAGATAGAGTTCGATAGTTTTAGGGCTGCAGTCTTCACAGAATCCGCGTCATCACGACGCGGATTTTTTTTTGGTTGGCAATTTTCGATCAGTAGCATGTGATTGCGATCTGACGGCGCATCCCAATACTTCGGATCAACATCATTAATCAAAAATGATCAAAAGACCGATAGCGCAAAGATTACAAGTGTATAAATATAATTATCGTCAACATTGAACTCCTAAGGAACCTCGGTTTTATGAACGATGTGATATGTCACACGCAACCGCGGCTTGTCAACTTAAAAAATCTAGGAATTCTGACAATTCGCAATCTATTTGCTTCTCTGACGCCATCTGGTCTATCGAAAATCAATAATTTCGATCTATTGAAGACAAAGATCCAACGAATAACTATGAATATCTCGTACACCTTAAAGTAAACCGTCAATGCTACATGTTAGGGAAATAAAACATTGATGTGAAGATCGAGTAGCTGCGTCGTGGCTGAGTTGATTGCTGGATAGGCGGCGATAATATCTGCAGACTTCAGTCTTCATCAAGTCGCCCATTTTGATCAATGAAGGCGCATTATGGTAATCAGAAATTCTATCAAATAAAAAGATCGACCTTCGTGCAAATAAAGTTCGGAAATTACGGATTAAAAAAGTTTCTAGTCAAATTCATTGACGATAAAAAAGAAAACCGTTGATTATAAATGCAAATAACATGAAGAAATTTATATTTGTGGAAATTTTTGCTCCGTCGACGATAAAAAACGTTGTAATTAAATATCGGGCGGCATTTCAATTAAAAAGTTTGCTTATTCAGAGCATATCTCGTAGAGCAGCAGGATGTCTGTTGCCACCGTTGAACCATGTGGCAACTGGTTACCGCCAGCGACGGACTCACCAAGACTGCGTCTTTGCGCACACCTATGTGCATTCCTCCTAAATCTGCAAAATTCATCTGCTGACACGCGTTGCGATTAGCAGGACCAATGTGTACTGTGGATAATCATCTGGTTACCACTGATACATTTGATCGCGATAAAATAAGTAAAAAGTACACTTTATGGAGCGCGAAAGGTCCAACATATGTGAATATATTTATCAATTCATTAACTTTTCTTGACTGGCATAAAATTTATGGTTAACAAATGTTCAGTTTCAGATCTTCATGGTGAAGCGCGGCAATGAAAGAATCGAGTACTTAGCCATAGCCATCAGCTTCACCATGCTGGTGTCTATTAGCAATACGCTTATCTGGTAGAAATTGCATGCGAATAGCCCTTCTCGACGACGACGAAGCACAGATCAAGCAGCTCATTGCTGCTCTGAAAGCCCCTTTCTTATCTGTGGAAAGTGAAACGATATGTAGTTCCTTTGCTAGTGGTGAAGCATTGCGCCGAGCCTTACGGACTGAAACATTCGATGTATTGGTATTAGACTGGATGATGCCGGACCTTGATGGCTTTGATCTGCTGCACTGGCTTCGAACTGAGCGAAATGACAACACACCAGTAATCATGTTGAGCGCGCGTGCAGCGGAAAGAGATGTTGCTGCAGCTTTGGGTCTGGGAGCCGACGACTACATCTTCAAACCTTTTAGGCCGCTTGAATTGCGAGCCCGGATCGCGCGCTTATTCGAAAGAACATTGAAGAGTCGCAATGGCCCTGGTTCAAGGTTCGGAAAGTGGGACTTCGACAGCGCGACCAATATCGTTAAATATCGAGCGGAAGTGGGCGGGAAAAGTGAAGAAGTTCGTTTAACAGAAAAAGAATTTAAATTCGCTTTGACGCTGTTTAGAAACATAGATCGACCCGTGTCGCGGGGTCATCTGCTCGCAGCTGCCGGCTACAGTAGCGAATCTATTACACGATCATTAGACATTCATATTTACCGGCTGCGAAACAAGCTTCAACTGGAAGGAACAAGAGACGTACATCTGCGAACTGTCTACGGGCAGGGCTACAGGCTGCAGCGTAGTGCTTCTTCCTACTCCGATAAGACTCCGGAAAATAAATATGGAAACCTGAATAGATAATATGAAATTATTTAGCAGGTCATGCTTAGTAAATTTTATGTCAAAAATATTTTTCTGCTCTTTAAGAAAATGTGGTTGAACGATCAATTCAATATCTCCAGAGAGTAGGGCTTTAGCGAATAGTCGGAGAAATGAAAAAGCTTCGTAATGCCGCCAATTGCTCTTTTATATCGACGGCTTCTTCGATCCTCTTAATTTGGTTAATCCTTCTGCATAAAGCAATTCCACCATTGAAACCATGTAAGGCCGGGCTGCCAGCCAGGGTATGAGCTGCGCGCTTCAATGCCGATATATCTTTTTTTTGAACCGCGTGCCCCATCTGGTCTATCAGAGATAACCGAGATTCTATGAAAGAGGGAAATTGCTCTAAGAAGCTTTGATCAATCCAGAAATCTGTATCAGTATTGGAGGAATATATTCCAGAAGCTACCATCTTTAGAACATCGTTTAGCTCATCTTGACATAGGGGCTTGCTCAGGATGCCATCGAATCCAACCTCGCGAATCAGCGCTGTGATTTCTGAATTATTAGTGTACGTATGAGCATATATTATGCTTCGAGCTTCGTCTGCGGCGGCTTGAAGCCGACGGATTTCGCCTAACACATTCAGTGCGTCCAGTCCGTCCAATGCCGGCATCTCAAAGTCAATCAAGATGAAGTCGGGCCTTCGAGTGACAAGCGCGTCAATGGCTGATGTTCCGCTAATCGACCTGCGCGCATTAACACAATCAGGAATTAAGCTTTTAAATACAAACCAGCTCTCATCTTTGTCATCGACGATCAACGCTGAAAAGTTTGTATTGCACGTGGGTTGCTCTGTCGAGTTAATTTGCGAGCGCATGCCGTATTGACTAGCGATCTCATTTTGCGCATCGCCGCTTCCCGACTTCGGGTTTTCGAAAGATGCACACGCGTGGCGTACCATCCTGGCTAGCCATCCGATACGTCTTCTGCTCAGCTGCGTCATCTCAAGCTCTATATGGTTGTAAGCCTGCACTTCCTATTGGCAAATAAAATACAAGTCCACGAAATCACTTGCTGCCATAGGCTATGAAAATTGCAAGGAATGTCTGTCGCGTCGACTCGCCGCATAACGCATGCCGTCTTTTAACCAGATGGTTACATGAAGTGCAAGAATTCTGGCTGTAACGATCTTAAAGTCTTGCGTGTCGTTTGTGAAGCTGAAAATTTAGGTATCGATTAATTTAAGATGTTTGCCGAGCCCATTATTGAAAATTTTTTTTCAAACATGCTTTAAATTTTTAATATGTTTTCGAATTCATGCAAGGTAGAGAACCGTGAGGATTGCTTAACATGGAATTGATAAGATGAGACTTGAAAAGATGCAAAAATGACAAAACAAACGTTTAATACTTATATTAAGTAGGTAGAGCGAAGTGCGATTTGCTGGTTACGAATGCTGGGCGAGAGCATTATTCTCTTTTCAGAATTCGGGTAAAAATAAATCGCCATTGCTATGTTTTTGGCATGCTGAATTCGGTCATTTTAACTATAATGCTGTTAAGCCGACATTTAGCAAGTAATTTTTTAGCAGCGAACTCACAAAGCTGCTTGCGGAGCTAAACTTGCACTCAATTTTCTCAATCAGTAGGAGACTTTCCATTCATCCTGGTTATGCATTATTCATTGCTTGATCCATCGGCCTTAAAAACACCAGCGGCTGTAACAAGATCATTTGGAGTGTGGTCAATGACGAAGTTTTAGATCCCAGGAGCGCGGCTATAAAAATATACGACTATGGCCACTGCGTTTTGTCCGATCTTGATGCATCATCTTTTTCGCATGAAATTGATCAGCGATCAGCGATCAGCGATCAGCGATCAGCGATCAGCGATCAGCGATCAGCGTCAAATGTTAAACGACTTGCGCAAAGATAGTTGTAAAAGGGCCAGTGGTTGCGATTGCGAAGAAATCGCAGGCAGTATTTTAATTTGCATTGAAATGCAAGAAGAAGAGAATTTGAGTTACGAACGCATTTCTCTGGATGTTGGTTGACGGTAGACAGCTTGACCTGCGTATGCCAGATGGATCGGGAAGTTTCAACGACAAATTTGATCAATATTGAAGATGGATAGGATGTTAAGTCAGTCCCAACGCGGTCGGGCGCAAAGAAAGTTTTAAAAGTGTCTTGGTAAAAAAAGATCTTCATTTCATGCATTAAATGGCAGTAAGCGAACTGTGAGATGCGGATAAGTAACCTGCGGACTTAATATTTTTAGCACGCAAGCTTTAGAATCGTCAGTTTGCGAAAAACGGATTACGTATATAAATGCGTTGGCTATGCATAATTTGATTGTACAAAAGTTGCACTTGACCAAATTTGCAATATCTTTGTTTCCAGGAAGGGCATTATACGAGTTGTTGATTGCTGAAGCATGGGATTTAATTGCTTGAAATATTTGAATGCCATTTTCAGGGCAGCGGAAGGGTCACTTCGTGAATATGTGTCAACTAATTTTCGATTTATCAAAATTCTACTTTTTTGATCTTTGGCTATAAATTCAACGATGGAAGCCGATGAAAATGCATTTGAAATCCCAAGATCTATGATTTTTAGGAAAAAATTTGTGTTTCCCCAGTGCAGAAGTGGCTTATCTTATTTGAAGTGAATCCTGTTGTCGACCAGAATAAAAAGGCTGTCAGATAGACAGAATTAGTAATGCTGCAGCTAAATGGTCTGATCTCACGCAGAAAAAGAAGTAATAGAGAAGAAGAGACTCGAAATCTTGAGCTGATATCTGTGATGGGTGCAGGCAATGCGTTTTGCCAGTTTATGTGTTTTTTGTAGTTGTTTGCGCGTACATTATATATCCAGGTATCCCTCGTTCTACGGCGACCGCATGGATCGGCATCTATCTTCTTTACACTTCGATTCGAACGGTAGCAACATATTTATATCATGATGACGCCAATCGTACCGATGCAGAGCGGGTAACGCAATGGCGACGTTTTGTGTTTTGTTCCGCTTTTACCCATGGCATTATTTTGGGTAGCTTGGCAGTCATTGCGTTGCCTATACTTGCTCCTACACGTCAGCTTTTACTGACTTGTTTTGTGCTTCTTGTGACAACCGGGGCAATTCTGTATGTTTCTGCAATTCTTCCCGCTTTATTGATCCTGATATTTGCCGCATTGATGCCATTTGTCATGATCTGGCAGATCAGGCCTGGTGTTTTCGAGTTGCCGGTGTCGAATTTCCTTTTGGGTGCTTTGTTTGCAAACTTATTTTTAAGTGTTGTGCATTACAGAAATAATTCAAAATTATTTTTTTTTGCTGCTGAAAAAGCCGTCGCCATTAAGGAGCTTGAACACAAGAATCGTGAACTTGTTGTGGCCGACCGGGCCCGCGTCCAGCTATTGGCGGTCACTAGCCATGATCTCAGGCAACCCGTTCATGCGCTAAGACTCATTCTCGCTCATGCCAGCGAGAATGATGAAAAAGAAGTGATCTGTTCGAATATTTCAAAGCTTAGACGCCTTGCCGACCTGATCGCTCAAATGCTTCTCGAAATGATGGATTTGAGTGCATTGGAACACGAAGCAGATACTAAGAATCTAGAGTCAATATCGTTAGAGAGTGTTTTGCAACAACTCAAAGTGAGTCAAGAGCCTCTCGCAGAAAAGAAAGGTCTGCAGCTTGATATTCAGTGCTCGAAAGATGTTTGGGTGCTCGCAGATGCAAGCTTATTGAGGAGGATGCTTCTTAATCTTGTATCTAACGCAATCAAGTATACGCATGCCGGGCGTGTGGTGGTTGAATGCAATGTGCAAGAAGTGAATGTGGTAATCAGTGTGCGTGACACTGGGGCTGGAATTCCTCAATCGCGTCTAGACGATATTTTCAAGCCTTATGTACGGCTTGACCATTCTGTCGCGGACAATGAAGGAGCAGGGTTGGGTCTGGCTATTGTTCATCGTGCAGCAGTAGTGCAGGGATTCGACATCTACGTCGCATCGACGATGGGCGTTGGTTCTGTATTTGAGCTTAATGTGCCGTTGGCAAAAAAAAGAATGCTTGTTGAAAAACCCCGCGCGTCGCCGGCCAGTGTTCCGTCTGCAAGATTACGTCGCATTGCTGTTGTTGATGACGATTTTTTTGCAAGAGAAGCATTGATCGCCCTTTTAAAACATTGGGGTTATGAGACGGTCAGTGGGGAAAGCATTTCAGCCTTGCGCGGCGCACTCAGGTCGTTCGAAAAGCCTGGATTGATTATTGCTGACAATCAGCTGGGCGAGGGTGAGTGGGGTACTGAGGCAATATCTGCAGTGAGAGAAATATTTAAGGACGAAAATATTCCAGGAATCGTGATCACTGGCGATACCAGTCTCATGCTTGACGGGTTTGTCAACATGAAACTTATGCATAAGCCGCTGGATCCTGGCTCTTTAAGGAATCTGTTGGCAAAGTTACTTGATCAAAGTTCATCGAGTCACGTTTGATAGTAGTAGAGTTTTAAAAAGAAGATTATTCTGATAGGCATAAAAAAACTTGGGGCAGAAATTAGACTTCGATGTGCAATCTGAACATATGTTAATGAAACATGATGTTGTATCACTCTGCGTTAGATGATGCTGGCAGTCTGCTTTATCGTTCAAAAGGTTTGTTGCTGTTCAATTCGGCATGCGGTCGCATCTCTTCGGAGTGCATCTCGACGTTTGAAGCTTTGAGGATGTCTAAATAAATTATGAAATTGCTCAAAGAGGATTATTTTTCCGAAGCTAGCCGACGCGCCGTGCCCCGGTCTATGGCATGCCGCGGAATGGTCAGTCATTGCCGACGCTTGGACTCATGATGGGTCTGTCTTCAATCTCTACACCTTTGAGGCCTCGTGTTGCCATCATTGCGCCAACACCACGCATCCGCGAATATGGCCGACGCGCATTGCGACTTTTAGGGTGTACCCCGTTGATTTTCTTGGGTCTCGATGAATTTTTCGAGATCGGCGATCGTGCCAATCAAATGTCTCTGATCTTTCTTGAGCATTCTTCGAGTACTGCGCAGGGTGCTGAAAGCAGTGTGGAGTCAGGCGATCGTTTGCGCGCAGCGATCGGTGATGAAATTCCAGTGGTGCATTCTGTGCCAATACGAACAGGTGGTGCCATCCCAGGTTTCAGGGGCCATGATATGTTGTTGCCAGGCTCCCTATCGTTCGCGCAACTCTGCCGGACGTTGCGAGGCTTTTTACAGAAGCAGGGTATGGTTGTGTCGGATGCGTCGCTGGAGTGGGGTAATTATCGCTTTTGCCTTGATTCTGGTCTTGTTTTTGTCGCGGGAAGGCCAGTGGTTCTCAAGGCCGACGAGTTCGATTTGGCCTTGGAGTTGTTTTTCTACATGGGGTCGAAGGTATCGCGGCCATGGTTGAAGACGATGGTTCCAGGATTGCAAGCTCTTCGCAGGCGGGCGACTGCTCCAGCAGCTGACGCGGCGTTGTTTCGGCTTCGCGACTTGCTAGGGTTGCAGCCAGAGCAAGGTTGGGACTTGCAAGTCAATCCGGGTCTGAGTTGTACCCTCGTACGGTCAATCAATGTGATCCATAGTCAAGGTTGACCAGTTTTTCGGAGTGCCTGATTTAGATAGGGTTCTGGATCGACAGCAACTCCGTTTTTTCGGAGTTCAAAATGAAGCTTGACCTGATCCGAATCAGTGTCACCCATTTCGGCGATCTTTTGTCCTTGCTGAACCATATCTTTCTCCGACACCAAGATCGCTTGATTGTGGGCATACGCGGTCAGGTACGTCGCGTCGTGCTTTAGGATGATCATTCGACCATATCCTCTGAGCTGATCACCGGCGTATACCACCTGCCCATCTGCAGCTGCCACGATCGCTGCTCCTCTCACGCCTGCGATGTCGATGCCTTTACTGCGTTCCCGGTTGTAGCGTGTGATGACAGCTCCGTCGGCGGGTATCACGAACTGCACTTGTGGAGCAGGTCTTGAAATCTGCGCAGGAGGTTTTGGGAGCTGATCAGTAGGGGAAACATTTGCACAACCCACAATTTGGATGGCGATGATTAGCGTCGAGAATATTTTTGGTGTTGGGTGGGGCGGCATCATTAAAAAAATATTTTTCAGAGGGCGTTGATTTCGCTATTCTGCGAGCGTGCTTGAAAAGTAAAGACTTCACGCCATAGTCAAGGCGTCTACTTCGTTGAAATCTGGATTTCCGTGTTGGCGTCCACTGGAACGGCGGAGATGCTGTTTTGCGGCGAACCCTCAATCAGGCGATCGGAATAGGACAGATAGATGAGCGTATTTCTTTTCACGTCGACGATGCGGACGACGCGCAACCGTTTGAACATGATCGACAAGCGTTCATTGAATACTTCTTCGCGTTTTTTTATGGGTTCTGTGAATGCCAGGGGCGCAATCTGGCGGCACGCGATCGACGCCTCGGCCTTGTCTTCCGCGATTCCAAGTGCGCCACTGACGCCGCCGGTCTTTGCGCGGGAGACAAAGCAGGTGACGCCTTTGATCTTCGGGTCGTCGTAGGCCTCGACAATGATCTTGTGATCGGGGCCGATCCATTTGAACGCTGTATCGACTTCGCCGATGACTTCTGCACGGGCGTCGAATGCCGATGTCCATGAGATTTGAAAGGCCGCTGCAAGCAAGAGAATCCGTCGTTTTTGCATGGAACTTTGATGACGAGAATGTGTATTTCGGTGTCTTTCGAGGTTTTCAGTTGATGTCGAGCGTGTGAACACGCTCAAAGGCGCCTGACCTGAAGTCCTCGAAATAGAGCCTGAGGGCGTGAGAGACGGTACGGAATGCTATTTCGTCCCACGGTATCTCTGCTTCGGTGAATAGTTTGGCTTCGATGGTTTCATGACCCGGGTCGAAGACGTCGTCAAGCAATTGAGCGCGGTAGAAGAAATGCACCTGTCCTACATGGACCACGCTCATCACGGCGAACAAGCCCAGCATTCGGTAGTGGGCACCTGCCTCCTCATCGGTTTCACGCGCTGCGCCCTGGGAGACGGTTTCGTTGAGCTCCATGAAGCCGGCGGGCAGCGTCCATTTGCCTCGTCGAGGTTCGATGTTGCGTTTGCATAGAAGGACACGGTCATCGAGCGTTGGGATCGTTCCCACTACATTGAGAGGATTTTCGTAGTGGATGGTCTGACACGCTGGGCAGACGGCGCGCTCGCGCGTGTCGCCATCATCAGGCACCCGATATACCACGGAGGTGCCGCAGTTTCGGCAGTGCTTGATGTTCCGGCCTTTTGCATGACTGGAGTCTGGAACGATCATGAATCAGACGATCTTGACGGTCAGCGTCGGTAGTCCTGCAACCGTTCCTTCGAGGACATCGCCTTTCACGACGGCCGCTACGCCTTCGGGCGTGCCGGTGAATATGAGGTCGCCAGGTTGGAGTTCCCAGGCTTTCGAGAGGTGTTCGATCGTCTCGGCAATGGTCCAGATCAGTTTCGCGACGCTGCTGGCCTGGCGCGGGATGCCGTTGACCTTTAGGGCGATGTCCGCGTTTTCGATGTCACCCGCCTGGGCCGTGGGAACGATCGGACCGATGGGCGCGCTCTGGTCGAAGCCTTTCGCGATGTCCCATGGGCGGCCTTGCTTCTTCATGTCGGCCTGGAGATCGCGACGCGTCATGTCGAGTCCGACGGCATAACCGAAGATATGTTTGTGGGCATCAGCCGCGGTGATGTCTCGACCCCCGGTTCCGATGGCGGCGACCAACTCGATTTCGTGATGGAGATTTTGCGTCAGTGTCGGGTAGTCGATGGTTCCAGGGCGGTCGTTGTCCATCACGACGATCGAGTCATTGGGCTTCATGAAGAAGAAGGGCGCTTCACGTCCCGAGAACCCCATTTCCTTCGCATGATCTTCGTAATTGCGTCCCACACAATAGATCCGCCTGACCGGGAATCGGACGTTTTGACCAAGTACGGGAATCGAGACCGTTGCAGGTGGGGAGAAGACGTAGTCGGAAGCCATTTTTTGATCCTTGATTCAGGGGGTTGAGGGGCCTGGTGCAGAAGGGTTCTGTGTTCGCTGGTCAGTGTGCCAGAGTGGCGGCGCGATCTTCGATGCCGCCTCGGACGAGGGAAATCCGGTACGGCTCTCATTGCAAGCCGCCGCTATGCTTTGGCCGCATGATGAAGCTGCACAACTACTTCCGCTCTTCCGCTTCCTATCGAGTCCGCATCGCCCTCGGGCTCAAGGGCTTGGCATATGAGTATCTGCCGGTCCACCTGGTGCGTGGCGAGCATCTGCAGGCACCGTTCACGTCGATTTCGACCGACATGCTGGTGCCTGTCCTGGAGGTCGAGAGCGAGGATGCGTCCAGCGGCGGATGGGAGCAGCTTTCGCAATCGATGGCCATCATCGAGTACCTCGATGAAACACATCCCGAGCCTCCCTTGCTTCCGCCCGATGCGACCGGGCGCGCTCATGTTCGTGCCCTGGCCCAAATGATCGCCTGCGACGTGCATCCCGTGAACAACTTGCGTGTCCTCAGATACCTGGTCCGCGAACTCAAATTGGACGATGCCGCCAAGACAGTCTGGTACCGGCATTGGGTGCGCGAGGGTCTCCAGGCGTTCGAACGTCAGTTGGCGCGACGGCCGCCAACACGTTATTGCTACGGCGACAGTCCCACGATGGCCGATTGCTGCCTGGTGCCACAGATCTTCAATGCGCAGCGCTTCGATTGCGATCTGTCAGGACTGCCACGCACGATGACGGCCTATGAGACTGCCATGCAGCTCGAGGCCGTCCAGGCGGCTCATCCTGCCCTGTGCCCTGACGCGGAGGGCTGATCAATGGCGGCCTCGGTCATGCCGGTCGACTGGCTCGTGCCCGACTGGCCGGCGCCGCCCGGCGTGCGTGCCGTCTGCACGACGCGGGCTGGCGGGATGTCGCTGCCGCCTTATCAAGGACTCAACCTGGGAAGCCATGTCGGCGATTGCCGGGAAACGGTCATGACCAACCGGTCCATGTTGCAAGACGTGCTCGGTTGTCGGCCGGTCTTCCTGGAGCAGGTGCATGGCGTGCAGGGACTGTCGATCGATGAAAACACGTCCGACGGACTGCGTGCCGATTTCTCCATCGCCTCTCGGCCTGGTGTCGCCTGCACGACCATGGTGGCAGATTGCCTTCCGATCCTCTTCGCGACCCGATGTGGCACGCGTGTGGCGGCGGCGCATGCCGGATGGCGGGGACTGGCTGCGGGAGTGCTCGAAGAGGCGCTGAATCGCCTGGCGATCGAACACGCCTCGCCGCCGATGGTCTGGCTGGGCCCATGCATCGGCGCACAGGCGTTCGAGGTGGGTGACGACGTCAAGGATGCCTTCGAATCCCAAGATGTCTCACTCTCGGACTGCTTTCGCACCACTGGGACGACCGGGAAATGGTGGGCCGATCTGGCGCGACTCGCCAGAAGACGCCTGCATATGGCTGGCGTAGAGAGCATCCACGGCAACGACAGCAGCCCTGCCTGGTGTACGGCAAGCAATCCGTTACGTTTCTTTTCGCACCGGCGCGACGGCGTCAGTGGAAGATTTGCCGCCTGCATCTGGATTGCCCCTTGAGGCGGCGCTCGAGATGTGATCGGCGATGCGGGCGTCCTCCTGTTCGGCCGCCTCACGCTCCTTGATCCGTCTGCGACGCGCCGGGGCGTTCATCAGGTAAACCACCAAGGCCACCGGTGCGACGCCATAGAGTAGAAAGGTGAATATGGCACCGATGACCGTTCCGGTCGTGTGGGTGCCCTCAGCCACGGCCATCATCAGGGCCACGTACAGCCAGGCGATCACGACGATATGCATAGCAATGGAGTGTGCCCAAATAATTACCAAGCTGGGGAATGCCGCGTTGTGGGCGGCATGTGAATGCAGGATACTTTCTTTGAGAAGCAGGGTTAATTGGATGAGGACTCAGGAGACATCATGAAACAGCAATCGGCACCGGCGGATGCCTTTGGAACTTTCCAGCAGGCATTGGCGCGCGGATGGCAACAGGCCATGGAGTCCTTTCAATCGATCGGTGCCAACGGCGCGAGCGGGGCACCGGTTTCCATGCCCATGGCGGACTTCGGCAAATCCGTGGAGGGGATGTCGGCCTTGCCCAAATTCTCCCTGCCACCCGAACGGATGCAGGAGATCCAGCGTCGATACATCGCCGAAGCCACGGAACTGTGGCATCAGGGCTTGGCAGCAAAACCGGCTGGCGATCGTCGCTTCTCCGCCGAGGCGTGGACCGGCAACCCGCTGTCGGCATTCACTGCGGCCGTCTATCTGCTGAACGCGCGCACGCTGATGGGCATGGCCGACTCGGTGGAGGCGGATGCGAAGACCAAGGCACGATTGCGTTTCGCGGTCGAGCAATGGCTCGCCGCCACTTCGCCGAGCAATTCGCTGGCTTTCAATGCCGATGCACAGAAGAAAGCCCTGGAGACACAAGGCCAGAGCATTGCCAAGGGCATGCAGAACCTCCTGCACGACATCCAGCAGGGTCATCTGAGCATGACCGACGAGAGCGCCTTCGAAGTCGGGCGCAATGTCGCCACCAGTGAGGGCGCCGTCGTCTTCGAGAACGAGATCTTCCAGTTGCTCGAATACAAGCCACTCACGGCGAAGGTCTACGAGCGGCCCTTCCTTCTGGTGCCCCCCTGCATCAACAAGTTCTATATCCTCGATCTCCAGCCGGAAAACTCGCTGATCCGGTATGCGGTCGAGCAGGGTCATCGCGTCTTCGTGGTGAGCTGGCGCAATCCGGACGAGTCGATGCGCGACCGGACCTGGGACGACTACATCGAGGATGCCGCCATCAAGGCGATCCACGTGGTCCAGGACATCGCCACCCAGGGCAACCGCGACGACAAGATCAATGCGCTGGGTTTCTGCGTCGGCGGCACGATCCTGAGCACCGCGCTGGCCGTGCTAGCCGCGCGCGGCGAAAAGCCGGTTGCTTCGCTGACGTTGCTCACGACGCTGCTCGACTTCACCGACACCGGCGTCCTCGACATCTTCATCGACGAAACGATGGTCAAGTATCGCGAGATGCAGATGGGGCAGGGCGGCATGCTCGCCGGCAAGGAACTCGGTTCGACCTTCAGTTTCCTGCGGCCCAATGACCTGGTCTGGAATTACGTCGTCGGCAACTATCTCAAGGGTGAAAAGCCGCCGGCCTTCGACCTGCTCTACTGGAACGGCGACGCGACGAATCTACCAGGCCCGTTCTACACCTGGTATCTGCGCAACACGTATCTCGAGAACAAGTTGATCGAGCCCGGGGCGGTCACGGTCTGTGGGGAGCCCGTGGACCTGGGGAGCATCGATGTCCCGACCTATATCTATGGATCGCGCGAGGATCACATCGTGCCTGTTGGCGGTGCCTATGCATCGACCCAGGTATTGCGCGGCAAGAAGCGATTCGTCATGGGTGCATCGGGCCACATCGCCGGTGTCATCAATCCGCCGGCGCAGAACAAGCGAAGCCACTGGATTCGCGAAGACGGCAAGCTTCCCGCCACTTCGGCCGAATGGCTGGACGGGGCCAGCGAACAGCGCGGCAGCTGGTGGACCGACTGGTCGCAATGGCTCAAGACACATGCCGGCAAACAGATTCCAGCACCCAGGAATTACGGTAGGGACCGCGCCTACAAGGCGAGCGAACCTGCCCCGGGCCGCTATGTCAAGGCTCGTGCCTGACGGCCCCAAAATCCTCATCGAGAAATATTCAAACTGGAAGAACGGAGAACATTCATGGAAGACATCGTCATCGTTTCGGCTGCACGGACCGCCGTCGGCAAGTTCGGCGGATCACTCGCCGGCATCCCCGCAACCGAACTCGGCGCGCTGGTGATCAAGGAAGTGCTGGCACGAGCGCGTCTTGGCAATGATCAGATCGGCGAGGTGATCATGGGTCAGGTGCTGGCTGCCGGCGCCGGACAGAACCCCGCGCGCCAGTCGCTCCTCAAGAGCGGCATCGCCCGCGAGACGCCGGGCCTCACCATCAACGCGGTGTGCGGCTCTGGTCTGAAAGCGGTCATGTTGGCGGCCCAGGCCGTGGCGACCGGCGACAGCGAGATCGTCATCGCTGGCGGCCAGGAAAACATGAGCCTGGCGCCCCACGTGCTGCCCAACTCGCGCAACGGACAACGCATGGGCGACTGGAAACTCGTCGACACCATGATCGTGGACGGGCTGTGGGACGTCTACAACCAGTACCACATGGGCATCACGGCCGAGAATGTCGCCAAGGAATACGACATCAGCCGTTCCATGCAGGACGAGCTTGCCCTGGGAAGTCAGACCAAGGCGGCGGCGGCGCAGGACGCAGGCCGGTTCCGTGACGAGATCGTCAGCGTCAACATCCCGCAGAAGAAGGGCGATCCGGTCGTCTTCGACAAGGACGAATTCATCAATCGCAAGACCAATGCCGAAGGCCTCGCCGGTCTGCGTCCGGCGTTCGACAAGGCGGGTGGCGTGACGGCCGGCAACGCGTCCGGGCTGAACGATGGCGCGGCCGCGGTGGTCGTGATGACGGCCAAGAAAGCCGCGGCGCTGGGACTCACGCCGCTCGGGCGCATCGCCAGCTACGCCACTGCGGGCCTCGATCCGAAGATCATGGGCATGGGACCGGTTCCAGCTTCGCAGAAAGCCCTGCAACGCGCGGGCTGGAAGGCGGCGGACCTGGACCTGCTGGAGATCAACGAAGCCTTCGCGGCCCAGGCCTGCGCGGTGAATCGCGAAATGGGCTGGGACACCAGCAAGGTGAACGTCAACGGCGGTGCCATCGCCATCGGCCATCCGATCGGCGCCTCGGGCTGCCGGATCCTGGTGACGCTGCTGCACGAGATGCAGCGTCGCGACGCCAAGAAGGGCATCGCTTCGCTGTGCATCGGCGGCGGCATGGGTGTGGCTCTCACGATCGAACGCTGAGACGCACCCCTGGCCTGGGCTCCTCAATCGATCCCGCGATGGAGTCCGGGTGGTTTCGTGGCGGCCGTCGAAGCCGTCGAAGCTGGACATTCACGGCAGGCCGGCAAAGGATGATTCGGCACTGGCTCAGTGTTTTCCTGCACCTGTCGGCATCGGAACTTTAGTTACAGTGATCTTGTCTCCAAAGAGACAAGTACAAATCAAGGAATCGTCATGAATAAAAAGGTCGCTTACGTCACCGGTGGCATGGGTGGTATTGGAACCGCCATCTGCCAACGCCTGCACAAGGATGGTTTTCGCGTCATCGCCGGCTGTGGGCCGACCCGCGATTTCGCGAAATGGTTGGCCGAACAACGCGATCTAGGATTCGAATTCCATGCTTCCGTCGGCAATGTGGGTGACTGGGCGTCCACCGTCGAAGCCTTCAACCAGGCCAAGTCCGAGCATGGCAGCATCGACGTCCTGGTCAACAATGCCGGCATCACGCGTGACCGCATGTTCCTCAAGATGTCGCCGGAAGACTGGAGCGCGGTGATCGAGACCAATCTCAACAGCATGTTCAACGTCACCAAGCAGGTGGTCGGCGACATGGTGGAGAAAGGCTGGGGCCGCATCATCAACATCAGTTCCGTCAATGGCGCCAAGGGTCAGGCCGGGCAGACCAACTATTCGGCCGCCAAGGCCGGCATGCATGGTTTCACGATGGCACTGGCCCAGGAACTCGCCGCCAAGGGCGTGACCGTCAACACGGTGAGCCCGGGCTACATCGGCACCGACATGGTCAAGGCGATCCGACAGGAAGTGCTCGACAAGATCGTGGCGACCATTCCGGTCAAGCGCCTGGGAGAGCCCAGCGAAATCGCATCGATCATCTCGTGGCTGGCCACCGACGAAGGCGGCTATTCGACCGGCGCGGACTTCTCGGTCAATGGTGGTCTGCACATGCATTGAGGCGAGGTCTGAAAGCCGGGGCGAAGACACGACTCGACAGACGAGTGCGGGTCCGCCACCCGGTCAGAGTCTCCGAGGATTCTTGAAAGACCCGCTTCGGCGGGTTTTTTCATGCCTGTCGCGGTCATGCAGGATGTGGAAGCTACAGTCGGACGGTCACACTGATCCTGCGCGGTCCGCGCACCCTTTCTGCCATTGGACAAGGATGCCCCATAGCGTTTCACTGATCAACACCATCGCCGCGGGACTCGGACTGGCGCTCATTCTGGGTTTTCTCGCGGTCCGCCTCCGACTGCCGGCACTGGTCGGCTATCTGCTCGCGGGCGTGATCCTCGGGCCCTTCACGCCCGGCTTCGTGGCCGACATGGAGATCGCAGCTCAGCTCGCCGAGATCGGCGTGATGCTCCTGATGTTCGGCGTCGGGCTCCATTTCTCGCTGGACGATCTGATGGCGGTACGCAAGATCGCGGTGCCTGGTGCCCTGGTGCAGATCGGCGTGGCGACGCTGCTGGGCGGCGCCCTGGCAACCTGGTGGGGCTGGCACCTGGGAGCGGCACTGGTGTTCGGTCTGGCACTGTCGGTCGCCAGCACGGTGGTACTGCTGCGCGCCCTGGAGAGCCTCGGTCTGCTGGACAGCTACATCGGGCGCATCGCGGTCGGCTGGCTGATCGTCGAGGATCTCGCAATGGTGCTGGTCCTGGTGTTGCTGCCACCATTGGCCGGCGTGCTGGGAGGTCGCGGCAATGGCGGGGATTCCCTGGCCATCTGGCAGACACTGGGCTTCACGATGCTGCAGGTGAGCGGCTTCATCGTCCTGATGCTGGTGGTCGGTCGACGCGTGTTCCCGTGGGTGCTGTGGCAGGTCACGCGCACCGGTTCGCGCGAGCTGTTCACGCTGTGCGTGGTGGCTGCGGCGGTGAGCATCGCATTCGCATCGGCCGCGCTGTTCGGCGTGTCTTTCGCGCTGGGTGCGTTCTTCGCCGGCATGGTGATGCGCGAGTCCGAGTTCAGTCATCGGGCGGCCGAGGAATCGCTGCCATTGCGCGATGCCTTCGCGGTGTTGTTCTTCGTTTCGGTGGGCATGCTGTTCGATCCCGCAGTCCTGCTGGAGCGACCCTTGCAGGTGCTGGCCGTCGTGTTGGTGATCATCGTCGGCAAGTCCATCGCGGCCGGTATGCTCGTGCTGATGTTCCGTTATCCGCTGCGCACGGCATTGACGGTCAGTGCCAGCCTGGCGCAGATCGGCGAGTTCTCGTTCATCCTGATCGCCCTGGGCATGTCGCTCGGGTTGCTACCTAGCGAGGCGCAGAGTCTCGTGCTGGCCGGCGCATTGATTTCGATCGCGACCAATCCGCTGTGGTTCAGCATGATCGGACCCTTGCAGAGATGGCTCCACCGGCGCTTCGCCTTCGCGCGCGCACTCGAACTGCGTGACGATCCGCTGGCCGAACTGCCGATGTCGACCGAAGCCAGATACCTGTCGCGCCAGGTGGTGCTGGTCGGCTATGGAAGAGTGGGGCGCCGTATCGCCGCCGAGTTGAAAGCCCATGAGATTCCGTTCGTCGTCGCCGAGCAGAACCGCGAACTCGTCGAGAGACTCCGCGAGGGCGGAACGGCGGCGGTGTGGGGCGATGCGGCCGAGCCCGCGGTGCTCATCCAGGCTCACATCGCGAAAGCGCAGGTCCTGGTGATCGCGACACCCGACACCCTGCATGTCCAGCAGATGATCGAGAGTGCGCGTCTCTTGAATCCCTCGATCCAGACGGTGATCCGCAGCCACAACGAAGAGGAGGCACGGCTGCTGTCGGAGGATGCGTCAGTGACCGTCTTCCTGGGGGAACACGAGCTGGCCCAATCGATGGCGCGCCGCGTGCTCAAGCATGCCGCTTCCTGAGATGTGAGATGCGCGGCGGGCGCCGCGCACCGCGCACCGCGCATGCATAGGAAGATGCTCAGAGATCTTCGATGACCAACATGCGATAGCGTTGGGCGATCGAATATGGCACCGTGCGAACGACTTCCATGACGCGTTCGGCATCATCCTCGTCCTCGGTCTTGACCATCAATGCTGTGTGGCCTTCCCGCGCCAGCTTGGTATAGGCCCGTACCACCGCGCCCTCGGTGCCAGCGGAAGGCAGAGGGTTATCGGCATCACTGGTGGTCGGCGTGATCTGCGACAAGACGATTTCCGGTGGTAGCAGGTACACCGCATCGGTAGGTACGCCGTTTTCTTCCAACTTCTGGCCTACCGCGCGCGCATCGCCGGCATCCGGAAACATGATGAACGAATGGCCTGTCGGGTAGAAGGCCCCGCCGATGGCAGCTGTCATGCTGGAGTCGAGAGTGAAGTTTTGCATCAGGTCTTCTCAGAACGGTGGAGACGAATTCCAGGTCACGTGCCCTCTGGCAGCGTGGCTGACAGGCTAAGGCATCGAAGGCCGTGGACTGTAGGAAAACCATGGGATTTGACGACACTGGAAGTCAACGCTTTTGCATCGGAGTTTGTAAGCAATAAAATAACATTTGTATCAAAACGTGAATTTCTCGCTGGCGGTACGAGGCTGTGCTCCTTAGGATTCGATCATTCTGAAATCTAAAGTTTTAATTTATGTCGCACTTGCGGAATATCGCGTTGACCGTGCATGAACTCGAAGACGGCGAGTTCTACTGGGTGCTGATGGAAGGAGCCGACTACACCATCGAGGACATCCTGCCTTACCTGCCGATCGAATCGTCCAGCGATCCCTATGGGACCTATGCGAATGCCCTGGTCGCGGGAATGGCTGCCATGCGGCGGATGTTCGGTCCGGGCGGCCCCCGCGACTGAAAGGCGAAGACGATTAACATCCGTGCCAGGGGTGACGTCGATCACGTCGCGTGGCTTCGGTCCACATCCCGGCAGCCGGCAATGTCGACGGCGCCGGGCCCGTCCTTCTCCAAACCGCCGATGCAGATTCCGATGATCTGTGTTCCGTCGGATCCGCCATGAAAGCGGACACCGCAGCGGTCTGAATCTTTTCAACCGCTTTCTCGATTCCGTTCATGACGTTCAGCGTCTTTCTCGTCGAAGACAACCTTTCCGTTCGCGATGGCCTCCTCGGCATGCTGGAGGAGGTCGGCGACGCCACCGTCGTCGGCGTCGCGCCCACCCAGGACGAGGCCACCCGCTGGCTGCTCGAGCATTCGCATCTCTGGCACCTGGTCATCGTCGACCTGTTTCTCTCCGAGGGATCCGGCATGGAGGTCGTGAAGATCTGTGCGCCACGCTCGGCACACCAGCGGGTCGTGGTGCTGACCAACTATGTCGAGGCATCCGCGACGCGCGCGTTGTCGCAGGGTGCCGACGCCGTGTTCGACAAGGCGACACAGCTGGAGGAATTCCTGGCGTACGTGCAGATGTGCGGTGAACAGCATCGACTGCGGGAACAGGCATGACGCCCGGATCGCCCGTTGCCCCGGCGCTGCCGGCCAAGGTGCTGTCGGTGGCCCCGATGCTCGACTGGACCGATCGGCACTGCCGCCAGTTCCATCGTCTGCTGTCGCGCCATGCGCTGCTCTACACCGAGATGGTGACCACCGGTGCCCTGATCCATGGCGATGTCGATCGACACCTGCGGTTCGGGGTCGAGGAACACCCGGTCGCCTTGCAATTGGGCGGCAGCGAGCCCGCCGAGCTGGCGCAGTGCGCGCGCCTGGGCGAGGAATGGGGCTACGACGAGATCAATCTCAATTGTGGTTGTCCGAGCGAGCGGGTCCAGCGCGGGTCCTTCGGCGCCTGCCTGATGGCGGAGCCGACGTTGGTGGCCGATGGCGTCAAGGCGATGCGCGACCAGGTCGACATTCCGGTGACGGTCAAGCATCGCATCGGCATCGACCGGCAGGAGAGCTACGACTTCGTGCGCGACTTCGTCGGCATCGTGAGCGAGGCGGGTTGCGAGGGCTTCATCGTCCATGCGCGCAATGCCTGGCTGCAGGGACTCTCGCCCAAGCAGAATCGCGAGATCCCGCCGCTGCGCCACGAGCTGGTGCATCGCCTCAAGCACGACTTTCCCCACCTGAGGATCTCGCTCAATGGCGGCATCGTCGCCGATGCGCAGGTCCATGAGCACCTGAGGCTGCTCGACGGCGTGATGGTCGGCCGGGAGGCCTATCACAACCCCTGGTGGCTGGCCGGCTGGGATGCGACCTTCTTCGGCGAAGCCGTCGTCGAGCGCACGCGCGAGGACATCGAGCGGTGGATGTGCGACTACATGGTGCGCGAGGCCGCCAGTCACGGCACGCCCTGGTCGAACATCGCCCGCCACATGCTGGGCCTGCGCAACGGCCTGCCCGGAGCGCGCCGCTGGCGCCAGGTCTGGAGCGACCATCGGCTGAAGTCGATGGGACCGCACGAGGTGATGGCGCTGGCGCACGCGCCCGCCCACGCCTCTGCCTGAGGGCCTCGCGGCCCGCGCTTCAGGCCGCCGCTTCCAGACCGTTGTCGAAGTGCTCGCGCATGCGCGCCGTCGCGGCATCGACGTCATGCGCGAGCAGCGCGTCCATCAGGGCGCGATGCTCGGCCAGCGAATCCTCGATGCGTCCGGTCTTGAGCAGCGAGTCGTAGCGGTTGAGCTTCATGACCTTGCGCAGGTCGGTCACCATCTGCGTGCGCCAGCGGTTGTCGGCGATCTCCAGCAGGCGCATGTGGAAGCGCTCGTTGATCATGAAGAAATGGCCTCGGTCGACCTGATCGGCCGCCGCCGCGGCTTCGAGCTGATCGTGCAGCGACTGCAGTTCGGCGAGCTGCGCGGGCGAGGCGCCATGCGCCACGGCGCCGGCCGCGTCGCTCTCCAGCAGCGACAGCAGGTGATAGACATCCGCCAGGTCCCGGCGCGATACCTCGGTGACATAGGCCCCGCGACGTACCTTCATCGTCACCAGGCCCTCGGCCGCCAGCACCTTCAGGGCTTCCCGAAGCGGCGTGCGGCTGATGCCGTAGGCCTCGGCGAGTTTCATCTCGTCGATCCAGGCGCCGGGAGCGAGTTCGTGGCTGAAGATGCGCTGACGCACCCGTTCGGCCACTTCCTGGTAGAGGGCTCGGGGCGTGAGGGTGGCGGCGGACATGGCGGCGAATGTACCGCAGAAAATGGATTGAATTAATAATTACAGAAGCGTTAAACTGCCGCGCCGACGTCCCGGGAACCGGGGCCTCCTCCTCTATCCCTCTCGATGCGCGCCCTGGGGCGCGCGTCCGACCCCTTCCACGAATCCGCCGCAGGCGCCATCAGCATGCCCGAACCGACCTTCAAGACCGCCGACCTCGCCGCCTGGACGCGTGCCGCCGCGAAGTCGGCACCCGGTGGCGACCTGGACGCACTGACCTGGACCACGCCCGACGGCATCAAGGTCAAGCCGCTCTACACCGCAGCGGACCTGCAGGGTCTGCGATACACCGACACCCTGCCCGGCTTCGAGCCCTACCTGCGCGGTCCTCAGGCGACGATGTATGCGGTGCGCCCCTGGACCATCCGGCAATACGCGGGCTTCTCGACGGCGGAGGAGTCCAATGCCTTCTACCGCAAGGCGCTGGCCGCCGGCGGGCAGGGCGTCTCGGTGGCGTTCGACCTGGCGACGCACCGCGGCTACGACAGCGACCATCCGCGCGTGACCGGCGACGTCGGCAAGGCGGGGGTGGCGATCGATTCGGTGGAGGACATGAAGATCCTGTTCGATCGCATTCCGCTCGACAAGGTCAGCGTGTCGATGACCATGAATGGCGCCGTGCTGCCGGTGCTGGCGGGCTACGTGGTCGCCGCCGAGGAGCAGGGCGTGGCGCAGGACCAGCTCAGCGGGACCATCCAGAACGACATCCTCAAGGAGTTCATGGTCCGCAACACCTACATCTTCCCGCCCGCGCCGAGCATGCGGATCATCGGCGACATCATCGAGTACACGGCCCACAAGATGCCGAAGTTCAACTCGATCAGCATCAGCGGCTACCACATGCAGGAAGCCGGCGCCAATCAGGCGCTGGAGCTGGCCTTCACCCTGGCCGATGGCAAGGAGTACGTGAAGACGGCATTGGCCAAGGGACTCGACGTCGACGTGTTCGCGGGCCGGCTCTCGTTCTTCTGGGCCATCGGCATGAACTTCTATCTCGAGGTCGCGAAGATGCGTGCCGCGCGCCTGCTGTGGTGCCGGATCATGAAGGAGTTCGAGCCGAAGAACCCCAAGAGCCTGATGCTGCGCACGCACTGCCAGACCTCCGGCTGGTCGCTGACCGAGCAGGACCCCTACAACAACGTCGTGCGCACCACCATCGAGGCGATGGCGGCGGTCTTCGGCGGCACGCAGAGCCTGCACACCAACGCGCTCGACGAGGCCATCGCGCTGCCGACCGAGTTCTCAGCCCGCATCGCCCGCAACACCCAGCTCATCATCCAGGAGGAGACCCACATCACCAGCGTGATCGACCCCTGGGCCGGCAGCTACATGATGGAGAAGCTGACGCAGGACATGGCCGATGCCGCCTGGGCCCTGATCGAGGAGGTCGAGGCGATGGGCGGCATGACGCGCGCCGTCGACAGCGGCTGGGCCAAGCTGAAGATCGAGGCGGCGGCGGCCGACAAGCAGGCGCGCATCGATTCGGGCCGCGACGTCATCGTCGGCGTCAACAAGTACAAGCTGAAGACCGAGGATGCGATCGACAGCCTCTCCATCGACAACGTGCGCGTGCGCGACGGACAGATCGCCAAGCTCCAGGCGATCCGCGCGACGCGCGACGGCGCCGCCGTGCAGGCCGCCCTCGACGCGCTGACCGCCGCCGCCGAGAGCGGCGAGGGCAACCTGCTGGCGCTCTCGATCGACGCCGTCCGCCTGCGCGCGACCGTCGGCGAGATCAGCGATGCGCTGGAGAAGGTCTACGGCCGCCATCGCGCCGACACGCAGAAGGTGACCGGCGTCTATGCCGCGGCCTACGACTCGGCCGAGGGCTGGGAGGCGCTGCAGCACGAGATCGCCGCCTTCGCCGAGGCGCAGGGCCGGCGCCCGCGCGTGATGATCTCCAAGCTCGGCCAGGACGGTCACGACCGTGGCGCCAAGGTCGTCGCCACCGCCTTCGCCGACCTGGGCTTCGACGTCGACATGGGACCGCTGTTCCAGACGCCGGAGGAGTGCGCGCGCCAGGCGATCGAGAACGACGTCCATGCGGTGGGCGTCTCCACGCTCGCCGCCGGGCACAAGACGCTGGTGCCGGCCATCATCGCCGAGCTGAAGAAGCAGGGCGCCGACGACATCATCGTCTTCGTCGGCGGCGTGATCCCGCGCGGCGACTACGAAATGCTCTACGAAGCCGGCGTGAAGGGCATCTACGGCCCGGGCACGCCGATCCCGGCCAGCGCCAAGGACGTGCTGGAGCAGATCCGGGCGGCGGTGGCGGCCTGACGATGCGTCCTTCGAGCGTGCCGGTGGCGGCCGAGGACGTGCTCCAGGCCGAGGGGCCGCGTCAGCGTCGCGCCATCGCCAAGGCGATCACCCTGCTGGAGTCGACCCGCGCCGATCATCGCGCCCGGGGCGACGAGCTGCTCACCGCGCTGCTGCCGCACACCGGACGGAGTTTCCGCCTCGGCATCTCCGGCGTGCCGGGCGTGGGCAAGTCGACCTTCATCGAGACGCTGGGGCTGCTGCTGATCGAGCGCGGCCATCGCGTGGCGGTGCTGACCATCGATCCGTCGTCGACCGTCTCCGGCGGCTCCATCCTGGGCGACAAGACGCGCATGGAGCGCCTGTCGGTCCACGAGCGCGCCTACATCCGGCCGAGTCCGTCGTCGGGCACGCTCGGGGGCGTGGCCGAGAAGACGCGCGAGGCGATGCTGGTGTGCGAGGCCGCCGGCCATGACATCGTCATCGTCGAGACCGTGGGCGTGGGCCAGAGCGAGACCGCGGTCGCCGGCATGACCGACATGTTCGTGCTGATGCAATTGCCCAATGCCGGCGACGACCTGCAGGCGATCAAGAAGGGCGTGATGGAGATCGCCGACCTGGTGGTCATCAACAAGGCCGACCTCGACCGCGATGCCGCGACGCGCGCCCAGTCCCAGATCACGTCGGCCCTGCGCCTCTTCGGCCACCATGGCAATCCGGCGCACGCGCAGGCGATGCGGGCGGCGCACGCCGAGCCCGGATCGCCCGAGGCGGAGATCCGCTTCTGGCAGCCGCGGGTGCTGCAGCTCAGCGCCCTGGCGGGCACCGGCGTCGATGCCTTCTGGGAGGCCGTCACGGAATTCCGCCGGCTGCAGGAGACCCATGGCAAGCTCGCCGCGCGTCGCGAGAAGCAGTCGCTGGCCTGGATGTGGGAGCGCATCGATGCCGGGCTGAAACAGGCGTTCCGCCAGCATCCGCGGGTACGCGGACAACTCGCCGACACCGTCGAGCGCATCACCGCCGGCACGCTCGCGCCCTCGACCGCCGCGCGCGAACTGCTCGCGCTCGCGCGCCAGGACGCGGACCCGGCGTCCTGACCGCCTCTCTCCCATCCCTCTCCTTTTTTCTTCCCCAACGTCCAGAACCAGCGCCATGAAAGACATCCTCGAACAACTGGAAAAACGACGCGCGCAGGCGCGTCTGGGCGGCGGCCAGAAGCGCATCGACGCGCAGCACGCCAAGGGCAAGCTGACGGCGCGCGAGCGCATCGAACTGCTGCTCGACGACAACACCTTCGAGGAGTGGGACATGTTCGTCGAGCACCGCTCGAGCGACTTCGGCATGGCCGACAACAAGATCCCCGGCGACGGCGTCGTCACCGGCTACGGCATGATCAACGGCCGTCTGGTGTTCGTCTTCAGCCAGGACTTCACCGTCTTCGGCGGCGCGCTGTCCGAGGCCCACGCGGAGAAGATCTGCAAGGTGATGGACCAGGCGATGAAGGTCGGCGCGCCGGTGATCGGCCTGAACGATTCGGGCGGCGCGCGCATCCAGGAAGGCGTGGCCTCGCTCGGCGGCTATGCCGACGTCTTCCAGCGCAACGTGATGGCCAGTGGCGTGGTGCCCCAGATCAGCATGATCATGGGTCCGTGCGCGGGTGGCGCGGTGTATTCGCCGGCCATGACGGACTTCATCTTCATGGTCCGAGACAGCTCCTACATGTTCGTCACCGGCCCCGAGGTCGTGAAGACCGTGACGCACGAGGACGTGACGGCCGAGGAACTGGGCGGAGCGCTCACGCACACCACCAAGAGTGGCGTGGCCGACATGGCCTTCGAGAACGACGTCGAGGCGCTGATGATGCTGCGCCGGCTCTACAACTACCTGCCCTTGAACAACCGCGAGAAGCCGCCCGTGCGCCCGAGTGGCGACCCGGCCGATCGCGCCGACGCCTCGCTCGACACCCTGGTGCCGGACAACGCCAACAAGCCCTACGACATGCTGGAGCTGATCACCAAGGTGGTCGACGACGGCGACTTCTTCGAGCTGCAGCCCGACTACGCGAAGAACATCGTCATCGGCTTCGCGCGCATGGAGGGCCAGAGCGTGGGCATCGTCGCCAACCAGCCGCTGGTGCTGGCGGGCTGCCTGGACATCCGCTCGTCGATCAAGGCCGCGCGCTTCGTGCGTTTCTGCGATGCCTTCAACATTCCGGTCATCACCTTCGTCGACGTGCCCGGCTTCATGCCCGGCACCAGCCAGGAGTACGGCGGCATCATCAAGCACGGCGCCAAGCTGCTCTATGCCTATGCCGAATGCACGGTGCCCAAGATCACCGTGATCACCCGCAAGGCCTATGGCGGCGCCTACGACGTGATGGCTTCCAAGCATCTGCGCGGCGACGTCAACCTGGCCTGGCCGCGTGCCGAGATCGCGGTGATGGGCGCCAAGGGCGCGGTCGAGATCATCTTCCGCGAGGACAAGAACGATCCCGAGAAGCTCGCCGCCCGCGAGGCCGAGTACAAGGCCCGCTTCGCCAATCCCTATGTCGCCAGCACGCGCGGCTACATCGACGACGTGATCCTGCCGAGCGAGACGCGCCGCCGCATCTGCCGCAGCCTGGTGATGCTGCGCGACAAGAAGCTCGAGAACCCGTGGCGCAAGCACGGCAACATCCCCTTGTGAGACCGGAGACAGGCACATGTTCAAGAAAATCCTGATCGCCAACCGCGGCGAGATCGCCTGCCGCGTCATCAAGACCGCCCGCAAGATGGGCATCGCGACCGTGGCGGTGTATTCCGACGCCGACCGCGACGCGCGCCATGTCGAGCTGGCCGACGAGGCCGTGCACATCGGCGCCTCGCCCAGCCGCGAGAGCTACCTGCGCGCGGACCGGATCATCGAGGCCTGCAGGCAGACCGGCGCCGAGGCGGTCCATCCGGGCTACGGCTTCCTGTCGGAGAACGAGGCCTTCGCACGCGAGGTGGAGGAGGCGGGCATCGTCTTCATCGGCCCCAAGCACCATTCCATCGCGGCGATGGGCGACAAGATCGCCTCCAAGAAGCTGGCCAAGGACGCGGCGGTCAACACCATCCCCGGCTGGAACGACGCCATCGAGACGGCCGAGCGCGCCGTCGAGATCGCCCGCGACGTCGGCTATCCGGTGATGATCAAGGCGTCGGCCGGCGGCGGCGGCAAGGGCCTGCGCGTGGCCTTCGACGACAAGGAGGCCTTCGAGGGCTTCACCTCGTGCCGCAACGAGGCGCGCAACTCGTTCGGCGACGACCGGGTCTTCATCGAGAAGTTCGTCGAGGAGCCGCGTCACATCGAGATCCAGGTGCTCGGCGATTCGCAGGGCCACGTGATCTACCTCAACGAGCGCGAATGCTCGATCCAGCGTCGCCACCAGAAGGTGATCGAGGAGGCGCCGTCGCCCTTCATCAGCGACGCCACGCGTCGCGCGATGGGCGAGCAGGCGGTGGCGCTGGCCCAGGCCGTGAACTACCAGAGCGCCGGCACGGTGGAGTTCGTGGTCGGCAAGGACCAGAGTTTCTACTTCCTGGAGATGAACACGCGCCTGCAGGTCGAGCATCCGGTGACCGAGTGCATCACCGGGCTCGATCTGGTGGAGCTGATGATCCGCGTGGCCGCCGGCGAGCCGTTGCCGCTGACGCAGGCCGAGGTCAAACGCGAGGGCTGGGCCATCGAGTGCCGCATCAACGCCGAGGATCCGTTTCGCAACTTCCTGCCGTCCACCGGCCGGCTGGTGAAGTTCCAGCCGCCCAGGGAAACCATGTTCGCCGCCGACACCGAGCACCTCTATGGCGTGCGCGTGGACACCGGCGTCTACGACGGCGGCGAGATCCCGATGTTCTACGACTCGATGATCGCCAAGCTGATCGTGCACGGCCGCGACCGCGCGCACGCGATCGCGCGGATGCGCGAGGCGCTCGACGCCTTCGTCATCCGCGGCGTCGGCAGCAACATCCCGTTCCAGGCCGCGTTGCTCGCGCATCCGAAATTCGTCGCTGGCGACTTCAACACCGGCTTCATCGCCGAGCACTACGGCCAGGGCTTCCGCGCCGAGGACGTGGTGCACGAGGATCCCGACTTCCTCGTCGCGCTCGCGGCGTTCATGCATCGGCGCTACCGGGCGCGTGCCTCGGGCATCAGCGGCCAGCTCGAAGGCCACGGGGTCAAGGTCGGCGAGCGCTTCGTCGTCGTCACCCTGGGTGCCGGCGGCGAGAACGCGCACACGCCGGTGTCGGTCACCGACTTCAAGGGCAAGACCGGTTCCAGCGCGGTGCAGGTCAATGGCAAGACCTACCAGATCGACAGCACGGCGACGCTGGGCGATCCACGCGTCGAGGGCATCGTCAACGACCGGCCGTTCTTCGCCCAGGTCGAGCGCGGCGCGGGCCGCAATCCGCTCGCGCTGCGCGTGGCGCACCACGGCACCCGCATCGACGCCATGGTGCTGTCGCCGCTGGGCGCGCGACTGCACGAACTCATGCCCTACAAGGCGCCGCCGGACCTCAGCAAGTTCCTGATGTCGCCGATGCCGGGGCTGCTCGTGGAGGTGGCGGTGCAGCCGGGTCAGCAAGTGCAGGCCGGCGAGAAGCTGGCCGTGATCGAGGCCATGAAGATGGAGAACGTCCTGTTCGCCGCGCGCGACGGCGTGGTCGGCGCGATCTCGGCCGCCAGGGGCGATTCGCTGGCGGTGGACCAGGTCATCCTGGAGTTCGTCTGATGGGTGCCAACGATCTGAAGACGGTGACCTTGCACCGCCCGGCGCCGGCGTCGAGCCCGGTGGTCGAACCGGCGCGGCCCTGGACCGTCGAGGCGATCCAGGCCTTGCTGGACAAGCCCTTCCTGGACCTGCTGTTCGAGGCGCAGAGCGTGCACCGCGCGCATTGGCCGGAAGGCACGATCGAACTGGCGACGCTGCTGTCGGTGAAGACCGGCGGCTGCCCGGAGAACTGTGGCTACTGTCCGCAGTCGGCCGAGTTCGACACCGGCGTGCAGGCCGGCAAGCTGATGGCGGTCGACGAGGTGCGGCGCGCCGCCCAGGCCGCCAGGGACGCGGGAGCGACCCGGTTCTGCATGGGCGCCGCCTGGCGCGCGCCCAAGGATCGAGACATCGAGAAGATGGCCGAGCTGATCGGCGCCGTGAAGGACCTCGGACTGCAGACCTGCGCCACGCTGGGCATGCTGGAGGCGCATCAGGCCGGGGCACTGCGCGATGCCGGACTCGACTACTACAACCACAACCTGGACACCGCGCCCGAGTACTACACCGATGTCGTCAGCACCCGCATGTACCAGGATCGGCTCGATACCCTGCGCCACGTGCGCGAGGCCGGCATCGGCGTGTGCTGCGGCGGCATCGTCGGCATGGGCGAGACGCCGGTGCATCGTGCCGGCCTGATCGCCCAGCTGGCCAACCTGCAGCCCTATCCGGATTCGGTGCCGATCAACAGTCTGGTGCGGGTGCCCGGCACGCCGCTGGCCGACAGCGAGCCGATCGATCCGCTGGACTTCGTGCGCGTGATCGCGGTCGCCCGCATCACGATGCCGCGCGCGCGCGTGCGCCTGTCGGCCGGCCGCCAGCAACTCGGCGACGCGGTCCAGGCCCTGTGCTTCATGGCGGGGGCCAACTCCATCTTCCATGGCGACAAGCTGCTGGTCACGGGCAATCCGGAGGTCGAGGCCGACGTCCGGCTCCTGGCCCGACTGGGGCTCAATGGCCATCGCGTCGCCGCTTCCTCCGAGGTCACCACATGAACACCCCGTCGCGTCCGTTCCAGGTGCTGGGCATCCAGCAGATCGCCATCGGCGGCCTCGACAAGCTGCGATTGCGGAGATTGTGGGTCGACATGCTCGGTCTGGAGGTGGCGGGCACCTTCAAGAGCGAACGCGAAAACGTCGACGAGGACATCTGCGTCATCGGCCGGGGTCCATTCAAGGTCGAGGTCGATCTCATGCAGCCGCTCGACCCCGATGCCAAGCCCGCCGTCCACGCGACGCCGCTCAATCACATCGGCCTGTGGATCGACGATCTGCCGGCCGCCGTCGAGTGGCTGACGGGGCAGGGCGTGCGCTTCGCACCGGGCGGCATCCGGCAGGGCGCGGCCGGCTTCGACATCTGCTTCCTGCATCCCAAGGCCAGCGACGAGTTCCCGATCGCCGGGGAGGGCGTGCTGGTGGAGATGGTGCAGGCGCCACCCGAGGTGGTGCGGGCCTTCGCGGCACTGGCCGCTGCGAGCCCCGCCGTTTCCTGAGCGCGAGGGCCCTTCAGCCGCCGGGAGATGGCGCATCGCGCCGCGCCGCCGCGGCCCGTGCCAGCGCGGCTTCGATGACCGCGCGCTTGCGAACCGCCGCAGCATCCGCGTCCGGGGGAGCCAGAGCCGCCGATGGTGCCGCGGCCCGCGCCGCGTCGCGCTCGCGCCGGGCCCGGTGGATGCCATAACGCTGGCGCGCGATGTCGGCCTGCAATGCCGACCAGGCCTGCCAGCCGCTCGATCCGGGTGTCGCCACCTCGAGTTCGATGCAGTCGACGGGGCAGACGGGGATGCACAGTTCGCAACCGGTGCAATGGGCTTCCACCACCGTGTGCATGCGCTTGTTGACGCCCAGGATGGCATCCGTGGGGCAGGCATCGAGGCAGAGCGTGCAGCCGATGCACCAGGCCTCGTCGATGACCGCCAGGGTGCGCGGTCCTTCGTCGCCACAGGTGGCATCGAGCGGCAGGACGGGATGTCCGGTCAGCATCGACAGGCGTTCGATACCTTCGACACCGCCCGGTGGACAGCGGTTGATGGCCGCGCCCTCGCCGGCGATGGCCTGCGCATAGGCGCGGCAATCGGGATAGCCGCATCGCGTGCATTGCGTCTGCGGGAGGGCGGCGTCGATGCGTTCGACCAGCGACGGCATGCCCGGATCCGGCCTCATGGCGGGCATGCGCGTGGAACTCAGGACCGCCGGGCGGCGCGACGCGCGGGCGTCGCCGCCTTGGCGATGGCGCGATCGCCTGCCGTCCTGGCCGCCGCCGCCGAGGTCGCCTGACGGCGTGCCGTCGGTACCGATACGGCATCGGCCACGGCCTGCGCCGTGTCGACCATGGCGGACGTGGCGGCTTCCACGGCCTTCACGGTGCCGTCCTGCAATGCCGCCTGGGCATTGCCGATGGATTCGGTCAGGACCGAGGTGACGGCTTCCACGCCGGCATTCGGCTGGAACAGCGCGACCTGGGCATCGGCCGCTGCCTCGGGGGACCTGGCCAGCGCCGGCGCGCTGGCGGCAGCCGCCGGCTTCGCGCGCGATGCCGGCGCGCGCTTCGTGGTGCGCGTGGTCTTCCCGGCCTGGACGGCCGTCGCGGTTTCCACCGTCCCGACGGACCTGGCGGCCTGGGCCGACTTCGCCGGCGTTGCCTGCTTCGTCGATGCGCTCGGAGCCGCGGCCTTGGGCTGCGATGCGATCGCGCGACCGGTCCGGCCGCTCGCCTTGAGCTTGGCCTTGGCCTTCGGCGCCTCGATCTTCACCTTGTCCTCGGCCGTGACGTCCGTCGCCGGCTCCTGGGAGAGCGCGCGCTTCTGCGCCTGGTCGTGCGCCAGGATGAACGAGGTGACCGCCGGGTAGACGGTCTCGCGCCAGCGGCGACCGCTGAAGATGCCATAGTGGCCGGCACCCTTCACCTCGAGGTGGCGCCGCTGGTCCTTGGCGATGCCGGTGCACAGGTCGTGCGCCGCGCGCGTCTGGCCCGAGCCCGAGATGTCGTCGAGCTCGCCCTCGACCGTCAGCAGCGCGGCCTGGGTGATGTCCGCCGGCTTCACGCGCTCCACCTCGCCATCGACGCCGATCACGTCCCAGGTGCCCTGCACCAGCAGGAAGTCCTGGAAGACGGTGCGGATGGTCTCCAGGTAGTAGTCGGCATCCATGTCGAGCACGGCGTTGTACTCGTCGTAGAACTTGCGATGCGCCTCGACGCTGGCATCGTCGCCCTTGATCAGGTTCTTGAAATAGTCGTAGTGGCTGGTCGCGTGGCGGTCCGGATTCATGGCCACGAAGCCGGTGTGCTGCAGGAAACCCGGATAGACGCGGCGACCGGTGCCGGGAAAGCCCTGCGGCACGCGATAGATGACGTTGTTCTCGAACCACTCGAAGCTCTTGTTCATCGCCAGGTTGTTGACCGAGGTCGGCGATTTGCGGGCATCGATGGGGCCGCCCATCATGGTCATCGACAGGGGCGTCTGCTCGCCGCGGCTCGCCATCAGCGAGACGGCCGCGAGCACCGGCACGGTCGGCTGGCACACGCTGACGACATGGCAGTTGCCATATTCGGCCTGCAGGAGGCGGATGAACTCCTGCACGTAGTTGATGTAGTCGTCGAGATGGAACGCGCCGTCCGACAGCGGGACCGTGCGGGCGTTCTTCCAGTCGGTGATGTAGACCTTGTGGTCCTGCAGCATGGTGCGCACGGTGTCGCGCAGCAGCGTGGCGTAGTGGCCCGACAGCGGCGCGACGATCAGCACCACGGGCTGCTTCTTGAGCTGTTCCAGGACCCTCGGCTCGTCGGTGAAGCGCTTGAAGCGGCGCAGCTCGCAGAACGGCCTGTCCAGGGCGATGGCTTCCTGGATGACGACGTCGCTGCCGCCGACCTTCACGCTCTTGATGCCGAATTCAGGCTTCTCGTAGTCCTTGCCCAGGCGGAAGAGCAGGTCGTAGCCGGCGGCCATGCGCTGCGCCATCGGCAGGTGCGACAAGGGGGACTTGTCGTTGCTGTAGAGCTTCGACGCGGCCTGGGCGAAATCGGTCAGCGGTTCCATCAGGGACCGCTGGGCTTCATAGAGTTGATAGAGCATGGGAGCTGGACCTGTATGGAACTGTTGTTGAAATTGTTGCGGTGCAATATATCAACACACCGGCATGCCATGGTAGGGGGAGGGCCCTAGCCGATGGAAGGGTTCCGGCCCGCTCCGGGGTCAGACGACCTTGGCGATGCTCTGGCAGACGTGGTCGATGTTGCGGCTGTTGAGCGCGGCGACGCACATGCGCCCGGTGTCGGTGCCATAGACGCCGAACTCGCTGCGCAGGCGCACCATCTGGTCCTTCGTCAGGCCCGAATAGCTGAACATGCCGATCTGCTTCGTGATGAAGCTCATGTCCTGCTGCACGCCGGCCGCCTTCAGGCCATCCACCAGCTTCTGGCGCATCGCCTTGATGCGGGTGCGCATCTCGGCGAGTTCGCCTTCCCACACGGCCCGGCGCGCCGGGTCGTTGAGCACGGCGGCCACCACCGCGCCGCCGTGGATCGGCGGGTTGCTGTAGTTGGTGCGGATCACGATCTTGAGCTGCGACAGCACGCGGGCTGCTTCCTCCTTGTCGGCGCACAGCACCGACAGCGCGCCGACGCGCTCGCCATAGAGGCTGAAGCTCTTGGAGAACGAGGTCGACACGAAGAAGGTCAGACCGGCATCGACGAACTTCCCGATGACCGCGCCGTCTTCCTGGATGCCGTTGCCGAAGCCCTGGTAGGCCATGTCGAGGAAGGCGACGAGGTCGTTGCGCTTCACCGCCTCGACCACGCGATCCCATTGCTCGGGCGTGATGTCGTAGCCCGTCGGGTTGTGGCAGCAGGCATGCAGCACCACCACGGTGCCCGCCGGCGCGGCGTCCAGCGCGCCGAGCATGGCGTCGAAGTCGACGCCGCGCCGTTCGGCGTCGTAGTAGGGATAGCTCTCGACCACGAAGCCGGCGTTGGTGAACAACGCGCGGTGGTTTTCCCAGCTCGGATCGCTGATCAGCACCTTGGCGTCCGGACGCAGGCGCTTGAGGAAGTCGGCGCCGACCTTCAGGCCGCCGGTGCCGCCGATGGCCTGCACCGTGGCGACTCGGCCGGACGTGACGGGCTCGCTGTCGGCGCCGAAGACCAGGCCCTTGACGGCGGCGTCGTAGGCCGCGATGCCATCGATGGGCAGATAGCCGCGGGCGCTCGGCGCCTTCATCATGTCCTCCTCGACCGAACGCACGCAGGCGAGCAGCGGCAGCTTGCCGTTGTCGTCGTAGTAGACGCCGACGCCGAGATTGACCTTCTTGGGGTTGTCGTCGGCGGCGTACTGTTCGTTGAGCCCCAGGATGGGGTCGCGGGGCGCCATCTCGACGGCGGTGAACATAGACATGGGAGAAGTCCTCAGGATGATTCGGATCGCCAACGAGGCCGGTCGGCCTCTGGCTCTGGCCCCGAAGCTGGATTAGGCTTTCAGGTTGCCTTGAATTTTACCGACCGCCCGCCAACTGCCACGGACACGCCATGCCTCCCATCACCGAAGTCATCTCCCCGTCCCCGGCCGCCGATCCCACGGGTCCCTTCAAGGAAGGCACCTTCCTGAGCTTCCCGGGATCGCCGTTCGAGCTGTTCCAACCCTATCCCCCCGCCGGCGACCAGCCCGCCGCCATCGAGGGCCTGGTCGAGGGCCTGGAGAACGGCGAGGTCTTCCAGACCCTGCTGGGCGTCACCGGCTCGGGCAAGACCTTCACCATGGCCAATGTGATCGCGCGCATGGGCCGGCCCGCGATCGTCTTCGCCCCCAACAAGACGCTGGCCGCGCAGCTCTACAGCGAGTTCCGCGAGTTCTTTCCCAAGAACGCGGTCGAGTACTTCGTCAGCTACTACGACTACTACCAGCCGGAGGCCTACGTGCCGCAGCGCGACCTGTTCATCGAGAAGGACAGTTCGATCAACGAGCACATCGAGCAGATGCGGCTGTCGGCCACCAAGAGCGTGCTGGAGCGGCGTGACACCATCATCGTCGCGACGGTGAGCGCCATCTACGGCATCGGCACGCCCGAGGACTACACCCAGATGCGTTTCATCATGCGCGTCGGGGACGAGATCGGTCAGCGCGACGTCATCGGGCGGCTGATCCGCATGCAGTACACGCGCAACGAGCAGGACTTCTCGCGCGGCACCTTCCGCGTGCGCGGCGACACCATCGACGTGTTCCCGGCCGAGCACAGCGAGCTCGCCATCCGCATCGAGCTCTTCGACGACGAGATCGAATCGCTGCAGCTGTTCGACCCCCTCACCGGGCGCATCCGGCAGAAGATCCCGCGCTTCACGATCTATCCGTCGAGCCACTACGTGACGCCGCGCGACAAGGTGCTCACGGCGGTCGAATCGATCAAGCTGGAGCTCGATGCCCGTCTCAAGGAATTCGTCGCCCAGGGCAAGCTGGTGGAGGCGCAGCGCATCGAGCAGCGCACCCGCTTCGACCTCGAGATGCTCGCCGAGATCGGGCACTGCAAGGGCATCGAGAACTACTCGCGCCATCTCTCCGGCGCCGCGCCCGGGCAGCCGCCCGCGACGCTGACCGACTACATGCCCAAGGACGCGCTGATGTTCCTGGACGAGAGCCACCAGATGATCGGCCAGCTCGGCGGCATGTACAACGGCGACCGGGCGCGCAAGACGACGCTGGTCGAGTACGGGTTCCGGCTGCCGTCGGCCATGGACAACCGGCCGCTGCGTTTCGAGGAATTCGAGACGCGCATGCGCCAGTGCATCTTCGTCTCGGCGACGCCCGCGCAGTACGAGAAGGACCACTCCGGCAACGTCGTCGAGCAGCTCGTGCGTCCGACGGGACTGGTCGACCCGCTGGTCGAGGTGCGTCCGGCCACGCACCAGGTCGACGACGTGCTGGGCGAGATCCGCCTGCGCGTCGACAAGAGCGAGCGCGTGCTCATCACCACCCTGACCAAGCGCATGGCCGAGCAGCTCACCGACTACCTGGGCGACAACGGCGTCAAGGTGCGCTACATGCACAGCGACGTCGACACGGTCGAGCGCGTGGAGATCCTGCGCGACCTGCGCCTGGGCGCCTTCGACGTGCTGGTGGGCATCAACCTGCTGCGCGAGGGACTGGACATCCCCGAGGTCTCGCTGGTGGCGATCCTCGATGCCGACAAGGAAGGCTTCCTGCGCGCCGAGCGCAGCCTGATCCAGACCATCGGTCGCGCCGCCCGCAACCTGAACGGACGCGCCATCCTGTACGCCGACCGCATGACCGATTCGATGAAGAAGGCCATCGACGAGACCGAACGCCGGCGCGCCAAGCAGATCGCCCACAACGAGGCCCATGGCATCACGCCGCGCAGCATCGTGAAGAAGGTGCGCGACCTCATCGACGGCGTCTACAGCGAGAAGAGCGGACGCGAGTCCGAACGCCTGGAACTCGACCGCGCCAAGGTCGAGGACATGAGCGAGAAGGACATCTCGCGCGAGATCAAGCGTCTGGAGAAGCAGATGCTGGAACACGCCCGCAATCTCGAATTCGAGAAGGCGGCGCGGGTGCGCGATCAGCTTTCGATCCTGCGCGAACAGGCCTTCGGCGCCAGTGGGGGCGACAACATCGCAGTCATCTGAAAGTTGTCGCGCATTTGGACTACAGCAGCACGAGCCTGGATGTGGGTTAACCCGAGCAGCGTACAGGTCTTGATGGTATACTTGAGCGAATTAGTCAACAACAATAACTTCGCGATGAAGACCCGGTCCCCGACCTGAATTGAAGGCGAGGCGACCGGAAGAGGCGGAGACCGCGCCATCCAGCCCCCGCGGGCTGTGATGTCCATTTACGAAGCACACAAGGAGCTTTCGATGCGTCTCACAACCAAAGGTCGTTTTGCAGTCACCGCGATGATCGACCTGGCCCTGCGCCAGAACACCGGCCCGGTGACGCTGGCGGCCATCAGCCAGCGCCAACAGATTTCGCTGTCCTATCTCGAACAGCTGTTCGGCAAGCTTCGCCGTCACGAGCTGGTTGAATCCACCCGGGGACCCGGCGGCGGCTACAGCCTGGGCCGCAAGGCGGCCGAGATCACGGTCGCGGACATCATCGTCTCGGTCGACGAGCCGATCGATGCCACGCACTGCGCGGGCAAGGAGAACTGCCTGGGCGAAGCCGGCCGTTGCATGACGCACGAGCTGTGGGCCTCGCTCAATCAGCGGATGGTCGAGTTCCTCGATTCGGTCACGCTGCAGAAGCTGGTCGACGACCAGATCGCCAAGGGCGTGCAGATCGAGAACAAGCCCGCCGTCAAGCGCGCCATCTCGGCGCAGCCGGTGGTCAAGCCTATCCGCGTCAATGCACCCAATTCGGTCTTCGCATTGGGCAACGCCTTCGCCAAGTCCTGACCTTCGCGCAGGTGGCGGCAGGTGGGGTCCTCGGACCACACGCGCGACCGACCTGCCGACGCATCGAACCGCCTCCTTCCATTCCAGCCATTCACGCCAGCCAGAGCCAGCCATGGACGTCACGCCTCATTTCCCCATCTATCTCGATTACGGCGCCACCACTCCGGTCGATCCGCGCGTCGTCGACGCCATGATCCCGTGGCTGCGCGAGCATTTCGGCAATCCCGCATCCCGCAGCCACGCCTGGGGCTGGGAAGCCGAGGAAGCGGTCGAGAAGGCGCGCGGTGAAGTCGCGCAACTCATCGGTGCCGATCCGCGCGAGATCGTCTGGACCTCCGGCGCGACCGAATCCAACAACCTGGCCATCAAGGGCGCTGCCCAGTTCTACAAGGGCAAGGGCAAGCATCTCATCACGGTCAAGACCGAGCACAAGGCCGTGCTCGACACCATGCGCGAGCTCGAGCGCCAGGGTTTCGAGGTCACGTACCTCGACGTCCAGGAGAACGGCCTGCTCGACTTCGAGGTCTTCAAGGCCGCGATCCGCCCCGACACCATCCTGGCGAGCGTGATGTTCGTGAACAACGAGATCGGCGTGATCCAGGACGTCGTGGCGCTGGGCAACCTGTGTCGCGAGAAGGGCGTGATCTTCCATGTCGACGCCGCCCAGGCCACCGGCAAGGTCGAGATCGACATGACCCGCTTGCCCATCGATCTGATGAGCCTGGCTTCGCACAAGACTTATGGTCCCAAGGGCATCGGCGCGCTGTACGTGCGCCGCAAGCCGCGCGTGCGGCTCGAGGCGCAGATGCACGGCGGCGGCCACGAGCGCGGCATGCGTTCGGGTACTCTGCCCACGCACCAGATCGTGGGCATGGGTGAGGCCTTCCGCATCGCCCGCGTGGAGATGAAGGACGACCTCGCCAAGGCCAGCGCCCTGCAGAAGCGTCTGCTCGATGGACTCAAGGATGTCGAACAGGTGTTCATCAACGGCGACATGGAACACCGCGTGCCGCACAACCTCAACATCAGCTTCAACTATGTCGAGGGCGAGTCGCTGATCATGGGCATCAAGGGACTGGCCGTCTCCAGCGGATCGGCCTGCACGTCGGCCAGCCTGGAGCCCAGCTATGTGCTGCGCGCCCTGGGACGCAGCGACGAGCTGGCCCACAGCAGCCTGCGCATGACGATCGGCCGCTTCACCACCGAGGAGGAGATCGACTATGCCGTCTCCACCATCCGGCACAACGTCGCCAAGCTCCGTGAACTGAGCCCGCTGTGGGAGATGTTCAAGGACGGCATCGACATCAGCACGATCCAGTGGTCCGCCCACTGACCGATCGCGCACGACCTCACGACGAAATCAAAAGGATCCCACCATGGCTTACTCCCCCAAGGTCATCGACCACTACGAAAACCCCCGCAATGTCGGTTCGTTCGAAAAGGGCGACGACTCCGTCGGCACCGGCATGGTCGGCGCGCCGGCCTGCGGCGACGTCATGAAGCTGCAGATCAAGGTCAATCCCGAAACCGGCGTCATCGAGGACGCGCGCTTCAAGACCTATGGCTGCGGCTCGGCCATCGCTTCGTCGTCGCTCGTGACCGAATGGGTCAAGGGCAAGACGCTCGACGAGGCGGCCGCGCTCAAGAATGCCCAGATCGCCGAGGAACTGGCACTGCCGCCGGTCAAGATCCATTGCTCGATCCTGGCCGAGGACGCGATCAAGGCCGCCGTGCTCGACTACAAGCAGAAGCATGTCGCCGCCGGCTCCGGCGCCACCCCGGCCGTTGCCGAAGAAGCAGCGGCGGTCCACTGACATGGCGGTGACGCTCACTCCCTCGGCCGCGCGGCATGTCAACCGGTACCTCGGCAAGCGGGGGAAGGGCGTCGGCGTGCGGCTGGGCGTCAAGACCACGGGCTGCTCGGGCCTGGCCTACAAGCTGGAGTACGTGGACGAGTTCGCTCCCGAGGACGTGATCTTCGAGGACCAGGGCGTCAAGGTGCTGGTCGATCCCAAGAGCCTGGCCTACATCGATGGCACGCAGCTCGACTTCGTGCGCGAAGGCCTCAACGAGGGCTTCAAGTTCAACAACCCGAACGAGCGCGACCGTTGCGGTTGCGGCGAGAGCTTCAGGATCTGAGCCATTACGGCCCCGGGGCGACGAGGCCTTCGCCTCGTGCCCCGATCGAATGCAAGCCGCCGCGCCCGCTGGCGGCATTTTTTTGTCTGCCATGAATCTCAACGACACCGACTTCGAACTCTTCGGCGTACCGGCGACCTTCGCGCAGGACCGGGGAGGGCTGGATGCGCGCTGGAAGGAACTCCAGCGCGAGGCGCACCCGGATCGCTTCGCAGCCCAGGGCCCGGCGGCGCAGCGCGTGGCGATGCAGTGGTCGGTGCGCATCAACGAGGCCTACCAGCGCCTGAAGGACCCGGTGCGACGCGCGGCCTACCTGTGCGAGCTCCATGGCGCCGAGGTCGACGCGGAGCGCAACACCGCGATGCCGACCGATTTCCTGATGCAGCAGATGGAGTGGCGCGAGGCGCTCGACGACGCCACCACGCCCGAGGCGGTGGAGCGGCTGCACGACGAGGTCGAGGCCGGCCGTGCCCGCGCGCTGTCGTCGCTCGACCGGCTGATCGACGAGCAGGGCGACCACCCCGCGGCCGCGCAGCAGGTGAGAGCCCTCATGTTCATCGAGCGCTTTGCGCACGATGTCGAGAACCGAGCCGATCGCTTGGGACAATAGAACCATGGCACTCCTACAGATTTCAGAACCGGGTCAGGCGCCCGACCCGCATCAGCGTCGCGTGGCGATCGGCATCGACCTGGGCACCACGCATTCGCTCGTCGCGGCGGTACGCAACGGCGTGGCCGAATGTCTGCCGGACGAGCAGGGCCGCGTGCTCCTGCCATCGGCGGTGCGCTATCTCGCCGGCGACCGGCGACAGATCGGCCACGAGGCGCTGGCGGCCCGCGCCGACGATCCGGCCAACACCATCACCTCCGTCAAGCGGCTCATGGGCCGCGGTGCCGCCGACATCACCCATCGCGAGGCGATGCCCTATCGCCTCGCCGACGATGGCGGCATGCTGACGGTGACCACGATCGCCGGTGCGAAGTCGCCGGTCGAGATCAGCGCCGAGATCCTGGCGACGCTGCGCTTCCGCGCCGAGGACACCTTCGACGACGAGGCCCTGCATGGCGCGGTCATCACCGTGCCGGCGTACTTCGACGAAGGCCAGCGCCAGGCGACCAAGGATGCCGCGCAACTCGCCGGCCTCAATGTCCTGCGCCTCATCAGCGAGCCCACGGCGGCGGCCATCGCCTATGGGCTGGACAACGCCAGCGAGGGCGTCTACGCGGTCTACGACCTGGGGGGCGGCACCTTCGACATCTCGATCCTGCGGCTCGCCCAGGGCGTCTTCGAGGTCATCGCCACGGGAGGCGATTCGGCGCTCGGTGGCGACGACTACGACCACGCGCTGGCCGACCTGGCCCTCGCGCGGCTGGGGCGGCAGGCCGGCAGCGATGGCGACCGCGCCGCGCTGCTGGTGGCCGCGCGCCGGGCCAAGGAGGCCCTGACCGACGCGCCCGTCGTGTCGTTCACGGCGCGCCTGGCTGGCGTGGAGGCGCATTGCGACCTCACGCGCGACGACTTCGAGACGGCCACGCGGGCCTTGACCGACCGCACCATCGCCGCGGTCCGCAAGGCACTGCGCGATGCGCGCCTCAAGCCCGACGACCTGCAGGGCATCGTGCTGGTGGGTGGCGCCACCCGCATGCCGCAGGTGAGGGCGGCCGTGGCGGCGTTCTTCGGCCGCGCGCCGCTGACCGACCTGAATCCCGACGAGGTGGTGGCGCTCGGCGCCGCCATCCAGGCCAACCAGCTCGCCGGCAACGGCGGCGCCGACGACCTGCTGCTGCTCGACGTCATCCCCCTGTCGCTGGGCATCGAGACGATGGGTGGCCTGGTCGAGCGCATCGTGCCGCGCAACCAGACCATCCCGACCGCCATGGCGCAGGACTTCACCACCTACCAGGACGGCCAGACCGCCCTGGCGCTGCACGTCGTGCAGGGCGAACGCGACCTGGTGGCCGATTGCCGAAGCCTGGCGCGCTTCACGTTGCGCGGCATCCCGCCCATGGCGGCCGGCGCGGCGCGCATCCGCGTCACCTTCACCGTCGATGCCGATGGCCTGCTGTCGGTCGCCGCGCGCGAGCAGGGCAGCGGCGTCGAGGCCAGCGTGGCCGTCAAGCCCTCCTATGGCCTGTCGGACGACCAGATCGCGACCATGCTGAAGGACAGCTTCGCCACGGCGCAGCAGGACATGCAGTCGCGTGCCCTGGTGGAGGCCCGAGTCGATGCCGAGCGCATGCTGATCGCCACCCGTGGTGCGCTGGAAGCCGATGGCGACCTGCTCGAGGCCGATGAACGCGATGCGGTCGAACGGCTGCTGCGGACGCTCGACGAGGCCCGCGCGGCGAGCGCTGACGCGGCCGCCATCGAAGCCGCCACGAAGGCGCTGGCCGATGGCACCGAGGCGTTCGCCGCGCAGCGCATGAACCGGGGCATCGCGCGGGCGCTGTCCGGCCGCAAGCTCGAATCTCTCTAGAACCACCGTCCGATGCCCAAGATCAAGATCCTTCCCCATCCCGAGTACTGCCCGCAGGGCGCCGAAGTCACCGCCCCGGCGGGAACCTCGATCTGCGAGGCCCTGCTCGACAACCACATCGACATCGAGCACGCCTGCGAGATGAGCGCGGCCTGCACCACCTGCCACGTCGTCGTGCGCGAGGGCTTCGGCTCGCTCGCCCCGTCCGAGGAGATCGAGGACGACCTGCTCGACCGCGCCTGGGGCCTGGAGCCGCAGTCCCGCCTGAGCTGCCAGGCGATCCTGGCCCAGCAGGACGTGACCATCGAGATTCCCAAGTACTCGATCAACCACGCCAAGGAAAACCACTGATGTCGCGTCAGATCGTCCTCGACACCGAGACCACCGGCCTGTCCGCCGAGAACGGCGACCGCGTCATCGAGCTCGGCTGCGTCGAGTTGCTCAACCGCAAGCTGACCGGCAACGACCTGCACATCTACTTCAATCCCGAGCGCGAGAGCCACGAGGACGCATTGAAGGTGCACGGCCTGACGACCGACTTCCTGCGCGACAAGCCGAAGTTCGCCACGCTGGCCGACGACGTGGTCGACTACCTGCGTGGCGCCGAGCTCATCATCCACAACGCCGCCTTCGACGTCGGCTTCCTGAACAAGGAGCTCGAGCTCGTCGGCCTGCCGCCACTGCGCACCTTCGTGGCGGAGGTGACCGACACGCTGGCCATGGCCAAGTCGGTCTATCCGGGCAAGCGCAATTCGCTCGATGCCCTGTGCGACCGCTTCGGCGTCGACCGTTCCAACCGCACCTTCCATGGCGCCAAGCTCGATGCGCAGTTGCTGGCCGACGTCTACATCAATCTGACGCGCGGGCAGGACGCGCTGCTGATCGATGCCGCCGTCGACGAACCGACCCAGGGCGTGGTCGTGGCGGTCGACCTGCGCCGCTTCACGCTGCCGGTGATCGCGCCGGCCGAGGACGAACTCGCCGCCCATGAGGACCTGCTCGCGCAGCTCGACAAGGCGAGCAAGGGCAAGACGCTTTTTCGCCGGCTGGAGTCGCAAGCCTGAAAGCTTGTGGCATAATCGCTGGCTTCGCTGCACGGCGAAGACAGTTTTCAGCAGCAGGCGCGCAACGCGCAGGTTGCAGGGGCGGTTAGCTCAGGGGTAGAGCACAGCATTCACACTGCTGGGGTCCCAGGTTCGAAACCTGGACCGCCCACCAAACAGGAAGATCCGCAAGGTCACGGCCACTCGCCGCAGCACCTTGCCCCGCATCTTCGACCCATCTCCGACGCATCCCGATTTCTTCTTCCGATCGATCCTGGATCTTCGTCCCGGGTCCACGTCGGGCGCTGCCCCCAGAATGCATGGCTTGTTTCTTGCACGAGCCATCGCACCACCATGAACATCGCCGACCCCTTCGCGGACATGAGCCGCTTCGTCGCCATCCGCCGCGACATCCACGCCCATCCCGAACTCGGTTTCGAGGAGCACCGCACCTCCGACCAGGTCGCGCGCCTGCTCGCGGAGTGGGGCATCGAGGTGCATCGCGGCATCGCCGGCACCGGACTGGTGGGCGTGCTGCGGCGCGGCACCTCGGGCCGCACCATCGGCCTGCGCGCCGACATGGATGCCCTGCCGATGCACGAGGCCAATCGCTTCGCGCATGCGTCGACCCATGCCGGGCGCATGCATGCCTGCGGCCACGACGGCCACACCACCATGCTGCTGGCCGCGGCCTGGCACCTGGCGCAGCACGGCATCCCGTTCGACGGCACGGTGCATTTCATCTTCCAGCCGGCCGAGGAGATGGGCAAGGCCGGAGCGAAGAAGATGATCCAGGACGGCCTGTTCGAGCGCTTCCCGTGCGAGGCGGTGTTCGCGCTGCACAACTTCCCGGTCGGCGAGGTCGGTCGCTTCGCGCTCAACGAAGGCGCGCTGATGGCGTCGAGCAATACCTACAAGGTCACCGTGCGCGGTCGCGGCACGCATGCGTCGCTGCCGCACACCGGCATCGATCCGGTCAAGGCGGTGATCGCGCTGGCCCAGGCCCTGCAGACGGTGGTGCCCAGCGTCATCGCCAGCACCGAGCGCGCGCTGCTGGCCGTCACGCAGCTCCAGGGTTCCGACGCGCCCAACGTCATCCCCGACACGGCCACCGTCGGCGGCACCGTGCGCACCTTCTCCGTCGCCGCGATCGACCGCATCGAGGAGCGCGTGCGCGCGCTGGCCGAGGGCATCGCGCGGGCCCACGAGTGCAGCGCCGAGGTGAGCTTCGTGCGCGCCTCGCCCCCGGTGGTCAACCATCCGGCAGAAGCGCGCTTCGCGGCCGATGTCATGCGCGAGGTGGTGGGCGAGGGCATGGTGACCACCGACTTCCCGGCCGTGATGGGTGCCGAGGACTTCGCCCACATGCTGCAGGCCCGGCCGGGCTGCTATGCCTTCCTGGGCAACGGCGACGGCGACCATCGCCTCGACGGCCATGGCCCGGGACCCTGCATCATCCACAACACCTCGTTCGACTTCAACGACGACATCATCCCGATCGGCGCCAGCTACTTCGCGAAGCTGGTCGAACGCTGGATGCCGGTCACCGAATGAGCGGCGGGGCGTGCCGGCGCACGCCCTCGTCGTGGCGCTTCCCTGGCGTTTCCCGCGCTCACGCATCCTCCTGAAAGTCCCCCGCACCATGTCCTCACCCCTGCGCGCCCGCCGCTCCTTTTCCGCCTTCGTATCGACCGGTCTGCTGGCCCTGGCGCTGGTCGGCGCCGCCGCGCCCGCGCATGCCCAGCGCGTGATCCGCATCGTGGTGCCGTTCGGCACCGGCGCGGTGCAGGACACCATCGCCCGCTCGATCAACAACGAGCTGGGTGCGGCGCTCAACGCCAGCGTCATCGTCGAAAACCGCGCCGGCGCCGGCGGCACGGTGGGCGCCTCGCTCGTCGCCAAGTCGCCGCCGGATGGCAACACGCTGGTGCTGGCCGCTGCCAGCCACAACATCGCCGGCCATCTCTACGCCAAGCTGCCCTACGACACGCTGAAGGATTTCGTCGGCGTCGCCAGCGTGGGCAATGCCGGCTATGTGCTGATGGTCTCGAGCGCGCTGGGCGCCGCCACCACGGCCGACTTCATCCGCGAGGTCAAGGCCAACCCCGGCCGCTACAACTACGCCTCGGCCGGCAACGGCAGCGCCACGCACCTGGCGATGGCCGCCTTCCTCGCCAAGGCCGGACTGCAGATGACGCACATCCCGATGAAGTCCACCGGCGAGGCGGTCAACGAAGTGCTCGCCGGCCGCGTGCAGGCCGTGATCTCCTCGAGCATCGGCGTCATCGGCCTGCAGAACGACGCGCGCGTGAAATCGCTGGCGTCCACCGGCAGGCGCCGCAGTCCGTTCCTGCCGAACCTGCCCACCGTCGAGGAAAGCGGTCTGTCGGGCTACGATTTCGATTCCTGGATCGGGCTGCTGGCACCGGCGGGCATGCCGAAGGCGGAGATCGATCGCATCAATGCCGCGGTCAACCAGGTGATGGCCGAGCCGGCCATGAAGGAGCGCTTCACCCGCCTGGGCGTGGAGCCGCGCACCTCCAGCGCCGAGGAGTTCCAGAAGCTGCTGCGCGCCGACTACGACACGATGGGCGCGGTGGTGAAGGCCTCGGGCGCGCGCATCGACTGACGACCCGGGTTCGACCGGCAGTCGTGCTGCCGGGCCGCCGAGCCATCGTGCCCGCATGGACATCCTCCGGACCCTGGCCCTCTTCGCGATCACCGCGCTGGCGGAGATCGTCGGCTGTTATCTGCCCTATCTCTGGCTGCGACAGGACCGCTCGGCATGGCTGCTGCTGCCCGCGGCGCTCGCCCTGGCGCTGTTCGTCTGGTTGCTGACCCTGCATCCGACCGCCGCCGGTCGCGTCTACGCGGCCTATGGCGGGGTCTACATCGGCGTCGCGCTGGCCTGGCTGCGCTGGGTGGATGGCATCCGCCCGTCCACCACCGACTGGGTCGGCGTCGCCGTCTGCCTGTGCGGCGCGGCGATCATCATCTGCGGTCCGCGCAACGGCGCGTGACGGACGTGGCCCCCGCGTCGGGCCGACCCGCCGACCCGACGGCCACCGGCGGCGCCGGTCGCGCGGCGCGCAGCAGGCGCAGGCCGTTGGCCACCACCAGCAGGCTCGCGCCCATGTCGGCGAACACGGCCATCCACATCGTCGCGTCGCCGAACACCGCCAGCACGAAGAACACGACCTTGATCGACAGCGCCAGCACGATGTTCTGCCACAGCACGGCATGGGTGCGCCGGCTCAGCCGCACGGTCTCGGCGATGCGGCCGAGGTCGTCGTTCATGACCACGACATCGGCCGCCTCGACGGCGATGTCGGTGCCGGCGGCTCCCATGGCGAAGCCGATGTCGGCCTGCGCCAGCGCCGGGGCGTCGTTGATGCCGTCGCCGATCATGGCGACCGGGCCATGGCGCTGGCGCAGCTCGCGGATGGCGGCGAGCTTGTCCTCGGGCAGCAGGCCGCCGCGCACGTCGTCGATGCCGGCCGCGCGACCGACGGCCTGGGCGGTGGCGAGGTTGTCGCCGGTCAGCATCACCGGCGTCACGCCGAGCGCGCGCAGCTGCGCCACCGCGTCGACGGCGCTGCGCCGCAAGGTGTCGGCGACGGCGAACAGGCCGAGCACGCCACTCGCGTCGGCCAGCAGCGTGACGGTGCGGCCCTCGATCTCGTGGACCGCCAGCACCGCCTCCAGGGCCGGCCTGGACTGGCCACGCTCGCGCATCAGGCGCAGGTTGCCCAGCACCATCGGACGGCCGTCGATCAGGCCCTCGACGCCACGGCCGGGCAGGGCGCGGAAGTCGCCGACATCGTCCTCCGGACCGGATGGCACCGCCGTGGACGACTGGGCGACGAGTCCGGCGGCGATCGCCCGGGACACCGGATGGTCGGAGCGCGCGGCGAGACGCATGGCCGCGTGCCGGACCCGGGTCGCGTCGGTGTCGCCCCACGGCTGGAAATCGACCAGCACCGGCTTGCCTTCGGTCAGGGTGCCGGTCTTGTCGAGCGCCACGGCCTTCAGCCGGCGCGCTTCCTCCAGGTGGGTGCCGCCCTTGATCAGGATGCCCCGGCGCGCCGCCGCCGCCAGGCCGCTGACCACCGTCACCGGCGTCGAGATCACCAGCGCGCAGGGGCAGGCGATGACCAGCAGCACCAGCGCCTTGTAGAGCGCGGCCAGCCAGCCCCAGCCCAGCAGCAGCGGCGGCAGCACCGCGACGGCCAGCGCCAGCGCGAACACGGCCGGCGTGTAGATGGCCGCGAAGCGGTCGACGAAGCGTTGCGTCGGCGCCCGCGTGCCCTGGGCTTCCTCGACGGCGTGGATGATGCGGGCCAGCGTGGAGTCGCTGGCGGCGGCGGTGACGCGGAACTCCAGTTCGCCGTTCTGGTTGACCGTGCCGGCGAAGACGGCATCGCCCGGGCCTTTGTCGACCGGGATGCTCTCGCCCGTGACCGGGGCCTGGTCGATGCTGCCCTGGCCCCGCGTCACGATGCCATCGAAGGCCACGCGTTCGCCCGGCCGCGCGCGCGCCACGGCGCCGACGGCCACGCCGGCGGCGGCCACGCGGCGCCAGCCGCCATCGGCCTGCCGGATCTCGGCCTCGGCCGGCGCCAGGTCGACCAGTCCCTTGATCGCGTTGCGTGCCCGGTCCACGGCGCGGGCCTCGATGAGCTCGGCGATGGCATAGAGCGCCATCACCATCGCCGCCTCCGGCCACTGGCCGATCAGGAAGGCGCCGGTGACGGCGACCGACATCAGCGCGTTGATGTTGAGCCTGCCGTGGCGCAGGGCCGTGAGTCCCTTGCCATAGGTCTCCAGGCCGGCCAGGCCGATGGCGAACGCGGCGACCACCATGCCGGCCGCGGTCCAGGCGGTGGTGCCGGGCGCGAACCAGGCCATGCCCTCGGCGACCAGCGCCAGCCCGAGCGCCGTGCCCAGCCGCACCAGGCCGCCCGTGCCGGCGCCGTGCTTCTCGTCGTCCGGACCATGGGCATGCCCATGCCCATGCCCATGCCCATGCCCATGCCCATGCGCGTGCCCGTGGTCGGACCCAGGTCCAGCGCCGGTCGGGGGCGCGCCGGCCACGACCGGCTCGGGCGCGAAGCCGGCCTTGCGGATCGCCGTGAGTGCCGCCGGCACCGCTTCGTCGGTGCCATCGATGCGCAATTGCCGCCGCGAGAGCGCGAAGTGCAGTCCGCGTATGCCCGGCAGCGGCTCGACCAGGCGCCGGATCTCCGATTCCTCGATGCTGCAATCCATCGTCGGGATCCGGAAGACATGGCGCCCCGCGCCCGTCGGAGCGCTGGCGCCGTCGTCGGTGATCGGGCCGCCGGAGGATGCGCCCCCGCAGCACGGCGCGAGGACGAGGGGCCCGGGTGTCGGCTCGCCCGGCGTGCAGCAGGCGGCCGGAACCGCGCCCGGGCCGGCGTCGGCGCCCTCGTGGTGGTTCGGCGCGGTGGTGTCGTGCGGATGCGGATGCGGAAGATCGCTCGCGGCTGCGGGCTCGATGTCGTGCGTGTGTCGGCGTGCCATGAAACCTCGGTGGTAGGGAAGGCATTGCACACCCTGTACCCGCTGCAGGGTCAAGCCACTAGCATCGGAGCCTGTTCTGTCACCAGGGGCATCCCATGAAGATCGGCGATCTGAGCCGCGCGACCGGCGTCGATGTCGGCACCATCCGTTTCTACGAACGCTCGGGGATCCTGGCGGCGCCCCGACGCGAGGCGAATGGCTATCGCAGCTACGGACCGGAGCACCTGGAGGGCCTGTCCTTCGTGCGCCACTGCCGCGCGCTGGACATGCCGCTGGCCGACATCCAGCGCTTGCTCGACTTCACGCTGCGGCCCGAGGCCGACTGCGGCGACATCAACGAACTGGTCGATCGGCAGATCGAACGCGTGCGTGCGCGCCTGGACAGCCTGCGGGCGCTGGAGACGCAGCTGAGCGTGCTGCGTGGCAAGTGCTCGCAGGGCCACCGGGCGCAGGAGTGCGGCATCCTGGGGGAACTGGTGTCGGCCGCGCATGGCGAGGCCTGCGCCTGCCATGCCTGAGCCCGGCCCGGAGCATCCTCAGCGCCGCATGGTCGCCTGCAGCGACACCGCCGGCGCGTCGTTGCCCCAGGCGCCACGCACATAGGTCAGCACCGCCGCGATGTCGCCGTCGTCGAGCACCTGGCCGAACGGCGGCATGCCGTAGGGCCGCGGGTTGCCCGCGGTGGCGGGCAGGAAGCCACCCTGGCGCACGATCTGGATCAGGTTGACGGGTGTCGTCATGAGGACGGCCCGATTGCCCGCCAGCGGCGGATAGGCGCCGGGCGCGCCCTGGCCGGCATCGCCATGGCAGTAGGCGCAGCGCTGGTCGTAGATGCGCGCGCCGCGTTCCATGGTGCCGGCGTCGCGCCGCTCGGGCGCGGCGCGGGGCGTGGCCGGAGCGGCGGCCACCTCGACGGCGGCGGCGGCCGGCAGCTCCCGCAGGTAGGTCGCCATCGCCGTCAGGTCGGCCGTGCCCAGATGCTGCGTGCTGCCGTGGACCACGTCGGCCATCGGTCCCATCACCGATCCACGCGGCGACGTGCCGCTGCCCAGCAACTGCACGATGTCGCGCAACTCCCAGTCGGCCACGCCGGCCTCGCGGTTCGATGCCAGCGAGGGGGCATACCAGTTCTCGCCCGGGATCAGTCCCCCGGCGAGGCCGCGCGACGTCTCGGTCGCGCCCAGCGAGTTGCGCGTGCCGTGGCAGGCGATGCAGTGGCCCAGGCCGTCGACCAGGTAGGCGCCGCGATTCCATTCGGCCGTCCGCGCCGGATCGGCGACGAAGCTGGCGGGTTCGAACGACAACGCCCGCCAGACCGCGAGCGCGAGCTGCGTGTCGTAGGGAAAGCGCAGTCGATGCGGCGCGTTCGGCACCGCCGCCGGCGGCACGCTGCGCAGGTAGGCGTAGAGGGCGTCGGAATCCTCGCGCGTGACGCGGGTGAAGCTCGGATAGGGAAAGGCCGGGTAGAGCAGCCGGCCGTCCTTCGAGCGGCCGTGGTGCATGGCGCGCCAGAAATGTCCCGCGCTCCAGTCGCCGATGCCATGGCGGGTGTCGGGCGTCAGGTTGCTGGCGTGGACGGTGCCGAAGGGCGTCTCGATGCCCGGGCCCCCCGCGTAGGGGGCGCCGCCGCGCTGCGTGTGGCAGCCGGCGCAGTTCCCCGCCAGCGCCAGATAGCGCCCGCGCTCGACCTGCGCCGGCGTCGCCTCGAAGGCGACCGCCGGCATGGCGACCGGTTCCTCGCCGCGCAGGTTCAGCGCCACCAGTGCGCCACCGGCGAGCCCGGTCAATGCCAGCGACGCGAGCAGCACGACCACCAGACGGCGCATCCCGGACCTCGCCGTCATGGTGTTCGCGCGTCGGCGGCGCGGGGCATGGAACCGCAGGGCAGCGGCAGCGGCCGGGGCAGGGCGGCGACCGCCTTGGCCGTCGCCGGGACCGGCTGGATCGCGAGCCAGCTGGCCACCGCGTTGATGTCCGCCGTGGTCAGCCGGCGGCCGACCTCCCGCATGCAGTCCGGCGGCAGCGCGTGGCGGCTGTCGGTGAGCCAGGCGCCCAGCTGCGACGAGAGATAGAGGCGCGGCAGGCCCACCAGCGCCGGGATGCCGGGCTGCACGCCCGTCAGGGCCGCGCCATGGCATTGCACGCAGGCCGGAACACCGCGCGTGGCATCGCCCTCGAGGGCGAGCTCGCGACCGCGCGCCAGTGTCGCCGGCGTGGCGTCGCTGGTCGATGGCGTGTCCGGGTAGGGCAGGTCGAGCCCGGCGAAGTAAGCGGCGATCTCGCGCAGGTAGTCGTCGGAGAGGTGGCGCACCAGGTGCGTCATGTCGGAGTTGAAGCGGCGCCCGTCGCGGAAGCTCGCCAGCTGGTTGTAGAGATAGCCCGCCGGCTTGCCCGCCAGACGCGGATAGAAGGCGCCGTTGCCGATCGCGCCCTCGCGCCCGTGGCAGGCGATGCAGGCGGCGACGCGCTGGCCGATGGTGTCCGGCACCCCGTGGGACGTGGCGGGAATGGTGGCTGGCGCCGCCACCGGAGCGGCCGTTGCCGGCCCCGCCGTGGCCAGCAGGCAGCCGAGGACGCCGGCGACGAGATGTCGGTGCCTGCCGCCCATCGATGGGACTGTCAAATGCATGTGAGTCGGATCGTGAGGGACCCCAGGGGTCGGAAGCCGCCGCCCGGCGCGTGGCCGCCATTCTCCCGCGCCGTGCCCGATGAAGGCCACGGACTTTTTGTCCCAGGCCGTCGGGACGAAAATTTCTTCGACACTGAAATAAAAAGACATTTTTTGCCCCCTATAATCCGAGTCGCTTTGAAGTGCGGGATTAGCTCAGTTGGTAGAGCGCAACCTTGCCAAGGTTGAGGTCGAGAGTTCGAGTCTCTTATCCCGCTCCACATTTCAGCAGCGTCGTTCAGAAGGGCCCTTGGGCCCTTTTTTCGTTTCTGCCACCGCCATCCGCGCGCGGGGCTCTTCGGGAAAGCGGGAATGCCATGAAGCTGAACACACTGGATGGCCTGGTCGAGGCGCTGGCGTCGGCCCATCATGCCGGCAACGTCGTCGAGGGAGCGGCCTGGCGCGATGCCTTGTCGGATGCCTCGCAGGCCTACTGGGTCCAGGATGCCGTCGGCCGGGCGCTGGGCCTCTTCGGTTCGGAAATCCCGGCGCGCTGGAAGTCGGGCGGCGCCTCCCGCGACGTCACGCTCACCCATGCGCCCCTGCCGGGCGCGGGCGTGCGCACCGGTCCGGCGCGCTTCGCCGACATGGCCTTCCACATCCCCGGCTTCGAAGCCGAGATCGCATTGCGCCTGGGGCGCGACGTGACGCCCGCGATGGCCAGCGAACTCACCGCCGATGGCGTCGACGCGCTCATCGATGCCATGGCCGTCTCGGTCGAGATCGTCGACTCGCGCTGGGACGATGTCGGACGCACCGTCGCGCTCCTCAAGCTGGCCGATTTCCAGTCGCATGGCGCACTGGCGCTGGGCGAATGGGTGCCCTATCAATCCCGTGACTGGTCGACCCAGGTCTGCCGCGTGAACATCGAGGGCAGCGAGCCCGCCGTCTTCACCGGCAGTCATTCGCTCGGCGCGCCGCAATGGCTGCTGCCGAGCTGGCTGCGCCACGTCACGCGCGGCGGCAAGACCGTCGCCGCCGGCACGATCGTCACCACCGGCACCTGGTGCGGCCTGATTCCGTTGCGGCCGGATGCCGCGGCCTCGGTGACCTTCGACGGCATCGGCTCGCTCGACGTCCGCTTGGCCGGCGGTTGAGGTCGCGCGGCGCGGTCCGCTTCCCGTCAGGCGAGCGCACTAGAGTCGTGGCATGCACCCGTCCCTCATCCAGGCGCCCGGCCTGCGCCGGCTCGCCTATGGCGCCATCGCCGGACTCGCGGTCGGCTTCGTTCCCTGGCCGCTGGGCGGTGTCGCGCGCGGCCTGCTCGGCTGGAGCGCCGGTGCCGGCGTGTACCTGGCGCTGGCCTTCTGGCTGTGCCGTACCTTCGACGCCGAGCGCACGCGCGCCCGTGCCCAGTCGCTCGACCCGCCCAACGCCATGATCCTGGCCGTCATGGTGACGGCCGTCGGTGCCTGCGTGGCCGCCATCGCGATGCTGCTGCAGCAGGTCAAGGACATGGCCGGCCTCGAACGCGCCGGCCACATCGTGCTGGCGCTCACGGCGCTGGCGACCTCGTGGCTGCTGATCCACACCGTCTATGCCTTCCATTACGCGCACCGCTACTACCAGCAGGAGCTGCGGGACCGGCGCCTCGGACAGGGCGCCGAGCCGAGCCTCGACTTCCCCGGCAAGCCCGATCCCGACTACTTCGATTTCGTCTACTTCTCCTTCGTCGTCGGCATGACCTCCCAGGTCTCCGACGTGCAGGTGACGACGTCGCGGCTGCGCCGGGTCACGCTGGTGCACAGCGTGCTCGCCTTCGCCTTCAACATGCTGGTGCTGGCGCTGTCGGTCAACGTGGTGGCCAGCGCGATCTGAGCGGTGCCGGACTCACCCACCGCGCCGCGCGAGGCGCGGACGGACCAGCCCGGTCGACAGCGACACGCCGCAGATGATCACGCCGGCGCACAGCAGCATCCACGACGTCACACGCTCGTGCAGGAACACGGCGCCATAGGCCACCGCGAACACCGGCACCAGGAATGTCACCGTCAGGGCCCGCGCGGGGCCGGCGGTCTCGATCAGGCGGAAGAACAGCACGTAGGCGAAGCCGGTGGAGGCGATGCCCAGCACGGCGACGGCGAGCCACGCCTGCGCGCTCGGCAGTCGCGTCGGCCAGGTCAGGAGGGCGGGCACGGCCAGGAACAGCGTGGCGCCGATCTGGCTGCCCGCCGCGCTCGCCAGGGATGGCAGTCCGGCCAGATGGCGCCGCGCCGCGCTGGCCGAGATGGCATAGCAGACGCAGGCGCCCAGGCTGGCGCCGATGGCCAGCAGCGGTGCGCGCAGGCTGCCCGCGGCATCGGCGTGGAAGCCGACGCTGCGGCTCGCCAGCATCGCCACGCCGATGAAACCGATCACCAGCCCCGCGATGCGCGCGCCGGAGGGGCGCTCGCCGAACCAGGCCCAGGCCACCAGCGCGCCGAACAGCGGCACCGTCGCGTTCAGCACCGAGGCCGCGCCGCTGGTGAGCGTGAGCAGGGCAAAGCAGAACAGCGCGAAGGGCAGGCCGGAGTTGAGGATGCCGATGCCGAGCATCGGCTTCCAGTGCCGCAGCAGCGCCGGCCCCTGGTCGCGCAGCAGCATCAGCGGCACCAGCACCAGGGTGGCGATGGCGACGCGCATCGTCGCGGCCGGCAGCGCGCCGAACTCGGGCGCGGCGATGCGCATGAACAGGAACGATGCGCCCCACAGCGCGCCGAGCAGCACCAGGTCGACGATCCAGCGCCGCGATGGCGCGGCCGGACCGGTGGCGGCGGCGTCGGGACCGTCGGCGGCGGGAGCCAGGGTCGTGGCGGACTCGGATCGGCTCATCCGGCGCTCTCCAGCGCCAGCAGCGCGCGCTTGCGGTCGAGGCCGCCGGCATAGCCCGTCAGCGCGCCGCTCGCGCCGACGACGCGATGGCACGGCACGACGACGCTGATCGGATTGCGCCCGACCGCGCCGCCGACCGCGCGCGTCGCCATCGGCCGTCCCAGCCGCTGGCTGATCGCGCCATAGCTGAGGGTCGCGCCGCGCGGGATCGCGCGCAGTTCCTGCCAGACCGCCTGCTGGAACGCGGTGCCGTGCGAGAGGTCCAGCGGCAGGTCGAAGACCCGCCGTCGGCCCTCGACATAGTCGGTCAGCTGCGAAGCGGCAGCGCGCAGCACCGGATGCGCCACATCCATGCGCCAGCCGATGGTGCGGGGCGCGTGGCGCTGGGCGTCGAACCACAGGCCGCAGAGGCCGAGGTCGGTGGCCGCGAGCAGCACGCCGCCCAGCGCGGTGTCGATGTGGGTGGCGTGGATCGTGTCGGTCCTGAACCTCATGGCGTCGGTCCCTTCTTCCTGGTCGTGCGGGTCGTGCGGGTCGTGCGGGTCGTGGCGGCGGCGAGCGGCGCCGACCCGGACGCGCGATCGGGCACCGGTTCCAGCGGCGCCTTGGCGGCCACGGCGGGCGCCAGGGTCTGCCAGGCGCGCAGGACCGCATAGCTGCGCCAGGGGCGCCAGGGGAGCGAGGCTTCGGCCGCCGCGCGCGCCGAGGAGACGCCCATGGCCTTCTGCAGCGCCACGTCGCCCGAGGGAAAGGCATCGGGCCAGCGCAGGGCGCGCATGGCGATGCATTGCGCGGTCCAGTCGCCGATGCCCGGCAGCGCATGCAGGGCGGCGAGTGTGGCGCTCACGTCGGCGCCGGGATGCAGGGCCAGCCGGCCGGCCAGGGTCTCGCGCGCCAGGGCCTGCAGCGCGCCCTGGCGCTGGCGCACGATGCCCAGCAGTCCCAGGCCCTCGCTGCTCGCCGCCAGCAGGGCCTGGGGCGTGGGAAACAACCGGTCGACGCCTTCGAAGGGCGTGGCCAGCGGCTCGCCGAAGGCCATCACCAGGCGGCCGCCGATGGTGCGGGCCGCCGCCACCGAGATCTGCTGGCCGAGCACGATGCGCACGGCCATCTCGAAGCCGTCGAGCGTGCCGGGCACGCGCAGGCCGTCGCCCTGCGGGAACGGCGCGTTGAGCACGGCATTGATCGCCAAGGGTTCGGCATCCAGATCGAGCCATGCGCGCGCGCGACTGATGACCACCGGCAGCACCGTCGCGAGCGAATCGCTGACCGTCAGCCGTGCCTGCTCGCGTTCGGGATCGAAGCGCAGCCGCAGCCAGCCGGCATGGGTGCGGCCGGCATGCTCGATGCGCAGGGTGCGGACGAAGGGCTCCGCCAGGTTCGCACCGCCGCTCTCCATGCCCTTGAGCGCATGACGGGCGTGGAATTCGAGCATGGCGTCCATGTCGTAGGGTGGCCGCAGGCCGAGTCGCACCTCGATCGCGCCGGCCTCGGCATCGCCGTCACCACCGCCACCGCCACCGCCGCCACCGCCACCGCCACCGCCACCGCCACCTTCGCCGAGGCGCGCCGCCGGGCGACCGGCGCGTCGCATGCCGCTCGGATTGAGGCCGTAGTGCGCCGCGAAGGCGGCATTGAAACGGCGCACGCTGGCGAAGCCGCTGGCGCGTGCCACCTGCGCCATGGGCAGGCGGGTGTCGGCGATGAGCTGCTTGGCCGCGAGCAGGCGCCGTGTCTGCAGGTACTGCAAGGGCGAGACGCCGAAGCGCGCCTCGAAGATGCGTCGCAGATGGCGATCGCTCACGCCCAGGCGCATGGCGACATCGGCGGCGCCGGGACCGTCGAGGTGCCAGGCATCGGGCTCGTCGATCAGGCGCGCGGCCTGCAGGGCCAGGATGGTCGAGGCGTCCTCGGTCGACCAGCTCGCCGCGCGTGGCGCCAGTTCCGGCCGGCAGCGCAGGCAGGGCCGGAAACCCGCGGCTTCGGCTTGCGCCGCGTGGCGGTAGAAGCGACAGTTCTCGCGCAATGGCAGGCGCACCCGGCAGACCGGGCGGCAGTAGATGCCGGTCGAGGTGACCGCCGTGAAGAAGGAGCCGTCGAAGCGCGCGTCATGGGCCTGCATGGCCCGGTAGCAGGCATCGCCGCCCAGGCCGGCGGGCAGCTCGGAGAGCGAGGGAACCTGAGAAGTTGTTGTCATTCGGCCCATCTTACGGGCGCCTTCGGCCGGTACTGGCCGTTTCCGGACATCCGACTGGCGGAAGCACATGCCTACAATGGCGCCTCGTTTTTCCCGAGAACTTTTGGGGCATACCCATGCAAATCAGCGCATCGATCTTCAAGGCCTACGACATCCGGGGCGTCGTCCCCACCACGCTCGACGCGGAGATCGCGGAAGCGCTCGGCCGGGCTTTCGGCAGTGCCGCGCGCGCGGCGGGCGAGAAGAGCGTGGCGGTCGGCCGCGATGGTCGCTTGTCGGGACCGGCCTTGTCCGAGGCCCTGATCCGCGGCCTGGTGGCCACGGGCGTCGAAGTCATCGATGTCGGCGCGGTCACCACGCCCATGCTGTATTTCGCCGCGCACACGCTCGCCACCAGCGGCATCCAGGTCACCGGCAGCCACAATCCGAAGGACTACAACGGCTTCAAGATGGTGCTGGCCGGACGTGCCATCTATGGCGATGAGATCCAGTCGCTGCGCCGCGTGATGGAAGCCGGCAGCGCCCAGCTCGCCGAGGGCGGCAGCGTGCGCAAGGTCGATGTGCTGGAGGACTACAAGCAGCGCATCGTCGGCGACATCAAGCTGTCGCGCCCGATGAAGATCGTGGTCGATTCGGGCAATGGCATCGCCGGCGCTTCGGCACCGGCCATCCTGCGCGCCATCGGCTGCGAGGTGACCGAGCTCTTCAGCGAGGTCGATGGCGACTTCCCCAACCACCATCCCGATCCGAGCAAGCCGGAGAACCTGGTCGACCTGATCGCGGCGCTGAAGTCCGGCGATGCCGAACTCGGCCTGGCCTTCGATGGCGATGGCGATCGCCTGGGCATCGTCACGCGCGAGGGCAACAACATCTATCCCGACCGCCAGATGATGCTGTTCGCGCAGGACGTGCTTTCGCGCGTGCCGGGCGGCACCATCGTCTACGACGTCAAGTGCTCGCAGCGCCTGGGCCCGGCGATCGAGGCCGCCGGCGGCGTGCCGATGATCTTCAAGACCGGCCATTCGCTCATCAAGGCCAAGATGAAGGAGATCGACTCGCCCCTGGGTGGCGAGATGAGCGGCCACATCTTCTTCAAGGAGCGCTGGTTCGGCTTCGACGACGGCACCTATGCCGGTTGCCGCCTGCTGGAGATCCTCAGCCAGAGCCCCGATGCCAGCGCCGTGCTCGATGGCCTGCCGACCAGCTTCTCGACCCCCGAACTGAACGTCAAGTGCGCCGAGGGCGAGCCCCACACGCTGGTCGATCAGCTCGTGAAGACGGCGAACTTCGCGGCGCCGGCCAAGCTCTCGACCATCGACGGCGTGCGCGTGGACTGGCCCGACGGCTTCGGTCTGATCCGCGCCTCCAACACCACCCCGGTGCTGGTGATGCGCTTCGAGGGCCAGACGCAGGCGGCGCTCGAACGCATCGAGAGCGAGATGCTGACCTTCCTGAAGACGGTCAAGCCCGACGCGACCATCGCCGAAGCGGCGCACTGATCCCTTTTCCTCCACGAGCCCCAGCGACCGAAATCCCTTCCGCGTGCCCTCGATGCTGCTGCGCCTCTATGGCGCCTTTACCCGTCTCGCTCAACCCCTGGTCCGGCGCAAGCTGCGCCGCCGCGCCGTGGCCGAGCCCGGCTATGCGGTCGCGGTCGAGGAACGCTTCGGCCACTACGCGTCGCTGCCGGCCGACACCGATGCCACCGGCGGCTGCTGGGTGCATGCGGTCTCGCTCGGCGAGACGCGCGCGGCGGCGATCCTGATCGCCGAACTGCGGCGCCAGCATCCGGACATCCCGATCCTGCTCACGCATGGCACGGCGACCGGCCGCGAGGAGGGCGCCAAGCTGCTGCAGCCGGGCGATCTGCAGGTCTGGCAGCCGTGGGACGAGCCGGGTGCCGTCGGCCGCTTCCTCGACCGCTTCGCGCCGCGCATCGGCGTGCTGATGGAGACCGAGGTCTGGCCGGTGATGGTCGATGCCTGCCGGACGCGCGGCATCCCGCTGGTGCTGGCCAATGCCCGGCTGAGCGAGAAGTCGCTGGCCGCGGCCGAGCGCCTGCGCTGGCTGTCGCGTCCGGCGTATTCGGCGCTGACCGCGGTCTGGGCCCAGACCGAGGCCGATTCGCACCGGCTGGTGTCGCTCGGCGCCAAGGTCGAGGGCATCTACGGCAACCTCAAGTTCGATGCCACGCCCGATGCGCGCCAGCTCGCCACGGCGCGCGCCCTGCGCGGCACCCTGCCCAAGCCGCTGGTGGTGCTGGCGAGCTCGCGCGAGGGCGAGGAGCGCCTGCTGCTGGACGTGCTCAAGCGCTTCGGTGCGGGCGATGCGGCGCCGCCCCCGGCGCAGACCGGCATCGACTCGATCGCGCGCCAGGTCGCCGCCGTGCAGTGGATGATCGTGCCGCGCCATCCGCAGCGTTTCGACGAGGTGGCCGCGCTGATCGAGGAGAGCGGCTTCGCGGTCGCGCGGCGCAGCGTCGCCGGCGCGCCGGCGCCATCCGAGATCTGGCTGGGCGACTCGCTCGGCGAGATGGCGCTCTACTATGGCCTGGCCGATGCGGCCCTGCTCGGTGGCAGCTTCGAGGCCTTGGGCGGGCAGAACCTGATCGAGGCGGCGGCCTGCCGCTGTCCGTTGGTCCTGGGACCGTCGACCTTCAATTTCGCCGAGGCGGCCGAGCTGTCACTGGCTGCCGGGGCCTCGGTGCGCGTCGAGACCATGGAGCAAGCGGTCAAGGCGGCGCTGGCCCTGGTCAACGATCCAGCGCGCCGCGAGACCATGGCCGAGGCGGCGCAGGGCTTCGCCGCCGCCAATCGTGGTGCCGCGCAGCGCACGGCGACCGCGGTGCTGGCCGTGGTCGAGGCGGCGGCGGCCCGCGAGTCGGCCGGCGGCGGCCCGGACGAGCTGGGTCTCGAGATGCCGGCACCGGCGACGAGTCCGGCGACCATGACGGGCGCGCCGGCCATGCCGTCTTCGGCACCCGCACCGACCGCAGCGGCCCGGCCGCCGGCGGGCACCCCCGCCGGCGAACGCCCGGAACCCTGGCTGGACTGAATCAGCGCAGCGTCGGTGGCGGCACCGAGGGCGTCGGCGCAGCCATCGGCATGTTCGGCACAGGTGCTGGCACCGATGCCGTCGTTGACGTTGCCGGGGCTGCGTAGGCGCTCGTGGCTCGCCCGGCGTCGGCCGCGCGCGCGTCGCGTGCCAGCGTGGCGTCGATCGGCAGCAGGTCGGGCGCCGCCAGGGTGCCATTGGCCTGCCGCAGGCGCAGGTGGCCGAGCAGCACGTTGTAGCGCGCCAGGGCCAGGTCGCGCCGGGTCTGGAACAGCTGGCTCTGCGAGTTCAGCACGTCGATGTTGATGCGCACGCCGACCTGGTAGCCGAGCTGGTTGGCCTCCAGGGCGCTGAGGCTCGATGCCTCGGCCGCCTCCAGCGCCCGCACCTGACCGGCACCCGAGACCAGGCCCAGGTAGGCCGTGCGGGTGGCCTGCGCCACGCCGCGGCGCGTGGCATCGAGCGTGGCGCGCGACTGCGCTTCCAGCGACAGCGTCTCGCGGATGCGGTTCTGCGTCGCGAAGCCGGCGAACAGCGGCATGTTCAGCACCACGCCGACATTGGGTCCGGTGGCGCGCGTGCCGATGGCGGTGAGCGCGGTGCCGTCGGGGTTGCGCGAGATGCTGTAGCCCAGGCTGGCATCGACGGTCGGCTTGTGGCCGGCCTCGGCCTTCTGCACCTCGAGCGCGGCGACGTCGACGCCCAGCCGGGCCTGCTCGATCGCCGGATGCGCATCCTGCGCCTGCGTCACCCAGGCCTCCATGTCGGCCGGCAGGGGCGTGGGCAGCACGATCGGCGCCGCCAGCGGCAGCGGCGCGCTGCCGCGCTGGCCGACCAGCGTGTCGAGCGCCAGGCGCTTGACCTGCAGGTCGTTGCCGGCGGCGATCTCCTGGGCGAGCACCAGGTCGTAGCGGGACTGGGCCTCGCGCGAATCGGTGATGGTCGCGGTGCCGACCTCGAAGTTGCGCTGGGCCGAGGCCAGCTGCTCGGCCACCGCCGCCTTCTGCGCGCGTACCAGCCCCAGGGTGTCCTGCGCGGCGAGCACGTCGAAGTAGGCCTGGCTCACGCGCAGGATCAGGTCCTGCTCGGCCGTCGTCAGCACGGTGCGTGCGATCCCGGCCTGCCGCTGCCCCTGTTCGTAGGCGGCCCAGGCGGCCGGCCGGTAGAGCGGCTGGCTGGCGCTGATGCCGATGTTCTGCGCCGTGTAGGCGCGCGAGGCCGAGCCGCGCGGCGCGCCGGAGATGACGTCGATCTCCAGGTCGGTGCGCGTGACGCCCGCCTGCACGCCGACCTGCGGCAGGATGCCCGCCTTGGCCTGCGCGGCGCGGGCGATGCTGGCGTCGTATTGCGCCAGTGCGCCCTGGTAGGTGGCGTCGTAGCCTCGGGCCGCCTCGTAGAGCGTCACCAGGCCCTGGCCGTGCGCCGGCGTCGCCAGCACCGCCGCCAGCAGCAGCGGGGCCAGAGCCACCGTCGCGTGGCGCTGCAGCGTTCCTCGCGCCGGCACGACGGGCCCGCCGGAAACCACGGCCTTGGCGGACATGGCGCTCAGTACCGTGGCACGGCGGCGTCGCGCGTCGCCGACCAGGCATCGATGCCGCCGGCGACATTGGCGACCTCGGCGAAGCCCTGCTGCGCCAGGAAGGCCGCCACGCGCTGGCTGCGCGCGCCGTGATGGCACAGGCAGGCCACCGGTCGCGCCGGATCGAGCTCGCCCAGCCGTGCCGGGATCTCGTTCATGGGGATGGCGACCAGCTCCACGCCTTCGGGCGCGGTGACCGATGCCGTCTGCAGTTCCCAGGGCTCGCGCACGTCGAGCAGCAGGGGCCGGTGCGGGGACGCGCCGGCGCTCCAGGTTTCGAATTCGGCGGGGCGGACTTGCTCGATCATGGAAGCGACCTCTGATGGCGGGCTCCGGACGCCCGATGGCGCGGAAGGCCCGCCCGGCACAGCGCATTGGCTGCGGAACGATGGCGAAAGCGAGCGGCGGGATGGCGGCGCGACCGCGCTGCCCGCCGGCCTCAGAAATTGAAGCGCGAGGGCTCCGGGAAATTCAGCAGTCGCGGCGCGACGGTGTCCCATGGCTGCGTCACGTCCCAGTGGCTCTCGCTGGTACGGGTGACGAAGTGGGCCCGCATCATGGGCTCCTGGCCGACGATGGCCGCGAGCCGGCCGCCGATGTTGAGCGAGCCCAGCAGGTTCTGCGGCACTTGCGCGACCGAGCCGCTCAGCACGATGACATCGAAGGTGGGGCCGCTGGGCAGGGGCTTGGAACCATCGGCCTGGCGCACGTCGACATTGGCGACGCCGTTGCGGCGCAGCGTCGCGGTGGCGCGCTCGGCGAGCGTCGGGTCGATCTCCAGCGTCAGCACGCGCGCGGCCTGGTGGGCCAGCAACGCGGCCATGAAGCCCGAGCCGGTGCCGATCTCGAGCACGGTCTCGTGCTTGCGGACCTTGAGGTCGTTGAGGAGACGCGCTTCCACCTTGGGCGCCAGCATGGTCTGACCGGGCACCGAGCCGTCGCCGAGCGGCAGCTCCATGTCGAAGAAGGCGAGCGCGCGATGCGCGGCGGGTACGTAGTCCTCGCGCCGGATGCTGCTGAGCAGTTCGAGGACTTGCGAGTCGTGCACGTCCCAGGGGCGGATCTGCTGCTCGATCATGTTGAAGCGCAGGCGCTCCGGCGTGGCGGGGGTGTTCATGGCGTTGGTTTTCTGGCTGCGGGAGCTCGGAGGGAATCGGGGATTTTAGGTCGCACGGCCCGCAGGCCGCCGATGAGAATCTCGGTCTGCACCGACAGGTAGCGACGCGGATCGATGCCGGCCTGGCGGTCGAGGCAACTGATCGACGAGTGCCGCATCATGGTCAGCATCAGCATGGTCGAGGTGACGGCATAGCTGGCGTGGTCGACGTCGACCGCGCCGAACTCGCCGCTGTCGATGCCGCGTCGCAGGATGCGCCGGATCAGCGCATGGCCGGGCTCCACGACCTCGCTCCGGTAGTAGGCCGCGAGGTCGGGAAAGTTGTTGCCCTCGGTCATCATCAGCTTGGCGATGCCGGAGACCGGCGTGGCGCCCACGAGCTCCCACCAGACGTCGAGGCAGTGGCGCAGCATGTCCGCCGTGCTGCCCTCAAAGCGGTCGAACTCCGCGTTCCAGACGCGGTAGTGGCCGGCGAGGGTCTGGGCGATGACGGCCTTGAGGAGGTCGGTCTTGCTGGGAAAGTACAGGAAGAGGGTGCCCTTGGAGACGCCGGCGCGGGCGGCCACCTCCTCGGAGCGCGTGGCCGCGAAACCCTTCTCGACGAACAGCTGCAGGGCCGCCTGGACGAGCTCACCGGGTCTCGCTTCCTTGCGCCGTTCGTGCTTGGCACGGGTCGGGCAGAGCGAGTCGCTGATGAGATGGGGCATGCGTGGCGCGTTAATGACTGATGGGTTATTAATGCTAGTGAAGCACCCGGACAGCGTCAAGACACGACAATGGCATGCTTCGTCTTTCAGCGATCATGCCGAGATCCATCATGTCCAGCACTCCATCCTCTTCCAGTGTTTCGAGCTCCGCATCCGACGCGACGTCGACCGACACCATCGTGCTCGGCGGCGGCTGCTTCTGGTGCACCAAAGTTATATGATATTGCTAGGCCGTTGATTTCAAACGGATTTCAGCCAAACGGATCAACGGGTGGTGCAAATTATGGTGGAATTTTCTGGTCGTGCCACTGGTGTTGAGCAGGGCAGTAGCCTCGCCGCCATGGCACTCCTGCAAGTGCTTGCCCTTGGTGCTGTTGAGATAGAGCAAGGCAAGTTTCGCAGTGCAGAAGATGTGTTTGCAGAGCTTGATAATGAAGATGGGCAACCCAATGACTGAAGACAGAAACATCACTGGAACCTTCAACAACCATCTTGGTTTGGGTACTACCTACGAGCAAAACGCGGCAGGTGTGAACTCTTGGGATACTTCCATAAGTGCACAAACAAAGATGAATGCCTACTATCAGAAGAATGGTTATCAACTTCCATTAAAAGAAGTAAAGCCTGATGTAGAAGATGGTTTTCTCTACAAGCTATTTTATAAAATAGCTAGAGCGATGAATAAGTAATAATGTCAGCCTAGAGCAAGCCACCTACGGGTGGTTTTTTTATGCCGAAAATTATCAAATACTTCTTCCGGTCTGCGGCTTGTGGGTTGGATACTTTCTAGTTGTCGCGGCAGTCATTTTTTCTAAGAGTACTTGAGCATTCGGCTTTGTAGGTGCATTCGCTGCGGGCAAAGGAACTGCGATAGAAGAGTTTGTTACTTCTACTTTGTTTGTTGCTTCTTCTTTCATTTGCTCTAAATATTTGTTGAACGTTGTGCCTGGTAAAATTGGTAGTACTTCTGGTTCTTTGTCTGCCAAGCCAATTAAGCTAACCTTGTCATTTGTTCTTTTAAAAGACTGTACTACCTTGCTAAGCTCGCCCTTTGTAGTGTAGAGATAAACATCGTTTCTATTTCTGGTAGAAGCCACATTAAAAAGCTCAGAGTTGTTTACTCTGCTGTCCTCGCCATAAATAAATGTGTCGTTGATGGTCATGCCTTGGCTCTTATGGATTGAGGTCGCATAGGCTAAGCCAATCTTTGAGCCTTCTTCAATCTTTACTTCTTTTGTCTTGTTGTTGTCAAGTTTGATTGTGGCAATGCCATTGTTGATACTTCTAATGGTGCCAAAGTCTCCATTATTAAAATCACCTTTCTTGTTCTTCTTTAGTACAACTCTGTCGCCTTTATGAAAAGCTTCTTGACCATTGGATAAGCTTTGCCCGCCAACCTCGTTCCTGAGAAGCCTTTCCTGCTGGATTGATTGGTTTAATCTTGATATGCTCTCATTTGTTGTTGCAAGTATGAGCTTATCTTTAAAGTCGTTCAAATTTGAAAGATAGTCTGAACTGATAGCGGCAATTTTCTCCGACGTTGTCGTGAAGGTATTTTTTACTTTCCCGTGCTTTTCCATCGTATTGATTGCCTTATCAATGTGTTCACCCGATTTTTTTACTTCTGCATAGTCTCCACTTCTGTACTCGTTTTTTAATGATGTTGCTGTGGCAATCTCTTTGGCTACATCGTTTTGCTGCCTTCTGATTTCTGTTAGATATTTCACTTCTTTATGAATGTTACTATCACTCAAAAACTCATTAAGAGTGTTGCCGACAGCGACAGACTGAATTTGATTAGGGTCGCCAATGACGACTATCTTGGCGCCGTTCAAATTGTTCAAAAGCTGGTTCCAGTTTCTAGTTCCTACCATTGAAGCTTCATCAAGAAACAAAATATCATTCTTGTCAAGCTGAAGTTTTCCTTTTTGAATTTCAAGATTTAGTTTGTCTACAGTCATTGCCATACTTGCAGAAGTGTCGTTTGCAATGGCTGTGGCTACCTTGCCAGTAGGTGCAATGCCTATTGTTCTATGTCCGTGGAAGTTGGCGATATCGCAAGCGAAAGACATTGCCAAGCTCTTTCCTGCTCCTGGCACGCCCACCACAATACTTGCATTCTTATCATTGAAAACAGAGTGAATGAACTCTTTTTGCTCTGCATTAAGTTGCTTGTTGCTGGCTTTCTCCAATCCAGCTATTTTACTTAGTATATTTTTTACTTTAAGTTCTCTCTTTTGCTCAAACTGGTTCCTCATCAATCTCAGATTTTGTACTTCTTGGTCGCACAGCGACTTTAAAGTGAACTTTTCTTGATGTGTTGACTGGGTGGAGTAACCGCCATCTATTAACTGCTTGGTTTCCCTAAGCATTAAAAGAAGTTCTTCGGCTTTCGCCGTACCCGCTTTGCCATAAGATTTTGAAAACTCCGTAATCATCTCATTCTTAGTGAAGAACGGATTGATGTTGGTAAGCTCTGACATTATTTCTATGTCTGTCTTTTTGACAAAGGTTGCTCCAGCATCTTTGATGTTCTTTAGTCTTAGGTTCATAGATGAAACTGTCTGAACCATTCGACTGTCTTTATCGGTCGTGCTTTCTGATTTCTTAAAGTTCTTCTGAAAATGTTGAATTTCTGCTTTATGTTTTCTTGAAGTAATAAAGGTACTTTGCTTTTCAAAGTATTTATTTAAATTCTCAAGCTGCCTTTTGTGTTGTATTGGGGTTGTTCTTCCATCGTAAACATCTTTGTCAATTGTGAGCCTTTTGTCATCGTAAGTGTCTGTTAGGTCTTTAAGTTCTCGTTTTACTTGCTTGTCTATACTTTCTTTCGCAGTGCTCTTTTCTTTGATTTGGCGTAGCGAATTTTCATCAAAAGCTACTCTCCAGTCTTTCAGTGACTGTGTTTGACTAGTGATTTCCTTGTTATCAACGTCGTAAGCTTCTATGCCAATCTCTGGAAATAGCTCTTGAAACTTTTCAATAAAGGTGGTCTTAAAGAAACTATCCATTTTTGAATGAAAGCCAGTTTCTTTGATTTCCGGTATTTCTATCGCTCTTATGCTTCCATCTGCTAGCTGTATCAGGTTTGAGGTTTCATTATGTACATGAATGAACGGCAGGCCGTCTCTATTGTCTTTGTGCATAAAACTATAAGACAAAGTTTTTCCTTGCTCGCCAGTGCTTGATTTCATTAGTGGCTCAAGGACTGACTTTCTAGTTTCATCGGCACTATCCATAAAAGCAATTTCAAATTTGAGTTGCTGCTCTTCTGTCATCATTTGATAAAGATATGAAAAAGAACTATCAAGAGAGTAGGTGGTCTCTATGGCAGACTTCCGAACATCTTGATAGGTTTCTTTCACATCTTCGGGATTGAAGTGAATTTCTTCATTGAACTTGTTTGTATAAAACTTGTTCTTTATGTCCTTCTTGGTAAGAACAATTTCATTGTTCTCTTCATCAATGATTGTGTGAATAGTCATGTGCTTGACCTTCACATGCTTGCTGGTGCGTGGGTCTTGTCCAAGTTCCAGCTTGGCGATGGTGCTGAGCTTCTCGTTGCTCAAGTCGCCAGCCAAGCCCCATTGGTCTGCCAGTGCGCCACTGCAACGGGTGTAGCGGGCCAGGTTGACCTGGTTAATTGCTGTGGCCTGTTCGGCGGTCAGTTCGTTGCTGTTGTATGCCTTCTGGGCAATGGCTTGCTCTTGTATCTCTTTGAGTTGGTCCTTGAGATATTTGGAGTAGGAGTAACCAGCCTTGACTGATATGTTTTTAATTCCTATGCCCATCTAACTTCTCTGAAATTCTAGATATTCTTCCGTCAATATGGACTATTGCTTTCTCAAAGCCATTTAGATGTCTCTGAATCAACTCAACCCTATTGATTATTTCTTCTTCTTTTTCGCTCTTGTATTCTTCATTTAGCCTGATGAGATTGTGAATGTATTCATTGACTGTCATGCCTAGCTTCTTGGCTCTTTCTTCAATGGTGCAATCTATTTTGAATGTCTTGTAGTTCATTTTTCTAACTCTCCTTTGTAAAGTTATAGAAGAAAAAACCTGAAAATCAATAGGTAACCTAAAATTCTCCTATGAGGATGGTAAAAATGAACTAAAAAAAGACACCTAAGTGTCGATTAGTTCTTCTCAAAATGGGCTGTTGTGTTTTTGGCTGTTTTCTGGCTTTCTTGAATTTCAGATGAGTAACCTTTTCTTGATTTTCTAAAAGATTGTGATAGTCTATATTTACTAAACTACACAAAGGAGAATAAAAATGAGTTTACAAAAGAAAATAGATGAGCTTCTTAGCAAAAAAGAAAAGATAGCACGTGAGGAAAGTAAAAGACTTGTTGATGTGTTTAGGAAAAACATCAAGTCATTTAATAGACTAGTACAGACATACACTTCGCACAAAGGTCATGAAGAATTCAAAGGTGGAGCCTATGCAGAAATATCAAAGCTACTTGCTGAAGAAGGCATCACAAAGCGAAACGGTCAAAACATAAGTACTGCACAGATTGCCAAGTGTTTGCGACAAGTTCGGATTGAATCTGGATTGCTTGACTTCGGTGGAAAGGACAAGAAGAAAGGAAGTTCAATGGGTTTTAAATTGGCAAAAGAAGAGAAGTCAGAAAACAATGTTAGTGATGGTGATGATAGATGGGCTAAGGTTTTAGATAGACTTGTTGAAACTATGGAGCTTTGGACATTAGAAGATAAGAAGGATTACTTTGACCTTGAAAAGATAAAGAGTAAGGGTAGTGATTTAACAAGCGACCAGCTAAATTGTTATGACAGACTTCTACGAAAGAAAGAAAATTCAGGACATTAAAAAAGCCACCTTCGGGTGGCTTTCTTGTTTGTGGTGTCCGGCGAAATTAAAAAAGTTGTGCCGCATTCCTTTTTATTTCGTTTCACTACATCCCTATCGGGTTAGTGCTTCGCTTGTTGCTTTCTTGTGCTTCGCTCATATCTTTACACTAATTCTGTAAGAATTATCGGAATACAGTAGCCTTCAGCTCTGTATTCTCCTTAAAGCTTTTGCGGTATTCACCAACTTCGTTGTTGAGCCCCGCAAAAGCTTACCCTTACCAAAACATAGAAATGGTTTTGGTTTTTTGCTTTTGCTAGTACATGGTCATCGCCGTATACCCCGAGTAAAGATAGAGAAAGTACTTTACTTTTTGCAATTCATGTTCTTTTCAACACCTATGGCCCGTTTGCTTTAGCTTGGGTGAGACTGTCCATAGTTCTCGCTTTAATCTCTTCGGTCAGTTGTTTGGGCTGCCTTGTATCTGTAATCTTTATTTTATGGAGTTTGTTCTAAGTGCTACATTTCTGTAGGTAGTTGCTATTTTTTCCACTTCGTCTACTAAGCCAAACTTTCCATAAAGGAACTTACTGAATATGTAGAAACCGGGAACCTGTCAGGGTTGACGTGCACTACATACTGATAATTTAATTAAAACAGAAAATATCTGGAAGTCAATCGGACACAAAAAAGCCAGCTTTCGCTGGCTTTTAAGTGATGTGCAACCTTTCGGTATTCCGTCAACCCTGACAATAGTATTCTTGCAGAAAAGTTTTTATTTGTCAAATATATCGAGAAAAGCAATATATCTTCCTAGATAAGTTCTGTTTGTCGCTTTGGGCTTATCTCAAGTGTCTTGCCGTGCTCTAACTTATCTAAAGCTTCTTTAATTGTAGGGAAGTCTTCTTCCTGCATAAATCTAAAGAGTGAGGCGGAAAGGTAATCTAACCTTTCATCAAATGAAAGCCATTTCCGGTTTTGTTGTTCTGCAACATAGCCTGTGGTGTTGGAGCCAGCAAAAATATCGACAACCAAGTCGCCAGGCTCTGTTAGAAACTTTACAAAGAACTCTGGCAGTTTTGCTGGAAATCGTGCTGGATGTGCGGGCAAGCCAGCTTCTTTGCAAAGTTTAAGATATCTTGAGCTAGCTTCTGAATTTGAGATTTGTAGAAGATTGGAAGGAATCGAACCACCGTTATCTTTTCCAAAAGTAGAACCTATGTCATGTCCAGAAGGTCTTTTGGCTGGTGTGTAATATGCTTCCGGGTCTTTAATAAGTTTTTTCATTCTTTCGGAATACTCTGAAAGAACCTTCGAAACATCTGCTTTGGGCCACTCTGATTTGGATAGCCACCAAACTGTGTTAACAGAGTCTTTGGCTCTTATCTTTCTTTTGTTGACCCATTCGATCGGACTTGGAAGTTTAGAGGGATTGAACCAAAAGAACTCTTCTGCAAGATGAAAACCTATTTCATCACAGAATTTTATTAAAACGCGATAGTTATAAAGACTTCTTACGGGTACACCTTTTCTATAGGCTCCCCCTAGGTCTAGTACAAATGAACCGTCGTCTTTTAACTTCTTGAAGACCAAGCTTGCGAACTGTGCAAGCCAGTCGATATAGTCGTACTCATCCTTGTTCCCGTACTCCTTCTGTCGCTGGAGTGCGAAGGGCGGGGAGGTCATGACCAGGTTGACGGAGTTGTCGGGTAGCTGGGCCAACATCTCTAGAGAGTCAGCTACATAGGCTGCACCGTGCTCTGTCGTATAGAGAGGGTGCTGTTTGAAGGTGTGTGACATGGGTTCTATTGTAGCGGTGTTGGGTCAGGTCGAAACTTATAGTCTGTAGACTCAAAGTCGTCAAGCGTCGACTATCTGGCTCCATTCGCGCATTCATCGCATGTCAGCCAGACTCCTCTTCGCTAAAAATTTACGGTTGTTCAGAACACAAAGAGGTCTCTCGCAAGAGAAGCTAGCCGAATTGTGTGACCTTCATAGAACTTATGTTAGTTCCGTTGAAAGAGGTGAAAGAAACATCGCCGTAGACAACATGGAGCGGTTAGCTGTTGCTTTGGGTGTATCCATCACCGAGCTTCTTAGCGACCATGACAACTTCAAACCCTGACTATCAAGAGTACCTCCGTCTCTTTCCTGCAATTAACGAATATCAAAATCTAGCAATAAAATATAATATTGCTGACATATTCCAAGATAACGGCGGAAAGTATGTCCAGCTTTTGATTTTGTTAGGATTGAAGACGGACGGAAAAAGAGAAGGGAATGATGCTTTTGATGAGAATGGTGTGGAGTTTGAAATCAAGACTGTCAATATTTCGTTGACCAAGTCATTCTCCACTCACCATCACATGAACCCGGTGATCATAAAAAAGTACCGGAAAGTTGATTGGTATTTCGCGGTCTATAAAAGCATTGAGCTTCAATGTATTTATAAGATGACTCCCAAGGCGATGGAGCTTTACTATACGGCTTGGGAAACTAAGTGGACTTTGAGTGGCGGCAAAGATATCAACAATCCAAAGATTCCGCTGAACTATGTTCTTGCGAATGGTTCTCCTGTCTGGATGCACGATGGTTCAGAAAAGTACGAAATTCCGAAAGCTCCAAAAATTGAGAAGGTTCGCAAGGTTCCAAAAATTCCGAAGAGAACAAAATCAAATAAGATTGATTTGCTAGATTTATAAAAGAAAAAGCCAGTCTTAGACTGGCTTTTTCTTTGGCTTAGGAAGACTTAAGCTTTAGCAGTCTTTTTAGTCTTCGGTTCGGGCGTTGGATAAAGCATATCCAAAACCGTTACGGCCTTTTCGCTATCTGGTTCGATTCCGTCAAAGAGTTTCGTGAGTGCTTCGTCACGAGTTGGGGCCACCTTGCTTGCAATATCTTGAAGTCCTTTTTCACCACCTTTGATATCTTCAAGATAAATGATTGAGAACTTAGTTGTAGATATTCCTGCAACAGTTCTCTTGGGCAACTTGAAGAATGGCGTTTTCTTTGACCGGACATACTCGTTCTTCAGTTCATTGAACTGACTGAACCAATCATCAAGTTTTTCTTTGGGAATGGTGTCAAAGACTTCCTTTGGATAGTAGTAAGAGCCACTATCCAGCTTGAAAGCTTCTTTAATACTTGCAATGAAATCAGCAGGAAGAATTTCCAAAGCATTGATTTGCTCTGCAACATTTTGAACAAAGCTTGCTCTCTGTTCTTCCATTTTTTGCTTTAGAGCTTCATCAAGTCGCCGAGTTTCTTCAGCAATCTTTTTGCGATGTGCAATGATTTGTTCAGCAGTCAAAGTGCTGTAGTCAGTATTAGCAAGAACCGGATTGAATGACATAAAGCACCAAGAGTGTTGTTGAAAGAAGTACCTATTTTATAGTTGTTCTTCCTGGCTGTCTACTTCTTTTTTACATCAAGATTGATGTTCTTAAAGACAATGTTGTAGTACCCCTTGGTTACTTGTGCTGAACTATGTCCGAAGCTTTTCATTGCTTGAGCCTGTGTTGTAGGTTCAATCGGAATGTTGTAGGAGTGAACTTCTTCAAACTTCCTGACTGATTGAAGACCCAAAATTTCTGTAGCTAAGATGGTGTTGTCATTACCTATTCTAGTAAGCAATCTAGAAATATTTGTTCTTCTTAAGTCGTGAAAGTGAATGTGCTCAAGTTTCGCTTTTTGTAGAACTTCCCTAAACACACGGTCAAAACCTCCAATTGTGTACTTGAAGAACCTGCCGTTTGGCAGAACTTCCAAGGTTTCAATATAATCTTTTGCTTCTTTAGTTAGAAAAACTTTTCTCGGTTTTCCTGATTTGGTGTGTACTAGGTCAATGAATGTTTGCTTGATTTGCTCTTTGTTCAAGTAAACTATTTCACTTCTTCGGCATGCTGTCAGAAGCGAAAGTTTGGCAATCTTGAAAAGCTCTTTGTTGTCTTTTTGTAGAAGGGTTGCAAATAGCTTCACTTCGTCTTCTTCTGATATGACTGCTTCTCTCTTTTTGACTGTGTAGGAGCCTAGCAAATCTTTGTCGTATGTTCTTGTGGGGTTCTGAATATCTGCTAGTTCTTCATCAAAGTACTGGAGCTTCTTGAATACATTTGACAGGTAAGTAAGCTCTCTGGACACGGATATAGGCTTCACAAAGTGAAGTCTTGCTTTGATGTAGTTGTTAACATCAATGGCTTTTATTTTCCTAACATCAAAGCTGCCAAACAATGTGTATGTATTGGGATCGGTGAGGGTGTCAATCCCTAGGTCGTCTTTCTCTTCAAAAGTCATGTGCCTGTTAAGAACACTTGTCTTTTTAAGGGTATTGAGAAAAGATAGCTTGTTGTTTTTGTTTCTTTGCTGAAGCTCTGTCTCTATCTTCTTGCTATTTATGTAATCTTCAATAAACAAGTCTATGAAATGTCCAAGGGTGTAGTTTCCCTTTTCATAAACCTTCTGTTTCTTTTCTTCTTCCGTGATTGAGTAAATAAGCTCTTTACCTCTTTTTGCTTTGGTAAGGGCTAGGAACTCTTTTGCTTCTTCTGGGTCTTTAAAATACTTGTCAGCCTTGAAACCTTTCCGAGCGACCTTAACTCTGTAATAGATTGCATTGGTACGCCGAACTACCTGAATGCCCCTCGGAAGTGTTGCCATAATGGTGGTGTAATCTGTAGTGAAATTTGTGCCAGTGGTGCAATTTTAGAGGTAGTGTAGGCGGGCGTCCAGACTCTCTAACTCGTTGATTTATATGACAGAAAAAATAGTTTTGGGTGGGGGTTGCTTTTGGTGCACCGAGGCCGTCTTCGACCGCGTCCAGGGCGTGGTCGATGTCGAGTCGGGCTACAGCAATGGCCAGGTCGCGCGACCGACCTACGAGCAGGTCTGCACCGGTCGCACGGGAGCGGTCGAGGTCGTCAAGGTCACCTTCGATCCGTCCGCGATCACCTTGCGCGAGCTGCTGGAGATCTTCTTCGTGATCCATGATCCGACCACCCTCAACCGGCAGGGCAACGATGTCGGCACGCAATACCGCAGCGGCATCTACACCACGCGCGACGACCAGCGCGAGGTCGCGCAGGACGTGATCCGCGAGATCGGCGCGAGCGGCACCTACCGCTCGCCGATCGTCACCGAGGTGGTCCCGCTCGCGGACTACTCGACCGCCGAGGCCTACCACCAGGACTATTTCCTGCAGCACCCCAACCAGGGCTACTGCGCCTTCGTGGTCGGCCCCAAGGTCGAGAAGTTCCAGAAGACCTTCGCTGCGCGCGTCAAGGGCTGACGGCCCGCCGCCACTGGACCGACGACATGCGTCGAACGACTCCCGGATCGCCTCGCAGGTCGTGGTGGCGCGCGGCGCCATCGATGCCGGCCCGCGTGCGTCCGGGCACCGGCAACGCGACGTGGGTCCTGATGCTGGCGATGGCGCTGTGGCTGGCCTCGACGCTCGGCTTCATGCATCGCGTCGTGCATGCGCCGGGTGCGCGGGCGCTGGTCGCTACCGTTGCCGTTGCCGGGGTGATCGCGACCGACCCGGCCGCGACCGGCCCCAAGACCGGTGCCGCGGCGCACGCCCATGTCCGTGTCGGCTGGGCGACGCTGTTCGGCCACCAGGGCGGTACCGATGACTGCCGGCTCTACGACCAGCTCGGCGGCACCTGCGCCATTCCGTCGCTGCCGCTCGTGGTCCTGCCCATCGCCATGCCGATGGCGCGGTTCCACTATTTCCTGGGCGAGGCCGTGGCCCGCTGGGTCACGCTGTTCGATGCGCGGGGGCCGCCGACGACTCGCTGAATTCCCTTGTTCTCCGCGCCCGATCGCTGCTCCCGAAGAGGGGGGCGGCCGGCCGGCATTCATCCGATTCAACGAGTCCGCTTCCATGATCCACGATTTCCGGCGCCATGCCATCGGCATCGCCGTCCTGTCCTTCGCCTCCGTCCTCGCCACCCCTGCATCCGCCCAGGACCGGGCCACCGCTCCCACCCTGAGCGAGATCACCGTCACCGGCAATCCGCTGGGTGCCACCGAACTCATCGCCCCGACCGTGACCCTGCAGCGCGACGAGCTCCTGCTGCGCTCGCAGTCCACGCTCGGCGAGACGCTCGAAGGCCTGCCCGGCGTCAGCAGCAGCTATTTCGGACCCAATGCGAGCCGGCCCATCATCCGCGGCCTGGATGGCGACCGCATCCGCATCCTGCAGAACGGCGGCGCCGCCCCCGATGCCTCGGCATTGAGCTACGACCACGCGGTGCCGGTCGACGCGCTGGTCACCGAGCGCATCGAGGTGCTGCGCGGTCCCTCGGCATTGCAGTACGGCGGCAGCGCCATCGGCGGCGTGGTCAACGTCATCGACAACCGCATCCCGACCGAGCGCCTCGACGGCTTCGGCGGCCGGGCCGATGTCGGCTATGCCACGGGCAGCAGCGAGAAGAGCGGTGGCGTGGTGCTCGAAGGTGGCAACGACCGCTATGCCCTGCATGTCGATGCCTTCGACCGCCGCTCGGACGACGTCCGCGTGCCGATCGAGCTCGACTGCGAGAAGCCCGGCTCGCCCGGCCTCGCGCGACGCATCTGCAATTCGCAGAACAGCGCCCATGGCGGCGCCGTCGGCGGCACCTTGTTCTTCGATCGCGGCTGGGTCGGCGCGTCCGCCAGCACCTATCGCAGCGACTACGGCACGGTGGCCGAGGACGACGTCACCATCGGCATGAAATCCGACCGCTACGCGCTCGAGGGCGAATGGCGTCCGGGCGGCTTCTTCACCAGCGTCCATGCCAAGTTCGGCCACACCGACTACCGCCACACCGAGTACGAGGGCGCCACGGCCGGCACCACCTTCGCCAGTCTGAGCAACGACCTGCGCGTCGAGGCGCGGCATCGCAGGATCGGTGGCCTGGAGGGCCTGATCGGCTTCACCAGCGAGCGCAACCGCTTCTCCGCCGATGGCGAGGAAGCCTTCGCGCCGCACAGCCGCACGCGCTCGGACGCATTGTTCGTTCACGAGGAACTGGGCATGCCGTGGGGCCGGCTGAGCTTCGGCGCCCGCACCGAACGCGTCCAGGTGCAGTCGCTGGGCTATCCGGACGATCCGTCGATCGATCGCTTCTTCGTCGGCACGCGGCGTTTCAATCCGCACAGCGCCGCGTTCGGCGCGCTGGTGGACGTCGCGCCGCAATGGCAGCTGACCTCGAACCTCGCCTATACCGAGCGCGCGCCCAAGGACTACGAACTGTTCGCCAACGGCCCGCACGTGGCGACGGCGGCCTGGGAGATCGGCAACCCGGGCCTCGACAAGGAGAAGTCGCTCGGCCTGGACATCGGCGCGCAGTGGAAGGCCGGCGCCAACAACGCCCGCGTCAACGCCTACGTCACGCGTTTTCGCAACTACATCGGCCTGAACGCCACCGGCAACCAGCTCGATGGCGAGGGCGCCCCGGCGGCACCTGGCGCTGAGGAGACGCTGGCCGAATATGTCTACGGCAACTCGCGCGCGCGCTTCACCGGCATCGAGGCCAACGGCAACTGGCGCCTGCTGGGCCGCGACGGCTTCGCGCGGCTGGCCGATGGCGCCACGCTCGACCTCCTCTGGCGCGGCGACCTGGTGCGCGCCACCAACACCGATACCGGCGAGGCGCTGCCGCGCATCTCGCCGGTGCGCGTGGGGGCCAGCCTGGCCTGGGCCCAGGGCGCGTGGTCGGCACGCGCGGGCTTCGACCACTACGCGGCGCAGAACCGCGTGCCCGAGGTCGGCGCGCGCGCCACCGAGGCCTACACGCTGTGGAACGCCGCGCTGGCCTATCGCATGAAGGTGAAGGCCACCAACTTCACCTGGTACGCGCGCCTGGACAACATCACCAACCGGCTCGCCTACAGCGCGACATCGATCCTGACGACCACCGTCTACCCGGCCGCGCCGCTGCCCGGACGTTCGCTGAAGGTCGGCTTGCGTGTGACCTTCTAGATGGCATGAGGCGGCGACGGCAAATCCTTGCGGCGCGGCAAGCGCGCGCCGAGCCGCTATGCTCGCCCGCGTGAATTTGGCTGTCTCCTCCTCGCTGTCCAATACCCCGGGTGAGCCGCGACCGCCCGCCATCGCCCAGGCACGGGACCCGGAGCGGCGGCGATGACGAAGGGCCGTGTCGGCGCGCGCCTGCCACGCCAGATCTACCTGCCACGCGCGCTCGGGCTGGGACTGGGCGGCCTGGGCGTGGCCGCCGCATTGCGCGAGGACCAGGCCTCGGCCTGGATCTGGGTGTTCCTGGCCTTCGGCGCCCTGGTCTGGCCGCACATCGCCTATCAATGGTCGTCCCGGGCCCAGCGGCCGAGCCGGGCCGAGCGGCGCAACCTGATGATCGACGCCTTCATGACCGGGGCGGTGGTCTGCGCCATCGGCGGCAACCTGGTGCCGAGCGCCGTGGCGCTGGCGATCGTCTGCATGAACAACATGGCCTTCGGCGGTCTGCGCCTGTGCGGCTGGGGCGTCGTCGCGGCGTTGGCTGGCGCGGGCGCCATGGGCGCGGTCGTGCCGTTCCGGTTCTCCTCCGACTCCAGCCTGCTGGTGCAGCTGGCCGTGCTGCCCGTCATCGTGTTCTATCTGCCGGCCTTCGGCTGGACCATGCACCAGCTGGCGTTGACGCTGCACCGCAGCCGGGAGGCGCTGCGCCGGGCCAGCCAGATCGATCCCCTCTCGGGCCTCTACAACCGCCGGACCTTCGAGGTGGGTTTCCAGGCCACCTTCCAGGGCCTGGCCGATGCCGGCGCCGGCGTGCTGCCGGCACGTCGGACCACCGCGCTGGTGTTGTGCGACGTCGATCACTTCAAGCGCATCAACGATGGCGCCGGGCACGCCGCGGGTGATGCCGTGATCCGCAGCATCGGCGAGAGCCTGCGCACGCACGTGCAGATGCCCAACGTCGCCGCGCGCTATGGCGGCGACGAGTTCGCCATGCTGCTGCTGGACCACGATGGCGACGAGGCGCGCCTCTTCATCGAGCGACTGTGGGAGCAGCTGGACACGGAGGCATCCGAACGCGGGTCTCCGGTGCCGGCCTTCACGATGAGCACCGGCGTCGCGTGCTTCGATGCCTCGCTCACCAGCGCGGACGACTGGATGGCGCGCGCCGACGAGGCCCTCTACGAGGTCAAGCGCCGCGCGCGCGGCGGCATCTGCGTGGCGCCGGTCGCGAGGTCGCGCCAGACGCCGGACGCCCTCACGGCCTGAGGGTGTCCGACATCGCGGCCCGCCGGCGGTCGGCGACGCCTCAGGCCGACCCCTTCGGGCCCGGCGTGCGCTGGATCAGGAGCTCGAGCAGCTTGCCCATGTCGTCCACCAGCGGGACATAGTCGGGACTGTCACCCAGCACGGCATTGATGGTCATTCCCGGCATCGCGGCATCGGCCGGACTCTGCACGATGCCCATGGCACCGGGGATGCGATGGATGGCGCGCAGCCCGGCCGTGCCGTCCCTGCCGTGGCCGCTCATCACCACGCCGATCACGCGCGGGCCGAAGACCTGCGCGGCCGAGGTGAACAGCAGATCGGCCGGATGGGTATCGACGGTGGCCGGCGTCTCGTCGATCCTGAAGCAGCCATCGGCATCGACCGTGAGGCATTGACCGCGCGGCCCCAGGAACACCCGGCCCGGCTCCACCCGCATGCCATGGACGGCGCGCGAGACCGGCAGCGCGACGCCGCGCGCCACCTGCTCGAACGTCAGTGGCGGGCCGTCGACGGATTCCTTGATGATCACGACGATGGCCGCCGCGATGCCGACGCGCAACGGACGAAGCACCCGGTGGACATCGCCGAGGGCTTCGCTGGATGCCGCGATGGCGACGAACTTCCATTCGGCTGTCATGAATGCTCCTCGCGGACGCTGCCGGGAGCGTCCGGTGGTTGGAACACTGGCGGTCGAAGGCAGGAGGCGGCGTCGGAAGACATGGCCATGGTGGCGTTCCCGGTGTTGGCTTGGCGATTCCTTCGTTGGAATCATGCCGTTCGTTGCGTTCGCGAAAGGATCCCGCATGCGGGTGGCAACGATCGATTGTGCGCGTCTTCCGGGCCGAAGGTGCAATAGTGTGACACTTTTGGGGCCCGTGTCGGGTTGTAGCCCCCGACGCGAACGAATAGCATGAGCGCCCCCCGGCCGAGGTGGCGACATTCGCAGACACGGCAGATCAACTTCGAGATCCGACAATGACAAAGAGACCCTTCCTGATCGCCGCACTCGCCCTGGGCGCCGCCGTCGCCACCACCGGCGCCCTGGCCCAGGAGAGCTATCCCACCAAACCGGTGCGCATGATCGTGCCGTTCCCGCCCGGCGGTGGCACCGACATCCTGGCGCGCCTGGTGGCCACCAAGCTGGGCGACAGCGCCAAGTGGACCATCGTCGCCGACAACCGCGCCGGCGCCGGCGGCACCATCGGCATCGCCGAGGCCGCCAAGTCGCCGCCGACGGGCTACGACATGGTGATGGGGCAGAAGGACAACATGGTCGTGGCGCCCTGGCTCTACAAGCACCTGAGCTATGACCCGACGCGCGACCTGGTGGCGGTGGCGAGCGTCGCCTACACGCCGGTCATCATCGCGACCAGCACCAGTTCGCGCTTCAAGACCCTGGCCGACGTGGTCGCGGCCGCGCGTGCCACGCCCGATGCCATCACCTATGGCTCGCCAGGCAACGGCACCACGATCCATCTGGCGGGCGACATCTTCGGCAAGGCGGCGAAGGTGTCGCTGCGCCACGTGCCGTACAAGGGCTCCGGTCCGGCACTGATGGATGTGCTGGCCGGCAACGTCGATCTCCTGATGTCGTCCGTGCCGTCGGCCATCGGCCAGATCAAGTCCGGCAAGCTGCGGCCATTGGCGGTGACCTCGGCGACACGCAGCAGCTCGCTGCCGGACGTGCCGACGGTGGCCGAGCTGGGCTATCCGGGTTTCGACGTCAGCACCTGGTATGGCATCTTCATGCCGGCGCGCACGCCCGCGGCGGTGGTCGACGTGGTCAACCACAAGGTCAACGAACTGCTGGCCACGCCGGACATGAAGGCCGCGATCCAGGGCCAGGGCGCCGAAGCGCTGCCCATGACGTCGCAGCAGTTCCAGAAGGTGGTGGCCGAGGACGTGCGCAAGTGGAAGGGCATCGTCGAGGCATCGGGCGCGACGATCGAGTGAGGTCGGCCGAAGTGGGCGCGGGCATCGGCCTTGCTAGCGCAGTCGCATGGACCTCGCCCACCACCTCGATGCCGCATCCCGTCTGAGCCCGAAGAGCGCGGCCATCGCCTTGCGGCTGCTGGCGCGCATCGCTTCCCGGCTCGACCCGCGCGCGCGGGACGGCCTGCACGACATGCTGGCCGATCAGTCGCGCCGGTCGGAGCCGTTCTCCGACAGCGACCTGATGGCGCTGATCACGCACGACACGCCGGTGGTCGAGCGCGTCTTCGTCTTCGAGACCGCGCACCAGCGCATGGCCCGCCTGTGGATCCAGAGCGTCATGGCCGACGCTTCGCTGCGCGACGGGCCGCGCCGGGTGGCGGACGGCCGGCGCTGAGGCGCCGGCCTCGCCCAGATCAGGAAGCCGCGGCTTCCAGCGCCGAGTTGAACGTCGCGCTCGGGCGCATGACGGCGGCGGTCTTGGCCGGATCCGGACGGTAGTAGCCGCCGATGTCGACCGGCTGGCCCTGCACCGTCTTCAGTTCCTCGACGATCTTCTGCTCGTTCCTGGCCAGTGCCTCGGCCAGGGGAGCGAAGTGCGCCTGCAGGTCCTTGTCCTCGGTCTGGGCGGCCAGGGCCTGGGCCCAGTAGAGCGCCAGGTAGAAGTGACTGCCGCGGTTGTCGAGTTCGCCGGTGCGCGTCGACGGGCCCTTGTTGTTGTCCAGCAGCATGCCGGTGGCGGTGTCGAGCGTCTCGGCCAGGATCTTGGCCTTCTGGTTGCCGGTCTTCTGACCCAGATCCTCCAGCGAGACGGCCAGCGCCAGGAACTCGCCCAGCGAATCCCAGCGCAGGTGGTTCTCCTCGACCAGCTGCTTGACGTGCTTCGGCGCCGAGCCGCCCGCGCCGGTCTCGAACATGGCGCCTCCGGCCATCAGCGGGACGATCGAGAGCATCTTGGCGCTGGTGCCGAGTTCCATGATGGGGAATAGGTCGGTCAGGTAGTCGCGCAGGATGTTGCCGGTCACGGAGATGGTGTCCTTGCCGCGGATCACGCGCTCGAGCGTGTAGCGCATCGCGCGCACCTGCGACATGATCTGGATGTCCAGGCCGCTGGTGTCGTGGTCCTTCAGGTAGGTGCGGACCTTCTTGATCAGCTCGGCCTCGTGCGGGCGGTACTCGTCGAGCCAGAACACGGCCGGCATGCCCGACAGGCGGGCCCGGTTGACGGCCAGCTTGACCCAGTCGCGGATCGGCGCGTCCTTGGTCTGGCACATGCGCCAGATGTCGCCCTGCTCGACGTTCTGCTCCAGCAGCACCTCGCCGGTGGCGAGGTCGACGATGCGGGCGACGCCGGCTTCGGGGATCTCGAAGGTCTTGTCGTGCGAGCCGTATTCCTCGGCCTTCTGCGCCATCAGGCCGACGTTGGGCACGGTGCCCATGGTGGCCGGATTGAAGGCGCCGTTGGTCTTGCAGAAGTTGATCATCTCCTGATAGATGCGGGCGAAGGTGCTCTCGGGCATCACGGCCTTGGTGTCCTTCGGACGGCCGTCCGGACCCCACATCTTGCCGCCCTGGCGGATCATGGCCGGCATCGAGGCATCGACGATCACGTCGTTGGGCGCGTGCAGGTTGGTGATGCCCTTGGCCGAGTCGACCATGGCGAGCTCGGGCCGGTGCTCGTGGCAGGCGTGCAGGTCCTTGATGATCTGGTCGCGCTGCGAGGTCGGCAGGTTCTCGATCTTGCTGTAGATGCTGGAGAGGCCGTTGTTGACGTTGACGCCGAGCTCCTCGAACAGCTTGCCGTGCTTGGCGAAGGCGTCCTTGTAGAAGATCTTCACGGCGTGGCCGAAGACGATCGGGTGCGACACCTTCATCATGGTCGCCTTCACGTGCAGCGAGAACATGACGCCGGTCTCGCGCGCGTCCTCCATCTGCTCCTCGTAGAACTTGCACAGCGCGTTCTTGCTCATGAACATGCTGTCGATCACCTCGGCCTCGAGCAGGGCGACCTTCTTCTTCAGCACGATCGTCTTGCCGCTGGTGGTGACCAGGTCCATCTGGACGTCGCGCGCCTTGTCCAGCGTCATGCTCTTCTCGCCGGCGTAGAAGTCGCCGCCGTGCATGTGCGAGACGTGGGTGCGCGAGGCCGGGCTCCAGGGACTCATCGAATGCGGGTTCTTGCGCGCGTTGCGCTTGACGGCGGCGGGGGCGCGGCGGTCGGAATTGCCCTCGCGCAGCACCGGGTTGACGGCACTGCCCAGCACCTTGGAGTACTTGGCCAGCGTGGCCTTGTCCTCGTCGGTCTTGGGGTCCTCGGGGAAGTCGGGGATGTCGTAGCCGGCGGCCTGCAGTTCGCGGATGGTGGCCACGAGCTGCGGCACCGAGGCGCTGATGTTGGGCAGCTTGATGATGTTGGTGTCGGGGAACTGGGTCAGGCGACCGAGTTCGGCGAGGTTGTCCGCGACCCGCTGCGCCTCGTTCAGGCGATCCGGGAATTCGGCCAGCACGCGGGCCGCGACCGACACGTCGCTGGTGACGACATCGATGCCCGCTGCCTTGGCGAAAGTCTGGATCACGGGCAGCAGCGAGGCGGTCGCCAGCAGGGGTGCCTCGTCCGTCAGCGTATAGATGATCTTTGATTTTTCAGCAGTCATAAAGGGACCTTTCGTATGGATGGGGGAGTTCGCCCGCGACGGTGAGGGCGATCGGCGGCCGGCATGCGCGCGGTCGGCGGCATGCGCGTCACGGAGTCGCTTTCTCGGCGGCGCGGCGATGTCGCCGGACGCTTTGTCGAGCGGCCGGCGCCGCGTCGCGCCATTATTCCAGCAGTCGCGCGGGTCACCCGCTTTTCGTGTGGAATTGCGCGCTGCCGGCAGAATCGCCCGCCATGGATTTCGACTTCGCGAACGTGCTCCTCAACGACCTCGATGGCGCGTACGTCGTGGAGATCGTGTTCCGCACGATCGTGATGTTCATCGTCATCCTGTCGTTCCTGCGGCTGTCGGGGAAGAAGGGCGTGCGCCAGTTGTCGATCTTCGAGGTCGCGATCGTCATCGGCCTGGGCTCGGCGGCCGGTGATCCGATGTTCAACCGCGACCACGGCATCGTGCCGGCGCTGGTGGTCTTCACCTGCATCCTGGCCTTCTATCGCGGCATCATGTGGTTCGCCTCGCACAGCGAACGCTTCGAGAACCTGCTCGAAGGGGAGCCGGTCCACATCGTCGAGGACGGGGAGTTCGTGCTCTCGGAGACCCGGCAGCGGCTCTATGCCAAGGACGAGTTCTTCTCCGAGATGCGGCAGCAGTCGATCGAGCACATCGGTCAGGTCCGGATCGCCATCCTCGAGACCACCGGCAGCATCAGCTTCTACTACTTCGAGGACGAGGATGTGAAGCCGGGACTGCCCATCACGCCCCGGCGCTATCGCACCAAGCGGCGCGTGCTCGATGGCGCGGGCGACTATGCCTGCACGGGATGCGCCCGCGTGGCCTCGATCTCGACGACCACGCACGCCTGCCCGCGCTGCGGGCACGACGAGTGGGTCGAGGCCCTGGCGTCGCGGCGCAAGGAGTGAGGCGGGCGGGCTGACCGCGCGGTGTCGCTCGAGCGGAATGGCCGTGGCACAGACGTCCGGCACGACGAGCGGCCCCAAGAACCATGCGGAATGCTGAACCCGAGGGCACTGTCGCGTCGATGGACGATGCCGTCCTGACTCGCTCCTCTCCGCATCTGCGACCCGCGTCTGGTGCGACCACACACTCGCGAGAAGACGCAGCGTCGGCGAGCTTCTCGAAGGCCACGACGTCGAAGATGCCAGCCGTCTCCTGCAGGGCCGCGACGTCCTTTCCTACAGAGGGATTCTGATTTGGTAATAAGAACTTACTGAAAAAGTACTACATATCATTTATAGTGCGTACTTTTTACGCATACATATGAGTGCTTTAATCAATCGACTGACTGCCTCATTCGCCTGCCTCGGTTGTGCCGTGCTCGTTGTCGCGTGCGGTGGCGGAGATGGCGGTTCCAGCAGCACCGCAGGAAGCGGCGCAGTGGCAGCGACGACCGCGCCGGTCAGCACCGCGACGCCGCCGCCGGCCGCGTCGAGCAGCAACGTCGCCACGCGGCCTGCCGCCACGACCCCCGATGACCCGGCTCCGACCCAGTCGCTGCTCGCATTGGCCAAGAAGGCGGCCGCGTCCGCGCCGACCACCGTGGCGGCGATCCCGACACGCGCGGGTCCGGTACCCGTGCTGCTCCCTTCGGGCGCCACGCCCGCCTGGCCGTATCAACGGTATTGGATCTCCGGCGAGGGCAGGAACAACGGCAACAGCACCGCCGCCGACAATCCCCGCCTGGACACCGTCGCCTACATCTACAACTTCGCCAAGTGGGCCAAGCGCCCCACCGGCGTCACCAACAGCTTCAACGACGGCAGCAAGGCCGACTACTGGACCACCAGTGCGGACTACGGTGGTTCGCAGGCCTATGTCGGCATCCGGACCAACTCGCGGTATGTCGCCATGCCGTCCGAAGTGTTCTGCATGATGTCGCTGATCGTCGACGGCAAGGTCGTCCTCCCGGGTGTCGACTACACGGCGAACAATCAGTACGCGGTGTGGGACCTGGGCACCAACGAGGAACGCAATCTCGTCTTCGTCGGCAGTTCCGCCGCCTGGATCTCCGAGATCGTGGTCGAGAGCGGCGCCAAGATCGCCCCGTACGACTTCACGGTGGAGAAGCCGGTGACGGTCTCCTTTACGGGCGACAGCTACCTGGGTCACGAGTCGACGGAGCAGGCGGGCCTGAGTTTCGTCGACATGCAGGCACGGTTGCTGGGCGCCCTGGCCACGACCGCGACGCACGTGGGTGGCACCGGCTATCGCCGGGAGATCAACGACGACATCCAGACGCGGGCCTCGTCGCCCCAGCGGCTCGCCCGTTTCACCGAAGCCAAGCCGACGATCATGATCGTCGAGGTGGGCATCAACGATCCGTGGCCCGGCACCGGCCCGACGACATTGGAGTCCATGAAGACGCTCCTGCAGGGCGCTCGTGCCGCGAATCCGGACAGCATCCTGGTGGCCGTCGGACCCTGGGAGCCGAACGAGTCCGATGCGCGCCAGCCTGACGGCCAGGACATCGCCGTCATGAACGCGATCTCGGCGACCGTCGAGGCCCTGCCGGGACCATGGGTCGTGCTGGACAACATCCGTGGCAGCTGGAAGACCAGCAAGGGCACGTCGCGCAGTGCGCTGCGCGGTCCGTGGCAGACGGGCGAGGGCAACAAGGGTGCCCCGACGGGTGTCGGCAACGGCGACACCTGGCTGAATTCCGATGGCGTCCATCCCTCGACACCGGTGGGCATCACGGGTCTGGCGGAAGTGCTCACCAGCGAACTCCGCGCCGCCCTGGCGTCGATGTAAGCAGCCCTGGAGACGGAGGCAGCCCGGGCCCGATGCGGCGGGCTGGCCTCCGGCTCTCGCGGTCCTCCGAATCGATTCAGACGGTCGGATCACATACCCCAAGAAAAAAGCCTGCTATCTTTTGGATAGCAGGCTTTTCATTGCCCATGCGGGCTTGTTGGTGGTGGGCCCTGAGTGACTCGAACACTCGACCTACGGATTAAGAGTCCGCTGCTCTACCAACTGAGCTAAGAGCCCCTGATCGACATTGCTGTCTTCAGGCAAGACCAAGATTATAGCCCGAGATTTTTTGCATTTGCCACCCCCTGCGTGCGCCTGAAGACAGAAAAAGTAAAAAAGCTCCCGGGCCCGATCCGTCTCATCGCACCGGTCGGGGTTCCGGGCGTGGGTTGAAGTCGATGAAGCGGCGTTCCAGCAGCAGGTAGGTCAGCGCCGAGATCGCCATCACCAGCATGACCGCCATGCTCGCCAGCAGGGTGAAGGCGACCGGCGAGAGGGCGGCGACGTCGAAGAAGTACGCGTGGCACACACCGAACACCGCGAAGAACACCATCACGTGCAGCAGGTAGAGGCTGTAGCTGAGCGTGCCGAGCGCCACCGCCCCATGGCTCGACAGCCAGCGCGGCCGCGTCACGGCCACGCAGGCGAACAGCGCCAGCACGTGCAGGCCCTGCAGGACGCGGTCCTGGTCCACCACCACCCAGTTGAGCAGCAGGGAGCCCATGCAGACATGCAGCGCGACGCGCATCCAGCCGCGCTGTGCCGGCGTCGGCTCCCAGCGCGCGAGCGGCGCCATGAGGGCGCCCAGGGCGAAGAACATCCAGACGCCCAGGCCCTCGACCATCATCAGGACCACCGTCACCAGGGTGATGGCGACGCTGCCCGGCGCCTTGCCCAGGCGGATCACCATGAACACCAGCGGCAGCACGACATAGAAGCGCCATTCGAACGCCAGCGTCCAGCTCATGCCCAGCAGGCGCGAGGTCTCGAGCGCGCCGACGCGCGGCAGGGGGTAGAAGCCGAAGGCCATCAGGCGCGGAATGGCATCGAGCGCGGAGGCGATGAAATGCCGGTCGATGCGCGAGAAGATGCCCGCGACGACGAGGGCCGCGACGACCGCGACCACGTAGGCCGGCATCAGCCGTTGCGCGCGCCGGACGAAGAACAGGGCCCAGTCGACCCGCTGCGCCGGCAGCAGCTTGTGAGCGAACAGGCAGCCGGTGATGCAGAAGAAGATCTGCACGCCGATGCTGCCCAGGTAGTCCAGCAGTTCCCGCGTCTCGGCGCTCAGGGTGAAGCCGGTCGGCGCGAGCTGGAGGTTGAGCAGTACCAGCGGGGCGTGGTTGAGCAGCACCAGCGTGACGGCCAGTCCGCGCAGACCATCGAGCCAGCGGGTCTGCGGACTCGCCTGCCACGACAGGCCGCGCGCGCGTCCCGACATCCACATCGCCGAGCCGACCACCACGGCGAACAGGCAGGCGAGCATCAGCAGGCTGCCCGCGAAGGACAGGACCGCGACGTCGGCCGACGGCGTCTGCAGGGGCAGCGGATCGGCGCGTATCGACAGCGCCTCCGCCGTGGCGGCCGGCGCGCGCGTCAGTTCGAGTGCGCGGGTCACGGCCGCCCCGATGGCGGCGCCAGGCCACGCGGTGCCATCGTTCGCCTGGATGCACGCCGGATACGCGAACGCGTCGGCGCAGGCATGAAAGTCGTTCATGTTCACCCCCTTGGATGAGTCGTGCTTCGACCCCTCTGCGGCACGCGCATGCGAGCCGGAGAAGTGACGCGCGCGGTGGCGCGCAAGGTCACCGGGCGGGGTCTGGCACTGGTTTTGTCGTGACCGGAACCACGCGGACGGCGTCCGCTCGCTTCAGTGTCGTGAAACACGAAGACACGCGGATGTCCACGATCGGACCGGACGGAGAAAGCCGTCGGAGGAGCCGACTCAGGGGGGTGTGACCGAGAAGAAGTGACCCAGCGGCAGTTCGCTGCCGCGGAAGGTCGCGGGCCGGATGCACAGGCGCTCGCAATCCGGGCGCCCGACGGTGTCGTGCGCGGCGGCGGATCGGGCGGGCTGGCGGGATGTCATCTCGGCAGGGGAGGGGCGATGCGGGTGGGCGCCGTCGTCAGGCGACGAGGTCGGCGATCTTGGTCTCGCGACTCTTCAGGGCGTCCGGGCTGCTCTTCTTCAGGCGCAGCTGGGCCGGCCGGTAGGCCGATTGCGTGAAGACCTGGATCAGCATGCCGATGCCCTTGCGGAAGATCTTGTAGGGCGTCTTGGTCCGGGCCGCCGTCAGCACCAGGTGCGCGCCGTTGCGCAGCTGCACCTGGGTGTTGCCGACGCGCCGGCCATCGGCGAGCAGGCCGCCATAGACGACCGTGCGCTCGGGGAAGTTCTCGAACAGCGCCGTCACCACCTTCACCTCGTCGAAGGGGTTGACGCCCTGCTTGGCGAAACTGTCGTAGAGCGTGCCGGTGTAGAAGGCGCGCGTGTGCGTCATCGTGACCTCGTCGAGCACGGCCGCCTTGTAGGCCGGGTCTTCCATGAGCAGCGCCCAGATGTGGTCGGCACCCCAGCCGCAGACGTACTTCTCGATGATCGGCAGCAGCGTCTTCATGTAAGACGTCTTGATGCACGGCGACATGCATTCGAGGTGGTTGGTGTAGCGCAGGCTGAAGCCCGGGCACTGCATCAGCACCGGATAAGACACGAAGCTGTCCATCGACATCGCCGGCTGGGCGATCGTGAGGTCGTGCTCGATCGCCATCTCGAAGATCCGGTTGATGCCGCGCGCGGTCATCAGCAGGTCGTCGTCCGGCAGCATCACGTACTCGTAGCGGTCGAGCAGTTCGGGGTGGGCGCGGAAATGGCGCGCCAGGCTGTCCCACTTGGTGCCCTGGTCGATGACCGTGGGCAGATCGACATCGGCGATCTGCGCGGCGGCGTCGCCATAGGCGTTGAGCTGCAGGTCCCAGGTCCGCTCGCAGGTGGTGTCCTCGATCCAGGCCTTGTGCAGCGATTTGCCGCCGACGCGACCGATGACGAGGAAACGCTTCGATGTCTGTGTCATGGATGTCTCTTTTCCCGTGGCGTTCAGAAGAAGGCGGGCGTGTCGGCCTCGAGCAGCGGCCAGGCGGCATCCTTGTCGGAAATGCTGGTCACGGCCAGGGGCCAGGCGATGGCCAGGCGCGGATCGGAGTAGCGCAGACCCCATTCGGCCGCCGGGGTGTAGGGCGACGACACCAGGTAGCTGACCTCGACATCGTCGGTCAGGGTCTGGAACGAATGGGCGAAGCCCGGCGGCACGTAGAGCTCGCGATGGTTCGTCGCGGTGAGCTCGAACGCCTCGTGGCGCATGTAGCTCGGCGAGTCGGCGCGCAGGTCCACGATGATGTCGACGATGGCGCCCTGGGTGCAGCGCACCAGCTTGGCCTCGGAGGCGTCGCCGCGCTGGAAGTGCAGGCCGCGCAGGGTGCCCTTGTCGGCCGAGAACGAGGTGTTCTGCTGCACGTAGGTCGTGACCAGGCCGTGCGCCGCGAATTCCTTCTGGCACATGGTGCGCGCGAAGAAGCCGCGCGCATCGCCGCGTTTCTCCAGATCGATGATCCAGGCGTCTTTGAGGGTGGTGGGGGTGAAAAGCATGGGTAGCGTTCGAAGGATGCGGCGGAGGGCTCAGTGGGTGGCGGCGGTGGCCGGGGCGAAGGTGCGTTCCTGCTCGGCGTACAGCGCGTCGATGACGCGGCCCGGCGGGACCTCGATGTCGGCGAAGGTCAGCGCGGCGTCCTTGGCCACCGGACGCACGACCTTGCAGCCGACGGCCAGGCCGATGGGCAGCAGCGCTTCGTCGCGGATGGCCTCGATGTTCTCGGCCACGCCATAGACCTCGTAGCCACCCAGCTCGTCGATCAGGTCGCCGGGCACGAGGTCCTTCTTGGCGACGGCGATGACGCCGACTTCCGCTCCGGCGAGCGGCGTGAGCACGGCATCCTGGAACAGGACCGCGCGCGCCACCGAGGTCGGCACCTCGAAGTGGCAGAGGTGGTAGGGCGTGTAGAAGCAGTAGTACGGACCGGTGCCCAGCTTGTACAGGTTCAGGTAGTGCTGCTGGCGCGGATCGTCGTGCGTGGCCAGTACGAAGACGCCCGGGCCGGGACGCGCGCCCACCACGTAGTCGACGATGCCCGGGCCGCCCTTGTCCAGGTGCGCGGCGAAGGCGCTGACGGTCTCCTCCAGCGGCACCAGCGGCGCGCCGGGATTGCCGCCGGAGAAGTCCGGGCCGAGCATGCCGCGCCGTGCCACCTTCATGCCGGTGCCGTTGGCGACGATGGCCTGCTCGAACGAGATCTTGGTGCCATCGGCGAACGAGGCCACCATGGCGGGCTTCTGGCCCCACTTCTCGGCGAACGCGCGTTGCGTGGTCGGGTCGCGGTAGGGGTCGTGCAGGCCCTTGATGTTGCCGCACAGCACCGGCTTGCAGCCCAGGCCCTCGACGAAGCGGTACAGGTTCATCTGCACTCCGGGCTGGTCGCCGTCGGAGAAGGTGTAGACCACGCCGCGCGCCTGCGCCTTCTGCTTGAGGATCGGGCCGACCGTGCCGTCGAGTTCGGCGTTCATCTGCACCACGTGCTTGCCCGACTCGATGGCGGCCAGCACGACCGTGGCGGCGTAGTCGAGCGAACCGGTCACCTCGATGATGGCGTCCAGGCCCGCGGCCCGGGCCAGCGCCACGGCGTCCTCGGTGACGGCCGGCGTGCCGGCGGCGATGGCGGCCTCCAGTTCGGCCTGGGTGTCGCAGCGCACCGCTTCGACATCCGCTTCCGCATAGGCGCGCTGGGCCGGCTCGATGCGTCGGTTGGCGATGGCGCACAGCCGCATGCCCGGCGTCGACGCGATGATCTGCAGCGCGATGCCGCGACCCTGGAAACCAGCGCCCACCAGGCCGACCTTGATGGGGTCGCCGGCGGCGGCGCGCTTCTTGAGCGCGGTATCAACAATGATCATTCCAAATACTCCATTCGCCTCTGTGCAACGTATTGTTTGTGTAATACGTAACTACTAATTGTTCCAGACTTTCCAGGGGGCCGATTCGCCCTTGCCCCAGAGGCCCTCGAGGACCTGCTTGTCGCGCAGCGAATCCATGCTCTGCCAGTAGCCGGTGTGGTGGTAGCTGGCCAGCTTGCCCTGCTCGACCAGGCGCGCCATGGGTTCTTCCTCCCACATCTGGTGGTCGCCGTCGATGACGTCGAAGATCTCCGGCTCGCAGACGAAGAAGCCGCCGTTGATGAGGCCGCCATCGGTGGCGCCCTTCTCGCGGAAGCCCTTGACGTTGCTGCCGTCGTCCGACAGGTGCAGCGCGCCATAGCGGCCGGGCTGCGTGACCGCGGTGAGCGTGCAATGGGCGCCGGACTTCTCGTGGAAGGCCATGAGCTCGTGCATGTTCACGTCGGACACGCCGTCGCCGTAGGTCAGGCAGAAGCGTTCGCCGTCGAGGTACTTGCGGGCGCGCTTGATGCGTCCGGCGGTCATCGTCTCCAGGCCCGTGTCGAGCACGGTCACGCGCCAGTTCTCGCTGCGCGTCTCCAGCCAGTCGACCTTGCCGGTGGACAGGTCGATGGTGAAGTCGGTGTCGCGGGCCTGATGACGCAGGAAGTACTCCCGGATCATGTCGACCTTGTAGCCGCCCAGCACCACGAAATCGTTCAGGCCGTAGTGCGCGTACAGCTTCATGATGTGCCACATGATCGGCTTGCCGCCGACCTCGACCAGCGGCTTCGGCCGGATCGTCGTCTCTTCACTCAGGCGGGTGCCGTAGCCACCCGCCAGCAATACCACTTTCACCATCGTCGGTCTCCTCGCGATGCAATCCGGTCCGTGCCGGCTGCCGTCATGGGTTGGAAGCGCCTCGACCCGGGTCGAGGCAGCGGGTCGTCAGGAATCCAGGGCCTGCCACTCGAAGGCCTGGTTCAGGCGCTTCTCGTCGATGTGGCCCTGCAGCACGTTGAGCCGGATCAGCAGCGACTTGCGGAAGTCGGCGTCGTCGAACTTCATGCGGCGCATGCCGGCGAGCAGGTTCTGGATCGATTGCGCCAGATCGACCTGCGGCTGGTGCTGGGGTGCCAGCGACTTGTAGAGGGCGAAGTCGACCTGGTAGGAGCGGCTGTCGGCCGGCGCGTCGAGATTGATCGACACCTTGGTGCCTGGCACGGCATCGGCCACGGCCTTGGCGAGGTCGCGCACCTGGTAGTTGCATTCGTTGGCGCCGGCATTCACGGCCAGATAGCGGCCGCCGTTGTCGGCCGGACGGGCGACGGCCCAGTCGATGGCGCGCGCCATGTCGGCGACGTCGATCAGCGGACGCCACGGCGAGCCATCCGACAGCACCGTGATCTCGCCCTGGCTCAATGCGCAGGCGACGAAGTCGTTGAGCACCAGGTCGAGCCGCAGGCGGTCGGACATGCCGCAGGCGGTGGCGAAGCGCAGGCAGGTGACCGTCATGTCGGTGTCGAGCTCGGCCAGCTCGCGCTCGGCGCCGATCTTCGACTTGGCGTAGGCGGTGATGGGGTTGAGCTCGTCGGATTCCTTGCGCGGGCCGCCCAGCGCGATGCCGTAGACGCTGCAGCTGGAGGCGAAGACGTAGTTCTTGACGCCGGCGGCGGAGGCGGCCTTGGCGATCGACACGGCCGAGCCCTGGTTGATGTCCATCGTGGGCTTCTCGAAGCGATTGCCCATGGGGTCGTTGGAGATCGCGGCGAGCTGGACCACGGCGTCGTAGCCCTGCAGGAATTCCGGCGCCAGGCCGCGCACGTCGCCATAGAACTGCTCGTTCAGGCTGCGTTCGGGAACGACGGTGGTGCCGGTGAGGCCATGGGCGAAATACGCGTTGTCGTAGCCGTGCAACACGGCATCCGGGTGGGCGGCTCGCAGGTATTTCGAGACCACCGAACCGACGTACCCCATGTTTCCAGTAATCAATATTTTCATGATATTCAATTTAGCTACGAGCAATACAATAGATGTGTACCTAAGTCCTCATTCGAGGATTCCTCCTCGGAACCAAGCATCTCGGTTTCAAGGTTTCCATCGGTCTGCCGCGTGTCCTCGTCTCCATCCGGCCTCGCCGTCGTCGATGGCTGGATGACAAGGAACCCGCTCAAAGCGGCGAAAAATGTAAACCTTAAGTAATAATTGTGCACATAAAAGTCTGAAGTGTCAGCTTTTGTTTAAGCGAATTGCAGTTTTTGTTTCAACTCGCTTGGAATCTGTGCAATTTGTCCGCTTTTGGCTCCCGTGCAGGGCCATTGGAAGGGCTGCGAAGTCCTGAAGGACACGCCGGCCGACGCATTTCCAGCATCGGACGCGCAAAAAAAAGCCCCGGCGGAGGGCCGAGGCTTTTTGCGAGTGTTCTGGAACGATGTGTGGTGGAGAGGATGAGGATCGAACTCACGACCTCCGCATTGCGAACGCGGCGCTCTCCCAGCTGAGCTACCCCCCCGACACGCAGTCGATTCTAGTGACGCCGGTCGCTTTCCCGCATGACCTGCCGCACGTGTCGGGTTTGGCTCACATGAGCAGGTGCTCGCCGGCGTTGTCGCCGCCCAGGGTCACGTAGTTGACCTTGCGGATGTCCATCAACACCTTGCCGCCGGCATAGCTGATGGAGCTCTGGACGTCCTGCTCCATCTCGACCAGGGTGTCGGCGAGCTTGCCCTTGATCGGCTCCAGGATGCGCTTGCCTTCCACGTGCTTGTACTCGCCCTTGTTGAAGTCGCTGGCCGAGCCGTAGTACTCCTTGTAGAGCACGCCGTCGACCTCCACCGTCTTGCCCGGAGACTCCTCGTGACCCGCGAACAGCGAGCCGATCATCACCATCGAGGCACCGAAACGCACGCTCTTGGCGATGTCGCCGTGATCGCGGATGCCGCCGTCGGCAATGATCGGCTTGGTGGCCACGCGGGCGCACCACTTGAGCGCGCTGAGCTGCCAGCCCCCGGTGCCGAAGCCGGTCTTGAGCTTGGTGATGCAGACCTTGCCCGGACCGATGCCCACCTTGGTCGCGTCGGCGCCCCAGTTCTCGAGGTCGATGACGGCCTCGGGCGTGCCGACGTTGCCGGCGATCACGAACGACGCCGGCAGCTTGCGCTTGAGGTAACCGATCATGTTCTTCACGCTGTCGGCATGGCCGTGCGCGATGTCGATGGTGATGTATTCGGGCACCAGATCGCCCTCGGCGAGGCGGTCGACGGTCTCGTAGTCGGCCGGCTTCACGCCCAGCGAGATGGAGGCGAACACGCCCTGCGCCCGCATGCGCTGGACGAACGCGACGTTGTCGAGGTCGAAGCGATGCATGACGTAGAAGTAGCCGTTCTGCGCCAGCCACAGGCAGGTGGTCTCGTCGACCACCGTCTTCATGTTGGCCGGCACCACCGGCAGGCGAAAGCTGCGGCCGCCGAGCACGACGCTGGCGTCGCACTCCGAACGGCTCTCGACGCGGCACTTGCGCGGCAGCAGCAGGATGTTGTCGTAATCGAAGATCTGCATGGAACCAAGCTCCTGGAAGAGGAAGAGGGCGCCGCGGGACGATTCCCGGCGGCGCGGGCGCTTGGTCCGCGTCCGGTTCCTGACGCCATGCCGAGAGGCGGGCGAAAAAAAACCGGGCGTCAAGAAACTTGGGCCCGGTGACCGATTCTAGGCCGGCGGGCACCGCGCGGTACCCCGGCTTTCATATAGACCTCATGCGCGACGCGGTAGGGGGCGACCCGCGGCTTCCTACAATCGACGGATGTCTCTTTTCGGCTCGCACGACGCCTCCGCCGGCGCCTCTCCTCCTGGCTCGGCATCCGCCGATGCAGGCTCCTCCGGGCTGCTGGCCCATCTCAATCCCGAACAGCTCGCCGCCGTCACGTTGCCCGAGGGTCACGCACTGATCCTCGCCGGCGCCGGTTCCGGCAAGACCCGGGTGCTGACCACCCGCATCGCCTGGCTGCTGCAGACCGGCCAGGTCTCCCCCGGCGGCATCCTGGCCGTGACCTTCACCAACAAGGCCGCCAAGGAGATGCTCACGCGGCTGACGGCGATGCTGCCGGTGAATGCGCGCGGCATGTGGATCGGCACCTTCCACGGCCTGTGCAACCGCTTCCTGCGCTCGCACTGGAAGCTGGCGAACCTGCCCTCGACCTTCCAGATCCTCGACACCCAGGACCAGCTCTCGGCCATCAAGCGGCTGATGAAGCAGCACCAGGTCGACGACGAACGCTTTCCCGCCAAGCAGACGCAGTGGTTCATCGCCGGCGCCAAGGAGGACGGCCTGCGCCCGGATGCTGTGGAGACGCGCAGCGAGGACGACCGCAAGAAGGTCGAGCTCTACCGGCTCTACGAGGAGCAGTGCCAGCGCGAGGGCGTGGTCGACTTCGGTGAGCTGATGCTGCGCAGCTACGAGCTGCTGCGCGACAACGACGCCGTGCGCGAGCACTACCAGCGGCGCTTCCGCCACATCCTGATCGACGAGTTCCAGGACACCAACCGGCTGCAGTACGCGTGGATCAAGATGCTCTCGGGCCACGTCGACCACGGCCAGTTCGTGCCGGCCGCGCACAACAGCGTCATCGCCGTGGGCGACGACGACCAGAGCATCTATGCCTTCCGCGGCGCGCGGGTGGGCAACATGTCGGACTTCGTGCGCGAGTTCGACGTCCAGCGCCAGATCAAGCTGGAGCAGAACTACCGCAGCTTCAGCCACATCCTCGATTCGGCCAATGCGCTGATCAGCCACAACACCCGGCGCCTGGGCAAGAACTTGCGCACCGAGCAGGGCCCGGGCGAGCCGGTGCGCGTCTACGAATCCACCAGCGATTTCGCCGAGGCGCAGTGGATGGTCGAGGAGATGCGCCAGCTGGTGCGCGAGGGCGTGGAGCGCAAGGAGATCGCCGTGCTCTACCGCAGCAACGCGCAGAGCCGGGTGATCGAGACGGCATTGTTCAACGCGGCGGTGCCCTACCGCGTGTATGGCGGCCTGCGCTTCTTCGAGCGCGCCGAGATCAAGCACGCGCTGGCCTATCTGCGGCTGATGGAGAACAAGGACGACGACACCAGCTTCCTGCGCATCGTCAACTTCCCGCCGCGCGGCATCGGCGCGCGCAGCATCGAGGTGCTGCAGGACACGGCGCGCACCGCCGGGCGCTCGCTGCACGACGCCGTCAGCGCGGTGGGCGGCAAGGCGGGCGGCAACCTGTCGGCCTTCGTCGCCCGCGTCGACGTGATGCGCGAACAGACGGTGGGACGTTCGCTGCGCGAGATCATCGAGCTGGTGCTCGAGCACAGCGGCCTGATCGAGCACTACAAGGCCGATCGCGAGGGCGCCGACCGCATCGAGAACTTGAACGAACTGGTGAACGCGGCGGAGAGCTTCGTCACCCAGGAGGGTTTCGGGCGCGATGCCGTCGCCCTGCCGGTCGACGAGCTGCGCCAGTCGCCGGCCAGCCAGGGCCTGGATCCGGCCCTGCCGGTGATCGACGAACCGCTCGAGGCGCTGGCGCCCGATGCCGAGACCGGCGAGACGCTCAGTCCGCTGGCGGCCTTCCTGACGCACGCGGCGCTCGAGTCCGGCGACAACCAGGCCCAGGCCGGCCAGGATGCCGTCCAGCTCATGACGGTGCATGCCGCCAAGGGCCTGGAGTTCGACTGCGTGTTCATCACCGGCATGGAGGAGGGCCTGTTCCCGCACGAGAACTCCCTGAGCGACCACGACGGCCTGGAGGAGGAGCGCCGGCTGATGTACGTGGCCATCACGCGCGCCCGCCAGCGGCTCTACATGAGCCACTCGCAGACCCGCATGCTGCACGGCCAGACGCGCTACAACGTCAAGAGCCGCTTCTTCGAGGAGTTGCCGGAGGAGTCGCTGAAATGGCTGACGCCGAAGAACCAGGGCTTCGCGCCGTCGGCCTTCGGCTATGGCGGCGGCTATGCGACATCGCGCGGCGCCGACTCCGGCGGCTTCAGCAAGGACGCCTTCGCCAGCCCGCCGGTGCCGCCGCAGAAATCCGCGCCGTCGCACGGCCTGCGCTCGGGCATGCAGGTGTTCCACAACAAGTTCGGCGAAGGCACCGTGACGGCGCTCGAGGGCGTGGGCGACGATGCCCGGGCGCAGATCAACTTCCCGCGCCACGGCGTGAAGTGGCTGGCGCTGTCGGTGGCCAAGCTCACGCCGGTCGTCTGAGGACGCTGGCCACGGCGGAGCGCGGAGGCGGGGCGAGCGGCGTCGCCACCGCCCATGCCGTCATTCGCTCTCGAAGGTGTTGCGGAAGGAGAACCAGAGACTGGTGAAGAACATGGTCGCCGTGACGGTCGCGCCACCCATCACCAGCAGGCCGACCACCGACTCGACGCCGGCGCCATCGCTGCCGAACAGGCCCACGGCGCCCAGCAGGAGCGAGACGGCGCTCAGCAGGATGCCGGCACCCGCCAGGACGCCCAGCCAGACCAGCATGAACACCAGCAGCGCCTTGAAGGTCTTCAGGCAGGCCACGAAGCTGAAGAACAGGCTCTTGACCGGCGGGACGTGGTGCCAGTGGATCAGCGCCGGGGCATGCCAGAAGGTCAGCGAGAGCGGCAGATAGAGCAGCATCGCCAGCCATCCGGCGGCCTGGAACGCGCCACTCTGCGCCAGCTCGCGGCTGACGGGTTCGCCCAGCAGGTAGACCCGCGCGAACTGCCCGCCGTCGATCACGGCCGACGCGCCCACCACCACCGGGATGAGGACCGCGTACAGCGCGCCGAGCACGGCCAGCGGACGGATGTCGGTCCGTACCGCGCGGAAGGCGGCCAGGAAGATGCCGGCGGCCTGGGGCCGGGCCTCCAGCGAGGAGGCGTACTCGGCGGCGGCCATGAAGCCCAACGTCGTGGCCGGCAGCAGCGCCAGCGTGAGCAGGGGACCCAGCAGCGGGAGGCGCGAGATCAGCGACACCACCGTCATGCTCAGCATGAACAGCACCATGAAGGCCAGCGGACGCTTGGCGAAGGTCTGGAGGCCGCTGCGGACCCACTGGGCCCCCGCACGGGCCGGAACGATATTGAGTTTCATCGGTCGCGTTCAGGCCCCCAGGGGCTCGGTCGCCATCTCCAGCGCCAATGGCGTGCGCACGCGCTCGCGCAGGACGCGCTCGAAGTGGGTCGGGTCGTGCGCCTTGAGCATGCTGGCCTCGCGGGGCAGGTGGAAATCCCAGAGCCGCGAGATCCAGAACCGCAGCGCGGCGGCGCGCAGCATGGCCGGCAGCAGCGCGCGCTCGGCGCCCGTGAGCGGCCGCACCTGGATGTAGGCCTCCAGCAGGGCGGTGGTGCGTCCGGCGTCGCCGCGGCCGGTGGGCAGGTCGATGGCCCAGTCGTTCAGGCTCACGGCCAGGTCGAAGAGCCAGCTGTCGGTGCCGGCGAAATAGAAGTCGAAGACGCCACTGAGGCGTGGTGCCGCGTCGGCGGCATCGGCCGCGAACATGGCGTTGTCGCGGAACAGGTCGGCATGCACCGGGCCGCGCGGCAGGGCGGTATGGGCCGACGATGCGGCGACGTGGTTCTGGTAGGCCAACTCGCTGCGCAGCAGTTCGGCATCGGCGGCGTCCAGGTGCGGCAGCACGACCGGCGCGGTCTCGTTCCACCAGTCCAGGCCGCGCAGGTTGGGCTGCACGCGCGGGAAGTCGCGCCCGGCCAGGTGCATGCGCGCCAGCCAGCGACCCAGTTCGGCGCAGTGCGCGGGACCGGGCGCCAGCACGCTGTGGCCGCTCAGGCGGTCGACCACGGCGGCCGGCTTGCCCGCCAGGGTGTGCAGCAGCGCGCAGGGCGCATCGGCGGCCGGGGCCGGCTGCCATTGCCCGGGCGTGGCCGCCGGTGCCGACACCCGTGCGGGGTCGGCCACGGGCGCCGGCACGGGAATGCCGCGGCTCGCCAGGTGCTCCATCAGGCACAGGTAGTAGGGCAGTTGCTGCCGGCTCAGGCGTTCGAACAGGGTCAGCACGTACTCGCCACGCTCGGTGGTGGCGAAGTAGTTGGTGTTCTCGATGCCGCCCTCGATGCCGCGCAGCGCCTTCAACGCGCCCAGCCCCAGTTGCCGTACGAGCGCGTCCGCTTCGTCGTGATCGACTTCGGTGTAGACCGCCACGCCGCGCTCAGAACTTCAGCAGGTTCCACACGCGCGCGCCGATGCCGCTGCTGCCGGTCTCGGCCTGGCCCTGGCGCTCGCGTCCGCCGTCGTTGGGCAGCACCTCGTAGGCTGGCACGTTGGCCTTGGGCTGCACCGTGATGCTCTGGGTCTGGCCTCCGTAACGGACCTCGTTGACCTTGGCGCCGTTGTCCTCGACCTGGATGTTCTCGATCTTCTGGTTGCGCCGGCCCTCGGCGCGGGTCTGCGCGGCATCCTGCGAGGCCGTGTCCTGGGCGGCGCCCGAGGGCGTGCCGCCGGCCGGCGCCGGCAGCGCGCCGGTCTGGGCGCAGGCCGCCGCGGTCGAGAGGGCGCAGAGGGTCGCCAGCAGCGCTTGGCGAAGGAGGGGAGCAGTGGAGGTGGCCATCGCAGGATTGTAGGTGCGCCCCCCGGGCGCGCGTTGTCGGCGTGCGGTGTCCGAAGCTGCCGGCGGCCATGCCGAGCGCGGGCAGAATGAGCGCGATGACCGACAAGAAAACGCTGCTGCTCGTCGATGGATCGAGCTACCTCTACCGCGCCTTCCATGCGATGCCCGACCTGCGGGCCGTGCCCGGCGACGCCGCGAGCCCGGCCACCGGGGCCATCCGCGGGATGATCAACATGATGCAGTCGCTGCGCCGCGAGGTGCGCGCCGACTATGCCGCCTGCGTCTTCGATGCCCCGGGCAAGACCTTCCGCGACGACTGGTACCCCGACTACAAGGCCCATCGCTCGCCCATGCCCGACGACCTGCGGGCCCAGGTCGGCCCGATCCACGAGGTGGTGCGGCTGCTGGGCTGGCCGGTGCTGTGCGTGCCCGATGTCGAGGCCGACGACGTCATCGGCACGCTGGCGAAGACCGCCGCCGCCCAGGGCGTCGAGGTCATCGTCTCCAGCGGCGACAAGGACCTGAGCCAGCTGGTCGACGAGCACATCACGATCATCGACACCATGAACGGCAAGAAGCGCGACGTCGCCGGCGTCACGGCCGAGTTCGGCGTGCCGCCGACATTGATGGTCGACTACCAGACGCTGGTGGGCGACGCGGTCGACAACGTGCCCGGCGTCGACAAGGTCGGTCCGAAGACGGCGGCCAAGTGGCTGCTGCAGTACGGCTCGCTCGACGCCCTGATGGCGCACGCCGGCGAGATCAAGGGCCAGGCCGGCGAGAACCTGCGCAAGGCGGTCGACTGGCTGCCCCAGGGCCGCCGGCTGGTGACCATCCGCACCGACTGCGACCTCGACGGCCACGTCGCCGGACTGCCGGCGCTGGACGCCATCGCCATCGGCGCGCAGCAGGTCGACGCGCTCAAGGCGTTCTACGAAAGCCACGGCTTCAAGAGCCTGGCGCGCACCCTGGAAGCGCATGCGGTGCCCCCCGAGCTGATCGCCCAGAACAAGAAGAAGAAAGGTCCCGAGGCCAGCGGCGGGCTGTTCGACGAGCCCGAGACGGAGGCCGCCGAGAAGGTCTCCAACCTGGCCTACGACACCATCCTGACGTGGGAGATGTTCGATGCCTGGATGGCGCGGATCGACGCCGCCCCCCTGGTGGCCGTGGACACCGAGACCACCTCGCTCGACGAGATGCGGGCGCGGATCGTCGGCGTCAGCTTCAGCGTCGAGCCGGGTGCCGCCGCCTACATCCCGCTGGCGCACGACTACGCGGATGCGCCGGCGCAGCTGCCGATCGACGAGGTGCTGGCGCGCCTGAAGCCCTGGCTGGAGGACCCGGCGCGGCCCAAGCTCGGCCAGAACGTCAAGTACGACCGCCACGTCTTCGCCAACCACGACATCACGGTGCGCGGCTATGCCCACGACACCATGCTGCAGAGCTACGTGCTGGAGGTGCACAAGCCGCACGGCCTGGCCAGCCTGGCCGAGCGCCACCTGGGGCGCAGCGGCATCGACTACGAGGACCTCTGCGGCAAGGGCGCCAAGCAGATCCCGTTCGCGCAGGTCTCGATCGACAAGGCGGCGGAGTATTCGAGCGAGGACAGCGACCAGACCCTGGACGTGCATCGCGTGCTGTGGCCGCAGATCGAGGCCGACGCCAGGCTGAACTTCGTCTACCAGCTGGAGATGCGCAGCAGCGAGGCGCTGTTCCGCATCGAGCGCAACGGCGTGCTGATCGATGCGCCGAAGCTCGCCGCGCAGAGCCACGACCTGGGCACGCGCATCATGGCGCTCGAGCAGGAGGCCTACGAGCTCGCCGGCCAGCCCTTCAACCTGGGCAGCCCGAAGCAGATCGGCGAGATCTTCTTCACCAAGCTCGGTCTGCCGATCGTCAAGAAGACCCCCAGCGGCGCCCCCAGCACCGACGAGGAGGTGCTGGAGAAGCTGGCCGAGGATTTCCCGCTGCCGGCCAAGCTGCTGGCGCACCGCAGCCTGTCCAAGCTCAAGGGCACCTACACCGACAAGCTCGGCCAGCTCGCGCTGCCGCGCACCGGCCGCGTGCACACGCACTACGCGCAGGCCGTGGCGGTGACCGGGCGCCTGAGCAGCAACGACCCCAACCTGCAGAACATCCCGGTCAAGACCGCCGAGGGCCGGCGTGTGCGCGAGGCCTTCGTGGCGCCGCCGGGCCACGTGATCGCCAGCGCCGACTACTCGCAGATCGAGTTGCGCATCATGGCCCACATCAGCGGCGACGAGTCGCTGCTGCGCGCCTTCACCGAGGGCATCGACGTGCACCGCGCGACGGCGGCCGAGGTCTTCGGCACGCCGGTGGACAAAGTCTCCAGCGAGCAGCGGCGCTATGCCAAGGTCATCAACTTCGGCCTCATCTACGGCATGAGCAGCTTCGGCCTGGCCAAGAACCTGGGCATCGAGACCAAGGCCGCCGCGTCCTACATCGACCGCTATTTCGCCCGCTATCCGGGCGTCAAGCGCTACATGGACGAGACCCGCGCCAGCGCCAAGGAACTGGGCTACGTCGAGACCGTGTTCGGCCGTCGCCTCTATCTGCCGGCGATCAACTCGCCCAACGGCCCGCGCCGTGGCGGCGCCGAGCGCGCGGCGATCAACGCGCCGATGCAGGGCACCGCCGCCGACCTGATCAAGCTGAGCATGGTCGAGGTGCAGGACGTGCTCGACGCCGAGGGCAAGGGGACGCGGATGATCATGCAGGTGCACGACGAACTGGTCTTCGAGGTGCCCGAGGCCGAGGTCGACTGGGTGCGCGCCGAGATCCCGCGCCTGATGGCGGGCGTCGCCGAGCTCAAGGTGCCGTTGCTGGCCGAGCTGGGTGTCGGTCCGAACTGGGACCAGGCGCATTAGGTTCTCCCCCCAGGCTTGCCCACTGCGTGTGGCAGCGCCAACCCCCTTCCGGGGGCGACACCGGCGGACCGGCGGAGCCGGCTCCGTGGTGTCCCCGGCCCGGGAAGCCATGCGGATGACGGGGTGCGACAGAATGGATGCCGCTTCCGCTCGATCTCCTGTTCCTTGATAACCACATAGAAGAGTCATGAGTCTTTCCAGTCTGTTGGCACGACGTTCCGGCCTGGCGCTGCTGTGTGCCGCCGCCTGCGTCCTCGGTGGCGTCGCGCATGCCGCGCCCGATGCGCGCATCGCCGGGCTCGCCGCCCGCGAGAAGCAGCCGCTGCTCGATTCGCTGTCGCAGCTGGTGGGCATCGAGTCCGGCAGCCGCGACCTGGACGGGCTCGACCGCATCGCCGAGCTCATCGCCGGCCGGCTGCGCGCGCTCGGCGGCACGGTCGAGCTGATCGAGCCGGGCAGCGCCGCGTCGCCGCAGGTCTACCGCATGGAGGACACGCCCGAGAAGATCGGCAAGGTCGTGAAGGCCACCTTCGAGGGCACCGGCACCCGCCGGATCATGCTGATCGCCCACATGGACACGGTCTACCAGCGCGGCATGCTGGCCGGCCAGCCGTTCCGCGTCGATGGCGACAAGGCCTACGGGCTGGGCATCGCCGACGACAAGCAGGGCATCGCCGTCATCCTGCACGCGCTGGCCATGCTGCGCCAGCTCGACTTCAGGGAGTACGGCACGCTCACGGTGCTGATCAACGGCGACGAGGAGATCAGTTCGCCGGGCTCGCGCGCGCTCATCACGCAGCTGGGCGCCGAGCACGACGCCGTGCTGTCGCATGAAGGCGCCTCGATCACCGAGGACAAGCTGTCGCTGGCCACGGCGGGCATCGGGGCGGTGGCGCTCACGGTGCGCGGCAAGGCCTCGCACGCCGGCTCGGCGCCCGAGCGCGGCGTCAACGCGTTCTACGAGATGGCGCACCAGGTGCTGCAGATGCGCGATCTCTCGGACCCGGCCACTGGCCTGAAGATGAACTGGACCACCGCCCAGGCCGGCACCAACCGCAACGTGATCCCGGCCCTGGCCACCGCCAATGCCGACGTGCGCGTGACCCGCGTGGCCGACTACGACCGCGTCGAGAAGGCGATCACCGAACGCGTCAGGACCCAGCTGGTGCCCGAGGCGCAGGTCGAGGCCCGCTTCGAACGCCGCCGACCGCCGCTGGAGTCGAGCCCCGCCTCACTGGCGCTGGCCCGCCACGCGCAGGGCATCTATGGCGAACTCGGCCGCAAGCTGGGCGCCGACGACAAGGTCGCCGGCGGCGGCACCGATGCCGCCTTCGCCGGCCTGTCGACGCGCGCCGGCGTGGTCGAGCGCTTCGGGCTGCAGGGCTATGGCGCCCACTCGGCCGATGCCGAATACGTGCTGCTCGACTCGATCGAGCCGCGTCTCTATCTCGTCACGCGGATGATCATCGACATCGCGCGCGGCAAGGCCGGCCTGTGACGAACGGCAGCGCCGCCTCGCCACGTTCCCGTTCCCGTTCCCGTTCCCGTTCCATGCTCCACGACCTGCCCATGAAGAAACTCCCGTCCGCTCTCGTCCGCTCCCTCGTCCTGGCCGCCGCGACGGTCGCCGGCATCACCTCGGCCCAGGCCGACGTCAGCGTCAAGGACGTCTGGGTCCGCGCCACCGTGCCGCAGCAGAAGGCCACCAGCGCCTTCATGCAGCTGAGCGCGCCGGTGGACAGCCGCCTGGTCTCGGTCGCCACGCCGCTGACCCCGGTGGCCGAGGTGCACGAGATGCGGATGGAGGACGGCGTGATGCGCATGCGCCGCACCACGGCGCTGGAACTGCCCGCCGGCAAGACCGTCGAGCTCACGCCGGGCGGCTATCACGTCATGCTGATGGACCTGAAGCAGCAGGTGAAGACCGGCGACACGGTACCGCTGACATTGGTCTTCGAGGGCCGCGACGGCCGGCGCGAGACCCGCCAGGTGATGGCGCCGGTGCGCGCGCTCGCCACCACGACCGCGCCGGGCGGACCCGCCGCGCACGGGGCCCCGGGCGACCACAAGCACTGACACCCGCCGACGCGCGCGTGCCTGACACGCCGTCGTCCGACGTGGCGGGGCGGGGTTGTGGTTGACCATGGCGCGTCATCAACGTCCAGAGGAGTACTTTTTCCATGCAGAGATTCATCGTGTCGCTCGCGGTCGCGGGTTTCGTCGCCGGATGCGCGCAGACCGGCCCCATGTCGGCCCAGTCCATGACGCCCGCCGCTCCCATGGCGCCCGCCCCGATGGCCGCGCCCATGGCACCGCCGCCACCGCCCGCGACCCCGCCCGCCGCCCAGGTGTTCCGCCAGGCGCCGTTGCCCTATGCGGCCGACGCGCTGGAGCCGGTGATCGACAAGGCGACGATGGAGATCCACCACGGCCGCCATCACAAGGCCTACTACGACGCGTTGAACAACGCCGCCGCCTCGAGCCCCGAGGTCGCGCGCTCGACCCTCGAACAGCTCGTCGCCACCGCATCGCGCCAGACGATGGTCGTGCGCAACAACGCCGGCGGCGCCTGGAACCATGCCTTCTTCTGGAACACCATGGCACCGGCCGGCCAGCGCGGCGCGCCGTCGCCCGCGCTGATGGCGCGCGTCCAGGCCGACTTCGGCTCCATGGAGACGCTGATGCGCCAGTTCAACCAGGCCGGCGCCTCGCGCTTCGGTTCCGGCTGGGCCTGGCTGATCGTCAAGGACGGCAAGCTCGCCGTCAGCTCCACGCCCAACCAGGACAACCCATTGATGGACGTGGCCGAAGTGCGTGGCACGCCCATCCTGGGCAACGACGTCTGGGAGCATGCCTACTACCTGAAGTACCAGAACCGTCGCGCCGACTATCTCGCCGCCTGGTGGCAGGTGGTGAACTGGAACGAAGTCAACCGCCGCTTCGCCGCCGCGACCGCCGCGCGCTGAGGCGCCGGCATCGGCCCTGAGGAGACGTCCATCGTGCGACGTCGTCAGGGCCCGCATGTCGCCGGCGCACTTCCATGATGCGCCGGCAAGGCACCGGTTTCTCCTCTTTCGGCCGCAGCGGCCGATCCATCGAAAGCGACGTTTTCCATGACTTCCTCCCTTTCATCGAACGGTGCGGCACGCGACGACCTCGATGCCGACTTCGATTCGCTGCGGCCCGGCGCCAGCACGACCGCCGGCGCGACGCGCCGCACCGCGCTGATGGCCGCCCTCGGCGTCGGCTACGCGGCGGCGGCGGTGCCGGTCGCGGCGCAGACCTTCGTCACCACGCCGGCCGATGGCCTCGTGGCCGGCCCGATCACCTACACGGTCGACGGCTTCGAGGTGCCGGCCTATGCCGCGGCGCCGGCCGGCCGGACCGGCCTGCCGGTGGTCCTGGTGATCCAGGAGATCTTCGGCGTGCACGAGTACATCGCCGACACCTGCCGGCGCTTCGCCAAGCTGGGTTATCTGGCCATCGCGCCGGAGCTCTACGCGCGCCAAGGCGATGCCCGGTCCTTCACCGAACTGCCCCGGCTCATGAGCGAGCTGGTGTCGAAGGTGCCGGACGCGCAGGTCATGGCCGACCTCGACGGCGCATTGCGCTACGCGGCCACGCGCGGCGGCGACGTCGCCCGCGCCGGCATCACCGGCTTCTGCTGGGGCGGCCGCATCACCTGGCTCTACGCGGCCACCGGCAAGGTCAAGGCCGGCGTGGCCTGGTACGGACGCCTAGTCGGGCAGCCGAACGCGCTCACGCCGCGCAATCCGATCGACATCGCCGCACAGCTGCAGGCCCCGGTGCTGGGCCTGTATGGCGGCAAGGACCAGGGCATCCCGCTCGACACGGTGGAGCGCATGAAGACGGCGCTGGCGGCCAGCGGGTCCGCCGCCGCCCGCGCGTCGCAGTTCGTCGTCTACCCGGAAGCCGGCCATGCCTTCCATGCCGACTATCGCCCGAGCTATGTCAAGGATGCCGCCGAGGACGGCTGGAAGCGCACGCTGGCCTGGTTCAGGACCCACGGGGTCGTCTGAGCGACCGGGCGCCCGGGCGTCGCGACGCTCAGGGCGCGCCGTCGAGCGACAGCGCCAGCCCGATCCGGGTCCCGCCATGGACCCGGCTGATGGCCTGTCGCAGCCGACCCGGATAGGGTCCCCGGGCGCCCCGGATCGGGCGGGTCGTGCAGATCAGCGCGGCGTCGCCCGAACGCAAGGGCACCACCGCGGGCCGCGACTGCATGCGCGGGCGCTGTTCGACGCACACCAACTCTCCACCCGTGAAATCGCTCCCGGGTTCGCTCAGCAGCAGTACCAGTCGGAAGGCCGGAGCGTCCGCGTCGTCCGCGTGACGGTGCAGGCCGATGGCATCGCCCGCGCGCAGCCGATCCAGGCGCGCCGAGGCATCGTGCGGCCTGGCCGGGATCGCGGGCCCGGCCGCGGGCCGGTCGGTGTCGGCAGGACGCAGCAGCTGCCGCCAACGCGTCGCGAGCGGTGCCAGGTGGCGGTGGAAGTCGGCGCGCCAGATCCGCAGGAAGTCCGGTGGTTCCGGGTCGAAGGCGAACGGTTCGCCGCGCCCCGGTGTGGCCACGGTCCGCCGCAGCGACCAGGACGCCCGCGCGATGTCAGGGCCGTCGCGGTGCCGGTCGTCGATGGCGGCGATCAGCGCCTGGCGGTGCGCCGGTGCCAGCAGGCCCTCCAGCACGGCATGGCCTTCGGCTTCGAGTTCGCCGGCGATGGCGTTCCAGTCCAGGCCCGGGGTCGGGGTCGGCGTCCCGTTCACGCCTGGGCCTCGCGCCGCAGCAGTTCCCGCTTGCGCTCCACGCCCCAGCGATAGCCGGAGATGTCGCCATCGCGCCGCACCACCCGGTGGCACGGGATGGCCACGGCGATCGCATTGGCGCCGCAGGCCCGGGCCACGGCGCGCACCGCGCGGGGTGCGCCCATGCGCTGGGCGATGTCCGCATAGCTCACCGTGACGCCCGCCGGGATCTCGCGCAGGGCCTGCCAGACCCGCTCCTGGAAGGCGGTGCCGCGCAGGTCCAGCGGCAGGTTCAGGCCCAGCGACGGCAGCTCGACGAAGCCCACGACCTGGGCGACCAGCCGCTCGAATTCCGCATCGCCGCCGATCAGGCCGGCCTGCGGGAAGCGGTCCTGCAGTTCGCGTACCAGCCGCTCCGGATCGTCGCCCAGCAAGATGGCGCAGATGCCGCGCTGGCTCTGCGCGACCAGGATGGCGCCCAGCGAGCACTCGCCGACCGCGAAGCGGATCAGCGCGCCGACGCCGCCGGCCCGGTAGTCGCGCGCCCGCATTCCCAGCCAGCGGTCCGAGCTCTCGTAGAACCGGCTGTTGGAGCTGAAGCCGGCGCCATAGATGGCCGCCGTCACCGAGGCCGTCGGCACACCGAGTTCCTCGCGCAGGCGGCGCGCGCGGGAGGCCGAGGCATAGGCCTTGGGGGTCAGCCCGGTCTCGGCCTTGAACACGCGGTGGAAGTGATGCGGGCTCAGGCCCGCCGCGGCGGCCAGCGTCTCGAGCGGCAGCGCGGTCTCGGCGGCGTCGATCAGGCGACAGATCCGCGTCGCCATCCCGGCGCGCTGCGTCGCCGCCAGGTCGGCATCGCCGCCAGGGCGCTGGCTGGGTCGAAAGCCGGCCGCCTCCGCGGCTGCGGCATCGTCGAAGAACACGACGTTGGCACGTCGGGGTCGCCGTGCCGGCGAATCGGCCCGGGCGTAGACGCCGGTGGTGCGCACGGCATAGACGAAATGGCCGCTCGCCGCCTGATCGCGCGCCAGCACCGCGCGCCAGCGCTCGTCGTCGGTCGCATAGCGCGCCGCCGGAGCGTCGACGGTCGTCGCGTCGATGGACGGGCGGGCAGCGGGAAGCACGCCGGGGAGTGCGATGGGGAGTGCGGCCGGAAGTGCGGCCGGAAGTGCGGCCGGAAGTGCGGCCGGAAGTGCGGCCAGTGGTGCCTGCCGGGTCGCGAGAGGAGTCGGAGTTGCCATGGTGTCATCCCGCCTTGCGGAAAGTGAGGTTGAAGCGGTGGTGGCCCAGGAGCGGGTGGGGCCGGTCGGCCAGGGGCGCGACGCCATGGAAGCGCAGGCGGTCGACGCCGCCCCAGACCGCGACGTCGCCGTGCTGCAGCGGCGTCCGCAGCACCTTGTCCGCGCGCTCGGCGCCGCCGAACAGGAAAGTGGCCGCCATGCCCAGCGAGACGGAGACGATGGGCGCCGAGCGGTCGCGCTCGTCGCGGTCCTGGTGCAGCGACATGCGCGCGCCGGGCCGGTAGCGGTTGATCAGGCAGGCATCGGGCGTGAAGTCGGCGAAGCCCGCCGCCGCGGCGGCGTCGCGCGCCAGCCGCAGGAACGCCTCCGGCATGGGCGGCCAGGGCACGCCGTGCTCGGGGTCGATGCCGCCATAGCGGTAGCCGCGCCGGTCGGTGATCCAGCCCAGCGCGCCGCAGTTGGTCATGGCGACCGACATGGCGGAGCCACCCGGCGTCAGCATGTGCCGGAACGGCGCCGCGCGGTCGATGGACTCGATGGCCCGCGAGAGGTCGCCGGCGGCCGCCAGCGCGAAGCCCCGCAGCACCACGGACTGTGGCCCGAGGCGTTCGGGTCCGGCCGGCGCGGTCGTGTCGAAGAGGTCGAGGTTGTCGGTCATCGGGGTGCTCGTCGTGCCGGGCTCATGCCGCGTCGTGGAAGATCAGGCCCACCGTGTGGCGCCGGCCGCCGCGCACGCGGCTGACGCCATGGCGCAGGGCGGTCTTGCGGCTGCGGCCGCGCCGGCCGGCCGCCGGCCGCTCGTGGACCGCGAAGACCACCGCGTCGCCCTGGCGCAGCCCGATCACGCGGGCGTGCTGTTCGCCGCCGGCGCTCTCGGTCATGACGAATTCGCCACCGGTGAAATCGCGTCCGGGCTCGGACAGCAGGATCGCGACCTGCAGGGGAAAGACATGCGTGCCGTACAGGTCCTGGTGCAGGCAGTTGTGGTCGCCGGCGCCATATTGCAGGATCAGCGGCGTCGGGCGTCGCTGGCCCGCCGCGTGGCAGCGTTCCAGGAAGGATTCGAGGTCGGCCGGATAGCGCGCCTCGATGTCGAGCCGGCCGTTCCAGCGGTTGGCGATCGGCGCCAGCTGCGCATACAGCGCGTGACGCAGCCGATCGAGCAGGGGCGGCAGTGGATAGGCGAAGTACTTGTACTCGCCCCGGCCGAAGCCATGCCGCGCCATCACGACGCGCGAGCGGTAGCCGGTCTCGTCCGCGTACCGGGCCGCCAGCTCGTGGCAGTGCGTGACGTCGAGCAGGCGTGGCAGCACGGCGTGGCCATGGTCGTCGAGCGAGCGTTCGATGCCGAGCCAGTCGAAGGTGTCGGGATGGGGAGTCATGGAGGGACGGGGCACGGGGTGGAGCGAGGAGGCCACAGTCTAGGAAATGCCGCGCCTGGCCACACTCCGCTTTTTGCGATCGAATCCCGGCCTGCTCGCCGGCCGGCGGGCGGCGCGCCCCGCCGGTCGACGGGCGCGCGACCGACACGCATCGATGCCCGGGCCGGGCCGCCGGTGGGGCGTCATGGGACACTCGGCGCCCATCGCTCTTTTCCGATCGCCGGCGCAAAGGCCGCGAAGTCCGTCGTCATGAATCTGTTGTTCATTCTCCCCGCCACGCTCGCCGCCGGCATCGGCAGCGTGTGGATCGCCGCGCTGCTGATGCGCGTGGGGGTGCGCAACGGCACCGGTGGCCTCAATGCCCAGCACCTGCTGAGTCTGGCCGCGGGCGCCTTGCTCGCCACCGCCTTCATGCACCTGCTGCCCGAGGCCTTCGAGGGCGGCATCGAGCCCTCGCGTCTGTTCGCGGCATTGCTGTTCGGCGTGGTGTTCTTCTTCCTGCTCGACAAGGCCGAGCTGTGGCACCACGGGCACGAGCACCATCACGGCGCCGTGGCGGCTCCGGCCTCCGGCCACGACCACGACCACGGCCATGCCCATGGCCATGGCCACCCGCATGCGCACGCACATGGCCCCGCCGCATCGCGCACGGGCGGCTGGACGCTGCTGACCGGCGACAGCGTGCATTGCTTCGGCGACGGCATCCTGATCGCCTCGGCCTTCACCGCCGACGCGCGCCTGGGCGTGGTCGCCGCGGTCTCGGTGCTGGCGCACGAGGTGCCGCACCACATCGGCGACCTGGTGGTGCTGCGCCAGACCTCGGCCAGTTCGCGCGCGGCGATCGTCAAGGTCTCGCTCGCCGGCACCATGACGGCGCTGGGCGGGTTGATCGGCTGGTGGCTGGTCGAGCAGCTGCATGGCTGGCTGCCGTATTTCCTGGTGCTGGCCAGCAGCAGCTTCATCTACGTGGCCCTGGCCGACCTGATCCCGCAGCTGCAGAAGAGCCTGCCGGCGCGGCAGACCGCGGCGCAGATCGGCTGGCTGGCCGCGGGCATCGCGGTGGTGACGCTGGTCAGCACGCTCGCGCATGGCGGCCACGACCACGACCACGGGCATGGCGCGGCCGGCGCTCGTCACGACAGCGGCGACACGCACCACGAAGGCGACGGGCACGACCACGACTCCGGCACCGGCACCGCCACCGACGCGCGGGAATCCGCGCCGCCGTCACGCTGAGCCGCTGGCCGGTGGGAGAGGGTTTCTCCGACAGTCGAGTGGCCGGCTGGCTGTTGCACTCCGGTGGGTCCGGGAGCAGCATCTGCGTTCCCTTATCCATTCGAAGATCTGTTCCATGACCCACCCAGACCCCACGCCACGCACCGGTTCGTCGACCCGCGAAGAGGGCGAACTGCCCATGCTCGGCGATGATTTCGATTCCCCGGACGACCTGGAGAGCGCGGCGCCCGACGAACTGGAGGACGAGACCGGCATCGATCTGACCGATGCCAGCGACCTCGACGCCGACAACGTGCCGGCCGACGAGGAGAGCGAGCGCGTCGTCCACGCGCCCGACTGATTGCCGCCTCGGCAGGTCCGGGCCACCGCTGGAGCGGTGACCCTGGCCCGTCAGGGGTTGGGACCCTGGCGCGTCGGCACGCCCGGCGTGCTGCTCCACTCGCTCCAGCTGCCGGCATAGAGTGCCGTCGGACCCAGGCCGGCGATCTGCATGGCCAGCAGGTTGGGCACCGCGCTGACGCCGCTGCCGCACTGGTGCACCACCGTCGCCGGATCGCGGCCGTCGAGCAGCCGATCGAACTCCTCGCGCAGCCGTGACGCCGACTTGAAGCGGCCGTCGGCCTCCAGGTTCTCGGAGAAGGGTCGGTTCAGGGCACCGGGGATGTGGCCGGCGATCGGGTCCAGCGGTTCCACCTCGCCGCGATAGCGCGCGCCGGCCCGGGCGTCGATCAGGGTCTGGCCGGGCTGCTCGAGTCGCGCGCGCACCTCCTGCGTGCCCACCAGCGGCAGCAACGGCTCGCCCGGCACGAAGTTCGACTGGAAGTGCGCCGGCTCGACCTGGTCGGTCACGGCCCCGCCGGCGGCCTGCCAGGCCTGCAGGCCGCCATCGAGCACGGCCACGGCGTCGTGGCCCATCCACTTGAGCATCCACCACAGGCGGCCGCAGAAGTTGGCGCCGTTGCGGTCGTACACCACGGCCTGCATGTCGTTGCGAAAGCCGATGCTAGAGAGCCAGGCCGAGAAGCGTTCGCGGCTCGGCAGTGGGTGGCGCCCGCCCGAGGCCGGCAGGCCGTCGTCCTGCGCCACCACCACCCCGTGGCGACCCGGCACGCCGTGGCGCGCGCTCAGGTCGGTGTCCAGGTTGGCATGGAGGGCGCCGGGGATGTGGGCGGCGCGGTATTGCGCGGCGCCGGCTTCGGGCTGCATGAGGTCGAAGGTGCAGTCGAAGATCATCGATGGCGCGCCGCCGGCCTTCAGGTCCAGCAGTTGTTCGGCGGAGATCAGTGTGGTGTGCATGTGGATACCCTGCGGATGAGGTGGCGCCGCGCGGCGCGGCAAATCAGTGTTCCTCGGCGGGCGCACGGGGCAGCGAACGCTGCCGCAGGACCGTGGCGGCGATGCCGCTGCCGATGATCAGCGCCATGCCGGCCCAGCCGAGCGCGTCGATGCGATCGCCGAAGACCACCACACTGTAGATCGCCGCGAAGACGATGCCCGAGTACTGCAGGTTGGCCACCACGAGCGTGCCGTTTTCCGTCCGCGCCGACGCATAGGCGCGCGTCATGCACAACTGGCCGGCCGAGGCCAGCAGGCCGACCGGCAGCAGCCAAAAGGCGTGGCTCCAGGTCCACTGGCCCCAGGGCGTGACGCCGGTGAACAGCATCGCGAGTCCGCCCGCCACGGCCGAGCCGACGGCGAAATAGAACACCGTGCGGGTCTCCGGTTCGCCCAGGCGCGACAGCGCCACGACCTGCATGTAGGCGAAGGCGGCCGTCAGCCCCGACATCAGGCCGACCGCGCCGGCCAGGCCGTTGCCGCCGCCGCCGGTGCCGCCGACATCGGGCTTGAGGATCATGACGACGCCCGCGAAGCCGGCGAGCACCGTCCCCACCAGCGCGCCCTGCAGGGGCGGCCGGTCGGCGGCGCGCCCGTCGCGCCCGGGCACCGGCACCCACGCCACCAGGGCGCCGCCGACCAGGAAGGCGGCGATCCAGACGCTGCTCATGTAGTTGAGGGTCATGGCGGTGGCCAGCGGCAGGTGCGCGATGGCATAGAACCAGGCTCCGAGGGACAGCACGCCGATGGTGCTGCGCCAGGCATGCATGCGCGGATGGCGGGTGGCCAGCGGAATGCCGCCGGCGCGCGCCAGCAGCCAGAGGAACACGATGCTGATCAGGCCGCGATAGAACACCAGCTCGGCGCTGGAGAACCATTGCGAGGCGATCTTCACGCACACGCCCATGCTGGCGAACAGCAGGGCGGCCAGCACCATCCACAGGGCCTGCATCGGGTGCTCAGGCCCCGCCGCGCGGCAGCCGCCGCCTCATGCGAGCGACTGCGCCATCTCGCGGCGATACCACTCGTGGAACTGCTGCATGCCGTCCTCCATCGGGCTCTGGTAGGGACCGGTCTCGTTGTCGCCGCGCAGCATGAGCGCGCGCCGGCCGGCGTCCATGCGCTCGGCGATCTCGTCGTCCTCGACGCAGGTCTCCATGTAGGCGGCCTGCTGCGCCTCGATGAATTCGCGCTCGAAGGCGACGATCTCCTCGGGATAGAAGAACTCCACCATGTTGAGCGTCTTCTGCGGCCCCACCGGGTGCAGCGTCGAGACCGTGAGCACGTGGGGATACCACTCGATCATCACGTTCGGGTAGTAGGTCAGCCAGATGGCGCCGTACTTGGGCGGCTGGCCCTCGCGGTACTGCAGCAGCTGTTCCTGCCACTTCTGGTAGACCGGGCTGCCGGCGCGGCCGAGCCGGTTGGCCACGCCCACCGTCTGGACGGAGAAGTCGCGCGCGAATTCCCAGCGCAGGTCGTCGCAGGTGACGAAGCTGCCCAGGCCGGGATGGAACGGGCCGACGTGGTAGTCCTCCAGGTAGACCTCGATGAAGGTCTTCCAGTTGTAGTTGCATTCGTGCAGCTCGACGCGGTCGAGCGCGTAGCCGGAGAAGTCCAGGTCGGCGCGCGGGCCCAGGCTGGCGAGGTCGGCGGCCACGTCGCGTCCGCTGCCGTCGCGGTTCTTCTCGAACAGCAGGCCGTTCCACTCCTCGAGCGGATAGTTGTGCAGGTTGAGGCACGGATCCTGGGCGAAGTGCGGCGCGCCGATCAGGGTGCCGGTGGTGCGCGGATCGGACGCGGCATAGGTCCAGCGATGCAGCGGACAGACGATGTTGCCGCCGGTCCCGCTGTCGAGCGTGCCGCGGCCCTGCAGGATCGTGGCCTGCCGGTGGCGGCAGACGTTGGAGATCAGCTCCACGCCCTTGGGCGTGTGCACCAGCGCGCGGCCCTGGTGCTCCTGGGGCAGCGTGTGGAAGTTGCCCGGCTCGGGCACGGCCAGCCGGTGGCCGACATAGCGCGGGCCATTGGCGAACAGGGTGTGCAGTTCGCGGGCGTAGAGCGCCTCGTCGAAGTACGCGGAAACCGGAAGTTGGCTCTGGGCCTTCTGCAGTTGAAGACTTAAATCAGACATGGAGGACCTGACCAAGCTCCCCACAGGGAGAGAAAAGGAGAGAAGGAAGTGGTCGATCGCCGATCCGGCAAGCCCGGGGGCGGAGCGTGGCGGCGACCCCGAGGAACGATGCCGGCGAGAACCGGCGCGGGAGAAGGCATTGTACCCGCCGGGTCCTGGATACAACGGCGCCCTAAAATGTTCTGCTTACTCCCAGGTCCATTTCAGACTCCCCACGCATGCCCAAGGCGCCATCCCCCGTCGTCGGAACCTTTCCGGCGAACCCGGCGAATCCCGTCGAACCCCCTTCCTCCGCCACGTCGGCCGGTGTTCCGCCGCCGGCCGTGCCGGCGGCCGACGTCACGCCGCCGGCCAGCTACGAGGCCGGCCTGCAGGAACTCGAACGACTGGTGAACGAGCTCGAATCGGGCCAGTTGCCGCTCGACCGGCTGCTCGTGAGCTACCAGCGCGGCGCCTTCCTGCTGTCCCATTGCCGCGATCGGCTGCAGGCGGTGGAGGACCAGATCAAGGTGCTCGACGCCGGCACGCTCAAGACATGGTCGCCCGAATGACCGCCTGGACGGCCCGCGAGCTGGCCGACTGGAGCGCGCCGCACCTGGGCCGCGTCGAGGACGCGCTGTCGCGCTGGGTCGGCGTCGATTCGCCGGCGCAGCTGGGCGACGCCATGCGCTATGCCGTGCTGGGCGGGGGCAAGCGATTGCGCCCGCTGCTGGTGCTGGCGGCCGGCGAGGCCGTCGGCGGCAGTGCCGCCGCCGCGCTGCGCGCCGCCTGCGCGACCGAACTCATCCATGCCTATTCGCTGGTCCACGACGACCTGCCCTCGATGGACAACGACGTCCTGCGCCGCGGCAAGCCCACGGTGCACGTCCAGTTCGGCGAGGCCAGCGCGCTGCTCGCGGGCGATGCGCTGCAGGCACTGGCCTTCGAGCTGCTGACGCCGGACGACGAGCCGGAGGTCACGCCGCGCATGCAGGCCACGCTGTGCCGCCTGCTCGCGCGCGCCGCCGGCAGCCAGGGCATGGCGGGCGGGCAGGCGATCGACCTGGCGAGCGTCGGCGTGATGCTCGACGAGGCCCGCCTGCGCGAGATGCACCGGCTCAAGACCGGCGCGCTGCTGCAGGGCAGCGTTGAGATGGGCGTGGCCTGCGCGGCGACCGATGTCGCATCCGGCGCGGCCGAGGCCCTGCGCGGCTATGGCGCGGCGCTGGGCCTGGCCTTCCAGGTCGTCGACGACATCCTCGACGTCACCGCCGATTCGCAGACGCTGGGCAAGACCGCCGGCAAGGACGCCGCCGCCGACAAGCCGACCTATGTCTCGCTGCTGGGCCTCGACGGCGCCCGCGCCGAGGCCGCCGCCCTGCTGGAACGCTCGCTGGCCGCGCTCGAAGGCAGCGGCTTGGACGACACCCGCGCGTTGCGCGCTCTGGCACACATGGTCGTCGACCGCGACCGATAACGACAACCACACATGGCCGAGCTGCTCCCCACCATCCACGACCCATCGGCGCTGCGCGCCCTCGACCGCGACCAGCTCAAGCAGCTGGCGCACGAAGTGCGCGCCTGCGTGCTCGACAACGTCTCGCGCACCGGCGGACACCTGAGTTCGAACCTCGGCACGGTCGAACTCACCGTCGCGCTGCATCACGTCTTCCACACGCCGCACGACCGGCTGGTGTGGGACGTGGGCCACCAGACCTACCCGCACAAGATCCTGACCGGCCGGCGCGACCGCATGCCCACGCTGCGCCAGCAGGGCGGCATCTCCGGCTTCCCGCAGCGCAGCGAGAGCGAGTACGACACCTTCGGCACCGCGCACTCGTCGACCAGCATCTCGGCCGCGCTCGGCATGGCCATGGCGGCCAAGCAGAAGGGCGAGGACCGTCACGCCGTGGCGATCATCGGCGATGGCGCCATGACCGCCGGCATGGCCTTCGAGGCGCTCAACAACGCCGGCGTGTCGGACTGCCGGCTGCTGGTGATCCTGAACGACAACGACATGTCGATCAGTCCGCCGGTGGGCGCGCTCAACCGCTACCTGGCGCAGCTCATGAGCGGCAATTTCTACGCCGCGGCCAAGAACGTCGGCAAGAGCGTGCTGCGCGCGGCGCCGCCGCTGTTCGAACTGGCCAAGCGCTTCGAGCAGCATGCCAAGGGCATGGTGGTGCCGGCCACGCTGTTCGAGCAATTCGGCTTCAACTACGTCGGCCCGATCGATGGCCACGACCTCGACTCGCTGGTGCCGACGCTGGAGAACCTGCGCCAGCTCGAAGGCCCGCAGTTCCTGCACGTCGTGACCAGGAAGGGCCAGGGCTACAAGCTCGCCGAGGCCGATCCGGTGGCCTATCACGGGCCGGGCAAGTTCGATCCCCAGGTCGGCCTGGTCAAGCCCCAGACGGCGCCGCGCCAGACCTTCACGCAGGTCTTCGGCGAGTGGCTGTGCGACATGGCCGCGCACGACGGCCGCCTGGTGGGCATCACGCCGGCCATGCGCGAGGGCTCGGGCATGGTCGAGTTCGAGCGGCGCTTCCCCGGGCGCTACCACGACGTCGGCATCGCCGAGCAGCATGCCGTGACCTTCGCCGCCGGCCTGGCCTGCGAAGGGCTCAAGCCGGTGGTCGCGATCTACTCGACCTTCCTGCAGCGTGCCTACGACCAGCTGATCCACGACGTCGCGATCCAGAACCTGCCGGTGGTCTTCGCGCTCGACCGCGCCGGACTGGTGGGCGCCGATGGCGCGACGCACGCCGGGGCCTACGACATCCCGTTCCTGCGCTGCATCCCCAACATGAGCATCGCCTGTCCGGCCGACGAGGCCGAGTGCCGGCAACTGCTGACCACGGCCTACGAGCAGGACCATCCGGTGGCGGTGCGCTATCCGCGCGGCGCCGGGGTCGGCGTCAAGCCGCACCTGACGCTCGACGCGCTGCCCTTCGGCCGCGGCGAGATCCGGCGCGAGGGCCGTGGCGTCGCGATCCTGTCCTTCGGCACCTTGCTGCACGCCGCGCTCGAGGCCGCCGAGGCGCTCGACGCCACGGTGGTCAACATGCGCTGGGCCAAGCCGCTCGACGTCGAGCTGCTGCTGCAGGTCGCGACGGCTCACGAATCGCTCGTGACGCTGGAGGAGGGCGCGGTGATGGGCGGCGCCGGTGGCGCGGTGCTCGAAGCCCTGCAGACCGCCGGCATCGTCCGGCCGGTGCTGGTGCTGGGCCTGCCCGACCGCTTCGTCGAGCATGGCGATCCGGCGCGGCTGATGGCCGGCCTGGACCTCGACGCGGCCGGCATCGCGCGCTCGATCGAGCGCCGTTTCGGTACCGCGCCGGCACCCCTGGCGGCACCGGAGACGGCGGGGAAATCCGCAGGGTAAACCCCGGTCGGCCCGGGGGGTGCGCTTTTTACAATGGCGCTGGCCCACAAGGTCTGGAACGCGGCTCGGGCCGCGTTTTTCTTTTTCCTCGCTACTTCGGAGTCAATTCCCCATGGATCGTCGTTCCCTCATCAAGCACGCGGGCATCGCCGGTGTACTGGCCGCGGGCATCGCACCCGCCGTGCACGCGCAGGCCGCGGTGCGCTGGCGTCTGGCCTCGAGCTTCCCCAAGTCGCTGGACACCATCTTCGGGACGGCCGAGGTGTTCTCCAAGAAGGTCAGCGACATGACCGGCGGCAAGTTCCAGATCTCGGTGCATGCCGGTGGCGAGCTGATGCCGGCCTTCGGCGTGGTGGACGGCGTGCAGAACGCATCGGTGGAGATGGCGCACACCGCGCCCTATTACTTCTACGGCAAGGACCCGACCTTCTGCCTCGGCTGCGCGGTGCCCTTCGGCTTCAACACCCGCCAGATGAACGCCTGGATGTACGAGGGCAACGGCATGAAGCTCATGCGCGAGTTCTATGCCAAGTACAACATCATCAACCTGCCCGGCGGCAACACCGGCGCGCAGATGGGCGGCTGGTTCAGGAAGGAGATCAAGTCGGTCGCCGACCTCAAGGGCCTGAAGTTCCGCACCAACCCCTTCGCCGGCCGCGTGCTGGAGCCCTTCGGCGTGATCCCGCAGTCCATCCCCGGCGCCGACCTGTACCCGGCGCTGGAGAAGGGCACGCTCGACGCCCTGGAGTGGGTCGGTCCCTACGACGACCAGAAGCTCGGCTTCAACAAGGTCGCGCCGTTCTACTACTACCCCGGCTGGTGGGAGGGTGGCCCGCAACTCGACTTCTACATCAACAACAAGGCCTGGGAAGGTCTCTCGTCCGAGTACAAGGCGGTGGTGGAAGCCGCGGCGTCGCATGCCAACATCACCATGACGGCCAAGTACGACGCCCGCAATCCGGTCGCGCTCAAGCAGCTCGTGGGGTCGGGCACCAAGCTGCGTCCGTTCCCGCAGGACGTGATGAACGCGGCCTTCAAGTCGGCGCAGGAGATCTACGCCAACCTGAACAGCACCAACCCCGAGTGGAAGAAGATCTACCCCGACTACTCGAAATTCCTGGCCGACCAGAACGCCTGGTTCCGCTTCACCGAAGGCACCTTCGACCGCTTCATGCAGCAGCAGAAGCTGTGAGGTAGCCGCGCCGCCGTCCGCGCGGTTCAGCGCGGCGGCAGCATCGCGCGGCCGGCGTGCTCGCCCACGCGCTGCGCGAAGGCCGTCAGCAGGGCCGGGTCGGCCGACTGGAACCAGCCGATCGCGCCATTGCGGCGCTTGACCAACAGGCGCGGCGCGATCACCTTCTGCAGCGGTGCCCAGTGCACCAGCTTGAGCTGCACCACCTCGCCCGCGTGCGCGCGGCGATTCCAGAGCCAGGTCTGCGTCAGCACGTCGCCCTCGAGTCGCGTGCGGCTGCGCACCACCCAGGCGCCCATCCAGACCACGCCGACGGCCGCCAGCGCCAGCACCACCAGGCTGCCGGCCGACCAGCTCGTCGCGCGCAGCGCCGGCAGGCTCCACAGTCCGAGGCCGACGACGTCGACCACGATCACCACCGCCAGCACGCGCAGGAAGGCCGGATAGGCCGGGCTCTCCAGCGCGGCTTCCGGCGGGACGAGCGCCGCGTCGCTCATCGGGGCGCGGAGGCCGGCTCGGCCGGGACCTCGGGCAGCGCCGGCGCCGGCTCGGGCGTCGACTGGCCGGGCTCGGAGGTGCCGAACGGGTTCTCCATGTCGATGTTGCCGGAGTCGGGCTGCTGGCCCTCGGTGGGCATCTCCAGCTGCACCTTGTCGGTGTCGACCACCACCGGCTTGTCCAGGAACACGGTGACGGTCTGCGGGAAGAAGATCACGATGGCCACCAGCAGCAGCTGCATCGCCACCCAGGGGATCGCGCCCAGGTAGATGTCGCGCGACTCCACCTTGCGCGGCAGCGCGCCGTTCTTGAACAGTGTGTCGGCGATGCCGCGCAGGTAGAACAGCGCGAAGCCGAAGGGCGGGTGCATGAACGAGGTCTGCATGTTCACGCACAGCAGCACGCCGAACCACACCATGTCGATGCCCAGCTTGTGCGCCACGGGCCCGAGCATCGGCAGGATGATGAAGGCGATCTCGAAGAAGTCGAGGAAGAAGGCCAGGAAGAAGACGAAGACGTTGACCGCGATCAGGAAGCCGATCTGGCCGCCGGGCAGGCCCGAGAGCATGTGCTCGATCCACACCGCGCCGTCCACGCCCTGGAACACCAGCGAGAACACGCGCGAGCCGATCAGGATGAACACCACCATCGCGGTCATGCGCATGGTGCCTTCCATGGCGTCCTTGAGCAGCGACCAGGTCAGGCGGCCGTGGATCGCCGCCAGCAGCAGGGCGCCGACCGCGCCCATCGCGCCGGCCTCGGTCGGCGTGGCGATGGCGTGGTCCATGAAGGGCAGGCCACCCATCGAGCCGAGCACCGCGAAGATCAGGATCGCCGAGGGGATGATGCCGCGCAGGCACTTGCCCCACAGCGCCCAGCCGTGCAGCGTGCGCGCCGAGGGCGGCAGGCCGGGCACGTGGCCGGGGCGCAGGCGCGAGACCAGGAAGGTGTAGGCCGCGAAGATCAGCACCTGCAGGATCGACGGACCCCAGGCGCCCTTGTACATCTGGCCGACGTCGGTGCCGAGCTGGTCGGCCATGACGATCAGCACCAGCGAGGGTGGCACCAGCTGCGTGATGGTGCCCGAGGCCGCCAGCACGCCGGTCGAGTAGCGCATGTCGTAGCCGTAGCGCATCATGATCGGCAGCGAGATCATGGCCATGGCGATGACCTGGCCGGCCACGGTGCCGGTGATGGCGCCCAGCACGAAGCCGACGATGATCACCGAGTAGCCCAGGCCGCCGCGCACTGGGCCGAACAGCTGGCCCATGGAGTCGAGCATGTCCTCGGCCAGCCCGCACTTCTCCAGCACCGCGCCCATCAGGGTGAAGAAGGGGATCGCCAGCAGGGTCTCGTTGGACAGGATGCCGAAGACGTTGAGCGGCAGGTTGGCCATGAAGCCGGCCGGGAACCAGCCCATCTCGATGGCGATGAAGCCGCTGAGCAGGCCCAGCGCCGAGAGCGAGAACGCGACCGGGAAGCCGATCAGCATGATCACCACGAGCCCCGCGAACATCAGCGGGGCGAAATTTTCCATGTGCATTTTGTGAGGCTCTCGCGGGGATCAGGCGATGTCGGGCGTGGCGGCGATGGCAGCAGCGGCGGCGCTCATTGCAGCGGCTTCTCGTACTGGGTGCTCATCTCGATGTCGCCGCGCAGGTAGGCCACGCGCTTGACGATCTCGGCGATGCCCTGCAGGAACATGGTGCCGAAGCCCACCGGCATCAGCAGGGCGGCCGGCCAGCGCACCAGGCCGCCGATGTTCCCGGAGATCTCGTTGGTCTGGAACATGTTCCAGAAGAAGGGCCAGGTGAGCCAGGTCAGCAGGCCCATCACCGGCAGCAGGAAGAAGAGGAGGCCGAAGAGGTCGACGTAGACCGGCCCGTTGCCCTTGAGCTTGCCGTAGATGATGTCGACCCGCACGTGCTCGTTGAAGCGCAGCACCACCGGCGCGCCCAGCATCACGGTGGCGGCGAAGAGATACCACTGGATCTCCAGCCACGCGTTGTTGCTGAAGTCGAACCCGTAGCGCACCAGCGCGTTGCCCGCCGAGATCAGCGATGCCGCCAGCACGGCGACGCCGGCGATCTTGCCGAGTTTCTCGCAGACCCAGTCCATGAGGGTGGCGAATCGAAGGAGTGCGGACAAGGTGGGGTTCTCCGGGAACGGGTGGATGTCGGACGGCGCCGACGCGGCGCGCAAAGCCCGCGATGGTAAGGCCCGCATCCGCGTTGGTGCCGACAAACTACCGACGGGTTTTCCCTGAGAACATAATTCGCGCATGCCTCCCGCCCCCGACCCCACTGCGCGTTCCACATCCCTGCGCAGCATCGACAGCCCGGACATGCGAGGCGCCGGACGCGAACTGCTGTCGCTGGCCCTGATCGATGCCCGCAACCGCACCCTGCACCTGCTGTCGATGTGCGGCGACGCGGCCGACGCGCTGTGGCTGGCCGGCCATGCCGGCTGGTTCAGCGAGTGGTGGATCGCCCGCAACACCCAGCGCGCCTTCGGCATCGCCTGCTCGCCGCGGCCGACCCGGCTGGCCTCGATCGAGCCGCGGGCCGACGACTGGTGGTCGCTGCGCCCATCGGAGGCATCGCGCGCCGCGCCCGGATCGATGGCGCCCGATGCCGAAATCACGCGGGCCTATCTGCTGGAGACCCTGGAGAACACGCTCGACATGCTCGAGCGCGCGGTCGAGACCGATGCCGGCCTGTACTTCTATCGCCTGGCGCTGTTCCACGAGGACCTCTGCGGCGAGGACCTGGTGGTGCGGGCGCAGACGCTCGGCCTGCCGCTGGACGTGCCCCTGGAGACGCCGCCGCAGCCGCGCGACGCCGTGCCGATGCCGGCGACCGCCTGGGCGCTCGGCCGCGCCGAGGAGGGCTTCGCCTTCGCGCAGGAATGCGGCATCCAGGAGGTCGAGGTGCCGGCCTTCGAGATCGACGCCCAGCCGGTGACCTGGTCGCAGTACGCCGAGTTCGTCGACGATGGTGGCTACGACCGCCTGGACCTCTGGCGGCCCGAGGGCGCCGAGTGGCTGGTGCGACAGGTCGACGGCCGCCGCGCGCCGCGCCACGTCGAGCACATCGGTCTCTCGCACCAGGGCGGTGGCGGCGCGGTGACGCAGCGGCGTTTCGGCCGCACCGTGCGCCTGGCCGGCCAGCGCAGCGCCGTCCATGTCAACTGGTGGGAGGCCGACGCCTGGGCGCGCTGGGCCGGCCGCCGCCTAGCGACCGAGGTCGAGTGGGAGATCGCGGCGCGGGCCTCGGCGCACCACGGCTTCCGCTGGGGCGACGTGCACGAATGGACCGCCAACATCCTGCGCCCCTGGCCCGGGTTCCGGCCCGACCCGTGGAGCGCCGGCACCGACTTCGATCCGCGTCCCGCCTTCGGCCAGGCGCGCGTGCTGCGCGGCGCCTCGCTCGCCACCCAGGCCCGCCTGCGCTCGCCGCAGCGCCGCGGCTTCGCGCCGCCGGCCTGGGACGAGGGCTTCGTGGGGTTCCGGACCTGCGCGATGTGACGCGCGCCGTGGCCGGACGACGCGCCTAGGCCGCCGTCGCCTGCCGCACCGCCCGCTCCCAGCGCGCCATGGCCTCGTCGGCCTGGGCGCGCTCCATGGTCGGGAGGAAGCGCCGCTCCACCCGCCAGAGCTTCGACAGCGCGGCGGTGTCGGCGAACACGCCGCACGACAGTCCGGCCAGGCAGGCCGCGCCCAGCGCCGTGGTCTCGACGACCTCGGGCCGCACCACCGGGATGCCCAGCAGGTCGGCCTGGAACTGCATCAGCAGGTCGTTGACGCAGGCGCCGCCATCGACCCGCAGCTCGCTCACCGGCGCTCCGCCGGCGGCCACGGCGTCGCGGCTCATGGCCTGCAGCAATGCCGCGCTCTGGTAGCCGATGCTCTCCAGCGCGGCGCGCGCGATGTGGGCCACAGAGGTGCCGCGCGTCAGGCCGGTGATGACGCCGCGCGCCTCGGCGTTCCAGTAGGGCGCGCCCAGGCCGGTGAAGGCCGGCACCATCATCACGCCGCCGGCGTCGGGCACGCTCTCGGCCAGCGACTGCACCTCGGCGCTGCCCTGGATCGCCTTCAGGCCGTCGCGCAGCCACTGCACCACCGCGCCGCCGACGAAGACGCTGCCTTCCATCGCATAGCGCGGCCGGCTGTCGGTCTGGGCGGCGCTGGTGACCAGCAGGCCGTTGCGCGAGGGCTGGAACGACTCCCCGGTGTGCATCAGCAGGAAGCAGCCGGTGCCATAGGTGTTCTTGGCCATGCCGGCGTCGAAGCAGGCCTGGCCGAAGAGGGCGCTCTGCTGGTCGCCGGCGACGCCACCGATCGGCAGGGCGGCGCCGAGCAGGCCGGCCTCGGTGTCGGCGAAGTGCGAGCTCGACGGCTGCACCGCCGGCAGCAGCGACGCCGGGATGTCCAGCAGCGCCAGCAGCTCGGGATCCCACTCGTTGCGATGGATGTCGAAGAGCATCGTGCGCGAGGCGTTGCTGACATCGGTGACGTGCACCCGGCCGCCGGTGAGCTGCCAGATCAACCAGCTGTCGACGGTGCCGAAGGCCAGCTCGCCGCGCTCGGCCTGGGCCCGGACGCCGGGCACGTGGTCGAGCAGCCAGCGCAGCTTGGTGGCGGAGAAGTAGGCATCGATCACCAGGCCGGTGCGCTCCTGGATCAGCGCGCCGGCGCCGTCCTCGCGCAGCCGGGCGCACAGCGGCTCGGCGCGCCGGTCCTGCCAGACGATGGCGTGGTGCACCGGCTGGCCGGTGCGGCGGTTCCACAGCACGGTGGTCTCGCGCTGGTTGGTGATGCCGATGGCGCGGATATCGCGCGCCTCCAGGCCGGCCCGGGCCAGCGCCTCGCGCGCGGTGGCGAGCTGGCTGGCCCAGATCTCGTGCGGGTCGTGCTCGACCCAGCCTGGCTGCGGATAGATCTGCGTCAGTTCCCGCTGCGCCACCGCCACGATGCGGCCGTCGGTGTCGAACACGATGCTGCGCGAGCTGGAGGTGCCCTGGTCGAGGGCGAGCAGGTAGGTCATGGCGATGGGTTCCTGGAATGGCCGGCGGCCCTGGTGGAGGTCGCGCCGGCGGTCACGCGCCGGCGATCTCGCAGCGCACGCCGGCGCGTTCGAGCAGCTCGGGGAAGGGCGCCGGTGGCGGCGCGTCGGTGAACAGCCGGTCGATCTGCGACAGCGTGCCCAGCTCGATCATGGCCGGCCGGTTGAACTTGCTCGCATCGGCCGCCAGCCAGACCTCGCGGGCCTGCGCGATGATGGTCTGCGCCACCTTCACCTCGCGCAGGTCGTAGTCGCGCAGCGAGCCGTCGGCCTCGATGCTGGAGACGCCCACGAGCGCGATGTCGACCTTGAACTGGCGGATGAAATCGATCGTCGCCTCGCCCACCACCGCGCGGTCGCGCGAGCGCACCGAACCGCCCGCGACGATCACCTCGCAGGCGGTGTTGCCGCTCAGGATGGTCGCCACGTTGAGGTTGTTGGTGATCACGCGCAGACCGGTGTGGCGCATGAGCTGCTGGGCGATGGCCTCGGTCGTGGTGCCGATGTTGAGGATCAGCGAGCAGTCGTTGGGCACGCCCGCCGCCACGGCGCGCGCGATGCGCGCCTTGGCCTCGGCGTTGAGCGTGGCGCGTTGCTGGTAGGCGATGTTCTCGGTGGTCGAGCCCGGCATGCGCACGCCGCCGTGGAAGCGCGTGAGCAGGCCCTCGTCGGCCAGGCGCTGCACGTCGCGCCGCACCGTCTGCAGGGTCACGCCCAGCATCTCCGCGAGCTGCTCGACGGTGGCCGAGCCGCGGCTGCGGACGGTGTCGAGCAGGTTGATCTGGCGGGGATTGGTGTTCACGTGGCGCGGGTCGGGACGAGGCGGGCGGAATGCGCATTACTTTAGAACGAACCCAAACGAATCGACGTAAGGGAAAGCTATGACGAAAATCGCGCTCAAAGGAAACAGAATGAATGAATACGAAAACGTCGATGGTTCGCGCCGTCGCGCTTGCGCCCCCGCTCCCTCACCCTCGGCAACCACTTCCACCCCTCCATCCGCCGTGACCGATCCATCGCCCCAGCCCCCCGACACCCCCATCGACTGCGACGTGCTGGTCATCGGTGGCGGCATCAACGGCTGCGGCATCTCGCGCGATCTGGCCGGCCGGGGCTGGCGCGTGATGCTGTGCGAGCAGGACGATCTCGCCTCGCACACCTCGTCGTCCTCGACCAAGCTGATCCATGGCGGATTGCGCTACCTGGAGTACTACGAGTTCTCGCTGGTGCGCAAGGCCCTGCGCGAGCGCGAGGTGCTGCTCAAGAGCGCGCCGCACATCATGTGGCCATTGCGCTTCGTGATGCCGCACGACCCGACCACGCGACCGGCCTGGATGATCCGCGTCGGCCTGTTCCTCTACGACCACCTGGCCAAGCGCGAGATGCTGCCGGGCTCGCACGGCATCGACCTGCGCCGGCATCCGGCGGGCACGCCGCTCAAGCCGCAGTACCGGCGCGGCTTCGTCTACTCCGACGGCTGGGTCGACGACGCCCGGCTGGTGCTGCTCACGGCCATCGACGCGCGCGACCACGGCGCCGAGATCCTGACGCGCACGCGCTGCGTCCGCGCCCGGCGCGACGCCGATGCCTGGACCGCCACGCTCGAGGGCCCGGCCGGCACGCGCACCGTGCGCGCGCGCGCCGTCGTCAATGCCGCCGGACCGTGGGCGGAAGCCTTCCTGCGCGGCGTCGCAGAGTCCGCCCGGGGCGAGACCATGGCCACCAAGAGCCTGCGGCTGGTCAAGGGCAGTCACATCGTCGTCAGGCGACTGTTCGACCACGACCACGCCTACATCTTCCAGAACCCCGACAAGCGGATCATCTTCGCCATCCCGTACGAGGACGAGTTCACGCTGATCGGCACGACCGACGTCGAGGTCAAGAGCGACGACCCCAGCGCCGCCCGCGCCAGTCCCGACGAGATCGCCTACCTGTGCGACCAGGTCAGCCGCTATTTCGAGCAGCCCGTGACGCCGGCCGATGTCGTCTGGACCTACTCCGGCGTACGGCCGCTGCTCGACGATGCCTCGGGCGACCCCTCGGCCGTCACGCGCGACTACCTGCTGGAGACCAACACCGATGGCGCGCCGCTGCTGTCGGTGTGGGGCGGCAAGATCACCACCTTCCGCAAGCTGGCCGAGGATGCCGCCGACGAGGTCGGCACGATGCTCGGGCAGGGGCCGGCGCAGCGCCCGGCATGGACCGCCGGCGCCTTCCTCGCCGGCGGCGACCTCTCGGACTGGATCGGTCCGCGCGCGCGCGGCACCCGGCCGGTGGAGGAGTTCGAACGCTTCATCGCCGCGGTGCAGGCGCGCCATGCCTGGCTGGACGCGGCGCTCGCGCGCCGTCTCGCCCATGCCTATGGCGCGCGCGTGGCCGACCTGCTGGGCGATGCCGCCTCGCCGGCCGACCTGGGCGTCGAGGTCGCGCCCGGCCTGTACGAGCGCGAACTGCGCTTCATGCAGGCCCACGAATGGGTGCGCGTCGGGGACGACGCGCTGTGGCGCCGCTCCAAGCTCGGCCTGCGCTACTCGGCCGAGCAGCGCGCGGCGGTCGATGCCTGGCTGCGCGACCACCCCATCTAGACGGAAAGACACAGAGGGAGTGAGGGATGCAACTGACACTCGAGCGCGTCACCCAGCGGGTGGGCGCCCAGATCTGGCTCCATGAGCAGAGCATCGCGCCACGCGCCGGCGCGGTGACGGTGCTGCTCGGCGCCACGCAGGCCGGCAAGACCAGCCTGATGCGCCTGATGGCCGGACTCGACGCCCCCACCACGGGCACGGTGCGCGTCGATGGCCGGGACGTGACGGGCCGGCCGGTGCGCGAGCGCAACGTCGCCATGGTCTACCAGCAGTTCATCAACTACCCCTCGCTGACGGTGGCCGACAACATCGCCTCGCCGCTGCGCCTGCGCGGCGAGAAGGACATCGAGGGCCGGGTACGGGCGCTGGCCGACAAGCTGCACATCGGCATGTTCCTGGATCGCCTGCCGGCCGAACTCTCCGGTGGCCAGCAGCAGCGCGTGGCGCTGGCGCGCGCCCTGGCCAAGAACGCGCCACTGATGCTGCTCGACGAGCCGCTCGTGAACCTCGACTACAAGCTGCGCGAGGGCCTGCGCGAGGAACTGACGCAGCTCTTCGCCAGCGGCGACTCGACCGTCGTCTACGCCACCACCGAGCCGGGCGAGGCGCTGCTGCTGGGCGGCTACACGGCGGTGCTCGACGCCGGCGAGCTGCTGCAGTACGGGCCGACCTCCGAGGTCTTCCACGAGCCGGTCTCATTGCGCGTGGCACGCGCCTTCAGCGATCCGCCCATGAACCTGATCGCCGCCACGGCCGTCGCGACCGGCGTGCGGCTCGCCGACGGACCATTGCTGGAGGTGGCGCTGCCCGGCGACGCCCGGGCGGCATCGACGGCCGCACCGGACACGCTGACGGTGGGCCTGCGCGCGAGCGCGCTCAAGGTCGAGCCGGCACCCGGCGACGTCGCATTGCCGGGCCGGGTCGAGCTGGCCGAGATCTCCGGCTCCGACACCTTCGTGCACGTGCACACGGCGGTCGGCGAACTGGTGGCGCAGCTCACCGGCGTGCACCGCTTCGAGCTGGGCGCGCACCTGACGCTGCACCTCGATGCGCGGCAGGCCTATGTCTTCGACGCCGCCGGGCGGCTGGCGGTCGCGCCGCGCTGGCGCAAGGGGCACTGACATGGCGCGCATCGACCTCGACCTCGCGCATGCCTATCGCGCCAACCCGCGCGAGGATGCCGACTACGCCCTGCTGCCGCTGAAGATGAGCTTTCGCGACGGCGGCGCCTATGCGCTCCTCGGTCCCTCGGGCTGCGGCAAGACGACCATGCTCAACATCATCTCGGGCCTGGTGGCGCCCTCGCACGGCAGCGTCGCCTTCGACGGCCGCGACGTCACCCGCGCCAGTCCGCAGGAGCGCAACATCGCGCAGGTGTTCCAGTTCCCGGTGATCTACGACACCATGACGGTGGCCGAGAACCTGGCCTTTCCGCTGCGCAACCGCAAGGTCCCGGAGGACCGCATCCGGCAGCGCGTGGGCGAGATCGCCGAGATGCTCGACATGAGCGGCCAGCTCGACCAGCGCGCCGCCGGCCTCGCCGCCGACGCCAAGCAGAAGATCTCGCTCGGCCGCGGGCTGGTGCGCAGCGATGTCTCGGCGGTGCTGTTCGACGAGCCGCTGACGGTGATCGATCCGCACCTGAAATGGCAGCTGCGGCGCAAGCTCAAGCAGATCCATCGCGAACTCGGGCTGACGCTGATCTATGTCACGCACGACCAGGTCGAGGCGCTGACCTTCGCCGAGGAGGTGATGGTGATGACGCGCGGCCGGGCGGTGCAGGTGGGCAGCGCCGAGGCCCTGTTCGAGCGGCCGGCGCACACCTTCGTCGGCCATTTCATCGGTTCGCCGGGCATGAACTTCCTGCCGGCGCGCGGCCACGGCGGCGGGCTCGACATCGCCGGTCTCACGCTCGCCGCGCCGCGCGTGCTGCCCGATGGCGAGCTGAAGATCGGCATCCGGCCGGAGTACCTGCGCCTGGCCGCCACCGGCGCGCCCGGCGCCGTGCCGGCGGTGGTGACGCAGGTGCAGGACGTGGGCACGCACGCCATGCTCGGCGCCGAGCTCGCCGGCACGCGCCTGAAGGCGCGCCTGCACGCCGACGTCGCGCCGCCCGCCATCGGCGACACGGTCTGGCTGCAGGTGCTGGACGCGCACACCTGCTACTACCGCGACGAGGAGCTGGTCGCATGAGCACCACCACCAAGCCCGTCAACCAGAAGGCCTGGTTCCTGATCCTGCCCGTGCTGGTGTGCGTCGCCTTCTCGGCGATCGTGCCCTTGATGACGGTGGTGAACTACTCGGTGCAGGACATCATCTCGCCCGAGCGGCGCGTGTTCGTGGGCACGGAATGGTTCGCCGCCATGATGCGCGACGACGAGCTGCACGGGGCGCTGCTGCGCCAGCTGGGTTTCTCGTTCTCGGTCCTGCTGGTGGAGATCCCGTTGGGCATCGCGCTGGCCCTGTCGATGCCGGCCAAGGGCTGGAAGTCGTCGGCGGTGCTGGTGGTGATCGCGCTGTCGCTGCTCATCCCGTGGAACGTGGTGGGCACCATCTGGCAGATCTACGGCCGCGCCGACATCGGACTGCTCGGCTACACGCTGCAGCGGCTGGGCATCGACTACAGCTACACCGGCAGCGCGACGGACGCCTGGCTGACCGTGCTGGTGATGGATGTCTGGCACTGGACGCCGCTGGTGGCGCTGCTGGGCTTCGCCGGCCTGCGCTCCATCCCCGATGCCTACTACCAGGCCGCGCGCATCGATGGCGCGAGCAAGTTCGCCGTCTTCCGCTACATCCAGCTGCCCAAGATGCGCGGCGTGCTGATGATCGCGGTGCTGCTGCGCTTCATGGACAGCTTCATGATCTACACCGAGCCCTTCGTGCTGACCGGTGGCGGGCCCGGCAACGCCACCACCTTCCTGAGCCAGTACCTGACGCAGAAGGCCGTGGGCCAGTTCGACCTCGGTCCGGCGGCGGCCTTCTCGCTGATCTATTTCCTGATCATCCTGCTGCTGTGCTTCGTCCTCTACAACTGGATGCAGCGCGTGGGCACGCAGAAAGTCGAGGTCGAGCAATGAACGACGAGCGCCGCTTCCAGAAGCGCACCATCTTCCTGCTGCTCTACATCCTGTTCGCGCTGCTGCCGATCTACTGGATGATCAACATGAGCTTCAAGACGAACGAGGAGATCCTGTCGAGCTTCTCGTTCTTCCCGCAGCAGTTCACCTGGGCCAACTACGTCCGCATCTTCACCGACGAGTCCTGGTACTCGGGCTACATCAACAGCCTGATCTACGTCGCCATCAACACCGTCATCTCGCTGGCGGTGGCGCTGCCGGCGGCCTATGCCTTCTCGCGCTATTCGTTCCTGGGCGACAAGCACGTCTTCTTCTGGCTGCTGACCAACCGCATGACGCCGCCGGCGGTGTTCCTGCTGCCGTTCTTCCAGCTCTACAGCACCGTCGGCCTGATGGACACGCACCTGGGCGTGGCGCTCGCGCACCTGCTGTTCAACGTGCCGCTGGCGGTGTGGATCCTGGAGGGCTTCATGAGCGGCATCCCGCGCGAGATCGACGAGACCGCCTACATCGACGGCTACAGCTTTCCCAGGTTCTTCGTGCGCATCTTCCTGCCGCTGATCAAGGCCGGCGTCGGCGTGGCGGCGTTCTTCTGCTTCATGTTCAGCTGGGTGGAGCTGCTGCTCGCGCGCACGCTGACGAGCGTGAACGCCAAGCCCATCGTCGCCACCATGACGCGCACGGTCAGCGCCTCGGGCATGGACTGGGCGACGCTCGCCGCGGCCGGCGTGCTGACCATCGTGCCGGGCGCGATCGTGATCTGGTTCGTGCGCCACTACATCGCCAAGGGCTTCGCCATGGGGAGGGTGTGATCGATGTTCGACTGGATGGTGTGGACCACCCCGGTGGCCGTGTTCTTCTGCTGCATCGCGCTGCTGCTCGCGGGCATGACCGTGTGGGAGCTGAAGTCGCCCACCACGCTGCGCCGCGGCTGGCTGCCGATCGCCACCACGCGCGGCGATCGCCTGTTCATCGGCCTGCTGATGGCGGCCTACGTCAACCTGGCGTTCATCGGCCTCGCGGGCAGGTTCCAGGAATGGTTCGGCCTGGCGTCGGAGCCGTCGATCTGGATCAGCTTCGTGCTCTCGATGCTGCTGCTGGCCCTGGTGATGCGCAAGGGCTGATCGTCTTTTCCCAACCGTCCGGCTCTCCGATCCCCGGAGCCGCGACCTGGCAGACCCGGGGATGCAACCACTGGTAGAGGAGACACGACATGTTGATGCGCTATACGGCCATGGCCCTGGCGGCGGCCGCGATGTTCGCCGGGCAAGGAGCGTCGGCCGGCGAGGCCGAGGCGAAGAAATGGATCGACGCCGAGTTCCAGCCGTCCACGCTGTCCAAGGACAAGCAGATGGACGAGATGAAATGGTTCATCGACGCCGCCAAGAAGCTGCAGGCCAAGGGCGTGAAGGAGATCTCGGTGGTCTCCGAGACGCTCACCACCCACGAGTACGAGTCCAAGACGCTGGCCAAGGCCTTCGAGGAGATCACCGGCATCAAGGTCAAGCACGACCTGATCCAGGAGGGCGACGTGGTCGAGAAGCTGCAGACCTCGATGCAGTCGGGCAAGTCGATCTACGACGGCTGGGTCTCCGACTCCGACCTGATCGGCACGCACTACCGCTACGGCAAGATCATGTCGCTGACCGAGTACATGGCCGGCGCCGGCAAGGAGTTCACCAACCCCGGCATCGACCTCAAGGACTACATCGGCACCAGCTTCACGACCGCGCCCGACGGCCAGCTGTACCAGCTGCCCGACCAGCAGTTCGCCAACCTCTACTGGTTCCGCGCCGACCTGTTCGCGCGCAAGGACCTGCAGGACAGGTTCAAGGCCAAGTACGGCTACGACCTGGGCGTGCCGCTCAACTGGAGCGCGTACGAGGACATCGCCGAGTTCTTCAGCGTCGACGTCAAGACCATCGATGGCAAGCCGATCTATGGCCACATGGACTATGGCAAGAAGGACCCCTCGCTCGGCTGGCGCTTCACCGACGCCTGGCTGTCGATGGCCGGCGCCGCCGACAAGGGCATCCCCAACGGCATGCCGATCGACGAGTGGGGCATCCGCGTGGCCGAGGACAAGTGCACGCCCACGGGCGCGTCGGTCTCGCGCGGCGGCGCGACCAATTCGCCGGCCGCCGTCTATGCGCTGACCAAGTACATCGACTGGATGAAGAAGTACGCGCCCAAGGAAGCCATGGGCATGACCTTCGGCGAGTCCGGTCCGGTGCCGGCGCAGGGCCAGATCGCGCAGCAGATCTTCTGGTACACGGCCTTCACCGCCGACATGACCAAGCCCGGCCTGCCGGTGGTCAACGCCGATGGCTCGCCCAAGTGGCGCATGGCGCCGGGACCGAACGGCCCGTACTGGAAGCAGGGCATGCAGAACGGCTACCAGGACGTCGGCTCGTGGGCCTTCTTCAAGGGTCACGATGCCAACCGGACGGCCGCGGCCTGGCTCTACGCGCAGTTCATCACGGCGAAGACGACCTCGCTGAAGAAGTCGATCACCGGCCTCACGTTCATCCGCGACAGCGACATCCGCTCGGACTACTTCACGCAGAACGCCAACAAGTACGGTGGCCTGATCGAGTTCTACCGCAGCCCGGCGCGCGTGGCCTGGACGCCCACCGGCACCAACGTGCCCGACTACCCGAAGCTGGCCCAGCTGTGGTGGAAGAACGTGGCCGAGGCCGTCACCGGCGAGAAGACCCCGCAGAAGGCGATGGACAACCTGGCCGACGAGATGGACAACGTGATGGCCCGCCTGGAGCGCGCCGGCATGGCCAAGTGCGCGCCCAAGCTGACGCCCAAGGGCGATCCGGCCAAGTACCTGAGCGACGCCCACGCGCCGTGGAAGAAACTCGCCAACGAGAAGCCCAAGGGCGAGACGATCGCCTATGACAAGCTGCTGACGGCCTGGAAAGACGGCAAGGTCCGGTAACCCCCCAGTCTTCGCGCACTTCGTGTCGCTTCGCCAACCCCCCTGCCGGGGGCGACACCGGTGGCCCGGCGGAGCCGGTTCCACGGTGTCCCTGGCTGGTGCCGGCCTGATTTGCGCCAGCCTGGCGGCGGCGGGGGAGTGCGGTATCTTGGGCGGTCTGGGGGCTTGGCCTGATCGACCGGAGGTGAGGGATGCGACGACGTGGACTGGCGGGGGTGGCGCTGCTGCCTTGGGTGGGTGCGTGGGCGGCGCAGGACGAGGCGTTCCTGCGCGCGGTGCGCGCGGGCGGGTGCGCGGTGGTGTTCCGCCATGGGCAGACGGTGGCGGGCATCGGTGATCCGCCGGGGTTCGCGCTGGAGGCTTGCGCGACCCAGCGCAATCTGAACGACGAGGGTCGCGCGCAGGCGCGTCGCATCGGCGGATGGTTCGCCGGCCACGGGCTGCGGCCGCTGGCGGTGCGCTCGAGCGCCTGGTGCCGCTGCCAGGACACGGCCCGGCTGGCCTTCGGCGCGGTCGAGGTCTGGCCGCCCCTGAATTCCACCTTCGACGATGCCGCCCTGTCGCCGGCGGCCACGGCCCGGCTGCGCGAGGCGCTGCGCGCCATCCCGGCCACGGGCTTCGAGGTCTGGGTGACGCATCAGGTCAACCTGTCGGCGCTCACGGGCCGTTTCGCGGCCTCGGGCGAGGGCTTCGTCGTCGATGGCGCTGGCGCCGTGCGGGCGCAGGCGCGGCTCTGAGGGCGACCGGCGACAGCCCGGGCGCCGGACTCATTGCGCCATCGCGGCCTTGACCTCGTCGCCGAGGTCGAGCACCGACATCGCGTAGTAGCTGCTCCAGTTGTAGCGCGTGATGACGTAGAAGTTGCGCGTGCCGGCGACATAGGTGGGGGCGTCGGCGCCGTTCTGCAGCTCGATCAGCGCCAGCAGGCCGGGGTGCGAGAGGGCCGGGCCCTCCAGCACGGCGCCGGCGGCGACGAAGCTGTCGGCGCTGAAGGTCGGCAGGATGTCCGGCGCCATCAGCACGTCCATGCGCAGGCGCGCCCGATCGAAGGCGACCGGATAGGTCGACGGCATGCCGCGTTGCCAGCCGAAGGCCTTGAAGTAGCTGGCCACCGAGCCGATGACGTCGGCCGGGTTGTCGACCAGGTCGATGCGGCCGTCGCCATCGAAGTCGACCGCGTACTTGGCGATGCTGCTGGGCATGAACTGCGGCATGCCCATCGCGCCGGCATAGCTGCCCAGGGGCGCCAGGGGATCCTGCGCGGTCCGGCTCTCGATGCTCAGGAAGCTCTCGAGCTCGCCGCGGAAGAAGGCCTCGCGTTCGGCGGCGCGCGGATGGCCCGCCGGGAAGTCGAACGACAGCGTGGCCAGCGCGTCGATGACGCGGAAGCTGCCCATGTTGCGGCCGTAGATGGTCTCGACGCCGATGATGCCCACCACGATCTCCGGCGGCACGCCGTACTCGGCCTCGGCGCGCGCCAGGGTGGCGGCGTTGTCGCGCCAGAACCGCACGCCGGCGGCGATGCGCACCGGATCGATGAAGCGGCCCCGGTAGGCGCGCCAGTTCTTCGCGGTACCGCGCGCGGCCGGCAGCATCAGGCGCGGCACGTTGGGCAGGAAGCGCGCCGCGCCGATGGTGGCGCGCGTCCAGTCGCGATCGAGCCCGCGCCGCGCCGCGACGTCGTCGGCGAAGCGCATGGCGTCGTCGCGCGTGGCGTAGAGCGGCGCCGCCCGGGGCGCCTCGGCGGCCGGCGCGGCCGGGCGCCGGGCCTGCTTCGGGGTCGCCAGGCCGGCCGAGGCGCCGCAGGCGAGCGCCAGGGCGAGGGCGACGGCGCGCGCGGCGTGGCGGGGCAGGGCGGACGTGGCGGACGCGGCGCCGGCGGATGCGAGGCGGATGGAGGAACGATGCATCGATGGATTGTGCCGGCCGTCCGCCGACCCCGCGCGACCGGAGGCGACCGAAGATGCGGCGGCGGTCGAAGCGGCGGCCCCGCGCGTCGGGGCAGGCGGGTCTAGCGCGCCGTCCGGCGCGGCCACGCCAGGCGGCGGAACTCGGCGCGCAGGGCCGGCAGGCCGGTCGCGGGCTGCCTGGCGTAGCGTTGCGCCTCCAGCCGCAGCAGCCAGTCGTGCGCCGAGCGGCCGGCGGCGCCGAAATGCGCCGCCGTCTGTTCGGCCATCCGGCGCGGCGGGGTCGCATCGGGCAGCACCAGGCCGGCCTTCGCCAGGCGCGCCCGGGCCTGGTCGAGCAGGCGCAGCCATGGATCGCGCCGGCGCCGCTCCCACAGCGTCCAGGCGCCGCCCAATGTTGTCGCGCCGATCATCAGCCACAGCAGGGCCAGGGCCAGGTCGCGCGTGTCCGGGGCCTCGAAGCCCAGCCACTTCAGCAGGTCGAGCTGGCGGCTCTGCGTGTAGTTGAGGACCCGCTGGTTCCAGGCGTTGTTGATCGCCTCCCAGACCTCGCGCGCGTTCTGCAGCAGGGTCGGGCTCATGGTGCCGATCGCGCCGGCCAGGAAGCCCGGCTGCGGCGCCAGCCGGCGCAGGGCGCCGACGCGCTCGGGCGCGATGGCGCCGGTCGGGTCGACCCGCACCCAGCCGGCGCCGGCCTGCCACACCTCGGCCCAGGCATGGGCGTCGCTCTGGCGCAGCACCCAGGTGCCGTCCAGGCCGTTGAGCTCGCCGCCCTGGTAGCCGGTGACGATGCGCGCCGGCACGTCGAGCGCGCGCATCAGCACCACGAAGGCGGAGGCGATGTGCTCGCAGAAGCCCTCCTTGCGGTCGAACCAGAATTCGTCGGCGGTCTGGTCGCCATAGACACCCGGCTCCAGGGTGTACGAGTAGCCATCCGTGCGCAGCCGCTGCAGCGCCGCCTGCACATAGCCCGGCGTGCCGGCGGCGGCCAGCGCCGGATCGGCGCGCATCTGCGCGGCCAGCGCGACGGTGCGTGGGTTCGAGCCCGCCGGCAGCGCCACGTCGCGCTGCAGCGCCGGGGTACGCCGCAGCGGCCCGCTCTGGAAGTCGGGATGGCTCGCGCCGCGATAGCGCAGCAGGTCGCCGATGGGGCGGTTGGCCAGCCATTGCAGATCGGGGGTCGTCACCACGCGCAGGCCGGGCACGTGCGAGATGTCGGGCGGCGTCGATGGCGCGTCGAGCGCCAGCAGCCAGGGCCGGTTGCTGGGTTCGAGCGTGACCTCGTAGCCGACCGGCTCGCCACGCACGCGCAGCTCCGATGTCAGCACGCCACGCTCCCAGGGCGGCAGCGCGCTCCAGGTGCGACCGTCGAATTCCGACAGCACCGGACCGCGGAAGTACAGGGTGCGCTGCTCGGGCACGCGGCCGCCGTCGAAACGCAGGCGCGCGGCGATGCTGTCGTCCAGCGCCAGGCGCGCGATGCTGCCCACGCGCATCGTGTTGGACAGGCCCGAGCGGCCGGTGACCTCGTCGTTGGGCGTGCCCCACAGCGGCGCCAGGCGCGGGAACAGCATGAACAGCGCCAGCATGATCGGCGCGCCCAGCAACGCCATGCCGCCGGCCGTGCGCGCGGCCTGCGCGAGCGGCGGCCGGCCCACCGGCATGTGGGCATTGACCAGCGCCGTCAGCAGGCCCAGCAGCGCCAGCAGCATCGCCACCGCCGTCAGCAGGGTCTGCGACTGGAAGAAGTTGGTCAGCATGGCGAAGAAGCCGAGGAAGAAGACCACGAAGGCATCGCGCCGCGCGCGCAGTTCCATCGTCTTGAGCGCCAGCAGCACCACCACCAATGTCACGCCGGCATCGCGCCCGAGCAGGGTGCCGTGCGTGGCGTAGGTGGCGGCCAGCGTGACGGCCAGCAGTGCCAGGCGCCAGGCCCCGCGCGGCAGCGGCGCGGCGCGCACGGCCAGCAGGCCGCGCCAGACCAGCACCACCGCCACCAGGACGCCGCACCACCACGGCAGGTTCGGCAGCTGCGGCAGCACCACCAGCGCGATCACGCCGAGCAGGAACAGCGTGTCGCGCGCGTCGCGGGGGAGGGTGCGCGGGTCGAGCCCGCGCCAGATCGGGCGCGCGCTCAGCATGTGGCGAGCAATTCCAGGCAACGCCGCCGGTGCGCCTCGCCATGGCCCGGCGGCAGCTGCTGGCCGCCGGCGCGCAGCCCGTAGTCCAGCCCGAGGCGGTCGGCCGCCAGCACCCAGGCGCACAGGCGCGACAGGGCGGCTTCGGTGTCGGCCAGGCCGGTGGCGCGGGCGTCGAGCCAGAGTTCGCGGCGCTGGTCCTGCTGGGTGTCGCGGCTGACCAGGTCGTCCGAGCCGGCGGCCTGCGCACGCGCCGCCTTCTTCCAGACCACCAGCTTCTGCGGATCGCCGCGCTGGTAGGCGCGCACGCCGTCGTATTCGCCGGCGCCACCGGTGCGCAGGGCCGGCGCGCCGGCATCGGCGGCCAGTGGCTGGCCGACGGGCAGCGCCGGCGCCTGCGCCTCGGGCGCCGGATAGACGAGCAGGCGAGCGGCCGGGCGCCACACCGTCCAGACGCGGAAGGTGCCCAGCGGGAAGCGCGTCTCCGCCGTCAGCGCCGGCATCGCGTGCAGGCCGCGCCGCTCGGGCCGGAAGGCGATCTCGACGGTCTCGCTGCCCTGGGCCGGCACGTCGGTCCAGGCCCACTGGCCACTGCCGCGCACCGCCAGGCCGATGCCGTAGCGCACGCGTCGCCGGGCGTTGTGCAGCACGACGCGGAACACCGCCGCGCCGCCGGCGAACTGCGCCTCCGGCGGCAGCAGGTGCAGGCTCAGGCCGCGCAATGTCGCGTGGCCCACGTGCATGCCCACGGCCACGCAGCCGGTGATCATGAAGGTCAGCAGATAGCCGAGGTTGAGCTGGTAGTTGATCGACGCGACCAGCTGCACGGCCAGGGTCGCGGCCAGCAGCCAGCCGGCGGCCGTCGGCACGATGTAGACATTGCGCTGCGTGAGTTCGAGGATGTCGGCGGGCGGCTGGCGGCCGAGGAACCAGCCATCGATACGCCGGCGCAGCGCCGCCGTGGTCATCTCTGCGCGCTCCTAGGGCAGCGGCACGGCGGCGATCATCGCGCGCACCTGTTCCTGGGCGCCGCGCCCGGCATCGCCCACCGGCGTCACGCGATGCGCCACGGTCTGCGGCAGCACGGCCTGGATGTCGTCGGGCGCCACGTAGTCGCGACCGGCCAGCAGCGCCTGCGCCTTGGCCGCCCGCAGCACCGAGATGCCCGCGCGCGGCGACAGTCCCTGCAGGAACCAGCGGCCGCTGCGCGTGGCGGCGATCAGGTCCTGCAGGTAGTCCAGCAGCGCCCCGGAGGCATGCACCTGCTGGACCCGCTGCTGCAGCGCCAGCAGCTCGCCGGCGTCGAGCAGGGCCGGCAGGTGCGCCAGCATCTCGCGCCGGTCGGCGCCGGCGAGCAGCTCGCGCTCGGCGGCACGGTCGGGATGGCCGAGCGAGATCCGCATCAGGAAGCGGTCGAGCTGCGACTCCGGCAGCGCGAAGGTGCCGAGCTGGTCGTGCGGGTTCTGCGTCGCGATGACGAAGAACGGCGTCGGCAGCGGCCGGGTCTCGCCCTCGATCGTCACCTGCTTCTCCTCCATCGCCTCGAGCAGCGCGCTCTGGGTCTTGGGGCTGGCGCGGTTGATCTCGTCGGCCAGCAGCACCTGGGCGAAGACCGGGCCGGGATGGAACACGAAGGTCTGGCTGTTGCGGTCGTAGATCGCCACGCCCGAGAGGTCGCCGGGCATCAGGTCGGCGGTGAACTGGACGCGCGAGAACTGCAGCCCGAAGGTGTGGGACAGGGCATGCGCCAGGGTCGTCTTGCCGACCCCCGGGACGTCCTCGATCAGCAGGTGGCCCCCCGCCAGCAGGCAGGCCACGCAGTCGCGCACCTGGGCCTCCTTGCCCACGATCACCGTGTTAAGCTGACCCAGCAAACTGGCGAGCTTCGCGGCCACGTCCATCTTTGTATCCATATGCAAACAATACCGCATGGCCCGACGGCCCCACGTCGCGTGGGGCCGGAGCAAGCGACAGAGACATGGGCAAGACTGGTTATTTCACCCACCGCGACTGCTGGAAACACGACATGGGCGGCGGTCACCCCGAATGCCCGCAGCGTCTCGACGCCATCGAGGACCGCCTGCTCCTGACGGGCGTCGGCGACGCGCTCGAACGCTTCGATGTCCCCCTGGCCACATTGGCGCAGATCACCCGGGCCCACAGCGTCGCCCACCTCGAGCATCTCGAATCCCTGAGCCAGCGCCTGGTGGCCGATGCGCCGGCGGGCGGCCCCGACCACGCCCAGCTCGACCCCGACACCGTGCTGATGCGCCACACCGTGCTGGCCGCGCGCCGCGCCGCCGGCGCCGCCGTGGCGGCGACCGACGCGGTGCTCTCGGGCGCCCTGGAGAACGCCTTCTGCGCCGTGCGTCCGCCCGGCCACCACGCGTGCCGCGAGCAGGCGATGGGCTTCTGCTTCCTCAACAACGTCGCCATCGCGGCCCGCCACGCGCTGGAGGCGCATGGCCTCGAACGGGTGGCGATCGTCGACTTCGACGTCCATCACGGCAATGGCACCGAGGACATCCTCGCCGGCGACGAGCGCGTGCTGATGGTGGGCATCTTCCAGCACCCGTTCTACCCCTACACCGACGTCGAGCACCCGGCGCCCAACATGCTCAACCTGCCGGTGCCGGCCTATACCCGGGGCATGGACGTGCGCGAGCTCATCGAGATGATGTGGCTGCCGCGCCTGGAGGCCTTCCGGCCGCAGCTGATCCTCGTGAGCGCCGGCTTCGACGCCCACCGCGACGACGAACTCGGCCAGCTGCGGCTCAACGAGCAGGACTTCGCCTGGATCACCGAGCGCGTGCGCGGCGTCGCGCAACGCCACGCCGGGGGCCGCATCGTCTCCATGCTCGAGGGCGGCTACAACCTCGACGCCCTGGCCACGAGCGTCGAGGCGCACGTGCGCGTGCTGGCCGACCTCTGAGCGGCGGCCGGCAGGACGACCGACGCCTCCATGCGCTTCGACGACTTCCTCGACCGCCTGCGGCTGGTGCGCATGGGCGGCCTGTGGATCGAGCTGGCGGTGCTCGCCGGCTGCCTGGCGCTGGCCTGGGGCCTGAGCCGCTGGTCCGGCCGCGGCCAGCCACGCGACTCCATCTGGTTCGGCGAACGCACCTTCGACGGGCTGCTGTTCCCGCTGCTGTCGCTGGTCTTCGTCGACCTCGCGCGCCGCGTCATGCTGGACCATCAGGTGGTGGTGGTGCTGCGCATCGCGGTGTCGGTGTTCGCCTCGCTGGTGGCGATCCGGCTGATCGCGCGGGTGCTGCGCGCGGTGTTCCCGGCCTCGGCCCTGGTCGGCCTGGTGGAGCGCACCGTCTCCTGGATCGCCTGGGCCGGGGCGGTGTTGTGGATCGTCGGCCTGCTGCCGCCTGTGCTGGCCGAACTCGACCGGGTCACCCTGGCCTTCGGCAAGGACCGCGTGAGCCTGCGCACCATCATGGAAGGCACGCTGTCGGCCGGCCTGGTGATGGTGATCGCGCTGTGGGTCGCCGCCACCATCGAGAAGCGCATCCTGCGCGAGGCCGTGAGCGACCTGTCGATGCGCAAGGTGGCCTCCAACGCGATCCGCGCCTTCCTGCTGCTGGTGGGCCTGCTGTTCGCGCTGTCGGCGGTCGGGGTCGACCTGACGGCGCTGTCGGTGCTCGGCGGCGCCCTGGGCGTGGGCCTGGGCTTCGGCCTGCAGAAGCTGGCGGCCAACTACGTGAGCGGCTTCGTGATCCTGCTGGAGCGCTCGATCCGCATCGGCGACAACGTCAAGATCGACAGCTTCGAGGGTCGCATCACCGACATCAAGACGCGCTACACGCTGGTGCGCGCGGGCAACGGCCGCGAGGCGATCGTGCCCAACGAATCGCTCATCACCAGCCGGGTCGAGAACCTCTCCCTGGCCGACCGCAAGTTCAACATCACGACGGCCATCGTGGTGGGCTACCGCAGCGAGGTGGCGCAGGTCCAGGCGATCCTGGTCGCGGCGGCCACCGCCCAGCCGCGCGTGATGACGGAGCCGGCACCGGTCGCCTTCCTGACCACCTTCACGCCCGACGGCATCGAGTTCACGCTGCATTTCTGGATCGCCGACCCCGACAAGGGCAAGGACAACGTGCGATCGGCGATCAACATCGCCATCCTCGAGGGCCTGCGCGCGGCGCGGATCGAGATCCCGTTCGCGCAGCGCGTGCTGCGGGTGGAATCCCTGCCACGCGATTTCACCGCCGGCCAAGAAGCTCCTTTATAATTTGAAAGAAAAGAACGATCGTTCTTTTTTCTCATCGTCCTCCGGACCGCGCAGGCACCGCGGTGACACAAACGGACAGTCGTCCGAAAAGACCGACCCTAGAATGATCGGTTGCCCTCTCGGAGGCGCGCGGTTTTGCCATCTCATGGAGTCATATCAATGAAGGTTCTGGTCCCAGTCAAGCGGGTCGTCGACTACAACGTGAAGGTTCGGGTGAAATCCGACGGCAGCGGTGTGGACGTGGCCAATGTCAAGCACAGCATGAATCCCTTCGACGAGATCGCCGTCGAGGAAGCCGTCCGGCTCAAGGAGAAGGGCGTGGTCACCGAGATCATCGCCATCTCCTGCGGCGAGACCAAGTGCCAGGAGACCCTGCGCACCGCATTGGCCATCGGCGCGGACCGCGCCATCCTGGTGGAGACGAGCGAGGAGCTGCAACCCCTGGCGGTGGCCAAGCTGCTTAAGGCGCTGATCGACAAGGAGCAGCCCCAGCTGGTGATCCTGGGCAAGCAGGCGATCGACGACGACGCCAACCAGACCGGCCAGATGCTCGCCGCGCTGGCCGACCTGCCCCAGGGCACCTTTGCCAGCAAGGTCGAGGTGTCGGGTGACAAGGTCAATGTCACGCGCGAGGTCGACGGCGGCCTGGAGACGGTGTCGCTGACGCTGCCGGCGATCGTCACGACCGACCTGCGCCTGAACGAGCCGCGCTACGTGACCTTGCCCAACATCATGAAGGCCAAGAAGAAGATGCTCGACGTCGTCAAGCCCGAGGACCTGGGCGTGGATGTCAAGCCGCGCCTGAAGACCCTCAAGGTCGCCGAGCCGCCCAAGCGCGGTGCCGGCGTCAAGGTGGCCGACGTGGCCGCCCTCGTCGACAAACTCAAGAACGAAGCCAAGGTGATCTGACCATGCCCATCCTCGTCATTGCCGAACACGACCACGCCAGCGTCAAGCCGGCGACCCTCAACACCGTCACGGCCGCGCTGGCCATCGGAGGCGACGTGCACGTGCTCGTCGCCGGTGCCAACGCGGCGGAGGCGGGCGCCGCCGCCGCGCAGATCGCCGGCGTCGCCAAGGTCATCGTGGCCGACGGCGCGAGCCTGACCGAAGGCCTGGCGGAGAACGTCGCGGCGCAGGTGCTGGCCATCGCCTCGAACTACAGCCACATCCTGTTCCCGTCGACGGCGGCGGGCAAGAACGTCGCGCCGCGCGTGGCCGCCAAGCTCGACGTCGCGCAGATCAGCGACATCACAAAGGTCGATTCGCCCGACACCTTCGAGCGCCCGATCTACGCCGGCAACGCCATCGCCACGGTGCAGAGCAGCGATGCGATCAAGGTCATCACGGTGCGCACCACCGGCTTCGACGCGGCGGCGTCCTCCGGTGGCAGCGCCACCATCGAGAACGCCGATGCGGTGGCCGACTCGGGCAAGTCCAGCTTCGTCGGCCGCGAGGTCACCAAGAGCGACCGCCCGGAACTGACGGCGGCCAAGATCATCGTCTCGGGCGGCCGCGCGTTGGGCAGCGCCGAGAAGTTCACGGAAGTGATGACGCCGCTGGCCGACAAGCTCAACGCCGGCCTGGGCGCGAGCCGCGCGGCGGTGGACGCGGGCTACGCGCCCAACGACTGGCAGGTCGGCCAGACCGGCAAGATCGTCGCCCCGCAGCTCTACATCGCCGCGGGCATCTCCGGGGCGATCCAGCACCTGGCGGGCATGAAGGACTCCAAGGTGATCGTGGCGATCAACAAGGACGAGGAGGCGCCGATCTTCTCCGTGGCCGACTACGGCCTGGTGGCCGACCTGTTCGTCGCCGTGCCCGAACTCGTCGAGAAGCTCTGAGTCCGGGCGATCGACGCCTCCGCACCAGCACTCGAAAGGCATCGCTCGCGGTGCCTTTTTCGCATCCGATCCACTTGAAAGCAGAGACATGACCTACCGCGCCCCGCTCGAAGACATGCTGTTCGACATGGAGCACCTGGCGGGGCTCGATGCCATCGCCACGCTGCCCGGATTCGAGGACGCCGGCCTGGAGACCGCGCGCGCCGTGCTGGCCGAATGCGCGCGCTTCACCCAGGACGTGGTCGCGCCGCTGAACGTGGCGGGCGACCGCGATCCCTCGTCGTTCAAGGATGGCGTGGTCACCACCACCCCCGGGTTCAAGGAGGCCTTCGCGCAGTACACGGCGGGCGGCTGGCAGGGCCTGCAGCACCCACTCGACTTCGGCGGCCAGGGCCTGCCCAAGACCATCGGCGCGGCCTGCGCCGAGATGCTCAATTCGGCCAACATGAGCTTCGCGCTCTGCCCGCTGCTGTCCGACGGCGCCATCGAAGCACTGCTGACCGCCGGCTCCGACGAGCTGAAGGCGGCCTACCTGGGCAAGCTGGTGAGCGGCGAATGGACCGGCACCATGAACCTGACCGAGCCCCAGGCCGGCAGCGACCTCTCGCTGGTGCGCACGCGGGCCGAGCCGCAGACGGATCCCGCCGGACAGCGCGACGGCACCTACAGGCTCTTCGGCACCAAGATCTACATCACCTATGGCGAGCACGACATGGCCGCCAACATCGTGCACCTGGTGCTGGCGCGCGTGGCCGGCGCGCCCGAGGGCGTCAAGGGCATCAGCCTGTTCGTCTGTCCGAAATTCCTGCCCACGGCCGATGGCGCGCCCGGCGAGCGCAACGACGTGCACTGCGTGAGCATCGAGCACAAGCTGGGCATCAAGGCCTCGCCGACGGCCGTGCTGCAGTTCGGCGACCACGGCGGCGCGCTCGGCTGGCTGGTGGGCGAGGAGAACCGCGGGCTGGAGTACATGTTCATCATGATGAACGCGGCCCGCTATGCCGTGGGCGTGCAGGGCGTGGCGATCTCGGAGCGGGCCTACCAGCACGCGGTGGCCTATGCCCGCGACCGCGTGCAGAGCCGACCGGTCGACGGCTCGGCGAACACCAGCGTGCCGATCATCCAGCACCCCGACGTGCGTCGCATGCTCATGACCATGCGCGCGCTCACCGAGGGTTGCCGCGCCATGGCCAGCGTGGCCGCCGCCGCCTACGATGCCGCGCACCACCACGCGGATGCCGAGGCGCGCCGCGAGAGCGCCGCGCTGCACGAATTCCTGGTGCCGCTGGTCAAGGGCTACTCGACGGAGATCAGCATCGAGGTCGCCTCGCTGGGCGTGCAGGTGCATGGCGGCATGGGCTTCATCGAGGAGACCGGGGCGGCGCAGTACCTGCGCGATGCCCGCATCCTGACGATCTACGAAGGCACCACCGCGATCCAGGCCAACGACCTGGTCGGGCGCAAGACGGCGCGCGACGGCGGTCGCCTGGCACGCGCCATCGCCGGGCGCATTGCCGCCACCGAGGCCGAACTCGAGGCCAGCGGCAGCGAGGCGGCGCTGGCCGTGCGCGCTCGCCTGGGAGCCGCGCGCGAGGCATTCGTCGAAGTGGTCGATTTCGTGGTCGCGCAGGCCCGGGTCGCGCCCAATGCCGTCTTCGCCGGCAGCGTGCCCTACCTGATGCTGGCGGGCAACCTGGTCGCCGGCTGGAAGCTGGCGCGCTCGCTGCTGGTGGCCCAGACGCTGATCGAGACTGGCAGCGGCGCCGAGGCGGCATTCATGCAGGCCAAGATCGCGACGGCGCGCTTCTATGCCGAGCACATCCTGAACAAGACCGGCGCCGTGCGCGACAGCATCGTCCATGGCGCCGACAGCGTCACGGCGCTGGCGCTCGACGCCTTCTGAGAACCGGCCGCCTCGCGCCCCACCACGATCCACTTTCCCAGACCGACGGAGTCCCCATGTCCAGACTGCCTCCCGTGCTCGCCCACCTGCCGCTGCCGATCATCGGCTCGCCGCTGTTCATCATCAGCAATCCGAAACTGGTGATCGCCCAGTGCAAGGCCGGCGTGGTGGGGTCGATGCCGGCGCTCAACGCGCGTCCGGCCTCGCAGCTCGACGAGTGGCTGGCCGAGATCACCGAGACCCTGGCCGCGCACGACCGTGACCATCCCGACCGGCCGGCGGCGCCATTCGCCATCAACCAGATCGTCCACAAGAGCAACGACCGGCTCGAGCACGACATGGCGCTGGTGGCCAAGTACAAGGTGCCGATCGTCATCACCTCGCTGGGTGCCCGCGTCGATGTCAACGAGGCGGTGCACGCCTATGGCGGGGTGACACTGCACGACATCATCAACAACACCTATGCCAGGAAGGCGATCGAGAAGGGCGCCGACGGCCTCATCGCCGTCGCGGCCGGCGCTGGCGGCCATGCCGGCGTGAAGAGCCCGTTCGCGCTGATCCAGGAGATCCGGCAATGGTTCGACGGGCCGGTGGCGCTGTCGGGCTCCATCGCCACCGGCGACGCGGTGCTGGCCGCGCAGGCGATGGGCGCCGATTTCGCCTATATCGGCACCGCCTTCATCGCCACCGAGGAAGCGCGCGCCAGCGACGACTACAAGCGCGCCATCGTCGAGGGCAATTCCGACGACATCGTCTATTCCAATCTCTTCACCGGCGTGCATGGCAATTACCTGGCGCCCAGCATCGTGGCCGCCGGCATGGACCCCGCGAATCTGCCGCAGGGCGATCTCAAGACCATGAATTTCGCCAGCGGCGAAGGCTCGAAGGCCAAGGCCTGGAAGGACATCTGGGGCTCGGGCCAGGGCATCGGCGCGATCGGCGAAGTCACCAGCGCGGCGGCCTATATCGAGAAGCTTAAACAGCAATACCAGGCCGCGCGCCAACGCCTGGCGCTCTGAGCGAAGCGTCGGCACCGGAGTCCGACGTCCGACGCCGGCCTTCACGGCTTTTCCAGCCGATTCCTGTTTCACTTCATTGCCGTTCGGTTACGAACGGCAATTTTTTTGGCTTTCCGGGTCATGGCCCGCGGAATGGCCGTCGCATATCGTCCACATCGCGAAGGTCCGATCCATCGAAAAGCGTCACGCCGCCGTGACGATCTAGCCGGATACGGGCGGATATTTCCAATATCAAGATATTTCCGATCAGGCAAGAAAATCGGATGCCGCGATCCGTTTATTTACATCTCAATACACGATACAGATCAAGTTTCAATTCGAAACGTGGACAAATGTGTCCTATGAGTGTTTCTACCGATAATCAATAGGTCGCTTTAATCGATTCCGAGACATGGAAGGCGATATTGAATTCGACGTCAAGATCGATCCGACAAGCTCCTCCAATGGAATTGATTTTCCATTGCGGCGGCTGTTCATCTGCAATTTCCATGTGAAGGAATAATTCGAGTGCAATTCAACGGAAGAGTCTATTTTCTCGACGCCGCGCGTGCCATCCTGATGTTCCTGGGCATTCCTTATCATGTCGCCCTGGTCTACGCGCAGGGCAATGACTGGATCTTCGCCAAATCGGAGGACACCAGCGGCTTCCTGAAATACCTCGCCGAAGCGATCCATATCTTCCGCATGCCGCTGTTCTTCGTGGTGGCCGGCTATTTCGCCTTCATGATGCTCGATCGCAAGGGCGCGGGCGCCTGGTTCGGCGGCCGCACGGTCAAGCTGGGCGTGCCGCTGCTGGCGGCGGCCTTCCTGCTCAATCCGCTGTCGCTCTGGGCCCAGGACGACAGCATGGAACTGATCACCAGCAGTGGCGATCACTGGCTGGCCCATCTCTGGTTCCTGACGACGCTGCTGGTTCAATGCGGCGTCCTGGCGCTGCTGGCGATGACACCGCTGCAGGCGCGCTTCAAGGCCATGGTCGACGCGCTGGTCGAGCGGCCCGTGGTCGGCGTCGTCGCGCTGGTGCTGATGACCGGGGTCATCTCGGGCATCGGCTCGATGCTCGGCAAGCACGTGCCGGAGACCCTCGTGCTGAAGATCACGTTGCTGTCGGCGATCGGCTATGCACCGTTCCTGCTGCTGGGCGTGGCCATGCGGATGAACCAGCGCGTGCTGCACTTCATGAGCACGAGTTCGGTCGCGAGCCTGGTCGTGACGCTGCTGGCGGTGGCCTTCCTGCTGGTGGTGCCCTGGGGTGGCTTCGCGCTCAACGTCGGGCGCATGTTCATCTCCACCGTGGCCTGCATCGGTGTTGCGCGCGCCCTGTTCTCGGCCTGCCGCATGCTGCTGGACGTGCCGAGTTCGGCGATCCGCAAGGTCGCGGACGCGTCGTTCACGGTCTACCTGGTGCATTTCCCGCTGCTCAACCTGTTCTACAAGTGGATCGAGCCGGCCCACATCCCGGTGCTGTCCGAATTCGTGCTGCTGTGCGGCCTGGTGACGGCGGTGTCGTTCGCCATCCACGTGGTGGTCGAGCGCAGCGGCATCCTGATGTTCCTGTTCAATGGCGTGCCGCTGCCGAAGAACGCGTTCCGGTTGCGCAAGAGCGAGGTCCGGCTGCACGAGTGAGCCGTCCACGGATGGCTCCGACCCGGCGCGGTCGATGGTCTTGCGGGCGTGGCCGCCACCGGGGGCCGGCGCGTTGTGCGGATAATTCCGCCCCATGAGCGGTAATACATTCGGAACTCTCTTCGCCGTCACCAACTTCGGTGAATCCCACGGTCCCGCGATCGGCTGCGTCATCGATGGCTGCCCCCCGGGACTGGCGCTGTCGGAGAGCGACATCCAGGGCGATCTCGATCGCCGGCGTCCCGGCACCAGCCGCCACGTCACGCAGCGCAACGAGCCCGACGCGGTGCAGATCCTTAGCGGCGTCTACGAGGGCCGCACCACCGGTACCCCGATCGCGCTGCTGATCCAGAACACCGACCAGCGCAGCAAGGACTACGGCCGCATCGCCCAGCAATTCCGTCCCGGCCATGCCGACTTCACCTACTGGAAGAAGTACGGCATCCGCGATCCGCGCGGCGGCGGTCGCTCGTCGGCCCGGCTCACGGCGCCCATGGTGGCGGCCGGCGCGGTGGCCAAGAAATGGCTGCTGGAGCGCTATGGCACGGTGTTCCGGGGCTGCATGACGCAGATCGGCGAGATCGAGATCCCGTTCGAGGACTGGGCGCACGTGCCGGCCAACCCGTTCTTCGCGCCGGTGGCCGACGTCGCCCACCTGGAGGCCTACATGGATGCCCTGCGCAAGGCCGGCGACTCGTGTGGCGCGCGGCTGCGGGTCACGGCCTCGAACGTGCCGGTGGGCCTGGGCGAGCCGCTGTTCGACAAGCTCGATGCCGACATCGCCTTCGCCATGATGGGCATCAACGCGGTCAAGGGCGTCGAGATCGGCGCCGGCTTCGCGAGCGTGCGCCAGCGTGGCACCACGCACGGCGACTCGATCACGCCCGAGGGCTTCGTCACCAACAACGCCGGTGGCGTGCTCGGCGGCATCAGCACCGGGCAGGACCTGGAGGTCGGCATCGCGATCAAGCCGACCAGCTCGATCATCAGCCCGCGCCAGTCGATCGACGTCGACAACCAGCCGGTCGAGGTGGTCACCAAGGGCCGGCACGATCCCTGCGTGGGCATCCGCGCGACGCCGATCGCCGAGGCCATGCTGGCACTGGTGGTGATGGAGCACGCGCTGCGCCAGCGCGCGCAGTGCGGCGAGGGGCCCGTCTCGGCCACCGACGCCGCCGGCGCCGGCACCGGTCGCCTGCAGGCGTCCTTCCTCTAGCGCGGCGCTCCTCGTCCCGCACCGGCCACGGCGTCCTAGCGATGCCGCTCCCGGTCCTCGTCCCACTCCCTCGAAACGGAAGCCCGATGTTCTCCATGCCGCCCGCCACCCAGGCGTTGATCCTCAGTTGCGTCGCCGTCTTCCTCATGCAGTCGCTGGGCGTGGACGGCATCGCGGCCTTCGCGCTGTGGCCGGTGGACTCGGGCGGCTTCCTGCCCTGGCAGGTGCTGACCTATGCCTTCCTGCACGGCGGGGTGTCGCATCTGGTCTTCAACATGTTCGGCCTGTTCATGTTCGGCGCCGAACTCGAGCGTGTCTGGGGTCCCCGGCGCTTCCTGGTGTTCTATTTCGCCAGCGTGCTGTGCGCGGCCCTGGCGCAACTGGCGGTGGCGGCCTGGAGCGGCAGCAATACGCCCACCATCGGCGCTTCGGGTGGACTGTTCGGCCTGCTCGCGGGTTTCGCGATGCTGTTCCCCAAGCGCACCATCGTCCCGCTGATCCCTCCCATCCCGATGCCGGCCTGGCTCTTCGTGGTGCTCTATGGCCTGGTCGAACTGACCCTGGGCGTCACCGGCAGCATGAGCGGTGTGGCGCACTTCGCCCACCTGGGCGGCATCCTGGGCGGCTGGCTGACCCTGCGCTACTGGCGCGGGCAGCTGCCATTCGGCCGTCGCCCCTGAGATCGGGCGCCGCCGCCCACGCCCGTCGCCATCGCGCGACGGGTTGAAGTCCGCCCGGATGCCGCCATCATTCCAGTATCGACCACCCGATCCGACCGGAACACCCTCCATGACCACCCCCCTCAAGATCGACTTCGTCTCCGATGTCTCCTGCCCCTGGTGCGCCGTCGGCCTGGGAGCGCTCGAAGCGGCTCTCGAGCGCGTCGCGCCGGAGGTGCGCGCCGAGCTGCACTTCCAGCCCTTCGAGCTCAATCCGCAGATGGCGCCCGAGGGCCAGGACATCGGCGAGCATCTGCATGGCAAGTACGGCTCGACGCCGGAACAGCAGGCCCAGATGAGCGAGACGATCCGCCAGCGCGGCGCGGCCGTGGGCTTCACCTTCACGCCCGGCGCCCGGCGCCGCGTCTACAACACCTTCGACGCGCACCGGCTCCTGCACTGGGCGGAAGTGGATCATCCGGCGCACCAGTACGCATTGAAGAAGGCGCTGCTGAAGGCCTATTTCACCGATGGCCTGGATCCGTCGGATGCCGCCACGCTGGTGCGGTTGGCCGGGGAGGTCGGCCTCGATCCGGCGCGGGCGAGCGAGATCCTGGCGGGCGACGAGTACGCCGAGGCGGTGCGCGAGCGCGAACGCCTCTACACCGATGCCGGCATCCACTCGGTGCCGGCGATCATCCTGAACGACCGCCACCTGATCTCGGGTGGCCAGCCGGTCGAGGTGTTCGAACGCGCCCTGCGGCAGATCGCCGGGGCGCAGCCGTCGCAGGTCGTCTCCGCCTGACCGGGGCTGTCGCTCCCGCGCGCCCCGGGCGTGGGCGGGGGTGAGGGGCCGACGGCGTTCGCGGGGGGCCGACGATGGTCGTGTCAACGCCAGGTAAAGCACGTCAACTGCCCACGCCGTTGACGGGTTGAGGGAGGACCGGTCCGGATCGGATCGATTCCATCGGAGCCTTCGCTTGAACGCAGTTCCCGCCATCGTCGCCACGGGCGCGACCCGTCGACTCTGTCTCTCGGGCCTCGGCGCCATGCTGCTCTCCGCCTGCGCGCTGCCCGCCGCTCCCCCCGCGCCCCGGGTCGCCGCCGCCGATGCCGTCACGCGGCTGCGCTGGATCGACCGCGTCACCTGGGGCGCCAACGTCGCCACGCTGGAGGAGGTCGATGCGATGGGCTTGGCGCCCTGGCTGGGCCGCCAGCTCCATCCCGGCGCCGCGCGGCTCCCGCCCGCCGTGCAGGCGCGGATCGATGCCATGCGCATCACCACCACGCCACCGGACGCGCTGGCCGCCGAGCTCGACGCCCAGCGCCGCGCCATCGACACCCTGCCCGACGAGGCGCGCCTGCCCGCCCGCCAGGCCTATCAGCGCGCGCTCGACGATCTGGCGCGCGAGTCGCGACAACGCTTCGCATGGCGCGCCCTCTATTCGCCCCACCAGCTGCAGGAGCAGATGACCTGGTTCTGGATGAACCATTTCAATGTCAGCACCCGCAAGGGCGAGGTGCGTGCGCTGGTCGGCGACTACGAGGAGCACGCCGTCCGGCCGCACGCCCTGGGGCGTTTCCGCGACCTGCTGGGCACCACGCTGCGCCATCCGGCCATGCTGCGCTACCTCGACAACGCGCAGAACGCCAACGGCCGCCTGAACGAGAACTACGCGCGCGAACTCATGGAACTGCACACGCTGGGCGTGGGCGGTGGCTACTCGCAGGGCGACGTCCAGGAACTGGCCCGGGTGCTGACCGGCGCGGGCATCGCACCGGCGGCGGCCGACGCCCCGGCGCCCGCCGTGCGGCCGGCCCTGCGTGGAGACTACGTGCGCCAGGGGCGCTTCGAGTTCAATCCCAACCGCCACGACTACGGGCCGAAGACCTTCCTCGGCCGGCCCATCACGCGGCGCGGCCCCGGCGAGATCGACGAGGCGCTCGATCGCCTGGCGCGCGCTCCGGCCACGGCGCGTTTCGTCTCGACCCGGCTGGCGACCTGGTTCGTCGCCGACGCGCCGCCGCCCGCGCTGGTGGCGCGCATGAGCGCCGCCTTCGAGCGCAGCGACGGCGACATCGTCGCCGTGCTGACGGCGATGTTCGAGTCGGCCGAGTTCGCCGACTCGCTCGGCACGCGCTTCAGCGATCCGGTGCACTACGCGATCGGCAGCGTCCGGCTGGTCAACGACACCCGCGTGATCGCCAGCGTCGATCCGCTGCTCGGCTGGATCGCGCGCATGGGCGAGCCGGTCTATGGCCACGAGACGCCCGACGGTCATCCGCTGACGCGCGACGCCTGGGCCAGCGCCGGCCAGATGGCGACGCGCTTCGAGATCGCGCGCGCCATCGCCGCCGATGCGAACGTCTCGCTGGCCGAATCGCCGGTCGTGCGCATCCTGCTGCCACGGTTCGCCGCGCCCACGCGCGCCGCGCTGGCGCAGGCCAGGTCGCCACGGGAATGGAACACGTTGATGCTGGCCGCGCCCGAACACATGAACCGCTGAAGGTTCGAGAAGGAGAACGAAGCCATGAAACGCCGCGAACTGCTCGGGATGCTCGGCGCCGCTCCACTGGCCGGCGCGAGCGCGCGCCTGCTGGCCACGCCGGCCCACCGCGATGCCCGACTGCTGGTCGTGTTCCTGCGTGGGGCCTACGACTGCGCCAACCTGCTGGTGCCGACCGCCAGCGACTTCTATCGGGCCGCGCGCCCGCGCATCGCGGTACCGCGACCGGGCGAGGCGGGCGGCGCGATCGCGCTCGACGGCACCTGGGGCCTGCACCCGGCGCTGGCATCGAGCGTGCTGCCGCTGTTCCGGCGCGGGCAGGCCGCCTTCATCCCCTTCGCCGGCACCGACGACCTGACGCGCAGCCACTTCGAGACCCAGGACTCGATCGAGCTCGGCCAGGCGCTCGACGGTCGGCGCGACTACCGCTCGGGCTTCCTCAACCGCCTGGCGGGCGTGCTGGGCGGCGGTCCGCTCGTCGACGTGGCGCCCATCGCCTTCACGGAGCAGCTGCCCCTGGCCCTGCGTGGCGAGGCGCGCGCGGCCAACATGGCGCTCGCCGCCGTCGGGCGCGGCGGCGGCCTCGATGCGCGCCAGAGCGCGGCGATCCAGGCGATGTACCGCGACACGCCGCTCGCCGACGCCGTGACCGAGGGTCTCGCGGTGCGCGACGAGGTCCGGCGCGCCGTCGCCGCCGAGATGACGGCGGCGGGCCGGGATGCCCTGACGACGCGCGGCTTCGAGCGCGTGGCGCGCCGCATGGCCGCACTGATGCGCGAGCGCTTCGACCTCGGCTTCGTCGACGTCGGCGGTTGGGACACGCACGTCGGCCAGGGCGGCAGCACCGGCTACCTGGCCGGCCGCTTCGACGAACTGGGGCGTGGCCTGGCCGGCTTCGCCGAGGAGATGGGCGAGGCGGCCTGGCGCGACACGGTCGTGGTGGTCATCAGCGAGTTCGGCCGCACCTTCCGCGAGAATGGCAATGGCGGCACCGACCACGGCCACGGCACGGTGTACTGGGTGCTCGGCGGCGGCCTGGCCGCGCAGGCCGGCGGGCACATCGTCGGCGAGCAGGTCGAGGTCGACCGCAAGCACCTGTTCCAGGACCGCGACTACCCGGTGCTCAACGAATACCGGGCGGTGTTCGGCGGCCTGTTCCAGCGCATGTATGGCCTGTCGCCGGCGCAGCTCGATCGCGTCTTCGGCGGCGTGGCGGCGCGCGACCTGGGGCTGGTCTGAGCGCCGTGCGAGCGGCGCGTGGCCGGCCCGGCGTCACTTGCCGCGTGCCGGCGCGTGCTGCTTCCCGATGGCGTGGATGATCGCCGGCACCTCGGCCGACAGCTCGCGCGCCAGGTAGCCCAGCGGCCCGTGGCGACGCGCCAGCACATGACCGGCGCGCGCATGCAGCAGTACGCCCCAGGCACTGGCCTGCAGCGGCGACAGGCCGCGCGCCGCCAGGCCGCCGATCAGGCCGGCGAGCGTGTCGCCCGAGCCCGATGTCGCCAGGCCCGGCGTGCCGCCGTCGAAGCGCCAGGCGCCTTCGCCCGGCTGCACGATGAAGGTCTGCGCGCCCTTGAGCGCCACGCAGGCGTTCCAGCGCCCGGCGGCATCGCGCGCGGTACCGAGCGGATCGGCGCAGACCGCCTCCTTGGTCAGGCCGGTCAGGTGCGCCATCTCGCCGGCATGCGGCGTCAGCACCACCGGCTGGTCGAAGGGGCCGTCGCGCACCACCGACATGGCATAGGCATCCAGCACGACGATGGTCTCGCGCAGCAGGGGCAGCAGGCCGCGCACGAAGGCCACGCTGCGCGCCTCGTCGAGCATGCCCGGCCCCAGCACCACCGCCCCGGCCCTGGCGGCGACCGGCGCCAGTTCGTCGCAGCCCTTGGCCAGCAGGCCGCCACCCTTGTTCTCGGCCAGCGCGATCACGCGCGCCTCGGGGATCGCCAGCGCCAGTCCCAGCGCGACCCGCTCGGGCGCCGCGATGGTCAGCTTGCCGGCGCCGACGCGCAGGGCGGCGACGGCGGCCAGCAGCGCCGCGCCCGGGATCTCGTGGCTGCCCGCCACCACCAGCACGTGGCCGCGGGTCTCCTTGTCGGCCGCGCCATCCGGCGCGGTCAGCGGCCAGCGGGCGAGGGCGGCGGCATCGATGGTTCCGACGGTCTTCCCGGCCCCGGTCCCGCCGGACCGGGCGGCACGCCGCGGACGCGCGGCGGTGGTCATGGCTTGGGCGAGGTCTGGGCGTCGGGCGCGCTGGTGACCGGCGTCGCGGCCTCGCGCAGGGGCGCGAGGAAGTTCACCAGGTCGAGTCGCATCACCTCGGCCTGATCCGGCGCGTCGTCGTCGCGCTGCGCCCGGTAGGACGTGACGGCGCAATTGGGCACGTCGCCCTGGCGATCGATGTCGAGGATGCGCTGTTCGTCCATGTGCTCCAGCAGGTAGCGCATGCAGTTGACGATGACCTGGTGGCCCACCACCAGCACGCGCTGGCCGGCGTACTCGCGCGTGACCATCTCCAGCAGGCTGCGCAGGCGCAGGATCACGTCGCACCAGCTCTCGCCACCGGGCGGGCGGAAATAGAACTTGCCGACGTGGCCGCGCTGCTCGTCGAGCTCGGGATGCTTCTGCTGGATGCCGAAGCGCGTGAGCCGGTCGAGGATGCCGAACTCCTTCTCGCGCAGCCGCTCGTCGATGCGCAGGCGCACGCCCTGGTCGGGGCCCAGGCCGGCGCTCTCGGCCAGCAGGCGGGCGGTCTCGCGCGCCCGCACGTAGGGCGAGCACAGGATGATCTCCGGCCGCGCGTCGTCGGGCAGCCGGCCGAACCAGTCGCCCACGGCCGTGGCCTGTTCGATGCCGAGGTCCGACAACGGCACGTCGATGTCGCGCCAGGCCAGGTCGATCACCGGTAGGCCGCCGGATTCGGCGATGTCGCGCGCGACATTGCCGGCACTCTGGCCATGGCGGATCAGCCAGAGCGTCTGCGGCCAGGAGGTGACGAGGGAAGCGGTGGCGGAAGGCGGGGAGGAGGTCGTGGCGGAAGAGGGCATGGGATCATGATAGGAAGCGCTCCGGCGCCATTCCGTAGGCCGACGCCGCTGGCTTTCACAGCGCGTTACGGCGCCGGCCCCGGTCCCGGTTTTAATAGTGCAGTCAACGAACAACGGACCCCGCCCATGCCCGAGCGTCATTCATCGGATTTCAGACCCGTGCCAGAACCCTCGCGCGGCATCGGCGGCGTGCTGCTCGTCCTCGCGATCGTGGCCATCGCCGCCGGCCTGGCCTGGTGGTACTGGTCGACGCAGCGCGCCGAGGCACCGCCGGACATCGCGCCGCCCTCGGCCAGCATGTCCGACCCGCCCGCCACCGACATGCCGCCGCCATCGCCCGTGCCCGAGCAGGCCGCCGGCCCGCAGAACCCGGTCGAGGCGCTGGCCGCGCCCGAGGCCTCGCTGCCGCGCCTCAACGATGCCGACGCGCGCGTCACGGCGGCGCTGGCCGAACTGCTCGGCGGCCAGAAGTCGCTGTCGTTCCTGCAGCTCGACGGCTTCGTGCGCCGCCTGGTCGCCACGGTCGACAACCTGGTGCGGCCGCAGGCGGCGGCCCGCATGTGGCCGGTGCAGCCGACGCCCGGCCGCTTCACGGTCGCCGGCGGCACCGGGAGCACCGGGGGTGCCCCGACCACGATCGATGCCAGCAACGCGGCGCGCTATGGCGCCTTCGTCGGCTTCGCCGAGACCGTGAACGTCGAGCGCGCCGCGGCGCTGTACGCGCGGCTCTATCCGCTGTTCCAGGAGGCCTACGAGGAGCTCGGCTATCCCGGGCGCTATTTCAACGATCGCCTGGTCGCCGTCATCGACCACCTGCTGCAGGCGCCCGAACCGGAGGGTCCGGTGGCGGTGACGCTGGTCGAGGTCAAGGGCGAGTACGCGACGCCCCGGCCCTGGACCCGCTACGAGTTTGTCGATCCGGAGCTGGAGTCTCTCTCCAGCGGCCAGAAGCTCATGGTGCGCATGGGCGTGGCCAACGAGCGACGCCTGAAGGCCCGGCTGGCGGCGTTCCGCGAGCGCATCGCCACCGGCGCCGTGGCGACCCGGCGCTGAGCGCGCCACGATCGCCCGGCGTGGCGCGGCGTCACGCGCCCGGCGTCATTCCGCTTCGGCGTAGGCCTCGACGGGCAGGCAGCTGCAGAACAGGTTGCGGTCGCCATAGACGTTGTCGACGCGCCCCACCGGCGGCCAGTACTTGGCGTTCCTGAGCGCGGCCACCGGATAGGCGCCGAGCTCGCGCGCGTAGGGCCGCTTCCACTCGGTCGCCAGCAGGCTGGCGGCGGTGTGAGGCGCATGCTTGAGCGGGTTGTCGTCCCTGGGCCAGACGCCTTCCTCGATGCGGCGGATCTCGCCCCGGATGGCGATCATGGCGTCGATGAAGCGGTCGAGCTCGGCCAGCGGCTCGCTCTCGGTGGGCTCGACCATCAGGGTGCCCGGCACCGGAAAGCTCAGGGTCGGCGCATGGAAGCCGTAGTCGATCAGGCGCTTGGCCACGTCCTCGGCCGTGATGCCGCAGCGGTCCTTGATCGGGCGCAGGTCCAGGATGCACTCGTGCGCGACGTGGCCGTTGGGGCTGGCGTAGAGCGTGGGGTAGTGCTCGCCCAGGCGCGCGCTGATGTAGTTGGCGCTCAGGATCGCCGTCTCGGTGGCGGCCCGGAGGCCGTCGGCGCCCATCATGCGGCAGTACATCCAGCTGATCGGCAGCACCGCCGCATTGCCCAGCGGCGCGGCGGAGACGGCGCCCACGGCATGCTCGGAGCGCGCGACGGCATCGGATGCGGCGCTGGCATGGCCGGGCAGGAACGGCACCAGGTCGGCCACCACGCACACCGGCCCGACGCCGGGACCGCCGCCGCCGTGCGGGATGCAGAAGGTCTTGTGCAGGTTCAGGTGGCTGACGTCGCCGCCGAACTCGCCCGGCGCCGCCACGCCGACCAGCGCGTTCATGTTGGCGCCGTCGACATAGACCCGCCCGCCGTGGGCATGGACCAGCTCGCACAGTTCCTTGACGCGGGTCTCGAACACGCCATGCGTGCTGGGGTAGGTGATCATCACGGCGGCCAGGTCGGCGGCGTGCTTCTCGCAGGCCCGCTTCAGGTCGTCCATGTCGACGTTGCCATTGGCGTCGCAGGCCGTCACCACCACCCGCATGCCGACCATCTGCGCGCTGGCCGGGTTGGTGCCATGGGCCGACGACGGGATCAGGCAGACATTGCGCGCGCTGTCGCCGCGCGAGGCGTGCCAGGCCTTGATCGCCAGCAGGCCGGCGTACTCGCCCTGCGAGCCGGCATTGGGCTGCAGGCTGATGCCCGCATAGCCGGTGGCCTCGCAGAGCCAGTCGCGCAGCTGGCGGTCGAGCTCGGCATAGCCGCGCAGCTGCTCGGCCGGGGCGAACGGGTGGATGTGGGCGAACTCGGGCCAGGTGACGGGGATCATCTCGCTGGTCGCGTTGAGCTTCATGGTGCAGCTGCCCAGCGGGATCATGCTGCGGTCGAGCGCCAGATCCTTGTCGGAGAGCGAGCGGATGTAGCGCAGCATCGCCGTCTCGCTGCGGTGGGTGTTGAACACCGGGTGCGTGAGGAACGCGCTGGTGCGGCGCAGGGCCTCGGGGATCATCGGCGCCGCATCGGCGGCCAGGACCTCGAAGCGCGGCATCGCCACGCCGGCGGGCACGAACAGCGCCCACAGGGTCTCGATGTCGGCGCGGGTGGTGGTCTCGTCCAGCGAGATGCCCAGGTGCTGCTGCAGGCGATGGCGCAGGTTGACGCGGGCGGCCTCGGCGCGCGCGACGATGGCGTCGGTGGCGTCGCCGGTCCTCACGGTCAGGGAGTCGAAGGCGGTGTCGTTGACGGTCTCGAAGCCCATCTGCGCCAGGCCCCGGGCCAGCAGGCCGGTGAGGGTGGCGACGCGCCGCGCGATGCGCGCGAGGCCGTCCGGGCCGTGGTAGACGGCGTACATGCTCGCCACCACCGCCGGCAGCACCTGTGCCGTGCAGATGTTGGAAGTCGCCTTCTCGCGGCGGATGTGCTGCTCGCGCGTCTGCAGCGCCAGGCGCAGCGCGGGCGCGCCATGCGCGTCGACGCTCACGCCGACCAGCCGGCCGGGCAGCGAGCGCTTGTAGGCGTCGCGGCAGGCCAGGTAGGCGGCATGCGGGCCGCCGTTGCACATCGGCATGCCCAGGCGCTGCGTGGTGCCGCAGACGATGTCGGCATCCCACTCGCCCGGCGGCACCAGCAGGGTCAGCGCCAGCAGGTCGGCCGCCACGCACAGGGCGGCGTCGTGGCGGTGCGCGAGGCCGGCCAGGGCGCGCAGGTCGTGCACCTGGCCGGTGGTGGCCGGGTACTGCGCCAGCGCGCCGAAGAAATCGCCCGCCTCCATCAGCTGCGGCAGCGACTGCGCGGCGGTGCTGACCTTGAGCTCGATGCCCAGGGGCGCGGCGCGTGTGCGCAGCACCTCGATGGTCTGCGGATGGCAGTCGCCGGCGACCAGGAAGACGGCGCTCTTGGCCTTCACGCTGCGGCGCGCCAGGGTCATGGCCTCGGCCGCGGCGGTGGCCTCGTCGAGCATCGAGGCATTGGCGATCGCCATGCCCGTGAGGTCGCACACCATGGTCTGGAAGTTGAGCAGGGCCTCCATGCGGCCCTGCGAGATCTCGGCCTGGTAGGGCGTGTAGGCCGTGTACCAGGCCGGGTTCTCCAGGATGTTGCGCAGGATCACGCCCGGCGTGTGGGTGCCGTAGTAGCCCTGCCCGATGAAGTTGCGCGCGACCGTGTTCTGCGCCGCCATGGCCCTGAGCTCGGCCAGCGCCTCGGCCTCGCTCGCCGCCGGGGGCAGGTCCATCGGCCGCGTGCGGCGGATCGCCGCCGGCACGATGCCGTCGATGAGTTCGGCGCGCGTGGCCGAGCCGATGACCGGCAGCATGCGCGCCTCGTCGGCCGGCGCGATGCCGATGTGCCGGGGGATGAATTCGCCGGCGGTGTCGAGATCGGCCGGCAGGAGGAAGTCGTTGGATGGCATGGCGGTCACGTGGAGGGCTGCGGGGTCGGCGCCGAGGGCCTCATTCGGCGGCGAAGGCGTCGTAGGCGTCGGCGTCGAGCAGGGCCTCGACCTGCGCGGCATCGGACAGCCTGACCTTGAAGAACCAGCCGGTGCCCAGCGGATCGCTGTTGGCCAGTCCGGGATCGGCGCGCAGCGCCTCGTTGACCTCGATGATCTCGCCCGAGACGGGCATGAAGACATCGGCGGCGGCCTTGACCGACTCGACGACGCCGGCGACCTCGCCCTGCGCATAGGTCTTGCCGACCTCGGGCAGGTCGACGAACACCACGTCGCCGAGCGCGTCCTGGGCATGGACCGTGATGCCGACGGTGGCAGCATCGGCGCCGGTGGTCTCGACCCACTCGTGGTCTTTGGTGAACTTGACGGTCATGGGAAGGCTCCTGGGAAAGGGAAGGTGGAATGGAAAAGGAAAAGGAAAAGGAAAAGGAAAGGAAAGGGGATGCGCGTCGGGCCCGGCGTCGGTGGAGGCGACGGATCAGCCGCGGAAATAGCGCGCCGGCACGAAGGGCAGGGCCACCACCTCCATCGGCACCGCCTTGCCGCGCACGCGCGCCTGCAGGCGGGTGCCCGGCGCGGCCAGCGCCACGGGCACGTAGCCCATCGCGATCGGCCGGTCGACGGTGGGTGCCAGCAGGCCGCTGGTGACCTGGCCGACCGGCTGGCCATCGACCGATTCGAGCGGCGTGCCGTCGCGCACCGGGATGCGCTCGAGCGCGACCAGGCCGACGCGCCGGCGTCCGGACGCGGCACCGGCGGCGGCCGCGTCGAGCTGCGCCAGCACCCGCTCGGCGCCGGGAAAGCCACCGGCGCGCTCGCCGCCGGTGCGCCGCACCTTCTGCATGGCCCAGCCGAGCGCGGCCTCGACGGGCGTCGTGGTGCGGTCGATGTCGTGGCCGTGCAGGCACAGGCCGGCCTCCAGGCGCAGCGAATTGCGCGCGCCCAGGCCGATCGGCAGCACCTCGGGCTGCGCCAGCAGCAGGCGGGCCAGCGGCTCGGCATCGGCCGCGCGCACCGAGATCTCGAAGCCGTCCTCGCCGGTGTAGCCGCTGCGCGTGACGAAGGCGCCGATGGCGGCGTCGCCCGCGCCGATGCGCACCGCGCCGCCGGTCATGAAGACGAAGCGCCCGCTGCCCGGCGACAGCCGCTCCAGCACGACCGCCGCCTGCGGGCCCTGCAGCGCGAGCAGGGCGTGGTCGGGCAGGGGCTGGACCTCGCAGCGCGCGCCGATGCGTGCCTGGAGATGGGCCAGGTCGGCCGCCTTGCAGGCGCCGTTGACGATGACGAAGAGCGAGCCGCCGCCTTCGTTGAAGAACATCAGGTCATCGAGGATGCCGCCATCGTCGTCGAGCAGCAGGCCATAGCGCTGCCGGCCGGGCGCCAGGCCGATCACGTCGACCGGCATCAGGGTCTCGAAGGCGGCGGCGGCATCGGGTCCGACGAGGCGCAGCTGGCCCATGTGGGAGATGTCGAACAGGCCGGCGGCGGCCCGGGTGTGGCGGTGCTCGGCGACCAGGCCGGCCGGGTACTGCACCGGCATCGAGTAGCCGGCGAAGGGCACCATGCGGGCGCCGAGGGCGACGTGCAGGTCGTGCAGCGGCGTGGTCCGCAACGGCTGCGGCTCGATGGAAGCGGGGGCGGGGGCGGGGGCAGTGGCGGTCATGGGTGCTCTCCGGTGCACACGAGGGGCGGATCGAATTCCACGGCTCGCAAGCCGTGGGCCACCCCTGCTGTCCGCTCTACCTGAGAGATTCGCCCCGCCCGGACACCGGCTCGGGGGTTGCTCCTTCGGTGGACCGGCTTCGTCGCCCTGCGGCGCGTACCGGTCTCTCTCCAGCAAGGAAACGCCCGGTCGACGGGCGCCTCGTCAGTCCTGGGTACCTGAGCGTTCGGAACTGATCCTGCGCCTTCGGCGGCCTTCCCGGGGGGAAGACGCTCTCCTGACCCGGACGAGTGTAGTGGAGGATCCCGCGCCCGCCGGACGCGGGAGTGTCGCTACTTGAAACCGAGCGCGCGCGGCAGCCAGGTGCTGAGCGCCGGCACGAAGGTCAGCAGCACCAGCACCACCCCGTGCGCCCACAGGAAGGGCACGAGTTCGCGCACGAGCTGCGACATCGGCACCTTCGACACGTTGCAGGTGACGAACAGCAGTCCGCCCACCGGCGGTGTGATCATGCCCAGCGTGAGGTTGAAGATCACGATCATGGCGAAGTGCACCGGATCCACGCCCAGCTTGATCGCCACCGGCGCCAGGATCGGCGCCAGCACCATCACCCCCGGCAGCGGCTCGATGAAGATGCCGAACAGCAGCAGGAAGACGTTGACGATGATCAGGAACATCCACGGCGAGAGGTTCATGGAGATCAGCCACTCCGCCATCTGCTGCGGGATGCCTTCGATGGTCAGCACCCAGGCGAAGGAGGCCGACAGCCCGATGATGATCAGCACCGAGGCCGACAGCAGCGCCGAGCGTTCCAGGATGTTGGGCAGCGCCTTCCATTCGAGCGTGCGGTAGACGAACTTGCCGCACAGCAGGGCGTAGAACACCGCCACCACCGAGGCCTCGGTCGGCGTGAACCAGCCCGCGCGCATGCCCCCGAGGATCACCACCGGCAGCAGGATCGCCGGCAGCGCCTTCCAGCTCGTCACCAGGATCTCGCGCAAGGGCGGCAGCCGGCCGTCGCCCCGGTAGTTGCGCTTCTTCGAGACGTGGAAGTTGACCGCGCACATCGCCACCGCGATCAGGATGCCCGGCAGGATGCCGGCCACGAACAGCGAGCCGACCGAGACCGTCTCGTCCTGCAGCGCGTAGATGATCATGATGATCGAGGGCGGGATGATCGGCCCGACGATGGCGGTCGAGGCGGTCAGCGCGGCGGCGTAGGAACGGTCGTAGCCGGCCTTGCTCATCATCTTGATGAGCATCGAGCCGGGCCCGGCCGCGTCGGCCAGCGCCGAGCCGGAGATGCCCGAGAAGAAGGTCAGCGACACCACGTTGGTGTAGCCCAGGCCGCCGCGCTTGTGGCCGACGAACTGGCCGGCGAAGCGCAGCAGCACCTCGGTCAGCGAGCCGCCGCTCATCAGCTCGGCTGCCAGGATGAAGAACGGCACCGCCATCAGCGGGAAGCTGTCGATGCCGGTGAAGGTCTCCTTGAGCAGCACGATCAGCGGATAGCTCTCCGCCAGGATCAGCGTGGCGGCCGTGGCCATGCCCAGCGCGAACGCCACCGGCACCCCGATGGCGAGGAACAGGCAGGCCGAGACGATCAGGACGACGCTAGCGTCCATGGCGACCCCCCGTCACAGCGAGGCACTCGCGGTCGCGTCGAAATGCGCGTCGGAGCGGAATTCGCGTCGCAGCACGTAGCTCTTCACGACGAACAGGAAATGCACGATCAGCAGCAAGCCGCCGATCAGCATGGCGCTGTAGACATAGGCGAAGGGGATCTGCGTGACCGCCGTCAGCTGGAACATGGTGCGCTGCATGTACAGCCAGCCATACCAGACCAGGAAGCCGAAGAAGGCGAACAGCAGGGCCGCGACGACGGCGCGCAGCGCCATGCCGCCACGCGCGGGCAGCGCGTCCTGCAGGTTCTCCACCGCGATGTGGCCGCCATAGCGCAGCACCGGCCCGGCGCCCAGGAAGGTCAGCCAGATCATCATGTGGCGCGACACCTCCTCGGCCCATTCGAGCGAATGGCTGGTGAGGTAGCGCAACGCGACGTTGACGAAGATGATGACCGACATGGCGGCCAGCAGCAGGATCAGCGCCCAGCGGTTGGCGGTGAGGAAGTGGCGCTCGAAGGCGTGCACGGCGGCGTGGGTCGCGCTCACTTGACGTCGGTGATCTTCTTGATGTTGTCGGCGCCGAATTCCTTGGCGTAGCCGACGTAGGCCGGCTTGAGCGCCTCGCGGAAGGCGGTGGAGTCGACGGTGCGCGTGACCTTCATGCCCTGCGACTCCAGCTGCGCGATGCCGGTGTTCTCGTCGTCGTTGACCTTCTTGCGCTGGGCCACGGCGGCGGTCTGGGCCGCCGCGACGAAGATCTTCTTGTCGGCGTCGGAGAGCTTGTTCCAGGTCCGGGGCGACATCAGCAGCAGCGCCGGCGAGTAGACGTGGCCGGTCAGCGAGAGGTGCTTCTGCACCTGGGAGAACTTGGACGCCAGGATCACCGGGATCGGGTTCTCCTGGCCATCGACCGTGCCCTGCTGCAGGGCGCCGAACAGCTCCGGGAACGCCATCGGCGTGGGCAGGATGCCGAAGGTGCGATAGCCGTCCATGTGCACCTTGTTCTCCATGGTGCGCATCTTCAGCCCGGCGGCATCGGCCGGCTTGACGATGTCGCGCTTGCTGTTGGTCATGTGCCGGAAGCCGTTCTCGGTCCAGGCCAGCGCGATGATCCCCTTGCTCGGGAACTTGGTCAGCAGGTCCTGGCCGATCGGGCCGTCCATGACCTTGCGTGCATGGTCGTAGTCGCGGAAGAGGAAGGGCAGGTCGACGATGCGGACCTCGGGCACGAAGTTGCCGACCGGGCCGGTGGAGGTGTTGAGCAGGTCCTGCGTGCCCAGCTGGATCGCCTCGATCTGCTCGCGCTCGCCGCCGAGCGCCGAATTGGCGAAGTGCTGGCACTTGTAGCGCCCCTGGGTGCCTTTCTCGACCTCGTCGCAGAACACCGTCGAGCCGACGCCGTAGTGCGATTCCTTGGACGTGGCGTAGCCGATCTTCAGGGTGGTGGTCTGGGCCTGGGCGCCCGCAGCGCCGGCGAGGCCGAGGGTCAGGGCGAGGCTGGTGGCGAGGATGCCGTTCTTCATGGGTTCGATGTCTCCGGGAGAGTCGGACGCTCAAGCGGCGCCCCGCCGGACTATGCGGTACCCGGAGTGCTTTGCGCGTCGGGGGTTACACGGACGCGCGCACGAAAAACCACCGGAATTGGTCAGGCCACCGGCCGGCGCGCCGACTTCGGCCGGAAGGCGGCGCAGACCGCAGGATCGGTTTCCAGGTAGGGGCCGCCGATCAGGTCGATGCAATAGGGCACCGCCGCGAAGATGCCCGCGACCATCGGCGCGCCGGCGGCATCGCGCAGGCCCTCGAGCGTCTCGGCGATGGCCTTGGGCTGGCCCGGCAGGTTCAGGATCAGGCTGCGATCGCGCAGCACCGCGACCTGGCGCGACAGGATCGCCGTCGGCACGAAACGCAGTCCGATCTGGCGCATCTGCTCGCCGAAGCCGGGCATCTCGCGATGCGCGACGGCCAATGTCGCCTCGGGCGTGACGTCGCGCGGCGCCGGGCCGGTGCCGCCGGTGGTCAGCACCAGCGAGCAGCCGGCCTCCACCAGTTCGATCAGCGTCGCGCTGATGACGGCCTGCTCGTCGGGGATCAGGCGGGGTTCGAAGGTGATGGGGTTGCGCAGGGCGCGCGTGAGCCAGTCCTGCAGGGCCGGCAGGCCCTGGTCGGCGTAGACCCCGCTCGAGGCCCGGTCGCTGACCGAGACGATGCCGATGCGCACCGGCTCGAAGGCGCTCTGCGCCGCGCTCATGCGCCGGTCCCGCGCACGGCCGGATCGCGTCCGTCCTCGGCCTCGTCATCATCTCCATCGGCCTGTGCGTCGGCACCGGCGAGCTGGGCGCGCACGACCTGGAAGATCTCGCGGTAGGCCTTGCCCTGGCGCGGCGCCTCGCCGGCCGGTCCGGCCTTCAGGTCCTTGCGGGCCTGGCGCACCAGGGCGCGCAGCTGCTGGCTGTCGGTGGCCGGGTGGCTCTCGATCCAGCCGCCGAAGGCCTCGTCGTCGGCGATCAGGCGATCACGCCAGCGCTCGGCCTCGTGCAGCGTGGCGGTCTCCTCGGCCGGCGCGCGGTGCTGCTCCTCCAGCGCGGCGCGCACGAGGTCGAGCGTGGCGGCGTCGAGGCCGCGCATGAGCTTGCCGATGAACTGCATCTGGCGGCGCTTGCCCTCGAAATTGGTGATGCGGCGCGCCTCCACCACGGCGTCGACGAACTTCTCGCTGAGTGGCAGCTTGTCGAACAGGCCGGGGCGCAGGCCCAGCAGGTCCTCGCCGATCCTCTGCAGCTCGGCGCTCTCGCGCTTCAGGTCGGTCTTGCTGGCTTCGTCGGTGCCCTTGAGCTCGCGCTTGAGTTCGAGGTCGAGTTCGCTGCCTTCGGCAACGAACTCGCCGCGCACGTAATAGCCTTTTTTGGGTTTGCGGGACATAGGTCGATGGCTGGCCGCAAAGGACCGCGGGAGAGAGGGAAAGGGGGGCGCAAGTATCATAGCCAACACATGACGACATCCACTTCGCGCGCCGAATCCGGCTTCGCCTACAGCCGCTCCTTCTTCGAGAACCTGGTCGACTCGGCCCTCGACCATGCCCGCAAGCTCGGCGCCACCAACGCCGGCGCCGAGGCCTCCGAAGGCTGCGGACTGAGCGTCTCGGTGCGCAAGGGGGAACTCGAGAACGTCGAGCGCAACCGCGACAAGTCGCTCGGCATCACGGTCTACATCGGCAACCGGCGCGGCAATGCCAGCACCTCCGACTTCTCCGACGCCGCCATCGCGCAGACCGTCCAGGCGGCCTACGACATCGCGCGCTTCACCGCCGAGGATCCGCTCAGCGGCCTGCCCGACGAAGCCGACATCGTGCGCGAGCAGCCCGACCTCGACCTGTTCCACCCCTGGGACATCGACAGCGAGCGCGCCGCCACCTTGGCCCTCGAATGCGAGGCCGCCGCGCTCTCGACCGACAGCCGCATCACCAACAGCGAAGGCGCGGGCGTGTCGGCCCAGCAGAGCCATTTCTTCAGCGCCCACACGCACGGCTTCCGGGGCGGCTACGCGAGTTCGCGCCACTCGATCTCGGTGGCGCCGATCGCCGGCCTGGGCGACGACATGCAGCGCGACGCCTGGTACAGCTCGATGCGCTCGGCCGACGAGCTCGCCAGCCCGCAGGCGGTCGGCCGCTATGCCGCCGAGCGGGCGCTGTCGCGCCTGAAGTCGCGCAAGATCAGGACCACGCAGTGCCCGGTGCTGTTCGAGTCGCCGCTGGCGGCGGGCCTGCTCGGTGGACTGGTGCAGGCCACCAGCGGCGGCGCGCTCTACCGCAAGAGCACCTTCCTGCTCGACTCGCTCGGCAAGCGGGTGCTGCCCAAGCACATCGACATCGCCGAGGATCCGCACGTCCTGCGCGGGAAGGGCAGCTCGCCCTTCGACGACGAGGGCGTGGAGACGCGGGCGCGCAAGGTGGTCGACGGCGGTCGTCTGCAGGGCTATTTCCTGAGCACGTATTCGGCGCGCAAGCTGGGCATGCGCACCACCGGCAACGCCGGCGGATCGCACAATCTGACCTTGAGCTCGCGCCTGACGCAGCCCGGTGACGATCTCGACGAGATGCTGCGCAAGCTCGGCACCGGCCTGTTCGTGATCGAGCTGATGGGGCAGGGCGTGAACTACGTGACCGGCGACTACTCGCGCGGCGCGAGCGGCTTCTGGGTCGAGAAGGGCCGCATCGCCTATCCGGTGCAGGAGATCACGATCGCCGGCAACCTGAAGGACATGCTGATGGGCATCGAGGCGGTCGGCGCCGATGCCTATAACCACGGCGCCAAGACGACCGGATCGCTGCTCGTCAACCGCATGAAGATCGCGGGCAGCTGAGTCCGGCGCCGCCGGGGATTCAGCCGGCGAGCGCGGCCTTCACCGCCGCGCTGACCTGGCCCATGTCGGCCTTGCCGGCCAGGCGCGTCTTCACCGCGCCCATGACCTTGCCCATGTCCCCCGGGCCCTTGGCGCCCAGCTCGGCCACGATGGCCCGGACCTCGACCGCCACCTCGTCGGCGCTCAGGCGCTGCGGCAGGTAGACCTCCAGCACCTTGATCTCGGCGGCCTCCTTGTCGGCCAGATCGGTGCGACCGCCCTGCGTGAAGGCCGTGACCGAGTCCTTGCGCTGCTTGACCAGCTTGTCGACGATGGCGACGACCGCGACGTCGTCGAGCTCGATGCGCTCGTCGACCTCCTTCTGCTTCATCGCCGCGAGCAGCAGGCGGATGGTGCCCAGACGCTCGGCATCCTTGGCGCGCATGGCGGTCTTCATGTCTTCGGTGATCTGGTTCTTGAGGCTCATGGCGTCTTCCTGGGAGGCGAACGGAACGTGGAAAGGTGGAACGGCGGGGCAAAAACAAGGCCGCGGCAGGTTTCCCTGGCGCGGCCGGTGTGTCTGAGCGGGGCGGAGCGTCGTCGTCGTTGCCCGGAGGCAGCGGACCGGCGCGGCCGGTCGGGACTCAGTACAGCTTCTTGGGCAGCTGCATGCTGCGCACGCGCTTGTAGTGGCGCTTGACGGCGGCGGCCTTCTTGCGCTTGCGCTCGGCGGTCGGCTTCTCGTAGAACTCGCGGGCGCGGAGGTCGGTCAGGAGGCCGAGCTTCTCGATGGTGCGCTTGAAGCGGCGGAGGGCGACGTCGAAGGGCTCGTTTTCTTTAACGCGGATGGTGGTCATTGATGAATCGTTGAATTGAAGTTGGTCCCAGGAGATCGAGGCCTGGAGCCGGGGTTCCTCAACTGGAGAAGTTTTGCGGCCGTTGAGGGGAGGCCAAAGTGAGCCCGGCATTATAGCCCGCCCGGGAGAGGTTCAGGCGTCCGGTCGCAGCGCCTGCGCGCAGGCGAAGGCGCTGGCCCACGCCCACTGGAAGTTGTAGCCGCCCAGCCAGCCGGTGACGTCGGTCACCTCGCCGATGAAATGCAGCCCGGGCTGGCGCCTGGCCTCCAGCGTCTGCGACGACAGTTCGCGCGTGTCGACGCCGCCGGCCGTCACCTCGGCCTTGCGGTAGCCCTCGGTGCCGCTGGGCGTGATGCGCCAGCCGGCGACGCGCTCGGCCAGGGTGGCCAGGGCCCGGTCGGCGGCCTCGTTGATCGGCCGCTGCAATGCCGGATCGTCGCCGACCCAGGCGTCGGCCAGGCGCGACGGCACCAGGGTCGCCAGTTCGTTGGCGATGCGCTTGCGCGAATTCAACTTGGCGGCACCCAGCGTCGCCGCCACGTCGGCGTCGGGGGCGAGGTCGATGGCCAGGGCCTGGCCATCGCGCCAGTAGCTGGAGATCTGCAGCACCGCCGGCCCCGACAGTCCGCGATGCGTGAACAGCAGGTCTTCCAGGAAGGTCATGCGGTCCTTCTTCGCGCCCACCTCGATACGCACCGGCAGCGCGAGGCCGGCCAGCTGCGCATAGGGCGCCCAGCCCTCGCCCGCGAAGGTCAGTGGAACCAGCGCCGGTCGCGGCGCGACGACGCGCAGGCCGAACTGCGTCGCGATGCGGTAGCCGAAGTCGCTGGCACCGATCTGCGGGATCGCCAGTCCACCGGTGGCGACGACCAGTTGCGGCGTCTCGACCGCTCCGCGCGCGGTGTCGATGCGATAGCCGCCCGCCGGCAGGGCGGCGACGCCACGCACACTGCAGGGCTGCCAGCGCTCGACGCCACCGGCCGCGCATTCGGCCAGCAGCAGGTCGATGATCTGCTGCGACGAGCCGTCGCAGAACAGCTGGCCCTTGTGCTTCTCGTGATAGGCGATGCCGTACTGCTCGACCAGCGCGATGAAGTGCTGTGGCGTGTAGCGCGAGAGCGCCGAGCGGCAGAAGTTGGGGTTCTCGCCGACGAAGTGCCGCTGCGGGGCGCGCACGTCGATGTCGCGATTGGTGAAGTTGCAGCGGCCGCCGCCGGAGATGCGGATCTTCTCGGCGATGCGCTCGGCATGGTCGACGAGCAGCACGCGCAGGCCGCGCTGGCCGGCCAGCGCGGCGCAGAACAGACCCGCCGCGCCGGCACCGATGACGACGGCGTCGAAGCGGGCGGCGATGGACATGGAAGCGGAGTCGGACATGCCGGGGAGGAAGGGGGGAGGAGGAGACGCGGCGGAAGGCCGGGATTCTAGGGACCGTCCAGCAACCGGCGTGGCCGGTGCGCGTGGACGGGTCGGGAGCGGATCAGCCCTGCCGCCGGGAGTCTGGAGAGTCCAGGGCGGCTGGCGTGCCGGCGGTCGTCGTCGGCAGTGCCGCGGCGGCCAGGCCGCGCAGCACGTCGCCCACCACGATCACCGAGGGGCTGCCCAGTCCGGCCTCGCCGATGGCCGTCGCCAGCCGCTCCAGGGTGGTGGCCACGTGGCGCTGGTGGGGCAGGCTGGCATGCTGGATCACCGCCACCGGCGTGCTCCCGGGCAGGCCGTGCAGCAGCTCGCCCTGGATGTGCGCCGCGCCGGCCACGCCCATGTAGACCACCAGGGTCAGGCGCGCGTCGCGCACCAGGGCCGCCAGGGCGCGCCAGTCGGTCGGGTCCTGCGGCGCGGCCGCGCCGGTCTTGGCATGGCCGGTGACGAACACCACGCCCTGGGCGTGGTCGCGGTGGGTCAGCGGCACGCCCAGCGAGGTGACCGCGGCGAGTCCGGCGGTGATGCCGTTGACCACCGCCACCTCGATGCCGGCCGCGCGCAGGTGCTCGACCTCCTCGCCGCCGCGCCCGAAGATGAACGGGTCGCCACCCTTGAGGCGCACCACCGTCTCGCCCGCGCGCACGGCCGTGATCATGAGCTTCTCGATGAAGGCCTGGGGCGTGCTCTTGCAGCCGCCTCGCTTGCCCACGTGGACGATGCGCGCGTCGGGGCGCGCGTGGGCCGTGACGATCTCCTCGTTGACCAGGTCGTCGACGAACAGCACCGTCGCCGCGCCGATGGCCCTGACGGCCTTGAGGGTCAGCAGCTCCGGGTCGCCCGGGCCGGCGCCCACCAGGGTGCAGCGGCCCGAGGAGGAAAGGCAGGGGTTCGTCATGCGCGCGCCGCCAGTCCGACGATGAACTCGACCTGCCGCGCGATGGCCGGCGGCAGCGGCGCCTCGCCGGCCAGCACGGCACGGGTGTAGGCGGCCGTGGTCGCGATGTCGATCTCCGTCGGCAGGCCTTCGACCTCCGGCGCGGTGCCGGGCTGCTGCGCCTGCAGTTCGATGCGCTCGCCATGCACGAAGCCGTCGATCTGCGCCGTGCGCCGGGGATCGGAGACCACCTCGCCTTCGAGCCCGCGCGAGAGCAGGGCGGTCGCGCCCACCAGCTCGAAGGTCTCGCCCATGGTGCGCGCGTATTCGGGATGGGTGTAGCTCGCCACCACCACGCATGGTCCGGCGGTCGGCCGGATCAGCTTGGTCACGCTGTGGGCCGGATTGCGCAGGCCGACCACGCGGCGCACGTCGAGCAGCCGCTTGAGCGCCGGGTTGAGGAGCTCGGTCGGCGCGAAGGCGACCTCGCCCGCCGCGATGGACCGCATCCGCTCGAGCGGCGCCACGCCCAGCGCCTCCAGCACGCCCGAGGCCAGCACGCGGCTCGCCTCGGTGGCCGTGCCATGCACCAGCACCGGCAGGCCTTCGCGCGCGACCAGCAGGGCCAGCAGCGGCGTGAGCACCGGCAGCTTGCGCGCGCCGTTGTAGCTCGGCAGCGAGACCAGCGCGCGCTCGCCCGGCGGCACCGGCACGAGCCGGGCGTGGGTGGCGTCGAGGAAACCCGCCATCTCCTGCGGCGTCTCGCCCTTGATGCGCATCGCGAGGCAGAACGCGCCGATCTCCAGGTCGGTGACGTTGCCGTCGAGCACCTGGCCGAACAGATCGGCCGCCTGCTCGCGCGCGAGCGGCTTGGCGCCCCGCGCGCCCCGGCCGATTTCCTTGATGTAGTGACTGATTCCCATGGGTAGGCGGGATTGTCCCGCAAGGCTTATGCCGGAACCGGTCCGGGCTTATGCATCGTCGGGTCGGTCGTGGCCTCAGAGCCGCAGGGCGACCACCGCCGTCACGCGGCCGCGCGGCGCCACCGGGATGGCGATGGTCGCGCCATCCACGCACGGCACGCCGGTGACGAAGGCCTGGGCGAGCGGGCTGTCGCCCGTCGCCGTCCATGCGACGCTGCCCGGCGTCGGCGTGGCCGCCTCCCGCGTCTCCTCGGAGAAGCCGAAGGTGCGCTGCAGCCGCGTTCCCTCGGCATCGGGCTCCCAGGTCTCCACGCGCCGGGCGATCGGCGTGGCCAGCGCGGAGAGAAAGGCCAGGACGAAGTTCGAACCGTCCAGCGTCGAACACGGGATGGCGAAGCCACGGTTGATGCCCACCTTCACGGCGCCATCGGCGCGCAGGAAACCCGAACCCTTGCCCAGATCGGGCAGGAACACGGGCTTGTGCCGCTCCCAGGCCATGCCCGGCAGGCCGTTGCCCTTGCGGAAGGCGGTGGCGCGCGAGATGAATTCGAAGGTGTCGCCGGTGGTGCCGTAGTAGCCGTCGACCAAGGTCATGTCGTGCGACTCCTCCGGGTCGTTGCCCCAGAGCTCGATGGCGCCGGCATGCGCCTCGTCGTCGCCGCAGAAGAACACCACCACGGCCGCGAGGCGCGCGCCCCGGAAGATCGGCAGCGCGATGCCGCAGGTCAGGCCGACGGCGCGGGCGGCATCGACGCGGCGGAAGTAGGAGCCCTCGAGACGCGCAAGCACGATCGGGCGACCGCTGGCCCAGGCCCGGCCGGGCAGTCCTTCGCCGCGGGCGAAGGACAGGCCGGCGCTGGCGTCGGCGAGGACGGCGGCCTCGCCGAACAGGCCGCCGCCGAACGTCAGTCGCGTGCCCCCGGCATCGGGGATCCAGTACTCGACGACGCGGATGAAGGTCTTCATGGCATGGGTCCTTCCGGCGCGACGGGCTTCAGGCCGCCTTCTCCACGTGCCCCTGGCGCGTGTAGAGGAAGTCGATCACCGCCTTGCGGTAATGGACGTAGTGGCGATCCTCCGCCAGCGCCACGCGGTTGCGCGGCCGCTCGAGGTCGATGCTGAGCACCTCGCCGATGGTCGCCGAGGGGCCGTTGGTCATCATCACGATCTTGTCGGACAGCAGCACCGCCTCGTCGACGTCGTGCGTGACCATGACCACCGTGCTGCGCGTCTTCTGCACGATCGCCAGCAACTCGTCCTGCAGCCGGGCCCGGGTGAGGGCGTCGAGCGCGCCGAAGGGCTCGTCCATCAGCAGCACCTTGGGTTCCATGGCCAGCGCCCGGGCGATGCCCACGCGCTGCTTCATGCCGCCGGAGATCTCGCCCGGGCGCTTGCCGGCCGCCGGCGTGAGGCCGACCAGCGCCAGCGCCGCGTCGGTGCGCGCCTTGAGCTGCGCGCGGTTCTCGGTCGCCGCGAAGACGCGCTCGACGCCGAGGAAGACGTTCTCGTGGCAGGTGAGCCAGGGCAGCAGCGAGTGGTTCTGGAACACCACCGCGCGTTCCGGACCGGGCCCGGCGATCTCGCGGCCGGCGCACAGCAGCACGCCATGCGTCGGCCGGGTCAGGCCGGCGATGAGGTTGAGCAGGGTCGACTTGCCGCAGCCCGAGTGGCCGATCAGCGCGACGAATTCGCCCTTGGCGACCGTCAGGTGGATGTCGCGCAGGGCCTGGAAGCTGCCCTTGGGCGTCTTGAAGGTCTGCTCGACGTCCTGGATGTCGATGAACCTGCGTTCGGTGGGGAGTTCCGGTGGGGCGATCATGATTTCACCTCTTCGAAAGTGAATGCGGTGGCGATCCTGACGAGCGCGAATTCCAGGATCAGGCCGACGATGCCGATCACGAAGATCGCGATGATGATGTTCTTGACGTTGAGGTTGTTCCACTCGTCCCAGACCCAGAAGCCGATGCCGACGCCACCGGTCAGCATCTCGGCCGCGACGATCACCAGCCACGCGGTGCCCACGGCCAGCCGCACGCCGGTCAGCATGTAGGGCAGCACGGCCGGGAACAGGATCTTGGTGATGATCTTCCACTCGCTCAGGTTGAGCACGCGGGCGACGTTCATGTAGTCGCTGGGCACGCGCTGCACGCCCACGGCGGTGTTGATGACCATGGGCCAGATCGAGCAGATGAAGATGGTCCAGATGGCCGCCGGGTTGGCGCCCTTGAAGACCAGCAGCCCGATCGGCAGCCAGGCGAGCGGCGAGACCGGGCGCAGCAGACTGATCAACGGGCCGAACATGCGCGACATGAACTCGAAGCGGCCGATGGCGAAGCCCGCCGGAATGCCCACCACCGCGGCCAGGCCGAAGCCCAGCGCCACGCGCTGCAGCGACGCCAGCACGTTCCAGCCGACGCCCTGGTCGTTCGGTCCCTTGCTGTAGAACGGATCGCTGAAGACCTGCAGGGCCTGCAGCCAGGTCTCCCAGGGATCGGGGAAGCTGCCGGCGCTGCCGCGGGCGATCAGCTCCCATACCAGGAGCAGCACGCCGAAGCCGGCGAGCGGCGGCAGCACGCGCATCCAGAAGCGACGCAGGTCCGGCGGCCGGCGGCCGCGCGATGCGACGGGAGCCGGGGCGGGGGTCGCGTGGAGACCGGCGGCGGCTGGCGGGGCGGCCACCGGAACGTCGAGCGGGGGATGGAAGACGGCACTGACCATGGGGTTCTCCTTCAGACTTTGATCTTGAAACCGTCGGCATAGGCCTGGGGATTGCGGCCGTCCCACACGACGCCGTCCATCAGCTTGCTGCTGCGCATCGTTTCCTTGGGCACGGGCGTCCTGGAGGCGGCGGCGGCCTGCTTGTAGAGCTCGATCTGGTTGATCTCGGTGGCGACCTTGAGATAGTCGGGATGCGCCTTGAGCAAGCCCCAGCGCTTGTGCTGCGTGAGGAACCACATGCCATCGGACAGATAGGGAAAGCCGACGGCGCCGTCGCCATAGAACTTCATGTGGTTGGGGTCGTCCCAGTTCCTGCCCAGGCCGTTGGTGTAGCGGCCCAGGATGCGCTGGTTGATGGCGTCGACGCTGGTGTTGACATAGCTCTTGTCGGCGATCGTCTCGGCCATCTTGTTCTTGTTCTGCAGGCTCGAGTCGATCCATCGGCCCGCCTCCAGCAGCGCGGCGGTCACGGCGCGCGCCGTGTGGGGGTTCTTCCTGGCGAACTCGGCGGTGCATCCGAGCACCTTTTCGGGGTGGTCCTTCCAGATGTCCTGCGTCGTCACGGCGGTGATGCCGATGCCGTCCATGATGGCGCGCTGGCCCCACGGCTCGCCCACGCAGTAGCCGTCCATGTTGCCGATGCGCATGTTGGCCACCATCTGCGGCGGCGGCACCACGATCGACTTGGCGTCCTGGACCGGGTTGATGCCGTGGGCCGCCAGCCAGTAGTTGAGCCACATCGCATGGGTGCCGGTCGGGAAGGTCTGGGCGAAGATGTATTCGCGCTTCTCCGCGCCCATGAGCCTGGCCAGCGAGGTGCCGTCGACCGCGCCCTTGTCGGCCAGCTTCTTCGACAGCGTGATGGCCTGGCCGTTGTTGTTGAGGGTCATCAGGACGGCCATGTCCTTCTTGGGGCCGCTCACGCCCAGGTGCACGCCGTAGACCAGTCCGTAGAGGACGTGGGCGAAATCGAGATCGCCATTGACCAGCTTGTCGCGCACGCCGGCCCAGCTGGCTTCCTTGCTCGGCACGATCTTCACGCCGTACTTCTTGTCGATGCCCAGCACCGAGGCCATCACCACGCTGGCGCAGTCGGTCAGCGGGATGAAGCCGATCTTCACTTCCTCCTTCTCGGGCTTGTCGGAGCCCTGGGCGTAGACGGCGGCGCGCAACGCGGGGTCGATCGCCACGGCGCCGACGGCGGCGGCCCGCAGGACGGCGCGGCGGCTCAATCGGGGATTCATCGAATCTGTCATGCGAACGGGCTCCAGAAGGAAGAAGAGGGACCAAGAGGGAAGACGAGGACCAGGGAAGAAATGGATCCACGAAAAAAAAAGGCGTCCGCATCACGCTGCGCCGGCCCACGGGGGCGGGTGCTGCGGATACGGACGCCTTTGTCCGGTCGAGGAGCCGCGACCGCCGTTGGAAGCCGCTCCTCGCATGCGGGCCACCGATGGCCCGTGCCTCCTCCCGGATGCAAACCGCATGCCAGCTTTCGGCATGGCGATCCGGGGTGCCGTGCACCAATCAGGCCCGTTTCGGCGTCACGGCTGCTGGCAGGTACTCGGCCATCGCCAGCACCGATTCGGCGACGTCGACCAGGCGGCGGTTCTGGTTCATGGCGGTCTGGCGCAGCATCTTGTGCGCGTCCTGCTCGCTCAGCTGCCGATGCGCCATCAGCAGGCCCTTCGCGCGCTCGACCAGCTTGCGCTCGTTGAGGGTCGCGCGCACCGTATCGAGCTCGTCGCTCATCGCCTGCAGCCGGTCCGACTGGTCACGCACCAGATCGAGGATCGAGCGTTCCAGCTGGCGGCCGTACAGCGCCGGGTTGCCGGGAGGTGGTGCGGCGACGACCGCCTGGGGAGTGTCGAAGAAGGCGTTGGGCACCGGCGACGGGCTGTCGGCGAGGCGTATCAGCAGGGCCTCGTGCGCGGCCAGTTCGGTGCGCGCGCCACGGGTCTTGGCATCGCAGAGCCGCCGCAGGTCGTCGGCCAGGCGTTCCTCGACCGTCTGCATGGCATCGATGCGACGCGTGCAGCAGTCGAACCAGGCCGCGCTCATCTCGGGGTCCAGCGGCGCGCCCGGCGGCGCCGCGCAGGCGATGCGGCGCATGCGCTCGAGCTCGGCCATCTGGGCCGGCGCCAGGTTGGCCAGCCATTGCGCCTCCAGCGCGGGCCCGGCGAATTCGGCGAAGACCTGGAAGCAGCGTTCCTGCGACTCGATCAGGTCAAGCCAGTCCTGCTGGCGCGCCCGTTCGTTGCGACCGGAGGCGAAGGCGACGCCGCCACAGGCGCGTTCCTGGCCGGCGAATTCCTTGCCCTGCATGAAATTGAACATCGCCGCGAGCAGGCGCGAGATCTCCGGATCGGTCGCGCCATCGGCGGCTTCGAACACCACCGCGAGCCAGCCCGCGACCAGGCGACCATAGGCGGCGGTGGCATCGGCCACCGGCAGCGCCAGCGCGCCGATGCGATCGCGCAGGCCGGGCAGGGCGTCCAGCCCGGGCAGCACCCAGGCGATGCGGCTGAACAGGCGGGCGCCGTTGCGCAGGTGGATGCCCGGGGCCGGCGATCGTGTCCCGTCGCCCGGCCCCTCCAGTCGATCGAGCCGGACGCGCACTTCCCGTTCCAGGTGCTCGCTGCACGCGATCTGCGCTTCGCGCTCGGCCACGAAGCGCCGGCCGCCGGAGGCCAGCACCACGTTCGAGAGTCCGCGCTCGCGCTGCAGCGCATGCACCAGCCGCCCGATGGCGCCGACGAGCTCGCTCGTGCGACCGAGCTGGTCGAGTTCGTCGATCTCGCAGCGCAGGGCGGCGACCAGGAAGCTCAGTCCGGATTTCATCTTGGGAAGGGCATCGAGCAACAACCGTGCCTCGCCGGCGACGGCCCCCTACACTCGACCGCATGCTGGTCCTCGGAATCGAATCCTCCTGCGACGAAACGGGCGTGGCCCTGGTCGAAACCCGCGACGCCACCGCGTTGCCGGTGCTGCTGTCCCATGCGCTGCACAGCCAGATCGCCATGCACCAGGCCTATGGCGGCGTGGTGCCCGAACTCGCGAGCCGCGACCACATCCGCCGCGTCCTGCCGCTCGCCCGCGCCGTCTTCGACGAGGCCGGGCGGGCCCTGGCCGATGTCGACGTGGTCGCCTACACGCGCGGTCCGGGCCTGGCCGGCGCGCTGCTGGTGGGCGCCGGCGTCGCCTGCGCGCTCGGCGCGGCGCTCGATCGCCCGGTGCTGGGCGTGCATCACCTCGAAGGGCATCTGCTGTCGCCATTCCTGAGCGCGGACGCACCCGAGTTTCCCTTCGTCGCCCTGCTGGTCTCGGGCGGCCACACGCAGCTGATGCGCGTCGATGGCGTGGGCCGCTACGAGATCCTGGGCGAGACCATCGACGATGCCGCCGGCGAGGCCTTCGACAAGTCGGCCAAGCTGCTGGGGCTGCCTTATCCGGGCGGCCCGTGGCTGGCCCGGCTGGCCGAGACGGGCGATCCGGCGGCCTTCAGATTGCCGCGGCCGCTGCTGCACAGCGGCGACCTCGATTTCTCGTTCGCCGGCCTGAAGACGGCCGTGCTGACGCAGGCGAAGAAGCTCGGTGGCGACCTCGAGGCACGCAAGGCCGACCTGGCGGCGTCGACCCAGGCGGCGATCGTGGAGGTGCTGCTGCGCAAGTCGCTGGCCGCGCTCGATCGCACCGGGCTGAAGCGTCTGGTGGTGGCTGGTGGCGTCGGCGCCAACGCGGTCCTGCGCTCGCAGCTCGACGCGGCCTGCGCGGCGCGGCGGGTGCGGGTGCACTACCCGGAACTCCATCTGTGCACCGACAACGGCGCCATGATCGCCATGGCCGCGGCGATGCGGCTGCAGGCCGGCGTGCAGTCGGCCACCACCGGCTATGCCTTCGACGTCAAGCCGCGTTGGCCGCTCGACCGGGTGACCGACGCCGTGGCCTGAGCGGCGCCGGATCGCGGTCGGCGTCGTCGCGTCAGTGCGGCGCTTCGTCCGGGACGCGGTCCTCGAAGACCATGCCGGGCGAGTAGGGGACGGACTCCTGGCGCAGGCGGTCGAACTCCCCGGCATAGGTGCCGGCGAGCGCTGTCCAGTGCCGGAACAGGTTGAAGTTCTCGGCGTTGTGCCGCGCGCCGGCCTGGGTGAAGTTCATCGAGCCGAAGCCGACCGTGTCCTCGTCGACGACCAGGAACTTGTGGTGCATCACCGGATAGCGCGCATTGATCCAGAGCGGCACGCCCTGGTTGTGGAAGTAGGTCGCGCTGGAATAGGTGAGCGTGGCCTGGGAACGGTCGAGCACCACCCGCACGTCGATGCCGCGCCGGAAGGCCTGATCGAGCGCGCGCGCGATGGTCGACGAGGTGAAGTAGTAGCCGGCGATCCAGACCCGCACGCGCGCGCCGTCGATGAGATCGGCCACAGCCCGGTCGGTGCGGCCGCCGGGCGAGAAGAAGACATCGACCGTGGCGTGCGCCGAGGGTGGCGGCATCGGCACGGCGGTCGCGGCCGGCCTGGTCGCCACGGGCGCGGGCGTGGTCGTGGTCCGCGCGGAACTCGCGGGCGGCATCGAGAACATCACGATGCCCGTCAGCAGGGCGCCCCACAGGCCGATGAGGCCGCGGCGTCCCGGCGTGTGGTCGGGACGAGCCGGCACGACCGGCTCAGTGCGCATGCGCCAGGGCAGGGGCCTCGACCCGTGGCAGCGGCAGGTTCGGGAGCAGGTCCTGCCACAGTGCCGACCACACCGGCCAGTCGTGACCGCCCTGCGCCGTGAAGACATGGCCGGCCGGCAGCACGTCGGCGAGCAACTGGTGGTTGGGAGCGAAGCGATCGGCCAGGCCATAGCCCAGATAGAGCGGCGGCAGTTCCGCGGCGGCATCCGGTGCCGCGTAGCGCTGGAGCCAGGGCCAGAGCTTGCGGTCGACCTCCTCGTCCGGCGGCGGGCCCTCGGGGTTCTTCCAGAGCCGCAGGCCACCCGCCTTCTGGATCTCGGCGCCGACCGGACGGCGACCGAGGTAGGGCGCCAGCACGATGATGCCTTCGACCAGGCCCGGCTGCGCCAGTTCGTGGGTCAGGGCGCCGAAACCGCCGATCGAGATGCCGACCAGCCAGATCGACTTGTAACCCTGGCTGCGCGCCGGCGCCAGCACGTCACGCGTCAGACGCGGAATAAAGGTCTGATCGTAGTAATACGATACGTTCGCATCGACCAACATGACATCTGCTGCAAAACCATGATGGCGTACGCCGCTCACGAAGCCCTCACGCTCGAATTCTTCAGGCTTGAGAAAGGCACCAGGCAAAAAGACGAGCAAAGTATCAGCGCGATGTCCCGGTGTCAGCGCATGCAGATGTGTATCCAACGAAATCCCCTGAATGACGGGGACTCCGCTGCCACGGTTTGTCAGCGTTATCGCGACGTCAAATTAATAAATAGGTTCCTGTGATTCAATCAATCAAGTGATTTTTTACACAGGTTGCTCATTCGAACATAAAAACTAGAAATAAGTGATAACTGACATGAAATATCAGATTTCGCTGATTGCAAAATTGTAGAAAAAAGTGTTGCAATCTAAATTAATGTCATACATTGGTTTTAGTTTTTAGTTGAAATTTGTGCCTCGAGCTGTTGTCGGATCGCCGCAGTTTGGGGATCCGTGAGCTCGTGGGGCCGCTGAAGTGTCCTGCAGAAGCATGGGTGTATTTTTTCAGCAACACTTTTTTTCACGTGTTCCTGAGGCCGGCATCCTTCGGCGCGGGTGGAAAGGCGGGCCTGGGGTTGGCGTCGAGAGCGGGTGGGACGTCCCTTACACTGCGCGGCCTTCAAGTTCCCCGGCGTGCGCCACGGCCCCGGGATCCTCGCCAGCGGCGCGACGGACGCACGCCTCTTCTTTCATGTCCCTTCGTTTTTCCCATCGCCGTCGCATGCTGGGCCTCGCGGCGACATCGCTGTACGCCGCATGGACCGCAGTCCCTGCCATCGCCGCCGCGCCGGCCGTGCCCGCCGTCGCCCTGCCGCCGATCCGGCTGGCCCTGATCGAGACCCTGAGTGGATCGTTCGCCAACACTGGCGAGGCGGTGTTCCGCAATCTCCTGTGGGCCGTCGAACGCGTCAACGCCAGAGGCGGCGTTCCGCTGCCTGGAGGCGCGCGTCTGCTGGCGCTCGACCGTTACGACAGCAAGGGCCAGAACGAGGAGGCGCTGTCGGCACTGAGGGCGGCCATCGACGACGGCGCCCGCATCGTGCTGCAGGGCAATTCCTCCGCCACGGCGGCCGCGCTGATCGACGCCATCGACAAGAACAACGAGCGCGATCCGGCGCGCCGCGTGCTGTTCCTGAACTATTCGGCGGTCGATCCGGTGCTCACGAACGAGCGCTGCAGCTTCTGGCACTTCCGCTTCGACGCCCATGCCGACATGCGCGTGACGGCCCTGATGCAGATGGTGAAGGACGACCGGGCGCTGCAGCGTGCCTACCTGATCGGGCAGGACTACAGCTTCGGCCAGTCGGTGCTGCGCGAGTCCAGGCGCCAGCTCGGTGCCCTGCGGCCCGATGTCCAGGTGGTGGGCGACGAACTGCATCCGCTCGGACGCGTCAAGGATTTCGCTCCCTACGCCAGCAAGATCATGGCCAGTGGCGCCCAGGCGGTCATCACGGGCAACTGGGGCAACGACCTGACCCTGCTGGTCAAGGCCGCCCGTGAAGCCGGTTTCAACGGCACCTTCTATACCTTCTACGGCAACGCCCTGGGCGCGCCGGCGGCCATCGGCGACGCCGGGATCGGCCGCGTGGTGGCCGTGGCGGACTGGCTGCCCAACGTGCGGACCGACGCCTCGGAAGCTTTCTACCGTGCCTTCCGCACGCGTTTCCCCAAGCCGGCCGACGACTACGTCCACATGCGCATGCAATTGCTGGTGGAGGCGCTGGCGCAGGCGATCGCCGCCGCCGGCAGCGTCGACACCGTGGCGGTCGCGCGCGCCCTGGAGCGCGCCGACGTGACGCTGGCTGGCCAGCGGGGCCGCATGCGGGCGGCCGACCACCAGTTCCAGCAGAGCCTGGTCGTCGGCGTGATGGACCGCCAGGGCACCGATGGGGTCCGGTTCGACGTCGAGGGCTCGGGCTATGGCTTCCGCGTCGTCAAGACGGTGGCGGCCGAGCGCGCCGAGATGCCCACCACCTGCCGCATGCAGCGGCCCTGACGCCCCGATGCCGCGCGACCGGTCGCACGGCGTTTCCCATGGCACGACGACCCCTGACCACGCTTCACCCAGAAAGATCGCCCTCATGCGCCAGGCCATCCACGATCTCCAGGCTTCCAAGATCCGCGAAGTCGCCAATGCCGGGCTGGGACGCGACGACGTGCTCGCGTTCTGGTTCGGCGAGAGCGACGAGGTCACCCCCGACGTCGTGAGACAGGCGGCGATCGACTCGCTGCAGCGGGGCGAGACCTTCTATGCCCACAACCTGGGGCTGCCGGAACTGCGCGCCGCCATCGCGCGCTACACCAGCGCGCTGCATCCGGCGGTCGATGCTTCCCGCATCGCGATCACGTCGGGTGGCGTCAACGCGCTGATGCTGGCGGTGCAGGCCCTGGTGGACGCCGGCGACGAGGTGGTCGCGATCACGCCGGTCTGGCCCAACCTGGTGGCGCAGTCGGCCATCATGGGGGCCGAAGTGCGCTGCGTCGCGCTGCGGCCGGTCGACGGCGCCTGGACGCTGGACCTCGATGCGCTGCGCCGCGCCATCACGCCGCGCACCCGGCTGCTGATCGTCAACGCACCCAACAATCCCACCGGCTGGACGCTCACGCGCGACGAGCAGCAGGCCATCCTCGATCACTGTCGCGTCACCGGGACCTGGATCCTGGCCGACGAGGTCTACGAACGCCTGTATTTCGAGCCGACGGCCAATGCCTGCGCGCCCAGCTTCCTGGACCTCGCGACGGCCGACGATCGCCTGGTGGTCGCCCACAGCTTCTCCAAGAGCTTCCTGATGACCGGCTGGCGCCTGGGCTGGCTGGTGGTGCCGCCGGCGCTGATCGAGGGCATTGGCAAGCTGATCGAGTTCAACACCTCGTGCACGAGCGTCTTCACCCAGCGCGCGGGCATCGCCGCGCTGGCGCACGGCGACGAGATCACGCCTCGCGTCGTCGCGCATCTCAAGGCCTGCCGCGACGTGCTGGTGCCGCTGCTCGCCGGCCTGCCGGGCGTGCAGGTGGCGCCGGCGCGTGGGGGCATGTATGCGTTCTTCCGCCTCGAAGGCTTCGGCGACTCGCTCGAGGTCGCCAAGCGCCTGGTCGCCGAGGCCGGACTCGGCCTGGCGCCCGGCAACGCCTTCGGCGACGAGGCGCAGGGCTGGCTGCGCTGGTGCTTCGCCTCCCGCGATCCCCAGCGCCTGGTGCAGGGCGTCGCCCGCCTGGAGAAGTGGCTGACCGCGCAAGGCCGCTAGACCGGCCGATCGCCGGCGCCGCCCGGCGACCCGGGCGCTGCAGCCACCGCCCGGCGCGGGCTATAATCCAAAGGCTTTGCATGCCGCAAGGCGCACGGTGCAGGCAGTTCCAGCGCGCACCGCAAGTCAAACATCCCGGAACAGGAAACACACACATGATCGCAGCCTCCATCAAGGCCGAAGTCGTCAAGGACAACGCCCGCGCCGCCAACGACACCGGCAGCCCCGAAGTCCAGGTCGCACTGCTGACCGCCCGCATCAACGAACTCACCCCCCACTTCAAGACCCATGCCAAGGATCACCATGGCCGCCGCGGTCTGCTGCGCATGGTGAGCCGTCGCCGCAAGCTCCTCGACTACCTCAAGTCCAAGGATGCCGACCGCTACACCGCACTGATCGCGAAGCTGGGTCTGCGCAAGTAATCCGATCCGCACGAAAAAACGCCTGGGTTAGTCCGCTAGCTCAGGCGTTTTTTACTTCGCGAACCGCTGAATCGTCATCTCCGGAGTGCCGCACAGAGCGAAGCTGTGTCATTCCAACGAATTTCGGATGCCCATCGTCGGCGCCGAGCCTCGCTGGAATGGCATCGTGTTCTGGAAGCGTTCCGAATCCCCGGCGGCAGTCGGCCGGCACAACGTCTTTTTGCGACGGCCGGTCCCTCCGCCCTCAACACAGGAGCTAACACATGAGCCTCTTCAACAAAGTCACCAAGTCGTTCCAGTGGGGCGGCAAGACCGTCGTCCTCGAAACCGGTGAGATCGCCCGCCAGGCCAGCGGCGCCGTCGTCGTCGACATCGAAGGCACCGTGGTGCTGGCGACCGTCGTCGCCTCCAAGTCGGCCAAGCCCGGCCAGGACTTCTTCCCGCTGACGGTCGACTACATCGAGAAGACCTATGCCGCCGGCAAGATCCCCGGCAGCTTCTTCAAGCGCGAAGCCAAGCCCAGCGAGCACGAGACGCTCACCAGCCGCCTGATCGACCGCCCGATCCGTCCGCTGTTCCCCGAAGGTTTCCTGAACGAAGTCCACGTGGTCATCCACACGCTGTCGCTCAACCCCGAGGTCGATGCCGACATCGCCGCGATGATCGGCGTCTCCGCCGCCCTGTCGGTCTCCGGCGTGCCGTTCAGCGGCCCCATCGGCGCGGCGCGCGTGGGCTACATCAACGGCGAATACGTCCTGAACCCCGGCCAGACGGCGCGCAAGGATTCGCAGATGGACCTGGTCGTCGCCGGCACCGAATCGGCCGTGCTGATGGTCGAGTCCGAGGCGCTGCAGCTGAGCGAGGAGATCATGCTCGGTGGCGTGGTGTTCGGCCACGAGCAGGCGGCCATCGCCATCAACGCCATCCACGAACTCGTGCGCGACGCCGGCAAGCCGGTGTGGGACTGGCAGGCACCGGCCGAGGACGAGGCTTTCGTGGCCAAGGTCAATGGCCTGGCCGAGGAGAAGCTGCGCGCGGTCTACCAGATCCGCAGCAAGCAGGCCCGCACCCAGGCGCTGCGCGAGGCCAATGCCGGCGTGATGGCGGCCCTCAAGGAAAGCGGTGAGCCCTTCGATGCCGGCAAGGTCAGCGACCTGCTGTTCGCGATCGAGAGCCGCATCGTGCGCAGCCAGATCCTCGAAGGCGAGCCGCGCATCGACGGTCGCGACACGCGCACCGTGCGCCCGATCGAGATCCGCAGCTCGGTCCTGCCGCGCACCCACGGCTCGGCCCTGTTCACGCGTGGCGAGACGCAGGCGCTGGTCGTCACCACGCTCGGCACGGAACGCGACGCGCAGCGCATCGATGCGCTCTCGGGCGACTACGAGGACCGCTTCCTGTTCCACTACAACATGCCTCCCTTCGCCACCGGTGAGGTCGGCCGCATGGGCTCGACCAAGCGCCGCGAGATCGGCCATGGCCGGCTGGCCAAGCGCGCTCTTGTCGCCGTGCTGCCGAGCAAGGAGGACTTCCCCTACACCGTGCGCGTGGTCTCGGAGATCACCGAATCCAACGGCTCCTCGTCGATGGCCTCGGTCTGCGGCGGCTGCCTGTCGCTGATGGATGCTGGCGTGCCGGTGAAGGCGCACGTGGCGGGCATCGCCATGGGCCTGATCAAGGAAGGCAACCGCTTCGCGGTGCTGACCGACATCCTGGGCGACGAGGACCACCTCGGCGACATGGACTTCAAGGTGGCCGGCACCACCGCCGGCATCACGGCGCTGCAGATGGACATCAAGATCCAGGGCATCACCAAGGAGATCATGCAGGTCGCGCTGGCCCAGGCCAAGGAGGCACGCGTGCACATCCTGGGCAAGATGCAGGAAGCCCAGGGCTCGGCCAATGTCGAGGTGTCGCAGTTCGCGCCCCGCATGACCACGCTCAAGATCAATCCCGAGAAGATCCGTGACGTGATCGGCAAGGGCGGCGCCGTCATCCGCGGCCTGCAGGAAGAGACCGGCACGACGATCAACATCGACGAGGACGGCACCATCACCATCGCCTCGACCGATCCGGAGAAGGCGGAGATCGCCAAGAAGCGCATCGAGCAGATCACGGCGGAAGTCGAGATCGGCAAGATCTACGAAGGCCCGGTCACCAAGATCCTGGACTTCGGCGCCCTGATCAACCTGCTGCCGGGCAAGGATGGCCTGCTGCACATCAGCCAGATCGCCCACGAGCGCGTCGAGCGCGTGCAGGACTACCTGACCGAAGGCCAGATGGTCAAGGTCAAGGTCCTGGAGACCGACGAGAAGGGCCGCGTCAAGCTGTCGCTCAAGGCCCTGACGGAGCGTCCGGCCGGCATGGAATTCCAGGAACGCGCACCGCGCGAGGACCGTGGCGGCGAGCGTCGCGAGCGTCCGGACCGTGGCGAGCGCAACGACCGTGGTGATCGCGGCGACCGTGCACCGCGCGGCGAGCGCGCGCCCCGGTTCGACAATGGCAACCCCGGTGGCAACGAGCGTGGTGGCGAGCAGCAGCAGGCACCGCAGCAGCCGCAACCCCAGCACGCGCTCTACCCGGAGCAGGCACAGGTCGAACTGCAGCGCCCCGCGCCGCAGGACTTCCCGCGCGGCGACCGCAACGACCCGCAATCCTGATCGACGGCGGCGGGCGACCGCTCGCCGCACGGATCACGCGACGCCTCCGCGAGGAGCGTCCCAGCCTGGAGAAAGCCCATGAAAGCCATCGAGATCACGACATTCGGAGCGCCCGAGGTCCTGCGTGCCGTCGAGCGGCCCGCACCGGTCGCGGGTGCCGGTGAACTGCTGATCCGCGTGGCGGCCAGCGGAGTGAACCGGCCCGACGTGCTGCAGCGCACCGGCAACTACCCGGTGCCACCCGGCGCTTCGGACCTGCCCGGCCTCGAGGTCGCGGGCGAGATCGTCGCCGGCGACGCCAAAGCCATGGCCACGGCCGGACTGTCGGTCGGCGATCACGTCTGCGCCCTGGTCGCGGGCGGCGGCTATGCCGAGCTGTGCGTGGCTCCCGTCGTGCAATGCCTGCCGGTGCCCGAGGGCTGGAGCGACGTCGAGGCTGCCACGCTGCCGGAGACCTTCTTCACCGTCTGGAGCAACGTCTTCATGCGCGGGCGCTTGCAGCGCGGCGAGACCCTGCTGGTGCAGGGCGGATCGAGCGGCATCGGCGTCACGGCGATCCAGCTCGGCAAGGCCATGGGCGCGACGGTCATCGTGACGGCCGGCAGCGATGAGAAGTGCGAGGCCTGCAAGGCCTTCGGCGCCGATCACGCCATCAACTACAAGACCGCCGACTTTGTCGAGGAAGTCAAGCGCCTGACCGGCGGCAAGGGCGTCGACGTGGTGCTCGACATGGTCGCCGGCAGCTACGTGGCGCGCGAGATCGAATGCCTGGCCGACGACGGTCGCATCGTCATCATCGCCGTGCAGGGCGGTGTCAAGGGCGAGATCAATGCCGGCCAGGTGCTGCGTCGGCGGCTGACCATCACCGGCTCGACCTTGCGGCCCCGACCGGTGGCATTCAAGGGTGAGATCGCGGCGGCGCTGCGCGAGACCGTCTGGCCGCTGCTGGAGAGCGGCGTCATCAAGCCGGCCATCCACAGCAATTTCGTCGCCCTCGGCGACACGGCGGGTGGGCCGAGCGGAGCCGCGCGAGCCCACGAGCTCATGGAATCGAACCAGCACATCGGCAAGATCGTGCTGACCTGGTGACCCCACACAACGAGATCGAAATGACGAATAGGAAGCTGATTGCTGGCAACTGGAAGATGAACGGCAGTCTCGCCGCCAACGAGGCCCTGGTCGGCGCCCTGCGGCGCGACATCGGCGCGCCGGCCTGCGACGTGGCGCTGTGCGTGCCGGCGCCGTACCTGGCGCAGGTGCAGGCCCTGGTGGCGGGATCGCCGCTGGCGCTCGGAGCGCAGGACATCTCGGCCCGTCCCCATGGTGCCTTCACCGGAGAGAAGTCGGCTTCCATGCTGAAGGAATTCGGCGTGCGCTATGCCATCGTGGGTCATTCGGAGCGCCGCGAATACCATCGCGAGGCCGACGATCATGTGGCCGCCAAGGCCGCGGCCGCGCTCGGCGCGGGCATCACCCCAATCGTCTGCGTCGGCGAGACGCTGGCCGAACGCGAAGCAGGGCAGACCGAGGAGATCGTGAAGCGGCAGCTGGCCGCCGTCATCCATCTCAACGGCCATTGCATCAGCGAGATCGTGGTCGCCTACGAGCCCGTGTGGGCCATCGGCACGGGCAGGACGGCGACGCCCGAACAGGCGCAGTCGGTGCACGCCGTGCTGCGCGCCCAGCTGCATCACGCGGCGAGCGAGCATGCCGCCGGCATCCGCATCCTCTATGGCGGCAGCATGAACGCCGCCAATGCCGCGGACCTGCTCGCGCAGCCGGACATCGATGGCGGCCTGATCGGCGGCGCCTCGCTCAAGGCGCCGGACTTTCTGCAGATCATCGCCGCGGCCCGCTGAGGCATGCGCGGCCGTTTCAACAAGGAGTAGATAACAATGAACGTGGTTCTCAACATACTGGTCGGCGTGCAGATGCTGACCGCGCTGGTGATGATCGGACTGATCCTGATCCAGCACGGCAAGGGTGCCGACATGGGCGCGGCATTCGGCAGCGGCAGCGCGGGGAGCCTGTTCGGCGCCAGCGGCAGCGCCAATTTCCTGTCGCGCACGACAGCGGTCCTCGCCGCCGTCTTCTTCGCGACCACATTGCTGCTCGCGTACTTCAGCCACGCCCGTCCGGTGGGTGGCGGCAGCCTGCTCGAGAGAGCCACGACGGGGACACCGATCCCGGCCACGGTGCCTGCGTCCGCGCCGGCATCGACCGGGGCCGCATCGCAGATTCCCGCTGGCAATCCGACGTCCGTCGCTCCGGCGGCGCCCGCCGTCCAGGCGGTGCCTGCTCCGGCGGTGGTGCCGGCGCCGGCCGCACCGGCTTCGGGCAGCGGATCGACGCAATAATCTGTCATGATCCTTGCATCCGAATGGCAATCCGGATGTATTTCAGGGTAAACTCTTAAGCTGTCCGGAAAGCCAAAAACTCTTGGGTTCCTCATGCCATTCGGACAGTCAAAACCGCGGTCGTGGTGAAATTGGTAGACACGCTATCTTGAGGGGGTAGTGGCGAAAGCTGTGCGAGTTCGAGTCTCGCCGACCGCACCAAATCTCACTGGCAAATGGCAGCAGCAACGGCTGCTGTTTGCTGGTGGCAAGCGGTGATAGAACAACGATGAATCTCGATTCCTACCTCCCCGTCCTGTTGTTCATCCTGGTCGGCATCGGGGTCGGCATCGCTCCCCAGGCACTGGGTTATCTGTTGGGGCCCAATCGGCCTGATGCAGCCAAAAATTCCCCCTACGAGTGCGGCTTCGAAGCGTTCGAGAACGCTCGCATGCAGTTCGACGTCCGCTACTACCTCGTCGCCATCCTCTTCATCCTTTTCGATCTCGAGATCGCCTTCCTGTTTCCCTGGGCCGTCGCGCTCAAGGAAGTCGGCGCGGCCGGTTTCTGGGCGGTCGTCATCTTCCTGGCGATCCTGGTCGTGGGCTTCGCCTACGAGTGGAAGAAGGGCGCTCTCGACTGGGAGTAGCGATCGCCTGCGCGGCTGCGGCCGCACCCACGAAAAAACAAGGTACAGCCATGGCCATTGAAGGCGTTTTCAAAGAAGGTTTCGTCACCACGTCGTACGACTCCGTGGTGAACTGGGCCAAGACCGGTTCGCTGTGGCCCATGACCTTCGGTCTGGCCTGCTGCGCGGTGGAAATGATGCATGCGGCAGCCGCACGCTACGACATCGGCCGTTTCGGCGCGGAAGTGTTCCGTGCCAGTCCCCGTCAGTCCGATCTCATGATCGTCGCTGGCACGCTGTGCAACAAGATGGCCCCCGCGCTGCGCAAGGTCTATGACCAGATGGCCGAGCCACGCTGGGTGCTGTCGATGGGTTCGTGCGCCAATGGCGGCGGCTACTACCACTACAGCTATTCGGTGGTGCGCGGCTGCGACCGCATCGTGCCGGTCGACGTCTACGTGCCCGGCTGCCCGCCGACGGCGGAGGCCCTGATCTACGGGATCATCCAGCTGCAGCAGAAGGTGCGTCGCACCAACACCATCGCGCGCGCGTAAGAGGGCACGTCCATGACAGTTTTTGCGATCGATCCGGCCGCGCTCAAGGCGTCGGTGGAGCTGGCCCTCGGCGACAAGCTCAAGAGCGCCACCGTGGCCCTCGGCGAATTGACGGTGGTCGTCAAGGCGGCCGACTACCTGGACGCGATGCGCATCCTGCGCGACGCGCCGGAGTGCAGATTCGAACAGCTGATGGACCTCTGCGGGGTCGACTACTCGGCCTACCGCGACAGCGTCTGGGAAGGGCTGCGCTATGCCGTGGTGGTGCACCTGCTGTCGACGAGCCTGAACCAGCGCGTGCGCGTCAAGGTCTTCTGCACCGACGACGACTTCCCGGTGCTGCCCTCGGTGATGCAGCTCTGGAGCTCGGTCAACTGGTTCGAACGCGAAGCCTTCGACCTGTTCGGCATCGTGTTCGAGGGCCACGAGGACCTGCGCCGCATCCTGACCGACTACGGATTCATCGGTCATCCGTTCCGCAAGGACTTCCCGCTCAACGGCAATGTCGAGATGCGTTACGACGAAGAGCTCAAGCGCGTCGTCTACCAGTCCGTCACCATCGAGTCGCGCGAGGTCACGCCGCGCATCATCCGCGAGGAAAACTACGGGGGCCCGGCATCCAAGGTCATGCCCCGGTGATCGAACATGGCTGAAATCAAGAACTACACGCTCAACCTCGGTCCGCAGCATCCGGCGGCGCATGGCGTGCTGCGCCTGGTGCTCGAACTCGACGGCGAAGTCGTCCAGCGCGCCGACCCGCACATCGGCCTGCTGCATCGCGCGACGGAGAAGCTCGCCGAGGGCAAGACCTACATCCAGTCGCTGCCCTACATGGACCGTCTCGACTACGTGTCGATGATGAGCAACGAGCATGCCTACTGCCTGGCGATCGAGAAGCTCCTGGGCCTCGAGGTGCCACTGCGCGCGCAGTACATTCGCGTCATGTTCGGCGAGATCACGCGCCTGCTCAACCACCTCATGTGGCTGGGTTCGCACGGCAACGACTGCGGCAGCTCGACGATCCTGATCTATGCGTTCCGCGAGCGCGAGGACCTGTTCGACATCTACGAGGCGGTCTCGGGCGCGCGCATGCATGCGGCCTATTTCCGTCCCGGCGGCGTCTATCGCGACCTGCCCGATGCGATGCCGCAGTACAAGGTCAGCAAGATCAAGAACGCCAAGGCCCTGGCGCGCATGAACGAGAACCGCAGTGGTTCGGTGCTCGACTTCATCGACGACTTCACGCAGCGGTTCGAGAAGCACGTGGACGAGTACCACACGCTGCTGACCGACAACCGCATCTGGAAGCAGCGCACCGTGGGCATCGGCGTCATGTCGCCCGAGCGCGCGCTGAACCTGGGCCTGACGGGCCCGATGCTGCGCGGATCGGGCATCGCCTGGGACCTGCGCAAGAAGCAGCCCTACGACGTCTACGATCGCATGGACTTCGACATCCCGGTGGGCAAGACCGGCGACTGCTACGACCGCTACCTCGTGCGCATGGAGGAGATGGTGCAGTCCAACCGCATCATCAAGCAGTGCGTCGATTGGCTCAAGGCCAATCCGGGCCCGGTCATCACCGACAACCACAAGGTGGCCGCGCCCGCCCGGGAGTCGATGAAGGCCAACATGGAAGAGCTGATCCATCACTTCAAGCTCTTCACCGAAGGCTTTCACGTGCCCGAAGGCGAAGCCTACGCCGCGGTGGAGCACCCCAAGGGCGAGTTCGGCATCTACCTCCTGAGCGACGGCGCCAACAAGCCCTATCGCCTGAAGATCCGCGCTCCCGGCTTCGCGCACCTCGCCGCGCTCGACGAACTCACGCGCGGCCACATGATCGCCGACACCGTCGCCATCATCGGCACGCTCGACATCGTGTTTGGAGAAATCGACCGATGAATGACAACACCCCCGCTCCGGCAGCCGTGCCGCCGCTGTCGGAAGCCACGCACGAGCGCTTCGCGCGCGAAATCGCCAAGTACCCGCCCGACCAGGCGCAGTCGGCCGTCATGGCCTGCCTGGCCATCGTGCAGCAGGAGCATGGCCACGTGAGTCCGGAGCACGAGAAGGTGGTCGCCGACGTGCTCGGCATGCCCCAGATCGCCGTGCACGAGGTCACGACCTTCTACAACATGTACAACCAGCGTCCGATCGGCCGCTTCAAGCTCAACGTCTGCACCAACCTGCCGTGCCAGCTGCGCGACGGCGAGAAGGCCCTGGCGCACCTGGAGAAGAAGCTCGGCATCGGCATGGGCGGCACCACCGCCGATGGTCTCTTCACGCTGCAGCAGAGCGAATGCCTGGGCGCCTGCGCCGATTCGCCCGTGATGCTGGTCAACGACCGCACGATGTGCAGCTTCATGACCAGCGAGAAGCTCGATCAACTGGTCGACGGGTTGCGCGCCTGCGCGCATCCGGCGGCATCGAACGGGGAATCCGCATGACGCCCGACCAAGTCCTCGAACAGTTCCGCGCGACCGGCGTCCAGACCTGTTTCCACGACCGCCACATCGAGCCGCAGATCTATGCCGGCCTCGACGGCACCAACTGGCGCCTGGCCGACTACGAGGCGCGCGGCGGTTACAAGGCACTGCGCAAGATCCTCACCGAAGGCATGACGCCCGACCAGGTGATCGCCGAGGTCAAGGGTTCGGGCCTGCGCGGCCGCGGCGGCGCGGGCTTCCCGACCGGCCTGAAGTGGAGCTTCATGCCCCGCCAGTTCCCGGGCCAGAAGTACCTCGTCTGCAATTCCGACGAAGGCGAGCCCGGTACCTGCAAGGACCGCGACATCCTGCAGTTCAACCCGCACATCGTGATCGAGGGCATGGCCATCGCCGCCTTCGCCATGGGCATCAGCGTCGGCTACAACTACATCCACGGCGAGATCTTCGGCACCTACGAGCGATTCGAGGAAGCGCTGGAGGAGGCGCGTGCCGCCGGTTACCTGGGCGATGCCATCATGGGCAGCGGCTACAACTTCCAGCTGCACGCGGCGCATGGCTTCGGCGCCTACATCTGCGGCGAGGAGACGGCCCTGCTGGAATCGCTCGAAGGCAAGAAGGGCCAGCCGCGCTTCAAGCCGCCGTTCCCGGCCAGCTTCGGCCTCTACGGCAAGCCGACCACGATCAACAACACCGAGACCTTCGCGGCGGTGCCCTGGATCATCCTCAACGGCGGACCGGCCTATCTCGCGTGCGGCAAGCCCAACAACGGCGGCACCAAGATCTATTCGGTCAGCGGCGACGTCGAGATGCCCGGCAACTACGAGGTGCCCATGGGCACGCCGTTCTCCAAATTGCTCGAGCTCGCCGGCGGCGTGCGCAAGGGACGCCAGCTGAAGGCCGTGATCCCGGGCGGATCGTCGTCGCCCGTGCTGCCCGCATCCATCATGATGGACTGCACCATGGACTACGACTCGATCGCCAAGGCCGGCTCGATGCTGGGCTCGGGCGCCGTGATCGTCATGGACGACAGCCGCTCGATGGTCGAGTCGCTGCGGCGCCTCTCGTACTTCTACATGCACGAATCGTGCGGCCAGTGCACGCCGTGCCGCGAAGGCACGGGCTGGTTGTGGCGGGTGGTCGACCGCATCCACAACGGTCATGGCAAGCCGAGCGACATGGACCTGCTGAATTCGGTGGCCGACAACATCCAGGGCCGCACCATCTGCGCGCTGGGCGATGCCGCCGCCATGCCGGTGCGCGCCATGATCAAACATTTCCGCCACGAGTTCGAGGCACTGATCCCGGGCTACGTCGCCAAGACGCCCGTCAACGCCTGAGCACGAAACCGCGACACACACCTATGGTTGAAATCGAACTCGACGGCAAGAAGGTCGACGTGACCGAAGGCAGCATGATCATGCATGCGGCCGACAAGGCGGGCACGTACATCCCGCACTTCTGCTATCACAAGAAACTCAGCATCGCGGCCAACTGCCGCATGTGCCTGGTCGACGTGGAGAAGGCGCCCAAGCCGATGCCGGCCTGCGCCACGCCCGTCACGCAGGGCATGATCGTCCGCACCAAGAGCGACAAGGCCATCAAGGCCCAGCAGTCGGTGATGGAGTTCCTTCTCATCAACCACCCGCTGGACTGCCCGATCTGCGACCAGGGCGGCGAGTGCCAGCTGCAGGACCTGGCCGTGGGCTATGGTGGCTCCTCCTCGCGCTACGAGGAAGAGAAGCGCGTCGTCTTCCACAAGGACGTCGGCCCGCTGATCAGCATGGAGGAGATGACCCGCTGCATCCATTGCACGCGTTGCGTGCGCTTCGGCCAGGAAGTGGCCGGCGTGATGGAACTGGGCATGATTCATCGCGGCGAGCACTCCGAGATCACGACCGTGGTCGGCGACACCGTCGACTCCGAACTCTCGGGCAACATGATCGACCTGTGCCCGGTCGGCGCATTGACCAGCAAGCCGTTCCGCTACAGCGCCCGCACCTGGGAGCTGTCGCGCCGCAAGTCGATCAGTCCGCACGACTCGACCGGCGCCAACCTGATCGTCCAGGTCAAGAACAACCAGGTCATGCGCGTCGTTCCGCTCGAGAACGAGGATGTGAACGAATGCTGGCTCGCCGACCGCGACCGCTTCTCCTATGAAGCGCTCAACAGCGACGAGCGCCTGCGCCAGCCGATGCTCAAGCAGGGCGGCCAATGGCAGGCGGTGGACTGGCAGACGGCGCTCGAATACGTCGCCAACGGCCTGCGCCAGATCAAGGCCGACCATGGCGCCGGCGCGATCGGCGCATTGGTCAGCCCGCACAGCACGGTCGAGGAGATCTCCCTGGCCACGGCGCTGGTGCGCGGACTCGGCAGCGAGAACATCGATCACCGGCTGCGCCATGCCGACTTCGGCAGCTCCAAGTACATCCGCTGGCTCGGCACCTCGATCGCGTCCCTGACGACGCTCCAGCGCGTGCTGGTGGTCGGCTCCAACCTGCGCAAGGACCATCCGCTGTTCGCGCAGCGCATCCGCCAGGCCGCCCGCAAGGGCGCCGCCATCGGCGTGATCGCCTCCGAGCGCGAGCTCGCCTCGCCCGACGCCTGGGCCATGGCGCTCGCCAACGTGCACACTGCCGCCGCTGGCGACTGGGTGCAGGCGCTGGCCGACGTGGCCGCGGCCATCGGCGCGGAGAAGGGCGAGACCGCTCCGATGCGCGGCGAAGCCACCGACACCGCCAAGGCCATCGCGACCTCGCTGCTCGGCGGCGAACGCAAGGCCATCCTGCTGGGCAACGCGGCCGCGCACCATGCGGACGCCTCGCGACTGCTGGCCCTGGCCCAGTGGATCGGCGTGCAGACCGGTGCGAGCGTCGGCTACCTGACCGAAGCGGCCAACACGGTCGGCGCGCAATGGGTCGGCGCGCTGCCGGGTGCCGGCGGCCAGAACGCCGCGCAGATGCTGGCCGGCGGCGTGAAGGCGCTGCTGCTGCTCAACAACGAACCCGAATTCGATTCGGCGGCCGGTGCCCAGGTGCGCGCCGGGCTCGAGCACGCGCAGATGGTCGTCACGCTCAGCCCGTTCAAGACCAACCTGGCCTTCAGCGACGTGCTGCTGCCGATCGCGCCGTTCTCCGAGACGCCCGGCACCTTCGTCAACGCGGAAGGGCGCATTCAGAGCTTCCACGCCGTGGCCAAGCCGCTCGGCGACACGCGACCGGCCTGGAAGGTGCTGCGCGTGCTGGCGAACCTGCTGGGTGTGCAGGGCTTCGATTTCGAGACCGCGCAGGACGTGCTCGCGCACGTGCTGGGTTCGGCCGAGAACCAGAAGGCCACGCAGGTGCCGGCGGTGCTGCTGGGCAATGCCGCGCCCGAGGATTTCGACTTCGCCTCCGCGCCGGTCGTGGGCGCCGCCGAGCCGGTGGTCGCCGCCATCTATGAACTCGACGGTCTGACGCGTCGCGCGCCGTCGCTGCAACTGACCGCCGACGGACGCGGCACCCGGCACGCCGCCAAGGGCGTGCCACAAGGACAGCACGTGACGCTCGACGAGGTGGCCGCATGATCGATTCGATTCACGCCTTCGGCCAGGGGCTGATCGCCGCGCGCTGGTGGACGGCCGGCGGCTGGCCGGTGATCTGGTCGCTGATCAAGATCATCTGCGTGCTGCTGCCGCTGCTGGGCGCCGTCGCCTATCTGACATTGTGGGAGCGCAAGTTCCTGGGCTGGATCCAGGTCCGCCACGGACCCAACCGGGTCGGCCCGCTGGGCCTGCTGCAGCCGATCGCCGACGCGCTCAAGCTGCTGACCAAGGAAATCATCAGTCCCTCGGCCGCGAGCCCGGGCCTGTTCCGGCTCGGTCCGGTGATGGCGATCATGCCGGCCCTGGCGGCCTGGGTCGCGATCCCGTTCGGTCCCGAGGCCGTGCTGGCCAACGTCAACGCCGGCCTGCTGCTGATCATGGCCATCACCTCGATCGAGGTCTATGGCGTGATCATCGCCGGCTGGGCCTCGAACTCGAAGTACGCCTTCCTGGGCGCCATGCGCGCCTCGGCGCAGATGGTCAGCTACGAGATCGCCATGGGCTTCTGCCTGGTGGTCGTCATCATGGTCACGGGCAGCCTGAACCTGGGCGACGTGGTGGCCGTGCAGGGCCGTGGCATGGGCGCCGACATGGGCCTGGGCTTCCTGTCCTGGAACTGGCTGCCGCTGCTGCCGATCTTCGTCGTCTACGTGATCTCCGGCGTCGCCGAGACCAACCGCCACCCCTTCGACGTCGTCGAGGGCGAGGCGGAGATCGTGGCCGGCCACATGGTCGAGTACTCGGGCATGGGCTTCGCGATCTTCTTCCTGGCCGAATACGCCAGCATGTGGCTGGTGTCGATCCTGGCGGCGCTGATGTTCCTGGGCGGCTGGCTGTCGCCGGTGGGCTTCCTCGACTTCATCCCCGGCTGGATCTGGCTCGGCCTCAAGACCTTCTTCGTGGTGTCCACCTTCATCTGGATCCGCGGTACCTTCCCGCGCTTCCGGTATGACCAGATCATGCGTCTGGGCTGGAAGATCTTCATCCCGGTCACCCTGGTGTGGCTGCTGGTGGTCGGGGGCTGGATGCAGACGCCCTGGAACATCTGGAAATAAGCGGAGCAACACACGATGCCTTCATCCACCACGGTCGCCACGGCGCCGTCGAAATCTGCTTTCTCGGTCAGCGACTTCCTCAAGAGCTTCATGCTCGCCGAGCTGTTCAAGGGCATGGTCCTGACGGGGCGCTATGCGTTCCGCCGCAAGATCACCGTCCAGTTCCCGGAGGAGAAGACGCCGCTGTCGCCACGTTTCCGGGGCCTGCACGCCTTGCGCCGATACGAGAACGGGGAGGAGCGCTGCATCGCGTGCAAGCTGTGCGAAGCGGTCTGCCCGGCGGTCGCCATCACCATCGAGTCCGATGTGCGCGAGGACGGCTCGCGCCGCACCACCCGCTACGACATCGACCTGACCAAGTGCATCTTCTGCGGCTTCTGCGAGGAGAGCTGCCCGGTCGATTCGATCGTCGAGACGCACATCCTGGAGTACCACGGCGAGAAGCGCGGTGACCTGTACTTCACCAAGGAGATGCTGCTCGCCGTCGGCGACCGGTACGAGACCGAGATCGCGGCCAACAAGGCCGCGGACGCCAAATACCGTTGATACGACGGACGCCCCAAAGAAAAACATCCATGGACGTCAAGACCGGCTTCTTCTATCTGTTCTCGATCGTGCTGCTGTTCGCGGCCTTTCGAGTCGTCACCGCGCGCAATCCCGTGCACGCGGTGCTCTACCTCATGCTGGCCTTCTCGCAGGCATCGGCCGTCTGGCTGCTGCTCGAGGCCGAATTCCTGGCCATCGTGCTGGTGCTCGTGTACCTGGGCGCCGTGATGGTGCTGTTCCTGTTTGTGGTGATGATGCTCGACCTGAACATCGACAACCTCCGACAGGGTTTCTGGAAGCACTTCCCCCTGGCCGCCCTCATCGGCGTGGTGATCGCGCTCGAGATGGCCTATGTGCTGATGGGCGGCTTTCGCGAGATGCCGATCGCCCCGCAGCAGGCCGGCCTGGCGCAGCTCTCCAACACCAAGGCGCTCGGCATCCTGCTCTACACCGAATACCTCTATCCGGTGCAGATCGCCGCCGTGATCCTGGTGGTCGCCATGATCGCGGCCATCGCGCTCACGCTGCGCCAGCGCAAGGACAGCAAGTTCATCGACGTCAGCACGCAGATCCACGTCAAGGCGCGTGATCGCCTGAGCGTCGTGAAGGTCGATGCCACCCGTGCCGCTCCCCCGGCCCCGACCGAGCCGAGCGTCGCCGCTCCCGTGGAGAAGAAGCCATGACCCTGACCCTCTCGCATTACCTGACGCTTGGCGCGATCCTGTTCGCCATGGCGGTGGTCGGCATCTTCCTCAACCGCAAGAACCTGATCGTCCTGCTGATGTGCGTCGAGCTGATGCTGCTGGCCGTCAACATGAACTTCGTGGCCTTCTCCCACTACCTGGGCGACATGCACGGGCAGGTCTTCGTGTTCTTCATCCTGACCGTGGCGGCTGCCGAGTCGGCCATCGGACTGGCCCTCCTGGTGCTGCTGTTCCGCAACCGCTCGACCATCAGCGTCGACGAGTTGAACTCGCTCAAGGGCTGAGGCTTCTCCATATGAGCGCAACTCTCTCCGCATCCACGCTGCTGGCCGTCCCGCTGGCTCCTTTGGTGGGCGCCGCCCTGGCCGGCCTGTTCGGCACCAAGTTCGGTGGCAACCACATCGGCCGCAAGGTCACGCACTCGCTGACGATCCTGGGCGTCCTGATCGCCTTTGTCATCTCGGCCATGACGCTGCGCAGCGTCGTCGCCGATGGCGCGCGCTTCAACGAGACCCTCTACACCTGGATGGTGGTGGGTGGTCTGAAGATGGAGGTCGGCTTCCTGGTCGACGGTCTGACCGCCATGATGATGTGCGTCGTCACCTTCGTCTCGCTGATGGTGCACATCTACACCATCGGCTACATGGAGGAGGACGAGGGCTACAACCGCTTCTTCGCCTACATCTCGCTGTTCACCTTCTCCATGCTGATGCTCGTGATGAGCAACAACATGCTCCAGCTGTTCTTCGGCTGGGAGGCGGTGGGCCTGGTGTCGTACCTGCTGATCGGCTTCTGGTTCAACAAGCCGACCGCGATCTTCGCCAACATGAAGGCCTTTCTGGTCAACCGGGTCGGCGACTTCGGCTTCATCCTGGGCATCGGCCTCATCGCGGCCTATGCCGGCACGCTGAATTATGGCGAGGCCTTCGCCAAGGCCGATGCCCTGGCGGCGCTGACCTTCCCGGGCACGCAGTGGATGCTGGTGACGGTGATCTGCATCTGCCTGTTCATCGGTGCCATGGGCAAGAGCGCGCAGTTCCCGCTGCACGTCTGGCTGCCCGATTCGATGGAAGGTCCGACGCCGATCTCGGCGCTGATCCACGCCGCGACCATGGTGACGGCCGGCATCTTCATGGTGGCGCGCATGTCGCCGCTGTTCGAGCTCAGCGACACGGCGCTCAGCTTCATCCTGGTGATCGGTGCCATCACGGCGCTGTTCATGGGCTTCCTGGGCATCATCCAGAACGACATCAAGCGCGTCGTCGCCTACTCGACGCTGTCGCAGCTCGGCTACATGACGGTGGCGCTGGGGGCCTCGGCCTATTCGGTGGCGGTGTTCCACCTGATGACGCACGCGTTCTTCAAGGCGCTGCTGTTCCTCGGCGCGGGCTCGGTCATCATCGGCATGCACCACAACCAGGACATCCGCTGGATGGGCGGCGTGCGCAAGTACATGCCCATCACCTGGATCACCTCGCTGCTGGGCTCGCTGGCCCTGATCGGCACGCCGCTGTTCTCGGGCTTCTACTCCAAGGACAGCATCATCGAGGCGGTGCACGAGAGCCACCTGGCCGGTGCCGGCTTCGCGTACTTCGCCGTGCTGGCGGGCGTCTTCGTGACGGCGTTCTATTCGTTCCGGATGTATTTCCTGGTCTTCCACGGCAAGGAACGCTACGACCAGAACCCGGATGCCCATCACGCGCACCATTCCGACGAGGAGCCACTCGACGGCCACGACGACGGCCACGGGACCCAGGCGGCGCACGCCTCCCATGCCCCGCACGCCGCGACGTCGCACGACGCCCATCACGGCCACGACCACGATGCCAAGCCGCACGAGTCGCCCTGGGTGGTGTGGCTGCCGCTGGTGCTGCTCGCCATCCCGTCGGTGCTGATCGGCTTCTTCACCATCGAGCCGATGCTCTATGGCGAATTCTTCAAGGACGCGATCTTCTTCAATCTCGACAAGCATCCCGCGATGCGCGAGATGGAGGAGGCGTTCCACGGTCCCATGGCGATGGCACTGCACGGTCTGAGCACCGCGCCGTTCTGGCTCGCACTGGCCGGCGTCGTGCTCTCGTACTACATGTACATGATCAACCCGGCATTGCCGGCGGCGATCAAGCGTGGCTTCGGCCCGGTCTACCGGCTGCTGGAGAACAAGTACTACCTCGACTGGATCAACGAGAACATCGTGGCGCGCGGCGCGCGCGCGCTGGGCACCGCCTTCTGGAAGGGCGGGGACCAGGCCGTCATCGACGGCGCGATCGTCAACGGCTCGTGGCGCACCATCGGCCGCATCGCCGGCGCCGTGCGCGGCGTGCAGTCGGGGTACATCTATCACTACGCGATGGCGATGTTGCTGGGCATCTTCCTGCTCATGACGTATTTCGTCTGGTTCAACAAATAAGCGCTGCGCTGGAGAACAATAAAAATGGGTTTGTTGAGCCTTGCCATCTGGCTGCCGATCGTGGTCGGCACCCTGTTGCTGGCGTTCGGCCGGAACAGTGCGAATGTCGTGCGCTGGGTCGCGCTCCTCGGGTCGATCGCCAGCTTCGTCGTGACGCTGCCGCTCTACACGGGGTTCCAGAACGGGACCTCGGCGATGCAGTTCGTCGAGAAAGCGCCCTGGATCGAACGCTTCAACATCAACTACCACCTGGGGGTCGACGGGATCTCCCTGTGGCTGGTGCTGTTGACCGCATTCATCACCGTCATCGTCGTGATCTCGGCCTGGGAGGTGATCACCGAGCGCGTGAACCAGTACATGGGCGCGTTCCTGATCCTGTCGGGCCTGATGATCGGCGTCTTCGCCGCGCTCGACGGTCTGCTGTTCTACGTGTTCTTCGAGGCGACCCTGATCCCGATGTATCTCATCATCGGCATCTGGGGCGGTCCCAACAAGATCTACGCGGCGTTCAAGTTCTTCCTCTACACGCTGCTGGGCTCGCTGCTCATGCTGGTCGCGCTGATCTACCTGTACAACAAGTCCGGTGGCAGCTTCGACATCCTGACGTGGCATCGCCTGCCGCTCACGGCCAGCGCGCAGACCTTCCTGTTCTTCGCCTTCTTCGCCGCCTTCGCCGTCAAGGTGCCGATGTTCCCGGTCCACACCTGGCTGCCCGACGTGCACGTCGAGGCCCCCACGGGCGGCTCGGCCGTGCTGGCGGCCATCATGCTGAAGCTGGGTGCCTATGGCTTCCTGCGCTTCTCGATGCCGATCGCCCCCGACGCCTCGCGCGAGTGGGCTTGGCTGATGATCGCGCTGTCGCTCATCGCGGTGATCTACGTCGGCCTGGTGGCGCTGGTGCAGAAGGACATGAAGAAGCTGGTGGCCTATTCGTCGGTCGCCCACATGGGCTTCGTGACGCTCGGCTTCTTCATCTTCAACGACCTGGGCGTCTCCGGCGGCATCGTGCAGATGGTGGCGCACGGCTTCGTCTCGGCGGCCATGTTCCTGGGCATCGGCGTGCTCTACGACCGCGTCCACTCGCGCCAGATCGCCGACTACGGCGGCGTGGTCAACACCATGCCCAAGTTCGCCGCCTTCGCCTTGCTGTTCGCCATGGCCAACTGCGGGCTGCCGGGCACAGCCGGCTTCGTGGGCGAATGGATGGTCATCCTCGGCGCGGTCAAGGCCAACTTCTGGATCGGCCTGGGGGCCGCCACGGCCCTGATCTTCGGCGCCGCCTACACGCTGTGGATGTACAAGCGCGTCTACCTGGGCCCGGTGGGCAACCACCATGTCGAGGAGCTGCAGGACATCAACGCACGGGAATTCCTGATGCTGGCCCTGCTGGCGATCGCGGTGCTGTGGATGGGCATCTACCCGAAACCTTTCACCGATGTGATGGACGTGTCCGTGGCCGATTTCCTGCGGCACGTGGCCATGTCCAAGCTGCCCTGATCACGCTGAAGAAGAGAACGAGATGATTGACAAACTCAGCTGGATCACGATCTATCCGGAAATCGTGCTGCTGGTCATGGCCTGCATCATCGCGCTGGTCGACCTGTCGTCGACCGACGCGCGCCGCACCCGGACCTACATCCTCACGATGCTCACGCTGGCCGTGGTGGCCGCGCTCACGGGGGCGAACGCCGTCGCCGGCCGCACCATCTACGGCTTCGGCAACATGGTCGTCAGCGACCCGATGGGCAACTGGCTCAAGTGCTTCGCCACCCTGGCGTTGATGGTCACGCTGGTCTACGGCCGGCCTTACGCGGCGGATCGAGGCATGCTGCGCGGCGGCGAGATCTTCACCATCAGCATGCTGTCGCTGCTGGGCATGTTCGTGATGATCTCGGGCAGCAACTTCCTGCTGATTTACCTCGGCCTGGAACTGCTGACGCTGTCGAGCTATGCGCTGGTCGCCCTGCGCCGCGACGACGCCACCGCCAGCGAGGCCGCCATGAAGTACTTCGTGCTCGGCGCCATGGCCAGCGGCTTCCTGCTCTATGGCCTGTCGATGATGTACGGCGCCACCGGGTCGCTCGACGTCAACGAGGTGTTCCGCGCCATCGCCAGCCGCCAGGTGAACCACCAGGTGCTGGTGTTCGGACTGGTCTTCATCGTCGCCGGCCTGGCGTTCAAGGTCGGTGCGGCGCCGTTCCACATGTGGGTGCCCGACGTCTATCAGGGCGCGCCGACGGCGATCACGCTGCTGATCGGCGCGGCGCCCGAGCTCGCTGCCTTCGGCATCATCATCCGTCTGCTGGTGGAGGGCCTGCTGCCGCTGGCCTTCGACTGGCAACAGATGCTGGCCGTGCTGGCCGTGGCCTCGCTGCTGGTGGGCAACCTCGCGGCCATCGCGCAGACCAACCTCAAGCGCATGCTGGCCTACTCGACCATCGCGCAAATGGGCTTCATGCTGCTGGGCATGGTCGGCGGCGTGGTCGAGGGCAATGCCAGCGCGACCAGCGCCGGCCTGGCCTACAGCGCGGCGATGTTCTACGTCGTGACCTATGTGCTCACCACGCTGGCGAGCTTCGGCATCATCCTGCTGCTGGCCCGAGAAGGCTTCGAGAGCGAGGAGATCTCCGATCTGGCCGGTCTCAACCAGCGCAGCCCGTTCTACGCCGGCGTGATGGCGGTGGCGATGTTCTCGCTTGCCGGCCTGCCGCCGCTGGTCGGCTTCTATGCCAAGCTGGCCGTCCTGCAGGCCCTGATCGCCTCGGGCCAGGCGGCCTACATCACGATGGCGGTGTTCGCGGTCCTGATGTCCCTGATCGGCGCGTTCTACTACCTGCGCATCGTCAAGGTCATGTACTTCGACGCGCCTCCCGCGTCGGCGCCGCCGGTCACCAGCGGTGGCGACGTGCGCATCGTGCTGGCCCTGAACGGTGCCCTGATCCTGGTGCTCGGGCTGGTGCCGGGCGGCCTCATGAACCTGTGCGCGCGTGCCATCGCGGCCACGCTGGCGAACTGACCCGCGCGGGGTGGCGGTGTCCCAGAGCGTGTCCGTCTGGCTGGTGCTGGGCATCGCGCTGCTGGTGGCCAACCTGCCATTCCTGACCGAGCGCTTCCTCGGCCTGATCCCCCTGCGCGCGGCGGCTCCCAAGTCGCTGGCGCTGCGGTTGCTGGAACTGGTGCTGTTCTACGGCCTCGCCGGCGGCGTCGGGCTGCTGCTCGAGAAGCGCGTCGGCCAGATCGCGTCGCAGGGCTGGGAGTTCTATGCCGTCACCGGCGCGCTGTTCATCGTGCTGGCCTTCCCGGGCTTCACCTGGCGCTACCTGCTCAAGCACCGCCAGGCCCAGGCCCCGTCCTGATCCTTCCTCGCCACCGGCCCCGTCCATGATTCCTGCCTCCACCACCTCCAGTCCGACCGAATCGCATCTGAGGGAGGAGGGCACGGCCAGCGAGGTGCTGGTCGATGGCAACTTCCTGAAGGCACGGCGCGACGTCGTGCGCCTGCCCGACGGCGGCACAGCGACGCGCGAATATGTGATCCATCCCGGCGCGGTGGTGGTCGTGCCGATGCTCGACGATGGCCGGCTGGTGCTGGAACGCCAGTACCGCTATCCCGTCGGGCAGGTGATGACCGAGTTCCCGGCCGGCAAGCTCGATGCCGGCGAGGACCATTTCCTCTGCGGCCGGCGCGAGCTGCTGGAGGAGACCGGCTACAGCGCCCGCGAATGGGCCTATGCCGGCCTGATGCACCTGGCGGTGGCCTATTCGACCGAGATCATCCACGTCTACTTCGCGCGCGGTCTCTCGCTGGGCGAGCGCCGGCTCGACGACGGCGAGTTCGTCGATGTCTTCACCGCCACGCCGGAGACCCTGCTGGGCTGGTGCCGCGATGGCACCGTGACCGACGCCAAGACGCTGACCTGCACGCTGTGGCTGCAGAACGTCCTGTCGGGCGCGTGGACACTCGACTGGCGGACCCTCGGCGCCGAGGGCGCACCCGGATAATCCTTCGCATGAAGGTCCTCGATCTCCGCTGCGAACATGGCCATGGCTTCGAGGGCTGGTTCGCCTCGGGCGATGCCTTCGAGGACCAGCTCGGCCGTGGCCTGGTGGCGTGCCCGGTCTGCGGCACCACGGCGGTCGTCAAGCTGCTGGCGGCGCCGCGCCTCAACCTGAGCGGCGCCCGGGCGCCGGTCGATGCTCCCGCGGCATCGCCCGCCGGCGGGACCACCATGCCGATGCCGGCCGGGGCCACGGGCGACGCGGCGGCGCTGTCGGCACTGCGGGAGCATTGGACCCGCGCCGTGCGCCATCTCGTGGCCAGCACCGAGAACGTCGGCGACCGCTTCGCCGAGGAAGCCCGCAGGATGCATTACGGCGAGGTCGAGGAGCGCGCGATCCGCGGCCAGGCGACGCGCGCGCAGGCCGAGGCCCTGCACGAGGAGGGCATCGAGGTGGTCGCGCTGCCGATCCCTCCGGACGCCAAGGGCACGCTGCAGTAGCGTGCCGCCCGCTCCGGCCCTGGAGCGGGTGACCGGGTTCAGGCGCCGAACTGCAGCGCCGCCAGCCGGGCGTAGACGCCGCCCTGCGCCACCAGCATCGCGTGCGTGCCCTGCTCGACGACCCTGCCGTGGTCGAGCACCACGATGCGGTCGGCCTTCTGCACCGTCGCCAGGCGGTGGGCGATGACCAGCGTGGTGCGCCCGGTCATCGCGGATTCGAGCGCCGCCTGGACCATGCGCTCGCTTTCGGCGTCGAGCGCGCTGGTGGCCTCGTCGAGCAGCAGCAGCGGCGGATTCTTCAGGATGGCGCGCGCGATGGCGATGCGCTGGCGTTGGCCGCCGGACAGCCGCACTCCGCGTTCGCCGAGGAAGGTGTCGTAGCCCTCCGGCAGGGCGCGCAGGAAATCGTCGGCGAAGGCGGCGCGCGCGGCGGCATGCACCTCCTCGGTGGTGGCGCCGGGCCGGCCATAGCGGATGTTCTCGAACGCGCTGGCCGAGAAGATGACCGAGTCCTGCGGCACCAGGCCGATGCGCTGGCGCAGGTCGCCCAGCGACAGCGTGTCGAGGGCCGCGCCGTCGAGCGCGATGCCGCCGGACTGCGGGTCGTAGTAGCGCAGCAGCAGCTGGAACACCGTGCTCTTGCCGGCGCCGCTGGCGCCCACCAGCGCCACGGTCTCGCCGGGCGCCACCCGCAGGCTGACGTCGCGCAGGGCCGGCGTGCCGGGGCGCGAGGGATAGTGGAAGGTGACGGCATCGAGCGTGATCGCGCTGCCGCCACTCGGCACGGTCGTCTGCGCCGGGTGCGCGGGAGAGGCGATGTCCGAGCGCGAGTGCAGCAGCTCCATCAGGCGCTCGGTCGCGCCGGCCGCGCGCAGCAGATCGCCATAGACCTCGCCCAGCACGGCGGCGGCGCTGGCCAGGATCAGCACGTAGACCACGGTCTGGCCCAGGTGCCCGGCGGAGATGCGGCCGTCGAGCACGGCCTGCGTGCCCTGGTAGAGGCCCCACAGCAGCGCCGCCGAGGTCGCGATGATGATGAACGCCACCAGCACCGAGCGCGCCTTGGCGCGGCGCACGGCGGTGCGGAAGGCGTCGTTCGTGGAAGCGTCGAAGCGCGCCGCCTCGCGCGCTTCGGAGGTATAGCTCTGCACCACCGGGATGGCGTTGAGGACCTCGGCGGCGATGGCGCTCGAATCGGCGACGCGATCCTGGCTGGCACGCGAGAGCTTGCGCACGCGGCGGCCGAACCACATGCTGGGCAGCACCACCAGCACCAGGCCACCGAGCACCTGCACCATCACATAGGGATTGGTCCAGACCAGCACGGCGAGCGCGCCGATGCCCATGACCGCGTTGCGCAATCCCATGCTGAGCGACGAGCCGACGACGGTCTGCACCAGCGTCGTGTCGGCCGTCAGGCGCGAGAGCACCTCGCCGGTCTGGGTGGTCTCGAAGAAGGCCGGGCTCTGGCGCAGCACGTGCGAGTAGACCGCGTTGCGCAGGTCGGCGGTGATGCGCTCGCCCAGCCAGCTCACCGTGTAGAAGCGCGCCGCCGAGAACAGTCCCAGGGCCACCGCGACGGCGAAGAGGGCGACGAAATGCTGGCGCAACGCCAGGGTCTGGGCACCGCGATCGGCGGGCACCAGTCCACCGTCGATCAGCGTGCGCAGCGCCAGCGGGAAGATCAGCGTGGTGACCGCCGCCAGCACGAGGAACAGCCCGGCGAGCGCGATCTGCAGACGATAGGGACGCAGGAAGGGAAGCAGGCCGGAGAGGGATTTCGGGGAGCCCTTGGCGGCGGTGCGGGAAGCGGAATCAGCCATTGGCCGATTCTACCCAACGGTTGCGTTTGCAAAGGCAGCCTTGACAATTGTTGCCTAAGCAACTAATATTTGGCCCCGATGCAAGACACCGATCCAAAGATCCCGCCAGCACCGCCAGGGGCTCCCGTGCCCGACTTCTACAAGCCGGAGAACTACTCGGCCGAGGACAGCGTCGGCTACCTCATGCGCCGGGTCATCAACGCCATGAGCCAGGCCATCGACGTCCAGCTCTGCAAGCCCGACTCGCCGACCTATCCGCAGTGGCTGCCACTGCACAAGCTGCATGCGCACAAGGCGCAGACGGTGGCCGAGCTGGCACGCGAATGCATGCTCGACGCCGGCTCCATGACCCGTCTGCTCGACCGGCTCGAAGCCAAGGGACTGTGCCGCCGCGTGCGGTCGGTGACCGACCGGCGCGTGGTCAACATCGAACTGACCGACGAGGGCAGCGCGGCGGCCCAGCAGGTGCCCGAGGTCCTGTGCCGCGTGCAGAACGAATACCTGGCCGGCTTCGATGCCGCCGAATGGACACAGCTCAAGAGCTATCTGCATCGCATCCTCGACAACACGCAGGTCTTCGCGGCCCAGGCAGGAAAGAAATGACGCCCCGCTTCCCCTCGTCCGCCGCCATGACGTTCGCGGCCACCGTCGTCGTCGCCGCCATCGCGGCCCTGACCCTGACGCTCGCCGGCTGCGCCGACATGGGTGGCATCGACTCGCAGGCCCGCCTGCGCGATGCCGCCTCGCTCGGCCTGGGGGCCGAGGCCGGCACATCCGCGCCGGCGGCCGACCCGGCCGAGGCCCGCGCCGCCGCCGTTCCCGGCGCCATGCTGCCCGAGGCGCGCTGGTGGCATGGCTTCGGCGATGGCCAGCTCGATGCGCTGGTCGGCGCGGCGCTCGCCGACAGCCCGAACCTGCGCTCGGCCCAGGCCCGCCTGGCGCGCGCGCAGGCCGCCATCGCGACCGCCGACTCGGCCTCGCGGCCGCAGGTCAATGGCGCGCTTGACCTCACGCGGCAGAAGTTCAGCGGCAACTACATCTACCCGGCGCCGCTGGGCGGCTCGGTCCGGGAGACCGGCACGCTGCAGCTCGCCGGCAGCTGGGAGCTCGATTTCTTCGGCAAGAACCGCGCCGCGCTCGATGCCGCGCTCGGCAGCGCCAATGCCGCCGCCGCCGAGATCGATGCCGCCGCCGTGCTGCTGGCGGCCAACGTGGCGCGCGGCTATGTGCAGTGGGCGCGCCTGTCCGACCAGCTCGCCGTCGCCCGTCGCACGCTCGCGCAACGCGACGAGACGCTGCGCCTGGTGCGCGACCGCGTCTCGGCCGGACTCGACACGCGGCTCGAACTGCGCCAGAGCGAGGGCGGCCTGCCCGAGGCGCGCCAGCAGATCGAGGCCCTGGCCGAGCAGATCGAGATCGCCCGCCATGCGCTCGATGCCCTGGTGGGCCGGCCCGACGTCACGCGATCGCTCGTGGTGCCGACCCTGGCCTCGCTGCGCGGCCTGGCGCTGGCGTCCGACATTCCGGCCGACCTGCTGGGCCGGCGCGCCGACATCGCCGCCGCCCGCTGGCGCGTCGAAGCCGCGCGCGGCGACGTCGCCAACGCGCGCACGCTGTTCTATCCCAACATCAGCCTGACGGCCTTCGTCGGCGCGGCCAGCCTGGGCTTCGGCAAGCTGCTGGAGTCCGGCAGCGGGCAGTGGGGCGTCGGTCCGGCGGTGCGCCTGCCGATCTTCGAGGGCGGCCGGCTGCGCGCCAACCTGCGCGGCCGCGCGGCCGATCTCGATGCCGCCATCGAGAGCTACAACGCCAGCGTGATCGATGCCGTGCGCGACGCGGCCGACCGCGCGAGCAGCGCCCGCTCGGTGGTGCGCCAGCAGGTCGAGCAGCGCGATGCGCAGACCGCCGCCGAGGGCGCCTACGACATCGCCGTCCAGCGCTATCGCGCCGGGCTGGGCAACTACCTCAACGTGCTGACGGCCGAGACCGCCGTGCTGGTGCAGCGCCGCCAGGGCGTCGACCTGGCCTGGCGCGCGCTCGACACGCAGATCGGCCTGGCGCAGGCGCTCGGCGGCGGCTGGCTGCCGGCGGACCCCGCCACGACGACCGCCGCGCTCGCCGCCCGGCCCTGAACCTCGACCACCGTCCGATCCCGATCCCGAACCGACATCGAAGAGATTTGCAGATGACCAACGACAACCAGGCCGCACCGGCCGCGCCGGCAGTGGCGCCGAAGACCTCCAGCAAGCGCCGTCGCGCGCTCACCGGCCTGGCCGCCGTCGTGGTGCTGGTCGGCGGCGCCTGGGGCCTGTACGAATGGCTCGTGGCGAGCCACTATGAGAGCACCGACAACGCCTACGTGCAGGGCAACGTGATCCAGATCACGCCGCAGATGCCGGGCACCGTGATGTCCATCCTGGCCGACGACACCGACTTCGTGAAGGCCGGCCAGCCCCTGGTGCGGCTGGACCCGGCCGATGCCAAGGTCGCGCTGGAGCAGTCCGAGGCGGCGCTCGCCCAGGCCGTGCGCCAGGCCCGCACGCTCTATGCCAACAACGGCTCGCTGGCCGCGCAGGTGACCCTGCGGCAGGCCGACATCGTCAAGGCGCAGAGCGACATCGCGCGCGCGCGGGACGACCTCCAGCGGCGCCAGGCCCTGACCGGCAACGGCGCGGTGTCCAAGGAGGAGCTCAACCACGCCGAGACCACGCTGGCCAACGCGCGCAGCGCGCTGGCCGCGGCGCAGGCCGGCGTGCTGGCCGCGCGCGAGCAGCTCACCAGCAACCAGTCGCTCACCGAGGGCACCAGCATCGCCCAGCACCCCAGCGTGCTGGCCGCCGCGGCCCGCGTGCGCGAGGCCTGGCTGGGCACGCAGCGCGCGATGCTGCCGGCGCCGGTCGATGGCTATGTCGCGCGGCGCACCGTGCAGCTCGGCCAGCGCGTGGCCGCCGGCACGCCGATGATGTCGATCGTGCCGCTCGACCAGCTCTGGGTCGATGCCAACTTCAAGGAAGTGCAGCTGCGCAACATCCGCATCGGCCAGCCGGTCAAGCTCACCGCCGACCTGTATGGCAAGAAGGTCGAGTACGACGGCCGGGTCTCGGGCCTGGGCGTGGGCACCGGCGCCGCCTTCGCGCTGCTGCCGGCGCAGAACGCGACCGGCAACTGGATCAAGGTGGTGCAGCGCGTGCCGGTGCGCATCGCGCTGGCGGCCGAGCAGCTCAAGGCGAATCCATTGCGCGTGGGCCTGTCGATGGACGCCGAGATCGACGTCAGCCGCAAGGACGGCAAGTCGCTCGCCGACGCGCCGCGTCCCGGCCCGCTGGCGCAGACCCAGGTCTACAGCGCCACCGACAACGGCGCCGATGCCGAGGTCCAGCGCATCATCGCGGCCAACCTCGGCCGCGCGGCCGCGACGACGACGGCTCCGCCGGCGGCCGGCAAGGCACCGGCGGCCCGGCCGGCGGCCTCGGGGGCGGACGGCAACGGCGCCCTCGTGCAGCGCGACGCCGCGCACGGCTGAGCCGGGACGGCTCCGACCCGATGGCCACCGCTACCGCCAGCGCCGCCGCGCCCGCTCCCCAGGCGCCGCCGGCCCACATCACCTATGCGCCGCTGGAAGGCTCCGCGCGCGTCTGGGGCACCATCGCGCTGTCGGCCGCGACGTTCATGAACGTGCTCGATTCGTCGATCGCCAACGTCTCGCTGCCGGCCATCGCCGGCGACCTCGGCGTCAGCTCGACGCAGGGCACCTGGGTCATCACCAGCTTCGCCGTCGCCAACGCCATCGCGGTGCCATTGACCGGCTGGCTGACGCAGCGCTTCGGCCAGGTGCGGCTGTTCATGGCGAGCGTGATCCTGTTCATGGTCGCCTCGCTGCTGTGCGGGCTGGCGCCCAACATGACCATGCTGATCGCCTTCCGCGCGCTGCAGGGCTTCGTCGCCGGGCCGATGATCCCGCTGTCGCAGACGCTGCTGCTGTCGAGCTACCCGCGCGCCAAGGCCGGCCTGGCGATGGCGATGTGGTCGATGACCACGCTGGTCGCGCCGGTGATGGGCCCATTGCTGGGCGGCTACATCACCGACAACATCTCCTGGCCCTGGATCTTCTACATCAACATCCCGGTGGGCATCGCCTCCGCCACCATCACCTGGGCGCTCTACCGCAAGCGCGAGAGCACGACCCGCAAGCTGCCGATCGACTCCATCGGGCTGGCGCTGCTGGTGCTGTGGGTGGGCTCGATGCAGCTCATGCTCGACAAGGGCAAGGAGCTCGACTGGTTCAACTCGCCCGAGGTCGTGGCGATGGCCGTGGTGGCGGTGGTGGGCTTCGCCTTCTTCATGATCTGGGAGCTGACCGAGGAGCATCCGGTGGTCGACCTGTCGCTGTTCAAGCGGCGCAACTTCTGGGCCGGCGCCACCGCCACCGCGGTCGGCTACGGACTGTTCTTCGGCAACGTGGTGCTGCTGCCGCTGTGGCTGCAGCAGTACATGGGCTACACCGCGACCCAGGCCGGCATGGTGCTGGCGCCGGTCGGGGCGCTGGCGATCGTGCTGTCGCCGGTGGTGGGCATGACGGTGGCCAAGGTCGATCCGCGGCGCTATGCGACCTTCTCGTTCCTGATCTTCGCGCTGGTGCTGTGGATGCGCTCGAACTTCAACACCCAGGCCGACATCGCCACCATCATGGTGCCGACCGTCGTGCAGGGCGTGGCGATGGCCTTCTTCTTCATCCCGCTGGTGACATTGACGCTGTCGGGCCTGACGCCCGACCGCATCCCGGCGGCCTCGGGCCTGTCGAACTTCCTGCGCATCACCGCCGGCGCCATGGGCACCTCGATCGCCACCACGCTGTGGGAGCGCCGCGCCACGGTGCACCACGCCCAGCTGGCCGAGTCGATCAACCAGGGCAACGCGGCCGCCACCAGCGCGTTGAACGGCCTGGCCGCAAGTGGCCTCGGCCCCGACCAGGCACTGGCGCAGATCGGCCGCATCGTCGACCAGCAGGCCTTCATGCTGGCGGCCAACGACATCTTCTACGCCTCGGCCGTGCTCTTCGTCTTCCTGATCCCGCTGGTCTGGCTGGCGCGTCCCCAGATGGGCGGTGCCGGGTCCGCCGACGCCGCCGCCGGCGCCCACTGAGCGGGCGGCGAGGGGCCCGGGGGCGGGCTCCTCGCATTGCGCTGCAGCATAGGCATTTGCCCCAGTAGGCAAGGGTGGGGGCGTCGCGAACAATCGCGCGGCGTCCACTGTCGGGCGCGCCGACCTAGCCCGCCATGACCGACCTGTCCCGTCTGCAACCGAACGTCCGCGCGAGATGAGCGACATCATTCTCGAAACCCGCCAGCTCACCAAGGAATTCAAGGGCTTCACCGCGGTCAGCAAGGTCGACCTGCGGGTCGCGCGCGGCTCGATCCACGCGCTGATCGGACCCAATGGCGCTGGCAAGACCACCTGCTTCAACCTGCTGACCAAGTTCCTCGAACCGACCTCCGGCAGCATCCTCTTCAACGGCCAGGACATCACCGGCGAACGCCCGGCGCAGATCGCGCGGCGCGGCATCATCCGCTCGTTCCAGATCTCGGCCGTCTTCCCCCATCTCACGCTGCTGGAGAACGTGCGCCTGGGCCTGCAGCGCTCGCTGGGCACCTCCTACCACTTCTGGAAGAGCGAGCGGTCGCTCAAGCCGCTGGACATCCGGGCCCGCGCGCTGCTGGCCGAGGTCGGCCTGGACGACCTCGCCGACGAGATGACCGTGAACCTGCCCTATGGCCGCAAGCGGGCGCTGGAGATCGCCACCACCCTGGCCATGGACCCCGAGCTCATGCTGCTCGACGAGCCGACGCAGGGCATGGGCCACGAGGACGTGCACCGCGTGGCCGAGCTCATCAAGCGCGTCTCGGCCGGTCGCACGATCCTGATGGTCGAGCACAACATGAGCGTGGTGTCCACCATCGCCGACACCATCACCGTCCTGCAGCGCGGCGCCGTGCTGGCCGAGGGACCCTATGCCGAGGTCTCCCGCAACCCGCAGGTCATGGAGGCCTACATGGGCACCACCGACGGCCAGCTGCAGGGAGCCCACTGACATGACCGCCGCACTCGAGATCAAGGGCCTGCAGGCCTGGTACGGCGAATCGCACGTGCTCCACGGCGTCGACATGGTGGTGCAGCCGGGCGAGGTCGTGACCCTGCTCGGGCGCAATGGCGCCGGGCGCACCACCACCATGCGCGCCGTGATGGGCCTGACCGGCGCGCGCAAGGGCAGCATCCGCGTCAACGGCACCGAGACCATCGCCATGCCGACGCACCGCATCGCGCACCTGGGTATCGGCTACTGCCCCGAGGAACGCGGCATCTTCGCCAGCCTCTCGGCCGAGGAGAACCTGATGCTGCCGCCCGCGCTCAAGGGCGCCGGCGCGGGCATGTCGGTCGAGGAGATCTACGAGATGTTCCCCAACCTCGCCGAGCGCCGCCACAGCCAGGGCACGCGCCTGTCGGGCGGCGAGCAGCAGATGCTGGCGGTCGCGCGCATCCTGCGCACCGGCGCGCGGCTGCTGCTGCTCGACGAGATCTCCGAAGGCCTGGCGCCGGTGATCGTGCAGGCCCTGGCCCGCATGATCACGATGCTGCGCGGCAAGGGCTACACGGTGGTGATGGTGGAGCAGAACTTCCGCTTCGCCGCCCCGCTGGCCGACCGTTTCTACGTGATGGAGCACGGCCGCATCGTGGAGCAGTTCGGCGCCGCCGAACTCGCCGCCAAGATGCCGGTGCTCAACGAGCTGCTGGGCGTCTGACGTCCCGGCGCGCGAACCGCTGTTTCTTTTTTCCTGTGACCGCTCGATCGATTTTTCTGACGGAGATACCTTCCATGACACGACAACTCACCGCCCTCGCCATCGCCATCGCCACCCTGGGACTGGCCTGCGGCGCCGCGCACGCCCAGACGCAGGAGAAGGTCAAGATCGGCTTCATCACCGACATGTCGAGCCTGTATGCCGACGTCGAGGGCAAGAACGGCGCGGTCGCGATCCAGATGGCGATCGACGACTTCGGCGGCAAGGCGCTCGGCCAGCCGATCGAACTGCTCACGGCCGACCATCAGAACAAGGCCGACATCGCCGCGAGCAAGGCGCGCGAGTGGATCGACACGCAGGGCGCCACGATGATCTTCGGCGGCACCAACTCCGGCACCGCGCTGGCCACCGCCAAGGTCGCGGCCGAGAAGAAGCGCGTCTACTTCAACAACGGCGCGGGCACCTCCGCGCTCACCAACGAGCAGTGCACCCCCTACACCGTGCACTACGCCTACGACACCGTGGCCCTGGCCAAGGGTACCGGCGGCGCGGTGGTCGACCGTGGCGGCAAGAGCTGGTTCTTCCTGACCGCCGACTACGCCTTCGGCCAGGCGCTGGAGGCCGACACCACGGCCGTCATCAAGGCCAAGGGCGGCACGGTGGCCGGCGCGGTGCGCCATCCGCTCAACGCCTCGGACTTCTCGTCGTTCCTGCTGCAGGCGCAGAACTCCAAGGCGCAGATCCTGGGCCTGGCCAACGCCGGTGGCGACACCATCAACGCCATCAAGGCGGCGCGCGAGTTCGGCATCAACAAGACCATGAAGACCGCCGGCCTGCTGGTGTTCCTGACCGACATCCACAGCCTGGGCCTGAAGAACACCGAAGGCCTGCTGCACACCACCAGCTGGTACTGGGACATGAACGACGACACGCGCAAGTTCGCCAACGCCTTCTTCGCCAAGACCAAGCGCATGCCCACCGACGTGCAGGCCGCCGACTACTCGGCCACCATGACCTACCTGAAGGCGGTCGCGGCGGTCAAGACGACCGACTCCGACAAGGTCATGGCCCACCTGAAGAGCACGCCGATCAGCGACTTCTACGGCAAGGGCCAGATCCGCGCCGACGGCAGCTTCATCCACGACATGTACCTGGTCGAGGCCAAGGCGCCGGCCGAGTCCAAGAAGCCGTGGGACTACCTGAAGGTGATCGCCACGCTGCCGGGCGACCAGGTCTTCACGACCAAGGCCGAGAGCAAGTGCGCTCTCTGGAAGTAAGGCTCGCCCCCAGGCTTGCGCACTTCGTGTCGCAGCGCCAACCCCCTGCCGGGGGCAACACCGACCGACCGGCGAAGCCGGCTCGGTGGTGTTCCCGGCCCTAGACGGTTCGGTGCTCGCGCACCATCACCCTTGAGTTCGTCGTCGGAGTTTCTTTTGTTGCTGTTGTCATGAACATCTCTATGTCCGCCTTGTCCAGCCAGCTCCTGCTGGGGCTGGTCAATGGCTCGTTCTACGCGATCCTGAGCCTGGGGCTGGCGGTGATCTTCGGGCTGCTCAACGTCATCAACTTCGCGCATGGCGCGCTGTTCATGATGGGCGCCATCCTGAGCTGGATGGCGATGGAGTACCTGGGGGTCAACTACTGGGTCATGCTGCTGGCCGCGCCGGTCATCGTCGGCCTGTTCGGCGTCGTCATCGAGCGGCTGCTGCTGCGCTGGATCTACAAGCTCGACCACCTCTACGGCCTGCTGCTCACGCTCGGGCTGACGCTGCTGATCGAGGGCGTGTTCCGCTCGGTCTATGGCGTCTCGGGCCTGTCCTACGACGCGCCCGACGCGCTCTCCAGCGCCACCGACCTCGGCTTCATGATCCTGCCCAACTACCGCGCCTGGGTGGTGGTGGCCTCGCTGGTGGTGTGCTTCGCGACCTGGTTCGTGATCGAGAAGACGCGCCTGGGCGCCTATCTGCGCGCGGGCACCGAGAATCCGCGGCTGGTCGAGGCCTTCGGCGTCAACGTGCCGCTGATGATCACCCTGACCTATGCCTTCGGCTGCGCGCTGGCCGCCTTCGCCGGCGTGCTGGCCGCGCCGGTGATCCAGGTCTCGCCGCTGATGGGGCAGAACCTCATCATCGTGGTGTTCGCCGTCGTCGTGATCGGCGGCATGGGCTCCATCATGGGCGCCATCCTCACCGGCCTGGGACTGGGCGTGATCGAGGGTTTCGCCAAGGTCATCTACCCGGAGGCCTCGTCCACCGTGGTGTTCCTCATCATGGTCATCGTGCTGCTGATCCGTCCGGCCGGCCTGTTCGGCAAAGAAAAATGATGCGGGATCAGGAATCCATGAAGAAGCTCTCTCTCGTCGTCTACCTGCTGCTGCTCGTCGGGCTGCTGCTCGCGCCGTTCTTCGGCGCCTATCCGGTGTTCGTGATGAAGCTGATGTGCTTCGCGCTGTTCGCCTCGGCCTTCAACCTGCTGCTGGGCTACACCGGCCTGCTGTCCTTCGGCCACGCGGCCTTCCTGGGCGGCTCGGCCTACGTGGCGGGCTATGGCGTGCGCTCCCTGGGTTTCACGCCCGAGCTCGGCCTGATCGCCGGCACCCTGACCGGCGCGCTGCTGGGCTGGCTGTTCGGGGTGCTGGCGATCCGCCGCCAGGGCATCTACTTCGCGATGATCACGCTGGCGCTGGCGCAGCTGGTGTTCTTCGTCGCGCTGCAGGCCAAGTTCACCGGTGGCGAGGACGGCCTGCAGGGCGTGCCGCGCGGCAAGCTGTTCGGCCTGCTCGATCTCTCGAACGACCTGACCATGTACTACGTGACGCTGGTGGTGGTGGTCGGCGCCTTCCTGCTGATCATGCGCACCATCCACTCGCCCTTCGGGCAGGTCCTCAAGGGCATCAAGGAGAACGAGCCGCGCGCGCTCTCGCTCGGCTACGACGTGGCGCGCTTCAAGCTGCTGGCCTTCGTGATCTCGGCGGCGCTCTCGGGCCTCGCGGGTTCGCTCAAGACCCTGGTGCTGGGCTTCGCCACGCTGTCGGACGTGCACTGGACCGCCTCGGGCCAGGTGATCCTGATGACGCTGGTGGGCGGCCTGGGCACGCTCTCCGGGCCGCTGGTCGGCTCGGCGGTGGTGGTGCTGCTGGAGAACAAGATCGGCGAGCTGGGCAACCTGCTCGCCAGCATCACCTCGGTCGAGTGGTTCAACACCCTGGGCGAGTCCGTCACCATGGTCACGGGTCTGATCTTCGTGATCTGCGTGCTGGCCTTCCGCAAGGGCATCATGGGCGAGATCATCGCCTTCATCGAGCGCCGCAGGTCCGGGCCGCGTCACTGACGCACGGCCGGCCGGGGCGCCGGAACGCCGCTCAGGCGGCGCCGGTGTCGTCCGCAGGCGGCGCGTCCAGCGCCTCGCCGATGGCATAGAAATGGCCACCCGCGACGTGGTGCAGGCTGCGCCACCGCGGATCGGCCGTCTCGAAATGCCACCGTCCCTCGGTGAACGCCCGCCGGTCCGCCCAGGCCGCCACCACGTCGCCGATGAACAGGTCGTAGGCGGCCTGGTTGCGGGGCTCGGGACGCAGCCTGCAGGCCAGCCAGGCCGAGCAGCCCGCCACGAACGGCAGCTCGTGGCCTTCGACATCGAACAGTTCGACGCCCGCGCGCATCAGCTTGGCGGGATCGTCCTTGAGGCTGCGCGTGCCGACGACCTGCGTCAGCCGCAGCTGCGCGACGGTGGGCACCTGGATCAGGAAGATGCCGCTGGCCTCGATCAGTTCGCGGGTCCGGGTGGCCTTGTCGAGCACCACCGTCAGCCGGGGCGGCGTGAAGTCCAGCGCGCAGGCCCAGGCCGCGGCCATGACGTCGTCCGTGGCCTGGTGGCGGGCTCCCACCAGGACGGTGGGGCCGTGGGTGATCAGGCGGTAGGCCTTGTCGAGCGGAACGGGAGCGATGTGGGAGTCCATGGGACGCCAGCGTACCCGAGCGCGGTCCGGCCGATGAAGGCCCGGGTCGATTCCTGCGCCGACGTCCGTCGCGCTCAGAGCCGCAGCCGCGCCACGTAGCCCGTCATCTCCAGATAGCCCCGCCCGACGCGCCGGCCGCTGGCGTCGCTCAGCTCGCTCACGCCTTCCCAGTAGACGGCGCCGGTCGAGTTGCGGCTGTCGAGTTCTTGATCGGCGAGCAGGGCGCGCACCTCGAAGCGGCCGACCGGCGTGTCGATGTCCCAGCGCGTCGGATACGCGGCCCGCGTGCGCGGACTGGTCCAGCGGTCGCGCGCCTCGAAGCGCACCTCGTCGGCGCCGAAGATGCGCGCCGGGCCGCCACGCGGCCGGTACGAGCCACCGGCCCACAGCGCGCTGCCATCGGCGCGCCGCAGGTGGAAGGCGGTGAGGGCGCCGCCATCGTCCAGGTTCATGCCGATCCAGTCCCAGCCGACCGCCTCGGGATGCAGCAGCGCCTCACTCCATTCGTGGTCCAGCCAGGCGACGCCATCGACCTCGAGGGCCCGGCCGCCCAAGGTGATGCGCCCGCGCGTGGCGAGCTGCGGCTCGCTGTAGTAGTAGCTCGCCTGCGCCGGGTCGGGGCCCTTGCGCGACAGGCCGTCGCGGCCCTGCAGCAGCACCGGCTGGGTCGGCGTGAAATCGAGCGCCAAGCCGAAATCGGCGGCCGGCAGGCGGGCCTCGTAGGTGCCATCGGCCCGGCGCCGCAGGTGCCAGTCGCGCAGGTGGACATCGGTGTCGGCCTCGCCGGCGGCGGCGACGCCGAAGCCGGCGCGCGCGATGCGCTCGTCGTGCCGCAACCGGGCCTGGGCGCCATCGAGATCGGTCAGCGCGGCATGCGCGGAGATCAGCTGGCGCGCCGCGAAGGCCGAGCGCATGCCGCGCGTGGCATCCACGCGCGAGCGGAAGAAGGTCAGCTGGAAGCCGAACTCGCGGGCCGGGTCGCGGCCCGCCGCGCGCGCCGTGGCGCGACCGGTGATGTACCACCACTCGGTGCGCAGCTCGGGATGGCTGCCGAAGTCGCGCGGGAAGACCAGCGTGCGCGGCGCCAGGGGCGGTGGCGGGGCCTCGGCCGCGGCCGGCGCCGGGGTCCGGGTCGGCACGGCGGACGGCGGCACCACCGCGCCGGCCGCCGTGCCGGTGGTCTCCGCCGCCACGGCAGCCGTCGCCAGGCCGCCCGCGCCGGGCAGGGCCAGCAGCGCCGCCAGCAGGGTCCGGCGCTCGCGCTCGAATCCATCCATCACCAGTCCTCCTTCACCGCCAGCACGGCATCGCGTCCCGCCGCCGCGCGGCCGGCGACCCAGGCGGTCAGCGTGCCGGCCGCGATCACCGCCGCGCACAGCGCCAGCAGGCGCGGCCAGGGCACCAGCAGGTCCATGGTCCAGTGGAAGCTCTGCGGATTGACCACCCGCACCAGCACCACCGACACCGCCAGTCCCAGCGTCAGTCCGGCGACGGCGCCGATCGCCGTCCAGGCCGCGCCCTCGCCGGCGACCACCGTCAGCACCTGGCCGCGGGTGAAGCCCAGGTGCGCCATCAGGCCGAATTCCTTGCGCCGCGCCAGCACCTGGGCGCTGAAGCTGGCCGCGATGCCGAACAGGCCGATGGCGATGGCCACGCCCTGCAGCCAGTAGGTGACGGCGAAGCTGCGGTCGAAGATGCGCAGCGAGGTGGCGCGGATCTGTCCGACCGAGCTCAGTTCGAGCGCATCGCCGGCGAAGGCGTCGTCGCCGGCCAGCGCGGTCCGCACCGCGCGCTGCACGGCGGCCTCGTCGGCGCCCGGCCCCAGCCAGATCGACACGTCGCTGACGCTGCGGTCGCCCGTCAGCCGCTCGAAGTCGCGCGCCTCCAGCGTGATGGCGCCGAACTGCCGCACATAGTCGCGCCAGACCCCGGCGACGAAGAACACCGGCGCCGCCGCGCCCGTGCCGCCGAGCGCGCGCGCGAGCGGCGCGAACTCGGTGCCGGGGCGGGCGCCATAGAGGTCGACCATGGCCTCGCTGACATAGATGCCGATGCGACCGGCGGGCACCGGCAGGGCCTCGCCGATCATCGGCAGGGTGCGGGCGGGATCGGCCTCCAGGGGGCGCGAGATCAGCGTCACGGCCGGCCGCGCCGGGTCCAGCAACAGCGTGCGCAGGCGCAGCGTGCCGGTGCGCGCCACGCCGGGCAGCCGGTCCAGCCGCTGCACGATCCCGGGCGTGAAGGCGGCCGGTTCGTCGTCGACAGCCGCGCCGGCACCCGCGCCGCCACCGGCCACGCGCAGGTACAGGTCGGCCGGCAGCACGACATCGAGCCACTGCGTGACCGAGTCGCGGAAGCTGGCCACCATCACGGTCAGCGCCACCGCCAGGCTCAGGCTGGCGACCACGCCGCTGACGGCCACCGCCGCCGTGCCGCGCATGCGGCGCGCGCGCTCGATCGCCAGCATCGGCAGCACGCGGCTCGACAGCAGCGGCGCGAGCCGGTCGTAGAGCAGCGCGACCAGGGCCGGCAATGCGGTGATGCCGCCCACCAGCAGCAGGCCGACCGACAGGTAGGCCGCCACCGGCAGACCGAGGATCGGCGGCGCCGTCGCCAGCGCCACCCCCGCCGCCAGCAGCGCCAGTGGCAGCCAGCCGGCACCGCCGCCGGCCGCCGCGGCGCCCAGGCCCTTGAGGGTCTGGGCCTCGGGCAGGGCCTGGGCGGCGCGCGCCGGCCACCAGCCACCGATGCCCGCCGCCGCCACGCCCAGCGCGCCATACAGCAGGGCCGCGAGGCCGCTCCAGCGCAGGGTCGGCGCGACGCCGGCGAAATAGCCGCCGCCCAGGTCGCCGCCCAGCACCCGCAGCGCCAGCGCGGCCAGGCCGGTGCCCAGCGCGATGCCGGCCGCGCTGCCCAGCAGTCCCAGCAGCAGCGATTCCGCCAGCACCAGCCGCAGCCGGCCGCGCGGCGTCAGGCCCAGCACGCCCAGCAGGGCGAACTGCTGCGCCCGCTTGGCCACGCTCAGGGCCAGCACCGAGAACACCAGGAAAGCGCCGGTGAACAGCGCCACCAGCGCCAGCACCGTCAGGTTGACGCGATAGGCACGCGAGAGGTTGCTCACGCGCTGGGCGGCATCGCCCGGTTCGGCGATCTGCACGTCGGCCGGCCAGCCCGGCGCGTCGCGCAGCGAGGCGATGAAGGCGGCGCGGTCGATGCCGGCGGCCAGGCGCAGGTCGATGCGCGTGAGCTGGCCGATGCGCCCGAGCAGTTCCTGCGCCGCGCCGATGTCCATCACGGCCAGTGCCGGGCCACCCGCCGTCACGTGGCCGGCGATGTCCAGCGCGTGGCGCTGGCCGCGCCACTGCACGTCCAGCCGCCGGGCGTCCGGTCCGACCGCCTCGCGCGCCGCCGCGTTCAGGAAGGCCTGTCCCGGCGCCACGATGGCCAGCCGCGCCGCGTCCTCGTCCGGCCGCGGCAGCAGCGCCGGCGCCAGCGTGGCGATCACCAGCGCGTCGACGCCGACGATGCGCAATGGCACGCGGCCGCCGGCGTCGGCCTCGGCGTCGGTCGGGGTGGTGGTGGTGGTCGAAGCCGCCGTGCCACCCGGGGGACGCGCCAGGCGCACCTGGGCCTCGACCACCGGGCTCGCCAGCAACACCTGCGGATGCGTCGCCACGCGGGCGAACACCGCCTCGTCGAAACCGCCGGCGGCGGCGCGCAGTTCGAGGTCGGGCTGGCCGTTGACCGAGCGCACGGCGCTGGAGAACTCGTCGAGCGCCGAGGCGTTGATCAGGTGCACCGAGAACGCCAGCGCCACGCCCAGCATGACGGCGATCGCGGCGGCGGCATTGCGCCACGGGTGATGGCGCAGCTCCTGCCAGGAGAAGGTCGAGAGCAGCAGGGGCAGCGGCCCCCCGAGGCCGCCGCCGAGCCGGTGCCGGAGGGCGGGCCTCACGCAGGCGCCCGGGCGATGCCGTCGGCGCGCAGGTGCAGCACGCGGTCGGCGCGCGCGGCGGCGGCCTCGGAATGCGTCACCAGCACCAGCGAGGCGCCATGCTGGCGCGTCTGCGCCAGCAGCACGTCCATGATCCGGGCAGCGGTGGTGGGGTCGAGGTTGCCGGTCGGCTCGTCGGCCAGCAGCAGGGCCGGGCGATGCACCAGCGCCCGCGCGATGGCCACGCGCTGCAGCTGGCCGCCGCTGAGCTGCTGCGGCAGCCGGGGCCCCAGGCCGGCCAGGCCGACGGCATCGAGCATCGCCGCCACGCGCGGCCGCGCGAGCGCCTCGCGCTGGCCCAGCAGCATCAGCGGCAGCGCCACGTTCTGCGCCACGTCCAGGTGCGGCAGCACGTGGAAGGCCTGGAACACGAAGCCGACATGGCTGCGGCGCCAGATCGCGCAGGCCTCGGCATCGAGCGCGCCGATGTCGGTGCCGTCGTGCGCGATCCGGCCCGCATCCCAGGTGTCGAGCCCGGCCATGCAGTTGAGCAGGGTCGACTTGCCGACCCCCGATTCGCCGACGATGGCGACGAATTCGCCGGCCGCCACCTCGAGCGAGACATCGGCGAACACCGTGGCGTCGCCATAGCGCTTGGCCAGTCGGTCGATGACGAGCGTCATGCCGCCACCCGCAATGCGTGCGTCACCGCCTGCGCGACGGCATCGGGCGCGTCGGCCGCGATCACGGTGCGCCAGGGCATGCCGCGCAGCCAGGTGATCTGGCGCTTGGCCAGCTGGCGCGTGGCGGCGCCACCGCGCTCGCGCAGCGTGTCCAGCGCGGCGGCATCCAGGGTCGTCATCGCCGGCGGGGCGGGCGCGGCGCCCGAGGCGGCATCGAGCAGTTCCCAGGTCTGGCGGTAGCCGACGCAGCGCATCGAGGGCAGGTCGGCGTCCAGGTCGCCGCGCGCGCGCAAGGTTCGCACCTCGTCGACCAGGCCCTCGCGCAGCATGGCGTCGAAGCGCTCGGCGATGCGCGCATGCAGCCAGGCGCGCTGGGTCGGCTCCAGGGACAGCAGGGCGGCGGGGCGATGGCCGCCTGCCGATGCCGACATCGAGCCCGACGCCGTGGCGCCGGTGGCGTCGTCGCGATGCGCGCGCTGGAATTCCGAGAGCGGCCGCCCGCTGGTGCGCCACACCTCCAGCGCGCGCTGGATGCGCTGGCTGTCGTGCGGCGAAAGACGCGCCGCCGTCACCGGATCGACCTCGGCCAGTCGCGCGTGCAATGCCGGCCAGCCTTCGGCGGCGGCTTCGATCTCGATCGCGCCACGGATCGCCGGGTCGGCCGCCGGCATGGCGTCGATGCCATCGACCAGGGCCTTGAAGTACAGCATCGTCCCGCCGACCAGCAGCGGCAATCGGCCACGACCGGCGATCTCACGGATCAGCCGCGTGGCATCGGCGACGAAGGCGGCGGCGCTGTAGGGCTCGCGCGGGTCGCGGATGTCGATCAGGTGGTGCGGCACCTCGGCGCGCTCGGCGGCCGAGGGCTTGGCCGTGCCGATGTCCATGCCGCGATAGACCAGCGCCGAGTCGACGCTGACGATCTCCACCGGCCAGGCGCGGGCGATGGCCAGCGCGGCGGCGGTCTTGCCGGATGCCGTGGGACCGGCGAGGGCGAGGTAGCGCGGGAGCGGGGACGGGGCGGGGGAGGCCGCGGCGGGCGGCGTGGCGGCGAGGACGACGCCGGATGGGAGAGGCATCGTCGGAGCGTAGCAAATGGCCGCCGACCCTCCATCCCGCAGGCCCGTGGCGGCGGGGCGGCGCCGCCGCCCGGTCAGATCGCCGGCGCGTTGTCGCCCGCCACCTGCGTGGTCGCCGGCTTCATCTTGAACAGCTGGCCGAGCGCGGCCTGGTACTGGGCTTGGCCGATCGAGTTGGTGTTGTGGTGCGAGCCGCCTTCGACCAGCACGAACATCTTCGGCACTGTGGCGGCCTCGTAGAGCCGGCGGCCCAGCGTCGGATTGATCAGGCTGTCGGCCGTACCATGCACCACCAGCAGGGGCGAGCCGATGTCCTTGACGCGGCTGATGGCCTCGAAGCGCTGGGTGATGAACGGGCCGAAGGGCAGCCAGCCCCACTTGAAGCTGCTGGCGACATCGGCGATCGAGGTGAAGGTGCTCTCGACGATCACGCCGCTCTCGTCCTTGACGTTCGATGCCAGGTCGATGCCGATGGCGCCGCCGAGCGAGTGGCCGAAGATGTAGCGATGCTGCTGCGGATGACGGGCGGCCAGCCAGGTCCAGGCGGCGCGGGCGTCCTCGCGGGCGGTGGCCTCGGAGGGCAGGCCGGCCGAGCTCTTGCCGAAGCCCCGGTAGTCGATCGCCAGCACCGAAAAGCCCAGCTCGTGCATGCGCTGCATGCGTGGCGCCGAACCCGCCACGTTGTAGCGCGCGCCATGCAGGTACAGCAGGACGGGGGTGTCGGCCGATTCGGGCGCGCCGCCGAGCCACAGGCCGTGCAGGCGCGCCGGCTCGCCGGTGACGGAGGACTGGAAGTCGATCCAGACATGTTCCATGCCCTGGGTCATGGCCTCCGTGTTGCCCCAGCTGCGGTCGCTGGGCTGGAAGATCCATTCGCGCTGACGCTCGTCGAGCGTCGAGCATCCGCCGGCAAGCAGCGCGAACAGGGCGGTAACGGAGGCGAAGATCGACCAATGTTTCATGTGTAGGGACAGAGCGCGTGACTCCATCGAAGTTCCATGGGCAAGACCCATGCAACGTGCATGCCCGGATGCCGGCCTACAGCGAAAACCCGTAGGTAATACTTTGCTATGCGTTTGCGAAGTCAGCGCCCACGCATGAACAAGCCATCCAGCTCGCGCACCGAGAGCTGCCGCCAGGTCGGCCGGCCATGGTTGCACTGGTCCGAGCGCTCGGTCGCCTCCATCTGCCGCAGCAGGGCATTCATCTCGTCAATCGTCAGGCGCCGGTGGGCCCGCACGGCGCCGTGGCAGGCCATGGTGGAGAGCAGCTCGTTGCGGGCGCGCTGCACCACCGTGCTGGCGTCGTGCTGGGCCAGCTCGGCCAGCACGCTGCGCGCCAGCTCCACCGGATCGCCCTCGGCCAGCGTGGCGGGCACGGCGCGCACGGCCAAGGTGCGCGGCGAGAACGGAGCGATCTCCAGGCCCAGCGTGGCCAGCACCGCCGCGCAGGCCTCCGCCGTCGCCACCTCGTGCGGCGTGGCGGCGAAGGTGGCCGGGATCAGCAGCGGCTGGCTGGCGATGGCGGCGCCCTCGAGCTGCGTCTTCAGGCGCTCGTAGACGATGCGCTCGTGCGCCGCATGCATGTCGACGACGACCAGGCCCTGGCGGTTCTCGGCCAGGATGTAGATGCCCTGGAGCTGCGCCAGCGCGCGGCCGAGCGGCCAGACGTCGTCGTCCTCGGCGGCCGGGCGGGCGGGCCCGGTCGAGGGTCGAAGGGCCACCGGCAGGCCGGTGTCCGGTCCGGGGCCGACGCCGTCGATGGGAGCCGGAGCCTCGGCCCCGGCGTGCCGCGGGGCGTCCGTGGCGTCGGGGACGCCCGTGACGACCGCGATGGCCGGACCGGGGGCGCCGGGCGCCCGCGCCATCGGCCACATCGCGGCCTGGTCGCCCGGTCCGCGCTCGGCGGCGAAGTGCATGCGCGGCTGGGTCCAGGCCGGTGGCGCGGCGGCCACCGGCCGCGCCAGCAGGCTCGGCGCCGCCGGTGTCGCGGCATCACCCGCGCGCGGCGCCGCCAGCGCGTTCTCCACCGCGTGGCGCACCGCCTGGTGGACCTCGCGGCCGTCGCGGAAGCGGACCTCGATCTTGGTCGGATGCACATTGACGTCGACGCGCGCCGGATCGATGCGCAGGTACAGCGCGAACACCGGCTGGCGCTGGCCGTGCAGCACGTCCTCGTAGGCGCTGCGCACCGCGTGCGAGAGCACCCGGTCGCGCACGAAGCGGCCATTGACATAGAAGAACTGCTGGTCACCGCGCGCGCGGGCGGCATCCGGCACGCCGGCGCGACCCTCGACGCTCAGCGTGCCGACGCTGTGCGCCACCGCCACGCTGCGGGTCACGAAGTCGTCGCCCAGCGCATCGGCCAGGCGGGGCTCGCGCATCGGGTGGGCGCGCCACTGCTCGACCAGGCGGCCGTCGTGCCAGACCGAGAAGCCGACATCCGGCCGCGCCAGCGCATGGCGGCGCACCGCCTCGACGCAATGCGCGAGTTCGGTGGCGTCGGTCTTCAGGAACTTGCGGCGCGCCGGCGTGGCGTAGAACAGCTCGCGCACCTCGACCGTGCTGCCCTCGGCGCGCGCCACCTGCCGCAGCTCGCCGGTGCGGCCGTCGAGCGCATAGGCGGCATCGGCGCCGCGTTCGCGCGAGTGCAGGGTGAGATCGGCGATGGCGTTGATCGCGGCCAGCGCCTCGCCCCGGAAGCCCATGGTGCCGACCGTCTCCAGGTCGCCCAGGCTGGCGATCTTGCTGGTCGCGTGGCGGCGCAGGGCCACGCTGAGGTCGGCGCGCGCGATGCCCTCGCCATCGTCCTCGACCGCGATCAGGCGCACGCCACCGGCCGACAGCCGCACCGTGACCTGCGTGGCGCCGGCATCCAGCGCGTTGTCCAGCAGCTCGCGCACCACGGAGGCCGGTCGCTCCACCACCTCGCCGGCCGCGATCTGGCTGATCAGTTCGTCGGGCAGTTCGCGGATCGGCCGGCGCGGCATGGCCGGCGGCACGACGGGATCGGGAGAGGGCGCGGATGCATCGGAAGGAATGGGCACCGGATCATTCTAGATTTCGGGGCGCAGCCGGGCTGCGGTGGGGGGAAGCGTGCTGCGCATAATCCGCCCCATGGAATTCGTCCACTTTCTCATCGACTTCATCCTCCACATCGACAAGCACCTCGAGGCTTTCGTCATCGCCTACGGGCCCTGGGTCTACGCGCTGCTCTTCGCCATCGTATTCGTGGAGACCGGGGTCGTGGTGATGCCCTTCCTGCCGGGCGACTCGCTGCTGTTCATCGTCGGCGCGCTGTGCGGGATCGGGCTGATGAGCTTCCCGATCGCCTGCGCGGTGCTGATCGTGGCGGCGATCCTGGGCGACCAGTGCAACTTCACCATCGGCCGCCACCTGGGGCCGAAGGTGTTCCAGTGGGAGGACTCGCGCTTCTTCAACAAGAAGGCGTTCAACCAGGCGCACGCGTTCTACGAGCGCTATGGCGGCATCACCATCATCCTGGCGCGCTTCATGCCCTTCATCCGCACCTTCGCGCCCTTCGTGGCGGGCGTCGCGGCCATGGACCGCGGCAAGTTCACGCTGTTCAACGTCGTCGGCGCGCTGCTCTGGGTGCTGGGCATCGGCACCGCCGGCTATTTCTTCGGCAACCTGCCCTTCGTGCGCCAGCACCTGGAGAAGATCATCTGGGGCCTGATCCTGGTGCCGGGCCTGCTGGCCATCTTCGGCGCCTGGCGCGCCGGCCGCGCCGAGAAGGCGCGCGAGGCCGCCGGCCTGCAGGGCTGAGCGGAAGCCAAAAAAAAGGCGCGCCCTCGGCACGCCTTCTTCTTGTCTGCGGTCGGGAACATCGTCCCGCCGCATCCGGCCCGATGCGCTCAGTAGCGCGAGCCGTCGTTGCGATAGCGCTGGTTGTTGCGCTGGTCGGAGTTCTTGCCGACCTCGTTGCCGATCAGGCCGCCGAGCGCCGCGCCGCCGACCGTGGCCGCCGTGTTGCCGCCCAGCACGTTGCCCAGCACGGCGCCGCCCACCGCGCCACCCGCGGCGCCCATCTGCTGATTGGGGCCCGTGCCGCAACCGGCGAGCACCATGAGCGAAGAGGAGGCCACCGCTGCGATCCAGAGACGTGTCTTCATGGGATTCACCTTCAAAAAATGTTGTGAAACTCATTGTGTCCGGAACGCGGCGACGCACTGTAGGAAGCCGCCCCAGGACAGTGCGCGAGTGCACCGGTCCTGACCGGAGCGAGCATTCGCCTCAAAGCTGGCGGCTGCGCGCCAGCGGCGGATTCTGCGAGAAATAGCGCTGGATGCCACGCATCAGCGCATCGGCCAAGTCGTCCTGGTATTGCGCGCTGCGCAGCTTCGCTTCCTCCTCCGGGTTGCTGATGAAGGCGGTCTCGACCAGCACGCTGGGGATGTCGGGCGCCTTCAGCACCGCGAAGCCGGCCTGCTCGACGCCGGCCTTGTGCAGCCGCGCGCCGATGCGCTGGATCTCGCCGAGCATCGCCGAGCCCAGCCGCAGGCTGTCGTTGATCTGCGCCGTGGTGCTCATGTCCAGCAGCGCGCGCTGGACCTGCGCCTCGTGGCTGCCGACATTCACGCCACCGACCTTGTCGGCCTGGTTCTCCTTGTTGGCCAGCCAGCGCGCGGCCGAGCTCGACGCTCCCGACTGGCTGAGCGCGAACACGCTGGCGCCGCGCGCGTCCGGATTGGTGAAGGCATCGGCGTGGATGCTGACGAACAGGTCGGCCTGCACGCGTCGCGCCTTCTGCACCCGCATGCCCAGCGGCACGAAGAAGTCGGCATCGCGCGTGAGGAAGGCGCGCATCGGACTGCCGCCGACGCTGGCCGCGTTGATGCGGTCGCGCAGGCGGTGCGCCACCTGCAGCACGATGTCCTTCTCGCGCGTGCCGTTGGGTCCGGTCGCGCCGGGGTCCTCGCCACCATGGCCGGGGTCGAGGGCGACGATGATGATGCGGTCGGTCCGGTTGGGCGTGGCGATGCTGCGCCGCGCGGCCGGGAGGCTGGGCGGTGGCGGCGCCGAGGCCATGGGCGGGGGCAGCTGCGAGGGCAGGGGCGCGGCCGGTGGCGGCGGGCGCACCGTGGGAGCGGCGGCGATGGCGGGTGGCCGGGTCGGCAGCGGGATCGACGGCGTGGCCGGCACGACCGGCCAGTTGCCGTTCCCGGGCCCGGTGGGCACGCCGTCCTGCACGCGGTCGGCCTGCTGCGCCATCAGCTCGCCCAGCGGATCGGCGCCGACCGGGCCCGATGCGATGGAGGGCGCCGGCGGCGCCGGTGGCGCCGGCGCCATCGACACCGCCGGCGCGGTGCGCAGCCGGTCGGCGATCAGGGCCTCCATCGGATCGACCGGCTGTTCCGGATAGAGGTCGAGCACCAGCCGGTGGCGGTAGGCGGCGACCGGCGCGAGCGAGAAGACCTGCGGCTGCACCGCCTGCTTGAGGTCGAACACGATCCGCACCACGCCCGGTGCGTACTGGCCCACGCGCAGGCCGTCGATGTAGGGGTCGCCGGGCTTGATCTGCCGCACCAGGTCGCGCAGCGCCGGATTGAGGTCGATGCCCTGGATGTCGATCGCCAGGCGCGGCGGGCTGCCCACCACCAGCTGCTGGGTCTGCAGGCGACCATCGGATTCGATGGTGACGCGGGTGTAGTCGGTCGCCGGCCAGACGCGCACGGCCATGATGCTCGCGCCGCGCGCGATGTCCTGGGCGCCCAGCAGGAGGACGAGGCTGCCGGCCTTGAGGAGGGCGCGACGCGAGGCGGGGGATTTGTTCGGGGCCTGGGTCATGAAGGAGATGGTGGAGGGGCCGCGATCGTCGGACCCTTGTCGGTGGTATCGGCCAGAGTCGCCAGCAGCTTGAGGCCGAGCGTCGTGCGCGCTTCCAGCGTCACTTGGCGGCTGTCGTCGGCCCGGGCGTCGATGCGCAGGTCGAGATCGGCGACGGGCAGGCGGCCGGCGGCGTTGTCCGGCCATTCTGCGAGCTTGAGGCCACCGGCGGCGAAGATGTCGCGAAAACCCGCATCGTCCCATTCGCGCGGGTCGCCGAAGCGATAGAAGTCGAAGTGGTGGATGGCCAGGCCGTCGGGCGTCTCGTGCGGCTCCACGACCGCGTAGGTCGGGCTCTTGATGCGCCCCGCGATGCCCAACGCGCGCAGCAGGTGCCGCACGAAGGTGGTCTTGCCGGCGCCGAGGTCGCCATGCAGCGCGACGAAGGCATCGCGCAATGCCGGCTGGGCCGCGAGCGCGCGCGCGAAGGCCTCGGTGTCGGCCTCGTCGCGCCACGCCATGACGGCGACGCGGATGTCCGGCGCGCCGGGGGCCGGCGGCACGGGAGGGGTTTCTACAATCGGCAAGTGATCGGCAGCCATCAACTCGTCATTCGGATTCAGGCCTTGGCCCGGGAATTGGGATTCTCCCAAATCGGCATCGCCGGCATCGACCTGTCGAGCGCGGAGCCGGGTCTGATGCAGTGGCTGGCCCAGGGGTTCCATGGCGAGATGCATTACATGGCCGCGCATGGCACGCGGCGCGCCCGGCCGGCCGAGCTGGTGCCGGGCACGGCATCGGTCATCACGGCGCGCATGGACTACCTGCCGCGCGCCACGCCGCCGGACTGGCAGGCGATCGAGTTCGCGCGCCTGGAGCGCCCCTCGGAGGGCATCGTCTCGCTCTACGCGCGGGGCCGCGACTATCACAAGGTGCTGCGCTCGCGGCTGGCCACGCTGGCCGCGCGCATCGCCGACGAGGTCGGCGCCTTCGGTCACCGGGCCTTCACCGACTCGGCCCCGGTGCTGGAGGCCGAGCTGGCCGCGCGCAGCGGCCAGGGCTGGCGCGGCAAGCACACGCTGGTGCTCGACCGCGACGCCGGCTCGATGTTCTTCCTGGGCGAGATCTATGTCGACATGGCGCTGCCGCCGAGCGCGCCGGTCACGCCGCATTGCGGCCGCTGCACGGCCTGCATCGACATCTGCCCGACCGGCGCCATCGTCGCGCCGCAGCGGCTCGACGCCCGGCGCTGCATCTCCTACCTGACGATCGAGCATCCGGGCGCCATCCCGGTCGAGCTGCGCTCCCTGATCGGCAACCGCATCTATGGCTGCGACGACTGCCAGCTGACCTGTCCCTGGAACAAGTTCGCGCGCAGGAGCACGCTACCGGACTTCGATGCGCGCGAGGGACTCGCCGGCCGCGCGCTGGCCGAGCTCTTCGCCTGGACCGAGGACGAGTTCCTGCGCCGCACCGAGGGCAGCCCGATCCGGCGCATCGGCCACGAGCGCTGGCTGCGCAACATCGCCGTCGCGCTGGGCAACGCGCGACACGCCGGCGCGACGGACGCGGCGGCGGCGCTGGCGACGCGACGCGAGCATCCGAGCGCGCTGGTGCGCGAGCACGTGGCGTGGGCGCTCGGCGACGTGTCGCCGGCCTGAGCGGATCCAGTCGGGTGGGCCGGCTGGGCCGGCGCCGCGCGCCCCCGGCCGATGCTCAGTCCTCGTGCGTGTCGTGCGTCGCGGCGCTGCCCCGGCGCCAGTAGCCCGAGGCCCGGACCCATTTCGGATTCAGCCCGCGCTCGCCGACCAGGTGCGCGCGCAGGGCCTTGGCCGCCGCCGACTCGCAGCCGATCCAGGCATGGATGTCGCCCGCCGGCAGGGTGGCGCCGCGCAGGGCGTCGAGCAGGGGCGGGGCGGCGGTCGCCGCCTGCTCGCGGTGGACCCAGATCAGCGTCACGTCGGCCGCGCTCGGCAGCGCGACGTGGTCGGCCGGGCCGTCGACCTCGGCCAGCACCAGCGCGCGGGCGCCGGCGGGCAGCTCGGCCAGGCGGCGCGAGATCGCCGGCAGGGCGGTGTCGTCGCCGATCAGCACATGGCCATCGAACGCGGTCGGCACCAGGAACGAGCCACGCGGCCCGCCCACGCCCAGGCGCTGGCCGGGCGCGGCCCGTTCGGCCCAGCGCGTGGCCGGACCGGCGACGTGCAGTGCGAAGTCGATCTCCAGCGTGCCGGCCCCGGCATCGAAATGGCGCGGCGTGTAGTCGCGCATCGTCGGCTTGCGGCCCTCGGGCCAGACCGGACCATCCGCTCCGAGGGTCGGCAGCGTCAGCACGCCGGTGGCCTCGTCGGGGAAGAACAGCTTCGCATGGTCGTCGAAGCCGGGGCTGTGGAAGCCCGCCAGATCGGCGCCTTCGAGCGTCACGCGCACCAGGTGCGGCGTGATCCGCTCGACCGCGCGCACATCGAGCGCCCGGAAGCGCAGGGCATGGCGCACGCGCCGCGGCGCGCGCTCGTCGGTCGGGGTGGCGAGGGTGTCGTCCATCAGATCTGCTCCAGTTGCTGGGCCGCGTGATCGAGCACGGCGGCGAAGGCGCTGGCCTGGGCCGGCGTCAGGGGTTCGCCCGACAGGCGCATGCGCATGGCGAGCTTCAGGTTCTCGATGGCGCGCGTGACCTGGGGCGGCCGGCCGCCGCGCGGTCCGGCGCCATCGGCGCCGCCCTGCATGCGCGCCATCAGCTCGTCGGTGGTCGCGCGATGGGCGGCCAGGTACTCGCGGCCGGCCTCGGTGGCGCGATAGCGCTTGCGGCTGCTGCCATCGGCGGTGTCGATGTCCAGGTGGCCCAGCTCCTCGAGCAGGGTGAGCGTGGGATAGACGATGCCGGGACTCGGCGCATAGCTGCCGCCGAGCCGGTCCTCGATCGCCTTGATGAGTTCGTAGCCGTGCGAGGGCTTGTCGGCGATGAGCTGCAGCAGCACGAAGCGCAGGCCGCCGTGGCCGAAGATGCGGCCGCCGCCGCCGCCGCCGCCGCCGCCGCCGCCGCCACGACGGCCACCGCCGCCGCGTGCTGGCCGGTCCTCGGGGCCGGTGCGGCCGGCCGGGCCCTCGCCGTGGGCGCCGTCGTGGTCGCCATGGCGATGGTGGCAGGCAAAGGAATGATGGACGTGTCGCATGGGACGCTCCTTGATGGAAGATGCGCCACTATAAAAGATATATCTGATTTGTATCTAGATAGGATCGTAAAGCTCCGGTAAATGCCATCGTCGGGATCGCTACGATGGGGTTCCTTCCAACCACAGGAGTCGATCCATGCAGTCCTTTCCGGCGGGTTTCCGCGCCCTGGTGCTGGGCGCCTCCGGCGCCATCGGTGGTGCGCTGGCACGCCGGCTCGAAGCCGATCCGCGCTGCGCCGGCGTGACGCGGCTCGGCCGTGGCTCGGTGCCGGCGGTGGATTTCGGGGTCGAGGCGAGCATCGCGGCGGCGGCCGCCGCCCTGAAGGACCGGGGGCCGTTCCATCTGATCGTCAATGCCGCCGGCCTGCTGCACACGGACGGCTTCATGCCCGAGAAGCGCCTGGGGCAGTTGAGCTATGCGCAGATGGAGGCGACTTTCCGCGTCAACGCGTTCGGGCCGGCCCTGGTGCTGGCGCATTTCGCGCCCCTGCTCGACCGCGAGCGCGGCGTGCTGGCCGTGCTCTCGGCCAAGGTCGGCAGCATCGGCGACAACCGGCTGGGCGGCTGGTACAGCTATCGCGCTTCCAAGGCCGCGCTCAACATGTTCGTCAGGACCGCCGCCATCGAGGTCGCGCGCGGCAACCCCCATGCCGTGCTGGTGGCATTGCATCCGGGCACGGTCGACTCGTCGCTGTCGGCGCCATTCCGTGGCGCCGAGATCGGCCGCGCGGCCGATGACGCCGCCGCCGACCTGCTCGCGGTGATCGATGGGCTCGCGCCGGCCGACACCGGCGGCTTCCGCGCCTATGGTGGCCAGGTGCTGCCCTGGTGAGGACGCGGGCGCGCCTGCTCAGCGGCTCGGCATGTCCTTGACCGAGTAGCCCAGGCTCACCGTCGCGTCGGCCGGGATCGGCGGCATGGTGGCGTTCCAGGCCAGCCAGTCGGCGCGCAGGGCGGCCAGGCGCTCGGGCTGGCGCTTCGCCTGGTTGGCGCGCTCGCGTTCGTCGGCGCTCAGGTCGAACAGGTATTCGTTGCCGTCGACCTGCAGGTACTTCCAGTCGCCATCGCGCAGGGCGCGCTGGTCGCGGTGGTTCATGCGCCAGTGCATCGGCCGGCGGAACACGTGGGCCGCGTCGCGCAGCACCGGGCGCAGCGACACGCCATCGAGCGGATGGGCCGCATCGGGCGTCGCGCCGGCGAGATCGAGCATCGTGGCCGACCAGTCCATCGTCAGGCAGTGCTGCGCGCTGGTGCCGCCCGGCGCGATGCCGGCCGGCCAGTGCGCGATCCAGGGCACGCGGATGCCACCCTCGGTCAGGTCCATCTTGCCGCCGACCAGTGGCCAGCTGTCCGAGAAGCGCTCGCCGCCGTTGTCGCTGGTGAAGACCACCAGGGTGTCGTCGGCCAGGCCGTGGCGCTCCAGCGCGGCCATGACCCAGCCGATGCCCTCGTCCATGTGCCGGATCATCTCGCGGTAGCGGTGGATGCTGCCGCCGGCGAGGTCGAACAGGTTGTCCTTGACCTGCGGCGCGCGGCCGGCGTCGTCGCGCGTCTCCCAGGGCCAGTGCGGCGCGGTGTAGTGCAGGCTCAGGAAGAACGGCTGCGCCGCGTCCCCGGGCTGCGCGGCCATGCGCTCGACATAGTCGACCGCGCGCCGCGACAGCAGGTCGGTCAGGTAGCCGTCCTGCCGGCAGTCCTCCTCGCCCAGCCACAGATCGTGCGTGCCGCGCGAGTCGCAGTGGGTGAAGTAGTCGACGCCGCCGGACATCGGGCCGAAGAATTCCTCGTAGCCCGAGCGCAGCGGACCGAAGGTAGGCGGATAGCCCAGGTGCCACTTGCCCACCAGCGCGGTGCGATAGCCCGCCGCCCTCAGCAGCGAGGGCAGGGTCGGGTGGTCGGTCGGCAGGCCCAGCGTGGTGTTGGCGCGGTCGCCGCTGCGGATCGGCTCCTCGGCGGCGCCGCGCAGGCGGTACTGGTAGCGCGCCGTGATCATCGCGAAGCGCGTCGGCGAGCACACCGGCGAGTTGGCATAGCCCTGCGTGAAGCGCAGGCCGCGCGCGGCCAGGCCGTCGAGCACGGGCGAGACCGGCTCGCGTCCGCCATAGCAGCCGAGGTCGGCGAAGCCCAGGTCGTCGGCGACGATGAAGATGATGTTGGGACGCCGGGCGGAGGGGAGGGACGACGGGGACGACATGGTTTCGGAGGTGGGGATGGAAGCGGACGGTGGGGCGGACATGGCGGCGGAGGGAGCGGCGGACGGGATGGCGCAGCCGGGGCCGCTCAGGGCTGGTAGCCCGATGTCGTCACCACCGGCGCCCACTGGGCGCGATAGGCGCGCAGCATGGCGGCGGTCTGCTCGGGCGTGCTCGTCACGGGAGTCAGGCGCGCGTCCCTGAACCTGCGCTGCGTGTCGGGGTCCTGCATGACCTCGCGCACCGCCTGCGAGATGCGCGCGACCTTCTCGCGCGGCATCGTCGCCGGGGCGAAGAAGACATTCCAGCCGGTGCCCACCAGGTCGAGGCCGGCCTCGCGGAAGGTCGGCACGTCCGGTGCGAAGGGCGAGCGCTTCGCGCCCGAGACCGCCAGCAGGCGGAGCTTGCCGGCCTCGTGCTGCGCGACGACGCTGTCGAGCGTGTCGACCGCGATCGGCACCTGGCCGCCCATCAGGTCGTTGAGCAGCGGGCTGGAGCCCTTGTAGCCGATCACCTCGGCCTTGACGTCGGCCTTCTGGCCCAGCATCAGCGCGAAGAAGTGCGGCAGGCTGCCGGTGGCCGGCACGCCGAAGTTGGCCTGCCGGGGATTGGCGCGCATCCAGGCCACCAGGTGCGACAGCTCCTTGACCGGCACCGCGGCGGCCACGGCCAGCGCGAATTCGTATTCGTTGACGTTGGACATCGGCACGAAGTCGCGCTCGGCGTCGTAGCCGTTGTCCTTGAAGACCAGGGGCGCCACCACCATCACGGCCGGGTTGGCCACCATGACGACATTCTGGTTCGCCGGGGTGGCGCGCACCTGCTGCGCCGCCAGCCGCCCACCGGCCCCGGGCTTGTTGTCGACGATCACCGGCACGCCCAGTCTGGCGCCCAGCTTCTCGCCGACCAGCCGCGCGACGCGGTCGGTGGCGCCGCCGGGGGCATAGCCGACGACGATGTGGAGCGGGGCGTCGAGGGGGGTGGCGGGAGCCGGTGCCCGGGCCTGGGCCTGGGCCGACAGCAGCGGCGCGGCGACGAGGAAGGCCGCGAAGGCGCGGCGCAGGAGGGGGTGGGACGTCATGGGGAAGGGCGTGATGGAAGTGAAATCGACGACGATTTTCCAGCAACATCCGTCCCGCCGAAAAGGTGAACTACGCCCCTTCGTGGACCTACCTCCAGGGCCTGCGATCCGGCCGCTGCCTACTTCTCGCAGGTGCCCGGCTGTGCCAGGCCGAGTTGGGTCACATCAGTCTTGCCCTGTTCCTCCGGGATGACTTCGAGATCGGCGCCGCCCACGAAAGCGCCGATCTTGATGAACTGACGTACGAAGTAATTCTTTCCCGTCTCCACGAACAACTCGAGCGCATTGGGAGAGAACTCGGACTCCGTCTCGATTTTGTGTTTCTTGTTGCCTTCGACTTGCGTGTAGAAGAAAACCCCGGAAGCGCTTTCTCCGAGGCATTTGCCATCGACCCAGAGGTCCTTCTTTAATGCCTTGCCTACAAAGCTGTTGCGATAGACATAGAGGCCGGCGTTTCCCGGCCCGGGAACATCGAATTGTTTGGCTTGGTCGGACTCCTGCTGGGGGCCATGTTGACGGAAGCACATCCCGTCGACATCACGGCAGCGAAAGCAATAATGATAATGTTGTAATTAACTCGCATCTTATATTTCTGAATATCAGGTTTTAATCATCGAGTCCCCAGAGGAGACTCGCCTCCCTTGTCGCGGCAATTAATTTGCTGCGAACCATCTGATTATGACGTCTCGATTTCAGGAATTCCGTGTGCGCTTGGCTGGCTCAAGAAAGTCGATGCTGACGGGCTTCTCAAGTACGTCCTCTGTAGTAATCGTCCCAGCTGGCACAATTGCCATTTCTCAAGCGATAGCCCGGTCCGCCCCGAGAGCCACAGCCACTATTGCCACTGGCGGTGGGAGTGGAAACCGCGCTGGCGTTGCCGGTCGTTATCGTGGTGACCGCTGCATTGGTTCTGGCCGCTGTCACCACAAAGCCATTGCTGCGCGCCGTGTTGAGCGCGGCCGAATAAAGATTAGATCCTTCCAGGTAAGCGATGCCGTTCGTGGTGGATGTGCCATTCGCGCAGGTGCCGCCTTGGAAGACGATGGTCACGTCATAGACATTGACGGTCCGGTGCACGCTGGCGCTGCCATTGAAGCGACAGCCGTCATTGCTGGTGCCGGATACGAAACCGGACGAGTCGATCGCAATCGTGGTGCGATTCGTCCCGCTGCCCGTGGCCGCAGTCCCGCTGTAGGTACCGGCCAGCGCCGAAAGCGACGCGCTCTGTTCATAGATCGAGCGGTAGGTCGAGGTGAAGCTGACGGCGCCGCCGCTGGCCTGATCGGTCAGCGAACCATTGAAGGACTGCTTGGCGCTGTAGCTGGCAGAGAGCGTCGCATCGGCGATGTAAGCGGCCTCGATGCTGAAATCCCGACCATTGGCCGACGAGAAACTGCCAGGCGACGAGATGCCACTGCCTTGGACAACACCCGCGATCACATTGGGATTGTTGACGCCCGAATAGAGTGCCCAATAAGTGCCGTCCTCAAGCACGACGGCGCGCAAGGTGCGACTTGCGGAAGTCGTGCCTTGCCAGAGGCCCTCGGCGGAAGAGGTGGTGGACGGAGAGGGCGCGACCGCTGCGGACATGCCACCCGGTATCGCAGTGCCATCATCGGAGCCGCCACCGCAACCCAGCAGGCCCGCGACAGCCAGAGCACTAAATACGAATTTAGGAGACATTTTTTCTACTCGTTTGTAAATGTAAGAATTTATATTGATTCACTTACAAATGCGAGAAGAACTGCCTCCACCAGAATATGTATTGACGACGGCCATCGTCTGGGCTGATGCAGTGCCGCGATGCGGGCGTCAGGAAGCCAAGACCACGCCCGGCATGCCCAATGCGCGATGCGCGATGCGCGATCCGCGCGTCAGCGGCCCGCCGGGTCCAGCGGCCGCAGCACCGCCCCCGCCGATTCGTCGATCCGCATCCGCGGCAGGAACTGCGGGTACTCCCGCTGCATGAAGCCGATCAGTCCCTCGCGCACCGCGCAGCGCAGGTCGAAGGCCAGCGACGACGAGGCGGCGGTGCACAGCACGCGCACCTGCATCGTGCGTTCGGTGGCGTCGGTCACCTGCACGTTGAAGAAGCGGCCGTCCCATTGCGGGGCCGCCTTCACCAGGCGCTCGACCTCGGCGCGCAGCGGGTCGATCGGCATGCCGTAGTCGGTGTAGACGAACACCGAGCCCAGCAGCTGCGAGCTGCTGCGCGTCCAGTTCTGGAACGGCTTCTCGATGAAGTAGGACAGCGGCAGGATGAGGCGCCGGTCGTCCCAGATGCGCAGCACGACGAAGGTGCCGGTGATCTCCTCCACGCGGCCCCATTCGCCTTCGACCACCAGCACGTCGTCGATGCGGATCGGCTGCGACAGCGCGATCTGCAGGCCGGCGATCAGGTTGCTGAAGACCGGCTTGGCCGCCAGGCCGGCCACGATGCCGATCACGCCGGCCGAGGCCAGCAGGCTGGCGCCCACCTGCCGCGCGCCGGGGAAGGTCATCAGGATCATCGAGGCCCCGGCCAGCAGCAGCAGCGTGATGGCGGTGCGCGCCAGCACGCGCGTCTGCGTCAGGATGCGGCGCGCCTGCAGGTTGTCGGTGACGTCGTACGGGTACTTGGCGATCAGCCCGTTGGCGAAACCGTTGATGGCCTTGATGCCCACCCAGGTCGCCGCCGCGATCAGCAGCACGCCGTTGAGGTGGCGCACGCCGTTCATGAAGCGCAGGTCGTCCGGCGCCGCCTGCCACACCACCTGCAAGGCCACCAGCGGCAGCAGCAGCTGCGCCGCCGCGCTCAGGTTGAGCAGCATGGTGTGCACGACGGGGGTGCCGCGCGTCACGCGCCGCAGGATCAGGGTGGCGACGCGATGCGCGACGAGCGCGAGCGGCACGGCGATCAGCGCGCCGAGCAGGGGGCCGAACCAGGGGTGGGAGAGCAGGAGGTCGAAGTTCATCGTTTCAGGGGGTCCTTCAGGAAGTCGGGTTGGAGGGGGAATCGGGAATGCCGGAGGGGGGGAGGGAAGCGCTCGACCGGGCGATGCCGGCGGACGCGGCGGCCGACGCGGGGTCGGCCTCGTCGCCTTGCGGCGCTTGCAGGATGCGTGCCGCGTCGTCGCGCAGCTGCAGCGCGATGCCGCTGGCCAGGTCGAGCCGGCGCAGCATCCAGGGACTGATGTCGTTGTCGAACGGATCGGGCAGGCGCACCGCGCCGGCCAGGGTGGTGGAGCTGGCACTGGCCGGCGTGGCCGTGCCGGGCGGCGGCGTGCTGCCGATGGCGGCCTCGATGCGCTCGGCCGTGCGCCGCAGCGGGCCGGCGATCTCGGTCGCGGTCAGGCGGTCGCGCCGCAGCACCAGCATCGACTTGACGGCGCTGAGCTGGGCCAGCAGCTGGTAGCTGTGGGCCTGCAGGTGCTCCAGCGGCGCGATCGGCGGGCGCACCGCGCGCGGCTCGGAGAGCGAGCGCTGCGTCGCCTGCACCAGCGCCGACAGGCTGTCGAAGGCCTCCTTGCGCGCCAGGCGCCAGTCGAGCTCGGGACTGCTCTCCATCGCCTGCAGCTGGCCGAGGCCGAGCGCCAGCCGCGCGTGGCGCGCCTGCGCCTTCAGCACGCGCGCCACCAGCGCCGGGATCTGGGTGCGTTCCCAGGATGGCAGCACGTAGCAGAAGCCCCAGGCGATGGCGGCGCCGATCAGCGTGTCGGCGACGCGCTCGAACAGGGCGAAGGAGGGCGCGGCGCCGGTGTTGAGCAGGTGCGCCTGCACCAGGCCCAGCACCGTCGCCGCCACCGCCGTGATCAGGTAGCGCCGCACCGCGAAGCCGTGGGCGATGGCCTGCGCCACCACCGACGCGGCCAGCAGCGTGAGGGCGTCCGGATGGCCCGACAGCAGCGCCAGCGCGAGCACGCAGCCCAGCAGCGTGCCGGCCACCCGGTGGTTGCGCCGCTCCAGGGTCTGCGAGAGGCTGCCGCGCAGCACGACGACGATGGTCAGCAGGATCCAGTAGTCGTGCGAGCCCCAGGGCAGCAGCACCGCCACGCCATAGCCCGTGGCGATCGCCAATGCCGCCCGGATCGCGTGGCGCAAGGGCGGCGCGTCCCAGCGCCACAGGGCGCGCAGGGGCGCCCACGACCAGGCCGTGGGACTGACGAACATCTGCCAGTTGGCGCGCACCACCGCCAGGTCGGGCTCGCGCTCGCCGCGCGCCAGCGCCGACAGCCGCAGCACCTCGTCGTTCATGTGGCCGATGCGGCTGGCCAGGCCGCGCGCGAGCAATGCAGCCGTCGGCCCGGTCGCGGCGGCGCCGGGGCCGGCCTCGTCGGCGACGCGGATCGCCATCAGCTCGTCGCGGCGGTCGCGCACGCGATCGGGATAGCGCCCGAGCAGCAGCGAATCGGCCAGCGCGGCGGTGGCGTCGGCGAGCTCCTCCAGCACGCGGCGCATCTCGGCCAGGGCGCGCGCGTGGGCCGGCTGCGACTGCAGCACGTCGAGGTCGAGCTCGCTCGCGAGCAGCTGGTCGCGCATCTCCAGCACCACGATCAGCATGCCCGCCAGGCGCTGGCGGTGCGCGGTGCGCGGCGACTCCAGCACGATGTCACGCGTGGCCTGGATCTGGTCGGCCAGCGCGGCCTGCTCGCGCAGCAGCTGGCCGAGCACCGGCGCGGGCGTCTCGCGCACGTCGCCGGACTCGTCGCACGGCGTGAACTGCCGCGCCTCGGTGCGCATCAGCGCGGCCAGCGACAGCAGTACGTCGGCCACGGCCTGCACCCGGTAGCGCCCGTTGAGCGCCAGATTGGCCAGCGTCGCGTAGAGCACGTACAGCCCGGCGCCCAGCCCGAACAGCAGCGTGCGCTCGAAGGCCTCCTCCAGCCCCGAGGGGCGGTGCGTGGCCATCGAGAAGATCATCGAGAACATCACCGAGATGGCGATCGGGATGCCGCGTTTGCCCCAGGCCATGGCCGTGAAGGCGAGGAAGGTGGCGGGCACCAGCAGCAGGCCCAGGCGGATCGGCGCCGCGTGCAGCATCTGCACGGCGAAGAACAGCGGCACGCCGATCAGTGGCGCCGGCAGCATCTGCAGGAACTTGCCGCGGCGCGGGCCGGGCAGGTCGGGCGGCGCGGCAACGATGGCGCCGACGGCGGCGGCCGAGGCCGCGAAGGCGCCCAGCCAGACATGCACGCAGGCCGAGATCACCAGCAGCCCGAGCGCGACCGACAGGCCGTTGGCGATGTAGTGGCTCAGCGCGACCCGCATCGCGGCGCGGGTGCGCAGGACGGCCGCGCGCGGGGACCGCATGTCAGCGCGGGGTCGGTTCGCCCTCTGCGGGCGGTTCGGCGCGATCGGCGTGGTCGTCGGCGGCGTCGTCGAACCCGGGGACGTCGGCCGATGTCTCGAACGGACCGGTCTGGACCTCCTCCAGCGCGGGCGTCGCGGGCGCGGCGGCGGCCTCGGGCGCGGGCGCGGGTTCGGACACCGGCGCGTCCACCGGCGCGGCGGCGGCGGGTGCGACGGGCGCGGCCGGCATGGCGGGCGCGATCGTCGGGGTCGGCCGCGCGCCGGCGCGCGGTGCCGCCGCCTCGGGCGCCGGAGCGCCCGGCTCGCGCTTCACGCGCGTGAGGCGGCGCGGCGCCGGCGCGGCGGCCGGCGCGGGAGCCGCTTCCGCGTCGCCGGCGTCGCTCTCGTGCAGGCCGACGGTGCTGCGGGCGTAGAGGTCGCCACTGGTGTCGGCCGAGGGATCGGACTCGGCGCGCGAGGACGAGGCCACGGCGCGCATGCGGTCGCTGGCGCGCATCTTCTCGTCGACGCCGGCGAACTTCGAGTACTTGGACAGCAGCGGCACGATCTGGCCGTAGATGCGCGGCGCGGCGGCCAGGCATTCGCGATGCGTCATGAAGTCGGCCTCGCCGGTGAAGTTGCCGATCAGGCCGCCGGCCTCGATCACCAGCAGCGAACCCGCCGCCACGTCCCACGGCTGCAGGCCGGTCTCGAAGAAGCCGTCGGTGAAGCCGGCCGCCACGTAGGCGAGGTCGAGCGCGGCGGCGCCCGGACGGCGCAGGCCGGCGAAGCGCGGCATCAGGTCGGCCATGATGGCCAGGTACTGCTTGAAGTTGTCGCCGGTGCGGAACGGGAAACCGGTGGAGATCAGGCACTCGGGCAGCCGCACGCGCTTGCTCACGCGGATGCGGCGGTCGTTCATGTAGGCGCCCCGGCCGCGGGTGGCGGTGAACAGGTCGTTGCGGGTCGGGTCGTAGACCACCGCCTGCTCGATCCTGCCCTTGACCGACAGCGCGATCGACACGCAGTAGACCGGGAAGCCGTGGATGAAGTTGGTCGTGCCGTCGAGCGGATCGATGATCCAGACGTAGTCGGAGTCCTTGGCGCCGTGCTCGTTGCCCGATTCCTCGGCCAGGATGCCATGGCCCGGGTAGGCGCCCAGCAGGGTCTCGATGATGATCTGCTCGGCCGCGTGGTCGACCTCGGTGACGAAGTCGTTGACCTGCTTCTGGGAGACGCGCACCGCCTCGACGTCGAGCGCCGCGCGGTTGATGATGGCGCCGGCGGCGCGTGCGGCCTTGACGGCCACGTTGAGCATGGGATGGAGATTGGGCGACGACATGGATTGTGGGAAGAGCGAAGGGTGCGGAGTGCGGCGGGAAGCGGAGCGGAGCGACCGTGGCGAGCGCGGACCGGCGATGCGGGGCGGCGAGAATCGGGGATTTTACCGGGCGTCCGCCGTCGTCCCGTCGCCTTCACGTTCGCCATGCGCACCCGCTTCATCCTGATCCAGACCAGTCATGCCGGCAATGTCGGCGCCGCCGCGCGCGCCCTGAAGACCATGGGTTTCGGCGACCTCGTGCTGGTCGCGCCGCGCTGGGCCAACGTGCTGCGCCGCGAGGAGACCATCCAGCGCGCCAGCGGCGCCCTCGACGTGCTGGCCAACGCGCGCATCGTCGACACGCTTGACGAGGCGCTCGACGGCGTGACGCACCTGTGCGCCACCGCCATGATCCCGCGCGACTTCGGCCCGCCCACGCGCACGCCGCGCGAGCACCTGGAGCCGCTCGGCCGCTCGCCGACGCCCGAGCACGTCGGCTTCCTGTTCGGCTCCGAGCGCTTCGGCATGAGGAACGAGGACGTCTACCGCTGCAATGTCGCGCTCAGCATCCCGGCCGATCCGAAGTTCGGCTCGCTCAACCTGGGCGCCGCGATCCAGCTGGTGGCCTACGAATGGCGCCTGGCGCTGGGCGGCTTCCCCGTCACCGAATCGGTCGCGCCCACCGAGGCCGCCGATGCCCGCGCCGTCGCCGGCATGCTCGACCACTGGGAGCGCTCGCTGGTGGAGATCGGCTTCCTCGACCCGGCCGCGCCGAAGAAGCTGATGCCGCGCCTGCAGCAGCTGTTCAACCGGGCGCGGCCGACAGTGGAGGAGATCCACATCCTGCGCGGCATCGCCAAGATGATGGCGCAGCCGCAGCGGGGGGCGGTACATGTTCGAGATGCAGCCAGTGTGGCAAAAACGTCGTCATCAGAGTCTGTTTCATTACCGTTTCAATTGCTGAATCCAGACAAGTCAGACTAGTGCTGGGTTGGATTGCCAAGCACACATTCTGTGGAGAAGAGGGAATGTCTATTGCCAGCCGTCCTCGATCAGTTGAGCCGTGTTGAGGTCATGTGTCGTTCTGGTGATCGAGCCGTCTTGAATGCGCTGTACCACTTGGTCAATCACATGAAGTGGCACTAAAAACCACTCCCTTGGTTTAACTGAATTGCCGAAACGATCTTCTATCGTCAAATCCAGTTGAGCAGCACCAAATAGACGATGAAAGATGTTTTCGAGCTTCATGCGATTCAAGTTGTGCAACCTGCGGCGCAGCAGATTGCTTTCGGTGCCGTTGGCGTAGATGGCGCGCAAGCACGCATCGTTTTCGCCGCCCCGCTCCTGCGGAACAGGCGCGGCTTCAGCCGCGATAAAAAAAGTACGGGGGCGAACTCCGCATGGGCCTGCGCATGGGTTACACCTGAGCCCATGGGTTGATGACTGTGACGCCCGCCGCCTCAAATGGGCTGGTGTCTCTGGTCGCAACAGCGAAGCCGTTGGCTGCCGCGATCGCCGCGATGTAGCCATCGGCCGTGGCTACGGCCAAGCCAGTGCTGCGGGCCTTGGCCATCAGCGCCGCATGGGCCTGGGTGCAGGCCAAGTCAAAGTAAAAAAAGTACGGGGGCGAACTCCGCATGGGCCTGCGCATGGGTTACACCTGAGCCCATGGGTTGATGACTGTGACGCCCGCCGCCTCAAATGGGCTGGTGTCTCTGGTCGCAACAGCGAAGCCGTTGGCTGCCGCGATCGCCGCGATGTAGCCATCGGCCGTGGCTACGGCCAAGCCAGTGCTGCGGGCCTTGGCCATCAGCGCCGCATGGGCCTGGGTGCAGGCCAAGTCAAAGGGCAGCACTCGGCCAGCAAACAGAGGCAGCACGCGCTTTTCCAAGTTCTCTTGCAGGCCTACGCGTCGCTTGCCGGCCGGCAGCAGGGAGACACCCGCCCGCAATTCCGCAACCGTGATTGCGGAAAGGAACAAGGTCTCCATCGCCTGGGCATCGATCCACTTGATCACTCGGGGCTCAGGTGCGTGGCGAAGCGGCTCCGACATCACATTGGTGTCGAGCAAGATCATTCGAAGCTCACCGGACGCGCGGGCGCCTTGTCGCGCACCTGCTCGAACACCGCGAATTCTTCATCGCTCAGCTTGGCTTGGCGGCCCATGTCTGCCAGGAGCGAACCCAGCTTCACGCGACCCTTGGGGCTGATCGCTGACTCCAAAATCTCGCGCACTTCGGCCTCCATACTCTGGCCGTGCTGAGCAGCACGGGCGCGGAGGGCACGGTGCACCTCTTCGGAAAGATTGCGAACTGTCAGCATGGCCATGGTGATCTCTCCCAAAATATTGAATGCATGCATTTTGCCATTTTGCATTCATTCTTTCATCGGTTCCGTGATCCGATGCCCCCAGTCCGCCGCCAGGCGCTCGATGATGTCGGCCGCCTTGCGCCCCGCCGGCGACAGCTTGCCCTGCTTGGGGAAGGCCAGCATCACGTGCCGGAACAGGTCGGGGTCGATCAGCTGGCTGGCCTGCAGCCGGCCGCGATGGAGTTCATCGGCGATCGAGTAGGGGCCCATCACCGAGTAGAGACCGGGCGTGTGCGCGACCAGCTCCTTCTGCATCGTCAGCGAGTCCACCTCGGCGACCGAATCCAGGGTGAAGCCCAGGCTGCGCGCCGCCTCGTCGAGCGCGTTGCGCCAGTGGCTCGGGCGCCGGGGCAGCACCAGGCGCAGGCCGGCCAGGCGCGAGAACCCGATCGTCGGCTCGCGCGTGAGCGCATCGCCCGGCGCGGCGATCAGGTAGGTGTGGGCGACGCTCAGGAGGCGCTCGTCGCTGGCGCCACCCGGGCGGTCGAAGCGGAACAGGATCGCCATGTCGACGGCGCCGCCATCGAGCATGGCGTTGAGCTCGGTGCCCTGGGCCTCGGTGATGTTCAGGCGCACACCCGGGTGGTCCCGCCGCAGTTCCTGGAACAGCCGCGTCATGAGCGGGTGCGCCGCCGAAGGGATCACGCCCAGGCGCACCTCGCCGAGCAGCCGACCCGATTCCTCGCGCAACTCCTGCGTCAGGCGGTCGGTCTCCGCCAGCCAGGCGCGCAGCCGCCGTTCCGCGCGCCGGCCCAGCTCGGTCGGCACCACGCCGCGGCCGGTGCGGCGGAACAGCGGTCCGCCGAAGTCGGCCTCGAAGTCGCTGATCTGCCGGCTGACATGCGACTGCACCGTCTGACGACGGGCCGCGACCTTGCTCAGGCTGCCGGCCTCGAGCACTTCCAGGAATAACCGGACCATCGCGACGTTCATAGGATTTACCCGCATGAGCCATGCCAGATCAGGCAGATCTGATGGCGCCGAATTCTATCTATCCGGAGAAGCCATAGGTTCCTAAAGTCGTGCCATGCGCTGTGAGGAGCCTCATTCCGAGCCCGGTCCGCAGCGATGAATCCCAAGGAGACACGCTTGAAACTCGTCAGCTTCAACCACGCCGGACAGGCGTCCTATGGCCTCGTGGACGGCGACCGCTATCTGCAGCCGTCGGCCGACTTCCTGGTGCGCCATCCGGACCTGGCCTCGGTGCTGCGCGCCGGTGCCCTGGCCGAACTCGAACAGAACGCCCGGGACGCAGGCACGGCCTTGCGCGCCGACGACGTGCGGGCCCTGCCGGTCATTCCCAACCCGTCCAAGTTCATCTGCGTCGGACTGAACTACAAGACCCACGTGGCCGAGACCAAGCGCGGCGACAGCGAGCATCCGTCGCTGTTCCTGCGCTTCAACGACACACTGGCGGCCGATGGCGACGAAGTGCTGCGCCCCCCGTTCTCCGAACGCTTCGACTGGGAGGGCGAGCTGGCCCTGGTGATCGGCAAGGGCGGCCGCCACATCCCCAAGGCCCAGGCCTTCGAGCACATCGCCGGCTTCGCCTGCCTGAACGACATCAGCGTGCGCGACTGGCAGCGCCACACGCACCAGTTCACGCCGGGCAAGAACTTCCCCGGCACGGCGCCGTTCGGCCCGTTCCTGGCGACCCGCGACGAGGTGCCCGATGTCGGCGCACTCACGCTGGAGACGCGCGTCAACGGCGAGGTGATGCAGCACGCCAGCGTCGGCGACCTGATCTTCGACATCCCCACGATCATCGAATACGTCTCGCGCTTCACGCCGCTGTCGCCCGGCGACGTCATCGCCACCGGCACGCCCGGAGGCGTCGGCGACCGCCGCGAGCCGCCGCGCTACATGAAGGAAGGCGACGTGGTGGAGGTCGAGATCACCGGCCTGGGCATCCTGCGCAACCGCATCGGAACGGACGCCTGAGGCGACGCACCCACCATGGCACAGACCTCCGCTCCCCACCTGCGCATCGCCGTCGACATCGGCGGCACCTTCACCGACATGGCCGCCTTCGACGAGGCCACCGGCCGGCTGATGTTCGGCAAGGCGCTGTCGACGCATGGCAAGCTCGTCGATGGCATCCAGGCCACGCTCGACAGCGCCGACATCGACGTGCGCAACGGCCAGCTGTTCCTGCACGGCTCGACCATCGCCATCAACACGCTGCTCGAGCGCAACGGCGCCAACACGGCGCTGCTGATCACCGAGGGCTTCCGCGACATCTACGAGATCGGCCGCGTCAACCGGCCCGATGCCTACAACCTGTTCTTCAACAAGCACCAGCCGCTGGTCAAGCGCTCGCTGCGCTTCGAGGTCGCCGAGCGCCTGCGCGCCGACGGCAGCCTGCACAAGGCGCTGGACGAGGGCGCGGTGCGCGAGCTGGCCAAGGAGCTCAAGGGGCAGGGCATCGAGGCCGTCGCGGTGCTGCTGCTGCATTCCTACCGCAACCCGGCGCACGAGCAGCGCGTCAAGCAGATCCTGCAGGAGGAGCTGCCGCATGCCTTCGTCTCGGCCTCGCACGAGCTGTCGCAGGAGTACCGCGAGTTCGAGCGCGTCTCCACCGTGGTGGCCAACGCCTATGTCGGCCCGCGCGTGTCGCAGTACCTGGGCCAGCTGGAGACGCACCTCTCCGACAAGGGCTTCGAGGGCGACTTCTATGTCGTGCAGTCCACCGGCGGACTGTTCCCGATCGAGCACGCCCGCGTCGGCTGCGTGCGCATGCTGGAGTCGGGCCCGGCGGCCGGCGTGATCGGCGCGCAGGCCATCTGCGCCCAGCTGGGCATGGGCGACGCCATCGCCTTCGACATGGGCGGCACCACCGCCAAGGCCGGCGTGATCAGCGAGGGCCGGCCATTGACGACCGGCTCGGCGCTGATCGGCGGCTACGAGCGCGCGCTGCCGATCCAGATCCCGATGATGGACATCCACGAGGTCGGCACCGGCGGCGGCTCGATCGCCCGCGTCGAGACCGGCAACGCCCTGCGCGTGGGGCCGCAGAGCGCGGGTTCGATCCCCGGCCCGGTGGCCTATGGCCGTGGCGGCAAGGAGCCGACCGTGACCGATGCCAACCTGGTGCTCGGACGCCTCGACGCCGACAACTTCCTCGGCGGCGAGCTCAGGCTCGACATGGCCGCCTGCCAGCGCCAGATGGCCGAGCGCGTGGCCACGCCGCTGGGGCTCGAGCCGACCGAGGCGGCCGACGGCATCCTGCGCATCGCGGTGACGCAGATGTCGCATGCCGTGAAGGCCGTGACCACCGAGCGCGGCCTGGACGCCGGCAGCTTCACGATGGTGGTCTATGGCGGCGCCGGACCGCTGCATGCCTCGGCGATCGCCCGCGAGATCGGCATCCGCAAGGTGCTCATCCCGTACGCGCCGGGCTACTTCTCGGCCTACGGCATGCTGTTCTCCGACCTGCGCTACGACTACGTGCGCTCGGTGTTCCGCAAGTTGAACGATGTCTCGTTCGACGAGATCGAGGCCGCCTACCAGTCGATGGAGGACGAGGGCCGCGCCGCGCTGGAGCAGTCGGGCGTGCGGGCCGATGGCGTGGTCATCGAGCGCGCCGCCGACATGCGCTATGTCGGCCAGGAGCATGCCGTGACGGTCGACCTGCCCCTGGCCTACTTCGAGGGCCGCGACCGCTCGGCCATCAAGCAGCAGTTCGACGAGCTGCACAAGGTGCGCTATGGCACCTCGGCGCCCAAGGAACCGGCCGACCTGGTGAGCCTGCGCGTGACCGTGCTGGGCACCATGAAGAAGCCGCCGAAGCATCGGGTGGACGAGGGCGCCTCGCAGCCCGAGCAGGATGCGCGGCGCACGGTCAAGCCGGTGTACTTCCGCGCCGGCGGCTGGGCCGACACGCCGGTCTACAAGCGCGACCTGCTGCGCGCGGGCAACCTGATCTCCGGTCCCGCGCTGATCGAGGAACACGCCTCCACCACCGTCGTGCAGCCCGGCGACGAGCTGCGCGTGGACGAACTCGGCAACCTGCAAATCGCCATCGGGAGCGACCGCTCATGAACGACACCTACACCACCCCCACGCCGGCCGCCGGCGGCGCCGACGTCGCCGCGATCGATCCGATCACCGTCGAGATCATCCGCAACGGCCTCTATGCCGTCACCGAGGAGATGAAGACCAACCTGACGCGCACGGCCTACAACCTGATCATCTACGAGGCGCTGGACTTCACGGTCGGGCTCTTCACGAAGGAGGGCGACACGGTGTCGATCGGCCTCGGACTGCCGATGTTCATCCGCGGCATGTCCGAGACCGTCAAGGCCAAGATCCGGCACTTCGGCTACGAGAACATATTGCCGGGCGACATCCTGGTGACCAACGACGCCTACACCACCGGCAGCCACCTCAACCACTTCACCTTCACCATGCCGGTGTTCCACGAGGGCCGGCTGGAGGGCTTCACCTGCTGCATGGCGCACTGGCTGGACGTCGGCGGCACGCTGGGCAACGTCACCACCGACATCTTCAGCGAGGGGATCCAGATCCCCATCATCAAGTACCAGCGCGAGGGCGTGGTCAACCAGGACCTGATCGACATCATCGCCATGAACGTGCGGCTGGCCGAGCGCGCGCTAGGCGACCTGCGGGCCCAGATCACCGCCATCACCACCGGCGAGCGCCGCTATGTCGAGCTGCTGCAGCGCTATGGCGCCGATGCCGTCAATGGCTCGATCCGCCAGATCATGGATTCGTCCGAGGCGGTGGCGCGCAAGAACACGCTGTCGATCCCCGATGGCGTCTACGAGGCCGAGTCGTACATGGACGACGACGGGCTGGAGATCGGCAAGCGCATCCCGATCCGCGTCAAGGTGACGGTGGCCGGCGACGAGATGACGGTGGACCTGTCGGATGTCAGCAAGCAGGTGCGCGGTTTCTACAACTCCGGCTTCACCACCGGCATCGCCTGCGCGCAGGTGGCCTACAAGTGCCTGACCACGCCGACCGACTATCCCGTCAACGACGGCAGCTTCCGCTCGCTGAAGGTGGTGATGCCGATGGGCACGGTCATCAGCGCCGAGCGTCCGTATCCGATGCGGGTCTGGATGACCTTCCCGATGACGGTGATCGACACCATCTTCAAGGCGCTGGCGCCGGCCATCCCCGACCGCTCCATCGCCGGCCACCATGCCGACCTGGTGTTCCCGAACATCCACGGCATCTCGCCGGAGGACGGCCGGCTGTTCATCGTCGGCATCGGGCCGCTGGGCGGCGGCTGGGGCGCCAAGAGCAACGAGGACGGCGTCTCCGTCACCGTCTGCATCAACGACGGCGACACCCACAACAGCCCGACCGAGCAGCTGGAGGCCAAGTACCCGGTGCTGGTGGAGAAGTACGAGATCAGGAAGGACAGCGCCGGCGCCGGCCAGTACCGCGGCGGCCTGGGCGCGGAGATGGTGGTGCAGGCGCTGTCGCCCTTCACCGTGACGACGCGCATCGACCGCGTGCATTGCAAGCCCTGGGGCCTGGAGGGCGGTGGCGACGCCATGGGCAACGGCCTGGCGGTGCGCCACAAGGGCGAATGGAAGACCGATCACCAGAACGCCAAGATCTTCAACGTCCGCCTGGAGCGCGGCGACGCCTACCGGATGCTCTCGGGCGGTGGCGGCGGCTTCGGCGATCCGCTCGAACGCGACATGGACAAGGTCGCCGAGGACGTGCGCGAGGGCTATGTCGGCGCCGAGGTGGCGCGCGAGGTCTATCGCGTCGCGCTCGACGCCAGGGGCCGGGTGGATGCCGAGGCGACGCGCGTGCTGCGCTCGACATCCGGGACCGCGCGCGCGGCCGCGTCGGTCGATGTCGCCTGGGACGGACAGTGAGCCTCGCGATGGCCGATGACGTGGCGCAGCGCGCCGGCCGGCTGCAGCGGCTGTGGAGCGAGCTGGCCGTGCGCCATGTCGCGCTCGGTTCGAGCTGCGGCTGCGGCGCCGGCGGCGTCAGCCTCCAGCTGATCGACTTCGAGCTCGACATCGTCGACTACCTGGAGGACGCGGGTCTGCGTTCGGGCGTGGCGGCGGTCGAGGCCTTCTTCCGGGCGCGTCCGACCGCGCAGGCCGCCGGCCTGCCGCTGCAGGGTCTGCTGGAGGACCTGGAGCGCGATGCCTTCGATCCGCTGGCCAGCCAGTGGCTGCTGGGTCGGCTGGAGAAGACCCTGAATTCCTTCGCCGAATTGCACGGCGGGCCGCGGCAGGGCGGGCGATGAGCGGCCATTTCTCCTCGCTGGTGGCGCGCGACGCCGCAGCGGCGGGCGGCCGCGCCCGGATCCCGGTGACGGTGCTCACCGGCTTCCTGGGCAGCGGCAAGACGACCCTGCTCAACCGGCTGCTGCGCGCGCCCGACCTGCACGGCACGGCGGTCATCGTCAACGAGTTCGGCGAGATCGGCATCGACCACGACCTGATCGCCAGCACCACCGAGGACACCGTGCTGCTGGCCAATGGCTGCCTGTGCTGCGCGGTGCGCGGCGACCTGGTGGCGGCGCTGGTGGCGCTCGGCGCGCGCGACGAGCCCGACGCGCCGGCCCTGCGCCAGGTGCTGATCGAGACCAGCGGCCTGGCCGATCCGGCGCCGATCCTGCGCACCCTGATGGGAGACCCCGCCGTCGTCGAGCGCTTCGCGCTGGCCGGCGTCTGCTGCACGGTCGATGCCGTGCTGGCCCCGGGCACGCTCGATCGCCATCCGGAGGCCGAGCGCCAGATCGCGATGGCCGACCGGCTGCTGTTCACCAAGACCGACCTGCTGGACGGCCCGCTCGCGCCCGCATTGGTCGAACGCGTGGCGCGCCTGAACCCGGCCGGCACGCGCCACGCGCCCCCCGAGGACCCGGTGGCGGTGCTGTGCCGGATGCTGCGGACCGGCCGCGAAGCCGTGGCCGACGGTGCCAATGCCGATGCCGATGCCGATGCCGACGCTGTGGGGCAGGGCCTGTACTACCGCGCGCCGCCGGCGGCCGCGCAGATGCAGGCGCGGGCGGAGGCGCCATCGACGCACGCGGGCGGCATCCGCTCGTTCGTGCTCGTGCGCGACGAGCCGCTGCCGCGAGATGGCTTCGAAGCCTGGCTCGACACCGTGATCGCGATGCGCGGCGAGGACCTGCTGCGCGTCAAGGGCATCGTCAACCTGGCCGAGACGCCGGAGCGGCCGCTGGTCTTCCATGGCGTGCAGCACCTCTACCAGCCGCCCGAATCGCTGCCGGCCTGGCCGAGCGCGGACCACCGCACGCGCATCGTGTTCATCACGCGCGGCGTCGATGCCGAGGCGCTGGACGAGTCGCTGAGCGTGTTCGCGCGCCGGCGCCGCCCGCGCCCGGCCGCCACGCCCGCCGTACCACCGGATTCATCGGAACCCACAACGGAGACATCATGAAACGACTCGGATTCATCGCCGCCTGCGCCGGGCTCGCGCTCGCGCCGGCCTGGGCCCAGACCGATACGGGCAAGTACCCCGACCGGCTGATCCGCATCGTCGTCCCCTTCGCCGCCGGCGGCGGGGTCGACAGCGTCGCGCGATTGCTGGCCAACCAGCTCCACACCCAGCTCGGCGGCGTCTCGGTGATCGTCGAGAACCGGGCCGGCGCCAATGGCGTGCTCGGCGGCCAGGCCGTCAAGGCGGCGCCGGCCGATGGCTACACCCTGCTGTTCTCCGCCGCCACGCACGTGCTGGCCAAGGAGGTGATCAGCGCGCCGCCCTACGACCCGCAGACCGACTTCGCGCCGGTCGCCCGCGTCGCCGAGGCGCCGCTGATGCTGGTGATCGGCCCGGCGCTGGAGCCGCGCAACCTGAAGGAGGTGCTGGCCGCCGCGCGCAAGGAGCCGGGCCGCTGGACGGCGGCGATCCCGGCGGCGGGCGCGCCCAGTCACCTGGCCACGCTGCTGCTGGCCAAGCAGGGCGATGTCAGGTTCACCTACGTGCCCTACAAGGGCACGCAGCCGGCGGTGGTCGATGTCGCCGGCGGCCATGTGCAGCTGCTGCTGGACTCGATGATCTCGCTGCTGCCCCTGGCCAAGGCGGGCCGCGTGCACCCGATCGCCATCAGCTCGGCCCGGCGCAGTCCGCTGGTGCCCGACATCCCGACCGTGCAGGAGAGCGGCCTGCCGAACTTCACCTATGGCTCCTGGTACGGCGTGTGGGCGCCCAAGGGCACATCGGCCGAGCGCGTGCGCGTGCTCAACCAGGCCATCAATGCCGCCATGGCCGAGCTCGGCCGCAGCGGCGCGCTGGCCAGCCTGGGCGTCGAGCCCGTCACGCAGGATGTCGAGCAGTTCCGCCGCTATGTCACCGGCTTCGTGGCCCAGAGCGCCGAGCTGCTGCGCAGCGCCGGCTTCAAGCCGGAATGAGCCGGCGCCGGATGCTCACATGCCCACGTAGTTGGGTCCGCCGCCGCCCTCGGGCGTGACCCAGACGATGTTCTGCGTCGGGTCCTTGATGTCGCAGGTCTTGCAGTGCACGCAGTTCTGGGCGTTGATCTGCAGGCGCTCCTTGCCGGCGTTGGCCTCGTCGGGCACGTACTCGTAGACCCCCGCCGGGCAGTAGCGCTGCTCGGGGCCGGCGTACTCGGGCAGGTTGATGCGCGTGGGCACCGTCGGGTCCTTGAGCGTCAGGTGCGCCGGCTGGTTCTCCTCGTGGTTCGTGTTGCTGATGAACACGCTCGAGAGCTTGTCGAAGGTCAGCTTGCCATCGGGCTTAGGGTAGACGATCTTCTTGCACTCGGCCGCCGGCTTCAGGCGCTTGTGGTCGGCCTCGGTGCGGTGGATGGTCCACGGGATGTGCCCGCGCAGCACCAGCTGCTCGACGCCGGTCATGATGGTCGCGACCGTCAGGCCCTTCTTGAACCACTGCTTGAAATTGCGCGCCTTGTGCAGCTCGGTGTGCAGCCAGCTGCGCTCGAAGGCCGCCGGATAGTCGGTGAGTTCGTCGTGCTGGCGGCCCGCGCCGAGCGCGGCGAAGGCGGCATCGGCCGCCAGCATGCCGGTCTTGATCGCGCCGTGGCTGCCCTTGATGCGGCTGGCGTTCATGTAGCCGGCCTCGCAGCCCACCAGCACGCCGCCGGGGAACACCGTCTTGGGCAGCGCCAGCAGGCCGCCGGCGGTGATGGCGCGCGCGCCGTAGCTCAGGCGCTTGGCCGGCTTCAGGCCCTTGTCCTGGCCCTCGAAGTACCAGCGGATGTTCGGATGCGTCTTGAAGCGCTGGAACTCCTCGAACGGGCTCAGGTGCGGGTTCTGGTAGTCCAGGCCGACCACGTAGCCGATGATGAGCTGGTTGTTCTCGGCGTGGTAGATGAACGAGCCGCCATAGGTGTCGGACTGCAGGGGCCAGCCGGCCGTGTGGATGGCCAGGCCCGGCTCGTGGCGTGCCGGGTCGATCTCCCAGAGTTCCTTGATGCCGATGCCGTAGCTCTGCGGGTCCTTGCCCTCGGCCAGGTTGTACTTGGCGATCAGCTGGCGTCCCAGGTGGCCGCGCGAGCCCTCGGCGAAGACGGTGTACTTGCCGTGGAGCTCCATGCCCAGCTGGAAGGCGTCGGTAGGCTCGCCGTCCTTGCCGATCCCTAGGTTGCCCGTGGCCACGCCACGCACCTTGCCGTCGTCGGTGTAGAGCACCTCGGCGGCCGGGAAGCCGGGGAAGATCTCCACGCCCAGTTCCTCGGCCTGCTGGGCCAGCCACTTGGTGACATTGCCCAGGCTGACGATGTAGTTGCCGTCGTTGTGGAAGTTCGCCGGCAAGGCGAAGTTGGGCGTGCGGGTGGCGCCGCGCTCGCTGAGCATCAGGAAGGTGTCGGCGGTGACCGGCTGGTTCAGCGGCGCGCCGCGCTCCTTCCAGTCGGGGAACAGCTCGGAGAGGGCGCGCGGGTCCATGATGGCGCCCGAGAGGATGTGGGCGCCGGGCTCGGAGCCCTTCTCCAGCACCACCACCGAGACCTCCTTGTCGTAGAGCGCGGCGAGCTGCTTGAGCCGGATCGCCGTGGACAGTCCGGCCGGGCCGCCGCCCACCACGACCACGTCGTATTCCATGGCTTCGCGCGGGCCGTACTGGGCGAGGATTTCTTCTGGGGTCATGGGGGATCGTGGGGTCGATGTGGATGGGATCGGCGCCACCGACAGTGCGCGGCGCCATGCGTCGTGGGTTATCTCGTGTTGGTGTTATGGCACGGCCGCCCGACATTTTATGTACGCCGATATCGACAGCTGCGCGCTCCGCCATTGTTGCCGCTGGCGCCGCCGGGGCCTGTCGGCCAGGCGACGCGCGCCGCCATGCCCTCAGGCCGGCTGCAGGACGATGCGCGCCTCGAAGCCGCGCGGGCGGCCCGGTGGCGGCGATGCCAGCTCGAGCCGGGCCTCGTGCTTCTGCACGATGGTGGCGACGATCGACAGCCCCAGTCCGTAGCCGGTGCGCTCCCGCGTGTGGCGCACGTGGCGCTGCGCCAGGGTCGCGAGCTCGGTCCCGCTCACGCCCGGGCCGGCATCGCGCACCACCAGCACGCCCTCGGGCCGCACCTCGATCTCGACCGGGTTCGCGCCGGCATAGCGCAGGGCGTTCTCCACCAGGTTGCGCAGCGCGATCGCCAGGCCGTCGAAATCGCCCAGCACGATGGCGCCGTCCTGGCATTCGGGCACCTGCAGGGCGAGCCGGTCGAGCACCCGGTCGTCCTGCCAGAAGTCCTGCGCCACGGTGGCCGCCAGCTTCACCAGGTCGACCCGCGCGCGCGTGAGCGAGGCGCCGGACTCGGCGCGCGAGAGCTGCAGCAGCCGCTCGGTGCGGTGGCTGAGCATGCGCAATGCCTCCAGCGCGGCGACGACGTCCTCGCGCCGCAGGTCGGCGTCGAGCGCGGTCTGCAGGCGCAGTCGGGCGGCGGCCAGCGGCGTGCGCAGTTCGTGGGCGGCATTGGCCGCGAGGGCGCGCTCGACGTCCAGCGACTGGGCCAGCCGGTCGAGCAGGCGGTTGACGTGGTCGCCCACCAGCTGCAGCTCCTGCGGCAGGCCGGGCAGGGCGATCGGCTGCAGGTGCGTGCCGTTGCGCTGGCCGATCTCGTTGGCCAGCCGGCCCAGCACGGCCAGCTCCTGGCGCGCGATGCGGCGCAGCAGCCAGGCCAGCAGCGGCAGCGCCGCGCCCAGCGGGATCACCAGCCCGAACAGGGTGCGGTTGAGCGCGAGGCGGCGCTCGTCGAGCGGGTCGGCCACCTGCAGGAACAAGGGCCGCGTCGGGTGCTGCACCGTGTAGATGCGCCAGGCGGTGTTGGAGGCGAAGCCCGGCGCCACCGGCACGTCGAAGGTGCCGGCCGGCGTCTCGGCCGAGCGCACCAGCACCCGCTCGCCGCGATCGAGGACCTGGTAGATCACGGCCGCGTCCTCGAAGGTCGGCGTCGGCGCGATCAGCGGACCGCGCGCCTCCGCGTCCTTGACGTGGGCATCGACATCCTGGATCGCGATGTCGAACATCCGGTGCGAGACCTCGATCAGCTCGTTGTCGAAGTTGTGGTTGATCTCGCGGTCGACGTACCACACCACGCCCAGCACGCCCAACAGCCACACGCCGCCGATCCACAGGATCAGGGTGCGGATCAGGCGCCCGGCGAGCGTGTCGACCGGATTCGCGCCGCGCCCGGGCGTCGTCGTGGTCACCCGAAGTCCCCGACGTTCTGCACCAGCCGGTAGCCCATGCCGCGCAGCGTCTGGATGTGGGCGCGGCCGAGCTTGCGGCGCAGGCGGCTGATGAAGACCTCGAGCGTGTTGCTGTCGGCCTCGTCGTCGAAGCCATAGAGCGCGTTCTGCAGGCTCTCGCGGGTGTGGATGCGATCGGGCCGCGTGGCCAGCACGCGCAGCAGCGCCCATTCCTTCTGCGTCAGGGTCACGGGCATGCCGCGATCGCGCACCACCTCGCGCGCCAGGTCGATCTGCAGGGTGCCCAGCATCAGCACCGGCACGTTGGCCGCGCTGCGCCGCCGCTCGACCGCGCGCAGCCGCGCCAGCAGTTCGCCCGGGTCGTAGGGCTTGACGAGGTAGTCGTCGGCGCCGGCGTCGAGGCCGCGGATGCGATCGGTGACCTGGTCGCGCGCGGTCAGCACGATCACGATCGGTCGCTCCTTCAGGGCCCGGACCTGCGGCAGCAGCGCCAGGCCGTCGCCGTCGCCCAGATGCAGGTCGAGCAGCACGGCGGCGTACTGCGCGCCGCGCAGCGCGGCATTGGCGGCGGCCAGACTGGGCACGGCATCGACCACGAAGGCCTTGGCGCGCAGGTAGCCGCACACGGCTTCGGACAGGGCGACATCGTCTTCGACCAGCAATACGCGCACGGGGAGGTCCTTGGGCAGAAGAGGAGAGGATGGAAGAAGGAATGAAGGAAGGGCGGGCACGGCCGGCGGCCGCGACGGCGAGTTTATCGACCGCCGGGCACCCGGCCCTCCAGCTTCAGGCTGCGTTAAGTGAATGTGCCTAGTCTGGGAGTTTTCGGAAAACATTGCATTGACTGATTCGTCCGGCGCCTCGGATCGCCTTCTGCTCGCCCTCACCGCCCTGGCGCTCGTGCCGATCGTGCTGTGGGACCTCTCGGGTCTGGATCTCGCCATGGCGCGGCTGGCCGGCGACGCCGCCGGTTTCGCGCTGCGCGACAACCGCCTGCTGGTCCTCGGACTGCACGAGATCCCGCGCTTCCTCGGCATGCTCGGCGTGGTGGCATTGGTGGCCGCCGTGCGCTGGCCCCTGGGCGTGCTGCGGCGGCTCGATGCGCGGGCCCGACTGCAGCTGGCCCTGAGCGTGCTGGCCGCGCTGGCGGCGGTGTCGCTGCTCAAGAACACCAGCCGCAGCAGCTGTCCCTGGGACCTGGCGGAGTTCGGTGGCGTGGCCAGCCATGTCTCGCACTGGAACTGGCGCCTGCGCGATGGCGGCCCGGGACGCTGCTTCCCGGCCGGCCACGCCTCGGCCGCGTTCGCCTACCTGGCCGGCTGGTTCGTGTTGCGCCGGGTCTCCCCGGGCGCGGCCATGGCCTGGCTGCTCGCCGCGCTCGGCGCCGGCCTGGTGCTGGGACTCGCGCAGCAATGGCGCGGCGCCCACTACATGAGCCACACGCTGTGGACCGCCTGGGTCTGCTGGAGCGTGGCGCTGGCGATCGATGTCGCCTGCCGCCGCGCGACGCGCCGTCGCCTCGCGCCAGTCTGAACGAATCCTGAGTGGATTGTTCAGACCCACTTCAGTCCGGCTGCGGATCATGAGCGGGTGCCCGATGCCATCCAACCGATCCTGCCGCCACCGCCCAGCGCCGTGGCCTCCGCCGCCACCGCCCCGTCGCCGTTCGAGCCGCCGCCCACGGGCTGGCACGCCCTGCGACGCTGGCTGTCGCGGCCGCGCTCGCCCCGCTTCGTCGTCGGCGTCCTGAGCCTCTACCTGCTGCTGGCGACCAACTGGCCCCTGTGGCGCGAGCTCGCCCGCATCGGCGGCGCGCCGAGCCTGTACATGCATTCGATCGCCACCATGGCGATGCTGGTCGGCTTCGGCACCGCCGCCGCGCTGACCCTCACGGCCTGGACACGTGGCATGAAGCCGGTGTGGTGCGCGCTGGTGCTGGTCGCGGCCGTCGCGCAGCACTACATGCTGACCTACCGCGTCGTGATGGACCCGACCATGGCGGCCAATGCGCTGCAGACCGACATGCACGAGACGCGCGACCTGCTCGGCTGGCGCATGGCGTTCGGGGTCGCGCTGGTCACGCTGCCGGCGATCTGGTGGATCGCGCGCGTGCCGCTCCTGCCGATGCGCGCCTGGGGCCAGATCTGGCGCAACGCGGTGATGCTCGTCGTGGCCCTGCTGGTGGTGGTGGCCAGCGTGGTCGTCGATTCGCGCGACTTCGCGCCGCTGATGCGCAATCACGTGACATTGCGCTACATGGTCAATCCGCTCGCCAGCCTCTACTCGACCAGCCGGGTGGTGCTCAAGCCGATGTTCGCGCACACCCGCAAGCTGGTCCTGACCTCGGCCGGCGCGGCCCTCGGCACCAGCTACGCGACCGGGGCCAAGCCGCCGCTCTTCGTGGTGGTGGTGGGCGAGACGGCGCGCGCCGACCACTTCGCGCTCAACGGCTATGGGCGCGACACCACGCCCGAGCTCGCCGCGCGCGGCGTCGTGAGCTGGCGCGACGTGCATTCGTGCGGCACCAACACGCTGGCCTCGGTGCCCTGCATGTTCTCGCCACTGGGCAAGGAGGGCTACGAGAGCGCCAGGGACGACCACGAGAACCTGGTCGACGTGGCGCAGGCCGCCGGACTGGCCGTGCTGTGGATCGACAACCAGCCCGGCGGCTGCAAGGGCGTGTGCGACCGCGTGCCCCATGCGGCCGCCATCGACGGGCTCGACGCCGCCGCCAAGACTGCGCTGTGCAGCGATGGCGAGTGCCTGGACGATGCCATGCTGGTCGGCCTCGACCGCCGCATCGAGGCCTTGCCGCCGGAGCGCCGCGCGCGGGGCGTGCTGCTGCTGATGCACCAGATGGGAAGCCACGGACCGGCCTACCACAAGCGGTCGTCCGACGACATGAAGCGCTTCACGCCCGAGTGCCGCACCAACGTGCTGGCCGACTGCAGCCATGCCGAGCTGATCAACGCCTACGACAACTCGATCGCCTACACCGACCGCTTCCTCGGCCGCACCATCGACTGGCTCAAGACCCGCTCGCCGAACTACGCCACCGGGCTGCTCTACCTGAGCGATCATGGCGAATCGCTCGGCGAGTTCGGCCTGTTCCTGCACGGGCTGCCCTACCAGATGGCGCCGGAGGTGCAGAAGCACATCCCGATGGTGGCCTGGTTCGACCCTGGCCTGGCGACACGCGACATGCTGTCGACCGCCTGCCTGCAAGCCGGCCGCGACACGCCGCTCACGCACGACAACCTCTATCACACCGTGCTGGGCGTGATGGACGTGACCACGCCGAGCTACCGGCACGGGCTCGACGCCTTCGCCCGCTGCCGCAGCGCCGAACTGGCTCAGCTCGCGCGCTGAGGCCGGGGCACGCGCCCGAGCAGGTAGAACTCCGGATTGGGCTGCATGCCGGCGAAGCTGGCCATGCGGTTGGACAGACCGAAGAACGCCGTGATGGCGGCGATGTCCCAGATGTCCTCGTCGTCGAAGCCATGGGCCTGCAGGCGGGCGAAATCGGCTTCCTCGATCTCGTGCGACCGCTCGCAGACCTTCATCGCGAAGTCCAGCATGGCGCGCTGGCGCGGCGTGATGTCGGCCTTGCGCCAGTTCACCGCCACCTGGTCGGCCACCAGGGGCTTCTTCTCGTAGATCCGCAGCAGCGCGCCATGCGCCACCACGCAGTAGAGGCAGCGGTTGGCGGCGCTGGTGACGGTGACGATCATCTCGCGGTCGCCCTTGGTGAGGCTGCCGTCCTCCTTCAGCATCAGCGCGTCGTGGTAGGCGAAGAAGGCGCGCCATTCGGCCGGGCGGCGCGCCAGCGCCAGGAACACGTTGGGCACGAAGCCGGACTTCTCCTGCACCGCCAGGATGGCGGCGCGGATGTCGTCGGGCAGGTCGGCGAGATGGGCGGCGGGATAACGCTCGGCGGTCGGAGCGGCATCGGCGTCGGCGGTGGCGGTGCGCGGGTCGGGCGAGGTCATGGGTGTCTCCTGGAGGTCGGAGCCGTCATGATGGCATCCGCCCGGTCGCTGCGGGGGGCGGACTCCAGCACCGCCAGGTCGCTCTCGTCCTTGAGCGCGATGCCGGTGGCGCCGCGGCGCAGCGCCTCGCGCATCAGCCAGGCCAGCTTGAAGGCGGCGGCGTCGCTGGCCAGCCCGGCGGGGCGCACGTTCGAGATGCAGTTGCGCTCGGCATCGTGGCGGCCGCGCCGGGGGGTGTGCGTGAGGTAGATGCCCAGGCTGTCGGGCGAGCTCAGTCCCGGCCGCTCGCCGACCAGCATCACCGACAGGCGCGCGCCGAAGGCCTCGCCGACCTCGTCGGCCAGCGCGACGCGGGCCTGCGTGGCGATCACCACCGGGGCGAAGCGCGTGTCGGCGGGCAGGTGCGGGCGCAGGGCCGCCAGCAATGGCGCGGCATGGCGCTCGACGGCGAGCGAGGAGAGGCCGTCGCCGATCACGATGCAGACCTCGCAGGCCGCGCCCTCGGCGGCGCGCGCCGCGCCCTCGCGCAGGCGTGCCGCGTCGCCGGCGTCGAGCCGGCGCCCGAGGTCGGGCCGGCGCAGGTAGGTGGCGCGGTCGGCGGCCTGGCTGCGCACGCGCTCGACCGTCCAGCCCTGCGTCGCCAGCCGGCCGGCGAGGGCCTCGACGTCGAGCGCCGCGTGGATGGCGTCGCGCGCCATCGCGTGCGCCCAGCCGAAGCGCAGGGTCTCGTCGGTCGGCATGCCGGTGCCGACCCGGCCCAGCGCCAGCCGCGCCGGCGTGGCGCGGCGCCACTCCCGCCAGGGGTCGGGGGTGACCACGGGGGCGGCGCCGGCGCCGGCGACGTCGGCCGAGGGTGCCGATGCCGGGTCGCTCCGCGCGTCCCGTGGGTCCTGCGGATCGCGGGGTTCTGGCGTGTCCATGGTTCAGCTCCCCAGCGAGGGCAGGCGGCCCATGTCCGCGAGCAGGCGATGGGTCGCCGGCGGCGCCAGGCGGCCGGTGTCGTCGGTGATGCGCATGCGCTGCAGCCAGGCCTCGAACTCGGGCGCGCGCTTCAGGCCCAGCGTCTCGCGCAGGAACAGCGCGTCGTGGAACGAGGTGCTCTGGTAGTTGAGCATCACGTCGTCGGCGCCCGGCACGCCGATCAGGAAGGTCAGGCCGGCCGTGGCCAGCAGCACCAGCAGGGTGTCCATGTCGTCCTGGTCGGCCTCGGCGTGGTTGGTGTAGCAGACGTCGCAGCCGATCGGCAGGCCCAGCAGCTTGCCGCAGCAGTGGTCCTCCAGGCCGGCGCGGATGATCTGCTTGCCGTCGAACAGGTATTCCGGCCCGATGAAGCCGACCACCGTGTTGATCAGCAGCGGCCGGTAGCGCCGCGCCAGCGCATAGGCGCGCACCTCGCAGGTCTGCTGGTCGACGCCGAAGCCGGCATCGGCCGACAGCGCGCTGCCCTGGCCGGTCTCGAAGTACATGACGTTGTCGCCCAGCGTGCCACGCCCCAGCGAGCGCGCCGCGTCGTGGGCCTCGTCGAGCAGTTCCGGCGTGACGCCGAAGGACAGGTTGGCCTTCTCGGTGCCGGCGATCGACTGGAACACCAGGTCCACCGGCGCCCCGGTCTCGGCCAGCTTCAGGGTGTTGGTGACGTGGGTGAGTACGCAGCTCTGCGTCGGGATCTCGAAGCGCTGGATCACCTCGTCGAGCATGTGCAGCAGGCGGCCGAGCACCGGCAGGCTGTCGGAGGCCGGATTGAGGCCGATCACCGCATCGCCGGCGCCATAGAGCAGGCCGTCGAGGGTCGAGGCCGCGACGCCGCGCAGGTCGTCGGTCGGATGGTTGGGCTGCAGGCGCACCGCCATGTGGCCGGGCAGGCCGATGGTGTTGCGAAAGCGCGTGACCACGCTGCACTTGCGCGCCACCGCGATCAGGTCCTGGTTGCGCATCAGCTTGGAGACGGCGGCCACCATCTCCGGCGTCAGGCCGCTCGCCAGGGCGCTCAGCGCGGCGGTGGTCGCGTGCTCCGACAGCAGCCAGTCGCGCAGGCCGCCGACCGTCAGGTGCGACACCGGCGCGAAGGCCATCGCATCGTGGCCGTCGATGATCAGGCGCGTGATGTTGTCGCTCTCGTAGGGGATCAGCGCCTCGGTCAGGAACTGCCTGAGCGGCGTGTCGGCCAGCACGTGGCGCGCGGCCATGCGCTGCTGCGCGGTGGCCGCGCCGATCTCCGCCAGGTAGTCGCCCGAGCGCGCCGGGCTGGCGCAGGCCATGACCTGCTTGAGGTCCTCGAAGTCGAAGACATGGGCATCGAGCGTGGTTCGGTAGCGCATCGTGGATTTCCTCGCTGGAGACGGTGGGGACGACGGCTCGATCCTCCGAGGGCCGCCGGGGCGTCGTGAAGGATTGGGCGCGAAGTTTGCTTCGCATCGGGCATCCCATTGTTCCGCAATCCACCGGAGGACTCCCCATGCCAGATCTCTTCAGCCCCTACACGCTCAAGGGCGTGACCCTGCGCAACCGGATCGTCATGTCGCCGATGACCATGTACAACTCGGTCGACGGCAAGCTCGACGACTATCACGTCAGCTACCTGGGCGCCCGAGCGGCGGGTGGCTTCGCGCTGGTCTTCGGCGAACAGATGGCGATCACGCCGGACGGCCGCACCACCACCTCGTGCGCCGGCATCTGGAGCGACGACCAGATCGAGGGCCACGCGCGCGTCTGCGCCATCATCGAGCGCATGGGCGCGGTCCCGGCCATCCAGCTCGGCCACACCGGGCGCAAGGGCAGCGAGCTGCCGCCCCATCGCGGCACCAATGCCGAGGGCACCTGGAAGCAACTGCCGCCCGACCACCCCGACGGCTGGACCTGCGTCGCGCCATCGGCCATCCCGTATGGCGGCGGTGGCCACGTCCATCCGGTCAGGGAGCTCAGCGTCGGGGAGATCAAGGCCATCCACCAGGCCTATGCCGACGCGGCGGTCCGGGCCCTGGACGCGGGCTACAAGTGGCTGGAGATGCACTACGCGCACGGCTACCTGGGCGCCAGCTTCTTCTCGCCGCTGGCCAACCAGCGCACCGACCAGTACGGCGGCAGCGTGGCCAACCGCGCCCGTTTCCACCTGGAGGCGCTGGATGCCGTGCGCGCCGTCTGGCCGGAGAAATATCCATTGACCATGCGGCTCGGCTCGGACGACCTCCATCCCGCCGGCACGCAGTTCGAGGATGCCGTGGTCGCGGTCGGCCTGATGAAGGAGCACGGCCTCGACCTGGCCGACCTGTCGCTGGGCTTCAACACCGACGAGATGGTCGACGCGCCGATGAACGACGTTGGCTTCATGATCGAGCGCGCCCATCGCGTGCGCACCGAGATCGGCATCCCGGTCGCCACCAGCTGGAACCTCGGTGTGCCGCAGAACGCCGACCGGGTGATCCGCGAGGAACTGATCGACCTGGTCATGCTGGGGCGGCCGGCGCTGGCCAATCCGCACTGGCCGGTGTGGGCCGCGCGCGAGCTCGCCCATCCGTCGCCGTTCTCGCTGGTGCAGCAGGACTGGCGCTGGTGGCTCGAGAACTTCCGCGGCCACGCGCCCAGCATCGGCTGGCCGGAGGTGAGGCCGCAGGCGATGGGTTGAGCCTCGTCCGTGCCGCATCGTGGCCCGGGTGGAACGATGCGGCCATCGGCCTCGGGGCCATGCGCCCGGGCCGGCATGCGCGGGCGCCATGGCTTCGAGCGAGCGCTCACGTCGGATGGCCCGACGGCGCGCCGGGTGGAGGAGGGCATGGCAATAATCGCCGTCCGAACTTCCTCAACGAAAGCGTGCCTTCCATGTCCATCGTCCTCCGCGCCGCCATCCTCGCCGCCGCGACCGCCGCCTCCATGACCCTGCTGCCCGCCGCCTGGGCCCAGGGCGCTCCCGTCACCACCCCGAGCGGCCTGGTCTACCAGTCGATCAAGGAAGGCAGCGGCGCCTCGCCGGCGGCCTCCGACACCGTCAAGGTCCACTATCGCGGCACGCTGCAGGACGGCAAGGAGTTCGACAGCTCCTACAAGCGCGGCGAGCCGATCGAGTTCCCGCTCTCCGGCGTGATCCCGTGCTGGACCGAGGGCGTGCAGAAGATGAAGCCTGGCGGCAAGGCCAAGCTGACCTGCCCGCCCGCCATCGCCTATGGCGCGCGCGGCGCCGGCGGCGTCATCCCCCCCAACGCGACCCTGAACTTCGAGGTCGAACTGATCTCCGTCCGCGGCCGCTGAGCCCCGCCCGGATCAGCCCAGCCAGGGACACCGCGGAACCGGCTCCGCCGGGCCGCCGGTGTCGCCCCCTGCAAGGGGGTTGGCGAAGCGACACGAAGTGCGCGAAGCCTGGGGGTGAGCCAATGACCCCGCGGAACCGGCTCCGCCGGGCCGCCGGTGTCGCCCTCTTGAAAAGGGGGTTGGCGAAGCGACACGCAGTGCGCGAAGCCTGGGGGTCAGCCCCTGGTCATGGCTGGTATTGATACAGCCACGTCTCCGTCAGCGTCTGGTCGCCGGTCTTCAGATAGAGACGCATGTCGACCGGCTCGGTGCCATCGACCGTGAAGTCGAACTGGGCCCGCCAGTGGCCGGCCACGCCGTTGGGCACGGCCTCGGAGAAGATGTACGAGAAGCGCCCGCGCGAGGCGGTCAGCACCAGCTCCGGCTTGACGCCGAAGGGCAGGGTGGCGAGCGGCGCGCCGATGAATTCCACCATGAATTTGCGCACGCCCGCCGGGCGCGGCTGGCCGGGCTGGCCGCCACGCCCGATGCGCGTGGCCACGCAGCGTCCGAGCGGCGACGGGAAGGGCTCCTTGTCGGTCCAGTGCAGGCGGTACTTCAGGGCATAGGTGGAGCCGGCGCGGGCCGGCGCCTTGGGCACCCAGAAGGCGACCGTGTTGTCGTGGATCTCGTCGTCGGTCGGGATCTCGATCAGCTGCACCGCGCCTTCGCCCCAGTCGCCCAGGGGCTCGACCCACAGGCTCGGCCGCTTCTCGTAGAACACGCCGTCCTGGTAGTGGTCGAACGAGCGGTCGCGCTGCAGCAGGCCGAAGCCGCGCGGACGCGTGTCGCCGAAGGCCGAGGCGCGGGTCTGCGTCGGATTGTTGAGCGGGCGCCAGATGTGCTCGCCGGCGCCGTTCCAGATCGCCAGGCCGTCGGAGTCGTGGACCTCGGGGCGCCAGTCGATGCCGCTGGGCTTGAGGGTCTCCGAGTACCAGTACATCGAGGTCAGCGGCGCGATGCCCAGGCGCGCCACGTCCTTGCGCAGGAACAGCTGGCAGTCGATGTCCATCAGCACGGCGGCATCGCGCTGCATGACGAACTTGTAGGCGCCGGTGATGCTCGGGCCTTCGAGCAATGCATACACGGTGACGCTCTTGCTGCCCGGCGCCGGCGGCTCGAAGTGGAAGCGGGTGAAGGTCGGGAATTCCTCCGGCTTGTCGGGCACCGCCACGTCGAGCGCGATGCCGCGCGCGGACAGGCCGTACTGGTAGAGCTCGCCGATGGCGCGGAAATACGAGGCGCCGAGGAAGGCGACCCAGTCGTTCTTCTTCCAGTCCAGCTTGGCCTGGTCGCCCAGCCGGCTCTCCTGCAGGCGGAAGCCGGCGAAGCCGGCGCCATCGGGCAGCTGGCGCGCCGGACTGTCGGCGGGCATGTCGAAATACGCCGCGTCGTAGAGGATCTCGCGCGAGAAGAGGTCGCCGCCGGCGGTCTCCAGCACGTGCATGTGGACCGGCACCTGGAAGAAGCGCCCGAGGTGGAAGAAGGTGACCGGATAGGCGCCGGGGCCGTCCTTGAAGAGCGCGCTGTCGGTGTCGAACCTGATCTTGCCGTGCGCCTCGTAGTCGATGCGTTCGAGCACGGCGGCCGGCAGCGCGGTGTCGACCACGTAGGGGCGCGTGGCGAGCGTGCGGGCCTGGGCGATCAGCCGTTCGAAGGAGAACGGCGTGGGATCGGAGAGCTTGAGCCCGGTGGCGGCGAGCGCGGCGGCGGGCAGTCCGAGGGAGGCGAGCGCCACGGAGGCGCTGCCGGCGGCGAGGAAGGATCGTCGATCTAGCATCCGGCCATGGTACCCAAGGGCCGGGCCCAATCCGTGTATCCGGATGCCACCGAAGGTGTCAGCCCGCCATCAGCTTCTGCACCAGTTCGGCGGTCGTGGCGGCGGCGTACTTGCGCATCAGGCGCGCGCGGTGCAGTTCCACCGTCCGATGGCTGATGCCCAGCACGCGGCCGATCTCCTTGGAGGTGAGGCCCTGCATGACCTGCGCCGCGACCTCGCGCTCGCGCGGCGTCAGCGCCGCCTTGGCCTGGCGCCGCGAGCCCAGGTCCTCGAAGGTCCAGATGCCCGACTCGTGCGGCCGCGACCGGTTGAGCGCGTGGCCGGTGACGTGGCACCAGAAGGTCTCGCCGGCGAAGGCGCCGTGCAGGTCGCCGAGCCGGCGCATCATGCGGTGGTCGGCATAGCGTCCGCTGGCGTTGAGGATCGGCACCAGGCGCCGGCCGATGCGCTCGAACTCCACCGCGCTCGGATACAGCACCCGCAGCGACTGGCCCACCAGCTGGTCCCGGGTGGCACCGAACATCTCGCACAGGCGCTGGTTGCAATCGACGATCTCGCGTTCGCGCGACAGCACCATGCCCACCGGCGCGCGCTCGAAGGCCAGGCGGTAGTCGATGCCGGCGACGGGGGGCTCGGGGCTGTCCATTACGAATTACTACGTATGCGGGTACGTAGTATCGTTCCGGGGCCGCACACTTCCGCGTCCCCCTCCTTCACTCCACCCTTCCACTCGCGAGGATCACTTCCCATGGCGAACAAGATCTATCCCTCCGCCGACGCGGCGCTCCAAGGCGTCGTCGCCGACGGGCAGACGCTGGCCGTCGGCGGCTTCGGCCTCTGCGGCATCCCCGAGGCGCTCATCGACGCCCTGCGCGACTCCGGCGTCAAGGACCTGACCTGCGTCTCGAACAATGCCGGCGTCGACGGCTTCGGTCTCGGCAAGCTGCTGGAGACGCGGCAGATCAAGCGCATGGTGGCCAGCTACGTCGGCGAGAACAAGGAGTTCGAGCGCCAGTACCTGGCCGGCGAACTCGAACTCGAGTTCACGCCGCAGGGCACCCTGGCCGAGAAGCTGCGCGCCGGCGGCGCCGGCATCCCGGCCTTCTTCACCAAGACCGGCGTCGGCACGCAGGTCGCCGAGGGCAAGGAACTGCGCGAGTTCGATGGCGAGACCTATGTCATGGAGCGGTCCATCGTGCCCGATGTCTCGCTGGTCAAGGCCGATGTCGCCGACAAGTCCGGCAACCTGCGCTTCCGCCTGACGGCGCGCAACTTCAACCCCGCCGCCGCGATGGCCGGCAAGCTGTGCATCGTCGAGGTCGAACGCATCGTCGAGGTCGGCGAACTGGCGCCCGACGACATCCACCTGCCGGGCATCTACGTGCACCGCATCGTGCTCAACGCCCATCCGGAGAAGCGCATCGAGAAGCGCACCGTGAGCGCCTCGGCGCCGGTCGACGTCGATGCCGCCAAGGTCGAGGCGCAGGCCGTCATCGCGCAGGCCGCCGCCGGCAGCGAAGTCCCCGCCGTTCCCACCGTCACCGTGCCCGCAGGCACCCAGAAAGGAATCTGACCATGCCCTGGACCCAAGACCAGATGGCCGCGCGCGCGGCGCAGGAACTCGAGGACGGCTTCTACGTGAACCTCGGCATCGGCATCCCGACGCTGGTGGCGAACTTCGTGCCCAAGAACAAGGAAGTCTGGCTGCAGAGCGAGAACGGCATGCTGGGCATCGGCGCCTTCCCGACCGAGGACGCGGTCGACGCCGACCTGATCAATGCCGGCAAGCAGACCGTCACCACGCTGCCGGGCTCGGCCATCTTCGGCAGTCACGAGAGCTTCGCGATGATCCGCGGCGGCAAGATCAACCTGTCCATCCTGGGCGCCATGCAGGTCAGCGCCGAGGGCGATCTGGCCAACTGGATGATCCCCGGCAAGATGGTCAAGGGCATGGGCGGCGCCATGGACCTGGTGGCTGGCGTCAAGCGCGTGATCGTGCTGATGGAGCACGTCGCGCGCAAGAAGGATGGCACCCAGGACCTGAAGATCCTGGAGAAGTGCACGCTGCCACTGACGGGCGTCGGCGTGGTCGACCGCATCATCACCGACCTGGCCGTCATCGACGTCACGCCCGAGGGCCTGAAGGTGGTCGAGCTGGCCGATGGCGTGACCTTCGAGGCCCTGCAGGCCAAGACCGGCGCGCCGCTCATCGCCTGAGGCGGCGGCGCAGCCCGCTTCGCGACCCGCGATGGTCGCGGCGGGCGTCGAGCCCCGGGTGTCCGGGGCGCGCCGGGCCGGCCGGCGGATCCATCGCGACCCGGTGCCCGTGCGTGGCATCTCACGTGCCAAGCGAGGTGCGATCCCGATCTTCGAGCGCGCGCAGCGGACGACGCGTTCCGGTCAATTGAGCGCGTCATATTCCTGACCTTTTGCATTGCGGGCACTCGACCGAATTGGCAATCGGTCCTCGGCAATCGGCGTGCCCATGTAACTCCAGTGTGACATCAATTGGAAAAATTTCGACCCAATTGATTGGAAAATCGTTATTCGTCCGGAGATGCCGAAAATGGTTGCCGCCAAGGGAAGCACTCACTCTCAGACGGACGCAATGGTGGAGCGCCCCGGGTATCGACGGAGGTCGACAAATTAAAAGCACCCGTCTTTCCGTGACTCTGAATTAATCACTTACAAGATTTCCGTTCTCAATTTAGAATGTGTCTTAATGCATGGCTACGATCGTTGAATTAAGCAATTAAGACACTGGTTCAGGAGAAGGGATTTCATGATGCAGGTGGAAACCGAGCGGGTGGCCCGCGCCACGGCGGCCTTCCGATCGACGACGCGGCGCGTCATCCGGCTCCGCCCGCATCAGGCGGTCCCATCGCTCACTTCATCCGTATCGACTTCGCGCAGGCAGGCCCCCCACGGCCCATGCCATGGCGCGGACGCCTGAGCGTGCCGGCCATGGCGGCACGCAAGGTCCTGTGCATCGCACCGGGCCGGCGGCCCACCGAACTCGATACGCAGTTGCGCGAGCAGGGCTGGGAGGTGGTCTGGGCCGATGACCTCGCCACCGCGCGGCGTCTGCAGTCCCAGCTGCAGTTGCGGCTGTGCCTGCTGTTGATCGACCGCGTGAACCTCGCGCTGACGGCGCAGATCGAGTCGGCCGTGCGTTCGATCACCGACCTCGAATGGGTGGCGGCGGTGCCCCCGGGCGCGCTGGAGCTGCCGGCGTTCCGTGATCTCCTGCTCGATGCCTTCCTGGATTTCCACGTCGGCCCGATCCAGGCCGACAGCCTGCTGCCGATGCTCGCGTATGCACACCGGCGCTCGCTGCTGCGGGCGTCCCTGCGGGATGCGGAGACGAGCGAGACGGACGCCGAGCTGGGCCTGGTCGGCCGCAGCGCGGCGATGACCCAGCTGCGGCGCCAGATCGTCAAGCTGGCCGCGACCGATGCGCCGGTCCTGATCGACGGCGAGCGCGGCACCGGCAAGGAGCTGGTGGCGCAGGCGATCCATGGTCGGTCGGCGCGCGCGCCGGAGCCTTTCATCGTCGCGCACTGCGGCGCGCGCCTGCACGGCGACGCCGGGACTGAGATCTTCGGACCCGAGGTGACCCATGGCGGCACCGAGGGCACCGGCGGACTGCTGCGCACGGCGCACCGGGGCACGCTGTACCTCGACGACGTCAACGAGCTCTCGGGCGATGCCCAGGCCCGCCTGCTGCGCCTGCTGCAGGAACGCACGGAGCGGCGGCTGGGACTGGTGCGGACCTCGGCGGCGGATGTGCGCGTGATCGCCGCCTCGCAGGTCCAGCTGTCGGCGGCCGTGGCGCAGGGCCTGTTCCGCGAGGAGCTGTTCGACCGGCTGGACGTGCTGTCGATCACGGTGCCACCCCTGCGCGAGCGCAAGGACGACATCGCGCTGCTGGCGCGCCACTGCCTGCAGCGCTGCGCCGCCGAGCGCAAGACCCGGGTCGAGGGCTTCAGCCGACCGGCCATCGACGCCATGCTGGCGCACGACTGGCCCGGCAACGTGCGCGAGCTCTTCCATCGCGTGCAGCGCGCGGTGGTCATGACCGACCACCGGCTGATCTCGCCGGTCGACCTCGAACTCGCCCGCGCCGGTGATGCGGGCGAGGGGCGCCTGGTCGGCCTCGAAGCAGCGCGCATGCGGGCCGAACGCGAGGCGATCCGGGTCGCGCTGGCGCGTGGCGGGCACAACGTCTCGCGCGCGGCGCGCGAACTCGGCGTCTCGCGCATGACGCTCTATCGCCTGATGGCCAAGCACCGCGTCTCCGAGGACAAGGCCACCGACGCGGCCTGAACCGGCCGCCGCCGGGGTCCGGCCTCAGCGTGCCGGCCGGGGCGCCGGCACCGGCGCGGCGGGCGCCGTGGCCGGCAGCAGCAGGTCGCGCTGCGCCGCCACCGTCTCGCGCAGGAAGGACCAGGCCGCCTGCAGGCGCGCCGTGTGCTGGGTCTCCTCGGGCATCGACATCCAGAAGGTGCGCGTGAAGCTGGCCTGGTCCGGCAGCACCGCGCGCAGCGACGGATCGCGCCCGGCGACGAAGGCTGGCAGCACCGCGATGCCGGCGCCGGCGGCCACGGCGGCGTGCTGGGCCAGGATGCTGGTGCTGCGCAGGGCGAAGGCATCGGGGCGCCAGAGTTCGTCGAGGTAGTGCAGCTCCTTGCTGAACAGCAGGTCGTCGACATAGCTGATGAAGCTGTGGCCGCGCAGGTCCTCGCGCGACGCGATCGGCGGATGCGCGGCCAGGTAGGCCTCGGCGGCATAGAGCCTCAGGGTGTAGTCGGTCAGCTTGGTCACCACCACCGGGCCGCGCGCCGGGCGTTCCAGCGAGATGACGATGTCGGCCTCGCGCCGTGACAGGTGCAGCAGGCGCGGCAGCGCCAGCAGGTCGACCACCAGCTTCGGATGGCGCCGCGCGAACAGCGCCAGCCGGGGCGCCAGCACGATGGTGCCCAGGCCCTCGGTCGCGCCGATGCGCACCACGCCCGACAGGCCCTCGCGCGAGGCCGGCGCCGCGCTCTCGATGCGCAGGAACGCCGCCGCCATGGCCTCGACCTGGGGCTGCAGCGCGCGCCCGGCCTCGGTCAGCCGGTGGCCCAGCGCCTCGCGCGTGAAGAGCGGCGCGCCGACCTGCTTCTCCAGGGCCTGGATGCGCCGCGCGACGGTCGTGTGGTCGACCGCCAGGCGCCGCGCCGCGCTCTGCAGCGTGCCGGAGCGGGCGAGTTCGAGAAAGAAGCGCAGGTGGTCCCAGTCCATGCGCGCATTCTGCATTCGTGCAAAGCGCGCGCGCGTTTCTGTCTATTGCCAGCGCAAAAGTGCAAAGCTAGCATGTCCCGCTGACACCGGCGCACGTCCGGACAGATCACGAGACCGGAGACAAGACACCATGGATGCCACCACCACGCCCCCGACCACGCGGATCGACACCGTCAAGCTGCTGATCGGCGGCAAGTTCGTCGAATCGCAGACCACCGAGTGGCGCGATGTCGTCAATCCGGCGACGCAGGAGGTGCTGGCGCGCGTGCCGTTCGCCACCGCCGCCGAGGTCGACGCCGCGGTGGCCTCGGCCCAGGCCGCCTTCCGGACCTGGCGCAAGACGCCCGTCGGCGCGCGCTCGCGCATCTTCCTGAAGTACCAGCAGCTCATCCGCGAGCACATGACCGAGCTGGCGGCCATCCTCACGGCCGAGCAGGGCAAGACCCTGCCCGATGCCGAGGGCGATGTCTTCCGCGGCCTGGAGGTGGTCGAGCACGCCTCGGGCATCGGCAACCTGCAGCTCGGCGAGCTGGCCAACAACGTCGCCAACGGCGTCGATACGTACACCCTGCTGCAGCCGCTGGGCGTGTGCGCCGGCATCACGCCATTCAACTTCCCGGCCATGATCCCGCTGTGGATGTTCCCGATGGCCATCGCCACCGGCAACACCTTCGTGCTCAAGCCCTCCGAGCAGGACCCGATGGTCACCATGCGCCTGTGCGAACTGGCGCTGGAGGCGGGCGTGCCGCCGGGCGTGCTCAATGTCGTCCATGGCGGCGAGGCGGTGGTCAACGCGATCTGCGACCACCCCGACATCAAGGCGATCTCCTTCGTCGGCTCGACCCGCGTCGGCACCCACGTCTACCACCGCGCCTCGGCCACCGGCAAGCGCGTGCAATGCATGATGGGCGCGAAGAACCACGCCATCGTCATGCCCGACGCCAACAAGGAACAGACCCTCAACGCGCTGGCCGGCGCCAGCTTCGGCGCCGCCGGGCAGCGCTGCATGGCGGTGTCGGTGGCGGTGCTGGTGGGCGAGGCGCGCGACTGGGTGCCCGACCTGGTGGCCAAGGCCAAGAGCCTGAGGATCGGCGCCGGCACCGAGAAGGGCGTCGATGTCGGTCCCCTGGTCTCGCGCGCCGCCCACGAACGCGTCAGCGGCCTGATCGAGCGCGGCGTCGCCGATGGCGCGACGCTGGCCCTCGATGGCCGCAAGCCCCAGGTGCCCGGCTACGAGAGCGGCAACTTCATCGGCCCGACCGTGTTCGCCGACGTCCAGCCCGGCATGACGATCTACGAGCAGGAGATCTTCGGTCCCGTGCTGTGCACCGCCAACGCCGAGACGCTCGACGAGGCGATCGCCATGATCAATGCCAATCCGAACGGCAACGGCACGGCGATCTTCACGCAGTCCGGCGCGGCGGCGCGGCGTTTCCAGGAGGAGATCGACGTCGGCCAGGTCGGCATCAACGTGCCGATCCCGGTGCCGGTGCCGATGTTCTCGTTCACCGGCTCGCGCGCCTCCAAGCTCGGCGACCTCGGTCCCTATGGCAAGCAGGTCGTCATGTTCTACACGCAGACCAAGACCGTGACGGCGCGCTGGTTCGACGACGCCACCCTGAGCCAGGGCGTCAACACGACGATCAGCCTGAAGTGAGCGGTATGGAGGGACACCGGGCGCCGGCACCGGCGCGCGCCATGCATGCGAAGGCCGGGTCGCTCGCGCTCGCCGTGCTGCTGGCCATCGCTGGCGCCGGCCTGGCGCATGCCGCCGAGGCGGACACCCCGGGCGACGCGGGCGATCCATCGACCTGCCGCCCCGATGGCACCCAGCAGCAGATGAGCGCCTGCGCCGTGCGCGACTACCGCGCCGCCGACGCCATCCTCAACATCCGCTATCGCGAGGTCATGGCCGCGCTGCCCGCCCCCGCGCGCATGGCCCTGCGCCAGGAGCAGCGCGACTGGCTGCGCCACCGCGACCCGGCCTGCAAGGCCGAGGCACGCCCCAGCGAGGGCGGCTCGATCTGGCCGCTGGTGTTCCATGGTTGCCTCGAACGGGCGACCCGCGCGCGCATCACCGCCATCGACGCCTGGAAGGCCCGCCCATGAACTTCGAACCCTCCGAGGAGCAACTCGCCTTCGCCCAGACCGCGCGCGACTTCGCCGCCGCCGAGTTCGCGCCGCACGCCGCGCGCTGGGACGCCGAGGCGATCTTCCCGCGCGAGGCCATTGCGCTGGCCGGCGAGCTGGGCTTCTGCGGCCTCTATGCGCCCGAGCGCATCGGCGGCCTGGCATTGCCGCGCCTGGACGCCACGCTGGTGTTCGAGGAGATGGCCGCCATCGATCCCTCGACCACCGCCTTCCTCACGATCCACAACATGGCGACCTGGATGCTGGGCACCTGGGGTGGCGAGGCGGTGCGCGCGCGCTGGGGCGAGGACCTCACCAGCGGCCGCCGGCTGGCCTCCTACTGCCTGACCGAGCCGGGCGCCGGCTCCGATGCCGCCGCGCTCAAGACGCGCGCCCGGCTGGAGGGCGGCGACTATGTCATCGACGGCGGCAAGGCCTTCATCTCCGGCGCCGGCGCGACCGACGTGCTGGTGGTCATGGCGCGCACCGGCGGCGCCGGCGCCGCCGGGGTCTCGGCCTTCGCCGTGCCGGCCGACGCGCCCGGCGTGAGCTATGGCAAGAAGGAACACAAGATGGGCTGGAACAGCCAGCCCACGCGCGCCATCGCCTTCGATGGCGTGCGCGTGCCGGCCGACCACCTGCTGGGTGCCGAGGGCGAGGGTTTCCGCATCGCCATGAAGGGGCTCGACGGCGGGCGCATCAACATCGCCACCTGCTCGGTCGGCGCGGCGCAGGGCGCGCTCGACGCCGCGCGCGGCTACCTGCACGATCGCAAGCAGTTCGGCCAGCCGCTCGCCGGCTTCCAGGCGCTGCAGTTCAAGTTCGCCGACATGGCGACCGAACTGGTCGCGGCGCGGCAGATGGTGCGCCTGGCGGCCAGCAAGCTCGACGCCGGTCACCCGGATGCCGGCACCTATTGCGCGATGGCCAAGCGCTTCGCCACCGATGCCGGCTTCCAGGTCTGCAACGACGCCCTGCAGCTGCACGGCGGCTATGGTTACCTGGCCGAATTCCCGCTGGAGCGGCTGGTGCGCGACACGCGCGTGCACCAGATCCTCGAAGGCACCAACGAGATCATGCGCGTCATCGTCGCGCGCAAGGTCCTGGACAAGGACATCCGATGACCGATGCGACCCCCGAACCGAAGGCCGGCACGATGCCGGACGACGCCGTCGTGCGCTTCACGACCCTCCCCACCGCCGGCGGCCGGCATTTCGGCGTCGCGACGCTGAACGCGCCGGCCTCGCTCAACGCGCTGTCGGTCGACATGGTGCGACTGCTGACGCCGCGCCTGCGCGAGTGGGCCACCGACGACGACATCGTCGGCGTGGTCCTCGACGCGGCCGGCGAGAAGGCCTTCTGCGCCGGTGGCGACCTGCGCGCGCTCTACCAGACCCTGCGCGACTGCCAGGACCGGCGCAACACCTATGCCGAGCGCTTCTTCGGCGAGGAGTACGAACTCGACCACCTGATCCACACCTATCCCAAGCCATTCCTCGGCTGGGGCCACGGCATCGTGATGGGCGGCGGCGTCGGCCTGCTGGCGGGTGCCTCGCACCGCGTGGTCACCGAAGGCAGCCGGGTGGCGATGCCGGAGGTCAACATCGGCCTCTATCCGGATGTCGGCGGCAGCTGGTTCCTGCGCCGCACGCCGGGGCGCACGGGGCTGTTCCTGGCCTTCACGGCGGCGCCGCTGAACGCGGCCGACGCGATCTTCTGCGGCCTGGCCGACGTGCTGGTGCCGCAGGCGGCCAAGGCGCAGGTGCTGGAAGCCATCTCCACCGCGCCCTGGCGGGGCGAGTCGCAGAGCGATCGCGCGCTGCTGTCGAAGCTGCTGGCGCAGGCCGGGGAGGGCGTGGCCATGCCGGCGTCCAAGTTGCGCGAGCACTTCGACCTCATCAACGCCACCCTGGCCGGCGACGACCTGCTGGACATCGATGCCCGCCTGCGCGCGCTGCCCGAGCGCAGCGACGACCCCTGGCTGCAGACGGCCGCCAGGACCTATGCGCGCGGCGCCCCGAGCTCGGTCGCGCTGTCGTGGGCGCTGTGGCAGCGCGTGCCGCGCATGTCCCTGGCCGAGGTGTTCCGGCTCGAATACCAGGCCTCGCTGGGCTGCTGCGCCCATGCCGATTTCGCCGAGGGCATCCGCGCCGTGCTGATCGACAAGGACCGCAACCCGAGCTGGCACCCCGCGACGCTCGACGAGATCACACCCGACTTCATCGACGACCACCTGCGCGCGCGGGGCGACATGGCGCCCGAGCTGGTCGGCCTGCGCTGAATCCATCCACACGGGAGAACGAGACATGAAGATCGCCTTCATCGGCCTGGGCCACATGGGTGGCCCGATGGCGCTGAACCTGCACCGGGCCGGCCACGCATTGACCGCCTTCGACCTCTCCGGCGAGGCCTGCGACCGGCTGGCGGCCGAGGGCGTCTTCATCGCCGCCTCCGCCGCCGACGCGGTGGAGGGCGCCGAGGCCGTGGTCAGCATGCTGCCGGCCAGCGCGCATGTCGACGCGCTGTACTTCGGCATCGACGGCCGGCCGGGGCTGCTCGAGGCGATCGCGCCCGGCGCGCTGGTCATCGACAGCAGCACTATCGCCGCCGCGACCTCGCGCAAGGTGGCCGCGGCGGGCGCGGCGCGCGGGCTGGCCGTGATCGACGCACCGGTCTCCGGCGGCACCGGCGGTGCCATCGCCGGCACATTGACCTTCATGGTCGGCGGCGCGGCGGCCGACCTGGAACGCGCACGGCCGTTGCTGGAGAAGATGGGCGCCAACATCTTCCACGCCGGCGAGGCCGGCGCCGGCCAGACCGCCAAGATCTGCAACAACATGCTGCTGGGCATCCTGATGATCGGCACCTCCGAGGCCATCGCCCTGGGCGTGGCCAACGGGCTCGATCCGAAGGTGCTGTCGGAGATCATGCGGCGCAGCTCGGGCGGCAACTGGGCGCTGGAGAAGTACAACCCGCTGCCGGGCGTGATGGAGGCGGCGCCGGCGTCCAAGGGCTATGCCGGCGGCTTCGGCACCGACCTGATGCTGAAGGACCTCGGCCTGGCGCAGGAGAACGCCGCCGCGGTGCGCGCCGCCACGCCATTGGGCGGCCTGGCGCGCAACCTCTATGCCGCGCACAGCCTGGCCGGCCACGGCGCGCTGGATTTCTCCAGCGTCATCAAGTCGTTCCAGAAGCCGGCCTGAGCGGCCCGGGCCACCCCATCGGCCCCATCGGCCCGGCCGGGCGGGTCAACGCGGCGCGACGCGCAGCACCCGGCCGCGTTCGGCATCGGTCAGCAGGTAGAGCACGCCATCGGGGCCGGCGCGCACGTCGCGCAGGCGCTCGCCGAGTTCGGTGAAGAGCGTCTCCTGCGGCCCCGGCACGCCATCGGCCAGCGGCACCCGACGCACGCTCTTCTCCTTCAGCGCGGCGACGAACAGGCTGCCGCGCCAGGCCGGGAACAGCGCGCCGTCGTAGTACGCCATGCCGGCCGGCGCGATCGAGGGCGTCCATTCCGCCAGCGGCGGCGTGATGCCGGGATAGGCCCGATAGGGCGTGATGCGCGCGCCGGTGTAGTCGACGCCGCCGGTGGTCACCGGCCAGCCGTAGTTGGCGCCGGACTCGATGAGGTTGAGCTCGTCGCCGCCCTTGGAGCCATGCTCGTGCGCGTACAGCACGCGCCGCGCCGGCAGGCTCACCATGCCCTGCGGATTGCGATGGCCGATGCTGTAGATCTCCGGCAGCGCGCCGGCGCGGCCGACGAAGGGGTTGTCCGCCGGCACCGTGCCATCGCGGCCGATGCGCACGATCTTGCCCAGGTGGGTGGACAGCCGCTGGGCATCGGTGCGCTCCAGGTTGCCGTCGCCCATGCCGACCACCAGCGTGCCATCGGCCAGCAGCGCCATGCGGCCGCCGAAGTGCTGCGCGTGCGACTTGGCCGGCCGCGACGTGAACAGCACGCGGATGTCGTCCAGGCGCGTGCCGTCGAAGCGCGCGCGCACCACGCGCAGGTGGTTGGCCGCCGGGGTGCCATGCGCGAACGACAGGTAGAGCAGGCCGTTGCTCGCGAAGTCCGGATCGAGCAGGACGTCGAACAGGCCCGACTGGCCCCGGGTCAGCACCGTCGGCACGCCCTCGACCGGCGCGGCGCGCAGGCGCGGGGCGCCGGCCGCGTCGCGCTCGATCACGCGCAGGCGACCCGCTCGCTCGGTGACCAGCAGGCGGCCATCGGGCAGGACGGCGAGCGACCAGGGATGGTCGAGCGCTTCGGCGATGGTGTCGATGCGATAGGCCGCAGCGGAGGACGACGTGGCGCCATCGGCGGCCCGCGCGCCGGTGCCGGCCAGCCACGCCGCGCCGGCGAGAGTCATGACGAGCGCCAGGGACGGGCGGCGCGGACGGTGGAGCATTCGATATCCTCGATCGGGGGAACGGGAAGGGGCGGCCGGCGCCTGCCGGTGCCGGGCCCCGGCGGTCCCCCGGTTATCACACAGCCTTCGCAGGAACCCTCGCATGTCCCCACGGTCCGTCCCCCCGTCCTTGCCGTCCTTGCCGTCCTTGCCGTCCTTGCCGTCCTCGCCGTCCTCGCCGTCCTCGCCGTCCTGGCGGCGCGCCGTCCCGGCCTTCCTCGGCGCGCTGCTGGCGGCGGCGGCCTGGGGCTCGATCGCGCAGACGCAGATCACCCTCAACGCGCTGGTGGCGCTGGACGTGGCATTGCCCTGGGGCCTGCGCGGCCGCACCACGCTGCAGGACCTGGTCGCCTTCGGACCGGTCTATGCCGGCATGGTGTTCGTGGCCTGGCTGCCGGCCTTCGCCATCGCCGGCTGGCTGGCACGGCGCGCGCCGCGCTGGCGTGGCGTGCTGTTCACGCTCGCGGGTGGCGCGGCGCTGGCCGCCGCCTTCGCCTGCGCCGACGCGGTGGCGCCGATGCCGGTCTTCATCGATGCCACCCGGGGCGTCCCGGGAACCCTGGCGATGGTGCTCGGCGGCGTGCTGGGCGGCGCGCTGTATGCGCGCTGGACGCGTACCGCCACGCCGGTGGGCGTTCGTTCGGCCTGACCATCGCCTCAGTGCGGATCCGGCATCCGCACCACGGCCAGCTTCAGTCCCAGCATGCCGAAGATCCGGTTCATCGTCTGCACGGTGCCTTCGCTGCGACCCTGCTCGATGTCCTGGATCGTCTTCGTCGAGACGCCCGCCAGGAGGGCCATCTCCGGGCTGGTCAGGCGCATCTGCTTCTTCAGGTGGCGCACGCATTGCCTCAATGTCCACTCGGGATGCGCGACGACCTCCTCGATGGCCTGACGGCGCAAGGCGAGCTGCTCGTGCACGGGGAGCGCGTTGTAGCGTTTGTCCATGGCGGATCGGCACGCGCCTCAGCGCACCCGCTCCAGGCGATCGGCCTGATCCTCGATGCCCTGGCGCAGGTGCGCATGGACATCCGCCTCCAGGCCCATGGGCATGGAGTTCGATTGTGCAGTGGTCGCGCATATCGGTGGTTTTCTATAGCAAGAACAACCATCATACGCATCGATATGCATAAAAATCTACATAGATCGCCTTGGGGCAGTCGTTGGCGCAAGGGCGATGGACCGACGGCCTTGGCACCGTCGATCCATCCCAAGGGCGTCAGGAATTCTCGTGGTGCCGCACCGCCATCGCCACGACCGCGATGCCGGCCGCGACGACCAGCGCGTCCTCGATCAGGCCGCTGCGGGTCTGGCCGATGCGCGCCATGGCGCGCTTGCGGCCGGCCAGGGTCAGATAGGCCAGGGGCACGGCGGTCGCGATGGCGGTGGTCGCGCCGGCCTGCTCGTGGCCACGGGGCGCCAGGGCCGCGCCGGCGATGCCCGCGCTCGCCACGCGCGCCAGCAGGCCGAGGAACACCGTTCGGTCGGGCGCGGATTCCATCTTGTCGCCGAACAGCTCGCCGACGCCCATCGCCAGGGCGCCGTACTTGAACAATGGGCGGTCCAGCAGCGCGAGCTGGCCGGGCGTGTCGCGACCGGCGACGCGGGCGGCCGCGAGGCTGGCCATGGGCGTCATCGAGCGCGCGCTGGCGACGGCGCCGATCAGGGCGGAGAAGAGCAGTCCGAGAGGTTTCATGGGGCAGGGGGCGTGAGCGGGTGTTTCGAAGTCCGGATGGTCGTCCAGGCCCCGATCGCGCCACCAGGGTGGAAGCCCGCGACTGGCTGTAGGAACTGGGGGCCGCGCGGCCCGGGACGCCGGCCCGTGCCGGCACTCGTGTCTACTTCTTCCCGTGGCCGTGCTTGGCGGTCTTCTCCGACTTGTCGAAGTCCTCCTTCTTCGGCGCGCCCTCGGAGCCGGGTTCGCGCATGTGCTCGCCGCTGCCGTGCTTGATGCGTTCCTGCTTGGCGTGGATGTTGGCGTAGAGGCCGGGTTTCTTCTTGGCGGCGGTCATCGGAGGACTCCTGGTGGATGGAGACGCGAACCTAGGGCGCGATGCCCGCCGCCGGATGTCGGCGCCGCCGCGCCCGGGCGTAGGAGGCGAGGGCGGCGCGGCGCGGCGCGCGCCTCATGCGGTCGTCGGCCGTGGACTCAGGGCGTAGAGCGCGACGCCGGCGGCCACCACCACCGTGGCGCACAGGAAGATCCACGCATAGGTCGAGGCGGCGCTCCAGCCATGGCGCAGGCTGGCCTCGGCGATCTGGCCGAAGATCCAGGAGGTCGCCGCCGAGCCCAGGAAGACGAAGGTGTTGAGCACGCCCAGGCCGCGTCCGCGCAGCGCCGGCGCCACCATGCCGCGCCCGTGGGCCATCACCAGCGGATGCACCATGCCGATGGTCGCCAGCCCGGTCAGCAGGGCCAGGGCCGGCACCAGGGCCGACGCCGGCCAGGCGGCCAACAGCGCGCCGCAGCCCAGCGGCAGCACCGACCAGGCCAGCACGGCGGTGCGCAGCGACAGGCGTCGCACCAGCAGCGGCAGCAGCAAGGCCGTGCCGAAGCCGCCCAGGCTGAGCAGCGCCAGCGCCAGTCCGCGGGCATCGGTGCCGAGCGCGAAGACATCGGCCAGATAGGGCCCGCCCCACGCATTGCGGAAGGTGGTGCCGGCGGCCATCGCCAGGCACAGCGGGATCAGCGTCCACAGGGACGGGATGGCCAGCAGGCGCAGGCTGCCGGCCAGCAATGCGAGCGGGCGCTCGGCGCGCGCCTCGGCATGGCCCTGGTCCTGCACGTGGCGCCAGATGCCGATGCAGGCGACACCCATGCACACCGCCGCCAGCGCCAATGCCGCGCGCCAGCCGAAGCGATGCGCGGCCCAGCCCAGCGGCGCCGTCGCGCACAGGGCGCCGAGCATCGACAGCGCGTTGGCGCGGCCGACCACCGGGGCATAGCGCGATGCCGGCAGCTGCTCCGAGGCATAGTGCATCAGGCCCATGAAGACCGGCGCGCACGCCAGCCCCAGGCCGGCCTGCGCCACCATCGCCATCGCGCCACCGGGCGCGACGACGAACAGCAGCGACGCCCCGACGCCCAATGTCGTCAGCAGCCGGGTCGGCCGGCCCACGCCATAGCGGTCGAAGGCGATGCCCACCGGGATCTGCGCCACCGCGAAGGCCAGGAAGAAGCAGGACGACAGCGCGCCGAAGCCCGCCGGCGACAGGCCCAGGTCGTGCTGCAGTTCCGGCGCGATGACCGCCAGGCAGGTGCGGAAGAACTGGCTGAGCGCGAAGGCGAAGGTGAGGGCGCGGATGCCCGGCATGGCATCCGGACTCCAGGTCCGGTCGGTGGGCTGAGGCGTGTCGGGCGACGGAGTCGCGCTCACACCCGCGGCACGGCCATGCCGCGCTGCACCGCCGGGCGCGCGCCGACCTCGGCCAGCCAGCGCTGGAAGTTCGGCTTGGTCGCCAGGCTGTCGGCCAGAGCGTCCTTCAGGAAGGTGGTGGCGGCGACGCTCCAGCCATAGCAGGCGATGTCGGCGATGGTGTAGTCGGCGCCGGCGAGGTAGGCGTGCTGGCCGAGCTGGCGGTCCATCACGCCCAGCAGGCGGTCGGACTCCTCGGTGAAGCGATCGATGGCGAGCTGCGACTTCTCCTTGGAGCGCACGGCGAAGAAGCCGAGCTGGCCGAGCATCGGACCCAGGCCGCCCATCTGCCAGTTGAGCCATTCGAGCGCCTTCCAGCGCGCCGCGCCCGAGGGCGCCAGGAAGCGGCCGTGGCGATCGGCCAGGTAGGTCAGGATGGCGCCGCTCTCGAAGAGCGACAGCGGACCGCCATCGGCCTCGTCGTCGACGATGGCGGGGATCTTGTTGTTGGGCGAGACCTTGAGGAATTCGGGCGCGAACTGCTCGTCCTTGCCGATGTTGATCGGCCGCACGGTGTAGGGCAGGCCGAGCTCCTCCAGCAGGATGGAGATCTTGCGACCGTTGGGCGTGGTCCAGGTGTAGAGGGTGATCATGGAGGGCACTTTCGAGAGAGACGGAACGAGGGAAGACCGGCGTCCATTCGACCACGCGCGAGGCGACTTCAGCGTTCGCCTTGGCGATAGGGCTTCATCAATGCCTGCGGATAGCTGGCCTTGCGCGCCACCAGCACCAGCGCGACGATCGACAGCGCATAGGGCAGCATCAGATAGAGCTGGTAGGGCAGCGCGGCATCGCCCGACTGCTGCAGGCGCAGCTGCAGGGCGTCGAAGAAGGCGAACAGCAGGGCTCCGAGCAGCGCCTTGCCCGGCCGCCACGAGGCGAACACCACCAGCGCGACGCAGATCCAGCCGCGACCGTTGATCATGTTGAAGAAGAAGGCGTTGAAGGCCGACAGCGTGAGGAAGGCGCCGGCCACGCCCATCAGGGCCGAGCCCGCGACGATGGCGGCGGTGCGCGTGGCCGCGACCGACAGGCCCTGGCTCTCGGCCGCGTGCGGGTTCTCGCCGACCATCCGCAGCGCCAGGCCGGCCGGCGTGCGCTGCAGCATCCAGGCCACCAGGGGCACCAGCAGCAGCGCCAGCAGGGTCAGCGCCGTCTGGGCGCCCAGCACCGGGATCGGCAGCCAGTCCATGGGCGCGAATGGCGTCACGGTGGGTGGCGTGGCGACCTTGGGGAAGCTGACCCGGTAGGCATAGTGGCTCAGCGCCGTCGCCAGCAGCGTGATGCCCAGCCCGGAGACGTGCTGCGACAGTGCCAGTCCGACCGTGAGCCCTGCATGCAGCAGCCCGAAGGCCGCCCCGGTGAGCGCCGCCACCGCGACCCCGCCCCACAGCGGCAGTCCGAGGTAGACCGCCAGCCAGCCCGAGAACGCGCCGGCCACCATGATCCCCTCGATGCCCAGGTTGAGCACGCCCGCGCGCTCGCACAGCAGCACGCCCAGCGTGCCGAGGATGAGCGGCGTCGCGATGCGCAGGGTGGCGATCCAGAACGGCGCGCCGGCGAGCAGGTCGAGGATGTCGCTCATCGGGCCCGGATCCGGAATTGGGTCAGCAGGGTCGCCACCAGCACCGCGATCAGCGAGGTGGCGACGATGACGTCGGCGATGTAGGTCGGCACGCCCACGGCGCGGCTCATGGTGTCGGCGCCGACCAGCACGCCGGCGACGAACACCGCCGCGGCGACCACGCCCAGCGGATGCAGCCCGGCCAGCATCGCGATCACGATGCCCGCGTAGCCATAGCCGGGCGACATGTCGAGCGTCACATAGCCGGTGCGGCCGGCGACCTCGATGGCGCCGGCCAGTCCGGCCAGGGCGCCCGAGCACAGCGCCACCGCCACCACCGTGCGCGTCACCGGCACGCCGGCGAATTCGGCCGCCCGGGCGTTGGCGCCGACGGCGCGCAGGTCGAAGCCGGCCACCGTGTGGCGCATCACCACCCAGGCCGCCACGGCCAGCGCCATGGCGCCCAGCAGGCCGGTGTGCACGCGGGTCTGCGGGATCAGCTTGCCGAGTTCGAGCGCGCCCTGGAGCGACACGCTCTGCGGCCAGCCCATGGCCGAGGGGTCCTTCATCGGTCCGTCGAGCAGTGCCGACACGCCCAGCAGCACGATGAAGTTGAGCAGCAGCGTGGTCACCACCTCGTCGACGCCCAGGCGCCGCTTGAGCAGCGCCGGGCCGAGCAGCAGCAGCGCGCCGGCCACCGCCGCGGCGGCCAGGGCCAGCGGCAGCAGCAGCCAGGGCGCCAGCGCGAAGCCCTCGCCGCCGCCGTGCATGCCGCCGACCGCCACGGCGGCCAGCGCGCCGGCGTAGAGCTGGCCCTCGGCGCCGATGTTGAACAGCCGGGCCCGGAAGGCGATCGCCGCCGACAGGCCGGTGAGGATCAGCGGCGTCGCCCGCGTGAGCGTCTCGCTCCAGGCGAACACCGAACCGAAGCCGCCCTGCAGCAGCAGGGCATAGGTGCGCCCGACCGGCGCGCCGGCCCACAGCACCAGCAGCGCGCTGATCGCCAGCGTGAAGGCGATGGCACCCAGGGGCGCCAGCACCAGCGCGGTCCGCGAGGTCGTGGGACGACGTTCGAGTCTCATGGTCGTCAGGCGCCCGCCATCGCCAGGCCGATCTCCTGGCGCGTCCAGTGCTCGGCCGCGCGGGCCATGCCCAGCTCCCCGCCGTGCATGACGGCGACCCGGTCGCCCAGCGCCAGCACCTCGTCGAGGTCGTCGGAGATCACCAGCACCGCCGCGCCGGCGTCGCGCGCGGCGATCAGCTGCGTGTGCACATACGCGACGGCGCCGATGTCCAGCCCCCAGGTCGGCTGGTGGGCGACGATCAGGCGCGGCGGGGTCTCGTTCCAGGCGCCGACGGGCGGGCCGGGTTCAGTCAGCGCGCGGCCGAGGATCAGCTTCTGCATGTTGCCGCCGGAGAGCGAACGCGCCGGCGCGTCCAGGCCGGCGCCGCGCACGTCGTAGGCCGCCTCGATGCGCCGCGCATGCGCCCGCGCGGCGGCGCGCCGCACCCAGCGCAGACCCGGCAGCACGGGCCGCGAGAACACCGGCCCGCGCAGGTGCTCCGACACCGCGTTCTCCCACACCGGCAGGTCGCCGATCACACCGACCGCGTGGCGGTCCTCCGGCACGCGCGCCACGCCCAGCGCCACCACCTCGGCCGGCGCGGGCGGCAGCGGCCGGCCGAGCAGCCGCACCGTGCCGCCGCTGGCGCGCCGCAGGCCGCACAGCAGCTCGGCCAGCGCGACCTGTCCGTTGCCCGAGACCCCGGCGATGGCGACGATCTCGCCCGCGCGCAGGGTCAGCGAGACCTCCTCCAGCCGGTCGTCGCCGCCGCCCTCGGTGTCGACGCGGTCGAGCACGCAGACCGCCTCGCCGACGCCATGGGCCGGCCGGCGCCGCGCCGTCGTCGCCACCGCGTGGCCGACCATCCACCGCGCCAGTTCGGCCTGCGTGGTGTCGGCCGCGTAGGCCTGGGCCACCAGCCGGCCGCCGCGCAGCACGGCGACGCGATGCGACACGCGCAGCACCTCGGGCAGCTTGTGACTGATGAAGATGATCGACAGTCCCTGCGCCACCATGCGCGCGAGCGTGGCGAACAGCGCCTCGCTCTGCTGCGGCGTCAGCACCGCGGTCGGCTCGTCGAGGATCAGGATGCGCGCGCCGCGATAGAGCGCCTTCAGGATCTCCACCCGCTGGCGCTCGCCCACCGACAGGTCGCCCACGCGCGCATCCGGCGCCACCGGCAGGCCGAAGCGCTCGGACACCTCGCGCAGCCGCTCGCGCGCCTGCGCGCGATGCGAGAACGGGCGCCACAGCGGCTCGGTGCCCATCAGCACGTTGTCGAGCACGCTCAGGTTGTCGGCCAGGGCGAAGTGCTGGTGCACCATGCCGATGCCGGCGGCCAGCGCCGCCTTCGGATGCCCGGGCGGCAGGCGGCGGCCGAAGACCTCGATGCGGCCGGCATCGGCCGTGTAGTGGCCGAACAGGATCGACATCAGGGTCGACTTGCCGGCGCCGTTCTCGCCCAGCAGCGCCAGCACCTCGCCGGCCTGCAATGTCAGCGAGATGGCGTCGTTGGCGACCAGGCGGCCGAAGCGCTTGGTGATGCCCTCGAGGCGCAGCACCGGCGGCGGCTCGGCGGCCGGCATGGTGGGCGGCGTCCCGGGGACGGATGGCATCGCCAGGGAGGCCATCAGCGCCAGGCGGCCAGGAAGGCCAGCAGCACCCGGGCCGAGTTGTCCGCGGCGAGGCCCATGAAGGCGCGCATCTCGTTCTCGCCGGCGCCGCCGCCAGCGAGATCGCTGAGCGAGCGGAAGGCGATGAAGGGCACGCCGTTGCTCCAGGCCACCTGGCCGACGGCCGCGGTCTCCATGTCGAGCACGCGGGCGGCAAAGGTGGCGAAGGCATGGCGGCGGAATTCGGCGTTGTCGACGAAGGCCGCGCCCGAGACGCCGTTGCCACCCACCACCAGGCGCGGCCGGCTGCCCAGGCAGCGCCCGGCGCGGTCGCAGCCGGCCAGCTCGACATCCTGCAGGCCACGCGCGGCCGCCAGCATGCCGGGGTCGACCTCGAACCAGAAGCGGGTCTCGGCGCCATGCGCGGACCGCACCTGCACCGCGCGCGGATGGATCATCCCGAAGTTGGCGAAGCCGGCGTCCTTGGAGGTGCGGAGCGCCGTGAAGCGGCCGGGCGCAGTCTCGCGCGCGAACAGCGATTCGAGATACGAGCCCCATTGCGCCGGCACCGCCACGTCGCCAATGTGCAGCGTGGGATCGACGCCGCCGGCGATGCCGCTGAAGACCAGGTGCGTGACGGCGAAGCGGTCGAGCGCGCGCTGGGTGTTCATGGCCGCGTTGGTCATGCTGATGCCGGAGAGGAACAGCACCACCGGCCGGCCCTGCAGCAGGCCGGTCGTGAACTCGACGCCATGGACGCGGTGGACGACCGGCTGCGCCAGCCGCTCGCGCAGCAGCACCAGCTCGGGCTCGAAGGCCGAGACGATGGCGATGCGCGGCACGGCATCCAGGCGCGCGCCGGCATCGGCATCGGCGGCGGCCGGTGGCGTGCGCGCGGGCATGGGGACGGGCGCCGCACCGACGGCCGTGGCGGGCACGGCGGTTGGCCCCGGCGGCATGCCCGCGCAGCCCGCGAGCAGGCCGGCGCACAGGACGCCGAGCGCGATCGCCCGCTTCATTTCGCGGTCGATTTCGGCTGCGAGTCGTCGACCTTCACGACGAAGGTGCCGGCCAGGATCTCGGCCTGCCGGGCCTGGACCCGGGTCACGACCTCGGCCGGCACCTTCCTGGCGAAGGTGCCCAGCGGCGCCAGCTCGGAGCCCTTGTGCTTCATGGTCGAATAGACGCCATAGTCCTCGGCCGCGAACCTGCCTTCCTTCACCAGGCGGATCGCGCGGTCGGCCGAGGGCTCGAAGTTCCACAGCGCCGAGGCGACCACGGTGTCCGGGTACTGCGCCTGGGTGTCGATGACGTTGCCGATGGCGAGCTTGCCCTTCTCGCGGGCGGCGTCGCTGACGCCGAAGCGCTCCGCGTACATCACGTCGGCGCCCTTGTCGATCATGGCGAAGGCGGCTTCCTTGGCCTTGGGTGGATCGAACCAGCTGTTGATGAAGCTGACGCTGAATTCCACCTTTGGGTCGGTCTCCCGGGCGCCGGCCATGAAGGCGTTCATCAGCCGGTTCACCTCGGGGATCGGGAAGCCGCCGACCATGCCGATGCGATGGGTCTTCGTCATGCCGCCGGCCACCATGCCCGAGAGGTAGGCCGGCTCCTGGATGTAGTTGTCGAAGACGCTGAAGTTGGGCGCCTGCGGCTTCTGCGACGACCCCATCAGGAACGCCACCTTCGGGAAGTCCCGGGCCACCCGGCGCGCCGCCTGCTCGACCCCGAAGACCTCGCCCAGGATCAGCTGGTGGCCCGCCGTCGCGTACTCGCGCAGCACGCGCTCGTAGTCGGCGTTGGCGACGTTCTCCGTCGCCTTGTAGTCGATCTCGCCGCGCGCCTGCGCCGCCAGCAATGCCTTGTGGATGCGCCCGACCCACTGCTGCTCGAAGGGCACCGTGTACACGGCCGCCACCTTCAGCTTGCCCGCCGGCGCCGGCTGCGCCAGCACCGGCAGCCCCAGCGCCAGTCCCGCCGCCACGGCGGCCCCACCCACGATCAATTCACGGCGTGCGTTCAAGATCTTCTCCTCATCGATAAAAAAAACGTCTGCCCGCCCACGCACCGGCCGACATCCCGCAGGGAGGCCCGGCCCCGCGCGAACACCGTGGAGCCGGCTCCGCCGGCCCGCCGGTGTTGCCCCCGGCAGGGGGGTGGTGCTGCTACGCGCAGCGAGCAAGCCTGGGGGCGAGCCTCATTTCGTCCCGAAGATGCGGTCGCCCGCATCGCCCAGGCCCGGCAGGATGTAGCCATGGCTGTCGAGTTCGCGGTCGATGGCGGCGGTGTAGATCGGCACGTCCGGATGCGCTTCCTGCAGGTTCCTCACGCCCTCCGGGCAGGCCAGCAGGCAGACGAACTTGATCGATTTCGGGCTCATCTCCTTCAGTCGCTCGACCGCGGCGATGGCCGAATTGCCGGTCGCCAGCATCGGATCGACGACGATGATGTCGCGGTCCTGCATGTCGCCGGGCATCTTGAAGTAGTACTCGACGGCGGTCAGCGTCTTGGGGTCGCGGTACAGGCCGATGTGGCCGACGCGCGCGCCCGGCACCACGCTGAGCATGCCCTCCAGGATGCCGTTGCCCGCGCGCAGGATCGACACCAGCACCAGCTTCTTGCCATCGATGACCTTGGCGGTCATGGTCTCCAGCGGCGTCTCGACCTCGATGTCCTGCATCGGCATGTCGCGCGTGACCTCGTAGGCCATCAGCATGCTGAGCTCGTTGAGCAGGCGGCGGAAGCTGTTGGTCGACGCCTCCTTGCGCCGCATGAGCGTCAGCTTGTGCTGGACGAGGGGATGGTCGATGACGTGGACGTTGCTGCTTGTTGTTTGACTCATGGAGGACGATGGCCCAAAGGCGTTGAAGACGACGAATGAACGAGGATAAGAGGCTGCGTCGAGACGGTGAAAGCCGACATTCCCGCATTCCGGGAACACCGCGGAACCGGCTCCGCCGGTCCGCCGGTGTTGCCCCCGGCAGGGGGTTGGCGCAGCGACACGAAGTGCGCGAAGACTGGGGCGAGTCAAAACACCGTGCCGTCGCTTTCGATGATCAGGGGCGGTGCGCCCGCTCGCAAGCGCTGTGCCAGCACGCGGCCGGCGGCCCAGGTGCCACCCTCGAGCACGCAGGCCAGCGGCATCTCCTCGGCGCTCCGGCCCAGCAGCGCGCGCACGCGCGGCGCCACCTCGTCGAGCAGCGCGACGGTCAGGGCGCGCCACTCGACCACGAACTCGTCGCCGACCTGCCAGGTGCCTTCGAGAAAGGCCTCGTCGCGCGCGACGATCACGCCGGTGTCGATGAACAGGCCGCCGTTGCGGTACTCGGGCAGGCCGGTGAGCCGGTCGATGCCGCGCACCTTGATGCCGGCCCACTCGAAGGGCTCAAGCAGCGAGTAGGTCAGCCACTGCGACAGCTTGTGGAACGGCATCCAGCCATCGGTCAGGCCGGGGCCGCGCACCGCGCCATGCGGCCAGCAGTCGCCCAGGGCCAGCGCCGGATCGCCCGAGCCGGTGAGGATGTCGCCGTCGAGGGCGTTGCCGGCGGGCCAGATGCGCGAGAGCGAGTCCAGCACCAGCTGCAGGATCTCCTCGGCCGAGATCTCGGCCGTCGGCGGCGCCGCCGGGCCATAGGCGCTCACGAGGGCATCGAACAGGCCGCCGGGCCGGGGCGCTCCGTCGTGGCCGAAGATCTCCGGCTGCTGGGCCAGTGCCTCGCCGAGCCGGCGCAGCAGGGTGGTGCGCCCGCTCAGGCCGACCAGCGGATTGGCCGCGCTGACCTGGAACGCCTCGGCCAGGCGGTCGCCCGACAGGCCGCGCAGGCCGGCGGCATCGGCCTGCAGCGGCCGCTCCGCGTCGGAGGAGAACAGGCCGGCCGTGAAGGCGTGGAAGCTGGCCACGCCCAGGCCCTCGGAGCGCGTGAAGCGCTGGCCGCTGGCCGGCTCGACATAGTGCCAGTCGGGTCCGGCGCCGGCATCGAGCAGCACGCTCACCAATGCCAGGTCGATCTGCACGCGGGCGCGTTCGCGCGGCGTCACGTCGGCGCCCAGCAGGGCGTCCAGCCGGGCCAGCCGGTCGACGCCGCCGGCCTCGAAATGGCGCCAGCGGCTGTGGAACGGGATGCGGCCCGATGGATAGCGCTCGCGCGCCGCATCGGCCACGGCCTGCGCGGCGGTGTCGAGCGTGGCGTCGGCGCCGATCGAGAACCATGTCGACTCGCCGCGACGCGCCCGTGCCAGCAGGGCGGCGGCGCGCTCGCGCACGGCGCCAGCGGTGCGCAGGTAGCCCACGGCGTTGCCGGGCTGGTCGTAGTCGGGGGCGATGTCGGCCTCGACGCGCGCGGCGGCGCGGTCGTCGTCGGCGGTGGTGGTGGTGGTGGTGGTCGTGCGCGTGGCGGTGTTCATTGGTCGAGTCCCCGGCCCTTGGCCTTCTTCAATTCTTCTGCGCCCGGCACCGGGCCGGGCGTGAAATAGCCGGCCGCCATCTTGGCATCCATCTCGACGCGGGCATCGGCCGGGATCAGTTCGTCGGGGATGTTGACGCGTTCGCCGATCTCGATGCCCGAGCCGGTGATGGCGTCGAACTTCATGTTGCTCATCGACACCAGGCGATGGATCTTCCTGATGCCCAGCCAGTGGAAGACGTCGGGCATCAGCTCCTGGAAACGCATGTCCTGCACGCCGGCCACGCATTCGGTGCGAGCGAAATACTGGTCGGCGGTGTCGCCCCCGACCTGGCGCTTGCGCGCGTTGTAGACCAGGAACTTGGTGACTTCGCCGAGGGCGCGGCCCTCCTTGCGCGAGTAGGCGATCAGCCCGACGCCGCCGCGCTGGGCGCCGCGGATGCATTCCTCGATGGCGTGCGTGAGGTAGGGCCGGCAGGTGCAGATGTCGGAGCCGAAGACATCCGAGCCATTGCACTCGTCGTGGATGCGGGCGGTGAGCTCGACCTCCGGATTGGCCAGGTCGCGCGGATTGCCGAAGATGTAGATGGTCTGGCCGCCGATCGGTGGCAGGAAGACCTCCAGGTCGGAGCGCGTCACCAGTTCCGGGTACATGCCGCCGGTCTCCTCGAACAGGGTGCGGCGCAGGTCGGTCTCGGAGCAGCCGAAGCGCCGTGCCACCTCGGGCAGGTACCAGACCGGCTCGATGGCGGCCTTGGTCACCAGCGCGGCGCCGCCGGCGGTGAGGAAGCGGCCGTCGGCCTGCAGGCGGCCGCTCTGCAGCGCCTCGATCACCTCCGGCAGGATCACGTGGGCCTTGGTGATGGCGATGGTCGGGCGGATGTCGTAGCCGGCGGACAGCTCGCCGGCGAAGACGTCGGCCACCAGCGCGCCCCATGGGTCGAGCGAGACGATGCGGCCGGGCTCGGTCCATTGCGGATAGGGGCCGATGGCATCGGTCGGCGAGGTGTTGGTGAGGTCGGCCTTGTGCTCGCGCTTGAGCGCGCCGGCGGCCACCGCCAGTGCGCGGTAGACGCTGTAGGAGCCGCTGTGGGTGCCGATCACGTTGCGATGCGCGCGGCGGGTGGTGGTGCCGACGATCGGACCGCGCTCGGCCGGCGTGGCGGCGCCCCAGCGGATCGGCAGCGAGCCGAAGCCGCTCGAATGCGAGGTCAGCCGGATGTGGCGCGGAGCGGTCGCCAGCGGCGCGTTGTAGAAGGGCGAGATCGATCCACCGGTCTCGACCGGCAATGCCATGGCCGGCGGAATGACCGCCGCCGCATGGCCCGAGGCATCGAACAGGGGGGAGGGGGAAACCGGGATGGTGGGTGAGGAGGAAGAATCGGAAACGGTGTCGACGGACATTGCGGACCCTCAAAAAATGCAATGTACCGAGGGTCTTCCATCACGGCAAGCAAAGCCGTACGCCATTCGTCGTACCTTTCTAACGGCGTGGCTCGCCCCTTACTTCCTGCGGTTTCGTCGGCCAGCCGGCGAGGTGGCGTTCGGCGATGCCGGCCAGCGCGGTGATCCAGGCCGGATCGTCGTTGAGCGAGGGGATGTAGTGGAACTCGCGACCGCCCTCGTGCAGGAAGGCTTCGCGCCCTTCCATGGCGATCTCCTCCAGGGTCTCCAGGCAGTCGGCCGGGAAGCCCGGGCACATCACGTCGACCCGCCCGACCCCGGCCTTGCCGAGCTCGCGCAGGGTCGGCTCGGTGTAGGGCTCCAGCCACTTGGCGCGGCCGAAGCGCGACTGGAAGGTCACGCGATGGCGCTGCGCCGACAGCCCGAGTCGCTCGGCCAGCAGGCGCGCGGTCTCCAGGCATTGCGACTGGTAGGGATCGCCCAGGCGGATGTTGCGCTCGGGGATGCCATGGAAGCTCATCACCAGCTGGTCGGGCCGGCCGTGCCGCTTCCAGTAGGCCTGCACGCTCTGCGCCAGGGCGTCGATGTAGAGCGGATCGTCGTGGAAGTCGTTGACGAAGCGCAGCTCCGGCAGACGGCGCTGCGTGCGCGTCCACTGGGCGACGGCGTCGATCACGCTGGCGGTGGTGGTGGCCGAATACTGGGGATAGGCCTGCAGCACCAGCACGCGCGCGATGCCCTCGGCCTGCAGGGCATCGAGTTGCGAGCCGATCGACGGATTGGCATAGCGCATCGCCGCGCGCACCGTGAGCCGGTGGCCGCGCTCGCCGAGCCAGCCGGCCAGCAGCGTCGCCTGCCGGGCGGTCCAGACCTTCAGCGGCGAGCCTTCGGCCAGCCAGATGCTGGCGTACTTGGCCGCCGACTTGGCCGGTCGCACGCGCAGGATGATGCCGTGCAGGATCAGGCACCAGATGGCGCGCGGAATCTCCACCACGCGGTGGTCGTGCAGGAACTGCGAGAGGTAGGGGCGCACGGCCTGCGCGGTCGGTGCATCGGGCGAGCCCAGGTTGCACCACAGGATGGCGGTGCGGACGGTGGAAGGCGGGTCGGTGGGGCGGGATGGGGCGGCGGGCGCCAGGGCATCGGCACGGGCGCCGGCGGGGTCGTTCGGGAGCATGCGATATTCTGCGGCATGACCTCAGAGACCCCGGCGCCCCCGGCCATGGCCCTCCACGACGGCCTCGACATCGACCGCATCGCCGGCATCTCGCTGGACCTCGACGACACCTTGTGGCCGATCTGGCCGACCATCGAGCGGGCCGAGGTGGCGCTGCACGAGTTCCTGCTGCGCGAGGCGCCGGGCACGGCCGAGTTGCTGCTCACGCCCGGCGTGCTGCGCGAACTGCGCGAAGCCACCGAGCGCGAGCGCTCCGACCTCGCGCACGACATGAGCGCATTGCGCCGCGAGTCGATCCGCACGGCCCTGCGCCGCGCCGGCGAGGATCCGCTGCTGGCCGACCCGGCCTTCGACGTGTTCTTCGCCGCGCGCCAGCGCGTCGTGCTCTACGACGATGCCGCGCCGGCGCTGCAATGGCTGAGCGAACGCTATCCGCTGGTGGCGATCTCCAATGGCAATGCCGACATCCATCGGACCGGCATCGGGCACTGGTTCCGTGGCGCCTTCAGCGCCCACGTCTTCGGCAGCGGCAAGCCGCACGCGCCGATCTTCCACGCCGCCGCCGCCTCGATCGGGCTGGCGCCGGAGGCCATCCTGCATGTGGGCGACGATGCGGCGCTGGACGTGGTGGGGGCGCTCGACGCCGGCATGCAGGCGGTCTGGCTGGATCGCAAGCCGGACGACGAGCGTCAGCCCTGGGCCCACGGTGCGCGGCCCCAGCTGGTGGTGCCCGATCTGCTCAGTCTCTGCCGCGCGCTCGGCGCGAACTGAGATCGAACGCACGGGGCCGCCCGGCATGGCGGGACCCGATGCGCGCGACCCGGGAGGAGTCCGGCGTCACCGGATGTGGAACGACTTCTGCAGCCGGAACAGATCCTGGTTGCTGCTGACGCTGAGCTTGCGGAAGGCGGCCTGCTTCTGCGAGCTGATGGTCTTGATGCTGCGCACGAACTTGTGGCTGATCTCGCTGACGGACATGCCCTGGAGCAGGCACCGCAGCACTTCCATCTCGCGCGTCGACAGGCCCGCGCCATCCAGGGCCTCGTTGTTCGACGCGGGCGCGATGTTCATCGAATCGAACTGGATCTCCGGCGGCTTGGGGCGCTTGCGGTCGCCATGGAAACGCGAATGCCAGGAGGCGAATCCCAGCTCGCGGATGACGCTGATGAGCTTGTCCATGGAGCAGCGCTTGGACAACACGCAGGACACGCCGGCCCGCGTGATGAGGGCCTGGGTGGCCTGGCTCATGTAGCCGGTGTAGACCAGCAGGCGCGTGTCGGGGAAATTGCGCTGGAACTGCTTGATGAGATTCCAGCCGTCGTTCTCCAGCCCCTCGAGCTGGTATTCCACGATGACGACGTCGCAGGTGAATTCCCTGAGCAGAGCAGCGACTTCACGAAAATCAGAGCCGGAACCGATCCAATGCATGTCGTATTGACTGCGGATCTTGCATTCCAGGCCGAAGCGTACTGCTGAATGACTGTCGAGTTGGCAGATATTGATGCGTGCGGGGTCTCCGCCCACGGCCGTCGACGTTGTTTGCGTTCTCGTCGAAATGGTCTTATCAAACTCGTGCGTTTCTGACATTTACGGCTTCCTGGTGGTTGGTTGAGCACCGATCCATGAGAAATGGACCCTGTACCCCCAAGGCTAATCCCGCTAGGTCATCCGCAATCTGAAGTAATGTTTATTACGTCCAAAAACTTTGCTGATGAAATCAAGCTACAACATGTTTGTCTGCAATAAACAACTCATTCTTTCTAAAAATAAAGAATGTCGCCGTTGAAAAATCGAATAGTTGGAAAAATCAATGATTTGATTGGATGTTGCATTTGATTTTGGCAAATTCGAGGTATTGCCAAATTTAGCCGTCCCAAATCCATTTTCATGACTTCATGTAACAGATATGAAGTTTTTTTGACGTTCGGTGCCCGATATTCGGCGGGCGGCGGTCAGACCACTCCGCACGGCGCCTTCCAGGGTGGCGGGATACGGCCCCTCCACATAGTCGCCGCACGCGCCGAGGGTGGCGTCGATGTCGCCCGCAGGCCGTCGCAGGCCGGGCGTGCAGGAAAAGGTGGCGCGCTTCTCGACGATCGTGCGCAGGATGCGCAGCCCCGGCTGACCGAGGACCTTCCGGGCCTGCTCCAGAACGCGTCGCTCCAGGATCTCGCGCGGGACATCGACGGCGCTCACGACCAGCGCCAGGCGGCCCGCCGGGCCACCCAGGCGGGTGCGGTCGAAGACGAACTGCGCCGGTTCGTCGACCGACGAGCGCAGGGCCAGCATGGGCGCGGCCAGGGGCGTCGCGCCTTCGAGATACACCGTGGCGATCGCCTCGAAGCGCAGCGACTCGGCGGCCTCGATCCAGGCCGGCGCGTCGATGGCGCTGTGGCGCAGCAGCCGGGCGGCATCCCAGGAAGCGCCGGCCAGCACGACGTGATCGAAGGGCAGGTCGTGGATGCGCCAGGGCGCGCCGCCCGGTCCGCCCGGCTCGAGGATGTCGACGCGCGTTCCCAGGTGCAGCGTGGCGTCGTGACGGGCGAGCCAGTCCAGGGCGGCATCGGGCAGCAGGGCACCGAGATCGACGCGTGGCAGCAGCAGGTCGGCGCCGCCCGGGAGGCCGAAGAGCGCATCGCGCAGGACGGTGAGGAACACCTGGCCACTGGCCCGGACCGAGGGCGTGTTGAGGGCCGACACGCACAGCGGATCGATCAGCTCGTCCATCACGCGTGGCGTGAGGTCGCGGCACAGATCGCTCACCGTGGCCGTGCCGGCGCAGCGGAAGCCGGCGCGTCGCCAGCGCCAGGCGCTTCGCATCAGGGTCGTCTTGTCGCGCCAGTTCCAGCCACGCGCCGTGGCGATGCCGGCGAGCAGGTCGAGTGGCGCCGGCCACCCCGCCGGCACGGCCAGCCCGGTGCCGTCGGGCCGTCGCAGCGACAGCGGCAGACGCAGCAGGGCGGTCTCCGGATCGACGCCGACCAGGCGCATCAACGCCAGCGTCTCGCGGTAGGCGCCGATCAGGATGTGCTGCCCGTTGTCCAGCGGTGGACCGGCACGGATGCCGGCATCGCCCTCGATACGGCGCGCGCGGCCGCCGGTGGTGCGCGCGGCGTCGAACAGGGCGACGCGATGGCCCGCGCGCGTGGCCTCGACCGCGCAGGCGAGGCCGGCCCACCCGGCACCGATCACGGCGACCCTCACACTGTCCGACCTACAGCCGTCCGAGTGCCTGCACCTGCCAGGCCAGCCAGAACTTGCGCACCGGCGTGAGGCTGACGCGCTGGTTCAGCACCTGGAAGTCGTCGCTCTCGATCTCGCGCAGCAGCGTGCGGTAGATGCTCGCCATCATCAGGCCCGGTTTCTGGTTGCGGCGGTCGGCCGCGGGCAGCAGACCCAGGGCCTCGTCGTAGGCCTGGTGGGCGCGCTCGGCCTGGAACTTCATCAGCGCGACGAAGCGCTCCGAATGCACGCGGTTGAGGATCTCGTGCGCCTTGACGTCGAAGCGCTGCAGCTCGTTGACCGGCAGGTAGATGCGACCGCGCAGGGCGTCCTCGCCGACGTCCCGGATGATGTTGGTGAGCTGCAGCGCGAGTCCGAGCCGGTGGGCATAGTCGGTCGTCTGCGGATCGGACTGGCCGAAGATGCGCGCCGCGACCTCGCCCACCACGCCGGCCACCAGGTGGCAATAGCGCCCCAGGGCGTGGAAGTCGAGGTAGCGGGTCTGGTCGAGGTCCATCTGGCAGCCATCGACGATCTGCTGGAGCTGCGCGGCCTCGATGCCGTGCTCGGCCGCCAACGGCATGAGCGCCTGCATCACCGGATGGTGGGGCTGGCCGGCGAAGGACTGGGCGATCTCGGTACGCCACCAGGCGAGCTTGGTGGCGGCGACGCCGGGATCGCGCACCTCGTCGACGACGTCGTCGATCTCGCGGCAGAAGGCATAGAACGCGGTGATCGCGGCACGGCGCTGCTTGGGAAGGAACAGGAACGCGTAATAGAAGCTGCTGCCCGAGGCGGCCGCCTTGTCCTGCACGTACTGGTCGGGATTCATCGGGTCGAACGCGCGGTCTGCTGGGTGGTCATGCGGGCGATTGTCTCCGCATCCACAGGGCGCGCCAGGCCAGGCGCGGCGCGTCGCCCCCGCCGATGGTCGGGCGGCGCGAGAAGCTGTCGAAGCCCTGCGCCTCGATCTTGTCCAGGATCCTCAGGCCGCCCTGGACCACCAGGCGCAGCTCCCAGCCGGCCCGCCCGGGCAGGCGGTGCACCAGCGGCGCGCCTTCGCGCATCAGCTCGCGCGCCCAGGCCACCTGGCGGGCGACCAGGGTCAGCGCGGCGGCGGGCGGCGCGTCGCTGCCCAGCGGACGGAAGCGTTCGAAATCCTCCGGTCCGAGCCCGCATGCCGCGCAATCCGCGAGCGGCAGGTAGTGCCGCTCGCGCGGCAGGTCGACGCTCGGGTCCTGCCAGAAGTTGATCAGCTGCAGGGCGCTGCAGATGGCGTCGCTGCGCTCGAGCGACGGCGCGTCGTCGACGCCATAGAGATGCAGGAGCAGCCGGCCGATCGGGTTGGCCGAACGTCGGCAGTAGTCGAGCAGCCCGGCACGGTCGGCATACCAGCGGCGATCGCGCGTGTGGGCGATGTCCTGGGCGAAGGCATCGAGCAGATCGGCCAGCAATGCCTCCGGCAGCGCGAAGGTCCGCATCGCGTGGGCGAGCGGGCCGAAGACGTCGGGCCAGCGCGAGGCGGGGTCGACCGTGCCGCGCGCCGCGACGGCCAGTTCGGCGCGGAAGTCGCGCAGGTCGGCCAGGCGCGGCGTCGGGCCGGCATCGCCTTCGTCGGCGATGTCGTCGGCCGTGCGGGCGAAGTGGTAGATGGCCGCGATCGGAGGTCGCAGGCGCGGCGGGCACAGCCACGACGCGACGGGGAAGTTCTCGTAGTGGGTCGGCGGCGCGGCGAGCGTCGGCGCCGTCGACGGCGGCACGGGAAAGGGGGAGGAGGACGGCACGCGCAGGATTGTCGACGACCCGCCGCACCGGGCGGCCGCCGGGGTTGCTTTCCACCCTCCGCCGGACCGATTGACAGTGTCTGACGCTTATCCTAGATTACTAACCGTTCGGTCATTAGTGGCCTTCAGTGCACAACGAGGTGGTCCATGACCGTGCTTTTTCCCCATCCGATGGCTTCGTCGACCGGCGCTGCGTGCCTGCTGCTGGCACTGGTCGTCGCGCTCGCCGGCTGCTCGCGCCCGGCACCCGTCGAAGAGCCGCTGCGCGCCGTCAAGGTCCAGGCCGTGGGCGCCAGCGGCATCGAGACCACGCCCGAATACTCCGCCGAGGTGCGCGCCCGCATCGAGTCGCAGCTCGGCTTCCGGGTGGCCGGAAAGATCCTGCGCCGGCAGGCCGAACTGGGCCGGCACGTGCGTGCGGGCGAGGTGCTGGCACAGCTCGATCCACAGGACTACCGGCTCGCCGCCGAAGCCGCGCGGGCCCAGCTGGCGGCGGCGGTCACCAACCGCGATCTCGCCGCCGCCGACCTCCAGCGTTATCGCGAACTGCGCGCGCAGAACTTCATCAGCGGCGCCGAACTGGAGCGCCGCGAATCGACCTGGAAGGCGGCGCAGGCCCAGTTCGAACAGGGCCGGGCGCAACTCGCGTCGCAGGGCAATCAGGCGTCCTACACGACCCTCACGGCCGACGTGGCCGGGATCGTCACGGCCGTGGAGGCGCAGCCGGGCCAGGTGGTGTCGGCCGGCACGCCGGTGGTGCGCATCGCGCAGGACGGCGCGCGCGACGTCGTGTTCGCGGTGCCCGAGGACCGCGCGGCGCAGATGCGCCTGGGGTCGGCCGTCGCCGTGCGCGGGTGGGCCGGGGGCGAGGAGATCGAGGGTCGCGTGCGCGAGGTCGCGGCCAGCGCCGATGCCGTCACCCGCACCTATGCCGTCAAGGTCGCGATCGACGCGGCCAGCGCGCCGCCGCTGGGCGCGACGGTGTACGCGCGGCCGCAGGCGCTGGCGCGCACCGACCAGCCGGTGCTGAAGCTGCCGACCAGCGCGTTGCGCCAGGCTGGCGGTGGCAGCGCGGTGTGGGTGCTGGATCGAGCCACGATGACGGTGCGCTCGCAACCGGTGCAGGTGGCGACGGCCGATGGCAACCAGGCCGTGATCGCGTCGGGCCTGAAGCCGGGCGAACTGGTGGTGGTCGCGGGGGTGCACGTGCTGTCGCCAGGCCAGAAGGTCACGATCTACCAGGACCGTCTGGCCGCCGCGGCGGCGGCCGCGTCCGCACCGGCACCGGCACCGGCAGCGCCGCCATCCTCCCTGGCCGCGCCCGCGGCGGCACGCTGAGGACCGGACGATGAACGACTCCGGCGCCGCGCGCGATCCCTCCATGCCCGACGCGGCGATGCCGGGCGGTACGACCTCCCGCGCCGGCTTCAACCTGTCGCGCTGGGCGCTCGAACACGTCGCCCTGACGCGCTACCTGATGGTGGCGCTGATGGTGCTGGGCTTCGCGGCCTACTTCCAGCTCGGCCAGGACGAGGATCCGCCCTTCACCTTCCGCGTCATGGTGGTGCGCACGCTCTGGCCCGGCGCCACGGCGCAGCAGATGGCCGAGCAGGTCACGGACAAGCTCGAGCGCACGCTGCAGGAAGTGCCCTACGCCTATCGCATCCGCAGCTATTCCAAGCCCGGCGAGTCGCAGATCATCTTCGAGATCAAGGATTCGTCGAAGGCGAGCGAGGTGGCCGGCATCTGGTACACGGTGCGCAAGAAGATCGGCGACATGCGCGCGACGCTGCCCGGCGGCGTCGTGGGGCCGTTCTTCAACGACGACTTCGGCGACGTCTATGGTGTGATCTATGCGCTGGAAGCCGAAGGGTTCTCGCCGGCCGAGGTCAGGACCTTCGCCGACGACGTGCGCCAGAGCCTGCTGCGCGTCAAGGACGTCGCCAAGGTCGAGCAGTTCGGCCTGCAGGACGAGCGGATCTACATCGAGGTGTCGCAGAAGCGCGTGGCGCAGCTCGGCCTGGACTTCAACGCCGTGCTGCAGCAGATCGGCGCGCAGAACGCGGTGGAGAGCGCCGGCACCATCCAGTCGCCGCTGGACGTGCTGCAGGTGCGCGTGGCCGGCCAGTTCACCAGCGTCGAGCAATTGCGCGAGATGCCCATCCGCGGCAGCTCGGGCAATCAGTTGCGGCTCGGCGACATCGCCGGCATCGTGCGCGGCACGGTCGATCCGCCCGTGACCAAGGTGCGCCACCAGGGCCGCGAGGTGGTGGCGCTGGGCGTGTCCATGACCAAGGGCGGCGACATCATCGCGCTGGGCAAGTCGCTGCGGCTGGCGCTGGCGGACATCCAGCGCGGCCTGCCCGCCGGGGTGACGCTCTCGCAGGTCCAGGACCAGCCCGTGGCCGTGGCCACCTCGGTCAACGAATTCGTGCATGTCCTGATCGAGGCGGTGGGCATCGTGCTGGCCGTGAGCTTCATCGCGCTGGGACTGCACCGGGGCGGCCGTTTCGGCTGGACCATCGACATCCGGCCGGGCCTGGTGGTGGCGATCACGATCCCGCTGGTGCTGGCCGTGACCTTCCTGGCGATGGACTACTTCGGCATCGGATTGCACAAGATCTCGCTGGGCTCGCTGATCATCGCGCTGGGACTGCTGGTGGACGACGCCATCATCGCCGTCGAGATGATGGTGCGGAAGATGGAGGAGGGCTACGACAAGGTGCGCGCCGCCACCTTCGCCTACGACGTCACGGCCAAGCCGATGCTGACCGGCACGCTCATCACGGCGGCCGGCTTCCTGCCCATCGGCATCGCGAAGTCGGTGACCGGGGAATACACCTTCGCGATCTTCGCCGTCACCGTGATCGCTCTGGTGCTGTCGTGGATCGTGTCGGTGTATTTCGTGCCCTATCTCGGCACGTTGCTACTCAAGGTCAAGCCGCACGATCCCGACGCGCCACCGCACGAGATGTTCGACTCGCGCTTCTACAACGCCTTCCGCCGCGCGGTGAACGCCTGCATCGCGCATCGCTGGATCACCATCGGCGCGACCGTCGCGATCTTCGCGCTGGGCATCGCCGGCATGGGGCGCGTGCAGCAGCAGTTCTTCCCGGACTCGGTCCGCCCGGAGATCCTGGTCGATCTCTGGATGCCCGAAGGCACCAGCTTCGCCGCCAACGAAGAGGTCGCCCGGCGGGTCGAGCGGCGGCTCATGACCGAGGGCGCGGTGACCTCCGTCACGACATGGATCGGCAACGGCGTGCCGCGCTTCTATCTGCCGCTCGACCAGATCTTTCCGCAGAGCAACGTCTCCCAGATGATCGTGCTGACCAAGGATCTGAAGCAGCGCGATGCCTTGCGCGCCAAGCTGCCGGGCATCCTGGCCCAGGAGTTCCCGGAGGTGCGTGGCCGTCCGAAGCTGCTGCCCAACGGGCCGCCGGTGGCCTATCCGGTGCAGTTCCGCGTCATCGGCAGCGACCCCGCGCAACTGCGCCAGCGCGCCGACGAGGTGGCCGCGCTGATGCGGTCCAACCCGCACACCCGTGGCGTCAACGACAACTGGAACGAGGCGGTCAAGGTGGTGCGGCTGGAGGTCGACCAGGCCAAGGCACGCGCGCTCGGCGTCACCAGCCAGGCCATCGCGCAGGCCTCGCGCACCATGTTCAGCGGCACCACCGTCGGCCAGTACCGCGAGGGCGACCGGCTGATCGACATCGTGCTGCGCCAGTCGGCCGACGAGCGCGGCGAGATCTCGGACATCGGCAGCGCCTACCTGCCGACGGCGTCGGGCCGCTCGATCCCGCTGCTGCAGATCGCCAAGCCGGTCTTCACCTGGGAGCCGGGCGTGATGTGGCGGCAGAACCGCAACTACGCCATCACCGTGCAGAGCGACATCGTCGACGGCCTGCAGGGCGCCACCGTGACCAAGGAACTGCTGCCCGCCCTGCGCGAGCTGGAGGCGCGCTGGCATGCCCAGGGACAGACCGCCTACCGCATCGAGGTCGCCGGCGCGGTCGAGGAGAGCAGCAAGGGTTCCGACTCCATCGTCGCGGGTGTGCCCATCATGCTGTTCCTGGTCTTCACGCTGCTCATGCTGCAGCTGCACAGCTTCAGCCGCGCGCTGCTGGTGTTCATGACCGGGCCGCTGGGCATCGCCGGCGTGGCCGCGGCACTGCTCGTGCTCGACCGGCCGTTCGGCTTCGTGGCCCTGCTCGGCGTGATCGCGCTGATGGGGATGATCCAGCGCAATTCGGTGATCCTGATCGACCAGATCGAAAGCGACCGGGCGGCCGGCGTGCCGGCCTGGGACGCCATCGTCGAGTCGGCCGTGCGACGCCTGCGGCCCATCGTGCTGACGGCGGCCGCGGCGGTGCTGGCGATGATCCCGCTCTCGCGCAGCGTGTTCTGGGGTCCGATGGCCGTGGCCATCATGGGCGGATTGATCGTGGCGACCGCGCTGACGCTGCTGGCGCTGCCGGCGATGTACGCCGCCGCATTTCGTGTCCGACGCGAGCCGGAAGGGGCTCCGGTTCGCGTCTAAAATAAGCGGTTGCCGATTTCGAACGGGTGGTCTGCATGCAGAGGCCGCCCGTTCTTGCATTGAGTTCCCTGACCGCGCGGGTGGCGAAATTGGTAGACGCACCAGGTTTAGGTCCTGACGTTCGCAAGAACGTGCCGGTTCGAGTCCGGCCCCGCGCACCAGCAAAAAATCCTCTCAAGGAAGACACATCAGATGACCGTGAACGTTGAAACCCTCGACAAGCTCGAGCGCAAGATCACCCTGACCCTCCCGGTCGAGACCATCCAGTCGGAGGTCAACGCGCGCCTCAAGAAGATCGCGCGCACCGTCAAGATGGACGGCTTCCGTCCCGGCAAGGTGCCGATGACGGTGGTGGCCCAGCGCTATGGCTATTCGGTCCAGTTCGAGGTCATGAACGACAAGGTCGGCGAGGCCTTCTCGCAGGCCGCCAACGAAGCCAAGCTGCGCGTGGCCGGCCAGCCCCGCATCACCGAGAAGGAAGAGTCGCCCGAGGGCGCGCTGGCCTTCGAAGCGATCTTCGAGGTGTTTCCCGAAGTCAAGATCAACGACCTCTCCGCCGCCGAGATCGACCGCATCACGGCCGAGGTCAGCGACGAGGCCATCGACAAGACGCTCGACATCCTGCGCAAGCAGCGCCGCACGTTCGAGCCGCGCGCCCAGGACGCTGCCGCCCAGGACGACGACCGCGTGACGGTCGACTTCGAAGGCAAGATCGATGGCGAGCCCTTCCAGGGCGGCAAGGCCGAGGACTTCCAGTTCATCGTCGGCGAAGGCCAGATGCTCAAGGAGTTCGAGGATGCCGTGCGTGGCCTGAAGGCGGGCGACAGCCGCACCTTCCCGCTGTCGTTCCCGGCCGACTACCACGGCAAGGACGTGGCCGGCAAGCAGGCCGACTTCATGGTCACCGTGAAGAAGATCGAGGCCTCGCAGCTGCCCGCCATCGACGAGGAACTGGCCAAGTCGCTCGGCATCGAGGACGGCACCATCGACGGCCTGCGCGCCGACATCAAGCGCAACCTCGAGCGTGAAGTGAAGTTCCGGCTCCTGGCGCGCAACAAGAATGCCGTCATGGACGCGCTGATCGGCAACGCCGAGCTCGACGTGCCCAATGCCAGCGTGCAGTCCGAGGTCGAGCGCATGGTCGAGGGCGCCCGCGCCGAGCTCAAGCAGCGCGGCATCAAGGACGCCGACAAGGCGCCGATCCCCGAGGAAGTGTTCCGTCCGCAGGCCGAGCGCCGCGTCCGGCTCGGCCTCGTCGTGGCCGAACTGGTGCGTGCCAACGAACTGCACGCCAAGCCCGAACAGGTCAAGGCGCACGTCGAGGAACTCGCCGCCAGCTACGAGCGCCCCGCCGACGTGGTGCGCTGGTACTTCAGCGACAAGGATCGCCTGGCCGAGGTCGAGGCCGTCGTCATCGAGAACAACGTGACCGACTTCGTCCTTGGCAAGGCCAAGGTCAGCGAGAAGGCCGTCTCCTTCGACGAACTGATGGCGCAGCCCCAGCAGCAGGGCTGAGCGTCCCGGGCCGTGTCCGAGTGTGTACGGCCAGGGGCTTGTGCTCTGCGCGCGAGCCCCAAATTGGCGGGTTGGTAAGAAACACTCTGGAGAGCAATATGAGCGCACAGGAAATTCAAGGCCTCGGCATGGTGCCGATGGTGATCGAGCAGTCGGGCCGCGGCGAGCGTTCCTACGACATCTATTCGCGGTTGCTCAAGGAACGCGTGATTTTCCTGGTGGGCGAGGTCAACGACCAGACCGCCAACCTCGTGGTGGCGCAGCTGCTGTTCCTCGAGAGCGAGAACCCCGACAAGGACATCTCGTTCTACATCAACTCGCCGGGCGGCAGCGTGAGCGCCGGCATGGCCATCTACGACACGATGCAGTTCATCAAGCCGGCCGTCTCGACGCTGTGCATCGGCTTCGCGGCCAGCATGGGCGCCTTCCTGCTGGCGGCGGGCGAGAAGGGCAAGCGGTTCTCGCTGCCCAATTCAAAGGTCATGATCCACCAGGTGCTCGGCGGCGCACGCGGTCAGGCGACCGACATCGAGATCCATGCGCGCGACATCCTGCGTACCAAGGACCAGATGAACCGCATCCTGGCCGAGCGCACCGGCCAGCCGCTGGAGAAGATCGCCCGCGATACCGAGCGCGACTATTTCCTCACGGCCGACGAATCGAAGGAATACGGCCTGATCGACGCCGTGATCGCCAAGCGCGGCTGATCGAGGCACGCCATGGCCGAGGTTCCTCGGCGCCTCTGCAAGGACGGCGTTTTCCATTCGGAGAACGCCGTTTTCGTTGAGGAAGAGGCTTTCCGCTCTTGGCTATGATTGTTGAACCCCATTACGAGGCACCTGCCCATGGCCGATAAAAAAGGCTCTTCCAGCGAAAAAACGCTTTATTGCTCCTTCTGTGGCAAGAGCCAGCACGAGGTCAAGAAGCTCATCGCCGGGCCGTCCGTGTTCATCTGCGACGAATGCATCGACCTGTGCAACGAGATCATCCGTGACGAGCTTCCGCCGGGCGATGAGCCGCGCGATGCGCGCAGCGACCTGCCGACGCCGCTGGAGATCAAGAACAACCTCGACAACTACGTGATCGGCCAGGAAGCGGCCAAGCGCATGCTGTCCGTCGCGGTCTACAACCACTACAAGCGGTTGCGCCACAAGGAGAAGGCCAAGGGCGACGACGTCGAGCTCAACAAGAGCAACATCCTGCTGATCGGTCCGACCGGCTCCGGCAAGACGCTGCTGGCCCAGACACTCGCGCGCATGCTCGACGTGCCCTTCGTGATGGCCGATGCCACCACGCTGACCGAGGCCGGCTATGTGGGCGAGGACGTCGAGAACATCATCCAGAAGCTGCTGCAGAGCTGCAACTACGAGGTCGAGCGGGCGCAGCGCGGCATCGTCTACATCGACGAGATCGACAAGATCTCGCGCAAGTCGGACAACCCGTCCATCACGCGCGACGTGTCGGGCGAGGGCGTGCAGCAGGCCTTGCTCAAGCTGATCGAAGGCACCATGGCCAGCGTGCCGCCGCAGGGCGGACGCAAGCATCCGAACCAGGACTTCCTGCAGATCGACACCACCAACATCCTCTTCATCTGTGGCGGCGCGTTCGCCGGCCTGGAGAAGGTGATCGAGAACCGTACGGAAGCCTCGGGCATCGGTTTCGGGGCCTCGGTGCGCAGCAAGGCGCAGCGCAGCCTGACGGACGTGTTCCGCGAGGTCGAACCCGAGGACCTGATCAAGTTCGGCCTCATCCCCGAACTGGTGGGACGCATGCCGGTGGTGGCATCGCTGGCCGAACTGACCGAGGACACGCTGGTCAAGATCCTGACGGAGCCCAAGAACGCGGTCGTCAAGCAGTTCGTCAAGCTGCTGCAGATGGAGGGCGTCGACCTGGAGATCCGTCCGGGCGCGCTGAAGGCCATCGCGCGCAAGGCGTTGGCGCGCAAGACCGGCGCGCGCGGCCTGCGCTCGATCCTGGAACAGTCGCTGGTCGACACCATGTTCGAATTGCCGAACGTCACCAATGTCGACAAGGTCGTGGTCGAGGAATCGACCATCGACGAGAACAAGCCGCCGTTGCTCGTCTATCGCGAAGCGGCCAAGAAGGCTTGAGCACGCGGGGGTCTTCCACCTGCTTCGGCACGCGAGATCCGCGTGTCCCTACGATGAACGCGCCGTCCGGGCTTGAAATGCGGACGGCGCGTTCCATCTTTGCATGATCACTTCGAGGATTCGCATGTCCGGTCACACTCCCTTGCCACCCGACGCCATCGACCTGCCGCTCTTGCCGCTGCGCGATGTCGTCGTGTTTCCCCACATGGTGATTCCGCTGTTCGTCGGCCGGCCCAAGAGCATCAAGGCGCTCGAACTGGCCATGGAAGCCGAGCGACGCATCATGCTGGTGGCGCAGAAAGCCGCCGCCAAGGACGAGCCCGCCGTCGAGGACATGTTCGCCGTCGGCTGCGTCTCGACGATCCTGCAGATGCTCAAGCTGCCCGACGGCACCGTGAAGGTGCTGGTCGAAGGCCAGCAGCGCGCGCGCGTCGATGGCATCCAGGATGCGGAGACCCATTTCACCGCCACCGTCACGCCGGTCGCGGTGGCCGACGCGTTGGCCCAGAAGGGCACCGAGATCGAGGCGTTGCGTCGTGCCGTGATGCAGCAGTTCGATCAGTACGTCAAGCTCAACAAGAAGATCCCGCCCGAGATCCTGACGTCGATCTCCAGCATCGACGATCCCGGTCGGCTGGCCGACACGATCGCCGCCCACCTGCCGCTCAAGCTCGACAGCAAGCAGTCCGTGCTCGATCTGGACGATGTCAAGGCGCGACTGGAGAACCTGTTCGGCCAGCTCGAACGCGAGGTCGACATCCTGAACGTCGACAAGAAGATCCGTGGCCGCGTCAAGCGCCAGATGGAGAAGAACCAGCGCGACTTCTATCTGAACGAGCAGGTCAAGGCGATCCAGAAGGAACTGGGCGAGGGCGAGGATGGCGCGGACATCGAGGAGATCGAGAAGAAGATCAAGCTCGCCAAGATGCCCAAGGACGCGCTCAAGAAGGCCGAGGGCGAGCTGAAGAAGCTCAAGCTGATGTCCCCGATGTCGGCCGAGGCCACGGTGGTGCGCAACTACATCGACGTCCTGATCGGCCTGCCCTGGAGCAAGAAGACCAAGATCAAGCACGACCTCGCCAATGCCGAGGCGGTGCTCAACGAGGACCACTACGGTCTCGACAAGGTCAAGGACCGCATCCTGGAATACCTCGCGGTGCAACAGCGCGTGGACAAGGTCAAGGCACCGATCCTGTGCCTGGTGGGCCCGCCCGGCGTCGGCAAGACCTCGCTCGGCCAGTCGATCGCCAAGGCGACCGGTCGCAAGTACACCCGCATGGCGCTCGGCGGCATGCGCGACGAGGCGGAGATCCGGGGCCACCGCCGCACGTACATCGGCGCGCTGCCAGGCAAGGTGCTGCAGAGCCTAAACAAGGTCGGCACGCGCAATCCGTTGTTCCTGCTCGACGAGATCGACAAGCTGGGCACCGACTTCCGTGGCGATCCGTCGAGCGCGCTGCTCGAAGTGCTCGACCCGGAGCAGAACCACACCTTCGGCGACCACTACGTCGAGGTCGACTTCGACCTCAGCGACGTCATGTTCGTGGCGACGTCGAATTCGATGAACATCCCGCCCGCGTTGCTGGACCGGATGGAAGTCATCCGGCTGGCCGGCTACACCGAGGACGAGAAGACGCACATCGCGCTGAAGTACCTGCTGCCCAAGCAGATGCAGAACAACGGTGTGAAGGAGGAGGAGCTCCTCATCACCGAGGAAGCCGTGCGCGACATCGTGCGCTACTACACGCGGGAGGCCGGTGTGCGCTCGCTCGAGCGCGAGCTCTCGAAGATCTGCCGCAAGGTCGTGAAGGGACTGCTGCTCAAGAAGATGACGCCCAAGGTCATCGTCGACGGTGCCAATCTCAACGAGTTCCTGGGTGTGCGCAAGTACACCTTCGGTCTGGCGGAGAAGCAGAACCAGGTCGGTCAGGTGGTGGGCCTCGCCTGGACCGAGGTCGGTGGCGACCTGCTGACGATCGAGGCCGTCGTCATGCCCGGCAAGGGAGTGATCAGCCGCACCGGCTCGCTCGGCGACGTCATGAAGGAATCGGTCGAGGCGGCCCGCACGGTGGTGCGCAGCCGCGCGCATCGGCTGGGCATCCGCGACGACATCTTCGAGAAGCGCGACATCCACATCCACGTGCCCGATGGCGCCACGCCCAAGGATGGCCCGAGTGCCGGCGCCGCCATGACGACGGCCTTCGTCTCGGCCCTGACGGGCATCCCGGTGCGTGGCGATGTCGCCATGACGGGCGAGATCACCTTGCGCGGCGAGGTCACCGCGATCGGCGGCCTGAAGGAGAAGCTGCTGGCCGCCCTGCGCGGTGGCATCCGCACGGTGCTGATCCCGGAGGAGAACGCCAAGGATCTGCAGGACATCCCGGAGAACGTGAAGAACGGTCTGGAGATCATCCCGGTGAAGTGGATCGACAAGGTGCTGGAGATCGCACTGGAGAAGGCGCCGACGCCCTTGTCCGACGAGGAAGTGGCGGCATCGGCCGCGGCCGTGGCCGAGCTGTCGCGCCAGCGCGCGGCCCAGCCGCCCGAAGGTTCGATCAAGCATTGAGGAAGTGATCGGCTCGCTTGCGGGACCTCGAAAAACTAGTATATAATTCGAGGCTCGATACGCGGGATTAGCTCAGTTGGTAGAGCGCAACCTTGCCAAGGTTGAGGTCGAGAGTTCGAGTCTCTTATCCCGCTCCAGATCCGAAAAAGGGAAGCCCAGGCTTCCCTTTTTTTCGATTGATTCAGATCAGACGTGGCGCGATAGCAAAGCGGTTATGCAACGGATTGCAAATCCGTCTAGCCCGGTTCGACTCCGGGTCGCGCCTCCACTCCATTCGACGTAGATCGATGTTCATGATGCCCCGCACCGTCGGGGCATTTTTTTGTCCGTCGCCGCCATCGTCTCCTGGCGGATCAGGCGGCCGGTCGATCCTTCTCCCAGGCGCGCACGGCGCGGTTCCAGTCCCGCAGGCGCGGGTCGACGGCCTCGCCATCGGCGCCCAGACCGGTGGCGGTGAGCTGGTCGAGCAGGATCTGCTGGTCGATGCTCAGCTGCGGCGGGAACACCGGCGTCAGCGTGACGACCTGATCGCCACGCGAGCCCTGACGCTGCATCGGGAAGCCCTGTCCGGGGAGGCGATAGGACAGTTGATCGCGACGCAGGGCAATGCTCTGGAAGCCGGACACCGTCGGCACCCTCAGGGGCCGGTTGCCGATCCAGGCGAAGCCATCGACCGGCATCTCGCAATGGATCGTGCCATCGTCCTCGAGCCTGAAGAGCGGGTGGGGCTCCACCTCGACGCGGATCTCGACATCGGCATTCGGGCCGGCGGCACGCATGCGTCGCCCGTCCACATGCAGCAGATCGCCATCGCGCACGCCATGCGGGATCCGCACGCTGATGCGGTAGTTGCGCGGTGGCAGCTTGCCGGCGCCATCGCAGCGATCGCAGACGACCCGTCCGCTGCCGCTGCCATCGCAGGCTTCGCAGGCCGTGGCGGCACCGGCCGACCAGCCGAAGAACGATCGCTTCTGCAGCACGCCCGATCCCCCGCAGGGAACGCAACGGCCACTGCGCATGACGGAGCCCGCGCCGGCACAGGCGGTACAGGTGTCCGTCACCTTGCCGCGCAGCACCTTGATGCAGCCCGCCGCGGCTTCCTCGAGCGTCAGCCGGATCTTGCGGCGCAGCAGCCGGCGGGTGGCGGCCGCGTCGTTCGCCGGATCGGGGTCGGCCGGTCCGGCCTGGGCCGTCGACGCCATGTCGGGTGCTTCGGGCGCCTCCGGTGCCTCCGGTGCCTCGGATGCGGGAGCGGAGGCGGTGGCCTCGGGAGCCGGTCGCGCCGGCCCGGCGGCGGCGGGTCGGGCGGCGAAGCCGGTGCGCCGGATCTGTTCGAACGCCTGATTGATGCGCTGCATCCGGGCACTCGCATCGGCACTGCCGTTGCGGTCGGGATGCCACTGCGAGGCGAGGCGGCGCCAGGCGGCCTTGACCTCGCGCTCGGTCGCGTCCGATGCCAGTCCCAGTTCGGCGAAAGCGTTGTCGGTAACCAAGATCCTGCAACCTCATCCGAGGACGCCACCCATGGCGGGAGCTCGTGGACGTGGCGGCCTTCTGCCGTGAATCTTATGTCAGCCGCGTCGGAGGGCGGCCACGGAAGGCTCCAATGCCGGTCGATCCGATGACACCGCCGATTCCCGGGCCACGGTCTGCCGGAGTGGGCGGGGCCGGGTGGTATTCTCATGGGCTCAGCATCCGGCGGCCCGCAGGCGGCCGCCGGTCTGCCCGAGTGGTGAAATCGGTAGACACAAGGGACTTGAAGCAATTTGAGCCCTCCGGTGGAAACATCGGAGATGAAACCCGTCAAATTCGGTGAACGCCCTGGTGGCCCGTGCGCGATGTCCATCGCGCCGCGAGGCCACCGAGCCAACGCCGAGCCAAGCCGGGGCGCGCCATTTCGATGGCATCCCCGGAAGGTGTAGAGAGCAGACGGCGGGCACCTACAGCCGCGAGGCCAGGGTGAAGGCGTGCTCCAGACCACGAACAGCGACTCGCGCGCTGGCGGCGAAAGTCGAAGTGGCAGGAAAATCCCTCGACTTCGCGGTCGTGCCGGTTCGATTCCGGCCTCGGGCACCAACACGACGAATGCCGTTCCGGCTCAGCAGATCCTGCTGGACCGGCGCGGCATTCCTCCTGGTGGACCGCCGTGCCCTCGGAATCGCGACGAACGCGTGCTCACATCGATGACGGGCTGGCGTGGGCCGGTCACCCCGACATGCCCCGCCTGGCACCCGCCAGGCAAGGCGAAGCTAAGATATGGGTTTCCATCCAGTGCCGCAGCAGCCACTGGCATCGGTCCGACCTCTCCCTCCTGACCACCCTCATGGTCGACACTCCTTCCGACGATGCCGTCCCGCCCACCGGGCCGTTCGGGCCGCCCCCCGCGCTGCGGGTGTCGGTCCGCGCGCTGTGCGAGTTCGGCGCCAAGGCGGGCGACCTGGATTTCCGCTTCGCGCCCGCGCCGACCGCCCAGGAGGGCATCGCCGGCCATCGATGGGTGCAGGGCCGGCGTGGTCCGACCTACCAGAGCGAGGTCGCGCTCGCCGCGGGATTCGAGGGCCTGTGGGTCCGGGGCCGTGCGGATGGCTTCGAGGCCGCCGGGGACACCGACACCGGCTGCGCGCGCGTCGAGGAGATCAAGACCTTCCGGGGCGATTTCGATGCCATCCGGCAGAACCACCGCGCATTGCACCTGGCGCAGGCGCGCACCTATGGTTGGCTGCTGTGCGAGAAGCACGATCTGGCGGAGATCGACGTGGCGCTGGTCTACCTCGACATCGCCACCAACGAGGAGACGGTGGTCGAGACGCGCTGCCAGCGCGATGCGTTGCGCGCCGACTTCGAGGCCCTGTGCCGGCGCTTCATGCGGTGGGCCCTGCAGGAAGGCCGGCACCGGAGCGATCTGGCCCGCGCGCTGGACGGCCTCGCGTTCCCGCATGCGGGCTTCCGCGCCGGCCAGCGCGAACTCGCCGAGAGCGTGTATCGGGCGGCATCCTCGCGCCGCTGCCTGATCGCGCAGGCGCCCACGGGCATCGGCAAGACCGTCGCCACCATCTTCCCGCTGCTGCGGGGCTGGACCGCGCAGCGGACCGACAAGCTGTTCTTCCTCACCGCCAAGACGTCGGGCCGTGGCGTCGCCCTCGAGGCGCTCGATCTGCTGACGCGTCCGGTCGCGGCGGTGCCATTGCGCGTGGTCGAACTGGCGGCGCGCGAGAAGGTCTGCGAATACCCGGGCCGGGCCTGCAACGGCGAGGCCTGCCCCCTGGCGCGCGGTTTCTACGACCGCCTGCCCGCCGCGCGCGACCAGGCCGTCGCGAGCGCCCGCCTCACGGTGGCAGCGACGCGCGAGATCGCCCGCTCGCATGCGGTGTGCCCGTATTTCCTGGCGCAGGAGATGGTGCGCTGGGCCGACGTGGTGGTGGCCGACTACAACTACTACTTCGACACCAGCGCGTTCCTCTTCGCGCTGACCCGGCAGGAGGACTGGAGGGTCGCGGTGCTGGTCGACGAGGCGCACAACCTGCTCGACCGCGCGCGGAGCATGTATTCGGCCGAATTGCGCGCCGGCGACATCGAGGCGGCGCGCCTGCTGGCACCGGCGGGCGTGCGCCCGGTGGTGGAGCGGGTCCGGCGCGAGTGGCGGGCCCTGCAGAAGTCGCAGGCGGCCGGGTACGTGGCGCGGGACGAGGTGCCCGAAGGCCTGCACGACGCCCTCAAGGAGGCCGTCGCGGTGCTGGCGGATCACTTCTCGTCGCCGGCGGCGGCATCCTCGGCGCCCGCAGCGACATTGCCGCTGCCGGGGGCCTCCGAGGCGGCCGACGGGGCCGCGCCGGTGGCGATCGCGCAGGGGCCGCTGCAGCGCTTCTTCTTCGATGCCCTGCATTTCACCCGCCTGTGCGCTGGCGCGCTGGCGGGCCATTCGATCTTCGAGAGCCTCCTCGGCCCGGACCAGGGCGCGGACGCCCATGCCATCGCGGTGCGCAATCTCGTGCCGGCGCCGTTCCTCAAGGCACGCTTCGCCGGCTCCATGACCACCGTGTGCTTCTCCGGCACCATCGCGCCGTTCGCGTTCTACCGCGACATGCTCGGGCTGCCCGACGATGCCGGCGAGCTCGACGTGGCGTCGCCGTTCCACCCGGCGCAGCTCGAGGTGCGCATCGCCGCCGATCTGTCGACGCGCTTGCGCGACCGGGCGCGCTCGATGCAGCGGCTGGTCGATCTGGTGGCCGAGCAGTTCGGGCGGCGCCCGGGCAACTACCTGGTGTTCCTCAGCAGCTTCGAGTTCCTGGCCGACGCCCATGCGCACTTCACGCGCCGGCATCCGGCGATCCCGACCTGGACCCAGTCGGCCAGCATGCGCGAGGCCGAGCGCGATGCCTTCGTGGCGCGCTTCCGGGCCGGCGGCCGCGGCATCGGTTTCGCGGTGCTCGGTGGCGCGTTCGGCGAGGGCGTCGATCTTCCCGGCGAGCGCCTGATCGGCGCATTCGTCGCCAGCCTCGGCCTGCCGCAGCACGATGCCCGCAACGAAGCCATGCGCGAGCGCATCGAGGCACGCTTCGGCGACGGCTATGCCTACACCTATCTCTATCCCGGCCTGCGCAAGGTGGTGCAGGCCGCCGGCCGCGTGATCCGCACCGAGGACGACACCGGCGTGCTGTTCCTGCTCGACGACCGCTTCGCGCAACCCGCCGTGCGGCGCCTGCTGCCGCCGTGGTGGCGGGTGGAGATCGTCGATGGGCGCCGGCCGCAGGAAACGGTCGCTGCGACGTCCGCGCGCCCGCTGTCGGAAAACCCCTGAAGATGCCCGCCGATGGCGTGGGCAAGCCATTCGGCCGCCCTGCGGGAAGGCCGGGGCTGCGGGTATCATCGACTTCAATTGCCCGTCGCAGATCCGTTTTCGTCGTGGTCCCGGGCATCCCGAAACATCCCTGGAGCCCTCCCATGCCACGCTACAACGCTCCATTCGAAATCCACGTCCACGGCGACGTGCCGCTGCGCTCCGACGTCACCTTCGCCCAGATCCAGGAAGCGCTCAAACCCTTGTGGACCTATGCCGGCGCGCGGTCGCTGGCCGATGGCGCCGCCAGTTCCTACGAAGAGGAGCCCGGCCTGCGCTTCGACGCCAAGGAGCACCTGCTCCAGATGTGCTGGACCGTGGCCGGCGACGAGGACTTCCGCCAGGAGCTCGACGAGATGTGCATGGCGCTCAACGAACTGGCCGAGCAGGGCGCGGCCATCGAGATCACCTTCTACGACACCGACTACGACGAGGACGAGGGCGATGCCGAGGACGAGTCGCGCGACGACTTCGTGATGCTGTTCGTCGGCCCCAATCCGGCGGCCATCATGCAGGTCCAGCGCGACCTGCTGGTCGAGGACGTGGTCAACCTGATGGAGCGCCACTTCGACGGCGCCGAACTCGGCGGCGTCGTCGCCGAGATCGACAAGCTCTTCGGCGAGCGCTTCGACGCGCTGGTCAATTCGCTCGAGATCGGCAAGCGCCCGCGCGGCAGCGGCGGCTCGGGCGGACCGGGCGCCGGTGGCCATGGCGGCGGTCGTCGGCCGCGCCACCTCCACTGATCCACCCGCGCCGGAGACGGCCTTGAGCCTGTTCCCCGCATCGGCGTTGCGCCCCGGCGTGCGTCGCGCCGATGTCTTCGGCTGGGCGATGTACGACTTCGCCAATTCCGGCTACACGACGGTCGTCATCACGGCGGTCTATGCGGCCTATTTCGTCGGCGGCATCGCGCGTGGCGCGCCCTGGGCGACCTTCGCCTGGACCGCCGCGCTGAGCCTCTCCTATGCGATCGTGATGGTCACGATGCCCGCCATCGGCGCCTGGGCCGACCGGCGCGCCGCCAAGAAGCGGGTGCTGATGATGGCGACGGCCGGCTGCGTCGTCGCCACCGCCGCGCTGGCGCTGACGCCGCGTCTCGCCGGGGCCGGCGGCGACGTGGTGCCCGCGGGCGTGGCGCTGGCCATGGCGCTGCTGGTCCTCTCCAACGTGTGCTACTCGTATGGCGAATCGCTCACCGGTGCGTTCCTGCCGGAGCTGGCCACGGCCGAGGGCATGGGCAAGGTCAGCGGCTGGGGCTGGGGCTTCGGCTACTTCGGCGGCATGCTGGCCCTGGGCCTCTGCCTGGGCTATGTGCTGTGGGCCCAGGGGCGCGGATTGCCGGCGGCGCATTTCGTGCCGGTCACGATGCTGCTGACGGCGGCCTTCTATGGCGCCGCCGCCTGCGTCACCTTCGCGCTGCTGCCCGAACGCGCGCGGCCCGCGACGCAGCGCGCGGCCGACGATGCCGAGCCGGCCTGGGCGCGACTGCGGCGGACCTTCCGCCAGGCGCGCCGGCATCGCGACTTCATGTGGCTGCTGACCTGCACGGTGTGCTACCAGGCCGGCGTGGCCGTGGCGATCACGCTGGCGGCGATCTATGCCGAGCAGGTGATCGGCTTCGTGCCGCACGAGACGATGACCCTGATCTTCGTGCTCAATCTCGCGGCGGCGGCGGGCGCCTTCGCCTTCGGCTACCTGCAGGATTCGCTGGGTCACCGGCGCGCGCTGTCGATCACGCTGGTCGCCTGGATCGCGGTCTGCGTGATCGCGGCGATGGCGCGCGGCAAGGGCGATTTCTGGTGGGCGGCGGTGATCGCGGGATTGGCGATGGGATCGAGCCAGTCGGCCGGCCGCGCCATGACTGGCTGGCTCGCGCCACCGCGGCAGTCCGGGGAGTTCTTCGGCCTCTGGACCTTCGCCACGCGCCTGGCGAGCATCGTCGGACCGCTGAGCTATGGCGCCATCACCTGGGCGACCGGCGGCAACCAGCGCATCGCCATCGTGGCCACCAGCGTGTTCTTCGTCGGTGGCCTGCTGCTGCTGATTCCCATCGACATGCGGCGCGGGCGGGCGCTGGCGCTGCGCGACGAGCCGGTCGCGTCGGCGCTCGCCTGAGGCACGGGGCGGCGCCCGCCGGCGCCACGTCCGCAAGTCCGCATGTCAGGGTGTGCATCGAACGACATCACAACCTCGAGAGACAGTCCCCATGAATGCTGCCCTTCCTTCTGCCGCCACCGCCACCGTCGCCGTTCCGGAGGACGCGTCCCGCGAGGCGATGCCCGACATCGACCCGGTCGAGACCGCCGAGTGGCGCGATGCCTTCCTGGCGCTGGCCGACTCGCATGGACCGGCGCGCGCGCGCGCCATGCTCGACGAGCTGGCCCGCCTGGCGCGGCGCCAGCGCATCGGCTGGCAGCCCGAACTCGCGACGCCCTATGTCAACACCATCGCCGCCGAGGACCAGCCGGCGTTCCCCGGCGACCTGGCGATGGAAGAGCGCCTGGGCTCGCTGATGCGCTGGAACGCGCTGGCGATGGTGGTGCGCGCCAACCAGGCCTATGGCGAGCTCGGCGGCCACATCGCCAGCTACGCCAGCGCGGCCGACCTGTTCGAGGTCGGCTTCAACCACTTCTTCCATGCCCGCGGCGACGCGCATGGCGGCGACCTGGTGTTCTTCCAGCCGCACAGCGCGCCGGGCGTCTATGCCCGCGCCTTCCTCGAGGGCCGGCTCGGCGAGGACGACCTGCTGCACTACCGCCAGGAACTCACCGCCCCGGCCGCCGCCAGCGCCGACGGCAGCGGCGCGCGCGGACTGTGCAGCTATCCGCACCCCTACCTGATGCCGGACTTCTGGCAGTTCCCCACCGGCTCGATGGGACTCGGCCCGATCAGCTCGATCTACCACGCGCGCTTCATGCGCTACCTCACCGACCGCCAGCTGCTCGACTGCGCGCCCCGCAAGGTCTGGGGCGTCTTCGGCGATGGCGAGATGGACGAGCCCGAATCGATGAGCGCCTTGACCCTGGCCGCGCGCGAGAAGCTCGACAATCTGGTGTGGGTGGTCAACTGCAACCTGCAGCGCCTGGACGGCCCGGTGCGCGGCAACGGCCGCATCATCGACGAGCTGGAGCGGCTCTTCGCCGGCGCCGGCTGGAACGTCATCAAGCTGGTCTGGGGCAGCGACTGGGACGGCCTGTTCGCGCGCGATGCGACCGGCGCCCTGGCGCGCGCGCTCGGCGACACCGTCGACGGCCAGATGCAGACCTTCGCGGCCAAGGACGGCCGCTTCAACCGCGACACCTTCTTCGGCCAGAACGCCGAACTCGCGCGCCTGGTGCAGGGCCTGACCGACGAGCAGATCGACCGCCTGAAGCGCGGTGGCCACGACCTGGTGAAGATCCACGCCGCCTATGCGGCGGCGGCGGCCCATCGCGGCCAACCCACCGTGATCCTGGCCCACACCAAGAAGGGCTATGGCATGGGTGCCGGCCAGGGCCGCATGACCACGCACTCGCACAAGAAGTTCGAGAGCGCCGACCTGATCGGTTTCCGCAACCGCTTCGACCTGCCGCTGTCCGATGAGCAGGCGACCTCGCTGTCGTTCTACAAGCCCGCCGACGACAGCCTGGAGATGCGCTACCTCAAGGCCCACCGCGCCGCGCTCGGCGGCTCGCTGCCCCGGCGCGAGACCGCGTGCGAGGTCGTTCCCGTGCCCGGTCTGCCCGCCTACGCGAAGTTCGCGCTGGAGGCCGAGGGCAAGGACATGAGCACCACCATGGCCTTCGTGCGGCTGCTGGGGGCTCTCCTCAAGGACCCGGCGCTGGGCCCGCGCGTGGTGCCCATCGTGGCCGACGAGGCGCGCACCTTCGGCATGGCCAACCTGTTCAAGCAGGTCGGCATCTACTCGAGCGTCGGGCAGCGCTATTCGCCCGAGGACATCGATTCGATCCTGAGCTACCGCGAGGCCATCGACGGCCAGATCCTGGAGGAGGGCATCAGCGAGGCCGGCGCCATCGCCAGCTGGACGGCGGCGGCCACCAGCTACAGCGTGCACGGCCTGGCCATGCTGCCGTTCTACATCTACTACTCGATGTTCGGCTTCCAGCGCGTGGGTGACGCCATCTGGGCCGCCGCCGACCAGCGCGCCCGGGGCTTCCTGATGGGTGCCACATCGGGGCGCACCACGCTCGGGGGCGAGGGCCTGCAGCACCAGGACGGCAGCAGCCACCTGGTGGCCGCGACCATTCCCAACTGCAAGGCCTACGACCCGGCCTTCGCCGGCGAGATGGCCGTCATCGTCGATGCCGGCATGCGCGAGATGCTGGTCGAGCAGCGCGACGTCTTCTACTACGTCACCCTGATGAACGAGAACTATGCCCAGCCGAGCCTGCCCCCCGAGATGCATGGCGACGTGCTGCGCGGGTGCTATCGCTTCGGGCGCTTCGGCGCGGTCGATGGGGCCGAGGGCCCGGCGCGGGTCACGCTGATGGGCTCGGGCGCGATCCTGACCGAGGTCGTCAAGGCGGCGCGGCAGCTCGCCCAGGAGGGTGTCGCCGTCGAGGTCTTCAGCGTCACGAGCTGGAGCGAACTCGCGCGCGATGGTGTCGCCTGCGAGCAGGCCGCATTGCGCGGCGAGCCGGCCGGGCGGCCGTTCATCGCGCGCCAGCTCGCCGCCGGCGCCGGGCCGATCGTCGCCGCCACCGACTATGTGCGCGCCGTGCCGGAGAGCGTACGTGCCTGGCTGCCCGAGGGCCGGCGCTACCTGACCCTGGGCACCGACGGCTTCGGTCGCAGCGACACGCGCGCGGCGTTGCGCGGGTTCTTCGGCGTCGACGCGGCCAGCATCGTCCGCGCCGCACGGCATGCGATGGGCTGAGGCGCCGGGCGCCGCCCGGACTCAGGGCACGAAATTCCAGTCGGCCGAGCGCGTCATGGCGCGCACCAGCGGCGCGGCGGTGGAAGGGTCGCCGGCGAAGAGGTCGAGATGGGTGCCGGGCGAGAAGCTGCGGAAGATCGCCTTGGTGCGCTCGTCCCATTCGAGGACGGCCATCGACCAGGAGGGGTAGGCGCGCTGCGGGATGGCACGCTGGTCGAGGATCGTCGCATGGCGATGCCGGGTGTCGCGACGGATGCTGTCGAACAGGTGCATCACGCTGGCCTCCTCGCCCTCGAGGTGCTGCATGTAGGTGCCATCGAGCAGACAGAGGACGCCCGTGATGCCCAGGGCGGGGTTGTGGGTGCGCGACCACTCGAGGATGCCGGCAATGTCCTGCAAGCACGACTCGCGTGCGTGACTGACGTAGATGAGACGGTGCATGCGATCGATCGGTGAGGAGCGAACGTGATGATTGTCCTTACTTATTGCATCCAGAGCTTTCGGAGATGCTTTTAGGTTCAGTTTCTTATAAGCAATCAATGAATCAATCGTTCGTTCCGGGAGAGACGCATCCTAGAGTGTGGAATCCCTCGCCGCATGCATGTCGGCCAAATTCCCATGAGGACGTTCGAATGACCGCCGTTTCCATTTCCCCGCCCGTTTCCCAGACCTTCGAGATCGTCCCGTTCGACGCCCCGGTCGGTGCCGAGATCATCGGCCTGGACATCTCGCGACCGCTCTGCGAGTCCGACTTCGCGCGCATCCATCGCGCGCACCTCGACCACCACGTGCTGGTCTTCCGCGACCAGCGGGTCTCGCCCGACGACCACGTCGAGTTCAGCCGCCGCTTCGGCGAACTCGAGATCCACGTGCTGCACCAGTTCCAGTTGCCCCGCCATCCGGAGATCCTGATCGTCTCCAACATCCTGGAGAACGGCCAGCCGATCGGCCTGGGCGACGCCGGCGTCTACTGGCACTCCGACATCTCGTACAAGCCCAAGCCGAGCCTGGGCTCGCTGCTGCATGCGCAGGAACTGCCCGCCGAGGGTGGCGACACGCTCTTCGCCGACCAGCACCTGGCCTGGGAAGCACTGAGTCCGGAATTGCAGCGGCGCATCCTGCCACTGAAGGCCGAGCACAGCTACCTCGCCAAGTACGAGGAACTGCGGGCGAAGAATCCGTGGCGTCCGAAGCTCTCGCAGGCGCAGATCGACCAGGTCGCGCCGGCCGTGCATCCGGTGGTGCGCACGCATCCGGAGACCGGGCGCAAGGCCCTGTTCGTCAGCGAGCACTTCACCACCCGCATCGTCGACCTGCCGAAGGAGGAGGGCGACGCCCTGCTGGCCGAACTGTTCGCGCACAGCGTGAGGCCGGAGTTCATCTATCGCCACCAGTGGCGGCCGCACGACCTGGTCTTCTGGGACAACCGCTCGCTGATGCACCTGGCCGCCGGTACGCCGGACCATCTGCGCCGCCGGCTCAACCGCACCACCGTCGTGGGCGACGCGCCGTTCTGACGAGGGCCCACATGAAGTCCCCCTCCATGCATCGGTTCACCCGCCGCGCCGCGGCCACCCTCGTCGGGCTGGGTCTCCTGGCCGGCAGCCTCGCCGCCCAGGCGGCCGAGGGCCAGATCCGCATCGCCCGCCAATTCGGCATCGTCTACCTGCTGCTGGACGTGGCGCAGGAGCAGAAGCTGGTGGAGAAGCACGCCAAGGCCGCCGGCATCGACGCCAAGGTCGAGTGGCTGCAGCTCTCGGGCGGCTCGGCCGTCAACGACGCGCTGCTGTCCGGCAACATCGACATCGCCGGCGCCGGCGTCGGCCCGCTGCTGACCTTGTGGGACCGCACCAAGGGCCGGCAGGACGTCCGGGGCGTGGCCTCGCTGGGCAACTTTCCTTACTACCTGGTGAGCACCAACCCGGCCGTGAAGACGATCGCCGACTTCACCGCCAAGGACCGCATCGCGGTGCCGGCGGTGGGGGTGTCGGTGCAGTCGCGCGTGCTGCAGATGGCCTCGGCCAAGGTCTGGGGCGACAAGGAATTCGCCCGGCTCGACAAGTCCAGCGTGGCGCTGCCGCATCCCGATGCCGCCGCCGCGATCATCAAGGGCGGCACCGAGATCAATGCCCACTTCGGCAATCCGCCGTTCCAGGAGCAGGAGCTGGCCGGCAATCCGCAGGCGCACGTGGTGCTGAGCTCCTACGACGTGCTCGGCGGGCCGGCCTCGGCGACCGTGCTCTACGCGACCGGGAAATACCGCGACACCCATCCGAAGACCTACAAGGCCTTCGTCGAGGCGCTCGACGAGGCGGCGCGCTTCGTCACCGCCAACCCCGAGAAGGCGGCCGACATCTACCTGAAGGCCGGCAACGCGCGCATCGATCGCGAGCTGCTGCTCAAGATCATCCGCAGCCCCGAGGTCCAGTTCAAGACCGCGCCGCAGAACACCTTCGCGCTGGCCGAGTTCATGCATCGCGTGGGCGCGATCAAGAACAAGCCGGCTTCGGCGAAGGACTACTTCTTCGACGACGCCCACAACGCGGGAGGGAACTGATGGGCCGCGCCGCCGTGTTCCCCGCCGTGGCCGGGCTCGACTCCTTCGCGCGGCGGGAGAAGGTGGGGGCGACGGGCGTGCCGTCGTCGTCCGCGCCGACGGACCTCGCCCCGACCCCCTCCGGCGAGCGGGCGCCGGACCCCCACCGGCCCGAGGCACTCCTGCAGGTCGACGGCGTCAGCCTCGAGTACCGCACGCCCGAGCGCGTGGTGCGCGCCACGCACCGGGTCGGCTTCGATGTCTTCGAAGCCGATCGCTTCGTGCTGCTGGGTCCGTCGGGCTGCGGCAAGTCGACCCTGCTGAAGGCCATCGGCGGCTTCATCGCGCCGGTCGAGGGCAGCATCCGCCTGGACGGCCGCGCCGTCACCGCGCCGGGCCCGGACCGCATCGTCGTGTTCCAGGAGTTCGACCAGCTGCCGCCGTGGAAGACCGTGAAGGAGAACGTGATGTTCCCGTTGCGCGCCTCCGGGACCCTGGGACGCCGCGAGGCGGCCGAGCGGGCGCTGCACTACCTCGCCAAGGTCGGACTGGACAAGTTCGCCGACGTCCATCCGCACCAGCTCTCCGGCGGCATGAAGCAGCGCGTGGCGATCGCCCGCGCGCTGGCCATGCAGCCGCGCGTGCTGCTGATGGACGAGCCCTTCGCCACGCTCGACGCCCTCACGCGTCGCCGGATGCAGGAGGAGCTGCTGGCGCTGTGGGACGAGGTGCGCTTCACCCTGCTGTTCGTCACGCATTCGATCGAGGAGGCCCTGGTGGTGGGCAACCGCATCGCCCTGCTGTCGCCCCATCCCGGGCGCATGCGCGCCGAGATCAACAGCCACGCCTTCGACCTCGCCAGCCAGGGCGGCGTCGAGTTCCAGGCCACGGCGCAACGCATCCACCGCATGCTGTTCGAGGAGGAGGCCGCCGCTCCCCGGGCCGCCACGACCGCATGAACACGCTCACGCCCCCCGTCCGTCCCGAATACGAACGCCAGCTCCAGCCCTTCACCGACGGACCGGTCGAGCGCTCGCTGCCCCTGGCCACGCGCGTGGCCTCGCAGGCCTGGCTGCGCAAGGCACTGATCCTGGTGGTGCTGGCGGCCCTGTGGGAAGCGGCCGCGCGCTGGCAGGACAACGACCTGCTGCTGCCGACCTTCCTCGCCACCGCGCGCGCGCTGGTCGCGGGCCTGGCCTCGGGCGAGCTGATCGACAAGGTCGCCATCTCGCTGGGCATCCTGCTGCAGGGCTACCTGGCGGGCGTGCTGCTGGCCTTCGCCCTGACGACCTTGGCGGTGTCCACGCGCATCGGCCGCGACATCCTCGACACGCTGACATCGATGTTCAACCCGCTGCCGGCCATCGCATTGCTGCCACTGGCGCTGCTGTGGTTCGGACTCGGCCGCGGCAGCCTGGTGTTCGTGCTCGTCCATTCGGTGCTCTGGCCATTGGCGCTCAACACCTACGCCGGCTTCCAGGGCGTGCCCGAGACCCTGCGCATGGCCGGGCGCAACTACGGCCTGCGCGGCCTGCCGTTCGTGCTGCAGATCCTGGTGCCGGCGGCGCTGCCGGCGATCCTGTCGGGCCTGAAGATCGGCTGGGCCTTCGCCTGGCGCACGCTGATCGCGGCCGAGCTGGTGTTCGGCGCGTCGTCGGGGCAGGGCGGGCTGGGCTGGTACATCTTCCAGAACCGCAATGAGCTCTACACCGATCGCGTCTTCGCCGGCCTGGCGATGGTGGTGCTGATCGGCCTGCTGGTCGAGAGCCTGGGTTTCGCGACGCTGGAGCGCCTGACCGTGCGAAAGTGGGGGCAGCAACGCTGAACGAGGAGACCCCCGCCATGATCGACCACCTGGACCATATCGTCCTCACCACCACCGACGAAGCCGCCTGCCTGCGCTTCTATGTCGACGGCCTGGGCATGACGCTGGAGAACTTCGGCCAGGGCCGCAAGGCACTGCGCTTCGGCGATCAGAAGATCAACCTGCACGTCAAGGGCCACGAGTTCGAACCCAAGGCGCACCTGCCGGTGCCCGGCGCGCTGGACCTGTGCTTCATCGCCAGCGTGCCGCTCGACGAGGTCGTGAAGCGCCTGGCGGCGCGCGGCCTGTCGATCATCGAGGGCCCGGTGGCGCGCACGGGCGCGGTGTCGCGGATCCGTTCGGTGTACCTGCGCGATCCCGACCTGAACCTGATCGAGATCTCCGAACCCGTCGCCTGAGACTCGCGATCAGGGCATCGCGCCATCGGTCACGCGATAGCGCCTGCCGTCGAAACGCAACGTGGTCGAGCGGGAGGTGATGGGCTGTTCGTGGGTCACGCATTCCTCGCCCTGCAGCGTCGAGCGGCTGCGCGACAGGGTCTGGTGGAGCGTCAGGTCGGCGCGGCCGTTGCTCGCGCCGCGCGCGACCGACACATTGCCGCGCAGGGCCTGGAAGTTTCCGCCGCAGTCGCCGTCCCGGACGCCACGCTCCACGGTGACCTCCACGCCGTCCAGGACCTTGTCGAGCTGCATGCCTTGTGGCTGCGGCACGTACAGGGCCAGTCGGTCGCTCTCATAGGAGTCGGCGCGCGAGGTGCCACGCACCAGCGTGCGCACGCCGAAGGCCTTGGTGTCCGGAGCCAGGGTGTAGCGGGCACCATCGATGCGCAGCGCGGCGATGGTGCGGTCGTCCTCCACCACCAGCGCGCGCGGCTCGAACAGGCGGCTGACGATGCGGGCGCGCTCGGTGTTGCCGTTGTCGGCCTGCTGCACGACCAGCACGTCGAGGTCGTATTCGGTGATGTCGGGATCGGTGGACGGACGCGCCAGGGGCAGCAGCACGATGTAGCGGCCCAGCATGCCGCGCCAGGGCTCGCAGACGGCGCGCTCGTGGTCGAGCGTGCGCTGGGGATGCAGCTTGCCGTGCATGCGCTCGGCCAGGCCGGTGTCGCAGGCCGCGTGGGCGGCGACGCAGCCACCCGCCAGCAGCACGGCCGCCAGGCCGGCGCGGATCATCCGCGCGACCCCGGCAGCCAGCGGATGGCGGCGGCGCGCAGCGCGGCCGGGTCGCCCGTTCCCATGAGCCGCACGCCGCCACGGCCAGTGGCGGCGCCATCCGCGTCGCCGGCCGGCGCCAGCGTGCCGGCGGCCGCCAGCAGCCGCCGCGTCTGCAGCGCCACCGGCACGCCGGTCTCGATGAAGCGCACGTCGTCGCCGGTGTGGCGGCGCAACTCGGCGGCGACGAAGGGATAGTGCGTGCAGCCCAGCACCAATGTGTCGATCTCGCCGGGCCGGATGCCGAAGCGGCCGGCCTGCGCCACATAGCGCGCGCACAGCTCGGCGATGCGGCCGGGCTCGCCATCCTCGATGGCATGCGCCAGGCCATCGCAGGCGACGATGCTGAACTCGGCCTGCGCCGCGAAGCCCTCGCGCAGCAGCTCGAACTTGCGGCTGGTCACGGTGCCGCGCGTGGCCAGCACGGCGATGCGGCCGGTGCGCGAGGCCGCCACGGCCGGCTTGAGCGCCGGCTCGACGCCCACCAGCGGGAAGCCCGGCAGCTCGGCGCGCAGCAGGTGGATGGCCGCCGCCGTGGCGGTGTTGCAGGCCACCACCAGCGCCTTGATGCGCTCGCCCTCGATCAGCCCGGCCGCGACGGCCCGCGTGCGTTCCACCACGTAGTCCGCGCCGCGCTCGCCATAGGGCGCGTGGCCGGTGTCGGCGAAATAGACGAAGTCCTCTGCCGGCAGCTCGGCCCGCAGCGCGGCCAGCACGCTCAGGCCGCCGATGCCGCTGTCGAACACGCCGATCGGGCGCCGGTTGCCAGGACTCAAGCGGTCTCCAGCACGATCGTCTTGAGCTCGCCCGAGGCGATGCGCCGCTGCCACTCGGCCGGGCCGGTGATGTGCACGCTGGTGCCGCCGGCGTCCACCGCCACGGTCACCGGCATGTCGACGACGTCGAACTCGTAGATCGCCTCCATGCCCAGGTCGGCGAAGCCCACCACGCGGGCATTCCTGATCGCCTTGCTGACCAGGTAGGCGGCGCCGCCGACGGCCATCAGGTAGGCGCTCTGGTGCTTCTTGATGGCCTCGATGGCGATCGGGCCGCGTTCGGCCTTGCCGATCATGGCGATCAGGCCGGTCTGCGCCAGCATCATCTCGGTGAAGCCGTCCATGCGGGTGGCGGTGGTCGGGCCGGCGGGGCCGACGGCCTCGCCCTGGACCGGATCGACCGGGCCGACGTAGTAGATGACGCGGTTGGTGAAGTCGACCGGCAGCGGCTCGCCCTTGGCCAGCATGCCGGCGATGCGCTTGTGCGCGGCATCGCGGCCGGTGAGCATCCTGCCGTTGAGCAGCAGGGTGTCGCCGGGCTTCCAGCTCGCCACCTCGGCCGGGGTCAGGGTGTCGAGGTCGACCTTCCTGCTCTTGTTGTAGTCGGGTGCCCAGTCGACGTCGGGCCAGAGGTCGAGCGAGGGCGGCGTGAGGTAGACCGCGCCGCTGCCGTCGAGCGTGAAGTGCGCGTGGCGGGTCGCCGCGCAGTTGGGGATCATGGCCACCGGCTTGCTCGCCGCGTGCGTCGGATACATCTGGATCTTGACGTCCAGCACCGTCGACAGGCCGCCCAGGCCCTGGGCGCCGATGCCCAGGGCATTGACCTTCTCGTAGAGCTCGATGCGCAGCGCCTCGACATCGGTGAGGGCGGCGCCCGAGGCCTTCTTGGCCTGCAGCTCGTGCATGTCGAGGTCGTCCATCAGGCTCTCCTTGGCCATCAGCGCCGCCTTCTCGGCCGTGCCGCCGATGCCGATGCCCAGCATGCCCGGCGGACACCAGCCCGCGCCCATCGTCGGCACCGTCTTGAGCACCCAGTCGACGATGCTGTCGCCGGGGTTGAGCATCGCCAGCTTGCTCTTGTTCTCGCTGCCGCCGCCCTTGGCCGCGACCGTGACCTCGACCGTGTCGCCCGGCACGATCTGCGTGAAGATCACCGCCGGCGTGTTGTCGCCGGTGTTCTTGCGCGCGAACTGCGGGTCGGCCACGACCGAGGCGCGCAGCGTGTTGTCCGGATGGTTGTAGGCGCGGCGCACGCCCTCGTTGATGGCGTCGTCCAGGCTGCCGGTGAAGCCGCCCCAACGCACGTCCATGCCCACCTTGAGGAACACGTTCACGATGCCGGTGTCCTGGCAGATCGGGCGCTGGCCGGTGGCGCTCATCTTGCTGTTGGTCAGGATCTGCGCGATGGCGTCCTTGGCCGCCGGGCTCTGCTCGCGCTCGTAGGCGCGCGCGAGGTGGGCGATGTAGTCGGCCGGGTGGTAGTAGCTGATGTACTGGAGCGCGGCGGCGACCGATTCGATCAGGTCGGCCTGCTGGATGGTGGTGGTCATGGACGTCGTTCGTGGGGTTGGAAGCGGGACGCAGATGCGAGTCGTTCTTGTCCTGGCTATGCTGTCAGGCTCTTCGGTGCCCGGATTGCATGCCGGCACGCCCTCCATTTTGACAGCGGAGCCTTTTTCACATGACACAAAGCAGCAACATCCGGATCGAACGCGATACCTTCGGTCCCATCGAGGTCCCGGCGGACAAGCTGTGGGGGGCGCAGACGCAGCGCTCGCTGCAGAACTTCGACATCTCCGGCGAGCAGCAGCCGCGCGAGATCATCAAGGCGCTGGCGCAGGTCAAGCGCGCCTCGGCCGTGGTCAACCAGGCGCTGGGCCTGCAGGACGAGAAGAAGACCAAGGCCATCGTCGCGGCGGCCGACGAGGTCATCGCCGGCGGCCACGCCGACGAGTTCCCGCTGGTGGTGTGGCAGACCGGCTCGGGCACGCAGACCAACATGAACGTCAACGAGGTGCTGGCCAACCGCGCCAGCGAACTGCTCGGCGGCGAGCGCGGCGAGGGCCGCCTGGTGCACCCCAACGACGACGTCAACCGCAGCCAGTCGAGCAACGACGTGTTTCCCACCGCCATGCACGTGGCCGCCGTCGAGGCCCTGACGCACCGCCTGCTGCCGGCGCTGGCGCTGCTGCGCGGCACGCTGGAGAAGAAGTCCGCCGACTTCATGGACATCGTGAAGATCGGCCGCACCCACCTGCAGGACGCCACCCCGCTGACGCTGGGGCAGGAGTTCTCCGGCTACGTGGCGCAGCTCGCGCATGGCGAGGCGCACGTGCGCGCCGCGCTGCCGCACCTGGGCGAGCTGGCACTGGGCGGCACGGCCGTGGGCACCGGCCTGAACGCGCCCAAGGGCTATGCCGAGCAGGTCGCGGCCGAACTCGCCGACCTGACCGGCCTGCCGTTCGTCACCGCGCCCAACAAGTTCGAGGCCATGGCCTCGGTCGACGCGCTGGTGCACGCGCACGGCGCGCTCAAGACCCTGGCCGCCAGCCTGATGAAGATCGCCAACGACGTGCGCTGGCTGGCCAGCGGCCCGCGCAGCGGCATCGGCGAGCTCAGCATCCCCGAGAACGAGCCGGGCTCGTCGATCATGCCGGGCAAGGTCAATCCGACTCAGAGCGAGGCCGTCACGATGCTGGCCGCCCAGGTCTTCGGCAACGACGTCGCCATCAACTTCGGCGGCGCCTCGGGCAACTTCGAGCTCAACGTGTTCCGCCCGATGGTGGCGCACAACTTCCTGCAGAGTGTGCGGCTGCTGGCCGACGGCATGCGCAGCTTCAACGACCACTGCGCGGTCGGCATCGAGCCCAATCGCGAACGCATCACCGAGCTGGTCGACAGCTCGCTCATGCTGGTGACCGCGCTCAACACGCACATCGGCTACGACAAGGCGGCCTACATCGCCAAGAAGGCGCACAAGGAGGGCAGCAGCCTGCGCGAGGCGGCCGTGGCCTCGGGCCATCTCACCGGCGAGCAGTTCGACCAGTGGGTGGTGCCGGGCAACATGACCGGGCGCTGAGGCCGCCGACGCGGGTCGGGCGACCCGCCGCCGGATCTCAGGCCCGCGCGTCGACGTCCTCGAACGCGAAGCCGATGCCATAGACCGAACGGATCCAGTCGTGGCCCGGCGCGGCGGCGGCGAGCTTGCGGCGCAGGTTCTTCACGTGGCTGTCGATGGCGCGCTCGTTGACGTCGAGCGCGTCGTCGTAGGCCAGTTCGAGCAGCTGGGTGCGCGAGAAGATGCGGCCCGGCTGCCGCGCCAGCACCTCGAGCAGGCGGAACTCGCGCCGCGTCAGCGCGAGCGAGGCGCCCTGCAGCGTCACACGCCACTGGCCATCGTCCAGCAGCAGCGAGCCGCCGGCCGCCACCGTCGCCGCGCTGCGGCCGTCGTTGCCGTTGCCACCGGCGCCGCCGCTGCGGCGCAGCACGCTCTTCACCCGCGCCACCACCTCGCGGGGCGAGAACGGCTTGCAGATGTAGTCGTCCGCGCCCAGCTCCAGGCCGATCAGGCGGTCGACCTCCTCGACCCGCGCGGTGAGCATGATCACCGGCAGCGCCGAGCGCGCGCGGATGGCGCGCAGGATCTCGATGCCGCCGGTGCCGGGCAGCATGACGTCGAGCAGCATCAGGTCCGGCGGTCGGGCCAGGGCCCGGGCCAGCGCCGTGGTGCCGTGGTCGATGTGCTCGACCTCGTGGCCGGCGTGGTGGAGGTAGTCGCGCAGCACGCTGGCGATGTCCTGCTCGTCTTCGACCAGGAGGATGTGGCTCATGGGAGGTCTTCCGTCAGGGGGAGGGTGAGGGCGATGCGCAATCCGCCCAGCGGTGAGTGGTCGGCTTCGATGCGGCCGCCGTGGGCCAGCACGACGCTGCGGCAGATGGCCAGGCCCAGGCCCGAGCCGCCGAGCATGCGGTCGCGCGAGCCCTCGCAGCGATATAGGCGCTCGAAGATCAGCGGCCGCTCGGCCTCGTCGACGCCGGGCGCGCTGTCGTCGAACCACAGCAGCAGCTCGCCCGGCGGCGTCGCCTCGGGCGGGGCCCGGCTCACGCGCAGCCGGCCGCCGGCATCGGTGTAGCGCAGGCTGTTCTCGAGCAGGTTCATGAACACCTGGTGCAGGCGCCGGGCATCGCCCACGACCTCGGGCGCCGCGCCGGACCGGCCGGCCACGGAGGCGGTCCAGGTGGTCTCCAGCGCGATGCCCGCCTGCGTGAAACGCTCGCGCATCGAGGCCACGGCCTCGTCGATCAGCGCCAGCGGCCGCACCGTCTCGGCCGCCTCCAGCGGCACGGCGGTGTCGCTCATGCTCAGGCGCAGGTCGTCCACCAGCTGGCCCAGGCGCATCACCTGCCGGTGCAGGCGCAGGGCGGTGCGGTCGTCGAAGGTGCGCACCCCGTCCTGCAGGGCTTCGATCTCGGCGCGCATCGCCGCCAGCGGGGTGCGCAGCTCGTGCGCCACGTCGGCCAGCCAGGCGCGGCGCGACGACTCGACGCGGTCGAGCCGCGTGGCCATGTGGTTGAAGGTCCGCGCCAGCGTCGCCAGTTCGTCGTGGCCCCGGGCCCGCACGCGGGTGCCGAGGCGGCCCTGCGCGATGCCGCGCGCGCCATCCATCAGTTCGCCGATCGGCGCGAACCAGTGGCGCGCCAGGAACCACGACAGCGCCAGCGCCAGGACCAGTCCGGCCAGCCCGGTCCAGACCATGAAGCGCGACTGCTGGGCGACGAATGCCCGGTCGGCGTCGCTGCCCAGGTCCTCCAGGGGTGCCAGCACCAGGAAGCCGATCGTGTGGCCGGCCTGGCGCAGCGGCCGGCGCACGGCGCTGGCGGCATCGACGACGGCACCGGCCACGCGCCGGCCCGCCGCGTCGGTGACGCCCAGGCGCGCATAGATCGAATCGGGTCCCGGGCGGGCGTCGAACTCGAACGGCAGCGGCGGCGGACCGCCCAAGCGCGGGGGGCCGGAGGCCGCGTCCGGTGATGCCATGCCGTTGCCATCGGCATTGGCATTGGCTGACGACGATGGCATCCGCGCGTCGCGATCGAACCGGAAGCCTGCGGGTGGCGGGCCGGGCCAGCCCCAACCCATGCCGCCGCCCGCGCCTTCGCCGCCGCCGCCGCGGATCAGTGGCCGGGTGCGCGGCGGCGACTGCGAGGCATCGCGCAGCAATTGCTGCCAGGCGTTGCCGCTGCCGCCGTCGCGCAGGGCCTCCCAGTTGCCATGCAGCGCATGGCTGCGCTCGGCGCGTTCGCCGACCCACTGCATGCGCGACAGCTCGATCTCGGCCACATACGGGCCCAGACCGCGTTGCAGCCCGAAGCGCGTGAAGCCGGCGAAGATCAGCAGCAGGGCCACCAGCAGGACGGCGAGCGCGAAGAAGACTTTTCTCTGGAGCGTCAGGCGGGGCATCGCTCCATTGTCCGAGCGCCGCGAGCCCGGGCGACGATCGTGATCGAAATCGAAATCGTCGTCACGTGGCCATCCACGAGGCTGCCCGGCAGCGAAGCTGTGCCGGCCGATGCGGCGGAAAGATGGGACGCGCGGCGCGCGCGCCTTCAGTGCTCGCCGGCCGCGCGCGACATCAGCCGGTCCGTGCCGGCGATCGCCATGGCCGACAGCAGGAAGGTGATGTGGATCACCGTCTGCGCGATCAGCACGCGGTCGGTGTAGTTGTCGGCGTTGATGAAGGTCTTGAGCAGGTGGATCGAGCTGATGCCGATGATGGCGGTCGCCAGTTTCACCTTGAGCACGGAGGCGTTGACGTGGCTCAGCCACTCGGGCTGGTCGCGGTGGCCGCTGAGGTCCATGCGGCTGACGAAGGTCTCGTAGCCGCCGACGATCACCATGATGAGCAGGTTGGAGATCATCACGACGTCAATCAGCGCCAGCACCACCAGCATGATCACCGTCTCGTTGAGCGAGGTGATGGGCGCGGTGGCGGCGGTCTTGTAGCCGATGCTGGTGATCAGTGCCTTGAGCGCGGTCTCGCTGCCGAAGGCGGCTTCCACCAGGTGCAGCAACTCGACCAGGAAGTGCACCACGTACACGCCCTGGGCCACGATCAGCCCCAGGTACAGCGGCAGCTGCAGCCAGCGGCTGGCGAAGATCAGCCGGGGCAGCGGCCGCATGGGCGAGGCGGCGGCGAGCCGGGGCGGCGCGTCGGCGGCCGGATCGAGGGAAGCGGGGGCAGCGGCGGAGCCGCGGAAGTCGGAGGGATCGGGGCGAGCCATGATGTGTGAGGGGGAAGGAGGGGGGCCGCAATGGCGGCGGGTGGGGTCGGCCATCGAGGCGGCGCGGCGCGGCGATGGAGACCCGGCCAGCGGCGCGGCATTCTAGGGGCGGCCGGCCGGCGTCCTCATGACATGCCCCCACGGTCATCGGTGCGAAGTCGCGCCGGGCCCGGTCTCAGCCGGCCGGTGGATCGTCGGCGGCGTCGGGCCATTCCGTGAGCACCTCGAAGCCTTCCGGGGTGACGGCCACCATGTGCTCCCACTGCGCCGACAGCGACCGGTCCCGCGTCACCACCGTCCAGCCATCGGCCAGCGTGCGGGTCTCGGCCCGGCCGGCGTTGAGCATCGGCTCGATCGTGAAGATCATGCCCGGCTCCAGGCGCAGGCCGGTGCCGGGCGAGCCGAAGTGCAGCACCTGCGGATCGCCGTGATAGACCTGGCCGATGCCGTGGCCGCAGAAATCCCGCACCACCGAGAAGCGCTCGCGCCGCGCGACCGCCTGGATGGCGTGGCCGACGTCGCCGAGCGTCGCGCCCGGCCGCACCCGACGGATGCCGGCCCACATCGCTTCGTGCGTCGCGGCCACCAGCCGGCGCGCCAGGACTCCGGGCTCGCCGACGAAATACATCCGGCTGGTGTCGCCGAACCAGCCGTCCTTGACGACGGCGACATCGATGTTGACGATGTCGCCCTTCTTCAGCACCTTGTCGGCCGAGGGGATGCCATGGCAGACCACCTGGTTGACCGAGGTCCGCACCGTGCGCGGGTAGTCCAGGTAGCCGAGGTTGGCGGGCGTCGCGCCCTGCACCTCGACGATGTGGCGGTGGCAGATGCGGTCGAGCTCGTCGGTGCTGACGCCGGGTCGCACGTGGGGCGCGACGATGCGCAGCACCTCGGCGGCGAGCTGGCCGGCGATGCGCGAGCAAGCGATCTCCGCCGGGCCGCGCAGCGGGATGTCGGTGCTCATTGGCGCGCCCGCGATGGCGGGGTGGCCGTGGCCGGCGCGAGCGCCGCCGGCGCCTCGGCGACGAGCGACTCGAGGTCGAAGCCGCCGGCCTGCTCGGCCTGGATCAGCAGGCGGCAGATGTCGCGGTGGTCGAGGTCCGGATGCAGTTCGGACAGCATGCCCACGCGCATCCAGTGCTCGGCCTGGGCATTGATCGAGCGGCTCAGGGCATTGCCGGCCAGCCGCAGGTTGACATGCATGAGGTCGGAGATCTTGACGATGCCCATCACGGTAGGAATATATGAAACATGCATGGATCATATATGCATTGCGAGGCTCCACGGTGCATCGACGCGGCGGCTTGTCTCAGGCTGAGGCGGGCCTGTCCGACAGGCGTCCCGTGGCCGTGCGACTACAACCCTGGCATCGCAACGACAAGAGGAGGTTCACATGGGTCTGATTACGGGCGCACTGCTGGTGGTGGTGCTGTTGATCGCGGCGCTGGCCGCGCTGAACTGGGGTCTGCTGGTGGCACCGACCTTGATGTCGCTGGGCTTCATGCAGACGAACGCGCCCTTCGGGCTCATCATGCTGGGCCTGACGGTGCTGCTGGGCGTGCTGCTGATCGCCTACGTGGTGTACCTGCAGAGTTCGGTGCTGCTGGAGACGCGGCGTCACAACCGCGAGATGCAGACCCAGCGCGACCTGGCCGACAAGGCCGAGGCCTCGCGCTTCACCGAACTGCGCGCCTTCCTGGAGACCCAGGCGACCGCGCGCGCGGCCCAGGAGACGCAGCGCCACGAAGCCGTGCTGGCCCGCGTGGCGCAGTTCGAGACCGCGACGCGCCAGCGCGCCGAGCAGACCGAGAATTCGCTCGCCGCGCACATCGGCCAGCTGGAGGACCGGCTCGAACGCCGCCCGGCGGCATCGGCCGGCATGGACGTGGCGTCGGCGCCCGGGTTCCCGTCGCGCTTCTGAGGCGTCGCCGCGTCAGTGGGGCGTCGCCAGCACCCAGGTCGCCAGCGCCTTGGCTTCGGCCTCGCTGACCTGGTTGTTGGCCGGCATCGGCACCGGCCCCCAGACGCCGGCGCCACCCTTGCGGATCTTGGCGGCCAGCATGTCCGCCGCGCCGGCCTGGCCCTTGTAGCGCGCGGCGACGTCCTTGAAGGCCGGGCCGAGCACCTTGCGCTCGACGGCGTGGCAGCTCATGCAGTTCTTCGACCGCGCCAGGGCCAGGTCAGCCCAGGCGGGTGCCAGGATGCCGCACAGGCCGGCGGCGAGGACGAACGCTTTTTTCATGGGGTCGGCTCAGGTGGTCGGTGATCGTGGCGGGTGGACGCGGCTCGGACGCCCGATGACCGCAGCCGCGGCCATTGTAGGGAGCCCGGCCCGTCGGCCGAGCCGCCAATCGCGCTCGGCTTCTTCCCGGCCCCCGGCCGGCATGGGGCTCGTGTGCGACGATCCGGCGGATCGTCTGGAGAAATGTCTATGTGGTTCCTGGCCCTGGGTCTGCTCGGCCTCGTGCTGAAGTTTCTGGAGGTCGGCCCGGTGGCCGGTCTCTCCTGGTGGATCCTGCTGATCCCGTTCGGCCTCGCCGCGCTGTGGTGGGCCTATGCCGATGCCTCGGGCTACACCAAGCGCCGCGTCATCGAGCGCGAGGCCGTGCGCAAGCAGGCGCGCATCGACCGGCAGCGCGCCGATCTCGGCCTGTTCGATCCGCGCGATGGCCGCAACGGCCGCAAGGACCGCGCGCGGCGCAAGTAGCGGCATCGAGCGCGCAGCCGACGGCGGAGTCGGCGCCGCGCCGGCCCCGCCCGCCCGCTTGCCCGCTCCTCAGTAGTTGTCCAGCACCGCGCCCGAGCTGGCGCTCGACGCGTTGAAGGCGAACTTCGCCTGCACGCCACGCGTGTAGCGTGGTGCCGGCGCCGTCCAGCCTTCACGCCGCTTGGCGATCTCGGCCTCGTCGACGTTGAGCTGCAGCTTGAGTTCGTGGGCGTCGATGGTGATCGAGTCGCCCTCGTTGACGAAGGCGATGGTGCCGCCGGCCGCCGCTTCCGGCGCCACGTGGCCCACCACCATGCCCCAGGTGCCGCCGGAGAAGCGGCCATCGGTGATCAGGCCGACGCTCTCGCCCAGGCCGGCGCCGATCAGCGCGCCGGTGGGGGCCAGCATCTCGGGCATGCCCGGGCCGCCCTTGGGGCCGAGGTAGCGCAGCACCATGACGTCGCCGGCGACGATCTTGCCGGCCAGGATGGCCGCCAGCGCCGACTGCTCGTCGTCGAAGACCCGCGCCGGTCCGGTGATGACGGGGTTCTTCAGGCCCGTGATCTTGGCGACCGCGCCCTCGGGCGAGAGGTTGCCCTTGAGGATGGCGAGGTGGCCCTCTGCGTACATCGGCTCGCCGATCGGGCGGATCACGTCCTGGTCGGCGCGCGGCACGTCGGGCACGTCGGCCAGCACCTCGGCGATGGTCTGGCCGCTGATGGTGATGCAGTCGCCGTGCAGCAGGCCGGCGTTGAGCAGCACCTTCATGACCTGCGGGATGCCGCCGGCCTGGTGCAGGTCGACCGCCAGGTACTTGCCCGAGGGCTTGAGGTCGCACAGCACCGGCACCTTCTTGCGCATGCGCTCGAAGTCGTCGATGGTCCATTCGACCTCGGCGGCGTGGGCGATGGCCAGGAAGTGAAGCACCGCGTTGGTCGAACCGCCGGTGGCCATGATGACGGCGACGGCGTTCTCGATCGACTTGCGCGTCACGATGTCGCGCGGCTTCAGGTCCCGCTTGATGGCCTCGATCAGCACCTTGGCCGATTCCCTGGCCGAGTTGGCCTTCTCGTCGTGCGGGTTGGCCATGGTCGAGGAGTAGGGCAGGGAGATGCCCAGCGCCTCGAAGGCCGAGCTCATGGTGTTGGCGGTGTACATGCCGCCGCACGAGCCGGTGCCGGGGATGGCGCGCTTCTCGATCTCCAGCAGGTCCTCGTCGCTCATGTGGCCGGCGGCGTTCTGGCCCACGGCCTCGAACACGCTGACGATGTTCAGGTCGCGGCCCTGGTAGCGGCCCGGCAGGATGGTGCCGCCATAGACATAGATCGCCGGCACGTTGGCACGCAGCATGCCCATCAGGCCGCCGGGCATGTTCTTGTCGCAGCCACCGACCACCAGCACGCCGTCCATCCACTGGCCGCCGACGCAGGTCTCGATGCAGTCGGAGATCACCTCGCGGCTGACCAGCGAGTACTTCATGCCCTCGGTGCCCATGGCCATGCCGTCGGAGATCGTGGGCGTGCCGAAGACCTGCGCGTTGCCGCCGGCCTCCTCGATGCCGGCGATGGCCGCGTCGGCCAGCTTCTGCAGGCCGGAGTTGCAGGGCGTGATGGTGCTGTGGCCGTTGGCCACGCCGACCATCGGCTTCTTGAAGTCGCCTTCCTCGTAGCCCATCGCGTAGTACATCGAGCGGTTGGGGGCGCGCGACTTGCCTTCGACGATGTTGGCGCTGCGGCGGTTGATCTGGAGGGTCTTGGTGTCCATGGCGGGGGTCTGCTCGGAAATCGGGGGGTCGCCAGTATCCGCCTTCGCACTGATTCGCTCCAATCCGTTTTCAGTGGCCGATTGATATGCTGGGTGTATGAAAGACCTTCCTGTCGACCTGCGGGCCTGGCGCCAGTTCGTCGCCGTCGCCGAGGAACTGCACTTCGGCCGCGCGGCCCGGCGGCTGCACCTGACCCAGCCACCCGTGACGCAGGCCATCGCCCAGCTGGAGCGGATGCTGGAGGTGCGGCTGTTCGACCGCACGCAGCGTCGGGTGGCATTGACGGCGGCCGGCGAGGCGCTGCTGCCGGACGTGCGCGACCTGCTCGCGCGCGCCCAGGCGCTGCCGGCGCGGGCGCGCGCGGCGGCGGCCGGGGAGGTCGGCCGCGTGCGCCTGGCCTTCGTCTCCACCATCGGCTTCGAGCAGCTGCCGCTGTGGGTGCGCGACTTCCGCGCGCTGTGTCCGCAGGTCGCGCTGGAACTGGTCGAGGCGACCGGCGACGTGCAGCTCGAGGCCCTGGCGCGCGGCGAGATCGACGCCGGGCTGATGCTGCATTCGCCCGGCTTCGCGCCGCCCGGGCTCGACCGCCTCGCCGTGGCGGCCGAGCCGCTGGTGCTGGCGCTGCCCGAGGCCCACCCGCTGGCCGGCGCCATCCGCCCGGCGCTCGCGGACGTGCTGGCCGAGCCGCTGGTGATCTTCCCGCGCCGCATCCTGCCGTCGCTGCACGACGCGATCCACGGGCTCTACCACGCCGCCGGCCGCGTGCCCCGCGTCGCGCAGGAGGCGATCCAGATGCAGACCATCGTCAACCTGGTGTGGGGCGGCATCGGCGTGGCCTGGGTGCCGGAGAGCGTGACGCGGTTCCGGCGCGAGGGCGTCGCCTATCGCGGCGCGGCCGCCTTCGCGGGCGGGCGCGCGGCCCGCTCGAAGGACGGCCGCGCGGCGAGCGCCATCGCGCTGCCCGACTGCGAGACCAGCCTGGTCTGGCCGGCCGAGCGCGACAACCAGGCGCTGGCGCGCTTCGTCCGTTTCGTGCGCGACCGCGCCGCGACGCCTCAGGTGTGCTCGGGGATGCCGTAGTAGAGCACCAGCATCTCGCGGATCTCCGGCTCGAAGGGGAGCAGGTGCGGGAAGCGCGGCAGTTCCTGGTGCAGCCGTCGCGTCAGCGACCGCACGGTGTTGGTCGCGCCGCCCAGCACGGGTTCGAGCAGGTTGATCAGCTCGTAGTTGCTCTGGATCTGGGATGCCGTCATCGCCTGCTCGACCGTCGTCGCCGGGCCGGCGTCCGCCTTGGTGACCGAGGGCAGGATGCGGCTGACGAACGTCACGCGATGCAGGATGCGCCAGGGCTTGGACTTGGTGCTGCGGTCCTTGAGCGGGCGCAGGGCGGCGGCGTTGGGGTCGCTGCTCTGGCTGAGCCATTTCTGGTCCACCACCTTCTCGAAGAAGTCGTCGTGGTGGGACTCCTTGCCATCCAGGAAGAAGGTCGAGAACCGGTAGGCGTCGACCTTGCCGGGCAGGTTGGCCTTGCCATAGGGATCGCTGAAGGCGAAGTTCCATTCCTGCTGGGTCAGGTAGCGGTAGTGGCGGATGTTGTTGGGTGGGGTCAGGGTCACCTTCATGGCGAAGCCCTCGCTGGTGTCGTTCTGCTTGGAGCGCTCCACCGCCAGCTGGCTGCCCATCATCCCGACCATCTTGAACGCCGCCTTCAGGCTGAGGCCGGAGGCATCGGCGCCGAAGCCGCCCTCGGCCTGCATGCCATGCAGGTCCTGGACCGTGAACTTGCCGGTCATGACCTGGGAGAAGGTGTTCTTCTGCGTGCTGTTGAGCTCGAACAGCCCGCCCGACGCCGTCCAGACATAGGTGTTCATGAGGTTGCGCCTGGAGGGCGTGACGGCGAGCGACCCGGGCGTCGCCTCGAAGGCATTCTTGAATCGCGTCATGGTGTGCATGTTCACCGCGGCCATGCCGACCCCGGTGGCCGACAGGATGGGACCCAGGACGAAGGGCATGCCCGCCGCCACGCTGGCGAGGATGCTGGGGGTCGCGGTCGAGGCGGCCACGGTGGTTCCCAGGATCGCCGACTTGATGGCGGCGGCGGAGGCGGCCACGCCCGAGGCGACGCCGGCCGACGCCATGCCGCCGACCGCCGCCAGCCCCCCGGCGACGGCCGCTCCCCCGCCGACGGCCAGGATCGCCGGGAGGTCGTCGGACAGGGAGGCATAACCGGGCGCGCCACCGGTCGACTTGGCGTTGAAGTTGCCGTAGTAGGCCGCCAGCCCGGCTTCCTCGCGGTCGATCTGGGACTTCAGCCGATAGGCCTCGCGCGGCTTGAAGTAGCTGTACTCGCCACGACCGGCCGAGCCCCGGTAGTCCGGATCGAAGAAGGCCTGGAAGCCTTCCTCCTCGTTGCCGTCGAGCCCGAGGCGGCCATCCAGCGTGCCCTGCTTGGTGTACTTCGGATTGATGTCGAAGGTCATCAGGTTGAAGTCCTCCGGGATGTCCGGACTCGGCAGCATGCGATAGGCCAGGATGCCCCGGTGGCCGCGCAGGCGCAGCGCGAAGACATCGGCGGTCTTGGACTTCACCAGGGCCAGGCCCTTGTTCTCCGGCAGGAAGCGCAGGCCCAGGGTCTTGTTGTAGCCGGCCTCGGGGTTGCTGGCGGTGTCGTCCTCGATGAGCTTCCTGTCGATGTAGGCCGACTGCCAGTGGCCGTTGACCTGGAAGCGCGTCGTCTTGCGCGACTCCCGCTCCGTGACGATGCCGTTCTTGGTGACGACGCCATTGGAGGTCTCGTACTTCCCCTTGTAGCCGCCGCTGAAATTGGCCGTGGCCTTGAAGGTCAGCCCGACGCCGAACGGCGCGATGACGAAATCCTTGATGCCGTAGGTGTTGCCATAGGTGGCGTCGACCTCGGTCGAGGTCTTCTCGGCGATCTCCCGGCTCTGGGAGTAGGTGTACTTGTCGGTGATCGCATCCACCAGCTCGATCGACGAGACCGCGTTGTAGTCCATCTTGAGCGTCTTCGGTCCGAGCGTCAGGTTCTCGCCCGGCACCGGCGGCGCGCCCTCGATGTAGCCGACCAGCTGCGGGTCGTACTGGACCTGCGACACCCATTCGCTCGTCAGCGCGCCGACCCTGAAGCCCGTGACCAGGTGCAGGTCGCCCTCGTCGAGGAAGGCATAGGCGCGCTTGTAGGCGCCAGCCACGCCGCCGGCGCCGTCCATCTGCATGTCCGCGTACTCCTGCGCGCAGACCACGCTGTCCGTGGTGCGGATGAACCGGTTGTGGAATGGATTGAGCACCGTCCTGACCATGCCGATCTCGCTGCGCGCCGGGCCGTCGTTGATGCTGTGGTGGTCCGGCGTCCAGGCGTCGCGGGCCTTGCGCCGGCCGGCGCGGCCGCGCGCCGCCGCCGGGGCGAGCTGCGTGTCGGTCACCGCCAGGTCCAGGCCGGCGTGCCCCTCGTCGTGCACGTCACCCGCGGGATCGAGGTTGAACGGGTAGTACGCGATGACGTCTTCCAGGTCGTCGTGCAGCTTGACGAAGAGGTTGTCGCGGATCGCCTCGTCCGAGCGCAGGCTGTTCCAGATGCGCACCTCGTCGATCAGGCCGGAGAAGTTCCGCCCCAGCGAGAAGCCGTGGTCCACGGGCAGGTGGCCGGCATCGCCATCGTCCAGGGTGCGCAGGGGCATGCCATTGAGGCTGAGCGAGGAGTAGTGGCTCTCCACGTCCTCGCTGGGCAGCCAGGTGCCCGCTTCCTCCTCCTTGCCCATCCGGATGATCCAGGCCGTCTTCGGGTCGCGGGTGTCGCCCACGCGGCTGCCGCGGCCGTCCTCGAAGCGCCACCAGTGGACCAGGGCGGACATGGCCGCCCGGGGCGGCGACCAGACCGGACCGATCTCGCATTTCACGGACCAGAGGCGGACCTCGTACAGGATGCCGTCGAAGCGCTCCCCCATGACCATCGGCAGGGCGTTGCCATCGACCTTGGGCGCGTAGAAGGGCAGCCGGTCCGGCTTCCCGTTCATCGTCGTGGGTGGCGAGGCGGCCTCCTTGGCCTCCTTGGCCAGGGCCTCGGCCGTCACGCCCGGGCGCGGATAGAGCGGGATCTCCTGGCCGTCCTCGCGCTTGAAGAGGTGGAGCGGCTCGTTGACCAGGAACGAGCCGCAGGCGACGCCGTCGATGAAGAAGTCGACGGTGACCTGCTCCTCGTCGCGATGGCTCTCGTGGAAGTCGTTCTTGTCGTTGTAGATCGAGCCATCCTCGTACTCGGTGATCCTGACCTTGCGCGTCCAGCGGCGCACGGCCAGCGTCTGGAACTTGCCCGGCGTCAGCTTCGACGTCGAGACGAAGCCATGGGTCCCGCGCCACGGGGTGATCACCGGATTGGTGGGCGACGAGCCCGCCATCGCCGAGTAGGTGAAGAGCAGCCGGCCCGCGTTGTCGACGCCCAGGCAGAACGCATGGCCGCCCCTGCCATGCTCGCCGTCCGCGTCGCCCTCGCTGTTCTCCAGGGCCTGGTCCAGCAGGACCGCCGTCCGGCCCTTCCAGGTCAGCGCCATCTCGATCGTCAGGTCGCGGGCGACGACGGACTCGTCGCTCTCGGCCTCGATGCGCAGCTCCGGATCGAGCTGGAGCCCGTAGGCATGCGCATAGCGCACCGCGACGTGCGACCAGCACTGCTGCCGCAGGCCGATGACGGAGCGCCGCTTCACGTCGTCGCAGACATAGCGGATGGTGCGGAACGGCGTCGGCGAGAAGCCCAGCGCGTTGGCCTTGATGGTGTAGTCGCTGTCGTGGATGTAGTTGGGGATCCGGGCATCCTTCTCCAGGATGTCGTATCCGTCGTCCTGGACCCCGACGGCGGGCAGGTAGACGCGCAGCTCGTCGAAGGCGAGCGACTCGGCGTTGAGCGCCAGGTCCATGAAGGCGCGGATGTCGGCGATCGACCGCTTCGCGTGCCAGATGCGGAGTTCCGCCAGGCTCATCCGGTTGCTGCCGGTCGTGAAGTGGAGGATGCCGAAGGACGAGTCCGTCGAGGTCAGGCGGATCCGGTGGATGCCGTCGACCACGACGTCGGCCGTGGCGTCGTCGACGACCACCGCCAGGTGATGCCACCGGCCCCGGACGATCGGCCCGATCACGGTGCGGCGCGTGGCCGGGCCGGTGTACTCCTGGCAGACCAGCGAGCCGTTCTTGAGCTCCAGCCGGAAGTAGCCCTGCAGGGTGAACCACGACCAGTTCTGCAGCGCGTCGTCGAACCTGAAGAGGGTCTCGATGGTGGCGCGCGACACCAGCTCGTCCTTGACCAGGTAGAGGGCGCCGTCGTGGCCGAGCGCCAGCGCCTTGCCGGCGAGGGCGCCGGCCGCGTAGGCGACGAAACCGACCCCGGCCTTCGGGATGAGCCGCTCCGGGGCGCGCGAACTCAGCCCGATGCCGTAGTTGAAGATCCCGGTGCTGCCATCTTCCCGGGTGTCCTTGAACCACATGACGCGCTCGAAGGCGTCCCATTCATCGTCGGCGTTGGTGAACGGGAACACCCAGCTCTCCAGCGTCAGGGCGCGGTCGCCGCGCATCTTCCTCAGCGCGCCGGGGTCCTTGAGCGAGGCGACGAAGCGCTGGAGCGGCGCGAAGCTGTAGCCCGCGGGCTCGGACGACCAGGCCGGCGCCACGCCCGGCTGGTCGATGCCCGCCGCGATGCCGCGCAGGGCGACATGGGGCAGGCCCTCGAGCTTCAGCCGCGCGATCACCAGCCGCGAGTGGAACGACGCCAGGTTGTCGACGAAGATCTCGCCGCCGAGCCTCACCACCTTCGAGCAGCCCCCCGGAAGCGACTGGCCGTTGATGACGCCGGCCAGCATCGCGACGCTGTTGGGGATGCCGCTCCAGGTCTCCTCGATGCCCAGGACCGGGTTGGACAGCGTGAGGGTGAGGGTCGAGAGCTCCGGCTGATCGGGCTGGGTGGCGTGCGGGACCAGCTCCAGGCGGCTGGTGGTCGATGCCGCCGCCTCGTCCGACTGCTGCGATCCCAGGCTGAGCATGCCGCGTCGGCCATCGACTGTCTCGAGGTCGTGCTCGATCACGTGGCGGACCGCCTTGACGTCGTAGGTGGCCGAGGCGATCTCGTGCTGGCTGCCCACGCGCTGCGCGAAATACAGCAGCACCGTGCCGCCGGCGGCCTCGAACAGGGTCGCCCGGTGGGGGGCGGCGGCGAAGCCCAGGCGGGCAGCGCAGAGGGTGCAGCCCAGGCCGTCCGTTCCGGCCACCGGCATGGCCTCTCGGTAGGGGCCGCTGTACTCGGGGTCGAGGGCGTGGAGATCGTCCGTCTCCAGCCGGGCGAGGTCGCGCAGGGAGCGCTCGACCGCCGCCAGTTCGCGCCGGTAGTACGCCAGCCGCTCGCGCTGGCCCTGGATCGAGGCCGGCTCCGCCGCCGTGGCGTCGCTGCCAGCCGATGACGCCGGCGACGGCGGGTCGGCGACGGCGCGGGCCTCGCGGCCGCCCATGGTGCCGCCCAGCGCCGCCAGGTCCAGCGCCAGGGCATCGTGGGGCAGTCCGGTCGGTTGCTGGTTGGCGAACTCGGCCAGGTGGGCGAGCAGCGCGCCGCCGCCCGCGACGGCGCCCGGCGCCGGGGTGCCGCCACCGGCGCCGGGCAGGGTCGCGGGCCCGTCGCCGCCGATGCCGTCGAGGGAGGTCGATGGCACCGGGACGACGCCTTCGGTCTGGACCAGCCGCTCGATCCTCGCCTCCAGGTCGGCCTTGCGCGCGCGGAGCTCCTCCAGCGCGTCGCCCGTGGCCTGCAGCGCCACCGGCCGCAGCGGGCTCAGCGCCGAGACGGCGATCGGCCTGGCGCGCGCCAGCCGGCCCTCGGGCGTGACGTTCCAGTCGAGCACCAGGACGTTGCCGGGCGTGTCGGGCGCGTCGGCCGCGTCGGGCGCGAGCGCCTCCGTCAGGGCGAGCATGACCCGGACGTCGCCCCGCGCCAGGTCGCTCATGTCCGGCTTCTCGGCGATCTGCTCGTGATAGAGCAGGCACGACATGCCGACCATGGCGGCATCCAGGCTCGCCAGCGAGCGGCGGTCGACGCCGGGGGCGTCCTGCACGGGCGGGCTGTCGAGCACCCAGCTCGCCTCCGGGTTGGCCATCCCCGGCCTGGCGTCCGGGTAGCTGCCGAACGACCAGCCCGCGGCCCTGAGATTGGCCGCGTGGTTGTGCAGCACCAGGTCGGAGCCGCCCGCGAGCGGGTAGTAGGCGATCAGGTAGGGCTCGCTGCCGCTCATGCGGTGATGGCGGTCGTGGCGGGCCCGCGAGGCGGCGCGCGGCAGGTTGAAGACGCGCAGCTCGGCCAGGCGGTGGTCCGCCGTCAGCAGGGCGAGCACCCTCGCGAGCAGGTCGATCGGCCGGGGTGGCTCGTCGATGATGTGGCGCAGGAAGACCGGATCGCGATCGCTCTCGTCGACATCGATGCGGATCTCAAGCACCCACCCGGCGCCGGCGCGCCGCAGCAGGCAGTTGGCCTGGAGGTGGCTCCAGACGCCCGCGGGCAGCGTCTTGCGGTTGCCGCCGGCGTTGTCGCCGGCGGAGTTCAGGGTCAGCTCGGATTCGGGCTTGATCCAGCATTCGATGCACATGCCGCTGGTGCCCTCGGCATCGACGTCGGGCAGGGCCAGGGTCAGCTGGTCGTGCGGCTGCTCCTTGAAGAAGCGCTCGGTGCGCGGCGTGCGCAGGACCCAGCGCGGCTCGCCCAGCGCGCCCTGGACCAGTGGCACCAGGTCCAGCCGGGTGAACGGACATTGCCCCGGACGGCGCTCCAGCACCGAATCGCGGTAGGTCGGGTCCGGGCTGGTGTAGAAGCGCTCGCCCTGGAAGTCGAAGCCGCCCTTGTCGTCGCGCGCCACGCTGAAGCCCTCGACCTCCCAGGCATCGGCGTTGTGGATGAAGAACTGCCAGCGTCCGTTGCCGTTCTCCGACGGGATCGTCGCGACGCAGAAGCCGCCCGGCCCGACCGGCGGCATCAGGGTCAGGGCGATGGTCGGCTCGAAGAAGGACTTGCCGTCCATGTCCTTCTGGTCGAGGGTGTCGGTGCGTCCGGCCGGCAGGGACTTGTTCCGGCTGCGCTGGTAGCGCGACTCGCGCATCGGCTGGAGCGTCATCGACTGGCCGCTCGCCACCAGCGTGAAGCGGTCGACCAGCAGGGTGTGGTGCAGCAGGCCCTGCCGGGGGCCACCGCGCGCGCCGCCGGCGATGGTCATGCCGGTCGTCAGGTGGCTGGCGTTGGCAACCGTTGCGGACTGGCCGACGATGTTGCCGGGATCGGTGCCGGCGACCGACTGGCGGAAGACATAGACGTGCATGTCCGTCGAGACCACGTGGAAGTCGAAGTCGCCCCCCAGGCGCGCCGTCGTCGACAGGAAGGCATCCAGCTTCTTCGCCTTCTCCGGCGTCAGCTCGCCCGGCGGCACCTCCTCGATCGTGTCGACGCCGGTCACGGCATCGGCGTCGACCAGCGTCAGCGGCATGACGAGATTGCCGATGGCTTCCTGGCCCGCCATCTGCAGCTCGCGCGGGAAGTCCAGCGTGCGCAGGTCGTCCGGCCAGGCGTCGGCGTCGTCGGGCGTCTGGTCGGTCGCGCCGAGCACCGCGTACCTGATGCGCGTGCCCTCCATGACGAAGACGATCATGTTGCCTTCGTGGGAGATCGTCGTGACGTGGCCGAAGCGCTGGTGCTCGGCCGGTTCGTATTGGTGGTGGAAGCTCTTGAGATAGTCGAGCGATGCGGGACTTGGCATTCGTAACTCCTCGGGAAGGACGGGGCGGGACGGGACTCCGGGACACTAGGGCCGCCCCGCCTCGGAACGCTCCGCTTTGTCGGTCGCGCGCCATCGGCGCGGGCGCGGCCGGGCCGATTCGGAGTCCTCGCATGCAGTCGCGCGAACCGACACCACCGCACGGCACAATCGCGCGATGCTCATGTATCCGCACATCGACCCGGTCGCCCTCCAGATCGGCCCGCTGGCCGTCCACTGGTATGGCCTGACCTACCTGGCCGCCTTCGCGCTGTTCTATTTCCTCGGCACGCGCCGGCTGCGCCACGAGCCGTTCCGCTCGATCACCGGTCCCGGCGCCTGGTCGCGCAAGGACGTCGAGGACATCCTGTTCCTGGGCGTGATGGGGGTCATCGTCGGTGGCCGCCTGGGCTACTGCCTGTTCTACAAGCCGGGCCACTACCTGAGCCATCCACTGGAGATCTTCTACATCTGGCAGGGCGGCATGAGCTTCCACGGCGGCCTGCTGGGCGTCATCACGGCCATGATCTGGTTCGCCCGCTCGCGGGCCCGGCCCTACTGGCAGGTGATGGACTTCGTCGCTCCCTGCGTGCCGACCGGGCTGGCCGCCGGGCGCGTGGGCAACTTCATCAACGGCGAGCTCTGGGGCCGCTTCGCGCCGCCCGACCTGCCCTGGGGCATGGTGTTCCCGCACAGCGGCTCGATGCTGCCGCGCCACCCGTCGCAGGTCTACCAGTTCCTGCTCGAGGGCCTGCTGCTGTTCGTCGTGCTGTGGCTCTACGCGCGCAAGGACCGGCGCGAGCGCCGCGTCTCGGCGGTGTTCCTGATGGGCTATGGCGCCATGCGCTTCATCGCCGAGTACTTCCGCGAGCCCGACGACTTCCTCGGCCTGCTGGCGCTGGACATGAGCATGGGTCAGTGGCTGTGCGTGCCGATGATCGCCTTCGGCATCTGGCTGTACGCGAGCGCGCCGCCGCGGCGCGCATCGACCGCCACCTCACGCGGGGACGACGGCGCCGCGCTCCCGCTCGGCCGCTAGCCAGGCCGCCAGGGCGTCGGCGTCCATCGGGCGCGCGAAGTGGAAGCCCTGCAGCTCGTCGCAGCGCGCCTCGCGCAGCATCCGGGCCGTCGGGCCCGATTCGACGCCCTCGGCCACCACCCGCAGTCCCAGCGTGTGGCCCAGCCCGATGACGGCGCGCACGATGGCCAGGTGCGTCGGATCGTCCAGCATCCGGTGCACGAAGGAGCGGTCGATCTTGAGCATGTCGATCGGGAAGCGGTGCAGGTACGCGAGGCTCGAATAGCCGGTGCCGAAGTCGTCGATCGACAACCTGACGCCGAGCGCCTTGAGCGCGCGCAAGGGCGCCAGCGTGCGGTCGGAGGTGTCCATCAGGGTCGACTCGGTGAGTTCGATCTCCAGGTCGGCCGGCGCGACGCCGTGGCGCCGCAAGGTGTCGTCCAGGGTGGCGATCAGCTCGGGGTCGCGCAGCTGCAGCGCCGAGACGTTGATCGATACCGGCACCGCGCCCAGGCCCTGGCGCCGCCAGGCCGCGTGCTGGGCGCAGGCCCGCTCGACGACCCAGGCACCGATCGCCACGATCTGCCCCGACTCCTCGGCCACCGGGATGAACTCGCCCGGCGACACGCCGCCGAGCTCGTCGTCGTGCCAGCGCAGCAGCGCCTCGACGCTCACCGCGTGGCCGCTGCGGGCGTCCACGCGGGGCTGGAAGTGGAGCCGGAAGGCATCGCGCTCGACGGCATGGCGCAGGTTCGACTCGATGCGCTGGCGCCGGCGCGCGCGTTCGTTCATCTCGGAGGTGAAGAAGCGCGCGGTGTCCCGGCCGCCGGCCTTGCTCTGGTACATCGCGACGTCGGCGTGGCGCATCAGCTCGTCGATGTCGGCGCCGTCCTCCGGATAGAGGGCGATGCCCACGCTGCACGAGACATGCAGTTCGTTGCCATCGATGTCGTGCGCGCGCCGCACCGCCGGCACCAGCTGGTCGACCAGCGCCAGCACGGCGTCGCCATCGGCGACGTCGCGCAGCACGATGACGAACTCGTCGCCGCCCAGCCGGCTCACCGTGTCGCCCGGCCGCACCGCCGCCAGCAGCCGCTGCGCGACCGACTTCAGCAGCGCGTCGCCGACGTGGTGGCCGAGCGAGTCGTTGATGACCTTGAAGCGGTCGAGGTCGAGGAACAGCACGCCCACGCGGCGCCCGGCGAGCCGTGCCTCGCGGATCGCGCGGCCCAGGCGCTCGATGCACAGGAAGCGGTTGGGCAACTCGGTCAGCACGTCGTGCAGCGCCAGGTAGCGGATGCGTTCCTCGCTGCGCTTGCGGTCGCTGATGTCGATCGACGTGAAGATGTAGTGCGAGACCCGGTCCGGGCCGTCGCGCACCACGCTGGCCACCAGCCAGGCCGGGTAGGTGGTGCCATTGCGCCGGCGCACGCCGCCCTCGCCCTGCCAGGCGCCGCGCTGGTCGAGCCGGTGCCAGAAGTCGGGGTCCTCCAGCGTGGTCTCGGCCAGCAGGTAGTCCGGCGTCATGCCGACGAGCTCGCGCGCGTCGTGGCCGGTGTGGCGGGTGAGGGCGCGATTGACGGTCAGGATGGCATGACGCGCGTCGATGATCATGATGCCCTCGGACGAGGCCTCGAACACCTTGGCCCACAGCTCCAGGCGCTGCTCCAGCTGCTTGAGGTGGTTGACCGGCGTGAAGGCGGTCAGCACCGCGTCGCGGCCCTGGTAGGTGAAGCGGCGCGCCGACAGCACGGCCCACGAGGGCTCGCGGCCGCCCTGCCAGCGGACCTCGAACTCGTCCACGGCGTCGCGGTCGGCCAGCTGCTGGAAGAAGCGGGCCCGCACCGTCGGCTCCATGCCCCCGGCCCACGGATCACCCTCGCGGCCGCCGAGCCAGGCGCGTCCCGGCGGGTTGGCGTCGAGCACCTCGTGGCCGGGGATGGCCGTGACCATGATCGGGATCGGGATGGCGGCGACGAAGTCGCGCTGCGCCTCGGCGGCGCGCGCGCTGGCGGCGAGCTCCTGCTGGATGCGGCGCTCGCGGTCGAGCTGCGCGAGCATGTCGTTGAAGCCCACCACCAGGCGGCCGATCTCGTCGCCGCTGTCCCAGTGCGCGCGCAGCCGGTGGTCGCCGGTGCGGCGCACGGTGTCGACGACGTCCGAAAGGCGCGCGAGTGGCAGCGCGATCTGCCGCGCGACGTGGTAGACGGCGCTCAGGATCAGCAGCAGCAGGAACAGGGCGGTGCCCAGGTGCAGCCACATCCGCATGAAGAAGCCGCGCTCGCGCGAGCGCAACAGCATGTCGAGGTCGGCGCTGGCCTCGGACCAGGCCCGGTCGAGTTCGCCCAGGAGCGACTGCCGCGTCGGCTCGAAGGCATCCGCGCGCGCGTCGTCGCGGCCGTCGAGCGCGCCGCGGGCGGCGGCCTGGAAGGCCGCGATGCCGGCGCCCAGGCGCTCGCGCGAGCCGTCGAGTCGCGCGCGCAATGGCGCGGCGGCGGCGGCGGAGGCTTCGGTGTAGTCGCTGCGGATGGCCGCCGCGATGGCATCGACGCGGCCCTCGAGGATGAAGTAGCGCATGCGCGATTCGGCCTCCTCGGCGGCGTCGCCCCGCGGCCGGTCCAGGTGCGCGTCCAGGGCGGCGGCCAGTCCCAGCAACTCCGGGAAGCGCAGCAGCACCAGCGACATCGTGTAGTAGCTGTCGAGGTCGGGGTCGAGGATCAGGTTGGACTGGTTGCCCACGCGCGTCACCAGTGCCCGGCCGCTCTCCAGTGCCGCGTGCTCGAGCGCCTGGTGTCCCGGCGCGTCGGCCCTCGACCGTCCAACGCGCTCGACCGCCTGGCGGAAGGCCAGGCTGCGTTCCTCGCTGCGCAGGTCGCCGCCATGGAGGCGCTCGATCCCGGCCAGCGCGGCATCGGTGGCCGGATCGGCATCGCGCCAGCCGGCCAGCGCGAGCAGCGAGGGCCGCAGGGCGTTGATGTAGGCGATGCCCGCCATCTCCTTGCGACCGAAATCGATGGCGATAAACTTTTCGTTGATCAGGATGCCGCTGATGAAGATCACGGCCGTCAGATCCAGCAGGTAGATGACGAGCAGCTTGCGGCCGACGCTGAGGCGGCCGAGTCGGCGGGTGAGGAATTTCGGCATGCGTGCGAGAGGGGAGCTGCTGCGGTCGAAAGCAAACAACGTGCCCTCTTCGCGTTCTCATCACGCTTCTATATACGTCTAAAGTATGCCTAAGTGCTTTTATTTTCAGCCATGAGACAGTCCGGTCGCGCTCCATGGCGGACATGACGAGCCCGGGCCCATTGGAATGGACCGCCTGGTGCGATGGCAGCGCATTGCCCAACCCCGGTCGCATGGGCTGGGGCGCCGTGCTGGTCGGTCCCGGGGGCGAATGTCACACCCTGTCTTCGGCCGCGAGCGGTGCGCTGGTCGGCTGCAACAACGAGGCCGAACTGCGGGGCGTGATGGCCACATTGCGACGATTGCGCGAGCTCGGTGCCCGCGCGCCGACGGTGTACTGCGACAACAGCGTGGTGGTCGCCCAGCTGGGGCCGGCCGGCGCGCCGGCGGTGCGGCCGATCGAGCGGCTGGCGCTGCGGTTCGACGAGGCGCGCCTGCTGCTGCGCTCCTTCGATGCGGCGCGCGTGCTGTGGATCCCGGCGCATCGCAATGCGCGGGCCGATGCGCTGGCGCGCGCGGCGCTCGGCCTGACGGAACCACGGCGGATCGCGCCGCCGCGCGCGAAGGCCCGGCGGCGCTGAGCATCCGCCCGTGTCCCGGCCCCGGCCGGTGCCCGGACATCGCGCCGGCGCGTCAGCCGGCCAGACCGACGTACACGTTCTGGACGTCGTCGTTGGCGTCGATGGCGGCCAGGAAGGTCTCGACCTCCTCGAGGTGCTCCGGGCTCAGCGAGGCCGGATCGACCGGATTCTTCGCCCGGTAGCCGAGCTTCGAGGACACGACGCGGAAGCCGTGCGCCGGCAGGGCGCGGCCGACCAGGTCGAGGTCGGCGGGCGCGGTCAGGAAGCGCACCACGCCCTCGTCGTCGCCGGGCTCGAAATCCTGCGCGCCGGCCTCGATGGCGGCGAGCTCGCCATCGGCATCGGCGGCCGCTGGTTCGGCCTCGATCAGGCCCAGGTGGTCGAAGTCCCAGGACACCGAACCCGACGTGCCCAGCTGGCCCTTGCGGAACAGCACGCGCATCTCGGGCGCGGTGCGGTTCACGTTGTCGGTCAGGCACTCGACCATCAGCGGCACCCGGTGCGGCGCGAAGCCCTCGTAGACGACGTGCTCGAAGTGCACCGCCTCGCCGGTCAGGCCGGCGCCCTTGCGGATCGCGCGATCCAGCGTGTCCTTGGGCATCGAGACCTTGCGCGCCTGCTCGACCACCAGCCGCAGCCGGGCGTTGGAGGCCGGATCGGCGCCGCCGCGCGCGGCCACCATGATCTCCTTGGCCAGCTTGCCGAACAGCCGGCCCTTGGCATTGGCGGCCACGTCCTTGTGCTTTGCTTTCCACTGCGCGCCCATGTCGATTCGTCCTTGGTGATGTTCGGGGAGGGGGTGGTTATACGCCCTGGCGCGCCGGCCGGCGCGGGGCCGTCAGGCCGGCGCGTCCAGCGCGAGGCGGCTGTGGAACGCGCGCGCCTCGCCCGTCACGGGGTCGTCGAAGGCCAGCGCGCGCGCCAGCAGTCGCAGCGGGCGCGCGAAGTCCTCGTGATCGGTCTCGGGTCGCAGCACCGGATAGATCGGGTCGTCGACGATCGGCAGGCCGAGCGCGGCGCAATGCACGCGCAGCTGGTGGCGGCGGCCGGTGACGGGCGACAGGCGCAGGCGCGCATGGGCCGGCCCGGGCGGCGCCATCAGTTCGAAATGCGTCTCCGAGTTCGGCTCGCCCTCGATCTCGCGTGTCTTCATGAAGGCCCGGTCGTCGACCACCAGGCGGCTGCGGCGGGTGGCCGGCAGCACCGCGCCGGGCGGCCAGTGGACGATCGCCTCGTAGGTCTTGCGCACGCGGCGCTGCGCGAACAGGCCCTGGTAGGCCCCGCGCGTGGCCGGATCGGCCGAGAACAGCACCAGCCCGGCGGTGCCGCGATCGATGCGGTGGATCGGCACCAGGTCGTCCAGGCCCAGGGCGCGCTTGAGTCGCACCAGCAGGGTCTCCTGCAGGTACTTGCCGGTCGGCGCCACGGGCAGGAAATGCGGCTTGTCGACCACCAGCAGATGCGCATCGCGCCACAGCACCGCGTGCTCGAAGGGCACGCGCGGCTCGTGCGGCAGGGAGCGGTAGTAGTAGAGGCGCTGGTGCGGCTCGTAGGGGCGCTCAGCGGTCACCGCGCGGCCGTGCTCGTCGACCACCTCGGCGGCGTCGAAGCGCGCCAGCCAGGTGGCGCGCGCGACGCCGGGAAAGCGCTGCAGCAGGAAGTCCAGGAAGGTCGGCCAGTCGCCCGCCGGCAGGCCGACGCAGCTGGGGCCGACGCCATCGCGGGTCGGCAGCGGGAGCGGCGGCGCGGAAGGCGCGGAAGGTGCGGATGAGGCGGAAGGCGGGGCCAAGGACGCTGTCGAGGTGGAGGAGGGGCGTCGAATCTACCCCGCGCGTCCGGGTGGCGCGACTCAATCGTGCAGCGAGGACAGGAACTGCCTGAGTTCCGCCGTCTGCGGATTGCCGAACAATTCGGCCGGCGGACCCATCTCGTGGACCCGGCCCTGGTGCATGAAGATCACGCGGTCGCCGACCTTGCGCGCGAAGCTCATCTCGTGCGTGACCATCAGCAGGGTCATGCCCTCGTCGGCCAGCGATTCCACCACGCGCAGCACCTCGCCGACCAGCTCGGGGTCGAGCGCGGAGGTGATCTCGTCGCACAGCAGCACGGCCGGCTCCATCGCCAGGGCGCGCGCGATGGCCACGCGCTGCTGCTGGCCACCGGAGAGCTGGTCGGGCATGGCGTCGAACTTCTCGGCCAGGCCGACGCGGGTGAGCAGCCGGCGCGCCTGCGATGCCGCCTCGGCCTGCGCCCGGCGCTTGACCAGCGTCGGCGCGAGCATCACGTTCTTTCCCACCGTGAGGTGCGGGAACAGGTTGAAGCCCTGGAAGATCATGCCCACGCGCTGGCGCAGCTCGCGCATCGCCATCGCGCTCTCGTGCAGCAGCGGCTTGCCATCGACCGTCAGCGCGCCTTCCTGGAACGCCTCCAGGCCGTTGATGCAGCGCAGCAGCGTGCTCTTGCCCGAGCCGCTCTTGCCGATGATGGCGATGACCTCGCCGCGCCTGACGGTCAGGTCGATGCCCTTGAGCACCTCGTTGCTGCCATAGGACTTGCGCAGCGCGGTGATCTGGACGATCGGCGCGCCCGGCGTGCCCGGATGGCCCGGATGGACGACGGGATGGGATTCAGCGACGGTTGACATGGGTTCTTCTCTCCAGATGTTTGGCAAACAGGCTGATCGGGAAACACAGGACGAAGTACAGCAGCGCGACGCAGCTGAAGACGACGAAGGGCTTGAAGGTGGCGTTGGAGATCATTCCGCCGGCCTTGGTCAGCTCGACGAAGCCGATGACCGAGGCCAGGGCGGTGCCCTTGACCACCTGCACCAGGAAGCCGACGGTCGGCGCGGTGGCGATGCGCACCGCCTGCGGCAGGATGACGTGGCGCATCTGCTCGGAGAAGCTCAACGCCAGGCTGCCCGAGGCCTCCCACTGGCCCTTGGGGATCGAGGCCACGCAGCCGCGCCAGATCTCGGTGAGGAAGGCGCTGGTGTAGAGCGTCAGGGCCACGCTGGCGGCGGTCCAGGCCGAGACGTCGATGCCGAACAGCGCGATGCCGAAGTAGGCCAGGAACAATTGCATCAGCAGCGGCGTGCCCTGGAACAACTGCACGTACAGCCCGACGGCGCGCTGCGCGCCACGGCCGCCGCGCAGCCGCGCGAACAGCAACAGGCCGCCGACCAGGCCGCCACCGACGAAGGCGATGGCCGACAGCGCGACCGTCCAGCGCAGCGCCAGCAGCAGGTTGCGCAGGATGTCCCAGAGGGAGAACTCGACCATGGGATGCTCTTTCTTTCTCTCTTTTTTTTCGCTCGGAGGGGAGGGCGCTCAGCGGCCGAAGAAGTACTTCGGGCCGGCCCAGTCGAGCAATCGCCGCAGCGCCACCGACAACGCCAGGTAGATCAGCGTGGCGACGATGAAGGACTCGAAGGCGCGGAAGTTGCGGCTCTGGATCAGGTTGGCCGCGTAGCTCAGCTCCTCGGTCGAGATCTGGCCGCAGACCGCCGAGCCCAGCATCACGATGACGATCTGGCTGACCATCGACGGCCAGACCTTCTTCAGCGCCGGCGGCAGCACGACGCGGAAGAACACCTGCACGCGGTTGAGCGCCAAGCTCACGGCGGCCTCGATCTGGCCGCGCGGCGTGGCCTCGATGCCGGCGCGGATGATCTCGGTGGCGTAGGCCCCCAGGTTCAGCGTCATGGCGATGACCGAGGCCATCTCGGCCGAGAGCTTGAAGCCGGCCGCCGGCAGGCCGAAGAAGATGAAGAACAGCTGCACGATGAAGGGCGTGTTGCGGATCAGCTCCACATACGCGCCCACCACCCAGCGCAGCCAGGTCGGACCGCTCGCGCGCGCCCAGGCGCAGAAGGTGCCGACCATCATGCCGACGACGGTGGCGATCGCGGTGAGACCGACGGTCCAGGCCACGCCCCTGAGCAGCAGCGGCCACTGGGCGAGGACCGCCAGGAAATCGAAGGTGATGCGCATGGCCGGGACGTCGTCTCGGGATCAGCTCGGCAGGTCGCCGGCCGGGCGGCCGAGCCACTTCTTCGACAGCGCGTCGAGCTCGCCGCTCTTCTTGGCCTCGGCCAGGATGTCGTTGACCCTGGTGCGCAGCTTGTCCTCGCCCTTGGCCACGCCGATGAAGTTGGGGCTGTCCTTGAGCAGCAGCTTGAACTCGGCGCCGACGCCGGGGTTCTTGGCCATCATGTTGCCGGCGACCGAGGCGCTGGTCGCGACCAGCTGCGTCTGGCCGGCGACGAAGGCGGCGATGGTGGCGTTGTTGTCCTCGAAGCGCTTGACGTCGACGCCGGCCGGCGCGACCTTGGCCAGCTCCTGGTCCTCCATCGCACCGCGCGTCACGGCCACGCTCTTGCCGGCCAGGTCGGACCAGTTCTTGACCGCCAGCGACTTCGCCGCGAACACGGCCTGGAAGAAGGGCGAGTAGGCGCTGGTGAAGTCGATCACCTTCTCGCGGTCGGGGTTCTTGCCGAGCGTGGAGATCACCAGGTCGGCCTTGCGCGTCTGCAGGTAGGGCACGCGGTTGGCGCTGGTCACGGGCACCAGTTCGACCTTCACGCCCAGCTTGCCGGCGATCAGCCGCGCCACGTCGACATCCAGGCCCTGGGGCGCCATGTCGGTGCCGACGAAGCCATAGGGCGGGTAGTCGGTCGGGATGGCGATCTTGATCGCCTTGGCCTTCATGACGTCGTCGAGCGCCGTCTGGGCCTGGACGCCGGTCGTGGCGAGGAGGGCGGCCGCGGCGGCGAGGCCGAGCGTGAACGCGCGTTTGGAAAGGGTCATAGCAAAGCTCCTAGGTAGGTGGATGAGTCGTCGAAGGCCGGATCGCCGGCCGGGGCCCGGCCGAGCGCCGCCGCGTTGGCGCCGGGCACGGGGGCGAGCGCGTCGCGCAGCTGCGCCAGCGGGTCGTGGCTGGCCTGCGCGCGCAGGGCCGAATGCACGGTGCCGATGTGCTCGGCCATCAGGGCCTCGGCGGCGGCGGCGTCGCCGCGCGCGAGGGCGTCGACGATGCGCACGTGGTCGCGGCACGACTGCGCGGCGTCGTGGGTGGATTGGTAGAGCATGGCGATCAGCGTGGTGCGCGCGGTGAAGTCGCGCAGCGTGTCGGCCAGCAGGGTGTTGCCCAGGCACTCGGCCAGGCAGACGTGGAAGTCGCCCAGCAGGAAGCTGCGCGTGCCGATGTCGGTGTCCTCGATGGCGGCCTGTTCGCGCCGCAGGTGCGTGCGCAGGCGCTCGAGCGCGCCGGCGCCGATGCCGCCGGCCTGGCCGGCGCTGCGGATCAGCCCGACCTCGATCACGCGGCGTGCCTCGAAGGCCTCGCGCGCCTCGTCCTGCGAGGGCTCGATGACGAACCAGCCACGTCGCGCGCTGACCGTCACGATGCCGCGCGCGGCCAGCCGCGTCAGCGCCTCGCGCACGATGGTGCGGCTGCAGCCGAAGAGCATGGCCAGCTGCTGCTCGCCCAGGCGCGAACCGGGCGCGAGCTTGCGCGCCATCACGGCTTCGATGATGCGGGCACTGATTTCTGAGGCGGAGATCGACATGTCCTGATGCATCAGCAGCTTCCGTGCCAACTGGTATGCAAGATCTGCGCACCACGGTGGCGCAAAAAACGTGGTCTTTCGCTCTACCTCTGTGCGTAAAGTCGGATCCGCACCGGGATGGCCTGCGACGTCGCGTCTCCTAGAATTTCCTTCCGTCGAGCCCTTCGCTCCTGGCCCCCCGCCACCCACCGGCCCTCCAGATCCATCCCGCATGACCGACCGCTCCGCCTCACCCTCGACCCCACCGGCGCCGCCGGCCGCGCCGCCCCGCAGCCTGACCGAGCGCCTGGGCGTCACGCTGCGGCGCCATGGCGAGGCCCTGGCGCCGCGCACCCTGCGCCGGGTGCTGGCCGAGCTGCAGGCGGTGGTCGATCCGAGCCTGAGCGAGGTCGAGGCCGGACGCCACGCCCGCGCCGTGATGGATGGCTATGCGGCGCAGGACGCCGCGGCGCGCCACGACATCTGGCTGCTGCTGAGCGAACGCTTCGCGCCCGATGCCGAGGTCCTGCGCAGCGCCCGCGCGCGCCACGAGGCGGCCACGGGCACGCCCGACGAGGGGCCGGCCGAGGCGCAGCTGCGGCGCGCGCTGGCCTCGCCGCGCGCGCGGCTGCTGCAGCGCATCACCATCGACCCCGATGGCATGCGCTTCCTGGTCGACCTGCGCGCCGAGCTGCTGCCGCACGTGCGCAAGGACCGCCGGCTGGTGCCGCTCGACGCCGAGCTGGAGCAGCTGTTCTCGACCTGGTTCGACGTCGCCTTCCTGGAGCTGCGCCGCATCAGCTGGGATTCGCCGGCCTCGCTGATCGAGAAGCTGATCCGCTACGAGGCGGTGCACGACATCCGCAGCTGGACCGATGTCAAGAACCGGCTCGACAGCGACCGGCGCTGCTATGGCTTCTTCCATCCGCGCCTGCCCGACGTGCCATTGATCTTCGTCGAGGTGGCGCTGGTGGAGCACATCAGCGCCGGCATCGAGCCGCTGCTCGACGAGGCCGCCGCGCCGCTCGCCGCCCGGCGGGCGACGACGGCGATCTTCTATTCCATCAGCAACACGCAGGACGGCCTGCGGGGCGTGAGCTTCGGCGACTCGCTCATCAAGCGCGTGGTCGAGACCCTGGAGGCGGAGTTCCCGCGCCTGAAGACCTTCGCCACGCTGTCGCCGATGCCCGGCTTCCGCGCCTGGCTCGGGCGCAACGCCGGCGAGCTGCTCGGGCGCCTGGAGGCCCGCCGCGCGGTGGCGCTCGGCCACGCGCTCGGCTCGCTGCCGCCGACGCCCGAGCGGCTGCTGGCGGCCGCCGACACCGCCCTCTCGCTGGATGCCAAGTCGCCGGTGCGTCAGGTGCTGATGCAGTGCGCGGCCGAATATCTGGGCCGCGCGACGCACGACGGCAAGCCGGTCGATCCGGTGGCGCGCTTCCACCTGGGCAATGGCGCGCGGGTGGAGCGCCTGAACTGGGCCGGCGACCCGTCGCCGAAGGGCATCAAGCAATCATTTGGGCTCATGGTCAACTATCTCTACGATCCGAAGCGGCTCGACCGCCATCGCGCTTTGCTGGCGCAGGGCCAGGTCGCCGTCTCGGGCGAGGTCGACCGGCTGTTCATGAAGGATTGAACGGCCGGCGGAAGCCGGAGGCCCGAGGCGACGCGACGATCACCACAACGACTGGAGACGACCCATGAACGCAAGCTTCCACCGGCGCGAATTGCTGCGCCTGAGCACCACCACGGCCGGCCTCGCCGCGGCGACCGGCCTCGGCCTGCTCGGCCCCTTCGCCACCGCCCGGGCCCAGGCCCCCTGGCCGGGCCGGCCGGTGACGATGATCGTGCCGTTCCCGGCCGGCGGCGGCACCGATGCCTTCGCCCGGCCGCTGTCGGCGCAGTTCTCGCGCGTCACCGGGCAGACGCTGGTGATCGACAACCGCGGCGGCGCCGGCGGCACGCTCGGCGCCAGCATCGCCGCCAAGGCGCCGGGCGATGGCTATACGCTGTTCATGGGCGCCGTGCACCACGCCATCGCGCCTGCGGTCTATCCGCGCCTGGACTACGACCTGGAGCGCGACTTCGTGCCGCTGATGCTGCTGGCCAACGTGCCGCAGGTGCTGGTGGTCAATCCGCAGCGCGTGAAGGCCGCCGGCTATCGCGAGTTCATCGAACTGGCGAAGAAGAATCCCGGCCGGTTGAATTACGCCTCGGCCGGCGCCGGCACCTCGCACCACCTGGCCGGCGAGCTGTTCAAGCTGCAGACCGGCGTCTTCATCACCCACATCCCCTATCGCGGCGCCGGTCCGGCCCTGCAGGACCTCATCGCCGGCAATGTCGACCTGATGTTCGACGGCCTGGGCTCGTCGGCGCAGCACATCAAGGCCGGGCGCATCAAGGCGCTGCTGGTCTCGGGCGCCCGGCGCAATCCCGCCTTCCCCGACGTGCCCTGCGCCGCCGAGGTCGGCCTGCCCGACTACACCGTCACCACGTGGTACGGACTGTGGGCGCCCAAAGGCACGCCGGCCGACGTCCAGACGCGCGCCATCGACGCCACCCGCAAGGCGATGGCGGCCGACGACCTGCGCGGCATCTGGGCCGCCAACGGCTCGGAGATCCCGGATGTCACGGCGGCGGCCTTCGGCGGCTTCGTCAACGCCGAGATCCGGCGCTGGGCCACCGTGGTCAAGGCCTCCGGCACCAAGCTCGACTGAACCCGTGGCCGTCGCGATCCGCATCCCGCATCCCTCCTCGCGCCGGCCGCCCCAGCGCCGGCGCCTCGTTCGACCGTTCCGTTTTCCCTTCGAGCCTTTCCCGCCAGACGCACCATGAACGCCACATCGACCCTGCCGCCCGCCGGCAACGCCAATCTCTTCGTCGCCCTGCGCGGCGGGTTCCCGGCCGACCTCGACGCCATCGCCATCGAGACCGACGACGGCCGCACCTGTTCGTGGCGCGAACTCGACCAGACCAGCGCGCGCATCGCCAACCTGCTCGACGCGCTGGCGCTGCCGCCGGCCTCGCGCATCGCCGTGCAGGTGGAGAAGTCGGTCGAGGCGATGGCGCTCTATCTCGCGACCCTGCGCGCCGGCCATGTCTTCCTGCCGCTCAACACCGCCTACCGCAGCGCCGAGATCGCCTACTTCATCGGCAACGCGGAACCCGCCGTGGTGGTCTGCAGCAGCGCCAATGCCGACTGGGTGGCGCCGATCGCCGTGCAGGCCGGCACGCGCCACGTCTTCACGCTCGACGACGACCGCAGCGGCACGCTGCTCGACGTCGCCGCGCAGTGCGGCGACCAGCACGCGCCGGCGCAGAAGTCCGACGACGACCTCGCGGCCATCCTCTACACCAGCGGCACCACCGGGCGCAGCAAGGGCGCCATGCTCACGCATCGCAACCTGCGCTCCAACGCCGAGGTGCTGAAGGACTACTGGGGCTGGACCGAGGGCGACGTGCTGATCCACGCGCTGCCCATCTTCCACGTCCACGGCCTGTTCGTGGCCCTGCATGGCGCATTGCTCAACGGCAGCCGCATGATCTGGTTCGACCGCTTCGATCCGAAGCGGGTGGTGGCCCGCCTGCCCGAGGCCACCGTCTTCATGGGCGTGCCCACGCTCTACGTGCGGATGCTGGCCGAGCCCGGCCTGACGCGCGAGGCCTGCGCGCGCATGCGGCTGTTCATCTCCGGCTCGGCGCCATTGCTGATCGAGACCTTCGACACCTGGCGCGAGCGTACCGGCCACACCATCCTGGAGCGCTATGGCATGAGCGAGACGGCGATGCTGACCTCCAACCCGTACCGGCCGGTGCAGGGCGAGCGGCGCGGCGGCACGGTCGGCTTTCCGCTGCCGGGCGTCAACCTGCGCATCCGCACGGCCGACCACAGCGGCGGCGGCGAATTCCGCGACTGCGCCACCGACGAGATCGGCGGCATCGAGGTGGTCGGCCCGAACGTGTTCTCGGGCTACTGGCGCATGCCGGAGAAGACGCGCGAGGAGTTCACGGCCGATGGCTTCTTCAAGACCGGCGACGTCGGCCGCATCGATGGCATGGGCTATGTCACCATCGTCGGGCGCAGCAAGGACCTGATCATCAGCGGCGGCTACAACGTCTATCCGGCCGAGATCGAGAGCGCCATCAACGAACTGCCGGGTGTCGCCGAGAGCGCGCTGATCGGCGTGCCGCACCCGGATTTCGGCGAGGTCGGGGTGGCGTTGGTGGTGGCGCGCAAGGGTTCGGTGCCCGAGCCCGACGCCATCCTGTCGCGCCTGCGCGGCCAGCTGGCCAACTTCAAGATCCCCAAGCGCTGCTTCGTCGTCGACGAGCTGCCACGCAACACCATGGGCAAGGTGCAGAAGGCCGCGTTGCGCGAGCAGTACAAGGCCCTGTTCGCCGCCGGCGGCACGGGCGGCGCCGGCAAGTCCTGAGGCGGAGCCGGGCCGACCTGTCCGGCCGGCCCATCGGGCGCGCTCAGTCGGGTAGCGAGGTCAGGGTCCGGGGCTCGGCCACCGAGACGCCATTGGCGGTGCTGCGGAACTGGGCCGCCATGTCGTAGACCGCCTTGCGCACCCGCATGATCGAGCCGATCGGGCGATGCGCCGCCAGCGCGTGCCAGGGCGAGAAGGACAGGGCGTCGTCGACCGCCGCCGAGCGCGCCGGGCTCCAGGACACCTGCGGCTTGGCGCTCAGCCGGGCCACCGCGACATAGGGGCTCTGGTCCTCCGGCCACTCGACCGAGGCGTCCTCGACCGGCATCGCCTCGATGTCGGTGCACAGCTGCACGCGCAGTTCCCACTCGCCGCCGTTGTGCTGGAAGTGCGTCAGCACGGCCTGGCGGATGACATCGGGATCGTCACCGAGCTCGAGCTTGCTGCCGGCCAGCGCCACCAGCTCGGCCGACACCGGCGCCAGCGACAGCTTGGCCATGTAGGGGCCGTAGAGCAGCGGCACCTGGCTGTAGAAGGTCTCGCCCAGGATGTGCGTGGCCGGATGGCCGCCCATGGTCTTGAAGGTGGCGACCTCGCCGCCGGCCTTCTCCACCAGCGTCTCCAGGCCGCGCAGCGCGGCGGACAGGACCTTCTTCAGGCCCGGCGCCTTGTCGGTGGTGGCGGCCAGCAGCTTGAGCGGCCCGAGGAAGGCCTTGGCCGTGGGCGCGCTGAACACCGGGCCGTTGACCAGCACGAAGTCCTGGGTGACGTCGCCCTCGGAGCCGGAGACGCGATCGCCCTCGACGCCGACCACCTTCAGCGCCACGCCGCGCGGCGTCGAGACGGCATCGTCGAGCAGGTCGCCGGGCGTGGTCGAGAAGCGCATGGCGACCGGGTAGGTCGCCGGCCGGGCGAACAGGCCCTGCGCCAGCCGCTGCGGCAGGCCATCCAGCACGCGCAGTTCGGCCAGCAGCAGGCCGTGGCTCTTGGCATGCACGCTGCGATAGGCATGGCCCTCGTCCCTGTGGACGATCTCGCTGATCTGGTGGAGCTTCTCCTTGAGCTCGCGCGTGGTCTCGGCTTCGTCGTCCTCGAGCGATTCGAAGGCCGGCTGGTAGCGCAGCGGCTCGGCGGTGTGGGGCAGGGGCACGGACATGGTGTTCTTTCTTCGTGGAGGGGCACGGCGCGAAAGTCCCGGCGGGCGCTTCCGTCGCGCGGTCCGCGCGCGGGGGCGCCACGGTCCGCAGCCGCGCCGGTCAGTATCCGGAAGGCGGACGGACCGGATTCGTCAGTGGCCTCGACGAGGCGATGTCGGACGACATGGCGTCACGACGTGGCCTCGCGCGGCGGATGCCGGGCGACGGGTTCGCGGGGGGGGGGGGTGGGGCAGGGCGCGGCATCGGCCGGGCCAGGAAAGAAGGTGTCTGCGAATGTGCACCGGACCCGCATCCTGAACCAGGGTTCAGGTGGGCGAGGGCAGCAAGACTTCGGGTTCATCTGACGCGAGATGATCACGCCCGTCGAGCGATGTACCAAGCCCGGCTCCGGAGAGCATTGGAACAAGGAAATATTAAGCCCGGCGCGCACCGCAGACAGTGACGATTCTATGCCCCGCAGGCCGCTCCGGGCAGCTTCTCAAGGCAAATGTGGGCGCTCGGCAAGGGCTTGATCGAGGCGCTTGACGAGCTCGTCCAGACGGTCCTGCGCCAGCACCGATCCCGGGGGCTGCGCCAGTCGCGCGAGTCGGCGGGCCTGGGCCTCGACCTGCGCGCGGGCGGTCACTTCGGCCTCGAGCCGCGCCTGCGCCTGGGCCGCCGCCTGCGTCGCGGCGGCGGCGGCGGCCGCGCTCGCCTCGGTGGTGGCGAGCTGCTGCCCGAGGTCGTAGGCCAGGTGCAGCGAGGCCAGCACCGCGATGCGGTCGCGCGCGCGCACCTTGCCGGCATCGCGGATGCGGCACATCGTCTGGTCGACCCGCTCGACCGCGTCGCGCAGCCGGGCCTCGCCGCCCTCGGGGCAGCCGAGCAGGTAGCTCTGGCCCATGATCTGGACTTCGATCTGCTTCATCGACTGGCCGCGGCGAAGGCGCCGCCCGAGGGCGCGGCGGGAGGCGTCGGCGAGGCGACGGGGGCGTGGGAGGGCTCGGCCGGCAGGCGCTGCAGCACGGCGTCCAGCCGCAGCCGGGCCTCGGCGAAGCGCGACAGGAGCGCATCGCGCTCCTGCGCCAGGGCGTTCACCTGGTCCTGCAGCAGGGCGTTGGCGCGCAGGACTTCCTCGTGGCGCGCCAGCAGGCGCTCGACGCGCTCGGCGATCTGGTCGATGGTGCTCGGGTCGGACATGGAGAACGATTGTATGAGTGCATGCCGGTCGGGGCCTCCCGTAGAATCCGCCGCGTTGGTGCTCGCGCCGCGGTTCACGCGGCGCAGTTCAACGGGAAGCAGGAAGCCAGCGCCCTCCGGGTCACGGCCAGCCTGCGCTGCCCCCGCAACGGTCCAGCAGACGGCGTCCTCACCGGCGCCACCTCCGTCAATTCGCCACTGGGCGCCCTGAAACAGGTGCCTGGGAAGGCGGCGGAGGATGCGCTGCAAGCCCGGATACCGGCCAACGAGGAGACGGCGCCGCGTGCGCCGTCGTGACACCCAGACGTCCGGCGGGGAAGCCGGACAGGGTCTTGATCCAGAGCTTTCCGTTCCATGACAATTTCCGTTTCCTTCGCGGCTGCGCGCCGTTCCGCGCCCGCACGCCTGCTGCCCCTGACGCTGGCCATCGCCGCCGCCTGGCCGGTCCTGGCCTCGTCCCAGGTGCTGCCGTCCGATCCGACCCTGCGCGAGACCGTGGTCACCGCCACGCGCGTCGAGCAGCCGATCGCCGACCTGGTCGGCGATGTCTCCATCGTCGACCGCGCCACCATCGAGCGCAGCGGCGCGACCGGCGTGGCCGACGTGCTGGCGCGCCTGCCGGGCATCGAGATCGTGCGCAATGGCGGCATCGCCAACAACAGCAGCGTCTTCATCCGGGGCGCCGACGCGCGCTTCACGGCGGTCTACATCGACGGCGTGCGCATCGATTCGCAATCCACCGGCGGCGCCGCCTGGGAGGCGATCCCGCTGGCGCAGATCGACCGCATCGAGGTCCTGCGCGGCCCGGCGGCGGCGGTCTATGGCTCGGACGCCATCGGCGGCGTGATCCAGCTGTTCACCCGGCGCGGCGATGGCGTGGCGCGGCCCTATGTCGGCATCGGCCTGGGCAGCCACGACCTGCGCCGCGCCGAGGCCGGCATCAGCGGCTCGGCCGGCGTCGACGGCGCCTTCGACTACTCGCTCGGCGCCGCCTACGAGGAGAGCCGCGGCTTCGACGTCCAGCCGCGCAGCCTGCGCTCGCCGCTGCGCGGTGGCGGCTTCGCGGCCGATGGCTGGACCAGCCCGGACCGCGACGGCTATCGCGTCAGCTCGGCCAACGCGCGCCTGGGCTTGCGCATCAGCCCGACGCAGCGCATCGAGACCACATTGCTCTCCAGCGACACCCGTTCGCACTACGACGCCCGCGTCAGCGGCACGCGGCAGCCGACGGCGTTCGCCGACGACACCAACGCCAACACGTTGCGCACCGTCGGCGCGGCCTGGATCGCCAAGTGGAGCGACATCTACAGCACCCGCCTGCAGGTGACCGACAGCCGCACCACCTACGAGACGCAGCCGTCGTTCTATCGCACCGAGACACGGCTGCGCGGCTACCTGTTCCAGAACGAGCTGCGCTTCGGCCCGCACCTGGTGACGGCCGCGCTGGAGCGGCGCGAGGACGCGCTCGACAATGCCGCGACCGCCTCCGCCACGCGCCTGGCGCAGGACCGCTCGCAGAACGCGCTGGCGCTGGGCTATGGCTTCGTGCAGGGCCCGCACTCGGTGCAGCTGCACGCGCGCCACGACGAGGACAGCGAGTTCGGCGGCAAGAGCACCGGCAGCGCCGCCTATGGCTTCGCGATCACGCCGCAATGGCGCGCCACGGCCTCGGTCGGCAGCTCGTTCCGCGCGCCCACGGTCTACCAGCGCTTCAGCCAGTACGGCGTGGCCGGCCTGCAGCCGGAGGAGGGCCGCAATGTCGAGGTCGGCCTGCGCTATGCCCAGGGCGCGACCAGCGCCGGCGTGGTCGCCTATCGCAACCGCATCACCAACCTGATCGCCTTCGGCGCGGCGGGCCCGTGCGCCGACAGCTTCGGCTGCTATGGCAACACGGCGCGCGCGCAGTACGAGGGCGTGACCCTGTCGGCCGGCCACCGGCTGGGCGACGTCACGCTGCGCGCCTCGGCCGACTTCCAGGACCCGCGCGACCTCGAGACCGACCGCCAGCTGGCGCGCCGCTCGCGTCGACACGCCACGGTGGGCGCCGACTGGCGCCTGGCCGGCTGGGTCCTGGGCGCCGAGGTGCAGACCTCGGCCATGCGCTGGGACGATGCCGCCAACACGCGCCGCCTGGGCGGCTACACGCTGCTGAACCTGTCGGCCACGACCCAGCTCACGCGCGAGCTCGGCCTGGTCGCGCGCATCGACAACGTCGGCGACAAGGACTACCAGCTGGCGCGCACCTACGCCACCGGCGGTCGCCGGGGCTATGTCGGCCTGAAGTGGACGCCGCAATGAGTCTTGCGGCCGGCGGCGCGGCGAGCTGCGCCGCCGTGCTGGTGGCGGCGCCGGCCTCGGGCCAGGGCAAGACCACCGTGGCCGCCGCGCTGGCGCGGCTGCACGCGCGCGCCGGCCGGCGCGTGCGGGTCTTCAAGTGCGGACCGGACTTCCTCGATCCGCAGTGGCTGGCCCTGGCCTCCGGCGCGCCGGTGCATCCGCTGGACCTGTGGATCAATGGCGAGGCCGACTGCCGCGCGCGCCTGCATGCCGCCGCCATCGAGGCCGACCTGCTGATCGTCGAGGGCGTGATGGGCCTGTTCGACGGCCGGCCGAGCGCCGCCGACCTGGCCGCGCGCTTCGGCCTGCCGGTGCTGGCGGTGATCGACGCGCGCGCCATGGCCGGCACCTTCGGGGCGCTGGCCTTCGGCCTGCAGAACTTCCGCCCCGGCCTGCCATGGCTGGGCGTGCTGGCCAACCGCGTGGCCGGCGAGCGCCATGCCGGCATGCTGCGCGATGCGCTGCGGGAGCCGGCGCAATGGCTGGGCGGACTGCCGCACGGCCCGGCCTTCGCGTTGCCGGAGCGTCACCTGGGACTGGTGACCACCGGCGACACCGCCGATGCGCTGGCGCGGCTCGACGCCGCCGCCGACGCCCTGGCCGCGACGCCGCTGGGCGAGCGGGCGATCGAGGCGCTGCCGCGCGTGCGCTTCGAGGCGCCGGCGGCGGCATCCGCCACGACCGCGTCGCCCCTGGCCGGCCGCACCATCGCCGTGGCGCGCGATGCCGCCTTCGCCTTCATCTATCCGGCCAACGTCGAGACCCTGGAGGCGCTCGGCGCGCGGGTGGAGTTCTTCGCGCCATTGGCCGGCGACACGCTGCCGGCCTGCGACGCCGTCTGGCTGCCGGGCGGCTACCCGGAACTCCACGCCGCCGCGCTCTCGGCCCGCGAGCCGCTGCGCGCGGCGCTGGCCGCCCATGTCGCCGCCGGCAAGCCGGTGTGGGCCGAGTGCGGCGGGATGATGGCGCTGTTCGACACCCTGGTCACCGCCGATGGCGTCGCGCATGCGATGTGGGGCCTGCTGCCGGGCCGCTCGACGATGCAGAAGCGCCTGGCCGGCCTGGGCCCGCAGGCACTGCGCTGGGCCGGGGCCGAACTGCGCGGCCACACCTTCCACTACTCGACCAGCGAGACCCCGCATCCGCCGGCGACCTGGACCACGGCGCCGGTCGCCGAGGGCGGCGCCCGCGCCCGGCCGGGCGAGGCCGTGCACGTGCATGGCAGCGTGCGGGCGAGCTACTTCCACGCCTGGTTCGCGTCCGATCCGGAAGCGACGGCGCGCCTCTTCGATGCCGCGCCGCTCGACTTCACGAACGACGACGACGGTCGCGCCGCGATGGCCGCGACGGCCGCCGGTGCCACCGCGCCCTCGCGGGCAGACTCGCGCGATGCCTGAACGCGAACTCATCCTCGGCGGCCAGAAAAGCGGCAAGTCGCGACGCGGCGAGCTGCTGGCCCGCGCCTGGCTCGATGGCGAAGGCGCGCGCCGGGCGGTGCTGATCGCCACCGCGCAGCCCTGGGACGACGAGATGCGCGAGCGCATCGCGCGCCATCGCCGCGAGCGCGCCCTGCGCGTGCCGGGCCTGCGCACGGTGGAGGAGCCGCTGCGGCTGGCCGAGGCGATCGCCGCGCACAGCGCGCCCGACACGCTGGTGCTGGTCGATTGCCTGACCCTGTGGCTGACCGCCCACCTGATGCCCATGGTGCCGCCCGACGCGCCCGACGCGCCCGTCGGGTCCGCCGGTCCCGCCGCCGCCGCGAGCCGCGCGCTGATCGCCGCCATCGGCGCCGCGCGCGGTCCGCTGGTGCTGGTGGGCAACGAGATCGGCCTGGGCGTGATCCCGATGGGCCGCGAGGTGCGGGCCTTCGTCGATGCCCTGGGCCGGCTCAACCAGGACGTCGCCGCCGCCTGCGACCGCGTCACGCTGATGGCGGCCGGACTGCCGCTGACCCTGAAGGAACCCGCATGAGCCGCACGATCCGCATGACCCGCATGACCCGCATGACCGACGCGATCCGTCCGATCGACGCCACCCGTCCGACCGCCGCGACCCGCGTGACGCGCTTCCCGTCCCCGGGGCCGCTGCCACGCCCGGTGCGTGCCTCCGCCCGGCGCCCGGTCACGCGGATCGCCGGCCCGCTGGCCTTGGCGCTGGCGCTGGTCGCGCCGCTGGCCGGCGCCCGCGCCGCCGAGGTGCGCGACGAGCGCGGCGTGGTCGTCGCGCTGCCGCGCCCGCCGCAGCGCATCGTCAGCCTGCTGCCCTCGCTGACCGAATCGGTCTGCGCCCTGGGCGCCTGCGACCGGCTGGTGGGTGTCGACCGCTACTCGAATTCGCCGGCGTCGGTGCGCGCGCTGCCGCAGGTCGGCGGCGGGCTGGATCCGAACGTCGAGGCCATCGTCGCCCTGCGCCCGGACGTGGTCCTGCTGTCGCAGGCCTCGCGCGTGACGCAGCGGCTGGAGGCGCTGGGCCTGAAGGTGATCGCGCTGGAGCCGCGCACCAGCGCCGACGTGCGGCGCGTGCTCGACACGCTGGGCACCGTGCTGGAGGTGGACGACGCCCAGCGCGTCTGGCGCGCCATCGATGCCGGCGTGGCGGCGGCGGCGCAGTCGCTGCCGGCCTCGGCGCGCGGCGCGCGGGTCTACTTCGAGGTCAACAACGCGCCCTACGCGGCGGGCGAGACCTCGTTCATCGGCGAGACCCTGCTGCGCCTGGGCGCGCGCAACATCGTGCCGGCCGCGCTGGGACCCTTTCCCAAGCTCAATCCGGAGTACGTGGTGCGCGCCGATCCGGAACTGATCATGGTCGGCGCGCGCAGCGCCGCCGGGCTGGAGCAGCGTCCGGGCTGGGGCGGCATCCGCGCCGTGCGCGAGCAGCGCATCTGCCGCTTCACGGCCGAAGAGTCCGACGTGCTGGTGCGCCCGGGGCCGCGCATGCCCGAGGCGGCGCGGCTGATGGCGCGCTGCCTGTCGGAGAAGGCGCCCGGCGCCGTCGCGCATGCCGCGCACGCCGGGCCGGCCGGCCAGGCCGGCCACGGCGGTCGCGTCGGCCCTGCCGGGGCGGCCGCGCCGGCGAAGGCCGTGCCGTGAGCGATCCGCGGCGCCGCGTCCGGGTCGTCGGCGGCGCCGTGCTGCTGCTGTCGTGCGCGCTGCTGCTGGTCGGGCTGGGCATCGGCAGCACCGGCTTCGCCAGCGTCTTCGCGCTGCGGGACGATCCGGTGGCGCTGCAGATCGTCTGGGACATCCGCCTGCCGCGCACCCTCGGGGCCTGGCTCGCGGGCGCGCTGCTGGGGCTCTCCGGTGCGGTGGCGCAGGGGCTGTTCCGCAACCCGCTGGCCGATCCCTACCTGCTGGGCAGCGCTTCGGGCGCGCTGCTGGGCGTGGCGTTCGCGCTGCTGCTGTTCGGCCAGGCCGCGGCCGGCGCCTCGCCGGCGGCGCAATGGGCGCTGCGCCTGGGGCTGACGGGCGCGGCCTTCGTCGGCGCGGTGGTGGCGGTGCTGCTCACGCTGGCACTGGCGCGCGGCGTGCAGCAGACGCTGCGGCTGCTGCTGGCCGGCGTCATCGTCGGCGTGGTGCTGGGCGCGTTGAAGGACCTGGTGACGATCCAGTCGGCCGACATCCTGGTGGCGCTGACCGGCTTCATGCTGGGCAACACCGGCCTGGTCGGCTGGAGCGCCTGCGCGGCGATGGCCGGCTGCGCCGTGCTGTGCCTGGTGGCCGGCCGGCTGCTGGCGCCGGTGCTCGACGGTCTGGCGCTGGGCGAGGCCACCGCCGCCAGCCTGGGCCTGCCATTGGGCGCGATGCGCGCCGCGCTGGTGGCGGTGCTGGCGCTGGCCACCGGCGCCGCCGTGGCCCAGACCGGACTGATCGCCTTCGTCGGCTTGGCCGCGCCGCACCTGGTGCGCTCGGTGGTCAAGACCACGCATGCCGGGCTGATCGTGCTGTCCAGCGCGATGGGCGGCCTGCTGCTGATGGCGGCCGACCTACTGGCGCGCTGGCTGATCGCGCCGCAGGAATTGCCCGTGGGCGTGCTGACCGCCCTGCTCGGCGGCGGCTACCTGCTGTGGCTGATGCGCCGGGGCGCATTGCGCGGGGCGGCGCGATGACGGCGCTGGAAGCGCGGGGCGTGACGGTCGCGCTGGGCGGCGTCGAGGTGCTGCACGACATCGACCTGGCCGTGGCGGCGGGCCGCTGGACCAGCATCGTCGGGCCCAACGGGGCGGGCAAGTCGACCCTGCTGCGGGTGTTCGCCGGCCTGCACCCGGGCCGCGCCGGGTCGCGCGGCGAGGTGCGCCTGGGCGGCACGCCGCTGGACGCATTGCCGGGCCGCGAGCGGGCGCGGCGCCTGTCGTGGCTGGGGCAGGGCGGGGCCGGCGATGCCGGCGCCGACGACCTGCGCGTGCACGACATCGCCATGCTCGGGCGCCTGCCGCACCAGCGCTGGCTGGCCGCGCCCAGCGCCGCCGACCACGCGGCGGTGGAGCGCGCCCTGCGCGAGACCCAGGCCTGGGACTGGCGCGACCGGCCGCTGGGCGAGCTCTCCGGCGGCGAACGCCAGCGCGTGCTGCTGGCGCGCGCGCTGGCCGTCGAGGCCGAGGTGGTGCTGATGGACGAACCGCTGGCCAACCTCGACCCGCCGCACCAGGCCGACTGGATGCGCTCGGCGCGCGCATTGGCCGACCGGGGCCGCACGGTGGTCAGCGTGCTGCACGAGCTGTCGGTGGCATTGGCCGCCGATGCGCTGGTGGTGATGGCGCGCGGGCGCGTCGTCCATCACGGCGGCTGCGACGATCCCGTCACGCATGCCGCGCTGGAGAGCGTGTTCGACCAGCGCGTCGCCGTGCACCGGGTGGCCGGCCAGTGGATCGCCTTGCCGCGATGAGCGCGATGGCCGCCCCGACCGCCCCGATCACGACGGCCACGACCGCCGCGCGGTCAGCTCAGGCCCGTGACGGGCAGCGCCGCACCATGCACGGCGCGCGCCGCGTCGGAGGCCAGGAACACGATCACGGCGGCCAGGTCGGCCGGCGCCACCCAGCGCGCCGGATCGGCATCGGGCATGGCGGCGCGGTTCTCCGGCGTGTCGATGATGGTGGGCAGCACGCAGTTGACATTGACGTGCTGCTCGCGCAGTTCGGCCGACAGGGCCTCGGTCAGGCGGATCACCGCGCTCTTGGCGGCGACATAGGCGCCCATGTGCGCCACGCCTTTCTGCGCCGCGAAGGCGCCGACGTTGACGATGCGCCCGCCGCCGGCCGCCAGCATGCCCGGCACCACCGCGTGCGCCATGTGCAGCACCGTGCGCGCGTTCAGGCCCAGCATCAGGTCCCAGGTCGCCGCCGAGGTCTCGTGCACCGCCTCGCCCATGCGGAAGCCGCCGGCCAGGTTGCACAGCACGTCGATGCGGCCGAAATGCGCGACGGCGCGGGCGGCCGCCGCATCGGCCGCCGCCGGCTGCAGCAGGTCGGCGCCGACGAACAGGCGCAGACCGCCGGGTTCGCCGAAGGTGCGGCGCAGCGCCGCCTCGTCCAGGTCCACCAGCGCCAGGCGCGCGCCGCGCGCGGCGAAGGCCCGCGCCACGGCCGCGCCCAGGTTGCCGGCCGCGCCGGTGATCAGCACCGTGGTGCCATCGAAGTCGAGGTGGGTGTCCATGTCCCGGGTCCTGTCGAAGAATTCGGATGGCCCAGAGCCTAACCTTCTCCTCCTGCTTTTCCCCCTTCCTTTCTCCTCCACCGCCATGCAGATCGAAACACCTCCCAGCACCAAGCCCTATGCCAAGCCCGAGGGCGAGCGCCGCGGCCTCGTCATCGTCCACACCGGCGACGGCAAGGGCAAGAGCACGGCCGCCTTCGGCCTGGCGCTGCGGGCCCACGGCCGACAGCACGTCCACGGCCGGACCGTGCGGATCTGGCAGTTCATGAAGGTGCCGACCGCGCGCTTCGGCGAGCACCGCATGTTCGAGCAGATCGGCATCCCGATCGAGGGACTGGGCGACGGCTTCAGCTGGAAGAGCCAGGACTTGGAGCGCTCCGGTCAGCTGGCACGCGACGGCTGGGAACGCGCCAAGGCGTCGATCCTGTCGGGCGAGCATTTCATGGTGGTGCTCGACGAGATCACCTATCCGCTGATCTATGGCTGGCTGCCCCTGGAGGACGTGCTCGCCACCCTGCGCGCGCGGCCGGCGGACGTGCACGTGGTGCTGACCGGGCGGCGCTGCCCGCCCGAGATCATCGAGCTGGCCGACACGGTCACGGAGATGACGATGGTCAAGCATGCCTTCAAGGCCGGCATCCCGGCCCAGCGCGGCATCGAGGATTGACCTGAAGCGGCCGACGATGGGGGCACGGGAATGATCGAGTGGGCCGGGGTCGCGGTGGCGGTCGGCATCGCGCTGGGCGTCGACCGGGTCCTGGGGGAGCCGGCCGCGCGCTGGCACCCGGTGGTGGGGATGGGGCGCTACCTGGGGGCGGTCGGGCGGCGCATCGCGCCGGTGGCGGGTGCGGGCGGCACGGAAGGCAGGGCGGCCGCGCGATGGCGGCCCTTCCTGCTCGGCGCGATGGGCTGGTGCCTGGGCGCGGCGGGCGTCGGCGCGCTGGCGCTGGGCGTGCAGTGGGGCCTGGCGCAGGGACCGGCCTGGCTGGCGGTGGGGCTGTCGGGCCTGCTGCTCAAGCCGCTGCTGGCCTGGCGGATGCTGCGCGAGGAGGTGCTGGCGGTGGAGGCGGCACTGGTCGACGAATCGCTCGATGCCGGTCGCGCGCGACTGGCGCGCCTGGTCAGCCGCGATGTGTCCTCCCTCAGTGCCGCCGAGGTGCGCGAGAGCGCCATCGAATCGCTGGCCGAGAACCTCAACGATTCGGTGGTGGCGCCGCTGTGCTGGTTCGTCGTGCTGGGATTGCCGGGCGCGGCGGTCTACCGCTTCGCCAACACGGCCGATGCGATGTGGGGCTACCTCGGCGCGCGCGACGGCCGCGACTGGACCTGGGCCGGCAAGTGGGCGGCGCGTGCCGACGACGTGCTGTCCTGGCTGCCGGCGCGCATCACGGCCGGCCTGCTGCGGGCCCAGTTCGCCGACCGGCCGGGCACCGCGTCATCGGCCGACGATGCGCCGCCGGCATCGGCCGCGACGACCTTGCGCCGCGAGGCCCGGCGCACGCCATCGCCCAACAGCGGCTGGCCGATGGCGGCGATGGCATTGGGGCTGGGGGTGCGGCTGGGCAAGCCCGATGTCTATGCGCTGAACGCGACCGCGCCGGCGCCGCGCGCCGGCGACGTGCGACGCGCGGCCCGGGCCGGTGGCCGTGCCGTGGGACTGCTGGTGGCGGGCCTGATCGCGATGGCCGGCCTGGCCGTGGTCGCCGGGAGCCGGTCATGAACGCGGAGACGCTGTTCCTGCATGGCGGCCCCGACGACGGACCACCGGTGCGGCACGATTTCTCGACCAATGCCAATGCCTGCGGACCCTGCCCGGAGGTGCTGGCGGCGGTGCGGCACGCCGATGCGACGCGTTATCCCGATCCGCGCTATCACGCCCTGCGGGAACGTCTGGCGGGCTTCCATGGCGTCGCCCCCGAGCGCGTCGTGATCGCCGGCAGCGCGAGCGAATTCATCTTCCGACTCACGGCGGCCGTGGCGCGGCGGGGGGGTGGCACGGTCGCGCTGCCGAGGCATGGCTATGGCGACTACCTGCGAGCGGCACGCGCCTGGGGACTGGTGCCATGCGCGGCGCCGGGGGAGCCCGATGACGCCGGAGCCGACGATCCCGCGACGATGCCGACGCCAGCCCCGGCCCTGGCCTGGTTCTGCGATCCCTCCAGCCCGCTGGGCCAGCCGGTGGCGGGACTCGGCCCGCGCATCGACAGGCTCGACATGGCGACGACCTGCGTCCTCGACCTGGCCTACGAGCCATTGCGACTGGATGGCACGCTGGGACTCGGCCCCGCGCAACTGGAACGGGTCTGGCAACTGTGGACGCCCAACAAGGCGCTGGGCCTGACGGGCGTGCGGGCGGCCCATGCCATCGCGCCATCGGGTGATGTCGAGTTGCGGGAACTCCTGATGCTCATGGCGCCCTCGTGGGCGACGGGCGCGCATGGCGTCGCCCTGCTGGATGGCTGGACGCGCCAATCGGTGCAGGACTGGCTGCGGGACAGCCGGGTCCATCTGCGCGCCTGGCGCGACGGGTTCCTGACACTGTGCGGGGAGCACGGCTGGCGTGCCGGATCGAGCGTCGCCAATTTCCTGTGCGTCGATCCGGATGTCGACGACATCGACCATTGGGTGGCATCGCTGCGCGACGCCGGGATCAAGGTGCGCCCGACGGCCTCCTTCGGACTGCCGGGACAATGCCGCCTCGCGGTGCTGCCACCACGGGCGCAGGATGCCTTGCGCGCCGCTGTCAGCGGTCCTGCTTTTCCTGGCCGGGCTTCTGCTCCAGCTTCTTGTTCTCGACGCTCTTCATGAGTTCCTCGCCCTCGATGTCGCGCCCGTCATTGGGCACTGCTTCCTCCTGCGTGATCTCGGGTTCCTCGTGGCTCTTGTGCGACGAGGTGGCGGAGTTCGAGTTCGATTCGTTGGCGGGGGTCATGCATTGCTCCTGATTGAAATGACATTCACGGCACCGACCATGGCGCCCGATTCCTGTCCAGGGCTTCGGGCAATCGCCCCTGCGGCCGTCAGCCGATCTCCACAGTCAGGCGGAGCGCCCGCCGTCCATGTCGGCGGCAGCGGCCATCAGGCGCCGCAGCTCGGTCATGCCCAGCACCATCGCGTCCCAGTAGGCCTGCTGCGGCGCCGATGCCGAGTCCAGCACCCGGTAGTGGAAGACATCGGAGCCCTGCATCTCGCAGGCCTCCATCAGGACCCAGAAAAATCCGCCCGAGGGGCGTTCCTCGACCTTCAAGGCCAGTTCTTGTCTCGATGCCATCGTGTATCCAGGGGGTGGGGACAACCCTCAACGAGCGTGCGCGATGGCTTGATGACAGCCAGCCGCCTGTTCCAACTTCTTGTCACTCTTTCGTCCTCGCATCTGCGGGTTAACCCTGGGAAAAACGAGCATCCATGACCACTCCGATCGAGCATCCGGCCGAGGGCGCGCGCTGCGTCATGGTCCTGGGCACCACCAGCGGTGCCGGCAAGAGCTGGCTGGCGACCGCCCTGTGCCGCTGGTATGCGCGCCAGGGCCTGCGCGTGGCGCCCTTCAAGGCGCAGAACATGAGCAACAACGCGCGTGTCGTCGCCAGCGGCGAGATCGGCAGCGCGCAGTACTTCCAGGCCCTGGCGGCGCGCGCCGAACCCGAGGTGCGCATGAACCCGCTGCTGCTCAAGCCCGAGCGCGACACCCACAGCCAGGTCGTGCTGATGGGCCGGGTCAGTTCCGAGCTCACGGCGCTGCCGTGGCGCGGGCGCAGCGAGCGCGTCTGGCCGCAGATCGCCGCCGCGCTCGACGCCCTGCGCCGCGAGAACGACGTCGTCGTCATCGAAGGCGCGGGTTCGCCGGCCGAGATCAACCTGATGGACAGCGACATCGTCAACCTGCGGGTCGCCCGTCATGCCCGGGCGCGCTGCCTGCTGGTGAGCGACATCGATCGCGGCGGCGCCTTCGCGCATCTCTATGGCACCTGGGCGCTGATGCCCGAGGCCGATCGGGCCCTGCTGCGCGGCTTCGTGCTCAACCGCTTCCGGGGCGATGCCACGCTGCTGGCGCCGGCGCCCGAGCGGCTGCGGGCGCTGACCGGCGTGCCCACCGTCGCGACGCTGCCGATGTGGTGGCAGCACGGCCTGCCGGAGGAGGACGGCGTGTTCGACGACCGCGCCACGTCGGCCGGCGAGGTCCGCCTGACCGTGGCCGTGATCGCCACGCCGCGCATCAGCAACCTCGATGAATTCCAGCCGCTGAAGAACCTGGCCGGCGTGCGGCTGCGCTGGGTGCGCGGCCCCGGCGAACTGGCGGGACTGGCACCGACCGACTGGATCGTGCTGCCGGGCTCCAAGCACACCAGCGGCGACCTGGCCTGGCTGCGCGCCCAGGGCCTGGACCGCGCGGTGGCGGCGCATGCCGGGCGGGGCGGGGCGGTGCTGGGGGTCTGCGGCGGGCTGCAGATGCTGGGCGAAGCCCTGATCGACCCGCACGGCATCGATGGCAACGCGCCGGGCCTGGGCCTGCTGCCGGTGGTGACGACCTTCGAGCCGGAGAAGACGGTGCGGCATCGCCAGGCCACCTTCGACACGCTCGACGACGGGCCGTGGCGCGCGCTGTCGGGCCTGGCGGTGAGCGGCTACGAGATCCACCATGGCGCGACCGCCGAACACCCGGCCATGGCCGCCGCCGGCCAGCGCGCCCATCCGGTGCTGCCCGACGGCCTGGGCTGGCGCAACGCGGCGGGCAATGTGCTCGGGCTCTATCTCCATGGCCTGTTCGAGGACCCCGGCGTGCTGCGCGCGCTGTTCGGCGCCGCCGCGCCGACGCTGGATTCGGTGTTCGACGGCCTGGCCGATTTCATCGACGCGCACTTCGAGCCGGATGTGCTGCGCGACCTCATCCACTGACCCTTTCGACTCCTTCGCATGACCTCACCTCTTCCTTCTGCTAACGGCCTAACGATGATGTCGGGGACCGCCGTCCCCAAGACCGATCACGGCGCTCGCGACGATCACGGCGCTCGCGACGATCACGACGCTCGCGACGATCACGGCGCCCGTGTCGATCACGCGACGGCGGTCCGCCACGCCATCGGCGACATCCGCGATCCCGCGCTCGAGCAGCGCCTGCGCGCGGCCATCGATGGCAAGACCAAGCCGCTGGGCGCGCTGGGACGCATCGAGGGCCTGGCGATGCGCATCGGCGCCGTCCTGGGCAGCGCCGCGCCGGTGCTGACGCAGCCGCAGATGCTGGTCTGCGCCGCCGACCACGGTCTGGCGGCGCGGGGCGTGTCGGCCTTTCCGAGCGAGGTGACGCGGCAGATGGTCGAGAACTTCCTCGGTGGCGGGGCGGCCGTCAGCGTGCTCGCGCGCCAGCACGCGCTGACCTTGACGGTGGTCGACTGCGGCGTGCGCGGCGACATCGCGCCGCGCTCCGGCCTGGTCTCGCGCAAGGTCGCCCACGGCACCGCCGATGCGTCGGCCGGTCCGGCCATGAGCGCGGCGCAGCGCGATGCGGCCATCGCCAACGGCCGCGAGGTCGTGCGCGCCTTGCCGGGCAATGCGCTGCTGCTCGGCGAGATGGGCATCGGCAACACCTCGGCGGCCTCGCTGCTGCTGGCGCGGCTGGCCGGCATCGACATCGAGGACTGCACCGGCGCGGGCACCGGGCTCGATGCGGCGGGACGCGCGCGCAAGGCGCGGGTGCTGGGCGAGGTGCTGGCGCGGCATGCCGATGCCGGCACGGCGCTCGAGGCGCTGGCGGCCTTCGGCGGCTTCGAGATCGCGACGCTGGTGGGCGCCGTGCTGCAGGCCGCCGAGGAACGGCGCCTGATCGTGCTCGACGGCTTCATCGCCAGCGCGGCGGTGCTGGTGGCGCAGGAGGTGGCGCCGCACGTGGTGCAGCGCTGCGTCGCGGCGCATGTCTCGGCCGAGCCGGGCCATGCGCTGCTGCTGGCGCGGCTGGGCCTGGAGCCCCTGCTGGCGCTGGACCTGCGCCTGGGCGAGGGCTCGGGCGCGGCGCTGGCCTGGCCGCTGCTCGAATCGGCCTGCCGCATCCTGCGCGAGATGGCCAGCTTCGAAGCCGCGGGCGTCTCGCGCCGCGACGACGCCGGCGCCGATGCCGGCCCTGGTGCCGGCGCCGATGCCTGAGCGGTCCGCCCGGATGAGCACCGTCGTGGCCGGGGTGCGGCACTTCCTGCTGGCGCTGCAGTTCTTCACGCGCCTGCCGGTGACCGGCCGGCTGGCCCGCTGGGTCGGCTACAGCCCGGCGATGCTGCGGGCGAGCGCGGCGCATTTCCCGGCGGTGGGCGCGGTGGTGGGCGCGATCGGGGCGCTGGTCTTCGCGCTGTCCGGCATGCTCTGGCCGGTGGCCGTGGCGGCGCTGCTGGCCACCATCGCCACGGTGCTCGTGACCGGGGCCTTCCACGAGGACGGCCTGGCCGATGTCGCCGATGGCCTGGGCGGCACGCAGGACCGCGCGCGGGCATTGGAGATCATGCGCGACTCGCGCATCGGGGCCTTCGGCGCCATCGCGCTGGTGCTGGCCCTGGGGCTCAAGCTGGTGCTGCTGGCGACGCTCGGCGCGACCGGCATCGCGGCGGCCTGCGCGGCGCTGGGCGCGGCGCACGCGCTCTCGCGCCTGGCGCCGCTGGCGCCGATGCGCTGGCTGCCGCACGTGAGCGGCGAGGCTGCCAAGTCCAAGCCGCTGGCCGATGCCGTGGACGATCGCGCGCTGGTCGTGGCGGCGCTGTGGTCGGTGCCCGCCGTGGCGTTGCTGGCATGGGTCTTCGGCCCGCCGGCGGCGCTGGGCGCGCTGGCGGCGGCGGCGCTCGCGACCCTGGCGCTGATGCGCTGGTTCCGCCATCGGCTGGGTGGCTTCACGGGCGACTGCCTCGGCGCGACGCAGCAGGTCGCCGAACTGGCGATCTATCTCGCGCTGGCGGCGCGGTGGCCCGCGTGAGCCGCCCGGATCGCAGGAGTCCGATGAGTCCCATGAATCCCATGAGCGACATGAACCCCGTGAACCGGCTCTGGCTGCTGCGCCACGCGATGGTGGAGGGCGCGCCGGGACTGTGCTACGGCGCCAGCGACCTGGTGGCGCGGCCGGTGGCGACGCATGCCGTGGCGGACGACTTCGCGCGGCGCTGGCCGGCCGAGTCGGGCGCGCGAGCGACCCAGGCCGCCACCGCCGCAACCACCTCAGCCGCAGCCGCCAGTGGTGCGACGACCGACGCCGCTGCGCTCCTTGCCGCTGCCACGACCATCGACGCGGTGGCTCCGCCCGCGCGCGCCTCGTCGGCCGGCGGCATGCGGCTGCGCTGCTCGCCCTTGCGACGCTGCACGGCGCTGGCGGCGGCGGTGGTGGAGCGGCTGCCGGAGCTCGGGCCGGTCGAGCTCGACAGCCGGCTGGCGGAGATGGATTTCGGCGCCTGGGAGGGCCAATCCTGGGACGCCATCGGCCGCGAGGCCATGGATGCGTGGCTGGCCGACTTCGCCGATGGCCCGGTGGGCGGGCATGGCGAGAGCACGCGCGCGTTCATGGATCGCGTCGGCGCGGCCTGGGAGGCGTGGCGCGCATCGGGACGGGATGCCGTCTGGGTCACGCATGCCGGTGTGATGCGGGCCGTGCTGCTGCTCCAGCAGGGCATCCGCTGTCCGGTCGATGCCGCCGCCTGGCCACGCCGATCGATCGCCTTCGGCGAATGGCTGTGCATCGAGATGCCGGCCGCGCGCGCCTGAGTTCAGGAGGCGGGCGGTGGCGTCTTGGGCTTGAAGTCGCAATGCGCCGCCACCGCGCATTCCCAGCAGCGCGGCTTGCGCGCCACGCAGACATAGCGCCCGTGCAGGATCAGCCAGTGGTGCGCATGCAGCCGGTAGGCCGGCGGCACGCGCTTCTCCAGCTTCAGCTCGACCTCCAGCGGCGTCCTGCCCGGCGCCAGGCCGGTGCGGTTGCCGACGCGGAAGATGTGCGTGTCGACCGCCATGGTCGGCTCGCCGAAGGCGACGTTGAGCACCACGTTGGCGGTCTTGCGACCGACGCCCGGCAGCGCCTCCAGCTCGGCGCGGGTGCGCGGCACCTCGCCGCCATGCAGGTCGACCAGCATCCGGCAGGTCGCCATCAGGTGCTTGGCCTTGCTGCGGTAGAGACCGATGGTCCTGATGTGCCCCTCCAGTCCCTCGAGGCCCAGGTCGAGGATCGCCTGCGGCGTGTTCGCCACCGGATAGAGCCGCCGCGTCGCCTTGTTGACGCTGATGTCGGTGGCCTGCGCCGACAGCAGCACCGCCGCCAGCAGTTCGAAGGGCGAGTCGTACAGCAGCTCGGTCTCGGGTGTCGGATTGGCCGCCTGCAGCGCGGCGAAGAAGGCTTCGATGGATTCTTTTTTCATGGGCAAGCGCACGGGCGGGGCGGAAAGGACGATGCCGGGGTCAGTCGGCGGCGTGGAGCCGCGGCGCCAGGGTCCTCATGCCGTCGAGGATGGCCGTGACCAGCGGCGCCGGGGCCTCCGGCGGCAGTGCCGATTCGACCCGGGCCAGCACCTGCGGCAGGCGCTCGGCGATCTCGTCGCGCAGTAAGCCGGCATCGCCCATGCCGGCCAGCCGGGCGACCTCGTCCCAGTGCGCGGCGCGGAGGTCGGCCAGGCCCCGGTGCGCGCTCTTGCTGCGCGGCGCCAGCGCCAGCCGGGCCTGCGCGGCGGTCGGCCGGCCGGCGCCGGTGCCGATCAGCGGCCACGACGAATGCACGTCGTAGCAGGGCGCCAGGCGATGGCCGCCGCCGGCCTCCAGGAAGATCGAGTGGTTGCGGGCATGGCCATCCGTCGCGGCCAGCAGCCAGAAGATCATCTGCGTCCTCACGAAGGATGTCCTGTCGGCGTCGGCCCGGCTGCCGCCTTCGAGCACGCGCAGGACGTCGCGCAGGCCGGGGCCGCCATCGGCCTCGTAGCGGCGCTCGCCCGGCACGCCGAGGGCCTGGCACAGGTCCTCCTGCGGCAGGCGGACGATCGCCGCGTCATCGGCGCCGGCGCCGTTCGCCACCGGCGCGACGCGGTCGAAGCGCTCCACGACCAGCACCTCGTGGCGGCCGAACCGCGCCACCTCGCAGGCCGCCACCGGCAGCCCGAAGCCGGCCAGCACGCGCGCGCACAGCCATTCGTTCCAGACCGCATCGCGCGGATCGGCCTGCAGCTCGGCCTGCAGGCGGCCGATGCGCCCGAGCGGCAGCTTGAGGATGTGGGTGCTCGGGGCGCCGTCGCCGGGCCGGAACCAGCGGCCGTCGCGCCGCAGCAGGGCGGTCTTCTCCTGGGCGCCCGGCAGCGCGACGCGCGGGGCGCCGTCGACGGCGTCCGCGCCGCCGCGTCGCGCCGGCGCCAGGACGGCATCGAGGACGCGCTCGACATCGGCCTCGTCGAGCGGCGTGGCGTCGGCGCCGTCGTCGCTGGCGGCGGGCGTGGCGCCCGGCGGCAGCAGCCGCAGCGCGCCGATGCAGTCGCCGCCGAGCGCGCTCAGCAGGTCGAAGGCATCGGCATCGGTCGGGCCGAGCCGCTCCTGCCAGCGGCGGCGCAGCGCGATGTCGTCGGGCAGCAGGTTGTCGAACCAGATGCGCACCGGCTCGCCGCGCAACGGGGTCCCGTCGGGTGTCCATGGCAGCGACAACGAGAGCCTGTGTGCATCGGGCGCGGCGGTCCACGACTCGGCGTACTGGAAGCGGTGCTCGCCCTCGCGGACCGACCACTTGCCGACGACGCGGTCGCCCAGCCAGGCCACCAGCGGCGCGGGATGGCGCGGGCCGCGACCGCGCTTGCGGTTCGTCACCATGCGGACCGTCCCCGCCGCGGCATCGAGCGGGTGGCGCGCGGGCGCGAGATGGCGCCGGGGCGGGCGGCATGTCCGGGCATCCCGGCGAGCTCCGGCGGGCCGGCCGGCGCGAGCAGGGCGGTGGGACCCGGGAGGCCGGAACGGTCGACGAGGCGGGAAGAAGCGGGGCGGTCTGGCATGGGCGGTTCGGGGCGGGATCGATCGATCGGGTGACGGAGATGGCGAGGGCGGTGGCGGCGCCGTGGCGGGGAGAATTCCCCGGCCGCGGATCCGCGCCGACTTCGCTCGACAATAACGCCCTCAGAAAGGTCAAAGGTCCCTCGTCATGCAATTCGCCTCCCGCCTCGACAACGTCGAAACCTCCGCCATCCGCGAACTCTTCAAGCTGCTGGGCAAGCCCGGCATCATCAGCTTCGCGGGCGGCTTCCCCGACAGCGCCATGTTCGACGTCGAGGGACTGAAGGAAGCCAGCGCGCGGGCGCTCGACGAGGAGCCCGGCGGCGCGCTGCAGTACGGCGCCACCGAAGGCTACGAGCCCTTGCGCGCGCAGCTCTCGGCCTTCATGGGCACCAAGGGCGTGACGGTCGATCCGGCCGGTCTGATCGTCACCACCGGCAGCCAGCAGGCGCTCGACCTGCTGGGCAAGACGCTGATCTCGCCCGGCGACAAGGTGATCGTCGAGGGCCCGACCTTCCTGGCCACCATCCAGTGCTTCCGGCTCTATGGCGCGCAGCTGATCAGCGCGCCGGTCGATGCGAACGGCGTCGACACCGACGCGCTGGAGGCCCTCATCGCCGAACACAAGCCCAAGTTCGTCTACCTGATCCCGACCTTCGGCAACCCCAGTGGCGCCATGCTCGACCTGGAACGCCGCCGCAAGGTGCTGGAACTCGCGGTCCGCCATCAGACGCCGATCGTCGAGGACGATCCGTATGGCGACCTGTACTTCGGCGCGCCGCCGCCGCCCTCGATCCTGGCGCTGTCGGCACAGGTGCCCGGCAGCCGCGAGCTCGTCGTCCACTGCGGCAGCCTGAGCAAGGTGCTGAGTCCCGGCCTGCGCATCGGCTGGATGATCGCGCCGCCCGAGCTGCTGGCCCGCGCGACGATGTGCAAGCAGTTCAGCGACGCCCACACCAGCACCTTCGCCCAGGCCACTGCCGCGCAGTACCTCAGGAGCGGCCGCATGCCCGCCACGCTGGCCCACGTGCGCCGCGTCTATGGCGAACGCGCCCGGGCGATGGGCGCGGCCTTGACGCGCGAGCTGGGCGAGGCGATCGAATTCACGCAGCCGCAGGGCGGCCTGTTCTTCTGGGCCCGGCTGACGGGCGCCAACGGCAAGCTGGCCGATGCCGGCGTGCTGGCCCAGCGTGCCATCGAGCAGCTGGTGGCCTTCGTGCCCGGCGCGCCGTTCTTCGCCGAGCATCCCGATGTCGCGACCCTGCGCCTGAGTTTCGCGACCGCCAACGTGGAGAAGATCGAGGAAGGCATCGCCCGCCTGGCGAAGGCGCTCTGACATCGGGCGGGATCGCGCCGACGCGCGCGGCGCAGAGCGCGCCGATGCCCGATGTCAGGGCGACCGGTGCAGGCGGGGCGACGACAGCGCCGCCAGGCTGTCGTCGATCGCCGCGTCGAGGTCCTTCCACTTGCCCGTCAGGCGCGACAGCGTCATCACGGTCTTCAGCGCCGTCAGGTCCTTGACGCTGGGCGCGACCTTGATCTGCGCGATGGCCGCCGCCCTGTTGCCGCCGTTGACCAGCGCCATCACCTTGCTCGTCCAATCGTTCGCGCGCGCCATTCATCATCCTCGTTGTCGTCGAGGCCGCACTGTAGTCGAAGGGGTCGCGCGCCGCCGGCGCCGCCCCGGTCGCGCTTCCTACAATCACCCATGAAAAAGACATTCCAGCTCCGCGTCGAGGGCAAGCACCCCGACCGCCTCCTCGAAGCCATCAAGCACGAGATCCGCAAGTACATCAAGCGCGAACGCCGGCGCGACCTGCCACCGGATGCCGACTACTGGGACTTCGATTGCCGCTTCGGCACCAGCGCCGAGACGGCGGCGCCGATCCACCCGGCGGCATTGACGGCCGCGATCGATGCCGCGGTGGCGGCCGGCGAGCCGCAGTTCCACGTCGAGCTGCTGGCCCGGCCCGCCCGGCGCGTCGCCCGTCCCGAGGGAGTCGCCCGACGCGGCCGGGACGAAGCCACGGACAGGAGCACCGAGTAGGGAGCGGGAGCTGGAACGGACGAGGCGCCACCCGCGGTGGCGTGATCGGCGTTGCGCCTGCCGCAGCCGAGCGGGAGGCGCCGCGCCGAACGGCGCGATCGCGATCGCGCCCGTGGTGCTCAGCGCAGGACTTCGAGCAGGCGGTCGAGGCCGCCCGAATCGATCGCCACCATCGCCTGTTCGCGCACCCTGGGCTTGGCGTGGAAGGCGACCGACAGGCCGGCCGCGCCCATCATCGGCAGGTCGTTGGCCCCATCGCCCACGGCGATGGTCCGCGCCGGCGGCAGGCCCAGCAGCGAGGCCACCTCCAGCAGCGTGCGGCGCTTCTCGGCGCCATCGCAGATGTCGCCCCAGCACTGCGGCACGACGCGGCCGGTGAGGTGCCCGTCGGCTTCCTCCAGCAGGTTGGAGCGCGCGAAGTCGATGCCCAGGCGTTCCTTCACGCGGTCGGCGAAGAAGGTGAAGCCGCCCGAGACCAGCAGCACCTTCAGACCGGCCGCCTTGCAGGCCGCCACCAGCGCCTCGGCGCCCGGGTTGAGCCGCAGGCGGTCGTCGTGGACCCGCTGCAGCGCCGTCACCGGCACGCCCTGGAGCAGCGCCACGCGGCGCGTCAGGCTCTCCTTGAAGTCCTTGATCTCGCCGCGCATGGTGGCTTCGGTGATGGCCGCGACCTCGGCCTTCCTGCCGACCGCATCGGCGATCTCGTCGATGCATTCGATGTTGATGAGGGTCGAGTCCATGTCGAAGGCGATCAGGCCGAAGTCCGCCAGCCGCAGGGGCGGCGTGAAGCGCTGGAGGACGAGGCCGGGCGCGGCGGCAGGGGAGGCGTTGGAGATCATGCGGGAATCGCTTCCTGGGTGCGGGGTTGTCCGAGGCTGCGCAGCACGTCGCGCACCATCTGCGCCCGGTCCTTGGGCTCCTTGAGCTCGCGCTCGATGCGCAGCTTCTCGTTGCCGGCGAGCTTGATGTGCCTGTTCTTCTGGATCAGGTGGATGATGGCCATCGAGTCGATCGGCGGGTCCTTCTTGAAGGTGATGTGGATGACGCCCGGCGCGGCATCGACCTTGACCACGCCATAGGGCCGCGCCAGCACGCGCAGGCGGTGCACGTCGATCAGGGTCTGGGCCTGCGGCGGCAGCTTGCCGAAGCGGTCGACGATCTCCTCGAGCAGGTGGTCGATCTGCTCGGGCGTCTTCGCCGTGGCCAGCTTCTTGTAGAACGACAGGCGCAGGTGCACGTCGCCGCAGTAGTCGTCGGGCAGCAAGGCGGGGGCGTGCAGGTTGATCTCGGTGGTCACCGACAGCGGCGCCAGCAGGTCGGGCTCCTGGCCGGCCTTGAGCGCGCGCACGGCCTCGCCGAGCATCTCGTTGTAGAGCTGGAAGCCGATCTCAAGCATGTTGCCGCTCTGGTTCTCGCCCAGCACCTCGCCGGTGCCGCGGATCTCCAGGTCGTGCATCGCCAGGTAGAAGCCCGAGCCGAGCTCCTCCATCTGCTGGATCGCCTCCAGGCGCTGCGAGGCGTGCTTGGTCAGGCCCTCGATGTCCGGCACCATCAGGTAGGCATAGGCCTGGTGGTGGCTGCGTCCGACGCGCCCGCGCAGCTGGTGGAGCTGCGCCAGGCCGAACTTGTCGGCGCGGCTCATGACGATGGTGTTGGCCGTCGGCACGTCGATGCCGGTCTCGATGATGGTCGAGCACAGCAGGATGTTGTAGCGCTGGGCCACGAAGTCGCGCATCACGCGTTCGAGTTCGCGCTCGGGCATCTGGCCGTGGGCCACGGCGATGCGCGCCTCGGGCAGGATCTCCTCGAGCTTCTGGCGCCGGTTCTGGATCGTCTCGACCTCGTTGTGCAGGAAGTAGACCTGGCCGCCGCGCTTGAGCTCGCGCAGCACGGCCTCGCGGATGACGCCGTTGCCCTCGGTGCGCACGAAGGTCTTGATGGCCAGCCGGCGTTGCGGGGCGGTGGCGATGACGCTGAGGTCGCGCAGGCCCTCCAGCGCCATGCCCAGGGTGCGCGGGATCGGCGTGGCGGTGAGCGTGAGCACGTCGACCTCGGCGCGGATCGCCTTCATGGCCTCCTTGTGGCGCACGCCGAAGCGGTGCTCCTCGTCGATGATGAGCAGTCCCAGGTTCTGGAACTTCACCGACTGCGACAGCAGCTTGTGGGTGCCCACGACGATGTCGATGGTGCCATCGGCCAGCCCCTTGGCGGCGGCCGTGATCTCCTTGGCCGAGCGGAAGCGGCTCATCTCGGCCACGCGCACCGGCCACTTGGCGAAGCGGTCGACCAGCGTCTGGTAGTGCTGCTCGGCCAGCAGCGTGGTCGGCGCCAGGAAGGCCACCTGCTTGCCGCCCGTGACGGCGATGAAGGCGGCGCGCAGCGCGACCTCGGTCTTGCCGAAGCCGACGTCGCCGCACACCAGCCGGTCCATCGGCTGCGGCGAGATCATGTCCTGCACCACCGCGTGGATGGCGGCCTTCTGGTCGGCCGTCTCCTGGAAGCCGAAGTCGTTGGCGAAGACCTCGTAGTCGGCCGGCGAGTAGCGGAAGGCATGGCCCTCGCGCGCCGCGCGCCGGGCATAGATGTTGAGCAGCTCGGCGGCCGAATCGCGCACCTGCTCGGCGGCCTTGCGCTTGGCCTTGTCCCATTGGCCCGAACCCAGCTTGTGCAGCGGCGCCTCGTCGGCGCTGACGCCGGTGTAGCGGCTGATCTGGTGCAGCTGGCTGACCGGCACGTAGAGCGTGGCCTTGTCGGCGTACTCCAGATGCAGCATCTCCTGCATCAGCGGCTTGCCCTCGGCATCGGTGCCCTGGCCGAGGTCCATGTTGACCAGGCCGCGATAGCGGCCGATGCCATGCGCGGTGTGCACCACCGGGTCGCCCAGGTTCAGCTCGGAGAGGTCCTTGATCAGCGCCTCGACGTCGCTGACCTGCTCCTGGCGCTTGTTGCGCCGGCGCGTGGTGGGCGCGGTGGCGAACAGCTCGGTCTCGGTGACGAAGTCGATGCCACGCTCGCTCCAGGCGAAGCCCGCGGCCAGCGCCGCCGTGGCGATGCCGATCCGCTCGTCGCCATCGGCCTCGAACTCGGCCAGCGAGTCGAACATCGGCGGCGCCACGCCGCTCGCGCGCAGGAAGTCCAGCAGGCTCTCGCGCCGGCCGTCGCTCTCGGCGAGCATCAGCACGCGATGCGGCGTCGCGCGGATGTGCTCCTTCAGGCGCACCAGCGGATCGTCGGCGCCGCGCACCACGGCGAAGGCCGGCAGCGGCTCGAACTCGGCATAGGCGCGCGTGCCGGCATCGGCATCGGCCTCGCCGCGCAGGGCCAGCTGGGGATGCGGCTTGGCGCGCTGGTAGAACTGCTCGGCGCTCAGGAACAGCGCCTCGGGCGGCAGGGCCGGGCGCTCGGGGTCGCCGCGCACCAGGCGGTAGCGCTCGGCCGTGTCCTGCCAGAAGTGCTGGAAGGCCGGCTCCAGGTCGCCATGCAGCACCACCGTGGCGTCCTCGCCCAGGTAGTCGAAGACGGTCGCCGTCTCTTCGAAGAACAGGGGCAGGTAGTACTCGATGCCGGCGGTCGCGACACCGTTGCCCATGTCCTTGTAGATGCGGCTCTTGGTCGGGTCGCCCTCGAGCAGTTCGCGCCAGCGGCCGCGGAAGCGCGCCCGGGCGTCGTCGTCCATCGGGAACTCGCGGCCCGGCAGCAGGCGCACCTCGGGCACGGGGTAGAGGCTGCGCTGGGTGTCGGGGTCGAAGGTGCGGATCGAGTCGATCTCGTCGTCGAACAGGTCGACCCGGAACGGCACCGGCGAGCCCATGGGGAACAGGTCGATCAGGCCGCCGCGCACCGCGTACTCGCCGGGGCTCACCACCTGCGTGACGTGGCTGTAGCCGGCCAGCGTGAGCTGCGCCTTCAGCTTGGATTCCTCCAGCTTCTGCCGGGTCTTGAAGTGGAAGGTGTAGCCGGCCAGGAAGGCCGGCGGCGCCAGGCGGTAGAGCGCCGTGGTGGCCGGCACCAGGATCACGTCGGCCTCGCGCCGGCCGCCCTGCGGCAGGATGCGCCAGAGCGTCGCCAGGCGTTCGCTGATCAGGTCCTGGTGCGGCGAGAAGCTGTCGTAGGGCAGCGTCTCCCAGTCCGGGAAGAGGGCGCAGCGCAACTCGGGCGCGAAGAAGCGCAGCTCGTCGATGAGGCGCTGCGCGTCGTTGGCGTCGGCGGTGAAGATCGCCGTCGCCCGGCCGGCCTGCGTCTCGCGCGTGGCCAGCCGGGCCAGCAGCAGCGCATCGGCCGACAGGGGGGGGCGCGGCAGGGTGAAACGCTTGCCGGGGGGGAGGTGAGGGAGATCCATGAGAGATGAAATGCCCGGGAGGAGGGAAGCGCCTGGCGTGCCGTGCACGCAGGACACCCCGCGCCGCGGGGCGAGGGGTGGGTTGCAGCGGATTCTAGAATGGCCCTTCCTTCGTTGCCGGCCCTTCCCGGGCATCCCTCACTCCATGTTGGCCTTGCCGGCGCCCCGCCATTTCGTGCTGATCCCGTGCGCCGGAACCGGCAGCCGCGCGGGCGGCGGCCAGCCCAAGCAGTACCGGTCGATCGCCGGGCGGCCGATGGTCGCGCACACGCTCGACGTCTTCCGCGCGCTGCCCGGACGTTTCGCCGCGCTGGCCCTGGTGGTGGCGCCGGACGACCGCGAGGTCGAGGCCGCGCTGCCGGGTTTCCCGGCGCCGGGCGAATGGCTGCTGCGCGTCGGCGGCGCGACCCGGGCCGCCACCGTGGCCGCCGGCCTGGCGGCCCTGCGCGCGGCCGGTGCCCTGGCCCACGACTGGGTGCTGGTGCACGATGCCGCGCGTTGCCTGGTCACGCCGGCGCAGATCGAGGCCCTGATCGCCGCCTGCGCGCACGATGCCGTCGGCGGCCTGCTGGCGCACCGGCTGGCCGACACCCTCAAGACCGCGTCGCCCGAGGGCCGCGTCGCCGCCACGCTGCCGCGCGCCGACAAGTGGCTGGCCCAGACGCCGCAGATGTTCCGTATCGGCCTGTTGGGCGAGGCCCTGGAGCGCGCCGGCGACGGCGTCACCGACGAGGCCGGCGCCATCGAGGCGATGGGCCTGTCGCCGCTGCTGGTCGCCGGCAGCGCCCGCAACTTCAAGCTCACCTACGCCGAGGACTTCGAGCTGGCCGAGGCGCTGCTCGCGCGCCCGCGCGGCGCGCCGCCTCCGCCGGCCGATCCCTCCCCAAGCCCTCCGAATCCATGACGACCTCCGCCGCCCCGACCCCCTCCGCGCCCGCCACCGATCCCCTGCCGCCGCTCGACCTGCGCATCGGCGAGGGCTGGGACGTGCACCAGCTGGTGGCCGGCCGCAGGTTGATCCTGGGCGGCATCGAGGTGCCGCACGTCACCGGCCTGCTCGGTCACTCGGATGCCGACGTGCTGCTCCACGCCATCACCGACGCCCTGCTGGGCGCGGCCGGCCTGGGCGACATCGGACGCCACTTCCCGGACACCGACGAGCGCTTCCGTGGCGCCGACTCGGCCGCGCTGCTGGCCGAGGCGGCGCGCCGCGTGGCCGCCGAGGGCTGGCGCATCGGCAACCTCGACAGCACCGTGATCGCGCAGGCGCCCAAGCTGGCGCCGCACATCCCGGCCATGCGCGAGCGCATCGCGGCGGTGCTCGGCATCGCGCCGTCGCAGGTCAACGTGAAGGCCAAGACGGCCGAGAAGCTGGGCCCGGTCGGCGAGGGGCGGGCGATGGAGGCCCGCGCCGTGGTGCTGCTGCAGCGCCGGGGCGCCCCGGCCTGATCCTGGCGCCCGGCGCCCGGAGATTGGCACTGGCGGCGACCCGGAGGACGGGCGCCGCCGGTGTCGGCTAGGCCTTGCGCGGGGCGACGCCCGGTTCCGGTCGCGGCGGGAAGGCGCGCGGCAGCCGGATGTGCGCCGCGAAACCGCGCCCCGGCGTGCTGGTCAGCGCGAAGGTGCCGCCCATGCGGTCGATGTTCTTGGCCACGATCGACAGGCCCAGCCCGGCGCCGGCCGCCGAGGTGCGCGCCGCGTCGCCCCGGAAGAAGGGCTTGGTCAGCTGCGGCAGGGTGTCCGCCGGCACGCCCGCGCCATGGTCGCGCACCTTGATGAGCACCGCCTCGTCGTGCGCCTGGGCCTGGATGGTCACGTTGGCCACGCCGGTGCCCGGCGTCTGGCCATAGCGGCGCGCGTTCTCCACCAGGTTGGACAGCACGCGCGTGATCTCGACCTCGTCGGCCGTCACGCGCAGGTCCGCCGGCACCTCGACCTTGATGCGGATGTCGTCGTGGTCCTGGACCGCGTAGGTGCAGGCATCGACCACGTCGCGCAGCAGCACGGCCGTGACGTCGACGTGGTCGGGCCGCGCGTAGTCGAGGAACTTGTCGATGATCGAGTCGAGCTGGGCGATGTCGGCGGCCATGTGGTCGCGCGCGTCCTCGTCGGTCACGCTCATCTCGGTCTCCAGCCGCAGCCGGGCCAGCGGCGTGCGCAGGTCGTGCGAGATGCCCGCCAGCATGACGGCGCGATCCTGCTCGATCTTGGCGAGCTGGTCGGCCATTCGGTTGAAGCCGATGTTGACCGCGCGGATCTCGTTGGTGCGCGCGCTCTCGTCGAGCCGGTGCGCCTCGTACTCGCCCTCGCGCACCTGCAGCGTGGCGCGCGAGAGATGCTTGAGCGGCCGGTTGATGAAACCCGCGATCAGCGCGGCGCCGGCCAGCGACAGGATGATGCCGGTCACCAGCCACACCGCCCAGGTGCGGCCGCCGACATGGGTGAAGCGCGTCGGATCGAGCAGCAGCCAGTAGGCGTCGCTCTCGATCGTGAAGCCGACCCACAGGCCGGCCTCCTCGTTGACGCGGCTGGCCACGGTCGTGCCGGCGCCGAGCCGGGCGATCAGCTCGTCGGTCACGCGATGGTCCAGCGTGTCGCTCGAGTAGGGCTCGTAGCGGTCATTGGCCTCGCGCGGCAGGATGCGCACGCCTTCCTGGTCGGCCAGCGTCTTGATCAGCGACACCCGCGTCACGGCATCCGAGTACACCAGCGCGGCCCGCGTCAGATTGACCAGCGAGGCGATCTGGTGCGCCGTCTGCAGCGCGCGCGGTTCGTACTCCAGGGCGCGGAAGGTCTGCAGCCAGGCCACGGTGCAGCCCAGCAGCAGCAGGGCCAGCAGGAAGAAGGTGCGCCAGAAGAGGCTGAAACCCAGCCGCAGTCCGAAGCCGCGCCGGCGCACCCGGCCACCGCTCTCCAGCGGGCTGGGCATCGTGACCTGGGCACCGTCCTCGCCGAAGTTCGGCAGTGGTGGCGGGGGCGCCTGCGTCCGCATCGGCCGGATTCGCTGCGCCCGGTTCAGGACGTGCCGTCCGGAACGAACACGTAGCCGACGCCCCAGACGGTCTGGATGTAGCGCGGCGCGGCGGCGTCGGACTCGACCAGCTTGCGCAGGCGCGAGATCTGCACGTCCAGGCTGCGGTCGAAGGGCTCGAACTCGCGGCCGCGCGCCAGCTGCGCCAGCTTCTCGCGCGACAGCGGCTGGCGCGGATGGCGCACCAGCGCCTTGAGCATGGCGAATTCGCCGGTGGTCAGGGACAGCTCCTCGCCGTCCTTCTTGAGCGTGCGCGAGCCGAGGTCGAAGCTGAAGGGGCCGAAGGTGACGGTCTCGTTCTCGGCCGAGGGCGCGCCCGGCGCCTCCAGCGGCGGACGGCGGCGCAGCACGGCATGGACGCGCGCGAGCAGTTCGCGCGGATTGAACGGCTTGCCCAGGTAGTCGTCGGCGCCCACCTCGAGTCCGACGATGCGGTCGACGTCCTCGCCCTTGGCGGTCAGCATGATGATCGGCGTGCGGTCGTTGGCCGCGCGCAGCCGCCGGCACACCGAGAGTCCGTCCTCGCCCGGCATCATCAGGTCCAGCACGATCAGGTCCACCGTGTCGCGCAGCAGGATGCGGTTGAGCGCCTTGCCGTCCTCGGCCACGATCACTTCGAAACCTTCCTGCGTGAGATAGCGGCGCAGCAGATCGCGGATGCGCGCGTCGTCGTCGACGATGACGACCTTGTCGGTGCGGGAGAGGGTTTGATTCATTATTTCTGCAACGCTGAATTTGTAACAGGCGCGATTTTGACGGTGTTGCCATGCGGTTACCGCTTTTCGCTAGTGCTTTGACACTAAGTTACACAACTTGCGGGCAACTGAACGAACGCATTACGTTTCCAGCGGTCGATCGCCCGGTAACCTATGCACCATGGCGTCACCCAGTCACTGATGAACAAGAAGAGCGTCCGAATCCTGCAGGTGCTGCTGATGTGCGCCAGTCCCTCGCTCTGGGCCGCGTCCCAGGCGCCAGGCCCGATGGGCGTGGTGCAGGTGGGCAGCGCGCATCGCGACGACATCCGTCGCACCGTCGAGCGCCACCGCGACGCCCAGCGCGAGGAGGTGCGGCGCGGCGAGCTGGAGGCCGGCCGGCGCCTGACGGCCGCCGAGCTGCTCGAACTGCGTGCCCAGGTGCGCCGGCAGTCGCAGGCCGTGGCGGATGCCGACGCCGAGGCCCAGGCGGGTCCTGCGCGCACCGCGCCGGTGGAGTCCAGGCCGGGCACGCCGATGGTTCCCACCGCCGCGCGTTCGCTGACAATGCCACGCAGCCAGCGCCAGCCCTAGCGCGGTCGACGACGCCGTCGACGGCCTCACGGGGCCGGACCGCCGCATCGCCGGCACCGTCCGCATCGGCTTGCGTTTTCGGCCTTTCGCATCGCCTCTTCAATCAGGATCCTTCGCCTTGACCTCGAAACCGATCTCCCAGCGTTCGCGCTCCATCGTCCTCGCCGCCGCGCTCTGCGCGCTCCCGTTCGTCCCCGGCGCCGTCCTGGCCCAGGTCGCGGCGCCGCCGCAGAACGTGCTGCAGCTCTCCGCCACCGGCACGGTCGAGGTCCAGCAGGACCTGCTGAGCATGACGCTCAGCACCACGCGCGACGCGGCCGATGCCACCACCGTGCAGAACCAGCTGCGCGTCGCCCTCGAGGCGGCCCTGGCCGAGGCCCGGAAGAACGCCGAAGCCGGCCAACTGGATGTGCGCACCGGCAATTTCAGCCTGTCGCCGCGCTACACGCGCGAGGGCAAGATCAATGGCTGGCAGGGCACCACCGAACTGGTCCTCGAGGGCCGCGACTTCGCCCGCATCACCCAGACCGCCGGGCGCATCACCACGCTCAGCCTGGGCAACATCGGCTTCGGGCTGAGCCGCGAGGAGCGGCGCAAGGTCGAGACCCGGGCGCAGGCCCTGGCCATCGACAACTTCAAGCAGAAGGCGGCCGAGCTCGCACGCGGCTTCGGCTTCGGCGGCTACACCCTGCGCGAGGTGTCGGTCAATGCCAACGAGGGCGGCTTCGAGCGCCCGCGCATGATGGCCGCCCAGGCCAAGTCGCTCGCCGCCGCCGATGCGCCGGTGCCGGTCGAGCCGGGCCGCACCAGCGTGGTGGTCAACGTCTCGGGTTCGGTGCAGCTGCGCGAGTAGTACCCACGTCGAGGCCATGCCCCCCGGGGGGCGCCGCCGCCGGCGTCCGGCATCAATTACGATGCCGGGCGACCTTCCGTTGATCCCTTCTGGCGCCGCCCGGCGCCCACCGCCATGACCCGACCCGACCTCTTCTTCGTGCCCTGCGACGACGCCTGGGGCGGCCATCGCATGGCGTACTGGCAGTGGGGCGATCCGCGCAGCGCGCACGTGGTGCTGTGCGTGCACGGGCTGACGCGCCAGGGGCGCGATTTCGACATGCTGGCGCAGGCCATCGTGGCGCGTGCCGGTGGCGACGTCCGCGTCGTCTGCCCCGATGTCGTCGGCCGCGGCCACAGCGACTGGCTGCGCGAGCCGGCGTTCTATCAGGTGCCTTTCTACGCCGCCGACATGGTCACGCTGGTCGCCCGGCTGCATGCCGAGCAGCCCGTCGCCACCCTCGACTACGTCGGCACCAGCATGGGCGGCCTGATCGGCCTGGTGGTCGCCGGCCACCGCGAGCTGCCGCTGCCCGTGCCGGTGCATCGCCTGGTGATCAACGACGTCGGGCCGACCCTCGACCCGGCCGCGCTGCAGCGCATCGGTACCTACGTGGGGCAGGGCGGCCGCTACGCCACGCTGCGCGAGGCCGCCGACGCGATGTGGGCGCTGTCGAGCAGCTTCGGTCCGCACACGCCCGAGCAGTGGCTGGAGCTGTCGCGCCACATGGTCGTACCGGCGTCGCGGCGCAGCGCCGACGGCAGCGCCAGGCTGGCCGTGGACGCCACCCCGGCCGAGCCCTCCGGCGACCCGAGGGCCGAGCCCGAGGGCCCGCTGCTGCTGCACTACGACCCCGCCATCGCGGTGCCGTTCCGGCTGGCGACGCCCGAGGCCGCCGCGCAGGGCGAGGCCGCGCTGTGGGCGCTCTACGATGCCATCACCGCGCCGACGCTGCTGGTGCGCGGCGCGCAGTCCGACCTGATCACCGTGGCCACGGCGCAGCAGATGGCGCAGCGCGGTCCGCGCGCGACGGTCGTCGAATTCGACGGCGTCGGGCATGCGCCGACCTTCGTCGACCCGGCACAGAGCGCGGCGGTGACCGCGTTCCTGTTCGATTGAGCGCGCCCGGAGCCGGCACGGGACCCCACCGGATGAAGCGTGGCCCCGTCCATCCACCCGCCGCCGGACCGGCATCCGGCGCGTCCGACATCCTCGACGCGACCGCGGCCGACTATCCGTTGTCGGCCGCCACGGCCGACCCCTCGCCGCTGATCGACCACATGCTGGTGCGCGCGCGGTCCTTCGCCGCGCCGCTGATCGCCGACGAGACGCTCGACACCGGCGAGAACACGCTGGCGCATGCCGACGCGGTCGCCGCCATCGTGGCGGCCATGGGCGGCTCCGAGGCCATGCAGGCGGCGAGCTACCTGGTCTACACCTGCCAGCACCTCAACCGGCCGCAGGAGGTCATCGCCAAGGTGTTCGGCGACAACTTCGCCGCGCTCGCCGTCGAGACCACCAAGCTGGTCAACGTGCAGAAGCAGGCCCGCAGCGCGACCGCCGGCGCGCACTCGGCCGATGGTGGCGCGCAGACCGAGAACGTGCGCAAGATGCTGCTGGCGTTTTCGCGCGACCTGCGCGTCGTCATGCTGCGGCTCGCCTCGCGGCTGCAGACGCTGCGCCATGCCGCGGCCAGCCGGCAGCCGGTGCCCGAGCCGGTGGCGCGCGAGTCGCTGCAGGTGTTCGCGCCGCTGGCCAGCCGCCTGGGCATCTGGCAGGTCAAGTGGGAGATCGAGGACCTGTCGTTCCGCTTCCTGGAGCCCGAGACCTACAAGCTCATCGCGCGCCTGCTCGACGAGAAGCGGGTCGAGCGCGAGGGCTATGTCGAGCAGCTGCGCAGCCAGCTCGAGCACGAACTCCACGGCCAGGGCATCGGCGCCACCGTGCAGGGGCGGCCGAAGAACATCTACAGCATCGTCAAGAAGATGCGCGGCAAGTCGCTCGACTTCAACCAGGTCTTCGACATCCTGGCGCTGCGCGTGGTGGTGCCGGAGGTCAAGGACTGCTATGCGGCGCTGGCCTGGGTCCACACGCACTTCGAGCCGATCGACGAGGAGTTCGACGACTACATCGCGCGCCCCAAGGCCAACGGCTACCAGTCGCTCCACACCGTGGTGCGCAAGGTGCAGGACGGCAAGGTCGGCAAGCCGATCGAGATCCAGATCCGCACCGAGCAGATGCACGACCACGCCGAGCATGGCGTGGCGGCGCACTGGGCCTACAAGGAAGCCGGCCCGCGCGGCTATGCCGGCGTCTGGGCCGGCGGCGAGTACGACGCCAAGATCGCGGTGCTGCGCCAGCTGCTGGCGTGGGAGCGCGATCTCTCCGACGGCCGCCAGGGCCAGGGCCTGTTCGACGACCGCATCTACGTGCTGACGCCGGACGCCTCGATCGTCGAGCTGCCCCAGGGCGCGACGGCGGTCGACTTCGCCTACACCGTGCACACCAGCCTCGGCCACCGCTGCCGTGGCGCGCGCATCGATGGCGTGATGCTGCCGCTGAACACGCCGCTGCAGAACGGCCAGACGGTGGAGGTCATCGCGGCCAAGGAGGGCGGACCCTCGCGCGACTGGCTCAATGCCGAACTGGGCTACCTCGCCAGCCACCGGGCCCGCGCCAAGGTGCGCGCCTGGTTCAACGCCCAGGCCACCCACGAGACCGTGGCGCGCGGGCGCGAGGCGGTCGAGAAGCTGCTGCAGCGCGAGGGCCGCACGGCCTTCAGGCTGGAGGACCTGGCCTCGCAGCTGGGCTTCAAGTCGGCCGACCACCTGTTCGAGGTCATCGGCAAGGACGAGTTCTCGCTGCGCAACATCGAGATGCTGCTGCGTCCGCCGAGCCCGCAGCCGGGCGCGGACGACGGCGTGCTGATCCGCAAGTCCAGGGGCAGCGAGAAGTCCGGCAAGGGCGGCGTGCTGGTGGTGGGCGTGTCGTCGCTGATGACGCAGCTGGCCAAGTGCTGCCGGCCGGCGCCGCCCGATGCCATCGGCGGCTTCGTCACGCGCAGCCATGGCGTCAGCGTGCACCGCACCGACTGCAGCAACTTCCGCACGATGGCCGCGCACAGCGCCGAGCGCGTGATCGACGTCGAATGGGGCATGCCCAAGGCCTCGGCCGAGCAGCCGGTCTATGCCGTCGACATCGCGGTCGAGGCGGCCGACCGGCAGGGCCTGCTGCGCGACATCTCCGACGTGCTGGCACGCGAGAAGATGAACGTGATCGGCGTGCAGACGCAGTCGGTCAAGGGCACGGCCTGGATGACCTTCACCGTCGAGATCGCCAATGCCGCGCGGCTGCAGCACGTGCTGGGGATCGTCGCGGCGGTCTCGGGCGTGCGATCGGCACGTCGACGTTGAGAAGATGAATTTTTGCGTGCTATAATCGATGTCTCGAATGAACGCAGGCGCGTAGCTCAGTTGGTTAGAGCACCACCTTGACATGGTGGGGGTCGTTGGTTCGAATCCAATCGCGCCTACCAACGAATCCGTTGGTACAAGAAAGCCTTCCAGATCCCCCGATCTGGAAGGCTTTTTTCATGGGTCGCGTGCACCCGCGACGCGATCGCGCGCCGGCACCATGGCCCTCGGGCCAGCGCGCCGGCCGCCGCTCAGGCCGCCGCGCCGCCCACGATCCGGTCGTAGGTCTCGCCATCGATCACGCCCAGCGCCAGCGCCGCCGCCCGTGGCGTGTCGCCCGTGGCCAGGGCGTGCGCCGTGATGCGCGCCACGGTGTCATAGCCCAGCAGCGGATTGAGCGCGGTCACCTGCAGCAGGGCGCTCTCGACATTCGCCGCCAGACGCGCCCGGTCGACGTCGAGATCCTTCACCAGCCGCGATGCGAAGACCCGCGACGCATCGGCCAGCACGCGCAGCGACTGCAGCAGGTTGTGGATGAGCACCGGCTTGGCCACGTTGAGCTCGAACAGCCCCGAGGCATTGGCCATCGTGATGGTGGCGTGGTTGCCCATGGCCTGCAGGCAGGCCTGCACCAGCGCCTCGGCGATGGTCGGGTTGCGCTTGCCCGGCATGATCGAGCTGGTCAGCCCGTCGTCGGGGATGCGCAATTCGCCCAGCCCGCAGCGCGGCCCCGAGCCCAGCAGGCGGATGTCGTTGGCCATCTTGACCAGCGACGAGGCCAGCACGTTGAGGGCGCCGGACAGCTCCACCAGCGCGTCGTGCGCCGACATGCCCTCGAACTTGCTCGGATTGGGCGTGAAGGCCAGGCCGGTCAGCCGCGAGACCTCCTCGCAGAACAGGCCATCGAAGCCGGCCGGCGCGTTGATGCCGGTGCCCGCGGCGGTGCCACCCTGGGGCAGCGAGCGCAGTCGCGGCGCGCAGGCGTCGAGGCGGTCGATGCCATGGCCGATCTGGCGCGCGAAGGCATCGAAGGTCTGGCCGACCCGCATCGGCACGGCATCCATCAGGTGCGTGCGGGCGATCTTGGGCACGTCGGCGAAGGCGTCCGCGCGCTCGGCCAGCGTGTCGCGCAACAGGACCAGTGCCGGCTTCAGGCGCCGCTCCAGCTCCAGCACGGCCGCCAGGTGCATGACCGTCGGGAAGCTGTCGTTGGAGGACTGCGAGGCATTGACGTGGTCGTTCGGATGCACCGGCGCCTTGGTGCCCAGTGGCTGGCCGAGGCCCTCGTTGGCGCGGTTGGCAACGACCTCGTTGGCGTTCATGTTGGTCTGCGTGCCGGAGCCGGTCTGCCACACCGTGAGCGGGAAGTGGTCGTCGAAGCGGCCGTCGCGCAGTTCGGCCGCCGCCGCGACGATGGCCTCGCCCAGGCTGGCGTCGAGCGCGCCACAGCGCATGTTGGCGCACGCCGCGGCCATCTTCTGCAGCCCGAAGGCGCGGATCAGGCAGGCCGGGAAATGCTCCTCGCCGATCTCGAAGACGCCCAGCGCGCGCTGCGTCTGCGCGCCCCAGTAGCGGTCCGCCGGAATCTCGACGGGTCCGAAGGCGTCGCGTTCGATGCGGATGGCGCTCATCGGGCCGTCCCGCCCAACGCCGTGCCGGCGGCATGCGGATGCGCATCGTCGGCATCCTCGGGCAGCAGGTTGCCGTCGGCCAGCGCGGCATCGACCGCCGCGGCGGGATGGCGCTCCGGATACAGATGGCGCTCGGCGACCGCCGGATCGAAGGTGCCCGACCACTTGGCGACCACCACGGTGGCGACGCTGTTGCCGATGGTGTTGCAGGTGGCGATGGCCATCGACAGGAAGCGATAGACACCGAAGATGACCGCCAGCCCCTCGACGGGCAGCATGCCGGTCGAGGTGACCGTCGCGGCGAACACCACGAACGAGCCGCCCGAGACCGTCGCCGCGCCCTTGGACGTCAGCAGCATCAGCAGCAGGATGCCGATCTGGTGGTCCAGCGTGAGCGGGACGTTGTAGGCATGCGAGATGAACATCACGCCCATCGCCATGAACAGCGAGGTGCCGTCGAGGTTGAAGGCATAGCCCGTGGGCAGCACCAGTCCCACGGTCTGCTTGGCGCAGCCCAGGCGCTCGAGCTTGATCAGCAGGCGCGGCAGCGCGCTCTCCGACGAGGCGGTGCCCAGCACGATCAGGATCTCGTCCTTGATGAAACGCAGGAAGCGCCACAGGCTGAAACCGGCCAGCTTCGCGATCAGGCCCATGACGACGACGATGAACAGCAGCACCACGGCATAGAAGCTCAGCACCAGTTGCGCCAGCGCCACCAGCACGGCCGAGCCGTTGCTGCCCACCGAATAGGCGACGGCGCCGAAGGTGCCGATGGGCGCGAGCTTCATCACCAGGTTGATGAACGCGAACAGGACTTCGGAGATGTTGTCCAGGCCCTCGTTGATCCTGACGCGACGCGTCTGCGGGATGGACAGGATGCCGATGCCGACCATCACCGCCAGCACCACCACCTGCAGCAGCTCGCCCCTGGCGAAGGCGCCGACGAAGTTGTCCGGGACGATGTGCGCCATGAACTCCAGGAAGCCCTGGGGCGCGGCGGCCTTGGCGACGATGGGCGCCGCCGCGCCGGAGGCCACGGTCGTCATGCCCTTGCCGATGCCCAGCAGGTTGCCGGCGAACAGTCCCACCACCAGCGCGATCGTGGACACCACCTCGAAGTACAGGATCGCCCGCCAGCCGACCCGGCCCGCGCTCTTGACGTCGCCGGCCGAGGCGATGCCGTGCACGATGGTCAGGAACACCAGCGGCGCGACGCCGGCCTTGATCAGCGACAGGAACATGTCGCCCAGCAGCTTGAGCTGGGAAGCGAATCGCGGGAACGCGAAGCCCACCAGGATGCCCAGGATGAGCGAGATCAGCACCTGCGTGCCGAGCTTGCGATACCACGGCAGCCGCGCTGTCGGCGCCAGGACCGCCGTGGCGGCGGCGGTGGAGGAAGAGTTGGTGGCTGGATTGCTCATGAGGCGATGCTTCCTTCTCGTTGCGTGACGTCGCGGGCATCGATGCCGGCCGACAGGGCGATGGCGCGGTCGACCATCTGCGGCGCCAGGCCGAGGTAGTTGGCCGGATCGGTGAGGCGGTCGATGGCGGCGCGGTCGAAGTGCTTCGTGACCTCGGGCAGCGCCGCGAGCGCCTCGGCCAGCGTGCCGCCGCGCTCGTTGACGGTGCGGCAGGCGTCGTAGACCACGTCGTGCGCCTGCTGGCGGCCGATGTGCGGCGCCATGCCCATCATCACGGCCTCGGCCACGATCAGGCCGCGGCTGATGCCCAGGTTGTGCTTCATGCGCGCCTCGTCGACGATCAGCCCGCCGAGCGCGAACTTGGCCTGGTGCAGGGCGCCGGAGGTCAGGATGAAGCTCTCGGGGATGGCGATCCACTCGGCGTGCCAGGGACCGGTCGCGCGCTCGAAGTCCTGCACCATCGCATCGACCATCAGCCCGGCGTGCTGGCGCACCGCCTTGGAGGCCGCCAGCATCAGCTCGCTGGAGATCGGGTTGCGCTTCTGCGGCATCGTGCTCGACGCCCCCCGGCCCTTGACGAAGGGCTCGTAGAGCTCGGCGAACTCGGTCGAGGCCATGATCATGATGTCCAGCGCGATCTTGCCGAGCGAGCCGGTGACCAGCGCCAGCAGGTTGACGGCCTCGGCGAAGCCGTCGCGCGCCACGTGCCAGGTGGTCGCCGGCACGCCCAGGTCGAGCTCCTCGGCCATCGCCCGCTGCACCTCGAAGCCCTGGTCGCCCAGCGAGGCCAATGTGCCGGCGGCGCCCGCGAACTCCACCACCGCGACGCGCGGGCGCAGCTCGGAGAGGCGCTGCTGGTGGCGGTCGAACATCGCCAGCCAGATCGCGACCTTGTAGCCGAAGGTCACCGGCAGCGCCTGCTGCAGGTGGGTGCGCCCGGCCATCGGCGTGTCGCGGTGCTTCTTCGCCAGCGCGGCCAGGATGGCGCGCAGCTCGCGGATGTCGGCGTCGATGTCGTCGAGCGCGTCGCGCACCTGCAGCGCCACGGCGGTGTCCATGATGTCCTGCGTGGTCGCGCCCCAGTGCACGTAGCGGCCGGACTCGCCGCACATCTCCACGAGCTGGTGCACCAGCGGCAGGATCGGGTAGCCCACGATGTCGGTCTCGTGGCGCATGTGCTCGAAGTCGATGCGCTCGATGCGCGACTCGCGCGCGATCACCTCGGCCGCCTCGGCCGGGATCACGCCGCAGCGGGCCTCGGCACGGGCCAATGCCACCTCGGCATCGATGTAGCGCTGGACCAGCGCGCCGTCGGAGAAAATCTTGCGCATCTTCTGCGTGCCGAACGCATCACGGAACAGGATGGAATCGACGACCGTGCTGGCCATCGGGAGGGAGGAAGTCGACATCGGTTGCCTTCGGGAGCAGTGGAGGATGGACATTCATATGTCCGAACATATCGACTCTAATATGTTCGGACATAACCAACATTCGGGGTAAACCCTCACGACATGAACGCCAAGCCCCAACCCGCGGTCCCCAAGGCCAACTTCTCGGACATCGCCCGCCACCTGACCGATGCCATCGTGTCGGGTCACTTCGGGGTCGGCACGCTGCTGCCGACCGAACTGGCGCTGTGCAAGCACTACGCCACCAGCCGCCACACGGTGCGCGCCGCGCTGGCCGAGCTGCAGCGCCTGGGACTGGTGTCGCGGCGCAAGAACGTCGGCACGCGCGTGGTGGCGTCACGGCCGCGCGCGGGCTTCCGGCCGTCGCTGGCCTCGGTCGACGACCTGGTGCAGTTCGGCGCCGATCACCTGCGCGTGGTGCAGTCGGTCGAGCCGGTGACGGCCACCGGTCCGCTGGCGCGCGAGCTGGGTTGCGCCGACGGCACCGCCTGGCTGCGTTTCGCCACGCTGCGCCGCATGGACGACGACGACAGCATCCCCATCGGCTGGAGCGACGTGTATGTCGATCCGGTCCATGCCGAGCTGGCCGATGTCGTGCGGGCGTCGCCGGAGATCCTCGTCAGCACCCTGATCGAGGAACGCCATGGCCGCCACATCGCCGAGATCCACCAGGAGGTGCGGGCCTGCGCCGTCGAGGACGTCGCCATGGCGGCCGCGCTGCGGTTGCCGGTGGGCGCGCCCGCGCTGAAAATCGTGCGGCGCTACTTCGATGCCGCCGGCGAGCTGTTCGAGGTCTCGGTCTCGGTGCACCCGGCCGACCGCTTCTCGGTCTCGATGCGGCTGCAGCGCTCGGCGTCCTGAGCGCCATCGCCGCGCGATGGCCGGCTCAGCGCGCGGCCGATGGGGGCGGCAGTGGCAGCCCGCGTTCGCGCATGACGTCGCGCAGCAGGTCGGGCCGGTCGGTGATGAGGCCGTCGACGCCCAGCCCGATCAGGCGTGCCATGGCGACGGGGTCGTTGACGGTCCAGGGCACCACGCCCAGGCCCAGCGCATGGGCCTCGCGCACGGCGTCGGCCGTGACGTCGCCAGCGGACGGCGACCACGTCACCGCGCCGGCATCCGCTCCAGCGGCGGCCTTCACCAGGGCCGGCGTCGAGGCGAAGGCGGCGGGATCGAGCCCGGCGGTCCAGCGGCGGTCGCGCAGGTTGCCGCGTGCGCTGGTGAGGTAGGCGCGCGGCAGGGCGGGCGCCCGCTCGGCCACCCGCGCGAGCGTGCGCCAGTCGAAGCTCTGGATCGTCACCCGCCGCGCCAGGCCGGCGCGGTCGACCTCGGCCAGCAGGGCATCCACCATGGCCTCGGGCGATGCCGTGGCATCGGGCCGGGTCGGATCGATCTTGGTCTCGATGTTGAAGCGCACGGTGGTCGCGCCGCGCGCGGCCGCGAGGGCGAACACGGCCGCCAGCGTCGGGATGGTCTCGCCGTCGCCTCCCACCTGGGCCGGGAACTGGCGCGCATAGGGCGTCTCCGGCTTGATGCGCCCGACGTCGTGGCGCTGCAGTCCGGCCAGCGTGAGCGAGCGGATCGGCGCTCCCTCGGCCACCAGCCAGGCGCCATCCGCGCCACGGGTGTGCGAGGGGTTGAGCGCGCCGTCGTGCGACACCACCACCACGTCGTCGGCCGTGAGTCCGATGTCCAGCTCCAGCGTGTCGACGCCCAGCTCCAGCGCCTGCGAGAACGCGGCCAATGTGTTCTCCGGCCACAGCCCGCGTCCGCCCCGATGCGCCTGCAGGTCGAAGGCCGATGCCGTGCCCGCGCCCACCGCCAGCAGCAGCCCGAGCAGCGCCGCCAGTGCCCTCGGCGCGCGGGGGCGGTCGCGGCGCGCGGCGTGGCGACCGGCCGTCACTTGAGCTCGACCTTGATGTCGTCGGCCTGCACCGTGATCTCGCCGATCTCGTAGGTCTTGCGCCCGACGGTCAGGTCCTCGGGCTTGAAGGTCACCAGCGGATAGTCGCGCAGCAGTTCCTGCGCGACCAGGCCGCCGATGCGCTGCAGGCGCTGGGCATCGCCGCCGCCGAGGCCCTGCAGCTCGATGCGATCGGCCTTGGGCTGGTCGAGCCGCACCGCGCGCGCCGCGGCGTCGTAGCGCAGGGCGCTGCTCAGGCTCACCACGCCCTCGATGCTGGAGGGCTGCATCAGCGCGCTGCCGATGGTCATGCGCGCGGTGATGGCGGCGCGGTTGGCCGGGGCATCCAGGCCGAGGCGCGGATCGCGCAGCTCGACCGTGAACAGCTCGGCATAGCGCTGCCGCACCGGGAAGCGCTTGTCGATCTGCGCCTGCAGCTCGGCGCGCGTGGCCGTGTATTCGCTGAGGAAGAAGTTGAAGCCCGCGAACGCCGGCAGCGCCGGGATGGCGAGGCCGCCGGTGGCCAGGCGCAGGAACAGGCGGCGGGAGGGGAGGGAGCGTCGTTGCATGGCGGGTCGGAGCTTGCCATAGCGGCGGAGTTCCGAGCCGCGTCGCCTGCGCGACGCGCTCGGGGCTTCTCCCGGTGCCCGGCGCGGGCCCGGCGGCGTAGGCTCGCGGGCTCTAGGGAGACTTCATGGACCGTCCGTATCTCAAGTTCTGGCCGCGGCGCCTGCCGCGCGCGATCACGGTGCCGGCGACCTCGCTCTGGCACAACCTGGCGACCTCGGCCGCGCGCTATCCCGACAAGGACGCGCTGGTGTTCTTCGGCCGGGCCATCGGCTATCGGGACTTCATGGACCAGGCCGAGCGCCTGGCCGGCACCCTGCACGCGCTGGGCGTGCGGCGCGGCGACCGCGTGGTGCTCGACATGCAGAACTGCCCGCAGCTGGTGATCGCGCACTTCGCCATCCTGCGCGCCAACGCGGTGGTGGTGCCGGTCAATCCGATGAACCGCGCCGAGGAGCTCAAGCACTACATCGTCGACCCCGACGCCAGGGTCGCCATCACCACCGGCGACCTGGCCCCCGAGCTGGCCAAGGCCAGCAACGCGCTGCCGCCGGCCGAGCGTCTGTCGCACCTGATCGTCACCCAGTTCACCGATGCCTTCGACCGCGACGTCACCGGCGAGGAGGCTCCGGCGCCGGCCTGGCGCGACTGGCTCACTGCCGACTATCCGCTGCCGGCCCTGGAGGGCGGCACCTGCCTGCACTGGCGCGACGCGCTGGCCGCCGGCCACGCCCCGCCGCCGCACGTGGTGGGCGCCGGCGACATGGCCCTGCTGCCCTACACCAGCGGCACCACCGGGCTGCCCAAGGGCTGCGTGCATCCGCATTCGAGCCTGATGTACAACGCCGTGGCCAGCCAGCTGTGGGGCGTGGTGTCCTCCGAGGTGGTGGTGCTGGCGGTGGTGCCGATGTTCCACATCACCGGCATCGTCAGCATGATGCACACCGCCATCTACGCCGGTGGCACTCTGGTCATCATGCCGCGCTGGGACCGCGAGGTGGCCGGCCGCCTGATCTCGGTGCGCCGCATCACCAACTGGACCAACATCCCCACGATGGTGATCGACCTGATGGGAAGCCCCAACCTGGACACCTTCGATCTGAGCAGCCTGACCTACATCGGCGGCGGCGGCGCGGCGATGCCGCAGGCCGTGGCGCAGCGGCTGTTCGAGCGCTACGGCCTGCGCTACCAGGAGGGCTACGGCCTGACCGAGACCGCCGCGCCCTCGCACGCCAATCCGTTCGAGCATCCCAAGCAGCAATGCCTGGGCATCCCGTTCATGGGCGTCGACTCGCGCGTGGTCGATCCGGACACGCTGGCGGAGATGCCGGTGGGCGAGTCGGGCGAGGTGGTCACGCGCGGGCCGCAGGTCTTCCAGGCCTATTGGAAGCGCCCCGACGCCACCGCCGCCGCCTTCGTCGAGATCGATGGCCAGCGCTTCTTCCGCACCGGCGACATGGCGCGCGTCGACGAGGATGGCTATTTCTTCATGACCGACCGCCTGAAGCGGATGATCAACGCCAGCGGCTTCAAGGTCTGGCCGGCCGAGGTCGAGCTGCTGATGTTCAGGAACCCGGCGGTGCAGGAGGCCTGCGTGATCGCCATGAAGGACGCCTATCGCGGCGAATCGGTCAAGGCCGTGGTCGTGCTGCGACCGACCCATCGCGACACCACCGAGCAGGAGATCATCGACTGGTGCCGCGAGCACATGGCGGTCTACAAGATCCCGCGCCGGGTGCAGTTCGTCGACGCGCTGCCCAAGAGCGGCGCCGGCAAGGTGATGTGGCGCCTGCTGCAGGAGAGCGAGACGGCCGGGGGTACGTAACTTGCTTGGCCGACGGCTCCATAAGAAACCGGAGTCGATTCCATGAGCCGCAACGAAGTCACCGAGAAGATCATCACCGCCAAGGTATTGAAGGGCATCAGCTGGGCCAGCGTGGCCGAGCGGGTGGGCCAGTCCAAGGAATGGACGACGGCCGCCTGCCTGGGCCAGATGACCTTCACCTCCAGCCAGGCGGCGATCGTCGCCGAGCTGTTCGACCTCGATGCCGACGACCAGAAATGGCTGCAGGCGGTGCCCTACAAGGGCTCGCTGCCGAGCGCCGTGCCGACCGATCCGCTGATCTATCGCTGGTACGAGATGGTCAATGTCTATGGCACCACCATCAAGGCCCTGATCCACGAGGAGTTCGGCGACGGCATCATGAGCGCGATCGATTTCTCGATGGACATCCAGCGCCGCGAGGACCCCAAGGGCGACCGCGTCGAGGTGGTGCTGTCGGGCAAGTTCCTGCCCTACAAGACCTACTGAGCGGAGCCCGCCGCGCGGAAGCCCTGCGCGCGGCAGGGCTGCGGGCTTGTCCTACGGGGCCTCCACCGTGGCGTCGATGACACTCGACCGCACCCAAGGAGACCCCGGAGATCCCATGACGCTACCCCGGCCCCAGGCGCCGACCGCCCACGCGCTGCGCGACGCCTTCCGCGACGTGCGCGCCGAGAGCCTGGCCCGCGCCGCGCCTCTCTCGGCCGAAGACCAGTGCATCCAGTCGATGCCCGATGCCAGCCCGACCAAGTGGCATCTCGCGCACACCACGTGGTTCTTCGAGACCGTGCTGCTGCAGCCGCACCTGAGCGGCTATCGCGCCTTCGACGAACGCTTCAACTACCTCTTCAACTCCTACTACGAGGCGCTCGGCCCGCGTCATCCGCGGCCGCAGCGCGGCCTCCTCACGCGGCCGACGCGCGACGAGGTGCTGGCCTATCGCGCGCATGTCGACGAAGGGGTCGAGCGGCTGCTGGAGGCGGCGGCGCGACCCGACGACGCCCTGTGGCGGGCCATCGAGCCGATCGTCTCGCTCGGCCTGCAGCACGAGCAGCAGCACCAGGAGCTGCTCGTCACCGACATCCTGCACGCCTTCTCCTGCAGCCCGCTGCTGCCGGCCTACCAGCCGGCCTCGGCGCCGACCCTGAGACTGGCCACGGCGGCGCCGTCGACGCGCTGGCTGTCCCATCCCGGCGGTCAGGTGTCGATCGGCCACGCGGGCCCCGGCTTCGCCTTCGACAACGAGACGCCGCGCCACGTGGCGCTGCTGCAGCCGCATGCCATCGCCGACCGGCTGGTCTCGTGCGGCGACTATGCCCGCTTCATCGCCGATGGCGGCTATCGCAACCCCGCCCTGTGGCTGTCCGACGGCTGGGCGCTGGTGCGTTCGCAGGGCTGGCAGGCGCCGGCCTACTGGCTCGACGCCACCGATCCCAGATGGGCCGGCCACGGGCAGGTCGGCCAGGCCGACTGGCACGTCTTCGGCCTGCAGGGCGTGCGGCCGCTCGACCCCGCCGAGCCGGTGGCGCAGCTGAGCCTGTACGAGGCCGCCGCCTATGCCGAATGGGCCGGCGCCCGGCTGCCGACCGAGTTCGAGTGGGAGGCGGCCAGCGCCGACCCGGCATTGCGCCAGGCCACCGGCCATGTCTGGCAATGGACGCGCTCGTCGTACGACCCGTATCCCGGCTTCCGGCCGGCGCCGGGCATCGCGGCCGAATACAACGGCAAGTTCATGGTCGGGCAGCTGGTGCTGCGCGGCGGCAGCGTCGCGACGCCCGCGGGCCACACGCGGCCGAGCTATCGAAACTTCTTTCCGCCCGCGGCACGCTGGCAATTCACGGGGCTGCGCCTCGCCAAGGATCTCTGAATGCGAGGAACCCCTCACCACGCCACCGCGACCGCGGCGGCCCAGACCCTCGCCGCGCCGGCGGCACCCGGTGCCGACGCGCTGGCGTCCTCCGAGTTCGCGCGTGAACTGCGCGCCGGCCTGGCGCGCCCGGCGCGCGGCATCTCGCCCAAGTTCTTCTACGACGCGCGCGGCTCGGCGCTGTTCGACGACATCTGCGGCCTGCCGGAGTACTACCCGACGCGCACCGAATTGCGCATCCTGGCCGACTCCGCCGCCGAGATCGCCGCGCACATCGGGCCGCAGGCCGAGATCGTCGAATTCGGCGCCGGCTCGCTGACCAAGGTGCGCCTGCTGCTCGATGCCCTCGACGCGCCGCGCCGCTACATCCCGATCGACATCTCGGGCGACCATCTCGAGGGCGCCGTGGCGCGGCTGCGCGCGGACTATCCGGGCCTCGCGGTCCAGCCCGTGGCGGCCGACTACACGATGCCGCTGGTGCTGCCGGCGCCGGGCGAGGGCGCCGGCCGGCGCGTCGGCTTCTTCCCCGGCTCGACGCTGGGCAACTTCACGCCCGACGAGGCGCTGTCGTTCCTGCAGCTGGCCGCGCGGCTGCTGCGTGGCGGCGGCCTGCTGCTGGGCGTGGACCTGGTCAAGGACCCGGCCGTGCTGCATGCCGCCTACAACGATTCGCAGGGCGTGACGGCGGCCTTCAACCTCAACCTGCTGCGCCGCGCCAATGCCGAACTGGGCAGCGACTTCGACGTCGACGGCTTCACGCACGCGGCCTTCTACAACGCGCCGCACCGGCGCATCGAGATGCACCTGGTCAGCCGGCGGCGCCAGACGGTGACCTTCGAGGGCCGGACCTACGAGTTCGCCGAGGGCGAGACCCTGCACACCGAGAATTCGCACAAGTTCACCATCGACGACCTGCGCGCGCTGGCCGTCCGGGCCGGCTTCACGCCCAAGGCCGTCTGGACCGATGCGGACCGCCTGTTCAGCGTCCACTGGCTGCAGGCGCCCGGCGCGGCACAATGACACCATTCCCACGCATCCGACACCTCGTCGCCCGATGCATCCGCGCCGCCGCCGGCGGCTCCCTGGAGATCACATGAAAGCAACCTGGAACGGCGCCACCATCGCCGAGAGCGACGACATCGTCGTGCTCGAAGGCAACCACTACTTCCCGATCGATTCGCTCAACCGCGACTTCGTCACCTTCAGCAACCACCGCACCACCTGCCCCTGGAAGGGCGCGGCGAACTACTACTCGCTACTGGTGAACGGCGAGCTCAACGCCGATGCGGCCTGGTACTACGCCGATCCCAAGCCCGAGGCCGACGAGATCCGCGATCGCGTCGCCTTCTGGAAGGGCGTGAAGGTCGAGGCATGAGCCAGCGCGCCGCCCGCGTGGCGGTGCGGTCCGGCTGGCCGGGCCACCCATGAGCACCCCCGCCTTCGCGCCGCCGGCCGCCGCGCCGGCCGAGGTCGCCGGACTGCTGCGCAGCCAGGGCTATGCCGTGCTGGCGCCGTCCGGTGTCGCCGAATGGCTGGGCCTGCCGCTCGAGGACCTCGACGCGCTGCGCGTCGACTGGGACGACCTGCCACCCGATGCCTACCTGAAGGATGGCGGGCGCTACCGGCAGCGGCGCCATGCCTGCTTCGCGGTCGATGGCGACGCGGTGACGCCGGTCGCCCAGCGCGCCCACTGGCAGCCGGTCGAATACAACGCCCTGCATGGCGGCATGCATCGCTGGTTCGCGCCCATGAAGGCCGACAGCGTGGCGCGGCCGGCCTGGCGGCGGCTGCTGAGCCGCATCGCCGATGTCGCCAGCGAACTGCATGGCGCGCGACCCTGGTTCGTCGAGGCGCACCAGTTCCGCATCGACACCGCCGGCGGCATCGGCCGGCCGACGCCCGAGGGCGCGCACCGCGATGGTGTCGATCTGGTGGCGGTGATGCTGGTGGCGCGCGAGGGCATCCGGGGCGGCGAGACGCGCGTCTTCGAGGCCGACGGCCCGCGCGGCGAACGCTTCACCCTGACCGCGCCCTGGAGCCTGCTGCTGCTCGACGACGCCCGGGTGATCCACGAGTCGACGCCGATCCAGCCGCTGTCCGATCGAGACGGCCATCATCTGGCCGGCGGACACCGCGACACGCTGGTCGTCACCTGCCGCCGGGGCGGCTTCCAGGGCGACACGCAGGCAGGGTAAATTGCGGCCTTTGGCTTTCGCCGCACAGGTCCGCCCATGTTCAATCACATCCTGGTTCCCATCGATGGCTCCGAGACGTCCATGCTGGCGGTCAGCAAGGCCAGCGGCCTGGCACTGGCCTTCGGCAGCCGCATCACGCTGATCCACGTCATCGACAACTACCCCTTCATCGGCGTCGGCGCCGACTACGCGCTCGGCCAGAACGAGTACCTCGCCGCCGCCACGGCCAGTGCCCGCGCGGCGCTGGCCCATGGCGTCGAGGCCCTGGCGGCCGAGGGCCTGCACAGCGACCAGCGGGTGGTCGACGGGCACGTCGTGCACGAGGGCATCGTCGACACCGCCGTCGGTCTCGGCGCCGATCTCATCGTGATGGGCTCGCACGGCCGCACCGGCATCGAGAAGTTGCTGCTGGGCAGCGTCACGCAGCGCGTGCTGCAGGACGCGCCGATGCCGGTGCTGGTGGTCAAGGGCGAGTGAGCCCGCCGCACCGGGCCGCCCTAGAACGGCACCGGACTCTCGAAGCGCAGCAGCGCGCCGGTGGCCGGATGCCGCAGCGCCAGCACGCTCGCGTGCAGCAGCAGGCGAGGTGAGCGGGCCCGCACGGCGGCATCGCCATACAGCGCATCGCCCAGGATCGGATGGCCGATGGCGGCCAGATGCACCCGCAGCTGGTGCGTCCGGCCGGTCCGTGGCGCCAGCAGCAGCCGGCTCGCGCGCCGGTCCGTCGAAGTCGCGAGCAGGCGCCACCAGGTGAGGCTCGGCTTGCCGGCGGCGTCGATCCTCTGCAGCGGGCGACGCGGCCAGTCCGGCGCGATCGGCGCATCGATCACCGACCAGCCCGCCGCTCCGGGCACGTCCTCCAGGTCCTCCACGTCCGCGGCGTCCGAGGGGGCCGCCGCGGTCGATGGGTCCGCGACCGGCACGCCATCGACCATCGCCTCGTAGCGCTTGTCGATCTCGCGCCGGGCGAAGGCGTCGCCCAGCGCGCGCTGGGTCGCCGCGTCGCGCGCCATCAGCACCAGGCCGCTGGTGGCCATGTCGAGCCGGTGCACCACCCGCGCATCCGGCCAGCGCGCCAGGGCGCGCGCGCTCAGGCAGTCCTGCTTGTCGCTGCCGCGTCCCGGCACGCACAGCAGGCCGGCGGGCTTGTCCAGGACCAGCAGGTGCGCGTCCTCGTGGTGGGCGAAGGGCGCGGGGCCGGGGCAGGGCGAGGGCGGAACGGCCGAGTGCGGGCCTGGGTCGGGGAGCATGGGCTATTCTCGATCGGATGCCCGATGCCGTTCCCCCCTCCGCTTCCGCCCGCGATGGCGGCCCCCAGGTCGCCGCGGAGGCCCTGGCACCACCGAGCTTCTCCGACCTGACCCGCGAGCGTCCCTTCATGCGCATGTGGATGGCGCGACTGTTCGGCACGGCGGCCAGCCAGATGCTGCTGGTGGCGATCGGCTGGCACATGTACGACCTCACGGCCAGCGCCTGGGACCTCGGCCTGGTCGGGCTCTACCAGTTCGCGCCGGCGCTGGTGCTGGCGCTCTACGCCGGCCACATCGTCGACCGCCACCATCGCGGCCGCATCGTGGCGGTGTGCTTCGCGGTGCAGGGCCTGGTCGCCTTGACGCTGCTGCTGGCGCACATGGAGAACCACGATTCGCGCGCCCTGCTGCTCGGCCTGTCGGTGGTGCTGGGCGCGGTGCGGGCCTTCCAGATGCCGGCCCAGCAGGCGCTCACGCCGATGCTGGTGCCGCCACTGATGCTGCCGCGCGCGATGGCCTTCAGCTCGGCCGGCATGCAGGGCGCGATCATCGGCGGGCCGGCGCTCGGCGGCCTGCTGTTCGCCGCCGGCACCGGCGTGGTCTATGGCGCCAGCGTGCTGCTGTTCGCCATCGGCGGGGTGCTGGTGGCGGGCCTGCGCTATGTGCAGCCGGCGCGCGTGCGCGAGCCGGTGACCCTGGCGACGATCTTCGCCGGCGTCGACTTCATCTGGCGCCGCAAGCCCGTGCTGGGTGCCATCTCGCTCGACCTGTTCGCGGTGCTGCTGGGCGGCGCGGTGGCGCTGCTGCCGATCTATGCGCGCGACATCCTGCACACCGGTCCGTGGGGCATGGGCCTGCTGCGCAGCGCGCCGGCCGTGGGCGCGCTGGTGGCCTCGATCATCCTCACGCGCCGGCCGATCGAGCGCCGCGTCGGGCGCACGCTGCTGATCGCGGTGGCGGCCTTCGGCGTCTGCATGATCGTGTTCGGCATCTCGCGCAGCTTCATGGTGTCGCTGATCGCGCTGGCGATCTCGGGCGCGGCCGACATGGTCAATGTCGTCATCCGCCAGACGCTGGTGCAGCTGGAGACGCCGGATGCGATGCGCGGGCGCGTCAGTGCGGTCAACTCGATCTTCATCGGCGCGAGCAACCAGCTCGGCGAGTTCGAGTCCGGCGCCACGGCGGCGCTGCTGGGGCCGGTCGGCTCGGTGGTGCTGGGCGGCGTCGGCACGGTCGCGGTGGCGCTGGCCTGGTTCAGGCTGTTCCCGTCGCTGGCCCGACGCGACCGCATCGTCAACTGAGTCTCCGGAGCCGGAGCGCGGGGAGTCGGGGACCGCGCGCCGCGCTAGAGCAGCGGCGAGGCGATCTCGATGTCGTCGAGCGCCTCGGCCACGCAGGGCAGGAACCAGCCCTCGACCTTCTCCTCGGCGCTCAGGCCCGGCCACTCGATGATGTGGCGCACCCGGCCGGCCGTCAGCAGGCAGATGCAGGCGCGGCAGGTGCCGTTGCGGCACGAGCTGGGCAGGTCGATGCCGGCGGCCTCGGCGGCGCGCAGCACGGTCTGCGCCGGCGCGATGGCGAACTCGACCTCGGGCGACGCCAGGCGCGCCTTCATCGGGCGTCGTCCGCGCGCGCCGCGTCGCGCCGCTGCTCGCGCAGCATGAACAGGTACAGGCCCTCGACCTTCTCGCGCGCCCACGGCGTCTTGCGCAGCAGCTTCAGGCTCGACGCGATGCTGGGATCGCTGGTGAAGCAGCGCAGCGGGATGCGCTCGGCCAGGCCCGGCCAGCCGTAGTGCGCCTGCAGCGCCGTGACGATGGCCTCCAGCGTCAGGCCGTGCAGCGGGTTGCGCGGCTGGGCGGCCGGGGCCACGGGAGTCGCGGCGGCCGGCGGGCGGGGCGGGGATGGCTGCGTCACCGGGGGCCCGCCGCTTCTCACTTGTCCTTGAGCTTGCCGCGCGGGATGACCGCGGTGGTCATGGTGCGCACGACCGGTTCGCCGTTGGAGGAGGGCAGCTTGGGCGGCGAAGTGTCCTTCTTCGGTTTCTTGGCTTCCTTGTTGCTGCGTTGCTGACTTTTGGCCATGGGAGGTCTCCGGGAATGCGATGGGGAAAACGTGGAAGGGCAGTTTAGCGGCGCGGCGACAATAGCCGGCCCGCGACGGTCTCTGATTCCCCCGCGGCCGCTGCGCTCGGCGCCGGTCGCGCCGGACGCCGGCGAGCCGTCGGATCCCGGCGCCGCCGGTGCCGTCGCGGGGCCGGTGCGCGCGACCTCCGCGCGCTGGTGCCACCGATCGCTTTCCTTCTCTTTTTTCCTGTCTGTCCTCCATGTCTGATTACGAAGTCCGCCCTGCCACGATGCGCGATGCCAGGGCCATCGCCGAAGTCCACGCCGCCGCCGCCAACGCCGCCTATGCCGGCATCCTCCCAGAGGACGAACTGCGCACCCTCGCGCCTTCCACGCGCGAATCCAAGTGGCGCGAGGCCATCGAGTTCAGCGAGCCGCAGGTGCAGGTCGCCGTGCGCGGCACCGAGATCGTCGGCTTCGTCGGCTTCGACCGCTCGCGCGATCCCAAGACGCCCTCGACCACCGGCGAGATCTGGGCGCTCCACATCAAGCCCGAGCACTGGGGCCGGGGCGTGGGCGTGGCGCTGTGGGATGCCGCGCGCGAAGGGCTGGAGGACGAGGGCTGCACCACCGTCACGCTGTGGGTGCCCCTGCGCAACGACCGCGCCATGCGCTTCTTCGAGCTCGCCGGCTTCAAGCGCGAGATGAAGACCGCCAAGACCACCGCGCTGGGCACCGTGAAGATCGAGGAGATCCGCCTCAAGCGCAGCGTCGTCTGAGGCCGCGCCCGCGCCGCCATGGCCGGCCGGCGCGGCGCGTCGGGCCGTAGGACGGTCGCGGGTCTTGGCCGGCGGGCCGCGTGGCCGCGCTAAGCTCCGCCGCTCTTTTTCCTCCCCGGTACCGCTTCTCCATGGCCTCCAGCCTCTTCCTCCTGATCGACGACATCGCGAGCGTCCTCGACGACGTCGCCGTGCTCACCAAGCTCGCGGCCAAGAAGACCGCCGGCGTGCTGGGCGACGACCTCGCGCTCAATGCCCAGCAGGTCACCGGCGTCAAGGCCGACCGCGAACTGCCGGTGGTCTGGGCGGTGTGCAAGGGCTCGTTCATCAACAAGGCGATCCTGGTGCCGGCGGCGTTGCTCATCGGCAGCTTCGCCCCCTGGGCCATCACGCCGCTGCTGATGGTGGGCGGCGCCTTCCTGTGCTTCGAGGGCGTCGAGAAGCTGGCCCACCGTTTCCTGCATCCGAAGGAACGCGAGAGCGACGAGGCCCGCCTGGCGCGCGCCGTCGCCGCCGACCGGGTCGATGTCGTGGCGCTGGAGAAGGACAAGGTCAAGGGCGCCATCCGCACCGACTTCATCCTGTCGGCCGAGATCATCGTCATCACGCTGGGCACCGTGGCCGGCCAGCCGTTCGGCACGCAGGTGACGGTGCTGACCGGCATCGCGCTGGTCATGACGGCCGGCGTCTATGGCCTGGTGGCGGGCATCGTCAAGCTCGACGATGCCGGGCTCTACCTCAGCCGGCGCCCCGGCAATGCCGCGCGCGCCCTCGGCCGCGCCATCCTGGCCGCGGCGCCATGGCTCATGAAGGCGCTGTCGGTGGTCGGCACGGCCGCCATGTTCCTGGTCGGCGGCGGCATCCTGGTGCATGGCGTGCCGGCCGTGGGCCATGCGGTCGAGGCCTGGGCGGCCGGCATCGGCGGCCTGGTGGGTTCGATCGGCTCGATGCTGGCCAACGCGGCCGTGGGCATCGCCGCCGGCGCCGTGGTGCTGGCGGTGGTCGAGGGCGCCAAGCGCCTGCTCGGCCGGCACTGAGGCGGGCCGGCTCGATGGTGGCGGCGTCCCATCTGTCCCGCGGCCGGTGCGGCAACCTTCAGCGCGGGCGCCCGCGCAGCCGCTTGAGCAGTTCGCCCGCGATCAGCGCCAGGCCCAGCACCAGCGCGAACCAGCCGACCAGGTACGCGCCGCCGACCATGTCGCGCCACATCGGGGATTGCAGGAAGCGCGGACCGAGGAGCACGGCGATGCCGATCAGCACGCACAGGATGCCGCGCTCGAGCATGCGCGGCGGTCGGGAGGAAGGAGAAGCCATGACCGGGAGTTTAGGGGAGTGCCCATGACGATTCGGATGTCCATGCGTGGCCGGCGCGGCGTGGCCGGCCTGCTGGCCGCGCTCGCGCTGCTGGCCGTGCAGCCGGCGCGCGCGCAGTTGCCGCCGCAGGATCCGGCGCTGTTCCCGGCCGCCGCCATGCGCTTCCTCGACGACGAGCTGCCGCGCATGGAAGCGGCCGTGCGCGCCGACGACCGCGACTTCTTCGAGGGCGCGACCGCGCGCATGGTGGCCTTCTCCGAGGACTGGGACTTCAAGACCCGCACCAATCCCGACCTGGCGCCCTACGCGGCCTGCACCACGGCGGTGTCGGACTACGTGGTGGTCGGCCTGTGCCGGCTGGTGCCGGCCAGCCCGGTCTGCGAGCCCGGCCTGGCGACCCTGTTCGCGCGCAACGTCGAGCGCTGCCGGCAGGCCGCCACGGCGCGCTGAGCGCACCCGGGGCCGGGCCGGACGTTCACAGCCGGTAGCTCAGCTGGAGGCTGACGCGCGCCTTGCGCTGGGGGTTGTTAAGCGTCGCGTCGCCGGTGGGCCTGGCGAGTGCGACGTCGATGCTGTAGTGGCGCGCATCGGAGAACCGCAGGCCGAGCGCCACCGAGCGCAGATCGCGCGGCGCCGGCTCGCCCAGGCGCGTCGAGACGCGGGCCGCTTCCAGCAGCACATAGGGTTCGACCTGCCGCAGCCACTTCGTCTCGAAGCCGAACTGCCGGTTCACCTCGACCCCCACGCCCCAGCCGGTGTCGCCCGCGCCATCGCCCGGGGCATAGCCGCGCGCGAAGCGCGGACCACCGAAGGCGATGCGTTCCGAGGCGGCGAGCGACTGCCCGCTGTACTGGCCACCGAACGACACCCCGGTGCCCCAGCCGCCGCCGAAGCGGTCGCGCTGGCTGGCGTCGAGCGCGAGGCGCGTGAACCGGGTCCGCGCCAGGCTGTCGCCATTGAGCGCGGCGATGTTGCTGCGCACCACCGCCTGGGCGCCGAGGGCGTCGAGGCCCTGGGCCAGCAGGGCGCCGGCGCTGCGGGTGCGGCCGGGCGTGGCGTCGACGTACGCCACCTGCGCGAACAGCGCGCGCACCCGCGTGTCCTCGCTCAGGGTGGCGCCATTGGCCGGCACCCGGTAGTCGTCGGCGTTGTCGACGGCATAGAAGCCGCCGTTGAGCGTCAGGCTGCCGTGCGCATCGAGCCGCAGGGGATAGCTGGCCGAGAGTTCGGCGCGGCGGTTGGTGTTGTGGCGCTCGATCGGCGCGCCGGGGCCGAGCCGGCTGTCCGGATAGCCGCTGTAGCGCGTCAGGCTGGCGCGCCAGGCCAGCCCGTCCGGGCCGACCAGCTGCGTATAGCCGAGCGTGAAGAGCCGCTCGCGCGAGAAGTCGCCCACCAGGGTCGAGGCGCTCAGCTGTCCGCCGGCGACGAAGGGGTCGTTCCAGATGCCGTTGAGGACGGCGCGGGAGCGCGGCTGGCGCAGGTCGGCGCCGAGCGAGACGTCGTAGGGCCGGCGCGTGACCTTGAGGACCAGCGCGGTGGCGCCATCGGTGGTGCCGGGCATCGACGCGGTGGCCGCCACCGTCATGCCGGGCAGGCGCGCCAGCAGTTGCGTCACGCGGTCGAAGGTGGCCTGGCGCAATGGGCGCTCGGCCAGCAGCGGCGCCGCGATCTCCCGCACCTTGGCTTCGGCCGGTCCGGCCTCGCCCTCGATGCGCAGGCTCGCCAGATAGCCTTCCACCGCCACCACCCGCACCACGCCATCGGCGAAGGTCTGGTCGGGCACGAAGACGAAGGACAGCGGATGGCCGGCCTCGCGATACAGCGCGCTGGCCTCCGTGGCGCGCTGCACCAGCTGCGCCACCGTGGTCGGCTGCCCGGCCAGCGGCGCGAACAGCGCGGCGACGCGGGCGAAGGGCAGGGCGCGCACGCCCTCGATGTCGAAGCGCGATGGCGTCAGGCGCTGGTCGAGGCGACCGGCGCCCGGACCGGCCGGCGCGCGCAATTCGACCCGTGGCGCCGGATCGCGCGGCGCCGGCACCGCGGCGGGCGCGGGCAGCTGGTCCAGCGGGTTGCCCGGCCGCGTGCTCTGGGCCTGCACGGCCATGGCACCGCCGGCCAGCGCGAACGCCATGCCGACACGAAGCAATGGAATCGGCATGGCGCGTCCGCTCATTTCGCGATGCCGCGTCCGCCCAGGCCGAGGACGGCGCCGGCGCCGACCAGCAGGCCACCACCGGTCGCACCCGTGGCGCCGCCGGCCGAGCCGCCGGTCAGGGCGCCCACGGTGCCGCCGACCAGGCCGGCCGTCTGGCCGGCCACCGCGCCGACGCCGCCGGCGACCGTCGAGACCGTCGTCGCGACCGGGACCGCGGCCACCGTCGCCACCACCGGCGACACCACCGCCGGGACCGCGGCCCCGATGCCGGAGGCGAGGCCCGTCGCCAGCTGCGTCACCGGCGCCGCCAGGCCGCCGCCCGGGGTGCCCGCGCCGCCGGCGAGCGCACCACCGGCCAGGCCGCCGACCGCCGCCAGCGCGCCGCCGACCACGCCCGGCGTCGCGCCGGTGCCGACCCCGGCGCCCACGCCCGCCACGCCGCCCACGTTCACCGCGCCGACCAGGGCGCCGGCACCGATGCCCGCGACCACGCCGGTCCCCGGTGCCGTGGCGCCGCCGATGCCCGCGACGTTGCCGATGGTGTTCTGCAGGCCGGCCACCGCGCCGCCGACCAGGCCGCCCGGCGTCGTGCCGCCGACCGCTCCCGTCACGCCGGCCAGCGCGCCGGGCAGGCCGCCAGCGATGCCGCCCGCGCCACCAGCGCCACCGGTGGAGGTCGACGTGACCAGGCCGCCGACGCTGGCCACGGTCGCGCCCAGGGGCTGCGTCAGGGCCGTCAGCGAGCCGCCCGGCAATTGCTGGATGCGCGCGCCGACGCCGTCGACCAGCGCATCGACCGGCTGGCCGATGCCCGTGCCGTCGCCGATCCGCTGCGTCAATGTCGGCAGGCTGTCGATGCGGGCGACGACCTGGCTGACGCCGCTCGTGACCTGGCGCACCGTGGTCGCGCCGGCCAGGCCGTCGAGCTTGTCGGCCAGCGTGCCGACGCCGCCACCGATCCGGTTCACCGCGCCGCCGGCCGCATCCGTGACGACGCCGAGCGGCGTGCCATCGGCGATCGACGCGACCAGCGTGCCGGTGCTCGACACCGTCGCGCCGGCGCCGTCGACCACCGCCGGCAGGCCGGCGAGCGTGCGGCCGACCGTGTCCTGGCCGGTGCCGAGCTGTCCGAGGCCGCTGCTGACGGCACTGCCGGCGCTGCCGACCGTGGCGCCCGCGTTCGCCAGCACGCCGCCGACGACCGGCTGCTGTCCCGCGCCCGCGAGGACCTGGCCGGCGCCCGTGACGACCTGGCCGGCCTTGTCCAGCAACTGCCCGCCGGCCGAGGCCACGACGGTGGGCGTGCCCGTGCCGTCGCCCGGGATGCCGCCAGGGACGCCGCCGGGGACTCCACCAGGCACGCCGCCGGGGATCCCGCCGGGCGTGCCGCCCGTGCCACCGGCCACGTCGGTGCCGCCACTGCCGCCAGTGCCTCCGGTGCCGCCGCCGCCCGCCACGCCGCCGGAGTCGCCCGTGCCGCCCGTGCCGCCCGAGTTGCCCGCCGTGTCCTTGCTCTCGCCGACGCCATTCATGCCGCCCTGGTTGTCGGCGGCGCCGTCCTTGTTGCCGCCACCGAGTCCGCCGGGCGAGGCGCTGCTCTCGCCGCCCGCCGATGCGCCCAGCTGACCGCTGGACGAGCAGCCGGCCAACGCCGCCAGGGCGGCGGTCACGGCCGCGGCGCAAGCCAGGGACCTGAATCGAGAATGAGAAAAAGCCTTCATGTCCATCTCCTGAAAGTGACGTCGAAACGACCAGTGATCGGCCCTCGGGCCCGGTCACCGGCTCCGGCGCGGCTCGGCGTTCTTGACGACCACAGCCGCTGTCCTGTTTTTACGTTTCAAGTCACATTCGGTGACGATTCGAGAGCCGGAAGCTAGGGTATTCACGCGATTTTTGGCGTGAGAAAAGTCACGTCCTAAGCACTGTCGAACGGTGGTGAATACCGAAGAATTCCACCGTTCGGGTCGCGCGGCGACGCGAAGGCCACGCGCGGCGGCCCTGCGGCCCCCGGTGGTTTCAGGTGGGTTCGGAGCGCCCCGCCAGGCGCGCGGCGACGGCCTTCAACTCGCGCTCGTTGCGCACTTCCGCGAGCAGCGCGGGCGAGCCCTGGGCCGCCGCCGCGATTGCGATCGACTTCTTCGGGCACAGGCCCAGGCAGGACGACTGGACGATGCGCAGGCGCGAGCGCTGGGCGCCCAGGGCGCTCTTCAGGCTCTTGCGGGCGTCCTTGGCGGTGAGCTTGGACGGGCCGCTGCTGCGCTTCTCGCACTGGCCGCAGACCAGCACCAGGCCGTCGAACTTGGCCTTGACGAAGGGCGCGGCGGGCGCGTCGCGGGTGTCGGCCCGGACCGGCGCATCGGCTGGCGCGGTGGCGGCGTCGAGGGGCGTGGAAACGGACGGGGCCTCCGGGCGGGGATCGGAGGACATGGGATCGTGCAGGTCGTGTGAGGCGGTCATCGGGGGGGCTTCTCGGTCGTGGGTGAGGGGTGGCGTCCGCGTCGCGGCGCAGCCCCAGCCTAGTCCCCGCGGCGGCGTGGCATCGAGGCGGTAGGCTAAGGTTCGGGTCGTACTTTTTCCCTTCGAGGTCCGATCATGTCCACCGCCCCCCTGCCTCCCATCGAACTCCTGACCGCGCCGAATCCGGTCGCATCGATCATCGTCATCCATGGCCTGGGCGCCGATGGCAACGACTTCGTGCCGATCGCGCGCGAGCTCGACCTGTCGTCGGTCGGTCCGGTGCGCTTCGTGTTCCCGAACGCGCCGGTCATGAAGGTCACCATCAACGGCGGCTATCCGATGCCGGCCTGGTACGACATCGCCGGCCCCGGCCAGCCCGAGGACGCCGCCGGCCTGCACGCCTCGCGCGCGGCCATCGAGTCGCTGATCGCGGCCGAGGTGGCGCGCGGCATCCCGGCCGAGCGCATCGTCGTCGCCGGCTTCTCGCAGGGCTGCGCGATGGCGCTGCTGACCGGATTGCGCCATGGCCAGCGGCTCGCGGGCATCGTCGGCCTGTCGGGCTATCTGCCGCTGGCGCCGACGACCGCGGCCGAGCGCAGCGCGGCCAATCGCGAGACGCCGATCTTCCTCGCGCACGGCTCGCGCGACGGCGTGGTCGCGCCGGCGCGCGCGGCGGCCACGCGCCGGCTGCTGGAGGAACTCGGCCATGCGGTCGAGTGGCACGAATACCCGATCGAGCACTCGGTCTCGATGGAGGAGATCGCCGACCTGGAGGCCTTCCTGCGGCGCGTGCTGGCGCGCGCCTGAGGGCGGCCGGCTCGACCGGCGCGCCCGGGCCAGGAAGGGATGACCTCCGGCAGCAGCCCCTGCGCATAAATGCTAACTTCCAGCCCCATGACGTTCGACGGGCGACCCAAACAATGAGCAAACTACAGGAGCGGCTGGCGGCGCTTGCGCCCGACCGGCTAAGAGGCATGCGCCGCGGCATCGAGAAGGAAAGCCTGCGCGCGCAGCCCGATGGCCTGCTGGCGCTCACGCCCCATCCGGCGGCGCTGGGCTCGGCCCTGACGCACGCCCACATCACGACCGACTTCAGCGAATCCCAGGTCGAGCTCATCACCGGCGTGCACGGCAGCGTCGAGGCCGCCCTCGAGGAGCTGACCGACGTGCATCGCTTCACCTATGCCGTGCTGGACGCCGCGGGCGACGAGCGGCTGTGGGTGTCGAGCATGCCCTGCGGACTGCCGACCGACGAGACCATCCCGATCGGGCGCTATGGCAATTCCAATGTCGGACGGGCCAAGAGCGTCTACCGCATGGGATTGGGGCACCGCTATGGCCGGCGCATGCAGACCATCTCGGGCATCCACTACAACTGGTCGCTGCCGGAGGTGTCGAGCGAGCAGTACTTCGGCCTGATCCGCAACTTCCGGCGCCACGCGTTCCTGCTGCTGTATCTCTTCGGCGCCTCGCCGGCGCTGTGCTCGAGCTTCGTCGATGGCCGACCGCACGAGCTCCAGCCGATCGGCGAGAGCACCATGCACATGCCCCACGGCACTTCGCTGCGCATGGGGCGCCTGGGCTACCAGAGCGAGGCGCAGGCCTCGCTGGAGGTCAGCTACAACGGCCTGGAGGGTTATGCGGCCTCGCTGCAGGACGCGCTGACGCGGCCTTGGCCGGCCTACGAATCCATCGGCGTGCAGAACCCGGGCGGCGAGTACAACCAGCTCGCCACCAGCCTGCTGCAGATCGAGAACGAGTTCTACGGCACCATCCGGCCCAAGCGCGTGATCCACCCGGGCGAGCGCCCGCTGCACGCATTGCGCGAGCGCGGCGTGGAGTACGTGGAGGTGCGCCTGATGGACCTCGATCCGTTCGAGACCGTCGGCATCGCGGCGCCGACGATCCGCTTCCTCGATGTCTTCCTGCTGCACTGCCTGCTCGAGGACAGTCCGCGCGACACGCCCCAGGAGATCGCCGAACTGGCGCACAACCAGCACCTGACGGCCGCGCGTGGCCGCGAGCCGGGCCTGCGGCTGCTGCGCGACGGCCAGGAGATCGGTCTGGTCGACTGGGGCCGCGAACTGGTCGCGCAGTGCCGGCCCATCGCCGCGGCGATGGATGCCGCGCACGGCGGCCGGCTGCATGCGGAAGCACTCGAGGCGGCCGTCGCCGCGCTCGATGATCCCGACCGCCTGCCATCGGCGCGGGTGCTCGCGGTCATGGCCGGGCAGCATGGCGATTCGTTCACCGAGTTCGTCGGCGCGCGCTCCGAGGCCACCCGCGCCACCCTGCTGGCCACGCCGCTGTCGAGCAGCAGGCAGGCGCAGTTCGAGCAGGAGAGCGCGGCCTCGGTGGAGGCGCAGAAGCAGGTCGAGGCCGGCGACACGATGCCGTTCGAGATCTATCGCCAGCAGTACGTGTCGCCGGCGCGGCTGGGCAAGGGATCGGGCACCGGGCGCCCCCGGCGCGCCGTGGTCACGGCATGAGGACGCGGACGCGCGCGACCGCGCGGCGGACGGACGCGGTAGGAGGTGGCCTACCCTGATTGGCTTGCCCGGCCCACCATCCCCGGAATGGTGCGCTGCCCATCATGGCGCCACGCCCCTCATCCAGCGCTCCAGCGCGATCACTTTGCCCCATTCACTCATGGCTTTCAGGACCTATCTGGTCGAAGACAACCCGGTCATCCGAGAAAACCTGGTCGGATTCCTCGAAGACGTCGCCGACACGACCGTGGTCGCCCACGCCAGCACCGAGGACGAGGCGGTGCACTGGCTGCACGACCATCACGACGAGTGGGATCTGGCCATCGTCGACCTGTTCCTGCAGCAGGGCAACGGCCTGGGCGTCGTCGGCGCCTGCCGTGACCGCGCCGCCCACCAGAAGGTGGTGGTGCTGAGCAACTACGCCACCAACGACATGCGCGAGCGCTCGCGCGCCCTGGGCGCCGATGCCTTCTTCGACAAGTCGGCCGAGATCGACCAGCTGCTGGCCTATTGCGAGGCCGCCCATCGCGCCACCTGAACCCGTGGCGGCGGGCGGCGGTCGATGACGCTGGCGATGTCACCTGCGCAGCCGTCCACGAGGCCGCTTTGCGCTACAACCCCGGGCTTGTTTGTTTCGATCGCGAGAAGGCGTTCCTTTCCATGAGCAACATCGATTTCTCCGGCCGCGTCGCCATCGTCACCGGCGCGGGTGGCGGCCTGGGCCGGGCCCATGCGCTGGCATTGGCGCGGCGTGGCGCCCGCGTGGTGGTCAACGACCTCGGCGGCGCGCGCGATGGATCGGGCGGGTCCGTGAGCGCGGCGCAGGCGGTGGTCGACGAGATCCGCGCCGCCGGCGGCGAGGCCATCGCCGATGGCGCCTCGGTGACGGACTTCGATGCCGTGCGGGCCATGGTCGCCACCACCATCGACACCTGGGGCCGCGTCGACATCCTGGTCAACAACGCCGGCATCCTGCGCGACAAGACCTTCGCCAAGATGGACCTGGACGATTTCCGGCGCGTCGTCGACGTGCACCTGATGGGCGCGGTGAACTGCACCAAGGCGGTCTGGGCGCACATGACCGAGCGCCGCTATGGCCGCATCGTCATGACGACCTCGTCCTCGGGCCTGTATGGCAACTTCGGCCAGAGCAACTACGGCGCCGCCAAGATGGCCCTGGTCGGACTGATGCAGACCCTGGGCATCGAGGGCGCCAAGCACGACATCCGCGTCAACTGCCTGGCCCCGACGGCGGCCACGCGCATGACCGAGGACCTGATGCCGCCCGAGGTGCTGGCCGCGCTCCAGCCCGAGGCGGTGGTGCCGGCGATGCTGGTGCTGGCGTCGCAGGACGCGCCCAACCGCACGGTGCTGTGCGCCGGCGCGGGCGGCTTCGAGGCGGCGCACGTGACGCTGACCCAGGGCGTGTTCGTCGGCCTGCACGACGACGCGGCCGAGCGCCTGGCGGCACGCCTGGACCAGGTCACCGACCGGGGCGGGGAGACCGTGCCGCAGAGCGGCGCCGCGCAGGGCACCGTCGAGGTCGGCAAGTCGATGGCGGCGGCGCGGCGCTGAGGCGCCGCCACGGCGCTCGACGGGCGCCGGGAGCCGGTCCTCAGGCCGGGCGCACCACCACCACCGGCTGACCGCGCTGCAGTCCGGCCGGCAGCAGCGAATCGAGCCAGCCGAAGCGCCACGCCACGGCGGCCAGCGCCAGCACCACGACCACCGCCGCGATGGTGCGGGCCACGCCATGGCGCTCGGCATAGGGGTCGCGCAGACTGCGCCGCGAGTTCGACGGCAGGTGCGCCGTCTGCGACAGCGAGCCGCCCAGGCGGACGTTCACGCGCATGCGGCCGTTGATGGCCCAGCCGCTCGCATCCAGGATCGGACCCAGGCTGCGCTGGCGCAGCTTGAGCCAGGCGATCAGCATGCTCGGGCCCGAGATGGCCAGCACGATGCCCAGCACCGCCACCGGGATCCACTGCCCGAGGTCGACGAACTTGGCGAAGATGCCCACCAGCACGGCGCTGATGCTGCCCAATGCCACGCCCAGGGCGGCCACGGTGCCGACGTCGATGCGCGCCGGCAGCTTGATGGCGCCGGCGGCGGCATTGGCCGTGGCGGTGGCGCCGGCCGGCGTGGCGGCGGCCTTGTCGGCGGTCGTCAACGTGGTGGCGAGCGTGTTGAGCGAGCCCTGGGCGATCGTATCGCTGGCGGCGGCGCGCTTGGCCACCTGCTCCTCGATCAGGCGCAGGAACTTCTTGTAGGGCGACAGGAAGGCCTGCCGCACGCTGGTCGGGTTCTCGATCACCTTGGTGATGGTCGCGTCCCAGTCGTTGCCCTGGCGGTCGTAGAAGACGCCATTGCGGCCGGCGAACAGGAAGTCGACATCGCCCGCCGTGAAGGCCGAGACGATGGTCATGGTCTTGCCCTGGCGCGTGCACTGGCAGTAGGCCAGGTAGGCCTTGGCCAGGCCGGCGAGCGCGGCGTGCTTGGCGGCATCGGCGACCTCCACGCTCAGCTCGCAGCTGCGGCCGTCGAGGTAGAGCGTGCCGGCCTGGAAGATCGCGCCCTCGCGCTGGTAGAAGGCCTTGAACGAGACGAAGTTGGTCAGCAGCAGGAGCAGGTCGCGCTTGAAGCGCAGCAGCTTCTCCAGGTCGGCCAGGCGCGCGTTGTGCGGCTCGATGCGCTCGTCCTCCTCGATCAGCGCCATCACGGCGTCGCGCTGCGCCAGCGCGTCCTCCACCTGCTGGGCCGACAGCGCGCCCAGCTTGGTCTCGGGCTTGGCCGCGAGCCAGCTGCGCGAGGACTTCACGCGCTCCTGCAGGATGGTCCATTCGGCCTCGTCGAGCGTCTCGGCATCGGCGCGCACGAAGGGGCGCACGGCATCGCGCTGCAGCTTCGACAGGGCATCGGCCCAGGCCGGATTCACGCCCTGGCGCAGCGGCAGCGCGCGGCCGGCCGCGATCGGGGCGAGCGGCAGCCGCGCGATGCCATCGGCGCGCACGGCCACGTCCTGCAGGGCCAGCGCCTCGTAGGTCTCGATCGAGGGATTGAGGGCGTCCACCGAGCGCGGGTCGTAGGCCGCGACGCGGCACAGCGCGAAGAAGTCGTCGACCTTCTCGCGCACCGCGCCCACCGCCTGCGCGGCGGCCAGCGCGGTCTCGCCGGGCGTGGGCGCATCGGGCGCGTCGCCGCTGGCGCCGGCGAACCAGTCCTGCAGCGACTGCGCCTGCTTGAAGAAGGCCTCGGCCTGCTCGCGGTTGACGCCATCGAGGCCGTTGCGGTCCTTGACCTGGCCCTGCGTCTTCATGACCAGGTTCAGCACGTCCCGCACCGCCTCGTCGTCGGCGCTCTCGGGCGGGACGATGCCGTCGCCGTTGAAGCGCATGGCGTCGAGCAGCTGGGCGCGATCGGTCACGTCGGCCAGCGCCAGCGTGGTGGCGCCTTCCTTGCCGCGCAGCTGCAGGATGCGGCGCGCCTCGTCGGCCAGCGGCGTCGTCGCGCCATCGGCCTCGTCGCGCACGTCGGCGATGGCGTCGAGGGCGATCTCGTCGCCGCCGCGGATCAGCTCGTCGGGATCCTTCAGGTGGGCGCAGGCCCACTCGCAGGCGGCGATCAGCTCGGGCGGGCGGATGCGGCCGTCGCGGTCGGTGTCGATCAGGTCGAGCGTGCGGGGATCGAACTCGATGCCGCGCGTCGGGCAGGCCAGTGCCACCCAGAGCTTCTGGTCGAGCTGGCCGATGCGCGCGATGTCCGCGCCGGTGCGGATGACGACCTGATCGACGCCGCCCGCGCGGAAGAACTGCCAGGCATGGGGTGTGGTGTTCATGGACGCGTCGGGTGTCTCAGCTCTGGATGTAGGTGCGCAGCTGGTCGATGGTCTGCTCCTGGTCGGCGATCAGGTCGTCCATCAGGTCGCGGATCGAGAGCATGCCCACGACCTTGTCGCCCTGGACCACCGGGAGGTGGCGGATGCGCTTCTGGCTCATGAGCGCCATGCAGTCCTGCGTCGGGGTGTCCGGCGCCACCGTGAAGACGTTGGCGGTCATGATGTCGGCCACCTTGACATCGCGCGAGTTGCGGCCCTGCAGCGCCACCTTGCGGGTGTAGTCGCGCTCCGAGAACACGCCCGCGAGCGCATCGCCGCGCAGGACGACCAACGCGCCGACCTCGTGGTCGGCCAGCACCTGCAGGGCATCGAAGACGGTGGCGTCGGGGCTGGTGCTGTACAAGCCGCTGTTGGCGCGGCGCTGGAGCAGGGCGGATACGGGCTTCATGGACGACTCCGGCAAGAAAGGGAACGGGACTGGCGCCGCACCGGCGAGGCGCTTTGCCAGGGCTGGGCCGTCATCATAGGGGTGGCGCGTGCATTCATTCACAATTGCAACCTCCCCGAACGACGACGAACGAAAGCAGACACCTCGATGGCGATCCAGTGGTTTCCCGGTCACATGCACCTGACGCGCAAGGCGATCGGCGAACGCATCAAGGACATCGACGTGGTCATCGAACTGCTCGATGCGCGCCTGCCCGGTTCGAGCGCGAATCCCATGCTGGCCGAGCTCACCGGCCACAAGCCGGGCGTCAAGGTGCTCAACAAGCAGGACGTCGCCGATCCCGCGCGCACCGCCCGGTGGCTGGCCCACTACAACGCCCTGGCCGAGACGCGCGCCATCGGCCTGGACGCCAGCCAGACCAACGCGGTGCAGCAGCTGGTGGGCGCCTGCCACGCGCTGGCGCCGCTGCGCGGCGGCATGGCCAAGCCGATGCGCGTGCTGATCTGCGGCATCCCCAACGTCGGCAAGTCGACCCTGGTCAACACGCTCGCGGGCGGCCGCAAGAAGGCCAAGACGGGCGACGAGGCCGGCATCACCCGGCTGGAGCAGCGCATCACGCTGGCCGACGATTTCTATCTCTGGGACACGCCGGGCATGCTGTGGCCGCGCATCCTCGCCGCCAAGGCCGGCTACAACCTCGCCGCCAGCGGCGCCATCGGCCGCAACGCGTACGACGAGGAGGAGGTGGCGCTCGAGCTGCTCGACGTGCTCAAGCGTTCCTATGCCGATGCGCTGGCCAGGCGCTTCGGGCTCGAAGGCGATGCCGCGGCCATCGCCACCATGAAGGACGAGGAGATCCTCGAAGCCATCGGCCGCAAGCGCGGCGCCCTGCTGGGCAAGGGCCGCGTCAACCTGCAGAAGGCGGCCGAGCTCACCATGCAGGCCTTCCGCGACGGCAGCCTGGGCGGCGTCACCCTGGAGACGCCCGAGGAGTTCGCGGACTGGATGGAGGAGGGCCGCCGCCTCGACGAGGCGCGCGCGGCCAAGAAGGCGGCGCGTGGCCGCAAGGCACCGGCGCCGACCGTCGACGATTGAGCCGTCGAATCAGGATTCCATCGTGATCTTGCCGGCCTCGACATATTCCTCGAACTGGGTGCGCGGCATGGCGGTCGAGCCGACCACGCCTTCGGCTTCCTCCCAGCCGAGCGTCATGCTGTCGGGCGCCTCGATGACCTCGATGCGGCCCTCGGGGATCGGGATCGGCAGGCCGTCGCCCGGGGTGTAGGTGACGAGGCCCTTGATGGTGGCGTACTGGGTCATGGAAAGCTCCTGGAATGAATGAACGGAAGTCGGAGGGCGGACACATCGTCCCGCGCACGAGAGCCATGATTGCACGACTGCGCGGCCGCCGGACGGCCATCGGTAGGACGGTTCGAGAGCCGGCGGTGGCGCCGGCAGGAGCAAACCATGTCGGATAGGCCCGCGACCACGCGCCCGGGCCGCGCGCGGATGGCGGGCATCGCCTTCGTCTTCCTGTGGTTCGCGATCGGCGGGATCGCGCATTTCGTCTTCACCGAGACCGAGATGCGCATCGTGCCGCCCTGGATGCCCTGGCCGCGCGCGGCGGTGCTGGTGAGCGGCGTGCTCGAACTGCTGGGCGCGGCCGGGCTGCTGTGGCGGCCGACGCGCCGGCTGGCCGGCATCGGGTTGTTCCTGCTGACGCTCGCCGTCACGCCGGCGCACTTCTACATGCTGCAGCAGCCGGAGCTTTTTCCGTCGATTCCGTATGCCGCGCTGGTGGCGCGGCTGCCGGTGCAGGTCGCGCTGCTGGCCTTGATCGCGTGGTCGACCTTCGGCGGGCGGCGCAGGCAGCCGGGCGTGGAATAGTCGGAATCTCCGGCGAAAGGCGGATGCTGCCTTTACCTTGTCATGCGCGCTGCGCAGACTGGGCGGCATGCTTGAAGTCATCACCTCTCGCGAAGCCACCTATGTTCCCTATGCCCGGCAGCGCAAGGCCGGCGCCCTGTGGGAAGGCGTGGTGGACATCGTGTTCGTCGACAGCAAGACGGTGCACGTCTGCGATCGCTGCCACGACGATTCCGCCGATGCGTTCATGGATGCCACCATCGACGCCCTCCGCCTCGCCGGGGCCTGCTAGGAGCGCTCACCCCCAGGCTGCGCGCACTGCGTGTCGCTTCGCCCACCCCCTGCGAGGGGGCGACACGGGTGGACCGGCGGAGCCGGATCCACCGTGTCCTTGGACGGCGCCTCGGTCGGCGGGATGACGGAAGCGCTGCGATCGTGGCTGGTGGAAGCTCCAGGTCACAGGGTCATAGGAACAGGGCGGGGTCGACCATGGCGCGGTTGAGGAGGACGCTCCAGTGGAGGTGGGGGCCGGTGACGCGGCCGGTGGCGCCGACGGCGCCGAGGCGGTCGCCGGTGGCCAGCAGGTCGCCGGGGCGGCAGTCCATCGCGCTCAGGTGGCAGTACATCGTCAGCAGGCCGGCGCCGTGGTCGAGCCAGACGGTGCCGCCGTTGAAGAAGTAGTCGCCCGTGTCGAGCACGCGGCCGGGCAGCGGCGCCGTGACCGGCACGCCGGTGGCCGCGGCGATGTCCATGCCGCTGTGCGGATTGCGCGCTTGGCCGTTGAAGACGCGGCGCAGGCCGAAGGAGCTGGAACGCCGGCCCGGCACCGGCACCCGCATGCGAAGGTCCTGCATCGCGATGCCGGGAGCCGGCTCGGTGAAGGTCGCCATCACCTGGTTCAGATGGATCCGCTCGCGTTCGTAGCGCGCCTGGTCGGTGCTCGACAGGTCGACCGTGCCCGGCGCGACCTTCAGCCGCTGTTCGCTGTAGCGCTTGGATGCGACCGGATAGTCGAGGCGACGCTCGCGCTCGCCCGCCGCCCGCACGACGATGTGCCGCGAACCCGGCGCGGCCGCCAGCGGGATGCCGACGATGGCGGTCCATTCGATCGGATCGCCGGTCACCAGCAGCGGGATGTCGTTCTCCAGCGCGACCGGCCGCCGCGCCGCGGGACCCAGCGACAGTCGCGCCACGCCGCCCGGCACGGCCAGCATCTGCGGCCAGACCTCCGGCGGCGAAGGCGTGGTGGTGGCGGCGGCGGACGCGGATGGCGCGGCCCGGACGGGCAGGGCCGCCAGCGCCAGCAGACCGGCGCCGCCGGCCACGAGCGCGCGGCGGGTCGATGCCGGTGGGGAGAGCGATGGAAGAGGGAGAGGAGGCATGCGAAACAGTCTATCGATGCCGGCCGACGCGCCCCCCGACGACGCCAAATCAATGTAACTTTGTCTTACGATCGAGCATCTCTTGTTTCAAAGGAGTGCGCGATGACTCGAGGCGGACGAAGCGGTGCCGGCAGCGTGATCGATGGCGTGGCACTGTTGCCATGGTGGGCCGGCATCGGCCTGGCGCTCGCGACCCACGTGCTGTTCGATCGGCTGGCGACGCCGCCCGCGGGTCCCATGCAGGCCGGACAGATGGGGGTCTTCGCGCAGCACGCGCTGGTCGCGGGCGTCGCCGGCGTGGCGCGCTGGGGGGTGCCGTCGCTGTGCCTGCTCGGTGCGCTGGTGTCGTTCCTGCGGCGTCGCAAGCGACGAGCCTTGCTGGGCTCCGTCACGCGGTCCGACGCCGCTTTAGCGCTCGACGGCATGTCGTGGCGCGACTTCGAACTGCTGGTGGGCGAGTCGTTCCGGCGGCAGGGCTACCAGGTCGTCGAGCAGGGCGGCGCGCGGGCCGATGGTGGCGTCGATCTGATCCTGCGCAAGGACCACGAGACCTTCCTCGTGCAGTGCAAGCACTGGAAGGCGTTCAAGGTCGGCGTGGGCGTGGTGCGCGAACTCTTTGGCGTGATGGCCGCGCGCGGCGCGGCGGGCGGCTTCGTCGTCACCTCGGGCAGCTTCACCGCCGAGGCGAAGGCCTTCGTCGACGGCCGCAACGTGACGCTGGTCGATGGGCCCGCGTTGGCCAGGCGGATCCGGGAAGTCGGCGCGCGGACGCCGGAATCGACGACCGGCATGGCGCGCGTGAAAACCACGCCGACCGCCGAGCCGACGCAGGACACGCGAGCGACGATGTCCACGGCAAAGGCCACGGCGACGACGACGACGACGATGGCCGCGCCCCACGAGCGTCCGGCCGCGATGGCGACGACGACGGCTGCCGAGACGCCCCCGACCTGCCCGACCTGCCAGTCGGCGATGGTGCGGCGCATGGCGCGCACCGGACCCCGGGCCGGCGCCTCGTTCTGGGGCTGCTCGCGTTTTCCATCCTGCCGGGGCACGCGATGAGGCGGCGCGTCGCGCTGCCGCGTCGAGCCTGGGTCCGCGTGGCTTGTGCCGTCGCCTGCGTGCTGGCGGCATCGGGAGCGAGCGCGCAGCGGGTCTACAAGTGCACGTCGGGTCGCACGGTGCTCTATTCGCACGAGCCCTGTCTCGATGCCCAGGTCGTCGATGTCACGCCGACGCAGGGCATGGATCGCTCCAGCGGTGTCAGTCGCAAGGGCGCCGACGTGCAGCGCATCGAGACCCGGACCATGCTCGCCAACGCGATGAAACCCCTGACCGGGATGGACGAGCCGCAGCTGAGGAAGCTCGGCGAGCGCCAGCGGCTGGCGCCATCGGCACGCCAGGAATGCGACCGGCTCGACGCCCGGCTGGCCCAGGAGGAGGCGCAGACCGCGCAGGCCGTCGGCGAGGTCGACCGGCAGGCGCGGGCGGCACGGGTGTTCGAAAGTCGACGGCGCTATCGCGGCCTCGGCTGCTGAGCCGTGACGCGATGCGATGCGATGCGATGCGATGCGATGCGATGGTTTTTCAGGTGGTGCCGCGTCATCGCGCCGGCATGCCCACCCGCCACCGCGACGGCGTCAGACCGCCTGCCACGTCCCCGGCGCCAGCCCGTCGAGCGTGTAGGGTCCGATGGCCGCGCGGACCAGCCGCAGCGTCGGATGGCCGACCGCCGCCGTCATGCGCCGCACCTGGCGGTTGCGGCCCTCGCGGAGGGCCAGCTCGATCCAGGTGGTGGGGATGGCGGCGCGCACGCGGATCGGCGGCTCGCGCGGCCCGACCCCGGGCGCCGGGTCGAGGCGCCGCGCGCGGGCCGGGCGCGTGAGGCCGTCGTTGAGCCGCACGCCAGCGCGCAGGGCCGCCAGCGCGTCGTCGTCGGGCTCGCCCTCGACCTGCACCCAGTAGACCTTCTCCATCTTGAAGCGCGGATCGGCGATGCGCGCCTGCATCCGGCCGTCGCCGGTCAGCAGCAGCAGGCCCTCGCTGTCGGCATCGAGCCGGCCGGCCACGTACACGCCGGGCAGGTCGATGAAGTCCTTCAGGCCGCGCCAGCGGCCTTCGGGCGTGAACTGGCTGAGCACGCCATAGGGCTTGTGGAAGCGGATGAGGGGCGGGGGCGCGTCGGTCACGGGAGCGGTTCGTTGGGGTTCGGGTTCGAAGGTGTCGATTCGGGCTGGACGTCGAGGCCGTGCGTCCAGCCCGGCACGCTCACGTGATAGCGCAGTGCCTTGCCCCGGCCGCTGGCATGCAGCAGACCGCGCCGCACCAGGTCGGAGAGGTCGCGCGTGGCCGTGGCCTTCGAGGCATCGGTCATCTTCAGGTACTTCTCGACATTGAGCCCACCGAGGAACCCGCCATCGCCCGCGAGCAGCAGACGCAGCAGCAACCTGCGCTGGCGTTCGTTGAGGGTGTGGGTCTGCGGACGGGCCCAGAAGCGGGACCGCTCCAGCGAGGCCTCGATGACCGCGCTCGCGGCGCCACAGGCCTGGCCGAACACGGCGGCGAACCACTGGACGAACGCGGTCGCATCGGTGGTGCCACGCTGCGCCCGCGCCAGGGCGTCGTAGTAGCCGCGACGGTCCGCGAGCAGCTGGCGCGACAGGCTGTAGAGCCGCAGCGGCGTGCCGCTGCATTGCGCGAGGGCCAGATCCGCGATGGCACGGCCGATGCGTCCGTTGCCGTCCTCGAAAGGATGGATCGTCTCGAACCACAGATGCGCGATGGCGGCACGCGCGATGCCGTCCATCGAATCGGCGGGCCCGGATCGAGGCCTGGTCCTTGCGAACCAGGCGAGGAATGCATCCATTTCGCGGGCCACGCGCGCCGAGGGTGGGGCGGTGTAGTGCACGATCTCCTTGCCGAGCCTGCCGCTGACGATCTGCATCGGGTCGGCATGATCGCGAAAACGGCCGACCGCGATGCGCCGAAGGCCGTCCGTGCCGCCCGGGAACAGCGCCGATTGCCAGCGGCACAGCCGATCGGCATCGAGTGGCTCGTCGATGTTCGACAGGGCATCCTGGAGGACCTCGACGAGGCCATCGACATGGCGGACGTGCGGGCCCTGGTCGTCCCGCCCCAGGTGCCGCAGCACGGATGAACGCACGGCCGCCAGATCGAGCGTCTCGCCTTCGATGGCGGCGGTCGCGACGGCCTCCTGCATCCACAGTTCCTCGGCGATGGTGTCCAGTGCCTCGATGCCGATGCCGCGCGCCATGCCGACGACCTGACCCATCAGGCGCCATGCGTGCGTCAATGCCGGACTGGCGGCGACGACATCGAAATGAAGCGCGGGCCAGTCGGCACGTTGCCAGACATAGTGAAGGGACCCGGCCGTCATGAGCCATATTCTAAAAGATACGGCTCATGCGGTGAGCCGCAAATCAAGGCAATCGGCTCAGGCCCCGCGAAAGCACGACAGACCCCACGGGGTCAGCTTGACCGGCAGGTGATGGTGCTGCGACGCATCGGCGATGCCGAAGCGGAACACCTGCACCTCCATGAACGCGGGCTCGGGCAGCACCGTGCCGCGCAAGCGGAAGTAGTCGCCGACATGCAGGCGCAGTTCGTAGACGCCGATGTCGAACATCGGCTGCGGGCCGTCCAGCCCGCTCACCACGCCATTCGAGCCGACGCGGCCGGAGACGACCGGCAGCCAGGGCCCGGCGTCGTCGCTCGACGCGCGCCGCACGACGTCGACGCGCATGGCCGTGGCGACGACGCCATTGGCGACGTCGACGACATGGATGGAGAGGGCTTGCGGAGCCTGCATGGCCTACTTCCCCCAGCCGTCGCGCATGCCCGCCGCGCGGTTGAACACCGGCGCGCCGGCGCCCTGCGCCCGGGCATCGGCGACGAAGTAGCCATGCCGCTCGAACTGGAAGCTGGCGCCATCGGCGGCCCGCGCCAGGGCCGGCTCGACGAAGCCCCGCGCCGTCACCAGGCTGTGCGGGTTCAGCTCGTCGAGCAACTCCCCGCCGCCCGGCTTCTCGGCCGCGAACAGGCGCTCGTAGAGCCGCAGCTCCACCGCCATCGCATCGGCCGCCGCGACCCACGTGATGTTGCCCTTGACCTTGATGGCGTCCGCGCCGGGCGTGCCGCTCTTGGTGTCGGCGACGAGCAGGGCGTGGACCTCGGTCAGCCGGCCGTCGGCATCGCGCGTGGCGCCGGTGCATTCGATGGTGTGGCCGTATTTCAGGCGCACCTTGTTGCCGGGGAACAGGCGGAAGAAGCCCTTGGGCTGCACGTCCTCGTAGTCGGTGCGCTCGATCCAGAGCTCGCGGCCGATCTGGAAGTGGCGCAGGCCGCGCTCCGGATGATGCGGATGCACCGGCGCCGTGCAGGCATCCAGCGCGTCGTCGCCGCCCATGAGTTCGCCCCAGTTGGTGAGGACCAGCTTCACGGGGTCGAGCACGGCCATGGCGCGCGGCGCCACCGGATCGAGCGTTTCGCGCAGCGCGGCCTCGAGCGCGGCGTAGTCGGTCCAGCCGCCACCGGACTTGGTGGTGCCGCTGCGCTCGCAGAACAGGCGCAGCGCCTCGGGCGTGTAGCCGCGCCGGCGCAGGCCGGCGAGCGTGGGCATGCGCGGGTCGTCCCAGCCCTCGACGTGGCCTTCCTCCACCAGCTGGCGCAGCCGGCGCTTGCTGGTCATGACGTGGGTGATGTTCAGGCGCGCGAATTCGTACTGGCGCGGATGCGGGCTGGCGATCAGGCCGCCTTCGGCCAGGCGGTCGAGCAGCCAGTCGTAGAACGGCCGCTGGTCCTCGAACTCCAGCGTGCAGATCGAATGCGTGATCTGTTCCAGCGCGTCCTCGATCGGATGCGCGAAGGTGTACATCGGATAGATGCACCAGCGGTCCCCGGTGTTGTGGTGGGTGGCACGGCGGATGCGATAGAGCGCCGGATCGCGCATGTTGATGTTGGGGCTCGCCATGTCGATCTTGGCGCGCAGCACGGCGGCGCCATCGTCGAGCCGGCCGTCGCGCATCTCGCGGAAGCGCGCCAGGTTCTCGGCCGGCGCGCGGCTGCGGAACGGGCTGTCGGTGCCGGGCGTGTTGAAGTCGCCACGGTTCGCGCGCATCTCGTCAGGCGTCTGCTCGTCGACGTAGGCGAGGTCCTGGCCGATCAGGTACTCGGCCGCGCGGTACATGAAGTCGAAGTAGTCGCTCGCGAAGTATTCGTGCGGCTGCAGCACGCCGGGGTGGGCCGGGCGGTCGGCCAGCAGGGTCTCGTAGCCCATCCAGTCGATGGCGTCGCGGATGGCGTCGACGTATTCCTGTTCCTCCTTCTCGGGGTTGGTGTCGTCGAAGCGCAGGTGGCACACGCCGCCGTATTCGCGCGCCATCTCGAAGTTCAGCCAGATGCTCTTGGCATGGCCGATGTGCAGGTAGCCATTGGGCTCGGGCGGGAAGCGCATGCGCACTTTCGCCGGATCGGGCATGCCCTGGGCATGATGGTCGGCGTCGCCGGGGGCACCACCCCAGCGGCGTCCCTGGTAGGCGCCGCGGGCGAGGTCGTCCTCGATGACGTGGCGCAGGAAATTGCTGGGAGCGGGAGCGGTTCTGGAGGCGTGCTTGTCGGCGGGAGAGGTCATCGGCGGATTTTAGGGACGTTACTTTCCGCAACGAACTTCACGTGCCAGCGTTAACCTGATCAGGACCTGACGCGTTGAGGTCAGACCCGGGCGTTCTTTCGCAGCCCGCTTTCCGGATCCACCGGATTTCCCCTCAAGGAGACCCTCATGAGTTTCATCCGTTCGACCATCGCCAGGTTCGCCGCAGTCGGCGCGCTGGCCGCCGCGGCCCTGCTGGGCGCGGCATCGGCCCAGGCATCGAGCTGGTCGGTGGGCATCAGCACCCCCGGCATCGTCGTCAACGGCGGCGCCGCGCCGCTGTACTACGCGCCCCCGCCGGTGTACTACGCGCCGCCGCCGGTCTACTACCGGCCGCCACCGCCGCCGCCGCCCGTGTACTACCAGCCGGCGGCGCCGGTCTACTACGGACCGCCGCGTGGCTACTACGGTCCGCCCCGGGGCTACTACGAAGGCCCGCCGCGCGGCTACTACCGCGACGGCTATCGGGGCGATGGCCATCGCGGCGACGGCCGCCGCGACTGGCGCTGACCCCGGCGCGTCCCGTCGCCCCTGCGGGCGATGACGACGCCCCCACCGAACCGGCTTCCTGGCGGAGCCGGTTTTTTCATGCGCGTCGCCGGGCGCGCCGACGAGCCCTGCTGGAGCACCGCTTTACCGTGCCTTTACGACGGCGTCGATCGGCCGTCGCAATGGGCATGCGGTCGCGCGCTACGATTTGACACGCCGGCACATCCGCCGGCGTCTCGAAGTCGACCGGCCACGCGCCGGCGGCCGATGCCTTTGCCGTCAGGATCTCCCGCATGGACCCCCGTCCCCAAGACCCCCCGCCCGCCCACGCCACCGACTCCACGGGAGTGCCCGCGCCGCGGCGCCGGCGCTGGCTGGGCGCGCTCGTCGCGCTGCTGGCGCTGGCGGCGCTGATCGGCGCGGCGTGGTACCTGGTGAATCGGCCGGCCGCCGTGCCGGGTGGTGCCGGTGGCCCCGGCGGGCGGCCGGCGGGGGCGGGAGGACCGGGCCGGCCGGGCGGCCCCGGCGCCGGGGGGCCCGGCGGGCCTCCGGCCTCGGGCGCCTTCGTGGTCACGGTCGGCTCGGCGATCGCGCGGCGCGGCGACGTGCCGGTCTATCTCGATGCCCTGGGCACCGTCACGCCGGTCACCACGGTCACGCTGCGGCCCCAGGTCTCGGGCGTCATGACCGAGGTCTACTTCACCGAGGGGCAGACCGTGCGCAAGGGCGACCTGCTGGCGCGCATCGACCCGCGCCCCTACGAGCAGGCGCTGATGCAGGCCCAGGGCGTGCGCGCCCGCGACGAGGCCCAGTTGCGCGCCGCCCGTGTGACGCTGGAACGCTACCGGACCCTGCTCGGCCAGGACTCGATCGCCCGCCAGGAGGTCGACACGCAGAGCGCGCTGGTCGGCCAGCTCGAAGGCACCGTGACGACCGACACCGCGGCCGAGGCCGCCGCCCGCCTGAACCTGGGCTACACCCGCGTGACGGCGCCGGTCGGCGGGCGCGTCGGCCTGCGCACGGTCGATCCCGGCAACTACGTGGCGGCCGGCGCGACCACCGGCGTCGCCGTCATCACCCAGATGGATCCGATCGACGTCCAGTTCTCCGTGCCGCAGGACCGCGTGCCCGAGATCGAGTCCCGCGCCCGCGCCGGCACCCGCGGCGGCGGCGGCGGCGGCGCCAACAAGCTGGCGGTGACCGCGTTCGACCGCACCCGCGCGACGACGCTGGCCACCGGCACCTTCTCCACGCTGGACAACGTCATCGACACCACGACCGGCACCGTCAAGGCCAAGGCGCGCTTCTCCAACACGGCGGGCACGCTGTTCCCGAGCCAGTTCGTCAACGTGCGGCTGCTGCTGCGCACCATCGAGGGCGCGGTGGTGGTGCCGGTGACGGCATTGCGCACGGCGGGCACCGGCAACTATGTCTACGTGGTCAACGCCGACCGCACGGTGTCGATGCGCAATGTCATGCGTGGTGAATCGACCGTCGAGTCGGTGGTCATCACCGAGGGCCTGAAGGAGGGCGAACGCGTGGTGACCGAGGGCGGCGACCGCCTGAAGGATGGCTCGACGGTGCAGCTGCCCACCGACGACGCGGCGGCGCGCCCGCGCGGCGGCGCCTCGGGCGCGCACGGGGCCGGCACGGGCCCGCGCGGCGGCGCATCCGGTGCCGCCGGCAGCCGGCGGCAGCGACCCGAATGAGCCCCTCGCGCCCCTTCATCGAGCGGCCGGTCGCGACGGCGCTGCTGATGCTGGCCATCGTGCTGGCCGGCCTGGTGGGCTTCCGTTTCCTGCCGCTGTCGGCGCTGCCGCAGGTCGACTACCCGACGATCCAGGTGCAGACGCTCTATCCCGGCGCCAGTCCGGAAGTCATGAGCCGCACCGTCACGGCGCCGCTGGAGCGCCAGTTCGGCCAGATGGCCGGCCTGAACCGCATGAGCTCGACCAGCGCGGCCGGGGTCTCGATCGTCACGCTGCAGTTCGGCCTGGGCGAGAAGCTCGACGTCTCGGAGCAGGAGGTGCAGGCGGCCATCAATGCCGCCAACGCGCTGCTGCCGGCCGACCTGCCGGCGCCACCGGTCTATGCCAAGGTCAACCCGGCCGACGCCCCGGTGCTGACGCTGGCCATCAGTTCCACCACGATGCCGCTGACCGAGGTGCAGAACCTGGTCAACACGCGTCTGGCGCAGAAGATCAGCCAGGTCTCCGGCGTCGGGCTGGTGACGCTCTCGGGCGGGCAGCGCCCGGCGGTGCGCATCCAGGCCGACACGCGGGCGCTGGCGGCCTATGGCATCGGGCTCGACACCCTGCGCACGGCCATCTCGGCGGCCAATGCCAACAGCGCCAAGGGCAGCTTCGACGGCCCCACGCGCTCCTACACCATCAACGCCAACGACCAGCTGGTCACGGCCGCCGACTATCGCAACCTGATCGTCGCCTGGCGCAATGCCGCGCCGGTGCGCATGACCGACGTGGCGCAGGTCGTCGACAGCGCCGAGAACACGCGCCTGGGCGCCTGGGCCGGCCTGGCGGTGCCACCGGTGGTCGAGGTGCGGGCGGCCCCCGGCCCGACCGCGCCGGCGGGCACCACGGCCAGCACCACCGACAACGCCACGGCCGACGCCGCGCCGCGCCTGTACCCGGCCGTCATCCTCAACGTGCAGCGCCAGCCCGGCGCCAACGTCATCGCCACCGTCGACGCCATCCGGCGCCAGCTGCCCGAGCTGCAGGCCGGCCTGCCGGGCTCGCTCGACGTCCAGGTGCTGGCCGACCGCACGACCGGCATCCGCGCCTCGGTCACCCATGTCGAGATCGAGCTGCTGCTGGCGGTGGTGATGGTGGTGCTGGTGATCTTCCTGTTCCTGCACAGCGCGCGCGCCACGCTGATCGCCAGCCTGGCGGTGCCGATCTCGCTGATCGGCAGCTGCGGCGTGATGTACCTGATGGGCTACAGCCTCAACAACCTCAGCCTGATGGCGCTGACCATCGCCACCGGCTTCGTGGTGGACGACGCCATCGTCATGATCGAGAACATCTCGCGCTACCTGGAGGAGGGCGAGGCGCCGTTCGCGGCCGCGCTCAAGGGCGCGGCGCAGATCGGCTTCACCATCATCTCGCTGACGGTCTCGCTGATCGCCGTGCTGATCCCGCTGCTGTTCATGGGCGACGTGGTCGGGCGGCTGTTCCGCGAGTTCGCCGTCACGCTGGCGATCACCATCCTGATCTCGGCCGTGGTCTCGCTGACGCTGGTGCCGATGATGTCGGCGCGGATGTTGAAGAGTGAGCCGCACAACGCGACGCGCGGCTTCGGCGGTCACGTGCAGGCCTTCTTCGACCGCGTGATCGCGCGCTACGACATCTGGCTGCAATGGGTGTTCCGGCGCCAGGGCCTGACGCTGGTGGTGGCGCTGGCGACCATGGCGCTGACCGTGCTGCTCTACGTGCTGATCCCCAAGGGCCTGTTCCCGACCCAGGACACCGGCCAGCTGCAGGGCCGCATCGAGGCGGCGCAGGATGTCTCGTACGAGCGCATGGCCGAACTGCAGCAGGCCGCGGCGCGCGCCATCCTGGCCGACCCCGAGGTCGCGAGCCTGAGCTCCGTGACCGGGGTGGACGCGGCCAACAACACCATGCTCAACACCGGCCGCGTGCTGATCAACCTGAAGGCCGATCGCGGCGCGCAGGAGGCGACCATGCAGCGCCTGCGCGAGCGCGTGGCCGAGGTCGCGGGCGTGCGGCTGTTCCTGCAGCCGACGCAGGACCTGACCATCGACGCCGAGACCGGCCCGACCGAATACCGCTTCTCGATCGAAGGCGTCGATTCCGCCACCGTCACCGAGTGGGTGAACAAGCTGCGCGCGCGCCTGCAGGACGTGCCCCAGGTGCGCAACGTGACCAGCGACGCCGGCGCGCAGGGCCTGTCGGCCTTCGTCGACATCGACCGGGCCACGGCCTCGCGCCTGGCGGTGACGGCCAGCGCGGTGGACGACGTGCTCTACAGCGCCTTCGGCCAGCGCATCGTCTCGACGATCTTCACCGAGACCAACCAGTACCGCGTGATCCTGGAGGCGAAGAACGATTCGATCGAGACGCCGCAGCAGCTCGGCACCCTGAACCTCAAGACCGGCTCGGGCGCGGCCACGCCGCTGTCGGCCATCGCCACCATCCGCGAGCAACTCGCGCCGCTGCAGATCACGCACGTGGCGCAGTACCCGGCGGCGACGGTGGGCTTCGACACCGCGCCGGGCGTGTCGCTCGGCAGCGCGGTCGATGCCATCCGGCAGGCGGCGGTGGAGGTCGGATTGCCGGTGGGCGTGTCGATGACCTTCCTGGGCGCGGCCGGGGCCTACGAGAACTCGCTGTCCAACCAGCTGTGGCTGATCCTGGCGGCGGTGGTGTGCGTGTACATCGTGCTGGGCGTGCTCTACGAGAGCTACGTGCATCCGCTGACGATCCTGTCGACCCTGCCTTCGGCCGGCGTGGGCGCGCTGCTGGCGCTGATGGTGACGGGCAACGACCTCGGGGTGATCGGGATCATCGGCATCATCCTGCTGATCGGCATCGTCAAGAAGAACGCGATCATGATGATCGACTTCGCCATCGAGGCCGAACGGCGCCAGGGCATGACGCCATTGCAGGCGATCCACCAGGCCGCGTTGCTGCGCTTCCGCCCGATCCTGATGACCACGCTGGCGGCGCTGTTCGCCGCCGTGCCGCTGATGCTGGGCTTCGGCGAGGGCGCCGAGCTGCGCCGGCCGCTGGGCCTGGCGATCTTCGGCGGCCTGATCGTCAGCCAGGTGCTGACGCTGTTCACCACGCCGGTGATCTACCTGGCCTTCGACCGGCTCGGGCGCCGCTTCGGCCGGCGGCGCGAGGTGGCGGCGTGAACCTCTCGCGCCCGTTCGTCGAGCGGCCGATCGCCACCATCCTGCTGACCATCGGCATCGCGCTGGCGGGCATCGCGGCGTTCTTCGCATTGCCGGTGTCGCCCTTGCCCAAGGTCGACTTCCCGGTGATCTCGGTCAGCGCCAGCCTGGCCGGCGCCAGCCCCGACACCATGGCCAGCAGCATCGCGACGCCCCTGGAGCGGCGCCTGGGCACCATCGCGGGGGTCAACGAGATGACCTCGACCAGCTCGACCGGCTCGGCGCGCGTGACCCTGCAGTTCGACCTCAACCGCGACATCAACGGCGCCGCGCGCGAGGTGCAGGCCGCCATCAACGCCGCGCGCGTCGACCTGCCGGCCACGCTGCGCAGCAACCCGACCTATCGCAAGATCAATCCGGCCTCGTCGCCGGTGATCATCCTGGCGCTGACCTCCAAGACCAAGACGCCCGGGCAGATCTACGACGCCGTCTCCAACATCGTCAGCCAGCGGCTGTCTCAGGTGCAGGGCGTGGGCGACGTGGAGATCGGCGGCGGCTCGCTGCCGGCGGTGCGGGTGGAGCTGCTGCCGTTCGCGCTCAACCGCTATGGCATCAGCACCGAGGACGTGCGCGCCGCCATCCAGGCCGGCAATGCCAACCGGCCCAAGGGCGCGATCGAGGGCGAGGGCCGCCGGCTGCAGATCTACACGCCCCAGCCGGCGCGGCGCGCGGCCGAGTACCGCACCATGATCGTCGCCTGGCGCAACGGCGCGGCGGTGCGGCTGGCGGATGTCGCCAACGTGGTCGATGGCGTCGAGAACCGCCGCACGCTGGGCCTGTTCAACGGCGAGCCGGCGATCATCGTGCTGGTCACGCGCCAGCCCAGCGCCAACATCATCGAGACCGTCGACCGCGTGCGCGACCTGATCCCCGAGTTGCGCGCCCAGCTGCCGCAGGACATCGAGGTGCAGGTGGCCTCCGACAGCACCAACTCGATCCGCTCCTCGCTGCACGAGATCGAGCTCACGCTGATGGTCTCGATCGTGCTCGTGGTGCTGGTGGTCGGGCTGTTCCTGCGCAAGGCGCGCGCCACCGTGGTGCCGGCGGTGGCGACCGTGGTGTCGCTGCTGGGCACCTTCGGCGTCATGTACCTGCTGGACTTCAGCCTCAACAACCTGAGCCTGATGGCCTTGACGGTGGCCACCGGCTTCGTCGTCGACGACGCCATCGTGGTGCTGGAGAACACCATGCGCCACATCGAGGCCGGCATGGACCGCGTCGAGGCGGCGCTGCAGGGCGCGCGCGAGGTCGGCTTCACGGTGCTGTCGATCAGCCTGTCGCTGGTGGCGGTGTTCATCCCGCTGCTGTTCATGGACGGGCAGGTCGGGCGGCTGTTCCGCGAGTTCGCCGTCACGCTGTCGGCGGCGGTGCTGATCTCGCTGGTCATCTCGCTGACCACCACGCCGATGATGTGCGCGCTGCTGCTGCGGCCCGAGGCACGCGAGGGCGCCGCGCCGGCGCGGCGCGCGGCCTGGCCGGTGCGCTGGGCCGAGCGCGGCTACGACGCGCTGCTGCGCGTCTATGCCCGCAGCCTGGACTGGGCGCTGGCCAGCAAGGCGCTGGTGATGCTCATCCTGCTGGCGGTCATCGGCCTGAACGTCTACCTGTTCGCCAAGGTGCCCAAGGGCTTCTTCCCGCAGCAGGACAACGGCCAGCTCAACGGCGGCCTGCGCGCCGACCAGAGCATCTCCTCGGCCGCGCTGGGCGAGAAGCTCAAGCAGGCGGTCGACATCATCCGCGCCGATCCGGCGGTCGACACCGTGGTCGGCTTCTCGGGCGGCAGCCGGGCCGGCGGCGGCTTCATGTTCGTCAACCTCAAGCCCCTGGCCGAGCGCAAGGTCGCGAGCGACGTCGTCATCAATCGGCTGCGCCCGCAGCTCAACCGCCTGACCGGCCTGCGCGTGTTCCTGGGCCAGGTGCAGGACCTGCGCGGCGGCAGCCGGTCGAGCAACTCGACCTACGACTACACGCTCAAGGGCGACAACATCAACGACCTGCGGACCTGGAGCGGCAAGCTGATCGAGCGCCTGAAGCAGGAGAGCGCCCTGACCGACATCGACGGCGACCAGTCCGACAACGGCGTCGAGACCTTCGTCACGGTCGACCGCGAGAGCGCCTCGCGCCTGGGCGTGACCTCCAGCGCCATCGACAGCGCGCTCTACAACGCCTTCGGCCAGCGCTCGGTCGCCACCATCTACGACGAGCTCAACCAGTACGCCGTGATCATGGAATGGGCGCCGCGCTTCATGCAGGGACCGCCGGCATTGAAGGACCTCTACGTGCCGGCATCGGCGGCCGCCGCCAGCGGCACCACCGTGCTCACCACCTCCGCCAATCCGGGGCTGCGCGGCGCCTCCACCGGGGCGCCCCTGAGCACCACGCCCACCACCATGGTGCCGCTCTCGGCCATCGCCACCCTGTCCGAGCGCGCCATCCCGACCTCGATCTCGCACGAGGGCGGCGAGCTGTCGAGCACCATCTCGTTCAGTCTCGCGCCCGGCGTGGCGCTGGGCGACGCGCAGCGCATCGTCGCCCAGGCCAGCGCCGACATCGCCATGCCGATCAACGTGCGCGGCAGCTTCGGCGGCTCGGCCGGCGTCTTCCAGCAGTCGCAGAACCAGCAGTGGCTGCTGATCGTCGCGGCGCTGGTGGTCATCTACATCGTGCTGGGCGTGCTCTACGAGAGCCTGATCCACCCGATCACGGTGCTGACCACCTTGCCCTCGGCCGGTGTCGGCGCGGTGCTGGCGCTGCTGCTGTTCCGCATGGACTTCTCGCTGATCGCGCTGATCGGGGTGTTCCTGCTGATCGGCATCGTCAAGAAGAACGCCATCCTGATCATCGACTTCGCGCTCGACGCCGAGCGCGCGCGCGGCCTCACCGCGACCGAGGCCGTGCGCGAGGCCTGCCTGCTGCGCTTCCGCCCGATCCTGATGACCACCTTGGCGGCGGCGCTCGGCGCGCTGCCGCTGGCGATCGGCTTCGGCCAGGGGTCGGAGCTGCGCCAGCCGCTGGGCGTGGCGATCGTCGGCGGACTGATCGCCAGCCAGCTGCTGACCCTGCTGACCACGCCCGTCGTCTACGTGCTGATGGACAAGCTGCGCCGCCGCTCGCCCGACGAGCGCCACCTGGCCCGGGCGGCCGACGCATCGCCGCCGCACGGCCTCTCGACCACCTCCCCATGAACGCCACTTCGCATCGTCCGTCCGCCGCCTCCGCCGTCTTCGCCGCCCGCGGGTCCGCATCGTCGCGGCCGCGCTCCTGGCCGCGCGCCGCGCTCGGCCTGGCACTGGCGGCCGCGCTGGCCGGCTGCGCGGTCGGCCCGGCCTATCGTCCGGTCGTCGTCGACGCCCCCAGCGCCTGGAAGGAGGCGCCGGCCGTCGATGGCTGGCTGCCGGCCGCCCCGGCCGATGGCCTGGAGCGCGGTCCCTGGTGGCAGCGCTTCGGCGACGCCGGGCTCGACGCCCTGGCCGAACGCGTGCGGATCGACAACCCCGGCATCGCCGTGGCGGTGGCCAACTACGCGCAGGCCCAGGCGCTGGTGCGCGAGCAGCAGGCCACGCTGTTCCCGGCCGTCTCGCTCTCCGGCGCCAACTCGCGCAGCGGCACGCGCGGCGAGTCGAACGCGCGCGGCACCGCCAGCGCCACGGTGGGCGCCTCCTGGGCGCCCGACGTCTGGGGCCGGCTGCGGCTGGCGGTGGGCAGCGCGCAGGCCCAGGCGCAGGCCAGCCAGGCCGATCTGGCATCGGCCCGGCTGTCGGCGCTGGGCTCGCTGGCGTCGAACTACTTCCAGCTGCGCGAGGCCGATGCCGAGCTCGCGCTGCTGGCCGCCACGCTGGAGGGCTACGAGCGCTCGCTGGCCATCGCGCGCAACCGCTACGAGGCCGGCATCGCCGCGCAGAGCGACGTGCTGCAGGCCCAGACGCTGCTGGTCAACACGCGGGCCGACCGGGTCGCCGTGCAACGCTCGCGCGACACGCTGGAGCACGCCATCGCGGTGCTGGTGGGCGCCGCCCCGGCGTCGTTCCGCCTGCCGGTGGCGGCGGCGCCCTGGACCCCGACGGTGCCGGCCGTGCCGCTGGGCGTGCCCTCGACCCTGCTGCAGCGCCGCCCCGACATCGCCGCCGCCGAGCGCGACATGGCCGCGGCCAACGCGCAGATCGGCATCCAGCGCGCCGCGTACTTCCCCAGCATCGGCCTGAGCGCATCGCTCGGGCGCTCGGCCACGAGCGTGTCTGACCTGTTCAGCGCCGCCGGCACGCTGTGGTCGTTCGGTCTCTCGGCGACGCAGGTGCTCTTCGATGCCGGCGCCATCGCCGCGCGCGTGGAGGCCGCCCGGGCGTCCTACGACGCCGTGACCGCCAGCTACCGGCGCACCGTGCTGGCCGCCTTCCAGGGCGTCGAGGACCAGCTCAGCGCCACCGCCAGCCTGGCGCAGCAGGAGGCCCTGCGGCGCGAGGCCTCGGCCGCCGCCGACCGCACCGAGCAGCAGATCCTCAACCGCTACCGCGCCGGTCAGGTCAGCTACACCGAGGTGGTGACGGCGCAGGCGTCGGCGCTCAACGCCCGGCGCACCGTGCTGCAGGTGCAGGTGGCGCGGCAGGTCGCGGCGGTCGGGCTGATCCAGGAACTGGGTGGCGGCTGGGAGGCGTCGTCGCTGGCCGTGCCCACATCGCCTTAATACAAGAGACTTAGTTAACGCGGTCGACATGGAGCCCTGGCGATAATCGGGCCCCATTTCAAGGAGTACGCGTGGATATCGTTTTGCTGGTCAAGGCCGCCATCATGGGCATCGTCGAAGGTCTGACGGAGTTCCTGCCCATCTCGTCGACCGGCCACCTGATCCTGGCGGGCGCCTTGCTGGGCTTCGACGACGAGCGTGCCAAGGTGTTCGACATCGCGATCCAGACCGGCGCCATCTTCGCGGTGATCCTGGTGTACTGGCACAAGATCAGCGCCACCGTGGTGGCCTTGCCGCGCCAGGCCAAGGCGCGGCGCTTCGCCCTCAACGTGTTCCTGGGGTTCCTGCCGGCGGTGGTGCTGGGCCTGGCGATCGGCTCGATGGTCAAGGCCCACCTGTTCACGCCGATCGTGGTGGCGACCACCTTCATCGTCGGCGGCTTCATCATCCTGTGGGCCGAGCGCCGCGCGCCGGGTTCGGTGCGGGTCGAGAACGTCGACGACATGACGCCGCTCGACGCGCTCAAGGTCGGCCTGGTGCAGTGCCTGGCGATGGTGCCGGGCACCAGCCGCAGCGGCGCGACGATCATCGGCGGCATGCTGCTGGGTCTGTCGCGCAAGGCGGCGACCGACTTCTCGTTCTTCGTCGGCATCCCGACGCTGGTGGGCGCCGGGGCCTACAGCCTCTACAAGGCGCGCGCGCTGCTCTCGTGGGCCGACCTGCCGATGTTCCTGGTCGGCCTGGTGTTCTCGTTCATCAGCGCCTGGCTGTGCGTGCGCTGGCTGCTGCGCTACATCAGTTCGCACGACTTCGTGCCGTTCGCCTACTACCGCATCGCCTTCGGCATCGTGGTGCTGGCGACGTCGTGGAGCGGGCTGGTGGTCTGGGCCGAGTAGGCCCGCCGCTCCCTCAGATCAGCTTTTCCTCCGGCGTCGCGATCTTGCGCAGCGCGCTGTGGCGCGCGGCCGGCATCTTCAGCGGGTGGGTCGTGACGGCATCGTCCCAGACCGGGTCCTCGATGCTGTCGAACACCTCGCGCAGCTTCTGGCCCCAGCTGTTGTGCAGCATCTGGTAGTAGGGGTTGTTGGCGTCCAGGCAGACGATCTTGTCGGTCTGCAGCCGGCCGGCCTCGTACACCACCAGATCGAGCGGCAGGCCCACCGAGAGGTTCGACTTCATGGTCGAGTCCATCGACACCAGCGCGCACTTGGCGGCCTCGTCGAGCGGCGTGTCGGGCGTCAGCACGCGGTCGAGCACGGGCTTGCCGTACTTCGATTCGCCGACCTGGAAGTAGGGCGTCTCGTTGGTGGCCTCGATGAAGTTGCCGGCCGAATAGACCAGGAACAGCCGCATGCCCTCGCCGGCGACCTGGCCGCCGAAGATGAAGGAGACGTTGAAGTCGAGTCCGGCGTGCTTGAGCGCGGCGGCATCGCGGTCGTAGACGTGGCGCACCGCCGAGCCCAGCACGCGCGCGGCGTCGAACATGCTCTTGGCGTTCCAGATCGTGATGGGCGGACCGGGCTCGCCGTCGGGGTCGATCTCGCGCAGTTCCTCGATCTGCAGGATCTCGCGCACCGACTGCGAGATGCTCAGGTTGCCCGCCGACAGCAGCACCATGACGCGGTCGCCCGGCTGCTCGTAGACGATCATCTTGCGGAAGGTGCTGATGTGGTCGACGCCGGCGTTGGTGCGCGAGTCGGAGAGGAACACCAGCCCGGCGTTGAGTTTGATGCCTACGCAATAAGTCATGGATTCGTATCGTGGGAACCGGGCCTCTCAGCCGTGGCCGGTGTCGCGCACGTTCAGTTTTTGAAGGGTGTAAAGCGCTTCCAGCGCCTCCCGGGGGCTCAAGGCGTCGAGGTCGAGCGCGGCCAGGGCGGATTCTACGGGGCTCGCCACGGGGGCCTCGGCCACGGGCGCCGCCGCGAACAGGTCGACCTGCGCCCGGGTGCTGGACTGCTGGGCCTCCAGCGCCTCCAGCGCCTGGCGCGCGTGGTTCACCACCGGCGCGGGCATGCCGGCGAGCCGCGCCACCTGGATGCCATAGCTCTTGCTGGCCGGACCGGGCTGCATCTCGTGCAGGAAGACGATGTCGCGGCCGCCGCGGCCGGCCGTCTCGGTGGCGCTCACGTGCATGTTGATCGCGCCGTGGTGCGTGGCCGGGAACTCGGTCAGCTCGAAGTAGTGCGTCGCGAACAGCGTGAACGAGCGGCTGCGGTCGTGCAGGTGCGCGGCGATGCCGGCGGCCAGGGCCAGGCCGTCGAAGGTGCTGGTGCCACGCCCGATCTCGTCCATCAGCACCAGCGAGCGGGCGGTGGCGGCGTGCAGGATCTGCGCCGCCTCGGTCATCTCCAGCATGAAGGTCGATTGCGCGTTGGCCAGGTCGTCGGCCGCGCCGATGCGGGTGTGGATGGCGTCGATCGGTCCCAGCCGGCAGGCCTGCGCCGGCACGTGCGAGCCGATCGAGGCCAGCAGCACGATGATCGCGATCTGCCGCATGTAGGTCGACTTGCCGCCCATGTTGGGCCCGGTGATGACCTGCATGCGCTGCTGCGGGCCGAGCCGGGTGTCGTTGGCGATGAAGGCGCCGGCGGACTTCTCGGCCAGCCGCGCCTCGACCACCGGATGGCGCCCGCGCGTGATCTCGATGCACGGATGGGCCGCGAACGAGGGCGCGTTCCAGTGCAGGGTGTGCGAGCGCTCGGCCAGCGCGCACAGCACGTCGAGCATGGCGATGCCGCCGGCCAGCCGCGTCAGGGCATGGACGTGCGGCTGCAGGGCGTCGAGCAGCTGCTCGTAGAGCCACTTCTCGCGCGCCAGGGCGCGGTCCTGCGCCGACAGTGCCTTGTCCTCGAAGGCCTTGAGCTCGGGCGTGACGAAGCGCTCGGCGTTCTTCAGGGTCTGGCGGCGCCGGTAGTCGTCGGGCACCTTGCCCAGCGCGCCCTGCGAGACCTCGATGTAGAAGCCATGCACGCGGTTGAACTGCACGCGCAGGTTGGCGATGCCGGTGCGCTCGCGCTCGGCGACCTCCAGCCGCAGCAGGAACTCGTCGCAGTTCTCGCCGATGGCGCGCAGCTCGTCGAGCTCGGCGTCGAAGCCCGGGGCGATCACGCCGCCATCGCGCACCAGCGCGGCCGGCTCGGGCTGGATCGCGCGCAGCAGCAGCGCGCCGCAGTCCGGGGGCGGGCCCAGGTCGCCGGCGATGCGCGCGAGCAGCGCGGCCGCATCGGGCAGGGCCGGGCCCAGCAGCGCGGCCTTGTCGAGCGCCAGCCGCAGGGCCACCAGTTCGCGCGGACGCACCTGGCGCAGGGCGATGCGCGCGGCGATGCGCTCGACGTCGCTGGTGTTCCTGAGCGACTCGCGCAGCGTGCGCCATGGCGCGGCGGTGGCGCCGGCCGGCGCGGTCTGCAGCACATCGATGGCATCGAGCCGCGCCTGCGCGTCGGCCCGGTCGCGCCGGGGCGCCAGCAGCCAGCGCCGCAGCAGCCGGCTGCCCATGCCCGTCATGCAGGTGTCGAGCAGGGAGAAGAGGGTGGGCGCGTCCTCGCCGCGCAGGGTCTGCACCAGCTCGAGATTGCGCCGCGTGGCCGGTGGCAGCTCGATCAGGTCGCCATCACGCTCGACCGCCAGGCGGGCCACGTGGGTCAGCGCGCGGCCCTGGGTGTGCTCGGCATAGCCCAGCAGGGCCGATGCCGCGGCGTGCGCCTGCGGCAGGCCCTCGGCGTTCCAGGCCGCCAGGCTGGCGCTGGCGAGCTGCTCGCGCAGCTTGCGCTCGCCCAGCGTGCCATCGAACTGCCAGGCCGGGCGCACCGACAGCGTGAAGGGCGTCGCCGCGCGCGCGGCCGCCAGGCGCGCCTCGAAGGCGGGCGTGACCTCGGCGCTGTAGATCAGCTCGCTCGGCGCGATGCGGGCGATCCAGGCCTCCAGCGCATCGGCGGCGCATTCGGCCAGCCGCAGCTCGTCGCCCGTCACGCTCAGCCAGGCCAGGCCGCAGACGTTGCGCGCGCCGGCATGCACCGCCAGCAGCAGCGACTCCACGCGATCGTTGAGCAGCTCGGCATCGGTCAGGGTGCCGGGGGTCACCACGCGCATCACCTTGCGTTCCACCGGTCCCTTGCCCAGGCCGACCTCGCCGACCTGCTCGCAGATCGCCACCGACTCGCCCAGCTTGATCAGCCGCGCCAGGTAGGTGTCGACCGCATGGAACGGCACGCCCGCCATCGGGATCGGCTGGCCGGCGGACTGGCCGCGCTGGGTGAGCGTGATGTCGAGCAGGCGCGCCGCCTTCTCGGCGTCGGCGTAGAAGAGTTCGTAGAAGTCACCCATGCGGTAGAAGAGCAGGGTGTCGGGGTGGTCGGCCTTCAGTCGGAGGTACTGGGCCATCATGGGCGTGTGATTGCCCTGGTCGCTGCTCATAAGCTGTTGATCTGTCGAGGTCTTCTTCATCAACCCGTTGATTCCGTTGGGGAAATTGCTTAGACGCCTGCGGCATTCGACTTATTAGCGCTTGCCTAAAGACATCTACACTTGCCGCTTTGGCGTACCTTTTAAGAACGCATTTTCGGAACCTAAGCCGTGGGGGCTTTTGGAATACCGAAAAAGCTACGCCACGGAGACGCTGAACGCGGTTCGATGCAAGAGCGGCCAAGCAGTTACAGCTTGGCGAGCACATTATCGTGGACGGCCGATCAGATGATGGCGCAGGCTGACGTCGTGCGTCCAGCCGTCGAGGCATCCGCTGTCATTGTGGATTCGCCGGACGTGGTTACCGGTCGAGCTGTCATGTCGATCGCGGCCATGTTCGCGCGCACCGACGATTCGAACATTGTCGTGACCAGCGCGGCGGCGGCCGTCTGCGCTGCTGCAACTGTCTTTGATGACGACGATCTCGTGACCGGGTCCGCGACGAGCGTGTCGCTGCCTGTGATCGACGTCGTCGGGACCGTCTACGACGTCTTGGATTGGCTGATTGGCAGTGCTCGCGTGGGTGATGCAGCACTCGACCCTACCGACTGGATTTGCTACGCCATCCCGGCCGACCGCCGGCACTACGCCGTGCCAGCCGAGGATCGCTCTCTCACCATTGCGCTTGAGGCGCGCACTTGGACCCTGAACAAGCCATGAGCACCATTCGCATGCCTGAACTCTTCTGCAAGACCACCGGCCCGAAGGCACCCTAGAGAGACTTCGACCCGAACGCGAAGCTCAACTTCTCGTGCGACCTCGGGCCGTGGTGGGTCACCACGGCCGGCACAGGCCTGACGGTCAGCGACTGCGATGTGACATCCGATGCACTGCTGCACGTCGAGTGCCAGTTGGCCGGCTATCAGTACAGGTGAGGGGCGCCGACGGCCAGACGTTGGTGCCGGGCACTTATCTGTGGTTTCGTCTGCGTATGACGCTCAGCGACGGGCAGCGCGACGACCGGACGTTCTGGCTGCTGATGCGCGAGCGGTAATTACTGAGTTAGCAAAAGACAAAGTGTTGTAATTATTGGTCTTTGAAAGAATTATTCATCATGATTTGCTTTTGCTTTTGCACCCACGATTCAAAACGATAGTCATTGAATTTATCTTTGGATAAACGATCGTTGCAAACCATAATAAAATCAGACTTTTCTTCTTTCAATATTTTTAATAAATCGCCGTTTATTTCAATCTTAAGTTTGTCTTCAATTACTGAAACTTCAGAGACTGTCGTCTTAGAAATAGGGTATTTTGCTTCAACAATTACGATCAAACCATTGAATGAATTGAGAAAAACCCAGTTTATCGATTGAAATTGTTCAATTTGTTGACTCACTTTGGCATTCCAAATTCTTCGCCATTCTTCGATGTTACTTATTTCGGAATCACTAATGAAGTAAGTCGTTAATAGAGAGTAAGAAGAGTGCGTAACAAGACCGCCGTCTCGGTAAACAATCGAAACCCAATTATTCGGCTTCCCATCGGCATCAAAAATTAAATATGTTGTGTCTGGCAGCCAGCTAACATTATCGGTAGAAACTTTCGCACCCAAAACTGATCCGCCAACATTGTTTTCCATAAGATAATTTCTTAATCCATAAGATTGGAAAGTCGCTGCCATGGCAGAGAGCATTGAATCTTTGGAAAGTTCTTTTAGGTTAACAAGACGATCAGTGAATCTTTTTATTTGATGATCGTGGGAATTTGGCAAACTTCCAATGCTGGCATACTCTTGTGTTGAAATCAATTTTCTAGCCGAAGTATTCCACTGAATGATCTGAGCAGTGGGTCTTGAGCAGTCAGCAATTAATAGTTCGACGTAGTTTCCTGTGCTATCGATAGTGTTGTTTACAACCTCGAAATTTTGCTCTAGATCGGAATTGTATTTATTGGAACTTCTAAGAATATCTATTATTGCTCTTGCTCTTTCAGTGCATCCGGCAAAAGCGACGGCGCAACAATCTGATATTCTAAAAATTTTGGTAATTGCTTCGAAAATCACCTCATCTTTTTTTTGAACATTTGCTTCTCCGAAAGAAGTTATTGTTGAAGGCAATTCTTGATGTTGCTTGGTGGTGAAAGCTGCATCCGCATATAAGAACACGTCACCTTCGTATTTAAATGCAAAGCAATGCGTCATAAAATAATCTTTCAGCTAGGTCTAGCAAGTGCAAAGCGTTAAGTTATCACTAACAGTTGTCCTCTGCTCATATCCCCGATCGTGTCCTCAACGCATTCTGGATTTGAGTTGCGGTCAGCCACCCGTGCGCAAAGCGTGACAATCTCGTGAGCAAAGTCGACTTGTATCTGGTCGATTGGATGGCCTGGGTAGATCACGCCGGCGCGCATGGCTGCTTCAGCAAAGTTTTTCAAAGATCAGTTATTTAGAAATTGACGTACATCCGCTGCAAGTCGATCTCGGGAGAATTTGTCTATTGCTCGTTGTCCCGAAAGCATGCCTGATAAGAAGAAAGGTACCTCCTTCATTAACTGCCATCTATAACTACGGTTTTCGTCACTGGATTTAAGATCAAGAATCTCGATGAGTTTTTTCGACACACCTGCATTGGCAACAATAATTGACCTTGGGTTGATACGCAAAAGCATAGTTTTAAATAATTCCAAGAATAATTTGGTAATTTCTATTGCTTCCTCCTTCTTGTTCCAATAACTTGAAATGACTTCTGATTGGCTGGTGTGTCGCACTGGAAGCAGATCCAGATTCTCAAAAACGTCGGCGCGCACGGACAATGAGAACAATCTGAGAGGCTCAAAAAAAATCTTGTAATTTTGCTGCGCTTCACGCTCAAAATTAATAAGACGATCGATTTTATCTTGATGCATTGATGAGTCCCATCGATAGTGAGGCGCCGCATCCGATTTTTGCAATCCTTTAGAAAACGATGGGTTCATTCCAATGAAAAGAAGATCTGGATTAATTTTCAGATCTGCTCGCTGCATTGGAAATAGGGCTATGCCTGGCAGCGATCTATTGATTTCTGCATGTGTCTTCCAAATTTCGAGAACGGGGGGGTGCGGATAAAAACTTGGACTACCTGAAAGTAGTTCATGTATTCATACGAAGACCGCATCCGAGCGGTCACGCTCTACATCAAGCTGGGCAAGCGCACCGGGGCGACTATCCGCCAGCTGGGCTACCCGACGAAGAACTCTTTGAAGAGCTGGCATGAGGAGTACGAGCAGCGCCTTGACCTGTCGTCCGGCTACGTGCGCTCGAAGCCGAAGTATTCTCAAATTCAGAAGGAGCAGGCTGTCAAACACTACGCCGAGCACGGGCGCTGCATCGCCTCCACGATCAAGGCGTTGGGCTATCCGTGCCGCGATTTGCTGCGTGCCTGGATTCATGAATTGGACCCCGACTCCCGGCAACGCTTTGTTGGCAGGGCCGTCAGTGCACCTCGGCCGCCGCAACTGAAGAAGCTGGCGGTCCTCGAACTGTGCACTCGTGAGGGAAGTGCGCAGGTGGTTGCTCAGAAGCTTGGCGTGAGCAGGCCGACGTTGTACAACTGGAAGAACCAGCTTCTGGGACGTGAGGCACCCGCATCCATGAAACACACCAATCAGTCCCTGCGGGCTCAAGAGCGCGATGAGCTCGAGCGCGAGGTTGAGGCGTTGCGCCGCGAAGTCAGGCAACTGCGCCTTGAGCAGGACCTGTTGAACAAGGCCAATGAACTGTTAAAAAAAGGCCTGGGCGTCGATCTGCAGCTCCTGTCCAACCGGGAGAAGACACTGCTGATTGACGCCCTCAAGGAGCATTACGGCTTGCCTGAGCTCCTTGCACAGTTGGGCATTGCACGTAGCTCGTACTTCTACCATCGGGCCCGCGCAGTGGTGGGCGACAAGTACCTCCAAGTGCGGCAGTCCATCACCGAGATCTTTGAGTCGAACCACCGTTGCTACGGCTACCGCAGGCTGCAGGCCTCGTTGACCAGGCAGCAGGTCAACATCTCGGAGAAGGTGGTGCAGCGGCTGATGAAGCAGGAGCGCCTGGTTGTTCCAATGCACAAGAAGCGCAGATACGCCTCGTACCTGGGGGAGATCAGTCCAGCACCAGAGAACATCATCAACCGCGACTTCCAGGCTGCGGCACCCAATAAGAAGTGGCTCACGGACATCACAGAGTTCCAGATCCCCGCCGGCAAGGTTTACCTGTCGCCGATCATCGATTGCTTCGACGGCATGGTGGTGAGCTGGACCATTGGCACGAGCCCTGACGCTGAGCTGGTCAATGCCATGCTCGATGCAGCCATCGAGACGGTGACAGACACCGCTGACCGGCCTGTGGTCCACTCCGACCGCGGCGGCCACTATCGCTGGCCAGGCTGGCTATCAAGAATGAGCGATGCCAATCTCATCCGCTCGATGTCCCGCAAGGCCTGTTCTCCGGACAATGCGGCTTGCGAAGGCTTCTTCGGTCGCCTCAAAAACGAACTGTTCTATCCTCGGGACTGGAAGGGCACGACCATCGAGCAGTTCATTGAAGTGGTCGACTCGTACATCCGCTGGTACAACGAGAAGCGGATCAAGATCTCCCTTGGCTCTCTTAGCCCCATCGAATATCGGGTGAGCCTTGGACTTGCGGCATAAAACCAGTCCAAGTTTTTGTCCGCACCCCCCGGCATCGTTGTATTGATTTGGCATGATGTTACGAGTGGGTTGTCTAAGTGCAGATTGCATTACCTGTCATCGTCGATAAATTCTCAACTAGTTTTTTAGGGCAGCAGATCGAGCAGTTGCCCGATCAGCACCGCGATCGCGACCAGCGCGTCCCACAGCGCCTGGAGGAGATGCAGGAAATCCATGTGAGTCCGCGCGATGCCGTGCGATGTCGTGCAGAAGGACTCAGCGCTGCAGCAGCGCCAGCGCGAACGGCAGGCTCAGCACGCCCAGCAGGGTCGACAGCGTCACCAGCCCGGCCACGAAGGGGCCGTTGTAGCCCATGCGGGCGGCCAGCACATAGGCGCTCGATGCGGTCGGCACGGCCGAGAAGGCCATCAGCACGCCGGCCTGCACGGCATCGAGCCGCAGGAGGCGCGCCAGCGCGAAGCCCGCCAGCGGCAGGAGCAGGTGGCGGATCGTCAGCACCGACACCGCCAGCACCTTGCCGCGCGCCAGCGACGCGAACTGCATGCCCGCGCCCGCCGCCATCAGGCCCAAGGCCAGCGATGCCGCGCCGATGCGCGACAGCGTCGGTTCCAGCCACACCGGCACCGACAGGCCCAGCAGGTTCACCACCAGCCCGCTGGCGGTGGCGACGATGAGCGGATTGCGCACCAGCTGGCGCGCGAAGCCGGTGTTGGCGTGGCGCGCCATCGGCCACACCGCCGCCACGTTCATGAGCGGCACGCAGACCCCGATCAGCACCGCGAGCATCAGCAGGCCCTGCGCGCCGCCGAGCCGGTCGGCCATGGCCAGGCAGATGAAGGAGTTGAAGCGGAAGGCCACCTGGGCGCCGGCCGCGTGGTCGCGCCGGTCGATGTGACGGCCGATCCAGGGCAGGGCGGGCAATGCATAGGCCAGCGCGATGCCGGTCATGCCGACGCCCACGCCGGCGACGAGCAGGCCCGAGGTGGCGCCGAAGTCGATCGGGCTGCGCACGATCGAATGGAACAGCAGCACGGGGAAGAGGAAGTAGTAGACCAGGCTCTCGACCTGGTCCCAGACGCGGCGGTCGAGGGCCGTGTGGCGGCACAGCAGCCAGCCGCACAGGATCAGGGAGAAATCGGGAAACAGCAGCTGGGCGTAATTCACCGCGCCGAGCATAAACCGCACCTCGCGGCGGGTAATCCGCAGGCGCGGAGCATGCTTCGCGACGCTAGGATCGGAGGTTGTCCTCCGGAGCGGCGCGTGATCCGTGCCGGCGCCGGATCCCTTTCACCACGACCCACGAGGAGATCGTCGATGTCGCATCGTCACTGGAAATACGTCGCCGGCGCGTTCGCGCTGGCCACGACGCTGGCCGGCCCCGCCCTGGCGCAGAACTACCCGAACAAGCCGATCGAGCTGCAGGTGCCGTTCGCTCCCGGCGGCACCACCGACATCGTCGCCCGGATCATCGCCGACCCGCTGGGCAAGACCCTCGGGCAGAGCGTCATCGTGGTGAACAAGCCCGGCGGCGGCGGCATCGTCGGCGCGGCCGAGACCGCGCGCGCGACGCCCGACGGCTACAAGCTGGGCATCGCCACGGTGTCGAGCACGGCGGCCAACCCGGCCATCAATCCCAAGGTGCCCTACGACCCGATCACCGACTTCACGCCGATCATCAACATCGCCGCGACGCCCAACATCATCGCGGTCAACCCCAACTTCCCGGCCAAGAACTACGCCGAGTTCGTGGCCGAGCTGAAGAAGAATCCGGGCAAGTACTCCTACTCGACCTCCGGCACCGGCGGCATCGGCCACATGCTGATGGAGCTCTACAAGAGCCTGACGGGCACCTTCGTCACGCACATCCCGTACCGTGGCGCCGGCCCGGCCCTGAACGACACCGTGGCCGGCCAGGTGCCGATCATCTTCGACAACTTGCCCTCGGCGCTGCCCTTCATCAAGGCCGGCCGGCTGATCCCGATCGTGGTGAGCGCGCCGCAACGGGTCGCCGCGCTGCCCAACGTGCCGACCTTCAAGGAGGTCAACCTGGAGCCGGTCAACCGCATGGCGTACTACGGCATCCTGGGTCCCAAGGACCTGCCGCGCGAGATCGTCGACAAGATCAGCGACGCCACGCGCAAGGCCCTGGCCGATCCCGCCGTGCGCGCGCGCATCGAGGCCACGGACTCCGTGATCGTCGCCAACACGCCCGAGCAGTTCGCCGCCCAGATCAAGGCCGAGTACGCGGTCTACAAGCAGGTGGTGGTCAAGCAGAAGCTCAAGCTCGACTGAACCATCGAGCCCGGCCGCGGGCCGACGAGAAAAAGCCGCCCGGGCGACCCGGGCGGCTTTTTTGTTTGGTATCTTGTCCAGCGTGTCCGCCCCATCCCTCACGTCCACCACCGCCCCCCCATCCGCCGTCGCCGTCCGCGCGCCCGACACGCCCGAGATCGACGAGTTCATCGATGCGATCTGGCTGGAGGACGGCCTCTCCAAGAACACCCTGGCGGCCTACCGGCGCGACCTGGCGGTGTTCTCGCACTGGCTGGTGACCGAGCGCGCCACCACGCTCGCCGCGGCCAACGAGGGCGACCTGCAGGCCTACATGGGCGCCCGCCTGCTCGACAAGGAACGCAACGGCAAGCCCGGCAAGGCGACCTCGGCCAACCGGCGCCTGACGGTCTTCAAGCGCTACTTCCGCTGGGCCCTGCGCGAACGCCGCATCGGCGTCGACCCGACGCTGCGCCTGATGCCGGCCAAGCAGGCGGCGCGCTCGGTCAAGACCATGACCGAGAAGCAGGTGGTCGACCTGCTGGAGGCGCCGGACACCGACACCACGCTCGGCCTGCGCGACCGCGCCATGCTCGAGCTGATGTACGCGAGCGGGCTGCGCGTGAGCGAGCTGGTCGCGCTGCGGGTCTTCGAGCTGAGCCTGAACGATGGCGTGCTGCGCGTCACCGGCAAGGGCGACAAGGAGCGCCTGGTGCCCTTCGGCGGCGAGGCGCGGCGCTGGATCGAGCGCTACATGGCCGAGGCCCGCTCGGCGATCCTCGGCGAGCGCCAGACCTCCGACCTGTTCGTGACCGCGCGCGGCGCCGGCATGACGCGCGTCATGTTCTGGATGATCGTCAAGAAGTACGCCACCATCGCCGGCATCCATTCGCACCTGTCGCCCCACACCCTGCGCCACGCCTTCGCGACGCACCTGCTCAACCACGGCGTCGACCTGCGCGCCGTGCAGCTGCTGCTGGGCCACGCCGACATCTCGACCACCACGATCTACACCCACGTGGCGCGCGAGCGGTTGAAGCAGATCCACGCGCACCATCATCCGCGCGGCTGAGAATCCCGACGCGCACCGCCCCGGACATCGGCATCGGCAGCGGCATCGCACCCCGAGGCCGAGCTTTACAATCCGGACATACTTGTGCTTTCCGTCGCCGAGACGGACGCCCCTACCCAGATGTCTCCAGGCAGGGCGATCGCGGATCGCGCCTGCCCGGCGCATCACCCGCGAGACGCTTTTCCCGGTTCTTCACTCGCAGGGGGTTTCCTTGGCTCGACGTCGTTTCCCGATGTGCTTCGGCACGTTTTCCTGGCCCGTGGCCCTGGCCGCGCTCGCAGGCCTGAATTCATCCGTTCTCGCGCAGGCGCCCGCCCGACCCGGCGGCGGCGACACGACGCTTGGCGAGGTCACCATCCATGGCGAGCCCGACGCCGGCTACGCGCCGGCGCTCGGATCCACCGCGCTCAAGGGCAACGCCGCGCTGCGTGACGTGCCGCAGGCGGTCAATGTCGTGCCGCAGCAGCTGCTGCTCGACCAGGGCGCGACCTCCATGCAGGATGCCCTGCGCAATGCGCCGGGCATCGCCTTCAGCCACGGCGACGGCCAGCGCGACCAGGTCGTCATCCGTGGCTTCACGGCGATTTCCGACTGGTTCGTCGATGGCGTGCGCGACGATGCCCTGTACTTCCGGGATCTATCCGACACCGAGCGCATCGAGGTCATCAAGGGCCCGGCGGCCGTGCTCTACGGCCGGGGCTCCTCGGGTGGCCTCATCAATCGCGTGACCAAGAAGCCGGATGTCGAGCGCCGCTTCGGCGAAGCCACGCTCGGGCTCGGCAGCCACGGCTACAAGCGCCTGACCATCGACCTCAACGCGCCGCTCGACGACGACCGCATCGCATTCCGCCTGAACGCGGCCCGTGAGCGCTCCGACAGCTATCGCGACCAGCAGTTCGTCGATCGCTACAGCGTTTCGCCTTCGCTGGCGATCCGCTTCGCGCCGCAGACCGACCTGCTGCTGCAATACAACCAGGCCTACGACCAGCGCGTGACCGACTTCGGCATTCCGGCGCTCGACGGACGGCCGGTCGCCGTGCCGATCGGCACCTACTATGGCTCGGCCGATGCGCGACGCGACGACACCACGACGACCCACGTGCGCTCCTTCACCGCGACGCTGAACCACCGCTTCAGCGACACCCTGAGCCTGCGCAACACGCTGCGCCATGCCAGCTACGAGCTCGATCGCTACAACACGCTGCCCAGCGGCACCACCGATCCGGTGCGACTGACGGTGGGCCGCTCGCGCAGCTTCATCCTGCGCGACGAGCAGGGCTGGTTCAACCAGACCGATGTCACCTGGCGTTCGATCTGGGGCGGGGTGAAGCAGGAATGGCTGTTCGGCGCCGAGTTCGGCCGCCAGGACAAGCGCGCCCAGGCGGTGTCCTCGCCCACCGGCTTCGAGCGTGTCGCCATCTTCCGGCCGGGCGGCGTGCCGCCGTCGATCCCGGCGGCCAGCTTCCGGGCCGCGAGTGCCATCCCGACGGATTCGACCTTCCAGACGGCGGCGCTGTACGTGCAGAACCAGATCACGATCGCTCCGACCTGGAAGGCGGTCCTCGGCGGGCGCCACGACGTCTTCCGCCAGGACACGTCCTTCGAGCGCGTGTTGGCGCCACTGGAGCGGACCGACCGCCAGTTCAGCCCCCGCGCCGGGCTGATCTGGCAGCCGACGGAAATGCAGTCCTACTACCTGTCCTACAGCCGGTCGTTCCAGCCCTCGGCCGAGAATTTCGCGCTCTCGGCCGCCAACGTGCGCAACGATCCCGAGATCACCGTCAATCGCGAGCTCGGCGCCAAGCTCGACCTGCTCGACGGCGCGCTCAATGCCACGGCGGCGGCCTTCGAGCTCGAGCGCTCCGGCATCAAGAACACCGATCCGGCCGATGTCACCCGGCAGATCAATGTCGGCACGCAGCGCACCCGTGGCCTGGAACTGACATTGGCGGGCCGCCTGCCAGGTCGGTGGGACGTGAGCGGCGGCTATGCCTATCTCGACGGTCGCATGGTCCGCTCGCTCGCGACGGTGAATTCGCTGCAGCTCCCGGTGGGCGCGCCGATCGCCGTGCAGGGCCAGGTGCCGGCCCTTACGCCGCGCCATTCGGCCTTCCTCTGGGCCGTGAAGGAACTGGGCGAGGGCTTCAGCGCCGGCGGCGGCCTGAGCTACATGGCCGAGCGCTATGCGTCGCTGAGCAACCGGGTCGTGCTGCCGGCCTATGTCGTCGCCGATCTCATGGCCCGGTACGACGCCGGCGCCTGGGGGGTGACCGTCAACCTGAAGAACGCGACCAACCGGACCTACTACGTGTCGGCGCATGGCAGCGTGGACAACCTGATCCTGCCGGGCGCGCCGCGGCAACTGCAGGTCACGTTGCGCGCGCGCTTCTGAGCGTGGCGTGGCGCGGGCCCGGGCGCGATGCATCGCGCCGGAGCCGCATGCCTGTCAGACGCTGGCGCCCCGGATCGCCTCCGAGGCCTGCAACGCCTCCAGCTCCTCCGCCGTGAACCCCGCCAGCGCCCGCGCTTCCAGGTTGAACGGCGCCCGCAGGCGCGGCGCCTCGTGCCGGCGATACAGCACGCGGTAGTGCGCGATCGGGTCGAACCCATCGCGCTCGCACAGCCAGCGATACCAGCGGTTGCCGATGGCGACATGGCCGATCTCGTCGCGCAGCACGATGTCGAGCAGGGCCACGGCGGCCCGCGCATCGGGCGTGCCGACGCGCCGCAGCTTGGCCTGGATCAAGGGCGTGGCGTCGAGCCCGCGCGCCTCCAGCGTGCGCGGCACCAGCGCCATGCGGGCCAGCACGTCGTCCCTGGTCTTCTCGCACATCGCCCACAGGCCGTCGTGGCCGGTGAAGTCGCCATAGTCGGCGCCCAGGGTGCGGAGATGGTCGCGCAGCATCGTGAAGTGGCGGGCTTCCTCGTCGGCCACGCGCAGCCAGTCGAGGTAGTAGGCCTCGGGCATGCCGTCGTAGCGCCAGGCCGCGTCGAGGGCCAGGTTGACGGCGTTGAATTCGATGTGGCAGATGGCATGCATCAATGCCGCCCGGCCTTCGGTGGTGAAGGGCGAGCGCCGCTCGACGGCGGTGGCCGCCACCCGCAGGGGCCGCTGCGGCCGGCCGGGCACGCCGAGGTCGTCGCCCGGCGAGCGTATCGGCGTCGACAGCGTCGAGCACCCGGCCAGGCCGGTGTCGTCGTCGGGGGTATCGGCGGGGGTATCGGCGAACACGCGCGCGGCCAGCTCGCGGGTGGCGGCCATCTTGGCGTCGGGATCGGTCAGGCGCAGGGCGGCGAGGGCGCCGAGACGGGGGTGCATCCCTACAATTCTAGTTTTTGACGATTGGAGACGAACGATGGCGCTCTATGAACTCGACGGCGTCGCGCCGCAGCTCGCCGCAGGTGCCTGGGTGGCGGACAGCGCTCAGGTGATCGGCCACGTGGTGCTCGGCGAGAACGCCAGCATCTGGTTCGGCGCCGTGCTGCGCGGCGACAACGAGGCGCTCACCATCGGCCGCGACACCAATGTCCAGGACGGCTCGGTGCTGCATTCGGACATGGGCAGCCCGCTGACGCTGGGCGAGGGCGTGACCATCGGCCACCAGGTCATGCTGCATGGCTGTACCGTGGGCGACAACACGCTGATCGGCATCCAGGCGGTGATCTTGAATAACGCGCGCATCGGCCGCAATTCGATCGTGGGCGCCGGCGCGGTGGTGACCGAGGGCAAGGAGTTCCCCGACAACTCGCTCATCATCGGCGCGCCGGCCAAGGTGGTGCGCACGCTCGACGAGGCCGCCGCCGCCAGATTGCGCCAGAGCGCGCAGCACTATGTGGAGAACGCCCGCCGCTACGCGAAGGGGCTGCGGAAGATCTCCGACTGAGAAAGAAGCATTTGAGCGAACTGCACAAATTCCTGTTCGACGGCCTGCCGGTGCGCGGCATGATCGTCCGCCTGACCGATGCCTGGCAGGAGATCCTGGCGCGCCGGGCCTCCAACACGACCATCGGCGCCTATCCCACGCCGGTGGCCGAGCTGCTCGGCGAGATGACCGCCGCGGCCACGCTGATGCAGGCCAACATCAAGTTCAACGGCTCGCTGATCCTGCAGGTCTTCGGCGACGGACCGGTGAAGGTGGTGGTGGCCGAGGTCAAGCACGACATGAGCCTGCGGGCCACGGCGACCGTGGTCGGCGAGCTGCCGGCCGACGCGCGCCTGCCGGAGATGGTCAACGTCCACAACAAGGGGCGCTGCGCGATCACGCTCGAGCCCCGCAGCCGCCTGCCCGGCCAGCAGCCCTACCAGGGCGTGGTGCCGCTGTTCGGCGACCAGGGAGAGAAGCTCGACCGGCTCAGCGACGTGCTGCAGCACTACATGCTGCAGAGCGAGCAGCTCGACACCACGCTGGTGCTGGCGGCCGACGACCAGGTCGCCGCCGGGCTGCTGATCCAGCGCCTGCCGGTCAAGGGCGAGGGCAATCTTGAAGGCACGTCGGAGCGCGATGTCAACCCGGCCAACGAGGACGAGATCGGCCGCAACGAGGACTACAACCGGATCTCGATCCTGGCTTCGAGCCTGACGCGCGACGAACTCCTCACGCTCGACGTCGAGACCATCCTGCGCCGCCTGTTCTGGGAGGAGAAGCTGCTGCGCTTCGAGCCCCTGACCGGCGCCGAGGGGCCACGCTTCGTCTGCACCTGCGGGCGCGAACGGGTCGCCAACATGATCCGCGGCCTGGGCGTCGAGGAAGCGCAGGACATCCTGGCCGAGCGTGGCGACATCGAGGTCGGCTGCGATTTCTGCGGCCGCCAGTACCGCTTCGACGCGGTCGACGCGGCGCAGATCTTCACCGCGCCGGGCGACCAGATCCCGCCACCGACGACGGTGCAGTAGCGGGAGCGGTAGAAGTGAGCAGCCGCCGGCTCAGGAGCGGCGGGCCAGCAGGTCGGTGAACAGGCGGTGTTCGCAGACCGGGTCGGAGCACTTGTCGCACGACCAGCGTGCCGTGCCCGAGGCACCCGACGCGCCGGTGACCGCATCCGGCGCCGGCGGATCGGCCTGGGCCGCCAGGTTGAGCGCATTCCAGGCATTGCACAGGCGCCGCGCGCCGCTGCCATGCACGACCGCATAGGCGACCCCGGCGCGGCCGAGCGCGGCGCGCACCAGCGCATCGACGGGTTCGCGCACGTGCGGACCGTCGCGCTGCAGGCCATCGGCCACCCAGGGCAGGTCGAGCGCCGTCAGCAGGGTCATGGCATAGCCCCGGTGCGCGGCGAAGGCGTGGGCATAGAGGGTGTCGTCGTCGAACAGCATGTGGCTGTAGACGGCGGTCATCAATGCGGTGGTGTCGGCCACCACGACGCCATGTTCGGCGGCCCGGGCGATGCGGCGCGTCTGTTCGGCGGCGATGGCGGCCTGTTCGTCGGGACGTGGCACGCGGCCTTCGCGCTCGCACCATTCGCGCAGGTACTCGCCGACGAAGGTGGTGGCGACGCCGCGACGCGCCAGGCGCCCGGCGATGGCCTGGGCGAGTTCGGTCTTGCCGGTGCTCTCGGCACCCAGCACGGCGATGACGCTGCCGCGCGCGAGGTCCGGGGTCATGCGGTCGGGACGCCGGCGGCGGCCGGTTCGCGCAGTGGCAGCCGCTGGCGCCAGGCCACATAGCCGGCCACGCTCAGGATCGCGAACACCGCGTACAGCCCGACCGTCAGCCACAGACCCTTGTGGATGAACAAGCCGATGCTCACCACGTTGACGGCGATCCACACCAGCCAGTTCTCGATGAACTTGCGCCCGAGCAGGAACTGGCCGACCAGGCTCAGCCCGGTGGCGAAGCCATCCCACCAGGGCACGTCGGTGTCGGTGAAACGATGCAGGAACAGCGAGACGGCCGGCCATGCGAAGGCGCAGGCCGCGAGCGTCCAGGCGATGCCGCGCGGCGACAGGCGCATGACGCGCAGCGGGCCGCCGTCGCCACGGTGGCCGCGCAGCCATTGCAGCCAGCCCCAGAAGGCGACGAGGGCGAAGAAGATCTGCAGCGACGCATCGCCATAGATGCGCGCCTGGGAGAAGACGCCGAAATAGAGCAGCGAGCTGGCGATGGCCAGTGGCCAGCCCCAGTGGATCTCGCGCATGTTGCAGCCCACCATCACCAGCGCGAGGAGGGCGGCGGTGAGTTCGAGCCAGGTGGCCGGCGTGCCCCACAGCATGAAGGCGGGGGCCGAGAGGAATTCCGGCATCGGATGGGCGTGGTCAGCGGGTGATCTGGACGAAGACTTCGTCGGGCTTGACCATGCCGAGCTCCTGGCGCGCCCGCTCCTCGACCATCTCCATGCCGACCTTGAGGTCGTTGACCTCCGAGGACAGCCGGTCGTTGGCCAGGGCGGCGCGCGCGTTGGATTCCTTCTGGACGCGCAGCTTCTCCTCCAGCTGCGCGACGTCGCGCATGCTGCCGCGACCCATCCAGAGCTGCGACTGGAGGATCAGCAGCAGCACGACGAGAACGATCGGAACGACGCGCGAACGCACGGGACCGGCGATCCGTGGAGTCCCGCGCGTCAGCGCAGGTTGTAGAAGGCGGCGCGGCCCGGGTAGCTGGCGATGTCGCCCAGGTCTTCCTCGATGCGCAGCAGCTGGTTGTACTTGGCGATGCGGTCCGAGCGCGACAGCGAGCCGGTCTTGATCTGCCCGGCGTTGGTGCCCACGGCGATGTCGGCGATGGTCGAGTCCTCGGTCTCGCCCGAGCGGTGCGAGATGACGGCGGTGTAGCCGGCGCGCTTGGCCATCTCGATGGCGGCGAAGGTCTCGGTCAGGGTGCCGATCTGGTTGATCTTGATCAGGATCGAGTTGGCGATGCCCCGCTCGATGCCTTCCTGCAGGATCTTGGTGTTGGTGACGAACAGGTCGTCGCCCACCAGCTGCACGCGCTTGCCCAGGCGTTCGGTCAGGTGCTTCCAGCCGTCCCAGTCGCCTTCGTGCATGCCGTCCTCGATGCTGATGATCGGGTACTTGTCGACCCAGGTCGCCAGCATGTCGGTCCAGCTCTCGGCCGACAGGGTCAGGTTCTCGCCCGACAGCACGTACTTGCCGTCCTTGTAGAACTCGCTGGCCGCGCAGTCCAGGCCCAGGGCGATCTGCTCGCCGGCCACGAAGCCGGCCTTGTCGATGGCTTCGAGGATCAGCTGGATGGCTTCCTCGTGGCTGGCGACGCTGGGCGCGAAGCCGCCTTCGTCGCCCACGGCCGTGCTGATGCCGCGATCGCCCAGGATCTTCTTCAGGGCGTGGAAGGTCTCGGCGCCATAGCGCACCGCCTCGCGGAAGCTCTTGGCGCCCACGGGGATGATCATGAATTCCTGCAGGTCCAGGCTGTTGTTGGCGTGCGCGCCGCCATTGATGACGTTCATCATCGGCACCGGCAGCTGCATGCCGCCCATGCCGCCGAAGTAGCGGTAGAGCGGCAGACCCGATTCCTCGGCCGCGGCGCGGGCCACGGCCATCGACACGGCCAGCGTGGCGTTGGCGCCCAGGCGGGCCTTGTTGTCGGTGCCGTCGAGGTCGATCATGGTGCGATCGAGGAAGGCCTGCTCGCTGGCGTCCAGGCCCAGCACGGCTTCCGAGATCTCGGTGTTGATGTTCTCGACGGCCTTGAGGACGCCCTTGCCGAGGTAGCGGCTCTTGTCGCCGTCGCGCAGCTCGATGGCTTCGCGTGAACCGGTGGAGGCGCCCGAGGGCACGGCCGCGCGGCCCATGGTGCCGCTCTCCAGCAGCACGTCGCACTCGACGGTGGGGTTTCCGCGGCTGTCGAGGATTTCTCTCCCGACGATGTCAACGATGGCACTCATTTTGGAAGTTCTCCAGTTTTAAAAATTCTTGGATGTCGCACGAGGGAGGAGCGGTCGGCGGGCGGTCCGCTCACAGGCCCTCGACCACGATCATGCGCATGATGGCGGCACCCTGGCGCGCCGCGCGCGCCTTGCCGTATTCGGGGGAGTCGTTGAAGCGCCTGGCCGCCTCGACCGACGGGAACTTGAGGATCACGATGCGCTCCGGCGACCAGTCGCCCTCCAGCACCTCGACCCGGCCGCCGCGCACGCAGACCTCGGCGCCATGCGCCTGCATGGCCGCGCTGGACCACTTCTTGTAGTCCTCGTACTGCGTCGGGTTGGTGACTTCGACGTTGGCGATGATGTAGGCGCTGGTCATGACTGGAAGCTGTCCTCGAGGAAGGCGTTCTTCTTGGTGACCGTGTCGAGCGCGACGAGCGTCTCGAGCAGGGCCCGCATGTGCTTGAGCGGCACGGCGTTGGGGCCGTCGCTCATGGCCTTGGAGGGATCGGGATGGGTCTCCATGAACAGGCCGGCGACGCCGACCGCCACGGCCGCGCGCGAGAGCACCGGCACCATCTCGCGCTGTCCGCCCGAGCTGGTGCCCTGGCCGCCGGGCAGCTGCACCGAATGCGTGGCGTCGAACACCACCGGCGCGTTCGTCTCGCGCATGATGGCCAGCGCGCGCATGTCGGAGACGAGGTTGTTGTAGCCGAAGCTCGCGCCACGCTCGCAGGCCATGAAGTTGTCCTCCGGCAGGCCCTTCTCGCGGGCGGCGGCGCGTGCCTTGTCGATCACGTTCTTCATGTCGTGTGGCGCCAGGAACTGTCCCTTCTTGATGTTCACCGGCTTGCCCGACTGCGCCACGGCGCGGATGAAGTCGGTCTGGCGGCACAGGAAGGCCGGCGTCTGCAGCACGTCGACGACCTTGGCGGCTTCGATGATGTCGTCCTCGGTGTGGACGTCGGTGAGGACCGGCACGCCGAGCTCGCGCCGCACGGTGGCGAGGATCTCCAGGCCCTTCTCGCGGCCCGGACCCCGGAAGGTGGTGCCCGACGAGCGATTGGCCTTGTCGAAGCTGCTCTTGAAGATGAACGGGATGCCCAGCGCCGCCGTGATCTCCTTGAGCGTGCCGGCGACGTCCATCTGCAGTTGCTCGGACTCGATCACGCAGGGGCCGGCGATGAGGAAGAAGGGCTGGTCGAGCCCGATGTCGAAGCCACAGAGTTTCATGGAGATACCTTGGTGCCGCGCACTGCGGCGCGAGCTTGCTGGGGGCGGCCCGGCGCGACGCTCATGCGACGGCCTTCAGGGCGTTCTTGTGGGTGCCCTGATGGTCGAGCGCGGCCTTGATGAACGCGTTGAACAGCGGATGGCCGCCCCACGGCGTGGACTTGAACTCGGGGTGGAACTGCACGCCGACATACCAGGGATGGACATCGGTGGGCAGCTCGACGATCTCGGTCAGGTGCTCGCGCTGCGTGCGCGCGGAGATCACCAGCCCGGCGTTGCGCAGGTCGTCGAGGTAGTTGACGTTGGCCTCGTAGCGATGGCGATGGCGCTCGGTGACGACGTCGCCGTAGATGCCGTGGGCCAGCGTGCCCTCGGTGACGTCGGAGCTCTGCGCGCCCAGGCGCATGGTGCCGCCGAGGTCGGACTTGGCGTCGCGCGTCTTGACGGTGCCGTCGGCGTCCTTCCACTCGGTGATGAGGGCGATGACGGGGCAGGGGGTGTCGGGGTCGAACTCGGTGCTGTTGGCGCCCTTCAGGCCGGCGACGTTGCGCGCGTATTCGATGGTCGCGACCTGCATGCCCAGGCAGATGCCGAGGTAGGGCACCTTGTTCTCGCGGGCGAAGCGCGCCGTCGAGATCTTGCCCTCGACGCCGCGCTGGCCGAAGCCGCCGGGCACCAGGATGCCGTCGTACTTGGTCAGGCGCGAGATCTCCTGCTGCGTGATGGTCTCGGAGTCGATGTACTCGATCCTCACCCGCGCATGGTTCTTCATGCCGGCGTGGCGCAGCGCCTCGTTGACCGACTTGTAGCTGTCCGAGAGGTCGACGTACTTGCCCACCATGGCGATCAGCACCTCGCGCTGCGGATGCTCGACCTCGTAGACCAGGTCGTCCCAGCGCTGGAGCTTGGCCGGTGGCGTGTTGATGCGCAGCTTGTCGCAGATCAGACCGTCGAGGCCCTGCTCGTGCAGCATGCGCGGCACCTTGTAGATGGTGTCGACGTCCCACATCGAGATCACGCCCCACTCCGGCACGTTGGAGAACAGCGAGATCTTGGAGCGCTCGTCGTCGGGGATCGGGCGGTCGGCGCGGCACAGCAGCACGTCGGCCTGGATGCCGATGGCCCGCAGCTCCTTGGCGGTGTGCTGGGTCGGCTTGGTCTTGAGCTCGCCGGCAGCGGCGATCCACGGCACGTACGAGAGATGCACGAAGGCCGAGTTGTTGGGGCCGCTGCGCAGGCTCATCTGGCGCACCGCCTCGAGGAAGGGCAGCGATTCGATGTCGCCCACGGTGCCGCCGATCTCGACGATGGCGACGTCGACCTCGTGCTGGGTGCCGATGCCGGCGCCGCGCTTGACGTATTCCTGGATCTCGTTGGTGATGTGAGGGATCACCTGCACGGTCTTGCCGAGGTAGTCGCCACGGCGTTCCTTCTCCAGCACCGACTTGTAGATCTGCCCGGTGGTGAAGTTGTTGGCCTTGCGCATCCGGGTGTTGATGAAGCGCTCGTAGTGGCCGAGGTCGAGGTCGGTCTCGGCGCCGTCGTCGGTGACGAAGACCTCGCCGTGCTGGAACGGCGACATCGTGCCGGGGTCGACGTTGATGTAGGGGTCGAGCTTGATGAGGGTGACCCGGAGACCCCGGGATTCAAGCAGTGCGGCGAGCGAGGCGGAGGCGATTCCCTTGCCCAGGGAAGACACCACACCGCCGGTGACGAAGACGAATTTGGTCATGCCAGTACCGGGCCAGAACACCCGGACAGTGGGAAATCGGAATTATAGGTGGGCCACTTAAACTCCCCGCATGCAAGACCTCACGGGTAAACACATCGTCCTCGGACTCACCGGCGGCGTGGCCTGCTACAAGTCGGCCGAGCTGTGCCGCCTGTTCGTCAAGGCCGGCGCCGTCGTGCAGGTGGTGATGACGGAAGCCGCCACGCAGTTCATCACGCCGGTCACGATGCAGGCGCTGTCGGGGCGGCCGGTCTACGTGTCGCAATGGGATGCGCGCGAGGCCAACAACATGCCCCACATCAACCTGGGGCGCGACGCCGATGCCATCGTGCTGGCGCCGTGCAGCGCCGACTTCATCGCCCGGCTGGTGGCCGGGCGCAGCGACGAACTGCTCAGCCTGCTGTGCTTGGCGCGGCCGGCCGAACGCGTGCCGCTGCTGATCGCGCCGGCCATGAATCGCGAGATGTGGAGCCACCCGGCCACGCAACGCAACCTGGCGCAGGTCGCGGCCGATGGCGCGATGGTGCTGGGCGTGGGCAGCGGCGCCCAGGCCTGCGGCGAGACCGGCGACGGCCGCATGCTGGAGCCCGAGCAGCTGCTCGAGGACGTCGTCGCCGCGTTCCAGCCCAAGGTGCTGGCCGGCCAGCACCTGCTGGTCACGGCCGGGCCGACCTTCGAGGCGCTCGACCCGATCCGCGGCATCACCAATCATTCGTCGGGCAAGATGGGTTTCGCCATCGCCCGCGCCGCGCGCGAGGCCGGCGCCGAGGTCACGCTGGTGGCCGGTCCGGTGCATCTGCCCACGCCGCGCGGCGTGCGCCGCATCGACGTCCTGTCGGCACAGCAGATGCTCGACGCGACGCTGGCGCAGACCTCCGCCGCGACGGTGTTCGTCGCCACCGCCGCGGTGGCCGACTGGCGCCCGGCGACGGCGAGCGAACACAAGATCAAGAAGGACGGCAGCGGCCAGGTGCCGGTGCTGAACTTCACCGAGAACGCCGACATCCTGGCGACCGTCGCGCAGAGCGAGCGGGTGCGGGACCGGCGCCTCTACTGCGTCGGTTTCGCGGCCGAGAGCGAGAACCTGTCGGCCCACGCGCGGGCCAAGCGCGCACGCAAGGGCATCCCGCTGCTGGTGGGCAACATCGGCCCGCTGACCTTCGGACAGGACGACAACAGCCTGCTGCTGGTCGACGAACATGGCGAGCGCGAACTGCCGCGCGCGTCCAAGCTCGCCTTGGCGCGCGCGTTGGTGCAGGAGATCGCCGGCCGCCTGCCGGCCTGGAAGGACGGCTCATGATCCGCAACGACTGGGCCACCCCTCCCGATGGTGATTTCGCCCGCTATGTCGACCAGCTGATGGCGCGTGCCGCCCAGGCCCGGCTGCGCGCCTCCCATACCCCGGTGGATGGCTTCGATGGCGCCGTGTACGGCAGCATCGTCGAGCCCGCCGGCGCGCCGGCATCGCGCGGCGGCGCCAGCGCCGGCGGCCACGAGCCGGGCCGGCAGCAGGCCCCGGCGCCGATGGCGCTGGGCGACACCATCGCACGCGGCCTGCGCCGCTGGGCCGCGCCGCCCACGAGTGGCGCGGGCTGGGGACGATGGCTGCAGGAGCGGGTGCGCGTCGCCGCGGACGCCTCCCGCAACGCCAACGCCAACGCCCAGGCCGACGCCGGCACTCGAATGCACGATCCCCGCACAGAACGATCTCCCCGAAAGCCATGAAAGTAGACGTCCGAATCCTCGATCCGCGCATGACGGATCAGCTCCCCGCCTATGCGACACCCGGCAGCGCCGGCCTCGATCTACGCGCCTGCCTCGACGAGCCGGTGACGCTGGCACCCAATGCCTGGCAGCTCATCGGCACCGGCCTGGCGATCCACCTGGCGGACCCGGCCTATGCCGCGCTCATCCTGCCGCGCTCGGGCCTGGGCCACAAGCACGGCATCGTGCTGGGCAACCTGGTCGGTCTGATCGACAGCGACTACCAGGGCGAGCTCAGGATCAGCGCCTGGAACCGCAGCGACGCCACCTTCGTGATCCAGCCGATGGAGCGGCTCGCGCAGCTGGTCATCGTGCCGGTGATGCAGGCCTCGTTCAATGTCGTCGCGGACTTCGCGCCCAGCCAGCGCGGCGAGGGCGGCTACGGGTCGACCGGACGTGGCTGACCGACGGGGCCGACCGGCCTGCGTGCAAAGCCCGGAACTCCCGGCCGGGCGCGCACTCCCAAGAGGTCCTTCCTCACTACAACAGTCAGTGTCGCCGCAGCGCCTCCATCAGGCCGCGCGACAGCAGGAGCCACAGCCATGAAGACGATATCCCAGACCCAGACCGAATCCAGGACCAGGACACGACCGGCGCGATCCCTCTCCCTGGCCGCCGCCGTGGTGGCGATCGCCACGCTGACGGCCTGCGCCGCCCCGGGGCCGGCCTACGAGACGGCCCGCTATCCCTACCAGCCGCATTCCCGCCCGGTGGCGCAGGCCCCGTATGTCGACTACGGGCGGATCGCCAACATCGAGGTCGTGCGCAGCGAGACGCAGGGCTCCGGTCCGTCGGGCGGCGGCGCGATCGCCGGTGGTCTGGTGGGTGGCGTGGTCGGCAACCAGTTCGGCGGCGGTGGCGGACGCGCCGCGATGACGGCGCTGGGCCTGGTGGGCGGCGCCCTGCTGGGCAATCGCATCGAGTCCAACAACAACGCCCCGCGCGCCTACGAGACCTATCGCATCTCGGTGCAGACCGACTACGGCGGCTATCGCGCCTTCGACGTGCCGACACCGGGCGACCTGCGGGTGGGCGACCGGGTGCGGATCGAGAACAACCAGTTGTCCAGGTACTGACGCCACGATGCACGCGCGCCAGAAGCAGCGAAGCCGGGTCATGCGCCCGGCTTTTTTCTTTGCTGCGTCCGGCTCGAGGGCCGCTTCGCTCAGTGCAGCAGGTCGTTGCCCGGCGTCTTGGGCGCGACGCTGAAGAAGCCGGTGCCGGCGGTCCCGCTGCCGATCTCGTCCTCGGTCGCCTCGCGCACCGATCGCACCGTCAGGTCCAGCCGCAGCGCGATGCCCGCGAGCGGGTGATTGCCGTCGAGCACGAGGTGCTCGGGATAGACCTCGCTGACGGTGTAGATCGCATCGCGCGGGATGTCCGGGCTGGTGCCGGCGGGCAGGGCGGCGCCGTCGAAGGTCATGCCTTCCTCCGTGCCTTCGGGGAAGAGCGCGCGGGGCTCCAGGAACAGCAATTGGTCGTTGAAGTCGCCGAAGGCCTGCTCGGGCTCCAGCTGCAGTTGCACGCGGGCACCGGGCTCATGGCCCTGCAGCGCGGCTTCGATCGCATCGAAGAGGTCGTCGCCGCCGACCAGGAACTCCACCGGCTCGTCCAGCACGTCCAGCACATCGCCCAGGGTGTCCTTGAGCGTCCAGGTCAGTCCGACCACGCATTGTTCTGAAATTTCCATCGAAGAATGATCCTGGCCGCTGCGACGGCCCTGCTTGGGTTGTTGACGTTCGGTTCCAGGCTCGGCATCGCCCGGGCATGGACTTTAACGATGTTTGGTCGACCCCGGCGGACGAGGTCGACGTGGAGCGAGCGTCCGTCGGTCCCGCCCGCGCGCGCGGAAAAGCGCTCAGGCGCCAGGCACGCATCGCTTCTCAAGCAGAATTCCCCGATGGATCTCGACCAACCCTCATCCCTGCTCGGCGGCCTGACGCCGACGCAGTTCATGCGCCGGCATTGGCAGAAGAAGCCGCTGCTGGTGCGCCAGGCCGTGGCGCTGGACGGCCCGCCGGTGTCCCGCAATGCCCTGTTCGATCTGGCCGCGCGCGACGACGTCGAGTCGCGCCTGATCCGCCAGGGCACCAGCGGCTGGACCCTGCGGCACGGCCCGTTCGCGCGCCGCGCATTGCCATCGGCCCGGCAGCCCGGCTGGACGCTCCTGGTGCAGGGCGTGGACCTGCACGACGATGCCGCGCATGCGCTGCTGCGGCGCTTTCGCTTCCTGCCCGATGCGCGGCTGGACGACCTGATGATCAGCTATGCCGGCGACGGCGGCGGCGTCGGCGCGCATTTCGACAGCTACGACGTGTTCCTGCTGCAGGTGCAGGGCACGCGCCGGTGGTCCATCGGCCGCCAGCGCGACCTGAGCCTGCAGCCGGACGTGCCGCTGAGGATATTGAGTCACTTCGAACCCGAGCAGACCTTCGACCTCGAACCCGGCGACATGCTCTACCTGCCGCCACGCTATGCCCACGACGGCGTCGCGGTGGGCGGCGACTGCATGACGTGCTCGATCGGCCTGCGCTCGCCGGCGGCCTCGGCGCTGGGCGCCGACCTGCTGGCGCGCATCGCCGAGGCGGGCGCCGACGCCCTGCAGGACGAGCCGGCGTCGCGACCCCGGCACTACCGCGATCCGGCGCAGGCGGCGGTGGAGGCGCCCGCCGCCATGCCCGCCGCCCTGCAGGCCTTCGCGCGCGACGCGGTGGAAGCCGCGTTGCGCGAGGCCGACGTGGTCGAACGCGCCCTGGGCGAGTCCATGACCGAGCCCAAGGGCAACGTGTGGTTCGAGCCCGGCGACGCGCCTGAAGGGGTGCCCGCGCATCTGGTGCTCGACCGGCGCACGCGCATGCTCTACGACGCGCGCCATGTCTTCATCAATGGCGAGAGCTTCCGCGCCGCCGGCCGCGATGCCACGCTGATGCGGCGACTGGCCGATCGGCGCGAACTCGACGCCCGCGCGCTGCAGGGCGCCAGCACGGAGGCCATCGAGCTGCTGGGCGACTGGTGCGCCGCGGGATGGGCCCATGTCGCCGGTTGATCCCGCGCCGGATGCCATCGGAGCGGCCGGCATCGGTCTGCCGGATGGTCCCTTCGACGGCCGGCTGGCATTCCACGCGCTGCTGCATGCGGCCTTCGAGAGGGCCGCGCGTGAAGGCTGGCGGCAGATCGTCCTGTGCGATCCGACCTTCGGCGACTGGCCGCTGGGCGAGCGCGCCGTGGCGGCCGCGCTGAACGACTGGGCGTCGAGCGGACGCAGCCTGACGATGGTGGCGGGCGATTTCGGCGTGTTCGAGCGCGAGCATGCGCGCTTCGTGCAGTGGCGCCGGACCTGGAGCCATCTGGTCGATTGCATCGCCTGCGGCGGCCCGGGCGCGCCGGCCGTTCCCAGCGCCCTGTGGACGCCGCAGTGGTTCCTGCACCGGATCGACGCCGAGCGCAGCCGGGGCGTCAGCGGCCGCGATCCCCAGCACCGGCGGGCCTTGCGCGAGCAGATCGACGAGTGCCGTCGGCGGGGTCGACCGGGGTTTCCGGCCACGACGCTGGGCCTCTGATCGCCGGGCGAGGACGGCCGGACGGGCATTTGGATGACGGCGCAGAGGCGTCCAGGCCAACGCCGGGGTCCTGTTTTGCCCTGAGGATCGACCTAGAATTTATTTTCACGCTTCACTTCTCTAGGAGATTGCATATGAACAAGTCCGTCCTGATCGCTGCCCTGATGGCCGCCGCCGCCCTGACCGCCTGCGGCAAGAAAGAAGAGCCCGCCGCGCCGGCCGTCGTGACGCCCGCACCGGCCGTGGTCACGCCGGCACCGTCGACGACGATGACGCCGGCCGATCCGATGGCCCCCGCCGCATCCGGCGCCACCAGCGGCATGGGCATGAGCGCACCGTCGCCGGCTGCCTCGTCGGCGCTCGACGCCGCCAATGCCGCCACCGATGCCGCGCGCAACGCCGCCTCGGCACCCAGGTAAGCGATCCATCGCGTGACCCCCTCCGGGGTCCCAGATGGCAAGAAAAGGCCGGATCGATGACTTGATCCGGCCTTTTCTCATGGGGCCACGCAGGCCCCCGGGGACGCGCTCAGACGCCTTCGTAGCGCGCGCCGGGCTCGCTGGCCTCGTCGAGTTCGTGGATCGACGCGGCATCGAGGCGCAGCTCGGCCGCCGCGGCGAGTTCGCGCAACTGCTCCAGCGACGTAGCGCTGGCGATGGGTGCCGTGATCGCCGGCCGTGCCAGCTGCCAGGCCAATGCCACGCGGGCGATCGGCACGCCTTGCCGGCGTCCGACGAGGTCGAGCGCCGCCAGGATCCGCAGACCACGCGGGTTGAGGTACTTGCGGGTCGTGCTCTCGCCGCGCGGGCTCTTGCGCGCATCGGCCTCGGTGCGGTACTTGCCGGTCAGGAAGCCCGCCGCCAGGGCATAGAAGTTGATGACGCCGATCCCGCGCTCGAGGCACAGGGACTCCAGCGCGTCCTCGAATTCGCTGCGGTCGTACAGGTTGTAGAGCGGCTGCAGGCTCTCGTAGCGCGGCAGGCCGTCGCGCTCGGCCACATCCAGCGCCGCGGCCAGGCGGGGCGCCGTGTGATTGGAGGCGCCGATGGCCCGCACCTTGCCGGCCTTGACCAGGTCGGCGAAGGCGCCCAGCGTCTCCTCGAAGGGCGTGCCGGAATCATCGTCGTGCGACTGGTAGAGGTCGATGTGATCGGTCTTCAGGCGCCGCAGCGAGGCATCGACCGCCTCGCGGATGTAGGCCGCCGACAGGCCCGACTTGCCATCGCCCATCGGCTTGCCGACCTTGGTGGCGAGCACGACGCGGTGGCGCTTGCCGCTCTGGGCGAACCACTTGCCGATGATCGTCTCGGACTCGCCGCCGACGTGGCCGGGCACCCAGCGCGAGTAGACGTCGGCCGTGTCGACGAAGTTGAAGCCGGCATCGAGCCAGGCGTCGAGCAGGCTGAACGAGAGCTTCTCGTCGACGGTCCAGCCGAAGACGTTGCCGCCGAAGGCGAGTGGCGAGACCTGCAGGCCGGAGCGGCCGAGGGGACGGAGTTCCATGGTGGGTGTCCTTTCTTCGTTGAAGACGTCGTCGAGTGGCTCTGGGCGGCGGCGGAGGGTGCGGCAGGGCGCTCAGACGAAGCCGGCCGCGCCGAGCGCCGCGCCGGCACCCAGCAGCCACAGCAGGTGGATGCGGGTGCGCCAGACCACGAGCGCAGCCGCGCCGGCCACGAGCCACAGGTGCCAGGGTGGCGTGTCCGGCGCCCGGTTGCCCGCCGCCAGCACCCAGCCGGTGGCGATCAGCAGGCCGACCACGACCGGTGCCATGCCCTGCTTGAAGGCGCGGACGTCGCGCCGGGCGCGATTGCGATGGCCCCAGCGCGTGGCGAAATAGGTCAGGGTGGTGCTCGGCAGCAGGATGCCCACCATGGTGATCGCCAACCCGAGGAAGCCGAGCAGCCAGGCATGGATGCCGCCGTCGATGCCGCCGCCGGCGTTGAGCCCCACGTTCCAGCCCATCAGGCCGACGAACAGCACGTTGGGCCCGGGCGCGGCCTGCGCGATGGCGACCGACGAGGTGAACTGCGTGCCGCTGAGCCAGCCGTTCTGCACCACCAGGTAGCGCTGCATGTCCGGCACGGTGGTGATGGCGCCGCTGATCGAGAGCAGCGAGAGCAGCAGGTATTGGCCGAAGAGCGCGAGCCAGTCGTGCCAGTGCATGACGATGGTCATGGCGCGATCTTTCGCCAGGTCTGGATGCAGGCGGCGGCGCCGACCGTCAGCAGCACCCAGCCGAGCGGGATGCGGGCCAGCGCGATGGCGCCGAACACCAGCGCGACGAGGCCCAGGCAGAGCGGGAAGCCCAATGGGTTCTTGCGCAGTTGCGGCACCAGCTTGAAGCCCGTGGCGGCGATGATGCCGCCGGCGATGGCTCCCATGCCGCGCAGGGCGCCGGCGACCCGTGGATCACCGGCGAAGTAGGTGTAGAGCACCGCCAGCACCATCACCACCACCAACGGGGCCGAGAGCAGGCCGGCGACGGCGGCGGCGGCGCCGCGCAGGCCGAAGTAGCGGTCGCCGATCATCACGGCGAGATTGACCACGTTGGGACCCGGCAGCACCTGGGCGACGGCCCAGTCCTCGATGAACTCGTCCGGCGTCAGCCAGCGCTTCTTCTCGACGATCTCGCGCTGCACCACCGCCAGCACGCCGCCGAAGCCCTGCAACGCCAGCACCGTGAAGGAGAGGAACAGGTCGGCCGTCGAGCTGGGACGGGGACGGTCGGGGAGGGAGTCGGAAACGGCCGGTTGCATGGCCGCCGATTATGGTTGCGCCGACCGATCCGCGTCGGCGGCGCGGCGGAAGTACCGACATGGGCCGACATCGCACGGACGCCGGCTGCGGTGACACTCGGGGCATGTCCCCGAGCGCACTCTTCGATCTCTTCAAGCAGGCCTTCCTCTCATGGAAGAACGATTACGCCCCCAGCATGGGGGCCGCACTGGCCTACTACACCATCTTCTCGGTGGCGCCGCTGCTGCTCATCGTGATCTCGGTGGCGGGCCTGGTGTTCGGCCGCGACGCGGCGCGCGGCGAGATCTTCGCCCAGCTCTCCGGTCTGATGGGCGCGCAGGGCGCGCTGGCCGTGCAGGGCATGCTCGAGGCCGTCAACAAGCCCATGGAGGGGATCGTGGCGACGGTGGTGGGCGTCTCGATCCTGGTGATCGGCGCGACCACGGTGTTCGGCGAACTGCAGGACGCCATGGACCGCATCTGGCGCGCCCCGGCGCGCGACGACAGCAGCGGCGTCTGGAGCATCGTGCGCGTGCGCCTGCTGTCCTTCAGCATGGTGATGGGCATCGGCTTCCTGCTCATGGTGTCGCTGATCGCCAGCGCGGCCCTGGCGGCGTTGGGCAAGTGGTGGGCGCCGATGTTCGGCGGCTGGGCCACCCTGGCGCAGGCGGTGAACTTCCTCTTCAGCTTCGCGATGGTGACGGTGATCTTCGCCATGATCTACAAGCTCATGCCGCGCGTGAAGGTGGAGTGGCGCGACGTCTGGACCGGCGCCGGCGTCACGGCGCTGCTGTTCACGGTCGGCAAGCACCTCATCGGGCTCTACATCGGCAAGAGCAGCGTGGCCTCGGGCTATGGCGCGGCGGGCTCGCTGGTGGTGGTGCTGGTGTGGGTCTACTATTCGGCGCAGATCTTCCTGCTGGGAGCGGAGTTCACCTGGGTCTACGCGCAGAAGTTCGGCTCCCTCAAGAACAAGCCCCACGCGGTCCACGAGACCTCCGGCGACGCCAGCCGGGGTGTGCCGCCCGAGCGTGGCGACCTACCTTCACCGACGCCATGAGCAACTCCGAGACCCCGCCAGCCAATCCTCGCAATCAGGACATCACCTTCGCGCGGCGGGCGCTGGTGCTGCAGGGCGGCGGTGCCCTGGGGGCCTACCAGGCCGGCGTCTATGCCGGCGCCCACGAACGCCACAAGGAGGTCGACTGGGTGGCCGGCGTGTCGATCGGCGCCATCAATGCCGCGCTGATCGCCGGCAACGCGCCGGAGCGCCGCATCGACCGGCTCAAGGAATTCTGGTATCTGGTGTCGTCCGGCCTGCCGCAGCAGTTGCCATCGTGGGCCGGCGGGCGCGAGTGGCAGAACCAGTTCAGCGCGGCATCGGCCGCGCTGCTGGGCATTCCCGGCTTCTTCCAGCCGCGCGTGACGCCGGCGCTGCTGCTCGGCGCCAACGCGCCGCTCCTGAGCTACTACGACACCGAACCACTGCGCGCCACGCTGGAGCGGCTGGTCGACTTCGACCGCATCAACGACTGCGGGACGCGCTTCAGCGTCGGCGCGGTCAACGTGCGGACCGGCAATTCGATCTATTTCGACAACACCGTCCACCGCATCGGACCGGAGCACATCATGGCCAGCGGCGCGCTGCCGCCGGGCTTCGCGCCGGTGCACATCGATGGCGAGGACTACTGGGATGGCGGCATCGTCTCGAACACGCCGCTCCAGTACGTCCTCGACACCCACCCGCGCGACGAGTCGCTGCTGGTGCTGCAGGTCGACCTGTTCAGCGCCCGGGGCGCCATGCCGCGCACGCTGGGCGAGACCCTGGAGCGGCAGAAGGACATCACCTATTCGAGCCGGACGCGCATGAACACCGATGCGCTGGCCTCCAACATGAACCTGCAGCAGGCCATCGCCGATCTCATGGCCAAGCTGCCGCCGCAGCTGCGCGACGACCCGAGCGTCGCCGCCGTGCGCGCCGAGCTGACCCACGAGCCGATCGAGATCGTCCACCTGATCTACCGCAACAAGCCCTACGAGCTCGAATCGAAGGACTACGAGTTCTCGCGCGCCTCGGTCGAGGAACACTGGGACGCCGGCCTGCGCGACATCCGCCACACGCTCGACCATCCGGAGCTGCTGCGGCAGGCCTCCGACGTCAATGGCGTGACCACCTTCGACCTGACCGATCCGCAATCGCGCCGCGTGCGCCATCCGATGCACGCGCCCGCCGTGGCGCACCGGCCGCCGCGAGCGCAGCGCTGACGCCGCGGTCATCCCACCGCTTTTCCATCCCACTCAAGGAACACATCCATGCAACTCAAGGACAAGGTCGCTTTCGTCACCGGCTCGGCCAGCGGCATCGGCAAGGAGATCGCGCTGCTCTATGCGAAGGAGGGCGCCAGGGTCGTCATCGCCGACCTCAACAAGGAGGCCGCCGATGCCACCGCCGCCGAGATCTCGGCCAGCGGCGCGCAGGCCATCGGCGTCGGCGTCGACGTGACCAGCGAGGAGCAGGTCGACGCCGCCGTCGAGGCGGCCGCGAAGGCCTTCGGCAGCATCGACATCCTGGTGAGCAACGCCGGCATCCAGATCGTCCACCCGGTGGAGGAATTCACCTTCGCCGAATGGAAGAAGATGCTGGCCATCCACCTCGATGGCGCCTTCCTCACCACCAAGGCCTGCCTGAAGCACATGTACGCGCAGGGACGCGGCGGCAGCGTGATCTACATGGGATCGGTGCACTCCAAGGAGGCCTCGGTCATGAAGGCCCCCTACGTGACGGCCAAGCACGGCCTCATCGGCCTTTGCAAGACGGTCGCCAAGGAAGGCGCCAAGCATGGCGTGCGGGCCAATGTCATCTGCCCGGGCTTCGTGCGCACGCCGCTGGTGGAGAAGCAGATCCCCGAGCAGGCCCGCAACCTGGGCATGAGCGAGGAGGACGTCGTCAAGAAGGTCATGCTCAAGGACAGCGTGGATGGCGAGTTCACCACCACCGACGACGTCGCCCGCGTGGCCCTGCTGTTCGCCGCCTTCCCGACCAATGCGCTGACCGGCCAGTCGATGGTGGTCAGCCACGGCTGGTTCATGCAGTAGCAGGGAGGACGTTGTCCCCACGGGGCGACGGACCGGGCGGAAAACCCTAAAATCCCCGGTTGCCCGGCCCGGGCGCCACCCACAGGCGGATGCAGGTTTCCGCCCTCCATCACTCCATCCGTCCCTCCCTATCCGATGAACGCCCCCGTCGACGTCTCCTTCTTCGCGCGCGCGGCCAAGCCGCTGACCAGCTATCGCAAGTACTGGGCGGCCCGCTTCGGCACCGCGAAATTCCTGCCGACCTCGCGCGAGGAGATGGCCGCGCTCGGCTGGGACAGCTGCGACATCATCGTGGTCACGGGCGATGCCTATGTCGATCACCCGAGCTTCGGCATGGCGGTCATCGGCCGCATGCTGGAGTCGCAGGGCTTCCGCGTCGGCATCATCGCCCAGCCGGACTGGCAGAGCGCCGATCCCTTCAAGGCGCTGGGGCGGCCCAACCTGTTCTTCGGCGTGACCTCGGGCAACATGGATTCGATGATCAACCGGTACACCGCCGACCGGAAGATCCGCAGCGACGACGCCTACACCCCCGGCGACGTCGGTGGCAAGCGGCCCGACCGCGCCGCCATCGTGTACTCGCAGCGTTGCCGGGAAGCCTGGAGCGACGTGCCCATCATCCTCGGCGGCATCGAGGGCAGCCTGCGGCGCATCGCCCACTACGACTACTGGTCGGACAAGGTGCGCCGCTCGATCGTGGTGGACGCCAAGTGCGACCTGCTGCTCTATGGCAACGCCGAGCGCGCCATCGTCGAGATCGCCCACCGCCTGGCCGCGCGCGAGCCGGTGCAGGAGATCACCGACGTGCGCGGCACCGCCTTCGTGCGTCGCGCCACGCCCGAGGGCTGGTTCGAGATCGACTCCACAAGCATCGACGAACTCGGCCGCGTCGAGGCCCACGTCAATCCCTACCTGATGGTGTCCGATCAGGCCAAGGCTAATGGCGCCACCTGCGCCAAGGAGGACGAGGCCCAGGCCGTCGCCCAGGCCGCCGAGGCGCGGGGCCCGATCGCCAGGTCGCCAGCGATGCCATCGGCGGCGGGCGCGGGTGGAATGGGAGACGCGGTGCAACCGCTGCGCTTCATGCCCAACCCGAACCTGCGCCCGGCGTCGCAGGTCCCGCGTCACGAGCCGTCGCCGGAGGCGTCGACCGCCGAGGCCCCGGAAGCCGCCAGGCCGGTCTCCACCCGCATCAAGGTGCCGCCGCGCGAGCGCTCGGTGATCCGCCTGCCGTCGTACGAGCAGGTCCGTGCCGACCCGGTCCTGTATGCCCACGCCAATCGCGTGCTGCACCTGGAGACCAATCCCGGCAATGCCCGCGCGCTGGTGCAGGCGCATGGCGAGGGCGCCACCGCGCGCGACGTCTGGGTCAATCCGCCCCCGATCCCGCTCACTACGGCCGAGATGGACCACGTGTTCGACCTGCCGTATGCGCGCAGTCCGCATCCGCGCTATGCCGACGAGACCGGCGGCCACGACGGCGCCACCAAGATCCCGGCCTGGGAGATGATCCGCTTCAGCGTGAACATCATGCGCGGCTGCTTCGGCGGCTGCACCTTCTGCTCGATCACCGAGCACGAGGGCCGCATCATCCAGAGTCGCTCGGAGGATTCGATCATCAAGGAGGTCGAGGCCATCCGCGACAGCGTCAGCGGCTTCACCGGCACCATCTCCGACCTCGGCGGGCCGACCGCCAACATGTATCGCCTGGGCTGCAAGAGCCCGGAGATCGAGGCCGCCTGCCGCAAGCCCAGTTGCGTCTATCCGGGCATCTGCCAGAACCTCGGCACCAACCACGATCCGCTGATCAAGATCTACCGCCGCGCCCGCGCGCTGCGCGGCATCAAGAAGATCCTGATCGGGTCCGGCCTGCGCTACGACCTGGCCGTGCAGAGTCCGGAGTACGTCAAGGAACTGGTGCAGCACCACGTCGGCGGCTACCTGAAGATCGCGCCCGAGCACACCGAGCAGGGCCCGCTCACCAAGATGATGAAGCCCGGCATCGGCAGCTACGACCGCTTCAAGCAGATGTTCGAGAAGTTCTCGGCCGAGGCGGGCAAGAAGCAGTACCTGATCCCGTACTTCATCGCCGCCCACCCCGGCACCAGCGACGAGGACATGATGAACCTCGCCATCTGGCTGAAGAAGAACGGCTTCCGCGCCGACCAGGTGCAGACCTTCTATCCGAGTCCCATGGCCACCGCCACCGCCATGTACCACAGCAACCGCAACCCGCTGCGCAAGATCACGCGCACCAGCGAGACGGTGGACATCGTGCGCGGCGACAAGCGCCGCCGCCTGCACAAGGCCTTCCTGCGCTACCACGATGCCAACAACTGGCCGCTGCTGCGCGAGGCCTTGAAGGCGATGGGCCGGGCCGACCTGATCGGCAACGGCAAGCATCACCTGATCCCGACCTGGCAGCCCCTGACCGATGGCAGCTACACCAGCGCGCGCAGGAAGAACTCGTCCGGCGGCACGGCGGAGAAGGCCGGTGCCACGGCCGTCAACTCGCCCACCAAGGGCCGCCTGCTGACGCAGCACACCGGACTGCCGCCACGCGACAACGGCTCTGGCCGGCAGGGCGGCGCGGCGGGTGGCCTGGCGCGTTCGAACGTGGCGCCGGGCTCGTCCGCCGCCAGCGGTGGCCTGCGCCCGAAGGCGATGCCGGCCCGGCCGATCCGCAAGGGTCGCTGAAGCCACTCCGGGAGCGACCGGGGAACGGTCCGATCGCGGTGGCGGGTCGCGGCTGACCGTGCCCGCGCGATCTCAGGTCCCGACGATCCCGCCGTCGCGCCGGCGCACCACCACCGTGGCCGAACGCGGCGGCGCGCTGCCCGGCACGGCGTCCTCGGGCCAGGCACTGCTGACCGCGCCGGTCCTGCTGTCGCGGCGCTCGCCCGGATGCTGGATGTTCACGAACAGCGTGCGCCGGTCCGGCGTCAGCACGCAGCCCGTCACCTCGCAGCCGTTCGGCCCCACCATGAAGCGGCGGATGCGTCCGCTGGCCGGCTCGGCGCACAGCAGCTGGTTGTTGCCCAGAGCCGCGAGCCCGTCCTTGCCGATCGCCGAGCCGCCCATGTCGGTCTGGATCCACAACAGCCCCGAGGCATCGAAATGCAGCCCGTCGGGCGAGCCGAAGGCATCGGCATCCGCCGTCGGATAGCGGGCGCCGGTGCCGGCCAGCATCGGATCGCCCGCGCGCAAGAAATGGTCCCACGCGAAGCTCTCGCTGCCGGCGTCGCCGCCATCCTCGCGCCAGCGCAGGATGCCACCGAAGAGATTGGGCGCGCGCGGGTTGGCGGCATCGGCGGCGGGCTGGCCGGGATCGCCGCGCAGGATGTTGTTGGTCAGCGTGACATAGACCTCGCCGGTGTGCGGATGCACGGCGATCCACTCCGGGCGGTCCATCTTCGTGGCGCCGACCGCATCGGCCGCGAGCCGCGCCTGCACCAGCACCTGGGCCTGGTCGGCGAAGCCCGACGCGGCATCCAGCCCGGCGCGGCCGTGCGTGAGTTCGAGCCAGCGGCCACGGCCATCGGCGTCGTAGCGCGCCGCGTAGAGCGTGCCGTCGTCGAGCAGGCCGCGATTGGCCGCGCGGGCGGCGGCATCGTGGCCGGGACGGACCCGTTCGCGGCTGACGAACTTGTAGACGTACTCGAAGGCCGAGTCGTCGCCCATGTAGACGGCCACGCGTCCGTCGGCCGTCAACGTGCAGGTGGCGCTCTCCTGCCGCTTGCGGCCGAGCGCGGTGCGCTTGACGGGCGTGGAGCTCGGGTCGAAGGGATCGATCTCGACCACCCAGCCGAAGCGGTTCGCCTCGTTGGGCTGGCGGGACAGGTCGAAGCGCTCGTCGAAACGCCAGTACTCGACCCACTGCGAGCCCGGCACCGTGCCATAGCGCCGCTGGGCCGGGGTGGCAGTCGCGGCGGCATCCTTCGGGCCGCCGAAGTAGCCGTGGAAGTTCTCCTCGCAGGTCAGGTAGGTGCCCCAGGGCGTGACGCCCATCGCGCAGTTGGCGAAGGTGCCCAGCGCGCGCGTGCCGCCGGGGTCGGCCGTCGTGCGCAGCCATGCCGTGCCGGCCGCCGGGCCGGCCATGCGCATCGGCGTGCGTCCATGGATGCGGCGCGCGTAGGCCGAGGGCAGCACCTGCCGCCAGCCCCGGGCGGTGCGCTCGATCTCGATCACCGACACGCCCATCGCATGCAGCGACTTGGCGACCTTCTCCGCGCTGGCCGGCTTGGCGCCATCGGCATGCAGCAGGTTCTCGTCGGTGTACTCGTGGTTCATCACGAGCAGGCCACGACGGCTCTCGCCGGGACCGCCATCCGCGAGCGGGAAGAAATGCATGCCATCGTGATGCATGCCGGCCTGCAAGGCCTGATCGGCCGCCGAGTTGCCGCGATCCGGCGCGAAGGCGGGCATCGCGCCCGCGACGCCGGTGGGCGAGCCCCAGGGGTACAGCACCTCGAAGTCGTATTCCGGCGGCAGCGTGATGCCGTCGTGCAGGGTGGCCGCGACGTGGCCGAATCCCAGCACCGGGGTGGCACCACCGACACCGCCGCCTCGGGGCAGGGCGCAACCGGCGCCCATCAGCGAGACGAGGGCGGCGGCACCGGACTGGAGGAAGAAGCGGCGATCGAAGGTGGAAGTCATGGCGTGGACAGCAAGATCCGGTGCGTCGATCGACGACGGGACCAGTCTTTTCGACATTCCCGGCGATCGCGCAAAAGAAACGAGTCTAGCCACAGGTTAGAATCGCGGGCTTGTCGGGGTGTAGCGCAGCCTGGTAGCGCATCTGGTTTGGGACCAGAGGGTCGAAGGTTCGAATCCTTTCGCCCCGACCAAGTTCTTGTTTCCTCTCTTCTCTGGCATGGACCACCACACCCGGTCCTGCCGTCCGGAAGTCCTGCTTCTCTCGTCTGTCCGTAGCTCAGTTGGATAGAGCATCGGCCTTCTAAGCCGAATGTCGGGGGTTCGATCCCCTCCGGACAGGCCACTCGGGCTCCGATGCCGCCCGATGCCGGGCAGCCAGTTCCCCCTGATTCCCGCCCTCGTGCGCCGTCTTTGGTGGCGGCGACCGCGTCATGCGTCTCCCGATCCTCACGAACGGCCGCTCGATCAGCACATAGCTCAGCGAAGCCAGGATCAGGCTGCCCATCAGCGCGGCCAGGGCGCCCGCCATTCCTTCCCATCCCAGGCGATCGCGCACCCACAGCATCATCGGGAAGTGGCAGAGGTAGATCGCATACGAGGTCTCGGAGATCCAGAAGACGATCCGGCTGCGGATCGGCTGGCTGTTGAGCGCCGTCACCAGCAGCAGTGCGATCCCGATGCCCGTGACGAACATTGGATTGAAGACCAGGTAGTACGGCAGGGCGAGGAACACCAGGAGCGCCAGGCTCAGCGACAGCACGGGGTTGATGCGCGCCACGGCCTGCCGATGGAAGTGGATCCAGGCGCCGAAGACGAAGAAGACGACCTGCGCCAGGAAGTGGTTGACCACGAACAGGTAGGCCTGGCCGGGGTTCGTGTCGCTCGTGCCGGGGTAGAGGAAGTCCAGCGCGCCCGTGCTGGCCATGTAGACCCAGGCGGTCGACACGAGCACGGCGATCAGGACCGTCGGCCAGCGCAGCGTCCGGTTGCCGATGAGCAGCAGCGGGGCGAGCACGTACCAGAGCACCTCGACGGTCAGGGTCCAGGTGACATGCAGCACGTCGAACTTCATCAGCGCCGCCGGGAACAGGTGCTGCAGGAAGGCGAGGTTGATGATGAAGGCCCACGGGTCGGCGGCGATGGCGCCGGCCGTGACGACCCTGGCCCTGATCCCGATCGCCAGGAAGAAGAAGAGATAGGCCGGGACGATCCGGAAGAAACGATGGATCGCATAGTCGCGCAGGCCGTGCTTTTCGCAACTCGCGCTGATCAGATAGCCGCTGATGACGAAGAACAGCTGCACGCCGAACCAGCCGCCCGAGGCACCGAAGAACGGCACATTGCCGCCGAACACGTGCTGACCGTGATGGATGAACACCGCGGTGATCGCGAGCGCGCGCAGCAGGTCGACATTGTTCTGCCGCGAGTCGTCGAGGAGCGCGCGCAAGTCGGCGCCGAGCGCGAAGGGTGAGGCCGTCATGGCGCCTGGTTGCTTCCTGTCCGAGAGGAATCGATGGTGGAGGGCCCGCGAGGGGGGCGTCAGATCGGGTGTGGTTCGGGACGGGTCCTGCGGGAACAGGCGCTCCACGGGTCGAGCGGTCACCGCTGCGCCGGTCTTCTTGCCGCCGACGGTTGTCCGACGGATGCGCGCGATCCGGGCGTCGGACGAGGGCGCGAACTTCAGTGACCGATCCGGCAGATCCCATCGCTCGCCCTGGTCCGGTGCGGGCACATGGCGGACGATCGGTGGATGGCGTTCATGACCGCAGCGGGGCTCGGCGCGGGTCGCCCCATGCGATGTTTCGGGACGCGCGGGTGGGCCGATGTCCGACGCGGACCGCGATTCGTGCGAATCTAATTTCTCGACTCACACAGCGAGACGGGGAAGATCATGGTCAAGGACGCAGGGCAACGCCACGGTGATCAGCAAGACAACAAGCGCGTCTTCCGATGGGGCATCGGCGCGGTGGTGGTGCTGGTCCTCGCCGCGCTGGTGTTCAACAGCTTCATCAAGCGTCCCGTGGCCGAACCGACCACCTCCACAGGGACCTCCACACCGGCGTCCACGCCGCAACCGCTGGGCGCGGGAACGCCCAAATAGAGAACGTGCCGATTCCCGGTGACGAGGAAATGCCCGCTCGACCGTCACGCTGCAGCGCTTCCGGCAGCATCTGATGGTTCGGCATCGTCACCCGGCCATCCGTCCCCTGGACCCACCGATGGACCGACTCATTGACTGATGGATTGATAATGCCGAACGACCTGGACCAGAAAACAAGCCGGCGCGAATCGAATCGGCCCTTTCGCTGGATGATCGTCTTTCTCATCGCGCTGGTCGTCTGCGCGGTGGGATGGATCGCATTTTCGAGAGCGTCGCCCGACAGCCTGGTCGACCCACCGACGGCCGCGAAGCCGCCTCTGCCGATGCCACGCTAGCGCGTCTTTGGCCGCATGCGAAGCCACCGGATGGCTGGGGCGGCCGTTCAGAGTTCGAACAACTGTCCCCTGACCAGATCGCCCAGCGTGTCGTAGCGGCATTCGGGATGGGGATAACGGTCGAGCAGGCGGGCGCAGATCGTCACGATCTCGGTCGCGAAATCGATCTGCGTCTGGTCGATCGGCTCGCCCGGCCGCAAGAGGCCGGCACGTGCCGCCGCCAGGGAGAAATGCTGGCGGATCTCTTCCGCCGGGATCCCAGCCATGAAGCTTTCGTCTGGATTCATGCGCGCTCCTGAAGGATGGATCTGATGATGGGGCGTCGGGAAGTGCCTCAGTGATGTGACATGCAAGTCTGAAGTGTGATGGAAAAGTCTTAACGGAACGTGAAGCCGGACCCTTCTCATGAGAGGGCCACGGCCTTCGCCGTATCGACGGGCTTCACTGACCCCGGTTGGAGCGGGCGTTGGTGTCGGGCGAAGGAGTAGGAGAGCCCAGGGTCGCCCGCTCGTGCACATGCTGACTGCCGGTCGGATCCGCGATCTGGAATGTCCTGCCGCGCTGCCAGGCGTCGGCCCCGGGGTCGATCGCCGGCGTGGGGATGTCCTCGCGCTGTTTCCTGCGCTCGGCGCTGTCGACGCCGAAGCGTCGATCGCGGGCTGCCACCATGGCGGCATCGGACTGGCCGTCGGCGGTGAAGCCCATCATCAGCTGGGGCACGCCCAGCGGCAGCTGCTTGTCCAGGTCCGTGTGCCAGGTGTGCCAGGTCTTGCCATAGGTGTTGACGAGTTTCTTCATCAGTTCCTTCTCCGCGGCTTCCGGGATGCCGGGCGCGATGAGCTGGCCGGACTTCACCTCGTGCACGTGGCTGTGCCAGAGCGCCTTTTCCTCGGCCGGCAGGGTGGCATAGAGCCGGGCATCGACGATGTACTCGACGCCCATGATCTTGGCGTCCTTGAGGTTGCCGTCGTAGATCACGCACTGGATCAGGTCGTCGTTGAGCAACGTGCAGTAGTGATGCGCCTCCATCTGGATGTTCTGCCGGCCGTTGTAGAAATGGAAGCCATCCAGATAGGCGTTGATCGCCTCGACCGGAGGCATGTTCTGCAGCGCGGCGGCGCCCGCCTCGAGCATCCTGTTCTTGGTCGTCTCCGGCCGGCCCGGCGCTTCCACGTTCGAGGCCGTGTTGCTTTCCTTGCCGCAGCCGGCCAGCGTGGCGGCCGTCGCGACGACGGTGATCCAGAAACGTGCACGCATGGGGTTCCCTCCGCAAAAGAGGATGAAGCTAGGGGCATGGATGCCGTTCGTCTATAGGAGGCGGTCACCCAGCGATCCTCGAATCCCGCCCGTGTGCATGGGCACCGGGCACCGCGGCGGCACGCGTTGCTCCCGCTGCGCAGAATCCGCCGATGTGCAATCGATACGAGACGCCGGACGAACTCGCCGTGCAACGGTACTGGCAGGTCGGGCGCCAGGACGCCACGGCGCCCTGGCCACGCGGCGTCTTCCCCCGCGCGCCCGGCCCCTTCATCCGCCGGGCGCGCGAGGCCGCCGGCTACGAGCGTGAGGTGGTGCTCGGCCAGTGGGGCCTGATTCCCTGGTTCGCCAAGGAGGCCAAGCTGAAGTACCCGACCAACAACGCGCGGTCCGAGGAGCTCGAGCAGAAGGCCAGCTACAAGGAGCCATGGAAGCGGGGCCAGCGCTGCATCATTCCGGCGGCGACCTTCGACGAACCCAACTGGGAGACCGGCCACAACGTCTGGTGGCGTTTCCGCCGGACCGACGGCGATCCCTGGGGCCTGGCGGGTCTGTGGAACACCTGGACCGACAAGGCCACCGGTGAGGTGCTCGAGAGCTACACCATGCTGACGATCAATGCCGACGAGCATCCGCTGATGCGGCGCATGCACAAGCCCGATCCCAAGGCGAGCGCCGACCACCCCGACAAGCGTTCCGTCATCCCGCTCGACCCCTCGGACTTCGACCGATGGCTCGAGGGCACGCCGGCGCAGGCGCGCGCCTTGCTCCGGCTGGCGCCGGTCGAGGTCTTCGACGCCGGACCGGCATCCGACTGACCGGGATGCCGCGCCTCCTCAGCCCGCGAGGAGGGTCGCGTAGCGCGCCAGATCGACATTGCCGCCGCTCACGATGACGCCCACCCGCGCATCGCGCAGCATCGGCGCATCGGCGACCGCCCCGGCGAAGGCCAGGCAGCCGGTCGGCTCCACCACCATCTTCATGCGCTCGGCGAAGAAGCGCATGCCCTCGATCAGCTGGACATCGGTCACGGTGCGGATGTCCGCGACATCGCGCCGGATGATGCCGAAGGTGAGTTCGCCCAGGTGCGTGGTCTGCGCGCCATCGGCGATGGTGCGTGGGGTGTCGATGTGGACGATGTGCCCGGCGCGCAGCGATTGCCGGCCATCGTCGCCGGCTTCGGGCTCGACGCCGTAGACCCGGCAGCCGGGCGACAGCGCCTTCGCCGCCAGGGCCGAGCCACTGATCAGGCCGCCGCCGCCCAGGCAGACGTAGAGGGCGTCGAGCGGGCCGACCTCCTCGAACAACTCCTTGGCGGCGGTGCCCTGGCCGGCGATCACGTCGGCATGGTCGTAGGGCGGGACCAGGGTCATGCCGCGCTCGGCGGCGAGTTGTCGGGTGAGGGCCTCGCGGTCCTGCGCGAAGCGGTCGTAGAGCACCACCTCGGCGCCATAGCCGCGTGTGGCGGCGAGCTTGGCGGCCGGCGCGTCCTGCGGCATGACGATCAGGGCGGGCATGTCCAGGAGGCGCGCCGACAGGGCGACCGCCTGGGCGTGGTTGCCGGAGGAGAACGCGATGGCGCCGCCCTGGCGCTGCGTCGCGTCGAAGCGCGCCAGCGCATTGAAGGCACCACGGAACTTGAAGGCCCCCATGCGCTGGAAGTTCTCGCACTTGAAGAAGAAGCGGGCGCCCCAGCGGGCGTCGGCGGTGGAGGAGCGCAGCACCGGGGTGCGGTGGGCCTGGTGCCGCAGCCGCTCGGCGGCGATGGCGACGTCTTCATAGGTGGGGAGGTCCTGCATCATGGCGCACAGCTTAAGCGGCGCCGGGGATCCCTGTTTCGGAACAAGCCCCAGGAGGGCATCGAGTAACACATTGTTAGCATGAAGCTTCCCCTCACTTCCAGTGTCTGCTCATGCGAATCCCCGGTTTCCAAGGTCTGGCCCTCCAGGGCCTCGTGCTCGCCTCGGTGCTCCTGGCGGGCTGCTCGACCTCCCAGCAGGTCCAGCTCTCCAAGCGGTCCTACCATCCGCCCGTCACCAGCGTGGCGCAGTCGCCGCAGGATGGCAACTCGCCCGAGATGACGGCCCATCTGGTCGATGCGCTGCGCGACGCGGGGCTGACGGTCAAGGCCCCGCTGTCCCCCGGCACGCGCACCGCCCCGGACGTCGATGCGATCGTGAGCTATGTCGACGTCTGGCGCTGGGACGTGAAGATGTACATGAAGTCGCTGTCGGTCCAGCTGTTCGACGCCAAGACGGGTGATCTGCTGGTCACCGGTCAATGGCAGGACTCCTCGATGCATGGCTTCCGCGATGCCCGGGAAGCGATGCGCGGGGTGGTGGCCGAGATGGTCGAGACCCTGCGCGGCGCCGGCGCCACGCGACACTGAGGTCCCGGCCGCGCCACGCGCGCGGCCCGACCCGGCGACGTTGTCCGACGTCGCCACGCCGTCCCGTTCGCCGTCGGCCCGGCGGGGCGCGCCGGCATCATGCCGGCGATGAAACCCCATCTGGTCACCGTCGTCATCCATGCCCACCTGCCCGAGCCCGAGCCGCTGGAGCAGGTCTCGCTCGCGCAGACCCTGGCCATCCTGGGCCGCCATCCCATCACCTTCGTCGTGCCGACGGGCCTCGACACCCGCTGGTACGAGGACTTCTGCCGTGGCCGCGCCACCATCCGTTTCCTGCGCTTCGAATGGAATGGCCTGGACGAATATGCCCGGATGCTGCTGAGCCCGCGCTTCTATGCCCGCTTCCACGACTATCGCTACCTGCTGATCTGCCATCTCGATGCCTTCGTCTTCCGCGACGAGCTGACGGCGTGGTGCCACCGGGGCTACGACTACGTCGGGGCGGTGATCCACCACCGCACCTGGGAGCGCGGGCACCAGCGCTCGCTCGGCCGGGCCGCGAACCACGACACGCTGCACAAGCTGCTGCGCGCGACCTCGACGGGCTATCTCGCCAATGGCGGCTTCGGCCTGCGCAAGGTCGACACCTTCCTGCGCCTGACGCGCCGCTTCGAGCGCTACATCGACCTCTATGCCGATCTGGCCGTGGCGCGCGGCCGGGGCGTGTGGGAGGACCTCTTCGTGCTGCGCCACTTCCCGCGGCAGTCGCGCGACTTCAAGGTGCCGCCACGTCGCATCGCGGCCCGGTTCGGCGCCGAGCACGTCGACGAGGTCGCGCCGGACCTGCGCTCGGGCCGGCGTGAGCTCGCCGAGCTGCCGTTCGGCATCCACGGCTGGATCCAGTTCCAGCCGGAGGTCTGGAAGCCCTACGCGCGGCGATTTGGGCACGCCGTCTGACCGAGCGGCCGCATCGGCTGGGAAACAATCCGACGCACCATGTACGTCCGTTCCCCATCCCGCCCCGTGTCCGACGATTCACAGCCTCGTGGCTGGATCGCGACCTGGTGGCACCGTGTCGCGATGCTGCTGGCAGCGCTTTCGCTGGTGGCCTGCGCGCTGCCCCCGCGCGCGGACCTGGCGCCATCGCGGGCACTGACGGCCGACGAGGCGGCGACCACGGCGATCGGCCAGGCCGTGGCGCAGCGGGCGGCCGCGCAGCCGGCGGGCAGTTCCGGCATCCATCCGCTGCCCGATGGCATCGACGCCTTCGCCGCCCGCATGCTGCTGGCGGCGGCGGCCGAGCGCACGCTGGACGTGCAGTCGTACATCTGGCGCGACGACACCACCGGCCGCCTGCTGCTCCAGGCGCTGCGCGAGGCGGCCGATCGCGGCGTGCGGGTCCGGCTGCTGCTGGACGACAACGGCATCCCGGGCCTCGACCCGGTCCTGGCCGCGCTGGACGCCCATCCCCGCATCGAGGTGCGGCTGTTCAACCCGTTCACGGTGCGCTGGTTCAAGCCGCTGGGCTTCGTCACCGATTTCTCGCGCGCCAACCGGCGCATGCACAACAAGTCCTTCAGCGCCGATGCCCAGGCGACCATCATCGGCGGGCGCAACATCGGCGACGAGTACTTCGACGCGCTGGTCGAGGGCCTGGTCTTCGCCGACCTCGACGTCCTGGCCTTCGGTCCGGCGGCGCGCGACATCGCGACCGATTTCGACCGCTACTGGGCCAGCGAATCGGCCTATCCGGTGGACCTGCTGCTGGGGCCGGGGCGATCGGCCGACCTGGCGCCCCTGGATCGCATCCGCGCCGAGGTCGCGGCCGATCCCGAGCGCCGTCGCTATCTGCGAGCGGTCAAGGGTTCCGACTTCGCGGTCGACCTGCGCGCCGGCCGGCTGAGCCTGGAGTGGGCCGCCGTGCAGACCCTGAGCGACGATCCGGCGAAGGGGCAGGGCGCGGTGGCGCGCAGCGATCTGATGGCCTCCGAACTGGAGCGCCTGCTGCGCAAGCCGCGTCGTGACGTCGAACTGGTGTCGGCGTATTTCGTGCCGGGCGCCGAGGGCGTGGCCGCCTTCACCGCGCTGGCGCGGCAGGGCGTCCGGGTGCGCATCCTGACCAACGCCCTGGAGGCCACCGACGTGGCGGCGGTTCATTCAGGCTATGCGCGACGCCGCGTGCCATTGCTGGCGGCCGGGGTGGAACTGTTCGAGATGCGCCGCCGGGGCGGCCTGCCCGGTGGCAGTAGCATTGGCAGCGGTGGTGGTGGAGGCGGCAGCGGGGGCTCGGGCGCCGTCGGAAGCTCGGATTCGAGCCTGCATGCCAAGACCTTCTCGGTCGATCGCCAGCGCGTCTTCATCGGCTCCTTCAACTTCGATCCGCGCTCGGCGCACCTGAACACCGAACTCGGCTTCGTCATCGACAGTCCGGTGCTCGCCGCCGCCGTCGAGGATGCCTTCACGCGCCAGATCCCCGCGCAGTCCTACCAGGTGAAGCTCGATGCGCAGGGACGCCTCCACTGGCTGGAGCCGACATCCGATGGCGTCGTGCGCCACGACACCGAGCCCGGCACGACATGGTGGAAACGCACGGGCGTGCGCCTGATGTCGTGGTTGCCGATCGAATGGCTGCTGTGAAGCGGCCGGGAAAGCGAGGAATCGAAGATGGATGACGATGCCGACCCGGCCCTGATGTCGGACCGCGAACTGGCCGTGGCGATCCAGCGACACCGGCGTGCCGCCCTGCGTGGCAGCGGCTACCTGGCACAACGCGGCGACCGGCTGGAACAGGAGCTGCGGCGGCGCGCCGGCATCGTCAGCGAGTTCGGCGCGCCGCTGCGCTTCGCCTCGGCGCCCAGGCGTCCATGGTGGAAATTCTGGTGAATTCGCAATGATCCCGGGTCGGATTTCACCTGCAATCACTGATAGTATCAAAGTACTACTTAAGTGTTTGAGTGTGAGGAGACCCGATGACGGTTCGAACGCGATCGATCGGCGCCAGCGCCAGCCTGGTCCTGGACATGCTGCGACTGGGGGCCGCGCTGACGGTGCTGTTCGCGCATGCCCAGGACATGTGGTTGCCCTCCACCACGCACGACCCGTTGCGCCCCGGTGAGGCCGCCCACTCGGCGATCGTGGTGTTCTTCGTGCTGTCGGGCTTCGTCATCGCCTACACGACGAACACGCGGCGCCGTGGGCTGGGCGAGTTCCTGCAGGCCCGGTGGAGCCGCCTGTTCTCGATGGTGATCCCGGCCCTGATCCTCACCGCCGTGGTCGAGCTGGCGGTGCGCGCGCAGGGCGATCCGGGCCTGATGGCCGAATACGTGCGGGGCGCCTTCGGCCCGCGCTATGCGGTGACCGGCCTGTTCCTCAACGAGACCTGGTTCTTCTCCGCGGCGCCGCCGGCCAACGGCGCCCTCTGGTCCCTGAGCTTCGAGTTCTGGTACTACATGATCTTCGGCCTCTGGTTCTGCACGGGGCGCGGCTGGCGCTCGTGGCTGCTGGCCCTGGCGGCATGCGCGATCGCCGGTCCCAAGATCCTGCTGATGATGCCGATCTGGCTGATGGGCTGCGCCGCCTACCTGCTGCCGCGCCCGGCGGTGAGGACCCCGGTGCTGTGGCTCGGCGTCGCGCTGGCGTTGGGCGCGGCGGCTCTCGTCGTGGCCCGCGTGCCGCCATTTCCCTATCCGATCGGGACGGTGCCGTTCTTCTTCGCCAACGAGTTCGTGACCGACACCACCGCCGGCCTGTGCGTGGCGGTGGCGCTGTGGCTGCTGCCGTCGGGCCAGCCGGCGGTGCATGGCGGCCTGGTCGACCGGTTCCGCGTGCTGGCCGACCTCACGTTCCCGATCTACGTGCTGCACTTCCCGCTGCTGATCCTCTGGCGCGTGCTCTTCGGCCTGCGGGTCGAGGACCATGGCCAGTACGCGCTGGCACTGACCAGCGTGCTGTTCGTCGCGGCGATCCTCGGCCTGGCGCTCGAGCGGCAGCGCCCGCGCTGGGGCCGCGCCTTCGGCCGGCTCTTCGCATGGGGCGAGCGGCTGCGCCACGGTCTCCGGCCGCGCGCCACCTAGGCGCGCGCGCCATGCCGGCGCCGGGGCCTTGTCAGAATGGGGCGATCGACATCATTCGAGGAGATCCCCATGACTGACTTCCGATGGCCCTGGCGGGGCGCGACGGCCGCGGCGGCGACGCTGGCCCTGTGCGGCTGCGCGGGCATGTCGCCCTTCGGCGGCGGCGCTCCGGAGCCGCTCTACAAGGTCGACAACCGACCCGGCGGCTTCACGATATCGACCGTCCATGCCCGGCCGAAGGCATCGCGCGAGAGCGTGGAACAGGCCTGCCGCGACGGGCTGGTCCGCAATGCGCGCGACCTGGCGCGCAGCCTCGGCCGTGCCATCGAGCCGATCGACGCGCGCAGCGTCAGGGTCCGCATGAGCACCGAGGCGGGCACCGGCGCCACGCGCTGCGAGGGCTCGGTGCCCGCGACGTGGGCGCCCTAGGCGGCCCGCCGGGCCGCCGCTACAGCTCGGCCAGCCCGGTGTCCCCGGTGTGGTCGCGGGTGCTCCATTCCTCGATGAAGACGCGTGCCCGCTGTTCCAGGGCGGCGACGGCGGAAGCCGGCTCGTGCCGGTGGCCGACCAGCGTCAGCCGGCACTTGTGCCGGCCTTCGCGATAGACGTCGGCATGGCACTCGACGGGACCGTCCCGCCGCGTCGGCACGACGTGGACGCGCACGGTCCAGGGCCCCTCGTCGAAGCGGCTGACCTCGGTGGCATCGTCGAAGTTCATGGGCGTCTCCGGGTGCGGGCGCGCGCGGCGGTGGATCCGTCTAGCGCTTCTCGTACTGCGTGCGGCCGAACAGGATCTCGCGTTCCTTGTCGCCCGTGAGCGGCTTGCGCCGCTCGGCCAGCACCGCGACGCCACGCTGGACGGCCGGCCGGGCGGCGAGGGCGTCGAACCACGTCTTCAGGTGCGGATAGTCCTCGAGCACCACGCCCTGGTTCTGCCAGCTGCGCAGCCAGGGAAAGATCGCGATGTCGGCGATCGAATACTCGGCGCCGGCGATGAACGCGTGGCGGCCGAGCTGCCGGTCGATCACGCCATACAGGCGCCGGGCCTCGTTGGTGTAGCGCTCGATGGCATAGGGCAGCTTCTCGGGCGCGTACAGACGGAAGTGATGTGCCTGGCCGAGCATCGGACCGACGCCGCCCATCTGGAACATCAGCCACTGCAGGACCTCGTAGCGGGCCCGGTCGCCCGTGGGCAGCAGTCGGCCGGTCTTGCCCGCCAGGTAGACCAGGATCGCCCCGGATTCGAAGAGCGAGATCGGCTGGCCGTCCGGACCCGAGGGATCGGTGATAGCGGGGATCTTGTTGTTCGGGCTGATGGCCAGGAAGTCGGGCGCGAACTGCTCGCCCTGACCGATGTCGACCGCATGCACCTCGTAGGGGAGGCCACATTCCTCCAGCATGATGTGGACCTTGTGCCCATTGGGCGTGGGCCAGGTGTGGACCTGGATCGGTGCTTGCGTCATGGCGTTTTTCATAAGCAGAAAAGCTTAAGTAAAGACATCAGCATAAACGTCCCGCGCGGTGGCGTGGTGGTCGATGCGTCACCCGATCGACATGCCGGCGACACGGCGCTTTCATGCGGCGTCGACAGACTGGCGGTCATCGATGGAGATCGCCATGCCCGAACTGCCCAATCCCCTGTTCCCGATTTCGCAACTCGGCGTGCGCCCGTCGCTCTGGCGGGCGCCGCCGGCCGCGCGCGTGGCTCCGGCCGCGCCGAAGGCCGCCGCCGGCGTCGACGGCACCACCGGACTGAACGTCGGCTGGGCGCGCCATCTCGACGACGTGCGCGCCGCCCAGCGCCTGCGTCACCAGGTCTTCGCCGGCGAGATGGGCGCGCGCCTGGATTCGACGCTGCCCGGCCACGACATCGACCTGTTCGACGACTTCTGCGAGCACCTGCTGGTGCGTCACGAGGCGACCGGCGAGGTGATCGGGACCTACCGCGTGCTGACGCCGGCCCAGGCGCGGCGCATCGGCAGCACCTACAGCGACACCGAATTCGACCTGACGCGACTGCGCGAGGTGCGCGAGCGCATGGTCGAGCTCGGCCGCAGCTGCGTGCATCGGGACCACCGCCAGGGCGGCGTCATCCTGGCGCTGTGGGGCGCCCTGGCGGGCTTCATGCACCGCAACCGGCTCGACGTGATGATCGGTTGCGCCAGCATCCCGATGTCGCACAACGGCGTGAGCGGCGGCGACGCGGCGGCCAGTATCTGGCGGCAGCTCTCGGCGACCCACATGGCACCGGTGCGCTATCACGTCCAGCCGCGCCTGGCCCTGCCGGTCGACCGGCTCGACGGCACGCTCGACGTCGAGCCGCCGGCGCTCATCAAGGGCTACCTGCGCCTGGGCGCCAAGGTGCTCGGCGCGCCGGCCTGGGACCCGGATTTCAACAGCGCCGACCTGCCGATGCTGATGCGCATCGGCGACCTGCCGCCGCGCTATCGCAAGCACTTCCTGGGGCACTGAACGGGGTCATGGGGGCGGCCGGTACCGTCACGGAACTGTCATGAGAGTCTGTAACAATCTTGGGCTTTGCCCGACAGACTCCGCAGGCGCATCATCTTGCCCGGTATCGGAATTCGCGAACATGCAGCCTCCCGCGGTCCCCATCCCGACCGAAATCTCCGCTCCTCCGCTGGCCGTCAACAGCGCCGCCGACGCCGCGCCCGGCGCCGCGTCCACGCTGGTGCTGCTCGATCGCGATCACAGCATCCTGGCCTTCAACCGTCGCGTCCTCGACTGGGCCCGGCGGCCCGAGGTGCCACTGATCGAGCGCCTGCGCTACCTGTGCATCGTGGCCTCCAACCTCGACGAGTTCTTCGAGGTGAGGGCGGCGCCGCACCTGATCGCCGCGACCAGCGGCCAGGCCAAGGGCGGCGGCTCGGTCGAATCGTTCGAGCGCCTGGCCGAGGTCACCCATGCCATGGTGGCCGAGAAGTACGCGCTCTACAACGATGCGCTGATGCCGGCCTTCGCCGCCCACGGCATCCATGTCATCTCGCACGGCGAGCGCAACCCGACCCAGCGCCGCTGGGTCCAGGAGTACTTCGAGCGCGAGGTGCGGCCGCTGCTGATCCCGGTCGGGCTCGATCCCTCGCACCCGTTCCCGCAGGTGGCCAACAAGTCGCTCAACTTCATCGTGCGGCTCAGCGGCAAGGATGCCTTCGGTCGCGAGAACCCGATCGCCATCCTGAAGGTGCCGCGCGTGCTGCCGCGCATGATCCGGATGCCGGCCAAGGTCTCGGGCGGCCGCACGCTGTTCGTGGCGCTCTCCAGCATCGTGCGCGCGCATCTCTCGAGCATGTTCCCAGACCGCGAGGTCGGCGACTTCTCGCAATTCCGCGTGACGCGCAACTCCGACCTCTCGGTCGACGAGGAGGACGTCAAGAACCTGCGCACCGCGCTGCGCCAGGGGCTGGAGCACCGCCACTTCGGGCAGGCGGTGCGGCTGGAGGTGTCGGCGAGCTGCGCCGAATCGCTGGCGAGCTTCCTGCTGGCGCAATTCAACCTGCCGCCGCAGGCGCTCTATCGCGTGCACGGGCCGGTCAACCTGGCCCGCCTGACGCAGCTGATCGACCTGCTCGACGAGCCGGCCCTCAAGGCGCTGCGCTTCCAGCCGTACAAGGCCTCCTATCCGGTCACGCTGTCGACCGGGCAGTCGTTCTTCGATCGCCTGCAGCGCGGCGACGTCCTCGTCCACCAGCCCTTCGAGAGCTTCGACGGCGTGCTGGCCTTCCTGCGCGAGGCCGTGCAGGACCCGCAGGTGCTGGCGATCAAGCAGACCATCTACCGCACCGGCGCCGACTCGGAAATGATGGAGCTGCTGCGCGAGGGCGTGCGGCGCGGCAAGGAAGTGATGGCGGTGGTCGAGCTGAAGGCCCGCTTCGACGAGGAGGCCAACATCAACTGGGCCGAGATGCTGGAGTCGATCGGCGCCCAGGTGGTGTATGGCGTGGTCGGGCTGAAGACGCACGCCAAGATGCTGCTGGTGACGCGGCGCGAGGGCAAGCAGATGCGCCGCTATGGCCACCTGTCCACCGGCAACTACAACCCGCGCACCGCCGCGCTCTACACCGACATCAGCCACCTGACGGCCGACCCGCTGCTGACCGCCGACATGGATGCCGTGTTCGTGCACCTGGCCGGCCAGAGCCGGTTGCCCAGGTTGAACCGGATGTGGGTCGCACCCTTCGACCTGCACCGCAACCTGGTGGCGCAGATCGACGCCATCGGCGCCGCCGCCGAGCGCGGCGAGCCGACCCGGATCGTGGCCAAGATGAACGCGCTGACCGACGACCTGCTGGTCGCCGCGCTGGTCCGGGCCGGGCAGAAGGGCGTGAAGATCGACCTGGTCGTGCGCGGCGCCTGCACCCTGCCGGCGCAGCTGCCGGGCCTGACCGACAACATCCGCGTGCGCTCGGTGATCGGGCGCTTCCTGGAGCATTCGCGCGTCTTCTATTTCCGCAACGGACCGGACGAGTCGCTCTACCTGTCGAGCGCCGACTGGATGAACCGCAACATGATGCGACGCGTCGAGCTGGCCTGGCCCGTGACCGATCCGGTGCTGCGCCAGCGGATCATCGACGAATGCCTGGTGGCCTACCTGCACGACGGCCGCGATGCCTGGGACCTGGGCGCCGACGGCGTCTACCGCCGCGTCAACGGCGACACGCATCCGGGCGAGGAGGGCGCCTCGCGCCAGATCGAGGCGCATGGCGCCCAGCGCGCGCTCATGGACCGCTATGGGTCGCGCACCGGCGGCCGCGCCGCCTGAACACATTCGAGAAGGAACGGTGTCATGGACCTGATTTTCTGGCGCCACGCCGAAGCCGAGGACTGGACCGACGGCTGTGACGACATGCAGCGCGCGCTCACCGCGCGGGGCGAGAAGCAGGCCCGGCGCATGGCGGGCTGGCTCGACCGCCAGCTGCCCGAGGGCACGCGCATCATCAGCAGTCCGGCACGCCGCTGCGAGCAGACCGTGATGGCATTGGAGCGCCGCTACAAGCTGCGCGACGAGCTGATCCCGGAGACCACGCCCCAGGCGCTGCTGGCGGCGGCCGGCTGGCCCAACGGCAAGTCGGTGGTGCTGGTGGTGGGCCACCAGCCCGCGCTCGGCCAGGCGATCTCGCAGCTGCTGGGCTGGCAGCACGAGAGCTGCCCGGTGCGCAAGGGCTCGGTCTGGTGGATCCGCACGCGCGAGCGCGACGGCGACGTGCAGACCGTGGTCGTGACCGTCCAGACGCCCGAGCTGCTCTGATCAGCTGACCTCGAATTCGACGCGCCAGCCGGTCTTCTGCCAGGCCAGCGTCTCCTCGCGCAGCAGGTGCGCCGACTGCGGATAGGCGTCGATCCAGCGGCTGCGGCAGCGCAGCACGAAGGCGCGGCCATTGCGCGCCACGTTCAGCGCCAGCGGATCCGGGTCGCGCCGCGCGTGGCACAGGATGACCGCCAGGCGCAGTGCCAGCACCTGCGTCACGAAGCCCTCGTCGTCGAGCGCGGTCTCCAGCTTGCGCAGCTTGCCGCGATGTCCCAGCACCAGCTGGCTCAGGAGATGCAGTTCGTTGGTCGCGAAGCCCGGCGCGTCGGCATGGTCCAGCACGTAGGCGCCGTGCTTGTGATATTCGCTGTGCGAGATCTGCGCGCCGATCTCGTGGAGCTGCGCCGCCCAGCCCAGGGCGCGCAGCGCCCGCCCGGCGCGGCTCGTGGCGCTGCCGTCGCCGGCGCCGGGCTCGAGCTGCAGGTAGAGCGCGGTGGCGGTCCCGGACACCCGGCGGGCCTGGGCCGAATCGATGGAGAAGCGGGCCGCCAGGCGCGAGATCGTGGCGCCGCGCAGGTCGGTGGCGCCATCGTTGCGGTCCTGCAGCTCGTAGAGCACGCCATGGCGCAGCGCGCCCTGCGCGACCTTCATCTCGCGGATGTCCAGCAGGTCGAACACCGCGCGCAGCACGCTCAGGCCGCCGCCGATGACGGCCTTGCGATCCTCGCGCATGCCATCCATGCGCAGCCGCTCGGCATTGCCGGCCTTGAGCAGGCGGTCGAGCAGCCAGTCGAGTCCCTCGCGCGTGACCACGCCCGCCGGGGCGCCCGAGGCCGCGAGCACGTCGCCCACCGCGCCGATGGTGCCGGAGGCGCCATACGCGACGTCCCAGCGGTCCGGCGCATGGCTGGTGAGCGCTTCGTCGAGCACCGCCTTGGCGGCGATCTCGGCGGTGCGGAAGGCCGAGGCCGTGAACTGGCCCTGGGGGAAATGCTTCATCGACCAGGCGACGCTGCCCACGCGATAGGACTCGACCACCTCCGCCTCGAGCGCGTGGCCGATGATCATCTCGGTCGAGCGCCCGCCGATGTCCACCACCAGCCGGCGTTCCCGGCCCGATGCCTCGTTCTGCGGCAGCATGTGCGCCACGCCCTGGTAGATCAGCCGCGCTTCCTCGCGGCCGGGGATGACGTCGATGCCGAAGCCCAGCACGGTGCGCGCGCGCAGCAGGAATTCCTCCCGGTTGCGCGCCTCGCGCAGGGTCTGGGTGGCGACGGCGCGCACCTGCGCGCGCTTGAAGCCCGCCAGGCGTTCGCCGAAGCGCGCCAGGGTGTCCCAGCCGCGCTGCATGGCCTCGGGCGTGAGGTTGCGGTCGGCGTCGAGTCCGTTGCCCAGGCGCACGGTCTCCTTCAGGTATTCGGTGCGCCGGATCTGTCCATGGTCGACCTGGCCGATCTCCAGCCGGAAGCTGTTGGAGCCGAGGTCGATCGCCGCGAGGAGTGAGCCGTTTTGCATGGAGAGAAACGAGGAAGAGGGAAGGACAACGACCCAGCGGCGGGAGCGAGCCCCGGCGTGGAGGAACCGATGAGAACCTTTGATGGTATCCGTCGCCGCCACGCGGGACCATGACAGTTGCGTGACGTCGTCATGACGCCGGGCCATGGAAACGAGAGCTTTCCCTCTGGAGACGCTGTCACGAGGGCGTCACAGAAGCTTTCTAAAGTCCGCCGGCAACGCCAGAACCCCATCACGGGGAGCGGCAGAACCTCTTACAGGAAGCCTCATGCCAACGACTTTCCGATTCGCCGCTGCCACGCTCGTCGCCGCCGCCTGCTCCTTCTCCCATGTGACCTTCGCGCAGGACATCACCGGTGCCGGCGCCAGCTTCCCGGCGCCGCTCTATGCCAAGTGGGCCTCCGACTACAACAAGGCCACCGGCGTCAAGATCAACTACCAGTCGGTCGGCTCGGGCGCCGGCCTGAAGCAGATCGAGGCCAAGACGGTCGACTTCGGCGCCTCCGACGCGCCGCTCAAGGACGAGGACCTGCAGGCCAAGGGCCTGATGCAGTTCCCGACGGTGGTCGGCGGCGTCGTGCCGGTGGTCAACATCCAGGGCATCAAGCCCGGCGAGCTCAAGCTCAACGGCCAGGTGCTCGGCGACATCTACCTCGGCAAGATCACCAAGTGGAACGACCCGGCGATCAAGGCCCTCAACGGCGCCCTGGCACTGCCCGATGCCACCATCGCCCCGGTGCGCCGCGCCGATGGTTCGGGCACCAGCTTCGCGTTCACCAACTACCTCAGCCAGGTCAATCCGGAGTGGAAGTCCAAGGTCGGCGAGGGCACGGCGGTGAACTGGCCGACGGGCGCGGGTGGCAAGGGCAACGAGGGCGTCGCCGCCTTCGTCGGCCGCCTGCCCAACTCGATCGGCTATGTCGAGTACGCCTACGTCAAGCAGAACAAGATGTCGTATGCCCAGCTGCAGAACGCCTCGGGCGCCTTCGTCTCGCCGGACGACGAGACCTTCAAGGCCGCCGCCGCCGGCGCCGACTGGAACAAGAGCTTCTATCAGATCCTCAACAACAAGCCCGGCAAGGACGCCTGGCCGATCACCACCGGCACCTTCATCCTGGTGCACAAGGTGCAGGACAAGCCCGCCAACGCGGCCGCCGTGCTGAAGTTCTTCGATTGGGCCTACAAGAGCGGCGACAAGACCGCCGCCGACCTCGACTACGTGCCGATGCCCGACAGCGTGAAGGCCATCATCGCCAAGGCCTGGGCCGACAACGTCAAGGATGCGTCGGGCAAGCCCGTCGCCTTCAAGTAAAGCGCATCCGCCGACGCGCATGAACGGCCCCACGCCCCCCGGCGCGTCGATCCCCCCACTCACGGAGCGACCCTTGTCATCCACCTTCCCCGCCCAAGGCGCGCCGCTCGACCTGGCCGTCGAACGTCCGCGCGCGACCGTCAACCCGCCGCCGACCCGGCGACCGCGCACCGGCGCCGCCACCGACCGGCTGTTCGGCCTGGCGGCCAAGGGCGCGGCGCTGCTGACGCTGGCGCTGCTCTTCGGCATCCTGCTGTCGCTGGTCGCCGGCGCCTGGCCGGCGATCACCAAGTACGGGCTGGGCTTCCTGACCAGCAGCGTCTGGGATCCGGTGCAGGAGGAGTACGGCGGCCTGGTGATGATCTACGGCACGCTCGCGACCTCGTTCATCGCCCTGGTGATCGCGGTGCCGGTGAGCTTCGGCATCGCGCTGTTCCTCACCGAGATGTCGCCGTCGTGGCTCAAGCGGCCGCTGGGCACGGCCATCGAGCTGCTGGCCGCGGTGCCGTCGATCGTCTATGGCATGTGGGGCCTGCTGGTGTTCGGGCCGATCCTCTCGACCTACGTGCAGCAGCCGCTGCAGAGCCTGTTCGCCGGCGTGCCCTATCTGGGCGCCCTGGTGTCGGGTCCGCCGGTGGGCATCGGCATCCTGTCGGCCGGCATCATCCTGGCCATCATGATCATCCCGTTCATCGCCTCGGTGATGCGCGACGTCTTCGAGGTCACGCCGCCCCTGCTCAAGGAATCGGCCTACGGCCTGGGCGCGACCACCTGGGAGGTGGTCTCCAAAGTGGTGCTGCCCTATACCAAGGCCGGCGTCATCGGCGGCATCATGCTGGGACTGGGCCGCGCGCTGGGCGAGACCATGGCCGTGACCTTCGTCATCGGCAACATGAACCAGCTCAACTCGCTGTCGGTCTTCGAGGCCGCCAACAGCATCACCTCGGCGCTGGCCAACGAATTCGCCGAAGCCGGCGCCGGCCTGCACCAGGCGGCGCTGATGTACCTCGGCCTGGTGCTGTTCTTCATCACTTTCGTCGTCCTGACGCTGTCGAAGGTGCTGCTGCAGCGCATGAAGAAGAGCGAAGGAACCAAATCGTGAGCACCGCCGAGAGACTCCTCGCCGCCCGCCGGCTCGACGAGACGCGCGCGGCGCGGTTCGCCAGCCGCAAGCGCGTCAACCAGGTCGCCCTGACGCTGTCGCTGCTGGCGATGGCCTTCGGCGTGTTCTGGCTCATGTGGATCCTGTGGGAGACGCTGCGCCAGGGCATCGGCGGCATCGCGCTGGCGACCTTCACCGAGATGACGCCGCCGCCCAACGAGGCGGGCGGCATCGCCAACGCGATCTTCGGCTCGCTGGTGATGGTCGGCCTGGCCACCTTCGTCGGCACGCCGATCGGCATCATGGCCGGCATCTACCTGGCCGAGTACGACCCCAAGGGCTGGCTTTCGTCGCTCACGCGCTTCGTCAACGACATCCTGCTGTCGGCGCCCTCGATCGTGATCGGCCTGTTCGTCTATGCCGTCGTGGTGGCGTACTTCAAGACCTTCTCGGGTCTGGCCGGCGCGCTGGCGCTGGCGCTCATCGTGATCCCGGTGGTCATCCGCACGACCGAGAACATGCTGCAGCTGGTGCCGCCGGGCCTGCGCGAGGCGGCCTACGCCCTGGGCACGCCGAAGTGGAAGGTGATCATGAGCATCACGCTGCGCGCGGCCCGCGCCGGCGTCGTCACCGGCATCCTGCTGGCCGTCGCCCGCATCGCCGGCGAGACCGCGCCGCTGCTGTTCACCGCGCTCAACAACCAGTTCTGGACCGCCGATGTCAGCCAGCCGATGGCCAGCCTGCCGGTGACGATCTTCAAGTTCGCGATGAGTCCCTACGAGAACTGGCAGAAGCTGGCCTGGGCCGGGGTCTTCCTGATCACCGCCGCCGTGCTGGGCCTCAACATCCTCGCGCGCGTGCTGACGCGCTCCAAACACTAGCCACCGATCGGCGCAGCCATCATGCCCACCACCCTCGCTTCCCCTCCCGTGCGTTCGAAGATCTCGGTCAAGGACCTGAACTTCTACTATGGCAAGTTCCACGCCCTCAAGGGCATCAACCTCGAGATCCCCGAGAACAAGGTGACGGCCTTCATCGGCCCGTCGGGCTGCGGCAAGTCGACCCTGCTGCGCACCTTCAACCGCATGTTCGAGCTCTATCCCGAGCAGCGCGCCGAAGGCGTGATCTCGGTCGACGGCGAGAACCTGCTGACCTCCAAGCAGGACGTGGCGCTGATCCGCGCCAAGGTCGGCATGGTGTTCCAGAAGCCGACGCCGTTCCCGATGTCGATCTACGACAACATCGCCTTCGGCGTGAAGCTGTTCGAGAACCTCAGCGCGAGCGACATGGACGACCGCGTGGAGTGGGCGCTCAAGAAGGCGGCGCTGTGGACCGAGGTGCGCGACAAGCTGCAGCAGAGCGGCTCCGGCCTCTCGGGCGGCCAGCAGCAGCGCCTGTGCATCGCGCGCGGCATCGCCATCAAGCCCGAGGTGCTGCTGCTCGACGAACCATGCTCGGCGCTCGACCCGATCTCCACCGGCAAGGTCGAGGAGCTGATCGCCGAGCTCAAGAGCGACTACACCGTGGTCATCGTGACGCACAACATGCAGCAGGCGGCGCGCTGCAGCGACTACACGGCCTACATGTACCTCGGCGACCTGATCGAGTTCGGCCAGACCGAGCAGATGTTCTTCAAGCCGCAGCGCAAGGAGACCGAGGACTACATCACCGGCCGCTTCGGATGAGCTCGGCTCACCCCCAGTCTTCGCGCACTTCGTGTCGCTTTCGCCAACCCCCTTGCAGGGGGCAGCACCAGCGGCCCGGCAGAGCCGGTTCCGCGGTGTTCCTCGCAAAGACAACGTGCTGATTCAGGAGCATTGTCATGACAGAAAAACATCTTTCCAGCCAGTTCGACAGCGAGCTCAATGGCGTGTCGTCGCGCGTGATGGAGCTCGGCGGCATGGTGGAGTCGCAGATCCACCAGGCGGTCTACGCGCTGTCGGAGTTCGACGCCGATGCCGCCGACCGGGTCGTGGAGACCGAGGTGCGCGTCAATGCGATGGAGATGGAGATCGACCGCGAGCTCTCCTCGATCATCGCGCGCCGCCAGCCGACCGCGCGTGACCTGCGCCTGCTGATCGCCATCTCCAAGACCACCGCCAACCTCGAGCGCGTGGGCGACGAGGCCCACAAGATCGCCCGCATGGTGAAGTCGATCATCGAGAGCGGCGCGGCGCGCGCCCTGCCATCGACCGAGCTGCGCATCGCCGCCGACCTGGCCTCGGGCCTGCTGCGCAAGGCGCTCGATGCCTTCGCCCGGCTCGACACCGCCGCGGCGCTGTCGATCCTGAAGGAGGACGACCAGATCGACCAGGAGTTCGACGGTTTCGTGCGCAAGCTCGTCACCTACATGATGGAGGACCCGCGCACCATCTCGGCGAGTCTCGACCTGCTGTTCCTGGCCAAGGCCATCGAGCGCATCGGCGACCACGCCAAGAACATCGCCGAATTCATCATCTACATCGTCAAGGGCGCCGACGTGCGCCACACGTCGATGGCCGAGATCGAATCGGCGCTCGAATAGGTCGAACGCCGGCCCCAGTCCCTGCATGCCGGTCGCGCGAGCGCCGGACAATCCGAGCCATGAAAAAACCACGTGTCCTGATCGTCGAAGACGAGTCCTCGATCGCCGAGCTGATCGCGGTCAACCTGCGCCACAACGGGTTCGAGCCGATCTGGGCGGAAGACGGCGCGGCGGCGCAGCGCGAGATCGACACCCTGGCGCCCGACCTGATCCTGCTCGACTGGATGCTGCCGGGGCAGAGCGGGCTGCAGCTCGCGCGCCAGTGGCGCAAGGAAGCCCGCACCAAGGCGATCCCGATCGTCATGCTCACCGCGCGCGGCGACGAACCCGACAAGGTGGCCGGCCTGGACGCCGGCGCCGACGACTACATCACCAAGCCGTTCTCCACGCAGGAGATGCTCGCGCGCATCCGCGCCGTGCTGCGGCGCCGCGCGCCGGTGCTGCCGGACGAGCGCGTCGTCATCGGCGACCTGGTGCTCGACACCGCGACGCACCGCGTGACCTGGCAGGGCGCTCCGCTGAAGGTGGGACCGACCGAGTTCAAGCTGCTGTGCTATCTCATGCAGCACGCCGAGCGCGTACACAGCCGCTCGCAGTTGCTGGACAACGTCTGGGGCGACCACGTCTACATCGAGGAGCGCACGGTCGACGTGCACGTCAAGCGCCTGCGCGAGTCGCTGGGCAGCGCCGCGCCGATGGTCGAGACCGTGCGCGGCGCCGGCTACCGCCTGACGGCGCAGGTCACGGTTTGAATCCCGGCCGCGCGACGCCCGGCGCGGTCCACCCCGGATAATCGAGCGTCATGCCGTTTCGCATCGCACTCTTCCTTCTGGCGACGCTGGCCGGCACGGTCCTGGTCGGACTCACGGCCGGCTGGTGGCGGGCCGGTTGGGGCGCCTGGGCCGGCGCGGCGCTCTGGTTCGCGCTCGACGCGGTGCGCGCGCGACGGCTGCTCGCCGTGCTGCGCACGGATGTCCGCGGCCTGCCGACGCGTGGCGCCGGCATCTGGGGCGAGCTGGCCGAGCGCATCCGCAAGCTGCTGCGCGAGCGCGAGCAGCAGACCCGCCAGGCCGAGGAGCGCCTGCAGGAATTCCTCGCCGCCATCCAGGCCTCGCCCAATGGCGTGGTGCTGCTCGACGCGCAGGGGCGCATCGAGTGGAGCAACCAGACGGCCGCCGGCCACCTGGGCATCGACGCCGACCGCGACCTGCTCCAGCACCTGTCCAACCTGGTGCGCGATCCGGCCTTCGTGGCCTATCTCGCCTCGCACAACTACAGCCGCGACGTCGTGATCGACGCCACCTACGCGCGCCACGGCGCGGGGCACCAGCCGTTGCGCCTGTCGGTGCAGGCGCATCCCTATGCCGGCAACCGCCGCATGCTGCTGACGCGCGACATCACCTCGCTGGAGCAGGCCGAAGCCATGCGGCGCGATTTCGTGGCCAACGTGTCGCACGAGATCCGCACGCCGCTGACGGTGCTGGCGGGCTTCGTCGAGACATTGCAGAACCTGCCGCTCGAAGCCGACGAGCGCGCCCGCTACCTGGCGTTGATGGCGCAGCAGTCGCATCGCATGGAGACGCTGGTCAACGACCTGCTGACGCTGTCGCGCCTGGAGGGCAGCGCCGCGCCCAAGGTCGGGCAGTGGACGCGCGTGCGGGCCCTGCTGGCGCAATGCGAGGACGAGGCGCGCGGACTGTCGAGCCGGCTCTCGCCCGTGAACGCGCATCGGCTGGTGTTCGACCTGCAGGACGACGCCGAGATCGCCGGCGCGCCGACCGAACTGCAGAGCGCCATGTCCAACCTCGTGAGCAACGCCATCCGCTACACCCCCGGGGGCGGCGAGGTGGTGGTGAGCTGGCGGGTGCTGGGCGACGGCCGGGGCGAATACGCGGTGCGCGACAGCGGTCCGGGCATCGCGGCCGAACACATCCCGCGCCTGACCGAGCGCTTCTATCGCGTCGATCGCAGTCGTTCGCGGGAGACCGGCGGCACCGGTCTGGGGCTGGCGATCGTGAAGCACGTGGCGCAGCGCCATGGGGCCGAGCTGCGGATCGAGAGCACGGTCGGCAAGGGCTCGCGCTTCGTGCTGCTGTTCCCGGCCAGCCGCCTGCGCCCGCTGCGGCCGGCGCTGGTGGCCACCGCGCCAGCGGTCAGCGCGCTCGCCTGAGCGTGCGCCAGAGCAGGGCGGCGAACAGCAACGCCGTGGCGGCCAGCGCCAGCGCGCTCATGAGCCAGAAGGCCAGCGGCGACTGCATCGCGCCCCAGGGGCCGAACCCGCGATAGGCCAGCACGTAGCTGCCACCCAGGCCGACCCCCCAGAGCAGGCCGCAATACAGGATCAGCGGCACCACGGTGATGCGATAGCAGCGCAGCACGAACACGCACAGCGTCTGCACGGCATCGGCCAGGTGGTAGGCGGCGGTCGCCAGCAGCAGGGTCGCCGCCAGCGCGACGACGGCGGGCCGGTCGGAGTACACGCCCGCGATCGGCCAGCGCAGCGCGACCATCGCCGCCGCCCAGAGCAGGGCGCACAGCAGGGTCAGCTCGACCCCGCGCCGGCAGGCCTGCCGCGCCCCGGCGGCATCGCCGGCGCCGAGCCAGAAACTCACGCGCGCGCTGGTCGCGATGGCGAGCGAGAGCGGGAACATGTAGGCCACGGCGGTGAGGTTGGAGGCGATCTGGTGCGCCGCCGAGGCGACCGTGCCCAGGCGCGCGATGAACAGCGCCATCAGCGTGAACGAGGTGACCTCCACCAGCACGGCCAGGGCCGCGGGCACGCCCAGACGGGCGAACTGCGCCAGCGCGCGCCAGTCGGGCGCCTCGAGACGCCGCCAGAGGTCGTAGGGGGCGTAGAACGACTCGCGCCGCAGCACCACGACCGCGCAGGCCAGCATGGTCCAGTTGACCACCAGCGTGGCCCAGCCGCAGCCGGCCAGGCCCTGGGCCGGCACGCCGGCGCCGCCGAAGGTCAGCCAGATCGACAGCGGCAGCTTGATGACCAGCGCACCGAGCTGCAGCCACGTGACGAGCCGCGGCTTGCCCAGGCTCTGGTTGAGCGTGCCGAAGATCCGGAACAGCAGCGCCGGCGGCAGCGCGAAGGCCAGGATGGCGAGATAGCGCTCGACGTCGCCGCGCATCGACGCCGGCACCTCGGTCCAGCGCAGCAGCGGGGCGGGCATCCACAGCACCGCCATGCCCACGACGATGGCGATGGCGCAGACATAGAGCGACTGGCGCACCGAGCGCCCGACCTCGGTCGTGCGGCGCCCGCCATGCAGCTCGGCCCAGACCGGCAGCAATGCCTGCACCAGGCCCATGAGCGAGACGAAGACGCTGATGAAGATGGCCGAGCCCACCGACAGCGCGGCCAGCGCGCCTTCGGCATAGCGTCCGGCCACGATGGTGTCGGTGACGCCGAAGGCCATCACCGCGAGCTGGCCGACCAGCACGGTGCCGGCGTGGCCGGCGATCAGGCGGCGTTCGCTCGCGCGCGGCGTGGCGGGGTCGACCGTCACGGGCCGCTGCGCTGGTAGAGCAGCAGGTCGTCGCTGGCGCTGCTCGGGCGGCGCAGGGTGCCCACCAGGCGCCAGCGATCGAAGCTGGCGACGTCCTTCAGGCGGGTGATGGCATCGGGACCGACCACCATCCAGCCGCAGGCGGTGTCGGGCACCAGCGGCCGCAGGTCGAAATTGCCATGGTGGCGCAGGGCCGCGATCTGCGCGCGTCCGACGCCGAGCAGGGCCAGGCAGGTCGGCGGGCGCTCGGCGCGCGATGCGCCGTCGGCGCCCTCGATGCGCTCGGCGATGGCCCGGACCTGCGGCGCATAGCTCAGGGCGTAGTCGAGCGAGGGCAGCCACAGCGTGGTGCCCAGCAGCCAGCACAGCGCCGCGCCGCCACTGGGCAGCACCAGCGACTTCCACAGCGCGGCGCGATGGCGCCCGCTGCGCCAGCGCACCAGCCAGCACCAGGCCAGCGTCGCCGCGATGGCGAAGAGCAATGTCAGCCACGAGAACTGCGGCACGAAGCCCGGCGTCAGGCGCGCGACGCTGGCCGCCATCTTGGGCGGCGTGCCGGTCTGCATGGCGATCCAGTAGCCCCAGATGATGACGGCGGCGCTGCTGAAGAAGAGCAGGGTGAACCAGTCGACCAGGGCCGCCACGCTGCGCCGCAGGGTCGGCAGGGCGAACGCGGCCAGCGTGGCCACGGCCGGCAGGCCCAGCAGCAGCGAGCGATCGGAGAAATCGGTGGTCCAGGTCGCCGCCAGCGGGACCGCCAGGAACAGCAGGGGCAGCGCCAGGTGGCGCGCGGCCAGCTGGCGGCGCCAGCGCCAGAGCGTCCACACCACCAGCGGCCAGGCCGGCCAGGTGAACCACAGCATCAGCTTGGCCAGGCTGCGCAGGTCGGAGCCGAGCGACTTGTCCGCGCGCAGGCCCGGCAGCACGATCTGCCATCGCCACAGGCCCAGCAGCGCCGCCAGCCCTGCGGCCACCAGGGCAGTGCCGGCGATCCAGCGCAAGGTGCCCGCGGGATGGAGCGGCGCCTCGCGCGTGATGTCGGCGTAGAGCGTGGTGGTGTCGGTCAGGCGCCGGGCATGGCGACGGCGGTCGATGGCCACCACCAGCAGGCTGCCCAGTCCGAGCGCCAATGCCACGGTCGGTGCGCCGCTCAGGGTCAGGCCGAGCAGGCCCGCCACGGTGGCGCCCAGCGCGCCGCGCCGGTGGTAGGGCCAGGCGGCGACGCCATAGAACAGCCAGGCGGCGAAGAAGAGCTGCGTCAGCGCCGGCGTGGTCTCGTGGCCGAGCTGGGCCAGTCCGAGGCAGGCGATCAGGGCCAGCAGCGCGCCATCGGCGATGGCGCGCGCGTAGTCGGTCGGTTGGGCCTCGCCCCCGAAGGCGAAGGCCACGGGTTGCGCATCGGGCGTGCGCGCCAAGTGGTAGACCGCATACCAGGTGGCCGAGAACGCACCCCAGAGCAGCAGCGCGAAGGCGATGCGCACGGCCAGGTCGGGCGTGATCCAGGCCGGCGCGATCTTGATCGCCAGCGCGCCGAACCAGTACGGGAAAAGCGCCGGCGTGTCGGGCCGCAGGCCGAGCAGCAGCGGGTCGAACCAGCGCGCCAGGCCCTCGGAGGTCCGTGCCAGTTCGGCCATGTAGCCATAGCTGGCGATGTCGGCGCTCTTCCAGGGGCCACGGCCGAGCAGGCCGGGCATCAGGTACGCGGCGCACAGCAGCAGCAGGGCGATGCGCGGCATCCGGCGTACGGCACTCTGGGCAACGATCGCGGGCGTGGGCTGGCTCAAGACGAAGGACGGGGAGGGGGGATCGGGAATGAAAAAGGGCAGCGCGGTAAACCGGGCTGCCCTCGACTGGAAGCGATCGCCTTACTTGGCGACGGCGCCGGTGGTCTTGCCGAAGCGGTTGCGGAACTTCTCGACGCGACCGCCCATGTTGTCCACCGACTTCTGCGTGCCGGTGTAGAAGGGGTGCGACTCGCTCGTGGTGTCGAGCTTGAACAGCGGCAGTTCGCGGCCGTCGTCGGTGGTGCCCATCTCCTTGGTGTTCGCGCACGAACGGGTCACGAACTTGAAGCCGTTCGACATGTCGACGAACAGGACTTCGCGGTAATTCGGGTGGATGCCTTGCTTTGCCATGATGTTTTCCTTGCGGGATCGATGCGAGAGCCACAAGCCGGCGATCGTGGTGATCGCAAACTGTCCCTGGAAGGGGCGGGGCGGACCTGCCCTGCTGCACTTTTCGCGGAGCCGCCGATTATCGCATACTGGACGAATATGAATGCGCCTTCACTCCGCGTCGGTCTCGTCGGCTATGGCTTCGCGGGCCAGACTTTCCATGCGCCCGTGCTGGCGTCCGTGCCGGGCCTGTCGCTGGTCGCCGTCGCCAGCTCGAAACCCGAACGCGTCCATGCCGACTGGCCCGATGTCGCCGTCGCGCCCGATGCCGACGCGCTGTATGCCCGCGACGACATCGATCTGGTGGTGATCGCCGCGCCCAACGAGGCCCATCACCCACTGGCCGCGGCGGCGCTGCGCGCCGGCAAGCACGTGGTGGTGGACAAGCCCTTCGTGCTCGACGCGGCGCAGGCGCGCGAGCTCGCGGACCTGGCGCGGGTCCGGGGCCGCGTGCTGTCGGTCTACCAGAACCGCCGCCACGATGCCGACTTCCTGACCCTGCGCGACCTGCTCGCGAGCGGGACGCTGGGCCGGCCGGTGTACTTCGAATCGCACTTCGACCGCTTCCGCCCCGAGGTGCGCGAGCGCTGGCGCGAGCGGGACGTGCCGGGCGCGGGCCTGTGGCTGGACCTGGGTTCGCACCTGGTCGACCAGGCCGTCCAGCTCTTCGGCCGCCCCGACGGCCTGCGGCTGGACACCGCCGCCCTGCGCGACGGCGCCGTGGTCGAGGATCACTTCCACGCCGTGCTGCGTTACGACACGGGTCCGAGCGCTCCGCTGCGCGTCGTGCTCCACGCCACCACGCTCGCCGCCCACGCCGCGCCGCGCTATGTCCTGCACGGCACCAAGGGCAGCTATGTGAAGCACGGCGTCGATCCGCAGGAGGACGCGTTGCGCGCCGGCCAGCGTCCCGGCGCCGACGACTGGGGCGTCGATCCGCAGCCCGGCGAGCTCAAGGTCGCGGCCTTCGAGAACTGGTTCGCCGACCACACCGTGCCCAATCGCCGCGGCAACTACGCCGACTACTACGCCGCCATCCGCGACGCCATCCACGGCACCGGCCCCAACCCCGTCCCCCCCGAACAGGCCATCGAACTCATGGAGCTCCTCGACGAGGGCCGCCGCAGCGCCGCGACAGCGCAAGCGCAAGCGCAAAACCGATCCTCCATCCCAACAGCCCCATGAAAAAAAGCCCGTCGCAAGACGGGCTTTTTTCGTTGGTGGACACCGAGGAACCGGCTTCGCCGGGCCTCCGGTGTCGCCCCCTGCAAGGGGGTAGGCGAAGCGACACGAAGTGCGCGGAGACTGGGGGTCAGCCGCCGCGCCTCATCATGTCGAAGAACTCCACGTTCGTCTTCGTCGCCTTCATGTTCTTGAGCATCAGCTCCATCGACTCGATCTCGTCCATGTTGTACATGAGCTGGCGCAGGATGCGGGTCTTCTGCAGGATCTCCGGCGCGAGCAGCAGTTCCTCGCGGCGCGTGCCGCTGCGGTTGAGCTGGATCGACGGGAACACGCGCTTCTCGTAGAGCCGGCGATCGAGGTGGATCTCGGAGTTGCCGGTGCCCTTGAACTCCTCGAAGATCACCTCGTCCATGCGGCTGCCGGTGTCGATCAGCGCGGTGCCGATGATGGTGAGCGAGCCGCCTTCCTCGACATTGCGGGCCGCGCCCAGGAAGCGCTTGGGACGCTGCAGCGCGTTGGAATCGACGCCGCCGGTGAGCACCTTGCCCGACGAGGGCACGACGTTGTTGTAGGCGCGGGCGAGACGGGTGATCGAGTCCAGCAGGATCACCACGTCCTTCTTGAGTTCGACCAGCCGCTTGGCGCGCTCGATCACCATCTCGGCGACGTGCACGTGGCGGGCGGCGGGCTCGTCGAAGGTCGAGGCGATGACCTCGCCCTTGACGGTGCGCTGCATCTCGGTCACTTCCTCGGGCCGCTCGTCCACCAGCAGCACCATCATGTGCACCTCGGGATAGTTGGCGCTGATGGCGTGGGCGATGTGCTGCATCATGACCGTCTTGCCGCTCTTGGGCGGCGCCACCAGCAGGGCGCGCTGGCCCTTGCCGATGGGGGCGATGATGTCGATGATCCGGCCGGTGATGTTCTCGTCGCCCTTGATGCCGTCGCGCTCGAGCTTCATCTGCTCCTTGGGGAACAGCGGCGTCAGGTTCTCGAACATCACCTTGTGCTTGTTCTGCTCCGGCGGGCCGCCGTTGACGGCGTCGAGCTTGGTCAGCGCGAAGTAGCGCTCGCCGTCCTTGGGCGTGCGTACCTCGCCCTCGACCATGTCGCCGGTGTGCAGGTTGAAGCGGCGCACCTGGCTTGGCGAGATGTAGATGTCGTCGGTGCTGGCGGTGAAGCTGGTGTCGGGGCTGCGCAGGAAACCAAAGCCGTCGGGCAGGATTTCGAGCACGCCGTCGGCGAAGACCTGTTCACCGGCCTTCGCGCGCTTCTTGATGATCGCGAACATCAGCTCCTGCTTGCGCATGCGGCCGGTGTTTTCGATCTCAAGGGCCTCGGCCTGCTTGAGGACTTCAGACACGTGGAGTGCCTTGAGTTCGTTTAAGTGCATGGAGTGACCCCTCGCGGGGGCAATGTCGAACGGGAAACGGGGGGAGGTTCGGGAAGAGGCGAGAACGGCCTCGGGAACCGGGGAACTCAAACCGGGCGAGCCGGTGATCTGTTCGAGATTATGACAGGAAAACCAAGGCGGCCACCGCGTTGCGCGGGTGGCCACCGCTCTGGAACGCTCAGGCCAGCTGCTGGTCGATGAAGGCGGTCAGCTGGGCCTTGCTCATGGCGCCGACCTTGGTGGCGGCGAGCTGGCCGTCCTTGAAGATCATCAGCGTCGGGATGCCGCGGATGCCGAACTTGGCCGGGATGTCGCGGTTCTCGTCGACGTTCATCTTGGCGATCTGCAGCTTGCCCTTGTAGGTGTTGGACACCTCGTCGAGGATCGGGGCGATCATCTTGCAGGGGCCGCACCACTCGGCCCAGTAGTCCACCAGCACGGGCTGGCCGGACTTGAGCACGTCGGCTTCGAAAGAGGAGTCGGAGATGTGTTTGATGAGTTCGCTGGCCATGGTGTCAGTCCTTGAAGCGCTGGAGGTACGGACCCGCACGGGTACCGCTAAAGTGCGGTTCATTGTGACAGAAAGGTCCCGACCGGCGCACGTCGCAAGGCACTGCTGCGACTATGGGCGCCATGGAGGGAACCGGGCTGGAAATGCCGGGGTCCGCCCCCAGATGGCCGCCCGGATCCGGGTGCCATCGCCGTCCTTCCACGCAGACCCGCCACCCGGATCCCCGCCCTCCGACCCATGACTCCCACTTCCCCCGTCCATCCCGTGCAGGCGCTCTGGTCCGACCCCGAACGGGGTCTGGTGACGCGCATCGAAGCGATCATGGAGCGCCATGGCGCGCGGCCCGCGCGCTGCGTCGTGCTGGTGCCGTACGCGCAGCTCATCGGCGTGGCCGGCGCGATGTGGGCGGGCTGCGCGACCACCGGGGCGCCGCCGCGCTTCGAGACCACGCGCAACTGGGCCCGCGCCGCTGGCGACTTCACGCCGGCGCCGCACGATCTGGTCTTCGACATGGCGCGCGACCTGGTCGCCGCGCAGGCGCTGCTGGCGCAGACGAGCTTCGGCGCCGACAAGCAGATGCTCGCCGGCAGCCTGGTCGAGCTGGCCTACCAGCTCGCGCCGCTCGCCGCCGCGCGCCACCCCGATGCGCGCACCGCCTGGATGCTGGAGCTGCAGTCGGCATTGCGCATCGAAGGCGACGCCGAATGGTTCAAGACCGAGGGCGCGCTGAATGCCATCGCGCTGGCCTGGGTGGCCAACACGGCCTATCCCACCGACGTACTGCTGCGCGGCCCCGGGGCCACGCATGTCGACCTGCTGATCGTGCTGGAGGGCCTGCAGGCCGATCCGCTGGCGCTCGCCCTGTGCGAGCTGTGGGGCGAGGCCGCCGAGCGCATCCCGTTCCCGACCTGCGAGGCGCCGGGCGGGCCCGCCGCGCTGCATGCCGCAGCCGATCCGCAGGACGAGGCCGAGCGCGCGGCGGCCTGCGTGATGCGCTGGCTGGCCGAGGGCCACGCGGCCGTCGCGCTGGTCGCCACCGACCGCGTGCTGACGCGCCGGATCGCCGCGCAGCTGCAGTCCCTGGGCGTGCCCACGCACGACGAGACCGGCTGGAAGCTCTCCACCACCCGCGCCGCGGCGACGCTGATGGGCGCCTTGCGGGCCTGCGCGCGCGAGGCCTCGAGCGACGAGGTGCTCGACTGGCTCAAGAGCACCGGCGATCTGCCGGCCGGCGAGGTCGACGCGCTGGAGACGCGCCTGCGCCGCGAGGGCCTGCGCGAGTGGCGGCGCTGGTCGCGTGCCATCGGCGCGGGCACGCGGGACGAGGACGAGCCGCTGCGCCGCCTGACGCTCGCCATCGACGCGCGCCGCGCGGGGCTGTCGAAGGCGCGCTCGCTCGACGACTGGCTGCGCGACCTGCGCCGGCTGCTGGAGGCGACGGCGGCCTGGGACGCGCTGGCCGCCGACGCGGCCGGCGCCGGCGTCGTGACGGCGCTGTGGCTGGACGCCGATGCCGGAGCCGAGCCGGAGCCCGGCGCGACGGCCGCCGGGGGCGCGGACGGTCCGGCCGCCGGCGCCGTCCACCGGCTCTCCGAGGGCCGCTTCACCCTGGGCGAGTTCACCGGCTGGGTGCGTGACGTGCTCGAGGCCGGCAGCTTCGTGCCGCCGGCCGGCGGGGCCGCGTCGCATGTCATCGTGCTGCCGATGCAGCAGCTCCTCGGGCGCGCCTTCGATGCCGTGGTGATGCCCGGCTGCGACGAACGTCGCCTGCCGGCCGCGCCCGAGCCTTCCGGTGCCTGGACCGCGGCGCAGCGCCTGGCGCTGGGCCTGCCGTCGCGCGACGCGCTCGAGGCCGCGCAGCGCGCCGCCTGGGCCATGGCGCTGTGCCAGCCGCGCTGCGACCTGCTCTGGCGCCGCGCGGACGCGACCGGCGAGCCGATGCGGCCGAGCGCGCTGCTGCAGGCCTTGCGACTGGATGGTGGCGCGATCGACGGCGCCGACCCCCGGGTCGCCGATGCCATCGCCGTGCGCCCGACGATGCGCCCGGCGCCCAGCGGCGCCGAGCTGCCGCTGGCCACCATCTCCACCAGCGTCTACGAGGACCTGCGCCGCTGCCCCTATCGCTTCTTCGCGTTGCGCCAGCTCGGCCTGCGCAACGCCGACGAGATCGACTCCCAGGTCGACAAGCGCGACTTCGGCAACTGGCTGCATGCCGTGCTCGGCCACTTCCACGAGGCCCTGCGCCAGGCGACCGGCCTCGACCGGAGCGGGCGCCTGGGCCTGATGGAGGACGCGGCGGCGCGCGCGACGCGCGAGGCGGGACTGGGCGCGGCCGAGTTCCTGCCGTTCGCCGCCGCCTGGCCGGCGGTGCGCGACGGCTACCTCGACTGGCTGCGCGCGCACGAGGCCACCGGGGCCGAATTCGTCGAGTCCGAGCCATGGATGAGCCAGCCGCTGGGACCGCTCCGACTGGTCGGCCGCCTCGACCGCATCGACCGCACCAGCGATGGCCGGGCCTTCGTCATCGACTACAAGACCGAAGCCCCCAAGACCACCGACGACCGCGTCAAGGACCCGGCCGAGGACACCCAGCTCGCGTTCTATGCCGCCCTGATGGCCGACGACACCCTGCGCGCGGCCTATGTCAACGTCGGCGAGCGGGCGCCGGGGACGAAGACGGTCGAGCAGCTCGACGTCGTCGCCGCGCGCGATGCGCTGGTGACCGGGCTGATGGACGACTTCGCCCGCATCGCCGATGGCGCCCCGCTGCCGCCGCTCGGCGAGGGCGCGGTCTGCGAGCACTGCGATGCCCGCGGGCTGTGCCGCCGCGATTCCTGGAGCGACGAGGCCGTCGCCACGGCGCCGCAGGGCCCGGGCGGCCTGGCGGTGGCGGTGGCGGAGGCGATCGCGCCGGTCGATCCGGCCGCCGCGGCGCAGCCCGCGGCACCCGAGGATCTGCCGGTGGCCGCCGCGCCGGCCTACGAGCACAACGGCGCTCCGGTGGCGCGCGAGGCCTTCTACCGCATCGCCTGCGACCCGCGCCGCAATGTGGCGGTGGAGGCCTGCGCCGGCGCCGGCAAGACCTGGATGCTGGTCTCGCGCATCATCCGCGCGCTGCTGGAGGAGGGCGAGGGCGCCTGCGAACCGCACGAGATCCTGGCCATCACCTTCACCCGCAAGGCCGCCGGCGAGATGGGCGCGCGGCTCGACCAGTGGCTCGCGCAGTTCGCCGGCCAGACGCCCGAGGCGCTCGCGGTCGAGCTGGTGCTGCGCGGCATGGCGCCGGCCGCCGCCGCCGCCGCCGCGCCCCGCCTGAAGGGGCTGTACCGCCGGTTGCTCGACGGCGGGCGACCGGTGCAGTTCCGCACCTTCCACGCCTGGTTCGCCGGACTGGTGCGCAATGCGCCGATCGCCGCCCTGACGGCGCTCGGCCTGCCGGCGCACTACGAGCTGCTGGAGGACGACGCCGAGGCGCGCGGCCATGCCTGGCGACCGTTCTTCGAGGCCGTGGCCGCCGATGCCGACGCGCTCGCCGACTATCGCGCCCTGGTCGCCACGCATGGGCGCTCGCAGATCGCCAAGGCGCTCGGCGAGGCCCTGACGCGGCGCGTGGAGTTCGGCCTGTCCGATCCGGCCACGGCGGTGCAGCCCTTCGGCGTGCTGCATCCGTCGCTCGACGGCCTGCGCGAGCCGGTCGACGCGCTGGCCACCGAGGCCGCGCGGCGCGAGTGGCTGGCCCGCGCCGCCGCGCTCGGGCGCGAAGCCAACAAGACGCCGCAGAAGGCGGCCGAGGCGATCGTCGAGGTCTTCGGCGACGGCGTGCCCGCCCGCGAGGCCGGCGCGGGCGTGCTGGCGCGGCTGCGCAAGGCCTTCTTCGTCGCCACCGAGGACCGGCTGACCAACCACCTGCGCAAGTACGAGGCCGCCCAGGCCGCCGAGGCCGAACTGCAGGTGCTGTGCGCGGCCCAGGCCCAGCACGCCGCCTGGTGCTACCAGCAGCGCATGACGCGGCTCACGCGGCTGCTGATCGAGGCCTTCTCCGAAGTCAAGCGCCGGCACGGCTGGATCGACATGAACGACATCGAGCAGGCCGCGCAGCTGCTGCTGGGCCAGTCGGCGCTGTCGGGCTGGGTGCAGGAGCGGCTCGACGCGCGCGTCGCGCACCTGCTGATCGACGAGTTCCAGGACACCAATCCGCTGCAGTGGCAGGCGCTGCATGCCTGGCTGAGCGGCTACAGCGGGGCCGGGGCGCGGCCGCCGGGCGTGTTCATCGTCGGCGATCCCAAGCAGAGCATCTATCGCTTCCGGCGCGCCGAGCCGCAGGTGTTCATCGCCGCCAAGCATTTCGTGCGCGCCGGACTCGGCGGCGAGCTGCTCAGCTGCGACCACACGCACCGCAACGCGCGGCGCGTCGTCGGCCTGGTCAACCATGCGATGCGGGCGGCGCAGGAGCGCGAGGAGTTCGAGGGCTTCCGCGACCACAGCACGCAGCGCGACGATGCCGGCGCCGTGCAGAAGCTGCCGGCCATCGCCCGCGATGCCGTGACGGCGCCTGACGAGCCCGATGGCGGCGACGACGACGGCGCCGGCGGATTGCGCTGGCGCGACAGCCTCACCACGCCGCGCGTGCTGCCCGAGACGCGACTGCTGCAGCTCGAGTGCGAGCAGGCCGCGCGCTGGATCGCCGCGCGCATCGCCGAGGGCGTGGCGCCGGCGGAGATCATGGTGCTGGCGCGCCGGCGCAGTCGCCTGGCCGCCATGCAGGAGGCCCTGCGGGCCCGGCGCATCGCCACCGAGCAACCCGAGAAGAACGACCTGCACGACGCGCCGGAGATCCAGGACCTGATCGCGCTGGTCGATGCGCTGGTGTCGCCATCGCACGACCTGTCGCTGGCGCGGGCCCTGAAGTCGCCGCTGTTCGGCCTCGACGACGCGATGCTGGTGGCGCTGGCGTTGCGCCAGCGCGCCCGGCCGGGTGCCAGCTGGTCGGCACTGCTGGGGCTGGAGGAGCCGATGGCGGGCGATGTGGCCGGCGGTGCGTCCGGGCCCGCCGTGCCCGCCGAGCATGCCGGGGGTGTGGCGGCCCATGGTGACGACCGGCCCGGGTCCGGGTCCGGCATGGGTCCCGGCGCCGACGACATGCCCGACTTCAGCGACCGGCCCGATTTCGTCGAGCCCTTCGACACCGCCGAGCGCGAGGAGGCCGTCATCGATTTCGATTTCGACGACGCGGCGCAGGACGAGCAGGATGTCGATCGGAGGCTCCCGGATGTTCCCGGCGCCGCCATGGCACCGGCCGATCCGGCGCTGCCGCCGCTGCCGCCCGCGCTCGCCGCCGTCGCGCCGGTGCTGCTGCGCTGGCGCGGCTGGCTGCGCGCGCTGCCGCCGCACGATGCCCTCAGCGCCATCTACGAGGACGGCGACGTGCTGGCGCGCTTCGGCGCCGCCGCGCCGCCGACCCTGCGCGAGGGCACGCTGGCCAACCTGCGCAGCCTGCTGGGTGCCGCGCTGGACATCGAGGGCGGACGTTTCGCCACGCCCTATGCGCTGGTGCGGGCGTTGCGCGCGGGTGGCGTGCGCGCCCCGGCGGTGTCGGGCCCGGAGGCGGTGCGCCTGCTGACCGTGCACGGCGCCAAGGGGCTCGAAGCCGATCACGTGCTGATGCTCGACTGCGACGCCGCCGCGCCACGGGCCCAGACCATGGGCGTGCTGATCGAGTGGAAGGGCGACCAGGCGCGTCCCGGCCGCTTCGTCTTCGTGGCCAGCGAGAAGACCCCGCCGGCCTGCGCCGCGACCCTGCTGCGCGACGAGCAGGCCGCGCGCCTGCGCGAGGAGCTCAACGGGCTCTATGTCGCCACCACGCGGGCACGCGACCGGCTGGTGCTGTCGTCGGTGCAGCCGGCGCGGGCCGCCGAGGGCAGCTGGTGGCTGCGCCTGCAGGACCAGTGCGAGCCCGTGGCCGCGCCGGAGCCGCCGCGCGCGCTCATGCCTGGTGCCGCCGGCGCCGCCGGTGCGGCCGGCGAGGACGATGGCGGCACCGCCACTTTCATGTTGAAACGCCCGCCGCGCCGTCTGGCGTCGGCGCGCTCGATGACGATCCCGGCCGGAGGACCCGCATCCGCGCCGGTTCCCGCCGGATCGGACGAACCCTTGATCCCCGAATGAACGAAGCTCCCCTCCCTCCCGTGACTCCCTCGATTTCCGTCCCTGCGGTCCCTTCCATCTCTCCCGCTCCCGCCGTGCCGGCCTCCGGGCCCGCTCCCGTGGTGGTGGTCGGTGGCGGTCCCGCCGGCCTGATGGCCGCCGAGGTCCTGAGCGCCGCCGGCGTGCCGGTGCACCTGTACGACGCCATGCCCTCGGTGGGCCGCAAGTTCCTGCTGGCCGGGCGCGGCGGGCTCAACCTGACCCACTCCGAGGCTTTCGAGGACTTCGCCGGCCGCTTCGGCGAGCGGCGCGCCGATGTCGAGCCGATGCTGCGCGACTTCGACCCCGACGCGCTGCGCGCCTGGGCCGCCGGGCTGGGCGTCGAGACCTTCGTGGGCAGTTCCGGGCGGGTGTTCCCGGTCGGCATGAAGGCGGCGCCGCTGCTGCGGGCCTGGCTGCATCGCCTGCGCGCCGCCGGCGTGCAGTTCCACATGCGGCATCGCTGGACCGGCGGCCTGCGGACCGGCGCCGATGCGGCCCTGGCCGGAAGCGCCACCGCGCCGCTGCGGCTGGACTTCGACGCCCCCCAGGGTCCCGTGCGGGTCGAGGCGCGGGCCGTGGTGCTGGCGCTCGGCGGCGCCAGCTGGCCCCGGCTGGGATCGGATGGCGCCTGGGTGCCCTGGCTGCGCGGGGAGGGCGTGGGCGTCGAGCCACTGGTGCCGGCGAACTGCGGCTTCGACATCGGCTGGAGCGAGCATTTCTCCGGCCGTTTCGCCGGCCAGCCGCTGAAGTCGGTGGCCATCGAGGTCGCGGACGCGCGGGGCCGGACCCTCCGGCGCAAGGGCGAATTCGTCGTCACCGCCACCGGCATCGAGGGCAGCCTGGTGTATGCCGTCTCCGCGCTGCTGCGCGATGCGATCGCCGCGGACGGCCATGCCCGGCTGATGCTCGACCTGCTGCCCGACCGCAGCGCGGAACAGGTGCGCGCCGCCGTGCTCCATCCACGCGGCTCGCGCTCGCTCGCCAGCCACCTGAAGAGCCGCCTCGGCCTGGAGGGCGTGAAGGCCGGCCTGCTGCACGAGGTGCTGCCGCGCGAGGCGATGCTCGATCCGGCGCGACTGGCCGCGACCATCAAGGCGCTGCCATTGCGCCTGACGGCGGCGCGGCCGGTGGCCGAGGCCATCAGCAGCGCCGGCGGCGTGCGCTTCGATGCCCTGGCCGACGGCCTGCAGGCCGCCGCGCTGCCGGGCGTCTTCTGCGCCGGCGAGATGCTCGACTGGGAGGCGCCGACCGGTGGCTACCTGCTCAACGCGAGCATGGCCAGCGGCCTGGCGGCGGCACGCGGCGTGCTGCGCGGATGGGCTCCGGGCCCGTCGGTTCCCGGCGTCGAGTAAGCCATCCGGCTAATAGGCAGACCCGATGCGACATCGGACAATGACGGGCTCTGACAAAGGCCCGGCATGTACCCGCAAGTCGACATCGTGAAGATCGCCGAAGGCGACTACAACTACAGCGTGAGCATCGCGGACGCCGACAAGCGTCATGTGCGCGAAGGCCTGGTGTCGCTGGCCGAGTGCCTGCACGATGCCGCCACGGCGCTCGCCGGCCACTTCGACGTGGCGACGCTCAGCTACGCGGGCCAGCCGCTGGGGGCCTACCATGTCGCCGCGATGGAGCACCAGACGCTGGCCCTGGCCGAGACCCTGAGGGTGCGGCTGGCGGCCCGTACGGGCTAGGGTCACCGCGCCGGGCGGAGCGCCCCGGGATGGGGCGAAACCTATAATCGACGGGCATTCCAGCCCCTCGAATCCAGCGGCCGACGGGTCGGTTCCGACCCGCGGCGCGAGCACTTCCACATCCCATGAGCCAGCCCACCTTCACGGTCGCGGACATCCGCAAGACCTTCCTCGATTTCTTCGCCTCGAAGGGCCACACGATCGTGGCGTCGAGCCCGCTGGTGCCGGGCAACGACCCGACGCTCATGTTCACGAACTCCGGCATGGTCCAGTTCAAGGACGTGTTCCTGGGCGAGGACAAGCGGCCCTATGTGCGCGCCACCTCGGTCCAGGCCTGCCTGCGCGCCGGCGGCAAGCACAACGACCTGGAGAACGTGGGCTACACCGCGCGCCACCACACCTTCTTCGAGATGCTGGGCAACTGGAGCTTCGGCGACTACTTCAAGCGCGAGTCGCTGCAGTGGGCCTGGGAACTGCTCACGCAGGTCTACAAGCTGCCGCCCGAGCGCCTGCTCGCCACCGTCTACGCCGAGGACGACGAGGCCTACGACATCTGGACCAAGGACATCGGCCTGCCGCCCGAGCGCGTGATCCGCATCGGCGACAACAAGGGCGGGCGCTACAAGTCCGACAACTTCTGGATGATGGCCGACACCGGCCCGTGCGGTCCGTGCAGCGAGATCTTCTACGACCACGGTCCCGGCATCCCCGGCGGCCCGCCGGGCAGCCCCGACGAGGACGGCGACCGCTTCATCGAGATCTGGAACAACGTGTTCATGCAGTTCGACATGGCCGCCGATGGCAGCGTCACGCGCCTGCCGGCGCCCTGCGTCGACACCGGCATGGGCCTGGAGCGGCTCGCCGCCATCCTGCAGCACGTCCACAGCAACTACGAGATCGACCTGTTCGACGCCCTGATCCGCGCCGCCGCGCGCGAGACCGGCGAGCAGGACCTGGGGCACAACAGCCTGCGCGTCATCGCCGACCACATCCGCGCCACCGCCTTCCTGGTGACCGACGGCGTCATCCCCTCCAACGAGGGCCGCGGCTACGTGCAGCGCCGCATCGTGCGCCGCGCGATCCGCCATGGCTACAAGCTCGGCCAGAAGAAGCCGTTCTTCCACCGCCTGGTGCCCGACCTGGTGGCGCTGATGGGCGACGCCTATCCCAAGCTGGTGGCCGACGAGCAGCGCATCGTCGAGGTGCTCAAGGCCGAGGAGGAGCGCTTCTTCGAGACCCTGGCCAACGGCATGGAGATCCTCGACGCCGCGCTGGGCGAGGGCGCGACCGCATTGCCGGGCGACGTCGCCTTCAAGCTGCACGACACCTTCGGCTTCCCGCTCGACCTGACCCAGGACGTCTGCCGTGAACGCGACGTCGGCGTGGATGTCGCCGGCTTCGATGCCGCGATGCAGCGCCAGAAGGCGGCCGGCCGCGCCGCCGGCAAGTTCCGCATGGACCGCGCGGTGGAATACGCCGGCGCCGGCAACGTCTTCACGGGCTACGAGCACCTCGAGGAGGACGCGCGCGTGGTCGCGCTCTACGTCGACGGCACCGCGGTCGGCGAACTCGTGGAAGGCCAGCCCGGCATCGTGGTGCTCGACACCACGCCGTTCTATTCGGAGAGCGGCGGCCAGGTCGGCGACCAGGGCTTCATCGGCGCCGAGGGCGTGCAGTTCGGCGTCGAGGACACGCAGAAGATCAAGGCCGACGTCTTCGGCCACCATGGCGTGCAGACCCAGGGCACGCTGCGCGTGGGCGACGCGGTCAAGGCGGCGGTCGATGGCGCGCGCCGCGCGGCCACGCAGCGCAACCACAGCGTCACCCACCTGATGCACAAGGCCCTGCGCGACGTGCTGGGCACCCACGTGCAGCAGAAGGGCTCGCTGGTCGACCCCGACAAGACGCGCTTTGACTTCGCCCACAACGCGCCCGTCACATCGGCGCAGATCCTGGAGATCGAGCAGCGCGTCAATGCCGAGATCCTGCAGAACGAGGCCAACGTGATCCGCGTCATGCCGATCGAGGAGGCCCAGAAGAGCGGCGCGATGATGCTGTTCGGCGAGAAGTATGGCGAGACCGTGCGCGTGATCGACATCGGCAGCAGCCGCGAACTGTGCGGCGGCACCCACGTGCGGCGCACCGGCGACATCGGCCTGTTCAAGGTGACGAGCGAGGGCGGCGTCGCCGCCGGCGTGCGCCGCATCGAGGCCGTCACGGGCGCCAATGCGCTGCACTACCTGCAGGACCTGGAATCGACCGTGCAGAGCGTGGCCTCGACCCTGCGCGCGCCGACCGCCGAGCTGCAGGCGCGGCTCGGCCAGGTGCTCGACCAGATGAAGGGCCTGGAGCGCGAGATCGGCGCGCTCAAGGGCAAGCTCGCGGCCTCCAAGGGCGACGAGCTGGTGTCGCAGGCCATCGACCTCGGCGGCGTCCAGCTGCTGGTGGCCCGGCTCGACGGCGGCGACGCCCGGACCCTGCGCGACACCATGGACAAGCTCAAGGACAAGCTGAAGTCGGCCGTGGTGGTGCTGGCCCTGGTCGAAGGCGCCAAGGTGCAGCTGGCCGCGGGCGCGACCGGCGCCGCGCTGGGCAGGGTGAAGGCGGGCGAGCTCGTCAACTTCGTCGCCCAGCAGGTCGGCGGCAAGGGCGGCGGCAAGCCCGACATGGCGATGGCCGGCGGCACCGACGCCACCGCGCTGCCGGGCGCCCTGGCATCGGTACGCGCCTGGGTGCAGGAACGACTCTGAAGCCGGCCACCCGGCGCGCGGAGTCCCCGCGCCCGGGTCGGCGCGCGCCGACGGAGGGGCTTTCGCTCCTCCTACACGCCGGAGCGCCGGCGCGATCGATGAAAAGATCCCATCGATCGAGAAGGAGCATCCCATGCCCAGAGGTGACAAGTCCGCCTACACCGACAAGCAGAAGCGTCAGGCCGAGCACATCGAGGAAGGCTACGAGAAGCGCGGCGTGCCCAAGGACGAGGCCGAGGCGCGGGCCTGGGCCACGGTGAACAAGGAGACCGGCGGCGGCAAGAAGAGCGGCTCCGGTCGTGGCCAGCCGGAGAACCACGAACCCGCCAGGAAGGGCGGCAGGGCCGGTGGCGCCGCGTCGGCCGCCCGCACGCCCGAGCAGCGCTCCGAATCGGCTCGCAAGGCGGCCGCGACGCGCAAGCGCAACGCGGCATCCTGAGGCGCCGGCCCCTGTCGTGCAGGGCCTGTAGCGTGAAGCCGGGCTCAGCGCAAGCCGGCGAGGCCAAAGACCCGGCGGCACCACCCGCCGTGTGTTGACGCTCACTTTCGCCGGTGGTCTGATGCGCTCCGCTCAATCACTGGAACCGTTTCATGTATCCCCACGACTCCTCGCGCCGCTCCTTCTTCCGTCTCGGCTATGGCGCCCTTGGCCTGGCCGCCAGCGTCGGCGCGCTGTCGTCCGCCCAGGCCGCCGACGGCCGGACGACCGACCTGACGCCAGCGCAGGCGCTCGCCAAGCTCAAGCGCGGACATGACGACTTCCTCAACGACAAGCCGACGCCCAAGACCATGCGCGACAGCAGCCGCCGCCTGGCCATCGCGCGCGCGCAGGTGCCCTTCGCCGTGCTGGTGGGCTGCTCCGACAGCCGCGTCTCGCCCGAACTGCTGTTCGACACTGGTCTCGGCGAACTGTTCATCGTGCGCAATGCCGGCAACACCATCGACACCGTCGCCATGGGCAGCATCCAGTACGCGGTGCAGGTCCTGAAGGTGCCGCTGATCCTGGTGCTGGGCCACGAACGCTGCGGGGCGGTGGAGGCGGCGGTCTCGGTGGTGGAGAAGAACACCGTCTATCCGGGCAGCATCGGTCAGATGGTGGAGCCGATCATCCCGGCCGTGCTCAAGGCCAGGGCAGCGGGCGTGGCCACCGCCGACGACCTGCTCGACGCCTCGGTGCGCGAGAACGTCAGCCGCACCGTGCAGCGCCTGCGCACGGCGGAGCCGACCATGATCGACCCCATCAAGGCCGGTCGGCTGATGGTGGTCGGCGCGCGCTACGACCTCGACGACGGCAAGGTCGACTTCTTCATGGAGTGACGGGGGTCGCCGCGTCCGGCGCCTGCCTGATGAAGACCAGGTCCCAGACGCCATGGCCCAGGCGCAGGCCGCGGTTCTCGAACTTGGTCAGCGGGCGGTAGGCGGGCTTCGGGGCATAGCCCCGGTCCGTCGGGGCCGTGGCCGCATCCGGTACGTCCGGCACGTCCGCCACGTCCGCGGCAGCCACCGAATTGCGCAGCAGCGCTTCCTGCGCCAGCACCTCGAGCATCTGCTCGGCATAGGGCTGCCAGTCGGTGGCGCAGTGCAGGTAGCCGCCGGGCGCGATGCGCTCGGCCAGCTTGCGCACCAGCGGCGGCTGGATCAGGCGGCGCTTGTGGTGGCGCGCCTTGTGCCAGGGGTCGGGGAAGAAGATGTGCACGCCGGCCAGGGTGGCAGGCTCGATCATGTGGTCCAGCACGTCGACGGCGTCGTGCGCGCAGATCCGGATGTTGTGCAGGTCCTGCTCGCCGATGCGCTTGAGCAGGGCGCCGATGCCGGGCTCGTGCACCTCGCAGCACAGGAAATTGGTCTCGGGCATCAGCGCCGCGATGTGCGCCGTGGCCTCGCCCATGCCGAAGCCGATCTCCAGCACCGTCGGCGCCGCGCGGCCGAAGGTGGTCGCGAGGTCGATCGGCGCGGCGCGATAGGGCAGCAGGAAGCGCGGGCCGAGCTGGTCGTAGGCGCGTTGCTGGCCATCGGTGGTGCGGCCGCCGCGCTTGACGAAGCTCTTCAGGCGCCGGTGCAGGGGGTGGGGCGGGTCGGAGCCGTCGGCACCGGGTCCGGTGGCGGTCGCGGGGCGGTCAGGCTCGGGGGGAATTGGGTTTGTCACGGGCGCGGATTGTAGAGATCGCGCCATTGCGTGACCCAGCGGCCCAGGGCGCGGGCCCTTGCCGCGACGGGGTCGTCGGGGCGGGTCGCCGCCGCTGGCGCGCCCTCCAGGCCGAGCGCGCGGGCCGCCGTGTCGAGGGCCTCGAGTGCCGCCGCCGGCGTGCCGGTGTCGAGGGCCCGGGCGCCATTCTGCTTGGAGAGCTTCTGGCCATCGGCCGCCAGCACCAGCGGGGTGTGCAGGTAGCTCGGCGTCGGCAGGTCGAGGGCCCGCTGCAGCAGGATCTGGCGCGCGGTGTTGTCGGCCAGGTCGGCGCCGCGCACCACGTCGGTCACGCCCTGGTCGGCATCGTCGACCACCACCGCGAGCTGGTAGGCCCAGGGCCCGTCGGCGCGCCGCAGCACGAAGTCGCCGACGGCCGCCGCCACGTCCTGGCATTGCGCGCCGAGCCGGCGGTCGTGCCAGGCGACGCGGGTGTCGCCATCGGGTCCGGCGCCGGAGTCGCCGAGGGGCCGTACCGCGAAGCGCCAGGCCCGGGGCGCGCGGCCCCGCAGGCCGCAGCGGCAAGTGCCCGGATACACGCGTTCGCCATGCCGGCGATGCGCGAGGCCCTGGCGCGCCAGGGCTTCGTCGATGTCCTTGCGCGAGCAGGCGCATGGATAGGCGCGACCGGCATCGACCAGCCGCGCCAGCGCGCGTTCGTAGAGGGCGACGCGATCGGTCTGCCGCACGGGCGCGGCATCCGGGACCAGGCCACAGGCGGCGAGCTGCGCCAGGATGTGGCTCTCCAGAACCGGCAGGCAGCGCTCGGTGTCGGCATCCTCGATGCGCACCAGCCAGCGCGCGCCCGAGCCGCGCGCCCGGACGTCGAGCCAGCTCGCGAGCGCGGCGACCAGCGAGCCGGCATGCAGCGGACCCGTGGGCGATGGCGCGAAGCGCCCGATGCCGCCGCCTCCCGTGGACCCCATCGGTTCGTCCGACCTACCCGACCCGACCCGGTCGCGCCCGCGCCGTCAGAGCGCGGCCAGCGCCAGCGACAGGCCGGACAGGAACGCGTCCTCGACCCGGTGCCCCATGCACCAGTCGCCGGCCAGGCCGATGCGCGAGCGCGCATCCCACAGGTGCGACTTGCCCAATGGCGTCTGGGTCTGGGCCTCGGGCCAGCAGCGTGCCCGCGCATGGCTCGGCGTGGCGTGGATGCCGGTGATCTCGGCGAAGGCGCGCAGCAGCTTGGCCTCGACGCGCGCGGCATCGTCGCGCAGGTGCTCCTGCGACCAGGCCGGGCTGGCCTGCAGGGTCCAGCGCTCGACGGCGTCGCGGCCGGGCTTGGAGGATTCGCGCGCCAGCCAGGCGACCCGATGATGGGTGCTGCGCGCCACGTTCCATTGCGGGCCCAGGTGCGAGAGGTTGGCTTGCGGGAAGGCGATCATCAGCGTCCAGCAGGGCGAGGCCTGCACCTTGGCGATGGCGCGGCCCAGCGCCGGCGCCAGCGCTGGCCGCGCCGGCGCGGCCAGCCCGGTGGCCGGGGCGCCCTGGCCCAGCAGCAGGCGCGCGCAGGCCGGCGGCACGGTCAGCAGCACGGCATCGAAGTCCGAATGCACGCCGGTCGCGCCCTCCGCGCCCTCGGTGCGCAGCTGCCAGCGGCGGCGGTCGAGCGCGTCGGGCTCGATCTGCGTCACGCGGGCGTCGAGGATCAGCCGTTCGCCCAGCGGCGCGGCCCAGCGTCCGACCAGCGCGCCCATGTTCGGCTGCGCGACCCAGTGCTTCTCGAGCGAGGGCAGGGCGGCCTCGGCGACCCGGCCATGCGGATCGAGCACCCGCACCAGGTTGGCGCTCCAGGGCTTGCACACGCCGGGCACCGTGCGCAGCGCCTGCTCGAAGCGCGGATCGCGCACGGTGAAGTACTGCGCGCCGCTGTCGAACGAACCGAAGGGCGTCGACTCGCTGGCCATGCGGCCACCGGGGCCGGCCTCGCGCTCGAACACCGTGACCTCGTGGCCGGCCTGCAGCAGCGTGCGGGCGCAGGCCACGCCCGCGATGCCGGCACCGATGACGGCGAAGCGGCGCGGCGCCGGCGCGACCGGGCCGTCGGTGGCGCCGGTGGTGGCATCGGCGCGCGGCGCGCCGGGGGTGGACGAGGAGGTCGCGGTCTGTCGATGGCGGTCGGAGCGGCGGCGGGTGGACATGGCGGGTCTCTTTCTTCGTTCTGTGTCGGACGGGTGGGAACGGTGGCGTCGACGCGCGGCCGGACAAGGGGCGCGATGTGGTGCGGCCGACTCTACATCGGCTTTCAGCGCTCCCGGTGGCGCTCGAGCAGGGCGCGCCGCGTGGCCTCGGGTTCCAGCCGCGCCAGCCACCATTCGAGCGCGCGGCCGGGACGCCCCGTCGCCGGGGGGCGCCAGGCGATGTGCATCTGGCCGATCGGATTGGTGCGCTCGGTCCGGCACTCGACCAGGTGCCCGGCCTCGATCCACGGCCGCGCCATCGGCTCCGGCAGGAAGCCGGCGCCCAGGCCGCGCAGCTGCGCGGACAGCTTGGCCTGCATCGTCGGCACGGTCAGCACGTCCTGGCCGCCGACCAGGTTCACCGTCATGCCCTCGCCGCTGCGCGCGGAATCGGCCACGGCGACGGCCCGGTGCGCGCGCAGCGCGGCTTCGCCGAGCGGCTGAGGCTCGCTGGCCAGCGGATGGTGCGGCGCCACCGCGTAGACGAAACGCAATTCACCCAGCGGCCGGGTGCGCACGCCCTGCGCGGTGAAGGCCAGGCTCGAGGCATCGAGCACCGAGCCGATGGCCAGATCGGCCTGGCCGGTGGCCAGCGCGCCGATGGTGCCCAGCAGGGTCTCGTCGCGCAGCTTCAGGCGCGTCGGCGGTCGCTCGGCATAGAAGTCGCCGACCAGGTCGAGCAGCGGATCGCGCGCGATCACGCTGTCGAGCGCGATGGTCAGCAAGGGCTCCCAGCCGGTGGCGACGCGCCGCACGCGGTTGGCCACCGCCTCCAGGTCGGCCAGCATGCGCGGCGCCTCGCGCAGCAGTTCGGTGCCGGCCTCGGTCAGACGGGCCTGGCGCGCGCTGCGGTCGAACAGCAGCACGTCGAGCGCATCCTCGATCTGGCGCACGCGATAGCTCAGGGCGCTCGGCACCAGACCCAGCTCGCGCGCGGCGCCGGCGAAGCTGCCGGCGCGCACGATGGTCTGCAGCATCGACAGGGCATCGGGGGTCAGGGCATCGCGGGCGGCGGTCATGCGTCGGGTCCAGTCAAAAAATTCGAATGATGCCTTCAAAGCCGGCTGCTCGTCGAGGCGGGGCGGCGCCCTAAAGTCATGGACATCCGCTGCGCATCCGGCGCGGCATCGCAAGCGGGCCGCGAGGCCCAGGAGTTCAACGATGTTGACGATTCGCAAATCCCAGGATCGCGGCCATGCCGATCACGGCTGGCTCAAGTCCTTCCACAGCTTCTCCTTCGCCGGCTATCACGACCCGGCCCACATGGGCTTCGGCAACCTGCGCGTGATCAACGAGGACCGCGTGGCCGCCGGCGCCGGCTTCGGCACCCATGGCCACAAGGACATGGAGATCATCAGCTACGTGATGTCGGGCGAGCTGGCGCACCGCGACAGCATGGGCAATGTCGAGACCATCCCGCCGGGCGAGGTGCAGCGCATGAGCGCGGGCCGCGGCGTGATGCACAGCGAGTTCAACCACAAGGCCGACGAGACCACGCACTTCCTGCAGATCTGGCTGCTGCCCGACCGGCTGGGCGTCGCGCCGGGCTACGAGCAGAAGCGCTTCGATGCCGCCGACAAGCGCGGCCGTCTGCGCCTGGTGGCCTCGCCCGATGGCGCCGATGGTTCGGTCACGGTGAATTCCGATGCCCGCCTGTATGCCGGCCTGTTCGATGGCGAAGAGACCGCGTCGCTCGCGCTCGATGCGGCACGCAAGAGCTATGTGCACCTGGTGCGCGGTGAACTGGAGGTCAATGGCCGCAAACTCGCCACCGGCGATGCCGCGATGATCGAGGGCGAATCCACGCTCGATCTGGCGGGCGGCAGGCAGGCCGAGGTGCTGGTGTTCGACCTCGCCGCCTGACGCCTCGAGCGATCCGGCCGCCGCCGTCCGACGCCGGGCGGTGGCCGGATCCGGCGCGCCGCGCCAGTTTTTCCGTGTTCCACTTTTTTTCCATCGAAGGAGTCTTCCCATGGCCACCACGCTCTCCGCCTCACGCTCCACCGGCGTGACCACCACCTCCAGCCGCGATGTCGTCGCGCTCGTCGCGCGCCTGCTGATCGCCGCGCTGTTCATCCCGGCGGGCTTCGGCAAGCTGATGAACTTCGCCGGCACCGTGGGCTACATCACGTCGGCCGGCCTGCCGCTGCCGCAGGTGGCCGCCGCCATCGCGATCGTGGTGGAGCTGGGGCTGGGCGTGCTCTTCCTGGTCGGCTTCAAGACCCGCTGGGTCGCGCTGGCGCTGGCCGTGTTCACCGTGGCGGCTTCCTTCGGCTTCCATCACTACTGGTCCATGCCCGCCGACAAGGTCATGGTCAACCAGCTGATGTTCTTCAAGAATCTCGCGATCGCCGGCGGCCTGCTCGCGTTCTGGTCCTTCGGGCCCGGGCGCCTGAGCGTCGACGAGCGCTGAGCATCGGGCGGTCCTCGCGCCGCCCCTTGCGTCGTCGTCTTCCCGTTCCATGTTTTCCCGCACAGAGGATCCTTCCATGCCCGATATCGCAGTCGTCTTCCATTCCGGCTATGGCCATACCCAGCGCGTGGCCCAGGCCGTGGCCGATGGCGCCGGCGCCGAGCTCATCGCCATCGATGCCGATGGCAACCTGCCCGAGGGCGCCTGGGAGAGCCTGGCCGCGGCCGATGCCATCGTCTTCGGTTCGCCGACCTACATGGGCGGTCCGAGCTGGCAGTTCAAGAAGTTCGCCGATGCGTCGTCCAAGGTGTGGTTCACGCAGGGCTGGAAGGACAAGTTGTTCGCCGGCTTCACCAACAGCGCCTCCATGAGCGGCGACAAGTACGCCACCCTGGCGGCGTTGTGGACCCTGGCCATGCAGCACGGTGGCCTGTGGGTCGGCCTGGGCATGATGCCCAGCAACACCAAGGGCGTCTCGCGCGACGCGCCCAACTTCGTCGGCGCCTTCGGTGGCCTGATGACGCAGTCGCCTTCGGATGCCAGCCCGGCCGAGATGGCGCGTGGCGACCTGGACACCGCGCGTACCTTCGGCGAGCGCATCGCCCAGACGGTGCGCGCGCGCGCCGGCGCCTGAGCCGCATTTCCTCCGACCGACCGCCGACGGGAGACATCCGCATGACCTCGCCCCAACTGCTCCATCCGGCCGACAAGGACCTCGGCGGCGGCTTCAAGGTCCGCCGCCTGCTGCCGGCGGCCAAACGCCGCTCGGTCGGACCGTTCGTGTTCTTCGACCATTTCGGCCCGGCCACCGAGCGGCCGGGCGAGGCGCACGACGTCCGCCCGCATCCGCACATCGGCCTGGCCACGGTCACCTACCTGTTCGAGGGCGCGATGATGCATCGCGACAGCCTGGGCAGCGTGCAGGAGATCCTGCCCGGCGCCATCAACTGGATGACCGCCGGGCGCGGCATCGTGCATTCGGAGCGCAAGCCCGAGCGCCTGCGCGGCGACGAGTATGTCAATCACGGTCTGCAGTTGTGGGCCGCGCTGCCGCGCGAGCTGGAGGAGGTCGAGCCCAGCTTCTCGCACACCGGCAACGGCGAGATCCCCGAGCTGGACGAGCAGGGCGCCCGCGTGCGGGTGCTGATCGGCGAGGCCTTCGGCATCCGTTCGCCGGTGCCCACGCTGATGCCGACGCTCTACCTGGACATCGCGCTGCCGGCCGGCGGGCGCTTCGTGCTGCCGGCGCTGGCGCCCGAACTGGCGATCTACACCGTCGATGCCGACGTCACGATCGATGGCGTCTTGGTCGAGGCGCACACCATGGCCCTGCTGCCCGACGCGCGGGGCGCCACGCTGGAGGCCGAGGCGCCGGTGCGCCTGATGGTGGTCGGCGGCGCGCCGCTCGACGGTCCGCGCTTCATCACCTGGAACTTCGTCTCCAGCCGGCGCGAGCGCATCCTGCAGGCCGGCGCCGACTGGCAGGCCCAGCGCATGGGCCAGGTGCCGGGCGAGACCGAGTTCATCCCCCTGCCGGGACCGCCGTTCCAGGTCGCCAGCCCGGCGCCCGACACCGGCACGACGCCGGTCTGACGGCACGCCGTCGTCGAGCCGTCGTCAAGCCGTGACGCCGGCCTGATAGGGTTCGGGCCCCGCATCCATTTCCGTCCCATGCAGATCCCACGCTCCTTCGTCCTGGCGTCCCTCGTCCCGCTGCTGCTGGCGGGCGCCGCGACCGCGGCCACGCCCGATGCCGCCACCCCCGCCGAGCCCGACGGCACGCCCGAGACCTGGAACCTCCATGCCCAGGCGACCTACATCCGCCAGCTGAAGTCCGCGCTGAACTCGCCCTACGCGGGCGCCAACAGTCTGCTGCCGGGCCGCGAAGGCAGCTACTCCTTCACCTCGACCATCTTCATGGGACTGCGGCTGGCGCCGGGCACCGAGGTGTACTTCAATCCCGAGTTCGTCCAGGGCGTCCCGCTCTCGCGCCTGACCGGCCTGGGCGGCCTGACCAACAGCGAACTGCAGAAGACCGCCGGCGCCGACCTGATCGGCTACCGGGCCCGGCTGTTCGTGCGCCAGACCTGGGGCCTGGGCGGCGGCAGCGATGCCGTCGAGTCGTCGGCCAACCAGCTCGGCGGCAGCTACGACAAGCGCCGCGTCACGCTCACCGTCGGCAATCTCGCGGTGTCGGACCTGTTCGACGGCAGCCGCTATGCGCACGACGGCCGCACGCAGTTCATGAACTGGTCGCTGCTCACGCATGGCGCCTACGACTTCGCCGCCGATTCGCGCGGCTATTCGTGGGGCGGGGCGCTCGAATACCGCAATGGCGACGACTGGAGCCTGCGCGCCGGACGCTTCGCGATGCCGATCGAGTCCAACGGCCTGAAGCTCGACCACCATCTGATGTCGCGCCATGGCGACCAGGTCGAGTTCGAGCACCGCCACACCATCGACGGCCGCGATGGCACGGTGCGCCTGCTGGGCTTCCGCAACGTCGCGCGCATGGGCGGCTTCCAGGATGCGCTGGACTACGCGGCGCAAAACGGCACCGTGCCCGAGGTGGCGCCGGTGCGCAAGCGCCGCACCAAGGTCGGCGCCGGCATCAACGTCGAGCAGGAGGTCGCCGATGGCCTGGGCGTGTTCGCGCGCCTGGCGGCCAACGACGGGCGCTCCGAGACCTATGCCTTCGCCGAGATCGACCGTTCGTTCTCCACCGGCGCGGTGCTGACGGGCGAACGCTGGGGCCGGGCCGGCGACGCCATCGGCGCGGCCTATGCGCAGAACCAGCTGTCGCCGTCGCACCGCAACTTCCTGGCCGCCGGCGGCTATGGCTTCTTCGTCGGCGACGGCCGGTTGACGTACAAGCCCGAATCGATCGCCGAGTTCTACTACCGAGCCGGCTTCCGGGGCCCGCTGCGCCTGCAGAGCGCCCTGACGCTGGGCTTCCAGTTCATCCGCAACCCCGGCTACAACGCCGACCGCGGACCGGTGCGCACGGTGTCGGCGCGGCTGCACACGGAGTTCTGAGCCGGCTCGATCGCGGCGCCGAGGGCGCCGATGGCGGTGCGGCGGCTCAGCCCATGTTCGGCTGGCCGTTCGACGCGCCCAGTCCGCCATCGACCGGCAGCATCACGCCATTGACGAAGCTGGCGTCGTCGCTCGCCAGGAAAGCGATGACGGCGGCGACCTCGTGGGCCTCGCCCGGGCGGCCCATCGGGATGCGTTCCCGGAACTTGGCCAGGAGGTCGTCCTTCTCCTGCATGTCGGCCGTCATCGGCGTGCGGATGAAGGTCGGGCAGACGGCGTTGACGCGCACGCCATCGGCGCCGTGGTCGAGCGCCAGTGAGCGCGTGAGGTTGACGATCGCGCCCTTGGAGGCATTGTAGAAACCCATCGCCCAGTCGCCACCCAGGCCCGAGACCGATGCCGTGTGGACGATGCAGCCGCGACTGGCGATCAGGTGCGGCATCGCCGCCTTGGCGCCGTGGAAGACGCCGCCGGCGTTGACCGCCATCACGCGCGCCCAGTCCTCCAGCGAGCCATCGGCGGCCTTGCCCTCGACGGCGATGCCGGCATTGCCGACCAGCACGTGCAGGGCGCCGAAATGCTCGATCGTGGCCCGCACCAGCGCCTCGACCTGGGCGTAGTCGGCCACGTCGGTGGGCTGCACCAGCGTGCGCTCGGGGGGCAGCCCGGCGGCCACCGCGTCGAGCTTGGCGCGCGTGTCGCCGGCCAGCACCACGCGGGCGCCTTCCAGCGAGAAGCGGCGGGCGGTGGCCTCGCCGATGCCCGAGCCGGCGCCGGTGACGATGACCACGCGGTCGGTGAAGCGGTTCAGGTTGCGCGCCGGCCGGGTGTCGCTGACGTCGGCCGTGGTGCTGGTGTCGGTGGGATGGCTGTCGCTGCTCATGATCGGGGTCCTCGGGTGGGAGACAGGACGCAGAGCCTGGGCAGGCGACCGCAGCGATGGCGTCAGCCAAGGGCGACGGGGCGTGTCAACCGCCGGTGCGCCCGACAATCGATCGATCCCTCCATCCACCCATCCACCCATCGATCGGACCCACCTTGGACCTGCGCGATCTCCAGTACTTCGAAGTGATCGCCGAGCTCGAGCACATGGGCCGCGCCTCCGAGCGGCTGCATCGCACGCAGCCCGCGCTGACCAGCTGCGTCGACCGGCTCGAGGCCGCCTGCGGCGCCGCGCTGTTCGAGAAGAGCGGGCGCGGCATCCGGCTCACGGCCGCCGGCCACGCGCTGCTCAAGTGGGCGCAGCGCACGCGCTTCGACATCGAGAGCGCGCGGCGCGAGATCGGCGACATCGGGCGCGGCCTGTCGGGCCTGCTCAAGGTGGGCATCGTGCCGACGGCCGCGCAGTTCCTGCTGCCGCCGGCCGCCCGCGACCTGATCCACGAAGCGCCCGGCGTGACGCTGCGCACCACCGTGGCGCTGGTGGACGTGCTCAAGCCGCTGCTGCGCGCCGGCGAGATCGACCTGATGGTCGGCACCGAGGGCACGCCCGAGGCCGGCTTCGTGTCGCACTACCTGGCCGAGGACCTGATCGTGGTGGCGGCGGCCGAGACGCACGAGGTGTTCGGCATCGCCCGCCCGTCGCTGAAGGACCTGGCGAAGTACCGCTGGGTGCTGCAGCCCGCCGGCGCTCCGACGCGCGACTGGCTCGACCAGACCTTCGACCGCCGGCACCTGCCGCGTCCCGTGGTGCAGGTGGAGAGCACGATGCTGATCATGCTGCCGGAACTGATCGGCGAGACCGGGCTGCTGAGCTTCATCTCCCGGCTGCACTTGCAGACCGGCCGCTCCGGCGCCGCGCTGCGCGAGGTGCCGGTCAAGGGCACGGCGATGCGCCGGCGCATGGTGGTGACCCATCGCGACAACGGCTACGTGCCGCCGGCGGCGCAGCGACTGATCCAGCTGCTGGCCCGTCACGCGGCATCGCAGGCCATCGAACACCCCAAGTCCGATTGATGAATCACCAAAAATAATCGATTGGACGCTGGGTGTCGTCCTGTGAATACTTGCCATTCACCAGACGCATCGTTCCAACCATGGAGCGGGCGATCCGGAACTGGAGACAAGTGAGATGACATCCTTCCGCACCACCGGCGGCGCTTCGCGTCGCGTCGTCCTGAGCGCCCTCGGCCTGATTGCCACGGCGGGTCTGCTGGCCACCGCGCCGGCCCTGGCGCAGTCCGGCTACCCGTCGCGGCCGATCCGCCTGATCGTGCCGTTCCCCGCCGGCGGCGGCACCGACCTGATCGCCCGCGAGGTCGCCAACAAGGTCGCCACCAGCAACAACTGGTCGATCATCATCGACAACAAGCCCGGCTCCGGCGGCAACCTGGGCGTCGACGCGGCGGCCAAGGCGACGCCCGACGGCTACACGCTGGTGCTGGGCCAGACCAGCAACCTGGCGATCAACCCGACGCTGTACGCGAAGCTGCCCTACGACCCGCAGAAGGACCTGTCGCCGGTGACGCTGGTGGCCACCGCGCCGCTGGTGCTGGTGGTGGCGGCCGACTCGCCCTACAAGACCCTGGCCGACGTCATCGCCGCCGCCAAGGCCAAGCCCGAGGCGCTGAACTACGCCAGCTCGGGCAGCGGCACCGTCGCCCACCTGGCGACCGAGCTGCTGCAGAAGACCGCCGGCGTGAAGTTCACGCACGTGCCCTACAAGGGCGCGGCGCAGGGCTCGACCGACTTGATCGGCGGGCAGATCCAGATGTACATGTCCTCGGTGCCGACCCTCATCGGCTACATCAAGAGCGGCAAGATGCGCCCGATCGCCGTCACCTCGGCCCAGCGCACGACCGACCTGCCGGCGGTGCCGACGATCGCCGAGTCCGGCTACAAGGGCTTCGAGGCGGTCACCTGGTTCGGCGTCGCCGGACCGGACGGCATGCCCTCGGATGTCGTGCCCAAGCTCAATGCCGCCTTTAACAAGGCCGTGCAGGACCCCGAGGTGAGGAAGAAGCTGGCCAGCCAGGGCGCCGAGGCGCTGGGCGGCACGCCCGAACGCTTCGCCACCCTGATCCGCGACGACATCGTGCGCTGGGGCAAGGTCGTCAAGGAATCCGGCGCGAAGGTCGATTGACCCCCAGTCTTCGCGCACTTCGTGTCGCTGCGCCAACCCCCTTCCAGGGGGCGACACCGGTGGCCCGGCGGAGCCGGCTCCACGGTGTCACTGGCACGGGGGCGTGACGATTTCCATGGGCTGCGGGTAGTGGCAGCGCCATGACACACGGCGATGCCGTCGTCGTTTCCCTCTTCCTGAATTCCGATTCAACCCATCCCTCTGATCGAAAGCCATCCATGTCCACCCACGCAATCCCCGACATCATTCGCGACTTCGAACGCGTGCCCGCCGCCATCGTGGCGCAGGCCGCCCAACTGCAGCCCGCCATCCTGGCCGACGTCGCCGGCCGGCGCGGCGCGATGCACGGCCGCATCCAGGCCCTGCGCCCGCGCATGAAGCTCGCCGGCCCGGCCTTCACCGTCGAGGTGCGTCCCGGCGACAACCTGATGATCCATGCGGCCATCGCCATGGCCAAACCCGGCGACGTGCTGGTCATCGACGGCAAGGGCGACCAGACCGCCGCGCTGATGGGCACCATCATGATGACGGCCTGCCAGAAGCTCGGCCTGGCCGGCGTGGTGATGGACGGCGCCTGCCGCGACAGCCTGGAGATCGACGAGATGGACTACCCGGTCTTCTCCGTCGGCACCAACCCCAACGGCCCGACCAAGAACGTCGGCGGCCGCATCGGCCATCCGGTGACGGTCGGTGGCGTGACGGTGCATCCCGGCGACTTCGTGATCGCCGACGGCGACGGCGTGGTGGTGGTCGAGCGCGAGAAGATCGAGTCGCTGCTGCCGGTCGCCGAGAAGAAGGTCAGGGACGAAGCCGCGCGCATCGCCGCCATCAAGGAAGGCGACACGACGGCCAAGTGGCTCGTCGCCGCGCTGCGCACGGCCGGCGTGCTCAAGGAAGGGGAGTCGCTGTGAGCGGCACCGTCCTCGTCACCGGCGCCGACCTCGCGCCGCAGGCGCTGGCGCTGCTCGAGGGCTACGAGATGGTCTACGCCGGCAGGACGCCGACGCCGCAGGACATCGTCGCCCTGTGCCGCCGGCACGACCCCGTCGCCATCATCGTGCGCTACAGCGGCGTCGGCGCCGCCGCCATGGACGCGGCGCCATCGCTCAAGGTGATCGCCAAGCATGGCAGCGGCACCGACACGATCGACAAGGTCGCGGCCAAGGCGCGCGGCATCGAGGTGCTCGCGGCCGTCGGCGCCAATGCCGCCGCCGTCGCCGAGCAGGCGCTGGCGCTGCTGCTGGCCTGCGCCAAGTCGGTGGTGCGGCTCGATGCGCGCATGCACGCCGGCCACTGGGACAAGGCCACGCACAAGAGCGTGGAGCTCGGTGGCCGCACCATCGGCCTGGTCGGCCTGGGCGCCATCGGCCTGAAGTTCGCCCGCATGGCCGATGCCCTGGGCATGCGCGTGATCGGCTTCGACCCGTTCGCCAAGGACCTGCCGGATCACGTGCGGTCGGTCGACCTGGAGACGATCTGGCGCGAGGCCGACGCGATCTCGCTGCACTGCCCGCTGACCGAGGAGAACCGCCAGCTCGTCAATGCCGCGACCCTGGCGAAATGCAGGCGCGGCGTGATCGTGGTGAACACCGCGCGCGGCGGCCTGATCGACGAGGACGCGCTGCTCGAGGCGGTGCGTTCGGGCCAGGTGATGAGCGCCGGCCTCGACAGCTTCGCCGTCGAGCCCCTGGCGGCGGACAACGTCTTCAAGGGCCAGCCGGGCTTCGTCCTGAGTCCCCACATCGGCGGCGTCACCAGCGATGCCTACGTCAACATGGGCACCGCCGCCGCGCGCAACGTGCGCTCGGTCGTCGAAGGCACGAAGGCCACGGCCACGGCCTGACCACGGCCTCATCCGGCCGTCCGCGAGCTTCCGCCAGAGAGGCCCGGCCGCGCCTCCCGCTTCCTCCAGGAGACAAGACATGCATCCTCATCGACGACTCCGTGCCGCGACGGCTGCCGCCGGCCTCGCCCTGCTGGCCGCCGGCGTGGCGGCCCAGCCGGGCCGCTCGGGCCCGCCGATCCGCCTGGTGGTCGGCTTCTCGGCCGGCGGCCCCACCGACGTGGTGGCGCGCGCCTTCGCCGACTTCGCCGGGCGCGCGCTCGACCGGACCGTGGTCGTGGACAACAAGCCCGGCGCCAACACCATCCTGGCGGCCGAGGCCGTGGCGGCGGCACCGGCCGACGGCCGGACATTGCTGCTGGGCGCGACCAACCACACCATGATCCCGGCGCTCTACAGCGCCCGGGTGAAGTTCGACGCGCTGCGCTCCTTCGTGCCGATCTGCACGCTGGCGATCAGCCCGACCGTGCTGGTGGTCGGCCCGGCGATGCCGGCCAGGACGCTGGCGGAGTTCCTGCGGGACGTGCGCAGCCACCCCGGCGAGCGCACCTACGCGACGCCCGGCGGCGGCAGCAGCGGCCATTTCGCCAGCGAGCAGTTCACCCGCCTGACCGGCACGCGGATGAACCACATCCCCTACAAGGGCGCCGCCCAGGCGATCACCGACGTGATGGGCGGCCAGGTCGACAGCTCCTTCGCCACGCTGGGATCGGTGCTGCCGCAGGTGCGGTCGGGCCAGCTGCGCGCGCTGGCGGTGGCCGCGCCGCAGCGCTCGGCCCTGCTGCCGCAGGTGCCGACCTTCGAGGAGTCGGGCGTCAAGGGCTATGCGGCCGATGCCTGGTATGGCCTGCTGGCGCCGGCGGGCACGCCGGCCGACGTGGTCGCGCGCCTGACGCGCGTGGCCGGCGAGTTCGCCGCCGCCCCGGCGACCGCCGAGAAGCTGCGTGGCCTCGGCCTGCAGGCGCAGAGCCATTGCGGCGATGCCTTCGCCCGCCAGCTCGATGCCGAGGTCGCAAGCGCCACCCGCATCGCGCGCGAACTCGACCTCAAGGTCGAGTGAACCCTTCGGCCGCGCCACGCCGCGATGGCGTCGCGGTTCCTTCCCATCTTTTGCGAGACATGCCCATGAAGAAGATCCTCAAGACCCTGCTGCTGGCCTGCGCCGTGGCCGCCGGCGCCGCCCAGGCGGCATTCCCCGAACGCACCATCACCCTGGTCGTGCCCTATGCGCCGGGTGGCGCGGCCGATGCCATCGCCCGGCAGCTGGCCGTGCGCATGGCGACCCGGCTGGGCACCAGCGTGATCGTCGACAACAAGCCCGGCGCCAGCGGCACCATCGGCGAGGCCTTCGTGGCGCGCGCGCCGGCCGATGGCTACACCGTGCTCTACGACGCGACGCCGTTCTCCATCAACCCGGCGCTCTATGCCAAGCTGTCGTTCGACGACCGCAGCTTCCAGCCGCTGTCGCTGGTCTCGCTCTCGCCGAACGTGCTGATCGTGCGCAAGGACTCGCCGATCCGCGACCAGAAGGACCTGGTGGCGCGCGCCAAGGCCCAGCCCGGCAAGCTCACCTTCGCCTCCGGGGGCAGCGGCACCGTGCAGCGCCTGGCCGCCGAGCTCTATCGGCAGGGCCTGGGCCTGGACATGCTGCACGTGCCCTACAAGAGCGGCGGCCCGGCGATCTCCGACGTGATGGGCGGGCAGGTCGATTTCATGTTCGGCACCCTGGCGGCCAGCAATCCGCTGGTGACCTCGGGCAAGCTGCGGGCGCTGGCGATCTCGTCGCCCAGGCGCTCGACGCTGCTGCCGGACGTGCCCACCGTCGCCGAGACGGTGCTGCCCGGCTACGAGGCCTACGAATGGAACGGCCTGCTGCTGCCGGCCGGCACGCCCGAGGCGGTGGTGCGGCGCCTGCACCAGGCGGTGGTCGAATCGCTGCAGGATGGCGAGCTCAGGCAGCGCCTGGCCGACATGGGCGCGCAGCCCGTGGGCGGCACGCCGGCCGAGTTCGCCGACTTCCTGAAGAAGGAAGCAGCCAAGTGGGAGGGCGTGATCCGCAAGGGCGGCATCCAGGTCGACTGAGCCCGCGCGCCCCCATGCCAGCTCCCGTCCCGCATTCCGCCGGCCTGCGCCGGCCGTCGCGCGCCTTGCCCGCGAACGCGTGCGACTGCCACATGCACATCTTCGACCCGCGCTTCGCGCCATCGCCGCACTGGCCGCGCACGCCGCCACGGGCCGACGTGGCCGACTACCGGCTGCTGCAGCAGCGCCTGGGCACCGGCCGGGCGGTGGTGGTGACGCCATCGACCTATGGCACCGACAACCGCTGCACCCTGGACGCGCTGGCCGCGCTGGGCCGGCGGGCGCGCGGCGTCGCGGTGGTGGCGCAGGATGTGGACGAGGCCGAGCTGACGCGGCTGGCGGGGCAGGGCGTGCGCGGGCTGCGGGTCAATTTCGTCTCGCCGCAGGCCTGGGGCACCACCACCGCCGACATGCTGCGCACGCTGGCGGCGAAGGTCGCGCCGCTGGGCTGGCATCTGCAGGTGTTCGCCTCGGCGGCGCAGCTGGTCGAGCTCGAGCCGGTGCTGGCGCGCCTGCCGGTGCCGCTGGTGATCGACCACCTGGGGCGCATCGACCCGCCACGGGCCCTCGCCGGGGAGACCTTCGCCATGCTGCTGCGGCTGCTGGACGCCGGCCGCACCTGGGTCAAGCTCTCGGGCGCCTACATGGGCTCGACCGAGGGCGCTCCGGCCTATGGCGACCGGGCCCCGCTCGGCCGCGCGCTGCTGGCCGCCGCGCCACGACGGCTGGTCTGGGGCAGCGACTGGCCGCACACCACCGAGCCGGCCGGCAGCGTCGACGACGCCGACCTGGTCGACCTGCTGCGCGACTGGTGCGACGACGACCGGCTGATGGATGCCATCCTGGTCGACAACCCCGCCGTGCTGTACGGTTTCGACGATCCCACCTCCTCCTCCTGACGCCCGGGCGTCCCCAGCCATGTTCCTCCTGAACCCTCCGCGAGTCGTCGATCTCCAGCCCTTCACGCGCCTGCCGGAGCGCTTCCGCCAGCGCCAGCACAGCGACTGGAGCCGCGCCAACCGCGGCGGCCAGCCGACCGATTCCTTCCTCGAGGGTCCGGTGGCCGACGACCATGGCAACCTCTACGTGACCGACATCCCCTTCGGCCGCGTGTTCCGCATCGACGCGGCCGGCGACTGGACCCAGGTGGCCGAGTACGACGGCGAGCCCAATGGCATGAAGCTGCTGGACGACCGCACGCTGCTCGTCACCGACTACCGGCACGGCCTGATGCGCATCGACATCGCCACCGGGCGCGTCGAGCCGTTCCTGGAGCGCCGCAACAGCGAGCGCTTCAAGGGCGTCAACGACCTGGTCTTCGACGCCGGGGGCAACCTGTATTTCACCGACCAGGGCCAGACCGGCCTGCACGATGCGACCGGCCGCCTCTACCGGCTGCGCCCCTCCGGCCAGCTGGACCTGCTGCTGGCCAACGTGCCCAGTCCCAACGGCGTCGCGCTGTCGCCCGACCAGAAGGTGCTGTACCTGGCCGTGACGCGCGACAACTGCGTCTGGCGCATGCCGCTGCTGGCCGATGGCAGCGTCGCCAAGGTGAGCCGCTTCTTCACCTCGTACGGCCCGAGCGGGCCGGACGGCCTGGCGGTCGACCGCCAGGGCCGCCTGCTGGTCGCCAATCCGGGGCTGGGTCTGGTCTGGGTCCTGAACACCCGCGCCGAGCCCGAGATCGTGCTGCGCGGCGTGCCCGGCGCGTCCCTCACCAACCTGGCCTTCGGCGGCCCCGGCCACGACGTGCTGCACGTCACCGATTCGACCCACGGCACGGTGCTGCGCGCCGAACCCGGCGTCGCCGGCCTGCGCCTGGACCGCGCCGCGTCGCCCACCGCCACGGCGGCGCCATGAACCGCGACACGATCCTGGTCTCCGAGGCCCGGCTGCACCCGGAGGCGGTCGAGCTGCTGCGCGACCATCGCCTGGTCTACACCGGCGCCAGGTTCACCCAGGACGAGCTGGTGGCGCTGTGCGGGAGCGAGCGGCCGGTCGCCATCCTGGCGCGCTATGGCCGCTTCGACCGGCGCGTGCTGATGGCCTCGCCGCGATTGCGGATCGTCTCGCGCCACGGGGTCGGGCTGGATGCCATCGATCGAACGGCCGCGCGCGAACTCGGCATCGAGGTGGCCGCCGCCGTCGGCTCCAACAGCCAGGCGGTCGCCGAACTCGCGCTCGGACTGATCCTGGCGTGCGCCCGGCGCATCGCCTGGCTGGACCGGCGCATGCACGCCGGCCACTGGGACAAGCCGGGCTACCTGGGGCTGGAGCTCGCCGGCGCCACCTTGGGCGTCGTCGGCTGCGGCTCGATCGGCGCCCGGGTGGTGCGCTTCGCGCAGGCCCTGGGCATGCGGGTGCTGGTGCACGATCCCTTCCTGCCGCCGTCCGGGCTGCCCGAGGGCGCGATCGCCATGGCGCTGGACGAGCTGCTGGCGGCCAGCGCCGTCGTCTCGCTGCACTGTCCGCTGGACGACGGCACCCGGGGCCTGCTCGACGTCCGGCGGCTGGGGCTGCTGCGGCCGGGCGCCATCGTGGTCAACACCGCCCGCGCCGGCCTGTTCGACGAGGTGGAGATGCAGCGCCGCCTGCGGGCCGGCGAGCTCCAGCTGGGCCTGGACTGCTTCGAGACCGAGCCCCTGGCCGCGGATTCGCCCTGGCTGGACCTGCCCAACGTCGTGCTGACGCCGCACGTGGGCGGCACCACCGACGGTGGCCTGCGCGGCATGGCGGTGGGCGCGGCGCGCCACATCCTGCGCGTGCTCGCGACCCCGCTCAGCGCTTGATCGCCAGGTCCGGGTCCTCCAGGGCCCGGGCGCTGGTGTCGCTGCCGGTGGCGCTGAGGTCCGGCGCCAATGTGCCCCGGCCGTCGAAGACGAAGCAGTCGCCGTGGTAGTGCGCGCCGCCGACGTCCTCGAAGTACTTCAGGATGCCGCCCTCGAGCTGCAGCACGTTCTCCACCCCGACCTCGCGCATCAGGATGGCGGCCTTCTCGCAGCGGATGCCGCCGGTGCAGAAGCTCACGACGGTCTTGCCGGCGAGCTGGTCGCGATGGGCCCGCAGGGCCGGCGGGAACTCGGTGAACTTGGACAGGCGCCAGTCGATCGCGCCGTCGAAGCTGCCGTGGTCGACCTCGAAGGCATTGCGGGTGTCGAGCAGCACCAGCGGCCGGCCGGCGTCGTCGTGGCCCTGGTCGAGCCAGCGCTTGAGCGTCGCCGGCACCACGCCGGGCGCCCGGCCGGCGGCGGGCCGGATGGCCGGATGGTCCATGCGGATGATCTCGCGCTTGACCTTGACCAGCAGGCGCCGGAACGGCTGCGCCGCCGACCAGCTCTCCTTGGTCTCCAGGGCGTCGAAGCGCGCGTCGGCCCGCAGCTCGGCGACGAAGGCGCGCACCGCGTCGGGCGCGCCGGCCAGGAACAGGTTGATGCCCTCGGTGGCCAGCAGGATGGTGCCCTTGAGCTCCAGCGCGGTGGCGCGCGCGAGCAGGTGGGCGCGCAGGGCGGCGGGGTCTTCGATGTCGCTGAAGAGGTAGGCGGCGATGTTGAGGATGGCAGGCACGGGGCCGATTCTAGGAGGCGTCATGGCGCCTCCTAGCACGGCGGGGCGCGCGGCGCACGGGTGGGGGCGCGGCGCGGCTTCCTACAATGCCGCCATGTTTGTCCACCTGCGTCTGCACACCGAATTCTCCGTCGTCGACGGCACCAACCGCATCGACGAGGTCGTCGCCGCGGCCCGCGCCGACGGCCAGCCGGCCCTGGCCATCACCGACCTGAACAACCTGTTCGGCGCGGTCAAGTTCTACAAGGAAGCGCGCGGCGCGGGCGTCAAGCCGCTGCTCGGCGCCGAGGTGTTCCTTGAGGGCCTGGGAGCCGACATCGGCGCCGTCACCCGCATCGTCCTCCTGGTGCAGAACACCACCGGCTACCTGCACCTGTCCGAACTGCTGGCGCGCGCCTGGACCCAGAACGTCGGGCGCGGCCAGTCGCAGGCGCTGGTCAAGCGGGCCTGGCTGGAGGAGCTGGGCGCCGGCCTGATCGCGCTCTCGGGGGCGCAGGCCGGGCCGCTGGGCGCGGCGCTGCTGCAGGGCCACGCGACGCGCGCCGACGACCTGGCGCGCCAGCTGGCAGCGCTGTTCCCGGATCGCTTCTATGTCGAGCTGCAGCGCGCCGGCCGTCCCGAGGACGAGCCGCACGTCGTCGCCGCCGTGCAGCTGGCCGCCCGGCTGGGCCTGCCGGTGGTGGCCACGCATCCGGTGCAGTTCGCCACCGCCGACGACTACGAGGCCCACGAGGCGCGCGTCTGCATCTCCGAGGGCGAGATCCTGGGCAACCCGCGCCGGGTGCGCAAGTTCACCCGCGCGCAGTATTTCAAGTCGGCCGCCGAGATGGAGGCGCTGTTCGCCGACATCCCCAGCGCCATCGCCAACACGCTGGCGATCGCGCGGCGCTGCAGCCTGACGCTGGTGCTGGGCAAGCCGCAGCTGCCGAACTTCCCGACGCCCGACGGCCTGCCGATCGGCGAGTACTTCCGCCTGGCCTCGTTCGAGGGCCTGGAGGAGCGCCTGGCGCACCTCTACCCGGATGCCAAGCAGCGCGACGTCGAGCGGCCGCGCTATGTCGAGCGGCTGGAGTTCGAGATCGACACGATCCTGAACATGGGCTTCCCGGGCTACTTCCTGATCGTGGGCGACTTCATCAACTGGGCCAAGAAGAACGGCTGCCCGGTCGGGCCGGGCCGGGGCTCGGGCGCGGGCTCGCTGGTGGCCTACGCGCTCAAGATCACCGACCTCGATCCGCTGCAGTACAACCTGCTGTTCGAGCGTTTCCTCAATCCCGAGCGCGTCTCGATGCCCGACTTCGACATCGACTTCTGCCAGGGCAACCGCGATCGCGTGATCGACTACGTGAAGGACAAGTACGGCCGCGACGCCGTCAGCCAGATCGCCACCTTCGGCACCATGGCCGCGCGCGCGGCGATCCGCGACGTCGGCCGCGTGCTCGACATGAGCTACATGTTCTGCGACGGCGTGAGCAAGCTGATCCCGAACAAGCCCGGCCAGCCCGTCACCATCCAGTACCCGCCCAACCCCCGGGTGGAGGGCGACAAGAACAACTACGCCATCGAGATGGAGCCGCAGCTCGCCGCGCGCATCGAGAAGGAGGAGGAGGTGCGCATGCTGGTCGAGCTGGCGCAGAAGCTCGAGGGCATGACGCGCAACATCGGCATGCACGCCGGCGGCGTGCTGATCGCGCCGGGCAAGCTGACCGACTTCTGCCCGCTCTACCAGCAGCCCGGCAGCGATTCGGCGGTGAGCCAGTACGACAAGGACGACGTCGAGGCGGTCGGCCTGGTCAAGTTCGACTTCCTGGGCCTGGCGACACTGACCATCCTGGAGATCGCGCGCGAGTTCATCGTCAAGCGCCACAAGGGCCAGGAGAACTTCAACTACGAGGACATCCGGCTCGACGACCCGGCGACCTACCGCTTGTTCTCCGATGGCAAGACCGAGGCCGTGTTCCAGTTCGAATCGCGCGGCATGCAGGGCATGCTCAAGGACGCGCGGCCGACGCGGCTGGAGGACCTGATCGCCCTCAACGCGCTCTACCGCCCGGGCCCGATGGACCTGATCCCCAGCTTCGTGGCGCGCAAGCACGGCCGCGAGCCGGTCGAGTACCCGCATCCGCTGGTGGCGGAGATGCTCTCGGAGACCTACGGCATCATGGTCTACCAGGAGCAGGTCATGCAGACCGCGCAGATCCTGGGCGGCTACTCGCTCGGCGGCGCCGACCTGCTGCGGCGCGCCATGGGCAAGAAGAAGGCCGAGGAGATGGCCGAGCACCGGATGATCTTCCGCGCCGGCGCGGCCAAGAACGACATCCCCCAGGAGAAGGCCGACGAGATCTTCGACCTGATGGAGAAGTTCGCGGGCTATGGCTTCAACAAGTCGCACGCCGCCGCGTATTCGCTGCTGGCCTATCACACCGGCTGGCTGAAGGTCCACTACACGGCCGAGTTCTTCTGCGCCAACATGACGGTGGAGATGGACGACACCGACAAGCTCAAGGTGCTGTTCCAGGACGCGGTCAAGCATTTCGCCATCACCTTCGAGCCGCCGGACGTCAACAGCGGCCACTACCGCTTCGAGCCGGTCACCGACAAGTCCATCCGCTATGGCCTGGGCGCCGTCAAGGGCACCGGCCAGCTGGCGGTGGAGGCCATCGTGCGGGCCCGCGAGGCCGGCGGGCCGTTCAAGAGCCTGTTCGACTTCTGCGTGCGGGTGGATCGCCAGCGCATCAACAAGCGCACGGTGGACGCCCTGGTCAAGGCCGGCGCCTTCGACTCGATCCACGACAACCGCGCCTCGCTCATCGCCTCGATCGACCGCGCCTTCGACTTCGCCGCCGCCACCGAGGCCAACGCCTCGCAGGTCGACATCTTCGGCGACTGCGAGCACGGCTCGGCGGCGCGCGAGCCCGAGCTGGTCGCCGCCACGCCCTGGGGCGTCAAGGAGCGGCTGACCTTCGAGAAGACCGCCGTCGGCTTCTATCTCTCGGGCCACCTGTTCGACGAGGTCGCGCAGGAGGTGCGCCGCTTCTGCCGCCGCGAGATCGACGAGCTGCTCGACAGCCGCGAGCCGCAGGTGATCGCCGGCATCGTCAGCGACCTGCGCGTCATCAACGGCCAACGCGGCCGCCTGGCGATCTTCAAGCTCGACGACAAGTCGCAGTCGATCGAGGCGACGGCCGACGAGGCGGTCATGAACGCCAACCGGAACACCCTGAAGGATGACGAGCTGGTCATCGTCAGCGGCCGGCTGCAGCCCGGGCGCGGCGGCTTCGAGGCCCGCTTCCAGGTCCAGCAGGTCTGGGACCTGGCGACGGCGCGCTGCCGCTTCGGCAAGTTCCTGCGCGTGGCGGTCAACGGCAAGGCGCCCGACATCGCGCGGCTGGTGAAGGACTACCCGCCGCGCCTGGAGACCACCGAACTCGGCGAACTGCGCCAGGGCCTGCCGGTGCGGCTGTCGCTCGCGCGCAGCGGCGCCCGGGTGGACCTGCAGCTGGGCGAGCGGGCCAAGTTCTTCCCGACCGATGCCGCCCTGGCGAGCTGGATCGCCCAGGCGCAGTCGGGCGAGGCCGTCATCGTCTACGAGTAGGGTGCCCGGATCGGGCCGCCGACCCGATCGCGGCCAAAACACACGCTGGCACCGGATTTACGCTTTCAGGCGACGACGGGCAGCGTGTCCATACGTAAAAAAGAATTACATTCCGTCGATCTGACGGAGATTTTCTGATGCATTGTTTTGAAGATGACGCGGGTTTCGACCAGTTCGACCGCCAGGCCTTCAAGTTCCGCCACAAGCTGATGGGCCATCCGGCCCTGAGCCTGGACAACCTGGCGCGCGTGATCCCGGCCCTGCCGAAGAAGCAGGTCATGTACTCGATGGGCAAGCTGAAGAACGGCGACGACTTCGAGGGCACCTTCCGCGGCCAGCCCAAGGAGCAGGGCATCGAGCAGACGATCGAGAACATCCGCGTCTCCGATTCCTATGTGATGGTCAGTGGACCGGAGGTCGATCCGTCCTTCGCGCCATTGCATCGCGAGCTGGTGGCCGATGTCGAGACGCTGATGCGCCGACGCGGCGCCGGGGCGCGGATCGTCGAGCCGCAGCTCTATCTCTTCATCGCCTCGCCGGGCAGCGTGACGCCCTTCCACATCGATCGCTACTCGACCTTCCTGATGCAGTTCCGCGGCAGCAAGGAGGTCAGCGTGTTCGAGCAATGGGACGAACGCGTGGTCAGCCAGGTCCATCGCGAGGCCTACGTGGCCTATGCCAACACGCGCCTGCCGTGGTCGCAGGAGACCGACCGCCTGGCGACGCGCTTCGAGTTCAGCCCGGGCGAGGCGCTGCACATCCCCTTCGTCGCCGGCCACCACGTGCGCAACGGCAACGACGACGTCTCGATCTCGATGTCGATCATCTTCAACACGCCGCAGTCGATGGGCTGGCGCCGCGCGTTGGCCTTCAATCACTCGGCCCGGCCGGTGCTCGGCCGCGTCGGCCTGAAGCCGGCGCCGGTGGGCACGCAGGCCTGGCGCGATGGCGCCAAGTCGCGTCTCTGGCGCGCCGCCCAGTCGGCGCGGCGCGCGATCCACAAGTAGCAGGAGAGGGAGGAGGCCGGCGGCGCGGCCCCCCGGGGGCTCAGCGCTTGGGCTTGAGCTGCACGATCAGCGCCGACGGCACCCGGCCGTCGATGTCGCGCGGCAGCTTCTCGGTCTTCTGCAAGGCGCGCAGGGCGGCCTGGTCCCAGGCCGGCAGGCCGCTGGACTTCACCAGTCGGGGCGTGCCGACGATGGTGCCGTCGGGCGCCAGGCGGACGTCGAACTCGGCGCCCGGGTTGCCGCTGACGAGGTCGGCATCCGGGAACACCACGTTCGGCCGTACCGCCGCCGCGACGCGGCCGCCATAGCTGCCCGACGGACCGGACGAGCGCTGCGCGTTGCCGCTGGCGCCGTCGTCGCCGCTGGCGCCGGCCAGGCCCTGCATGCGCTTGAGCGTGGCGGCCCGATCGGCCGCGGCCTGCTTGGCCGCCGCGGCCGATGCCGCCGCCGCCGCGTCGGCGCGGGCCTTGGCCTCGGCCTTGCGGGCTTCCGCCTGCCGGGCCTCGGCTTCCTTGCGGGCCTCGGCCTGCTTCGCCTCGGCCTGCTGGCGGGCGTCGGCCTCCTTCTTGCGGCGGGCATCGGCCTGGGCCTTCTGCTGCGCTTCGCGGCGGTCCTCGGCTTCCTCCTCGGCGCGGCGCCTGGCTTCCAGTTCCTTCTTCTCCTGGGCCGCCTTGCGGGTGGCTTCCTTGACGGCCTCGCGCTTCTTCTCCTGCCGTGCTTCCTCCAGATCGCGTTCGCGTTCGCGCTGCTCCTTGAGCTTCTTCTCGCGCTCGAGCGCGATGTCCGGGGCGCGTGGTGCGGGCGTGGGATCGGGTGGCCGCACGGTGGGCGGCGGTGGCGGGGGTGGCGCCGGGCGCGGTGCCGGCGCGGGGGCCGGCGGCGGGGGAGGTGGCGGCGGGGGCGGTGGCGCGGGCGTGGGTTCGGGCGTCGGCGCCGGAGGCTGCGACAGGCGCGGCGCGGCGCGCTGCACCGTCGACGACCAGATCTCGGCCTCGACGGCATCGCTTTCCTCGGCATCGCGCTTCCAGCTGACGCCCCAGGTCAGCGCGGCGATCAGCACGACGTGCGCCAGCAGCGCGAACACCACCGCGCGCGGCGTGCCGCGCTGGGGCGGTGGCGCGAATTCGGGGCGGTCCGAAGCGAGCGACATCCCTTACTTCGCGCCCGTGGTCGTCACCGAGAGGCCGACGCGCTCGACGCCGGCGCGCTTCAACTCGTTCATGGCCTTGACCACCGTCTCGTACTTGACCGACTTGTCGGCGCTGATGACCACCGGCCGCTGGGCGTCGCCGTCCTGGGCCGTCTTCACGGCCTGGCCGATCTGGCCGAAGGGCACGTTACGGCCGCCCGAGCCGGTGGACGGGTCCTTCTTCACCTGGATCTCGTCCTCGGTCTTGATGACGATCTCGATCGGCTTGTCGGGCTGCTTGTTGGCGCGGTCGACGCTCGGCAGGTTGATGACGCTGGGCGTGATGAGCGGCGCGGTGACCATGAAGATGATCAGCAGCACGAGCATCACGTCGATGAACGGGACCATGTTGATCTCGTTGATCGTGCGGCGTCCGCGGCCACGGGATGAAACGGCGGGCATGAAGGGTTCTCCGGTGCGTCGCTATGGGCAGGCGCGGCTTGGTCTCAGCGACCGGTGGCGGAAGCGCCACCGGCGGCCGGGGCCGGGCTGCCGCCCAGGTGCGTCGACAGGTTGCGCTGCAGGATGTTGGAGAACTCCTCGATGAAGGTCTCCAGGGCGATGGCGATCTTGTCGATCTCGCGGGCGAAGCGGTTGTAGCTCACCACCGCCGGGATGGCGGCGAACAGGCCGATGGCCGTGGCCACCAGGGCCTCGGCGATGCCCGGCGCGACGGTGGCGAGCGTGACCTGCGCGAGGGCGGCCAGACCGGTGAAGGCATGCATGATCCCCCAGACCGTGCCGAACAGGCCCACGTAGGGCGACACCGAACCGACGGTGGCCAGGAACGAGAGGTTCGATTCGGCGACGTCGAGCTCGCGCTGGAAGCTCGCGCGCATGGCGCGCCGGGCGCCGTCGAGCAGCGTGCCGGCATCGGCCACGTGGCGCTCGCGCAGCTTCTGGTACTCGCGCATGCCGGAGGCGAAGATGCGCTCCATGGGCCCGGACAGCTTGGCGTTCTGCGCCGCCGCCGAGAACAGCTCGTTCAGGCTGGTGCCCGACCAGAACTCGCGCTCGAACTCGTCGTTGAGCGCGCGCATGCGCTTGAGCGCGAAGAACTTGCGGAAGATCGCGGCCCAGCTGGCGACCGAGATGCCCACGAGCAGGAGCACGACCAGCTGCACGACGAAGCTCGCGTGCAGCAGGAGGGTGACGATGGAGAGGTCTTGGTTCATGGCGTGATGGAGTGATTCATGGAGCGCAGTGGCGTTCCAGGGTTCCCGCGACGTGCCGGGGCATGCGCGCGGGCCGCAACGACCCGGCGTCGACCCAGCCGATGCGGATGGTGCCTTCGCAGAGCAGGGCGTCCGGCTCGGTCTTCGACAGCACGCGCTGGGCCAGGGTGAGGGAGGCGGCGCCGCGCTGCGTCAGTTCGGCCGTGACGACCAGCCGGTCGTCCAGGCGGGCCGGCCGATGGTATTTCAGTTGCGTCTCGCTGACCACGAACATGCCACCGCTGGCTTCGCGCAGCGCCTGCTGCTCGATGCCCATGGCGCGCAGCCACTCGGTGCGGGCGCGCTCCATGAACTTCAGGTAGTTGGCGTAGAAGACGATGCCGCCGGCATCGGTGTCTTCCCAGTAGACGCGGATGTCGAAGGCGAAGCTCATGGCCGGGCCAGGGCCTCGAGCCGGGCGATGGCTTCCTGCAGGTGGGCCATCGAGCTGGCGGTGGAGAAGCGGATGAAGCCGGCGGTCTCGGCATGGCCGAAATCGCGCCCCGGCGTCACCGCCACGTGGGCCCGCTCCATCAGCGCATAGGCCAGGTCCCAGCTGTCCGCGACGCCCAGGCGGCGCGCGAACTCGCGGCAGTCGGCCCAGGCGTAGAAGGCGCCGTCGGGCATCACCGGGACCGGCAGGCCGAGCGCCTCCAGGCGCGGGATGAACCAGTCGCGGCGGGCCTTGAACTCGGCGCGGCGGCGCTCGTACTCGGTGATGCTCTCGTTCTCGAAGCAGGCCAGCGCCGCGTACTGCGCCACGGTGCTGGCGCAGATGAACAGGTTCTGCGCCAGCCGCTCGACCGCCGGCAGCAGCGCGTCGGGCACCACCAGCCAGCCCAGGCGCCAGCCGGTCATGTGGAAGTACTTGCTGAAGCTGTTGATGCTGACGACCTGGTCGTCCAGCGCCAGCGCGCTCTGGCCATAGCGCTCGTCGTGCGACAGGCCGAGGTAGATCTCGTCGACCAGGGTGACGCCGCCGCGCCGCGTCACGACCTCGTGGATGCGCCGCAACTCGTCCGGCGCGATCGAGGTGCCGGTCGGGTTCGACGGCGAGGCCAGCAGCACGCCGCGCGTGCGCTCGCCCCAGGCGGCCTCGACCTTGTCGGCGCTGAGCTGGAAGCGCTCGGCGGCGGTGGTCGGGATCAGCACGGGCGTGCCCTCGGCGGCGGTCACGAAATGCCGGTTGCACGGATAGCTGGGGTCGGGCAGGAGGATCTCGTCGCCGGCGTCGATCAGGGCGAGGCAGGCCAGCTGCAATGCCGCCGAGGCGCCGGCGGTGATGACGATGCGGCGCGCCGGCACGTCGATGCCGAAGCGCTGGCGATACCAGTCGGAGATGCGCTCGCGCAGCGGCTCCAGGCCGGTCGCGGCGGTGTACTGGGTGGCGCCGGCGCGCACCGCGCGGTTGGCGGCTTCCTGCACCAGCGGCGGTGCGGTGAAGTCCGGCTCGCCGATGTTCAGGAAGATCATCGGCCGGTCGGTCTGGGCGACCTGACGCGCCAGCGCTCCGGCCGCCTTGGCGACCTCCATCACGTAGAACGGCTCGATGCGCTCGGCGCGCCGCGAGATCCTCATGCTCATGCGCGGGCCTTGCCCGAAGCCCGGTCGGCGTCGACCTCGTTGGCGCGCAGCTGCGGCGCCAGGCCGTTGAGCACCGCGTTGACGTACTTGTGGCCGTCGGTGCCGCCGAATTCCTTCGCCAGCTCGATGCATTCGTTGAGCACCACGCGCCATGGCACGTCCAGGCAGTGGCGGAATTCATAGGCGCCGATCCACATGATGGCGTGCTCGACCGGCGAGATCTCGGCCATCTTGCGGTCGAGCAGCGGCACGATCAGGGCGTCGAGCTCGGCCTCCTCGCGGATCGAGCCGTGCAGCAGCGCGTCGTAGTGGACCGCGTCGGCCTTGTGGAAGCCCGCCAGGTCGCGCGTGAAGTGGTCGATGTCGGTCGGGTCGTTGCGGCCCACCAGGTGTTGGTAGAGCGCCTGCAGCGCGAACTCGCGCGAGCGGCTGCGGTTGGACTTGGCCGCGGCCTTGCGCACGCCGGTGCTGGTCAGGCCGCTGCGCGACTGGCGCGGCGCGCGGGCGGCGGTGGACGCGGACGCGGGGGAGGGGGTCGGGTGGGAGTCGTCGGTCATGGAAGTTGCGCCAGGAGCCGGGCCATCTCGACGGCGACGCGCGCCGCGTCGCGGCCCTTGTCGGTCTGGCGGGCCACGGCCTGTTCGAGGTTTTCGGTGGTGAGGATCGCGTTGGCGATGGGCAGTCCGTGGTCGAGCGCGACGCGGCTCACGCAGGCGCCGGACTCGTTGGCCACCAGCTCGAAGTGGTAGGTCTCGCCGCGGATGATGCAGCCCAGGGCGATCAGCGCGTCGTAGCGGCCGCGCCGGGCCAGGGCCTGCAGTGCCACCGGCACCTCGAGCGCGCCCGGGACGACGACGTGGTCGATGTGGTGGTCGGCGACGCCGAGCGCCGCGAGTTCAGCCAGGCAGGCCTCGGCGAGGGCGTCGGTGATGTCGGCGTTGAAGCGTGCCTGCACGATGCCGATGCGCAGGCCCGTGCCGTCGAGCGCCATCTCGGCGCCCTGGTTCGCGTGAAACATGGGGATTCAGTCCTTCTGGATGTAGCCGGTGATCTCGAGGCCGTAGCCGGCCGCCATGCTCGGCATGCGGCGCGGCGTGCCCAGCAGGTGCATCCGGTGGACGCCGCACTCGCGCAGGATCTGGGCGCCGACGCCATAGCTGCGCAGGTCCATGCGGCCGCGCTCGGGCGCCTGCGCCGGGCGCGCGGTGCCTTCGAACTGGGCCAGCAGTTCGGCGGCCGATTCGCCGCAGTTCAGCAGCACCGCCACGCCGCGCTCCTGCGCGGCGATGTGCGAGAGGCTGGCGTCGAGGCCCCAGGAATGCATGGGCCGGCCGACCTCCAGCACGTCCAGGACCGACAGCGGCTCGTGCACGCGCACGGCGATGGATTCGTCCGCCCGCCAGCTGCCGCGCACCAGCGCCAGGTGCACGCCGCCGCTGGGCTTGTCGCGGAAGGCATGGGCGGTGAAGTCGCCCCAGGCGGTGCGGATGGCGCGCGAGCCGATCTTCTCGACCAGCGATTCGGTGCGGCTGCGATGCTCGATCAGCGCGGCGATGGTGCCGATCTTCAGGCCGTGGACGGCGGCGAAGACCTGCAGGTCGGGCAGGCGCGCCATCGTGCCGTCCTCGTTCATGATCTCGCAGATCACGGCGGCCGGTGAGCAGCCGGCCATCTCGGCGAAATCGCAGCCGGCCTCGGTGTGGCCGGCGCGCATCAGCACGCCGCCGTCGACCGCCTGCAGCGGAAAGATGTGGCCGGGCTGGACCAGGTCGGCGGCGACGGCGTCGCGGGCCACGGCGGCCTGCACGGTGCGGGCCCGATCGGCGGCGGAGATGCCGGTGGTGACGCCCTCGGCGGCCTCGATCGAGACGGTGAAGGCGGTGGCGTGCTTGGCGCCGTTGCGCGCCACCATCGGCGGCAGCTGCAGCCGCTCGCAGATCTCGCGCGACAGCGTCAGGCAAATCAGGCCGCGCGCGTGGCGGGCCATGAAGTTGATGGCCTCGGGCGTGACGTGGTCGGCGGCCAGGACGATGTCGCCCTCGTTCTCGCGATCCTCCTCGTCGACCAGGATCACCATGCGGCCGGCGGCCATCTCGGCGACGATCTCCTCGACCGGCGAGATCGGCGCGACGGCCGGCGACGGCGCGCCCGATGGTGGCGCATTGCGCGTGGCGGCGGCGCCGATCGGCGTCACGGAAGCATTCATGAGTACAGGTCTTTCGGCGCGGCCGGCGCTGGAGCCGGGCTCGCCAGGGGAGGAATGCCGATCGCGCCGGCCTGGAGCATGCGCTCCACGTAGCGCGCGACGGTGTCGATCTCGAGGTTGACGCGGCTGCCCGCGACCAGCGTGCCCAGCGCGGTGTGCTCGACCGTGTGCGGGATCAGGTTGATGCTGATCTCGCTGCCCTCGGCGGTGTCGTCCACGCGGTTGACGGTCAGGCTGACGCCATTGACGGTGATCGAGCCCTTGTAGGCCAGGAAGCGGGCCAGCGCGGGCGGCGCCAGCACGCGCAGCTCCCAGCTCTCGCCCACCGCGGCGAAGCTCGCCACGCTGCCGATGCCGTCGACGTGGCCCGAGACGATGTGGCCGCCGAGCCGGTCGTTGGCGCGCAGGGCCTTCTCCAGGTTGACCGCGCCGCCGGACTCGGCCAGACCGGCGGTCTTGTCGAGCGATTCGGCCGAGATGTCGATGGTGAAGGAGGGCTCGGCCGGCTCGAGCGAAGTGACCGTCATGCAGGCGCCGTTGAGCGCGATGCTGTCGCCCAGGCCGACGTCGTCGAGATAGCCGGCGGGCGTGGCGATGCGCAGCCGCTTGCCGTGGGATAAGGAGCTTCCGAGGTCGTGGACGGCGGCGATACGCCCCACGCCGGTGATGATTCCGGTGAACATCGGAGCATTTTCGCACGGGCCGACCTCCGGTCCGGGCACCGACCGATACGTCCCTCATGGAACTGCGCCAACTCCGCTATTTCGTCCGCGCCATCGAACTCGGCAGCATGGGCCGCGCCGCCATCGATCTGGGGGTGGTGCAGTCGGCGTTGAGCCAGCAGATCAGCCGGCTCGAGGGCGAGCTCGCGACCCGGCTGCTGCAGCGCAGCGCGCGCGGCGTGCTGCCCACCGATGCCGGCGCGGCCTTCTTCCGCGAGGCGCAGCTGACCCTGCGCCATGCCGAGCAGGCCCAGCGCGCCGCGCGCGCGGCGCGCCTGACCGGGACCGTCAGCGTCGGCCTGGCGCCCACCACCGGCGCCGTCCTGGCGCTGCCCCTGATGACGGCGATGCGCGAGCGCTATCCGGATGTGCGCCTGCACATGGTCGAGAGCCTGTCGGGCCATCTCACGGCGATGCTCAACGCGCGCCAGCTCGACCTGGCGGTGCTGTTCTCGACCCAGGCCGGCCGACGCTGGAGCGTGCTGCCGCTGCTCGACGAGAAGCTGCTGCTGATCCGGTCGCGGCGCCACATGCCCGCCGGCACCGGCGCGCGGCCGGTCTCGATGCGCGCGCTGGCGGCGCAGCCCCTGATCCTGCCGACCGGCGGCCATGGCCTGCGCGCCACCATCGATGCCGCCGCGCTGCGGGCCCGGGTCGGTCTGCAGCCGGTGGCGGAGATCGACTCGCTGGCGATGCTGATGGCGGCGGTGGATGCCGGCTTCGGCGCCACCGTGCAGCCCGGCGCGGCGGTCGGGCGCTATCCGGACGCGGCCGAGCGCTTCCATCTCGCGCCGCTGGCCGATCCGCAGGCGCATCGCCGCAACGCCATCTGCAGCCTGTCGGACGACGAGCTGTCGCCGGCGGCGCTGGCGGTGCGCGTGGTGCTGGCCGACGTGGCGCGCGGGCTGGTCGGCGCCGGGCAGTGGCCGGGCGCGACCCTGGTGCAGGGCGCGGACTGACGCCATCGCGCAGCGGCGCGCGCGGGAGTCATCACGGATCGTGATGGGCCCATGCCGGAAGCGGACTGTCGCGCCGGGCCCCGGCGGCCTAGAGTGCGCGCTTCCCGGCTTTCCCCACGAAGACATCCATGGCCCCAGATGGCAACCACCCCCCGGCGGACGTGCTGGTGATCGGCGGCGGCAACGCCGCGCTCTGCGCCGCCCTCATGGCGCGCGAGGCCGGCGCCTCCGTGCTGCTGGTCGAATCGGCGCCACGCGCCTGGCGCGGCGGCAATTCGATGCACGTGCGCAACCTGCGCTGCATGCACGACGCGCCACAGGACGTCCTGATCGAGGCCTACACCGAGGAGGAGTACTGGCAGGACCTGCTGAAGGTGACCGGCGGCCTGACCGACGAGGCACTGGCGCGGCTGGTGATCCGGCACTCGGCCGGCTGCCGGCCGTGGATGCGCCGCCATGGCGTGCACTTCCAGCCGCCGCTGTCGGGCGCACTGCACGTGGCGCGCACCAATGCCTTCTTCATGGGCGGTGGCAAGGCGCTGGTCAATGCCTACTACCGCAGCGCCGAGGCATTGGGCGTGCGGGTGCGCTACGACACGCCGATCGAGCGCCTGGAGCTCGATGGCGACCGCTTCGTGGCCGCCATCACCAGCACTGGCGAACGCATCGCGGCGCGCAGCTGCGTGATGGCCTGCGGCGGCTTCGAGTCCAACCTGGCCTGGCAGCGCGAGGCCTGGGGGCAGAACGAGCGCGGCGAGTGGCCGGCCGAGAACTTCCTGGTGCGCGGCACCCGCTTCAACCAGGGCGTGCTGCTGCGCCACATGCTGGAGGAGGCCGGCGTGGACTCGATCGGCGACCCGACCCAGGCGCACTGCGTGGCCATCGACGCCCGCGCGCCGCTCTACGACGGCGGCATCTGCACGCGCATCGACTGCGTCTCGCTGGGCCTGGTGGTCAACCGCGAGGCCGCGCGCTTCTACGACGAGGGCGAGGACTTCTGGCCCAAGCGCTATGCCATCTGGGGCCGGCTGGTGGCGCACCAGCCGGGGCAGATCGCCTATTCGATCATCGACCAGAAGGCCATCGGCCGCTTCATGCCACCGGTGTTCGACGGCACCCGTGCCGACACCCTGGAGGACCTGGCGCGCCAGCTCGGGCTGGACGTCCCCACCTTCATGAAGACGGTGAACGACTACAACGCCGCCTGCCGCGTCGGCACCTTCGACCACACCGCGCTGGACGACTGCCATACCGAGGGCCTCGCGCCGCCGAAGACCCATTGGGCGCGTCCGCTGGACACCGCGCCGTTCTACGCCTACCCGTTGCGACCAGGCATCACCTTCACCTACCTGGGCCTGAAGGTCGACGAGAGCGCCGCCGTGCGCTTCGGCGGCCGGGCGAGCGCCAACCTGTTCGTGGCCGGCGAGATGATGGCCGGCAACGTGCTGGGCAAGGGCTACACCGCCGGCGTGGGCATGAGCATCGGCACCGCCTTCGGCCGCATCGCCGGCGTGGGCGCGGCGCGCGCCTGCGGCCATCGGCACCCGGGTTTCGACCAGGAATCGCGGGCCATGCGGCCGGTGCCCCGGGCGGCCTCGACGACCACCCCTTCCATCCACCCGACGCAGGAGGTCGACCATGCCGCCACTCACTGAGATCATCGAACGCGTGCGCTCCGAGTCCGACCCGCTGGGCCAGGACGGCCGGCCCAGCGCCAGTCCGCGCGTGATCCCGATCCGCCCGGCCGGACCGCTGTCGACCGGTGAGCAGGAGGTCGCGCGCATCATGCAGATCTGCAATGCCTGCCGGTATTGCGAGGGCTTCTGCGCCGTCTTCCCGGCCATGACGCGCCGGCTGGAATTCGGCAAGGCCGACATCCACTACCTGGCCAACCTCTGCCACAACTGCGGCGCCTGCCTGCATGCGTGCCAGTACGCGCCGCCGCACGAGTTCGCGGTCAACGTGCCGCAGGCCATGGCGCAGGTGCGCGTGCAGACCTATCACGACTACGCCTGGCCGAGCGCCATGGGCGGGCTCTACCGGCGCGCCGGCCTGACGGTGGCGCTGGCGCTGGCGGCCGGACTGGCGCTGTTCCTGGTGCTCGGCCTGGCCATGGCCGGTCCGCTGCTGCACCAGCCGCTGGCGGGCGACTTCTACGCCATCTTCCCGCACAACTTCCTGGCGCTGGTGTTCGGCGCGGTGTCGCTGTTCGTGGTGCTGGCGCTGGGCCTGGGGGTGCGGCGCTTCTGGCGCGACGTCACGCCCGCGGCCGGCGTGCCGGGCGCCGCCGCCGCCGAGGCCGCGCACGACGCGCTGCGGCTGAAGTACCTCGGCGGCGGGCACGGGCAGGGCTGCAACGACGCCGACGACAAGTTCACGCTGTGGCGCCGGCGCTTCCATCACTTCACCTTCTATGGCTTCATGCTGTGCTTCGCGGCGACCTCCGTGGCCACGCTGTACCACTACCTGCTCGACTGGCACGCGCCCTATCCGCTGACCAGCGCGCCGGTGATCCTGGGCACGCTCGGCGGCATCGGCCTGCTGATCGGCCCGTCCGGCCTGCTGTGGCTGAACCTGCGGCGCGACCCGCAGCATGGCGACGTGGCGCAGAAGCCGATGGACCGGGGCTTCATCGCGCTGCTGCTGCTGACCAGCGCCACCGGCCTGGCATTGCTGGCCTGGCGCGACACCTCGGTCATGGGCCTGCTGCTGGCGGTGCACCTGGGCGTGGTGATGGCGCTGTTCCTGACCCTGCCGTACGGCAAGTTCGCGCATGGCGTGTTCCGCAGCGCCGCGCTGCTCAAGTTCTCGATCGAGAAGCGCCTGCCCAACCGGTTGCAGCTGGGCAGCGACTGAGCGCGCCACCCGATCCCGCGACGAAGACCCCACAACGAAGAACCCCCCGACGGAGACATCACCCATGCCAGTTCGAAGACGCCTGCTGACCACCGCCGCGGCCCTGAGCGCCCTCGGGGCGCTCGGCGCCCCGGCCGCCCATGCCCAGAACGCGGATTTCCCGCCGCGCAAGCCGGTCACCCTGGTGGTCGGCTTCGCCCCCGGCGGCGCCGCCGATGCCGCGGCCCGCCTGATCGCCCGCAAGCTGGCCGACAACATCGGCCAGACCGTCGTGGTCGACAACAAGGGCGGCGCGGGCGGCAACATCGCGCACCAGTACGTCGCCCAGGCGCCGGCCGATGGCACGGTGCTGCTGTTCGGCTCGATCGGTCCGCTGACCATCGCGCCGCACCTCATGAAGCTGCCCTACGACCCGTTCAAGGACCTGGCGCCGGTCTCCGGCGGCGTGAATTTCCCGAACGTGCTGGTGGTGAACAAGGCGGTCGGCGCGACGACGCTGGCGCAGTTCGTCGAGCTGTCGAAGAAGAAGCCCGGCAGCGTCGATTTCGCCTCCACCGGCGCCGGCTCGGCCTCGCATCTGGCGGGCGAACTGTTCAACCAGCGCGCCGGCATCGACATGACCCACGTGCCCTACAAGGGCGGGGCGCCGGCCCTGCAGGACCTGCTGGGCGAGCGCGTGGCCTCGTACTTCTCGGCTCCGCCCACGGCGATGCCGCAGGTCGAGGCCGGCAAGCTGGTGCCGCTGGCCACCACCGGGCCGACGCGGCCGGCCTACCTGCCCAACATCCCGACCGTGGCCGAGGCCGGCTATCCGGGCTTCGAGGCGCTCAACTGGTATGCCTTCGTCGCGCCGGCGAAGACGCCGGCGCCGTTGCTCGACCGCTGGAACGTGGAGATCGTGAAGGTGCTGAACGATCCCGGCGTGAAGGACGCGCTCGAGAAGCACGGCCTCACGCCCCAGCCCACCACCCGCGCCGGACTGGCGAGCTTCATGCGCGCCGAATCGGAGAAGTGGGGCAAGGTGGTGCGCGAACGCAAGATCAGCGCCGAATAAGGAGACACCATGAACGAATTGCGGATCGAATCCATGAAGGACAGATGCAGCCCCGAGGAGTGGCAGGCCAGGGTCGACCTGGCCGCGTGCTACCGGCTGATCGAGCACTACGGCATGGCCGACATGATGGCCAACCACATCTCCTCGCGCGTGCCGGGCGAGGAGGGCGCCTTCCTCATCAATGCCTACGGGATGATGTACGAGGAGATCACCGCCTCCAGCCTGATCAAGGTCGACCACGACGGCACCATCCTCGCGAAGGCCGATTTCGGCGCGCTCGACTATGGCGTCAACAAGGCCGGCTACGTGATCCACAGCGCCGTCCACGAGGCGCGCCCGGAGGTGGCCTGCGTGATCCACACCCACAGCTGGGCATCGATGGCGGTGTCCTCGCTGGACTGCGGCCTGCTGCCCATCACCCAGACCGCCATGCGGTTCCTGAAGATCGGCTATCACGACTACCAGGGGGTCGTGCTGGACACCGCCGAGCAGGAGTCCCTGGTGGCCGACCTGGGCCAGGGCGAAGCGCTCATCCTGCGCAACCATGGCGTGCTTACGGTGGGCCGCACCGTCGGCGAGGCCTTCAACTGGATGCACCGGCTCGAGCTCGCATGCCGCTCGCAGCTGGGCGCCATGGCCTGCAACACCCCGCTGCGCCCGGTGGCCCGCGAGGTGCTCGAGGAGACCTGGAACAACTATCAGCCGGGCACCCGCCGGCCCTATGGCGTGATGGAGTGGCCGGCCCTGCTGCGCAAGCTCGACCGCATGGATCCCGGCTACGCGACCTGAGCCTCGGCTCCCCCCGCCATCCCGCCGCTGCGCGGCGCACCCACAGATCCACCCAGAGATCCAAAGAGACAAACCCATGATCCGACGACATGCACTGATCGGCGCCGCCACGGCCTGCGCGCTGCTTCCCCTGGCCGGCCTGGCCCAGTCCGCCTATCCCGCCAGGCCGGTGAAGGTGGTGGTCGCCTTCACCGCGGGCGGCACCACCGACATCCTCGCGCGGGCGGTCACCAACAAGCTCACCGACAAGCTGGGGCAGCCTTTCGTGATCGACAACAAGCCCGGCGGCGGCGGCAACATCGGCACCGAGATGGTGGTGCGGGCCCCGGCGGACGGCTACACGCTCATCGTCAATTCGGTCGGCCCGATGGCGGTCAACCAGACGCTCTACAGGAACCTGCCCTACGACCCGCTCAAGGACCTGGTGCCGGTGGTGCAGATCGCCGACGTTCCCAACGTGCTGGTGGTGCACAACGACGTGCCGGCCACGACGCTGGAGGAATTCGTCGCCTATGCCAAGAAGAATCCGGGCAAGCTGAGCTATGGCTCGACCGGCGTGGGCACGTCGTCGCACCTGTCGAGCTACATGCTCAGCCAGCGCAGCGGCGCCGACACGCTGCATGTCCCCTACAAGGGCTCGGGAGCGCTCAACGACCTGCTGGCCGGCCGGCTGCAGTTCATGTTCGCCACCATTCCCTCGGTCATCCAGCACATCAAGGCCGGCAAGCTGCGCGCCATCGCGGTGTCCAGCGCGCAGCCCTCGCGCTCGCTGCCCGGCGTGCCGACGATCGCCGAGAAGGGATTCCCCGGCTTCGAGGCCGGCTCGTGGTTCGGCTTCTTCGCGCCCAAGGGCACACCGCCCCAGGTGGTGGCGCTGCTGAACCGGACGGTCAACGACATCCTGCCCTCGCTCAGCGACCAGATGGTGCGCGAAGGCGCCGACCCGGTCGGGGGCTCCCCCGAGCAGTTCGGCCGCTTCACGCAGCAGGAGTTCGAGAAGTGGGCCCGGATCGTCAAGGCCTCGGGCGCCACGGCGGAATGACGGCGCCGCTGCGCATCCTGCTGTCCGCGCGGGCGGCGTGCGAGCATGGCGCAGCCATCGCGCGCTGCCTGTCGCAGCGGGCGCACCGCCTGGTGCAGGAGGGCGATGCCGACATCGCCTTCGTCTCGCGCGACGTGACGGGGCTGTCCACCAAGCACCAGGTGCTGCCCGCGACCCAGGTCTTCTACGACACGCTGCTGGCGGCTCCTTCGCTGCGCTGGGTCCACATCCACGCGGCCGGCGCCGACCGGCCGGTGTTCGTGCGGCTGCGCGAGCGCGGGGTGTCCGTCACCACCTCCAGCGGCGCCAATGCCGTGGTCGTGGCGCAGACCGTCGTGGCGGCCCTGCTGGGCCTGGCGCGACGGTTGCCGCAACTCGCCGCGGCGCAGCGCGAGCACCGCTGGGCATCGCTGATCGGTGGAATGCTGCCGCGCGACCTGGCCGGCCAGCAGGTCACGGTGGTGGGCTGGGGGCCGATCGGCCAGGAAGCCGCGCGCCTGCTGGGCGCCATCGGCCTGAAGGTGGCGGTCGTGCGCTCCAGCGACACGCCGGTGGCGGCGGGCGTGCCCACGGTCGCCTTCGAGCGGCTGCACGAACTGCTGCCGGCGACCGACTGGCTGCTGCTGGCCTGTCCGCTCACGGATCGCACCCGCCGGCTGGTCGACGCGCGCGCATTGACCTTCCTGCCCCCGCAGGCCCATGTGCTCAACGTGGCGCGTGGGGAGGTGATCGACGAGCCGGCGCTGATCGACGCCTTGCGAGGCGGCCGGCTGGCCGGGGCCTACCTGGACGTGTTCGATTTCGAACCGCTGCCCGCCGACTCCGCGCTGTGGGATCTGCCCAATGTCATCGTCACCCCGCACAGCGCCGGCTTCTCGGACGGCAACGCCGGGCGCGTGTTGCGGATCTTCCTGGACCGTCTGCGGGACTGGGAGGCGCGTTCTCCGGAGTCGCCATAATTTCGCATAATCGGAGCAGAGTCACATAATTCCTCATAATCGGGAGCGTCCATGGCCGTGAAACCGCTGTCGTTCAAGCGCGATCGAGAGCACATCTTCCACCGGACGCAGCTCGCGGAATCGATCCTCGACAAGCTCGGCGACCCCGGCTACAAGTCCGGCCTGTTCCTCTCGGCGCCCCGGCGCACCGGCAAGACCACCTTCATCAAGGCCGACCTGCTGCCGCTGTTGCGCGAGGCCGGCGCCATCGTGATCTATGCCGATCTCTGGGAGCAGAAGCGCATCGATCCCGCGCGGGTGATCGTCGCCGCCATCGGCGAGGCCATCCTGCACGAGAGCGGCGCCGTCACCCGGGCCGCCAAGCTGGTCGGCCTGAAGAAGGTCCGGCTCGGCGGCCTGGAGATGGACCTCGACGCCATCGGCACGCAGGAGGGCGACAGCATCGCCCGCACGCTGGAGAAGCTCGGCGCCGCGACGGACAAGCCGATCGTGATGGTGATCGACGAGGCCCAGCATGCCCAGACCACCGAGGAGGGCCGCAACACGATGTTCGCCCTCAAGGCCGCGCGCGACGCGATGATCCTGGGCGAGGGCGCCGGCTTTCGCCTGATCGCCACCGGCTCGAACAGCGACCGGCTGATGACACTGGTGGCCTCCAAGGACCAGGCGTTCTTCCACGCCCGCCAGGAGCATCTGCCCGAACTCGACGACACCTACCTGGCCTGGGTGCTCGACCATTCGCCCTTCAAGGCCCACCTGAGCCTGGGCGTGCTCCACCAGGCCTTCGAGATCTTCAGTCGCCGGCCCGAGCCCCTGCAGGCACTGCTGGCCGCGTTCGAGCGGGATCGCGCGCTGGATCCCGCGACCCTCGACCGGGTCTTCGTCGAAGGCGCGCATCGCGCGATGGAGACGGCGCGGCAGGCGTTCATGGTCTCGCTGCGTTCCATGGATGCGCTGGACGTGGCGGTGTTCCGCCGCATGGCCAGGCTCGGACGCGACTTCACGCCCTTCGACGGCGAGGCCTTGCGCGACTACGAGCGGCTGATGAGGGAGGCCGTCCCGGATGCCGATGTCGCCATGCCCGGACCGTCCGCCGTGCAGGTGGCGCTCGAACGCCTGCGCAAGGAGTCGCTGATCTGGAACGCCGGCCGGGGCCTGTGGTTCGTCGAGGACTCGCAGCACGGCGCCTGGGCGCTCGCCGATACCCAGCCGCCGGCCACGCCGGCTCCATCGGTGGCGTGAGCATCGGGTTCCGGCGTCACGGGGACGGGTAGTACTTCATGTGACGGCCCGGGCGCGATCGCCTTCGGACACCGGCAGCAATCGCTCCGATCGCGTGGCACGCACCTGGCCCCGTGCGAAAGGCGGAACCCACTTGAGCGCGGTGACGGTGATCATGAGCGTGACTCCCGGGGTTCGAAGGATGCGCCGTCTCGCGGCCTTCCGTGGCCTTCCATGGCCAGCGACGGCCGAAGCCTTCAGGACGACGGTGGCGCGGTCGGCGAGGCATCGCGGCCGGCGACGCGCGCGAGGATGCGCAGGTCGCCTCCGACGCGATCGATCGCCGTGAATTCCAGCGCCATCGCATCCGCCAGGCTGGCGAGCGGGCCGCCCGCGAATGGCTCGTTGGCCAGCCCCAGGCCGTCGCCGAGCAGCTTGGGCGCGAGGTAGACCAGCAGTTCGTCCACCAGTCGCTCGCGCAGCAGCGAGCCGTTGAGCTTGTGGCCGGCCTCGACATGCAGTTCGTTGACCTCGCGCGCGGCCAGGTCGCGCAGCAGCGCCGGCAGGTCGACCTTGCCGCGCGCATCCGGCAGGCAGGTCACGGTCGCGCCCCGGGCCTCGAGCGCGGCGGCCCGCTCCGCGTCGCGCCGGGCGGCATAGATCCAGACGTGGCGCCCGGGCACCTCGAACAGCCGGGCGGCGGGCGGTGTCGCGAGGCCGCTGTCGACGATCACCAGATGCGGCTGGCGCGGCGTCTCGATGGCGCGGACATCCAGGCGCGGGTCGTCGTCGAGCACCGTGCCGACGCCGGTGAGGACGGCGCTGGCGCGGGCGCGCCAGGCATGGCCGTCGGCGCGCGCGGGCTCGGCGGTGATCCACTGGCTGCTGCCATCGGGCAGGGCCGTGCGGCCATCGAGGGAGGCGGCGATCTTCATGCGGACCCAGGGCGTGCCGCGCGTCATGCGGCTCCAGAAGCCGGGATTGAGCGCGCGCGCGGCGATGGCGCCGGGACCCACCTCGACCTCGATGCCTGCCGCGCGCAGTCGCTCGAAGCCGCGACCGGCGACCAGCGGATTGGGGTCGGCCAGCGAGGCCACCACGCGGGCGATGCCGGCGGCGACCAGGGCGTCGCAGCACGGTGGCGTGCGGCCATGGTGAGAGCAGGGCTCGAGCGTGACGTAGGCGGTCGCCCCCGCGACCGAATGGCCATGGGAGGCCGCGTCGCGCAAGGCCATCACCTCGGCATGCGGGCCGCCCACGCGCTGGGTGTGGCCGCGCCCGAGCACCGTGCCGTCGGGAGTGGCGATGACGCAGCCGACGCGGGGGTTCGGATCGGTGAGGAGGAGGGCGGAGCGGGCCAGCGCCAGCGCCTCGGCCATGCAGTCTGGGGGCGGGAGTTTCATCGGAGGGAGAGCGGAACGAAGGAGTGCGGCCGGGCCGGCGGGTCAGCCATCGCCGGCGAGCGGCGGACAGCGCCGGTCGCTGGCCGAGGCCGGCGTGCAGATCCGCAGCCGGCCGGTGCGGGCGATGAAGATGCGGCGGCTCGGCGCGAAGGCGGGATGGCCGGGGACATCGGTCCTCGAGATGCTGATGCTGAGATTGTCGGGGCTGTCGTCGGTCTTCCGGGGGAAGCCCGAACCATCGTAGCGCACGTAGGCGGGCGTGGCCCGGATGCTGCCGGTGCCGGTGATGGACAGGAACGGCGCCGCGAGCGGCTGGCTGAGGACCGTCTGGTCGACGCCTTCGGTGTAGCGGCCGTCGCGGTCGGTGTCGACGAAGGCCACGAAGCCCCGCGACCAGTCGCGGCGGCCGGGCTCCAGCGGCATCACCAGGGCGGGCAGGTTGCGCTTCATGGCCTCGGAGCGCGCCGCGTGCAGGCTGGCGACGAGGCCGCGGGCGGCCGACGCCAGTTCGGCATCGCGCACGAAGGTCGTGAAGTTCGGCGTCGCCATCAGCAGCAGCACGCCGGCGATGGCCAGCACCACCATCAGCTCGACCAGCGTGAACCCCGGCGCGCGCCTCGTGGCGCGGCGGTGCGGTCGGTGCCTCAGGACCCGCATGCGTGCGGTTCCGACCGGGCCGTGCCTTCGCAGCCACGTGCGCCGGTGCTCTCCATCCAGAGCACGTCGACCGCCGGATCGGGGCGCGTGGGCGTCGCCGTGACGCGCACGCAGTCGGCCAGCGAGGGCGCCGCGTCGGTTTCGGCCGCGCAGGCCGTGGCGCTAGTCCCTGGCATGGCGGAGGTCCTGGTGGTTGTGGATGCGGCGCCAGCTCAGCATGCCGTGGACCTGCGTCCGTGGCGGGAGGGCGACATCGCCGCCGATGGCCGGATCGATGCCCGCCGAACCGATGCCGACGATGCGGGCCCGCGTCGTGGTGATGCCGCGCCCGCCGGCTTCGACGGCGCCGGGCGCGGACGGACCGTCCCGCAGCACCAGCGGCGTGGCGGGCACGCCGACGGTGGAGGCCCGGAAGTTGCCGTCGCCGGTGACGAGGTCGACCTGGTAGACGTGGCCGGAGCCGGCATCGCAGACCTCGTTCGTGGCGCCCGGAGGTATCAGCGAGGCGAAGACGAGCGTGCGGCCGAAGGTCGCGAGCTCGCCGATCTGGCGCTCCCCGGCAGCGGGCAGGTCGACATACCAGCCGGCCCGGCGCGTCGTGTCGTCGTCGGTGGACGGGCGACCCCAGGCGAAGGGCGGGACGGTGATCGTGCCATCGCGCGCGCTGCCGGCGACGAGCCGCGCGCGGCCGGCGATCGCCCCGTCGCCAGGGCCGCCGCCTTGCCCACCGTGTCCGGCCGATCCGTTTCCGTCCACGCTGGACGTCGCGTCGTCGAGGAGCACGTAGATCGATTGGGTCTGCGGCCGCGCCGTTGTGCTCGACGGATCGTCGTCGCGTTCGAGGTACCTGCCGGTGCCGAAGGCCACCAGCACGCTGTGGCCGGGTCCGGCCAGCAGGTGCGGTGCGGCGCTGATCGGTTGCGGCCGGCCGGTATCGCCCGGACCGTCGCGGGCGGTGAACAGGGGCCACGCGATGCCATCGCGGACGAAGGGCGACAGCTGGCGCGTCGTCCAGCCGGTGCTGCCCTGGCGCGAGAAGTCGAGTTTCCAGAGCCGGCCATGGAGATCGCCGAAATACAGCGCCTGCACGGCGCCATCCTGGCCGATGACGGGAGCCAGATCCAGGATGCCGGGCGCCAGGCGGGCGGCCAGCATCGCATCGACCGGGACGGACAGGCGGAAGTAATTGGCGCCCAGCTTCCAGGGCGTGCCGACCGGCTTGGCCAGGTCGAGCAGGAAGATCGCCGGCGCGCCATCGGTGGTGGCGTGACCATCGGGCGCGGCATTGCCGACGCCGCTGGCGACGACGGCGAAGCTGCGGTGGGTCGGCGCGCCCGTGGCATCGGCGGCGCTGGTGCGGAAACGCAGGATCCAGGGCCGCCCGGTCACGTGGCCCAGCGCCGGGTCGTCGCGATCGGTGAACTCCCACAGGACGCGGGAGGCGTCGAAGGCCGCCGGATCGCCGACGTCCAGCGCATAGACGCCCTGGCCGCCGCTGCCCGTGCCGCCCACCAGCACCGTCCTGCGGCTGCCATCGGGCCAGTCGGCCCGGGCCACGCGCGGCGTCGCATCGACATAGCCGCGATGCAGGCCGGCGTCGTAGGCCGGCGCGGTCAGGGTGGCCAGGTGCGGCCCTAGCCAGCTCGGGATGTAGGCGAAGCGTTCGTCGCCGGTCGTGGCGTCGAAGGCATGCAGCATGCCGTCGTTGGCGCCGGCGAAGACGGTCGTCGGGCCGCGCGCGGACTGCTCGTCGAACGCGACGCCCGAGTGCACGAAGTCGCCCAGGCGGCTGGCGCGCCGGCGGAAGCGCACGCCTTCCAGGCGCCGGTCGCCGCGCAGGAACGCAACGCGCCGCGCGCCGAGCCCGTCCGGTGGCGCCGTCGCGCTGGCGCGGTCGAGCGACTGGCGCAGCCCGTGGCCATCGGCATCGCCCTCCAGCAGGGGCCAGTGGAACTCGTCGGCCGTGCGCCGCGACATGTCGACCCGGCCGATGAAGATCCGGCGCCGGTCGGGGTCGAGCGTGGGCGCGTCGAGCCGGGCGGCGGCCGACCAGCCACCCGCGGCGCCATCGTCGCCGGCAACGACGCGACCGGACGCGTCGAGCGCGAGCGGCACCGCCCGCACGTCGCCATGCCAGCGGTCGCTGTCGAAGCTGGCTCGGTAGAGCGACAGGGGCGCCGTGGCGGCGAGCGCCGTGGCCGGAACGTCGCCCGTGGCGATGGTCTGGCCGCGCGAACCGAGGCCGGCGAAGACGTCGTCCAGTCCGCCCAGCAAGGCGGCCGCGTCGCCGGCGAGGTGATAGGTGCGCGGATCACCCGCCCGGTTCGGGTGCTCCCAGGCGCTGTTGTCGGGCTGGCCACGGGCATCGACGAATGGATGGCCGATGCCCGACCGGTCGATGAAGCCGCCGTACTTCGCGGCCAGGAAGAGGGGCGTGCGGCGGCGCCGGTCGAGCGGCTCGCCGTTGCCATCCGCCTCGATGTCGAGCACGTGGGTCGTGACGCGCAGTCCGGGGCGTCGCCGGTCCGGTGCGATGGCCGGCGCGGCGCCCCGGATGTCGTGCGTGCCGGCCCAGTAGGCCAGCCCGGCGATGTCGTGGCCGATGCCGATGGCTGTCGCTTCCGGCCATGGCGCCGCCGGCGACCCGGCCGGATTGGGATTGGAGGTGGCGCGCGTCGGATCGTCGGGATGGGCGACGCGGGTGTCCGATTCGAAGCCGCCGACCACGCGGGTCCAGGCGGCGACGTCGGGCTCGTCGGTGCCGGGTCCGGCCGGGCGGGCGAATTCCCGCGGATCGGTCGACTGCCGGCCGGGCATCGAGGCATCCAGGTAGGTGTGGCCGTCCCCGATCAGCAGGAGGTGATCGCGCAGGCAGGCGTGATCCCGGCTCGCCGAGCCGCCGGCGTGCGGATCGTCCCAGCGCTCGTGGACGGGGAAGCCGTCCTTCAGGTCCGCCGTCAGGCCGAGGCCGGCCTGCGATGTCGGTGCCAGACCCCGCAGGTAGCGCAGGGCCTCGTCGTAGAGCTCGCCGATCGGCGCGCGCTGCCGGTAGCGCCCCGGCACCGACCCACCGCGGCCCAGGTGGTTGAGGTAGTTGAGGACGCCGCTCACGCCCTCGGCCGCGTCCTCCGGATTGGCGACGAGGACGCCGGTCGCGGGATCCCATTCCGGGCGCGGGTTGGCGGGCTGCGGCACGCCGGCTTCGTCCCGGCGCTCGGGGCCGAGGAACTTCATCGGCGCGCGCAGGACGCCGCCATGGCGCGTGTCGCTCTCGTCCATCAGCAGGCCGAAGACCGCCACGCGGAGGCGGTCGGCCTGGCGCTGCAGGTGGCCGAGCGGCTTGAAGTTGCCGGCGGGCTGCCGCACGCACAGGTCGGAGCGCGGGTCGAGCAGCTCGCCTCGCGCATCGGACTCGCAGACGCGGACGCGGGCCTGGAAGAAGCGGTCGCGCGCCAGCGGCGTCGAACCGTGCGCCGTCTCCGGGTCGCCCTGGACCCCGGGCCGGGCGACGCCCAGGTCGTCGGGATCGCCGGACGGGGTGCAGCCGGCCGAGGCCCGGGTGCCGAATCCGATGCCATCCGGGCAATCGCCGATGAAGACATCGCCTTTCCAGTCGCCCCGCAGCGCCTGGGGCAGGGCCTGCGCGGCGGCATCCGCCGCGAGCCGCCGGCGCGGCATCGCGCCACCATCGTGTGGAGGCGGCACGGCGCGCTGCAGCACCGTCAGCTCGGGGGTGTCGACGATGCGATCGCCGCCCGTCAAGCCCAGGCGCAGCAGGTCGAGGGCCGAGGCGGTGGCCCAGTTCATGAGGTTGCCGCTGAAGCCGGTGCCCTGGCATCCATGAGCGCGGGCCGCGCCGATGCGGTCGAAACGGCGCAGCATCGGTTCGGCGGCGTCCAGGTAGGCATAGCAGCCCTCGGCGTCGAAGTAGCCGTGATAGGTGTCGTCGACGTCGTAGTCCGGTGCCGGGTGGCGGGCGCCGAGGAGCGGGTGGCCGATCGCCATGGCCAGGGTCAGCGTGGGCGGGTGGCCCGGGGCGCCGATGTGCAGCGGCTCGGCGGACAGCTCGATCGCCTTGACCTCGGAGGTCTGGCCGAGCACCCGCCAGGACAGCGCCGCCATCAGCAGGATCATGGCGACGAGCGCCAGCCGCCGAGAATGCCCGGAGGACCGCGTCGGCCGGGTGGCATGGGTGCTCATGTCCTTCGTCTCCGGTAGAGCGTCTGCAGGACGACCTGGATGTCGCGGCGCGGCCCGAAGCCCATCGCGGTGATGCGGTAGACCGGCAGGGAAGGAAGCGACAGGTCGCTCAGCAGCTCGCGGTCGTCGACCGCCTCGACGATGTAGCGCGGTGCCAGCACCGGGCGCAGGCCGCGCGCCATGCCGGCGCCACTGGCGAAGGTGCGTCCGGTGAACTCGCCGAAGCCGGCCGTGCGCGAGGAGTCGGTGAAATCGATCTCCTGCCAGACCGGCTTGCCGATGCGCTTCTGCCGGCACAGGCCACGGTTGCGGGGGCCGGTGCCGCAGCCCTCGACGAAGGCGTCGCCGCGCGGATCGTCGAAGGCGCCGGCGCGCGCCACGGCATCGGCGGGACCGTCGACGTCGCGGATCGCGTCGGCCAGGCCGGCCTCGGCCGCCTGCAGCGCCAGCTGCATGTCGCGGGTGCTGCGCGCGCCGCGTTCACCCATCAGCGCGAGCTCGGCCGAGGCCAGGCCCAGGATCGAGACCGCCAGCAGCAGCTGCAGCACGACGACCAGCGACAGGCCCCGTGGCGCGCGGCGGGCGGGAATGCGCGGCCTGCTCATGGGAGGGCCGGCGCATTGCGCAACTGGATGGTGAATGCCACCGTCTGGCGCAAGCGCCCGTCGGTCTCCGGCACGAAGCGGCTGCCGGGATCGGCGGCGGAGGACATGCCGGCGCCGAGCGGATGGAGCACCGGAGCGGGCGCGCGGTCCCGTGCGTCATCCGGCGGCCCGCGCAGCACCAGGCCGATGCGCAGCGAGCGCACGCGCCGCCAGTTCTCGTGCGTGGCGGCGGTGTCGCCGGCGACGACCATCTGGTCGGCGCGCAGGTAGCGTTCGGCGACGCCGTCGACCACGGCGGCGGCGTCGGCAGGGGCGTTCGGCGTCACGCCGTCGACGCCATAGAGCACCTGGAAGCTCTCCACGCCCTGGATCATCGGCTGCGGCCTGGACGCCAGGCCGGCGGTGCTGCCGGCCCTGCACATCAGCGAGGGCTCGCCATCGCTGCCGACGTCGACATAGAGCACGCTGACGCCGAGATCGTCGCGATGGGTCGGTGCGGTCTTCAACGTGTCGCCCATGCAGTCGATGCTGGCGTGATCGCTCTCGAGGGCGCCCGGCGACCGGGCGGCGGCCTGGGTGCGCAGCACCAGGACGTCGCCCGCCTGCCGGCAGGCCGGACCGGCCGCCGTCGTGCAGCCGGCGCCACGGCTGCCGTTGACACCCACGGCACCGTCCGGGGCCAGCGCATCGTCGTAGCCCTGGACCGCGCCGGGTGTCTGCGGCGCATCCACCAGCGGGAAGTCCCGGGGCCGGGTCTGGACGGCATATCCATCGTCCAGGTAGCCGCTCTGCGAGGCGACGCGCTGGATGAGCTCGACGGCGAAGCGCGCGTTGTCCTGCAGCTGACCCATGGCATCGACGGTGGCGAAACCGCGTCGCGCCACCCGCAGGGCGGTCGCGGCGGCGAGGATGACCACCAGCGCCAGGACCAGGGAGATCATCAGTTCGACCAGCGTCAGGCCGCGCTCGATCCGGCGCCTCATGACATCGTGCCCGTCAGGACCGGCACCGAGATCGCGGGACGGCTGTCGGCGTCGTCGACGCGGTCGAAGGCGGCGGCGCCGGTCCGGGAGCGGTCGGTGCTCTCCCGGCGCCAACCAAGCTTGATGTGCAGCAGGTCGCCCGTCCCGGTGCAGTGCCAGATGGGCAGCCCGTCGGCGTCGAAGGTCTGCTCGTCGAAGCAGATGGTGACGCGGGCATCGGGCAGGCCGCTCTCCACGGAGAACAGGCGCCCGGCCCATTCGACGACGTCCCACGTCGCGAGCTGTTCCGGCGTCTCGCAGCGCGCGACCGCGCAGTCGATGGCGACCTCGGTGGGCGCGGCGCGCAGACGTGGCCGCAGATAGGGGTTGGACGAGGGGTCGCGGCGCGCGGCGACGCTCGGGTTGCCACGCATGCGTTCGGCGAGTTCCGTGGCCAATGTCATGGCCGTCGTCTGCAGCCGGGCTTCCCGCAGGTGGCGCACCATGAAGATCTGCAGTCCCACCAGACCCAGGATGCCGATCGCCATGACGATGATCGAGACCAGGATCTCGACCAGCGTCGACCCGGCGTCCAGCCACGGTCCGCCCTCATGTGCTTGTTGTCTCACGCGCATTCCCAGCTTGTTCTGCCGCCTCCCTGGATGGCGACTTGTGCGGGGAATTCTGGCGGGGCGTGGCGGTCGGCCCATGCCGCCCGACGAGGGTCGAACGCCGCTCGGCAGGTGCGCGCGCCGCGAGCACGGCGAGCGAGAAAAATTTCACGGATACGGAAAAGCGGTCTTCATCGGGCCCGGACGCGCGGCCAGGCGCGGCGCCATCGGCCGATCGCCGGACTCAGATGTCCTTGAGCAGCTGACGAAACTCGTCGACGTCCTCGAAGCTGCGATAGACCGACGCGAAGCGGACATAGGCGACCTTGTCCATGCCCTCGAGCTCCCGCATGACGAGGCCGCCGACTTCGGTCGTCGGGATCTCGCGCAGGCCGCTGGCCAGCAGCTTCTGCTCGATGCGCAGCAGCGCGTCGTCAATCTGCTCGATGCCCACCGGGCGCTTGCGTAGCGCCAGCATCATGGAGGCGCGGACCTTCTTGGAATCGAAGTCGGCGCGGCTGCCGTCCTTCTTGACGACGACCGGGAAACCCACGTCCGGCCGCTCGTAGGTGGTGAAGCGCTTGTCGCAGCCGGCGCACTGGCGGCGGCGGCGCACGAAATCGCCATCCTCGGAGACGCGGGTCTCGACGACCTGCGTCTCCGCATGACGGCAGAAGGGGCACTTCATGCGACCACGCCGCGCCGCTCGATCAGCGGTAGACCGGGAACCGGCTCGTCAGGGCGTGCACCTTGGCGCGGACCGCCTCGATGTTGGCGACGTCGCGCGGATTCTCCAGCACGTCGGCGATCAGGTTGGCCGTCAGGCGCGCCTCCTCGTCCTTGAAACCGCGCGTGGTCATGGCCGGGGTGCCGATGCGCACGCCGCTGGTGACCATCGGCTTCTCGGGATCGTTGGGGATCGCATTCTTGTTGATGGTCATGTGGGCGCTGCCCAGCACGGCCTCGGCTTCCTTGCCGGTGATGCCCTTGGCGCGCAGGTCGACCAGCATGACGTGGCTCTCGGTGCGGCCGCTGACGATGCGCAGGCCGCGCTCGGTCAGGGTGTCGGCGACGATCTGCGCGTTCTTCACGACCTGCTGCTGGTAGGCCTTGAACTCCGGCGCCATGGCTTCCTTGAAGGCCACCGCCTTGGCCGCGATCACGTGCATCAGCGGGCCGCCCTGCAGGCCGGGGAAGATGGCGCTGTTGATCGCCTTCTCGTGCTGCGACTTCATGAGGATGATGCCGCCGCGCGGGCCGCGCAGGCTCTTGTGCGTGGTCGAGGTGACGACGTCGGCGTGGGGCACGGGATTCGGATAGACGCCCGCGGCCACCAGGCCGGCGTAGTGGGCGATGTCCACCATGAAGATCGCGCCGACGTCCTTGGCGACCTTGGCGAAGCGCTCGAAGTCGATGCGCAGCGAATAGGCCGAGGCACCGGCGATGATGAGCTTGGGCCGGTGCTCATGGGCCTTGCGCTCCATGGCGTCGTAGTCGATGGCTTCGTCGGCGTCGAGGCCGTAGCTCACGACGTTGAACCACTTGCCGCTCATGTTCAGCGGCATGCCGTGCGTGAGGTGGCCGCCCTCGGCCAGGCTCATGCCCATGATGGTGTCGCCCGGCTTCAGGAACGCCAGCATGACGGCCTCGTTGGCCGAGGCGCCGCAATGCGGCTGCACGTTGGCGGCATCGGCGCCGAAGATCTGCTTGACGCGGTCGATGGCCAGCTGCTCGGCCACGTCGACATGCTCGCAGCCGCCGTAGTAGCGCTTGCCGGGATAGCCCTCGGCGTACTTGTTGGTGAGCTGGGAGCCCTGGGCGGCCATCACGGCGGGCGAGGCGTAGTTCTCGCTCGCGATCAGCTCGATGTGGTGCTCCTGGCGCGCGTTCTCGGCCTGGATGGCGGCGAAGAGTTCGGGGTCGGTCTGTTCGACCAGGATGTCGCGGTGATACATGGCAGTCCTTTGAAGACGGTGGTCCTTGTTCTTCAAGCAAACAAGGGGCTGCCCAGGCGAACGGCTGAACACCCTTCCGTGGGTGGAGGGGCGGCACGCTTCCCAGTGGTAGTCCACGTCAGCGCCATCCGCCGGAAGGGGCGGCGCCTATCGCCAGTCGCGCACCGGGCGAGTGTAGCCGAGCGTCCCGTATCCCCTGGGCCGCACGGGCTCTCAGAAGTCGGACAGCAGGGCGACCTTCTCCACCTTCTGCGGTGCCGCCGGTGCCGGTGCCGGCAGCGTCGCGGCATCGGCCTTGATGGTCGGTGGCGTGGCGTTGGGGATCGCCTGGGCGCGCAGCACCGGCGGATTGATCGTCGGCACCGAGGCGCCACCGGCGACCAGGCGCAGGCGCTCGTGCTCGGCCAGCACCTTGGCGGCATAGCCGCCGTCGCTATCGAGATTGGCCGCGCCGACGTAGTAGCGCAGGCCGGCTTCCAGCGATCCGGCGCGGGCGATGCATTCCTGCAGCACCTTCACGCCCACGCGCATGTTGGTCACGGGGTCGAAGGCGGTCAGCGACCCGCCGGCGCTTTCGTACTTGTCGACGTGCACGCGCGTCATGACCTGCATCAGGCCCTGCGCGCCGACGTGGCTCTGCGCGAAGGGGTTGAAGCTCGATTCGACCGCCATGATCGCCAGGATCAGGGTCGGATCGAGCTTGGTGCGCTTGCCCAGGGCGTAGGCCTCGGAGACCAGCACGCTCAGCGGCTCGGCCGCGACGCGGTATTTCTTGCTCAGCCAGTAGGCGACGGCGGCCTGCTGCTTGGGGAGCTCGTGCGGGCTGGCGGCGGTCGTGCGATCGATGGCGGTCGGTTCCAGCGCCGTCGGCTCGGCCACCACGACCGGCTTGCGCGATTCGAGCCAGCCCATCAGATGCTGCTCGCCGGTGGCGCGCAGGTCCGGCCGCGCGGTGAGGGCGAGCACGGTGAACACCGTCGCCCGGCCGACCAGGGCGGAACCGTTGTGGGTGATCTCGAAAAAACCGTCGACCACGTCGGACCCGAAGGTCTTGAGCCCGTGGGCCGTGGTCTTCAACGCGTCTTTCATCGCTTTCCTTTCGGTGCGGAATCCCGGATCGCCGTGCGCTCGGAAGGAGCGGCCGCGACTGCGGGGTTGGGCACTTGGATTGGCAAAAGCCAGGTCCGCGCGAGGACGTGAAGAGAGGTGCGCGCGATCGCCTGACGGAGCCGACGTACGTTGTTGTCGGCAGCGGAGCCTGAGCCTCTAGTACTTACGTTGTATGTCGAGCGGTCAGGCGGAAGGCATTCTAAAAAGCCCTAAATAACTAGTCAAGCATATAAAAACCGTTCGTTATGCACTTATGGAGGGGATTGGGAGCGTTCCTAGAGGGAGAGGGCTCTAAACCCCTTCCGGCTTTGCGGCAAACTCGGCCAATGAACGTGTCATCCTTCACATCACGCCAATGGGTCCGCCGCACCGCGATCGTGCTCGCGGCGGTGCTCGCGATCGGGTTGCTCCTGTGGCTGGCGGTGCCGCCGCTGGTGAAGAGCCAGCTGGAGCGCATCGGCAGCGACAAGCTCGGCCGCACGGTGACGGTCGGGCGGGTCGATTTCAAGCCGTGGACGCTGGAGCTCGCGCTGGAGGACCTGCGCATCGCCGGAGCCGCGGGGGGCGAGCCCCAGCTGGCGGTCCGCCGCATCTATGCCAATGCCGAACTGCAGTCGCTCGTGCGCCTGGCTCCGGTCATCGACGCCGTCGCCATCGAGGCGCCGGCACTGCGCCTGACGCATCTGGCCGATGGTCGCTACGACATCGACGACATCCTGCAGAAGCTCTCGGGCGGCCCCGAGAAGCCCGCGGGCGAGCCGCAGCGCTTCGCCGTCAACAACATCACGATCTCCCAGGGCACCGTCGATTTCGACGACCGCACGGTCGGACGCAAGCACGAGCTGCGCGACTTCACGCTCGACATCCCGTTCCTGAGCAACTTCGATTCGAAGCGCGACATCACGACCGAGCCGCGGCTGGCGTTCGTGCTCAACGGCAGCGCGTTCGACTCCAAGGCCTCCAGCACGCCTTTCGCCGACAGCCGCAAGACCGATGCGAGCCTGGCGTTCAAGGATCTGGACCTGGCTCCCTATCTCGGCTACCTGCCCGCCGGACTGCCCGTGCGGCTGCGCGCGGGTCGGCTCGATGCCGACCTGCGCATCGACTTCGAGCGCGCCGGCACGTCCAGCCTGCGGATCGCCGGCACGCTGGAAGCGCGTGCGGCGAAGTTCACCGATGCGCGCTCGGGCGAGCTGTTGGCCTTCGATTCGCTGAAGGTGACGCTCGCGGACGTGCGCCCGCTCGAAGGCGTGATCCATCTGGGGGACGTGATGCTCGCGTCGCCCCGGCTGAAGCTGACTCGCGAGGCCGACGGCCGCCTCAACCTGCTCGCGAATGCTCCGGCCGATGGCGCAGCGCGCCCGGTCGCGGCCACGCCCACGCGCCCGGCGGCCAGCGCCGCCGACCCGGCCGCTGCGTCCGCTGCGCGGCCCTCGCTGAACGTGCGGGTCGACCGGTTCCGCCTCGCCGCCGGCCAGGTCGACTGGCGCGACGAGACCACCCGCCCGACCGCCGCCGTGGACATCGACAAGCTGGCGCTCGACGTCGGCGCCATCGCCTGGCCGATGACGAAGCCGGCGCGCTTCGAGGGTTCGGCGGCCGTCGGTGGCGCGCCGCTCCGGTTCAGCGGCGAGGCGACCGACAAGGTGGCGAACCTGAACGCCGAGTTGACCGATCTGCCCCTGGCGCTCGCCGCGCCCTATCTGGCGCAGAGCCTGGTGCCGACGCTCGACGGCAGGCTCGGCGGCCGGGTCGAGGTCGACTGGAACGCGACCACGGCACCGGCGCGACTGCTGATCAAGGCGAGGCGCCTGACAGCCGACAACCTGGCGCTGACGCAGGCGAAGACCGCGCTGGCGAGCGTCGGGCGCTTCGAGCTGGTCGATGCCGAGGTCGACCTGGCCGATCGCACGGTCGCCATCGCCTCGGCCACCGCGACGGCGCCGAAGGTGCGCGTCGAGCGCGATCGCGAGCGGCGCTGGATGTTCGAGCGCTGGCTGCGCAGCGCCGATCGCCCGGCCGCCACCGCCGCCACCCCCCGGGCCGCCGGTGCCGCCGCCGCCACGCCGGTGGCCCCCGGTGGCGAAGCGCGGCCGTGGCGCCTGTCCCTCGCCGCGCTCGACATCAATGGCGCAACGGTCTCCTATGCCGATGCCGCCGGCAACGTGCCGGTGGCGGTCGAGATCACGGCGCTGACGCTGGCCATGCAGAAGCTGCAGCCGGGCACCTCCACGGTCTCGCCGGTGCGGCTCTCGGCGCGCGTGGGCGCCGGCCGCGCCGATGCCGGACGGCTCCAGTACCAGGGCCAGGTCGTGCTGCAGCCACTCTCGGCCGAAGGTCGTCTCGATGTGGCCGGATTCCCGGCGCATGCCTTCAAGGCCTACTACGGGGATCCGCTCAATGTCGACATCCGCCGTGCGTTCGCCAGCTACCAGGGCACGGTGCGTTTCGCGAGCACGCCCTCGGGCATCACCCTGCGGCTGGCCGGCGATACCGCCGTGGAGGACTTCCGTGCCAACAGCGCCTCGCTCACGCAGCCCGGCGCCCCGGGACTGGAGCGTGGCAACGATCGCCTGCTGAGCTGGAAATCGCTCAACCTGCGCGGCCTGCAACTGGCGCTGGCGCCGAGCGCGCCGCTCTCGCTCGACGTGCGCGAGACCACGCTGACCGACTTCTTCGCCCGCGTCATCGTCGATCCGACCGGGCGCGTCAACCTGCTGGAACTGGGCCGCGGCAGCAAGTCCACGCCGCCCACTCCAGCCGTGGCAGCGGCCGCGGCCGGAACACCGGCGGCGGCCGTCGCCGTCACGCAGCAGCGCCTGCCCGATGGCGAGACCGTGACCGTCGCGGCGCCAGCGGCTGCGGCATCGGCCGCGGGTGGCGCGGTCGCGCCCTCGGCGGCGGGAGCGGCTCCTGGCGCCGGCGCGACGTCGGGCAGTCCGGCGGCGAACCTGCGCTTCGGCCCGATGCGGCTGGTCAACGGCAAGATCGACTTCACCGACCTGTTCGTCAAGCCCAACTACTCGGCCGACCTGAGCGAGCTCACCGGCAGGCTGAGCGCCTTCACCTCGCGACCCGGCGAGAAAGCCGAGATGGCCGACCTCGAGCTGCGTGGCAAGGCCCAGCAGACCGCCTCCCTGGAGATCACGGGCAAGATCAATCCGGTGGCCAAGCCGCTCGAGCTCGACATCACGGCGCGGATGCGCGACCTGGACCTGGCGCCGCTGACGCCGTATTCGGTGCGCTTCGCCGGCCATGGCATCGAGCGCGGCAAGCTCAGCATGGACATCAACTACCGCATCTCGCCCGATGGCCGGCTGGCCGCGACGAACAAGCTGGTGCTCAACCAGCTGCGCTTCGGCGACGCGGTGGAGGGCGCGCCCAACAGCCTGCCGGTGCGCCTGGCCGTGGCGCTGCTGGCCGATCGCAATGGCGTCATCGACGTCGAAGTGCCGATCAGCGGTTCCATCAACGATCCGCAGTTCAGCGTCGGCTCCCTGATCATGAAGGCGCTGGGCAACCTGATCGTGAAGGCCGTGACGGCGCCCTTCAGCCTGATCGCGCGCGGCTTCGGTGGTGGCGGTGGTGGCGACGGCGAGGCGAGCATGGTGACCTTCGACAGCGGCAGCGCGGTGCTCTCGTCCACGGCGCGCGCCAGCCTCGACAGCCTGGCCAAGGGACTGCTGGAGCGGCCGGCCCTGCAGATGACGGTGGTCGGCACGGCCAACCTGGCGATGGAGCGCGATGGCTACAGGCGCCAGCGTCTGCGGCAGCTCGCCCAGGCCGAGAAGCGTCGCGCGGCGGCCCGCTCGGGCGAGGACGCGGCCGACATCGCGCCACTGACCGAGGCCGAGTATCCGGCGCTCCTCGCCGCGGTCTACAAGCGCTCCGAGATCACCAAGCCACGCAACCTAATCGGGCTGGCCAAGGACCTGCCGGTGGCCGAGATGGAGGCCTTGCTGCTGGCCGACATCCAGGTCGACGCCGAGGCGATGCGTCAGCTCGCGGTGGCGCGGGGGGCGGTGGTGCGCGACTACCTGCTGGCGCAGAAGCTGCCCACCGAACGGCTTTTCATTGGAGCGACGCGCGTCGCCACGGTGGCCGAGGAGGGCTGGAAACCCTCCGCGCAACTCAATCTGGCGACCCGTTGAGACGATTGGCCGCCGGTCGGTGAAAATGATGCCGTTGACCGGCCGTCCGAATTCCGGACCGGGCTGGTTTCCCTTTCCATCCAGACAACGTTTCAGCAGCGCGCAGTGACCTCCAATTCCTCCAAGCACCACGATCTCCAGTCCCTCGACACCCTCACCGGCGGCGCCTTCACCGCGCCGACGTCGGGTGAACGGGCCCAGCGCATCCGCGACTGGCTCGCGACGAACCCCACGGCCGAGCAGATGCAGGGCGTGTTCAAGGAACTGAGCGGCCGCGACAAGGGCGCCGCGCGACTGCTGCGCGAGAAGCTCGACGAGATCAAGCGCGCCAAGGGCCAGGAGACCATCGCCGCCGAGTGGGCGGCCAAGGCCGAGACCCTGCTGGGCCAGTCCAAGCTGAACATCGCCGATGCGATGGCATGGCAGCGCGATGCGGCCCGTGCCGGGGCGCCGCTGTCGCGCGAACCGCTCGCGGGCTTCAAGAACCGGCTGGCCGAGCGCGTCAAGGGCATCGAGGACCTGCAGCATCGCGCGCAGGTCCAGCGCGAGGCCGCCGTGCTGCTGGCGCAGCGCTTCGAGGTGCTCTCGACCAAGGGCTGGCGCAATGCCCAGGCCGCCGAGGAAGCGCTGCGCGGTGATGTCGCCCATTGGCAGCAGCAGGCGGGCGAACTGGCGGGCGACCCCAACTGGAGCAGCCTCGACGCCCGCTTCGCGCCGCAGCTCGAAGCCTCCAAGGCCCAGTTGCTGGTGGTGTCGGATGCCTTCCATGTCGCCCTGGCCCAGGCCATCGCGGCAGCCGCCGATGCGGCCGCGCCGCTGCCGCCGGTGCCGGTGTGGGCCGACGAGCTGCGCGCCGCGCGCGGCCTGCCGACCGAGGCCGCCACGCATGCGGCCGCCACGGCCGCCGCCTCGGCACCCGTGAAGACGGTCAAGACCGGCTCGGCCAAGGCCGATCCGGAGAAGTTCGCCGCGGCGCAGGTCGCCGTGGAAGGCGCGCTGGCCACGCTGGAGAAGGAAACCGCCGAAGGCCATGGCAAGGGCAGCGCCGGTGCCGCCGCCGCCCTGCGCGCCGTGCTCAAGGAGCATGGCAAGCTGGTCGAGGCGCCGCTGGAGGCGCGCGTGCATGCCGCGCTGGTTGCCGCCGGTGAACTCGAGGGCTGGCAGCGCTGGAGCGCCGACAAGGTGCGCGAGGAGCTGGTCGCCAAGGCCGAGGGCTTGCTCAAGCGTCCCGAGGGCCAAGCGCTGGGTGGTCGCAAGATCCAGGAGAACCTGCGCGCGCTGCGCGAGCAGTGGAAGCAGGCCGACCAGGGTGGCGTGCCCAATCACGCGCTCTGGAAGCGCTTCGACGAAGCCTGCAACGAGGCGCACAAGGTCGTCGAGGCCTGGCTCGACAAGGTCCGCGCCGATGCCGCCGAGCACCGCGCGCATCGTCTCGCGCTGATCGAGGAGGTCCGCGCCTGGGCCGCCGAGCATGCGGAGGCCACCGACCTGAAGGCGCACAACCGCGCCCTGCATCAGTTCGCCGACCGCTGGCGCGATGCCGGCCACGTCGGCGAGAAGCTCTTCGCCGAACTGCAGCCGCAATGGAACGAGGCCTTCGGTGCCGCGCGCGCGCCATTCGAGACGGCACAGAAGGCCAGCATCGAGCGGCGCCAGGCCATGATCGGAGAAGCCGTCGAGCTGGGCGCCGCGCCGATGCTGCGCATCGATGCCGTCAAGGCGCTGCAGCAGCGCTGGCAGGCCGAGGCGCAGAGCGTGCCGCTCGACCGCCGCCACGAACAGAAGATGTGGGATGCCTTCCGCGCGCCCATCGACGAGGCCTTCAATCGCAAGACGGCGGAGCGCGAGAAGGCGACTTCCGCCATGAGCGAACACGATCGCCACGTGCTCGAGGCCTCGAAGGCGCTGGAGGCGGCCAATGCCACCGGCGATGCCCAGAAGATCCGCGCCGCCGTGGCCCGCCTCGAAGGCGCGTTGCGCGGCGAGGCGCCCCCACCGGCACCCGCTCCGGCGCCGGCCGCACCGGTCGCCACGTCGGGCAGCGACGGCCCGCCGGTCGGCGCCACGGAGGTGGTTGCGCCCGGTCAGGCGGCGGCCGAGTTCGGCGAGGGTGCGCATGTGCAGCCCAGCGCCCAGGAAGCCGCCGTGCCGGCGCCGCTGGAGCCGGCCGAGGGCGACGACGCCGTGCCGGCGCCTGCCGCGGCGGCACCGGTCGACCTGATCGCTCCCGCGAACAGCTCGGATGCCGGCGCCCGCGCCGACGCCGGCGACAACACCGCGGGCGCATTGCCCGACGAGACGCCGGCGCCCGCCGCGCCGCCCAAGCCGGCCGTCAAGGCGGTGGTGGCCCGACGTGGCGACGATCGTCCCGCCACGCGCAAGGCCGATGCGGCCCCGGTCGGCCGCGACGGCCGCTTCGGCGGTGGCGATCGACGCGATGGTCGCAGCGGTCCCGGCGGTCGACCCAACGATCGCGGACCGCGTCCGGATGGGGGCCGCTCCGATGCCCGTGGCGGTCCGGGCGCGAATCGCTTCGGCGACCGTCCGCCGCGTTTCGAGGATCGGGGTCCCCGCCTGGGCGATGCCGCATTCCGGGCGCAGCGCGAGGCGCTGGAACACGCCGAGATGTCGCTGCGCAAGCTGGCCGCACAGGCCCACGGCGAAGCGCTCACGCAGCTTCTCGGTGCCTGGGAGAAGCGTGACGCCGGTCAGCTGCCGAGCGTCCAGGAACTCGGCCGTGCCGTGTCGCCGTCGGTGCGTGGTGCCTGGTCGCAGGCGGTCGGATCGGCACCCGCCGCGTCGCCCGAGGCGGCCTCGGAGGCACTGCTGCGGCTGGAGATGGCGGCCGAGGTGCCGACGCCGGCCGACCAGATCGATGCCCGCCGCGCCCTCCAGCTCAAGTTGCTGACGCGTCGTGGTGATCCGGCGCCGGGCCAGACCTGGGGCGAGGATGCCGGCAAGGTGTTCGCCACGCCGCACGATTCCAACGCGGCACGCCGTCTGCAGAACGCACTGAAGGCGTTGTTGCGGAAGTAGGCAGGGGGGTTTGAGTTCCGTCGGGGCCCGCGAGGGCTTCGGCGAGCGACCGGATCGACGGCTCGACGGTGTCATGCACCCTCGAGCCGTTGCTCATGGCGCGGGTCGCTGCGCGGGACCGAAGAACGCATCGAACAAGGCCACCAGTGGCGGGAATTCCCGCTGGAAGGTGGCCCGGTCGACGAAATATGCCTCGCAAGCCACGGCGAAGAATTCGCTGATCGATTCGGCGCCATAGGCGTCGAGCCAGGGTTGCGCGCCGCCGAAGCGTTCGGCGATCACGGTCTGCTCGCGGAACGCATCGAAGGCCGGTTGCAGCACGGCCAGCCAGGCGGTGCGCGCGTCGCGCGCGTTCGACGTGCCCCGGAAGCCGGCCGGCAGGGGTGGGCAGCCATCGGCATCGCCACCACGCATGTCGATCTTGTGGACGAACTCGTGCACGACCACGTTGTAGCCGGCGACCGAGCCGCTCGCCAGCACGTCGCGCCAGCTCAGCATCACGGGACCGCGATCCATCGCCTCGCCGGCGACGACCTCGTCGTACTCGTGCACGACCCCGTTCTCGTCGGTGGTGCGGCGCCGTGCCACCACTTCCGAGGCATGGACCACGATGCCGACGAAATCGTCGTACCAGTCGAGTCCGCCGGCCAGGTGCAGCACCGGCAGCACGGCCTGCGCGGCGATCGCCAGCGCCACCTCGTCGGTGATGACGAAGCCCTGCGCGCCATTGAATTCCTTGTCGCGCAGGAATTCGGCGGTCAGCGCGCGCAGCCGGGCCAGGTCCGCGGCGGCGCGCCCGGCCAGGAACGGATAGCGCTCCAGCGTGGCCCGCCAGAGCGCATCGGGGATGGGGGGCGTGGCGCGAAGGCTGCGGAGCCAGCCGAACATGGGCGGTCCGTGCGGCTCAGCGCAGGTCGACCCGCTGCGCGCCGGTGGCCGAGAGGCACACCAGTTGCGCCCGGGGAGGCTCGGCGGCGACGTCCCAGTCGCTCAGGACGATGCGGCGCAGCGCACCCGAGTCGTCCAGCGCGTGGTCGGCCGGCCGGTGGGTATGTCCGTGGATGAGGGTGCGCGCGCCCGATCGTCGCAGCCAGTCGAGCGCGGCCGGCGTATCGACGTCGGCCCAGACGGCATCGGGGTCGCGCTTGCGATGCTCGCTCTGCGTGCGCATGGAGCGACCGACCGCGCGGCGCTGGTCCAGGGGCTGGGCCAGGAATTCGCGCTGCCAGTCGGCCGTGCGGACGCGGGCGCGGAAGGCCAGGTAGTCGGTGTCGCCCAGGCAGAGCAGGTCGCCATGCGAGAGCAGCCAGCGCTCGCCCTGGAACACCAGCACGCACGGGTCGTCGATCAGCGTCATGCCGCACTGCGCAGCGAAGCCCGCGCCGACGAGGAAGTCGCGATTGCCATGCATGAAGAAGAGCGGCCGTCGCGTGGCGGCCTGTCGCAGCAGTCGCGCGCATTCGGCCTCGAAGCCGTCCGCCTGCGCGGCGGCATCGTCCCCGACCCACAGTTCGAACAGGTCGCCGAGGAAGAAGACCGCATCCGCCGGCGTGGTCTCGAGATAGCCGCGCCAGGCATCGAAGGTGGCGGCTTCGCCGGCCTGCAGATGCAGGTCGGACAAGAGGTCGACGGTGCGCCAGCCGGACGGCGCGACGATCTCGGCGAAGGGGGTCTCGCTCATGTCGGTTCGCGTGTCAGCAGCGCGCCGTCGGGTGTCCGCGATGGGAGGCGCGGAGTTATTCCGACAGGATCGTGGCCTTCTCGATCACCACGTCCTCGAGCGGGACGTCGTCATGGAAGCCCTTGCGGCCGGTCTTGACGGCCTTGATCTTGTCGACCACCTCGGTGCCGGCGACGACCTTGCCGAACACGGCATAGCCCCAGCCCTGGGCCGACGGCGCGGTGTGGTTGAGGAAGCCGTTGTTGGCGATGTTGATGAAGAACTGGGCGGTGGCCGAATGCGGCGCGCTGGTGCGGGCCATGGCGACCGTGTAGATGTCGTTCTTCAGGCCGTTGTTGGCCTCGTTCTCGATCTCGCCGGCGGTCGGCTTCTGCTGCATGCCGGGCTCGAAGCCGCCACCCTGGACCATGAAGCCCGGGATCACGCGGTGGAACACGGTGTTGTCGTAGTGGCCCTTCTTGACGTAGGAGAGGAAATTCTCGACCGACTTCGGGGCCTTGGCGCGATCGAGTTCGAGCGTGATCGTGCCGTGGTTCTTGATGCTGAGTTCGACTTGGGGGTTGCTCATGGAAGAAGCTCCTTCGTTATTTCGCCACGATGGTGGCGGACTGGATGGTGATGGGGTCGACCGGCACGTTCTGCATGCGGCCCTGGCTGGTGGTGCGCACGGCGCGGATCCGGTCGACGACCTCGGTGCCGGAGACGACCTTGCCGAAGACGGTGTAGCCGTGGCCGTCGGGGTTGGGCGCGTCGAGGTTGGCGTTGTCCTTGACGTTGATGAAGAACTGCGCCGTGGCGGAGTCCGGGTCGGAGGTCCGGGCCATGGCGACGGTGTAGCGCTCGTTCCTCAGGCCGTTGCGCGCCTCGAGCGGGACCGGGGCGCGTGTGGGGCGCTCCTTGAAGTCCGCCGCGTAGCCGCCGCCCTGGATCATGAAGCCGTCGATGACCCGGTGGAAGACCGTGCCGTCGTAGTGCTTGTCGCGCACGTACTGCAGGAAATTGGCGACCGTCTTCGGGGCCTTCTCGGGCGCGAGCTCGAGCACGATGTCGCCGGCCGAGGTGGCCAGCTTCACGCGCGGCGCCGCGCCCTGGGCCAGCGCGGGTCCGGACATGGCGAGGGAGAGCGCCAGCAGCGTGGTGGCCCGCAGCACGATGCGGCGGGACTGACGGACATAGGACGAGACGGACAGGGACATGGATGAGGCCTGGTGGCGCCGGGCGCGACCCGCGGAAGGTCCGCGCGGGGTCGGCGGTATCAGCGGTTGTTGTTCGGGATGCGGCGCGGGACCGGCGTGGCCGCGGGCAGGGTGTCCGGATTCGGCGTCGCGAAGACCTGGCGCAACGCGGCGACCTTGGGCGCGATCGTGGCGCTGGCCGGCGCAAGCTTCTGCGCGCGGTCGTAGGTCTGGGCCGCCAATCGGGCATAGACGTCGCCGAGGTTCTCGTAGGCGGTCGAATAGGCCGGACTCAGGCGGATGGCCGTCTCCAGCGCATCGCGCGCGCGCTCGAACTGGCTCTGCTGCGCATAGAGGGCGGCCAGGTTGTTGTAGGGCTCGGGCAGTTCGGGGAAATCCTGCGTCAGCTGCGTGAAGGCGAGCGTGGCATCGGCCGTGCGCCCTTGTTCGGTGAGGATCACGCCGCGCAGGAATCGCATCTGCGGATCGCGTGGCTTGCCGGCGATGTAGGCATCGGCCTTGGCCAGCGCCTCGGCGGGCGAGCCCTGGCGCAGCAGCCGGTTGACGTCGCCATACTCGTCGGCCCGCGCCGTGACGCCCGCGAGCGCCAGCATCGGGAACATCAGCGCGGCGACCGAGCGCCGCAGGGCCGGACCGGACACGAAGGAGAGGAGGGCGGCGTGCTTCATGGAGTCTCGGGGAAAGCGGCGTGCGTGGGAGTGGGAGGAGACGACGCGGGCACGGCGGGCAAGGCACGCGGAACACCCGGGGGATTGCCCGTCGAGGGCCGTTTATACTGACCGGATTGTAGCCGAGGGGCCATGCCCAACCCCTCGTGCGAAGGCCTTCCCCCTCCCTGAAAACCCGATCGTCCACCTGCCTCCGGCCGGGTGCGATCCGACGCTTCCCGAATTCCATGAGTTTGCGCATCTACAACACGCTGTCGCGTGAAATGCAGGAGTTTTCTCCGATACAGTCCGGCCGTGTGCGAATGTATGTTTGCGGCATGACGGTCTACGACTTCTGCCACATCGGGCACGCCCGCTCGATGGTCGCGTTCGACGTCGTGCAGCGCTGGCTGCGGACCAGCGGGTTCGACGTCACCTATGTGCGCAACATCACCGACATCGACGACAAGATCATCCGCCGCTCGGTGGAGAACGGCGAGACCGTCCGGGCGCTGACCGACCGCATGATCGACGCGCTCCACGAGGATGCCGACGCGCTGGGTATCGAACCGCCTACGCACGAACCGCGCGCCACCGATCATGTTGCGCAGATGCTTTCGATGATCGGCACGCTCGAGGACAAGGGACTGGCCTACCGCACACCGGCAGGCGACGTGAACTACGCGGTGCGCAAGTTCCCCGGCTATGGCCGGTTGAGCGGCAAGTCGCTCGATGAACTGCACGCGGGCGAGCGGGTCGCGGTGCTGGATGGCAAGGACGATCCGCTGGACTTCGCGCTGTGGAAGGGCGCCAAGCCCGACGAGCCGCAGGAAGTGAAATGGGCGAGCGCCTATGGTCCCGGGCGACCCGGCTGGCACATCGAATGCTCGGCCATGGCCTGTGCGCTGCTGGGCGAGACCATCGACATCCACGGCGGCGGCGCCGATCTCCAGTTTCCGCACCACGAGAACGAGATCGCGCAGAGCGAGGGCGCCAACGGCCGACCGCTCGCGCGCTACTGGATGCACAACGGCTTCATCAACGTCGACGACGAGAAGATGTCCAAGAGCCTGGGCAACTTCTTCCTGATCCGCGACGTACTCAAGAGTTTCGATGCGGAGACGGTGCGCTTCTTCGTCCTGCGCGCCCACTATCGCAGTCCGCTCAACTACAGCGATGCGCACCTGAACGACGCGCGGGCCTCGCTGCGCCGTCTCTACACCGCGCTGCATGGCGTGACGCCGCAGCCGCTGGCGCCGGCATCGATCGACTGGTCGATCGGTCACGCGGCGCGTTTCAAGGCCGCGATGGACGAGGACTTCGGCACCCCCGAGGCCGTGGCGATACTGTTCGATCTGGCGGGGGAGGTCAATCGCACGCGTTCGCCGGAGCTGGCGGCATTGCTGCGCGCGCTCGGCGGCTGCATCGGCATCCTCCAGGACGAGCCCCAGCGTTTCCTGCAGGCCGGCAGCGTGCTCGACGACGCCGCGATCCGGACCCTGATCGATCAGCGGGCCGAGGCCAAGGCGAATCGCGATTTCGCGACGGCCGATCGCATCCGCGCCGACCTGCTCGCCCAGGGCATCATGCTCAAGGACTCGGCCAGCGGCACCACCTGGGCCACCGCGCAGTGAAGACTCCCATCTCCAAGGTCGCCATGGCGGCGGCAGACGTCCCGGTGCGCGTCATCACGCCGGACTACTGGGAGGAGGCCTGCCGCCATCTCTCGAAGAAGGATCGCGTGATGAAGCGGCTGATCCCGCAGTTCGGCGATGCCTGTCTCGAATCGCGCGGCGATGCCTTCGTGACCCTGGCGCGCAGCATTGTCGGCCAGCAGATCTCGGTGAAGTCCGCGCAGGCCGTCTGGGACCGCTTCGTCCAGTTGCCGAGCGACCTGACCCCCGACAGCGTGCTGAAGCTGCGGGTCGACGACATGCGCGGCGCCGGGCTGTCGGCGCGCAAGGTCGAATACCTCGTCGACCTGGCGATCCATTTCAATTCCGGTGCGGTGCACTTCGATGCCTGGCAGGACATGACCGACGAGATGATCGTCGAGGAGCTGGTGGCCATCCGCGGCATCGGCCGCTGGACCGCGGAAATGTTCCTCATCTTCCACCTGATGCGGCCCAACGTGCTGCCGCTGGACGATGTCGGACTGATCAGCGGTGTGAGCCGCAACTACTTTTCGGGCGAGCCGGTGAGCCGCTCCGATCTGCGCGAGGTCGGGGTGGCCTGGGCCCCCTATTGCAGCGTGGCGACTTGGTATATTTGGCGGTCGCTCGACCCGGTGCCGGTCGCGTACTGACAACAAAAAGGAGAAGACGTTGGCCAAACGAACCTTCCTGGATTTCGAGCAGCCGATCGCGGAACTCGAAAGCAAGATCGAGGAACTGCGCTACGTGCAGACCGAATCCGCCGTCGACATCTCCGACGAGATCGATCAACTCGGCAAGAAGAGCCAGCAGCTCACCAAGGACATCTACAGCGACCTGACGCCCTGGAAGATCACCAAGATCGCCCGGCATCCGGAACGCCCCTACACCCTCGACTACGTCCACGAGATCTTCACGGATTTCGTCGAACTGCATGGCGACCGGCATTTCGCCGACGACCTCTCGATCGTTGGCGGCCTGGCCCGCTTCAACGGCACGCCATGCATGGTGCTGGGCCATCAGAAGGGTCGCGACACGCGCGAACGCACGATGCGCAACTTCGGCATGAGCAAGCCGGAAGGCTACCGCAAGGCCTTGCGCCTGATGAAGACGGCCGAGAAGTTCAAGCTGCCGGTCTTCACCTTCGTCGACACGCCCGGCGCCTATCCGGGCATCGATGCCGAGGAGCGCGGCCAGTCCGAGGCGATCGGCCGCAACATCTTCGAGATGGCGCAGCTGGAGGTGCCGGTCATCGTCACCATCATCGGCGAGGGCGGCTCCGGCGGGGCGCTGGCGCTATCGGTGGGCGACCAGCTGGTGATGCTGCAGTACTCGATCTATTCGGTCATCAGTCCCGAGGGTTGCGCCTCCATCCTGTGGAAGACCAGCGACAAGGCGCAGGAGGCGGCCGATGCGCTGGGCATCACGGCGCATCGACTGAAGGCGCTGGGCCTGGTCGACAAGATCGTCAACGAGCCCGTGGGTGGCGCTCACCGCGATCATCGCCAGATGGCCGCGTTCCTGAAGCGGGCGTTGAACGATGCCTTCCGCCAGGTGAGCGACCTGTCGGTCAAGGAACTGCTCGCACGGCGCTACGAGCGCCTGCAGAGCTATGGCCGCTTCTCGGACACCAAGGCCGAGAGCGGACGCTGAACGAGCGGCGCCGGGCACGACGGCGTCGTCCTCCGACGCGGCACCTCCCGTGCCATCGACCGATCCCGCGCTCGACGCGCTGAGGCACTGGGCCGCGTCCCCGGTCGCATCCGATCCCGACATCCGTATCGGCATCGCCTACAGCGGCGGTGCCGATTCCACCGCCTTGCTCCATGCGGCCGCGAACTTGTGGCCCGACCGGGTGCGGGCGCTGCATGTCCACCACGGACTGCAGGCGGCGGCCGACGATTTCCAGCGTCATTGCGGGCTCATCTGCGGTGCCCTGGGCATCCCGCTGCACGCGGGACGCATCGATGCTCGCCATCGTCCGGGCGAGAGTCCCGAGGATGCCGCGCGACGCGCCCGCTACCTGACCCTGGCCGGTCTGGCCCGGACCCATGGCCTGGCTCACGTGCTGCTGGCGCAACATGCCGACGACCAGGTCGAGACGATGCTGATCGCGCTCGGACGTGGCGCCGGGCTCGACGGACTGGCCGGCATGCCCCGTGAGATGCGTCGCCATGGCATCGTGTTCCACCGTCCACTCCTCGCCGTGCCCGCGGATGCCCTGCGGCGGGGACTGGTCGAGGCGGGCATCGCATTCATCGAGGATCCCAGCAACGTCGACGAGCGCTACACGCGCAATCGCATCCGTCGGCGCCTGTTGCCGGTGCTCGCCGAGGTGTTGCCGCGATATCGCGAAACCTTCGCCCGCTCCGCGCGCAATGCCGCGCGGGCATCGGAGCTGCTCGTCGCCCTGGCCATGGACGACCTCGCCGCGACCGGCATGCCGCCCGCCATCGACGCGTTGCGGCGCCTGCCGCAGGAGCGGCGGGCCAACGCCCTGCGCCAGTGGCTGCGGCAGGCGCACGCAGTGGTGCCCAGTGAAGCGCAGCTGCTCCAGCTCCTGGTGCAGGTGGAGGCCTGCACCACGCGCGGCCACGGCATCCGCCTGAAGGTGGCCGATGGCTTCGTCGAGCGCGAGGGCGCGAATCTGCGTTGGTACAATGCCGCGCCTTCCCCCTGACCCGCGGCCATGCGCCGATGCGGCCGACCTCTTTCTTCCAGTCCTGATTTCATCCACATGGCATTGATCGTTCACAAATACGGCGGCACGTCGATGGGCTCGACCGAGCGCATCAAGAATGTCGCCAAACGCGTGGCCAAGTGGTCGCGCGCCGGCCACCAGATGGTCGTCGTCCCGAGCGCCATGAGCGGCGAGACCAACCGCCTCCTGGGTCTCGCCAAGGAACTCGCCACGAGCAGCGCCGGCACCGAGCATTTCCGTGAACTCGACATGCTGGCCTCCACCGGCGAGCAGGCCTCCTCGGCGCTGCTGGCCATTGCGCTGCAGGCCGAGGGCGTGCCGGCGGTGAGCTATGCCGGCTGGCAGGTGTCGGTACGCACCGACAGCTCGTTCACCAAGGCCCGCATCGAACGCATCGACGACGAGCGCGTGCGCGCCGACCTCGAAGCCGGTCGGGTGGTCGTCATCACCGGTTTCCAGGGCGTCGACGAGGCCGGCAACATCACCACGCTCGGACGCGGCGGCAGCGACACCTCGGCCGTCGCCATCGCCGCGGCGATGAAGGCGAGCGAATGCCTGATCTACACCGACGTCGACGGCGTCTACACCACCGACCCGCGCGTGGAGCCCGACGCGCGGCGCCTGACCACCGTCAGCTTCGAGGAGATGCTGGAGATGGCGAGCCTGGGCTCCAAGGTGCTGCAGATCCGCTCGGTGGAATTCGCCGGCAAGTACAAGGTCCCGCTGCGCGTGCTCTCGAGCTTCACGCCCTGGGACATCAACATCGATGAAGAGGCCAAGTCCGGCACGCTGATCACTTTCGAGGAAGACGAAAACATGGAACAAGCCGTCGTATCCGGCATCGCATTCAATCGCGACGAAGCCAAGATCTCGGTCCTGGGCGTGCCCGACAAGCCCGGTATCGCCTATCACATCCTGGGTGCCGTCGCCGACGCGAACATCGAGGTCGACGTCATCATCCAGAACCTGAGCAAGGATGGCCGGACCGACTTCAGCTTCACCGTCAACCGCAACGACTATGCGCGCACGGTCGATCTGCTCAAGGCCAAGGTGCTGCCGACGCTGGGTGCCGCCGAGGTCGTCGGCGACACCAAGATCTGCAAGGTCAGCATCGTGGGCATCGGCATGCGCAGCCACGTCGGCGTGGCCAGCAAGATGTTCCGCGTGCTGAGCGAGGAGGGGATCAACATCCAGATGATCTCCACGTCCGAGATCAAGACCTCCGTCGTCGTCGACGAGAAATACATGGAGCTCGCCGTGCGCGCCCTGCACAAGGCGTTCGATCTCGACCAGCCGGTTGCATAAAGAATCGTAGAGGAGCCGAAAAACCGGCTTTCGGGATGGCATAATCGACGGCTCAGGAACTGTGACCGAGTGGCCGAAGGTGCTCCCCTGCTAAGGGAGTATGGGGTGTAGAGCCTCATCGAGGGTTCGAATCCCTCCGGTTCCGCCAGACATCGTCTTTGACGATCCCAAGGCCCCGCACCCACAAGGTGTCGGGGCTTTTTTCATGGCGCTTCATCCTGGTCGTGTGGGGGCGGGACATGACGCCGCGCAGGCCGGACATCCATGCCGGGGGGAAACGCCGACAGCCGCGCCGGTCGTCCGCAGCGATAAACGATCCCATGACCGATGCTGCCTCATCCCCCGATTTTTCTCCCTCATTCCTTGCTGCGCGCGAACAGGCCGACACGGCGGCCGAGACCGAGCGAAGCGCCTGGGAAGCACTGCAGGGCCGACCCGACACCGACCGCGAAGCGCTAAAGGCATGGCGCCAGGCCCATCAGGCGGCGGGTGAGGCTCAGGCGCGTTTCGCCGAGGAAGTCCGGACCTGGTTCTCGCGCGGCGCGCTCGACTGATCGCGCGAGCCGGGCGGAGGGACCCCGGTGGCCTTCAGCCCCGATGCTTGTCGAGTTCGGCCGCGACGATGCCCGCGACGTGGCGCAGGGCGTCGATCTGCCGGTTGCCGAGCGCCGATCGCGCCGTGTGACTGATGCAGCACAGCGTGCCGTAGACGGTACCATCGCGCCGGACCACCGGCGTGCTGAGATAGGCGCCGATGTTCATGGTCGTGGCGGCCGCCAGTCCTGCGAGTTCCATTTCGGCGCGCGCGTCCGGGTGCAGTTCCGGCAACCGCCCATCGACGACTCGCTGACACAGCGTCGTCTCCAGGGGCGCTGAATCGCCGGTCTTGACCGGAACCGGGTCTTCCTCGTCGTGGTCGATGTGGCGATAGATCTTGTGGCCGTCGACGAACTCGGCGACGAAGACGATGTCCATGGCCAGCAGCACTCGCAGGTTGTGCAGCAGTTCGTGCAACGCCTCCGCCGAGCGTGTCGCGACCCTGGCCGCGACGTCGCCGGTGTCGCCATCCGACCGATCGGTGGTCGACGGGGTGGCTGGCCACGGGGCGCTGCCGGACGGGGTGGCGGGCTGCCGGTCCGGGCGGTCCCCCGCCGACGCGTCGAGATCGAGCGTACCGAAGCGGCGGCGCAATTCCGTTTCGTACCGCCGCGCCTCGGCGACGGCACCCGGGGTTCCGGTGAGTGCGAGGCGACGCCAATGGTGCGAGACGTCGATGAGTTCCTGATCGGACAGAGGACGATGGTTAGGCATGGAAGGATTGTGGAAGCTTCGGACACTCCGTGGGAAGCGTCGGGTCAGACGATCAGCCGCAACGTGCCGTCCCGGGGCGGCTTCTTCGTGGCGTTCGAACGATCATGGTCGTCGCTCCAGAAGAGCCGACCCAGCTGCGCCGCCGCCATCGGCCGTGCCAGCAGGAAACCCTGCACCTCGGCGCAGTGGTCCTCCACCAGCATCTCCAGTTGCCGGTCGGTCTCGACGCCTTCGGCCGTGACCGTGAGACCCAGCGCCTTGCCCAGGGCGAGGATCGCCTGGACGATGGCGCGACCACCGGCGATCGGCTCCAGATCGCCGATGAACTGGCGATCGATCTTGATGACGTCGAACGGGAACGAGCGCAGGTAGCTCAGCGACGCGTAGCCCGTGCCGAAGTCGTCGACGGCGAGCCTGACGCCCAGGGCCTTGAGTTCGCGCATCGTCGCGCCGGCCCACTTGGCGTCCTCGAGCAGCACGCCCTCGGTCAGCTCGATCTCGAGGCGGCCCGGCGCGAGGCCGCTGAGCTCGAGCGCGTGGCGCACCCGTTCGACCAGCCGGTCGTCCCGGAACTGGACCGGCGACACGTTGACCGAGACGCCGATCTCTGGCCAGTCGCGCGCCGTCTGGCAGGCGGTCAGCAGCACCCAGTCGCCCAGCGGCAGGATGAGTCCGTTGCGCTCCGCCAGCGGGATGAAGAGGTCCGGCGCCATCTTGCCGTGCTCGGGATGCTGCCAACGCACCAGCGCCTCGGCGCTGCGGATGGTCTTGGTATGGGCATCGAAGCGCGGCTGGAATTCCAGGAAGAACTCGCCAGCGCCGATGCCGCGCCGCATCTCCTCGGTCAGGCGCCGATGGGCCTGCAGCCGGTCGTTCATGCGGGTGGAGAAGAAGCAGTAGGTGCCGCGGCCGTTGTTCTTGGAGCGGTAGAGCGCGGTGTCGGCCGCGCGCAGCAGTTCGTCCGGGCTGGTGCCGTCGGTCGGTGCCATGGCGATGCCGATCGAGGCGCCGATGAAGAGTTCGCCGCCCTCGTGCGCGATCGGCAACGCCAGCAGCTCCAGCATGTGCTGGCAGTACTGGGTGATCTCCTCCTCGGCGAGGTGCGGCGCCGCGATGACGAACTCGTCACCACCGATGCGCGCGGCGATCTGGTCGGGTCGCAGCGAGCGTCGCAGGCGGTCGGCGACCTCGCCCAGCACCTTGTCCCCCACCAGGTGGCCATGGGTGTCGTTGATCGCCTTGAAGCGGTCGAGGTCGAGGTACATGACGGCCAGGCGTGAACCCTCGTTGGCCAGGTGCGTGGCCAGGAAGCCGGCCAGCCGGATGCGGTTGGGCAGCGAGGTCGCCGCGTCGTGATGCGCCTGCCGCCGCGCATCCTCGAAGGCTTCGGCCATGGCGACATCGGCCGTGATGTCGATCGCGAACTTCATCACCCGGCAGAGTTCGCCGTCGAGATCGAAGATCGGGTTGTACGAGGCCTGCAACCAGATCTCGCGGCCATCGCGGCCGATGCGCTTGTAGCGTCCGGAGACGAAGCGCCCCGAGCGCAGCGTGGCCCAGAAAGCGGTGTGTTCCGCCGTCTCGGCGGCCAGCGGTTCCAGCAGGATGCGGTGGTCGCGCCCGACGATCTCGTCGAGCCGGTAGCCCAGCGTGGCGAGGAGATTGGCATTCGCGCCGAGGATGGTGCCATCCAGCGCGAGCGTCATCGTGCCCTGCGACTTGTCGATCGCGGCGATCTGGCTCTGGAAATCGGCCTGGCGCAGCTTCTGCTGCGTGATGTCGGTGGCGTACTTCACGACCTTGAGGGGCCGTCCCGCCATGTCCATGATCGGGTTGTAGGTGGCCTGCAGCCACACCTCACGCCCGTCCTTGCCGATGCGCTTGAATTCGCCGGCCTGGTAGACGCCACGACCCAGCGCCTGCCAGAACGCCGCATAGGCCGCGGAATCGGCCAGCTCGGCCTCGACGAACATCCGGTGGTGGCGCCCGCGCAGCTCCGACAGGCGATAGCCCATGAGATCGAGGAAATTCTCGTTGGCGTCGAGGATGCTGCCATCGAGGTGGTAGGCGACGACGGCCTGCGCCTTGTGGATGGCGGCGATCTGGCCCTGGTGCTCGGCCTGCCGGCGTTTCTCCTGCGTGACCACCTTGGCGTACTTGACGACCTTGATCGGCCGACCCGCCAGATCGAAGACCGGGCTGTAGTCGGCTTGCAGCCAGACCTCCCGGCCCTCGCGGTCGATCCGCTGGTACTGGCCCGACTGGTGGTGGCCGGCCGCGAGCGCCTGCCAGAAGGCCGCGTATTCCGCGCCATGGGTGTGCGCCGCGTCGACGAAGATGCGGTGGTGGCGGCCGACGATCTCCTCGAGCCGGTAGCCCATCGCCCGCAGGAAGAGGTCGTTGGCATCGAGCACCACCCCCTGCATGTCGAAGGCGATGACGCAATGCGACTTGCGCAATGCCGTGATCTGCCACTTGAACTCCGACAGCAGCTGCCGTTCCCGGGTGACGTCGGTGGCGTACTTGACGACCTTCTGTGGCCGCCCCATGGGATCGAAGATCGGGTTGTAGGTGGCCTGCAGCCAGACTTCGCGGCCATCCTTGCCGAGCCGGCGGTATTCGCCCGCGTGGTGCTGGCCGGCGGCCAACTGCGCCCAGAAGGCGGCGTAGTGCTGCGTCCCGGCTTCCTCCGGCGCCACGAACAGCCGATGGTGATGGCCGACGATCTCGTCGAGCCGATAGCCCATCGCATCGAGGAAAAGCCGGTTCGCATCCAGCACGGTGCCATCCAGCGCGAACTGGATCACCGCCTGCGATGCGTTGATCGCGAGGATCTGCCCCCGGTCGTCGGTCGCGCGCTCGACCCGGTCGGTGATGTCGTGGGAGAGCTCCACGACCTGCGCGATCCGGCCCTCGCCGTCCTGGAGGACGGAATAGAAGGCCTCGATCCAGTGCAGCGTGCCATCCTTGTGCAGGCGCAGCCGCTCGATGCCGGACGACTCGCCGTCGAGCACGCGGCGCCACTCGCGCGCGGCGCTCTCAGGGAGGCGGTCCACGGTCGGGCTCAGGCGGGCGAAATCGACGCCCACGATGTCCTCGGGTTCATAGCCGTACTGCCGCAGGAACCGGTTGTTGGCCCGTACGATGCGTCCGGATGGGTGCACCACCAGGGTCGCGAAACTGCCGTTGAGCGCCCGCAGTTCTTCCGACGAATGCACCACCAGCGCCCGGTGGCCCGACGGCGACAGCGGACCGTCGAGCGCGGGCGAGGGAGTGGATGGCGCGAAGGAGAGGTTCATGGCGACCCCGGGTGCGTGGGGAGAGGGCGGTTCTCCTTGGATCTTCGGCACTGGCGCGTGGATCTTGAGCGCTTGTCGACTTTGCCCACCCCTATCCGATGAACGCACCTACAAGGCCGACCCGCGAGCGCGGCACTCTGTCAGGACGAGAAATGGCATCGGACGTCCTCCCGGGATCCACGCCATCTCTGCCGCTTCCTCACAACCGGAGACCTCTTCATGAAATGCCTGTCAGCCTTCGCTCTCTGCGCGATCCTCGCCACCACCGCCGTGCAAGCTCAGGCCCAGCCGACCCCGGCCAAGGCCCCGGCCGGCAGCACCGCGCTGTGCAACGACGGCAGCTACTCCAACGAAGCGCGCCGCACGGCTGCATGTAGCGGGCATCAGGGGATCAAGACCTGGCTCGGCGTCGCTGGCGAAGCCGTGCAGACGCAGTCGCCTGCCGTCAGCGCGACCCAGGCCGCCCCGACCACGGGATTGCCGACCCGCACACCCGCGACGCCCGAGAACCCCGTGACAGCGACCAAGCCGGCGCCGCGTTCGCTGCCGGCTTCGTCCGCGACATCGCGCTGAGCCGACCACCGGCGATGCTCGCTGCCGGCTGTCCGGTGGCCTCGGCGCGGTCCGGACCTCTGTCCAGGGGATGGCTGCCGAGGTGATCAGGCCATTAATGAAAACTTATTAGCGAAAACTGCCAATTAGTTCAGACTTGTCCAAAAGTATGAACTAAAAGCTTCATTTTGAACGAATCATCTCTTACAAACGAGGGGTTGCGTTTGGAACCCACAAGAGATGACCAAGAAGTACAGCGAATTGCGGCGCCTGGCCCTGACCGTCGACGAGCCCGTCCCCGGCATGTATTTCTGGGTGGTGCAGGAAGAAGACGACGAGATGGGTATCTATGAGCCGATCGAGTCGGCAGAGATGCCGGTGACCAGCTATCACGCCGCGCTCGCGGCGGGATACATGGCGCTGCAGGCGATGTGCGGGCCGAATGGTCCGCGCGAAGGGCTGGTGGAGTCGCCACTGTTCATCAGCCCGTCGATGGAATCGACGCTCGGCACGTTGCAGTAGCGTCCGGGGCGGGATCGCCGTCGGCCCGTTGCTTCCGGTCGACGCCCACGCGCCGGAAAAGGGCGAGTCGGAAGCGGCGAGTCGGAAGCGGCTCAGTGGCGTCCCGCGCCCCGGAGCAGATCGCGTTCGAAGGAAAACAGGCCGGCCGGCAGAGCCTTGGCCGGCTCGAGCACCATCGGCATGGTCGGAGCGAAGGCGGCACCGCGTTCGTGGAGTGCGAGACGTCGTTCGCGGGCCTGCCGGATCGCCGCGCTGCGTCGTGCGAGCAGGGCGCGCACGGCGTCTTCGGCGGCGATCAGCGCGGCGCGGGCGCGTGCCATCGGACCGGTCTTGACCGCTTCCGGCCACGTCGGCAATGGCTGCAGACCCCAGGACGACTTGTTGGCGTCCTTCAGCGTCGCGTAGGCGCGGACATCGGTGTCGTAGGCGATTTCCAGCGCTGCCACGGCTTTGCTGAAGTCAGTTTCCCATTTGTTCATTGTCTCTCCGAGCTGGTGGCATCAGTATGTGCGGAGCCCTCGGTTAATCAATGTCAAATTATTCACGTTGAATTAAGGAAAGAACGCGTCGATTCGTTCTCAAAAACTTTCGTATTACACATAGTCGGGATTCTGGCTGACAGGGCACCCGACCGGTCTCCCGACGAGCATCGAGACTCACCGATCCTCGCCATCTTCCAGGCTCGCGCTCCAGCGACTGCCCCAGCCGCGCGCGGCGCCATCGAGGTCACGCCGCTCGCGCTTGGTCGGTCTGCCCTGGACGATCGACAACGCCGGTTCGCTCCCCAGCCGCCGTTCCTCGCGCGCGCGTTCGAGGGCCTGCAGGCTCTCCGGCGTCTCCTCGTAGAGCAGCTGGGCCGTGGGCGCCGGTCCGCGCTGCTTGCTCAGTCCGCGCACGACGACCGTGCGGGTCGTCGCGTTGTGGCGCATGGCCACCATGTCGCCGGCCTTGACCTCGCGCGAGGCCTTGGCGATGTCGCCGTTGACCTGCACCCGGTGCTTGCCGATGTCCTCGGCCGCGAGCGAACGCGTCTTGTAGAAGCGGGCGGCCCAGAGCCATTTGTCGATGCGGAGTCGATCCATCTTGTCCTTGGTTGATGTCGAAGCGAAATCCGGGGAGCGTCCTGGCCTCAGTCCGGGCGGCGGGGCAGCCGCACCGAGACGTCCAGGCCCTCGATCCGTTCCTCCGGGCACCGATTGTCCAACGCGATCCGGCCATGGAGCGCCCGGACGATCTCCCGGCAGATGGTCAGTCCCAAGCCCGATCCCCCCGGCATGCCGCCGGTCGTGAAGGGCGTGAACAGGCGGCTGTGCAGATCGGGCGCGATGCCGGGTCCGGCGTCGCTGAGCATCAGCAGCGCCATGGCGTCGTCGTCCCGTCGCACCGACAGTCGCAGCATGCCGCCGTGCGGGCTGTGCCGGATGGCGTTGTGCAGCAGATTGCGCGTCAGCTCCTCCAGCATCCAGCGGTGCGCGCTGACGACCACCGGCGTGGCATCGGCGTCGAACTCGAAATCCAGTGCGCGTTCGGCGATCAGCGGCGAGACATCCAGCACCACCTGACGCACGACGTCGACGAGATCGAGCGGCTCCGAGTCGGGTTGCTGGCGCAATTGCTCGACCTTGGCAAGCGAAAGCATCTGGTTGGCCAGCATCGTGGCACGCGTGACGGTGCGATCGATCTCGGCCAGCGCCTGCGCGGCGGGCAGGTCGCCCCGGCGCGCCGACTGCACCTGCACCTTGAGCACGGCGAGCGGCGTGCGCAACTGATGGGCGCTGTCGCGCACGAAGCGGTTCTGGTGGTCGATCAGGCCCTGCAGCCGCGTCATCACCCGGGTGGTGGCCTCGATCAGCGGCAGCAGCTCGCGCGGAGCGTCGGGCGCCTCCACCGGGGACAGGTCGTCGGCGGCGCGCCGCTCGATCGCCTCGCCCAGGCGCCGCACCGGTCGCGTCGCGCGCTGCACCACGATCACTGTCACCGCCGCGATCACGCCCAGCAGCAGCAGGTGGTGCCAGAGCGTGTCGGTGAGCAGGGTGCGCGCCAGCGTCTCGCGCAGCGCCAGCGTCTCGGCGACCTGGACCACCGCCATGCCGCGCCCGTTGCCACTGGCCACCGGCTGCAGCAGCACGGCGACGCGCACCGGCTCGGCGCGGAAGGTGTCGTCGTAGAAGTCGACCAGCGCCGCGTAGGGCGGCTTGCTGGGCAGGCGGCCATGCCAGAACGGCAGGTCGGCGAAACCCGAGACCAGGTCGCCGCCGAGCGTCGAGACCCGGTAGTACATGTGGCTCTGGTTGTCGGCCTCGAACGCCTCGAGTGCGGAGTAGGGCACCACCGAGCGCAGCTGCGCCCGCTCGTCGTAACCCTGGACGTCGAGCTGCTCGCCGATGGTCTTGGCCGAGGCCAGCAGCGTGCGGTCGTAGGCCACGGTGGCGGCGGCCAGGCTGTCGCGATAGAGGCTGGCGCTGTTGACGCCGATCACCGCGGCCACGGGCAGCAGGATGCCGGCGAGCAGCCGCGTGCGCAACGATGCCGTCATGCCGCTGGCGGCGCCTCCTCGCGCAGCAGATAGCCCAGGCCGCGCAGCGTCAGGAGCGCGGCGCCGGTGCCGGTGAGCTTCTTGCGCAGGCGATAGACGACGACCTCGATCGCCTCGTACTGGACTTCGGTCGCCCCCGGGAACACCAGCTCGAACAGCCGCTCCTTGGTCATCGCGTGGCCCGGCCGGATCATCAGCGCGGCGAGCAGGGCCAGCTCGCGCGGCGTCAGCTCGAGCACGGTGCCGCGGTGGTAGATGGCGCCGCTCGATGTCTCGTAGTGCAGGCCGCCGACGTCCTGCGGGCCGGCCGGCGGATCGCCCGCCGCGTTCTGGTGGCGCCGGCGCAGGGCACGCAGCCGGGCTTCCAGTTCGTCGAGGTCGAAGGGCTTGGGCAGGTAGTCGTCGGCGCCGGCGTTGAGGCCGACGATGCGGTCGCCGACGGTGCCGCGCGCGGTCAGCAGCAGCACCGGCGTGCGCAGTCCCGCGGCCCGCGCCGCGGCCAGCACCTGCAGGCCGTCGACGTGGGGCAGGCTCAGGTCGAGCGCCACCACGTCGGGCTCCAGCGCCTGCCATTGCGCCAGCGCCAGCGCGCCGTCGCCGCACACGCGCACGTCGATGCGGCGACGCTCGAGCGCGCGCTGCAGCGTCGCCTGCATCGACGCATCGTCCTCGACGAGCAGCAGCTTCATGGCATTTCGGATGAGTGTTAACCCCAGTCCGCTGGACAGCCAACTGACAGGAGCGCGGCGCATCATAGCGGCCGTCCCGGTATTTCCAGAAACATCCCTCAGGAGACTTGCCCCATGCGTCGCGATACCTTCCTCAAGTCACTGGCCGCGCTCGCCGCCGCCGGTGCCCTCCCGCTCTCGGCCCGCGCCGCCACCAACGTCAAGATGATGATTCCGGCCAACCCCGGCGGTGGCTGGGACACCACCGGGCGCGCGCTCGGCAAGGCCATGACCGACGGCAAGCTGGTCGACACGGTCACCTACGACAACAAGGGCGGCGCCGCTGGCGCCCTCGGCCTGGCGCAGTTCATCAACGGTTCCAAGAACGACCCGAACGCCCTGATGGTGATGGGCGCCGTGATGCTCGGCGGCATCATCACCGGCAAGCCGCCGGTGAACCTGTCGCAGGCCACGCCCATCGCGCGCATCTCCAGCGAATACAACGTCTTCGTGCTGCCGGCGAACTCGCCCTTCAAGACCATGGCCGACGTCGTCGCGCAGCTCAAGAAGGACCCCGGCAGCGTCAAGTGGGGCGGCGGTTCGCGCGGCTCCACCGAGCACATCGCGGCGGCCATGATCGCGCAGAAGGTCGGCGCCGATCCGTCCAAGATCAACTATGTCGCCTTCCGGGGCGGCGGCGAGGCGACGGCGGCCGTGCTCGGTGGCAACGTCACCGTCGGCGGCAGCGGCTACAGCGAGTTCGCCGAATACATCGCCGCGGGCAAGATGCGCGCCATCGCCGTCACCTCGGCCAATCGCCTGCCCGGCGTCAACGTGCCCACGCTCAAGGAGCAGGGCATCGACGTCGAGATCGGCAACTGGCGCGGCGTCTATGGCGCGCCGGGCCTGTCGGCCGACCAGCGCAAGACGCTGACCGACCTGGTGCTGGCCGCGCTCAAGACGCCGTCGTGGGCCGAAGCCTCGAAGAAGAACGACTGGACCCCGGCCGTGCTCGCCGGCGAGCCCTTCGCCAAGTTCGTCGACGACGAGTTCGCCAGCCTGCGCGCCACCATGACCAAGTCCGGCATGGTCTGACGCGCCGGGTCCCCGCGACCCTGGCCCCGCCTCGAAGGCACGTCGCGCGACGTGCCTTTTTTCAGTTCCCACGTTCTTCGGAGATCCACTCCATGACTCCTGCCGACGCTTCGGCGAATCCTCTCACGCCGCACGAACCGCCGTTCGTGCCCGTGGCCGTCTGGCCGCAGACGCTGGTGGGCGTCGGTGTCTTCCTCACCGGGCTGGCGCTGGCCTATGGCGCGCTGAGCATCTCGGGCGAGGCCGGCTACGGCGGCGTCGGCCCCAACTTCCTGCCCTGGCTGGTCTCGGTCGTGCTGACGCTGTGCGGCGCCTGGATCATCTGGGAGTCGCGCACCGGCGGCTTCCGCGAGATGGATGCGCCCGCCGATGCCGTCGGCGCCTACTGGCCGGGCTTCGTCTGGGTCACGGCCGGCCTGCTGCTCAACGCCGCGCTCATCACCACCATCGGCTTCATCCTGAGTTGCGCGCTGTGCTATCTGCTGGCCGTGCAGGGCCTGCGCCGCGCCGCCGGCCAGTCGCAGGCGAACTCGCCGCGCGCCTGGCTCGGCGATGTCGTCACCGGGCTGCTGATCTCCGCGCCGGTGTTCTGGATGTTCACGCAGTTCCTGGCCATCAACCTGCCGGGCCTGACTTCGACGGGGTGGTTCTAGAAATGACGACAACCCCCAGTCTTCGCGCACTTCGTGTCGCTGCGCCAACCCCCTTCCAGGGGGCCATATCCGCGGTCCGGCAAGGTCGGCTCCACGCTGTGTCCTGCTTCGGCTTCATGGGCTCACATGCGCTCTGCTCGTCTGGCGTACTGAAGGAAAACTGACATGGAAATCTTCAACGCGCTCATGGCCGGCTTCGCCTCGGCCATCACACCCGCCAACCTGCTGTGGTGCCTGGTGGGCTGCGCCCTCGGCACGGCCGTCGGCGTGCTGCCGGGCATCGGTCCGGCGGTGGCGGTGGCGATGCTGCTGCCCATCACCGGCAAGGTCGACGTCACGGCCTCGATGATCTTCTTCTCGGGCATCTACTACGGCGCCATGTATGGCGGCTCGACCACCTCGATCCTGCTCAACACGCCCGGCGAGACCGCCAGCATGGTGACGGCGATGGAGGGCAACAAGATGGCCAAGAGCGGCCGCGCCGGGGCGGCGCTGGCGACGGCGGCCGTCGGCTCGTTCGTCGCCGGCACCATCGCCACCGTGGTCGTGACGATGTTCGCGCCCTTCGTGGCCGAGTTCGCGGTCAAGCTCGGCCCGCCGGAATATTTCCTCCTGATGCTGCTGGCCTTCACCACCGTCAGCGCGGTGCTGGGCAAGAGCACGCTGCGCGGCATGACGGCGCTGTTCATCGGCCTGGCCGCCGGCTGCATCGGCCTCGACCAGATCTCCGGCCAGGGCCGCTACACCGGCGGCGTGCCCGAACTGCTCGACGGCATCGAGATCGTGCTGGTCGCGGTCGGACTGTTCGCGGTGGCCGAGGTGCTCTACGCCGTGCTCTACGAGGGTCGTGTCGTCGAGGGCCAGAACAAGCTCAGCCGCGTGCACATGAGCGCGCGCGACTGGAAGCGCTCGATCCCGGCCTGGCTGCGCGGCACCGCCATCGGCACGCCATTCGGCTGCATCCCGGCCGGCGGCACCGAGATCCCGACCTTCCTGAGCTATGCGATGGAGAAGAAGCTGGCCAAGGATCCGGCCGACCGCGCCGAGTTCGGCAACCAGGGCGCCATCGAGGGCGTGGCCGGGCCGGAAGCGGCCAACAACGCGACCGTCACGGCCGCGCTGATCCCGCTGCTGACGCTGGGCATCCCGACCTCCAACACCACCGCGATCCTGCTGGGCGCGTTCCAGAACTACGGCATCCAGCCGGGTCCGCAGCTGTTCACCACCTCGGCCGCGCTGGTGTGGGCGCTGATCGCCTCGCTCTACATCGGCAACGTCATGCTGCTGGTGCTGAACCTGCCGATGGTCGGCCTGTGGGTCAAGCTGCTGAAGATCCCGAAGCCCCAGCTCTACGCCGGCATCCTGATCTTCGCCACGGTCGGTGCCTATGGCATGCGCCAGAGCGCCTTCGACCTGTTCCTGCTCTATGCCATCGGCGTGCTGGGCGTGATCATGCGGCGCTTCGACTTCCCGACCGCACCGGTCGTCGTGGGCATGATCCTCGGCCCGCTGGCCGAGGCCCAGCTGCGCAATGCGATGTCGATCGGCGAGGGCAGCGCGCTGGTGTTCCTCCAGCGGCCGATGTCGATCACCCTGGTGGTCATCGTGCTGGCCGTGCTGCTCCTGCCGCGCCTGGCCAAGGCGATGGCGCTGCGCAAGGAACGCGCGGCGCTGCTCGGCTGACGACGGGCCGGCGCGTGCCGCGGCTCCGATGGGGCCGCCGGTCCGGGCCCGGCCTTCAGCGCGGCGTGCCGACCCCGTCCGCCGGCACCACGATGGTCGCGCGGCCATCGTCGGAGGTCACGGTGTCGGAGCCGGCGCGCGGCGCGATCGAGCCGCGTGGCGCGATCACGGTGGCGCGGCCGTCCCGCGTTTCCAGCTCCGTCTCGGGCGGTGGCCCGCCCAACGTGCGGTCGAGGGCCGCGCCGGCCGCGCGCACGCAGGCATTGCGCGCCGGCGCCGGCAGGTCGCTGCGGTTGCACTCGGCGATGCGGGCCTCGTAGCGTTGCTGCAGCTGAGCCGGGCCGCCCGGCGCCATCGGCTGCGCGAAGCTGCCGACTGCCGTCACGAGGGCGGCACCGACGAAGGCGTACGGGATGCGGGTGGCGACGGACATGGCGGACTCCGGGTGGGGACATGGATGGCTGATGCTTCCATCGTCGTCCGGCATGGTCACGTCGCGGGTCCGCCAGCGCAGCGAGAGACGGTAGGCCGGCGACGGGTCGGGCCGGCCTACGCAGCGCCGTGGTCGGCCCGCGCGGCCGAGCGGGTGCCCGCCGGCGGCCGGTCGAGCCGGCGTGCCAGCAGGCTGCAGGTCGTGACGATCTGCTGCGCGCATTCGCGCATGCCGTCCTGCATCCGGTGGCGCGGGCCGGCCAGGCCGACGCCCCAGGTCTCGCGCCCGACATGGAAGAACGCCGAGACCGCCCAGACGTCGGGCACGTTCTCCCCGCGCGTCTGGAAGAAGCCGGCCTGGCGGCCCCGCAGCACCTCCTCGACCAGCCGGGCCGGATCGGTGATGGTGGCCGGCGTGACGCGCGTCAGCTCGTGCGCCGCGACCCAGTCGCGCAGGCCGGCCTCCTTCTGCGCGCCCAGCATGGCCTTGCCGATCGCGCTGGAGTGCAATGGCTTGAGGTCGCCCGGCCGGGCGGAGTAGCGGATCGGATGCGGGCTCTCCAGCACCTGCAGGTAGATCACCTGCTCGCCCTGGCGCTTGCCCAGGATCACGGTCTCGCAGGAGGCGCCGCGCAGGTCCTCGAGCAGCGGCATCACGCGGTCGAGGAAGGGGTCGCTCGCGACGATGTCGTGCGCGACGTCCAGCATGCGCTGGGTCGGGTAGAGCGCGCGCGGCGGCGACAGGGTGTAGAGATAGCCGCGTGCCGCCAGGGTCTGGACGATGGCGTGGCAGCTGCTCTTGGGCATGCACGCGTGCGCCGCCAGTTCGGTCAGCGACAGGGGTCGTTCACTGCTGCGAAATGCTTCGAAGATGTCGATGACGCGGTCCACCGCGCTCCCGCTGCCTGGCATGCCCGCTCCTGGAAGATCGGACGATCATCGCATGGCCCACGACGGCCGCGCCGCCGGCTCAGCGCGGCCGGTCGCCCCGCAGCGTGATGCGATGCATCACCCGGCGGTGCCCGTGGTAGTCGTTGACCGGGTTGTGCTGGACGCAGCGGTTGTCCCAGAACGCGATCATGTCGGGCTCCCAGACGCAGCGGCAGGTGAACTCCGGCTTGACCTGGTGCTGGAACAGGAAGCGCAGCAGCGGCGCGCTTTCCTCCTCGGTCATGCCCCGGATGCCGGCGGTGTGGGCCACGTTCACGTAGAGCGCCTTTCGGCCCGTCTCCGGATGCGTGCGCACGACCGGATGCTCGGCGCGGTACTCCTTGGGCGCCTCCTGGCGGCCGTCGCTGCGGATGCGGTCCTCGCGGGTCTTGCTGACATCGGCCTTGCTCGACGTGCTGATGCCCACCAGGGGCTCCAGCACGGCCTTCATGGTCTCCGACAGGGCGTCGTAGGCCGCGTACTGGCTGGCGAACAGGGTGTCGCCGCCATAGGGCGGGACCTGCCGCGACAGCAGCATGGAACCCATCGGCGGCTCCTCCAGGTAGGTGGTGTCGGAATGCCAGACGCCACCGAAGTTGACCTTCTCGTGCTCCAGCTTCTTGACCTCGATGATGGTGGAGAAGCCATCCAGGCCCTTCACGAACGGGTACTCGATGGGTTCGCCCATGGCCTGGGCGAAGGCCAGGAAGCGCGCCGGGTCGAGCAGCTGCCGCCGGATGAAGATGACCTGGTGGTCCAGGAGGGCCTGGCGGACATCGGCCGCGACCTGCGGCGTCAGGTCGCGCGCCAGGTCCAGTCCCAGGAGTTCGGCGCCCAGTGCGCCGGCGGTTCGCTTGATCTGCATGCTGTGGAGGTCGGATGGGGGTTGACGGGGAAACGGTGGAGGAGGAGCGGGGACGCAGCCGACTCTAGCGATGCCCGCGCGGCCTTCGTTCAGCGGATCGAACATGCTTGCGCGGCCGGGGTCCGGGAGCCCAATCGGATGGCGGCCGTTCAGCCGGCTGAACGCGGGGGCCCAGGATTTCCCGCTTGAAAGGATGGCCGGCTGGGGCTGTACTCTCGCGCTGGACATCGCTGGACATCTCATGAAAAGACGGACCCTCACGTGCCTGCTCGCGGCAGGCGCATTCGCCTGGGCGCTGCCCGCCGGCGCGCAGACCTATCCCTCGCGGCCGGTGAGGATCGTCGTGCCGCAGACGCCGGGCGGCGCCTCCGACACGCTGGCGCGCGTGGCCGGCCAGAAGCTCTCCGAGATGTGGGGGCAGCCGGTGGTGGTCGAGAACCGCGCCGGCGCCGGCGGCAACGTCGGCATGGAGGCCGTGCTGGCCGCGCCGGCCGATGGCTACACCCTGCTGATGACCTATGTCGGCACGCAGGCCATCAATGGCGCGCTCTACAAGGGCCTGCCCTTCGATCCGGGGCGCGACTTCCTGCCGGTGGCCACGCTGGCGACCGTGCCCTTCGTGCTCGTCGCCAAGACCGGCACGCCGTTGCGCACGGTCGGCGCCCTGGCCGATGCCGCGCGCCACGGCCGGATCACCTACGGCTCGGCCGGCAACGGCTCGGTCAACCACCTGCTCGGCGAGATGTTCGCGCGCGCGGCCGGGGTCGAGCTGGCCCACGTGCCCTATCGCGGCGCGGCGCCGGCGCTGCAGGACCTGCTGGGCGGGCAGATCGACGTCGTCTTCACCAGCCTGCCCTCGGTCGCGGGCCAGATCAGGAACGGCACGCTGCAGCCCATCGCCGTCACCAGCCGGCGCCGCGCGCCGTCGTTCGCCGCCATACCCACCGTGGCCGAGAGCGGCCTGCCGGGCTTCGACGTCAATCCGTGGTTCGGCCTGATGGCCTCGCGCAAGCTGCCGCGCGAGATCGCCGAGAAGATCAACCGCGACGTCAACACGGTGCTGCGCCAGGCCGACACCGCCGAGCGCTTCGCCGGCCAGGGCGCCGAGCCCTATGCCACCACCCCGGCCGAGTTCGCGGCCCTGCTGGCGGCCGACGTCGAGAAGTGGGGCGCGGTGGTCAGCGCCTCGGGCGCCAAGGTCGACTGAGGGTGCGGCGGATCCACTGCTCGAAGTCGTCGACATAGGTGAACACCGCCGGCACCACCAGCAGGCTCAGCACGGTCGAGGTGATCAGGCCGCCGATCACCGCCATCGCCATCGGCGAGCGGAAGCTCGAGTCGGCCGCGCTCCAGCCGAAGGCGATCGGCATCATGCCCGCGCCCATGGCGATGGTGGTCATGACGATCGGCCGGGCGCGCTTGTGGCAGGCGTCGCGCAGGGCGTCCCAGCGGCTCATCGGCGCGACCACCGGATGGCCGTCGGCGCCATCGTTGCCGCGCCGCGCCACGATCGCGTACTCCACCAGCAGGATCGAGTTCTTGGTCGCGATGCCCATCAGCATGATCAGGCCGATGAGCGAGGGCATCGACAGCGCCTTCTGCCCCAGCAGCAGGCCGACGAAGGCGCCGCCGAGCGCCAGCGGCAGCGCGCACAGGATGGTCACCGGGTGCAGGAAGTCCTTGAACAGCAGCACCAGCACGATGTAGATGCACAGCACGCCGGTCAGCATCGCCAGGCCGAAGCTGTTGAACAGTTCGGTCATGACCTCGGCATCGCCGACCTCGGCCACGCGCACGCCCGGGGGCAGGGTGCGGATCGAGGGCAGCGCCATGGCCGCCGTCTTGGCATCGCCCAGCCCGACGCCGGAGAGTTCGATCTCGAAGTTGACGTTGCGCGAGCGGTCGTAGCGGTCGATCACGGCCGGCCCGCCCTCCATCGTCAGGGCGGCGACCTGGCCGAGCATCACCGGCCCGCGCGCGCCGGGCACGGCCAGGCGCTCCAGCACCGCCAGGTCCTGGCGCGCCGAATCCTCCAGCTTCACCACGATCGGCACCTGGCGCTGGGCCAGGTTCAGCTTGGGCAGCAGCTGGTCGTAGTCGCCGACCGTGGCGATGCGCAGCGTCTCGGCGATCGCCGAGCTGGTCACGCCCAGGTCGGCGGCGCGCGCGAAGTCCGGGCGCACCGCGATCTCGGGGCGGATCAGGCTGGCGGTCGAGGTGATCGCGCCCAGGCCGGCAATGGTGCGCAGGTCGCGCTCGACGGCGCGCGCGGCGCCGGTCAGCGCCACCGGGTCCTCGCCGCTCAGCGCCAGCACGTACTTCTCGCCCGAGCCGCCCAGCCCGACGGTGCTGCGCACGCCCGGCAGCGACTCGAGCGCCTGGCGGATGTGGTCCTCGATCACCTGCTTGCGCGGCCGCTCGCCGCGCGCATCGAGCTTGATGGTGAGCGTCGCCTTGCGGGTCTCGGGCGTGCTGAAGCCGGCGAAGGGGTCGCCGCCGGCGCTGCCGCCGCCCACCGTGGTGTAGACGCTGCGTACGTGCTCGACGCGCATCAGGCGGGTGCGCGCCTCCTCGGCCGTGGCGCGGGTCTGCGCCAGCGTGGCGCCGGGCGCCAGCGAGAGGTAGACCTGCGTCTGCGAATTGTCGTCCGGCGGGATGAAGCCGGTCTTCAGCAGCGGGATCATGGCGAGCGAACCGGCGAAGAACAGCGTCGCCAGCGCCATCGTGATCAACCGGTGGCGCATGCACCACTCGGCCATGCGCATGTAGACGCGCAGCCAGCCGGCCTCCTTCTCCTGGCCGACGATCGGCTTGAGCAGGTAGGCCGCCATCATCGGCGTGAGCACCCGCGCCACCACCAGCGAGGCGAACACCGCCAGCGAGGCGGTCCAGCCGAACTGCTTGAAGAACTTGCCCGCCACGCCGCTCATGAAGGCGGTCGGCAGAAACACCGCGATCAGCGTGAAGGTGGTGGCGATCACCGCCAGCCCGATCTCGTCGGCCGCCTCCATCGCCGCGTCGTAGGGGCTCTTGCCCATGCGCAGGTGGCGCACGATGTTCTCCACCTCCACGATGGCATCGTCCACCAGGATGCCGATCACCAGCGACAGCGCCAGCAGCGAGATGACGTTGATCGAGAAGCCCAGCAGATGCATGCCGATGAACGCCGGGATCACCGACATCGGCAGCGCGACGGCCGAGACGAAGGTCGCGCGCCAGTCGCGCAGGAACAGCCACACCACCACCACCGCCAGGATCGCGCCCTCGTAGAGCAGGTGCAGCGAGCCGTCGTACTCCTCCTGCACCGGCTCGACGAAGTTGAAGGCCTCGGTGAGCTGGATGTCCGGGTGCTGCGCGCGCAGCTCCACCAGTGCCTGCTGGATCAGCGCGCCGACCGCGACCTCGCTCTGGCCCCGGCTGCGCGCGACCTCGAAGCCGACCACCGGCCGGCCGTCGAGCAGGGCGGCCGCGCGCGGCTGGGCGATGGTGTCGGTGATGCGCGCCACCTGGTCGAGCCGGATGCGGCGGCCGTCCGACAGTGGGATCTGGATGGCGCGCAGGGCGTCGGCCGAGCGCACCGTGGCCAGCGTGCGCACCGGCTGCTCGCTGCCGCTCAGGTCGGCGCGTCCGCCCGCGCTCTCGGTCTGCACCAGCCGCAGCTGGCGCGAGATGTCGGCGGCGGTGGCGCCCAGCGCCTGCAGCCGCGCCGGATCGAGATCGACGTGGACCTGGCGCGTGACGCCGCCCACGCGGTTGACGGCGCCCACGCCCGGCAGCGCCAGCAGCTTCTTCGTCACGTCGTTGTCGACGAACCAGGACAGCGCCTGGTCGTCCATCCTCGAGGACGCGATGGTGAAGGCCAGCACCGGCTGGGCCGCGAAGTCGAGCTTGGTGATGACCGGATCGCGGACGTCGGCGGGCAGGTCGGCGCGCACGCGCTGCACCGCCGAGCGGACGTCGTCGACCGCCTCTTGCACCGGCTTCTCCAGCCGGAACTCGATGATCAGCGTCACCGCGCCGTCCTGCACCTTGGTCGTGATGTGCTTCAGGCCGGTGACGGTGGCGATCGAGTTCTCCAGCTTGCGCGCGACATCGGTCTCCAGCTGGGATGGCGACGCCCCCGGCAGCGCCGCCGACACGGTCACCGTCGGCAGGTCGATGTCGGGAAAGTTCTGCACCTTCATGGCGTTGAAGGACAGCAGGCCGCCGAAGGTCAGCAGCACGAACAGCATCACCGCCGGGATCGGGTTGCGGATCGACCAGGCCGAGACGTTCATGGCGCCACCCGCACCAGGTCGCCGTCGTTGAGGAAGCCGGCGCCCTGCACGACCACGCGCGCGTCGGCCGCCAGCGGCGTCAGCACCTCGACCCGGTCGCCGACGCGGCGTCCGGTCTCGATCCTCAGCTGCGCGACCCGGCCGTCGGGCTGCATCAGCATCAGGTGGTTGAAGCCATCGCGCGGCACCACCGAGGTCTGCGCCACGGTGGCGGCGCGGGTCTGGCCGAGCTGGAAGTCGCCGCGCGCGAACATGCCGGCCTTGAAGCTGCCGCCGCCGCCGGTCACCGGATCCTGCGTGACGGCCGGCAGGTCGACATACACCAGCGCGGCGCGCGTCTGCGGGTCGACGGTCGGCGCGATGCTGCGGACGCGGCCGCGCACCTGCGCGCCGCCCGGGCTCGTCACCACCGCCGGCGTGCCGACGGCGAGGCGGCCGAGCTCGGCCGCCGTGACCTCGGCGCGCCACTCGAGGCGGCCCTGGCGGATCAGGCGGAACAGTTCGGTGCCGGCGCCCACCACGCCGCCCACCGTCGCCACGCGGGCCGAGATGACGCCGTCGTCCGGCGCCAGCACGCGGGTGTTGCGCCCGCGCACCTGCTGCGCCGCCAGCACCGCCTCGGCGGCCGTCACGCGCGCCCGGGCGGTCTGCTCGGCGGTCTGGTACTGGTTGATCTGCTGCTGGCTCAGGGCGCCGGTCTGGGCCAGGGTGCGGGCGCGCGCGGCATTGCCGGCGGCATCGGCGGCGGTGGCGCGGGCCTCGGCCAGGGCGGCGCGCGACTGGGCGACATCGGCGTCGATGGTCTCGGGCGCGAAGCGCGCCAGCACCTGGCCCTTCCGCACCACGTCGCCGACGTTGACGCGCACCTCGGCCAGCCGCAGGCCGTTCGATTCGGAGCCGACGATGGCCTCCTGCCAGGCGGCGACATTGCCATTGGCCGCCAGGGTGACGGTGAGCTCGGTGATCTCCGGCGCCGCGACCGTGACGGTGAGCACGGGGCGCGGCGGCGGCGCCGTCTCCTGCGCGAGCCGGCGCTCGCGCGCCAGCCAGTAGGCGACGCCGCCAGCCACCACGAGCAGGGCCGCGAGCAGGACGATCAGGGTGGAACGGGACGGTGTCTTCATGGGGGCGTGGCGGAGGTCGGGAGGGGCGGGAGCGATGGGGCGGTGGCCGTGCCGGTGTCCGGGCGCGTCCAGCCGCCGCCGGTGGCGCGATACAGCGCCACCCAGGCCTCGGCGCGTTCGCGCTGCAGCGCCACGCGCGCGGTCTGGGTCGCGAACAGGGTGCGGCGCGCGTCCTCCAGTTCGAACAGGGTGGCCAGCCCGCTGTCGTAGCGGGCCTGCGTGGCGTCGAACGAGACCTGGTAGTTGCGCACGGCGGTATCGGCGTCGCCGGCGCGGGCTCCGGTGCCCTCCAGGTTCACCAGCGCCTCCTCGACCTCGCGGACCGCCTGGCGCACGCCGGCACGGTAGAGCGCCACGGCCTCCTCGTAGCGGGCGCGGGCGCCCCGCGCATTGGCCGCGCGGATGCCGCCATCGAAGATCGGCAGGCTGATCGCCACCGGGCCGATGGTCCAGGTCTGCAGCGACTGGTGCACGCCGCCGCTGCGCAGCTGCAGGGCGGCGATCGAGCCCTGCAACGCGAGGCCGGGATAGCGTCGGGCCTCGGCGACGCCGACATCGGCGCTGGCCGCCGCCACGGCCTGCTCGGCGGCATAGACGTCGGGGCGCTGGGCCAGCACCCGGGCCGGCACGCTGGCGATGGCCGTCACCGGTGGCGCGCCGCGATCGGCGGGCGCGGCATCGAGCCGGGCATCGAGCGCGACGCCGTCGATCGCCGTCAGCGCCGCCAGTCCCTTGCGCAGCAGGGCGCACTGCACGCGCTGCTGCGTCAGCCGCGCCGAGGCATCGGCCGCGCTGGCCCGGGCCAGCGCGGCGCTCGCCGGTGCCGTGAAGCCGGCGCGGGCCGACAGGTCGGTGAGGCGGGCGGTCTCGCCGCGCGAGCGGGTGTCGTCGCCGGCCACGGCGAGCTGGCGCCGGCAGGCCCGTTCGGCGAAATACAGGTTGGCGGTCTCCGCCGCCACGGCGACGCGGGCGTCGTGCCAGCGCGCATCGACACCGCGCAGTCGCGCATCGGCGGCATCGCGGCCGGCGCGCAGGCCGCCGAACAGGTCGAGTTCCCAGCGCGATTGCGCGGCGGCCTGCAAGGTCGTCAGGCCCGGCAGCGAGGCGCCATCGCCGCCGGCGGCGACACCGGTGGCGAAGGGGGAGTTGCTGCGTTGCGCCGACAGCGTGCCGTCGAGCGTGGGCAGCAGCGCCGCGCCGGCCTGCGTGCGCGCCGTGCGGGCCTCGGCGATGCGCGCGGCGGCGCTGGCGACATTCGGGCTGGCGGCCTGCGCGGCATCGATGAGCAGGCCCAGGAGCGGATCGTCGAACTGCCGCCACCAGTCCGCCAGCGCCGCCGTCGAGCCACCATGGGGCAGGTCGGCGGCCGGGACGCCCGCCGTGGCCACCGGCGCCGGCGCCGGCGCGGCGGATTCGGGCGTCGCTGGCGAGGCGTTCCAGCGCACCGGCGCGGGCATGTCGACCGCCGCCGGCGGGCGGGCCAGACCGCAGGCCGTCAGCAGGATCGACAGCAGCAGGGCCGGCAGGACCCGCGCGCCGGATCCGGCCGGACGAGGGGGCGCGGGTGGTGTGGAGGACGTCATCCGGTCGGATTGGAGCATGGGAACGGGCGACGACCCGAAATGCGAAAAGGCTAAGGGCCGGTCACCGGACCCGCGCATCGCGCGGGCCGGTCACCGGCCCTGGCTCGGAACCCCGGGAGGAGGCTGCTTAGAGCGAGATCTCGCTGATCTTGGCGCCCTGCACCGACACGCCGGCTTCCAGGCCGACATTGGTCAGCACGAAGCCCACCACCGGCTGGCGGATGGTGTTGGTGTCGACCGCGCCATTGGCACCGATCGTGGCCAGGGCGACGGTGGCGTCGGCGCCGGCGGTCCAGCCCTTGCTGTTGCGGAACTTCATCAGCGATTCCTGGGTGGTGAACAGGTAGATCACCGCCTTGGACTGGGCACCGGCCTGGAAGCCGATGGAGCCGGCCGTGGTGCTGTAGTAGGCCTGCGTGCGGCCGCCGGTGCGCAGCACGCCGCGTCCGTATTCGGCGCCGACGCCCAGGCTCGCGCCGACGACGGCCGGGAACACCAGGACACCCTGCGACTTGGCGACCAGTTCGCGCGAGCCCGGCACGGTCGAGTACAGCTTGGACAGCGCGGCATCGGCCTGGGCGTCGAGCGACGAGCGGCTGGAGGCGTTCGATCCCATGTCGCCCGGGCGCGTGGTCGTGCAGCCGACGAAGACCGTGCTGCAGGCGGCGACGGCGGCGATGGTGGCGATGGAGCGGAGGCGGGTGGTGACTTGCATGTGACGAGATTCCTGAAGGTGAACCAGACCGGGTCCTGTCGCCGTGATCGGCGATCGATGGTCTGTGGGCGCATCCTAGTGGTCCTTGGCACCGGTTGGGTGCGGTGTGGCGAGTTGACGAAACTCGCCTACGCCAAGTCGGGAGATCGGGAGCGCCCGTGCCGGCGGTGCCGTCCTTCTCAATTGTTGCTCCTGCCACCATGACGTCAGACATCCCGGCCTTCCCCCCGATCCAGGACGCCCTTGGCGCATTGCTCGCCGGACGCGACTGGACGACCACCCCCCTGGGGCACCCGGATCGCTGGCCGGCCGTCGTCCGTAGCACCCTGGCGACCTGGCTCGACTCGCCACAGCCGATGTGCATGGCCTGGGGTGCCGACCTGCGCTTCTTCTTCAACGCGGCCTATGCGCCGATGCTGGGCGCGCGCGTCGGCTCGGCGATGGGCCAGCCCTTCAGGGAGGTCTGGCCCGATGTCTGGGCGGACATCGAGCCGATCGTCGAGCGGGCCCTGGCCGGCGTCGGCAGCCGCTTCGACGAGATGCCGCTGACCATGACGCGCAACGGCTATCCGGAGGAGACCTGGTGGACCTTCACCTACCAGCCATTGCGCGACGAGGAGGCCCGGGTGATCGGCATGCTGTGCACCACCACCGACGTCACCGCCCAGGTGCTAGGCCGGCGCCAGGCGATGCGCGAGCGCGAGCGCCAGCAGCGCCTGCTGCAGCAGATGCCGGGCTTCGTCGCCGTGACCACGGGACCGGGGCATGTCTTCGCCTATGTCAACGATGCCTTCAGGCGCATCGCCGGCGAGCGCGACTTCATCGGTGGCACGGTGCGCGACGTCTTCCCGGAACTGGCGTCGCAGGGCTTCTACGAGATGATCGACGCGGTCTATGCCACCGGCCGGCCGAACGTGGTGCGCAGCCACCCGCTGCGCCTGAGCGGCGATGCCCAGGACCGGTACATCGATCTGCTGTGCCAGCCGACCTTCGACGAGACCGGCGCCATCCATGGCCTCTTCTGCGGCGGCTACGAGGTGACCGAGGGCGTGACGGCCACGGCCGGGCTGCGCCGCCTCAACGAGACGCTGGAGCAGCGCGTCGAGGAACGCACGGCCGACCTGATGCGGGCGCAGGACGCCCTGCGGCAATCGCAGAAGCTGGAGGCGGTCGGCCAGCTGACCGGCGGCATCGCGCACGACTTCAACAACCTGCTGACCGTCATCGGCTCGTCGGTCGAGCTGATGCGCCGCCACGATGTCTCCGAGGCGCGGCGCCATCGCTACATGGATGCCATCGCCGACACCGTGCGCCGCGCTTCCCGGCTGACCGCCCAGCTGCTGGCGTTCGCGCGCCGGCAGCCCTTGCGGCCCGAGGTGTTCGATGTCACGAGCCAGGTGAAATCGGTGGCCGAGCTGATCCGCCCTCTGGTCGGCGCCCGGATCGAGATCCGGATCGAGGGCATCGCGAGCGGCTGCCTGGCCAAGGCCGACATCAACCAGTTCGGCACCGCCCTGATGAACCTGGCGGTGAACGCGCGCGATGCCATGGACGGCGAGGGCCGCCTGACCCTGCGTGTCGCCGGGGTCGATGCCCTGCCACCCGCGCCGGGCCACGTCGGCGCGGCGGGCCGCTACGTGGCCGTCACGGTCGCCGACACCGGCACCGGCATCGCCCCCGGGCAACTGGGTGCCGTCTTCGAGCCGTTCTACACCACCAAGGGCGTGGGCAAGGGCACCGGGCTCGGCCTGAGCCAGGTGCATGGCTTCGCGCAGCAGTCGGGGGGCGACGTGCGGGTGGCGAGCGAGCTCGGAGCCGGCGCCGCCTTCACGCTTTACCTGCCGCGCGCCAGCGGCGTCGTGCCGCCGGCGATGTCCGGGGATGCCGCGCCGGATCCGGCGTCGTCGCCCGGCGCCGGGACCTCGGTGCTGGTGGTGGAGGACGACCAGGCGGTCGGACGCTTCTCGACCGAGGTGCTGCACGACCTCGGCTATCGCACCACCTGGGCCACCGACGCCGCGCAGGCGCTGGCGCTGCTGGCCGAGGACAACCTGCGCTTCGACCTGGTGTTCTCGGATGTGATCATGCCGGGCATGGATGGCGTCGAATTCGCCCGCCGGGTGCGCGAGCGCTATCCGGGCCTGCCGGTGGTGCTGACCAGTGGCTACAGCACCGCCCTGGTCGAGCAGGGCTCGCGCGGCTTCGAGCTGGTGCAGAAACCCTATTCCGTCGAGGCCCTGTCGCGCGTGCTGCGCCAGGCGATGGCGACGCGCGCGGCGGCCGGCTAGGTGGGGTCAGCGGCGCTTCTTGCCGCCGAAGATGCCGCCGAGCACGCCGCGCAGGATCTCCCGCCCGACGCTGGTGCCGATGGTGCGCACGGCCGATCGCGCCATGGTCTGTGCCAGGCCGTCATGTTTGCCGCCGCGCGGTCCGGTATGGCCGAACAGCAGGTCGTTGAGGCCACCCATCAGTCCGCCACCGGCCGCGCCGGAGTCCTCGGGCGCCGGCGACGATGCGGGGGTGGCCGGCGGCGACGGGCTCGGGGCGCCGGACGTGGCGGTCGTGCGCTCCTGCAGTTTCTCGTAGGCCGATTCCCGGTCCACGGTCTGCTCGTAGACGCCCGCGACCAGCGAGCCGGCCCGCAAGGCCTGGCGCTCGTCGGCCGTGAGCGGGCCGAGCCGGCTGCCCGGGGGCAGCACGAACACGCGCTCGGTCACGCTCGGGCGGCCCTTCTCGTCGAGCAGGCTGACCAGGGCCTCGCCGACGGCGAGTTCGGTGATCGCGGCTTCCAGGTCGAGGCCGGGGTGCGGCCGCATCGTCGAGGCCGCCGCCTTGACGGCCTTCTGGTCGCGCGGCGTGAAGGCGCGCAGCGCGTGCTGGACGCGGTTGCCGAGCTGGGCCAGCACGGCATCGGGGATGTCCAGCGGGTTCTGCGTCACGAAGTAGACGCCGACGCCCTTGGAGCGCACCAGCCGCACGACCAGCTCGATGCGCTCGACCAGCGCCTTGGGCGCGTCCTTGAACAGCAGGTGCGCCTCGTCGAAGAAGAAGGCCAGCCGGGGCTGCTCCGGATCGCCGATCTCCGGCAGCTGCTCGAACAGTTCCGACAGCATCCACAGCAGGAAGGTGGCGTAGAGGCGCGGGGCGTTCATGAGCCGGTCGGCCGCCAGCACGTTGACCACGCCGCGGCCGTCGACCGTCTGCATGAAATCCTGGATGTCGAGCATCGGCTCGCCGAAGAAGCGATCGCCGCCCTGGCCCTCGATGCGCAGCAGCCCACGCTGGATGGCGCCGATGCTCGCCGCGCTGACGTTGCCATAGGCGGTGGTGAAGCGGCTGGCGTTGTCGCCGACGTGCTGCAGCATCGCGCGCAGGTCCTTCAGGTCGAGCAGCAGCAGGCCATGGTCGTCGGCGATGCGGAACACCAGGTCGAGCACGCCGGCCTGGGTCTCGTTGAGGTCGAGCATGCGGCCCAGCAGCAGGGGCCCCATGTCGGAGACCGTGGCGCGCACCGGGTGGCCCTGCTCGCCGAAGACGTCCCACAGCGCGACCGGGCAGGCGAGGGGAGCGGGTGGCTCGATGCCGCGTTCGGCCAGCGTCGCGGCCAGCCTGCCGCCGATCGCGCCACGCTGGCCGATGCCCGCGAGATCGCCCTTGACGTCGGCGACGAACACCGGCACGCCGAGGCCCGAGAGCCGCTCGGCCAGGGTCTGCAGCGTCACCGTCTTGCCGGTGCCGGTGGCGCCCGTGATGAGCCCGTGGCGGTTCGCCATTCCGGGCAGCAGGAAGCATTCGGTCGCGCCGTGGCGGGCGATCAGGAGCGGTTCGGCCATGGAGACTCCGGCGTGGTCGGGCCGGCCAGTCTAGCGAAAGTGGCCTCCTATAATTCGGCGCCCTCGCGGGCATTCCTCGTCCTCGTTTTCAGGAGCTTGCGTGTCATCGATTCCCCCCACCGTTTCCGCCGTCGACAGTCCTTCCGGGCAGACGCCCCTGGAGCACGAGCTCGCCGTCCTGCTGGTCGATTCGCTCAACCTCGAAGTCGCTGCCGCCGAGGTCGATCCCAACGCACCGCTCTACGGCGAGGGCCTGGGCCTGGACTCGATCGACATCCTGGAGGTGGCCCTCGAGGTCTCGCGCCGCTATGGCTTCCAGCTGCGCTCCGACGACGAACGCAACCAGCAGATCTTCCAGTCGCTGCGCACGCTCGCCACGCACGTCGAGCAGAACCGCGCCGCGGCCGCCTGAATGGCCCGCCCGCACGCGCGGCCGATTTCGGCGCCGGCCCGGCCGCGCGAGCCTCGCCGGCTGCCGGACTGACGCATGTCGCGCTGGCGCCTGGCCTCGATGCTGCTGGCGGGCATCGCCTACGCCGGCCTCTCCCACTGGATGATGGTCCGCCATCCGCATGCGCCATGGGCCATGGCGGTGCTGCTCGGCCCGCTCTGGCTGACCGCGCTGGGCCTGGGTGGGGCGCGCTTCGGCGCCTGGGGCGTGGCGGCGGCAGTGGTCGCCGGTGGCGCGGCCGTCTGGCTGATCGCCGATGGCGCGGTGGGCGATCCGGACCGGCTGTACGTGCTGCAGCACTTCGGCATCAACGCCGTCCTCGGCTGCTGGTTCGGCGGCACCCTGCGTGGCGACCGGCTGTCCCTGATCGGCGAGTTCGCGAGTCGCGTCCAGCCGATGGAGCCCGGCCTGCGCGAATACACGCGCCAGGTCACGTGGGTCTGGACCGGCTACTTCGCGCTGACGGCGCTGGGGTCGATCGCGATCTACCTGTGGCTGCCGTTCGCGGCCTGGTCGCTGTGGGCCAACGTCGTCAGTCCGGTGCTGGTGGGCGTGCTGTTCGTGGGCGAGCATCTGCTGCGGCATCGGATCCATCCTGAATTCCAGCGCACCCGCATGATCGATGCGGTGCGGGCCTTCTACGGCGTGTCCTCGGTCGCCGAGCCACCGGCCAAGTCCTGAGGGAGCCGGCGACCGCGCGATCGGCCGATCCCCCGCGGACCCGCGCGACGCCCGGCACCCTCGAGCGACCCTTTTCATCCTTTTCCCGCCCGTCCATCCCGCGTCCCCATCCCGCAGACTCCCCAGCACCCGCAGGCCCCGGCATGTCGAACGATCCGTCTTCCACTCCCACCCCTTCCTCGTCCACCATGACGTCCACGACCGCCGCCGGCCTGCCGGCGCCGCTGCTGCCGCTGCTGGCGGAGCGCGACCTCGACGCGCCGCTGGCCTGGTGCGCCGGCACGCCCGTGAGCGCGCGCACCTTCCTGGCCGACGTGGCCTGGCTGGCGGCCGGCATCGCCGCGCGCATGCCGGCCGGCGGACCGGTCATCAACCTGTGCAACGACCGCTATGCCTTCGCCGTCGCGCTGGGCGCCGCGCTGGTGCGCGGGCAGCCGAGCCTGCTGCCGCCCGATGCCCGGCCCGACACGCTCGCGCGGCTGCGGCAGTCGCATGGCGACCTGGTCGCGCTGACCGACGAGCCTTCGCTGGAACTGCCCGGCCTGCCGCGGGTGCTGGTGCCGTTCGGCGCCGCCGGTGCCGGCGGCGCCCGGGTGACGACCGCGGGGGAGGGGGCCGAGACGACGCTCGCGGTGCCCGGCATCCCGGCGGAGCTGCATGCGGTGAGCCTGCTGACCTCCGGCTCGACCGGCGTGCCGCAGCCGCACGCCAAGCGCTGGACCACCCTGTGCGGCGATGTCGCCGCGGCGGTCGGCCGGCTGGCCCAATGGATCGATCGGCCCTCGATGGCCGGCCTGACGCTGGTGGCGACCGTGCCGGTGCAGCACAGCTACGGCCTCGAATCCTCGGCGCTGCTGGCGCTGCTGGGTGGCGCCGCGTTCGACAGCGGCCGGCCGTTCTTCCCGGCCGACATCGCCGCCGCGCTGGCCTCGGTGCCCCGGCCGCGCGCGCTGGTCACCACGCCGTTCCACCTGAAGACGCTGCTGCTCTCGGGCATCGAGCTGCCGCCGGTCGAGCTGATCCTGTCGGCCACCGCGCCGCTGTCGCCGCAGCTCGCGGCGCAGGCCGAGGCGGCCATGGGCGGCGTGCTGGTCGAGATCTATGGCAGCACCGAATCGGGCCAGGTCGCCGCGCGGCGGCCGACGGTCAGCGAGGTCTGGGAGAACTTCGGCGGGATCCGGGTGCGCGCCGAGACGGCGGCCAAAGGCGCGGAGCCGGCGGCCGGTCCCGGCGCCACCGAGCGCTTCGTCTTCGAGGGCGACTTCATTCCCCAGCCGACCCCGATGGCCGACGTGCTGGAGCTGCTGGACGACCGGCGCTTCCGCCTGCTCGGGCGTTCCAACGACCTGATCCACGTGGCCGGCAAGCGCAGCTCGCTCGGGCACCTGAACTACCACCTCAACAGCATCGCCGGCATCGCCGATGGCGCCTTCTGGCTGCCCGACGAGCAGGCCGACGCGGTGGTGCGGCCGGTGGCCTTCGTCGTCGCGCCGACGCTCGACGCGGCGGCGGTGGTCGCGGCGCTGCGCCAGCGCATCGAATCGGTGTTCGTGCCACGGCGCGTGGTGCACGTGGCGGCGCTGCCGCGCGAGGGCACCGGCAAGCTGACGGCGCGCGCCCTGCGCGAGTTCGCGCTGGCGCAGCTCGCCGGCGACGACACCCCCGTGCGCGTGACGCACGAGGTGCCGCTCGACCATCCGGCCTTCGCCGGCCATTTCCCCGGCCAGCCGCTGCTGCCGGGCGCGCTGCTGGTGGCCGAGGTGACCGAGGTCCTGCGGCGGGTGCCGGCGATGGTCGCGCGACTCGGCGCGATGCCGACACTCGCCGCCGTCAAGTTCCTGGCGCCGGTGCGCCCGGGCAGCGAACTGCTGATCGAACTGCTGCCCGAGACCGGCGCCGCGCGCGGCGTGCGCTTCGAGGTGCGCCAGGGCGACACGGTGGCCGCCAGCGGGCGCTGGGTCGCGGGCGCCACCGCCCCGGCGCCGGCGGAGCACGGCTGATGGAGCAGACGGCGGGCGACTGGACCCGCATGCCCGAGCGCAGCAACATGCTGGCGCTGCGCTTCATCTGCTGGGTCGCGCTGACGTTCGGCCGCCGCGCCACGCGCTGGCTGCTGCCGCCCGTGTGCGCCTATTTCCTGGTCTTCGCGCCGGCGCAGCGTCGCCATGTCATGCGCTACCTGCGGCGCGCCATCGGACCGCGCGCCGGCTGGCTCGATGCCTATCGGCTCTTCCACTCGTTCGCCTCGACCGTGCTCGACCGCACCTACCTGCTGCGCGGGCGGCTCGACCTGTTCGACGTCCGCGTCACCGGGCACGCGCCGGTGGAGGCCGAGGCCGTCGCCGGCCGGGGGGCCTTCCTGATCGGCGCGCACTTCGGCAGCTTCGAGGCCCTGGGCGCCTGCAAGCAGCAGAGCGCGGATCAGGAGGCGCTGCGCGTGGCGATGCTGATGTTCACCGGCAACGCGCGGCGCATCGTCGCCATCCTGGACGCGATCAGCGTGCCGGCGATGCGTCCGCACGTCATCGCCCTGGGCCAGCCGCATTCGATGCTCGCGCTGCGCGACTGGCTCGATGGCGGCGGGCTCGGCGGCATGCTGGCCGATCGCACCCTGCCGGCCGACGACGGTCCGTCGGCGCCGCCGCGCGAGCATCGCGGCGGCACGGTCATGGTGCCTTTCCTCGGCCGGCCGGCCGCCTTCAACGACGGTCCGTTCCGGCTCGCGGCGATGCTGCGGCGCCAGGTGTTCTTCATGGCCGGCGTCTACCTCGGCGGCGGCCGCTACGATGTGACGTTCGACCCGCTGATGGATTTCAGCGAGCGCGTGAAGGACCCGGCGGAACGCGAACGGCGCATCCGGACGGCGGTCGAAGCCTATGTCGCGCGACTCGAAGCGCTGTGTCGCGCCCACCCCTACAACTGGTTCAACTTCCATGATTTCTGGCTCGAAGACACGCCTTGATCCGCTGCGGCCGACCCGCCGCGCCAGCCGCTGCGCGGCCCTCGCCGCGCTGCTGTGGCTGGCCGCGGCACCGGCCTGGGCCTTCGACCTGCCCGAACTCATGGGCCTGCTGTCGCGGCAGAAGCAGGCCGAGGCCCGCTTCGTCGAGCAGCGCTACGTGCGCGGCTTCGACGGTCCGCTCCAGGCCAGCGGCACCCTCAGCTTCACGGCGCCCGACCAGCTGGTGCGCCGCACCACCTCGCCCCGGCCGGAGACCATGGCCGTGGATGGCAACAACCTGACGCTCACGCGCAGCGGCCGCACCCGCTCCATGACGCTCGACAGCGTGCCCGAGCTGCTCGGCCTGGTCGAGGCGATGCGCGCCACGCTGGCGGGCAACTCGTCGGTCCTGACGCGCTACTTCAAGCCCAGGCTCGATGGCACCGCCGCGCAGTGGACGCTGGACCTGGCGCCGGTCGATGCCCGCCTGGCGGCGCAGATCGACGGCTTCCGCCTGAGCGGGCGCGGTGGCGAGGTGCTGGGCGTCGAGATGGAGTTCCGCGGCGGCGACCGCTCGGTCATGACCATCTCGCCCAACCGATGAGGCGGCCCGCCGGTTCGCGCGTGCCAGCGCCCCCGATGGATGCGGGACCGGGGCGGCTGCGGCGCGCGCTGGTGCTGCTCGCGTGGCTGGCGGCGATGCTGGCCGGCGTGGCGGTGATCGCGCGCACGCCCTTCAGCGCCGATCTCTCGGCCTTCCTGCCCGCCAGCCCCGATGCGCGTCAGCGGGTCCTGATCGAGCAGCTGCAGAGCGGCGTCGCCTCGCGCACCCTGATGGTGGGCGTGGAGGGCGGCAGCGGCGCGGCGCAGCGGGCCGACATCTCGCGCGCGCTGGGCCGCGCGATGCGCGCGAGCGGACTCTACGAACAGGTGCAGAACGGCGACACCTCCGACTGGCAGGAGGCCGGCACGCTGGTCTTCGACCGCCGCTACCAGCTCTCGCCGGATGTCTCGCCGGAGCGCTTCGAGGTCGACGGCCTGCGCGACGCCATCACCGACACGATCTCGATGCTGGGCACGCCGGCGGGCAACCTGATGCGGCCGCTGTTCGAGCGCGACCCGACCGGCGAGACCGCGCGCGTCGCGGAGATGCTGATCCCGGCGACCTCGCCGCGCACCGAGGAGGGCGTCTGGGTGTCGCGCACGACGCCGCGCGCGCTGCTGCTGGCGACGACCCGGGCCTCGGGCAGCGACATCGATGCCCAGGCGCAGGCGGTGGCGCGCATCCGCAGCGAATTCGACCGTGCCGTCGCGGCGTCGTCCGCCGCCGGTCCCGCCTCCGGCGCCGCGGGCGCCACGGCCACGGCGCCCCGGCTGCTGCTGAGCGGCACGCCCGTGTTCTCGGTCGAGAGCCGGGACAAGATCAAGGGCGAGGCGGTCCACCTGGCCATCGTCGGCGCCCTGGTGATGGGCGCCTTGCTGCTGCTGGCCTTCGCCTCGCCGCGCGCGCTGGTGATCGCGGTGCTGCCGGTGCTCACCGGCGTGGTGGCCGGGACCGCGACGGTGGGGCTGGTCTTCGGCTCGGTGCACGGGCTGACGATGGGCTTCGGCAGCACGCTGATCGGCGAGACCGTCGACTACGCCATCTACTACCTGATCCAGGCCCGTGGCGCGGCGCTCCCGGGCACCGGCTGGCAGCGCTGGCGCGACCTGAACTGGCCGACCGTGCGGCTCGGGCTGCTGACCTCGGTGGTGGGCTTCGCGGCACTGCTGTTCTCGGGCTTCCCGGGCCTGGCGCAGCTGGGCGTGTTCTCGATCGCCGGCCTGGTGGCCGCCGCCTTCGTCACGCGCCACGGCCTGCCGGTGCTGGCGCCCGATGGCGCCACCGGCATGGGCATGCGCCACCGCATGGCACAACTCGCCGGCGGCATCGTGCGACTGCTGCCGCGCCTGCGTCTGGCCTTCGTGGTGCTGGGACTGGGCGCGCTGGGTCTGATGGCCTGGCAGGGTGGCCACCTGTGGCGCGCCAACCTGGCCTCGATGAGTCCGATCGCGCCAGCCGCGCTGGCGCTCGACGCCAGCCTGCGCGAGGACATCGGCGCCAGCGACGGCGGCACCCTGGTGGTGGTGCAGAGCGACGACCTGCAGTCCGCGCTGCGCGCCACCGAGGCCGCCGGCGAGCGGCTCGACGCCCTGGTGGCGCAGGGACAGCTCGCCGGCTACGAGAGCGTCGCCCGGCTGCTGCCGAGCGAGGCCACGCAGCGCGCCCGTCTGGCCAGCCTGCCGGACGCGACGATCCTGCGCGCTCGGCTGGCCGAAGCCAGCGTCGGCCTGCCGCTGGCGCCCGGTCGCCTGGAACCCTTCGTCGCCGCCGTCGAGGCGGCGCGTGCCTTGCCACCCCTCACGCGGGCCGATTTCGGCGAGAGCGCGCTGGCGCCGGTGGTGCGGGCGCTGCTGTTCGAGCGGCCGGGCGGTGGCTGGGCCTCGCTCATCGCGCTGCATCCGACCGAGCGCTTCGAGTCCGCCGGGCTGGTCGCCGCGCTGGCGCCGTTGCCGCAGGTGCAGGTGGTCGACATCGGCCGCGAGCTCGGCAGCCTCTACGACCGCTACCTGCACGAGGCCTTCGTCCAGGTGCTGCTGGGCGCGACGGCGGTGGTGGTGCTGCTGGGGCTCTACCTGCGCTCGCTGCGACGGCTGGTGGCGGTGTGCCAGCCGCTGCTGCTCGCGGTGATCCTGACCCTCGGCGGCATGGCGGCGCTGCAGGTGCCGCTGGGCATCCTGCACCTGGTGGGCCTGCTGCTGATCGTGGCGGTCGGCTCCAACTACGCGCTGTTCTTCGACCAGCTGCGCGTCACCGGTCGCGCCGACGAGGACACCCTGGCCTCGCTGATGCTGGCCAACCTGACGACCGTGGTGTCCTTCGGCCTGATCGCCATCTCCGACATCCCGGCCCTGTCGGCCATCGGGCGCGTGGTGGCGCCGGGGGCCTTGCTGGCGCTGCTGCTGTCGGCGGCGTTCGCGCGTGGCGCGCCGGCCGGTGGCCCGGCCGGCCATGTCGACGCGCCGGCTGCGGGACCGCGCTGAGCCGGGGACCGACGAGCGCGTCCCGACGCTCCGCCGCCCGCCCGTCGCCGCGCCGTCCGCTCCAGCCAGCCCGCCCACCCGCATCGCCACTTCCGCGTCCTCGCCGCACACGCCATATCCGCCCACCGATCCAGCCCGCCATGTCCTCCTCCGACCGAGCCCCGCATCCCATCGTCCCGGCGCCCGGGCGCTGGCCGCTGCCGCCCCTGGTGACCGCCAGCGCCGGCCTGCATGCCGTGGCACTGGGTGCCGCCGTGGGCGTGCCCGGCGCGCTGCCCTGGGCGATCGGGGCGGTGGCGCTGAACCATGCCCTCATCACCGGCATCGGCCTGACGCCGCGCAGCCGGTGGCTGGGCGACAACGTCACGCGGCTGCCCGCCGCCGCCGCCGGCCGGCGCGAGATCGCGCTGACGATCGACGACGGCCCCGACCCCGAGGTCACGCCACGGGTGCTGGACCTGCTCGACGCGCAGGGCCAGCGGGCGACCTTCTTCTGCATCGCCGAGCGCGCGCTGGCCCATCCCCGGCTGGCGCGCGAGATCGTCGAGCGCGGCCACAGCGTGCAGAACCACACTGCGCGCCATCGCCACGACTTCTCCTTCCTCGGTCCGCGCCGCTACGTGGCTGAGATCTCGCGCGCGCAGTCGCTGCTGGCGGACATCACGGGCGAGACGCCGACCTGCTTCCGCGCCCCCGCCGGCCTGCGCAATCCGTTCCTCGCCCCGGTGCTGCACCGGCTCGGCCTGCGGCTGGTGAGCTGGACGCGCCGCGGATTCGACACCCGCGAGCGCGATCCGCGGCGGGTGCTGGACCGGCTGACGCGCGATCTCGCGCCCGGGGACATCCTGCTGCTGCACGACGGCAACGCCGCGCGCACGGCAGCAGGGCGGCCGGTGGTGCTCGAGGTGCTGCCGCGCCTGCTCGAACGTTTCGCAACCGACGGCCTGCATGCCGTCACCTTGAACCAGGGACTCACCGAATGAAGGTCGACGCATCGCCACGCGCCGCGCCCGCCGGCGCTCAACCCGCCGCCGCGCCCGCCGGTACCCAGCCACCCGCCGCCGATGCCGCCTGGCACCGCCTGCACGACGACGCCACCGCGCCCTATCGCCAGGCCGGCCGCTTCGCCTGGCACTTCGCGCGCGGCAAGCTCGGCCGCGACCCGGTCTTCCGCGGCCTGATCGAGCGCGGGCTGGTCGGTCCGCAGCGCGCCCGCGTGGTCGACATCGGCAGCGGCCAGAGCCTGATCGCCAGCCTGCTGTCGGTGGCCGCGGCGATGCAGGCCCGCAGCGAATGGCCGGCGCGCTGGAGCGCCACGCCGGCGCGGATCGACTACACCGGCATCGAGCTGATGCCCAAGGACGTCGCGCGCGCGCGGGAGTCGCTGCGCCACCTGCGGCCGCCGCCGAACCTCGTGTGCGCCGACATGTGCCGCGCCGAGCTGCCGGCCTGCGACCTGGTGGTGATCCTGGACGTGCTGCACTACGTCGACCTGCCGGCGCAGGAGGAGGTGCTGCGCCGGGTGCGCGACGCGCTCGGCCCGGGCGGACGATTGCTGCTGCGCATCGGCGACGCGTCGAGCGCGCGCGGCTTCGCGGTCAGCCAGTGGGTCGACCGCACCGTGACGCGCGTGCGCGGCCATCGCGTCTCGCCGACCTGGGGCCGCACCCTGCCCGAATGGATGGCGCTGCTGGCCCGCCTCGGCTTCACCGTCCAGAGCCTGCCGATGAGCGAGGGCACGCCGTTCGCCAACGTGCTGCTCGTCGCCGATCTTCCCGCCGCCCCTGGTGGCGCCCAACCCCGTCCGACATGACCCCACCCCAGACCCTCGACCGCGCCGGCATCGCCCGGCGCATCCCCCACAGCGGCACCATGTGCCTGCTCGACCGCCTCGAAGCCTGGGACGACGTGGCCATCCGCTGCACGACCGGCAGCCATGCGCGTCCCGACAACCCGCTGCGCACGGCCAGCGGCCTGCTGGCTCCCAATCTGGTCGAGTACGCGGCGCAGGCCATGGCCCTGCACGGCGGCCTGCTCGCGCCGCCCGACGCCGAGCCCTCGGCGGGTTTCCTGGCGAGCGCGCGCAATGTGCGCTTCGGCGTCGCACGCTTCGACGACATCGCCGGCGACCTGCACATCGAGGCGCGCCGACTGTCGGGTGATTCACAACAGATTCTTTATGAATTCGTGGTGAAAGACGCGAACGATCACTTTCTGTGCGAGGGAAGGGCCGTCGTGGTCCTGAATCGATCCTTGCCTCCACCTTCTACGGGCAAAATAAGTGTCTGTTTGTAAATCGGCGAAGCTGCCGTGAAGAAAACTCAATGAAAACGCTGCTGCGGCGTGTGCGATCACACCCCAGGTACTCCAAGATCTTCGAATGGGGCATGCTGATCTCGGTCATGGGCTCCGCGCAGATGATGATCCAGGGCCTGGGTCTGCTGAGCGGCTTCCTGATCGTCCACATGCTGACGACGGAGGAGTACGCCTACTACACGCTGGCCTACACGATGTTCGGCACCCTGGTGGCGCTGGCCGACGCGGGCATCTCCAACGGCGTGCTGGCGCATGGCGCCAAGAACTGGCGCGACGAGCAGGCGCTCGGCAAGGTCGTCGTCACCGGCATCGCGCTGCGCCGCAAGTTCGCGCTCATCAGCCTGGCGGTATCGTTCCCGATCCTGTTCGTGCTGCTGACGCGGCACGGCGCGGCATGGCAGTTCTCGCTGCTGATCCTGCTGGCCCTGGGCCCGACGTTCTACGCCTCGCTGACCGAGGACCTGCTCGAGATCCCGTCCAAGCTGCACCAGGACATCCTGACCTTGCAGAAGAACCAGCTGGTCGCCAACGGCGGACGCCTGGTGTTCCTGGGCATCGGCCTGTTCGCGCTGCCCTGGGCCGCCATGGCCATCCTGGCCAACGGCCTGCCACGCATCTGGGCCAACATCCAGCTGCGCAAGATCGCCGAGAAGTTCACCGACTTCTCCCAGCCCGAACAGGCGCAGATCCGGACCGACATCCTGAAGATGGTGAAGCGGGCACTGCCCGGCGCGATCTACTACTGCCTGTCGAGCCAGCTGTCGATCTGGCTGATCTCCATCTACGGCAACACCGAGTCGATCGCCCAGATCGGCGCGTTGGGACGGCTGGCGGCCATCCTGACGGTCGTCGGCGCCATGTTCTCGACCCTGATCGTCCCGCGCTTCGCGCGCCAGCCCGAGCGCGCGGCGGGCCTGCTGCGCAGCTTCTTCCTGGTGATGGCGGTGCTGGTGCTGATCTGCGTCATCGGCTCCGGTCTGGCCTACCTGTTCCCGGAGCAGATGCTGTTCCTGCTCGGCAAGAACTATGGCGGCCTGAACGAGGAACTGTTCCTGAGCGTCCTGGGCAACTGCATCTCCATGGTCGTCGGCGTGGTCTACGCGCTGCTGATCTCGCGGACCTGGATCCTCATGCCGGTCATCAACATCAGTCTGAGCATCCTGATGCAGATCCTCCTGATCTCGACCCTGGATCTGTCCAACGCCAAGGGCGTGCTGATCTATTCGTTGTTGAACGCGTTGTGGGCCCTGGCGATGTATGCGGCCTATTTTTTCTTCCGGATCGCCATCCTGAGGAAATCGGAAAAAACCGCTGCGGCCACCTGAAAGCCATGATCCCCCCGGAATATTCGATCGTCATGCCGGTGTACCGGCGCATCTATGGATTCGGGGAGGCCCTGCAGTCCGCGCGCGATGTCGCGGGCTGTACCGAGATCGTCGTCGTCGACGACAACTCGGACCACGACCAGTTCGAATCGATCTGCGCCGCGACCGGGGATCCGCGTGTCCGCTATGTCAGGAACGAGCAGAACCTCGGCCTGTTCGGCAACTGGAACCGCGGCATCGAACTGGCCCGGGGCAAGTTCGTCTCGGTCCTGTGCAGCGACGACCTGGTCTGTCCGGACGCCTACACGCGATTCCTGGATGCCTACGGCACCGACCCGACCATCGATGTCTTCTTCGGCTCGTTCTGCACCTTCTCCGAGCACATCGACGACGCCGTCGTGCTGCGCGAGTTCCCGTCCGGTCCGATGCCGTGGACGGACCTGGTGGCCGATGCGATCGAGAACGGTCCGGGTTTTCCGGTGCTGTCGATCATCCGCCGCTCCAAGGCATTGCAGATGCCCTTCGTCGCGCGTCCGCACAGCGGCAACGACTGGCTCTGGATCTACGCCAACGCCTCGCAGCTGCAGCTCCACGCGATCGACCGGCCGATCAACTACTGGCGCCGCCATCCCGACCAGGACGCCCAGAACTCGCAGCCCATCACCACCGACTGCTGGCCGCTCATGTACCAGGAGATGGCGCGGCAGCTGCGCGCCATCGGCGACCCGCGCGCCGAACGGGCGCGGCGCTGCGCCAAGGGCGTGATCCTGAACTGGCTGCTCAACGACCATCGCGAGCGCGACAACCACTGCGTGCGGCTGCTCGACACGCGAGCGGCGTCGCAGCACACATTCATGGCGGCCACGCTGGAGATCGTCGCCGAGGACCGGCTGCTCGAGGGTCTGCTCAAATCGCGGCCGGGCTCGCGGATGTACTACAACCTCGGGCGGCTGGTGCGCAAGTCCAGGTTCTATCCTTCGCCCTACGGCAAGACCAGCTGAGCCCGCCGGCCCGTCGACGCCCGCCATCCCTCGTCTTTCGTCCTTCGACCCTCGTCACTCGTCCATCGACTGCCCATGACCCTCCTCGGAAAACGCGCGCTCGTCACCGGCGCCAGCGGTGCGCTCGGCACCGCCATCGCCCACCGCCTCGCCCGCGACGGCGCCACCGTGCTGCTGCACGCCAGTTCGCGCCCCGAGGCCATCGAGAGCCTGGCCGAGACCCTCCGCGCGGCCGGCGGCACGGCCGAATGCCATGTCTTCGACCTGCGCAGCGACGAGGCCACGGCCGCCGGCTGCGCGGCCATGCTCGCGGGTGGTCCGGTGCAGATCGTCGTCAACAACGCCGGCGTCCACGACGATGCCGTGATGCCCGGCATGCGGGCGGAGCAATGGCACAAGGTGATCGACGTCTCGCTCAACGGCTTCTTCCGCGTCACCCAGCCGCTGCTGCTGCCGATGATGCGCACGCGCTGGGGCCGCATCCTGAACATCTCCTCGGTCGCCTCGCTGACCGGCAACCGCGGCCAGGTCAACTATGCCGCCGCCAAGGGCGCGCTCAACAGCGCCACCAAGTCGCTGTCGCTCGAGGTCGCCTCGCGCGGCGTCACGGTCAACGCGATCGCACCGGGCATCATCGCCTCGCCGATGGCCGATGCCGTGTTCGACCCGGCCGTGATCCAGCAGATGGTGCCGATGAAGCGCGCCGGGACGCCCGACGAGGTGGCCGCGCTGACGGGCTTCCTGGCCGGTCCCGATGCCGCCTACATCACCGGCCAGGTGATCTCGATCAACGGCGGCATGATCTGAGTCCGGGGCGGCGCACTCAGCAGTTGGCCCGGATGCTCCGGATCACCGTCTGCCCGCCGATGCGCTCGGTCCGCACCAGCGCGACCCCCTCGCACACCGTGCGCGTCGCGCGATAGGTGTAGCGCGCCTCGACGGCCTGGGCATCGATCTGCCGGATCGAGCGCACCTCCAGGGGCTCGTTGAACGATCCATAGAACTGCGTCATGCGCGCTCCCGAGAAGCGGCCGATGTCGCGCTTGGCCGGCGTGATGACCGCCGCCGCGGCCTGGCCGTCGCCCGCCGCCAGGGCGCCATAGAAGGCGGCGACGACGCGCGTCGGGGTGTCGGGGCCGAGATCGTCGCGCGCCATCGGCGCGGGCACCAGCGGGGTCAGGGGCGGGGCGGAAGGTGCCGGGGTGGTGCTCCGGTTGGTGACGCCGTCGACCAGTTCCTCCGCCTTGTCCAGCCATTCCCAGGGGGCCGGCTTGGCCTCCGATGGCGATGCGGTGGCGGCCGCCTCCGGTCGCGCGCCGGATTCCGGAGTGGCCGCAGTGGCCGGCGTGGCCGGAGCCGACGCCACGCGCCGTTCCGCTGCCGGGCGTTCGACCCGGGGCGCGGATGCGTCGGTGCCGTCGCGGGATCGCAGGACATACCAGCCAGCCGCCGCCGCGAGGGCGACCAGACCGGCCACGCCCAGCGTCAGCCAGAACGCCGGCGTTTCCGCCACCGAGGCCACGCCACCCACGGGCCGCGCCACGCCCACGGCCGGACCGCGCATGGCGCCGGATGTCACGCCCAGGGTCTCGAGCGCCGAGGGGCCGGTCGCGACGAAGGCCGGCAGTCGACCCGCGCAGCCGATGCAGAACATCGCCGTGGCGCGATTGGACGTTCCGCAGTGTTCGCAGACGACCGGCATGCCGTGGAGCTCCTTCAAGGTGTGAGTGCTTTCAGCTTACTACGCATCGGGGTATGCCCGAGGGCGAGGCGGTTTCTCGATGTGTCGGCCGCATCCGGCGGCCGATGCCGGCTCAGCGCCACTGCAGGAGCAGGGACCAGGGCTGATGGCTCATGTGGCGGTCGATGCAGGCCCCGACGCCGGATGTGCATTCCGCCATCAGGTAACTCGGATCGAGCCTGTGCGTGCCCGGGGCGAAGGCCAGGCGGCGCAGGGTGACCGACTGCAGCACGTTGCCGCCCACGGCGTCGAAACCCGAGTCGTCCACGGCGGTTACGACATCGCAGTGCATCGGCACGGCGCGTCCGCCGGTCGGCCGCTCGGCCAGCACGCGGCCCAGGGTCTCGAACTGGTCGAGTCCGGCGCCGGCGCTGCGGGTCTGGCAGATCAGGTCACCGACGCGCGGCGGCGTCGTCGTGATGTCGCAGGCCCGCAGGGCGTGGCGCACCGGCCGGCCGGCGTTCTCGTCCGCGCCGGCCTGCCAGGCGGCGCCGGCATAGTCGACATGGGCTTCCGAGAAGACGAACTCGCCGGCGCCCAGGCCGGCCGTGCGCGCCAGCCAGCTGACGAAGGCGGCCGACCAGGGCGTGTCCATGACGGCGACGCGATCGAGCGCGGCGCCGAGGGCACGCAGCTCCGAGGATTCGAGGCCCTGGCCCGGCGCGGCGCCCAGACCCCGCAGGCGCGGCGCCGCGGCCTGATCCAGCGCCTGGCCGAGCAGGCGGCGCGATGCCGGTCGCAGCGCGCCGAAGCGCACCTGGTCAGGCAGCCCGGCGCCATCGTCCTCGTCGTCGCCCACCGCCCGCCAGTAGGCGAGCACGCGCTGCCAGGGCGCCGTCGCGAAGACCGACCGGCGGCCCGGGAATCCGGCTTCGGCCTCCGAGGCGCCGGCGCGGACCAGCCGGCCTTCGACATCCAGGGCCTGCCGCCCGAACAGCGTGTGCTCCTCGATGGCCGCCGCCGCCATGGCGACGGCGCGGGGCGGCGCCGGGGTCGAGGCCGTGGCGATGCAGCGCGCGACCGGCGCCGGCGCCGGATCGGCCGCGGCGCTGGCGTCGGCGAGCAGCAGGCCGGCGATCGCCAGCATCGCGCGCGCGGTGGTGCCACCGCCGGCGGGGCGTCCGGCGCGACCCGCCGGTGGGGATGCGCCGGCCGGCCGGTCGCTCATGCGGGCCGGGTGAACGCCAGCACCGAATTGCTGCCGCCGAAGGCGAAGGAGCTGCTGATCGCGGCCTGGAGTCCGGGCGCGGCATGGCCGTCGTCGAGCACCAGGTTCAGGGGCAGGGCGGGATCGGCCGCCCCGGCATGGGCATTGGGCGGCAGTTCGCCGCGATGCAGGGCCAGCACGGTGATGACGGCTTCGAGGGCGCCGGCCGCTCCCAGCAGGTGGCCATGCAGCGCCTTGGTGGAGCTCACCCGCAGCCGCTCCAGGTCGGCGCCCCAGACCTGGGCCAGGGCCTCGGCCTCCACCGCGTCGCCGATGCGCGTGGCGGTGCCATGGGCATTGCAGTAGCCGACGTCGCCGGGGCGCAGGCCGGCGGCCGCCAGCGCGGCGCGCAGCGCGCGGGCCTGGCCCCCGGCATCGGGCTTGGTGAGGTGAGTGGCATCGCAGCTCGCGCCCCAGCCGGCCAGCGTGGCATAGCTGCGGGCGCCACGGCCGGCCGCGCGCGTGGCGGATTCCAGCACCAGGAATGCCGCGCCCTCGCCGAGCGCGAAGCCGCTGCGCTCGGCCGCGAACGGGCGCACCGCGCGCGCGGCCTCTCCCGGGGCGAAGGTCGCCAGCGTCTGCATCGCCTGCCAGGCCAGCACCACGCCCGGCACGATCAGGGCCTCGGCGCCGCCGGCGATGGCCACGTCGACCTCGCCGCAGCGCACCGCCTTGGCGGCCTCGGCGATGGCGATGGAGGACGACGCGCAGGCCACCGAATAGGTCAGCACCGGTCCCTGCACGCCGTGTCGCAGGGCGACCTGCGCGGCGGGCGCGTTGGGCATGAAGGCGGGAATGGTCAGTGGCGGCACGCGCGCGCCGCCCCGGTAGGCGGTCTCCAGGGCGGTGGCGCCGCCCATGCCGCACCCCACGAAGACGCCGATGCGCGTGGCATCGATGTCGTGCGGCGCGCCCGGTGGCAGGCCGGCATCGGCCAGCGCCAGGCTGGAGGCCGCGACCGCCAGCTGGCTGACGCGGTCGACGCCGGGCAACTGCAGCTTGGTGAACCAGCGCCGGACGTCGAAGTCGACCGTCGCGGCGGCGGCGGGCTTGGGCAGTTCGGCCTCGAACACCGGTCGCAGGGCCGATTCGCCGCGCATCAGCGCCTCGAACAGCGCGACGGGGTCGTCGCCATGCGGCGCGGCGACGCCCAGGCCGGTCACGGCGACCGCATCGCGCGGCGTCATGCCGGGCTCGACGTCTTGGTTTCCTTGGCGTCGCCGTCGTTCGCGGCACCGCGCCCGCCGGCATCGACCACGACCGCCGGGGCATCGGCGGCGGCCCCGCCATCGACCGGCGCGGCCCGGTCCGAGGGCGCCGCTTTTCCAGCCTTGTCCGCTTTCCCGGCCTTCTCCGCCTTCTCGATCAGCAGCCGGTCGACCACCGCCGCCAGGCCACCCAGCGACATGATCGATGGATCGTCGTCGGGCACGACGACATGGAAGTGGTCCTCGACGGCGAAGATGAATTCGGCCAGCGCGAGGGAGTCCAACCCCTTGTCGCGCATGGATGCGTCGGGGTCGAGTTCGGACATCGGGATGTCGTATTTCTCGTGGATGAGGTCCTGCAGTGCCTTCAGCGAACTCATGATGTGTGTTGTTCCGTTTTTTGAGCCGGATTCGATGATATCGATGGCCCGGGGCGCCGTGGCCTCCCGGGCACCGTGGCGTCGCCGGGGCGCCAGCGCATCGACGGCACGGCGAAGGCCAGGCCCAGCAGCGCGCCGGCCAGCGCATCGAGCGCGACATGCTGGCGCGTCGCCAGGGTCGACCAGGCGATGGCGGCGAACCAGAGCACATTCAGGACCCGCAGGACCCGGGGCGTCCCGGCCCGGCGCAGGATCTCGGCCAGACGGACCGCCGTGAACATCGCCGCGGCCACATGCATCGACGGGCAGGCGTTGCCGGCGGCATCGACGCCCTGCAGCAGCGCGAAGCCCGGGAAGCCCGAAGCGTCGAAGCCCAGCGGCGGCACGGTCGTCGGCCAGAGATAGAACAGCAGCAGTCCGGCGGCGCACATCGCGACGATCCAGGCCGCATAGGCCACCAGCGCCGCGAGGTTGCGCTGCAGGCCCGGACCGAAGCCGACATACAGCCACAGCGAGAGATAGGCGAACAGCGCCTCCGGCTGGAAGGCGATCCAGTGGTCCAGGAAGATCAGCGGCATCGTCGTCACCTCGCCATTGGGGTGGCGCAGCAGGTGGAAATAGGCGACGAAGAACAGGGCCGTGAAGGCGGTGGTGCCGGCCAGCTTGAGCACGAAGTGCCGCCGCATGCGCAGCGCGATCTCCGCCACCCAGGAGGGGTGGGTGGCGTTCAAGGCTGGAAGGGCGGCAGCCGGCGCAGGCGCCGCCAGGCCAGCAGCGGCAGTCGCAGCACGAACTCGGCCATCAGGCGGGCATGCATCCAGCTCAGCAGGACGTTGTCGCGCAGGTAGTTGAAGTGCGAGACCCCGCCCTCGGCCGCGCTCAGGTACTTGACCGGCGCGTCGACATTGAGCGGTTTCACGCCGTTCCAGACCAGGCGGACCACGGCCTCGGGATCGAAGTCGAAGCGGCGCATCCAGGGCTGGCGCTGCATGACGTCGATGAGCGCCTCGATCGGATAGGTCCGGAATCCGTAGAGCGAATCGCCGACCCCGGCCCACAGCGTCTCGATGTGCGCCCAGCCGTTGGAGAGCTTGCGTCCACGCACCCGCAGCAGCGGCGCGCTGGCGTCGAAGATCGGCCGGCCGAGCACCATGGCGTCGGGGCGGGCCTGCGAGAGCCGCATGAAGTCGGGGATCAGCGCGGCCGGATGCTGGCCGTCGGAGTCCATGGTGAGCGCATGCGTGAAGCCGGCCTCGTGCGCCTGGCGCAGGCCCTGGAGCACGGCGGCGCCCTTGCCCTGGTTCCGGTCCAGGACCAGCACCCGCAGGCCGGAGTCCGTCCCGGCCAGCTGACGCATGCGTTCTCCGGTGCCATCGGTGCTGCCGTCGATCACGACCCAGACCGGGTCCCATTGCGCCCGCGCCTCGCGCACGGTGGCGAACAGACGTTCGCCGGTGTTGTAGCTCGGGATCAGAACGAGGTGGGTACGCGAAGAGACTGGCATTCGGGCTGCGCTTCTGGGGGGCGCGCTTCCATGGAGTGACGGAAATAGTGTTCGACCTGCTGGAGCAGCGCCGCGCTGTCCTGGGCCGGGGCGAAGCGCTGGCCGAGCCGCAGGGTGAAGACCAGGGGCAGGGGCGGCACGCGCCAGAGCGGCCAGCCCTTGCCGAGGTAGGGCGAGTCGGTCTCGATGAAGACGGTCTGGATCGGCGCCTGCGCCAGCTTGGCGATCAGCGTCACCCCAGGGCGGAACGGATTCACCGGGACGTCGGTGGTGCGCGTGGCCTCGGGGAAGATCACCAGCTGGCCGCCACGGCGCAGGTCCTCCACGGCCAGGCGCACCATGCTGTGCGCCGAGTCGTTGCTGATGTACTGCGCCAGCCGGGCGCCGGCGCCGAGGAACACGTTGCGGGTCAGGCCGGCCTTCATGATGCAGGCGCTGCGCGGCAGGCGGGCCACCATCAGCAGGGCATCGAGCATGGTCGGGTGGTTGGCCGCCAGGATCAGGCCGCGCTCGTCGCGCAGGGCGTCGAGGCAGCGCGTGTCGATCCGCATCACCCCGCAGAGCGTGGCCGTGGCCCAGAAGACGCGGTAGGCGAAGGCGATGATCCAGCGGCCGAGCGCGCGTCCGCGCGCGGGCGACAGCGCGGGCCGCAGCACCAGGGCGATCACGTTCCAGCCCAGCGACACCACGCCCAGCGCGAGCAGCAGCAGGTAGAGCGGCACCGTCAGGAGCAGGCGGGCCGACTGGCGCAGCACTCGCATCGCAGGGGTCATGGGGACGCCGGGCCGGATCGCCGCGCCGATGCGCGGGCGCACCGGGCGATCATGACGCGCCCAGCGTGCCGGGCGCGGCGGCGTGGGCCTCGATCTCCACCAGCAGGTCCTGGCGGCAGATGTCGGCTTCGAGGTAGACCGCCTGCCGCACGGTGTGCGCATCGGGGCCCAGCACCTCGTCGAGCACCTCGCGCACGATCGGCGCATCGCTCACGTGGCGCACGTAGACCACCGCCTCGAGCCGCGACAGCTCGAAGACCGCGCTGGTGCGCGCGTTGGCGGCCGCGATCACGGCGGCCAGGTTGCGCAGGGTCTCGTGCGTCTGCGCGCGCACGTCGCCCAGGTGGACCGTCTCGTGGCCGACGATGCTGGCGGTGCCGGAGATGAACAAGGCGATGTCGCCGCCGCCGAGCGCGGCCAGGGCGGCGCGCGAGAAGGTCGGCGCGCGCGGCCCGTAGGTCTCCGGATAGCGGTAGGCCGAGACCTGGCGCGGGTTCTCCACCGGCACCGGCGCCACCTGGCCGGCGAGGAAGCGGATGCACAGCGAGCCCTGGCGGATGCCCAGCGCGCAGGCCGCCGGGGCGCCGTCGAACGCGGCCTGGCCGGCGTCGATGAAGGCCTGCTGGCGACCCATGTTGAACTGGCGGTAGCGCTCCATGCCGCCGCCGTCGCCGTTGATCTGGGGCAGGTAGTTCCAGATGCGCTGCAGGTGCGGGCAGCCGGTGTCCTCGAGCGTCTGGAACAGGTCGTGATAGGCCAGCTCGGACAGCCGGGCCAGGCCGTGGTGTGTGGTCGCCTCGTCGAGGTCGATGGCGCCGAGCACCCAGTGGCCGTCGGTGCGCCAGCGCACCACGCCGGTCATGCCCGATCGCACCGCGCCCTCGGCGTGCCAGATGTCGGCCATGGGGCCGTGCCCGGAGAGCACCTGCGCGTTCACCTTCGGCATCCAGGGCAGGTCGTCGGGCGTGCCGTAGCCCAGGCCGCCGAAAGGCGCCGCGCCGCGCGCCGACAGGGCCAGGCCATCGGTCAGCGACAGCCGCTCGATGCGCAATGGCGGCAGCATGAGATCGCGTGCACTCATTTCGGCTCCTGCATGGACATGGTGATTCCTTCCCGCGGAACGGGTTTTGCTTGTGGATCAAGAATCCGCGCTGGATCGGGCGGCGTCGCCCGACGAATCGGCGGACGGCCGACACCGCTTCGCGGTCATGGCCGGCGGATTATCTCCAATGCGCCCGGACCTGGATGATGAGCCCGGCGCGTCCCGGGCCGGACAGTAAACTCGCCCCCAGGTTTAGAAACACACGACAGCGAGAAGAGAGAGCCATGGCCGGACACAGCAAATGGGCGAACATCCAGCACCGGAAGGGACGCCAGGACGAGAAGCGGGGCAAGCTCTGGACCCGTGCCATCCGCGAGATCACGGTGGCCGCGCGCACCGGTGGCGGCGACCTGAGCGCCAACCCGCGCCTGCGCCTGGCCGTCGAGAAGGCGAAGGCCGTCAACCTGCCGGCCGACACCGTCAAGCGCAACATCGACAAGGCCACCGGCAACCTTGAAGGCGTGAGCTACGAGGAGATCCGCTACGAGGGCTATGGCATCGGCGGCGCGGCGATCATCGTCGACACCATGACCGACAACCGGGTGCGCACCGTGGCCGAGGTGCGCCACGCCTTCAGCAAGTACGGCGGCAACATGGGCACCGAGGGTTCGGTGTCCTTCCAGTTCAAGCATTGCGGCCAGATCATCTACGCGCCCGGCACCGACGAGGACCGGGTCATGGAAGTGGCGCTCGAGGCCGGTGCCGAGGACGTCGTCACGGGTGAGGATGGCGCCATCGAGGTCCTGACCGCCGTGGCCGACTTCGAGGCCGTCAAGAACGCCCTCGAGGCCGCCGGCCTGACGGCCGAGCTGGCCGAGGTGACCATGCGGGCGGAGAACACCATCGAGCTCGCGGGCGAGGAGGGCGCGCGCATGCAGCGCCTGCTCGACGTGATCGAGGACCTGGACGACGTCCAGGACGTCTTCCACAACGCGTCGATTTCGCAGTGACGGGGAGCGACGCATGAAAGTCCTGGTGATCGGCGGCGGCGGCCGCGAACATGCCCTGGCGTGGCGGCTGTCGCAGTCCGAGCGCGTCTCCCGCCTCTATCTGGCGCCGGGCAACGGCGGCACCGCGCTCGACCGGCGCTTCGAGAACGTCGACATCACCGATGTCGTCGCATTGCGCGAGTGGGCGCAGCAGGAGCGGATCGCGCTGACCGTGGTCGGTCCGGAAGGTCCGCTGGCCGCGGGGGTGGTGGACGAGTTCCGCGCCCATGGCCTGCGCATCTTCGGCCCGACCCGGGCGGCGGCGCAGCTGGAAAGCTCGAAGGCCTTCTCCAAGGCCTTCATGAAGCGCCACCGCATCCCGACGGCCGCGTACGAGGCCTTCACCGACGCCGCGGCCGCCCACGCCTATGTCGATGCCCAGGGCGCCCCGATCGTCGTGAAGGCCGACGGCCTGGCCGCCGGCAAGGGCGTGGTGGTGGCGATGACCCTGCAGGAAGCGCACGACGCCATCGACTTCATGCTGGTGGACAACAAGTTCGGCGTCGCGCACAACGCCGGCGCCGATGGCCAGGCCGTGCCGCGCGTCGTCATCGAGGAATTCCTGCAGGGCGAGGAAGCCAGCTTCATCGTCCTGTGCGACGGCCGCAACGTGACCGCGCTGGCGACCAGCCAGGACCACAAGCGCCTGCTGGCCGGCGACCAGGGCCCCAACACCGGCGGCATGGGCGCCTATTCGCCCGCGCCGGTGGTGACCGCCGAGGTCCATGCCCGCGCCATGCGCGAGATCATCCTGCCGACCGTGCGCGGCATGGAGAAGGACGGCATCCCGTTCACCGGCTTCCTCTATGCCGGTCTCATGATCGATGCGACCGGGCATCCGAAGACGCTGGAATTCAACTGCCGCATGGGCGACCCCGAGACGCAGCCGATCATGATGCGGCTCAAGTCCGACCTGTTCGAGCTGTTCTGGCACGCCACCGATGGCACGCTCGACACCGTCGACCTGCAGTGGGACCGCCGCGTCGCCCTGGGCGTGGTGCTCGCCGCGGAAGGCTATCCGCTCGCGCCCCGCAAGGGCGACCGCATCCGCGACCTGCCGCCCGAGGCCCCCGACGCGGTGGTCTTCCATGCCGGCACCACGCTCGAGGATGGCGAGCTCAAGACCAGCGGCGGCCGCGTGCTGTGCGTGACGGTGCTGGCAGACAACGTGCGCCTGGCGCAGCAGCGGGCCTACGAGGTCGCCGCGCGCATCCAGTTCGACGGCGTGCAGTACCGCCGCGACATCGGCTTTCGCGCGCTCCAGGCCCGCGGCAACGGCTGATGCAGGCCGATCCGGGCGCCGTCGGCGATTACCTGCGCGGCCTGCAGCAGCGCATCGTGGACGCGGTCGAGGCCGCCGATGGCGCGACGGCCGTGCGCGATGCCTGGGTGAAGCCGCCCGGCGAGCCGCTGCAGGGCAGCGGCCTGACCTGCATCCTCGAGGGCGGCACGCTGTTCGAGCGCGCGGGCTGCGGCTTCTCGCAGGTGCGCGGTCCCCGGCTGCCGCCATCGGCGACGCAGCACCGGCCCGAACTCGCCGGCGCGCCCTTCGAGGCGATGGGCGTGTCGCTGGTCTTCCACCCGCGCAATCCCTACGTGCCGATCGTGCACATGAACGTGCGCATGCTCGCGGCGCTGCCGGCGGAGGGCGCGCCGGTCTGCTGGTTCGGCGGCGGGCTCGACCTCACGCCGATCTACGGCTTCGAGGAGGACGCCTCGCACTTCCATCGCACCTGCCGCGATGCGCTGGCGCCCTTCGGCGCCGACAAGTACCCGCGCTTCAAGACCTGGTGCGACGAGTATTTCTTCCTGCGCCACCGCAACGAGCAGCGCGGCGTCGGCGGCATCTTCTTCGACGATTTCTCGGAGCTCGGCTTCGAGAACAGCTTCGGACTGCTGCGCGCGGTCGGCGACGCGCTGCTGCCGGCCTACCTGCCGATCGTCGAGCGCCGCCGCGACACGCCCCATGGCGAGCGCGAGCGCGGCTTCCAGCTCTACCGGCGGGGCCGCTATGTCGAATTCAACCTGGTCTGGGACCGTGGCACGCACTTCGGCCTGCAGTCCGGCGGCCGGACCGAGTCGATCCTGATGTCGATGCCGCCCTTGGCGAGCTGGTCCTACGGCAGCGCGCCGGCGCCCGGCACGCCCGAGGCGGCGCTCTACACCGATTTCATCGTGCGGCGCGAATGGGCATGAGCAAGCGCCGCGTGGGCGTCTTCGGCGGTGCCTTCGATCCGCCGCACGTGACCCACGTCGCGCTGGCGCGGGCGGCGCTGGCCCAGCGCGACCTGGACGAGCTGCGCGTCTTCCCGACCGGGCATTCATGGCACAAGGCGCGCGTCCTGAGTGCCGCGGCGCATCGCATCGCGATGGCCGAGCTGGCCTTCGGGGGCATTCCCGGTGTCGTCGTCGACCCCCGCGAGACGCGGCGCGAGGGCCCCACCTACACCCTCGACACGCTGCAGGAACTGCACGCCGAGCAGCCCGGTGCCGAGCTGGTGCTGGTCATGGGCAGCGACCAGGCCCGCGCCCTGCCGGGCTGGCATGGCTGGCGCGAGATTCTCTCGGTCGCCGTCGTGTGCGTCGCCGAGCGACTAGAATCCGCCCCCTCCGCCCTCGCGGCCGGGTCGATGGATGCCGTCATGCGCACGGCGTCGCGTTTCGATCCCGCGACATTGCCCGAACCGCCTGCGGGAGCCCGCTTCGAATCGCTCGAACTCCCTCCGGCGGCGACCAGCGCCACCGACATCCGGGCGCGCCTGGCGCGGCACCAGCGCATCACCGGTCTGGTTCCGCCCGCGGTTGAACGCTATATTGAACAACACCACCTCTACGCCCCTGCCTGATGACCACTGAAGCCGCCGCCAAAAAAGACACCCACAAGCTCCAGCGAGCCATCATCGACGGGCTCGAAGACGTCAAGGCGCAGGACATCCAGGTTTTCGACACCGAGCATCTGTCGCCGCTGTTCGAGCGCGTGATCGTCGCCTCGGGCACGTCCAACCGCCAGACCAAGGCGCTCGCCGCCAGCGTGCGCGACGCCGTGCGCGAGGCCGGCTTTCCCAAGCCGCGCACCGAAGGCGAGGACAACGGCGAGTGGATCATCGTGGACTGCGGCGCCGCGGTCGCGCACATCATGCAGCCCGCGATCCGCCAGTACTACCACCTGGAAGAGATCTGGGGCGACAAGCCGGTGCGCCTGAAGCTCGGCGCCGCCAAGCCCGCCGGCGCCCAGGCCGAGGCCGCCATGCCCGAGAAGAAGCAGCCCGCCGCGGCCAAGACCCTGCGTCGCGCCAGCGCCGCCAAGACCGCCATCCGCGAGGCCGAGCAGCTGGCCAAGGCCGAGAAGGCGGAGAAGTCCGAGCGCGCCCGTCCGGCGGCCCGCAAGACGGCGGCCCGCAAGACCGCCACCGGATCGACGGCCGCGAGCGCGCCGGCCGGCAAGACCGCCGCGCCCGCCAAGCGCGCGCCCAAGTCCGCCGCCGCGACGGCCACCCCGGTGAAGACGCCGGTCAAGGTCATCGGCAAGCCGGCCGCGCGCAAGGCGCCGGCCAAGAAGACGGCGGCACCGCGCAGCGCCGCGCCGCGCAAGACGGCGGCCCGCAAGACCGCCCCACGCAATCCATGAGACTGCTGGTGGTCGCGGTCGGGCAGCGCATGCCCGACTGGGCGCAGACCGCCTGGGACGACTACGCCAAGCGCTTCCCGCCCGAGCTCAAGCTGGAACTGCGTGCCGTCAAGACGGAGCCGCGCGGCTCCAAGACGCTGGACACCCTCTACGCCGCCGAGCGCGAGCGCATCGAGGGCGCCATCGCCCGCAACATGCGCATCGTGGCCCTCGATGAACGCGGCACCGCGCTCACCACCAAGGCCCTGGCCGCGCGCCTGCAGGCCTGGCAGGGCGAGGGCGACGACGTGGCGCTGGTCATCGGCGGTCCCGACGGCCTGGACCCGGCATTCAAGGCCGCCGCGCACGAACGCATCCGCCTGTCGGACCTGACCCTGCCCCATGCGATGGCGCGCGTGCTGCTGGTCGAACAGCTCTACCGCGCCTGGTCGGTCAATGCCGGCCATCCGTATCACCGCGAATAGGGCCGGGGACGCCGCGTCCCGGCCGCCGGTCCCGATGGCCGTCGGCCCGTCATCTGCCCACCGTCCGCCCACCGTCCGCCCCTCCTGGAACCCACCTCCGTGACGTACATCTACCTCGCCTCGCAAAGCCCGCGTCGCGCGCAGCTGCTCGCGCAGCTGGGCGTGCGCCACGAACTGCTGCTGGCCGGGCCCGACGAGGACGCCGAGGCGCTCGAGGCGGGTCGCCCCGGCGAGTCGCCCAGCGCCTATGTGCGTCGCGTGACGGCGCTGAAGCTGGATGCCGCGGTCGAACGCCATCGCCGCCTGGGCCTGCCGGCGGCGCCCATCCTGTGCGCCGACACCACCGTCGCGCTCGGCCGCGACATCCTCGGCAAGCCGGCCGACGAGGAGGACGCGCGGCGCATGCTGGCGCGTCTGGCGGGCACCACGCATCGCGTGCTGACCGCCGTGGCGCTGCAGCACGGCGCGGCGCGCCACGCGGCGCTGCAGGTCTCGCGCGTGCGCTTCGCGGCATTGCCGGCGGCCGACATCGCCGCCTATGCCGCCAGCGGCGAGCCGATGGGCAAGGCCGGCGCCTATGCGATCCAGGGTCGCGCCGGCGCCTTCATCGAACACATCGCCGGTTCCCATTCGGGCATCATGGGCCTGCCTCTCCACGAGACCGCGCAGCTGCTCCGGCAGGCCGGTCTCACGACCTGATCGCCTCCATGCCCACACCATGCAAGACATCCTGATCAACTGGTCGCCCCAGGAAACCCGCGTCGCGCTGGTCGAACACGGCGCGGTGCAGGAACTGCATGTCGAGCGCACGCTGGAGCGCGGGCTGGTCGGCAATGTCTATCTCGGCAAGGTCTCGCGCGTGCTGCCCGGCATGCAGTCGGCCTTCATCGACATCGGCCTGGAGCGCACCGCGTTCCTGCACGTGGCCGACATCGTCGCGCCCTTCACGCCGGGCTCGCGGGCCTCGACGCAGGTGCCCGAGCGCGACCACCGGGGCCAGGCGACCAGCGTGGTGCCGATCGAGAAGCAGGTCTTCGAGGGCCAGGCGCTGCTGGTGCAGGTGATCAAGGACCCGATCGGCACCAAGGGCGCGCGCCTGTCGACCCAGATCAGCATCGCCGGACGGCTGCTGGTGTTCCTGCCGCAGGACAACCACATCGGCGTCTCGCAGAAGATCCCTGGCGACCTGCGCGACGCGCTGCGCGCGCGCCTGCAGGTGCTGATCGAGGCGGCCGCGGCGGCCGAACATCCCGGCGCGCCGCCCGGTCCCACCGGCGGCTTCATCCTGCGCACCAACGGCGAGGACTCCAGCGATGCCGAGCTGGCCGAGGACATCGCCTACCTGCGCAAGACCTGGTCGCGCATCCGCGAGCGCTCGATGCGGCTGCCACCGGTGTCGCTGCTGCACCAGGACTTGAGCCTGCTGCAGCGCGTGCTGCGCGACCTGACCACCGAGGAGACGCAGACCATCCGCATCGATTCGCGCGAGCAGTTCGAGCTGCTGCGGGCCTTCGGCGCCGAGTTCATGCCGCAGGCGGTGGCGCGGCTGCAGCTCTACCAGGGCGAGCGGCCGATCTTCGACCTCTGTTCGATCGACGAGGAGATCGTCAAGGCGCTCGGCCGGCGGGTCGACCTGAAGTCGGGCGGCTACCTGGTGGTCGACCAGACCGAGGCGTTGACCACCATCGACGTCAACACCGGCGGCTTCGTCGGCGCACGCAACTTCGACGACACCATCTACAAGACCAACCTGGAGGCCGCGCAGGCCATCGCGCGCCAGCTCCGGCTGCGCAACCTGGGCGGCATCGTCATCGTCGACTTCATCGACATGTCGCGCGAGCACCATCGCGAGCAGGTCCTGGCCGAGTTCCGCAAGCAGCTCGCGCGCGATCGCGTGAAGACCAGCGCGGGCGGCTTCTCGCCGCTCGGCCTGGTGGAGATGACGCGCAAGCGCACCCGCGAATCGCTGGCCCACATGCTGTGCGAACCCTGCGTGGCGTGCGGCGGCCAGGGCATCGTCAAGACCGCGCGCAGCGCCGCCTACGACGTCATGCGCGAGATCCTGCGCGAGGCCCGGCAGTTCACGCCGCGCGAGTTCCGCATCGTCGCCGCGCCGCAGGTGATCGAGTTGCTGCTCGACGAGGAGAGCCAGCACCTGGCCGGCCTGAGCGATTTCATCGGCAAGCCGATCTCGCTGCAGTCGGAGCCGGCGATGGGGCAGGGGCAGTTCGACATCGTGTTGCTCTGACTCGCCCCCAGGCTGGCGCACTTCGTGTCGCAGCGCCCACCTCCGTCCGGGGGCGACGCCGGCGGCCGGGCCGAGCCCGTTGCGCAACGTCTCACGGTGGCTCCCGCGCGCTTTTATAGCGTCGGTGTCTGGCCGGGCGGGGTGACGCGCACGGCGTTGTTCTGCAGTCGCGCATACAGGCCGTCGAGGGCCATCAGCTGGGCGTGGGAGCCCTGTTCGGCGATGCGGCCGCGCTCCATCACGACGATGCGGTCGGCATGCTGGATGGTGCTCAGGCGATGCGCGACGATGAGCGTGGTGCGGCCCTGCATCAGGCGCTGCAGCGCGTCGTGCACCAGGCGCTCGGACTCGGTGTCGAGCGCCGAGGTCGCCTCGTCGAGCAGCAGCACCGGCGCGTCCTTGTAGAGCGCGCGGGCGATCGCCAGGCGCTGGCGTTGGCCGCCCGAGAGCTGGGTCGCATTGTGGCCGAGCACGGTGTCGATGCCCTGCGGCAGTCCGGCCACGTGATCGGCCAGGTTGGCCGCGGCGATGCAGCGTTCGACGCGCCCGCGATCGACGGCCGCGCCCAGCGCGACGTTGGCCGCCAGGGTGTCGTTGAGCATCACGACATCCTGGCTGACCATGGCGAACTGGGCGCGCAGGCTCGCCAGGCGCCACTCGGGCAGGGCATGACCGTCGAGGCGCAACTCGCCCGCGCTCGGCAGGACGAAGCGCGGCAGCAGGTTGACCAGCGTGCTCTTGCCCGATCCGGACGGGCCGACGAAGGCCACGATCTCGCCCGGCGCGATCTCCAGGTCGACGCCGTCGAGCGCATGGGCCTCGTCCTCGCCGCGATAGCGCACCCGCACGGCGCGCAGTTCGACGTGGCCGCGGGCGCGGTCGAGCGCGAAGCCGCCCTCGGCCTCGGACGGCACGTCGTCGACCAGAGCCAGGCCGCGCTCGAGCGCCGCCAGTCCGCGCGTGATCGGGTTGGCCATGTCGGCGAGCCGGCGGATCGGCGCGATCAGCATCAGCATGGCCGTGATGTAGGCGACGAAACCGCCCACCGTCAGGCCCTGCTCGTTGCTCTGCCAGAGCGCGATCATGACCACCACCGACAGCGCCACCGCCGCCAGCAGCTGCGTCAGCGGCGTCATGGCGGCCGAGGCGATGGTCGACTTGACCGCCAGCCGGTTGAGCGTGCGGCTGAGCTGCTCGAAGCGTTCGGCCTGCGCGGTCTCGGCGCCATGCAGGCGCACCACGCGGTGGGCCAGCACGTTCTCCTCGACGACGTAGGCGAGGTCGTCGGTGGCGGTCTGGCCGAGCCGGGTCAGGTGATAGAGGCGCTTGGACAGCACCTTCATGATCCAGGCCACGCCCGGGACCAGCAGGCCGACGATCAACGTCAGCTTCCAGTTCAGGTAGATCAGGTAGCCCAGCAGCGCGACCAGGGTGAAACCGTCGCGCGAGAGTCCCAGCAGCGCCTGCACCAGCAGCATGGCGCCGGTCTGCACCTCGTAGACGACCGTGTTCGACAGGGTGCTGGCCGACTGGCGCGAGAACAGCGCCAGTTCCGCCGCCAGCAGGCGCTCGAACAGCTTGCGCCGCAGGCGCTGCATGCCCTCGTTGGCGATGCGCGCCAGCGCGTATTGCGAGACGAACTGCGCCAGTCCGCGCACCGCGAACAGGCCGACGATGGCGGCCGGCACCATCCACAGTGCCAGCTGGCCGCGCGTGAAGCCACGGTCGAGCAGGGGCTTGAGCAGGGCCGGCATCAGCGGCTCGGTGATGCCGGCGAGGAGGGCGGCACCCAGCGCGAGCGCCCACCAGCGTCGCGAGCCTCCGAACCAGGTCATCAGGCGGGCGAGTCGGCGGGTCAGGGGAGGCCGCGCGGCGTCGCCAGGGGGGGAAGGAGACATGGCGGCGGATTCTAAGGGCGCGTGTCGCGCCTCCCGGGCTCACCGCGCCGGCCGACCCGGGCGACCCGGCGCGGAGGCCGGCGCGAAAAACGCGGCGGGCGGTGTGTACCATGTCGCCTGCTTCCGACCGGCGAAACTTTGTTGCCGGAAACCTCTCCGAACCGCATGAACAAGCCGCTGCCCGATCTCTCCCGCACCCTTCCTTCATCGTTCTTCGCCCGCCGTGGCCTGGTCGCCGGACTGGCGGCATCGCCGTTCATCCCGACATTCGCCCAGTTCCGGGTCGAGGTCTCCGGCGTCGGGCTGACGCAACTGCCCATCGCCCTGGCACCCTTCAAGGGCCAGGACGCCTCGCCGCAGAAGATCTCCACCATCGTCCAGGCCGACCTGGAGCGCAGCGGCCAGTTCCGCGGCGTCGATGCCTCGGGCCAGGCGCTCGACGAGTCCTCACGTCCCGATCTGACCCTGTGGCGCCAGCGCACGGCCGATTCGCTGGTGGTGGGCAGCGTCAACCGGCTCGCCGACGGCCGCTACGACGTGCGCTTCCGCCTCTGGGACGTGGTCCGTGGCCAGGATCTCGGCGGCCAGAGCTACACCGTGCCGCAGGGCGACCTGCGCCTGGCCTCGCATCGGATCGCCGACTACGTCTACGAGAAGCTGACCGGCGAGAAGGGCATCTTCTCGACGCGCATCGCCTATGTCACCAAGAACGGCGGCCGCTACAACCTGTGGGTCGCCGACGCCGACGGCGAGAACTCGCAGGCCGCCCTGGCCAGCCCGGAGCCGATCATCTCGCCGGTCTGGTCGTCCAATGGCGGCCAGCTCGCCTACGTGTCCTTCGAGTCGCGCAAGCCGGTGGTCTATGTCCACAACGTGGCCAGCGGACAGCGCCGGCTGCTGGCCAACTTCCGCGGCTCCAACAGCGCGCCGGCCTGGGCTCCGGATGGCAATTCGCTGGCCGTGACCCTCAGCCGCGATGGCGGCTCCCAGCTCTACACCATCCCGGCCGGCGGCGGCGAGCCGCGCCGCCTGACGCAGAGCAACAGCATCGACACCGAGCCGGTCTTCTCGGCCGACGGCAGCACCATCTATTTCGTCAGCGACCGGGGCGGCGCGCCCCAGATCTACAAGATGGGCAGCAGCGGCGGCACCCCGACGCGCGTCACGTTCACAGGCACTTACAACATCTCGCCTTCCATCAGCGGCGACGGCCGGTGGTTGGCCTACATCTCGCGCGTCGGCGGAGCCTTCAAACTCCACGTCATGGAGTTGGCGACGGGCAACGTGACCGCCATCACCGAGACCGGCGCCGACGAGAATCCGAGCTTCGCGCCCAACAGCAGGTTGATCGTCTACGCGACGCAGCTCCAGGGGCGCGAAGCCCTGATGACCACCACGCTCGATGGCAAGATCAAGGCCCGACTCGCAGGGCAGGCCGGCGACATCCGCGAGCCGGACTGGGGTCCGTTCCAAAAGCAATGATTCATTAGAGGAGTTCGAAATGTTGAAACGTACGATCTATTCGCTGGCCATCGTGGCCCTCATCGCCGGATGTTCGTCGGGCACCAAGCTCAACGACACGCCGGTGGTGGACCGCACCGGCGGCATGGCCGGCCAGGGCAGCGGCAGTGGCGGCGCCGCTAGCGGTGTGGCACCTGTCACCATCGATCCCAACGCGCAGAATGCGGCCGGCCCGGTGGGCATCGCGCGCATCGTGTACTTCGATTACGACAGCTACACGGTGAAGCCCGAGTTCCAGTCGCTGCTCGACGGTCATGCACGTTTCCTGAAGGCGAATTCGCAGCGCCGCGTGTCCATCGAGGGGCACACCGACGATCGTGGTGGCCGTGAATACAACCTGGCGCTCGGCCAGAAGCGCTCGGAAGCCGTGCGTCGCGCCCTGACGCTGCTCGGCGTCAACGACGGCCAGATCGAGGCCGTCAGCTTCGGCAAGGAAAAGCCGGCCGTCACGGGCGGCGGCGAATCCTCGTGGGCCCAGAACCGCCGCGCCGAGATCACCTACCGTTGATGATGTACGGCACTCCCTTGAGCTGGAAACGTGGCGCCCTGGCTGCCGCGCTCTTCTGCGTCTCGCTGGGCGCGAACGCCGCGCTCTTCGAGGACGACGATGCGCGGCGCGCGATCCTGGAACTGCGCCAGCGCGTCGAGGCCCAGCGTATCCAGACCGAGCAGCGCCTGACCGACGAGAACGCCCAGTTGCGCCGCAGCCTGCTCGACCTGCAGACGCAGATCGAGGCGATGCGGGGCGACCTGGCGCGCATGACCGGACAGAACGAACAGCTCACGCGTTCCCTGTCCGAGGTGCAGCAGCGCCAGACCGATGTCGACGAACGGCTGCGCAAGACAGAGCCTTCCAAGATCACGGTCGATGGACGCGAATTCACCGCCGATCCGCGCGAGAAGGCCGAGTTCGACGCGGCCCTCGGCGTGTTCCGCACCGGCCAGTTCGCGCAGGCGCAGACGGCCTTCGCGGACTTCGTGAAGCGCTATCCGCAGAGCGGATACAACGCCTCGGCGCTGTTCTGGCTGGGCAATGCGCAATACGCGACGCGCAACTACAACGAGGCCATCGCCAATTTCCGCTCCATGCTGTCGCTGGCGCCCGATCATGCGAAGGCACCCGAGGCGGTGCTGTCGATCGCCAATTGCCAGATCGAGCTGAAGGACAACCGGGCCGCACGCCGGACATTGGAGGACCTGACCAAGGCCTATCCGCAATCCGAAGCGGCCCAGGCGGGTCGCGAGCGTCTGTCGCGCCTCAAGTGAACGGATGGTCGCGCGGCCGTCCGATGCACCGTGGGTGGATCGTGATGGAAGCGTCGCCGACATGACCATGGACACATCCACCATCGCGGCATCCACCGCCGACGCCGTCACGGCGCGTCGTTTCGGCGGCCTGGAACGTCTCTACGGCGTTGCCGGCGCCGCCGCCATCCGAGGCGCGCACGTGGTGGTGGTCGGCATCGGTGGTGTGGGATCCTGGAGCGTCGAGGCGCTGGCGCGCTGCGGCGTCGAGCGACTGACATTGATCGACCTCGATCACATCTCCGAGTCCAACATCAACCGGCAGATCCATGCCCTGGCATCGACGCTCGGCAAGTCGAAGATCGAAGCCATGCGCGAGCGCATCGCGGACATCAATCCCGCCTGCCGGGTGTTCGCCGTCGACGACTTCGTCGAGCCCGGCAACTGGCTGGCATTGATCGCCTCGGCGCAGGAGGCGCAAGGTCCGATCGATGCCGTGATCGATGCCTGCGACCAGCCGAAGGCCAAACTCGCGATGAGCGCGTGGAGCCGGGGTCGGCGCTCCCCGGCCTTCGTGACGGTGGGTGCCGCGGGCGGCAAGCGCCTCGCGCATCGTGTGGAGATCGACGATCTGTCGGTCGCCACGCACGACCCGTTGCTGGCGCAATTGCGTCATCGTCTGCGCAAGGAGCATGGCGCACCGCGCGATGGCAAGAAGATGGGCGTGGCCTGCGTCTTCAGTCGCGAAAGCGTGGCCCCACCGGACGCGTCGTGCGCGGTCGACGGCGACGGCACCCTGAACTGCAGTGGCTATGGTTCCGTGGTCAGCGTGACGGCGACCTTCGGCCAGTGCGCCGCGGGATGGGTCGTAGAGAAAATCGCTACGACAAAGACGCTATAATCACAGGCTTTGCCGGATTCGAAGTCGGCAGAACCTGAGTGGCCTGATTGATCAGGCACCAGTCGGACCGTCACTCGGCGGTTCACGGGACGTTAGCTCAGTTGGTAGAGCAGCGGACTTTTAATCCGTTTGTCGTGGGTTCGACCCCCGCACGTCCCACCAACATCAAGCCCAAGAGGGTCAGCCGGCCACAGACGCCTGCTGACCCCTCTTCATTGGGTCTGTGGCCTGATCGCCACCCCATGGTCGCTGGCGCGATGCATGCTATGTAAACTTTCATCTGTTTTTTGACTCATACGGCGGACAAGTAGTACATAAGCGCTACTGGCCAAAATCGATCTCATGAACGATCTTGGCAAATCTGAAGAATGCGGTCTTTTGCAACAGAAAAATAGTATTTTTGTTTACATCTAACACATAAAATTACTTTTGCCATTGTTGGCATACCGTGTTTTTCATCAAGCCCACGAATCAACGAACCATCGCACCACCTATGTCTGCCGAAAGAAAAAAACTGCTGATCATCGGCTCCACGCAAGGCGTCTATGGCGGCATCGAAGCTTTCATGATGGCTGTGGCCGAAGCAGCTCAGAAATGGCCCGAACTCGATGTCAAGGTCTGTTTCAAGCTGGTCAAGAATGTCGAGGCCAACGAGCACATCGTCAGCATGGCCAGGAAGTACTGCAGTTCGGTGCATTTCGTGCGTCGCGGATCGCGGCAATTGATGGATCTCATCCGTTGGGCCGATATCGTCCATGCCCAGAACATGCCGCCGGACATCGTGATTCCGGCGTTCCTGAAGCGCAAGAAGATCCTGCTGACGGTGCACAACAAGAAGTTTCCGCAGGCCAGCCTGCACCGGTTGATGTGGGGCGTCACGATCCGCCTGGCCGACAAGCGCTGGTTCAACTCCAATTTCGTCTGGAACACCTGGGAACCCGGCGAGAAGGACAAGAACAGCGCCTGCATTCCCACGGTCTGCCGTTTTCCCGATGAATACGTCCCGCCGCAGGATCGCAAGGGCTTCCTGTTCGTCGGTCGCTGGATCGAGAACAAGGGCATCGAGGAACTCATCCAGGCCTACAAGTCGATCGACAACCCGGAATGGCCGTTGACGATCCTCGGTGACGGTCCGCTGCACGATCGCGTGCATGGCCTGATCGAGAAGACCGGCGTCGAGAACGTCACGCTGCCCGGTTTCGTCAGCGACAAGACCAAGCAGGAGATGATCGCATCGTGCAAATGGCTGCTGGCGCCGGCCAAGACGCAGGAAGACCTGGGCTTGACGCCGATCGAGGCGCGCTGCGCGGGCGTGCCGTCGATCGTGACCCGCGACGGCGGCTTGCCGGAGTCGGGAGGCAAGGCGGCACTGGTGGCGGAACCCGGTGACGTCCAGGATCTGGCGCAACGCATGAACGAAGCGATCCGCATGAGCGAGGAGGCCTATGCCCACCGCGCCGCGCTGGCCAAGGCTTCGCTCAACGAGTTCCTCAAGCCGATGGAGTTCTATCGCAAGGCGTACGAATGAGCATCGGCTCAGGCCGACAGATCGTTCATGTTGGAGGCCAGGCCGGACGTCGCCAGTGACGTCACGATGCCGATGGCACTGGCGCGCAGCAGTTCCTGTTTGATCGCGCCACGGAGTTGGTGACGGGCGGAGTTCGGCTGGTCATGGTCGTACTCCTCGTCGAGCTCGCAATGGAGGTAGTAGTCGACATGCACCATGAGGCGGTCGATCGACGTGGCAAGCTCTGTGTTGTTCATCCGATATCTCTGGTTTTGAGCTTGGCAAGGGTTCGCCAATGCCATCTTGACGAATTCATTCACAACTTTTCTTACCAGAATATCACGCGTTCAGTGTTTATTCAGTCTCGCGAGTGCCGATTGACGAAGAGCGTGGAGGTGGTAGCAAATGCTGCGCGGCGACCGCGACCCGCACGCAATCCCTGATGTGGTGCTCTCCCAGCGCACGCAGCGCGGCATAGCCGAGCATCGCCGAGACGGCCTGGCCGGCCAGCGGCACGTATTTGGTGGCCTGCTTGGCGGTCAGGCGCATGCCGGCATGCTTCGCCAGCGTGATGAGCAGGTCCCGGGTCACCAGTCGCCCCACCAGCAGGGCGCCGACCATGCCCACCGCCTGCTGGATGCGCTCCTGCTTGTGCGGTGCCAGCCGCTCGATCTGGGTCGGCGCCAGGCCGAACTCCTGGCTGATCTGCGGTATCAGGCGTGACAGCAGCGCCGCATCGGCCGCCCAGTCGATCCCGGGCAGCGGCACGGTGCTGGCGGCGGCGGCGATCAGCGCCTTGCGTCCGATGAGCTTGCGGCTGCGCCGGATCGCCTCGATCAGGCGCGGATCACCTCGTGCGAGTTCGATGGCGGAAGACATGCGACTTGTTTCCGTGAGGGTCGTGGTGGTGGTGGTGGTGGTGGTGGCGGATGGGAAAGGCGCGAGCCGGGTGCCGCGTCGCTCCTCAGGCCGCCAGGGTCTCGAGCTGGTCGGACAGCGCCAGCCAGCGTTCCTCGAGTTGTTCGACCTCGCTGGTCAGGGCCTTCAACCGCTTGCCGGCATCAGCGATCTCTTGGGGGGACAGGCGTTGGGACATGCGCTCCTCGAGTTGGGCCTTTTCGATCCCGATGGCCGACAGACGTTCATCGATGCGGGCGATCTCCCGCTTGAGCGGCTTCTCCTGCTCGGCACGCTGCTGGCGCTCCTGGGCATCGAGACGGCGCTGGTCGCGACCGGCACCGGCCGGGGACGAGGGCGCGCGCTCCACCGATGGCGCCTCGACCGGCGCGGCCGCCACGGCCGGCGCCGCCACGACTGGGGCGGGAGCGGCATCGGCCGCCGACCTGTGGCGCACCGCCTCCTTGGCTTCCTCGCGCTGGCGCTTGGCCTCCTCGAGCAGATAGCGCTGGTAGTCGTCGAGGTCGCCATCGAAATCCGTCACGGCGCCACGCCCGACCATCCAGAACTCGTCGCAGACCGAGCGCAGCAGGGCGCGATCGTGGCTGACCAGCATCAGCGTGCCTTCGAACTCGTTGAGCGCCACGGCCAGGGCCTCCCGGGTGGCGAGGTCGAGGTGGTTGGTGGGCTCGTCGAGCAGCAGGAGGTTGGGCCGCTGCCAGACCATCATGGCCAGCACCAGGCGTGCCTTCTCGCCGCCGCTCATGGTGCCCACCGCCTGCTTGACCATGTCGCCGTTGAAGTTGAAGCTGCCCAGGAAGCCGCGCAGGGCCTGCTCGCCGCTCGGCTCCTTGGCCGCCGCGCCCAGTTCGCGCGCCATGCGCACCATGTGCTCCAGGGGCGTGTCCTGGGGGCGCAGGACGTCGAGTTCCTGCTGCGCGAAATAGCCGATGTTCAGTCCCTTGCCTTCGGTCACGGTCCCGGCGATGGCGCCCATCTCGCGCGCGATGGTCTTGACCAATGTCGACTTGCCCTGGCCATTGGCGCCCAGGATGCCGATGCGCTGGCCGGCCAGCACCGAGCGGTTGACGCCGCGCAGGATGGTGCGCGGCTCGGCGTCCTCCATCCGGTAGCCGAAACTCGCGTTGCTGATCGACAGCATCGGATTGGGGATGTGGCCGGGTTCCTTGAATTCGAAGGTGAAGTCGGCCTCGGCCAGCAGCGGCGCGACCTTCTCCATGCGCTCCAGGGCCTTGACGCGGCTCTGCGCCTGCTTGGCCTTGCTGGCCTTGGCCTTGAAGCGGTCGATGAACTTCTGCAGGTGGGCGATCTTCTCCTGCTGCTTGCCGAAGGCGGCCTGCTGCTGCTCCATGTGCAGCGCGCGCATCTCCTCGAACTTGCTGTAGTTGCCGCCATAGCGCGTCAACTGGGCATTGACGATGTGCAGCGTGACGTTGGTGACGGCATCCAGGAATTCCCGGTCGTGGCTGATGACGATCATCGTGCCGGCATAGCGCTGCAGCCACGCCTCGAGCCAGACCAGGGCGTCGAGGTCCAGGTGGTTGGTGGGCTCGTCGAGCAGCAGCAGGTCGCTCGGGCACATCAGCGCGCGGGCCAGCTGCAGGCGCATGCGCCAGCCGCCCGAGAAGCTGTTGACCGGCAGGTCGAGCTCGTGCGTCTTGAAGCCCAGCCCCAGGATCAGGGCTTGGGCGCGCGGCACGGCGTCGTGCTCGCCGGCATCGGCCAGGTCGGTGTAGGCGTGGGCGAGCGCCATGCCGATGTCGGCGTCGTCGGGCTGGGCCTCGTAGCTGGCCTCGGTGACCGCCAGCGCCTCGCGCAGTTCGACCAGGCGGGTATCGCCGCCGACCACGAAATCGGTCGCCGACTCGCTGGTCTCCGGCATGTTCTGCGCCACCTGCGCCATGCGCCATTGCCGGGGCAGCGAGAAGTCGCCGCCATCCTCGTGCAGGGTGCCGTTGAACAGGGCGAACAAGGTCGACTTGCCGGCGCCGTTGCGGCCGACCAGGCCGACGCGCTCGCCGGGATTGAGGGTGACGTTGGCACCGTCGAGCAGGACTTTGGCGCTCCGGCGCAGGACGACGTTCTTCAGATGGATCATGGACGGGACGAAATGGGGCTCAGGGCTTCGACCGCAGCCGGGACCGGGAAGGGTCTGCGTCTCGCAGGCCGGCAGAAGGGATTCCGGTCACGGTCGAGACGGACGACGCGGGGATCATCGACGCCGGCATCGGATCGGGGTGGTCGACCCCGGCGACGCAGCGGACCGGAACAGTCGCGCTCGACCGTGGACGGCCGCTCGACGACGCGCCTATTGTAGGTGGCGCGACGCCGGCGGCCCGTCGCGGCGCTCAGGGCGCGGTCGCGCCGGCCAGTGCATCGCGCGTCGCCAGCAGCACCTGGTCCTCGCCGGCGGAGGTGTCGAGCCAGAACACCTCCAGCATCGGGAAGGCGGCCTCGAAGTGCGCGCGCTCGTTGCCGATCTCCAGCACCAGCACGCCCCCGGCGTTCAGGTGCGCCGGCGCGTCGCGCAGCAGGCCGCGGATGAAGTCCATGCCGTCGCTGCCGCCAGCCAGCGCCAGCTCGGGCTCGGCGCGGTATTCCGCCGGCAGCGCCGCCATGCTCCGCGCGTTGACATAGGGCGGATTGCACAGGATGAGGTCGTACGGACCGCGCACGTCGGCCAGCCCGTCGGACGTCATCAGCGCGATGCGCCCGTCCAGGCCGTGGCGCGTCACGTTGATGGCCGCCACCTCGAGCGCGGTGGTCGACAGGTCGGCCGCGTCGACGCTCACGTCCGGGTAGGTCAGGGCCGCCAGCACGGCGAGACTGCCGTTGCCGGTGCACAGGTCCAGCACGCGCCGGGTGTGCTCGCCGAGCCAGTAGTCGATGGTCCCCTCGGCGATCAGCTCGGCGATGAAGCTGCGCGGCACGATGGCACGCTCGTCGACATAGAAGGGCACGCCCTGCAGCCAGGCTTCCTTCGTCAGGTAGGCGGCGGGCTGGCGGCTGTCGATGCGACGTGTGACGAGGGCCTCGACCTGCTGCGCGTCGGTCGGCGACACGATCCGCGCGGCGACGGCGTCGAGGTCGTGCAATGGCAGGCGCAGCCGCCACAGCACCAGCCAGGCGGCCTCGTCGAAGGCGTTGGTGGTGCCATGGCCGAAGGCGACTCCGGCCGCCTCCAGCCGCGCGGCGGCGGCATCGACGAGTTCGATGACGGTGGGCGCGGCCTCGGCCGGCGCTGCGGGTGCGTCCGCGCTCATGCCGGCATCGCCTTCGGCTGCAGTGCCGCCAGGCCCTCGAGCGTGCGGCGATAGATGTTCTTCAGCGGCTCGATGTCGGCGACCGCGATGTGCTCGTCGATCTTGTGGATGCTGGCGTTCACCGGCCCCAGCTCGATCACCTGGGAGCAGATGCGGGCGATGAAGCGGGCATCGCTGGTGCCGCCGCTGGTCGAGCGCTCGGTCCGGATGCCGGTCTCGTCGTGGATCGCCTGCTCGACGGTCGTGACCAGCTCGCCCGGCTCCGTCAGGAAGGGCAGGCCGCCGATGGTCCAGGCCAGCGTGTGCTCGACGCCATGCGCCGCCAGCACCGACTCGACGCGCCGTTGCAGCGACTGCGGCGTCGATTCGGTCGAGAAGCGGAAATTGAAGTCGATCACGGCGCTGCCCGGGATCACGTTGCTCGCGCCGGTGCCGGCGTGGAAGTTGCTGATCTGCCAGCTGGTCGGCTGGAAGTGCGCGTTGCCGGCATCCCAGGCGCCGGCCTCGTTGATGGCGACCAGCTCGGCCAGGGCCGGCGCGACCGCGTGCACCGGGTTGCGCGCCAGGTGCGGATAGGCGATGTGGCCCTGCAGGCCATGCACGGTGAGGCGCCCGCTCATGGTGCCGCGCCGGCCGTACTTGATCATGTCGCCGCAGCGCTCGACGGAGGTCGGCTCGCCGACGATGCAGTAGTCGATCGCCTCGCCGCGCGCGGCCAGCGCGTCGCAGACGACGACGGTGCCATCGGTGGCCGGGCCTTCCTCGTCGCTGGTCAGGAGCAGCGCCAGGGTCAGGCAGGGCCGCGGATCGGCCGCCAGGAACTCCTCGATCGCCACCACGAAGGCCGCCAGCGAGGTCTTCATGTCGCAGGCGCCACGCCCGTAGAGCCGGCCCTCGCGATGCGTGGGCGCGAACGGATGGCTGGTCCATTGCTCGAGCGGTCCGGTCGGCACGACATCGGTGTGACCGGCGAAGGCGATCGTGCGCGGCGACACGACATCGGCGGCGGCGGGGCGCACCGCCCACAGGTTGGCGACGCGGGCGTCGGCCGGGCCGCTCTCGAAGTTCTCCAGCCGGAAGCCCAGCGCCGCCAGGCGCTCGCCGATCAGGCGCTGGCAGCCGGCATCGTCGGGAGTGAGGGAGGGCAGCGAGATCAGCTGCTCGGCGAGCTGCAGGGTACGGGACATGGCGATCGGAAAGGAGCGGGTCGAGGGAAGGAAACGGAGAGCGGCGAGGTCGTCGGAAGCGGTCGTCAGAAGCGCGCGTCGAGCGTGATGTCGGTGAAGGACGGCTCGTCGTCGAGCCGGTTCTGGCGCTGTTCCCTCTGCTCGTCCTCGCTCGGCGTCGAGGGCACCTTGCGATTCTGCAGGCGCCAGGTGAGGTCGGTGGGCGAGTCGGCGTGGGCCAGGCCCTCCTCGCGGGTGACGAAGCCGCCGTCGATCAGGCGGGCGATGTCCTCCTCGAAGGTCTGCGAGCCTTCGGCCATGGACTGCGCCATCGCCTCCTTGACGGCCGTGAAGTCGCCGAGTTCGATCATCTCGGCGACCAGCGAGGTGTTGAGCATCACCTCGACCGCCGGCAGCCGCGTGCCGCGTGGCGTGCGCAGCAGGCGCTGCGCGACGATGGCGCGCAGCGAGCCGGCCAGATCGCTCAGCAGCGTGTTGCGCACTTCGGCCGGGTAGAAGCCGAGGATGCGGTTGAGCGCGCGATAGGCGTTGTTGGCGTGCAGCGTGGCGACGCACAGGTGGCCCGACTGCGCATAGGCGATCGCCGCGCTCATGGTGTCGCGGTCGCGGATCTCGCCGATCTGGATCACGTCGGGCGCCTGGCGCAGCGCGTTCTTCAGGGCGATGCGCAGCGACTGCGTGTCGCTGCCGACATCGCGCTGGTTGACCACCGACTTCTTGTTGGTGAAGGTGAACTCGATCGGCTCCTCCACCGTCAGGATGTGGCCGGTGGCATTGGCGTTGCGGTGGTCGAGCATCGAGGCCAGCGTGGTCGACTTGCCCGCGCCGGTGGCTCCGACCATGAGGATGAGTCCGCGCTTCTCCATGACGAGCGTCTTGAGGACGTCCGGCAGCAGCAGCGCGTCGAGCGCGGGGATCACCGAGGCGATGTGGCGCACCACCACCGCGTAGCAGCCGCGCTGGCGCATGCCGCTGATGCGGAAATTGCCCGCGCCCTCGATCTGCACGGCCATGTTGAGCTCGCCGCTGGATTCCAGCTCGGCGATGCGGCTCTCGTGGACCACCTCGGCCAGCAGGTTCAGCGGCGCCTCCGGTGGCAGCAGCTGGGCGTTGACCGCCACGCACTGGCCGTTGATGCGCATCTGCACCGGCGCCTGCGGCGACAGGTACATGTCGGACGCCTTGCGATCGGCCATCAGGCGCAGGAACCGTTCCATCGTCTTCATGAGCGTGTTCCCGGGCCGTGGGCCGTTGCGAGAGGAGGACGGGGCGCCTGCTCGGCTGATCCGGCGATCAATCGCGCAGCAGGTCGTTCAGGCTGGTGGTCGAGCGCGTCTTGGCGTCGACCTTCTTCACGATGATGGCGGCGTACATGCTGTAGCGGCCGCCGTCCCTGGGCAGGCTGCCGCTGACGACCACCGAACCGGCGGGCACGCGGCCATAGGTGGTCTCGCCGGTGGCGCGGTCGTAGATCGGCGTGCTCTGGCCGATGTAGACGCCCATCGACAGCACCGAGTTCTCCTCGATCACCACGCCCTCGACCACCTCGGAGCGCGCGCCGATGAAGCAGTTGTCCTCGATGATGGTCGGGCCGGCCTGCAGCGGCTCCAGCACGCCGCCGATGCCCACGCCGCCCGAGAGGTGCACGTTGGCGCCGATCTGGGCGCACGAGCCGACGGTGGCCCAGGTGTCGACCATGGTGCCCTCGCCGACATAGGCGCCGATGTTGACGTAGGAGGGCATCAGGATCGCGCCCCTGGCGATGTAGCTGCCGCGCCGCGCGACCGCCGGCGGCACGATGCGCACGCCGGCTTCCTTGAGCTCTTCCGGCGACAGGTGCGAGAACTTGGTCTGGACCTTGTCGTAGAAGCCCAGGGCGCCGGCCTGGATCGGCTCGTTGTCCTTCAGGCGGAACGACAGCAGCACGGCCTTCTTGATCCACTGGTGCACCGTCCACTGGCCGACGGCCTCGCGCGTGGCGACGCGCAGGTGCCCGTTGTTGAGTTCGGAGATCACGTGCTCGACGGCCTCGCGCACCTCGGCCGGGGCCTGGGTGGGGGAGAGGTTGGCGCGGTCGTCCCAGGCGGCGTCGATGGTCTGCTGGAGTTGTTGGGTCATGGAGGGACTCTGAGGATGATGGACGGGAAAGGAGGGGGGCGGGAACCGGCGCCACGGGAGCCGGGTCCCGGCGGCGCTTCAGCGCCGCACGAAATCGACGATGCGCCGGGCGGCCTCGACGCATTCGTCGGTGCCGGCGACGAGCGCCATGCGGATGCGGCCGCGACCCGGATTGGGCGGTGGCGGCACCGCCAGCGACGGCGTCGATGCGGTGGCGGCGGGACCGCCGGCATCGCGCGCCAGGAAGCTGCCGGGCAGCACCGTCACATTGTATTGAGCGTAGAGCGCGCGGGCGAAGCCGGCGTCGTCGCCGTTCCAGGCGGCCGGCACGCCGGCCCACAGGTAGAAGCCGGCATCGGGCAGGCGCACGTCGAGCACCGGCTCGAGCAGCGGCATCACGGCCGCGAACTTGGTCCGGTAGAGCGCCCGGTTCTCCACCACGTGCGACTCGTCGCCCCAGGCCGCGATGCTGGCGGCCGCCACGGCGCCGCCCATGGCGCTGCCGTGATAGGTGCGATAGAGCAGGAAGGCCTTGATGAGCCCCGCGTCGCCGGCGACGAAGCCGCTGCGCAGGCCCGGCACGTTGCTGCGCTTGGACAGCGAGGTCAGGGCGATCAGGTTGCGGAAGTCGTGGCGGCCCAGTCGCTGCGCGGCCTCGAGGCCGCCCAGGGGTGGCACGTCGCGGAAGTAGATCTCGCTGTAGCACTCGTCCGAGGCGATGACGAAGCCATGGCGGTCCGACAGCGCGAACAGCTTCTGCCATTCCTCCAGCGGCATCACGGCGCCGGTCGGATTGCCGGGCGAGCAGACGAAGACCAGCTGGGTGCGGGCCCAGACCGCCTCGGGCACGCTGTCCCAGTCGACCGCGAAGTTGCGCTCGGGCACGCTCGGCACGTAATGGGTGTCGGCGCCGGCGAGCAGGGCCGCGCCCTCGTAGATCTGATAGAACGGATTGGGCGACACCACGATCGGCTGGCGGCTGGCGTCGATCACCGTCTGCGCCAGCGCGAACAGCGCCTCGCGCGAGCCGTTGACCGGCAGCACCTGCGTCGCCGGATCGAGCGAGAGGCGATAGCGCTTCTGCAGCCAGGCCGTGAACGACTGGCGCAGCTTCAGGTCGCCGGCCGTGGCCGGGTAGGCCGAGAGGGCATCGAGCCCGCCGGCCAGGGCGTCGCGGATGAAGGCGGGGGTCGGATGCTTGGGTTCGCCGATGCCCAGGCTGATGGGGCGCAGGTCGGTCAGGGGCACGACACCCGCGAAGAGTTGGCGCAGCCGCTCGAACGGATAGGGCTGCAGCTTGGCGAGCAGGGGATTCATGGCGCGCGATTATCGGGGAGCGTGGGTCCAGTCGCTTCGCGCCGGCCGGCCGTCCAGATGCAGGCGGGCCGTCGCCGGCGGCGTCTCGGCCAGCAGCACGCCCCGGCGGAACACCTGCAGGCGGGTGGCGCGCAGCCGGATCGCCTCGACCGGGTCGCGCGCCTGCAGCAGCACGAAGCTGGCGTCGCAGCCGACCTCCAGGCCGTAGCGGGGCAGATGCATGACGGCGGCGGCATTCGTGGTCACGGCCTCGAAGCAGCGCCGGATGCCGGCCTGGCTGGTCATCTGCGCCACGTGCAGGCCCATGTGCGCCACCTCCAGCATGTCGCCCGAGCCCATGCCGTACCAGGGGTCCAGCACGCAGTCGTGGCCGAAGGCGACGGTCACGCCCGCGGCCATCAGCTCCGGCACCCGCGTCATGCCGCGACGCTTGGGATAGGTGTCGTGGCGGCCCTGCAGCGTGATGTTGATCAGCGGATTGGCGATGACGCTGACGCCGCTCTCGGCGATCAGGGGCAGCAGCTTGCTGACGTAGTAGTTGTCCATCGAATGCATCGAGGTGCAGTGCGAGCCGGTCACCCGGCCCTGCAGCCCCAGGCGCTGCGCCTCGGCGGCCAGGGTCTCGATGTGGCGCGAGAGCGGGTCGTCGGACTCGTCGCAGTGCATGTCCACCAGCTTGCCGCGCGCCGCGGCGATCTCGCACAGCCGGCGCACGCTGTCGGCGCCGGCGGCCATGGTGCGCTCGAAATGCGGGATGCCACCGACCACGTCGACGCCCAGGTCGAGCGCGCGTTCCAGGTTGGCCAGGCCGCCGGGCGAGCGCAGCACGCCATCCTGCGGGAAGGCCACCAGCTGCAGGTCGAGGTAGGGCGCGACGCGATGCTTCACCTCCAGCAGGGCCTCGACCGCCAGCAGGCTCGGATCGCTGGTGTCGACATGCGTGCGCACCGCCAGCAGGCCCTTGGCCACGGCCCAGTCGCAATACGCCAGCGCGCGCTCGATCAGCGCCTCCTGCCGCAGCAGCGGCTTGAGCTCGCCCCACAGCGCGATGCCCTCGAGCAGGGTGCCGCTCTCGTTGACGCGCGGCAGGCCGTAGCTGAGCGTGGCGTCCATGTGGAAATGCGGATCGACGAAATGCGGGGTGACGAGCTGGCCGGCGGCATCCAGGGTCCGCAGCGCCGGCGCGTCCAGCGCGGCGGCGACCTCGACGATCAGGCCATCGCGCACGGCGATCGACATGCCGGTGCGCCCATCGGGCAGGGAGGCGTTGCGGACCAGGAGCTGGAGCATGGCGGGCGGGCTTTCGAAGGCGATGGGACGGGGGTCCGCAGGATTATGTTTCCCCGGACGGAGGCCGCGCCGGCCGTCGGACATCGACGGGGCGCGGATGCGCGTCAGTCCAGCTTCAGATCGCCCAGGCGTCGCACGATCAGGTCGTGCAGCGTCTGCGCCGCGACCGAGAGACCCCCCTCGCGACGGCGTATCAGGTAGAGGTGGCGCCGCAGGCCCGGCACCGGCAGGGGCCGCGTGACCAGGGTGTCGCGCCGGAAATGGAACAGCGTCAGGGCCGGCACCACGCTGATGCCCAGGCCGGCCTCGACCAGTCCCATGACCGTGGCCAGATGCTCGACCTCGAAGGTGGCGTTCAGCCGCAACGGATGCAGCGCCGCGTCGAGCGACTGGCGCACGCTGCTGTGGCGCGCCATCTGGATGAAGGGCCACGGCGCCAGCTTCGAAGCGTCCAGCGGTGTCTCGACGGCCAGCGGGTGATCGACGCGACACACCAGATGGAAGCCGTCGCTGCACAGCTCGAAGGCCACCAGGTCGCCCTCCGCGGCGGTGCCCACGCCCGACGAGGCCAGCGCGAAGTCGGACTGCCCATTGCGCACCCGGGCGATGCAGGCGTCCGACAAGGCGTCGTCGAGTTCCAGCGTGATGCCCGGCCAGCTCGCCATGAATTCGGCGAAGACGGCCGGCAACCAGCCCGCGGCCAGCGAGGGCAGGGCCGCGACGCGCACGCGGCCGGTGCGGCATCGGACGTGGTCGGTCAGGCCGGAGAGCGCCTCGTGCATGTCGTCGAGCAGCCGGCGTGCCGCGGGCTCGAACAGCCGGCCCTCGGGCGTGAGCGCGACGCTGCGGGTGTCGCGGTCGAACAGGCGCGCGCCCAGCGTGTCCTCCAGCGCCCGGATGAGCGCGCTGAAGGCCGGCTGCGACAGATGGCAGGTCCGGGCCGCGCGGGTGAAGCTGCGCTGCGCGGCCAGGGCCAGGAAGGCGCGCAGCTGCCGCGCGGAGAGATCGGGAGCCGTCATCGATGTGATCCGCAAAACAAATGAATCGATCTGAATTTTCGATTTTACGAATGATTGCTCGCATCCTAAATTGACTGTCCGCGATCCTGGAGACAAAGAAGGAGACATGGCACCATGACCGATCCCGCCCCGTCCACCGTGACGGCCCCCTCCCTGCTCATCGGCTGCGCCGCCGGGTTCTCGGGCGATCGCACCGATGTCGCCGCGGCCGTGGTCGACACGCTCATCGCGCGACTCGGCCCGATCGCGCCGGCGACCGGGTCGGATCCCACCGCGCCCCCGGCGCTGCCGCGGGCCTTCCTGATCTTCGAGACCCTGGCCGAGCGCACGCTGGCGCTCGCGCAGCTGCGCCGCCGCGCCGATCCCGAGGCCGGCTACGAGCCATTGCTCGACCTCATGCTGCGACCGGTGCTGGCGCGCTGCCTGGCGCATGGCGTCGGCATCGTGAGCAATTTCGGCGCCGCGAATCCACGCGCGGCGGCCCGGCACATCCTCCGGCTGGCGCGCGAGCTCGATCTGCCGGCGCCGCGCATCGCGGTGCTCGAAGGCGACGACCTGTCGGCGCCCAGCTTCCGGGACCTGCTGCGCGAGCGCATCGGCGCGACGCTCGACGATCTGCGCATCGTCAGCGCCAATGCCTACATCGGCGCCGAGCCGATCGCCGCGGCGCTGCGCGCCGGCGCGCAGATCGTCGTCTGCGGGCGCGTGGCCGATCCGTCGCTGACCGTCGGGCCGGCGATGGCGCACTTCGGCTGGGCCGCCGACGACTGGGAGAAGCTCGGCCGCGCGACCATGGCCGGGCACCTGCTCGAATGCGGCGCGCAGGTCTGCGGCGGGTATTTCGCCGATCCCGGCTTCAAGGACGTCCCGGGCCTGGACCAGGTCGGCTTCCCGATCGCCGAGATCGACGCCGAGGGCCGCTGCACCATCGGCAAGTCCGAGGGCACCGGCGGCTTCGTCAACGAGGCGACGGTGAAGGAGCAACTGCTCTACGAGGTGCACGACCCGGCGGCCTACCTCACGCCCGACGTGGTGGCCGACATCGCCGAGGCCTCGGTGAGCGTGGTCGGCGCCGACCGCGTGGCCCTGGCGGGCGTGCGCGGGCATGCGCGGCCGACGCACTACAAGGTCAATGTCTGCCACGAAGGCGGCTGGCTGGCCGAGGGCGAGATCTCCTATGCCGGCGCCCGCGCCGAGGGGCGCGCCCGCCTGGCCGCCGACGTGCTGCGCGAGCGCCTGCCGGCGCTCGACCTGCGGGTCGACCTGATCGGCGCCGTCAGCATCCTGGCCGACGACACCGGTCGCATGTTGGCGGCGACGCCCGACGCCGGGGTGCGCGACGTGCGGCTGCGCGTCGCCGCCACGCATCACGACCGCGCCGTGGCCGAGACGCTCGGGCGCGAGGTGACGGCGCTCTACACCTGCGGCCCGGCCGGCGGCGGCGGCGTGCGCTGCAGCCTCACGCCGCGTCTGAACACGATCTCCTGCCTGGTGCCGCGCGATGCCGTGCCGGTCGGCTTCGAGATGATCCGGGAGGCCGCATGAACACCATCGATCCCGACGGCGTCGACATCGTCGTCCCGCTCTACCGGGCGGCCCACGGGCGCACCGGCGACAAGGGCGACCGCTCCAACATCAGCGTGATCGCCTGGCATGCCGATCTCTGGCCCCTGCTGGTCGAGCAGATCACGCCGGAGGCCGTGGCGACGCAGTTCCGTCACCGCGCGCCCAGTCGCGTCCAGCGCTTCGTCATGCCGACGCTGCAGGCCATGAACTTCGTGCTCGATGCCGTGCTCGACGGCGGCGTCAACGATGCGCGCAATCTCGACACCCACGGCAAGTCGCTGTCGTTCCTGCTGCTGGACATGCCGCTGCGGGTGCCCGCGGCGCTGCGCCACCGGCTGGTCGGCCCGGACGCCGGCTGACCGGCCGATTCCCTTTCCCCCATACCAACGACCCCTCCAGGAGACAACGACCCATGAACGCATTCCGTCCCGTCGCGCTCGCCGCCGCCGTGCTGGCCGTCACCGCGCTGGCATCCGCCGCCGCCCAGGCGCAGACCTTTCCCGACAAGTCGATCACCTTCGTGGTGCCCTTCGCGGCCGGCACGGCCACCGACCAGATCGCCCGCGCGCTGGGCAACGGCGTCACGGCGGAGAGCAAGCAGGCCGTGATCATCGACAACCGGGCCGGCGCCAGCGGCTTCATCGCCTCGCAGTACGTGGCCAAGGCCGCGCCCGACGGCTACACCGTCCTGATCACCACCAACACCACGCATGCCGCCAACGAGCATCTCTACAAGAAGATGCCCTACGACCCGGTGAAGGACTTCGCCCCGGTCGCCGCGCTGGGCAAGGGGGGCCAGATCATGGTGGTGCGGCCGGACTTTGCGGCCAAGTCGGTGGCCGAGTTCGTGGCGCTGGCGAAGAAGGATCCGGGCAAGTACAGCTTCGGCAGCGGCAGTTCGTCGAGCCGCATGGCCGGCGAGCTGCTGCAGCAGATGGCCGACGTCAAGCTGCTGCACGTGCCCTACAAGAGCAACACGCTGGCCGTGACCGACCTGCTGGGTGGCCAGATCGACATGATGATCACCGACACCGCGACCGGCCTGCCGCAGGTCAAGGCCGGCAAGCTGCGCGCCATCGGCGTGTCGAGCGCGGCGCGCTCGCCCCTGGCGCCGGACGTGCCGACCATCTCCGAGGCCGGCGTCAAGGGCTACGAGATGGGCTACTGGTTCGCCGCCTACGCGCCCGCGAAGACGCCGCCGGCCGTGGTCCGCCGGCTGAACGAACTGCTGGTGAAGGCCGCCCGCAGCGACGCCGCGAAGACCTCCTTCTATGAACCCACCGGCACCGAGGTCTTCACCACCTCGCCGGAGGACCTGGCGAAGTTCCAGGCCGGCGAATCGACCAAGTGGGGTCGCATCGTGAAGGCCGCCGGCATCGAGGCGGAATAGCGCCGGGGCCACCGCGCGGCCCGGGACGCGGATCGACGAACACAAGACCAACCGACGGAGACAACGACATGCAACGACTCGACACCCGACCCTCCACCCCGCGTCGCCGGACCCGCCCGGGCCTGGCCGTGGGCCTCGCCACGCTGCTGCTCGCCGCCTGCGGCGGCAGCGACGATGGCGGCACCAGCGCGCCGCCGGTGGCCACCACGCCGACCTCGCCCGCGACGCCGGCCGCCACCAAGCCGCAGCTCACGCTGACCATCACCTCGACCGTCGACTATCCGGGCAGCTTCGGCGCCGTCGGGGCCTACGAGCAGGTCTCGGGCACGCTGTCGGGCGAGGTCGATCCCAGGGATGCGAAGAACGCGATCATCCAGGACCTCGACCTGGCGCCGGTGAACGCGCGCGGCATGGTCGAGTACAGCGCCGACTTCACCATGCTCAAGCCCAAGGACATGAGCAAGGCGAGCGGCGTGCTGCGCTACGACGCCCCCAATCGCGGCAACATCCTGACGGCGCCCAATCTCGCGGCCAACCCGGGCGACGCGATCTATTTCGAGCGCGGCTTCGTCTGGCTGTTCTCGGCCTGGCAGGGCGACGTGCCCAAGAGCTCGCCCCAGCGGTTGACCGCCACCGTGCCGGTCGCCAGGAACAAGGACGGCAGCTCGATCACCGGTCCCTACACCGCCGAGCTGCTGACCGGCGCGGCGACGCCCTCGCTCACGCTGCCCGGCGGTGTCTTCAATGGCAGCATGATCCCGTACGCGCCGGCCAGCCTGGACAACACCCAGAGCGGCTACCTGCTGACGCGCCGCACCAACGAGGCCGATCCGCGCATTCCCATCCCGCCCTCGGACTGGAAGTTCGCCAGCTGCAACGCCACCGACAAGCCGTTCCCCGGCACGGCCGATCCCGCCTCGGTCTGCCTGAAGGGCGGCTTCCAGCCCGAAACGCTCTACGAGGTCAGCTATGTCGCCAAGGACCCGCGCGTGATGGGCGTCGGCCTGGCCGCGCTGCGCGACACGGTCGACTTCTTCCGCAACGCCAGCGCCGACGCCGCCGGCCGGCCCAATCCGCTGGCCGGCCGCATCAAGGCCACGATCGGGCAGGGCACCTCGCAGTCGGGCAACGCGCTCAAGACCTTCCTGCACCTGGGCTTCAACCAGTCGCTGGGCGGCGGCAAGGTGTTCGACGGCCTGTACACGCACGTCGCGGCGCGCCAGACCAACATCAACACCCGCTTCGCCGTGCCGGGCGGCGGCGGTGGCGTGCGCACCGACCACCGTGCCTTCGGCCAGACCGCGCCGCGCGGCCTGGCGGCCGACTATCGCGACGACGTGGCGGGCCGCACGGGCGGCGTCATGGCGCGCTGCCAGGCGACCGCGACCTGTCCCAAGTACTTCCTCGGGCTGTCGGGCACCGAGTTCTGGCAGCTGCAGGGCTCGCCGGTGCTGACCGACGCCTGGGGCTTCCGCGACCTCGTCCAGCCCGACAACGCCCGGGTCTACTACTACGCCGGCACCCAGCACGGTGGCGGCACCGGCGGACTGGAGACCGGCATCACCTACGCGCCGGCGAGCGCGGTCTATCCGCGCGGCAACATGGTCGACTTCGCCGACACCTTCCGGGCCCTGTTCGTCCAGCTGACCGACTGGGTGACGCTGGAGAAGGCGCCGGCGCCGAGCCAGACGCCGCGCCTGGCCGACGGTTCGCTGGTGCGACCCGACCAGCTGCGCTTCCCGGCCATGAGGAACGTCGGCTTTCCGCGCCGCGGCGGTGTCGTGCTGCCCGACTTCGCCTACCGGGGGCTCTACAACGAGTTCACGCTGCTCGATTTCGGTCCGCTCTACCGGCCGCAGGACGAATCGGGCATCCCGACGCTGCTGCCACCGGCCAACCTCGGGCGCAGCTATGCCATCCTGGTGCCCAATGTCGACCCCCGCACCGGCCTGCCCACGGCCGGCATCCGCAACGTCGACGTGCAGGCGCCCCTGGGCACCAGCATCGAGTTCAACTACGTCCCGACGCCCGGCATCATCGACCTGGTGAACCTGGCCGGTGCCTACATCCCGTTCCACGTCACCGAAGCCGCGCGGCTCGCCGCCGGCGATGCCCGGCCCTCCCTGGAGTCGCTCTATGGCAACCAGGCCGGCTACGTGGCGGCGGTGACGGCGGCGGCGGATGCCCTGGTGGCCCAGGGCTTCCTGCTGCGCGCCGATGCCGACCGGCGCATCGCGCGGGCGCGGGCCACGGCGCTGTTCGACTGAGGCCGGCGCCGATCCCGGTGCGATCCGGATGGCTCCGCCGGGGCCGCAACGACGAAGGCCCCGCGAGGGGCCTTCGTCATGTGGGGACGTCGCGGGGACGCCAGGGTCCCCGGAGCCGGGGGCGATGTGTCCTCAGCGGGCCTCGGCCTCGGTCTCGATCTCGCGCTCGCCCAGCCTGCGGTTGATGAACAGGGCCGCCAGCGTGGCCGCGCAGCCCGACAGCAGGTAGACGCTGATGTAGGCCAGGCCGAAGTGCGCCGACAGGCCCAGCACCACCAGTGGCGCGAAGGCCGCGCCGATCAGCCAGGCGACGTCGGCCGTCAGCGCCGCGCCGGTGTAGCGGTACTTGCCGGTGAAGTTCGACGTCACGGCGCCGGCCGCCTGGCCATACGACAGGCCCAGCAGCACGAAGCCGACCAGGATGAAGATGTCCTGACCGAGCGAGCCGCCGCCCATCAGCGTCAGGCCGAAGCCGCTGAAGATGGCGATCAGCACCGCCAGGGCGCCCAGCGTGTTGCGGCGGCCGAAGCGGTCGGCGATCTTGCCGGAAGCCACCATCGAGACGCCGCAGAGCGCGGCGCCGATGAGCTGCACGACCAGGAATTCGCTGACGCTCTGGTCCGAGTACAGGGTCACCCAGGACAGCGGGAAGATCGTCACGACGTGGAACAGCGCATAGCTGGCCAGCGCGGCGAAGGCGCCGATCAGGATGTTGGAGCCCTGGGCGCGGAAGATCTCGATGACGCCGGTGGGCGCGAGCTCGCGCTCGTCGAGCAGCTTGACATAGGTCGTGGCCGCCACCAGGCGCAGGCGGGCGAACAGCGCCACGACGTTGATGGCGAAGGCGACGTAGAACGGATAGCGCCAGCCCCAGGAGAGGAATTCCTCGCGCGTCAGGCTCGCCGTCAGGAAGGCGAAGAGGGCGGCGGCGACGCCGAAGCCCAGCGGAGCGCCGAGCTGGCCGAGCATCGCGTACCAGCCGCGACGGTTCTGCGGCGCGTTCAGCGCCAGCAGGGACGGCAGACCGTCCCACGAGCCGCCGAGCGCCAGGCCCTGCAGGATGCGCAGCACGCCCAGCAGCACGATCGAGGCGTTGCCCAGGCTGTTGAAGCCCGGCAGGAAGGCGATGCCGGCCGTCGAGGTGCCCAGCAGGAAGAGGGCGATCGCCAGCTTGGCCTGCCGGCCGTAGCGCCGCTGCACGCCCATGGAGATGGCGGTGCCGAAGGGGCGTGCCAGGAACGCGAGCGAGAACACCGCGAACGAATAGAGCGTGCCGGTCAGGGCATCGGCGAAGGGGAAGAAGATCGTCGGGAACACCAGCGCCGAGGCGATGCCGTAGACGAAGAAGTCGAAATACTCGGAAGCGCGGCCGATGACCACGCCGACCGCGATCTCGCCGGGTTCGACCTGGCCGTGGTCGCCGCCAACCGCGTGCGCGATGTCCTTGTCGGTCGATGTGTTGCTGCCGTGTTGGCCGAGAGTGGACGTCGTCATGGTTCTAGGCGGAATTTTCCGGTTGTAATTGCTGCATGCCCGAGCGTCGCACCGCTGGACGATTGTGACCATAGGACAAAACGTCCAATGACAAAGATTGACCATTGGCCGTAAATTCGGCGGGTGCTCACGCAGCACGCTCTCCATATTTACCGCATGCCCACCCTCAAGAACCTCCGCGGTCTGCTGATTGCCCCCGCCATGCTGTTGGCCGGTTGCAACACAGTCCTGCTCAATCCGTCCGGCGACATCGCCAACCAGCAGGGGCGGCTCATCGTCGTCTCCACGGTGCTGATGCTGCTGATCATCATCCCGGTGCTCTTCCTGGTGTTCTATTTCGCCTGGCGCTACCGGCACGGAAGCGAGACGGCGAAGAAGGAGTATTCGCCCAACTGGGACCATTCGGTGCAGCTGGAGCTGGCGATCTGGGGCGCGCCGCTGCTCATCATCATCGCGCTGGGCGCGGTGACCTGGATCAGCACCCACACGCTCGACCCGTACCGGCAGCTGACCCGGCTCGACGCCAAGCGGCCGATCCCGGCCGATGCGCAGCCGATCACGGTCGAGGTGGTGGCCCTGGACTGGAAGTGGCTGTTCATCTATCCCGACCAGGGCATCGCGCTGGTCAACGAGCTGGCCGCGCCGGTCGACGTGCCGATCCATTTCAAGATCACCTCGTCCTCGGTCATGAACTCGTTCTTCATCCCGGCGCTGGCCGGGCAGATCTACGCCATGCCGGGCATGGAGACCAAGCTGCACGCGGTCATCAACCAGCCCGGCGTGTTCGACGGCTTCTCCGCCAATTACAGCGGCGAGGGCTTCTCGGGCATGCGCTTCAAGTTCCACGGCATGAGCTCGGCGGACTTCGGCCGCTGGGTCGAGCGCACCAAGGCCGGCGGCGCCGCGCTGGACCGGCCGACCTACCTCAAGCTCGAGCAGCCCAGCGAGCGCGATCCGGTGCGTCGCTATGGCTCGGTCGCGCCCGACCTCTACCAGGCCATCCTCAACCGCTGCGTCGACACCAGCAAGATGTGCATGAACCAGATGATGGCCATCGACGCGCAGGGCGGCATGGGCAAGCCCGGCGCGCACAACACGGCGTCCAAGCCCTGGCAACCCGATAACAACAAGTCGCCGATGCGGACCTACGTCGCGGCGATGTGCACTCCCCGAGATTGAAAATGCCCGATTCATCCGAACTGACGAAGCTGATCTTCGGTCGCCTCACCTGGGAGGCGATCCCGCTGCACGAGCCCATCCTCCTGGTCACCTTCGCCGCCGTGCTGCTCGGCGGGCTGGCGGTGGTCGCGGGGCTGACGTATTTCCGCCTGTGGGGACCGCTGTGGCGTGACTGGATCACCAGCATCGACCACAAGAAGATCGGCATCATGTACATCATCCTGGGCCTGGTGATGCTGCTGCGCGGCTTCGCCGACGCCCTGATGATGCGTACCCAGCAGGCCATCGCCTTCGGGGACAACGCCGGCTTCCTGCCGCCGCACCACTACGACCAGATCTTCACGGCGCACGGGGTCATCATGATCTTCTTCGTGGCCATGCCCCTGGTCACGGGCCTGATGAACTTCGTCGTGCCGATGCAGATCGGCGCGCGCGACGTGGCTTTCCCGTTCCTCAACAACTTCAGCTTCTGGATGACCGCCTTCGGCGCCGTCCTGGTGATGGCCTCGCTGTTCGTCGGCGAGTTCGCGCGCACCGGCTGGCTGGCCTATCCGCCGCTGTCGGGCATCGCCTTCAGTCCGGACGTGGGGGTGGACTACTACATATGGTCCTTGCAGGTGGCGGGGGTCGGGACGACGCTCTCGGGCATCAACCTGCTCGCGACCATCGTGAAGATGCGCGCGCCCGGCATGACCTTCATGAAGATGCCCATCTTCACGTGGACCTCGCTGTGCACCAACGTGCTGATCATCGTCAGCTTCCCGGTCCTGACCGCGGTGCTCGCGCTGCTCTCGCTCGACCGCTACGTCGGCACCAACTTCTTCACCAACGATCTCGGCGGCAACGCCATGATGTACGTGAACCTGATCTGGATCTGGGGCCACCCCGAGGTCTACATCCTGGTGCTGCCGGCCTTCGGCGTCTTCTCCGAGGTGGTCTCGACCTTCTCCGGCAAGCGCCTGTTCGGCTACGCGTCGATGGTCTACGCGACGGTCGTGATCACCATCCTGTCGTACCTGGTGTGGCTGCACCACTTCTTCACGATGGGTTCCGGGGCGAGCGTCAACTCGTTCTTCGGCATCACCACCATGATCATCTCGATCCCCACGGGAGCGAAGATCTTCAACTGGCTGTTCACGATGTACAAGGGCCGCATCCGCTATGAAGTGCCGATGCTGTGGGCCATCGGGTTCATGTTCACCTTCACGATCGGTGGCATGACCGGCGTGCTGCTGGCCGTGCCCCCGGCGGACTTCGTGCTGCACAACAGCCTGTTCCTGATCGCCCACTTCCACAACGTGATCATCGGTGGCGTGGTGTTCGGCATGTTCGCCGGCATCACCTACTGGTTCCCGAAGGCCTTCGGCTACAAGCTCGACGCGTTCTGGGGCAAGTGCTCGTTCTGGTTCTGGCTGGTGGGCTTCTGGCTCGCCTTCGCGCCGGTCTACGTGCTGGGCTTCATGGGCGTCACGCGTCGCCTGAGCCACTTCGAGGATCCGTCGCTCCAGATCTGGTTCCAGATCGCAGCCGTCGGCGCCTTCCTGATCCTGTGCGGCATCATCTGCATGGGCATCACGCTGGTGGTGAGCTTCATGCGCCGCGAGTCGCTGCGCGACCACACGGGCGACCCGTGGGATGGCCGCACGCTGGAGTGGTCGACCTCGTCGCCGCCGCCGGCCTACAACTTCGCGTTCACGCCGCAGATCCACGACAACGATGCCTGGGCCGACATGAAGGCGCGCCAGTACCAGCGTCCCGACAAGGGCTTCATGCCGATCCACATGCCCAAGAACACCTGGGCCGGCTTCGTGATCTCGGCGCTGGCCGGTGGCTTCGGCTTCTGCATGATCTGGCAGATGTGGCTGCTCGGGGGCGTGGCCTTCGCGCTGCTCGTGCTGACCGCCATCATCCACACCTTCAACTACAAGCGCGACTACTACATCCCCGCGGACGACGTCGTCCGCATCGAGTCCGATCGCACCCGTCTCATGGCCGCCCATGTCTGATACCGCCGTCATGTCCACTTCCACCACCGTCAGCGTCGACGCGCCGGACAACCTGCGCTTCTACGTCCCGGGCGACCATCACGTGGAGAACGGGACCCTGCTGGGGTTCTGGTTCTACCTGATGAGCGACTGCCTCATCTTCGCCTGCCTGTTCGCCATCTACGGCGTGCTGGGGCGCAGTTATGCGGCCGGACCGTCGGGCGCCGATCTGTTCGACCTCAAGCTGGTCGCGATCAACACCTCGCTGCTGCTGTTCTCCTCCATCACCTATGGCTTCGCCATGCTGGAGATGCAGAAGCGCAAGACCGGCAGGACGCTGCTCTGGCTGGCCATCACCGGCCTGCTGGGCCTGGGCTTCCTGGGACTCGAGCTCTACGAGTTCGCCCACCTGATCCACGAGGGCGCGGTGCCACAGCGCAGCGCCTTCCTGTCGGCCTTCTTCGTGCTGGTGGGCACCCATGGGCTGCACGTGTTCTTCGGCTGCATCTGGCTGGTGGTGCTGATGGTGCAGGTCGGGCGCACCGGCCTCATCGCCGAGAACCGTCGTCGCCTGATGTGCCTGTCGATGTTCTGGCACTTCCTGGACGTCGTCTGGATCGGCGTCTTCACCTTCGTGTACCTGATGGGAGTGCTGAAATGAGCGCCACCACGAGCGCCACGGCGCCCCTCGACAACAAGGCCCCGCGCGGCATCCACGCCCAGCCCGACGACGTCGACCACAGCCACGGGCACGGTCATGGCCATGGCCACGACCACCTCGACGACGACCACGAGGGCGCCAGCCACAGCACGCTCAAGGGCTATGTGACCGGCTTCATCCTGGCGGTGATCCTGACGGCGATCCCGTTCTGGCTGGTCATGGGCAACGTGCTGGACAACCCCCGGACCACGGCGATCGTGATCCTGGGCTTCGCGGCGGTGCAGATCGTGGTCCACATGATCTACTTCCTGCACATGAACACGCGCTCGGAGAGCGGCTGGTCGCTGCTGGCCCTGATCTTCACGCTGGTGCTGGTCGTGATCACGCTGGCCGGTTCGCTGTGGGTGATGTATCACCTCAACACGAACATGATGCCCGGCATGATGGATCACGGGATGCACACGCCGGCGTCTTGAACGTCCCGGCGCGCGCCTCCTCCGCTCCCATGGCCGCCGAATTCGATCGCCGGCCCGCCGGAACGCCCGCGCGGCGCTCCGGGCCCTGGCGGCTGTTCATGGGGGTGGTGGCCCTCGCCATGTTCGCCGGCCTGCTGGCGCTCGGGACCTGGCAGGTCGAGCGCCGGACCTGGAAGCTGGCGCTGATCGAGCGGGTCGAGAACCAGTTGCGCGCCGCGCCGGTCGATCCCCCGGCCACCCTCGAGGATCCACGGCGCGACGAATATCGGCGCCTGCGCCTGACCGGCGTCTTCCAGCACGACCGCGAGACCCTGGTCCAGGCCAGCACCGAGCTCGGTGGCGGCTTCTGGGTGCTGACGCCATTGCGCCTGGCCGACGGCCGGCACGTACTCGTCAACCGGGGCTTCGTGACGCCAGAGCGCCGCGACCGGGCCACGCGCGGCGAGCGCGGACCGACGGCGCCGGGGGCGGGCGATGGCGCCACCACGACGCTGGTGGGCCTGCTGCGATTGAGCGAACCCGGCGGCGGTTTCATGCGGCGCAACGACCCGGCCGCCGGCCGCTGGCATTCGCGCGACGTCGCCGCCATCGCGCAGGCGCGGGGACTGGGCGACGTGCTGCCTTATTTCGTCGATGCCGAGGCCACGGCGGCCGAGCGCGCCCAGCCCCAGCTGATGGCCGATGCCGACCGGATCTGGCCGGTGGCCGGTCTGACCGTCATCCGCTTCAACAACCATCACCTGGTCTATGCCATCACCTGGTATGCGCTGGCGCTGATGGTGGCGCTGGCGGTCGGCTATCTCGGGCGCGAGTGGTGGCGCGAGCGGCGCCCGGACGCCGGCGCACCGCCGGGGGCGGCCGGCTCCGGTCCGGCCCGCCCATGATCCGGCTGCCCTCGCTCGGACGCCTGTCGCGGCGCGAGGCCAAGCTGCCGCGCGGCGGCCACGCGATCGAGTCGGCGGCCGGCCTGCGCAACCTGGAGCAGCTGGTCCAGCTGCGCTGGATCGCCGCCTTCGGCCAGATCGTCACGATCGGCGTGGTGCATTTCGGCTTCGGCATCCGCCTGCCGCTCGACCAGATGACGCTGGTGCTGGGCTGCCTGGTGGTCTTCAACCTGCTGAGCCTGCAGCGCGCGCGTCTCGGGCGCAAGGTCACCAATGGCGAGCTGTTCCTCAACATGCTGGTGGACCTGGGCCTGCTGACGGCGCAGCTCTACCTGAGCGGTGGCACCACCAACCCCTTCGTCTTCCTCTACCTGCTGCAGGTGATCCTGGGAGCCGTGCTGCTGAAACCGTGGTCGAGCGCGACGATGGCGGTGGTCACGATCCTGTGCCTGGCCGGCCTGGCGATCTTCTCGGTGCCCTTGCCATTGGCGCTCGACCACGACCAGGGCCTGTCGAGCCCCTACATCCAGGGCCTGCTGGCGTGCTTCGCGCTCGACGCCGCGCTGCTGATCGTCTTCATCAGCCGCATCAATGGCAATCTGCGCTCGCGCGACGAGCGACTGGCGGCGCTGCGACAGCGCGCCGCCGAGGAGGAGCTGGCCGTGCGCATGGGCCTGCTGGCCTCCGGCGCCGCCCACGAGCTGGGCACGCCCCTGGCCACGCTGTCGGTGATCCTGGGCGACTGGCGCCGCATGCCGGAGTTCAAGGGCAACCCGGAACTGCTGCAGGAGATCGGCGAGATGCAGGTCCAGCTGCAGCGCTGCAAGTCGATCGTCAGCAGCATCCTGCTGTCGGCCGGGGAGGCGCGCGGCGAATCCTCGGCCGCCACCACGGTGGCGGATTTCCTCGACGACGTGGCGCGGGAATGGCGCGCCACGCGTCCGGTGGTGGCCTTCGACTATGCCAACCACTTCGGCGAGGACCTGTCGATGGTCTCCGACTCGGCCTTCAAGCAGACCATCTGCAACGTGCTGGACAACGCGCTGGAGGCCTCGCCGCAGTACGTGGCGCTGGAGGCCACGCGCTCCGGCGACACCCTGGTCATCACCGTCACCGACACCGGGCGCGGCTTCGCGCCCCGGATGCTGGCGCAGCTGGGCAAGCCCTACCAGTCGAGCAAGGGCCGGCCGGGCGGCGGACTCGGCCTGTTCCTGGTGGTCAACGTGCTGCGCACGCTGGGCGGCAGCGTGACGGCGGCCAACCGGCCGCAGGGTGGCGCCATCGTGACGATGCGGCTGCCGCTGGCCGCGATCGCGCTCGACGACGAGCTGGAGCAGCTGCTGGCTGCGGACAAGGAGAAGGGAGACGACGATGCCCGATGACGACCCACGCCACCTGCTGATCGTCGAGGACGATGCCGCCTTCGCGCGTATCCTCGGCCGCTCCTTCGAGCGCCGTGGCTACACGGTGAGCCTGGCCGACAGCTTCGACCAGGTCGCCGCATTGCTGCAGCGCGAGCCCGGCCCGGGCTATGCCGTGGTGGACCTGAAGCTCAGCGGCGAGAGTTCCGGCCTGGCCTGCGTCCGGCTGCTGCACGCGCACGACCCGGCCATGCTGATCGTGGTGCTGACCGGTTTCGCCAGCATCGCCACGGCGGTCGAGGCGATCAAGCTCGGCGCCTGCCACTACCTGGCCAAGCCGTCGAACACCGACGACATCGAGGCCGCCTTCGGTCGTGCCGAGGGCACCACCGAGGTCGAGCTGACCAATCGCGCCTCGTCGATCAAGACGCTCGAATGGGAGCGCATCCACGAGGTGCTGGCCGAGACCGGTTTCAACATCTCCGAGACCGCGCGCCGCCTGGGCATGCATCGCCGGACCCTGGCGCGCAAGCTGGACAAGCAGCAGGTGAAGTGAGCCACGTCCGCCGGACACGTCCGGCGGCGCGCCTCAGTGACCGATCCGGTGGGCCTGCAGCACGGCCTTGAGGCGCCGCACCTCGTGTTCGAGGTCGAGGATCAGCGCGGCGGCATCGAGCTCGACGCCGAAGTCGCGCTGCAGCCGCCGCGCCTCGAGCGCGCGACGCAGGTCGGCGCCGCGGAAGCGCCACTGCTCGGGTCCGGTCCGGGTCCCGGCCTCGGGTGCTGCGTGTTCGACGATGCCGATCTCCACCAGCTGCACCACCCAGTCCACTCCGGCGCCACAGGCATGCGCGAGATCGCGGGCGGCGAGCGACGGCGTGGCGTCGAGCATCGAGGCGGTGACGGAGACGGCGGTGGTGGTGGTGGTCGAATGCGGGGAGACCGTCGACGAGACGGAAAAACGGGCCATGGTGGTCAAGCTCCCAGGTGTTGGCGCGGATCGAAGGCGGCGGTGGCGGCGGCGAGCTGGCGATAGGCCTCGCGCGCGGCGTCGCTGTCGGCCGGTGGCAGGGCGATGTCGAGCAGCAGGTAGAGGTCGCCGGCGGTCGCGCCCGGGAAGCCACGGCCCTTGAGCCGCAGCTTCAGGCCCCCGCGCGACTTCGGCGGCACGGTGACCTCGACCGCGCCGCCACCGGGCACCGGCACCTCGACCGAGGCGCCCAGCGCGGCTTCGCTCGGCGTCACCGGCAGGGTCATGTAGAGATCGCGGCCCTCGATGCGATAGAGCCTGTGGGGCGCGATGCGCACCTCCAGGAACAGGTCGCCGGCGGGTTCGCCTCCATGGCCGGGCATGCCCTGGCCGGCCAGCCGCACATACTGGCCCGGATGCACGCCGGCGGGGATCTTCACGGCCAGCGTGCGGGTGGTGAAGGCCGGCTGGCCATCGGCGCCGGTCTCGACCGCGCGCAGCGAGATCTCGCGCTCGCTGCCGCGCAGGGCGTCCTCCAGCGTGATCTCGATGGCGGCGTGGTGGTCCTCGCCCCGGGCCCGGCGCTGCTGGCGGGCCGCCCCGCGCCGCTCGGCCTCGCCGAACAGCGAGGAGAAGAAGTCGCTGAAGTCGGCCTGGTCGGCCGGTCCGCCCGCAGCCGGGCCACCGGCGCCGCGATGGAATTCATAGCCCGCGTCCCAGCCCGGCGGCGGACTGAAGTCGCCCTCCGGACGACCGCCGCGCGCCACGCGGTCGGCCAGCGCGTCGTAGGCGGCGCGCTTTTCCTTGTCGCGCAGCACGTCGTTGGCTTCGTTGATGTCGCGCATCTTCAGCTCGGCATCGGCTTCCTTGCTGACGTCGGGATGGTATTTGCGCGCCAGCTTCCGATAGGCCTTGCGGACGTCGTCCTCCGACGCCGTGCGCTCCAGCCCGAGCACCTGGTAGTAGTTCTTGAAGTCCATGTCGGCTCAGATGGCGGTGGGGGGTGGAAAAGAAAGAGGCGGTGGTCAAAGGAGCGATGGTGGACCGCGCGCCGGTGCTCAGGCGATGGCGCTGCCGGCGCCGGCGTCCGCGCCATCGGCGTGCGGTGGCAACGCCAGCGCCTCGGCGCGCCAGCCATCGGCATCGCGTTCGAAGCGCAGCGGCTGCGCGTTGCCGAGCACGGCGGCATCGACCGGCACGCCGAGTAGCGCCGCCAGCGCATACAGCGTGCCGCCATGCGCCACCACCAACACCGGGCCGGGCAGCGCCAGCGCGATGGCGAGCGCGGCGCGCTTGCGCCCGACGAACTGCGCCAGGGTCTCGCCACCCTCGGGCTCGCAGGCCCAGTCGATGTTCGCCGACGAGGTGCCGATCAAGGCGCCGAAATGGCGCTCGCGCAGTCGCGACTCCGGCAGCGGCACCAGATCGAGTCGCGTGGCGACGGTGTGCGCGGTGTCGAAGGCGCGCCGGGCATCGCTGCAGACCACGGTGCGGATCGGTTCACCGGCCAGGCGTTCCGCCGCGCGCGTCGCCTGCGCGAGGCCCAGCGCGCTGAGCGGCTCGTCGACGTCCTGGAAGATGCGCAGCGCATTGCGGCCGGTCTGCCCGTGGCGCAGGAAATAGAAGTGGTCGCAGGCGGGATCGAGTGGCTGCGCGGCACCGAGCCGGACGATCTGCGAGAGGCCGGGAGCGGGATGGGAGGGATGCAGGGTCATGGGGGTCCGTAGTCCAGGGTCAGGGGCGGGCCTTCGCGCTGCGCCCGCACGTCCTCGGGATGGAAGGGCAGCGGGAGCCAGCGCTTGGCGGCGAACAGCGGCAGTTGGTCGTAGGCGCGCGGCGAGGCCGGGTCGCTGCTCTGGCCGTAGGTGAGCACGCCCTGGGCCACCGGGCCGCGGTCGTCGAAGCCGACGACCTGCAGGTAGCTGGTGCCGTAGTTGATGCGATAGCCGCCCGGCGCGATGCGCGGCTGACCCTGCGATTCGAGCTTGTTGAGGACGCCCTCGAACTCGTCGCCGCCGTGCAGCGCGACGCGCTGGCCACGCACCTCGCGCCACTGTGCCTCGCCGAGCGTGGCATCCGGCGCGAAGCCGGCCGAGCGCAAGGCGGCGACGGCGTCGCCCAGGGCCTGGAAGACGGCCGCGCGCGTCGCGGGCGTCGCCGTGTCGAGTCCGGCCGGCGTGTCGACCGGCCGGCGCGGGTCGAAGGGCACGCGCCACACCCTCGGCACGTCGCGGGCCTGGCGCCAGAACTCACGGAACAGTGGGGCGCCGCGCGACCCCGCGTTGCTGGTGCGATCCCAGCCGGCCAGGGCGCGGCAGCCGGCGAGGACATCGGCGCCCGGACCGGTGGCGTCGGCCGGCGCGGCGTCGCAGGCGCTTCGCAGGTCGTCCATGACCAGCGCGCCGGCCAGGTTGCGATCGCGCAGGATCACGCTGCGGGCTTCCGCCGCTCCCATGCGATCGCCGGGCAGGCCATCGCCTCCGGCCAGCCGGGCGCGGATCTCGCGGATGGCGCTGCGGGTGCGCAGGCGCTGCGGCGTGCCGATCGCGCCGACCAGGGGCGAGATCCCGGCCATCGGCGCCACGTCGGGCTGGCTGAGCCAGAAACTGTCGTTGCTGTTCTGCACCCAGTCGGAGGTCACCAGCACGGGCATGCGCGCCGGCGGGATGCGCCCCGGCGCGGCGGCCGAGGCGTCCTCGCGCCAGGCGCAGGCGCTGCGCGAACCATCGAGCACCGGCAGGCCGGCCGCGTTCAGCAGCACGGCGGCGGCCGGCGAGGGCGCGCAGGCGCGCAACTGCTCGGCCGACACGTCGGGCACCACCGACAGGTCGGCATACAGGGCCTGGCCGTGGCGGTCGGCCGCGAGGGTGTTGATCCATGGCATGCCCTGGTTGCCCATGGCCGCGCGCAGTTCGGCCACGTCGCGCGCCTTGGCCATGCGCATCCAGCTCTCGACCGAGCGCACGTTCAGGGTGTTGGCATCGCGCAGGGCATAGGCCTTCTGCGGGGTCCAGGCGAGACCGGCGCGCGGCAAGGCGATCACCGGGCCCCAGTCGGTGGCGTAGAAGGTGTGGCGCAGCGCCGCCCCCCCGGGCATCGGCGCCTCGACGGTGCGCGCGACCATGCGGCGCGGCTGACCGTCGACCAGGTAGACGGTCGGGTCGGCCGGATCGAGCGTCAGTTCGTAGAGCGTGAAGCGCTTGCCGGTGGAGACGGTGTGCGTCCAGGCGACATCCTTGTTGAAGCCGATCGAGACCACGGGGCTGAGGCCGCCGGTGGCGCCCATGACGTCGACCTCGCCGGGAATGGTCAGGTGCAGCTGCCAGAAGCGGTTGGTGCCGTTCCAGGGGAAGTGCGGGTTGCCCAGCAGCACGCCATGGCCGTCGGGCGTGGCGTCGCGGCCGAAGGCCCAGCCGTTGGAGCCGAGTTCGCCACCCTCCGGATTGGCATCCATGCTGTGGCGGGCGATCTCGGCGACGGCTTCGCGCAGTTCCACCGGTGGCGCGGGCGGCGCGGCGCCCAGGGCGGTCGCGGGTGGGGGCGGCCGGGCGGCGAGCACCGCGCCGGCCAGGGCGCCCAGGCCGCCCTGGATCATCGACAGCTCGGTCGCGCGCGACAGGTCGGCTGCCGTCATGGGCCGCACCCAGGGTCGGCCCCGGCAGGCTTCGGGCAGGCCGTCTGGACCGGCGTCGCGCAGATAGCGGTTGTAGCCCGCGACATAGCCGCGCAGGGCGGCGCGGGCCTGCGGACCGACGGTGTCGGCGGCCCGTGCCAGCGCCGCGTCGTCCATGTGCTGGCGCACGAACAGGTCGATCTGCGCATTCGACAGGCGACCCAGGCCGAGATCACCCATCGCCTGCGGCCCCAGGAAGCGCGAGCGCTCGCCGCGCACGGTCAGCAGGTGCTCGGCGGTCTGGCAGACGTTGTCCTGGGCGTGCGCGTACGACGAGCCATAGGCCAGGCCCTCGTAGTCGGCGGCCGTGACGTGGGCGATGCCATGCGTCGTGCGCTCGATGGTCACGCTGCGCGGGCCCGTGGCCGATGGCGCGGCGCAGCCCGTCAGGGCCGCGCAGAGCGCGAGGACCGGGACCACCGGCCACGCCGGATGGCGATGGCGACGGGACGACGAGGATGGCGGGGTCATGGGCACGGCTCCTTCGCGAGGGGGACGGGCGCTCCGTCGATGGGAGCGCCGGCGCTCAGAACTTCGGGATGCGCAATGTCTTGCTGATCATCAGCGTGCCCGACAGCGCGAACAGCAGCACCAGCGGATGCAGCGTGGCCGGGCCGATGGCCCAGGCGCCGCCCCAGATCGCATCGCCGACGCGGCCCTGCCAGGCGGCCCAGGCCAGCACGCCGACCAGCACCACGCTGGTCGGGATCGGGGTGCCCTCGAAGTACCTCACCTTGTCGGCACCCTCGGACAGCGCCTCGGCCGTCACGTTGTAGCGCGCCAGCCGGCTGACGCCACAGCAGACGAAATAGATCAGCGCCACGCAGTCCCAGCCGCCGTCCAGCCCGGCGGCGAAGGCCAGCGCGGCCGGAGCGACGCCGAAGGAGATCACGTCGGCCAGCGAATCCAGCTCGCGCCCGAGCGCCGAGTGGGTCTGCCGCCAGCGCGCCACCCGGCCGTCGAAGACGTCGAAGACGAACGCCGCCGGCGCCAGCAACGCGGCCCACAGGAACAGTTCCGTCGACCGGTTGCCGACATAGGCCATGGCCAGGAAGACCGCGCCGACGCCGCAGGCGGCATTGCCGAGCGTGAAGGCATCGGCCAGGTGGAAGCCGCGGATCATCGAGAAATGGCGGGGCGCCGGGCGCGTGGCCGCGGGAGGAAGTGGAGCCATGGTGCGGTAGTTCCGGGTGGTCGAGAAAGGTCGTCACCTTAGCGCAAGCGCGCCACCCACCTTGTAGTCGCAGTTCGATCAGGCCGGCGTCGCGAAGGCGTCCGGATCGTCCGGCCTGCCCGGTGCCCCGGGCGCCCCCGGTGCGCCGGGTCCGGTGTCGCCGCGCAGTGCGGTCTCGACGCGCCGCGCCACCAGGCCCACCAGCGCCTGCCGCTGGGCCGACGAACTGGCACGCCAGCGCGGGCCGTCGGCGGTGGATTCCCAATCGGCATGGTTGCGCGCCGGCCGCGCCGCGCGCACCGCCAGCGCGATGTCGCGCGCGACCACGCCGCCCGCCACGGGCGCGTCCACGGTGGCCGCGACCGGGCCGGTGGCGCCATGCCCGCGATGCTCCAGCGCATGCACGAGCGCGATCTGCCATTCGGCGATCAGATAGAGCGCCCCGTCCTCGACGCTGAGCTCGCGCACGTCGCGCAGCGCATTGACCATCTTGCGGCCGAGCGGACCCCAGCCCTGCGCGATGGCGCCGCCGATGGCGCCACCCAGGGCCGCGCCGGCCCCCAGCGACAGACCGCCGACCGCCAGGTCCGCCGCCACGCCCACGGCCACGCCGACCGCCGCGCCCTTGCCCAGCCGCAGGCCAGCGTCCTTCAGGGCCTCGGGGCTGAAGAAGTCCATCGACCAGCGGCCCTCGAGCAGCGGCAAGGGCGCCTCGGAGGCATCGCCCTCGCGGAAGCCATGCAATGCGAGCAGGTCCGAGGCGCAGCGCTGCGCCTTGTCGAAGACGTCCTGGCGCAGGGCCGCCAGGAGCGGGGCGCGTCGCGCCTCGTCGTCGAAGTCGGCGACCGCCGCCGTGCGGCGCATCGAGGCCGCGTCGACCAGCAGCTCGGCGATGCGCGCGCCGGCGGCCTGGCGGCGCGCGGTGAATTCGCGTTCCAGGAAGGCGATCACGCCCGCCAGCTGTTCGCGCCGCTCGCGCAGCAGGGTGACCAGGTCCTGGTAGAGGTCGCGCTCGGCGCCGACGAAGGGCGCGGCGGCGTCGAAGCGCACCACGGCGTGCATGCCATAGGCCGCCAGCAGGGCGCGCCACTCGGGCTCGCGATGGTTCTCGGCCCGCACGAAGTTCAGCACCGGCAGCACCGGCCGGGCGCAGGAGCGGATCAGTTCGATCTCGTCGCGGAACTTCGGCAGCACCGGCTCGCGCGCGTCGATGACCAGGAAGGCCGCATCGACGTCGAGCAAGGTGCGCAGCACCTTGGCCTCCTGCTCGAAGACGCCATGGGCCTCGGGGCCGTCGAGGAAACGGCGGATGCGGTCGGGCGGCGTCGCGGCGGCCGGTCCATCGGCGGCACCGGCGGCATCGGCGGCGGTCCGGCCGATGTGCTCGTGCAGGCTGACGGCATCCTCCAGGCCGGGCGTGTCCAGGAAGCGCACGGCGGCGCGGCCATTGACCACCAGGTCGATGCGCTCGACATGGCGGGTGGTGCCCGGGCTCGCCGAGACCCGGCCGAAATCGATGCGGCGCGTGAGCGTGCGCAGCAGCGAGGTCTTGCCGGCGTTGGTGTGGCCGACGACGGCGATGCGCAGGGCTTCGCCCGGGGTGGCGCTGCCGCCCCGGGCGGGCGTGGGGAGCGGGTTCATGCGACGGCCTCGGTGGAATCGACCGGCAGCGCTTCGGCCAGCGTATCGGTCGCCACGATGGCGTCGAGGCCGGTGTCGCGCAGCCATTGGCGCCAGCGGGCACGTGACGCGGCATCGGTCCTGGCATCGGCTTCCGACACCAGCCACAGGCGACAGGCGCCGCTGTGGGCGAGCAGTTCACGCAGCAGCCGCTCGGTGCCGCGATCGGGGCTCGACGCGGCACGCACGGCCAGCACCAGCAGGGCCGGGTGGCGGCGCGCGGCGGCATCGAGCAGTTCGCGCCGGCTGCGCGCGCTGCCATCGGCGTGGGGCCATGCGCTGGCGCGCGCCGGCAGTTCGGCGGGTGGCCAGGGCATGCCGGGCGCGAGCTCGAAGGCCGCCACGGCCAGGACGTCGCCGGCGACGGCGTCCTCCGCCAACGCGCGCGCCGGGCCGGTCGCGACGGGCCGGCCGGGGTCGGCATCGACGATGTCCGGCGGCGTCAGGGCGTCGAAGCGGGCGGCGAGGCGGCGGTAGTAGGGCGCTGCCAGGTCAGGTGTCAGGTCCGCGCGTCGCCAGCGCCACATCGCCAGGCTCAGGGCCAGCAGCAGCACGCGCGGCAGCAGTCCGTAGACGACGATGCAGCCGATCAGCCACAGTGCCCAGGTCCGCTGCACGACGGCATCGGTGGCGCCGGCCGCGCCCCGGGGCGCGAGCACGGTGGCGGCGTCGGGCACCGGAAAGCCCAGCCAGGCGGGCCCCTGGCCCAGCAGCTCGACCGTGCGCAGGAAGAACCGGGGCTCCAGGATGGTGGTCTCCCAGTCGAGCGTGTAGCGATGGAAGGCCAGGGCGAACAGCATGGCGGCGAGCACGGCGACGAACGACAGCGTCCAGATGGCGTGACTGGTGATGCCGACGGCCCAGGGCAGCAGCCGCGCACGCGCCAGCAGCCGCGTCGCGGCGCGCACCAGCACCGGCGCCTGGCCCTGCCGGCCGCCGGCCACGCGGGCGGTGAAGGTCATCCACAGCCAGCCCAGCGACAGGCGCGAGGCGCCCGGCAGGCGCACGGGCAGTACCAGGCCGGCCAGCCAGGCGACCAGGGTCAGCACATGCACACCCAGCAGGCTCAGGAGGGCGGCGATGACATTGATGCGGCGATCGCCGGCACCGGTGACGCCGCCGGCCAGGGCCAGCCCGGCCGCGACGATCAGCATTACGCCGGCCAGTCCGATCCATGGCGCCCAGTGGCCGAAGCGGTCGATCTCGGCATCGAGGCCGATGCGCCGGCCGAGCAGTCCGGCGCGCGATGCGACGCGGCGCGGCAGCGTCGTCTCCGCGGCGTGGGCCGCGCGCAGCGCGGCGTCATCGTCGAGGGCGCCGGTCTCCTCGATCAGCCGGACGGCCTCGGTGACGACGGAGGCCCGGCGCGGGTCGACCATGACGGCGGGGGAAAGCGAGGACATGGCGTCCCTTCAGGAGCCGGGCGGAAATGGAAACGGGGCCGCGATGGCGGCCCCGTTCGATCCCGGCATGCCGGAGGATGGAAGGCGTCGGGTCAGCGCAGGCCGAAGAACGACAGCACGGCCACCACGACCACGACCAGACCGACGATGTAGATGATTGAATTCACGGCTTTTCTCCTCGCGATTGATGAACGAATAACCTTCGCATCGACCGGGCGATTGCCTGTCGGCGGCGGGCGGCGGGCCCTGTAGGACTCGCCAGTGATCCATCGCGACGGGCATCGCCTCAGGCATCCTCGCCGAGGAAGCCACCGCTCTGGTGCGACCACAGGCGGGCATAGAGCCCGTTCTGCGCCAGCAGCGAGGCATGGTCGCCTTCCTCGACGACGCGTCCCTCGTCGAGCACGATCAGCCGGTCCATGGCGGCGATGGTCGACAGCCGGTGGGCGATGGCGATCACCGTCTTGCCTTCCATCAGGCGATAGAGGCTGGCCTGGATCGCCGCTTCGACCTCGGAGTCGAGCGCGCTGGTGGCCTCGTCGAGCAGCAGGATCGGCGCGTCCTTGAGCATCACGCGCGCGATGGCGATGCGCTGGCGCTGGCCGCCCGAGAGCTTGACGCCACGCTCGCCCACGTGAGCGTCGTAGCCGACCCGCCCCTTGGCGTCGCCCAGCGAGCGGATGAACACATGGGCCTCGGCGCGCTCGGCGGCGGCCTCGACCTCGTCGTCGCTGGCGTCGGGCCGGCCATAGGCGATGTTGTCCGAGACCGAGCGATGCATGAGCGAGGTGTCCTGGGTCACCATGCCGATGTGCTTGCGCAGCGAGTCCTGCGTGACCCGCGCGATGTCCTGGCCGTCGATCAGGATGCGGCCGCTCTCCAGGTCGTGGAAGCGCAGCAGCAGGTTCACCAGCGTGGACTTGCCGGCGCCGGAGCGTCCCACCAGGCCGATCTTCTCGCCCGGGCGCACCGTGAGGTCGAGGTTGTCGATGATGCGGCGACCGCCTTCCTGGCCATAGCTGAAGCTGGCGTGCTCGAAGCGCACCTCGCCGCGCGGCACCTCCAGCGCCGGGGCATCCGGCACGTCGAGCACGCTGCGCGGCTGCGACAGCGTGCGGATGCCGTCCTGCACCGTGCCGATGTTCTCGAACAGGCTGGTCATCTCCCACATGATCCAGTGGGACATGCCCTGCAGGCGCAATGCCATGGCCGTCGCCGCGGCCACCGCGCCGACGCCGACCGTGCCCTGCGACCACAGCCACAGCGCCATGCCGGCCATGCCGGCGGTCAGGCCCATGCTGAGCGCATGGTTCACGATCTCGAAGGCGCTCACCAGCCGCATCTGCGCATTGCCGGTGACCTGGAATTCCTGCATCGCCTCGCGCGCGAAGCCGGCCTCCCGGTGGGTGTGCGAGAACAGCTTGACGGTGGCGACGTTGGTGTAGGCGTCGGTGATGCGGCCGGTCATGAGGGCGCGCGCATCGGCCTGCGCCTTGCCCACCTTGCCCAGCCGTGGCACGAAGTACCACAGGGCCGCCACGTACAGCACCAGCCAGACGGCGAAGGGCAGGATCAGCTGGCGGTCGAGCACCGCCGCCAGCACGATGATGGTGGTGACGTAGACGATCATGGCGATCAGCACGTCGGCCAGCACGAAGATCGTGTCGCGCACCGCGATGGCCGTCTGCATCACCTTGGCGGTGATGCGGCCGGCGAACTCGTCCTGGTAGAAGGCCATGCTCTGGCCGAGCAGCAATCGATGGAAGTTCCAGCGCAGCCGCATCGGCAGGTTGATGGCCAGTGCCTGGTGCTTGACGATGGTCTGCAGCGCCACCACCGCGATGCTGGCGACCAGCGCCACGCCGATCCAGATCAGCGTCGTGCCACGGTCCTCCCACAAGCGCGCCGGTGACTGGCCGCCGAGCCAGTCGACGATGCGCCCGAGCATGGCGAACAGCCAGGCCTCGAAGGCCGAGATGGCGGCGGTGAGCAGGGCCACCGCGGCCACCAGTCCCCGCGTGCCCTGCATGCAGGCCCAGATGAAGGGCAGGAAGCGGGCCGGCGGGACCGTGGGCTCCGCGGCGGGATAGGGAGGAAGGAGCTGCTCGAAGAAACGGAACACGGGCGGGGATTTCTCTCGGGGTGGCGTGCTCCCGCCGGGACGGTGCGCGCCGTGCGCCGCCGGATAACGGGCGGCGACGTCGCGGGTGCTTCAGCGACGTCGCTGCAGTGCCTCGGGATTCACGATGTGGGTCGGATTGTCTTGCACGAAGTTCACGACGTTGTCGAAGGCCTGGCCAAAATAGGACTCGTAGCTATCCAGCTCCACATAGCCGAGGTGAGGCGTGCAGATGCAGTTTTCAAGACGCAGCAGCGCATGGCCCTGCAACGGTGGCTCGCTCTCGAAGACGTCCACCGCGCCCATGCCCGGGCGGCCGCGGTTCAACGCCGTCAGCAGGGCATCGGGCTCCACCAGCTCGGCGCGCGAGGTGTTCACGAACAGGGCCGTGGGCTTCATGCGCGAGAGGTCGTCGAAGCCGATCAGGCCGCGCGTGGCCTCGTTCAGGCGCAGATGCACCGTCAGCACGTCGGCGGTCTCGAAGAAGGCCTCGCGACTCGGGGCGACCTGGAAACCATCGGAGCGCGCCTGCTCGCGGCTGCCCTCGCGGCCCCAGATCACGACCTGCATGCCGAATGCCTGGCCATAGCGCGCCACGAGCTGGCCGATGCGCCCATAGCCCCAGATGCCCAATGTCTTGCCCTTGAGGACCGAGCCGAGCCCGAAGTTCGGCGGCATCGAGGCCGACTTGAAGCCCGACTGCTGCCAGGCGCCATGCTTGAGGTTGCTGATGTACTGCGGCAGGCGACGCATCGCCGACATGATGAGCGCCCAGGTCAGTTCGGCCGGCGCCAGCGGGGAACCGACACCCTCGGCCACGGCAACGCCATGGTCGGTGCAGGCGGCGATGTCGATGTGGGCGCCGGCGCGTCCGGTCTGGGAGATCAATTGCAGCCGGGGCAGCTTCTCGATCAGCTGGCGCGTGATCTGCGTGCGCTCCCGGGTCAGCACGATGACATCGGCATCCTTCAGCCGGATCGAGAGCTGCCCGATGCCCTTGACCGTGTTGGTGTAGACCTTGGCCGTGTACGGATCGAGCTTGGCGGCGCAACGCAGCTTGCGCACCGCGTCCTGGTAGTCGTCGAGGATCACAATGTTCATGGCTTGCCATTGTGCCTCGCGCTCCGTGGACTCATCCCATCGGTCGACACGCACCACCGCCAACCACCGGCATGCCGATGCGACCGGCGTCCGTTGCCGGACCGCGCGCTTCAGTGCAGTGTGCCGGCGCTGCGCGAGAGTTCAGCGGCTTCCAGGGCGGCCAGCCGGTCGAGCTCGGCGCAGACATCGACCATCCGGCCCGACAGCACCAGACGTCCGGTGACGCCGCCGCAACGCTGGGCATCGGCGGTGCGCACCACGCGCAGCGGGCGCGGCGCCACGACGGCATGCGGCGTGGCCAGCGCCACGTCGACCGCCGCTCCGGCACGGGGCCCGCGCTTCGGACGCGCCGCCGCGCAGTGACCCGCGGTCGATTCGTCGGTGTCGGACGCGCGCGCCGGCATCCATCGGTGGGCGAAGGACTGCAGCGGTGAGAGCAGGTCGACCAAGGCAAGCAAAGCGATTCCCATGCGGATCTCCAGGTAACTGAGAGGTTGTCGAGCGGTGGTGGCCACCGGTGATTGAGGTTCGCAGGGGCGTGGTCGGACCGTGGCCGGACGCCGGGCGTCCGCCACTCCTGCCGCGCCGAGCGGGCCGCGGTCGTCCGCTACATGAGCATCGTGTTGCGGATCAGGCCGACGGCCAGTCCCTCGATCTCGAACGGCTCGCCCGGCTGCACGAAGATGGTCGGGTAGTCGGGGTTCTCGGCATGCAACTCGACGGCGTCGCCGGTGCGCTTGAGCCGCTTGACCGTGACTTCCTCGCCCAGACGGGCGACCACGATCTGGCCATTGCGGGCCTCTCGCGTCGACTGCACGGCGAGCAGGTCGCCGTCCATGATGCCGGCGTCGCGCATCGACATGCCGCGCACCTTCAACAAGTAGTCGGGCTGGTGCTGGAACATGGCGCGCTCGACGTAGTAGGTCTGCTCGACATGTTCCTGGGCCAGGATGGGCGAACCGGCAGCCACGCGACCGACCAGGGGCAATGGCAGCTGCGAGGTCCCGGGCAATGCCAGCGAGAACTGGTTGTTGCGCGATGCGTTGAGGGAGCGCAGGGCATCGCCCTTGAGCCGGATGCCGCGCGAGGTGCCGCTGACGAGTTCGATGGCGCCCTTGCGTGCCAGCGCCTGAAGATGCTCCTCGGCCGCGTTGGCGGACCGGAAGCCCAGTTCCGCCGCGATCTCCGCCCGCGTGGGCGGCGCGCCCGTGCGTGCGATGGCGGCGCTGATCAGGTCGAGGATCTGCTGCTGCCGGGTTGTAAGCTTGACGGGAAATGGCATGGAAGCTCCTTGCGATACTGTCTGGATATCCAGTATCTGTATTTTTGAACAGTTTTTGAAACTTTGCAAGACATGGTCGACGACTCACTCATCCAATGCTCGCGCGTCGTCGTGCTGGCCACTGGCGGCACCATCGCCGGCAGGGCCGCCGCCGCCGGAGACAACATCGGCTACGTCGCGGGCCAGGTCGATGTGGCGGACATGCTGCGCGGCATCGACGCGCCGGCGGGCATCGAACTGGTGGGCGAGCAGGTCGCGCAGCTCGACAGCAAGGACATGGACGCGGCGACCTGGCAGATGCTGGCCCTGCGCTGCGCCGCCTGGCTGGCGCCGCCGGACGTGGTGGGGCTCGTCGTCACGCACGGGACCGACACGCTGGAGGAGACCGCGTTCTTCCTGCATCGCGTGCTGGCGCCGGAGAAGCCGATCGTGCTGGTCAGCGCCATGCGGCCGTCGACCGCGCTGGCGCCCGACGGGCCGCAGAACCTCCGCGACGCGATCGCGGTGGCGACGACGCCCGGTGCCCGTGGGGTGTGCGCGGTCGCGGCCGGCGTCGTGCATGGTGCGGTCGATGTGCGCAAGGTGCACACCTATCGCCTCGATGCCTTCGATTCGGGCGATGCCGGCGCATTGGGTCATGTCGAGGAGGGCGCGTTGCGTCGTCTGCGCGACTGGCCCGCGCACGACGGCGCCATGGCGCGGCGGGCCTTCGAGCACATGAGCCGCGTCGATCCCGCGCGCTGGCCCCGGGTGGAGATCGTGACCAGCCACGCCGGCGCCAGCGGCAGGATCGTCGACCTGCTGCTGCGCGAGCATGCGGCCGGCGCATCGGATCGCCTGCGCGGTCTCGTCGTCGCGGCGACGGGCAACGGCACGGTCCATCGGGAGCTCGAGGAAGCGGCCTTGCGGGCGCAGCGATCCGGCGTCGGCGTGCTGCGCGCCACGCGCTGTGCCAGCGGGCGCATCGTGGAAGGCCCGGGCGATGCCGCGATGCCCGGCGATCACGCGCGCGGGTTGCGCAGCGCCGGCGACCTGACACCGGTCAAGGCGCGGATCGCGTTGATGCTGGAACTGATGGAGCGGGTCGACGCGCCTTGAGCGCCCGCCGGCCGGCCGGCGGGAACCGGGCCTGCGAGGAGCTCAGGCGCTGAGGGCCGCCAGCGCGCGCTGCGTGATCTCGTCGACGCTGCCGACCCCGCTGATGGCGCGGTACTTCGGTGCCGCCTCGGGCTCGTTGCGGGCCCACTGCGAGTAGTAGTCGACCAGGGGACGGGTCTGCTGGCTGTAGACGTCCAGGCGCTTGCGGACGGTGTCCTCGTGATCGTCCTCACGCTGGATCAGGTCCTCGCCGGTCACGTCGTCCTTGCCTTCGACCTGCGGCGGGTTGAACTTGACGTGATAGATGCGGCCCGATGCCGGATGCGAGCGGCGTCCGCTCATGCGCTCGATGATGTCGCCGAAGGGCACGTCGATCTCCAGCACGTAGTCCAGCTTGACGCCGGCATTGCGCATGGCGTCGGCCTGCGGCAGCGTGCGGGGAAAGCCATCGAACAGGAAACCGTTCGCGCAGTCGGGCAATGCCAGGCGTTCCTTCACCAGATTGATGATCAGATCGTCGCTGACCAGGGCACCCGAGGCCATCACGGCCTGGGCTTCGCGCCCGAGCGGCGTGCCGGCCTTGACGGCCGCCCGCAGCATGTCGCCGGTGGAGATCTGCGGAATCGAAAACTGCCGACAGATGAAGGCGGCCTGCGTGCCTTTGCCCGCGCCGGGGGCGCCCAATAAAATCAGTCTCATGGTGTCCTCGGACGTTTTTTGGAATTCTTTTTCGCCCCGTGAATACCAATGGATTCGACAAGGCAGGTTATCTTGAGAATAACATGCGTCATCGTCAGTGAATTGACGACCGCCACGTTGTCGGTCGATCGTTGACGGAGGTCAATCCGCGGCGAGCAGGGCACGGACCCTGACGAGATCCTCTGGCGTGTCGACACCCGGGCCGGGTGTCGCGCCGCTCACGTGCACGGCGATGCGAAAGCCGTGCCAGAGCACCCGCAATTGCTCCAGCGCCTCGGTCGCTTCCACCGGCGCCTGGGGCAAGGTCGGAAACCGGCGCACGAAGCCGGCGCGATAGCCATAGATGCCGATGTGCCGCAGGGGCGCCGGCGAGCGTGGCAGGGCGGCTTCTCCGGGCGCCGTGCTCGCGGCATCGCGCCAGAGCGGGATCGGCGCGCGGCTGAAATACAGCGCGTGGCCCCGCGCGTCCAGCACGACCTTGACGACATTCGGATTGAGAAAATCCTCCATCGAGTCGATGGCGTGCGCGGCCGTGCTCATGACGGCATCGCGATCGGCCTCCAGGGTCGCGGCCACCGCATCCACCAGGGCCGGATCGATCAGCGGTTCGTCGCCCTGCACGTTGACCACGATTTCGTCGTCCCCCAGGGCGAGCCGTGCGCAGGCCTCGGCCAACCGGTCGCTGCCGCTCGGATGGTCGACGCGCGTGAGCAGGGCCTCCACGCCATGCCGGACGCAGGCGTCGACGATGCGCGGGTGGTCCGCCGCGACGACCACGCGGCCCGCCTGCGAAGCCCGGGCACGCTGCGCGACGCGCACCACCATCGGCAGGCCCGCCAGGTCGGCGAGCGGCTTGTCGGGTAGCCGGGTCGAAGCGAGTCGGGCGGGGATGAGGACGACGAAGGAGCGCACCGGCGTCAGAGTCCGAGTTCGTCGTCGGACAGCGTGCGGGCCTCGGTCTCGAGCAGCACGGGAATGCCGTCGCGCACCGGATAGGCCAGTCGCGCGCTGCGGGAACGCAGTTCCTGCCTCTCGGCGTCCCAGGTCAACGGCCCCTTGGTGACGGGGCAGACGAGCAGTTCAAGCAGCTTGGAATCCATCGACCGATGATAGCTTCGCCTCCAGCGCTTCGAAGAAGGCCGCATCGGGTTCGAAGACCAGGGGCACGGCGAGCGCCTCGGGCCGCAGGCGCCACAGCTTGACCGCGTCCTTCTCGGTGCAGACCAGTGTGGCGGGCGCGGCGCCGGGCTCGGATGCCGGTGGCGTCCAGGTCGTGAAGTCGTCGTGGTCGGGCAGGGCCACGCAGGTCGCGGGCTGCAGGCCGCACGCGCGCAGCATCGAGAAGAAGCCTTCCGGCTTGGCGATGGCCGCGACCGCCAGCAGCGGCACGCCCCGCAGCGCGTCGAGCGGCACGCGGGTGCCATCGCTGCGCAGCGCGTGGTCGGCCAGCGCCCGGCGCGCGCCGAAGCCGGCGATGGCGCCCGGGGCGGCGGCGGACGGCCGTCCGCCGGTGTGCAGCACCAGGTCGCAGGCGCGTGGCCAGGGTTCGCGCAAGGGGCCGGCCGGCAGCAGCCAGCCATTGCCGATGCCACGGTCGTCGAAGACGCAGATCTCGACATCGCGCCGCAGTGCCAGGTGCTGCAGGCCATCGTCGCAGACGATCAGCCGCACATCGGGATGGCGCGCCAGCAGGGCCCGGGCCGCTTCCACCCGCCGCCGCGCGACGAAGACCGGCGCGCCGGTGGCGCGGCGCAGCAGCAGCGGTTCGTCGCCGACCTCGGCCGGGTCGCTGTCGTCGAGGACTTCGCGGCAGTCGTCGGTGCTGCGGCCGTGGCCCCGGGAGACGATGCCCACGGCCAGGCCCCGGGCCTGGAAATGTCGCGTGACCGCGAGCACGACCGGGGTCTTGCCGGCGCCCCCGGCCACCACGTTGCCGACCACGACCACCGGCACCGGCACGCCCTCGCGTCGCAGCCAGCCGAGCGCGAAGAGGGCGCGGCGCAGGGCCGCCAGGCTCGCGAACACCCACGACAGCGGCCGCAGCAGCCATGCCAGCGCGCCGCGCCGCAGCCAGGCCCGCTGCAGTCGCCCGCCCACCGTCATCGGTCCTCCGTCCCGCTCGACGATCGGGCGGAGAAAGTCACGCGCGTCAGTCCGGCGCGGCGGGCGGCTTCCATCACGCGGATCACCGACTGATGCGTGGCCTGCGCATCGGCATCGATGACGAGCACGCTCTCGGGGCCGTCCGCCGCCGCGCCGAGCGCCGTGGCCAAGGCCGCCACGCCACGCTCGGGCAGATCGGTCTGGCCGATCCGGTAGTGGCCGTCGGCCGCCACGGCGACGACGACCTGGCGCGGCGCTTCGCGGCGGGCGTCGGTATCGGCCACCGGCAGCCGCAGCGGGATCTCGGTGAACCGGCTGTAGGTGGTCGACAGCATCAGGAAGATCAGCACCACCAGCAGCACGTCGATGAACGGGATCAGGTTGATCTCCGGCTCGCCGCCGCTGTCGCGTCGGAAACGCATGCGCTGGCGTCTCATGGCATCACTTCCGCAGGGTGACCAGGTGGCCGGCGAAACGCTCGCCGGCGAGCTCGAGGTGCAGCAGGTAGTCGTCGACCCGCGCGCGGAAATAGCGCCAGAACATCAGGGCCGGGATCGCCACCATCAGGCCGAAGGCCGTGTTGTAGAGCGCGATGGAGATGCCCTGCGCGAGCTGGGCCGGATTGCCCGTCGCCGCGCCGTTGCCCGCGCCGGACTGCGAGCCGAAGATCTCGATCATGCCGATGACCGTGCCCAGCAGTCCCAGCAGGGGGGCCGCCGATGCGATGGTGGCGAGCGCCGGGAGCCAGCGTTCGAGCTGGTGGGCGACGCGCCGGCCGGCGGCCTCCACGGCGGCGTGCAGTTCGTCGTCGGTGCAGCGCGCGTCGCTCCCGAGGGCGCGGAAACCCGCCCCCAGGATCTGCCCCAGCGCCGAACTGCGCTCCAGCTTGGCGACCACCTCGGGGGTCGGCGGGCCGTTGCGCGACGCGTTGATCGCGTCATCCAGCAGCCGGGACGGGAGGACGCGCGCGCGCTGCAGGCTCGTGAACCGCTCGATGACGAGGGCCAGGCCGAGCACCGAACAGGCCAGCAAGGGCCAGATCGGCCAGCCGGCGGCAACTATGATGGAAAACAAGGCGGGTCCCTCCGAATGCGCGGCGATTATGACCGCCACGCCCGTCGCGCCATGGCACGCGCAATCGCCGATCCCGCCGTGCCGGATCCCGGTTTCCGCGCACAGAATCTGTGGATAACTTTGTGAGCAAGTACGCTGGAAAGTCGCCCGGAGGCCCGCCGGACGTGGCTTGCATTAGGTCGAACGAATTTTGAGCACCTCTTTCCTCAATCAAATCAACAAGTTGCACGACAACCCGAGCACTTCCCGATGGTCCCGGCGGCGTCCCGAGCGGCCGGCATCGCGTTGTGGAAGAGTCCCCTCCCACGATGGGGGGCGCCGATGAGCGCGCGGCCTCCGGTCCGCGCGGCCGGCCCCCGGATCTGGGACGTCGGCGCCCTGTGCCACGCGGTGGCCGATGCGCTGGAAGCGCGCTTCAACCCGGTGTCGGTGCGCGGCGAGATCTCCGGCTTCTCGCGCGCGACCAGCGGGCACTGCTACTTCTCGCTCAAGGATCCGGGCGGTCAACTGCGCTGCGCGATGTTCCGGCGCGCCGCCGGTCTGCTCGACTTCACGCCACGCGAGGGCGACCAGGTCGAGGTGCGCGGGCGCCTGGCGGTGTACGAGCCGCGTGGCGACCTGCAGCTGATCGTCGAGAGCCTGGCGCGCGCCGGGCAGGGCGCGCTGTTCGAGCAGTTCCTGCAGCGCAAGGCGCGGCTGGAGGCGCAGGGCCTGTTCGATCCGGCCCGCAAGCGTTCGCTGCCGCCGTTGCCGCGCGCCATCGGCCTCGTGACCTCGCTGGGGGCGGCGGCCCTGCACGACGTCGTCACGGCATTGCGCCGCCGGGTGCCGCACGTCCGGGTGGTACTGGCGCCGGCGGCCGTCCAGGGCGCCGGCGCGCCGGCCGAACTGGTGCGGGCGCTCGAGGCGCTGTATGCGCTCGATCCCCCCGTCGATGCCATCCTGCTGGTGCGCGGCGGTGGCTCGATCGAGGACCTGTGGGCCTTCAACGACGAGACACTGGCGCAGGTGGTGGCGCGCAGTCCGGTGCCGGTGGTCAGCGGCGTCGGCCACGAGACCGATTTCACGATCGCCGATTTCGTCGCCGACCTGCGAGCGCCCACGCCGACGGCGGCGGCCGAACTGGTCGCCGCGCCGCGCGAGACCTGGCTGGGCGCGCTGGACCTGCTCGAGCGCCGGCTGACCGCCGGGCTGGACGCGCGGCTCGACACGCTCGGCCAGCGGCTGGACATCGCGGCCGCGCGCCTGGGCCGGCCGTCCCAGGCGGCGGCCCGGCAGCGGGTGCACCTGGCGCACGAGGCGCAGCGCCTGCGATACGCGGTGACGGCCCAGCGCGCGCGGCTGGCGCAGCGCGAGCAGGCCCTGCGCGATGCGCTGCCGGTGGCGCTCGCCGGCACCGCCGCCCGCCGGCGCGATCACCTGGAGCGGCTCGCGGCCCGGCTGCGGCTGCTCGATCCGGCCCACGTCCTGCGACGGGGCTACGCGTGGCTGGCCGATGGCCAGGGGCGGGCGATCACCAGCGTGCGGCAGGTCGCGGCGGGCCAGCCCGTGGCGGCGCGGCTGGCCGATGGCGAACTGCCCCTGACGGTCGCCGGGCCGGCCACGTCGCGACCGATGCCGGGCGACGCCGCCTGATCGATTCCTAGAATCGCCACGACGCCCGGAGCCCCGCATCCGGGCGCGTACCCCCGATCCCCATCACGACCCACGAGGAAAAAACCATGGAACACACCCTTCCCCCGCTGCCCTACGCGATCGACGCGCTGGCGCCCGCCTATTCGCAGGAGACGCTGGAGTACCACTACGGCAAGCATCACAACGCCTACGTGGTGAACCTCAACAACCTGCAGAAGGGCACCGAATTCGAGGCCATGCCCCTGGAGGACATCGTCCGCAAGTCGAGCGGCGGCATCTACAACAACGCGGCCCAGATCTGGAACCACACCTTCTTCTGGAACTGCATGAAGCCCCAGGGCGGTGGCGCTCCGAGCGGCGCGCTGGCGCAGGCCATCGATGCGAAATGGGGTTCGTACGACGCCTTCAAGGAAGCCTTCGCGAAGTCGGCCGTCGGCAACTTCGGCTCGGGCTGGACCTGGCTGGTGAAGAAGGCCGATGGCTCGGTCGACATCGTCAACACCGGTGCCGCCGGCACGCCGCTGACCACCGGCGACACGGCGCTGCTGACCATCGATGTCTGGGAGCATGCCTACTACATCGACTACCGCAATCTGCGTCCGAAGTTCGTCGAGACCTTCCTGTCGCAGCTGGTGAACTGGGACTTCGCCGCGAAGAACTTCGGCTGACGGGACGCCGACCGCCGCGGCCGCCCGCGCCGCGGCCTCAGCGCGATGCGTTGTCGAAGGGCCGGCCGCCGAGCCGGGCGCCGCTGCGTATGTTCTTGCGCTCGAACCAGCCCTGGTTCATCTCCAGCACATAGCGCACCGGCTCCTTCGAGCAATGCGAATCGAGGGTCCGGGGCTGCATGTCGACCAGGTTGACGATGCGGCCGTCGTCGGCGACGAAGGCCGCGGTCAGGGGCAGCAGGGTGTTCTTCATCCAGAAGCACTGCGTGGCGGGCTGCTCGAACACGAAGAGCATCCCCTCGGCCTGCGGCATCTCCTTGCGGTTCATCAGCCCGATCTCGCGCTGCCGGGGCATCGCCGCCACCTGGGCGTCGATCTGGTACATGCCGGCGGACAACCGGGTGCGCGGCAGGTCGAGCTGGGCGTCCTGGGCGCTGGCGTTCGACAGCGCGGCACAGGCGAGGGCGAGGAGGACGGCGAGACGCGGGAGCATGGTCGGAATCACTTTCGAAGGCGATGGGCGCGGGGCGCGGGAGTGCGCTTTGTAGCAGTGTCGATGCTTTCGCGGGCCTAGAATTCCGCCGTTCGCGTCCGGCCCGCCATCGCGGTCGGACATCGGCCGTCCTTTTCTCCATTCCGGCGCCTCCCGTCCCCATTTCCATGTCCAGCTACCAGCACATCCAGGTTCCCGCCGAAGGCCGGAAGATCACGGTGAACGCCGACAACTCGCTCAACGTGCCCGACGAGCCGGTCATTCCCTACATCGAGGGCGACGGCACCGGTGCCGACATCACGCCCGTGATGCTCAAGGTGGTGGACGCCGCGGTCGCCAAGGCCTACGACGGGCGCCGCCGGATCCACTGGATGGAGGTCTACGGGGGCGAGAAGGCGACGCGCATCTACGGCCCCGACGTCTGGCTGCCCGAGGAGACGCTGCACGCCGTGCGCGACTATGTCATCTCGATCAAGGGCCCCATGACCACGCCGGTGGGCGGCGGCATCCGCTCGCTCAACGTGGCGCTGCGCCAGGAGCTCGATCTGTACGTGTGCCTGCGCCCGGTGCGCTATTTCGCCGGCGTGCCCTCGCCGGTCAAGGAGCCGCAGAAGATCAACATGGCGATCTTCCGCGAGAACTCCGAGGACATCTACGCGGGCATCGAGTTCGAGGCCGGCAGCGACAAGGCCAAGAAGCTCATCGGCTTCCTCCAGGAGGAGTTCGGCGTGCGCAAGATCCGGTTCCCGGCCACCTCGGGCATCGGCATCAAGCCGGTCTCGCGCGAGGGCACGGAGCGCCTGATGCGCAAGGCGATCCAGTACGCCATCGACAACGACAAGCCCAGCGTGACCATCGTGCACAAGGGCAACATCATGAAGTACACCGAAGGCGCCTTCCGCGAATGGGCCTATGGCCTGGCCGCGAAGGAATTCGGCGCCGAACCGATCGATGGCGGACCGTGGATGAAGGTGCGTCACCCCAGGTCGGGGCGCGACATCACGATCAAGGACAGCATCGCGGATGCGTTCCTGCAGCAGATCCTGCTGCGCCCGGCGGAATATTCGGTGGTCGCCACGCTCAACCTCAACGGCGACTACATCTCCGACGCCCTGGCCGCGCAGGTCGGGGGCATCGGCATCGCGCCGGGCGGCAACCTCAGCGACACGGTGGCCATGTTCGAGGCCACGCACGGCTCGGCGCCCAAGTACGCCGGCAAGGACTACGTCAACCCGGGTTCGGAGATCCTCTCGGCCGAGATGATGCTGCGCCACATGGGCTGGACCGAGGCGGCCGACCTGATCATCGTCGCGCTGGAGAAAGCCATCGCCAGCAAGCGGGTCACCTACGACTTCGCCCGGTTGATGGAGGGCGCGACCCAGGTCAGCTGCTCGGGCTTCGGCGATGTCATGATCTCCTGCATGTAGGTGCCGGCATGCACGCGCCGGGTGCATCCAGGCCGCGTCCGCCCCCCGGAAAGCCCCGGCACGACATGTGCTGGGGCTTTTTGCTTGGGCCCCGGTTGATTCCCGACCGCGAGGCTCCACCTCATCAGCTTCCCACAGGGCGCAATGCGGCTCGATAGAATGAATTTCATGGCAACCAGAAACCCTACGAACCCCCCCACGCCGCCGGCGCAGAAGCCGGGCCGGGGCGATGGCGACTCGGTCGTCCTGGAGCGACGGCCGCAGAAGACCGCGCCTCCACAGATGTTTCAGGTCGTCATGTTGAATGACGACTTCACGCCCATGGAGTTCGTGATCGTGGTGCTGCAGGAATTCTTCAGCAAGGATCGCGAGACGGCGACGCAGATCATGTTGAAGATCCACCTCGATGGACGTGGCGTCTGTGGGGTCTATTCACGCGACATGGCGGCCACCAAGGTCAATCAGGTGATGGAGGCGGCCCACCAGGCCGGCCACCCGTTGCAGTGCGTCAGTGAACCCGTCGGCTGAGTACGGCTTGATTTCGATGTGGGCCGACCCATATCCGAAAAGTTCTCAGAAGTTATTTACAGCAAGGCAAAAGGAAACCTCATGATTGCCCAGGAACTGGAAGTCAGCTTGCACATGGCCTTCGTCGAGGCCCGGCAGCAGCGTCACGAGTTCATCACCGTCGAGCATCTGCTGCTCGCTTTGCTGGACAACCCGAGTGCGGCGGAAGTCCTCCGCGCCTGTTCGGCCAATGTCGACGACCTGCGGTCGTCGCTCACCAATTTCATCAAGGACAACACGCCCCAGGTGGCCGGGACCGACGACGTCGACACCCAGCCGACCCTGGGTTTCCAGCGTGTGATCCAGCGTGCCATCATGCACGTGCAGTCCACCGGCAACGGCAAGAAGGAAGTCACCGGCGCCAACGTGCTGGTCGCGATCTTCGGCGAGAAGGACTCGCATGCCGTCTACTATCTCCACCAGCAGGGCGTCACGCGCCTGGACGTGGTGAACTTCATCGCCCACGGCATCAAGAAGAGCGATCCTCCGGAAGCCGCCAAGGGCGCCGCCGAGTCGTCCTCCAACGAGGGCGAGGAAGGCGGCGGCGAGAAGAACGAGAAGTCCTCGCCCCTGGAGCAGTTCACGCAGAACCTCAACCAGATGGCCAAGGACGGCAAGATCGATCCGCTGATCGGCCGCGAGTACGAGGTCGAGCGCGTGATCCAGATCCTGTGTCGCCGGCGCAAGAACAACCCGCTGCTGGTCGGCGAGGCCGGTGTCGGCAAGACCGCCATCGCCGAGGGCCTGGCCTGGCGCATCACGCAGGGCGACGTGCCGGAGATCCTGGCCGAGGCCATTGTGTATTCGCTCGACATGGGTGCGTTGCTGGCCGGCACCAAGTACCGCGGTGACTTCGAGCAGCGCCTGAAGGGCGTGCTCAAGTCGCTCAAGGACAAGCCCAACGCGGTGCTGTTCATCGACGAGATCCACACCCTGATCGGCGCCGGCGCGGCCTCGGGCGGCACCCTGGACGCGTCCAACCTGCTGAAGCCGGCGCTCTCGAGCGGCCAGCTCAAGTGCATCGGCGCGACCACCTTCACCGAATATCGCGGCATCTTCGAGAAGGACGCGGCCCTGTCGCGGCGCTTCCAGAAGGTCGACGTGGTCGAGCCGACGGTGCAGGAGACGGTCGACATCCTCAAGGGGCTCAAGAGCCGCTTCGAGGAGCACCATGGCGTGAAATACGCGGTCGCCGCGCTGCAGGCCGCGGCCGAGCTGAGCGCCAAGTACATCAACGACCGGCATCTGCCCGACAAGGCGATCGACGTCATCGACGAGGCGGGCGCGGCCCAGCGCATCCTGGCGCCGAGCAAGCGCAAGAAGACCATCAGCAAGACCGAGGTCGAGGAAATCGTCGCCAAGATCGCGCGCATTCCCCCGGCCAACGTCAGCAACGACGACCGCGGCAAGCTGCAGACGCTCGAGCGCGACCTCAAGAGCGTGGTGTTCGGCCAGGACAAGGCGCTGGAGGTGCTGGCATCGGCCGTCAAGATGGCGCGCTCGGGCCTGGGCAAGGGCGACAAGCCGATCGGCTCGTTCCTGTTCAGCGGCCCGACCGGCGTCGGCAAGACCGAGGCCGCCAAGCAGCTGGCCTACATCATGGGCATCGAGCTGATGCGCTTCGACATGTCGGAGTACATGGAGCGTCATGCCGTGAGTCGCCTGATCGGCGCGCCTCCGGGCTATGTCGGTTTCGACCAGGGCGGCCTGCTGACCGAGGCCGTCACCAAGAAGCCGCACGCGGTGCTGTTGCTCGACGAGATCGAGAAGGCGCATCCGGACATCTTCAACGTGCTGCTGCAGGTCATGGACCATGGCACGCTGACCGACAACAACGGACGCAAGGCCGACTTCCGCAACGTCATCATCATCATGACGACGAACGCGGGTGCCGAGACCATGAACAAGGCGACCATCGGCTTCACCAACCCGCGTGAATCGGGCGACGAGATGGCCGACATCAAGCGCCTGTTCACGCCGGAGTTCCGCAACCGCCTGGATGCCACCGTGAGCTTCAAGGCGCTGGACGAGACGGTCATCCTGCGGGTGGTCGACAAGTTCCTGCTGCAGCTGGAGACCCAGCTGGCCGAGAAGAAGGTCGACGTCACCTTCACCGACACCTTGCGCAAGCACCTGGCCAAGAAGGGCTTCGATCCGCTCATGGGCGCGCGGCCGATGCAGCGCCTGATCCAGGACACGATCCGTCGTGCATTGGCCGACGAGCTGCTGTTCGGACGTCTCCAGGATGGTGGCCGCCTGACGGTCGACCTGGACGACAAGGGCGAGGTGCAGCTCGACATCCAGCCGCTGCCGAAGAAGGAAGGCCGCGCCAAGCCGGAAGCCGAGGAAGCGGCGACGGGTTGATTGCGCCGATCGGCGCGCCGGGCGCGCCCTCGAAGGCCGGTAGCATCGCGCTACCGGCTTTTTTTTGCGCCGGTCCGACGACCTTCCACCCGACCGCGTCCCCATCTTGATCCTTCCCGAAATCAGCGCCGAATGGCGTACCGGCCTGTCCTTCGCGTGGAGTGGCTACATCGCCGTGCTGTCGATCTGGATCGTCATGCAGAAGCGCGCGCCGGTCTCGACCATGAGCTGGATCCTGTCGCTCGCGCTGCTGCCGTTCGCGGGCTTCGTCATCTACTACTTCCTGGGCCCGCAGCGACTGAAGAAGCAGCGCCTGCGGCGCGTGCGCAGCCGGGCCAAGGCGCAGGCGCCGGCCGATGTCGCCAAGCTGCGCCAGGCCGCCGAGGGCGCGCCACCGGCCCTGCGGCAGCTGGCCGAGCTGGGCAGCGCCTCGTGTGGCATCCCGCTGTCGAGCGCGACCGGCGTCGAGTTGCTGTCGGGCGGTTCGCGCACGTTCGACGCCATCTTCGAGGCCATCCGGGCGGCCCGGGACCACGTGCACCTCGAGTACTACATCTTCGAGCCCGATCGCATCGGCACCGCCCTGCGCGATCTGCTGGTGGAACGCGCGAATGCCGGTGTCGCCGTGCGCCTGCTGGTCGATGCGCTGGGGTCGAAGCGCCTCGGTCGGCGTTTCATGGCGCCGATGCACGCGGCCGGCATCCACGTGGCGCTGTTCCACGACACCCGCATCGGCCGCCGGCTGCGGCCGGTGACCAACTACCGCACCCACCGCAAGATCGTGGTGTGCGACGGACTGGTGGGCTTCACCGGCGGCGTCAACATCACCGACGACGAGGACCGGCGCACGCATCCCGATGCCTACCACGACGTGCACCTGCGCATCGAGGGCGGGGCGGTGCGATGGCTGCAGACGACCTTCCTGGAGGACTGGAGCTACGCGACCGGCGAGAACGCCCGCCACATGATGGACGAATCGATCACCCGGATGATGCCGCCGAGCCAGGCCGGCGACATCGCCATGCAGATCGTCACCAGCGGGCCCGACACGCCGCTGGAGGCGATCCACCGCATGCACGTGGCCGCGATCCATTCGGCCAGCCACCGGGCGTGGCTGACGACACCGTACTTCGTCCCGGGCGAACCGGCCCTGATGGCCTTGACCAGCGCGGCCCTGCGCGGCGTCGACGTCCGCATCCTGGTGCCGCGGCGCAGCGACTCGCTGGTGGTGAGCGCGGCGGCGCGCTCCTACTACGACGAACTGATGGCCGCCGGTGTCAAGGTCTGGGAGTACAAGGCCCGGATGCTGCACTCCAAGACACTGGTGGTCGACGACCATTGCGCGATGGTCGGCACGGCCAACTTCGACAACCGGAGCTTCCGCCTCAATTTCGAGGTCATGGCGGTGGTCTACGGGCCGGCGCTGGCCGAGGCGCTCGAGCAGCAGTTCAAGACCGACCTGCGCAGCGCCTCCCCGGTGCAGCTCAATCGCCGGCAACCCTTCCTGCGCCGGCTGGGCGACTCGCTCGCCCGGTTGACGTCACCCCTTCTCTGATTCCCAGCGTTCCTCCGAGACTCCATGCCCGCCCACACCTTCCTCTGGCACGACTACGAAACCTTCGGCGCGGTGCCGCGCCGCGACCGGCCCTCGCAATTCGCCGCCATCCGCACCGATGCCGAGCTCAACGAGGTCGGCGAGCCCCTGATGCTGTACTGCCGGCCCGCGCCGGACTACCTGCCGAGTCCCGAGGCCTGCCTCATCACCGGCATCACGCCGCAGCTGGCGCTGCAGCGCGGCGTGCCCGAGCACGAGTTCGCCGCCCGCGTCGAGCAGGCGTTCGCCGAGCCCGGCACCATCGGCGTGGGCTACAACACGATCCGCTTCGACGACGAGGTGACGCGCTTCCTGTTCTGGCGCAACCTGATCGAGCCCTATGCGCGCGAGTGGCAGAACGATTGCGGTCGCTGGGACCTGCTCGACGTCGTGCGGCTGACGCATGCGCTGCGGCCCGAGGGCATCGAGTGGCCGCGGCGCGAGGACGGCCGGCCGAGCTTCAAGCTGGGCGACCTCACGCGCGCCAACGGACTCGCGCACGAAGCCGCGCACGACGCGCTCTCCGACGTGCGCGCCACCATCGCGCTGGCGCGCCTGATCCGCCAGAAGCAGCCGCGCCTGTTCGACTTCGCCTTCGGCCTGCATCGCAAGGACCGCGTCGCCAGCGAACTCGGCCTGCCGGCGGCGGTCGGCGCGACGAAGCCGTTCCTGCACGTCTCGGGCATGTTCCCGGCCGAGCGCGGCTGCCTGGCCGTGATGTGGCCGCTGGCGGCCCATCCGACCAACCGCAACGAGATCATCGCCTGGGACCTGGCCCATGACCCGTCGCAGCTGCGCGACCTCGACGTGGCGACATTGCGCCAGCGCATCTTCACGCGCGGCGCCGACCTGCCCGAGGGCGTCGAGCGGCTGCCGATCAAGAGCGTGCACCTGAACAAGTCGCCGATGGTGGTGGGCAACCTGAAGACGCTGACGCCCGCCATGGCCGCGCGCTGGAACATCGACATGGAAGCCGCGATGGGCAACGCCGAGCGCGCCGCCGCGCTGCCCGACATGAGCGCGCTGTGGCCCCAGGTGTTCGAGCGCCCGCGCGCCGAAGGCACACCGGATGTCGACGAGGACCTGTATGGCGGCTTCATCGGCGATGCCGATCGCCGCCGGCTGGTGCGTCTGCGCGCCCTGACACCGGCCGAACTGGCGGTGGAGCGGGGCGGCTTCGACGACCCGAGATTGGGCGAGCTGGTGTTCCGCTACCGGGCGCGCAACTTCCCCGACACGCTGTCGGCCGAGGAGGCCGAGCGCTGGGAGGCGCATCGTGCCGCCCGCCTGCTGGAGGGCGAGGGCGGCGCGCGCAATGTCGACCAGTTCTTCGCCGAGATCGACACGCTGGCCGCTGATGCCGACGAGCGCGTCGAGGAGCTGCTCGGCCTGCTCTACGAATACGCCGAGGAAATCGCGCCGTCGGTGTGATCCCGCCGACGGCGAAGGCGGGCGGCCGGTCGGCGGTGCCTACATCGCCGCTTCCAGCATCTGCCGGTAGTCGTCACGGGTGGCCAGGCGGGGATTGGTCTTGTGGCAGTGATCGGCCATCGCGCCGTCGATGACCTGCTCGAAGACGTCGGGCGTGACGCCGACCTCGGCGAGGCCGGCGGGCAGCCCGAGCCGGGCGCCCATGTCGCGGATGGCCGCGCCGATGTCGCCGGCCGAATCCAGGTTCATGGCGCCGGCCATGCGCTGGAGGCGGCGATCCTTCTGCACCGATTCGGCCCCGGCGTTGAAGGCGATCACGGCCGGCAGGAACAGGGCGTTGAGCGTGCCGTGGTGCAGGCGCGGATCGACGCCGCCCAGGCTGTGGCTGAGCGAGTGGACGCAGCCCAGGCCCTTCTGGAACGCCATGGCGCCCTGCATCGAGGCGCTCATGAGGTTGAGGCGGGCCTCGCGGTCGCTGCCATCCCTGGTGGCGCGCTCGATGTGGTTCCAGGCCCGTTCCAGGCCGTTGAGCGCGATGCCATCGGCCGGCGGATTGAAGGCGGCCGACATGAAGGTCTCCATGCAGTGGGCGATGGCGTCCATGCCGGTCGCGGCGGTGAGGCGGGGCGGCAGGCCGAGCGTGAGCTCGGGATCGCAGATCGCCACCTTGGGCATCAGCGACCAGCTGTGGAAGCCCAGTTTGCGATGGTCGTCGACGATGATGATGGCGCCCCGCGCGACCTCGCTGCCGGTGCCGCTGGTGGTGGGCACCGCGATCAGCGGCGCGACGTCGTCGGTGATCTTCGGCGACCCGCCCTCGATGGTGGCGTAGGTCTTGAGCGGGCCCTCGTGCGTGGCGGCGATGGCCACGCCCTTGGCGCAGTCGATGGCCGAGCCGCCGCCGACGGCGATCAGGCCGTTGCAGCGGCCCTGCCGGTAGGCCGCCACGGCGGCGCGCACGGCGGCCTCGGTCGGATTGGACGGCGTGCCGTCGAACACGGTCGCCTCCAGGTCGCCCAGGGCGTCGAGCGCGGGCTGCAGCACGCCGGCCGCGCGCACGCCGGCGTCGGTGACGATCAGGGGCCGCGTGATGCCCAGGCGCACGCACTCGGCGCCGAGGAGGCGGATGGCGCCGAATTCGAACTGGATCTGGGTGAGGTACTGGATGAGGGCCATGTCGGGGAACTTGCTGAAGGGTGGGGTGGCGGACGGTACGATGCGCAGCCCCCAATCTAGCCAATGGAGCCCGGCTTGCCCATGACTGAAACCCTACCCGTCGGTGTCGCCCACGGCACATCCGGCAAGGCCGCCGCCCGATGCTGACGCCGAAGATGCGCGACGTGGTCGAGCGCATGGCGCGCGCGCGCCACCCGGCCCTGCACCGGCTCACGCCCGCCGAGGCCAAGGCGGCCTACGAGAAGGGCGCCGGCGTGCTCGAGGTGCCCAAGCCCGAGCTGGCGCGCATCGAGGACCTGGCCATCGTCACGCGCGATGGCCAGACCGTGCCGGCGCGGCTCTATGCGCCGGCGCATGACCGGCTGCCGGTGCTGGTGTATTTCCATGGCGGCGGCTTCACGGTCGGCAGCATCGCGACGCACGACACGCTGTGCCGCGTGCTGGCCGCCCGCAGCGGCTGCGCCGTGGTGTCGGTCGACTACCGGCTGGCACCCGAGCACAAGTTCCCGACCGCCGCCGACGATGCCTGGGACGCGGTGCGCTTCGTCGCGCGGGAGGGGAATGCGCTGGGACTCGATGGCTCGCGCCTGGCCGTCGGCGGCGACAGCGCCGGCGGCACGCTCGCCGCCGTCTGCGCCGTGATGGCCCGCGACGAGCGCCTCGCCATCGCCCTGCAGCTGCTGTTCTATCCCGGGACGACGGCGCACCAGGACACCGCCTCGCATCGCCGCTTCGCCTGCGGCCCGCTGCTCGACGAGACGCTGATCGCCTGGTTCTTCGGCCAGTACGTGCGCACGCCGGCCGACCGCGACGACTGGCGTTTCGCGCCGCTCAACGCCGACGACGTCGAGGGCGTCGCGCCGGCCTGGATCGGCCTGGCCGAGGCCGATCCGCTGGTCGACGAGGGCATCGCCTATGCCGACAAGCTGCGCGCGGCCGGCGTGCCCGTGGACCTGGAGATCTATCGCGGCGTGATCCATGAATTCGTCAAGATGGGCCGCGCCATCCCCGAGGCCCTGCGGGCGCACGACGACGCGGCCCGCGCGCTCAGACAAGCCTTTCTTTCCTGATTGCAGCGAGCAGCCCATGACCCTCCCTTCCGAATCCGCCACCCCGACGACCCCCGGCCAGCCCCGCCGGAGCGACTTCCGCCTTTTCCACCGCCTGCGGGTGCGCTGGTCCGAGATCGACATGCAGGGCATCGTCTTCAATGCGCACTACCTGATGTATTTCGACACCGCCATCGGCGACTACTGGCGCGCGTTGGCCTTGCCCTATGCGCCGTCGATGGTCGCACTCGGCGGCGAGCTCTACGCGCGCAAGGCGACGCTCGAATTCCATGCCTCCGCGCGGCTGGACGACGTGCTCGACGTGGCGCTGCGCTGCGCCCGGGTCGGCACGACGTCGATGACCTTCGCCGGCGCGCTGTTCCGGGGCGACGAGGTGCTGGCCGAGGTCGAGATGGTCTACGTCTTCGCCGATCCCGCGACGCAGCGTCCCCGGCCGGTGCCCGATGCGCTGCGCATGCTGTTCGAGCGCTACGAGCGCGGCGAGCCGGCCTGCGAGGTGCGCGTGGGCGACTGGCAGCGCGTCGGGCGCGAGGCCGCCGTCCTGCGGCGCGCCGTCTTCGTCGCGGAGCAGGGCGTGCCCGAAGCCCTCGAATGGGACGAGCACGATGCCACGGCATTGCACGTCGTCGCGCTCAATGGCGTCGGCCGGGCCGTCGCCACGGCGCGCCTGGTGGCACAGGCACCGGGGGTGGGTCGGGTCGGGCGGATGGCGGTGGATCGCGCCCTGCGCGGGGGTGGCCACGGCACGGCGATGCTGCGGGCGCTGGAGGCGGCCGCCCGGTCGCGCGGCGATCGCGAGATCGTGCTGCACGCGCAGCGCGGCGCGCAGGCCTTCTACGCGCGCCAGGGCTACGCGCCGCACGGCGAGCCGTTCGAGGAAGCCGGCATCGCGCACATCGAGATGCGCCGGCTGCTGCACCCGGCGTGACCGGGGCGATCGACCACCCGCATGGCGGACCCCGGATCGCGCCCGGCATGACATGAACCTGCGCAGCAAGATCGTCGCGCTGGCCGTCGCGCCGTTGCTGGTGGCGCTGCTGCTGGTGGCGACGGCCGTCTGGTACCAGGAGCGCGATCTGGCCGCGCGCGAGCGCGCACTGGTCGAGCGCACCCTGCTGGCGCAACGGCGATCGGAGCTGCGCAGCTATGTGGAGCTGGCCGTGAGCACGGTCAAGCCGCTCTACGACGCCGGCCTCGACGACGACCGCACGCGCGACGAGGCGCTGCGCCGGCTCGCCGCGCTCGACTATGGCGACGATGGCTACTTCTTCGTCTACGACCTGCGCGGCCGCTCGCTCATGCATTCGCGCCAGCACGACCTGGAGGGCCAGGACCTGTGGGGCCTCACCGACTCGAAGGGACGACGCACCATCCAGGACCTCATCGGACGGGCCGTCGATGGCGGCGGCTATGTCGAGTACGAGTGGCGCAAGCCATCGAGCGCCCAGCGCGCGCCCAAGCTGGGCTACGTGACCGCGCTGCCGCGCTGGGGCTGGATGCTGGGCACCGGCCTCTACCTCGACGATGTCGAGCTCGCCATGCGTACGCTGCAGGACCAGGTGAGGGACAACGTGACCACCACGATGCTGTGGATCGCCGTGATCGCGGCCGCTTGCCTGGGCGTGGTGAGCGCCGGCGGCCTGCTGCTCAACCTGAGCGAGCACCGCGTGGCCGAGGCCCGGCTGCGCCTGCTGGCGCGGCGGGTGGTGCGCTCGCAGGAGGACGAGCGGGCCCACCTGGCGCGCGAACTGCACGATGGCGTCAGCCAGACGCTGGTGTCGGCCAAGCTGCTGATCGAATCGGGCGTGGATGCGCTGGAGCGCGCCGACCGGACACCGCCACCGGCGCTGGCCAAGGCCCTGCTGCGCCTGAACGACTCGCTCGCCGAGGTGCGCCGGCTGTCCCACCGGCTGCGGCCGGCGCTGCTCGACACCCTCGGCCTGCCCGCCGCGCTCGAGCACCTGGGCGCCGAATTCGACGCGGATGGCGCGCTGCGCGTCGAGGTCGCCGTGCGGGGCGACTCGCCGGAGCTGCCGGCGGATGTCAAGACGGCGTTGTTCCGCGTCGCGCAGGAGGCGCTCACCAACGTGCACAAGCATGCGCGGGCGCGTCGCGTGGCCATCGTGCTGGATGTCGACGCCGCCGGCGTGCGCCTGGAGATCGGCGACGACGGCCAGGGTTTCGATGCGGTGGCGCTGGCCGACGATCCTCGGCGCGGCATCGGCCTGCGCAACATGCGCGAGCGCCTGGATGCCATCGGCGGCGAGCTCACCGTGCGCACGCGCCCTGGCGATGGCACGAGGATCATCGCCGCCGTACCCCTGGGCCACCTCCACCTGACGGATTCCGCATGACCACCCCCGATCCGGGCGTCGTCCCGAACCCGAACCCTGTCATCCGCCTGTTCCTGGTTGACGACCATCCGCTGGTGCGCGACGGTCTGCGCGCCCGCCTGGGCGGCCTGCCGGGCCTGGAGATCGTCGGGGAGGCCGGTTCGGCGCAGGAAGCGCTGACATCGATCGAGGCCCTGCAGCCGGACCTGGTGCTGACCGATGTCGGCATGAAGGACATGAATGGCATCGAGCTCGCGGGTCTGCTGCTGGCACGGCGGCCGGCATTGCACGTGGTGATGCTCAGCATGTACGACAACCCCGAATACGTGCAGCGCGCCCTGCAGGCCGGCGCGCGCGGCTATGTGCTCAAGGACGCGCCGGCGGCCGAGATCGTGGCGGCGCTGCATGCCGTGACGGCCGGCGGGACGTTCCTGAGCCCGGCGGTGTCGCACCGTCTGTTCCGCAACCAGGCGCCGCGTCCGCTGCTGACGCCGCGCGAGAGCGAGATCCTGAGCGCGCTCGGCCGGGGCGCGTCGAGCAAGCAGATCGCGCGCGACCTCGACCTGAGCGTGCGCACGGTGGAGGCGCATCGCCAGAGCATCAAGCGCCGGCTCGGCCTGGAGGGGCAGGCCGAACTGATCAAGTACGCCGTGGAACACGCCCGGCGCTTCGACGGCGACTGAGACGCGGCGGGTTTTCCCTTACGAGATACCGCGTGGCGTTCCCGCGCGGTCCGACGGATGCCATGCGGGGACAAGGCGGGAACACTCCAGGAACTTTTTCCTTCCTGGAGACAACACCGATGCCAAGCATCCGCCGCCACCTCGTGTGGTTCCTCGTCGCGATCGCCGGCGCCTTCTCGCTGGGCACCGTGGCGCTCGCGCGTGGCGAGGCCATCAGCGCCCTCTGGATCGTGGTGGCCGCCGTGTGCGTCTACCTGATCGCCTATCGCTACTACAGCCTGTTCATCGCCGAGCGCGTGCTCGGGCTCGATCCGGGGCGCAAGACGCCGGCGCATCGCCACAACGACGGTCTGGACTACGTGCCGACCGACAAGAACGTGCTGTTCGGCCATCACTTCGCGGCCATCGCCGGCGCGGGGCCGCTGGTCGGGCCGGTGCTGGCGGCGCAGATGGGCTACCTGCCGGGGCTGCTGTGGATCCTGGCCGGGGTGGTGTTCGCCGGCGCGGTGCAGGATTTCATCGTGCTGTTCATCTCGACCCGGCGCGACGGCCGCTCGCTCGGCGACCTGATCAAGCAGGAGATGGGCCTGGTGCCGGGGATGATCGCGCTGTTCGGCACCTTCATGATCATGATCATCATCCTGGCGGTGCTGGCGCTGATCGTCGTGAAGGCGCTGGCCGAATCCCCGTGGGGCGCCTTCACGGTCGCCGCGACGATTCCCGTGGCGCTGTTCATGGGCGTCTACCTGCGCTACCTCCGGCCCGGGCGCATCGGCGAGGTGTCGGTGATCGGCTTCGTGCTGCTGATGCTGGCCATCTTCGGTGGCCAGGCGGTCAGCCACGATCCCGAGTGGGCGGCCCTGTTCACCTTCGACGGCAAGGCCCTGACCTGGATGCTGATCGGCTATGGCTTCGTCGCCGCCACGCTGCCGGTGTGGCTGCTGCTGGCGCCGCGCGACTATCTCTCCACCTTCCTGAAGATCGGCACCATCCTGGCGCTGGCCGTCGGCATCGTCTTCGTCGCGCCGACCCTGCAGATGCCGGCGGTCACGCAGTTCGTCAATGGCAACGGCCCGGTGTGGTCGGGCAGCCTGTTCCCGTTCCTGTTCATCACCATCGCCTGCGGCGCGGTCTCGGGCTTCCATGCGTTGATCTCCTCGGGCACCACGCCCAAGATGCTCGACAACGAATCGCACGCGCGCTTCATCGGCTATGGCGGCATGCTGGCCGAGTCCTTCGTGGCCGTGATGGCGCTGGTGGCGGCCTCGTGCATCGAGCCGGGCATCTACTTCGCGATGAACAGCCCGGCCGCGCTGGTCGGCAGCACCCCGGCCACCGTGGCGCAGACGATCTCGAGCTGGGGCTTCGTGGTCACGCCCGAGATGCTGATGCAGACCGCGCGCGATGTCGGCGAAACCACCATCCTGGGCCGCGCCGGCGGCGCGCCGACCCTGGCCGTGGGCATGGCCCACATCCTGCACCAGGTCCTCGGCGGCCCCGGCATGATGGCCTTCTGGTACCACTTCGCGATCCTGTTCGAGGCCCTGTTCATCCTGACGGCGGTGGACGCCGGCACGCGCGCCGGCCGCTTCATGCTGCAGGACCTGCTGGGCAGCTTCGTGCCGGCGCTGGGCAGGACAGACTCGCTGCCAGCCAACCTGATCGCCACGGCGCTTACCGTCGCGGCCTGGGGCTACTTCCTCTACCAGGGCGTGGTCGATCCGCTGGGCGGCATCAACACGCTGTGGCCGCTGTTCGGCATCTCCAACCAGATGCTGGCCGCGGTGGCGCTGCTGCTGGGCACGGTGGTGCTGTTCCGCATGAAGCGCGAGCGCTATGCCTGGGTGGCCGTGGTGCCGACGGTGTGGCTGCTGGCCTGCACGCTGACCGCCGGCTGGCAGAAGATCTTCTCGGCCGATCCCAAGGTGGGCTTCCTGGCCCATGCCGCCCGCTATGCCGACGGCCTGGCGCAGGGCGTGCTGATCGCGCCGGCGAAGACGCCCGAGGCCATGGCCCGCATCGTCTTCAACGACCGGCTCGATGCCGGCCTGTGCGCCCTGTTCATGTTCGTCGTGCTCAGCGTGCTGGTCTATGCCGTCAAGGCCTGCCTGGCGGCGCGCCGGGTGAATCACCCGACGGTGCACGAGACCCCGTTCGAGGCGCTGGCGGCGATGCCGGCGAAAGCCTGATGACGGTCGGATCCGTCGTCCTGGGTCTGCCGGAGGCCGGGCGCTACCTGGGCCGCTCGCTGGCCCGTTCGCTGCGGCTGATGGTGGGTCAGCCCGATTACGAGACCTACGTGAGCCACATGCGGCTCACGCATCCGGACGAGGCACCGATGAGCTACGAGATGTTCTTCCGCGAGCGCCAGGAGGCGCGGTACGGCGGCGGCAGGGGTCGCTGCTGCTAGCGTCGCGGACGTCGCATCCGCCGTCATCACCCCGGCAGGCTCAGATGTCGGCCAGCAGGGGGTAGGGCAGGGGCTCGAGCGTCAGGACCGGGCCGGTCGGCCCGCCGGCGCGCAGGGTGCCTCCCTCGGCGGCCGAGGTCTGCATCGACACCAGGATCGCCCAGCGGCCGTCGGGCGAGCGGGCCGCCTGCACCACGGTGCCGACGGGTTGCTCGGCATCGTCGGCGGCGAAGACCTCCTGGCCGGCCTCGACGACGGCATCGGCCGCGGCCAGGTAGGTGCGGCGCTTGAGCGTGCCGCGGAACTGGCTGCGTGCGACCACTTCCTGGCCCGGGTAGCAGCCTTTCTTGAAGTTGACGCCGCCGACGGATTCGTAGTTGAGCATCTGCGGCACGAAGGCCTCGACCACCGGCGCCGTCAGGGTCGCGATGCCACTGCGGACTTCGCTCCATGCCCAGATCGAGGGATCGAGCGCGTCGCCGATCGGCGCGGCGGCATCCGCCGGGGCGATCCACAACGCGCGTGGCACGCCATCGGCCGGATACAAGGAGACGACCGAGGCCGGTCCCGCCTCGACGCGGCGGCCGGGTGGCGCGGTGGCATCGAGGCCATTGGCCGCCAGCGCCGCGCCGGCCAGGCCGAACAGCGCGAAGTCCGGGCTCGCATCGGTCAGCTTGACCTTGGCGCGCAGCACGAACATCGACAGGCGCTTGAGGGTCTGCGCCAGGATGTCGCGGCTCATCACCAGCAGGACCTCGTCGGGTCGCGGCCGGATGCCGACGAAGCTGGCGAGCATGCGGCCCTTGGCCGTGCACAGGGCCGCGAGCCGGGCCTCGGCGGCTGTCAGGAGCGCGAAGTCCTGGGTCAGCTGGCCATGCAGGAAAGCGGCGGCATCGGCGCCTTCGGCGCGGATCACGCCCAGGTGCGCGAGGGTGGTTACACCATGGAGAACGGCAGGAGTCATGGCTGAATTATCATGGCCTGCGACGCGCCATCGAGGCCGCAGGGCCAAGCGCGAGAGGGTCGAAGCCGACGCACCGTCCGGTGCCGCCGCCGGTGCGCTCGACGCGACCGACGGCTTGGCGCTCCGCCTGGCTCACCCATCCTCCTCGACCCTCCAGACAGCCCTTCCGTGCGCCGTTTCCTCCTCAAGCTCTTTCTGCTGATCGCCTTCATCGGACTGGGGGGTGGTGCCCTCGGACTGTGGTGGGTCAACCGGCCGATCACGCTGCCCGCGCCGACGGTCGACCTGACCGTCGAGCCCGGCACCACGCCGCGCGGCATCGCGGAGGCCGTGGCGGCCACCGGTGCCGGCGTGCCGCCACCCCTGCTCTATGGCTGGTTCCGCTTCTCCGGCCAGGATCGCCGCATCCGGGCCGGCAGCTACGAGCTGGAGCGGGGCGTGACGCCGCGCGGCCTGCTCGACATGCTGGTGCGTGGCGAGGAGGCGACGCGCAGCGTGGGGCTGGTCGAAGGCTGGAACTTCCGCCAGGTGCGCGCCGCGCTGGCGAAGGCCGAGCAACTCAAGCCCGACACGATCGGCGAGAGCGACGAAGCACTGATGACCCGGCTCGGACGGCCCGGCGTCCATCCGGAGGGGCGTTTCTTCCCGGACACCTACACCTATTCGAAGGGGTCGAGCGACTTCGCCGTCCTGCAGCGCGCCCTGCGTGCCATGGACCGCAAGCTCGACGCCGCCTGGGCCGCGCGCAGCAGCGACCTGCCGCTCAAGTCGGCCGAGGAGGCGCTCGTCCTCGCCAGCATCGTCGAGAAGGAGACCGGCCAGGCCCGCGACCGCGCCGAGATCTCGGCCGTGTTCAACAACCGGCTGCGCGTGGGCATGCCATTGCAGACCGATCCGACCGTCATCTACGGCATGGGCACCGCCTTCAATGGCAACCTGCGCAAGAAGGACCTGCAGACCGACACGCCCTGGAACACCTACACCCGCGGTGGCCTGCCGCCGACGCCGATCTCGATGCCGGGCCGCGCGGCCTTGCTGGCCGCGGTGCAGCCGGCGCGCAGCAAGTCGCTGTATTTCGTGTCGCGTGGCGACGGCAGCAGCCATTTCAGCGCCTCGCTCGACGAACACAATCGCGCCGTGAATCGCTATCAGCGCGGCATCGAGCCGCCGGCGGGCGTCCCGACGGCCCCGACGGCACCGACTCCCGGGGCGGCCGCGTCCGCCCCGGCCACTGGCGCGCCCGCCGAGCCCGCCGCCGGGACGGCGGCGACATCTCCAGCCTCGTCGGCATCCGCATCGTCACCCCGCACCGGTCCATGAGCAGCTCTCCTTCCTCTCTTTTCCTGACGTTCGAGGGCATCGACGGCGCCGGCAAGTCCAGCCACCTGGCCGCGCTCGAAGCCTTCTTCGTCCAGCGCGGCCGATCGGTCACGCGCACGCGCGAACCCGGCGGCACGCCGCTGGCGGAGACCCTGCGCGAGCTGATCCTGGCCAGGCCCATGGATGCGCTGACGGAATCGCTTCTGGTGTTCGCCGCGCGCCGCGACCACATCGCGCAGGTCATCGCGCCGGCGCTGGCGCGGGGCGATGTCGTGCTGAGCGATCGCTTCACGGATGCGACCTTCGCCTACCAGGGTGCCGGTCGCTCGTTCGATCGCGATGTTCTGCTAACGCTCGAGCGTTGGGTGCAAGCCGGAACATCGGATGCCGGCAGGGTGGGCTCCCTGTTGCAGCCCGATCTGACGTTCTGGTTCGACCTGCCGGCCGAGATGGCGGCGGAGCGCCTGGCCGGGGCTCGGCTGCCGGACAAGTTCGAGTCGCAGCCGGTCGAGTTCTTCCGTCGCGTGGCGATGGGCTATGCCGAGCGGGCGAGCGCTGCGGCGGACCGGTTCGTCCGCATCGACGCCGCCCTGCCGCGCGAACAGGTCTGGGCCCAGGTCGAATCGGCGTTGAAGCAGCGTCTGGGGCTGGCATGACGCCCGCAGCCGCCGCGCCGTTGCGCGTCTCGCCGTGGCTGGCGCGTCCGCTGGCCGAACTGCTGCGCCAGCGCGGTCATGCCTGGCTTCTCCAGGGGCCGTCCGGTCTGGGCCAGTACGAACTCGCGCTGTCGCTGGCGGCGGCATGGCTGTGCGAGGAGCCGAGCGCGCAGGGCGCCTGCGGGCACTGCGCGAGTTGCCACGCCATCGCGGTGCGCACGCATGCCGATCTGTGCGTGCTGATGCCCGAGGTGGCGATGCTCGATCGCGGCTGGCCCCTGGACGAGAAATCGCAGGCCGACATCGACGACAAGAAACGCAAGCCGAGTCGGGAGATCCGGGTCGAGGCGATGCGCGATGCGATCGGGTTCGCGCAGCGCACCAATGCGCGCGGGCGTGGCAAGGTGATCCTGGTCTATCCGGCCGAGCGCATGAATGCCATCGCCGCCAATGCCTTGCTCAAGACGCTGGAGGAGCCGGTGGGGGACGTGCGTTTCGTCCTGGCGAGCGAGGCGGCGTGGCAGCTGCTGCCGACGATCCGCAGCCGCTGCATCGGTTTCAACGTGCCATGGCCCGAGGTCGGCGACGCCGTCGCCTGGCTGGCATCCAATGGTGTGGCCGAGGCCGATGCGCCGGCCTTGCTGAGGGCGTCCGGAGGGCGTCCGCACGAGGCGCTGCGCCGCGCGCGCGCCGGGGCAGCGCCGAAGACCTGGTCGGCATGGCCCAAGGCGCTGCTTCGCGGCGAGGCCGGGGCCCTGGCCGACCAGACGCCACCCCAGGCCATCGATTCGCTCCAGAAGCTGTGCCACGACCTGATGGCCGTCGGGGTCGGGGCCGAACCGCGGTTCTTCCCGCGTGCCGATCTGCCGCCGGCGCCATCGCCGACGGTGCTGGCGCGGTGGTCGAAGTCGCTGGCCAGCGCCGCCAGGACGGCCGAGCACCCATTCAATCCGGGACTCATGCTGGAGGCCCTGGCGAGCGAGGCGCAGGCCGCCCTAAACTCGGTGTCTCGCTCATGAGCATTCCTACGACGATCCCCGGCTTCGAACCCAGCCAGCGTGCGCCGCTGTCGCCACGTCCCAGCGTGATCCAGCTGGCCATCAAGGAGAAGGGCGCGCTGCACGCGGCCTACATCCCGCTGTTCGCGGAAGGCGGCATCTTCATTCCGACGGCGCGCGAGTACCGGCTGGGGGACGACGTCTATGTGCTCCTGACATTGCCCGATGACAACCAGCGCTATCCGGTCGCCGGCAAGGTCGCCTGGATCACCCCAGCGCGAGCCACGGGCAACCGGGCGCCCGGCGTCGGCATCCGCTTCCCGGCCGACGAGAAGTCGCGTGAACTGAAGGCGCGGATCGAAAGCGTCCTCGGCAGCGCCATGGCCTCCGATCGGCCGACCCAGACCATCTGAACGCAAGAGGCCGGATGTCTTCCCTCGTGGAATGGGGCTGCGGGCGCCGTCCGGTCGATCTCCAACCCGTGCCCACCCACCCATAGACTCTCCTTCCATGTTCACCGACTCGCACTGCCACCTGACCTACCCTGGATTGATCGAGCGCATACCGGAGGTGCGTGCGGCGATGGCGCAAGCGCGGGTCGATCGCGCGCTCTGCATCTGCACCCGCATGGAGGAGTTCGACGCGGTCCAGGACCTGGCCGCGCGCTACGACAACTTCTGGGCCAGCATCGGCGTCCACCCCGACAACGAGGATGTGGCGGAGCCGACCATCGAGGATCTAGTCCAGGGCTCCAGGCGGGCGAAGGTCGTCGCGATCGGCGAGACCGGCCTGGACTACTACCAGATGGACGAGCGCAAGGGAGGACGCACCATCGCGGACATGGAATGGCAGCGCAACCGCTTCCGCGTCCACATCCGTGCCGCCCGCCAGGTCGGGAAGCCGCTGGTGATCCACACGCGGGATGCCTCGGCGGACACCCTGCGGCTGCTGAGGGAGGAGGGCGAGGACGGCTCGGCGGGTTCGGCGGGCGGGGTCTTCCACTGCTTCACCGAGACCGCCGACGTGGCCCGGGCCGCGCTTGACCTCGGCTTCTACATCTCGTTTTCCGGCATCATCACATTCAAGAAATCGCAGGACCTGCGCGATGTCGCGGCTTTCGTTCCACTCGATCGCATGCTGATCGAGACCGACAGTCCCTACCTGGCGCCGGTGCCTCATCGAGGCAAGACCAACAGTCCCGCTCACGTGCCGCTGGTGGCGCGTCAGATCGCCGAACTGCGGGGGACCTCGATCGATACCATCGCCGAGGTGACCAGCCGCAACTTCGGCACCTTGTTCACCGCTGCCACCTGATTGCAAGAAATGCGCTTGAAAAAACTGTTGTGCCTGGCCGCATTGGCTGCTTCCATGGCGTCGCACGCCGGATCCTTCGAGGATTTCTTCCGCGCCGTGCGTGCCGACAACGCCAGTGGCGTCGCCTCGCTGATCAATCGCGGATTCGATCCGAACACGCGCAACGAGACGGGCCAGACGGGTCTGCTGCTGGCGCTGCGCGAGCCATCGCCGCGCGTCATCGATGTCCTGCTGTCCTCGAAGAAGACCGACATCGACGCACGCAACGCGAACGACGAAAGCCCGCTGATGCTGGCGGCGTTGCGCGGCCAGGAGGACGTCGTGCGCAAGCTCATCGCACGCGATGCGGCTGTCAACAAGCCGGGCTGGACGCCCCTGCACTATGCGGCGACGAACGGGCAGATCGCCATCATGAAGCTGCTGCTCGAGAACTATGCGTTCATCGACGCGCCATCGCCCAACGAGACGACGCCGCTGATGATGGCGGCGATGTACGGATCGACCCAGGGAGTGGAACTGCTGCTGGCCGAAGGCGCCGATCCATTGCTGAAGAACCAGCAAGGCATGACGGCGGCTGATTTCGCCCAGCGCGGCCAGCGTCCCGATGCGGTGGCCCTGCTGAATGCCGCCATCAGGGCCAGGAAGCCATCGGGTGGCGCCTGGTAGGCATGTCAGGCGCGTTTCACAGTCCCTCGGGCGCGCTTTCCATCAGTCTTCCGTACTGGTTCATCGAGTCCGGTTCGACCCCCAGCCACATCGCCACCTGTTCCGCGGAGGTGCCCCGGCGCAATTGCCGCAGCGCGAAGGTGTGTCGCAGTCGGAACGAGCCGCCTTCGGTGCTTTCGAGTCCGGCTTCCTCCAGCACCTTGTTGGCGCACATGTAGTGTGAATCGCGACTCCACTGCTTGCCGGTGCGGGTCGAGGGAAACAGGAAATCGCCGGCGATGGCCGCGTCCTGACGCACCTTGAGCCAGTGGTGCAGCAGTTCGCCCGACCAGGGAGCGATGGGCGTCTCGCGCGCGGGCCAGTTGCCATGGTTCGGCACCGCGATCTTCCAGGGACGATCCCTGATCCGACCGCCTTGCGACACCGGCGATCTCAAGGTCAGTGCACGGATGTCGGCCGGCGTCAGACCGCCTCCCAGCTGGAGGCCGACGGCCGCTCGATTGCGTACCTGCTGCCAGGTCAGGCCGACCGGATTTTCCCTGCTCGATCCCGTGACGCCGGGGCGCGGGCGTGCTGCGGACAGGAAGGTGATGAGGTGCCGTGTCTCGGTGACGGTCAGGAAGTCGGGCAGGGGATCCGATTGCGCTGCCTCCGCGTACTTGATTTCCGGCTGCGCGGCGATCCACTCTGCGGCGGCCTCATTGGGCGATTCATCATGCTTGGCTGCCTGATGTTTGAGCACTCGATCGACGAGTCGCAACAATCGGAGTGCGTGACGGGGGGAGAGCGACAGATCGGAACTCTTCATTCCGAACCGTGCGCCTTGAAAGGCCTGGAGGTCACTCGTGGACAGGTGCGTCAGGGTCACGGGTGGCGTCTGTGACAACGCCCAGTTCATGAATCCGCCCCACATGTCGCGATACACCTGGATGGAGGACGGCTGACGCAGGATGCCTTGGGCCATCTGGTCCGCCAGCCAGTCCTCGAACGGTGCCTTCAGCCCATCAATGGGCGAGTCTTCATCGAATGGAAGTAGTGATTGCATCTATCTGCTAACGGCTTTGGAATTGCAGTCCATCTTAGTCGAGGACAATAAAAAAAGAAAATAAACGTTAGCAGATAAATAGAACGAAGTGCCTTCAATCTCTTGAGGACCGAGAAAGGGGAGTATCCGGACACGCTTTCACGAACCTTGCTGCGAGATGATTCGAACAAGATCCTTGCTGTGTGGAAGTGGATGGAGCAGACGCTGAGTAGACAAGTCGTACACATGGCATGCGCAACGACTCAGAGATCGATGAAAACCGGTAAAAGATCAAGATGCTGATCGTGCTGACCCACAAGCTGCGCTGGCCGTTGGTGTATCCATGCCATCGGTCAATGTCCATGAAGACGCTCGCATGGAATCGCTGCAAGACTCAGATGGTCAGACCGTTCGACAGCGAGAAGACGCGTGATCGAATACGGCAAGGTGAAGAAGGACCTCGGGTCGATGTTCCATATGAAGCCCGAGATCCATACAGACGATCTCGATCGTCCAGATCGCCGATACGAGGCGCTGATGTATCAATCGAGAAATCCTTGTCGACTTGCAGCCTCATCAAAAAGGGCTGTCCTGGTCGATCGATCGATGAAGTGGACGAATACTTTGGCCGCACCATCCCAACCCATCCTGCTTACTTGCCCTCTTGTTTTAAATACAATGTATATTATGTTAAGTCAAGGGTACGGATAACCGAATGTCTCTGCCCTTTGCGCCTGGACAGGCTGAATGGCAGATCGACCCGTCCTCTTCGTGTCCGATATCTTCATGACTCAACGCGAAAGCACCATCAGGCCACCTGTCGTATCGAAATTGACCACAGGCGCGCTCAGATCGCTGAGCGGCGCACCCAGGCTGATTTGTCCGTTGCCATGAAGCAAGCATTCGTCGCGCCTCAGTGCGATCTCACCGCTGATGCCCGTGGCATTTCTGAACTGTACCCACGTGCCATAGGTACTGACATCCACCAGCACGCAGCTGCCCTTCCTCGACTCGAGCCGTGCGTGCAGTCGCGAAACCCGCGGATCGTTGACGACAAATTCCGCATCGTCGACGCGACCGAGATAGATCGGAAGATCGGTCGCATTGAAGGTTTGCCTCACATCCAGCCACGACAACTCTATCTTTCCGAACGAAGCTTCTTTAGGACGATTCATCTGAGCCAAGGTCGCCGGCATCGTCAGGAATTCGAGCGATTCGTCCTGCCAATCGATTCGGTAGACGACCGGCATCTCGCTCTTCCCGCGGATGTTGATCGGTCCCAGGCTTCGATGGCGCACTTCCTGCCCCTTGAGTTCGTCGATCACGGATTGCGTGGCCCAGATCTGCCGGGGGCCGGCGAGGTCACTCAATCTCGAGGCGAGATTGACGGCATCACCATAGCAATCCCCATCGACCTCGAGAACGTCTCCACTGGCCATTCCGATCTGCAGCTCCATGCGCAATGCGGGTGGCCAGGTCTGGATACGCTTCTGATGGTTGCGTTGCATTTCGAGTGCAGCGCGCGTTGCCCAGTCGCCCGACTGGAAAACCGCCAGCACGCCGTCCCCAAGCGTCTTGACGACACGACCTTGGTGCGCCTCGCAGACGGCAGCAATCCACTGCGTGAGCCGCGTGACCGTTTCAGCAGCACGCGCGTTTCCCATCGACTCGAAAACAGCCGTGCTTCCGGTCAGATCTGCAAAAACCACTGTTGAATGAGCGCCCATGTCTTGACTTTTTTGATGAAAATTCGTCCAGGTTTCAAAACCGAGACAAATCGACATCCAACGATTTCATAAAATATTTCTTGCCATCAAGGAGTTCTGTCGATTCGAACAGCTCAATCTCATACTTCAGACGGAACATATCAACGCTGATTCAATGATGATGCGCGTGCGGGAATTCTTTGGCATGCATGTGCCCCCACATGATAATGACCTCCCTGCCCTCGCGATCCATTTCCACCTTTGCTCCCACGGGCAACAGGACTTTCGTTGGAACATGTCCGAACGGCAATCCACTCAGCACCGGAATGTCGAGCAGCGATCGCAATCTGGCGAATACAGTTGGCAGACCGAAGCCCCGATCGTTGGGCACCTTCCTGAATGCCGTGAATTGACCCATCAGGATCGCGCACTGGCGCTGCAGTACTCCCGCATGAAACAACTGATCGAGCATGCGTTCGATGCGATAGGGATGCTCCCCCACATCCTCCAGGAACAGAACCCCGCCCCGGATGTCGGGAAAATAGGGTGTGCCGAGAAGACTGAGCAGCACCGTCAGATTGCCTCCCCACAGCGGTGCGTTCCGGATGTGGTTCAGAGCGGGTGCTTCGCCTTCACGAGCGGGTAGACGCCATCCGGTGCCTTCGCCCTGTTCATCGAGGAGATCGTCGAAACAAGCCTCCATGATGTCGTCGGGCCCTTCGATCGCACCGAAATCCTCACCCACGGATGGTCCCGACCAGGTCACCGCGCCGGTCTTTGCCAGCAGCGCATTTTGAAACGCGGTGAAATCGCTGAATCCAACGAATTTCGTGCCCCGCTCCACTGCCTTTGCGACGTCTGCGTAATCGATGCCGCCAAGAATACGGGTGAGACCATAGCCCCCGCGCGTCGTGAGAGCGATATCTGCTCCACTGGCAACAGCGCGTGCGATGGCAGCCAGACGAGTCGCATCGTCGCCCGCAAAACGCTGATGGACCTCCAGCGCAGATGGATCGATTTCCACCTGATGGCCTTTTGCCTCGAGGCGCTTGACTCCTCTCCTGAATGCAATCTTGTCGCGTACGGCGCTGGACGGCGAATATATGTAAATATGTTTGCTCACAGAAAACCATCTTTCAATAGATTCAGCATCTTCTTCTCACAATTTCCGCGATTTTTGATATCTGCTCAGGAGACGGTCCCGAAGAATCAGGATGGATCGAGCCCAGAGATCTCAATGCCGCTTCATGGCCTCGATCAGGAAACGGTGCTTGCCATGCGTTGAGTGAATCCCCGGCCCTTTCGTCCAGTGCACAGATAGGCGACGCATCGAACAACAGACTGGATGGCTCGGTACGCAGCAGCTGTACCAACGGATCGGCGCCGGCTGCATGGACCAGATGGACAGGCCCGATCTTCATCTCGCCGAGCCATTCAGAGAGTACCTCCCTGTGCCACTCCCAAGTGTGGACGGTCGCGTTCTTTGGTTTGTCACTTCGGCCGAAGCCGATTAAATCAGGAACGATCCAGCGGATGTCATCGATGGTCATCAGGTTCCTGAAAAGATAGCCCCATTGCCCTGGACCATGTAGGCAGATGGCGGTTGCTCGAACGCCAATGCCGTTAGCCGAAGTATCGAACCAATGCATGCGCCAATTGCGTTGTGCGCTCCCCCCCGTCGACCAGAAGGATGTGGGGGGCTCCTGCATGAGTCCTGTGAAGCGGTTTTCAGGTGTCCTCAGCGCGTCATCGCGCAGTGGGTTCGCGTTCTCACGCTGCTGCTGCCGACGCTGTTTGAAGAACGTCTTGAGCATGGCGCTGCAAACCTCTCCCAGCACTCCCCCACGGATGTCGGTGTGATGATTGAGTTGAACCAGGCCGAACAGGTCGACGACCGAGCCGGCCGCGCCCGTCCTGGGATCGGGAGCGCCATACACCACCCGCGCCAGGCGGGAGTGCAGGACGGCACCGGCGCACATGGCACAAGGCTCGAGCGTGACGAACAACTCGCAGTCGTCGAGTCGATAATTGCCCAGCACGGCGGCAGCCGCGCGCAATGCATTGATCTCGGCATGCCCACTGGGATCGCACGAGCCCTTGGGTGTGTTGCGTCCAGTCGCGATGACGGCTCCGTCCTTCACCACGACGGCACCCACCGGCACTTCACCTGCGCAACCCGCCTCATGGGCTTGCTCCAGCGCGAGGCGCATCCAGTGATCATCGCTCGTCATACGTTCAGGAACCTTCTGTGGTGGTTGCATCGTGACAGATGATGCGGCACCGATCCCACCACTGCTGGCTGGCATGCGCTGCCAACCGAAAAGCCGAACTATACGCACCCCGCGACGCATCTTTTCGCCGGGAATCGTCGTCGGCGCTGGCGTCTCTTCCCGCTCCGGACTGACCTCTGCCCTCTGAAGCACCGATCATCGTTAGGCTCGATTTCGGATTTGAAGATGCAAGAATCGCTTTTTCCCACGGATCCTCCAAACGACGTCAAAGCCGACGTTCGTGCTGGCCAAGTCATTGCATCGACGCATGCCCAGTCTCCGGTATTGCCGTTTCCAAGCGCTTCCGAGACGAGGGACCTGGCCAGCGCATTGCCGCGGGAGATTCGCCTCGGCACATCGTCCTGGGGCTTCCCGGGTTGGGCCGGTCTGGTATGGGCCGATGTCTACACGACCAAGCAGCTGGCACGCGATGGCTTGCCGGCCTATGCCTGTCATCCCCTGTTGCGCACGGTCAGTCTCGACCGTGCCTTCTACAAGCCGTTGAGCGCCCATGAATATGCGAGCCTGGCCGCCCAGGTTCCCGACGATTTCCGTTTCGTCGTCAAGGCGCCAAGCGCCATATCGGATGCGATGGTCCGTGACCACGGTCGCGGGTTGCAACGCAATGCGACGTTCCTTGATCCGATCGCCGCAGCGCACGAGTTCGTCCAGCCGGCTCTCGACGGGCTCGGCCCCAAGCTCGGCGCCCTGGTCTTCCAGTTGAGCCCCCTGCCCTCCTCGATGCTGCTGCGCATCCCCGAACTCTTGGAAAGCCTGGCTACGATGCTGGCAGCCCTGCCCCCACTGCGGCCGACCGCGCCGGATGGCGTCGTCGCCGTCGAGGTCCGCAATGCGGAACTCATGACTGCGGAACTGGCAGCCGTCCTGAAAGCCGCAGGCGCAACCTACTGTCTGGGTCTGCATGCCAAGATGCCCGGCATCTCGGACCAGCTGCCCATGCTGCGTGCCCTGTGGCCTGCCCCCCTGGTGGCCCGATGGAATCTCCATCAGCGTCATGGTGCCTATGGATATGACAGTGCCAAGGATCTCTACGAACCGTTCGACCGCCTGCTCGACCCTGATCCGGAGACTCGCGCGATCCTGTCCCAGGTCATGGCAGCGACTGCGGCGGCGCATCTCCCGGTGTACGTGACCATCAACAACAAGGCGGAAGGCTCGGCGCCGTTGAGCGTGGAGGCGTTGGCCGAGGCGGTGCGGGAACGACACATACTCCGGACCGACCCGCACCCGGTGCCGAAACGCTGATTTCCCGCCACCACTGCCATCATTCACGACAGGATGTCCGAACCCTTGAAGCCCAAGGTTCAGTCCTCCCGGTCCCAGGCCTGCATCAGGTCCGGTGGGATCATGTGCGCGACCTCGGAAAAGCGTTTGCCCCACATGCGGTCGGCCTGCTTGAGCAGGATGGTGATCGGGCTGCTCGGCTCGTGGTGCTCCAGCCAGAGTCGGATCTCCAGCAGCAAGGCCCGCATCTGTTCGCGCTCCTTCTGCACATCGGCATGCATCAGGGCGACCGGCAGGCGCGCATGGGAGCCGTCGCCCCAACCCCCATCGGCGCTCCCGGCCGGCACCAGCGCGTGCTCCTGCGAGCCTGGCGCGACGCGCTTCGCGATGCCGTCGGATATCACGGATTCCGCCTGCACCCGCTCTTTCAGGGGCGAGGCCGCCGCGAAGGAGGCCAGCGAGGCCAGGAGACGCATGAGCGGGCCCAGTTCGGGCGCGTCGTCCTTGAGCGATGCCTTGCTCCAGTGGTCGATCCCGAGCACACAGTTTCCGCACGCCAGCAGCGCATGCAGCACGCCGTCGCCCTTGGCATGCAGATCGGCCAGTTGGCGCTTGACGCTGCCGGGCTCCGGCGCATAGGGCTGACGAGGCGTGGCGAAGGCACGCTCGACGTCGCGCACCGTCAGGCGGAAGGCGGTATTCCCGCAGACGACCACATCGCGCAGGTCGTCCAGCAGACCGTCCGGATCGCACAGCGCGGCCAGGGCGTTGGCCCGCACCGCCGGATCGGCCATTCCGTCGAGCATCAGCTGGGGATGGACCTGCTCCGGGTAGGCCTGCAAGACGGCCTGCAACGATCTCAAACCCTCCAGCAATCCGGCGGCACCCGCGACCCGACAACGTGCACGAGCGAGCCACAGCAGAACGGAGATGTCCTTGCTGCGCAGTAGGAGTCGGCGTGCATCGCGCTCGACCTCGGCCCAGTCCGGAGCATCGGGTTTCGACGAGAACTGGCCGTACTGCACATCCGCCTTGGGCTCCAGGCGTGCTCGCAGCACGGCGAACTCGCCGTCGTATTCCAGGCTTTCTCCGCAGGGAAAGGCCTCGCTCACAGGCTTCAGCAGTTCGGCGGCCACACCCACGGCGGACGAATCGGCATTCGAAGCCGGACCGGCGAACGCGCTCAACAGTTGCTTGATGGGATTCATGCGCCATAGCTTTCGGGTTCGAACAACATGCCGGTCACCGGCCCGCACGAGACCCCCTCGCTCGCCATCCACGTCGACCAGCCCAATTGCGTGGTGTCGCCGAGTCGGCAGCGAGGCGCCGCAATGCTGTCGATCAGGAGTTCGACTTCCCAGAGGTATTCGAAGCCGATGAACGAACGGACGATCTCGATGAGAGCGGGCAGATCCTCGCCGGAGGACGCCCCCTGCGGTGTGAGGCGCAGATACCGCTCGAGATCCAGCGGACCGATCACCAACCGGAAGCGGTTCTGCCGGTCGGGCACCACCTCGCCCGCCACGGCGCCTTCGCCCAGCACACTGGACCGCCGTGGCTGCCCCAGCACGCACTGGTCCTGCGGCGCGATGGGCATCCACTGCAGCACGTACTCGCGCAGTGCCACCGTGACCCCGAAGAAGCGCGACAGCGTGCTCACCAGGCCGTCGGGATTGCGGGCCGCGCGCACCCGGTGTGCGCTGCTGGCCCAGCGCGCATGCGGCGCCAGGGGACTGCCCTGCACCTCCGAGGGTTCGTCTCCGGCCAGACGGGCAACGTAGGCGCTGAAAAGTTCCTCGCCGGGCCGATCGAGCCCCGCCGCGCTCTGGCTCTGCGCCCAGGCACGGTAGATGTGCGTGAACACGCGATGGTGGAAGAGATCGATGAAGTCGGCCAGCGTCGTGTCGCGTCGGCCTTCGACGCGCTCGCGCACCAGCTCGGTGAAGTGGATCGGCAAGGCCCCCTGAGGGCCCAGCATGCCCAGGCCGAACAGCTTGAGGTGAACACGCGGCTCCTGATCGATATCCGCCTTGATTTCCACCTTCGCGAGTTCTCGCGGCGCGAAGGCCAGGCTGGCTTGCTGACCCAGGCGAAAATTCTCCTGCTGCGGCCGCTGGGACGTGCCGATCAAGGGCTGGAGCGGATCGGCCGCCGCCAGTCGGCGCATGAGCGGCAGGAAGCCATGCCGCCACGGCCGCACCGGTGCGTCGCCGACCACAGCGCTCACCGAACGCGCGGACGCCTCCCGGGCCGTCATACCGCGCTCCTGGTGCCCATGCGCGCATCCCAGCTCGCCACCATCCCACGCTGCATGGACTCCAGCCGCGTCTCGGTGAAGACGTTGATGCTGACGTGGCGGGCGAGGTAATGCTCGAGCACCAGACCGAAGAGATAGGGGCTGGTTCCGCTGAAGGCATCCTCGTCCACCGTCAGGTCACATTGCACGCCACGGCCGTACACCAGAGGACCGTTGCCCGGCAGACGGCGCGTGACGGGCGCGATGCGGCTGCCGATCAGTCCGTCGACCTGTCTGGCGGCGATGGCATCGTCGGCACCCACGAACAGGCGCAACATGTCGCGCAGGGCCTGTGCGCCCTGGCGGGTGTCCATGTCCATCAGCGGCAGGTAGTTGAAGTTGAGCTGCCGAATCAGGCGCCAGGCCGTCTCGCCCTGCGCGAAGGGAGCCGTCGCTGGTCCACGCCGCGCTCGGCGTGCCATCGCCGAAGGGGTTGTAGTTGAGCGCGTGCGTGACGTCGGCGTTGGGCGTCGTGGGCGCATGCACGTAGACGACCTTGCCATCGGCGATGGCGCGCACGGGCAGGCCCAGCTGCTCACGTCGATTTCGTCCGTGTGCGCGGAGTCCTGGCTCTCGCCATCGATGCCGGCGATTTTCAGGAAGATGTCTTGTGCCATTTTTTTGATTCCTATGAGGCGGGATTGAGGGAAAAGGGAATGGAAAGAAAAGGGATGGAGATGCCGGTGACGTTCAGGCTGCGGTCTTGACCGACGGCAGCTTGGCCACCAGGCGCAGGCTCACCGTGAGGCCTTCGAGCTGGAAGTGCGGACGCAGGAAGAACTTGGCGCTGTAGTAGCCGGGGTTGCCCTCCACGTCCTGAACCACCACTTCGGCCGCGGCCAGGGGACGACGTGCCTTGGTTTCCTGACTGGAATTGGCGGGATCGGCATCCACGTAATTCATGATCCAGCCGTTGAGCCAGGTCTGCATCTCCTCGCGCTCCTTGAAGGCACCCACCTTGTCGCGCACGATGGATTTGAGGTAGTGCGCGAAGCGGGTGCTGGCGAAGAGGTAGGGCAGCCGGGCCGACAGGTTGGCGTTGGCCGTGGCGTCCGGATCCATGTACTCCTGCGGCTTCTGCAGCGACTGCGCACCGATGAAGGTGGCGTGATCGGTTCCCTTGCGATGGACCAGTGGAATGAAACCGGCCTTCGCCAATTCGGCCTCGCGGCGGTCGGAGATGGCGATCTCGGTGGGACACTTCATGTCCACACCACCATCGTCGGTGGGGAAGGTGTGGCACGGAAGGCCCTCGACCGTGCCGCCCGATTCCACGCCGCGGATCATGGTGCACCAGCCATACAGCTTGAAGCTGCGGTTGATGTTCACCGCCATCGCATAGGCCGCATTGCTCCACACATAGTTCTGGTGGTCGGCGCCCTGGGTGTCTTCCTCGAAATTGAACTCGTCCACCGGATTGGTCTTGGCGCCATAGGGCAACCGCCCCAGGAAGCGCGGCATGCACAGTCCCACGTAGCGAGCGTCCTCGCCCGCACGCAGCGAGTTCCATGGCGCGTGCTCCAGATTGCCGGTGATCTTGGCCAGATCGCGCGGATTGGCCAGCTCCTGCCACGACTCCATCTGCAAGGTGGAGGGTGCCGCACCGGCGATGAAGGGCGCATGTGCTGCCGCGGCGATCTTCGACATCGCGCCCAGCAATTCCACGTCGGGGGGCGTGTGATCGAAGTAGTAGTCGGCGACCAGACAACCATAGGGCTCACCGCCCAGTTGCCCGTATTCCTCTTCGTACAGCCGCTTGAACAGCGGGCTCTGGTCCCAAGCCACACCCTTGAACCGACGCAGCGTCCGGCGCAGTTCGGTCTTGCCGATGTCCATGAAACGGATCTTGAGCATCGAGTCGGTCTCGGTGTTGGAGACCAGATGGTTCAGACCGCGCCACGCCGATTCGAGTCGCTGGAAGTCCTCGTGGTGAAGGATGAGGTTGATCTGCGCCGTGAGTTTCTGATCGATCTCGGCAATGATGGCGGGCCAGGCAGAGGAGGTGTTGAAAGCGCAACATGCGCTCCAACGTCTTTGGGCCGTAGCCGAAATGATCGCGGCAATGGCGCAGTAAAGTACGCGGGCTGATGTCCAGGCGCTTGGGCATGCAGGCCACTGCCCGGCCCTCATCGCGCGCCAACATGGACGCGAGGCAGAAGATCTCTGAGGCACTCCAATCAGGTCTGGCGGGTGGCCTCGGAGCCTGCATCAGTTGCTGCTGAAACACTTGTGCCTGCCGGTCAATTGATTGCGCATCTTCCATGCGTCGGGCGAAGCCTTTGGCCCATATTCCTCGCAGATCCGCCAGCTCGACGCTTTGGCCGACGATTTCCGACAGTGGCAAGCCCAGCCAGTGGCGCGCGTCGCCCGGCTGAAATCGGGCACCGATGACGTGCGCACCGGGTGGGAGGTCAGGACGGGCTGCCGTGATGTCGGGGCCGACGACCAGCAGTCGGTTGGCTCGCCAGATGACGTCGACGCAGCCGTCAGGCAAGACGGCGATGTCACTCGAGCGCTGGGCGGGTAGTACGCTGGTCCAGATGCACTAGAGATTCGGCTGTAGCTGTGGAAGAGGACGTTTTTCCATGTACTGCCCTGCAACGCCTGCAATTTCAGGCACTCCCGACGCAGCACCGGTTGGAGGGGGCATGGCTTTACTTCGCATACTCTCGATCCCTCATTGCTGATGTTCGTTTAAAACATTAAATCTTGGGCGTGTCGGCACTTCGTGCCGCCGGGCTCTCGGGCGTTGCCCCGTGCCGGCGATGCCGTCACGGCCATTCGGCGTCCATCCCTCACGCACTCCGGCCTGATCCAGGCCTGCGCGTGCGATGCAGTTTGCGCTGATGACGGTTCGGCGCGGCGCGCGGGCGCCAACGTGCGCTGTACCTTGCTGCGGCAGGTTGTGCGAATGCGTGCCGTCCACGACGCTGGGGCTGATCGTCGGGGCCGTCACGAAGGACGGATCACCGACACGCCGCACGGCCTTGCCATGAAGATTCCACGCCACGCCTCCATCCGTTCACGGCCCGATGCACTGCGGCTGTCGCACGTCGTTGCGGGCCAGACCTTCCCAGCGTCATAGCGCGTACCGGCGCTGCCGTGCTGCGGGAATGCCGAGTCGGCCATCGCGCCTTTCGGGCCAGTTCGCCCCTGCGTCCTTAGTTTGTCGTGAATCCTGGCGGAGGCGCGGCTGTGCCTCGGGCTTCATGGCTGCAACCGTCCAGCACAAACAATTTCCCTAGCCCCTTCACTTCGTTCGTTGCCTTCCTCGCGCAGCAAAGTCTTTGCGCCTCCCGCTAGTGCCGCCAGGTCGACCGGACCGGACGTCAGACAGCGCAAGTACCGCCCCGTACGCGATGTGGTTGCTCGGTAGCAGTGTGGTCAGGCGATCAACAGCTTCAGCTCACTCGCTGCTGCTGCTGCTGCTGCAGGTAGTCGATGAACGTCCCTGGCCAGATTCACTTCCAACGCCGCACGCGCGGCGTCCAGCATCTTCCTTTCAAGGGCGTAGCCGCCCTTCTCTTCCAACCAGCCCAGCACTTCAGCCAAGTGCCAGATCGAGGCGCTGCCCTCGTGGACCGGCGCGGGAAAGGTGGTGGCGTGGGAGAGCATCAGCTTGCGCATCGCCTGAGGCCACCGACTCCATCTGCCGACACATCAGACGGATCTCCATCGGCGACAGTGACCGATCCTTTGGCACGAAGGTCGCGATCGAAGCCGCCCCAACGCCATCGGCGGGGTTGTCCACCTTTTCCCCGTGGAGGATGGCGAAGGCATAGACCTGCTTCAGGATGTCCCGGACGTGGACGGCCGTAGCAGGCGCTCCCCGAGCCTTCACCTTGTTGCACAGGGCTCGCAGATCATCGGCGCTGATTTCGACGAGAAGACGGTTCTTGAACGCCGGCAGGATGTCGCGATCGACGATGCTCTTGCGCATCGCGCGGGTGGTCTCAGCCATGCATGCGTCCACCAGCCAGCGGTCAGTCATGTCGCCGAAGGTCTTCGCGGCGGTCAGGCGTCGCTTCTCGCGCTGTTTTTCGTGGGCTGGAGATTCGCCCCGGGCGACAGCCCGATTGGCGTCCAGCCGCTTTTCGCACGCCAAGACGAGCGATACGCCGGCCGGGCCGTACCGGCCCAAGGTGAGGGTCTCGCGGCGGCCGTTGAGACGCTAGTCGTAACGGAAAGCGATGGTGCCTGCCGTCGATACCGTCACGTACATGTCGTCACGGTCGGAAGCCTTGTAGGTCGCGGCTTTGGGCTTGAGGTTGCGTAGCGCAGTGTCGGTCAACATCGAGGATTTGCCTCCTGGTCATGACGGTTTTTACCGTCAGGGATCAGGAGACCTGAAGATGCCTTGGAACCCGCATGAAACCTAGCTCTTCTGCGAGCTTTTTACCGTCCAGACCGAAAAAGAATGGATAGTAAACAAGAGGGTCTGAACCCGGGCTCGGTTTGTACCGTCAGCTTTACCGCCAAACCGTTTTGCTGGTCGGCGATAGCCACCGATAGTCTTCGTGACGTAAATTTTTTTAAATCAACGACTTACCAAGACTTTTCGATTGCTGGCGATAGTCCCCGAAGGACCCGATTTCACTCCCACTCGATGGTGGCCGGCGGCTTCGAACTCACGTCGTACGTGACGCGATTGATGCCACGCACTTCGTTGATGATCCGACCCGATACCTTCTTGAGCAGCGCATACGGAAGCTCGGCCCAGTCGGCGGTCATGAAGTCGCTGGTCTGCACCGCGCGCAATGCGACCACGTACTCGTAGGTGCGGCCATCCCCCATGACACCCACACTCTTCACCGGCAGGAAGACGGTGAACGCCTGACTGGTGAGGTCATACCAACTCTTGCCGCTCTCAGAATCGCGGAAATTGCGCAGTTCCTCGATGAAGATGTGGTCGGCCTGCCGGAGCAGGTCGGCGTATTCCTTCTTCACCTCGCCCAGGATGCGCACTCCCAGTCCGGGACCGGGGAACGGATGCCGATAGACCATGTCGGCTGGCAGCCCCAGCGCGACGCCGAGTTCGCGAACCTCGTCCTTGAACAGGTCGCGCAGCGGTTCCAGCAATTTCAGGCCCAACTGCTCGGGCAGACCGCCGACGTTGTGATGACTCTTGATGGTCATCGCCTTCTTGTTCTTGGCGCCACCGGATTCGATGACGTCCGGATAGATCGTTCCTTGCGCCAGCCACTTCGCGCCCTTCGCGCCCGCGTTCATGAGCTTGGCGGCTTCCTGCTTGAACACGGTGACGAACTCGCCGCCGATGATCTTGCGCTTGGCTTCCGGATCGCTCACGCCGGCCAGCTTGCCGAGGAACAATTCGCTCGCATCCACACGGATGACCTTGGCATGCAACTGGCCCACGAACATGGTCATGACCGTGTCGCCTTCATTGAGCCGCAACAGACCGTGATCGACGAACACGCAGGTCAGTTGATCCCCGATGGCGCGATGGATCAGCGCCGCCGCCACGGACGAGTCGACGCCACCCGACAGCCCCAGGATGACTTCCTCATCGCCGACCTGGGCCCGGATCTTCTCCACCGCCTCGGCGATGTGGTCGCGCATGACCCAATCCGGCCGGGCCCGGCAGATGTCGAGGACGAACCGCTCGAGGATCGCCTGGCCCTGCTTGGTGTGGGTGACTTCGGGATGGAATTGCACCGCGTAGAAGTGCCGCGTCTCGTCGGCCATGCCGGCGATCGGGCAGCTTTCCGTCGAAGCCATCAGGCGGAAGCCGGGCGGGAGCTCGGTCACCTTGTCGCCGTGGCTCATCCAGACGTCGAGCATCCCGAAGCCTTCGTCGGTCGTGAAGTCGGCGATGCCGTCCAGCAACTTGGTATGGCCACGAGCACGCACCGAGGCGAAACCGAACTCGCGCTGATGTCCACTCTCCACCTTGCCACCGAGCTGGTGGGCCATGGTCTGCATGCCATAGCAGATCCCCAGCACCGGCACGCCCAATTCGAACACCGCCTGGGGCGCCTTGTCGGTCGATTCCTCGTAGACGCTGGCATGGCTGCCCGACAGGATCACACCCTTGAGCGAGCCATCGCTGGCGTAGTCCCGGATCCACTCGTCGGTGACGTCACAGGGATGGACTTCGCTCAATACATGGGCCTCGCGCACGCGTCGCGCGATCAATTGGGTGACTTGGGAACCGAAATCGAGGATGAGGATTTTTTGATGCATCAGTGGAACCACCGAGACGCGCCTGGCCTGCCATGACGCGCGGATTGGTTGATGGAGCGGTCACGAGGCCCGGTAATTGGGCGCTTCCTTCGTGATCTGCACGTCGTGGACGTGGCTTTCGCGAATGCCGGCCGCCGTGATCTCGACGAACTCGGCACGCTCCTTCATCTCGTCGATGGTGGCGCAACCGCAATAGCCCATGCTGGCGCGCACGCCGCCGGCCATCTGATAGATGATCGAGACGATCGAACCCTTGTACGGAACGCGACCCTCGATGCCTTCGGGAACCAGCTTGTCGGTATTGGGATTGCCGGTGCTCGATTCCTGGAAGTAGCGGTCGGCACTGCCCTGCTGCATCGCGCCGATCGACCCCATGCCCCGATAGCTCTTGTAGCTGCGGCCCTGGTACAGGACGATCTCGCCGGGCGCCTCCTCGGTACCGGCGAACATGCTGCCCATCATCACCGTGCTGGCGCCAGCGGCCAACGCCTTGGCGATGTCGCCCGAATAGCGGACACCGCCATCGGAGATCAACGGCACGCCGGTCCCCTGCAGCGCCGTCGCCACGCTGTCGACCGCCATGATCTGCGGCACGCCCACGCCCGCGACGATCCGTGTCGTGCAGATCGATCCCGGGCCGATGCCCACCTTGACCGCGTCGGCTCCGGCATCGGCCAGAGCCCGCGCGGCATCGCCCGTGGCGATGTTGCCGCCGATGACGTCGATCTGCGGATAGTTCTGCTTGACCCAGCGCACGCGGTCGATCACGCCCTTGCTGTGGCCGTGCGCGGTGTCGACCACGATGGCATCCACGCCAGCGCGCACCAGGGCCTCGACGCGCTCCTCGGTACCCTCGCCCACTCCGACCGCCGCGCCCACGCGCAGGCGGCCATTGGCATCGCGTGCGGCATTGGGGAAGGTGGTCTGCTTGGTGATGTCCTTGACCGTGATCAGCCCCTTGAGCTCCCAGTCGTCGTTGATCACCAGCAGACGTTCGAGCTTGTACTTGTTGAGCAGTGCCTTGGCGTCGACCAGCGTGGTGCCATCCGGGACGGTGATGAGCCGGTCGCGCGGCGTCATGATCTCGCTGACTGGTACGTCGTAGCGGTTCTCGAAGCGCAGGTCGCGCCCGGTCACGATGCCCACCACCTTCCCGGCGTCGACCACCGGAAAGCCCGAAATGCCCAATTGCTCGGACAGTGCCATGACCTGGCGCACCGAATGCCCCGGCGTGATGACGACCGGATCGCGCAGGACGCCCGACTCGTAGCGCTTGACGCGGGCAACCTCGGCCGCCTGCTGCTGCGCCGTCAGGTTCTTGTGCACGATGCCGATACCGCCTTCCTGAGCGATCGCGATCGCGAGGCGCGCTTCGGTCACGGTGTCCATGGCCGCGGAGACGAGCGGCAGGTTCAGCGAGATGTTGCGCGAGAACCGGGTGGCGAGGGAGGTGTCCTTGGGCAGGACCTGGGAGAACGCTGGCACCAGCAACACATCGTCGAAGGTGAGCGCTTTGCCTAGAAGGCGCATGAGGTAAGGCTCCAAAAGATGGATTGTAACGAGGGCGACGCGTCCTTTCGTGCCCGCCATCCCCGGCGCGGATCGTCGCCGACGGTGCTCTCGGCCTGGCTCCGGACGCGATCCTCCAGCGCGCCCGCGAGCGCTAAACTGCCGTAGATGAAGATCTCGCACTTCCTGATCGTGGCGTGCCTGGGCGCCCTGCCGCTGACGGTTGCCGCTCAATGGCAATGGATCGACAACAATGGAAAGAAGGTGTTCAGCGACCAGGCGCCGCCGATCACCGTGCCGGAGAAGAACATCGTGCGTCGTCCCGGCAGTCCGATGCGATCGGTCACGCCGCCCTCGGCGCCACAGACGAGCACGCAGCCGGAACCCGCGCTCGCGCCGCGTGCCGGCGCTTCGAGCAGCCTGTCGCGGCCGGCCGGTGTCGATCGCGAGCTGGAAGAGAAGACCCGGCGTGCCGAGGAAGCCGACAAGGCCAAGCAGGCGGCCGAAGCGGAACGACTGGCCAGGGCCAAGGCCGACAACTGCGCCCGTGCCCGTCAGGGCAAATCCACGTTCGACAGCGGGATCCGCATCGCCCGCATCAATGCCAATGGCGAGCGCGAGATCATGGACGATGGCGCGCGTGACGCCGAGAACCGGCGCCTGCAATCGATCATCGACAGCGAGTGCAATTAGGACGCTGGAAGACGACGGCGAGCCAGTGCTAGTAGCCGGCTTTCCCGCCTTCGCGCCGACGGGCGAACAGTCCGGCGGCGCGACTTCCCTGGCGCTGGAAGCGCTCGCGTCGGGCGACCTTCGGATCCACCAGCAACGCACGGCACAGCTCGAGTCGATCGTCCTGCTGCAGGACTCGGTCCCAGCCCACCACCTTGCCCCAGACGCCAGGTGTCAGGGCTCGCCAGTCCAGTGCGGGAAACTGCCCGTCAAGGCCGCTGGCCAGGACCGCTTCGGAGACCGTCGCGCCCTCGGGAAGATCGAGAGCCTGCTCGAACGTCTGGCGCGCGGCGGGCGAGCACAGCAGCGTGACGGAGATGCTCATGCCGCTGGATCGTCAGGGCGTGCCATAGACCTGCTCGGCGCGTTTGACGAAGGCCTCCACCAGGCTCGATGCGACCTTGTCGAACACCGGCCCGACGACGGCCTGCAGCGCGAAGTTGTTGAAGCCATAGCTCAGGTCGAGTTCGACGCGGCAGGCGCGTTCACCGGCCTCGCCCACGGGCTCGAACTTCCAGACGCCGTCGAGATTGGAGAATGGCCCGTCCACGAGCTTCAGACGTACCTCGCGTCCGGGGACATGGGTATTGCGCGTCGTGAACTTCTGTCGCATCCCGCCGAAGGACAGGCCGATCTCGGCCGTCATCGCATTCGGGCTTTCGTCGATCACACGGGTCTTGTCGCACCAGGGAAGGAATTCGGGGTATCTCGCCACATCGGTGACCAGGGCATACATCTCATCGGCGCTGTACCAGATGAGAACTGACTTGTGAACGGTTTTCATAGAATCGGCACGATGTGTGCGCCTCGATTGTATTGATGCCATGCGACCCCAGATCGGACAGCCATGGCCACCAAAAAAACCCAAGACCCCTCGACCCGCATCGCCGACAACAAGAAGGCTGCGTACAACTATTTCTTCGAAGAACGCTTCGAGGCCGGCATGGTGCTCGAAGGCTGGGAAGTGAAGTCCCTGCGCGAAGGCAAGGTGCAGCTGACCGACGGCTATGTGATGATCCGCGACGGCGAGATGTTCATCGTCGGTTGCCAGATCAATCCGCTGCGCAGCGCTTCCACGCACACGACCACGGATTCGGTGCGCACCAAGAAGCTGCTGCTGCACAAGGAGCAGATCCGCAAGCTCACCGGCAAGATCGAGCAGAAGGGCTACACGCTGGTCCCACTCAATCTGCATTGGAAGGCAGGCAAGGTGAAGTGCGAGATCGCCCTGGCCAAGGGCAAGGCGGAGCACGACAAGCGCGACACCATCAAGGACCGCGAAGGCAAGCGCGAGGTCGAGCGCGCCATGAAGAGCCGCACCCGCTGAGCCCCCGATCTACCCTGCCCCATTTCCCTTCCCATTCCCATCCGACCGCACTCGACGACTTCCCATGGCACTCCAACCCCTCGACGCCGAGCGCTCCAACCCTCTGGGTGGCGGGCCGAGCTTTTCCCTCTCCAATCGGCTGCTTCGTGCACTCTGGATCGTCACCTGGGCCGTTCTCGCGTCCTGGACCCCACCGCCCCTGCGGGGCTGGCGCCGCTTCATCCTGCGGACCTTCGGGGCCACCATGGCCGCGGGCACCGATGTGCGTGGCACGGCCAAGGTCTGGTATCCGCCGCATCTGCACATGGAGGAACGCGCCCTCATCGGACCCCGCGTCAACTGCTACAACATGGCGCCGATCCACATCGGCCAGGGCGCGATCGTGTCGCAGGGCGCGCACCTGTGCGCCGGCTCGCACGACATCAGCTCACCGGTGTTCCAGCTGACGACGCGGCCGATCACCATCGGCGCGCAGGCATGGATCGCGGCCGAAGCCTTCGTCGGCCCGGGTGTCGACGTCGGTGAAGGCGTGGTGCTGGGTGCGCGCGGCGTGGCGTTCCGCTCGCTCGAGCCCTGGGGCGTCTATGCGGGCAATCCCGCCAAGCTGATCAAACACCGCGAATTGCGTCAGCGGGGCGGCTAGACTGCCAATGCCTTTAGATTTAGTTCAGTTTTGACCACCCACTCAGGAGATCCCTCATGAAACTGCTCAGTGCATCGATCCTCGCCGCCGCTCTGCTCGCTGGCTGTGGCAGCTACTCGCCCATGTCCAAGTCGACATCGGCATCCATGCCCGACACCCCGACGCGCACCGCCGATGGCGTGCTGGTCGGCCCGAATGGCATGACGCTCTATACCTTCAGCCGCGACATGGTGGGCAGCGGCAAGTCCGTCTGCAACGGCCCCTGCATCACCAACTGGCCCGCGCTCACGGCGCCCGCCACCGCCAGGCCGATGGGCGACTACAGCGTCGTGATGCGCGACGACGGCACGCGCCAGTGGGCCTACAAGGGCGCCCCGCTCTACTACTGGGCCAAGGACACGAAGGCCGGTGACCGCACGGGCGACGGCGTCGGCGGCGTCTGGAAGGTCGCCCGGCCCTAAGCCTTTCCAGGCTCCACCCGGATTTCTCTGGGTGGCTCAAGCCCATGAAAAAACCGGCCCTCGAGCCGGTTTTTTCATGGGCGGAACACACGGACGCGACGTCCGGCAGGAGCTCGCGCTCCCAGGTCCCTTATTCGCGGCTCGCGCGCTTGCGCTCGTGTTCCTTCAGATAGCGCTTGCGCAAGCGAACGCTCTTGGGCGTGATCTCGACCAGTTCGTCGTCCTCGATGAATTCCACGCCGTATTCCAGCGTGAGTTCGATCGGAGGCGTGATCTTGATCGCGTCTTCCTTGCCCGAAACGCGGAAGTTGGTCAGCTGCTTGGTGCGGGTGGCGTTCACCACCAGATCGTTGTCGCGGCTGTGGATGCCGACGATCATGCCCTCGTACACCGGATCGTTTGCCTTCACGAACATGCGGCCGCGGTCGTCGAGCTTGCCCAGCGCATAGGTGAAGATCTCGCCGTCGTCCATGGAGATCAGCACGCCATTCTTGCGGCTGGCGATCTCGCCCTTGTGCGGCTCGTAGCTGTCGAAGATGTTGGAGATCAGGCCCGAGCCACGCGTCAGGTTCAGGAATTCGTTGGTGAAGCCGATCAGGCCGCGAGCTGGAATGCGGTACTCCAGGCGCACGCGACCGCGGCCGTCGGACTCCATGTTCACCAGCTCGCCCTTGCGCTCGCCGAGTGCCTGCATCACGCCACCCTGGTGGGTCTCCTCGATGTCGGCGGTGACCAGCTCGATGGGTTCGTTCTTGACGCCATCGATGTCGCGGAACACCACGCGCGGCTTCGACACGGCCAGCTCGTAGCCTTCGCGGCGCATGTTCTCCAGCAGGATGGTCAGGTGCAGTTCGCCACGTCCCATCACTTCGAAGATGCCTTCCTCGTCGGTTTCCTTCACGCGCAGCGCGACGTTGTGCTGGAGTTCCTTCTGCAGGCGATCCCAGATCTGGCGGCTGGTGATGAACTTGCCTTCGCGACCGGCCAGCGGGCTGGTGTTGACGCAGAAGTTCATCGTCAGGGTCGGCTCGTCGACCTTGAGCATGGGCATGGGCATGGGGCTGGCCGGATCGGTGATCGTCACGCCGATGCCGATGTCCGACAGGCCGTTGATCAGCACGATGTCGCCGGGTCCGGCTTCGGTCGCCTGCACGCGGTCGAGGCCGTGGAACTTGAGCACCTGGTTGACCCGGCCCTTGACGACCTTGCCCTCGGGCCCTTCCATGACCACCACGTCCATCATCGGCTTGATGGTGCCGGCGCTGATGCGGCCGACGCCGATGCGGCCGACGAAGGTCGAGAAGTCCAGGGCCGAGATCTGCAGCTGCAGCGGCGCGGCCGGATCACCCTTCTGGGACGGCACGTGCTTCAGGATGGTGTTGAAGAGCGCCGACATGTCGGGTCCCCACTGCTCGTTCGGCTCGCCTTCCTCCAGCGAGGACCAGCCATTGATGCCGGAGGCATAGACGACCGGGAAATCGAGCTGCTCGTCGGTGGCGCCGAGCTTGTCGAACAGGTCGAAGGCGGCATTGACGACGTGGTCGGGCCGCGCACCGGGCTTGTCGACCTTGTTGACGACCACGATCGGCTTCAGACCCAGCGCGAGCGCCTTCTTGGTCACGAAGCGGGTCTGAGGCATGGGGCCTTCCTGGGCATCGATCAGCAGCACAACGCCGTCCACCATCGACAGGGCGCGCTCGACCTCGCCGCCGAAGTCCGCGTGGCCGGGGGTGTCGACGATGTTGATGTGCGTGCCTTCCCAGCTCACCGCGCAGTTCTTGGCCAGGATGGTGATGCCGCGCTCGCGCTCGATGGCGTTGTTGTCCATCACGGTGTCGACGACCTTCTCGTGATCGGCGAAGGTGCCCGACTGGCGCAGCAGCTGGTCGACCATCGTGGTCTTGCCATGGTCCACGTGGGCAATGATGGCGATATTGCGGATTTGCTTGGTACTCATGGTGTCGTTTCGCAGAAAGTTGCGTTCACAGGTGCGTTCAAAAGGATTTGCTGGATTTCGATGGGGTTCAGCAACCGCCCCGGTATCAGTTCGCGCGCGCGCGCATGGGCCGTTCCCAGGAACGCCACCGGCTGGCTGCCGAACACGGCGATCTCGTCGGCATCGGCCCATTCGCCGCGCCGGCGCAGACCCGAGAGAAAACGAGCCGCATCATCGGCCTGGAGCGTGACACGGCCATGGCCCGACACCAGCGACTCGACGGGCAGCAGGCACGCCAGCCGCTCCGTCTCGTCCATGGCTTCGAGCCCGTCGAGCGTGATGCAGCGCGTGGCGTCGAAATCACCGGTCGACAGGCGTCGCAGCGAGCGCAGGTGCGCGCCGCATCCCAGCGCCTCGCCGATGTCCTCGCCCAGCGTGCGGATGTAGGTGCCCTTGCTCACGGTGGCGACGATGCGGATCAGCTCGGGCTCGATCCATGCCAGGGACAGCGACCGCACGATCACGTCGCGCGGAGCGCGCTCGATCTCGATGCCATCACGGGCATATTCGTAGAGGGCCTTGCCATCCTTCTTCAGGGCGCTGTGCATCGGCGGCACCTGTCGCAGGGGTCCGGTGAAGAGCGCCTCGACGCGCGCCAGGTCGGCGACGGTGACGTCGACCGGACGTTCGGCGATCACGTCACCTTCGGCGTCACCGGTGGATGTCCGGACACCGAGCCGAGCCGTCGCCTCGTAGGTCTTGTCGGCATCGAGGTGGAGCTGGCTGAACTTGGTCGCCGCGCCGAAGCACAGCGGCAGCACGCCACTGGCGAGCGGGTCCAGCGTGCCGGTATGGCCGGCCTTCTCCGCTCGCAGCAACCACTTGGCCTTCTGCAAGGCTTGGTTGCTCGAGAGTCCGAGCGGCTTGTCGAGCAGCAGCACCCCATGCACGGGGCGCCGCTGCACCCTCGTGCGTGGCGCATTCATGGCTAGTCGTCCTTCGAACGGGACGCGACGGCCTGGGCGATGAGGGCATTCATGTCGGCCGCGCGCTCGGTGGTGCGGTCGAACACGAAGTGCAGCGTCGGCACGGTATGGATGTGCAGACGCTTGAACAGGCCGCTGCGCAGGAAGCCCGCGGCCTGACCGAGGGCTTCGGTCGTCTCGACGGGATCTCCCGTGAGGACGCTGAAGAACACCTTGGCATGAGCGTAGTCCGGCGTGACCTCGATCGCCTGGATCGTCACCATGCCCACGCGCGGGTCCTTGAGTTCGCGCGCGATCAGCTCGGTCAGATCACGCTGGATCTGATCGGCGACCTTGAACGAACGATTGGGCGCAGCGGCTTTTCTCTTGGGCATGTGCGGCTCTGATCACAAGGTACGGGCGATTTCCCGGATCTCGAAGAACTCCAGCTGATCACCTTCCTTGATGTCGTTGTAGTTCTTGAGCTTGATACCGCACTCGAAGCCTTCGCGGACTTCGCGGACGTCGTCCTTGAGGCGCTTGACCGAGTCGATCTCGCCGGTGTAGACCACGACGTTGTCGCGCAGCAGGCGGAAATGCGCGCTGCGATTGACCGAGCCCGACGTGATGTACGAGCCGGCGACCGTGCCGATCTTGGAAGCGACGAACACCGTGCGGATCTCGGCCGTGCCGATGACCTCTTCACGACGCTCCGGTGCCAGCATGCCCGACATCGCGACCTTGATCTCGTCGACGGCGTCGTAAATGATGCTGTAGTAGTTCAGCTGCACGCCATTGTTCTCGGCCAGCTTGCGCGCACCGGCATCGGCACGCACGTTGAAGCCGATCACGACCGCCTTGGAGGCGATCGCCAGGTTGATGTCGTTCTCGCTGATGCCACCGACGCCGGCGTACACGACCTGGACCTTGACCTCTTCGGTCGCCAGCTTGAGCAGCGACTGCGCCAGTGCTTCCTGCGAACCCTGGACGTCAGCCTTGATGATCAGGCGCAGCGTCTGGACCTCGCCCGCCGACAGGTCGGTGAACACGCTCTGCAGGTTGGCCGCCTGCTGCTTGGCCAGCTTGGTGTTGCGGAACTTGCCGGCCCGGTAGGTAGCGATCTCGCGCGCACGGCGCTCGTCGCTCATCACCATGAATTCGTCGCCCGCCTGCGGCACCTCGGTAAGACCCTGGATCTCGACCGGGATCGACGGACCGGCGGACTTGCTGGCCCGGCCGTTCTCGTCGAGCATGGCGCGCACGCGGCCATAGGTCGAACCGGCCAGCACCACGTCGCCGGTCTTGAGCGTGCCGGACTGGACCAGGACGGTCGCCACCGGACCACGGCCCTTGTCGAGCTGAGCCTCGATGACCAGACCCTTGGCGGCGGCTGCCACCGGCGCCTTCAGTTCCAGGACTTCGGCCTGCAGCAGGACCTGCTCGAGCAGGTCGTCGATGCCCTGGCCGGTCTTGGCCGACACCGGCACGAACGGCACTTCGCCGCCGTACTCCTCGGGCACAACCTCCTCGGCGACCAGCTCCTGCTTGACGCGATCGAGGTTGGCATCCGCCTTGTCGACCTTGTTGATGGCGACCACGATCGGCACACCAGCAGCCTTCGCATGCTTGATGGCTTCCTTGGTCTGCGGCATCACGCCGTCATCGGCCGCCACCACCAGGATGACGATGTCGGTCGCCTGCGCGCCACGGGCCCGCATGGCGGTGAACGCCTCGTGACCCGGGGTGTCGAGGAAAGACACCATGCCGCGGTCGGTCTCGACGTGATAGGCGCCGATGTGCTGGGTGATGCCGCCGGCTTCGCCCGCCGCCACCTTGGCACGCCGGATGTAGTCCAGCAGCGAGGTCTTGCCGTGGTCGACGTGACCCATGACGGTCACGACGGGTGCGCGCGGCAGCGACTCGCCGGCCTGGGCGCCAACGTCCTCGTCGGTGAAGGCTTCCGGATCGTCCAGCGCGGCGACCACGGCCGTGTGGCCCATGTCCTCCACGATGATCATCGCGGTGTCCTGGTCGAGCGACTGGTTGATGGTCGCCATCATGCCCAGCTTCATCAGCTGCTTGATGACTTCCTGGGCCTTGACGGCCATCTTGTGCGCGAGTTCGGAGACGGTGATGGTCTCGGGCACGTGCACTTCGAGCACGCGCACTTCCACCGGTGCCGACTGGACGTGCTGGTCGTCATGACCACCACGGTCGTTGGAGCCGCGACGCCCACGCGGGCCACCGCGCCAGTTGCCACGTCCGACGCCGCCACTGGCGTCGCCACGGGTCTTGATCTCCTTCTTCTTGGCCGGATCGCCAGCCCAGCTCGAGGAGAGCTTGGCGGACTTGACTTCCTTGCCAGCGGCGGCACCGGGCGCGGCGGCCGCGCCAGGCGCGGCGGGCGCACCCGCACGCGCCACCGGGGCGACGGGCTTGTGCAACGTGCCCTTGACGGCCGGCTTCGGGACTTCCTTCTCCGGCGCCTTGTGCGGGACCAGCACGCGGGCCGGTGCATTCATCATGGCGCGGATGGCTTCGGCCTCGGCCAGGGCCTTGCGACGACGCTCGTCCAGGTCCTTGGCGCGCGCGGCTTCCTCGTCGGCACGGGCCTTCGATTCGGCGGCCGCCTTGGCCTTGGCGTCCTCACGGGACTGCGCGGCAGCGGCTGCGGAGGCTGCAGCTGCAGCGGCCTTTTCAGCGGCGGCCTTCTCGGCCGCGGCCTTCTCGGCTGCCGCCTTCTCGGCTGCGGCAGCGGCGGCCCGATGCGAGGGCGCGATGCTCTTGGAGAAGGCGTTGGTGGCGGCGGTCGCGGCGGCGGCGGCCGCGGCGGCCTTGCGACGCGCTTCCGCATCGGCTTCCACCTTGTCCCGTGCCTGCCGCTCGGCCAGTTCGGCCTGGTCGACACGCTCGGCCTGTTCACGGGCGCGGGCTTCGGTTTCCTCGCGCTGGCGCCGCTTTTCAGCCAATTCTTCCTCCTGGCGACGAATCAATTCAGCCTGGCGACGCGCTTCTTCCTCGCGGCGGGCCAGTTCGGCCTCGTCCACCTTGGGTGCCACGGGCGCGGGTGCGGGCGGCTCGACCGGTGCGGCCTGCACCGGCTCGGGCGGCGACGCCGGCGCATCGTCGCGCTGGATGAACGTGCGCTTCTTGCGCACTTCGACCTGGATCGTGCGCGCACGACCCATGGCATCGGCCTGCTTGATTTCGCTGGTGGATTTCTTCACGAGCGTGATTTTCTTGCGTTCGGGCTCGGCCGTGCCATGGCTGGCCTTGAGGAAACCGAGCAGCCGCTGCTTGTCGGCCTCTGTCAGGGCATCGGTGGGTGCCGCCTTGGGCACGCCTGCGCTCTTGAGCTGGTCAAGCAGGGTTTCGGGGGTCTTCTTGAGTTCGTTCGCGAACTCGGCGACTGTGGTGCTGGACATATGTGCTTCGTGCCTCCATGACCGTCACTCTTGGCCCGCGAACCAGTGTTCGCGAGCTTTCAAGATGAGGGCTTTGGCGTCATCGGCGCTGTGGCCGGTGATCTCGGTGAGTTCGTCGACCGCGAGGTCGGCCAGGTCGTCACGGGTATGGACACCCGCCTCGGCCAATTTGGGAATGAGTTCGGCGTCGAGGCCTTCGAGGTCGCGCAGATTCTGCGAGACGCCCTCGGCGCTTTCTTCCTTGGCGATTTCCATCGTGAGCAACGCATCCTTGGCACGGGTGCGCAACTCGTTGATCGTGTCCTCGTCGAAGCCTTCGATCTCCAGCAGTTCGGAGATCGGCACGTAGGCCACCTCTTCCAGACTGGTGAAGCCCTCGTTGATCAGGATGTCGGCGATCTCTTCGTCGACATCGAGCTTCTCGATGAACAGCTTGCGGCTCGAATCCGTCTCGAGCGCGAGCTTCTGGGCCGACTCGTTGGCATCCATGATGTTGATCTTCCAACCCGTGAGGTCGGAAGCCAGACGCACGTTCTGACCGCCACGACCGATGGCGATGGCGAGGTTCTCCTCGTCGACCACCACGTCCATGGCGTGCTTTTCCTCGTCGACCACGATCGACGAGACGTTGGCGGGCGCCAGGGCGCCGATCACGAATTGCGCGGGGTCCTCGCTCCACAGCACGATGTCGACGCGCTCGCCGGCGAGCTCGTTGGTCACGGCGTTCACACGCGTGCCCCGGACCCCGACGCAGGTGCCGATCGGGTCGACGCGCTTGTCGTGCGAGAGCACCGCGATCTTGGCGCGCGATCCGGGATCGCGGGCACAGCTCTTGATCTCCAGCAGGCCCTGTTCGATCTCGGGGACTTCCTGGCGGAACAGCTCGATCATGAACTCGGGCGCCGAGCGCGACAGGATGATGGGCGCGCCACGCAGCGTGAGGTCCACCTCCATGATCATGGCGCGCACGCGGTCGCCATTGCGCAGGTTCTCCTTGGCGATCATCTCGCTGCGGCGCAGGCGCCCTTCGACGCGACCCGCCTCCACGATGATGTCGCCCTTGTCCAGGCGCTTGACCGTGCCGACGAAGATCTTATCGCCGCGCGACATGAAGTCGTTGAGCAGCATCTCGCGCTCGGCGTCGCGGATCTTCTGCAGGATGACCTGCTTGGCCGCCATGGCGCCGATGCGGCCGATGGGCACCGACTCCACCGATTCCTCGATGTATTCGTCGACCTCGATGTCGGGCATCTCCTCCTTGGCCTCGAACAGCAGGATCTCCTGCTCGGGCAACTGCAGGCCGGCCTCGTCGGGGACCACGTGCCAGCGCCGGAAGGTCTCGTAGTTTCCGCTGTCGCGATCCACGACCACACGGATGTCCACTTCGCCTGGATAGAGCTTCTTGGTGGCCTGCGCCAGCGCGGACTCGACCGCGCCGAAGACGACGTCGCGCTCGACGTTCTTCTCGCGCGAGATCGCATCCACCAACATCAACATTTCGCGATTCATTGCCACTAGCTCCTCTTGTCAGTCCGACACTTCCGTGCCGCCATCCTCCGAAGAGGCTCCATCCGGACCCTGCTCCGGCGCTCCTTCGGCGGCTTTGGCCCTGCGGCCCTTGAAATCCACGATCGGCGCGAGCCGCGCTTCGCGCAACTCGTCCAACACGAAACCCAGCGCCTGCAACGGTGCCAGCGCGCGCTTCTTGCCGATCTTCTGTCCCGGCTTCACGGGCGGCGCATCGCTCCACACGATCTGCCAGCCACCGTTGTCGGCCCGCTCGAGCGTGCCGCGAAACTTCTTGCGATTGGCCGACACCTGGCCGGCGGCGGCGCTGCCCAGCGGCGCCTTGAGCGTGACGTCGATCACCTCGCCGACGAAACGCTCGAAATCCTGTTCGTTGCGCAAGGGGCGATCGATGCCCGGCGAAGAGACTTCCAGGCGCTTGTAGTCGACGCCGTCGACCTCGAGCGCGAATTGCAGTTGCCGGGTGACCTTCTCGCAATCCTCGACCGTCACGAAGGGTTCGGGGACACCTGCCGCCACAGCTTCCGAGCTGGGGGCGATCCAGGGCAAATCAATCGTGATACGCAGCAATCCGCCCGCCGAACGTTCGATCTCGACGAGGTCGTAGCCGAGACCGGCCACGGTTTGTTCCACTGTCTGCTGCAATGCCACGTGTTTGTAAGCGCCTTTGGGATGCTGGGGTACATCCGATGTGGTGTCGCCAGCCCGCGGACACCGCATCGGAAATGTTTCGACCCATAAAAAAACGGGCGGTAAGTACCCGCCCGTTTGGTCGTGAGCTTTGGATTATATGCCAAATGGCTACGTCGACGGGCGGCTCCTTCCGACGTTCACGCTCGGAGGAGACTCATTTCGGCGCGCGAGCGCCACCAGACCCGCGCGAACAGCGCCGAGCCGATCGCCAGGCCCAGCGCCGCGATCAGGAGCGGCAGGGAGAACGAGCCCGTGCGCTGCGCCAGCGGCGCGGCGAACAGCGGCCCGACGATCTGCCCGACCCCGTAGGAGGCCGTGGCGTAGCCGATCAGCCCGGCCGCCGCGTTGCCGCGCAGGCGCCGGGCATCACGGACGGCGAACAGCGTGATCGCCGTGAACGGCATGCCCAGCAGCAGACTGCCCAGCGCGAATCCGGCCACCGTCGGCCAGGCCACGGACAGCACGATGCCGGCGGCCTGCAGCGCATAGGCCACCGCCAGCAGCAGTCGGTTGTCCCAGCTGGCGGGCGCCCGCGATCCGATCAATGCCCCCGGCACGATGGCCAGGCCGAACAGGGGCCAGAAGAAGTCGGGCCAGGGCGAGCCCGGCAGGGCCTGGCGGGCGATCAGCGGCAGGAACGTGGCGGTGATGATGTAGCCGAAGCCGGCCAGGCCATAGAGCCCGACCAGCCAGCCGGCATCGGCGCGGTCGCGGACCGAGGCGACCCGGGGCATCGCCACCGGGCCGGCACCGCCCGTGGCGGGCGTCGCTCCATCGTCGAAGACGCGCCAGATGACGGCGATGAGCGCCAGCGCCAGGACGCCGAAGCCGATCCAGGCCGCATCGGCGCCCCAGCGCCCGATCACGCCGCCGAGCAGTCCGGTCGCGGCGATGCCGACGCCCGGACCGCAATAGATCACCCCGGCGAGTTGCGACGCGCCGGTCTCGGCGAGGCGGCGCAGTCCCCAGCCGGAAGCGAAGACGAAGACCCAGGCGCTCATGACCCCCGCCAGGGTGCGCAGCGCCCCCCAGGTCGTGAAGCCGTGCAGCAGTCCCATGCCCAGCAGCAGCGCGGCGGTGGCGACCAGGCCGCCGCGCACCATCGTGGCCGCGCGCACCCGCAGCGAGGCACACGAGACGGCGCCGAGGAAATAGCCCAGGTAGTTCAGCGATGCCAGCAGACCCCCGCCCTGCAGGTCGAGGCGGCCCTCGTGCAGCATGAGCGGCAGCATCGGAGTGAAGGCGAAGCGGCCGAGGCCCATCGCCACCGACAGCGTCACCATGCAGGCCAGCGCGGCGCGCCAGGCGGCGCGCCGGTCGTGTCCGGGATTCGACATCCCCATGTCCGATCGTCCTTGCATCCGGGTCCCCTAGGCCAGCCGCGCCGCGGCCACCAGCTGGCGGGTGTAGGGATGGGTGGGCGCGTCGAGCACGGCGTCGACGGACCCGGTCTCCAGGATGGCGCCGTCCTTCATCACGATGACGCGATGCGCCATGGCGCGGATCACTTCGACGTCGTGCGTGATGAGCAGGTAACCCAGGCCACGTTCGCGCTGCAGCCGCTGCAGCAGACCCAGCACCTGCTTCTGGATCGTGACGTCGAGCGCGCTGGTCGGTTCGTCGAGCACCAGCAGGCGCGGCCCGACGATGAGCGCCCGCGCGATCGCCAGGCGCTGGCGCTGGCCGCCCGAGAATTCGTGCGGATAGCGGTCCAGCAGGGCCGGGAACTGCGCCTCGGTCAGGCCGACATCGGCCAGCGCCTCGAGCGCGCGGGCGCGGCGCCCGGCGGCGTCGAGCGCCGGCTCGTGCACCGTGAGCCCTTCGCCGACGATCTGCTCGACCGTCATGCGCGGCGACAGCGAGGAGAACGGGTCCTGGAAGACGACCTGCATCGCGCGCCGCAGCATCCGGTCCTGGCCGCGTCCCGTGCCCCAGGAGCGGCCCTCGACGGTCAGGTCGCCGTCGTGCGGCAGCAGGCCCAGTGCCGCCAATGCGAGGGTCGACTTGCCGGATCCCGATTCACCCACCACGCCCAGCGTCTCGCCCGTCGCGATGCGGAAGTCGGCGCCCTGCACGGCGACGAAGGCGCCCTTGGCGAACCAGCCGCGCAGACCCGGCAGCGGCGTCGGGTAGCTCACGCGCAGGCCCCGGGCCTCGACGAGCGCCTCGGCCGCCGGCTCGGCGGGCCGCTGGGCGACGTCGCGGGTCGGACGGCTGTCGATCAGCCGGCGGGTGTAGGGATGCCGGGGCGCGTTGAAGACCTCGCCCACGCCACCCTCCTCCACGATGCGTCCGCCCTCCATGACGGCGACCCGGTCGGCGAAGCGGCGCACCAGGTTCAGGTCGTGCGTGATGAGCAGCACCGCCATGCCGTGGCGCCGCTGCAGGTCGGCGAGCAGATCGAGGATCTGGGCCCGCACCGTCACGTCCAGCGCCGTCGTCGGCTCGTCGGCCAGCAGCAGGCGCGGCTTGCAGGCCAGCGCCATGGCGATCATGGCGCGCTGGCGCTGGCCGCCCGAGAGCTGGTGCGGGAACGCGCGCGCGCGGCGCTCGGGCTCGGTGATCCCGGTGTCGGCGAGCAGGCGCACGGCGGCCTGCTGCGCATCGCGTCTGGACAGGCCCTCGTGCAGTTCCAGCACCTCGGCGATCTGGTCGCCCACGGCATAGAGCGCGTTGAGGGCGGTCATCGGCTCCTGGAAGATCATGGCGATCTCCTTGCCGCGGATGCCACGCAGGGTGTGCTCGGGCAGGCTCAGCAGATCGCGCGCGGCACCGTTGCCGTTGCCGGTCCCCCCATCGATGTCGGAGAACCGGGCCACGCCCGCGACGTCGGCGTTCGGCACCAGACCGAGCAGGCTCAGCGCGGTCACGGTCTTGCCGGAGCCCGACTCCCCCACCAGCGCCAGCTTCTCGCCCGGTGCGATGTGGAAGTCGATGCCGTGCACCACGTCGCGGCCACCGAAGCCCACGCGCAGGCCCCGCACGTCGAGCAGCCAGGGCGCGCTCATCGTTCGGCCTTCCGGGGATCGAGGGCGTCGCGCAGGGCATCGCCCATGAAGGTCAGGAGCATCAGCGTCACCACCAGCACGGCGAAGGTCGAGAGGGAGATCCACCAGGCGTCGATGTTGGCCTTGCCCTGGCTGAGCAGTTCGCCCAGCGACGGCGTGCCCGGCGGCACGCCCAGGCCCAGGAAGTCGAGCGAGGTCAGCGCCAGGATCGCCGCGCTCATGCGGAACGGCAGGAAAGTGACGACCGGCGTCATGCTGTTGGGCAGGATGTGGCGGCGCATGATCTGCAGGTTCGACACGCCCAGGGCGCGGGCGGCGCGCACGTAGTCCATCTGGCGGTTGCGCAGGAATTCGGCGCGCACGTAGTCCGACAGCCCCATCCAGCCGAACAGGCTCAGCAGGATCAGCAGCAGCGCCACGCTGGGCGCGAAGATGGCGCTGAAGATGATGAGCAGGTAGAGCTCGGGCATCGAGCCCCAGATCTCGATGAAGCGCTGGAAGGCCAGGTCGGTCTTGCCGCCGAAGAAGCCCTGGAGCGCCCCCGTGACCACGCCCAGCACCACGCCGATGGCCGTGAGCGCCAGCGCGAACAGCACGCTGACGCGGAAGCCGTAGATCAGCTGGGCCAGCAGGTCGCGCCCGCGATCGTCGCTGCCGAGGTAGTTCTCGCGCGACGGCGCCGCCGGATTCGGCGAGGTGGCGAAGTAGTTGAGCGTCCGCGGGCCATAGGGATTGGGCGCGTAGACGGCCCAATTGCCGTCGCGCGTGATGCGCTCGCGGATGAAGGGATCGAGGTAGTCGGCCGGGGTCTCGAAGTCGCCGCCGAAGGTCTTCTCGGAATAGACCTGCAGGACCGGGAAATAGGTCCGGCCCTCGTAGCGGACGACCAGCGGCCGGTCGGTCGAGAGGATCTCGGCGAACAGGCTGAGCACCACCAGGATGCCGAAGACCCACAGGCTCCAGTAGCCCAGGCGGTTGCGCCGGAAGCGCTGCCACGCGCGGCGGCCCGGGCTCACCGACACCGACGGCGGGCGGGAGGACACGGACGGGTCCGCGTCCGCTTCAATCGAACTTGACACGGGGATCGACCCAGACATAGCAGAGATCGGAGACGAGCTTGGTGACCAGCCCGATCAGCGTGAAGAAATAGAGCGTGCCCAGCACCACCGGATAGTCGCGCCGGATCACGCTCTCATAGCTCAGGAGGCCCAGGCCGTCGAGCGAGAACAGGGTCTCGATGAGCAGCGAGCCGGTGAAGAAGGCACCGATGAACGCGGCCGGGAAGCCCGTGACGATCGGGATCAGCGCATTGCGCAAGACATGCTTCCAGAGCACCTGCCGCTCGCTCAGGCCCTTGGCGCGCGCGGTCAGGACGTACTGCTTGCGGATCTCCTCCAGGAACGAGTTCTTGGTCAGCATCGCCGTCACCGCGAAGCTGCCCAGCACCATCGCCGTCACCGGCAGGGCGATGTGCCAGAGGTAGTCGACGATCCGCGCCCCCCAGCCCAGGCTCTCCCAATTGGGAGAGGTCAGGCCGCGCAGCGGAAACCACTGCAGCTGGCCACCGAAGACCACCAGCAGAGCCACGCCCAGCACGAAGCCGGGGATCGCATAGCCGATCAGCACGAACAGCGTGGTCACGAAGTCGAAGCGCGAACCGGCCCGCACCGCCTTGGCCACGCCCAGCGGCACGGCGATGAGATAGCTGATGAAGAAGGTCCACAGCCCCAGACTGATCGACACCGGGAGTTTTTCCTTGATCAGCTCCCACACCGCCTTGCGCTGGTAGAAGCTGGTGCCGAGGTCGAAGCGCGCGAACGACTTGAGCATCTCCCAGAAGCGCTGGGTCGGCGGCTTGTCGAAGCCATAGAGCTGCCTGATCTCGCCGATGCGCTGCTCGTCGAGGCCCTGGCGGCCGCGATAGCCCGCCCCGGCGCTGGCGGCGCGCTCGCCACCGGAATCGCGGCCCTGGAGTTGGGCGACCATCTGCTCGACCGGTCCGCCCGGCACGAACTGGATCACCACGAAGGTCAGCAGCAGCACGCCCAGGAGCGTGGGCACCATGAGCAGGAGGCGCTTGAGGATGTAGCTGGCCATCGTGGGGTCGGATTGCTTTCGTGGTCGCTCACTGGTTGGAAGGCGATGCCCACCAGGTGCTCATGGCCCAGGTGTCGGGCTGATAGTACGGCGGGACCATGGCGGGCAGCACGAACGGGCGCGGACGATAGCCGATCAGGAACGCGTCTCCGTAGTATTGCGGGACCGAGTAGTGGCCATGGGCGAGCACGCGGTCGAGCGCGCGCGCCGCCGCGCTCAGCGCGGGCCGGGTGGTGGCCGAGACCACGCTGCGCAGCAACGCGTCGACCGCCGGATCGGCGATGCCCCAGATGTTGGACGAACCCGGCGTCTTCGCCGCCTGGGAACCGAAGCGCTCGATCAGCTCGCTGCCCGGCGCCGTGCTGCCTGGCAGGCGGGTTGTCGTCATCTCGAACTGGAACTCCTGCATGCGCTGCTGCGCGAGCGAGAAGTCCACGGTGCGGAAGGTCATCTGGATGCCCAGCTTCTGCAGCGCGGTCTGGAATGGCGTCGCCACGCGGATGAGCGAGGGCTGGTCGTTCAGGAACTCGATGGTGAAGGGCGCCCCGGCGGCATCGCGCAGCGCGCCGTCGCGATAGGTCCAGCCGGCTTCGGCCAGCAGATCGCGCGCACGCCGCAGGTTGTCGCGCAGGCTCCCCGGCGGCGCCGTGCTCGCCGGCACCGCGGCCGGCCCGAAGACCTCCGGACGCAGTTGCGCACGCAAGGGCTCCAGCAGGGCCAGCTCGTCGGCCTTGGGCAGGCCCTCGGCATGGAACTCGCTGTTCGGGAAGTAACCCACCACGCGCTTGTACAGGCCGTAGAACAGCTGCTTGTTGAGCCATTCGAAATCCATCGCCAGCCCGATCGCCTGACGCACCCGCACGTCCTGGAACTTGGGATTGCGCAGGTTGAAGACATAGCCCTGGAAATCGCCCGGGTTGCCGTTCTCGAAGGCGCGCTTCACGACCTCGCCCGAGGTGAACTGCCGGCCGGTGTACTGCCGGGCCCAGTTGCGCGAGGTGAACTCGCGCATGAAGTCGTACTCGCCGGCCTTCAGCCCCTCGAAGCGCGAGGTGTCGTCGAGATAGATCTTGAAGCTTACCCGGTCGAAGTTGAACAGCCCGCGGCGCACCGGCAGGTCGGCGCCCCAGTAGCCGGGATCGCGGGTGTAGGTGATGTCGCGGCCCATGCGCGGCTCGACCAGGCGGTATGGCCCGGAGCCGATCGGTACCTCCGAGACCACCTGGTCGAAGGGCTTGCCGCGTCCCCAGGCGCGGCTGAACACCGGCATGCCGCCCACGACCAGCGGAAGCTCGGAATTGGCACTGGCGAAATCGAAGCGCACCGTGCGCGCGTCGAGCGCCCGGACGCCCTTCACCTCGGCATAGATCGAGCGGTACTGCGGCGCCGCGGCCTTGCTCACGAGCGTCTCGAACGAATGGACGACGTCGGCGGCCAGCACCGGCGAGCCATCGTGGAAGCGCGCCTTGGGGTTCAGCCTGAAGGTCGCCGAATGCCTGTCGGGCGCGACCTCCACGTCCTCGGCCAGCAGGCCGTAGGCCGTGGTGGGCTCCTGCGAATTGCCCGTCAGCAGGCTCTCGAGCATCAGCGCGCCGATGCCGTAGGGTGCCGTGCCCTTGAGCGTGAACGGATTGAACTTGTCGAAGTTGGTCGGCCGGGTCGGCGGCACCATGCGGATCTCGCCGCCCTTGGGCGCGTCCGGGTTGGCCTCGTCGAAATGCGTGAAGCCGCTCGCATAGCGGATGTCGCCGAACTGGGCATAGGCGTGCGCCGCACGGGAGGGAGATGCCGAGAAAGCCAGGAGTGCCAGCACCGGGAGCAGCCAGATTCGCATGCGAGAATTCTGCCCCACGATTTTCAGGAGACGGATCCATGGGTTTTCTCACCGGCAAGAAGCTGTTGATCACCGGCGTTCTGAGCAACCGCTCGATCGCCTACGGCATCGCCCGCGCGTGCCACCAGCAGGGTGCCGAACTGGCGTTCAGCTATGTCGGCGAACGTTTCAAGGACCGCACCGCCGAGTTTGCGGCGCAGTTCGACTCGCAGCTGATCTTCGACTGCGACGTCGCCGACGATGCCCAGATCGAGAAGCTCTTCGCCGATCTCTCCCGGACCTGGCCGCAGTTCGACGGCTTCGTCCACAGCATCGGCTTCGCGCCGCGCGAGGCGATCGCCGGCGACTTCCTCGACGGCCTCTCGCGCGAGGGCTACCGCATCGCCCACGACATCAGCGCCTACAGCTTCCCGGCCATGGCCAAGGCCGCGCTGCCCTACCTGCGCGACAAGTCGGCCCTGCTCACCCTGACCTACCTCGGCTCCGAGCGCGCCCTGCCCAACTACAACACCATGGGCCTGGCCAAGGCCAGCCTGGAGGCCTCGGTGCGCTACCTGGCCGAATCGATCGGCCCGAAGGGCATGCGCGTCAACGGCATCAGCGCCGGCCCGATCAAGACGCTGGCCGCGAGCGGCATAAAGGGCTTCGGCAAGATCCTGTCGGTGGTCGCCGATGTCTCGCCGATCCGGCGCAACGTGACGATCGACGAGGTCGGCAACGTCGCCGCCTTCCTGCTGAGCGACCTGGCCAGCGGCGTGACGGCGGAGATCACGTACGTGGATGGCGGCTTCAGCCAGGTCGTCGGCGGCATCGCCGAGGCCTGAACGGCCGGACCCCTACCCGTCACCCGCCACCCGCCACCCGCCGCCATCGCCCGCCGCGACTCCGCATGACCGTGCGCCCCCGCCGTCCGCAGCGCGCCTGACGCAGCACCGCCGGCCGCCGACACGGGACCCCTGCCGATGATCGAACGACGCGCACTTCTACGCACGGCCCTGGCCGCGCTGCTCGCGCCGGCGCTGGGCGCGAGCCGGGCTGCATCGCCGCCGGCGCTCATGCTGGCCGATGTCTATCGCCAGGGCGTGGTGCTCGACGACTACTGGGTCAGCGAGAAATACGATGGCGTGCGCGGCTACTGGGATGGCGCCGCCCTGTGGACCCGTGGCGGCGAGCGGGTGGTCGCCCCGGCGTGGTTCACGGCGCCATTGCCGCGCGTGCCGCTCGATGGCGAGCTGTGGGCCGGACGCGGGCGCTTCGCCCTCGCCGTCTCGACGGTGCGCAGCCAGGTCCCCAACGACCTGGCCTGGCACGAGATGCGCTTCATGGTGTTCGACCTGCCCCGCCAGCCGGGCGACTTCACGACGCGCCTGGCCGCCCTGCGCAAGCTGTTGCCCATCGTCGGCGCGCCCTGGGTGGTGCCGGTCGCGCAGGAGCGCGCCACCACCCACGAGGCCCTGCGCGCGCTCATGGACAAGACCGTGAAGATGGGTGGCGAGGGCCTGATGCTGCATCGCGGCGCCTCGCTCTATCGCGGCGAGCGCAATGCCGACCTGCTCAAGGTCAAGCCCTACGACGATGCCGAGGCGCGCGTGGTCGCGCACCTCGAAGGCAAGGGCCGGCATGCCGGCCGGCTCGGCGCGCTGCTGGTGGAGATGCCCGACGGCCAGCGCTTCCGGCTCGGTGGCGGCTTCACCGACGCGCAGCGCGACGATCCGCCGCCGGTGGGCTCCTGGGTGACCTATCGCTACAACGGCACCCACCCCGGCGGCCTGCCGCGTTTCGCCCGCTTCCTGCGCGTGCGGGAAGACGTGGTCGCGGCGCCGCCCTCCTGAGGCACACCGCGCCGGTCGGCGGCCGCGCGTCACGGCGGCCGCTCGATCTCACTCCGCCCGGCGGACGCAATCGGCGTAGTAGCGCTTCTTGCCGGACTCGTCGATGCGCGCCACCAGGCCGTGGATGTCGGTCTCGAAGCCCGGGCACTCGCGGTTGAACTCGCGGGCGAAGCGCAGGTAGTCGACGATCTTCTTGTTGAAGACCTCGCCCGGGATCAGCAGCGGAATGCCCGGTGGGTAGGGCGTGATCAGGCTGGTCGTGATGCGGCCCTCGAGATCGTCGATCTCCACCCGCTCGGTCTTGCGGTGCGCGATGTGGGCGAAGGCGTCGCTCGGCTTCATCGCCGGCGTCAGGTCGCTCAGGTACATCTCGGTCGTCAGGCGGGCGACGTCGTAGCGGGCATAGAGCTTGTGGATGTGCTGGCACAGGTCGCGCAGGCCGAGCTTCTCGTAGCCCGGGTGCTGCTGGCAGAACTCCGGCAGGATGCGCCACATCGGCTGGTTGCGCGCGTAGTCGTCCTTGAACTGCTGCAGGGCCGTCAGCAGCGTGTTCCAGCGGCCCTTGGTGATGCCGATGGTGAACATGATGAAGAAGCTGTAGAGCCCCGTCTTCTCGACGATCACGCCATGCTCGGCGAGGAACTTGGTCACCACGCTGGCGGGGATGCCGGTCTCGGCGAACTTGCCCTGCAGGTCGAGGCCGGGCGTGACGATGGTCGACTTGATGGGGTCGAGCATGTTGAAGCCGTCGGCCAGCTTGCCGAAGCCGTGCCAGTTGCGCTTGGCGCTCTTGGCCTTGCTGTCCTCGCCCTTCATGATCCAGTCCTCGGCCCGGCCGATGCCTTCCTCGACCAGCTTTTCCGGGCCCCAGACCTTGAACCACCATTCGTCCTTGCCGAACTCCTCCTCGACCTTGCGCATGGCGCGGCGGAAGTCGAGCGCCTCCAGGATGCTCTCCTCCACCAGCGCGGTGCCGCCGGGTGGCTCCATCATGGCCGCGGCGACGTCGCAGCTGGCGATGATCGCGTACTGCGGGCTGGTCGACGAGTGCATCAGGTAGGCCTCGTTGAAGAGGTCGCGGTCGAGGGCGCGGTTCTGCGAGTCCTGCACCAGCACGTGGCTGGCCTGGCTGATGCCGGCGAGCAGCTTGTGGGTCGACTGCGTCGCGAAGACCAGCGACTCCTTGGGCCGCACGCGGCGCTTGCCCATGGCGTGGTAGGCGCCATAGAACGGATGGAAGGCGGCGTGCGGCAGCCAGGCCTCGTCGAAATGCAGGGTGTCGACGTAGCCGTCGAGCATCGTCTTGATGGTCTCGGTGTTGTAGATCACGCCGTCGTAGGTCGACTGGGTGAGCGTCATCACGCGCGGCTTGATCTTCTCGTGGTCGACGCCCGCGAGCAGCGGGTTGGCCAGGATCTTGGCCTTGATCGCCGCCGGCTCGAACTCGCTCCTCGGGATCGGGCCGATGATGCCGAAGTGGTTGCGCGTGGGCTTCATGAAGACCGGAATGGCGCCGGTCATGATGATCGCGTGCAGGATCGACTTGTGGCAGTTGCGGTCGACCACCACCACGTCGTCGGGCGCCACCGTGTGGTGCCAGACCATCTTGTTGCTGGTGCTGGTGCCGTTGGTGACGAAGAAGCAGTGGTCGGCATTGAAGATGCGCGCCGCGTTGCGCTCGCTGGCGGCCACCGGGCCGGTGTGGTCGAGCAGCTGGCCGAGTTCCTCGACGGCGTTGCAGACGTCCGCCCGCAGCATGTTCTCGCCGAAGAACTGGTGGAACATCTGGCCGACCGGGCTCTTCAGGAACGCCACGCCGCCGGAGTGCCCCGGGCAGTGCCACGAGTAGGAACCGTCCTCGGCATAGTCGATGAGGGCCTTGAAGAACGGCGGCTGCACGCCTTCGAGGTAGCTCTTGGCCTCGCGGATGATGTGGCGCGCCACGAACTCCGGCGTGTCCTCGAACATGTGGATGAAGCCGTGGAGCTCGCGCAGGATGTCGTTGGGGATGTGGCGCGAGGTGCGCGTCTCGCCATAGATGTAGATCGGCACCTCGGCGTTCTTGCGCCGCACCTGCTCGATGAAGCTGCGCAGGTTGAGCACGGCGGGATCGAGATCGGGGCCGGGCGTGAACTCCTCGTCGTCGATCGACAGGATGAACGCGCTGGCACGGCTCTGCTGCTGGGCGAACTGGCTCAGGTCGCCATAGCTGGTGACGCCGAGCACCTCGAAGCCCTCGCTCTCGATGGCTTGCGCCAACGCGCGGATGCCCAGGCCCGAGGTGTTCTCGGCGCGGAAGTCCTCGTCGATGATGACGATGGGAAAGCGAAATTTCATGCGGCAAAGCTCCTGGGAGCGCGCGACGGCGCGGCGACGGGGGATCGAGAAAGGCGCGAAGTGTACGGAATTCGAATGACGAAACGTGACGCGCCGATGCGCCGAGAATGACACCCATTGACCACGAAGGAACTGCATATGGCCAATTCCACTTTCTGGTGGCTGGTTTCCGGCGGCACGATCGTGCTGGAACTGCTCTCCGGCACGATCTACCTGCTGCTGCTGGGCATCGGCTTCGCGGCCGCCGCGCTGGTGGCGCATGCCGGCTTCGGCATCGGCGCGCAGATCCTGGCGGCGGCGGTCGTGGGCGTCGGCTCGGTGGCCGTCTGGTACGTGATCCGGCGGCGGCGGCCGGCGGCGGCGCCCAGCCGGGCCAATCGCGACGTCAACCTCGACATCGGCTCGCACGTCCACATCGAGCGCTGGAACGCCGACGGCACGGCCAGCGTGCGCTACCGGGGCGCGCAATGGACCGCCGTGGCACGCGATGGCACGGCGCCGGCTCCCGGCGAGCATCGCGTCGGCGAGATCGTCGGCAGCCGGCTGGTCGTCGACCGCCTCTGAGACCCCGCCCAGACCTTCCACCTCTCCTACCGAAAGCGCCCGCATGGAATATTCAGTCCCCCTCGTGATCCTCGTGATCGCCGTGATCTTCATCAGCCAGTCGGTGAAGTTCGTGCCGCAGCAGAACGCCTGGGTGCGCGAGCGCCTGGGCAAGTACCACAGCACCATGACGCCCGGCGCCAACTTCCTGATCCCCTTCATCGACAAGGTGGCCTACAAGCACAGCCTGAAGGAGATCCCGCTCGACGTGCCCAGCCAGATCTGCATCACGCGCGACAACACCCAGCTCCAGGTCGACGGCATCCTGTACTTCCAGGTCACCGATCCGATGCGCGCGAGCTATGGCTCGTCCAACTACATCGTCGCCGTCACCCAACTCGCGCAGACCTCGCTGCGCAGCGTCGTGGGCAAGCTCGAACTCGACAAGACCTTCGAGGAGCGCGACGTCATCAACGCCCAGGTGGTCGCCGCCATCGACGAGGCGGCGCTCAACTGGGGCGTGAAGGTGCTGCGCTACGAGATCAAGGACCTGACGCCGCCCAAGGAGATCCTGCTGGCGATGCAGGCCCAGATCACGGCCGAGCGCGGCAAGCGTGCGCTGATCGCCGCCTCCGAGGGCCGGCGCCAGGAGCAGATCAACATCGCGACCGGCGAGCGCGAGGCCTTCATCGCGCGTTCCGAAGGCGAGAAGCAGGCGCAGATCAACAACGCCCAGGGCGAGGCGGCGGCCATCACCGCCCTCGCCGAGGCCACGGCCGGGGCCATCGAGCGCGTCGCCGCGGCGATCCGCCAGCCCGGTGGCGAGCAGGCGGTGCAGCTCAAGATCGCCGAACGCGCGGTCGATGCCTTCAGCAAGGTCGCCGCCGACGCCAAGACCACCCTGATCGTGCCGAGCAACATGACCGAGACCTCGGCGCTGATCGCCTCCGCAATGCGCATGGTGCAGGCCGGCAAGTCGACCCCCACGAGCTGAAATCCCGCGCCGGCCGGCGGAAAGGCCCTCGAACGCTGCTATAGTCGAGGGCTTCGCGGAGCGGTGGATGAGCGGTTTAAGTCGCACGCCTGGAAAGCGTGTGAGGGTTAATAGCCCTCCGCGGGTTCGAATCCCGCCTGCTCCGCCAAATCATTGTTCGCGATCCGTCGCGAGCATCCAGAAAGCCCGGCCCTCCACAGGGAGCCGGGCTTTTTCTTTGGATGACGCGCGACCGGGTGCGTCCTCGGCACCAGGGCCCCACACGCCTCGAGCGGCTTTCCAGGATGGCCTTTCCCCACCCGCATCCTCGCTCCGGCGCGCTGGCCTTACGATGACGCCGGATGTCCGCCTTCGACCGGCACGCGACGGTCGGCGATAGTCGTCGGTGGCTGCCTGGTCGTAAAGCCGCCCATCCCTGACTCGACCCCCGCATTGCTCGACCGACTCCCACGTGTCCTTCCTGTCCAACCTCCTCATCGTCCTCGCCACCGCCGCCGGCATGGAGGCATTCGCCTGGGTGGCGCACAAGTACGTGATGCATGGCTTCGGCTGGGGCTGGCACGCCTCGCACCACGAGGCGCGGCGCGGCTGGTTCGAGGCCAACGACCTGTATGCGATCGTGTCCGCGGGCGTGGCGATCGCGCTGGTCTGGTTCGGCATGCGTGGCGCTTGGCCATTGCAGTGGATCGGCGCCGGCATGACGCTGTATGGCGCGCTGTATTTCGTCGCCCACGATGGCATGGTGCATCGGCGCTGGCCATTGCGCTGGACGCCGCGCAGCGGCTACCTGAAGCGGCTCTACCAGGCGCATCGGCTGCACCACGCGGTGCGGGGCCGCGAAGGCTGCGTGTCGTTCGGATTCCTGTGGGCGCCCTCGCCCCGGCGCCTCAAGCAGCAGCTGCAGGCCGCCCAGACCCGGCGCGCCGACCAGCGCCGCGCGATCGACGCCGGCCACTGAACGGTCGAGCCGCTCGCCGCCTTTCCTGAATCGACCGCGCTCCGGCCACCGCGACGGACCGGCCGCGCGCCCACCGGATCGGCACGGCCTCAGGCCCCTTGGATCAGACCGGCCGTCGCCACAGCTGCGGCGCCCGCGAACGTGGCGGCAGCGCGCGCGACAGCAATGCCACCGCCCCGCCCCGTACCACGAAGCGCAGCTTGTCCCAGCGCGACGTCGCCGCCCGCTGGTCCCAGGCGTGGGGACCGCGCTGGCGCACCAGATGGCCGATGTGCCGGTACACCCCGCGCGCCGTGGCGATCGACCAGGCCGAGCGGATCGGCAAGGTGGCGATGCCGGTCATCGATGAGCGGTAATACGGCTCCGCCGCCTCCACCAGCCGCGCCGCGACCATCGCCAGCGCCGCGCGATGCTCGCGCCGCGTCAACGCCATCGGATCGCCCACGGGCAGCCCGGCTTCGCGCAGCCACTGCGCCGGCAGGTAGACCCGGCCGATGGCGGCGTCCTCGACGATGTCGCGCGCGATGTTGGTGAACTGGAAGGCCACGCCCAGGTCGCAGGCGCGGTCCAGTACGTGGGCCGGCACCGAGGCGCCGCCGCGCGTGCCCATCAGCAGCGCCATCATCACGCCCACCACGCCGGCCACGCGCCAGGCATAGCGCAGGGTGTCGTCGATGGATTCGTAGCGCGTGGCGGGATCGACATCCATCGCGAAACCGGCCAGGTGCTCCATCAGATAGTGCTCGGGGATCCCGTGCGCCTGCACGATCTGCTGCAGCCCGACGAAGGCCGGATGCGTCATCGGCTCGCCCCGGCAGGCGCCGAGGGTGAGGGCCCGCAACTCGGCGATGCGTCCGGCGCCATCCTCGCGGTCGCCCCCGACCTGTCCATGGCCGAGCGACTGCCCGTCGATGACATCGTCGCAATGGCGGCACCACGCATAGAGCTTGACGGCGCTGTCGCGCGTCGCCGGGTCGAACAGCCTGGCGGCGGCGGCGAAGCTCTTGGAGCCCTGGCGGATCGCCTGTTCGGCATGGATCGAGGTCGAATCGACACGGGGCCGACCGACGGGCCTGCGAGGGTTCATGCATCCTCCTCCAGCATCAGCCCGGCCGTCGCCTTGGCCGAACCCACCACGCCCGGCACTCCGGCGCCCGGATGCGTGCCGGCGCCGGCGATGTAGAGATTGGGGATCAGGCGGTCGCGGTTGTGCGGGCGGAACCAGGCGCTCTGGGTCAGCAACGGCTCCAGCGAGAAGGCCGAGCCCAGGTGCGCGCCCAGTTCGTCGCGGAAATCGGCGGGGGTGAAGATTCGACTGGTCACGAGGTCGGCACGCAGGTCAGGGATGTAATACTTTTCTAGGTACTGAAGAATACGATCCCGGAAGCGCGGACCCTCGACCTCCCAGTCAATATCGGCGTTGCCAAGATGGGGAACGGGCGCCAGCACATAGTGCGCGCCGCAGCCCTCGGGCGCCAGCGACGGATCGGTGACGCAGGGCGCGTGCAGGTAGAGCGAGAAGTCGTCGGCCAGCGTCTTGCCGTGGAAGATCTCCTGGATCAGCTCCTTGTAGCGCGGACCGAAGCACACCGTGTGGTGGCGCAGGTGCTCGTGCCGGCGCTTGAGACCGAAGTGGATGACGAACAGCGACATCGAGAAATTCTTGCGCTTGAGCCGCTTGCTCTCGAGCCGGCCACGGGGCTCGTGGCCGAGCAGTGCCTCGTAGGTGTGGACCACGTCGGCATTGCTCGCCACCATGTCGGCCGGGATGCGTTCGCCGGCGAAGGCGCCACCCAGCACCACGCCGCTCGCGCGCCGGCGTTCCAGTTCGATCCGGGCCACCGGGGCATTCAGGCGCAGCGTGCCACCCAGGTCCTCGAACAGGCGCACCATGCCCTGCACCAGCGCGCCGGTGCCGCCACGCGGGAACCACACGCCCCACTCGCGCTCCAGCGCGTGGATCAGGGCATAGATCGACGAGGTGGCGAACGGATTGCCGCCCACCAGCAGCGAATGGAAGCTGAAGGCCTGGCGCAGGTGCTCGTCCTTGATGAACTTCGACACCATGCTGTAGACGCTGCGCCAGGCCTGCAGCTTGGCCAGCGCCGGTCCGGCCTGCACCATGCTGCGGAACGACAGGAACGGCACCGTGCCCAGCTTGAGATAGCCCTCGTCGAAGACGGCGCGCGAATAGGCCAGGAAGCGGCGATAGCCCTCGACGTCCTCGGGCGAGCGGGCGGCGATCTGCGCATCGAGGTCGGCCTGGTCGTTGGCGTAGTCGAACGGCGGCGCGTCCTCCCAGCACAGGCGATAGAACGGCGCCACCGGCAGCAGCTCGACATAGTCGGACATGCGGCGCCCGGAGAGCGTGAACAGTTCCTCCAGGGCCGTGGGATCGGTGATGACGGTCGGTCCGGCATCGAAGGTGAAGCCCTGGTCGCGATAGACATAGGCGCGGCCGCCGGGCTGGTCGCGGCCCTCGAGCAGGGTGGTCTGGACGCCGGCGGACTGCAGGCGGATGGCCAGCGCGAGTCCGCCGAAGCCGGCCCCCACGACGATGGCGCTACGAGCGGGTTTCATAAGGGATGGGTTCCTGGGTTGCGGGCGGTCCGCGCAGGTCGGTGGCCAGGGCGGCGCGCAGCGCGGCACCCAGTGGCACCGGCGGCTTGCCCGTGAGAATGCGAAGCTGGTCGGCGAGCGTCGGTCGCGCGGCATAGAAGCGCGCGACCAGCGGCGCCGGCAGGCCATAGAAACGTTGCATCACGCGCCAGCGCCGGGTCGGCTCGGCGGCGCGGAACAGCATGCGGTTGAGCAGGCGGAAGAAGCCCCGGTCGCGCCAGGTGCGCAAGGCGTGGTCGCGCACCGCGCCACGCACCGCGTCGAGGTCGAGCACCGGCAGCGTGGCGACGAGGTCGGCCAGCCGGACGGCATCGGGCAGCGAATATCCGGTGGTCGGATGGAACAGCGCCGCCGCCAGGCCGACCGGCACCGGGCCCGCGCCGGCATCACGCCAGAACGCCTCCATGTCGCCGGCCAGCACGATCGGCAGCACGCCCCGCTCCTCGCGCAGCACCTCGGCGATGCGCCAGCCCTGCGCCCGGGCATAGGCGGCGATGCGCTCGCGCAGCACGGCATCGTCGAGCGCGGCGCCATCGGCGTAGTAGGTGTCCTCGATCAGCAGGGTGTCGGGCGAGAACGGCAGCAGGTAGACGAAGCGGTAGGCATCGTGCTGATCGACCGTGGCATCCATCAGCACCGGCTCGACGAGGCCGTGCGGCGCGGCCGTGCGGATCTCCTGGCCGAGGAATTTTTGGAAACCGAGCGCGATGTGCGGGCTCGGCCGCGCGCCACGGCCATCGAGCACGCAGCCGGCCGTCAGCACGCGGCCATCGGCCAGGGTGACGGATCGCGCATCCAGCCGACGCACCGGCGTGCCGAAGCGCAGCCGGTCACCCAGGGCGTCGCGCAGCACCGCATCGAAGCGGCTCGAGGTGACCGACGCATAGCCGCCTTCGACGCGGCGCCGGCGCTGCGGGAAGCGCACGGCATGGGCCGGCCAGCGATGCGCCACCAGCGGCGCGATCCAGGCGTTCTGCGCCGCGTCCAGGTCGGCGTCGTGGAACGACCAGGTGTGGTTGCCGCCCGCCACGTCGTCGCTCTCCAGCACGATCACGCGCAGTTCGGGACGCCGCTGCGCCAGCCGCCAGGCGATCAGGCCGTTGCTCAGACCACCGCCGACCAGCAGCAGGTCGCAATCCGTTGCCGGTCCGGTGGCGGTCGGCGCGCCGGCGCCGGTGGTGGCAGTGGGAATGGCTGCGTCGGCGATGCGCGGGCACTCGGCATCGGGTCGCGTCTCCAGTTGCGCCTCGACGAGATCCGCCGCCAGCGCCGTGCCGCCGGCGGCATGCACCCGGGGGGCCAGCGCCCGGGCCGCCAGGGCGAACCGGGGCTCGTCCAGCAGCCGACGGAGGGCCTGGCGGATCGCCCGGGTGGTCATCAGCCCCGGGAAGAGCCGCAGGCCGACGCCCGCGTGCACCACGCGCGCCGCGCAGCCCGGCTGATCGAAGGCGATCGGCAGCGCCAGCATCGGCTTGCCGGCGGCCAGCGCATCCATGACGGTGTTGAGCCCGGCATGCGTCACCACGACATCGGCCCGCGCGATGGCCGCCCGCTGCGGCGCGAAGCCGGTGACCCAGGTCGCGCCGGCGCGCCGCAGGGCCTCGGCCTGGCGCGCGTCGAGCCGGTCGCAGTGCGCCGCCAGCAATTGCACGCCCTCGGCCCGGCAGGCGCGTGCGATCCGTCGGAACAGTCGGAAGCGCCCGCCCTGCAATGTGCCGAGCGAGGCGAAGACGAAGGGTCGGTCGTCGGCGAGGCCGGGCGCATGCCGGTCGAGCGCGTCCTCGGCGGTGGTCGCGCCACGCAGCGGACCGACCGCATGGAGCGTCGCCGGCGCGGCCTCGCGCGGGAAGTCGAAACCGGGCACGGTCTGCGCGATCTCCAGCGATGGCGACAGGCACTGGTCGAGCCGGGTGCGCGGCGGCAGGCCGAAGGCGGCCGCATGGCGCGCGATCACCTCGGCATGGGGCCGCATGAGCCAGTCGTAGACGCGTTCGCTGCCCTGGTTCATCTGCAGCCCGGCCGGGTCGGTGGCGGCGCCCCAATGCATCACCGGCAACGGCACGCGCGGCTCGCGATCGACCGGCAGCGCGCAGGCCACCGAGACGAACGGCAGGCCCAGGTGGGCCGCCACCAGGCCGCCCGCCGCCTCCATCTGGTCGGCGATGACCAGATCGACGCCCTGGGCGCGCAGACGCGCCGGAGCCTCGCGGCAGAGCATGTCGGTGGTCGCGGCGACATCGCGGATCACGCGGCGCAGGCCCGACGGGCCTGCGGGATTCGCCGCCCGTGCCACGATGGCATCGAGCGAGCCGGCCGGATGCGTGTCGGCGCCCAGCGCGTGGAATTCGATGTGGGGGCTGCGAATCAGCGTGCCGACGTCGGCCTGATGGAACCAGCTGATGCGATGTCCCCGCTGATGCAGGGCGTCCGCCAATGCCTCGAGTGCCCGGATGTGGCTGGTGAAGGGCGGCGCAATGATCGCGAGGTGAGGCATGAGGGGGAACTGACGATCGATCGATTCTGGGGAGTCGGAAGAGCGTGCGCTGTCGGCCGACACCGCTTTGAAGGTTGTCACGTTATAAAAACCGCTCATGCTGACCTCTCCCGCCCTCCGACCCTCCCCGGCACTCGACGCGCTCGCCTCGCTCGGCTTCGCGTCGCACGTGGATGCGCTGCGCGCGCGCGTCGACGAACGCCTGCTGGCCTGGATCCCGGCGCCGCAGCCCGACACCGACACGGTGTCCTGCGCGATGCATGCCTGCGCGCTGGCGCCGGGCAAACGGTTGCGCCCGCTGCTGCTGCTGCTGGCCGCCGAGGACCTCGGTGTCGAAGCGGGCGATGTCATCGATGCCGCCTGCGCGCTGGAGATGGTGCATGCCGCCTCCCTGGCCCTGGACGACCTGCCCTGCATGGACGATGCGCAACTGCGCCGTGGCCGGCCGGCGCTGCATGTGCTGCATGGCGACGACGTCGCCATCCTGGCGGCCGTCGCGCTGCTCGGGCAGGCGTTCGCCGCGGCCGGCAGCAGCAGCCTGGCACCCGCCGTGCGGGTGCGCTGCATGACCGTGCTGGCCGAGGCCATCGGCCCGCGTGGCCTGGTCGGCGGCCAGTGCCGCGACCTGCGCGACGGCCGCGTCCAGCGCAGCGCCGAGTCGATCGTGCAGACCAACCAGCTCAAGACCGGCTCCCTGTTCACCGCGGCGGTGGAGATGGCCGCGCTCGCCGCGCATGCCGATGTCGCGACCCGGGCGGCGCTGACCGCCTTCGCGACCGAACTCGGCCAGGCCTTCCAGCTCGCCGACGACATCGCCGATGCCTGCGGCAGCACCGTGGTCCTGGGCAAGGACGTCGGCCGCGATGCCGGCAAGTCCACCCTGGTGGCCCTGCTGGGACTGAAGGCCGCGCGCGAATGCCTGGCCGGTCACATGGAACGGGCCCAGGCCTCGCTGCAGCTGGCGCTGGGTCCCGACGCATCGCTGGCGCGCTACGTGGCGCGCCTGATCCCGACTGGCGCCTGAACGGCGCGGACGAAGAAAAAGGGGCGCGAGGCCCCTTCGTTCCTTTCCACCGGCGCGTGGCGCCGATGTCTTCCGGTCGATCAGCGCACCACCGAGATCTGGGTGCGGGCACCGCCCTTGTACGTGTAGAGCGTCAGCGCGCCATTCTTGACGTCGCCCTTCTCGTCGAAGGCGATCGGGCCGGTCAGGCCCTTGTATTCGATCTTGCCGATCTCGGGCAGGTACTTCTCCGGATCGGACGAACCGGCCTTCTCCATGGCGGCGGCCAGGATCTGCACCGCGTCGTACACGTAGGGCGCATAGAGCTGCACGTCGACGTTGTTCTTCTCCTTGAACTTCGTCTTCCAGGCATCGAGCGGCGCCTTCAGGTCGCCATCGACACCGCCGGCCTCGGCACAGACCACCATGTCCTCGCCCACCGCGTCGCCCGCGAGCTTGGCCAGCTCGCCGGTGCACAGGCCGTCGCCGCCCATGAACTTGACATTCATGCCCAGCTGCTTGACCTGCTTGAGCATCGGGCCGCCCACCGCGTCCATGCCGCCGAAGAACACCACGTCGGGCTTGGCGCCCTTGAGCTTGGTCAGGATGGCATTGAAGTCGGTCGACTTGTCGGTCGTGAACTCGTGGCCGACGATGGTGGCGCCGGCGGCCTTGGCGGCCTTCTCGAACTCGTCGGCGACGCCCTGGCCATAGGCCGTGCGGTCGTCGATGACGGCGATGTTCTTGGCCTTGAGCGTGTCGACCGCGTAGCGGCCGAGCGTGCCGCCGAGCTGCGTGTCGTCGGCGACGACGCGGAAGGTGGTCTTGAAGCCCTGGCGCGTGTACTTGGGGTTGGTCGCCGAGGGCGAGATCTGCGGGATGCCGGCGTCGCTGTAGAGCTTGGACGCGGGGATCGTGGTGCCGGAGTTCAGGTGGCCCACCACGCCGTTGACCTTGCTGTCGACCAGCTTCTGCGCCACGGCCGTGCCCTGCTTGGGATCGCCGGCGTCGTCCTCGGCGACCAGCTCGAACTTGGCGGTCTTGCCACCGAGCTTGATACCACGGGAATTCAGGTCCTCGATGGCCATCTTGGCGCCCAGCTCGTTGTCCTTGCCCAGGTGCGCGATCGCTCCGCTGACTGGCCCGACGTGGCCGATCTTCACGACGACCGTCTCACCCGCGGGAGCGGCCGCCGGCGCGGCGGCGGTCGGCGTCGTGGCGGCAGGGGCGGCCGCTTCTTCCTTCTTGCCGCAGGCCACCAGGGTCAGGGCGGCCAGTGCGACCGCGGTCCATTTCAATTGCATGAGAAAACTCCAGGGAAACGAGTTGAGGGTGATGGAAAAACCGGCCGCCGAAACCGCCTGGGACATCCGAGCAAGTTCCGCGCCGTCCTGTGGCCGCCGCATCCGCGCGTGTTTGAACCGCGCGCAGTGTAGCCCGCGCCCGGAGGCGTTCAGGGCGGGGGCGACTGCGGGTTTTCCGCAAGTTCGCGCGCCAGGGCCTCGGCGATCAGGGCACGCAGCGCGGCCTGCATGTCGCGCCGCAGACGCGGCACCATGACGTCGAGCTGGGCCTCCACCGCGGCCGCCACGGCATCGCCCAGGCGGGTCTCCAGATCGGCGTCGAGCCGCGACATGACGCGCTGCAGGACGCGCGCCTCGATCGAGCCGGTGTCGCCCTCGTCGACGACGCCGGGACCGGGCTCGAGCACGGCCGTCAGGGTCGGCACGAAGGCCGGCGGCGTGCGCCCGGGAGGATTCGCGCTCATGCCCGGCCTCCGGCGTTGAAGTCGTGCCGGGTGATGGCATAGCCCCGGTCGGCATAGTGACGCCAGCGCGAGCGCGCCATCCGCCGGTCCTCCTCGTCGTCGCTGACGATGTCGACCAGCCGCTCGAAGCGGCCGAAACCGGCCGGGACGTCGGCGCCCAGGTTCACCAGCACCTGGTGGTGCGGCGCCCGTGCCTCGCCGCCCGCCGCCAGCACCACCGGCGAGCGCGACAGCATGCCGGGCGCGGCATCGTCGCGGCAGTGCGCGATGAAGTCGGCCGGCGAGAGCTGCCACAGCGCGACGTCGATGGCCTCCAGCATCGCGGCATCGCCGACCACCACCACCCGCGCGCCGCGCGCCGCCACGGCCTTGCGCAGCAGCCGGCAGGCGTGGTGGATCTTGTCGGGCGTGTTGAAGTGGAAGTCGATGCCGGTCACGACGCCGATCGCCCGGTCTTCGCGCCCGAGCGGGAGGCCCGCTTGGCGCCCGCCTTGCGCGTGCCCGGGGCCGCTGGCGCGGTGGTGGCGACCGTGCCGTCGGTCGCGCCGGAGGACCCGGCCTCGGCCTGGGCCATCAGGTAGGCCAGCAGCAGGCCCACCGGGCGTCCGGTGGAGCCCTTGGCGGCGCCGCTCTTCCAGGCCGTGCCGGCGATGTCGAGATGCGCCCACGGGAAGTCGGCGGCGAAGCGCTGCAGGAACTTGGCCGCGGTGATCGCGCCACCGGCCCGGCCGCCGATGTTGGCGACGTCGGCATAGCTGGTCTTCAGGCCGTCGGCGTACTCGTCGTCCAGCGGCATGCGCCAGCAGCGGTCCTGCGCGCGCTCGCCGGCGTCGGCCAGGGCCTGCGCCAGGGCGTCGTCGGAGGCGAACAGCCCGCTGCGCACGCCGCCGAGGGCCACGACGCAGGCGCCCGTCAGGGTCGCGATGTCGATCACCGCGCGCGGCGAGAAGCGCTTGGCGTAGGTCAGCGCGTCGCACAGCACCAGGCGCCCTTCCGCGTCGGTGTTGAGCACCTCGATGGTCTGGCCGCTCATGCTGGTGACGACGTCGCCGGGCTTGAGCGCCCGGCCGCTGACCATGTTCTCGCACGACGGGATCAGGCCGACCACGTTGATCGCCGGGCGGATCTCGCCGAGCGCGCGGAACACGCCCAGGACGCTGGCCGCGCCGCACATGTCGTACTTCATCTCGTCCATGTCGCCGGCCGGCTTGATCGAGACGCCGCCGGTGTCGAAGGTGATGCCCTTGCCGACCAGCACCACGGGCGCGTCGCCCTTGGCCGCGCCCTGGTAGCGCAGCACGATGAAGCGCAATGGCTCCTCGGAACCCTGCGCCACGGCGGCGAAGGAACCCATGCCCAGCTTGGCCACTTCCTTGGGGCCGAGCACCTCGCACTGGATGCGCGGCAGTGCGGCGAGCTCGCGCGCGGCCTCGCCCAGCAGCGTCGGCGTGGCGTGGTTGGACGGGCGGTTGCCCCATTCCTTGGCCAGCTCGATGCCGGCGACGGTCGCCTGCGCCTGGGCGAAGGCATCGGCCGTGGCGCCCGAATCGGGCAGGCCCACCACCAGCTGGCGCACGCTGCGCGCCTCGGCCTTAGGCTTGGTGGTCACGTAGACATAGGTGGCATCGGCCGCGGCGAGGACCGCCGCATGCACCGCCGGCGCCTGCGTCGGGCCCGCGAAGACGATCGTCAGGCGCTTGGGATCGAGGGCCTTGGCCGCGCCGACGCCCGCCAGCACGGCGCTGCGCACGGCCGCCGGCAGGCCGTCGCCGGCCGAGACCAGCATGACGCGCGCCGCGGCGATGCCGGCCGGCCGGTACAGCGCCAGCAGCTTGCCGGCCTTCGCCGGCAGGTCGCCGGCCTGCCGCACCTGCGCGATCAGGGCCGCCAGGGCGTCATCGCCGGGCGTGGGAGAGGTCTTCTGCGTCGCCTCGACCCCGGGTGATTCGGCGACGAGCACGATCAGCGCGTCGGTCTTTTCGTTCGCCGCCTGGGCGGTCGTGAGGGTCTTGAGCTGGAAGTCCATAATCCTTTTTTTCCTCCGACGATGTTATTTCATTCCACTCTTCGCAAGGAGCTGTCGCGCAGCTTCAGCGCCACCCTGGTGGTCCTGGCCACCATCGTGATGACCATGATGCTGATCCGCACGCTCGGACTGGCGTCCAAGGGCAGTGTCGATCCGTCGGACGTGATGCTGGTGATGGCCTACACGGTGCTCGGCTACATGCCCACCATCCTCAGCCTGAGCCTGTTCGTGGCCATCGTGGGCACGCTCTCGCGCATGTACGCCGACAGCGAGATGGTGATCTGGTTCTCCAGCGGGCGCGGACTGGTCGACTTCGCCAAGCCGCTGTTCCGCTTCGCCTGGCCGGTGCTGGTGCTGGTCGGACTGCTGGCGGTGTTCGGCTGGCCTTGGGCCAACTCGCAGACCCAGGGCATGCGCGACCAGTACGAGCGCCGTGGCGACCTCGAGCGCATCACGCCCGGTGAATTCCGCGAATCGGCCGGCCGCAACCGGGTCTTCTTCATCGACAAGGACACGCCCGACGGCGCCACGGCGACCAATGTCTTCATCTCCTCGATCGAGCGCGACAAGCAGCTGATCACGTCGGCGCGCAGCGGTCGCATCGACACCGTCGGCGACGGCCGCTACCTGCTGCTGAGCAACGGCCAGCGGCTCGAGCGGCCGCTGGTGCCCGGTCCCCTGAAGATCAGCGAGTTCGGCACCTATGGCGCCCGGGTCGGCGGCGACACGGCGGCGGCGCTGCAGGACAAGCCGGCGCGTTCGCGGCCGACGGCGCAGCTGCTGGCCGATCCGACGCCGGTCAATCGCGGCGAGCTCGGCTGGCGCCTGGGCATGCTGCTGGCCGGCGCCAACTTCGTGCTGCTCGCCCTGACCCTCACCAGCGTCAATCCGCGCGTGGGCCGCAGCGGCAACCTGATGCTGGCCTTCTTCGCCTTCGTGGTCTATCTCAACCTGATCAACCTCGGCCAGAGCTGGGTCGCCTCGGGCCGCGTCGGCATGGCCACCTACCTGATCGGCCTGCATGGCGGCGTGCTGGCACTGACCGCGCTCTGGCTGGCCAAGCGCAACAACAACTGGGTCCGCCGCGCGCGCCGCGCCGCCGTGCCCGCGACCCCGGACCCGCGCACGTGAGAACCATCCGCCGCCTGATCTATGCCGAGGTGCTGAAGTCGGTCGCCTTCGTCGCCCTCGGCTTCCTGGCCCTGTTCTTCTTCTTCGACTTCATCGACGAGCTCTCGAGCATCGGCCGCGCCGACAGCCTGGACTACGGCGTGCCCCAGGCCCTGCTCTATGTCGCCCTGCTGGTGCCCAGCCACCTCTACGAGCTGCTGCCCATCGCGGTGCTGATCGGCACCATCTTCGTGATGGCGCGGCTGGCCCAGAGCTCCGAATACACCATCCTGCGCACCAGCGGCCTGGGGCCCTGGCGGGCCTTGCGCACCCTGCTGATGCTGGGACTGGGCTTCGTGGTGCTGACCTTCGCCGTCGGCGACTACGTGGCGCCCTACGCCGACCGCGGGGCGCAACTGGTCAAGACCCGCTACCGGGGCGAGATGTACGCGGCGGCGGCCGGCATCACCGGCGCCTGGCTGAAGGAGAAGCAGGGCGACATGTCGTATGCCGTCAATGTCTCGGCCCTCAACCGCGACGGCGTGCTGGTGGCGCCGCGGATCTTCGAGTTCGACGCCAAGGGCTATGTGTCGTCGCAGACCTCGGCCGCCTCGGCGCGCATCGTCGACGGCGCCTGGGTGCTGTCGCAGGTCGAGCGCCAGCGCTACGACACGCGCGGCGCCAAGGACACGGCGCGCATCGAGACCATCGCGCTGCCCGAATGGAAATGGCCGACGTCGCTGACCAACGAGATGATCTCGGTGGCGCTGCTCAAGCCCGAGCGCATGCCCACCATCGACCTGTTCGAGTACATCCGCCACCTGGAGGCCAACGCCCAGACGGCGCAGCGCTACGAGATCCAGTTCTGGCGCAAGGTGTTCTATCCGCTGTCCTGCCTGGTGATGGTGGTGCTCGCCCTGCCCTTCGCCTACCTGCACTTCCGCCAGAAGGGCATCACCAGCTATGTCTTCGGCGGCGTGATGATCGGCATCAGCTTCTTCCTGCTGAACAACGTGTTCGGCTACATCGGCAACCTGAGCAACTGGCTGCCCTGGCTGACGGCGGCGGCACCGGGGCTGATCTACACCGTGCTGTCGCTGGCGACCTTCGGCTGGCTGGTGCTGCGGCGCTAGCGCCGCAGGCAGGCTGCCGCTCCTCCTCCACCGTCCCCTCCGCACCCGGCCGTCCCGCATGAACGATTCCCCTCCCTCCCCGACCGAGTCGCGCCGCGGCGTCCTGCTGTTCGCCCATGGCTCGCGCGACGCGCGCTGGCGCGAACCGGTCGAAGCCGTGGCCGCGCGCATCCGGCTGCAGGATCCGCAGGTCCTGGTGGCCTGCTCCTACCTCGAGCTGGTGGTTCCCGACCTGCCCACGGCGGCCGCCCGACTGGTGGCCGACGGCGCCGGTGCGTTGCGCATCGTTCCGCTGTTCCTGGGCATCGGCAAGCATGCGCGCGAGGACCTGCCGCTGCTGGTGGAGGACCTGCGCGCCGCGCACCCCTCGGTCGACATCACGGTGGCCTCCGCGGTGGGCGAGGATCCGCGCGTCATCGAGCTGCTGGCGAACATGGCATTGAACGGTTAATAGGAAAGTTTCTATAGATTATTACGGCATAATGAATTACACAAAAAAACATAATTCGTTATGAACTTGCATCAATTCAGATTCGTTCAGGAAGCGGTCCGTCGCAATCTCAATCTGACGGAGGCCGCGAAGGCCCTGCACACGTCGCAACCCGGGGTGTCGAAGGCCATCATCGAGCTCGAGGAGGAGCTCGGCGTCGAGATCTTCGCGCGCCATGGCAAGCGCCTCAAGCGCGTGACCGAACCCGGCCAGCACGTGATCGAGAGCATCGGCCTGATCATGCGGGAGGTCGGCAACCTGAAGCGGATCGGCGAGCAGTTCAGCGCCCAGGACAGCGGCACGCTGTCGATCGCCACCACCCACACCCAGGCCCGCTATGTGCTGCCGCTGCCGGTGGTCCACCTGCGCGAGGCCTATCCCAAGGTCAATGTCAGCCTGCACCAGGGCTCGCCCGACCAGGTGGCGCGCATGGTCATCGACGAGGTTGCGGAGATCGGCATCGCCACCGAGTCGCTCGACGGCTATGCCGAGCTGGTGACGCTGCCCTGCTATGAATGGCAGCACGTGCTGGTGCTGCCCAAGGAGCACCCGCTGGTCGCCAAGGAGCGCCTGTCGCTCGAGGACCTGGCGGCCGAGCCGATCATCACCTACCACCCCTCCTTCACCGGCCGCACCCGCATCGACCACGCGTTCGCGCAGAAGAAGCTGACGCCGCGCATCGCGTTGGAAGCGATCGATTCGGACGTCATCAAGACCTATGTCCGGCTCGGCCTGGGCATCGGCATCGTGGCCGAGATGGCGGTGCGCGACGATTCCAACGCCGACCTGGTGGTGCGGCCGATGGGGCACATCTTCGGCAGCAACATCGCGCGCGTCGCCTTCAAGCGCAGCGCCTACCTGCGCAACTTCGTCTTCAAGTTCGCCGAACTGCTGAGCGACCGGCTCGACCGCAACCTGATCGCCAAGGCCTTGAGCGGCCACCCCGAAGACTACGAACTCTGAACATGCCGTCGACGTCGACCTCCCCCGTCTCCACGCCCCGCGCGCCCCGCACGCCCCGCACGCCCCGCACGCCCCGCACGCCGAGCGTTGCCACCAAGCTGCCCGCCGTGGGCACGACCATCTTCACCGTGATGTCCGCGCTCGCCACCGAGCACCATGCGGTCAACCTCGGCCAGGGCTTCCCGGACTTCGCCTGCGATCCGGCGCTGCCCGCGGCCGTCGGCGCCGCGATGGCGGCCGGCCACAACCAGTACCCGCCGATGCCCGGCGTGCCGGCGCTGCGCGAGGCCATCGCCGCCAAGATCGAGACGCTCTACGGCCACCGCTACGACGCCGCCAGCGAGATCACCGTCACCGCCGGCGCCACCCAGGCCATCATCACGGCGGTGCTGGCGGTGGTGCGGCCGGGCGACGAGGTGATCGTGCTGGAGCCGTGCTACGACAGCTACGTGCCGAACATCGAACTCGCCGGTGGCACCGTGGTGCGCGTGCCGCTCACGCCCGGCACCTTCCGGCCGGACTTCGACCGCATCGCCTCGGCCCTCACGCCCCGCACGCGCGCGATCATCGTCAACACGCCGCACAACCCCAGCGCCACGGTCTGGACCACCGAGGAGATGCGCGCGCTGGAGGCGCTGCTCGCGCCGACCGACGTGCTGCTGATCGCCGACGAGGTCTACGAGCACATGGTCTTCGACGGCGTGCGCCACGAGAGCGCGGCGCGCTTCCCGGACCTGGCGGCGCGCGCCTTCATCGTCAGCAGCTTCGGCAAGACCTATCACGTGACCGGCTGGAAGATCGGCTTCGTGGCGGCGCCGGCGGCGCTGATGGCGGAATTCCGCAAGGTCCACCAGTTCAACGTCTTCACGGTCAACACGCCGATGCAGTACGCGCTGGCGCAGTACATGACCGATCCGCGGCCCTATCTCGACCTGCCGGCGTTCTACCAGCGCAAGCGCGACCTGTTCACGGCCGGCCTGGCGGGCACGCGCCTGCGCCTGCTGCCCAGCGCCGGCACGTACTTCCAGTGCGTCGACATCCGCTCGGTGACCGACCTCGACGAGGCCGCGTTCTGCCAGTGGCTGGTCAAGGAGATCGGCGTCGCCGCGATCCCGCTGTCGGCCTTCTATGGCGATGGCTTCGACCAGCGCGTGGTGCGCTTCTGCTTCGCCAAGAAGGACGAGACGCTCGAACTGGCGCTGGAGCGGCTGGCGCGCCTCTGACGCCGTCCCGGGGCCGGGCTCCGGCGATGGCCGGGCCGGCCGCGCGAGGCATCGGCGGCGCGCATCCTCAGTGGGAGAGCTGTGCCCAGGCCTTGTCCAGGCGCTTGACGCTCACCGGCTGGGGCGTGCGCAGTTCCTGGGCGAAGAAGCTCACCCGCAGCTCCTCCAGCAGCCAGCGGAATTCCAGCATGCGCTCGTCCGCCACGCCCTTGCGCTCGGCCACCAGGCGCCAGTAGCGCTGCTCCTGTGGCTGAAGCTCGGCCAGGCGCGTGGCATCGCGCGCCGGATCGCTGCGGATCTTGTCCAGGCGCAGGGTGATGGCCTTCAGGTAGCGCGCGACATGCTGCAGCTGCGTCCAGGGCGTGTCGGCGATGAAGCGCTTGCCCATCAGTCGCTGCAGCTGCTGGGCGGCATCGGCCGTGGCGGCGGGATGCGCCTTGGTGTCCTTGATCTTGCGCGTGGCGGCCGCGTAGTCGACCAGCACCGCGCCGGCCAGGCGCGCGACCTCGCTGGCGATGAGCGTGAGGCGGCCACGCCCCTCGTCGAGCCGGCGCCGGAACGCGGCCTCGTCGGTCGGCAGCGGCTCCTGCAGGAAGGCGCGGTCGAGAGCCACGTCGACGATCTGCTGGCGCAGCTCCTCCGCCGTGCCCAGCGACATGTAGGCGGCGGCCATCTTCTGCAGGTCGGGGATGTTCTTCTCCAGGTACTTGAGCGCGTCCTTGAGCTGCAGCGCGAACAGGCGGCGCAGGCCGACGCGGTGCCTGGCCGCCGCGACGGCCGGCTCGTCGAAGACCTCGATGGTCACGCCATCGCCGCCGTCGACCAAGGCCGGGAAGCCGATCAGCGCCTGCGCCCCGCGCCGCACCTCCATCAGCTCGGGCAGCTCGCCGAAGGTCCAGGCCGTGTAGCGCGCCCCGGCCGGCAGTGACGGGGATGCGGTGGCGGCCGCCGGCGCGGCCGGGCGCCGGGCGCCGACCGTGGCCGTGGCGGCGACCGGCTCGGCCGCGGCCGGCGTCGCGCGCACGTTCAGGCCCGCCAGCGCCTGGAAGGCGCCGCGCGCCTGCGCCCCGAGCTCGGCCTTGAGCGCGCCCAGGTTGCGCCCCATGCCCAGCTGCCGGCCATGCTCGTCGACCACGCGCAGGTTCATGAACAGGTGCGGCGGCAGCATGTCGAGCTTGAAGTCGGCGCGCAGCACGTCGATGCCGGTGATCTCGCGCACGCGCCTGAGCAGGGCATCGGTCAGCGAACCGGCGCCGAAGACTTCGGGCGCGCAGAGCGCCTCGGTCAATCGCGCGGCCGACTCGGGCAGCGGCACCAGGCGCGAGCGCGGGCGCTGCGGCAGGCTCTTGAGCAGCGCCTGCACCTTGTCGCGCAGCATGCCCGTCACCAGCCACTCGCAGCGCTCCTCGCTGACCTGGTTGAGCACGAACAGCGGCACGGTGGCCGTGAGTCCGTCCTTCGGGTCGCCGGGCTCGTGCAGGTACGCCGCCACGCAGTCGACGCCGCCCAGGCGGATCGTCGGCGGGAACGACTGCGTCGTGATGCCCGCGGCCTGGTGGCGCATGAGCTCGTCGCGCGAGAGGTAGAGCAGGCGCGGCTGGGCGCGCGAGGCCTCGCGGTACCAGTGCTCGAACGAGGCGCCGCTGGCGACGTCGGGCGGCAGCTGGGCGTCGTAGAAGGCATAGATCAGCTCGTCGTCGACCAGCACGTCCTGCCGGCGCGACTTGTGCTCCAGCCCCTCGACCTCCTTGACCAGCTTGCGGTTGGCCGCCAGGAACGGCAGGCGGCTCTCCCACTGCCCGGCCACCAGCGCCTCGCGGATGAAGATCTCGCGCGCGCCGACCGGATCGATGTGCGCGAAGTCCATGCGCCGGCCGCTGTAGACCACCAGTCCGTAGAGCGTGGCGCGCTCCAGCGCCGTGACCTGCGCGCCCTTCTTCTCCCAGTGCGGATCGAGCAGCTGCTTCTTCAGCAGGTGGCCGGCGACCTCCTCCAGCCATTGCGGCTCGATGTGGGCGATGCCGCGACCGAACAGGCGCGTGGTCTCGACCAGCTCGGCCGCCACGATCCAGCGCCCCGGCTTCTTGCGCAGGTGCGCGCCCGGATGCGGAAAGAACTTGATGCCGCGCGCGCCCAGGTATTCGCCATTGCCGCCCGAGCCCGAGGGCCGGCCCTGGCCGGCCGCCGGCGTCGCGCCACCGCCGCCACCGCCCGGGTCCTCCATCTTCCAGCCGATGTTGCCCAGCAGGCCGGCGAGCATCGACAGGTGCAGCGCCTCGTAGCTCGCCGCCTGCGCGCCCATCGGCCACTTGTGCTCGGCCACCACGGTCAGCAGCTGCGAGTGGATGTCGCGCCACTCCCGCACGCGGCGGATGTTGATGAAGTTCTGCCGCAGCAGCTGCTCGTACTGGCGGTTGGTGAGCTTGTGCGTGGGCGCCGTGGCGGCCGCCGCCGGCAGGGGCTCCACCGCCGGACGCGCCAGGCGCTGCGCCACCGGCAGCACCGCCGCGCTGGCGCGGCGCGGGCCGCCCTGCTGCTGCGCCATCTCGCGCCGCGAGGTCGCCACCGGCGCCCCGCCACGCGCGTCGCCGAGCCACTTCCACAGGGTCAGGTAGCCGCTGAATTCGCTCTTCTCGTCGTCGAACTTGGCATGCGCCTGGTCGGCCTGCTGCTGGGCCTCCATCGGCCGGTCGCGCACGTCCTGCACGCTCAACGCGGAGGCGATCACCAGCACCTCCTGCAGCGCGCCGCGCTCGCGCGCCTCCAGGATCATGCGGCCCACGCGCGGGTCCAGCGGCAGGCGCGACAGCTCGCGCCCGACCGCCGTCAGCTCGTTGGCATCGTCGACCGCGCCCAGCTCGTTGAGCAGCTGGTAGCCGTCGGCGATGGCGCGGCGCTGCGGCGGCTCCAGGAACGGGAACTGCTCGACATCGCCCAGGTGCAGCGACTTCATGCGCAGGATGACCCCGGCGAGCGAGGAGCGCAGGATCTCGGGGTCGGTGAAGCGCGGCCGGCTCTCGAAGTCCTTCTCGTCGTAGAGCCGGATGCAGATGCCGTTGGCCACGCGGCCGCAGCGGCCGGCGCGCTGGTTGGCCGCGGCCTGGCTGATCGGCTCGACCAGCAGCTGCTCGACCTTGCTGCGGAACGAATAGCGCTTGACGCGCGCCGTGCCGGTGTCGATCACGTAGCGCGTGCCGGGCACCGTCAGCGAGGTCTCGGCGACGTTGGTGGCCAGCACCACGCGGCGCCCGGTGTGGCCCTCGAAGATGCGGTCCTGCTCGGCCGGCGACAGACGAGCGAACAGTGGCAGCACCTCGGCGCCGCGCATCACCGGCTGGTTGGCGAGGTGGCGCCGCAGGTGGTCGGCGGCCTCGCGGATCTCGCGCTCGCCGGGCAGGAAGACCAGGATGTCGCCGGCGTTGTGCGGATCGCGCCAGAGCTCGTCGACGCCTTCGGCGATGGCGTCGTTCAGGTCGTGGTCGCGCGACTCCTCGAAGGGCCGGTAGCGCTGCTCGACCGGGAAGGTGCGGCCCGACACGTAGATCACCGGCGCCGGCCCCCGGGCCGACCTGAAATGCTGCGCGAAGCGCTCGGCGTCGATGGTGGCGGAGGTGACGACGACCTTCAGGTCGGGCCGGCGCGGCAGGATCTCGCGCAGGTAGCCCAGCAGGAAGTCGATGTTCAGCGAGCGCTCGTGGGCCTCGTCGATGATGATCGTGTCGTAGGCCTTGAGCAGCGGGTCGGTCTGCGTCTCGGCCAGCAGGATGCCATCGGTCATCAGCTTGACCGAGGCATCACGCGATAGCCGGTCCTGGAAGCGCACCTTGAAGCCGACCACGTCGCCCAGCGGCGTCTTCAGTTCCTCGGCGATGCGCTTGGCGACCGAGCTCGCGGCGATGCGCCGGGGCTGCGTGTGGCCGATCAGCCGGCCCTGCCCCGGCGGCTTGCCGAGCTTGCCGCGTCCGAGCTGCAGGGCGATCTTGGGCAGTTGCGTGGTCTTGCCCGAGCCGGTCTCGCCGCAGACGATGACGACCTGGTGGTCGGCGATGGCCTGCGCGATCTCTTCACGCCGGGCCGAGACCGGCAGGGATTCGGGGAATTCGATCCTCAGCGCGGCCAGTGGCGCGCGAGCGTCGGAAGAAGGGATGGAAGCGGACAAGACAGGTGGTCGTGCGCGGGGCACATCGGAGAGAATCCCCGATTATCCCAGTCCCGTTGCCGAACCACGCGCCTTCCCGGCCAGTGGCCCCGCCGGCCGCCGGACGTTCGGCCCGTCCACCCACTTCGCCGCTTTCCGCGCCATCCTCCGCCGTCACCACCCGCATGTCCGCCGTCTTCAACTTCACCTTCGTGCCCTGGTTCCGCTCGGTCGCGCCCTACATCCACACGCATCGCGGCAAGACCTTCGTGGTCGGCGTCGCCGGCGAGGCCATCGCGGCGGGCAAGCTGCAGAACATCGCCCAGGACCTGGCGCTTATCCAGTCGATGGGCGTGAAGATCGTGCTGGTGCACGGCTTCCGGCCGCAGGTCAACGAGCAATTGCGCGCCAAGGGCCACGAGGCGCGCTACTCGCACGGCATGCGCATCACCGACGAGGTCGCGCTCGACTCGGCCCAGGAGGCCGCCGGCCAGCTGCGCTACGAGATCGAGGCCGCCTTCAGCCAGGGCCTGCCCAACACGCCGATGGCCGGCTCCACGGTGCGCATGATCTCCGGCAACTTCATCACCGCGCGGCCGGTCGGCGTGATCGACGGCATCGACTTCAAGCATTCGGGCCTGGTGCGCAAGGTCGATGCCGTGGGCATCCGCCGCACGCTCGACTTCGGCGCCATGGTGCTGATGTCGCCATTCGGCTTCTCGCCCACCGGCGAGGCCTTCAACCTGACGATGGAGGAAGTCGCCACCAGCGTCGCGACCTCGATCCAGGCCGACAAGCTGATCTTCCTCACCGAGATCCACGGCATCCGCGTCGACAGCGAACTGCCCGAGAGCGAGGACAACCCGATCGACACCGAGCTGCCGCTGGATGCCGCGCGCAAGCTGCTGGCGACGCTGCCGCCGGCGCAGCGGCCGACCGACACCGGCTTCTACCTGCAGCACTGCGTCAAGGCCTGCGAGGCCGGTGTCGAGCGCAGCCACATCCTGCCGTTCGCGGTCGATGGCGCGTTGCTGCTGGAGATCTACGTGCACGACGGCATCGGCACCATGGTGATCGACGAGAAGCTCGAATCGCTGCGCGAGGCGACGGTCGACGACATCGGCGGCATCCTGCAGCTGATCGAGCCGTTCGAGCGCGACGGCACCCTGGTCAAGCGCAGCCGCACCGAGATCGAGCGCGACATCCACCAATACACCGTGATCGAGCACGACGGCGTGATCTTCGGCTGCGCCGCGCTCTACCCCTACCCCGAGGCCCGCACCGCCGAGATGGCGGCGCTCACGGTGTCGCCGCAGGCGCAGTCGACGGGCGACGGCGAACGCATCCTCAAGCGCATCGAGCAGCGCGCCCGGGCACAGGGCTTCGACAGCATCTTCGTGCTCACCACGCGCACCATGCACTGGTTCATCAAGCGCGGCTTCGTGCAGGTCGACCCGGACTGGCTGCCGGAGGCGCGCAAGCGCAAGTACAACTGGGACCGGCGCAGCCACGTCCTGGTGAAGAAGCTCGCCTGAGGCCTACTGGCCGGTGAGCGTCCGGTAGGCCTCGCGCGTGGCGGGCGAGACCGAGTCCAGCAGCAGCGCGTAGGAGGTCTTGTGGCGCGCCATCATGCGGGCCGAGGCCACCGCCTTGGAGCGGCAGTACCAGTGGCACGTGTGCTGCATCAGGAACAGCTCGGCCGACATGGTGAAGGCGCGCGCCTTGGGGCTGAGCCCGCGCGTGTTGGCCGCCGCGTCGGCGATGCCGCGCGCATGGATCGCGAAGGCCTGGCGCACGTCGAAGGTGCTGCCCGGGAACGCATGGCCGACATAGGGCACGGTCACCGGCAGCTTGCTGACGCGGGCCTGGACCGGATCGACATCGGAGAAGCCCCGGGCGAAGCGGCTGAACTGCGACGCCAGCGATTTCTCGCTCGGCTCCAGGAGGTGCCAGATCTGCTCGCGCCGCACGGGATCGTCCTCGCCCAGACAGCGCAGGTAGCCCTGCGTCACGGTTTCCATGAGCTTTTCGATCTGGAACTGTCCGAGATGGCCGCCCAGCAGGGCGATGCGCTTGCGCTGGTCCCTCGACTTGAGCACGAAGGCGCCGGTGGCGATCAGGGCCGCCAGAATGAAGAAGTCCATGAGCGAGGGGAAAGAGACGGATGCGTGGGAAGCCGGGGGCCGATTGTCCCCGACTTGAACGCCCGACCAGCCGGGTGTCAGCGCTGGCGCATGGGCATTCGATCGATTTCGGCGAACACGGCGGCGAGGTCGACATCGGCGCCCTCGGTCATCTTGGTGCCGCCATCCTTGCCCACCAGCACGAAGGTCGGCGCGCCGGCGGCATCGAGCCTCAGGGCCTCGAGCAGGGCCCGGGTCTGGCGCGCCGACAGGGCGACATCGTTGCGCCGCCCCTGTCCGGCGACGACGGTGTAGAGCACCATCTCGCGATCCAGGAAGGCCTCGCGCGTGGCCGTCTCGCGCAGGGCGCCGCGCACCCGGCGCAGCAGCGGATGGTCGTCCACCGGCACCACCAGCACCACCGGCCGCGTCTTCCAGCGCTCGGCCGCGAGCGGGTTGTCGGCGGTCGCGGCCGTGGCCGACGATGGCGCCATCCACAGCGGCAGCGTCGCCAGCAGGGTGGCCAGGCCCCACAGCAGGAGGCGCAGGGCGGGGAATTTCAGAGGATTCATGGACGGGTCTCCGGCAGGGCTTCGATGCGGGTCATCGTCGCCCCCGCAGCGAACCCCGGCATGGCGGCCGGATCGCCACGCCGCGTGGGGTTATGGCCCCCCGCGACGTCGCCGGCCGCCGACGCCCTCTCACTTGGGCAGCAGGACCTTGTCGACGACGTGGATGACGCCGTTGGACTGGATGACATCGGCGATCGTGACGTTGGCGGTGCCGCCCTTCTCGTCGGTGATCATGACCTTGCCACCGCTGCTCTTCGCCGTCAGCGTGCCGCCGGCCACGGTCTTGAGCATGGCGGTGCCCTTGCCTTCGGTGATCTGGCGCGTCAGCGCGGCGGCGTCGATCTTGCCCGGCACCACGTGGTAGGTCAGCACGCCGGTCAGGGCGGCCTTGTTCTCGGGCTTGAGCAGCGTGTCGACCGTGCCGGCCGGCAGGGCCGCGAAGGCGGCGTTGGTCGGCGCGAAGACCGTGAACGGACCCGGGCCCTTGAGCGTGTCGACCAGGCCGGCGGCCTTGACGGCGGCGACGAGCGTGGTGTGGTCCTTGGAGTTGACGGCGTTGTCGATGATGTCCTTGGTCGGCGACATCGGAGCGCCGCCCACCATGACATCGGCGGCCATGGCGGATGCGGCGCCCAGCGACAGTGCGGTGGCGAGGGCGATGGAGGCGAGACGGGAGAGATTGCGTGTCATGGAGGACTCCTGGGTTGGGATGGGAACGGCTGCCACCTGTTCGCGGGGCAGTCCTGATCGATACGGTCCGATGCGCCGCCTGGATTCGATCCGCGTGAAATAAATCGTCCCCGTCCGCGTCGCCAGCGCCGCCCTAGCGGCCGGGCGCCGGTGGCGCCGGGGGCAATGGCGAGAACTCCGCCGGCACCCAGGCATAGGCGCCGCGCTCGGCGCGCACGTGGCCCAGTCCGGGAAACGGCAGGTGCGCTCCCGCCACCCACCAGCCCTCGCGCAGCGCGCGGCCGAGCAGGCCGCGACGCGAGGCGATCGCCTGCGCCCGGTCGACGTCGGCCTCGAAGCTGGCGTCGGGCCGGGCGAACTGCACCGCGTGGTAATGGACCACGTCGCCCCACACCAGCAGCCGGTGCGCCGGCGCGCCGCCATCGACCAGGAACGAATCGTGGCCCGGCGTGTGGCCGTGGGAAGCCAGCGCCTGGATACCGCCGGGCAGCGCGTCGCCCGGCCGGAAGCTGCGCAGCCGGCCGGCCGCCTCGTAGGGCGCCAGCGCCCGCCGGGTCTGGTCGACGACGAAGCGCAGCGCGGCGGGCGTGCGCGCCGTCGACTCCGGACTGCGCCAGTAGCCGAGCTCGCGCTCGTCGATCCAGAGCGTGGCGCGGGGGAAGGCGCGCGCGCCGGCGGCGTCGAGCACGCCGCACAGGTGGTCGGGATGGGCATGGGTCAGCAGCACGTCGTCGACGTCCGCCGGCATCACGCCGGCCGCCTTGAGATGGCCCACGACCTGGCCCAGGCCGGGACCGAAGCAGTCGGCGGTGCCGGCATCGATCAGCACCCGGCGCCCGCCCACTTCCACCAGATAGGCATTGACCGCCGTCTGCAGGCCCTGCGGGGTCTCGGGCACGTGGCGGTCGCGCAGCAGCGCGTCCCGGGGCGCCGGCGCCAGTCCCTGGAGCTGCTGGCGCGGCAGGCTCACCACGCCGTCGAACAGCGCCGTCACCCGCAGGTCGCCCAGGACCTGGCGGTAGTAGCCCGGCACCTGGCGCGCCGGCGGTGGATCGGCGGCCGGCTGGGCCCCGGCGCCGCCACCCGCCATGAGCAGCGGCAGCAAGGCGGACGCGAGCAGGCCGAGGCCGGGAGCGCGACGACGCGGGGTCGGACGCGACCGGGCGGAGGACGGGAACGGGGAATGCAACGGCGACATGGGGCGACTCCTGGGGAACGACGATCGGACACGCGGCGGCAGGGGCGCCGCGCGTTCCCCATCATGTCGCCCGGAGGTCGCGCGAGGCGCTCGAATTCCTGCGCGATCCGCTCACGTGCCCGGCATGCGCCCGTCGGCCACGGCGGCGGCGGACTGGGCCTCGTCCTTGCCGATCTGCAGCGGCTCCGCGCCATAGCGCCGCGCGAAGCGGCGCGAGAAGGTCGCGGCGGAGCGATAGCCGACCCGCGCGGCGATCGTCTGGATCGGCCATCGCGTGGTGTAGAGCCAGTGCAGCGCGCAGGCCAGCCGGGCGTCCGTGATGGTGTCGCGCAGGCCGACGCCTTCGATGGCGAGATGCCGGCGCAGCGTGGCGCCGCTGAGTCCGAATTCGGTCTCGAAGTCGCTCGATTGCCAGGCCCGGTCCGGCGTCTCGGCGACGCGCGCCCGGATCCGCGCCGCCAGGGTGGGCGGCGTGGGCGCGAGGATCGCCGAATGACCCAGGGCGCACAGCGCCACCAGCGCGCTCGCCAGGGCGGCGCGGGCGGCGCCGGGGTCGTCGCGCCGCAGGGAGGCGGCCCAGGTGGCCAACGACTCCGACAGCTGCAGCGCCGGCAGCGCGATGGCGTCCGGGCCGCCGCGCGCCCCGGGACGCGCCCACAGCAGGCGGGCGGCGGCGATCACCTCGTCGCACAGCGGCACCACCAGGGCCAGGAAGACCCCCGCCGCGTCGGGCTCGTTGATGGTGTCGACGCTGCAGGCGCGCGTGAAGACGAAGGCATCGCCGGTCGTCATGGACAGCGCGCTGTCGTCGCCGCGCAGGCGCATGCGCCCGCGCAGCAGCACGCCCAGGGTCGGCCGTTCGATCCGCAGGGCCCGCACGCCATGCGTCTGGTGCGCGCAGAAACAGGTGTAGGCCTCCGCGTGCGGGGTCCCGACCAGCGCTCCCAGCGCATCGAACAGCTCCGGGCGCGTGTCCAGTGTCGCTGGCGTCATGTCGCCCACCGCCCGCCGTGCGTGGACGCCGGCGGCCTCATTTGCGCAGCCCCTGCAGCTTGGCGAACGCGCTCGCCATCTGGCCGGCCGGTGCCGGCGTGGCGTCGCGCCGCGCGGGAGCCGCCTGGCGGCCACGGCCGGCGCTCTCGAAGCGGTTGTCGCGCGGGGCATCGCGGCGCGCCGGCGCGGCATCGAGCTTCATCGACAGCGCGATGCGCTTGCGCGCCGCATCCACCTCCATCACCTTCACGCGCACGATGTCGCCGGTCTTGACCACCTCGCGCGCATCCGAGACGAACTTGTGCGCCAGCTGGCTCACGTGGACCAGGCCGTCCTGGTGCACGCCGATGTCGACGAAGGCGCCGAACTGTGCGACGTTGCTCACCGTGCCCTCGAGCACCATGCCCTCGACCAGGTCGGCGATGTCCTCGACGCCGTCGTTGAAGCGCGCCACCTTGAAGTCCGGGCGCGGATCGCGCCCGGGCTTCTCCAGCTCGCCCAGGATGTCCCGGACGGTGATGACGCCGAAGGTCTCGTTGGCGAAGAGCTCGGGGCGCAGGGTGCGCAGCATCTCCGCGCGGCCCATCAGCTCGGCGATCGGCCGGCCGGTGCCCTCGATGATGCGCTGGACCAGCGGATAGGTCTCCGGATGCACGCCCGTCATGTCGAGCGGATCGGCGCCACCGCGGATGCGCAGGAAGCCCGCGCTCTGCTCGAACGCCTTCGGTCCGAAGCCGCCGACCTCCAGCAGCTGCCGCCGGGTCGAGAACGCGCCATGCGCCTCGCGCCAGCGCACCACCGCGCGCGCCACGCTCGGCGACAGCCCGGAGACGCGCGACAGCAGCGGCACGCTGGCCGTGTTGAGGTCGACGCCGACCGCGTTCACGCAGTCCTCGACCACCGTCTGCAGCGTGCGGGCGAGCTCGCCCTGGTTGACGTCGTGCTGGTACTGGCCGACGCCGATCGACTTGGGGTCGATCTTCACCAGCTCGGCCAGCGGGTCCTGCAGCCGCCGCGCGATGCTGGCGGCGCCGCGCAGGCTGACGTCGACATCGGGCATCTCCAGCGAGGCGAACTCGCTGGCCGAGTAGACCGAGGCGCCGGCCTCGCTGACGACCACCTTCTCCAGCGCCTTCGGTCCCGTGGCCGCCACGGCGGCGGCGCCCTCGCCCGCGCGCCCGGCCAGGCGCTTGATGAGCTCGCCGGCCAGCCGGTCGGTCTCGCGGCTGGCGGTGCCGTTGCCGATGGCGATCAGGTTGACGCCATGGCGCAGGCACAGCCGCTCCAGGGCATGCAGCGCGCCATCCCAGTCGCGGCGCGGCTCGTGCGGAAAGACGGTCGCGGTCTCGACCAGCTTGCCGGTGGCATCCACCACGGCCACCTTGACGCCGGTGCGGATGCCCGGATCCAGCCCCATGACCACGCGCGGCCCGGCCGGCGCGGCCAGCAGCAGGTCGCGCAGGTTGTCCGCGAAGACCTTGATGGCGGTCCGCTCGGCCTCCTCGCGCAGCCGGGCGAACAGGTCGCGCTCGGTCGACAGCGACAGCTTGACGCGCCAGGTCCAGGCCACGCACCTGCGGATCAGGTCGTCGGCCGGGCGCCGGGCGTGGCTCCAGCCCAGGTGCAACGCGATGCGGCCCTCGGCGATGGAGGGCTGGCCCGGCTCGGGCTCGACCGGCAGCACCAGCCGGGCATCGAGGATGTCGAGCGCGCGCCCGCGGAATACCGCCAGCGCCCGGTGCGAGGGCACGCGGCCGATCGGCTCGTCGTAGGCGAAGTAGTCGCGGAAGCGGGCCACCTCGGCATCGGCCTCGTTCTTGCCGCTCATGAGACTGGAGCGGAACAGGCCTTCGGCCCACAGCCATTCGCGCAGCTGCTGGACCAGCACCGCGTCCTCGGCCCAGCGCTCGGCCAGCAGGTCGCGCACGCCATCGAGGACGGCGGCCACGGTGGAGAAATCGGGACCCGGCTTGCCATCGTCGAGCGTGGTGGCCGGTCGCAGGAAGGCCGGGGCCTCGACGGCCGGGTCGCGGCCGGGATCGGCCAGCAGCAGGTCGGCCAACGGCTCGAGGCCGGCCTCGCGCGCGATCTGGCCCTTGGTGCGGCGTTTCTGCCTGAACGGCAGATAGAGATCCTCGAGCTCCTGCTTGGTCGGCGCGGCGGCGATGGCGGCGCGCAGGGCATCGGTCAGCTTGCCCTGCTCGTCGATGCCGCGCAGCACCACGGCGCGGCGGTCCTCCAGCTCGCGCAGGTAGGACAGGCGCGCCTCGAGCTCGCGCAGCTGGACGTCGTCGAGGCCGGCCGTCGCCTCCTTGCGATAGCGGGCGATGAAGGGAACCGTGGCGCCGCCGTCGAGCAGTTCGACGGCGGCCTTCACCTGGTGTTCGCCGATCCGGATTTCGGCGGCGAGCTGGCGAATGATCTGTTGCATGGCGAGGTGGATCCGGGGGAAGCGCCGGCGACCACGGGGCCCGGCGACGAAAGCGGGAAAGTTTGCCATAGCGTCACATCGGCGGGACGATGCGTCGTGGCCCCGGGGGCGGCCGGTCGGCTCGATCTTTCGGCTACATTCCCTGGCGATGTCCGATCCCACTCCATCACCCAGCCTCGAGGATCAGCGCCTGGACGCGCTGCGCAGGCTCGACCTGATGGACAGCCTGCCCGAGGAGGATTTCAACGACATCGTCACCCTGGCCTCCGAGATCTGCGGCACGCCGATCGGCCTGGTGTCACTGGTGGATGGCGAGCGCCAGTGGTTCAAGGCCCGCATCGGCCTGGCGGTCGAGCAGACGCCGCGCGACCAGGCCTTCTGCGCCCATGCCCTGCTCGAGCCCGACCGGCTGATGATCGTCGAGGACGCGACACAGGACGAGCGCTTCGCGCGCAATCCGCTGGTCACCGAGAGCCCCGACATCCGCTTCTATGCCGGCGCGCCGATCTTCTCGCCCGATGGCTTCGCGCTCGGGACGGTGTGCGTGATCGACACCGTGCCGCGCACCCTGAGCGACTCGCAGGCCGCCGCCCTGAAGGCCCTGGCCCGCCAGACCTCGGCGCTGATCCGCCTGCGGGCCATGAACATCGCCCAGCGCCGACACTCGGAACAGCTCCAGCGCCAGGTCACGGCCGCGCTGGCGGACGACTCCGGCGCCCACGCGGCCTTGCAGCAGCGCCATCGCATCGCCTCGGTCGGCCAGCTCACCAGCGGACTGGCGCACGACTTCAACAACCTGCTGCAGACCATCAACGGCAGCCTGCAGCTGATCCTGCGCAAGACCGAGCGGGCGGACCTGCGGCGCTGGGCCGGCGGCGCCATGGATGCCGTCGCCCGCGGCGCCAAGCTGACCTCGCACCTGCTGGCGTTCTCACGCTCGAACGTGACGCAGCGCTCGGTGGTCGAGGTCGACACCTTCGTGGCGGGCATGCGCGACCTGCTCGAACGCGCCCTGGGCCCCGAGATCGAGCTCACGCTGCGCCCGGACGCCCACGGCGTCACCGTCAACCTGGACGTGACGCAGCTCGAGGCGGCGGTGCTCAACCTCTGCGTCAATGCCCGCGACGCCATGGAAGGCGCCGGCAAGCTGGGGATCTCGACCTCGGTGCTCGATTTCGAGGGCGACGCCCTGCTGACGCGCGGCCGCTTCCTGGTGCTGGAGGTCGGCGACAACGGCCCGGGCATGCCGCCGGAGGTGGTGCAACGCGCCTTCGAGCCCTTCTTCACCACCAAGGTCGACGAGGGCGGCACCGGCCTGGGACTGGCGCAGGTCTATGGCTTCGCGCTGCAGGCCGGCGGCATCGCGCGCATCCGGGTGGTCCCGGACCAGGGCACCACCGTGGCGCTGTGGCTCAAGGCGTCGCCCGGCACCGGCCCGGCGCGCGACACCACCGAGACGTCCCGCCCCAGCACGCCGGCCTCCGGGGCCCGGGTGCTGCTGGTGGACGACGACGCGGTGCAGTGCGCGACCTGGTGCGAGCTGCTGGCCGACGCCGGCTACCGCGCCCGTGGCGTGTTCACGGGCCGCGCCGCGCTCGACGCCATCGCCAGCGAGCCATTCGACGTCGTCATCGTCGATCGCGGCATGCCGGTCATGAACGGCTCGATGCTGGCGCAGGAGATCGGCGCCCGCTGGCCGGCGCTGCCGCTGATCTTCGTCACCGGCCAGGCGGAGGTGGATGGCGCGCATCCGGCCACGGCCGATGGCGCCCCGATGCTGACCAAGCCGCTGCTGCTCGAGCAGGTGATGCACGCGATCGAATCCGCGCTCGGGCGCTGACCGGCCTGTGGCCGGCGGGACTCGCCGGGCGGCCGCGACGCCCGGCGCCAGCCGATCGACAATGGCCGCCATGCCCGCCCTCCGCAAGCTGCTGCGATCCCTCCTGGCGATCCTGCTCGTCCCGCTGCTGCTGTTCGAGGAATGGGGCTGGGCTCCGCTCGCCGCGCAGGCCGCGAAGCTGGCGCGGCTGCCGCTGTGGGCCCGGCTGGAGCAGCGGGTGCGCGCCATGCCGCCCTGGGCCGCGGTGGCGATCTTCCTGCTGCCGGTGGTGATGTTGCTGCCGGTCAAGCTGCTGGCGCTGCTGCTGTTCGGCCATGGCCACTACGCGAGCGGCCTGGCGCTGCTGGCCGGCGCCAAGCTGGTGGGCACCGCGCTGGTGGCGCGCCTGTTCCAGCTGGTGCAGCCGACCCTCATGCACGTGCCGTGGTTCGCGCTCTGGTACCCGCGCTGGACCGCCTGGAAGAACCACTGGCTCGGCCTGGTGCGCCAGAGCGCCGCCTGGCGCGCGCTGCGGCGGCTGCGTTCGGGCACGCGGCGCCGCTGGCGGCTGTTCCAGCGCGGGTTCTGGCGCGTATCCTAGGCGCGCCCGGGTGCCGCCGCCGGGGCGCCTCTCCACCCCCTGCCCCGCATGACCTCCTCCCTCCCCTCCGCGCTCGCCGCCGGCCCCGCCGCCGGGCGGCCCCTCTGGAAGACCTTCGCCTTCTTCCTGGCCCCGATGCTGCTGAGCAACATCCTGCAGTCGCTCTCGGGCACCCTCAACAATGTCTACGTCGGGCAGATGATCGGCGTCGGCGCGCTGGCGGCGGTGTCGAGCTTCTTCCCGGTGATGTTCTTCTTCATCGCCTTCACCATCGGCCTGGGCGCGGGAGCCTCGGTGCTGATCGGGCAGGCCTGGGGCGCGCGCGACACCGGCCGGGTCAAGGCCATCGCCGGCACCACGCTCACGGTGGGCATCGTCTTCGGCCTCGCGGTGGCGCTGTTCGGCGGCTTCTTCACCACGCCGCTGCTGCAGGCGCTGGGCACGCCGCCCGACATCCTGGCCGACGCCACCCGCTATGCCCGCATCATGCTGGTGGCGATGCCCGGGCTGTTCGTCTTCCTGCTGTCCACCGCCATGCTGCGCGGCATCGGCGACACCGTGACGCCGCTCTACACGCTGGGCATCTCGACCGCGCTCGGGCTGGTGCTGACGCCGGCACTGATCCGCGGCTGGGGCGGGCTGCCGATGCTGGGGGTGGCCAGTGGCGCCGCCGCCACGGTGGTGTCCTTCGTCGTCGCCACCGTCTGGCTGGCCTTGCGGCTGCGGGCCCGCCGCAGTCCGCTGGCGCCCGATGCGGAGTTCGTGCGCCACCTGCGCGTCGATCCGGGACTGCTGCGCGCGGTGCTGCGCATCGGCGTGCCCACCGGGGTGCAGATGATCGTCATCGCCATCGCCGAGATCGCCTTGCTGTCGCTGGTCAACGGCTTCGGCTCGCAGGCCACGGCGGCCTATGGCGCGGTCAACCAGGTGGTGGCCTATGTGCAGTTCCCGGCCATCTCGATCGCCATCACGGCCTCGATCCTGGGCGCCCAGGCGATCGGCGCCGGCCGCGTCGACCAGCTCGGCGCCATCGCGCGCACGGGCCTGCTCATGAATCTCGTGCTGACCGGCGCCCTGGTGCTGGCCGGCTACCTGTTCTCGCGCCGGCTGATGGGCTTCTTCATCACCAGCGAGCCGGTGATCGAGGTGGCGCAGACCCTGCTGCACATCATGCTGTGGAGCACGGTGGTCTTCGGCATGGCCTCGGTGCTCTCGGGCGTGATGCGCGCCAGTGGCTCGGTGCTGGTGCCGACGGCGATCTCGATCCTGTGCATCCTCTGCATCGAGGTGCCGGTGGCCTGGGTGGCGAGCCGGCGCATCGGCCTCGACGGCGTCTGGGTCGCCTATCCGGTGACCTTCATGGCCATGTTCGCGTTGCAGGCGGCCTACTACCGTCTGGTCTGGCGCAGGAAACCGATCCGCAAGCTGCTCTGACCCTGGGCCGGGCCGCGCGGGCTCAGGCGCCCGGGCAGGCCGCGGCCGGGTCGGCCTGGAGCGCCTGCACGTGGCGGGCGATCTGCGTCGAGACGCGACCCGTCAGATGCCGCGCGCCCAGCGCCAGGGCCTCGATGCCACCACCGGCCACGGCTTCGGTGCCACTCCAGCGGCAGGCCGTGCCGCGCTCGGCATCGGCGCGCCGCACGGTCCAGGAGAACGCGGCATCGGCACGCTGGTCCTCGATCAGGTCGAGCCGCTGCAGCTGCACCGCCACGCGCCAGACCGGCGCGCCCGCCAGCCGCGCGCCCTTGGTGACATCGGTGGCGCCCAGTCGGGTGGCGATGCCGGCGGCCAGCGCGTCGCGCAGTTCGCTCTCGAAGGACGAGGTCCAGCGATGCTGCTCCAGCAGCGCCACCTCGGCGCCCGGCATGCCGGTGCGGCTGACCACCAGCTGCGGTCGCGCGAGGCGCTCGGGCATGGCGACCGGGGCGATGTCGATGAACAGGCCCGAGGCCGGCACCGGCCCGGCCGCGCCGGCAGCACCAGCGGCACCCGGGATGGTGGCGGCGACCGGTTCGGCCAGGGTGTAGTAGCGGTCGGGCGCGCTCGCGCAGCCGGCCGCGAGAGCGGACGCCGCGAGCGCCAGCAGCATCCTCGCGCCGCGCGGGGTGGCTCGGGTGGGGGTCGGGACCATCGTCGACGCGCTCTTCATTTCTTGTCCTCGGGTTTGCCGCGCAGCAGCGATTCGGGATGGCGCTCCAGGTAGTCGGTCAGCACCCGCACGGAACCGGCGGCGCGCGTGAGCTCCTGCAGCGTCTGGCGGATGTCCTGCTGCAGCGGAGCGTCCTGCTGCAGCAGCGCGCGGTCGGCGCTGTTGAGGGCGCGGTCGGCGCTGTTGATGGTCTTGCGCGCGTCGGTCATGGCGGCCTTGATCTCCGGCGAGATGTCGTCGTTGAGCGTGCGCGTCAGGCGCTCGGCGCCCTTGAGGGTCTTGTCGAGCGTGGCCAGGGTGGTGCGCAGGTCGTTGCCGATCTGCTCGAACGGCACCTTGTTGAGCTTGCTGGCGATCTCCTGCACCTGCGACTGGATCTCGTCGAGGCTGTTGGGCACCGTCGGCAGTTCGACCGGATCCTTCGAGAAATCGATGGTCCTGGCGGGCGCCTTGGGGAAGAAGTCGATGGCGACATAGACTTGGCCGGTCAGCAGGTTGCCGGTGCGCAACTGGGCGCGCAGGCCCTTGGAGACCATGTAGCGCAGGCGCTGCTCCTCGGTGTAGCGCGACTCGGGCGGCTGCGTCTTCATGCCGCGCCGCAGGCGTTCGGGATAGATCTGCACCAGCACCGGCATGCGGAACTCGCGCTCGCTGCGGTCGAAGTCGACGCCGATGGACTTCACCTCGCCGATCACGACGCCCCGGAAATCGACCGGCGCCCCGGGCGACAGGCCGCGCAGCGACTGGTTGAAGTACAGCAGCACGGTCTGCGCCGGGCCGTCCGGCCGTTTCATGGCCGCGCCCTCGTCGCTGGCCAGCAGGAAGGCGGTGTTCTCCGAGGCGACCGGGCCGGCGCCTTCCTCCGGCGCGCCGATGGCGATGCCGCCGAGCAGGATGGTCGCCAGCGACTGCGTGCGCAGTGTCAGGCCGCTGGCGCTGAGCTGCATGTCCAGGCCGCTGGCATGCCAGAAGCGGGTGTTGGCGCCGACGAACTTCTCGTAGGGTGAATTGACGAAGACCCGCAATGTCACGCCGCGGCCGTCGGCATCGAGCTCGTAGGCCGCCACCTGGCCGACCTTGATGCGCCGGTAGTAGATCGGCGAGCCGACGTCGAGCGAGCCGATGTCGTTGGCGCGCAGCAGGAACTGCCGGCCCGAGGCGTCGCGGGTCACGGTCGGCGGCGCCTCGAGCCCGGTGAACTCGGAGGCGCTCTCCTCCGACACGCCGGCATCGGCGCCGATGTAGGCGCCCGAGAGCAGGGTTCCCAGGCCCGAGATGCCCGAGGTGTCCAGGCGCGGTCGCACGACCCAGAACGCGGTGTCCTGGGCGGTGAAGGCATCGGCATCCTTGTTGAGCTGGACCTGCACCCGCACGTGCGACCGGTCGCGCGCCAGACGCACGCGCTCGACCAGGCCGATCTGCACGTCCTTGTACTTGACGATGGTCTTGCCGGCCTCCAGGCCCTCGGCGGTGCGGAAGTTCAGCATGATCTCCGGCCCGCGCCCGAGCAGCGTCTTGGCCACCAGCGTGATGCCGACCAGCGCCGCCACCACCGGGATCAGCCAGATCAGCGAGGGCAGCCAGGCGCGCCGGCGGGCGACGCGCGGCGCCGACAGCGCCGGCGGCGCGGCGGCCACGGCCACCGGGTCGTCGCCGGCCGGGCGCCCGGGCGGTCCGGAGGGTTCGGGGGATCCAGGTGTCGCGGGGGGTTCGCGGTCGTTCATCGGTCGAGGGTCCTTGCCGGCGCGCTGGCCGGCGTCTGCGGGATGGGCCGGGGGGCGATGGCGTCGTCGACGACATCGTCGTCGTCGTCGTCTTCGCCATCGGGATCGCCGGCGGCGCCATCCCAGGTCAGCTTGGGATCGAAGCTCAGCGAAGCCAGCATCGTCAGCACCACCACCATGCCGAAGGCGGCGATGCCGGCGCCGGCGGTGATCTCGGCGAAGCCCCGGATGCGCACCAGGCCGGCCAGCAAGGCGACGACGAAGACGTCGAGCATCGACCAGCGGCCGATCAGCTCGATCACGTGATAGAGCCGCGAGCGCTCGCCGCGCCGCCAGTTGGTGCCACGCTGGGCATTGAACACCAGCACGAACAGCGCCGCCAGCTTGAACAAGGGCACCAGGAAACTGGCGATGAAGACGATCGCCGCGAGTTCGTAGTCGCCCGAGATCCAGAAATAGATGATGCCACTGAGGATGGTGTCGTTCTGCGTGCCGAAGATCGAGCGCGTCACCATCACCGGCAGCAGGTTGGCCGGCAGGTACATCGCGCAGGCGGCGATCAGCAAGGCCCAGGTCCGGTTCAGGCTGTCGCGCTTGCGGGTGCGCAGCGGCGTGCCGCAGCGCCCGCACGGGGTGCCCTCGGCGGCGCCATCCCAGACCGTGCCGCACTGGCGGCAGCCGATCAGGCCGACCTCGATGGCGCGCGGCGCCGCCAGGGCCAGCGCGCGCTCCTCGGCCGAGACCGGCCGGTGCAGGCCGCGCAACGGATGCCTGAGCAGCCGCAGCGTGCTGGGCTTCACGTGGCACGCTCCGATGTCGACGAGGCCGAGGCCGACGCCGGGCCGTCGGCCGGCCGGGGCGGCGCGGTGTCGTCGAGCTTCTTCTCGGCCATCTCCCAGAAACCGCGCGGATCGAAGGCCAGCACCGCCGTCAGCACCACCGTCAGCGCCATGAAGGCCCACAGCGCCGGCCCCGGCAGCACGCTGGCGATGCTCGAGAGCTTGACCAGCGCCACCAGCACGCCCAGCAGGAAGACCTCGATCATTCCCCACGGTCGCAGGGCCTGCATCAGCCGCACCAGCACGGCGAAGCCGAGGGCGCGCCGATGGCGGCGCAGCGGCACCAGCAGCCAGGCCAGGATCAGCAGCTGCATCAGCGGGAACAGGATCGTCGTGGCCAGCACCAGCAGGGCCACCAGCGAGCGGTCCTCCCCGGTCAGGGTGATGACGGCGCCGGCGAGCGTGGTGTGGCTGCGCAATCCGCGCAGCTCGATCTCCACGATCGGGAACAGGTTGGCGATCGCGAACAGGATCAGGCAGGCCAGCGTGAGCGGCAGCATGCGGTCGCGCTGGGCGCCGGCGTGGCGGTCGAGCTCGGTGCCGCAGCGCGGGCAACGCGCGATCTCGCCCTCGGCGAGGCGCGCGCGTCGCCAGACGGCATCGCAGCCGTCGCAGACCATCGCGTCGGGCACTTCTTTCATGGGCGGGCGGGCACTCGCATCGATTCGTAACTCCTGAATCTAGGGGTGAACGACGGCGGGAGCCCTCAGACGCAGACTACTGAAGATGCCAGCCACCGCCGCGCAGGCCGCCGCCAGCACCAGGGCGATGAAGGGACCGCGCCCCTGATGCGGATTCCAGATGCTGAACACCGCCGCCACCGCCACCGCGCCGATGGTCTGTCCGGTCAACCGCGCCGTGCCCAGCATGCCACTGGCCGCGCCGCTGCGGTGGCGCGGCGGCGAGGTCACGATGGTGTGGTTGTTGGGCGACTGGAACAAGCCGAAACCGGCGCCGCACAATGCCAGCCGCCAGGCGATGTCGAGGTTCGACGGCGCCGCCGGCAGCATCGCCAGCAGCGCCAGGCCGAGCGCCAGCAGGCCCAGTCCGATGCCGCCGAGCAGGCCGTCCGGATAGCGGCCGATCAGCCGCCCGGCGATCGGCGCCATGACCACGATCGCCAGTGGCCAGGCCGTGATCAGCAGGCCGGCCTGCAGGTGGCTGCGGCCATAGACATCCAGCAGCAGGAACGGCAGCGCGATGTACGACAGCATCTGGGCGCAGAACGCCGCCACCGAGGTGCCCATCGACAGCGCGAAGACCGGGATGCGCAGCAGGTCGACCGGGAACAGCGGCAGCGCCAGCGTGCGCTGGCGGCGCAGGTAGAAGAAGCCCACGCCGAGCCCGCCGGCGAGCAGCGCCCAGGCGATCGGCTGCGCGCCCGATGCGGCGGCATCGCTGCGTACGCCCAGGCGATCGACGCCGATGAAGATCAGGGCGAACATCAGGACGTTGAGCGCCACGTCGCCCCACGAGAAGCGCGCGCCGGCGGCTGGTTTGGCGACGTTGAAGGGCAGCGCCCGGCGCCCGATCAGCAGCACCGCCAGTCCCAGCGGCACGTTGAAGGCGAACAGCCATGGCCACGACGCCACCGACAGGATGCCCGCCGCCACCGAGGGCCCCGCCACCGAGGCGATCGCCACCACCATCGAGTTGATCGCCACGCCGCGCCCCAGCCGGTCGGACGGATAGATCAGCCGCACCAATGCGGCATTGACGCTCATGATCCCGGCCGCGCCCATGCCCTGCAGCATGCGCGCGGCGATCAGGGTGCCGAGCGAGTCGGCCAGCGTCGCTCCCAGCGAGGACACCGTGAACAGCGCCATGCCCCACAGGTAGACCCGCCGGTAGCCGATCAGGTCGCCCAGCGAGGCCAGTGGCAGCAGCAGCACCAGGGTGGCGATCTGGTAGGCGTTGATGACCCAGATGGCATGCGACGCGCTGGCGTCGAGCTCGCGCGCGATGCCCGGCAGCGCCAGGTTGACGATGGTGCCGTCGAGCACCGCCACGGAGATGCCCAGCACCATCACCACCATCGCGCGCAGGCGCTGCGGCTGCGGCAGGCCGTCGCGGACCGGCGCGGCCTCGGGCGCGGCGGTGGGTTGCCGGACGCCGGGGGCGCCGAGGGTGTCGTCGGTTGTCATGGGATGTGGGGCATGGGGCCGGGGTGTCGCGGGAGGATGCTCGGGCGGATGGCGCTCAGGGAACGGCGCAGGTCGCCGGACGCTCGGCGCCGCCCAGCGTCGTCCAGGTCAGGAGGCCCGCCACCAACGCGCCGCCGGCCATGCCCGCGACCATCGGCAATGGCGTGCCGTCGGTGAACAGGCCGACCACGCCCATGACGACGGCGCCGGTGAGCATCTGCAGCGTGCCCAGCAGCGCCGAGGCCGTGCCGGCGATGGCGCCGTGGCGTTCCAGCGCCAGCACCGCCGTGGTCGGGATCACCAGGCCCATGCAGCCGCTGGCGATGAAATACAACACGATCAGCACCCACAGCGCATCGCCGCCGGTGGCGTAGTAGCCGAACATCGCCAGCATGACCGCGCAGGAACCGGCAACGCCGCCCTGCACCACCCGCGTCAGCCCGTAGCGCTCGCCCAGCGCGCCCGTGAACTGCGAGACGGCGATGAACGCCGCCGCGTTGACGCCGAAGGCGATGCTGTACATCGTCGGCGTCAGCCCGTAGTGGCCGATCATCACGAACGACGAGTTGGCCAGGTAGGTGAAGAAGCCCGCCATGGCGAAGCTGCCGATGAAGACCAGGCCCAGATAGTGCCGGTCGCGCAGCAGCAGCGCATAGGCCGCCAGCGCGCTGGCGAGGCTGCTCTCCACCCGGTCGGCCGCCGGCCGCGTCTCGCGCAGCGAGGTGGCGATGAGCACGATCCCGGCCAGCGCCGCCGCGCACACCACCCAGAACACGGCGCGCCAGCCAGCCAGTGCGATCACCGCGCTGCCGGCCAGCGGCGCCAGGATCGGCGAGATGCTGAAGACCAGCATCAGCAGCGCCATCAGGCGCGCCGCGTCGTTGCCGGTGTGCAGGTCGCGCACCACCGCGCGCGGGATCGCCATGCCCGCCGCGGCGCCCAGTCCCTGCAGGAAGCGCATCGCGATCAGGACGCGGATGTCGCCGGCCAGCGCGCAACCCACGCTGGCCGCGGCGAACAGCACCAGGCCGAAGACCAGCGGCGCGCGGCGCCCGACCATGTCCGAGACCGGCCCGTAGAACGGCTGGCCGACCGCCAGCGCCAGGAAGAACGCCGTGAGGCTCCATTGCACGGCGCCGATCTCCGCACCCAGGCTGGCGCCGATGGCCGGCAGCGCCGGCAGGTACATGTCGATGGCGAAGGGGCCGATGGCCGAGAGCAGGCCCAGGACCAGGGCCATCCGGAGGAAACGCGGAGAAGTCATTGCCGACGATTGTCGCCAACCGGGCGCCATGGCCCCGGGCCGGGGCCTTTGGAGCGAGCCGGGCGCGCCGGCCTCACGCCGCCGGCGACGCCGGGGGCACCGGGGAGTGCGCCTCCAGGCAGGCGGTGGTGTCGACGGCGCCCATGCTGCGCGCCAGGTCCAGCGCCGACAGCCCGTCCGAGCTCCGGGCGTCCATGTCGATGCCCTGCCCGAGCAGGAGCTCCACGATCTCGCGCCGGTTGAACATGGCCGCGAACATCAGGGGCGTCTTGCCGCCCGGCGGCGCGAAATCCGGCCGCGCGCCATGCGCCAGCAGCAGTTCGACGATCGGCAGGAAGCCCTTGAAGGCGGCGCCGCCCATCGGCGTCTGCGCCATGTCGTTGTAGCGGTCGGGTTCGGCGCCGGCCTCCAGCAGGACCCGGGTCGCCTCGACCTGGCCGTGATAAGCGGCCAGCATCAGCAGCGTGTCGCCCTTGTGGTTGCTCATGTTAGGCGGCAGGCCCTTCTGCAGCAGCCGCTCCAGCATGGGCGCGTCGCCGGTGCGCGCGACCTGGAACACCTCCTGGGCGAACTGGATGAATTCGGCGCTGGCGGGGGCCGGTGCGGCCGGCGCGGCCGATGCCGACGATGCGTCCGGCGGGCTGTGGGGGGTGCTGGGATGGTCCATCGTTGATCCGGGATGTGGGGGCGCGTCGGCAGGCCGCGAGCGCGAATCCCTGGGTATACCCGCCCCGCCCGCCGGCGGATGTAGGTCGAGGTGGCCCGTTGGCGCGATCGCTCCCGCAGGACGCCATGGCCGGCCGGCGGCGCGGCGGCGCCAGGGCGTCGGCGTCAGCCCGGCGGAGCGCCGCGCGCACCCGTCGCGCGCGGATGCAGCGCCACCTCCGCCACCAGGAAGTCCAGCACGGCCCGCACGCGCGCCGGCAGGTGGCCGGGCTTGCCGACATAGACCGCGTGGATCGGCTCGACGTCGCGCGGATTGAAGTCGTCCAGCACCTCCATCAGCCGGCCGGCGTCGAGGTCGGCGCCCACGTGATAGAGCGACAACCGCGCCAGCCCGGCGCCCGCCACGACCAGGGCGCGGATCGCCTCGCCATCGGCGGCGCGCACGCGGCCGGAGACCGGCAGCATCAGCGTGCGACCGTCCACGCGCAGCGGCCAGTCGGCCACGTTGCGCCGGTACGACCAGCCGATGCGGTCGTGGGCCTCGAGGTCGCGCGGCACGGCCGGCGTGCCACGCCGCGCCAGGTAGGACGGCGCGGCGACGATCGCCTGCTCGGTCGCGCCGAGCCGGCGCGCCACCAGGTCCGACGCCGGCAGGTCGCCCCAGCGGATCGCGACGTCGGCGCGCTCGTCCATCAGGTCGACCACGCGGTCGGTCAGGCCGATATCGAGCGTGATCTCCGGATGCAGCGCCAAGAAACGCGGCACCAGCGGGATCAGCACCTGGTGGCCGAAGGAGACGCTGGTGTTGATGCCCACGCGCCCGCGCGGGGTGGCGCCGATGGCCGCCGAGCTGGCCGAGCGCTCGGCCTCGTCGAGGTCCGCCAGCACGCGCAGGCTGCGCTCGTGGAACTGCCGCCCCTCGGGCGTCAGCTGGAGCTTGCGCGTCGAGCGATGCACCAGCCGGACCGACAGCCGCGCCTCCAGCCGCGCGATCAGCTTGCTGACGGCCGAGGGCGTCATGCCCAGGTGGCGCGCCGCGGCCGAGAAGCCGCCCCGCTCCACCACCTGCACGAAGGTCTCCATCTCGCCGGAGCGGTTGACGTCGGGGCGTGGCATTCTTGAATTCAGCTCACAGGTGAAGGTCGGAGCGGCATTCTATTCATCGTGGCCGGAGACGCGCACAGTCGCCCACCATGCCCATCGCACTCCTCGCACTCACCGCCGGCGCCTTCGGGATCGGCACCACCGAATTCGTCATCATGGGCCTGCTGCTGCAGGTCGCTGCCGATCTCCACGTCTCCCTGGCCACGGCCGGACTGCTGATCTCCGGCTACGCGCTGGGCGTCGCGATCGGCGCGCCGCTCCTGACCATCGCCACCCGCGCCATGCCGCGCAAGACGGTGCTGCTGGTGCTGATGGCGATCTTCACGCTCGGCAACATCGCCTGCGCGCTGGCGCCGGACTACGCGACCCTGATGGCGGCGCGCGTCGTCACCTCGCTCGCGCACGGCACCTTCTTCGGCGTCGGCTCGGTGGTGGCGACCGGACTGGTGGCGCCGGAACGCCGTGCCTCGGCCATCGCCGTCATGTTCACCGGACTGACCGCCGCGACGGTGCTGGGCGTGCCGGCCGGCGCATGGCTGGGCCTGCACTTCGGCTGGCGCGCCGCGTTCTGGGCCGTGGCATTCATCGGCCTGACGGCGCTGGCGGTGCTGGCCGCGTTCGTCCCGCGCGACCGCGCCGACGCGGCGCCGGGTCCGCTGGCCGACGAACTGGCGGTGCTGGCACGCCCGCAGGTCTGGCTCGGCCTGGGGATGACGGTCTTCGGCTTCGCCGGCGTGCTGGCCGTCTTCACCTTCGTGCAGCCCCTGCTGACGCGCGTGACCGGGCTGTCGGCGGCGGCCGTGTCGCCGGCGATGCTGCTGTTCGGCGCCGGGCTGGCGCTGGGCAACCTGCTGGGCGGCCGGCTGGCCGACCGGGCGCCGATGCCCGCCGTGCTCGGCACGCTGCTGGCCCTGGCGCTGGTGCTGGCCTCGATGGACCTGTGGATCCACCTGAGCGTGCCGGCGATGGTCTTCCTGGTGGTGCTGGGCATCGCCGCCTTCGCCACCGTGGCGCCGCTGCAGGTGCGCGTGCTCGACCAGGCGGCGGGCGCCGGCCGCAACCTGGCATCGAGCCTGAACATCGCCGCCTTCAACCTCGGCAACGCGCTGGGCGCGTGGGTCGGCGGCCTGGTCATCGACCACGGCCCCGGCCTGCGGGCGCTCGGCGCGGCGGGCGCGGTGCTCACGCTCGCCGGCCTGGGCCTGGCGCTGTGGAGCCGCCGGCTGGAGCGGCGCGACGCGCCGGCCGCCGGGGCGCCGGCTCGGACCTGAGCCGACGCGTCCCACCCTCCTCCCCCCTCCCCGGTCATCCATCCACTCATTCATTCATTCATTCAGGAGCACTCTCATGGAATACCGCTATCTCGGCCGCTCGGGCTTCAAGGTGCCCGTCCTGGGCTTCGGCGCCGGCACCTTCGGCGGCCAGGGCCCGCTGTTCAGCGCCTGGGGCTCGACCGATGTCGCCGGGGCGCGCCGCATCGTCGACCTCTGCCTGGACGCCGGCGTCAACCTGTTCGACACGGCCGATGTCTACTCGGGCGGCGCCTCGGAATCGATCCTGGGCGCCGCGCTGCAGGGCCGGCGCCACCGGGCCATCGTCTCGACCAAGCTGTCGCTGCGCATGGGCGACGGGCCGAACGACGTCGGCTCGTCGCGCCACCACCTGCTCGCGGGCGTCGACGCGGCGCTCACCCGCCTGGGCACCGACCACATCGACATCCTGCAGCTGCATGCCTTCGATGCCATGACGCCGGTCGAGCAGGTGCTGCGCACGCTGGACGACCTGGTGCGCGCGGGCAAGGTGCGCCACATCGGCGTCTCCAATTTCTCCGGCTGGCAGTTGATGAAGTCGCTCGCGGCGGCCGACCGGCTGGGGCTGGAGCGCTATGTCGCCAACCAGACCTACTACTCGCTCGCCGGCCGCGACTACGAGTGGGAGCTGATGCCGCTGGGCCTCGACCAGGGCGTGGGCGCGATCGTCTGGAGTCCGCTCGGCTGGGGCCGGCTGACCGGCCGGATCCGCCGTGGCCAGCCGCTGCCCGCCGGCAGCCGCCTGCACGAGACCGCCGGCTTCGGCCCGCCGGTCCAGGACGAGGTGCTCCACCGGGTGGTCGAGGCCATGGACGGCATCGCCGAGGAGAACGGCCGGACCCTGCCGCAGATCGCCATCAACTGGCTGCTGCGGCGCCCGACCGTGGCCAGCGTGCTGATCGGCGCGCGCGACGAGGCGCAACTGGCGGAGAACCTGGGCGCGGTCGGCTGGTCGCTGACGGCCGAACAGGTCGGCCGCCTCGAGGCCGCCAGCGCCGTGACGCCGCCCTACCCCTACTACCCGTACTGGAACGGCCAGTTCGCCGAGCGCAGCCCGGTGGCGGTGTTGCCGGCGACGACCGACTGAAGCCGCCGGCGGCGCGACGCGATCGCGCGGCCGACGGGCCTCACCCGTGTCTCACCCGTGTCTCACACGCCCCTCACTCGCGCAGCTGCGCCCGCAGCCGCTCGCCGATGTCCGGCCGCTCCAGGAACGGGTCGGCCGGATTGATGCCGGCGACGATGTGCTCCATCCGGCTCTTCACGTTGCCCAGCGCCTTCGGGTGGCTGAAGACATAGAAGCGGTTCTCGGCCATGGCGTCGAACACCATCGCCGCGACGTCCGCCGCGCTGACCTTGCCGCTGCCCACGGCCTTGGCGGTCATGGCGCGGCCGATCATCTGGCTGCGCGTCTCCTGGCCCACCGGCAGCGTGCCGGGGCGGTTGCGGTCGCTGGTGGTGATGCCGGTGGGCACGAAGTACGGACACAGCAGGCTGGCGCCGACCTGGTCGGTGACCAGGCCCAGGTCCTGGTAGAGCGTCTCGGTCAGGCTCACCACCGCCGCCTTGGCGGCGTTGTAGATGCCCATGTTGGGCGGCGTCAGCAGGCCGGCCATGCTGGCCGTGTTGACGACGTGGCCGCGCCAGGCCGGATCGCGCGCGGCGGCCTCCAGCATCATCGGCACGAACAGGCGCACGCCGTGCACCACGCCCATCAGGTCGACCCCCAGCACCCAGTTCCAGTCGGCGACGCTGTTCTCCCAGACCAGCCCGCCGGCGCCGACCCCGGCGTTGTTGAAGACGAAGTGCGGCGCGCCGAAGCGCTCCAGCACGGCCTGCGCGAGCGCCTCCATCTGGGCCGCGTCGGCGACGTCGACCCGGTGCGCCATCACCCGGGCGCCGGTGGCCTCGAGTTCGATGCGCGCCGCCTCCAGCGCGTCGGCCTGGACGTCGACCAGCGCCAGGTTCATGCCGCGCGCCGCGCCGATGCGCGCCGCCTCCAGCCCGAAGCCCGAGCCGGCACCGGTGATCACCGCCGTGCGGCCATGGAAGTCGTCGATCATGGCGTGCCCACCTCGGCCAGCTTCAGCACGTAGCCGATGCGCGGGAAATGCACGTCGAGCGTGCCGGCGCGCGGGTCGGTCCGCCGCAAGGTGTAGTGCATGCGCGTGGCGGCGACCAGTTCGCCCGCCGTCTCCTCGGGGCCGAAGGTCTCGGCCCGCACCGTGACCTGGCTGCCCAGCGGGATGCCGTGGTCGTCCTGGAAGGTGCTGTCGGACAGCAGGGTGCGCGGGCTCGCCGAGCGCGCCACCTCGATGGCCTCGGCCGACGTCATCGGCGTCGATTCGCCATGGCCGATGTCGGCCATGCGGTCCATCCAGTCGAGCACCGCCGGAGTCAGCTCGAGCAGTTCCTTGAGCGCGTCGATGCGCCGCGTGTACCACAGCGGGTGGTAAGCCGCGAAGTCGGCGATGCAGGGCACCTCGCCGAGCAGGAACGGCTTGTCGTCGAGCATGTCGGAGAGCCGACGCAGGTAGGACTTGTAGGCGCCGGCGGCATCGGCCGGACGCAGGCGCGTCATGCCGCCGCCGCTCATGCGGGCGCGGTCCTCGGCGAAGGCCTTGGCCGCCTCGGGCGGCGCGCCGGCGAACAATTCGGCGGCGCCCCGGGGCTGCAGGTTGTAGGCCATGGCGGCCCAGAACAGGGTGCTGTCGGCCCATTGCGCCAGGATGCGCGACATGCCCTTCTCGGGCTCGGGATAGGCCGTCGGCGTCGGCGCCAGGTGCTCCAGCACGTCGACGATGAGCGCGGTGTCGCAGTAGATGTCGCAGCCCACCTGCAGCAGCGGCGTGCGGCGATAGCCGCCGGTCAGTGCCAGCACGTCGGGCTTGGGCATGATCGGCGGGATCGTCACCGAGCGCCAGGCCAGCTGCTTGTGGCCCAGCAGCAGCCGGATCTTCTCGGAGAACGGCGAGCGCGGGTAGTGGTGGAGGATCAGTTCGGGCATGGCGCGGGCTCCGTGGCTCAGACCAGCTTGACCAGCTGCTTGCCGAAGTTGCGGCCCTTGAGCAGGCCCAGGAAAGCCTCGGGCGCGGACTCGATGCCCTCGGCCACCGATTCGCGCGGCCGCAGCTTGCCCGTGGCCACCAGCTCGCCCAACTCGCCCAGGGCCTCGGGCCAGACGTCCATGTGCTCGCTGACGATGAAGCCCTGGATCTTCAGGCGGTTGACCAGGATCAGTGCCGGGTTGGTCAGGGGCAGCGGCGCGCCGTCGTAGCCGGCGATCATCCCGCACAGGGCGACGCGGGCGAAGGCATTGGTGCGCGAGAGCACGGCGTCGAAGATCATGCCGCCGACGTTCTCGAAGTAGCCGTCGATGCCATCCGGGCAGGCTTCCTTGAGCGCCTTGCCCAGGCTCTTGGCATCGGCATGCTGCTTGTAGTCGATGCAGGCGTCGAAGCCCAGCGTGTCGGTGGCGTAGGCGCACTTCTCCGGGCCGCCGGCGATGCCCACCGCGCGGCAGCCGCGCGCCTTGGCCAGGGCCGCGAAGGCGCTGCCGACCGCGCCGGTGGCGGCCGAGACCACCACCGTGTCGCCGGCCTTGGGCTCGATGATCTTGACCAGGCCGTACCAGGCCGTCACGCCCGGCATGCCGACGGCGCCCAGGTAGTGCGACAGCGGCACCCGCGCGGTGTCGACCTTGCGCAACGCGCCGGGCTGGCCGGCATCGACCACGCTGTATTCCTGCCAGCCGCCGAAGCCGACCACGCGGTCGCCGACGGCGTACTTGGGATGGCGGCTCTCCACCACCTCGCCGGCCGTGCCGCCCTGCATCACCTCGCCCAAGGGCTGCGGCTGGGCATAGCTCTTGGCGTCGTTCATGCGCCCGCGCATGTACGGGTCCAGGCTCAGGTAGTGATGGCGCACCAGCACCTGGCCGTCGGCCAGCGCGGGCGTCTCGGTGGTGACGAGGCGGAAATTGCCGGCCACGGCTTCGCCCTCGGGGCGGTTGTCGAGCAGCTGCTGTCGATTGGTGGGCATGTCGCGGGTCTCCTGGAGGAAGGTCGGTCGGGGTCGGTCGATGGGGTCGGGCGGTCAGTCGGTGGACGGCAGGCGCTGCGCGTTGGCGCTGGCCGGCCCGGTGGGCAGGCGGCGCTTGACGTACTTGAAGGTGCCGGTGGCGTGGGCGCAGAGCTGTTCCCTGTCGTCGACGATCGATGCCTCCACGAACGCCAGCGTGGCGGTGCGGTGCATCAGCCGGCCGATGCCGCGCAGCGCGCCGACCGAGGGCCGCATGAAGCTGGTCTTCATCTCGATGGTGACGACGCCGGACTCCGGCGTGTCGCTGCGCGCGGCGGCGGCCATGGAGATGTCCAGCAGCGTCATGCAGGCGCCGCCATGGGCGACGTCGAAGGTGTTGAAGTGCTCGGGCGTGGGCGTGTAGAGGATCTCGGAGGCGCCGTCGCCGAACTTCACCAGCTCGAAGCCCAGCAGCCGCGCGAACGGGATCTGGCTCATGTAGGAGGCGATGTCGATCGGCACGGCGGCCGTCGTGGTGGTGGTGGTGGTGGTGCGTTCGGGGGTGTCGTTCATGGGTTCGTCGTCTTCATCCGGTCACCACGCTGACGCCGCCATCGACCGCCAGCCACTGGCCGGTGATGTGCTTGCCGGCATCGCTCGCGTAGAGCAGCGTGATGCCCTTGAGATCCTCCTCGTCGCCGAGGCGGCGCAGGGGCGCGTGGGCGGCCATCTTGTCCTCGCCCAGGCTCTCGATCAGCACGCTGGCCATCCTGGTCTTGAAGAAGCCGGGGCAGATCGCGTTGACGTTGATGCCGTACTCGCCCCACTCCGCCGCCAGCGTGCGCGTGAAGCCGATGACGGCGGTCTTGGAGGTGTTGTAGGCCAATGTCCGCATGCCCGGGGGATTGCCGTTGAGTCCGGCGATCGAGGACACGTTGATGATGCGGCCGCTCCGCCGGGGAATCATCCAGGCGTTGGCGACCTGCTGGGCCAGGATGAAGTAGCCACGCACGTTGAGGTTCATCACCTTGTCCCAGGCCGCCACCGGATGCGTCTCGGCCGGGGCGCCCCAGCTGGCGCCGGCGTTGTTGACCAGGATGTCGATGGCGCCCATGCGCTCGAGCGTCTGGTCGGCCAGGCGGCGCGCGTCCTCCTCCTTGGCGCAGTCGGCGGCGATCCAGCGGGCGTCGATGCCGGCGGCCTGCAGGTCGGCCGTGGCCTGCTCCAGGTCGTCGGCCTTGCGCGAACTGAGCATCACGCGCGCGCCGGCCTCGCCCAGCGCATGGGCCATCTGCAGGCCCAGGCCGCGCGAGCCGCCGGTGATGAGCGCCGTCTTGCCGGTCAGGTCGAACAGTTGGGAGACGGTGCGCACGGTGGGGGCGGTCGTGGCGGTCGTGGCGGTCATGGTGTTCAGGCCTCGAAGTCGAAGACCGCGCGCGACTCGCGCAGCGTGCCCAGCGTGGCGGCCACCGACTGGTGCTTCGGATGGACGACATAGGACTGCAGCGCCGCCGCGTCGTCGAAGACCGAATACAGCACCACGTCGTGATTGGCCTCCAGGCCCTCGGCGCGCACCGCGACCTCGAACTCGCGCATGCCCGGCACCAGGCCCTTGCAGGTTTCCAGCAGACTCTTGAAGCGCGGCGCGTCGGCCGGGTCGTTGAGCTTCCACATGACGATGTGCTTGATCATGGTCGGTTGTCCTTTGAATCTTGGAGGGGCGGGAGAAGGAGAAAAGGAGGAAACGAAGGAACAGGCGGTCGCCCCGGCTCAGTCCAGGCGCGAGCGCACGAAGATCAGCGCCACGCCGGCCACCGCCGCCACGACCCCGGGCACGGCGATCAGCCAGCCCAGGGCGGCATCGGTGCGGCCGGTGTACCAGCCCAGCGCCGTGACGGCGATGCCGACGTAGATCAGGATCCACATCCACTTCTCCAGCCGCGCGTGCGGCTTGGGCGTGGTCGGCGCGGCCGGGCCGGCGGGCGTGGCGGGAGCGGTTCGGGGTGCGGGCTTGGCGGGGTCGATGGCCATCAGAAGGCGTCCTCGGGTAGGGCCGTGCAGGTCGGGTCGCGCCGCTCGACGACCTCGAGCCAAGCGCCGATCTTCGGCAGTTCGTAATGAAAGAAATAGCGGGCCGCGCCCATCCGGCCGGCCGTGGCGGGCCGCGTGGCGTCCGGATCGCCTTCCAGCGACCGCAACGCGACGTCGAGCCAGATCCAGGCGAGGACGGTATGGCCGAAGGCCTGCATATAGGGTACCGCGTTCGCCAGCGCCTCCCCCGGATCGCCCGTGGCCCAGGCCGCGCGCGTGGCCGCCAGCAGGCGCGCCAGCGCCGCCTCCAGCGCCTCGGGCCAGCCGGCCAGCCTCGCATCGCCGGTGGCGCGCGCGGCCGTGGCGCGGATGCGCTGCGCCAGCAGCACCAGTCCGCGCCCCTCCTCCATCAGCACCTTGCGCCCCAGCAGGTCGGCCGCCTGGATGCCATGCGTGCCCTCGTGGATCATGTTGAGGCGGTTGTCGCGCCAGTACTGCTCGACCGGGAAATCGCGCGTGTAGCCATAGCCGCCATGCACCTGGATGGCGAGCGAGTTGGCCTCCAGGCACCATTCGCTCGGCCAGCTCTTGGCGATCGGCGTCAGCACCTCCAGCAGCAGCCGCGCGTCGTCGGCCGAGCGCGGATCGCCACCGGCGCCGGCGGTCTTCTGCTCGTCCACCAGCCGCGCGCAATACAGCGCCAGGGCCAGCGCGCCCTCGCAGTACGACTTCTGCGCCAGCAGCATGCGGCGCACGTCGGCGTGCTCGATGATGCGCACCTGCGGCCGCGCCGGGTCCTTGCCGGCCGGGCCGACCGGGCGGCCCTGGGGCCGGGCCTTGGCATAGTCGAGCGAGGCCTGGTAGCCGGCCATGCCGAGCATCGTGGCGGCCATGCCGATGCCGATGCGCGCCTCGTTCATCATGTGGAACATGCAGTGCAGTCCCTTGCCGGGCTGCCCCACCAGGTAGCCGACGGCGCCGGCGCGGCCCTCGACCGGGAAGCGCCCCTCGCCGAAGTTCAGCAAGGTGTTGGTGGTGCCGCGCCAGCCCAGCTTGTGGTTGAGGCCGGCGAGCGCGACGTCGTTGCGCACGCCGGTCAGGGCGCCGTGGGTGTCGACCAGCCGCTTGGGCACGATGAACAACGAGATCCCGCGCGTGCCCGGCACCAGGCGGCCCTCGGCGTCGGGGATCTTGGCCAGCACGATGTGGACGATGTTCTCGGTCAGCTCGTGGTCGCCCGAGGAGATCCACATCTTGTTGCCGGTGAGCCGGTAGCGCGGCCCGAGCGGATCGTCGGCGAAGTCGGCGCCATCGGGCACGGCGCGCGTCGCCACGTCGCTCAGCGACGAGCCCGCCTGCGGCTCCGACAGGCACATCGTGCCCGACCAGCGGCCGGAGAACTCGTTGCGGGCGAACACCTCGCGCTGCATCGGCGTGCCGTGCACCATCAGCAGGTTGGCGTTGCCGCTGGTCAGCAGGCCCGAGCCGATGCTGACCGAGGCCATGGCGAAGAAGGCATTGGCCGCGGCCTGCACCGTGTAGGGCAGCTGCATGCCGCCGATGTCGTAGTCCTGCGCGGCGCTCAGCATGCCCGAGGCCGCGAAGGCCGCGTGCGCGTCGTGCGTGGCCTGCGGCAGGATCACCCGCTCGCCATCGAAGCGCGGCTCCTGGGCGTCGACGGTGCGGTTGTGCGGCGCGTACTTCTCGCGCGCGATGCGCTCGCAGGTGTCCAGCACCGCGTCGAAGGTCTCGCGCGAGTGGTCCGAGAAGCGCTCCCGCTGCGCCAGCCCCTCGGCGTCGAGCCAGTCGTACAGCAGGAAGTCCAGGGTCGGGCGGAAGCTCATGATGATCTCGGTGCAAGGAAAGCTGTCGATACGTCCGCCACGGCGGAGCAGGCCTTCCGCCCCCCGCAAAGGGGTCCGCGCGGCGTCACGCGGTGCGCGAAGACCAGTGGTTTCTCAAAGAACCTCGAAGACGCCGGCCGCGCCCATGCCGCCGCCGATGCACATGGTGACGAGCACTCTCCTGGCGCCACGGCGCTTGCCCTCGATCAGGGCATGGCCGGTCAGGCGCTGGCCGCTGACGCCATAGGGGTGGCCCACCGCGATGGCGCCGCCGTCGACGTTCAGGCGGTCGGCCGGGATGCCCAGCTTGTCGCGGCAGTAGATGACCTGCACGGCGAAGGCCTCGTTGAGTTCCCACAGGTCGATGTCGGCGACCGTCAGGCCCAGGCGCTTGAGCACCTTCGGGATGGCGAAGACCGGACCGATGCCCATCTCGTCGGGCTCGCAGCCCGCCACCGCGAAGCCCAGGAAGCGGCCGAGCGGCTTCAGGCCGTGGCGCTCGGCATAGCGTTCGTCGACCACCACGCAGGCGCCGCCACCGTCGGAGAACTGGCTGGCGTTGCCGGCCGAGATCACGCCGCCGGGAATGGCCGGGCGGATGCCGCTGATGCCTTCCTGGGTGGTGCCGGGCCGGATGCCCTCGTCGTTCTCGACCGTGACCTCCTTCGTGCGCAGACCCATCACCGGATCGGCCACGCCGGCCATCACCGTGATCGGCGCGATCTCGTCCTTGAAGCGGCCGGCCTCCAGGGCGGCGGTGGCGCGCTGCTGGCTGGCGGCGCCGTACGCGTCCATGGCGTCGCGGTCGATGCCATAGCGCTTGGCCACCTGCTCGGCGGTCTGCAGCATGTTCCAGTAGATCTCGGGCTTGTGCTTGACCAGCCAGGGGTCGGCGATCATGTGGCGGTTGGCCTCGTTCTGCACGCACGAGATGCTCTCGACCCCGCCGGCCACGTAGACCTCGCCCTCGCCGGCGATGATCCGCTGGGCCGCCGTGGCGATGGTCTGCAGGCCCGACGAGCAGAAGCGGTTGATGGTCATGCCCGAGGTGGTGATGGGCAGGCCGGCGCGCAATGCGATCTGGCGCGCGATGTTCGAGCCGGTGGCGCCCTCGGGCGTGGCGCAGCCCATGATGACGTCGTCGACCTCGGCGCCGTCGATGCCCGCGCGGGCCACGGCATGCTGGACCGCATGGCCGCCGAGCGTGGCGCCATGGGTCATGTTGAAGGCGCCCTTCCAGCTCTTGGCGAGCGGCGTGCGGGCGGTGGAGACGATGACGGCGCTGGTCATGATGGGGATCCTTTGGGCTGGGGGAAGAAGAGGAAGAAGAGGACGAAAAAGAAGAAAAAGAGGAAGCGGGGGAATCCGTCGAGGGTCGCCTCAGCGCGCGGCGATGGTGGTGGGGGCGTCGGGGCCGCGCAGCAGGCGCTGGTAGAACCGGATCATCCGGGCGTAGTTGTCCAGCGACAGGCGTTCGTCGGTGCCGTGCAGGCGGCCCAGGTCGGCGCCCGCCAGGCGCATCGGCGAGAAGCGGTAGACGGCATCGCTCACGGCGCCCAGGTGGCGCGAATCGGTCGCGGCGGTCATGAGGCCGGGCGCCACCACGGCCTCGGGATAGACGGCGCCGATCGCGCGCGCGAGCGTCGCGTAGCCCTCGCCCGTGGCCGGCGACACCGGCGAGGGCTCGGCGTTGCCGGCCGCTGGCGTGATGCGGATCGCGTCGTTGGCCACCCGGCGCCGCAGGTGCGCCTCGACCGAGGCCAGCGTGTCGCCCGGCAGGATGCGGAAATTCACCGTCGCCTCGGCATGGCCGGGCAGCACGTTGTCCTTGTCGCCGGCGCGCACCACGGTCAGGGCCGTGGTGGTGCGCAGCATCGCGTTGCTGCCCGGGCTCTTGGCGAGCTGCGAGGCGACGACCGGCGCCGTCAGCCACAGGTTGGTCAGCAGATAGCGGTTCAGGCCCTCCATCTCGGGCGCCAGCGTCGTGAACATCTCGCGCGCGACCCCGCGCACCGCGCCGGCCATCGGCTGGCTCTCCAGCCGCGCCAGGGCCGCGCTCATCTGGCCGATGGCGCTCTGCGCCGGCGGCATGGAGGAATGGCCGGGCGGCATGTCGAGCGTCAGGAAGAAGGTGCCATAGCCCTTCTCGGCGATGCCGATCAGCGCCGCCGGCCGGTCCAACCCCGGCAGCACGCCATCGAGCACCAGCAGGCCTTCGTCGAGCACCCAGTCGAGCCGCACGCCGCGCTCGGCCAGCCGCCGCGCGATCGCCCGGGCGCCCTGCAGGCCGCCGACCTCCTCGTCGTCGCCGAAGATGAAATGGATCGTGCGGCCCGGCCGGAAGCCCGCCGCCAGCAGCGACTCCACCGCCTCCAGCTGGGCCAGAAGGTTGCCCTTGTCGTCGAGCGTGCCCCGGCCCCAGACGAAGCCGTCGCGGATCGCGCCGTCGAAGGGCGGCACGGTCCAGGCGCTCTCGGTGCCGGGCGCCACGGGCACCACGTCCTGGTGCGCCATCAGCGCGACCGGCCGCGCCGACGCATCGCTGCCGGCCCAGGTGTAGAGCAGCGCCTTGCGCCCGACGACCTCGCGCTTCAGGGTGGCATGCACGCGCGGGAACTCGGTCGCCAGCAGCTGGTGCAGCCGGTCGAACGCCATCTCGTCGCGCGGCGCGCCATCCGGGGTCGAGACGGTCGGCAGGCGCACGGCCGCGCCCAGGCGCCGGGCCGCCGCCGGCAGGTCGATGGCGACCGGCTCGTCGGCCGGCGCAGCCGTTGCCGGCCACGCCTGTCGCGAGGGCGTGCGCCAGGTGTTGACGGCCATCGCCGCGGCCAGCACGAGCAGCACCGCCAGCGCCGCCGCCGGCAGTGCCAGTCCGATCCACATCCCGCGCCCGCGCCGTCGCCCGCCCGTGCCCATGCCGCTGTGCTCCCGTGGTCTTGCGTGGCCCGGCCGCGCGTCAGGAGAAGGTCTTGCCTTCGGCCACCAGGCGCTGGATCAGCGGCGCCGGCTCCCAGAACTTGCCGTCGTCGCGCGGATTGCGCGCGAAGCGCTTCATCGACTCGGCCACGTTGTAGAGCCCGACCTGGCCGGCATAGTGCATCGGGCCGCCGCGCCACATCGGGAAACCATAGCCCGTGAGGTAGACCATGTCGATGTCGCTGGCCTTGCTGGCGATGCCGTCCTCCAGGATGTGCGCGCCCTCGTTGACCAGCGAATAGACCAGGCGCTGGACGATCTCCTCGTCGCTGATCTTGCGCGGGGTGATGCCCTCGTCCTTGCGATGCTGCTCGATCAGGTCGTTCACGACCTGGCTCGGGATGGCATCGCGCTTGCCCGGCTTGTAGTCGTACCAGCCGGCGCCGGTCTTCTGGCCGAAGCGGCCGAGCTCGCACAGCTTGTCGGCCGTGCGGCTGTACTTCATGTCGGCGCGCTCGGTGGCGCGGCGCTTGCGGATCGCCCAGCCGATGTCGTTGCCCGCCAGGTCGCCCATGCGGAACGGTCCCATCGCGAAGCCGAACTTCTCGACCGCCCGGTCCACCTGCTGCGGCGTCGCGCCCTCGTCGAGCAGGAAGCCGGCCTGGCGGCTGTACTGCTCGATCATGCGGTTGCCGATGAAGCCGTCGCACACCCCCGAGACCACCGCCGTCTTCTTGATCTTCTTGGCCAGCCCCATGACGGTGGCCAGCAAGTCCTTGGCCGTCTTGGCGCCGCGCACCACCTCCAGGAGGCGCATCACGTTGGCCGGGCTGAAGAAGTGCATGCCCACCACGTCCTGCGGCCGCCCGGTGAAGGCGGCGATCCTGTCGACGTCCAGCGTGGAGGTGTTGGAGGCCAGGATGGCGCCGGGCTTGGCCACGGCATCGAGCTGCTTGAAGACCTGCTCCTTGACGCCCAGCTCTTCGAACACCGCCTCGATGATCAGGTCGGCGTCCTTCAGGTCGGCATAGTCGAGCGTGGTGCTCAGCAGCGCCATGCGCTCCTCGTACTTGTCGGCCTTGAGCTTGCCCTTCTTGACCTGCGCCTCGTAGTTCTTGCGGATGGTGGCGATGCCGCGATCCAGCGCCTCCTGCTTCATCTCCAGCATCTTCACGGGGATGCCGGCATTGAGGAAGTTCATCGAGATGCCGCCACCCATGGTGCCGGCGCCGATCACGGCCACGGCCTTGATCTCGCGCTTCGGGGTGTCGTCGGACACGTCGGGGATCTTGCTGGCGGCGCGCTCGGCCATGAACAGGTGGCGCAGCGCCAGCGATTCGGGCGTGAACATCAGTTCGGTGAACAGGCGCCGCTCCTCGGCCAGGCCGTCGTCGAACTTCTTGGTCGCGGCGGCCTTCACGGCATCGACGCACTTGAGCGGCGCCGGATAGTTCTTCGACATGCCGCCCACCATGTTGCGGGCGAACTGGAAATAGGCATCGCCCTGCGGGTGGCGGCATGGCAGGTTGCGCACCAGCGGCAGGTCGGCCGGATCGCGTCCGCCGACCGACTTGGCATAGATCACGGCCTCGTCGAGCAGCGACTCGCGCGACTGCGCCATGGCGTCGAACAGCTTCTGGCCCGGCAGGCCGGCCAGCACTTCGCTCTTGACGGCCTCGCCGCTGACGATCATGTTGAGCGCGGTCTCCACGCCCAGCACGCGCGGCAGGCGCTGCGTGCCGCCGGCGCCCGGCAGCAGGCCGAGCTTGACCTCCGGCAGCGCGATGCTGGTGCCCGGCGCCGCGACGCGGTAGTGGCAGCCCAGCGCGAGTTCCAGTCCGCCGCCCATGCACACCGAATGGATCGCCGCCACCACCGGCTTGGGCGAGGCCTCCAGCGCCAGGATGACGCTGAGCAGGTTGGGGTCCTGCAATGCGCGCGGCGTGCCGAATTCCTTGATGTCGGCACCACCGGAGAACGCCTTGCCGGCGCCGGTGATGACCACCGCCTTGATCGCGTCGTCGGCATTGGCCTTCGCCAGGCCTTCGGTGATGCCCTGGCGCGTGGCATGCCCGAGTCCGTTGACCGGCGGGTTGGCGAGCGTGATCACGGCGACCTCGCCGAGCACTTTGTATTCAGCCGTCATGGACGTTCCTTCGATGGTGAGAGAAGTTGCGGAAATGGATGGGAAGGCGCTGAACGCGAGGCCGATGGCACCCTGGGGTGCCATGCCGGCCGCGGCGATCAACGCGGGATGTTCCGGAAGCGGAAAAGAACGAGTGTTCTTTTGCGTGAAATTCTAGGCATAAGGCGCGGCGCGGCCTATCGGGTCAGTCCCTGCCGTGACAGGGATCGGACTGGCGGCGACCACCCTACACCTCCAGCCATTCCTTGCGCGTGACCGCGTCGGCGCGCAGGCCGTCGGGCGTGCCGTCGAAGACGATGCTGCCGTGACCCATGACCAGGGCGCGGTCGGAGATCTGCATGGCGATGGTGAGCTTCTGCTCGATCAGCAGCACCGACACGCCACGATCCTTCAGCCGGCGCAGGTACTCGCCCACCAGCTCGACGATCTTGGGCGCCAGGCCCTCGGTGGGTTCGTCGATGATGATCAGGTCGGGATCGCCCATCAACGTGCGGCACAGCGTGAGCATCTGCTGCTCGCCGCCGGAGAGCACGCCGGCCTCGGTGTGCTGGCGCTCCTTCAGGCGCGGGAACATGGCGTACATGTCGTCGAAGGACCAGCGGCTGCCCTTGGCGGCCTTGGCGCCCTTCTGGCCCAGCATCAGGTTCTGGTGCACCGTGAGCTTGGGGAAGATGTCGCGGTTCTCCGGCACGTAGCCGATGCCCAGGTGGGCGATCTCGTAGGCCTTCCTGCGCAGGATGTCCTGCTCCTTCCAGCGCAGCGTGCCCTCGGCGTGCACCAGTCCCATGATGGCCTTGGCGGTGGTCGAGCGGCCCGAGCCGTTGCGCCCGAGCAGCGCCACGATCTCCCCGGCGCCGACGGCGAACGACACCCCGTGCAGCACGTGGCTCTTGCCATAGTAGGCGTGCAGGTCCTGCAGCTGCAGCATGGTCAGTGCCCTCCCTGCGCGTCGGCCACGGCGGAGCCGAGATAGGCCTCCTGCACGCGCGGGTTGGCGCGCACCGCCGCCGGCGTGTCGAAGGCGATGACCTCGCCATACACCACCACGGCGATCTTGTCGGCGAGGCCGAACACCACGCCCATGTCGTGCTCCACGGTCAGCAGCGTGCGGCCCACGGTCACCTCCTTGATGAGTGCGATGAAGTGCGCGGTCTCGGTCTTGCTCATGCCGGCGGTCGGCTCGTCCAGCAGGATCACGCCGGCGCCGCCGGCGATGGTCACGCCGATCTCCAGCGCCCGCTGCTCGGCATAGGTCAGGTTCATGGCCAGCACGTCGTGCTTGGGCTCCAGCCCGACCTGGCGCATCAGCTCCTCGGCACGCGCGTTGGCATCGTCCAGGCGCGAGAGGAAGCGCAGGAAGGTGTAGCGATAGCCCAGGCTCCACAGCACCCCGCAGCGCAGGTTCTCGAACACGCTGAGCTTGGGGAAGATGTTGGTGATCTGGAAGCTGCGCGACAGGCCCAGCCGGTTGATCTCGTACGGGCGCAGGCCGTCGATGCGGCGGCCGGCCAAGCGCACCTCGCCGCTGGTGGGCGCCAGGCGCCCGCTGATGAGGTTGAACAGGGTCGACTTGCCCGCGCCGTTGGGCCCGATCACCGCGATCCGCTCGCCCGCGCGCACCGCCAGGTCGACGCCGCGGATGATCTCGGTCTTGCCGAAGTTCTTGCGCAGGTCCTTGAGTTCGAGCGCCCAGGCGTCGCCCGCGATGTCGCCGACGGCCGCCGGCGCGGGGTTCGGCACGCGGCTCATGGCGCGGCTCCCGCGTCGGCGCCGCCGCGATGGCGCAGGCGCCGCTGGATCTCGGCCTCGATCTGCTCCTGCGCGTGGCCCCAGGCGCGCACGAAGCGCCGCCGCACCTGCTCCAGCAGGAAGCCGCCCACCGCCAGCAGCGCCGCCGCCAGCACCCAGCTGGTGGCGCTGGAGGTGTCGAGCGACAGGCCGAGGAAGTGCAGCTCGGGGCCCAGCGCGGCATTGAGCTGGCGGTGGTAGATCATCTCGACCAGCGCCGCGGCGCCGGCCGCCGTCAGCGCCCCGGTGACGGCCAGGCCGGCATAGAGGGCCCAGAACGGCCCGAAGCGGCCGAAGCGCGCCACCCGCAGGTTGGTCATGACCAGGCTGGCGACGCCGCCGGGCGCGAACATCACCATGAACAGGAAGATCAGGCCCAGGTAGAGCAGCCAGGCCTTGGTCAGCTCCGACAGCAGGATCGAGGCGAACACCAGCAGCACCGCGCCGATGATCGGCCCGAAGAAATAGGTCGCGCCGCCCAGGAAGGTGAACAGCAGGTAGCCGCCCGAGCGGATGCCGTTCAGGCTGTCGGCCGCGTTGACGATCTCGAAGTTGATGGTCGCCAGGCCGCCGCCGATGCCGGCGAAGAAGCCCGCGATGATGAAGGCGGTGTAGCGCACGCGCTGGGTGTTGTAGCCGATGAACTCGACCCGCTCGGGGTTGTCGCGCACGGCGTTGAGCATGCGCCCGAGCGGCGTGGCGGTGAAGGCGTACATCAGCGCCGTGCAGACGAAGCAGTAGGCCGCGATCAGGTAGTAGACCTGGATCTGCGGGCCGAACGTCAGTGACGGGATGCCCAGGAACGGCGTGCCATAGACGCGGTTGGTGGTGATGCCGCCCTCGCCGCCGAAGAAGGTCGGGAACATCAACGCCATCGACGCCACCAGCTCGCCCAGGCCGAGCGTGATCATGGCGAAGGTGGTGCCCGACTTCTTGGTGCTGACGTAGCCGAACAGGATGGCGAAGAACATGCCGCCGAGTCCACCCACCAGCGGGATCAGCACCAGCGGCACCGGCAGGCTGCCCTTGGCCGCCAGGTTCATGGTGTGGATGGCGATGAACGAGCCCAGCCCGGTGTAGACCGCGTGGCCGAAGCTCAGCATGCCGCCCTGCCCCAGCAGCATGTTGTAGCTCAGGCAGATGATGATGAGATAGCCGATCTGCGAGAGCATGGTGAGCGCCAGGCTGCTGCGGAAGACCAGCGGCACGACGGCCAGCGCCAGGGCGAACAGGCCCCAGGTCAGCACGCGCGTGGCGTTGAAGGGCTTGACGCCGTAGCGGTAGCCGGTGGGCCGGGCGGTGCCGGATGCGAGGGTGTTCATGGGGTCAGTCCTCCCGCGTGCCCAGCAGGCCCTTGGGCCTGAAGATCAGAATCAGCACGAGCAGCAGGTAGGGCAGGATCGGCGCGACCTGCGAGATGGTGAGCTTGAGCAGTTCGTAGCCCGGCGTCTGGTCGGTGACGGCGACGCCCAGTGCCTGCAGGCCGGTGGCGAGCGACTGGTCCATCGCCACCGCGAAGGTCTGCACGATGCCGATCAGCAACGAGGCCAGGAAGGCGCCGGCGAGCGAGCCCATGCCGCCGACCACCACCACCACGAAGATGATCGAGCCGACCGAGGCCGCCATCGCCGGCTCGGTGACATAGGTGTTGCCGCCGATCACGCCGGCGAGCGCCGCCAGCGCCGCGCCGCCACCGAAGACCAGCATGAAGACGCGCGGCACGTTGTGGCCGAGCGCCTCGACCATCTCGGGGTGCTTGAGCGCCGCCTGGATCACCAGCCCGACCCGCGTGCGCGTCAGCAGCAGCCACACCGCGCCCAGCATCAGCAACGCCAGCAGCATGATGAAGGAGCGCGACTTCGGGAACTGGGTGCCGTAGAGCGTGAAGAGCGGTCCCTGCAATTGGGTCGGCAGGCCGTAGGGCACGGTCGAGCGCCCCCACAGCAGCTGCACGATCTCCAGGATCAGGTAGGACAGCCCGAAGGTGATCAGCAGTTCGGGCACGTGGCCGAACTTGTGCACCCGGCGCAGGCTGTAGCGCTCGAACGCCGCGCCCAGCACGAAGACGATCAGCGGCGCCAGCACCAGCGCCGGCCAGAAGCCGACCAGCCCGGAGATGGTGTAGGCCAGGTAGGCGCCCAGCATGTAGAAGCTGGTATGGGCGAAGTTCAGCACGCCCATCATGCTGAAGATCAGCGTCAGCCCGGAGCTGAGCATGAACAGCAGCAGGCCGTAGCTCACGCCATTGAGCAGCGAGATGGCGAAGAATTCGACGTTCATCGATCGGAGGACGGAAAGGGTTCCGGCGAAGGCGGGAGGATCGGCGCGGCGGCGCGAGGCGACGCGGCGCGCGCCCGGCCGGGGCCGGGACGCGCGTCGCTGCGCCGCAGGCAGCGCCGCGAGGGCATGCGTCGCCGGCTCAGGACGGCCGCTTCATCTGGCAGGACGTCGGCGTGCTGGCCACGTAGGCCTCATAGTATTTGACCGGATAGAGGGTGTAGCCGGTGTTCTCCGGGCTGTACGGATTCTTGGCGTCGGCCTTCTGCCAGCGCGTGATCCACAGGCCCTGCTGGAGCTGGTGGTCGGTCTTGCGCATCTCGACGTCGCCGTTGAAGCTCTTGAACTTCATGCCCTCGAGCACCGGCGCGACCTTCACCGGTTCGGTCGACTTGGCGCGCACGAAGCCCTCGCCCAGCATCGCGAAGACGGTGTAGATGTCGGTCGTGTAGAGATCGTCGTTGAAGCGCTTCTTGTACTCGGCCATCAGGGCGGGCATCACGCCCGGCGCGTTGTAGTGGCTGTAGCCGACCGCGTAGACCTTGCCATCGGAGGCCGCGCCCATGGCGGTGGGCGTGCCGGTGGTCACCGCGTAGTAGGTGTAGAACTTGACGTCGAGCCCGGCGTCGTTGGACGCCTTGATCAGCAGCGCCAGGTCGGAGCCCCAGTTGCCGGTGATGACGGTGTCGGCGCCCGACTGCTTGATCTTGGCGATGTAGGGCGCGAAGTCGCGCACCTGGGCCAGCGGATGGAGGTCGTCGCCGACGATCTGCACGTCGGGCCGCTTGACCTTCAGGTTCTCCTTGGCGAACTTGGAGACCTGCTGGCCGTGCGAGTAGTTCTGGTTGATGAGATAGACCTTCTTGACGTCGGCCTGGTCCTTGATGAAGGTGGTCAGGGCCTCCATCTTCATGGAGGTGTCGGCATCGAGGCGGAAGTGCCAGTAGCTGCACTTGCCGTTGGTGAGGTCGGGGTCGACGGCGGCGTAGTTGACGTAGAGCACCTCCTTGCCGGGGTTGCGCGCGTTGTGCTTCTCCAGGGCGTCGATGATGGCCAGCGCCGGGCCCGAGCCGTTGCCCTGCACCACGTAGCGCGCGCCCTGGTCCATGGCCGAGCGCAGCGCGCTGGTGGTCTCCTGGGGACTGAGCTTGTTGTCGATGCCGATGATCTCGAACTTCACGCCGGCCGCATTCTTCTTGTTGAACTCCTCGGCCAGGAACTGGAAGCTCTTGAGCTGGTTGGTTCCCACCGCGGCCATCAGTCCGGACAGCGGATCGAGCCAGGCGATCTTGACGGTCTGGCCCTGCTGGGCCTGCGCGTTCGAGGCCCCGAGGGCGACGAGGGCCGCGGCGGCGAGGGCCGATCTGACTGCGTTCAATGCGAAGGTCATGCGTGTCTCCGGAATGGTTCTGGTCCTGCGGAGGCAGGTTACAAGCCTTGGTCGGACAACCCCTCAGGGAATGCCCGTAACGCCGCCGCGACAAGCCGTCCGGCTATCGCGAAGGCGACAGAAATCACGCTTCGGGCGTCGCGTCACGCCCCCGGCAGCACATAGCCGCGCAACTGCTCGCGCAGCTTGGTCTTCAGGATCTTGCCGGTCGCCCCGATCGGGATCGCATCCAGGAAGATCACATCGTCGGGGATCTGCCACTTGGCCGTCTTGCCCTCGTAGAAGGCCAGCAGCTCCTCGCGCGTGACCTCGCTGCCGCTGCGGCGCACCACCGCCACCACCGGGCGCTCGTCCCATTTCGGATGGGCGACGCCGATGCATGCGGCCATCGCCACGCCCGGATGCGCGACGGCGATGTTCTCGATGTCGATCGAGCTGATCCATTCGCCGCCGGACTTGATGACGTCCTTGCTGCGGTCGGTGATCTGCAGGTAGCCATCGGCGTCGATGGTGGCGACGTCGCCGGTCGGGAACCAGCCGCGCCCCTGGGCGTCGGGCACCAGCGGATCGCCGCCCTCGCCCTTGAAGTACGCCTTGACGATCCACGGCCCCTTGACCAGCAGGTCGCCATAGGCCCTGCCGTCCCAGGGCAGCTCCTCACCCTGGCCGTCGACGATCTTCATGTCGACGCCGTAGATGGCGCGGCCCTGCTTCAGGCGGATCGCGTCCTGCTGCTCGGCCGGCAGCGCCAGGTGCTTGTTCTTGAGCGTGCACAGCGTGCCCAGCGGGCTCATCTCGGTCATGCCCCAGGCGTGCAGCACGTCGACGCCATAGTCCTGCTGGAAGGCGTGGATCATGGCCGGCGGGCAGGCCGAGCCGCCGATCACCGTGCGCTGCAGGGTCGAGAAGCGCAGGCCGCCGGGCTTCATGTGCCCCAGCAGCATCTGCCAGACCGTCGGCACGCCGGCGGCGAAGGTGACGCGCTCGCTCTCGATGAGCTCGTAGATCGACTTGCCGTCGAGCGCCGGGCCGGGAAACACCAGCTTGCAGCCGGTCAGCGCGGCCGAGTACGGCAGGCCCCAGGCGTTGACGTGGAACATCGGCACCACCGGCAGCACCGCGTCGCGCGCCGACAGGCCCATGACATCGGGCAGCGCCGCCGCATAGGCATGCAGCACGCTGGAGCGGTGGCTGTAGAGCGCAGCCTTGGGATTGCCGGTGGTGCCGCTCGTGTAGCACATGCTGGAGGCGGCGTTCTCGTCGAAGGTCGGCCAGGCATAGTCGTCGCGCTGCCCGCCCATCCAGTCCTCGTAGCTCGCCAGGCCGGGCACGCCGCTGTCGGCGGGCAGCCGGTCGGCGTCGCACAGCGCGATCCAGCGCCGCACCGTGGGGCAGCGCGCGTGCACCGCCTGCACCAGCGGCAGGAAGGTGAGGTCGAAGCACAGGATCTGGTCCTCGGCGTGGTTGACGATCCAGGCGATCTGGTCCGGATGCAGGCGCGGGTTGACGGTGTGCAGCACGCGCTCCGAACCGCTGACGCCGTAGTACAGCTCCAGGTGGCGATAGCCGTTCCAGGCCAGTGTCGCGACCCGGTCGCCGGCGGCGAGCGCATCGCCGTCGAGGGCGCGGGCGACCTGGCGCGCGCGCCGGGCGATCTCCGCCCAGGTGCTGCGGTGGATGTCGCCCTCGACGCGCCGCGAGACGATCTCGCCATCGCCGTGGTGGCGTTCGGCGAACTCGATCAGCGACGAGATCGACAACGGTTGGTCTTGCATCAAACCCAGCATCGGGGCGTCTCCTGTAGGAAATAAGAAAGATCCGGCCACGCAGGCGCCCGGAGGCGCCGACGGGGCTGACGGTCATTGTTGCGCGCCGCAATATCGCGGCGTAGGGGGATTGCCCGCAAGCATCCGGGCGACAGGTCGCCTGCGGGGAAAATCCATTCCATGAACGCGCCCGCCGCCACCGATTCCGCCGTCGCTCGCGCCGCTGCTCCCGCCACGTCGCCACCCTCGTCGTCCGGGATCGTCGGCACGCCCCGCTTCGCCGCGCTCGGACCGGCCTTCTTCACGTCGCTGCGGCCGACGCCGCTGCCGGCGCCCCACTGGGTCGGCCGCAGCGACGCGACGGCGCGCGAGATCGGCCTGGCGCCGGACTGGCTGGCATCGCACCAGGCGCTCGGGATGCTGACCGGCAACCAGCTCCTGGGCGACGGCGAGCCGCTGGCGAGCGTCTACAGCGGCCACCAGTTCGGCGTCTGGGCCGGCCAGCTCGGCGACGGCCGCGCGATCCTGCTGGGCGAGACCGCCAGCGGCTTCGAGATCCAGCTCAAGGGCGCCGGCCGCACGCCCTACTCGCGCGGCGGCGACGGCCGCGCCGTGCTGCGCTCGAGCATCCGCGAATTCCTCTGCAGCGAGGCCATGCACGGCCTGGGCATCCCGACCACGCGCGCCCTGTCGGTCACCGGCTCCGACCAGCCGGTGCGCCGCGAGACGATCGAGACCGCGGCCGTGGTGGCGCGCGTCGCGCCGAGCTTCATCCGCTTCGGCCATTTCGAGCACTTCGCGGCCGACGACCGCATCGACGAACTGCGCGCGCTCGCGGACCACGTGATCGACCGCTTCTATCCGGCATGCCGCGCCACGACGGCCTTCGGCGGCAATGCCTATGCCGCGTTCCTGGAAGCCGTGAGCGAACGCACCGCCGCGCTGATGGCGCAATGGCAGGCGGTCGGGTTCTGCCACGGCGTGATGAACACCGACAACATGAGCATCCTGGGACTCACCATCGACTATGGACCGTTCCAGTTCCTCGACGGCTTCGACCCGGCCCACATCTGCAACCACAGCGACACCCAGGGCCGCTACGCCTTCAACCAGCAGCCCAACGTCGCCTACTGGAACCTGTTTTGCCTGGCGCAGGCGCTGCTGCCGCTGATCGGCGAGCAGGAGACCGCCATCGCCGCGCTGCAGTCGTACAAGACCGTGTTCCCGCGCGAGTTCGACACCCGCATGGGTCGCAAGCTCGGCCTCGACGACGCCGATGCCGACGACCGGCCGCTGATCGACGACACCCTGCGGCTGCTGGCCGTGGAGCGCACCGACTGGACCATCTTCTGGCGCCGGCTGGCGGATGCCGCGCGCGACGGCGACCACGCCCCGGTGCGCGACCTGTTCATCGACGGCGCGCGCTTCGACGCCTGGCTGCCGGCGCTGCTGCGGCGCCGCGCGACGCTCGCCGCGCGCGACGGCGCCGCGCTCTCGGCGGCGATGCGCGCGGTCAATCCGAAGTTCGTGCTGCGCAACCATCTCGGGCAGCAGGCCATCGAGGCGGCGCGGCAGCGCGACTTTTCGGGGGTCGCCACCTTGCTGGAACTGCTCGAATCCCCATTTGAAGACCATGCCGGCCACGATGCCCAGGCCGGCTTTCCGCCCGACTGGGCTTCCACGATCGAAATCAGCTGTTCGTCATGACCTCATCCAACGCCCACGTCCCCAAGATCCAGAAGACCGATGCCGAATGGAAGGCACTGCTGGCCGAGAAAGGCGCCGAACGCGGCGCCTTCGAGATCACGCGCCATGCCGCCACCGAGCGCCCGTTCACCGGCAAGTACGAAGCCGAATGGGCCGATGGCACCTACCACTGCGTGTGCTGCGGCGCCAAGCTGTTCGACGCCGCCACCAAGTTCGACGCCGGTTGTGGCTGGCCGAGCTTCTCGCAGGAGGCGGTGCCCGGCGCCATCACCAACATCGTCGACCGCTCGCATGGCATGGTGCGCACCGAGAACGTCTGCACGAACTGCGGCGCCCACCTGGGCCACGTGTTCCCCGACGGCCCGACCGAGACCGGCCTGCGCTACTGCATGAACTCGGCCTCGCTCGACTTCGAGCCCAAGGCCTGAGCGGGGCGCGGATCGTCACCGGTCGCGGCCGGTGGTTTCTTTCCGGACCGCGGATGCATTTAGGCTCCAATAGCGTCCATGAAACTCCTGCTCGATTTCTTTCCCATCCTGCTGTTCTTCGGCGCCTTCAAGCTGGCCGACATCTACGTCGCGACCGGCGTGCTGATGGCCGCGACCGTGGTGCAGATGGCCATCACCTATGCCATCGAGCGCCGCCTGCAGACCATGCAGAAGGCCACGCTGGTGCTGATCCTGCTGTTCGGCAGCCTGACGCTGCTGCTGCACGACGAGCGCTTCATCAAGTGGAAGCCGACCGTGCTGTACGGCGCCATGGCCATCGCGCTGGCCGTCGCCCTGTGGGGCTTCCGCAAGAACTTCCTGCAGACCATGCTGGGCGCCCAGCTGCAGCTGCCCGCGCGCATCTGGACCCACCTGAACTACGCCTGGATCGGCTACTGCATCTTCATGTCGGCGCTCAACGCCTACGTGGCGCTCTATTTCAGCACCGAGGCCTGGATCAACTTCAAGCTCTGGGGCTATGCTTTTCCGCTGGTGTTCCTGATCGCGCAAGGCCTCTACATCTCCCCCCACCTGAAATCCGGCGACCAGCCCTCCGCATGAACCAAGCACTTCCTCCCGATACCGCGGGCGCCGCCGCGGCGCCCCCCAGCGCGGCCGATCTCGACGCCGCGCTGCGCCAGGCCCTGCAGCCCACGCGGCTCGAGGTCATCGACGAGAGCGCCGCCCACGCCGGCCATTCCGGCGCCAACGGGCTGGGCCACGGCACCCACTTCCGGGTCCGCATCGCCTCCGCGCAGTTCGAGGGTCGCACCCGCGTGGCCAAGCACCGCCTTGTGTATGATGCCCTGCGTTTTTTCATCGCCCAGGGCGTCCACGCGATCGCCGTCGAGACGCTCTGACGAAGCGTCCCCGATCCTCCGGCGCCCGGCGCGCCGCCCTCGCTTCCCTTCCCCTTTCTCCTCCACCTCTCCCTGCCTTCTCCCATGAAGAAACAACTCCTGAAGACCGTTGCGGCCACCCTCGTCCTGGGCGCGGCCTCCGTGGGCGCCCTCGCCCAGAACATCGCCATCGTCAATGGCAAGCCGGTCCCGAAGTCGCGCGTGGATGCGCTGGCGCAGCAGCTCGCCGCCAGCGGCCGCCCGGTCACGCCGGACCTGGAGCCGCAGCTGAAGGAGGAGATCATCGCCCGCGAGATCTTCATGCAGGAAGCGCAGAAGCAGGGCCTGGAAGCCTCGCCCGAGTACCGCGCCCAGCTCGAACTCGCGCGCCAGGCGATCCTGATCCGCACCCTGTTCGAGAACTACCGCAAGCAGAACCCGGTCACCGATGCCGACGTGCAGGCCGAGTACGACAAGTTCGCCGCGGCCAACGGCGGCAAGGAATACAAGGCGCGCCACATCCTGGTCGAGACCGAGGCCGAGGCGCAGAAGATCATCGCGGACCTGAAGAAGGGCGCCAAGTTCGAGGACATCGCCAAGAAGCAGAGCAAGGACCCCGGATCGGGCGCCAACGGCGGCGACCTCGACTGGGCCAACCCGTCGAGCTTCGTGCCGGAATTCTCCGAGGCCATGATCAAGCTCAAGCCGGGCGAGACCACCGCCGCGCCGGTGAAGTCGCAGTTCGGCTACCACGTCATCCGCGTCGACGAGATCCGCTCGGCCCAGCTGCCCAAGGTCGACGAGGTCAAGCCGCAGGTCACGCAGCAGCTGCAGCAGCAGCGCCTGCAGAAGTACCAGGAAGACCTGCGCGCCAAGGCCAAGATCGAGTAAGGACGGCCCCGGGGCGTCCACCCCCTGCCTGGTCCGCCCCGGGCCATTCGATGGACGGGCACGCCGAGCCGCCGCGCGTTCACCGAACCGTCACCCGCCTCGCATCCAATCGCTTCCTTTCACAGGGAGGATCCGGATGACAAGCACCCACACCGTCGGACCATCGGCACAGACCGGGACCGATCTGCGCGAGATCGCCAACCGACGACGGCGCGACTTCCTCGATTTCCTGGTCAGGTCGTCCTCCAGCGCGCTGGCGCTGGCGGCGGCCGGCTCGCTCGCCGCGTGCGGCGGCGGTGGCGACGACGGCACCGCCGTCTCGCCCACCACACCCACGGCGCCCGCCACCCCCGACACCGCGCCGGCGGTGTTCGCCTTCGGCGTCGCCAGTGGCGATCCGCTGGCCGACCGCGTGATCCTCTGGACCCACGCCAAGATCCCCGACAGCACCGCCGACGTGGCGCTGACCTGGGAGGTGGCGAGCGATGCCGGCTTCACCCGGCCGGTGCGCAGCGGCACCGTGTCGGCGCTGCAGTCGCGCTCCTTCACGGCCAAGGTCGACGTCACGGGCCTCGCGCCCGGCGCCAGCTATTTCTATCGCTTCCGCGACGCCACCGGTGCCTCGTCCACCGTGGGCATCACGCGCACCCTGCCGGCGGCCGATGCGGATTCGGTCACCTTCGCGGTGTTCTCCTGCGCGCTCTACTCGGAGGGCTATTTCCACGCCTATGCCGATGCCGCGAAGTCGCAGGCGCTCTACGCGCTGCATCTGGGCGACTACATCTACGAGTACGGCTCGGACCCGAGGAAGTACGGCAATGCCGCCATCCCCGGCAACCGCGTCGCCAGTCCGGCCAACGACATCGTGACGATGAACGACTACCGGACGCGCCACGCGCTCTACAAGTCGGACCTCGACCTGCAGGCGGCGCATGCGCGCATGCCCTGGATCACGGTCTGGGACGACCACGAGTTCGCCAACGACGCCCATGCCGAGGGCGCCCAGAACCACGATCCGGCGACCCAGGGCGACTGGGCGACGCGCAAGGCCATCGCCGCCCGCGTCTATCACGAGTGGATGCCGATCCGCAGCCCCGATCCGGACGACCTGCTGCGGATCCATCGCCGCTTCGACTTCGGCCGGCTCTTCACGCTGCACATGCTGGACACCCGCATCGAGGGTCGCGACCGGGGCTACGACGGCTTCGGCGATGCCGATGGCGGCACCGCCCGCTACCTGGCCGGCCTCGCGCCCGATGCCGATGGCCGGCGCCCCGACGCCGCGCGCCGGATGATGAGCAGCCGGCAGCAGGACTGGCTCGTCGCCGGCATGGCGGCATCGACGGCGCCCTGGCAGCTGCTGGGCAACCAGACCGTCATGGCCCGCATGTGGATGCCACGCTCGGTGCTGGCGGCCTTCGCGGCCGCGCCGGCCAGCGTGCCGGGCGCCATCGCCGCCTACCTCGGCGCCAAGGCGACGCGCGCGGCGGCGGGCGCGGGCGCCCTGACATCGGCCCAGGCCGCCCTGCTCGATGCCACCGCCAACCCGCGCCTGCCCTACAACCTCGACGCCTGGGACGGCTATCCGGCGCAGCGCGAGGCCCTCCTGCAGGCCGTCCGGTCGCTGGGCCGACGCCTCGTCACGCTCTCGGGCGATTCGCACAATGCCTGGTTCGCGCAGCTCACCACCCTGGCCGGCGACCGGGCGGGCGTCGAGTTCGCGGGCACGGCGGTCACCTCCAGCGGCTTCGAGGCGCTCGGCCTGGGCGCGCTGGCGCCCTCGATCGACGGCAGCGCGCTGACCCCGCAGCTGGGCGAGGCCGCCCTCGGCGCCGGCCTCGGCCTGATCGACGACGTCGCCTACTGCGACACCTCGCGCCGCGGCTACCTGCTGATGACGGTCACGCCGAGCGCCGTCCGCGGTGCCTATGTCTATGTCGGCAGCGTCAAGCAGCCGACCTACACCGCCACCATCGGGCGCACCGTGACGGTGGCGGCGACGGCCGGGGGCATGGCCGCGCCGGTGTTGGGCTGAGGCGGTCGCGCGCATGTCATGGATCGGTCACCGCCCGAACCTAGCATCGGCGCGCGTCCACCACCGATTCCAACATCCGACCGCACCCCATGACCAGACATGCTCGCTCCCCTTCCGCCCCGGCCCCGCGACGGCCCCTGTGGGTCCTGCTCGCGCTCGGGGGCACGCTGCTGGCGAGCGCCTGCGGCGGCGGTGGTGATGGTGGTGGTGGCGGCGACGCCCTCGCGCCGCTCAAGACCCTGGACGGCAACGCGCCATTGATCATCGGCCACCGCGGCCTTCCGGGCCTGTATCCCGAGGAGACGCGCACGGCCTACGAGGCGGCGGCGGATGCCGGCGCGGACTCTCTCGAACTCGACGTCCACCTGACGAAGGACTGCATCCCGGTGGCGCGCCACAACCCCTGGCTCGGCGACAACACCAACATCGCCCAGGTGGCGGCCGGCAATCCCGAGGTGGCGCGCCGCAAGCGCACCACGCCCGGCGTGCTGGTCGACGTCAAGTACCCGCCGGTCGCCTCGAACGGTCCGCCGCGCTACCTCAGCGACCTGACCGACCCGAACGATCCGAAGTCGGTCCTGGGATCGCTGGTGGTCGATGGCGAGGAGCACACCAACGACTGGTCCATCACCGACTTCACGCTGGCCGAGCTCCAGCGGTGGATCGCCGGCACCACCTACGACGCCCGCGCCCAGCGGCCGACCGATCTCAACGGCAAGCTGCCGATCCTCAGCTTCCAGCAGGTCATCGACATCGCCAGGGCGAAGAGCGCCGCGCTCGGGCGCACGCTCACGGTCTACCCGGAGAGCAAGAACCCGTACTGGAACAATGCCCAGGCGATCGCCAACGGCTGCGGCCCGGCCGGCAGTCATCCGTTCGAGGACGCGATCCTGAAGGTGATGCGGGCCAACGACCTCGACCGCAAGGACGCGCCGATCCTGGTGCAGAGCTTCGATCCGGCCAGCCTGAAATACCTGCGCTCGGCCGGCATGAAGGCGCGGGCGGTCCAGCTGGTCGACGGCAACGACATCGACTTCCGGACCGGCGAGATGATCTACGTCACCGACGACGCCTACACCTTCGTCGACGGCCGGCCCTACAGCTGGACGCTGGCTGGCGATCCGCGCTTCTTCGGCGCCATGCTGACGCCGGCCGGCCTGGCCGAGATCGCCACCTATGCCGATGGCGTCGGCCCCTGGAAGCCGCAGGTCATGGCGCACACGATCGTCCCGTTCAAGCCGGCGCCCTACAAGGGCACCCTGGCCGAGGTCACGCAGGTCACGCCCACCGCGCTGATCGCCGACGCGCACCGGGCCGGGCTGTTCGTGCACAGCTACACCTTCAGGAACGAGCCGCAGTACCTGGCGGGTGTCTACAAGGGCGATCCGGCGGCCGAGTACCAGGCCTACTTCGCCGCCGGCATCGATGGCGTCTTCACCGATTTCGCCCACACCGGCTTCGCCGCCCGCAAGGCGTACCTGGCGGGCACCGGGCGCTGAGGTCGCCGGAACGACCGGAGCAACCGGGCCCACGGACCGCCGTCCCGGCGGGCCGGCGCCGCCTCAGCCGACCCAGCGGCGCGCGTTGCGCCAGATCCGCATCCACGGGCTGCGCGCCTCGCGCTCGCCGGCGGTCCAGCTCATCTGGATGTTGCGGAACACGCGCTCGGGGTGCGGCATGACCGCCGTGAAGCGGCCATCGGCCGTGGTGACCGAGGTCAGGCCGCCGGCGCTGCCGTTCGGATTGAACGGATAGCGCTCGGTCGGCTGGCCGTGGTTGTCGACGAAGCGCATGGCGGCGATGGCGCGGTCGGCATCGCCGCGCCGCGCGAAGTCGGCATAGCCCTCGCCATGCGCCACCGCGATGGGCAGCCGCGCGCCGGCCATGCCGGCGAAGAACAGGCTGGGCGACTCCAGCACCTCGACCATCGACAGCCGCGCCTCGAAGCGCTCGCTGCGGTTGGTGGTGAAGCGCGGCCAGGCCTCGGCGCCGGGAATGATGTCGGCCAGCTCGGCGAACATCTGGCAGCCATTGCACACGCCCAGCCCGAAGGTGTCGGCGCGGCCGAAGAAGGCCTGGAACTGCGCCGACAGGCGCGGATTGAAGGTGATGCTGCGCGCCCAGCCGATGCCCGCGCCCAGCGTGTCGCCATAGCTGAAGCCGCCGCAGGCGACCACGCCCTTGAAGTCGGCGAGGTCGGCGCGGCCGGCCTGCAGGTCGGTCATGTGGACGTCGAAGGCCTCGAAGCCGGCCTCGGTGAAGGCATAGGCCATCTCGACATGCGAGTTGACGCCCTGCTCGCGCAGGATCGCGACCCGGGGGCGCGACTGGAGGATGGCGGGGGCCTGGGGGGACCCGCCCTCGTCTCCACCCTCTCCTGGGGGGGTCGGAAGAAAGACGTGCAGACCGGGGTCCGAGGGCTCGCCGGCGGCGGCATGCTCGGCATCGGCGCATTCGGGGTTGTCGCGCTCGCGGGCGATCTTCCAGCTGACCGAATCCCAGACCTGGTGCAGGTCGTGCAGGCTGGCGCTGAAGACCGACTTGGCATCGCGCCAGACCTCGATCTTGCCCTTGCCGGCGGCCATGGTGGAGGCTTCGGGCCGGGTCTTGCCGACGAAGTGGCTGTGGGTGCTCAGGCCGTGGGCGCGCAGCACCTGCATGACCTCGTTGCGCTCGGCCGTGCGCACCTGCAGCAGCATGCCCAGCTCCTCGTTGAACAGCGCCTTGAGCGTGAGTTCCTCGCGCCGCGCGCTCACCTGGCCGGCCCAGTTCTTGGCGTCGCCGTATTCGGCGCGGCTGTCGCTGATGCCATCGCCCTCGGTGATCAGCATGTCGACGTTGAGCGCCACGCCGACATGGCCGGCGAAGGCCATCTCGCAGGCGGCGGCGAACAGGCCGCCATCGCTGCGGTCGTGCAGCGCCAGGATGCGGCCCTCGGCGCGCAGCGCGTTGACGGCCCGCACCAGCTGCACCAGGTCCTTGGGGTGGTCGAGGTCGGGCACGCCGTCGACCACCGGGCAGCCGCTCTGGCCGAGCGCCTGCGCCAGGATGCCACCGGCCATCCGGTGGCGGCCGCGCCCGAGATCGACCAGCACCAGCGTGGTGTCGGCTTCCTCGCGGTCGAGCTGCGGCGTCAAGGTGCCGCGCACGTCGTCCAGGGTGGCGAAGGCGGTCACGATCAGGCTGACCGGCGATGTCACCTTCTTGGCCTCGCCGGCATCGGTCCACTGCGTGCGCATCGACAGCGAATCCTTGCCCACGGGAATCGAGATGCCCAGCGCCGGGCACAGCGCCAGGCCGACGGCCTCGACGGTCGCATACAGCGCCGCGTCCTCGCCGGGCTCGCCGCAGGCCGCCATCCAGTTGGCCGACAGCTTGACGCGCGAGAGCTCGATCGGCGCCGCCAGCAGGTTGGTGATGGCCTCGCCGACCGCCATGCGCCCGGAGGCCGGGGCGTCCAGGGCGGCCAGCGGCGTGCGCTCGCCCATGCTCATTGCCTCGCCCGCGAAGCCGGCGTAGTCGGCCAGCGTGACGGCGCAGTCGGCCACCGGCACCTGCCACGGGCCGACCATCTGGTCGCGGTGCGTGAGGCCGCCCACCGTGCGGTCGCCGATGGTGATCAGGAAACGCTTGGAGGCCACCGTCGGATGCGACAGCACGTCGATGGCGGCCTTCTGCAGCTCGACGCCCGTGAGGTCGAGCGGCTCGAACCGGCGCTCGACCGTGGCGACGTCGCGCAGCATCTTCGGCGGCTTGCCCAGCAGCACGTCCATCGGCATGTCGACCGGATGGCCATCGGCGGCGCCATCGGCGACCACCAGCTGGCGCTCCTCGGTCGCCACGCCGACCACCGCGAACGGGCAGCGCTCGCGCTCGCAGAAGGCCTGGAACTGCGCCAGCGAATCGGGCGCGATGGCCAGCACGTAGCGCTCCTGGCTCTCGTTGCACCAGATCTCCTTGGGCGCCATGCCCGACTCCTCCAGCGGCACCGCGCGGAGGTCGAAGCGCGCGCCGCGGCCGGCGTCGTTGGTCAGTTCGGGGAAGGCATTGGACAGGCCGCCGGCGCCGACGTCGTGGATCGCCAGGATCGGGTTGGCTTCGCCCTGCTGCCAGCAATGGTTGATGACCTCCTGGGCGCGGCGCTCGATCTCGGGGTTGCCGCGCTGCACCGAGTCGAAGTCGAGTTCGGCCGCGTTGGCGCCGGTGGCCATCGAGCTGGCGGCGCTGCCGCCCATGCCGATGCGCATGCCGGGGCCGCCGAGCTGGATCAGCAGCGAGCCGGCCGGGAACGGGATCTTCTTCGTCTGCGCGGCGTCGATGCTGCCCAGCCCGCCGGCGATCATGATGGGCTTGTGGTAGCCGCGATGCTGCGTGGTGGCGACGCCGTCGGCGTCCCGGCCCGCGATGGCCTGCTCGTACTCGCGGAAGTAGCCCAGCAGGTTGGGCCGGCCGAACTCGTTGTTGAAGGCGGCGCCACCCAGCGGGCCCTCGGTCATGATCTGCAGCGGGCTGGCGATGTGGTCGGGCCGGCCGTAGTGGCCCTCGCCGGGCCACAGGCGCGACACCGTGAAGCCGGTCAGGCCGGCCTTCGGACGCGAGCCGCGCCCGGTGGCGCCCTCGTCGCGGATCTCGCCACCGGCACCGGTGGCGGCACCCGGGAACGGCGAGATGGCGGTCGGGTGGTTGTGCGTCTCGACCTTCATCAGCACGTGGGCCAGCGTCTCCTCCTTGCGGTAGCGCCCGCCCGAGGCGGCCGGCACGCCGGCGCCGGCCTCGGCGGCCTCGGCGGCGCGCGGCACGAAGCGTTCGATGCGGCCGCCCTCCATGACCGAGGCGTTGTCGGCATAGGCGACCACGGTGTGCTGCGGGTTCTGCCGCTCCGTGTGGCGGATCATGCCGAACAGGCTGTGCGGCCGGGCCTCGCCGTCGATGACGAAGTCGGCGTTGAAGATCTTGTGGCGGCAGTGTTCGCTGTTGGCCTGGGCGAACATCATCAGCTCGACATCGCTCGGGTTGCGTCCGAGCCGCGTGAACGCATTCACCAGGTAGTCGATCTCGTCGGCCGCCAGCGCCAGGCCGAAGCGGGTGTTGGCCTCGACCAGCGCGGCGCGGCCGCCGCCGAGCACGTCGACCTGCGCCATCGGCTGGGCCGGCAGCTCGGCGAAGAGCGCCGCCGCGTCGTCGAGGTCCTGCACCACGGATTCGGTCATGCGGTCGTGCAGCAGCGCGGCGACCGCCTGCAGCGTGCGGGCGTCGAGCACTGGTTGGGTGCCGCGCGCCTTGTCCAGCAGGCCGTCGAGCAGGGGCGCCTTCAGCGCCAGCCGGTACTGCACCACGCGCTCGACGCGGCGCAGCGCCAGGCCGCAGTTGTGGGCGATGTCGGTGGCCTTGGACGCCCAGGGCGAGACCGTGCCCAGGCGCGGCGTCACCACCAGCGACAGGCCCTGGCGGCCCTCCGGCGCCTCGTAGGCCGGGCCGTAGTCGAGCAGCGCCGCGAAGCGCTCCCGGGCGGCGGCGTCGGGCGCCGTCTCGGTCACCACCAGGTGCACGAAACGCGCCGCGATGGCGCTGATGCGGGGCTCGATCCCGCGCAGCCGGGGCAGCAGCTGGCGGGCGCGGAAGCCGCCGAGCGCGCTGCCGCCCTCGAACACGGTCACGATGGGCGGGGCGGTGTGGATGGGCTGCTGCGTCACGGTCGGTGGGCCGGCGCGGGGGCCGGCGGGGGATGATTGAAGGGTCGAGGAGAAGGACGGGGGCGCCGGACCGCCGCTGACTGGGACGGCCCCTGGCGCGAGGCCGCGATTTTAGGCCACGCGCCCGGGTCGGCCTCCGCGCCGGGGCGCCGCCGCCACGCGAGGCCGATGGGATAATTGGGCCCCATGAGCATTACCTACAACGACGCCGCGGGCGTGGCCGCGATGCGCATCGCCTGTCGCCTGGCTTCCGAGGTCCTGGACTACCTCACCCCCTTCATCAAGCCCGGCGTGACGACCAACGAGATCGACCGCCTGGCCGCCGAGTACATGGTCGGCCAGGGCACCACGTCGGCCACCATCGGCTACCAGGGCGCCAGCAGCGTGCCGTTCCCGAAGTCGCTGTGCACCTCGGTCAACCACGTCGTCTGCCACGGCATCCCCAACGACAAGCCCCTGAAGAAGGGCGACATCATGAACATCGACGTCACCGTCATCAAGGACGGCTGGTTCGGCGACAACAGCCGGATGTTCATGATCGGCGACGTCTCCATCGCCGCGAAGCGCCTGTGCACCGTCACCTACGAGGCGATGTGGCAGGGCATCCTGCAGGTGCGCCCGGGCAACCGCCTGGGCGACGTCGGCCACGCGATCCAGAAGTACGCCGAGGGGCACGGCTTCTCGGTGGTGCGGGAGTTCTGCGGCCATGGCGTCGGCCGCCACTTCCACGAGGAGCCGCAGGTGCTGCACTATGGCCGCCCCGGCACCATGGAGGAACTACGTCCCGGCATGATCTTCACCATCGAGCCGATGATCAACGCCGGCAAGCGCGACATCAAGGAGGACGCCAAGGGCGGCCAGTACGACGGCTGGACCATCGTCACGCGCGACCACTCGCTGTCGGCGCAATGGGAGCACGCCGTGCTGGTCACCGAGACCGGCTACGAGGTGCTGACGCTGTCGGCCGGCAGCCCGCCGCCGCCGGCCTTCGTGCGCGAGGCGCAGGCCCGCAGCGCGGCCGGCGTGCCGGCCTGAGCCGGCCGCCGGACACCCCCGCCGTGATCGAGGTCGCCAAGGTCGACGCCGCGACATTGCGCGAGACGTATCGCGCCCGCAAGCTCGCGCTGTTCGATACCCTGCGCTTCTCGCGTGCCCCCACGCGCGCCGTGCATTCGGTGCTGCGCCAGCTCGCCGCGCTGGCCGACGAGACCCTGGTCGCGCTCTGGGAGCGGGCCGGCTTCTCCGGCGCGCCCGCGCTGCTGGCGGTCGGCGGCTTCGGCCGTGGCGAGCTGTTCCCCTACTCCGACGTCGACGTCCTGGTGCTGCTGCCCGAGTCGCATGCGACCTGCATCGACCCGGCCTGCGTCGAGGCCTTCATCGGCCAGTGCTGGGACGCGGGACTGGAGATCGGCTCGAGCGTGCGCACCGTCGGCGAGTGCCTGGCCGAGGCGGCCAAGGACGTCACGGTGCAGACCGCGCTGATCGAGTCGCGGCTGATCACCGGCGACAAGAAGCTCTACGCGGCCTTCCGCAAGCAGTTCTTCGCCGAGCTCGACCCGCGCGCCTTCTTCGCCGCCAAGTCGCAGGAGATGCGCCACCGGCACCACAAGTACGACGACACGCCCTACGCGCTGGAGCCCAACTGCAAGGAGTCGCCCGGGGGCCTGCGCGACCTCCAGACCATCCTGTGGGTGACCAAGGCCGCCGGCTTCGGCAACCGCTGGGAGGACCTGTTCAAGAACGGCCTGGCGACCCCCTTCGAGGTGCGCCAGATCAAGCGCAACGAGGCGCTCCTGAGCCTGATCCGCGCCCGGCTGCACGTGACGGCCAACCGGCGCGAGGACCGCCTGGTGTTCGACCTGCAGACCGCCGTCGCCGCCACCTTCGGCTATGTCGGCGAGTCCCAGCGCAAGGCGAGCGAGGCGCTGATGCGGCGCTACTACTGGGCCGCCAAGGCGGTCACGCAGCTCAACCAGATCCTGCTGCTGAACATCGCCGAGCGGCTGCATCCGCTGGCCGAGCAGCCCACGCGCATCAACGAGCGCTTCTACGAGAAGGCCGGGATGATCGAGGTCGTGTGCGACGACCTCTACCTGAAGGAGCCCCAGGCCATCCTGGAGACCTTCCTGCTCTACCAGAAGACCGCCGGGGTCAAGGGCCTGTCGGCGCGCACATTGCGCGCCCTCTACAACGCCCGCCCGGTGATGGACAGCCGCTTTCGCAACGACCACGTCAACCACGTCACCTTCATGCGCATGCTGGTGGAGCCGCGCGGCATCACGCACGCCTTCCGGCTGATGAACCAGACCTCGGTGCTGGGCCGCTACCTGCGCGTCTTCCGCAGCATCGTCGGGCAGATGCAGCACGACCTGTTCCATGTCTACACGGTCGACCAGCACATCCTGATGGTGCTGCGCAACATCCGGCGCTTCTTCATCGCCGAGCACGCGCACGAATATCCGTTCTGCTCGCAACTGGCCGCCGGCTGGGACAAGCCCTGGGTGCTGTACGTGGCGGCGCTGTTCCACGACATCGCCAAGGGCCGCGGCGGCGACCACTCCACCCTGGGCGCGCGCGACGTCGCCCGCTTCTGCCGCCAGCACGGCATCGAGCGCGAGGACTCGCGCCTGATCGAGTTCCTGGTCACCGAGCACCTGACGATGAGCACGGTGGCGCAGAAGCGCGACCTGAGCGACCCCGAGGTGATCGCCGCCTTCGCCAAGCGCGTGGGCAGCGAACGCTACCTGACCGCGCTCTACCTGCTGACCATCGCCGACATCCGCGGCACCTCGCCGCGCGTCTGGAACGCCTGGAAGGGCAAGCTGCTGGAGGACCTCTATCGCGCCACCTCGCGCGTGCTCGGCGGCCACATGCCCGACCCGGATGCCGAGGTCGAGGCGCGCAAGCGCGAGGCGCTGGTGGAGCTGGCGTTGCGCGCCATGCCCTTCGAGTCGCACAAGCAGCTGTGGGAGACCCTGGACGTGGGCTATTTCATGCGCCACGACGCCTCCGAGATCGCCTGGCACACCAAGCAGCTCTCGCGCCACGTGCGGCTGCAGGCCGCGCCCATCGATCCGGCGGCGGCGCCGATCGTGCGGGCCCGGCTCTCGCCCATCGGCGAGGGCCTGCAGGTGGTGGTCTACACGCCCGACCAGCAGGACCTGTTCGCCCGCATCTGCGGCTACTTCGAGCAGTCCTCGTTCAGCATCCTCGACGCCAAGGTGCACACCACCAGCACCGGCTACGCGCTGGACACCTTCCAGGTCGTGACGACCTTCGCGCCGGAACACTATCGCGACCTGATCAGCATGGTCGAGACCGGCCTGACCACGACCCTGGCCGAGGCCGGCGCCCTGCCCGCGCCGGGCAAGGGCCGGGTCTCGCGCCGCGTGCGCAGCTTCCCGATCCAGCCGCGCATCAGCCTGACGCCCGACGACAAGGCACAGCACTGGCTGCTCAACATTTCGGCCAGCGACCGCGCCGGCCTGCTCTATTCCGTGGCGCGGGTGCTGGCGCACCACCAGCTCAACCTACAGTACGCCAAGGTGACCACGCTGGGCGAGCGCGTGGAGGACACCTTCCTCATCAGCGGTCCGCAGCTCCATGGCCAGCGCGGACAGCTGGCGATCGAGCGCGAGCTGATGGAGGCGCTGGCGGCCTGAGCGGCGCGCGCCACCGGCCGGCGTCAGGCCGCCGCCAGCCGCCGTTCCAGCCAGGTGCTGTAGCGCGACAGCCCGAAGCACATCACCCAGTACACGGCGGCGATGAAGAGGTAGCCCTCCAGATAGAACGGCCGCCAGGTCGGATCGCCGCCCAGCGCCAGGCCCAGCGCCCCGGTGAGCTCGAACAGGCCGACCACCGTCACCAGCGAGGTGTCCTTGAGCGTGCCGACGACGGTGTTGGTCAGCGCCGGCACCACCAGCCGCAGGGCCTGCGGCAGCACGATGTCGCGCTGCACCGGCCAGCGGCCGAAGCCCAGTGCCATGGCGGCGTCGACCTGCCCGCGCGGCACGGCCTGCAGGCCGCCGCGCACGATCTCGGCCATGTAGGCCGCCACGAACAGCGACAGCCCGGCCAGCACGCGCACCAGCACGTCGGGTTGCCAGCCGGCCGGCCACAGGAGCGGCAGCAGGAACGACACCATGAACAGCACCGAGATCAGCGGCACGCCCCGCACCAGCTCGATGTAGGTCGCGCACAGCGCCCGCGCCGCCGGCCAGCGCGAGCGCCGCCCGAGCGCCAGCAGCAGGGCCAGCGGGAAGGCCAGCGCCAGCCCGATCACCGCCAGGCCGATGGTCAGCGGCAGCCCGCCCCAGCGGTTCGTCGGCACCGCCGCGAGTCCGGCGACGCCACCGAACATCAGCACCACGAAGGCGCCCAGCGCGACCAGCCAAAGCGGTGCCAGCCACCAGCGCCAGCTGCGCGGCCAGGCGCTCAGCAGGGTCACGGCCGACAGCAGCACCACCGCCACCGCCGGGCGCCATTGCGCCTCGTAGGGATAGCGCCCGAACAGCAGGGGCCGCCACTTCTCGGCGATGACGCCCCAGCAGGCGCCGCGACCCGGCATCCGGCAGGCCTCGGCATCGGGCTGGAACACCGCGCGCAGCACGCCCCAGTCGAGGGCATGCGCGGCGGCCCAGGCGACCAGCAGCAGTAGCGCCAGGCTGGCCAATGCGCGCCAGGGCGTGCCGAACAGCTCGCGGCCCCAGCGACGGGCCCAGGGCTCGGCCGGCGGCGGCGGCAGGGCGGCGCTCATCGCCAGCCCCGCAGCGCGACGCGCGCGTTGTAGAGATTCATGCCGGCCGAGATCGCGAGCGACAGCAGCAGGTATACCGCCATCACGATCGCGATGCACTCGAAGGCGCGCCCGGTCGAGTTGAGCGAGGTGTTGGCGACCGACACCAGTTCCGGATAGCCGACGGCCACCGCCAGCGACGAATTCTTGGTCAGGCTCAGCAGCTGGTTGGTCAGCGCCGGCACGATCAGGCGCAAGGCCTGCGGCAGCACCACCAGGCGCAGCTGCGCGCCGGGCTCGAGCCCCAGCGCCTGGGCCGCCAGCTTCTGCCCGGGCGCCACCGAGGCGATGCCGGCGCGCACGATCTCGGCCACGAAGGCCGCCGTGTAGAGCGCGAGCGCGCCGACCACCGCCAGGTATTCGGGGCTCAGCGCGGCGCCGCCGACGATGTTGAAGCCGCCCTGCTCCGGCCACTCGAAGCCATGCGGCCAGAAGGCGCCGGCCTCGCGCAATGGCCACGGCAGCGACAGGCCGCCCTTGCTCAGGAACACGCCCGGCGCCAGCCGGATCGCCTCGGCCGAATCGGGCAGCAATTGCGTCAATGCGAAGTACAGCATCAGCATCTGCACCAGCAGCGGCACGTTGCGCACCGTCTGCACATAGACCGCGCACAGGCCGCGCACCAGCGCGTGCGGCGCCAGCCGGCCGATGCCCAGCAACGTGCCCAGCACCACCGCCAGCAGCGCCGCCGGCAGCGCCGCGCGCACGGTGTTGATGAAGCCGGCGAGGAAGGCGCGCCAGAACGGCTGACCGCTGTCGTAGTCCAGCCAGCCCTCGGAGATCTCGAAGCCGGCCGACTGGGCCAGGAAGTCGAAGCCCGAGCGCACGCCGCGCCCGCGCAACACCTCCAGCGCATGCTGCACGACCCAGAACAGCCCGCCCAGCACCGCCGCGACGAGCAGCGCCTGCAGCGCGAGGCCGAGCGCCGCCGAGCGCCGCTCGGGCGCGCCGCTCATGCTCATTGGACCGGGAGCGCGTAGAGCAGGCCGCCCTTGTTCCAGAGGTTGTTGGCGCCGCGCGGCAGCTTCAGCACCGATTGGGCGCCGACGTTGCGCTCGAACATCTCGCCATAGTTGCCGACCGCCTTGATGGCGCGGTAGGACCATTCCTTGTCCAGCCCCAGCAGCTTGCCGAGGTCGTCGCCGGCACCCGCCAGGCGCTGCTGCACCGGGTCCTTGCCGCTGGCCTTCAGGGCGTCGATGTTGCCTTGCGTGACGCCGGCCTCCTCGGCCTCGATCAGCGCGTTGGGCACCCACTTGACGATCGCGAACCACTCGTCGTCGCCGCGGCGCACCACGGGCGCGAGCGGCGCCTTGGAGATCAGCTCGGGCAGGATCAGGTAGTCGTCGGGATTGGTGGCTTCCTTGTTGCGCAGGCCGGCCAGACCCGAGACGTCGGTCGTGAAGGCCTGGCAGCGGCCGGCGAAGAAGGCCTTGAACGAGGCCTCGAAGCTCTCGAAGACGACCGTCTTGACCGGGATGTTCTGGCTGCGGAAGTAGTCGGCGACGTTCTTCTCGTTGGTGGTGCCGGCCTGGGTGCAGATGGTGGCGTTCTTGAGCTGCCTGGCGCTCGTCACCTTGATCTTCTTGGGCACCAGGAAGCCCTGGCCGTCGTAGTAGTTGATGGTGGTGAAGTGGAAGCCCAGCGAGGCGTCGCGCGTCAGGTTCCAGGTGGTGTTGCGCGCCAGGATGTCGATCTCGCCGGCCTGCAGGGCCGAGAAGCGCTGCTGCGAGTTGAGCGGCACGAACTCGACCTTCCTGGCGTCGCCGAGCACCGCCGCCGCGATCGCACGGCAGGTGTCGACATCCAGGCCCGACCACTGGCCCTGCGTGTCCGGCGCCGAGAACCCGGCCACGCCATTGGTGACGCCGCACTTGACGCTGCCGCGCTGCTTGACGGCATCGAGCGTCTTGCCGGCCAGCGCCGGCGCGGCCGCCAGCACGGTCGTCGCGGCGCAGAGGACGGACAAGGCCAGGCGGCGGGCGGAAACGCGGCGTGGACGGGCCGCGGGGAAGGAGGCGTGGTGGCTCATGGATGACTTTCTGGGCGCAAAAAACGTGCTGCGCAGTTTACGGGGGCCTCCGCGTCCTTGCCCGCGCGGTCCTGAAGATCGACCACAATCCGGCTCCATTCCAACTGCACAAAGGCCCTCCCCATGTCCACCTCCGACGACACCGGCAAGCTCGTCCTGCGCCTGGCGCTCGGCATCCTGATCCTGCTGCACGGCATCTCCAAGATCAGCAACGGCATCGGCTCCATCATTGGCATGGTGACGGCCAACGGCCTGCCCGCCGGCTTCGCCTATGGCGTCTACATCGGCGAGGTGGTGGCGCCGGTGCTGGTGATCATCGGCGCGCTGACGCGGCCGGCGGCCCTGATCATCGCGATCAACATGGTGGTGGCGATCGCGCTGGCGCACACCGGCCAGCTGGCCAGCCTCGGCAAGTCCGGTGGCTGGGCGCTCGAACTGCAGGGCATGTTCCTGTTCGGCGCCATCGCGCTGGTGTTCCTGGGCGCCGGCCGCTTCAGCGCCGGCGGCAGCGCGGGCCGCTACAACTGAACCTGGCGGGCCGGCGACGCGGCCGGCCTCAGTCGTCGGCGCTGGCGTCGAGTCCGGGGAACAGCACCTCGGTGAAGCCGAAGCGCGAGAAGTCCCGGATGCGCATGGGATAGAGCTTGCCCCACAGGTGGTCGACCTCGTGCTGCACCACCCGCGCGTGGAAACCGCCCACGGTGCGATCGATCGGATCGCCATAGGGATCGAAGCCGGTGTAGCGGATGCGCGCGAAGCGCGGCACCACCCCGCGCAGGCCGGGCACGGACAGGCAGCCCTCCCAGCCTTCCTCCTCCTCGTCGCCCAGCGGCGTGATCACCGGATTCACCAGCACGGTGCGTGGCACCACCGGCGCATCGGGGTAGCGGGGATTGGGCGCATCGGTGCCGAAGATCACCAGCTGCAGGTCGACGCCGATCTGCGGCGCGGCCAGGCCGGCGCCATTGACGGCATGCATGGTGTCGAACATGTCGCTCACCAGCAGGTGCAAGGCGTCGGTGTCGAAGGCCTCAACCGGCTGCGCGACGCGCAGCAGGCGCGGATCGCCCATCTTCAGGATCTCCCGGACGGTCATGACGTCACCACCCCCGCCTTCAGGATCCGCCCGTCGTCCCGGAGGCCCGCTCGCGCAAGATGCGCTGCGACTCGATCGGCATCGAACGGTCGTTCGGCGACAGGATGGGATTGACCGAGGGCGCGAGCTGCTGTGGCGTCGGATTGCCGCGCCCCGGACGCGCGTCGCCGGGCTGGATGCCCGGATTGCCGCCCGGGCGATAGCCCGGGTCGGGGCGACCCGGACGGCCGCCATAGCCGGGCCTGGAGCCGTAGCCGGGTCGCGCGCCATAGTTCGGCGGCGCCGCATAGCCAGGACGTCCGTAGTAGCCCGGGCGCCCGTAGTAGCCGGGGCTGTCGTAGTAGCCGCCCTGGATGTAGACCGGTGCCGGCACGACCACCGGCGCGGAGTCGTAGTAGGAGCTGGAATAGCCGCCGTAGCTGGTTCCGTAGCCGTAGTCGCCATAGGGGCCGGGGGCGGCGCAGCCGCCGAGCAGCAGGACGCCGCAGAGTCCGAGTGAGCCGGCGAGCCAGCGGGTGGTCTTCTTCATGATGGCGTTTCCTTTCGATGCCGTCGTCGAGGCGGCGCGCGGGTATGAGGCCCCGAAATCACCTGTCGTCGGCGACCTCCCTGTCGGGACCATGATCCAGGATGTACAACATCCCTTCCTCATCGATCACCGGAACCCCCAACAAGTTCGCTTTTTCGAGCTTGCTGCCGGCTTCCGTGCCGGCGACCACATAGTCCGTCTTCTTGCTGACCGAACCGGCGACCTTCGCGCCCGCAGCCTCCAGCTTGTCCTTGGCTTCGTCGCGCGACAGCGTAGGAAGCGTGCCGGTGATGACGAAGGTCTTGCCCGCCAGCGGTCGCGGCGCGCGCGCGGCGGGTGCGCCCTCCTCCCAGCTCAGCCCGGCGGCGCGCAGCTGCTCGACCACTTCCCGGTTGTGCGGCTGGTCGAAGAAGGTCCGCAGGCTCGTCGCCACCACCGGACCGACGTCGTTGACCTCCAGCAGCTCCGCCTCGCTGGCGGCCATGATGGCGTCGAGACTGCCGAAATGCAGCGCCAGGTCCCTGGCGGTGCTCTCCCCGACGTGGCGGATGCCCAGCCCGAAGAGGAAGCGCGGCAGGGTCGTGTGCTTGGACTTCTGCAGCGCCTCGACCAGGTTGGCGGCCGACTTGTCGGCCATCCGCGCCAGCCCGGCGAGCGTGACCAGCCCGATCTTGTAGAGATCCGGCAGGGTGCGGATGAGCTGGGCGTCGACCAGCTGCTCGACCAGCCTGTCCCCCAGCCCCTCGATGTCGACGGCGCGCCGGGCGGCGAAGTGCAGCACCGCCTCCTTGCGCTGGGCGGCGCAGAACAGGCCCCCGGTGCAGCGATGGTCGACTTCGCCCTCGGCGCGCAGGGCATCGGAGCCGCAGACCGGGCAATGGGCCGGCATGGTGAAGACGGCGCCGCGCTCGCCCTCGGGCCGCGCCAGGCTGGCCGGCGCGAGTCCGACGACCTCGGGGATGACATCGCCGGCGCGCCGCACGATCACCGTGTCGCCCACGCGCACGTCCTTGCGGCGCGCCTCCATCTCGTTGTGCAGCGTGGCATTGGTCACCGTGACGCCGCCGACGAACACCGGCGCCAGCTTGGCCACCGGCGTCAGCTTGCCGGTGCGCCCGACCTGCACCTCGATCGACAGCACCTCGGTGAGCTGTTCCTGCGCCAGATACTTGTGCGCGACGGCCCAGCGCGGCTCGCGCGAGACGAAGCCGAGCCGGCGCTGCAGGGCGACGTCGTCGACCTTGTAGACCACGCCGTCGATGTCGTAGGGCAAGGCGTCGCGCTGGCGGCCGATGGCCTCGTGGAAGGCCACCAGCTCGGCCGCGCCCCGCGCGCGCAGCGTCTGCGTGGCGACCGGGAAGCCCCAGGTCTTGAACTGCGCCAGCCAGTCGATCTGGGTCGGGCAGTCCGGCCCGCCGTCTTCCGGCGTCGAGACCTCGCCCAGGCCATAGGCGAAGAAGCTCAGCCGCCGCGAGGCCGCGATCGCCGGATCGAGCTGGCGCACCGCGCCGGCGGCGGCATTGCGCGGATTGACGAAGATCTTCTCGTTCTTCTGGCCGGCCGCGATCCGCTCGCGCTGGCGGTCGTTCAGGGCCTCGAAGTCGTCGCGCCGCATGTAGACCTCGCCACGCACCTCGACCACCGGGGGCGGCGCGGCATCGCCATGCAGGCGCAACGGGATCTGCCGCAGGGTGCGCAGGTTCTGTGTCACGTCCTCGCCGATCGCGCCGTCGCCGCGCGTGGCGGCCTGCACCAGCACGCCGTCCTCGTAGCGCAGGCTCAACGCCAGGCCGTCGAACTTGAGCTCGCAGGCGTAGTCGACCGGCGGCGCGTCCTCCGCCAGCCCCAGCTCGCGCCGCACCCGGGCATCGAAGGCGGCGGCGCCGGCGGCGGTGATGTCGGTCTCGGTGCGGATCGACAGCATCGGCACCCGGTGGCGCACCTTGACGAAACCGGCCAGCACCTGGCCGCCCACGCGCCGCGTCGGCGAGTCGGGGGTCAGCAGCTCGGGATGCGCGGTCTCGATGGCCTGCAGGCGCTGGAACAACTTGTCGTACTCGGCATCCGGCAGCGCCGGCTGGTCGAGCACGTAGTAGAGATGGGCGTTGTGGCGCAGCTGCTCGCGCAGGTCGGCGGCCTCGCGCGCGAGCGCCGGCGTGGCGGGCGCGGGAGCCGGCGCCGGATCGGACGCGGGATCGGTTCCGGCCGCGCCGGGCAATGGATCGTTCATGGTCTTGTCGCCGTCGTGCGGCATCGGGTTCGTCTGGCTAGCTGAACAGGCGGCGCGCGAGGGGTGAGCCGGCCGCCAGGTCGCGCGATTCCAGCGTGTCGTAGAGCTGCTCGAGGTCGGCGCCGATGGCATCCATGGTCTCCTCGCGCAGCAGCTGGGCGTCGCCATCGGTGATGACGCCATCCATCTCCAGCGCCAGGGCGTCGGCGGCCTCGCGCATGCGCTCGAACGGGCGCTCGGCGCGATCGACCTGCGGCACGTCCAGGCTGAGCGTGAGTTCGCGGATCGCCGATTGCGCCGGATCGTCGGCCAGCGCGGCCTGGGTGTCGAACGCCAGCCCGACCACCGGCGGCAGCCCGGCCTCGCTCGCCGGCAGCACCATGCGCCCGGGAATGATGCCCGGCAGGAAGCCCAGGCGGGCGGCGTTCTGCTGCACGTAGCCCGGACTCCAGGCGGCATGCCGGGCCCGCAGCACGAAGCCCAGCTGCGCGTCGTGGGCGCTGGCGAACTGGTCCAGCTCGCGGGCGCGCGCGACCTCGTCGAGCATCTCCGGGAATTCCGGCGCGCCATTGATGCCATCGGCGAAGGCCTGGGCCTTGACGACGAATTCCGAATACTCGATCTCGTTGAGCGCACCGGTGCGGTTGGCCAGCTGCACGCCGATCTGGAAGGCGCCATAGCGCTGGCCGGCGACGGGGGGTTCCCACTCGCCGTTGTGCTCGTTCAGGCCCTCGACGGCCACCGGCTTGCTGCCGGCGCGGCGCGTCGCGGGCATGGCCGCGATGGCGGCGTCGCCGGAGACCAGGCCGTCGAGCGCGATCGGCGCGATGACGTCGATCAGCGGGTCGAGTCCGCCGCGGCGCTCGCCGGCGAGCACGCCCGGCAGGCCGCTGGGCGCCGGGAGGTCGGGGTCGAAGAGCGGCTCGTGGCGCGCGTTGCCCGGCACCGGATGGGGCTGCACGTGCAGCACCGGGCCGTCGTCGTCGGTGCGGCCGGCGGCGGCCAGGCGCTCGGCGTCCTCGGCCAGCGCCTCGTCCAGGGCGTCGGGCTGGCGCGGCGTGTTGCGGCGCGACATCCAGGTGTTGTAGGCCACCAGGCCCGCGAGCACGAGCCCGCCGAGGATGGCGAGGGCGAGGGTGAGACTGGTCATGGGATCTGGGACTTTCAGGCTGCTGCGACCATCGACACGGCTGCTTCCATGTCCACCGCCACGATGCGCGAGACGCCCTGCTCCTGCATGGTCACGCCGATGAGCTGCTCGGCCATCTCCATCGCGATCTTGTTGTGGCTGATGAAAAGGAACTGGGTGCTCTGGCTCATGGCGGAAACCAGTTTGGCATAGCGCTCGGTGTTGGCGTCGTCCAGCGGCGCGTCGACCTCGTCGAGCAGGCAGAACGGCGCCGGGTTGAGCTGGAAGATGGCGAAGACCAGCGCGATGGCCGTCAACGCCTTCTCCCCGCCGGAGAGCAGGTGGATGGTCTGGTTCTTCTTGCCCGGTGGCTGCGCCAGCACCTGCACGCCGGCGTCGAGGATCTCGTCGCCGGTCATCATCAGGCGCGCGTTGCCGCCGCCGAAGAGTTCGGGGAACATGCGGCTGAAGTGCTCGTTGACGGTCTTGAAGGTGCCCGCGAGCAGCTCGCGCGTCTCGACGTCGATGCGGCGGATGGCATCCTCCAGCGTGTCGATGGCCTCGTTCAGGTCGGCCGACTGGGCATCCAGGAATTCCTTGCGTTCGCGCGCGCTGGCCAGCTCGTCGAGCGCGGCGAGGTTGACCGCGCCGAGCGCGGCGACCTCGCGGTTGAGGCGGTCGATCTCGCCCTGCAGGCCGACCAGGCGCACCTTGCCGTCCTCGATCGAACGGGCGACGGCGTCGAGGTCGGCCTGGGCATCGGCCAGCAGCGCGGCGTACTGCTCGACGCCCAGGCGCGCGGCCTGCTCGCGCAGCTGGAATTCGGTGATGCGCTGGCGCAGCGGGTCGAGCTCGCGCTCCAGCCGCAGCCGGGCCTCGTCGCTCACGCGCAGCTTCAGCGTCAGGTCGTCGTACTGGCTGCGGATGGCGGCCAGCGCCTGCTCGCGCTCGAGCCGCAGCGCCAGCGCGTCCTGCAGGCCGGCGCGCGCCGTGGCATCGCTCAGGCGGCCGAGTTCCTCCTCGGCGCGCTCCTGCTCGGTCGCCAGCGCGACGACCTGCTGCGCCGCGGTGTCGATGGCGCGGGCCAGCTCGCCACGGCGCGCCTCGACGCTGCGGCGCGCGAAGGCCGCTTCCTGGGCCTGGCGCTCGAGCCGGCGGTGCTGCTCGCGACTGGCATCGAGCACGCGGGCGGATTCGATCACGCGATCGTCGAGCTGCGCATGGCGCTCCTGGCCGTCGGCCAGCTGCAGGTCGAGTTCCTCGAAGCGGCCCTCGGCCGTCAGGCGGCGCTCCTGCAGCGCCTCCAGCTGCGCATCGACCTCGTCGATGTCGGCCGCCAGCTGCTCGCCGCGCGCCCGGCTCTGCTCGGCCAGCTGGGTCAGGCGCAGGGTCTCGACCTGCAGCGCGTGGGCCCGCGCCTGCGTCTCGCCGGCCTCGCGCCGCGCGCCGACCAGGCGCTGCGCGACATCGGCATAGGCCGCCTCGGCGCGCGCGAGCGCGGCGCGCGCCTCGTCGCTGATCAGGGTCTGGGCCCGCACCTGGCGTTCGAGGTTCTCGATCTCCTGCTGGCGTGCCAGCAGGCCGGCCTGCGCCGAGTCCGGCGCGTAGAACACCACGCCATGCGCCGTCACGGCATGGCCGCCGGGCACATAGATCGTGGCACCGGGCGCGAGCGCGTCGCGCTGCGCCAGGGCCTCGTCGAGCGTCGGCGCGACCAGGCAGCCATGCAGCCAGTCGGCCAGCAGCGCCTGCAGGCCGGCATCGTTCAGGCGCAGCAGTCCGGCCAGCGGACGCAGCGCGGCATCGGCCGGCGCGGGGACCGTGGCACCGGCCGCCGGCGGTCGATAGAAGGCCAGCCGGGCCGGTGGCGCATCGGCCGCGAAGGCCCGCACGAGATCGAGGCGCGACACCTCGAGCGCGCCCAGGCGCTCGCGCAAGGCCGATTCGAGGGCGTTCTCCCAGCCCGGCTCGACGTGCAGGCGGCTCCACAGGCCCTGCAGGCCGTCGAGTCCGTGCCGCTCCAGCCAGGGCGCCAGCTTGCCGTCGCTGCGCACGCGTTCCTGCAGGGCCTTCAGGGCTTCGAGGCGGGCCGAGAACTCGGTCAGCCGCGCGCTCTCGACGTTGGCGTCCTGCTGGCGCGCGCGGCGGTCGTCGTCGCGCTGCGGCGCGGTGTCCTGCAGGTCCTGCAGGCGCGCCTCGGCCTCGGCGCCGGCGTCCTGCGCGGCGGCGAGCTGGGCGCGCAGGTCGTCCAGCTGCGACTCGTCCGGCGCGGCCAGCGCCTGGCGGTCGCCGCGCAGGCGCTCGCCGCGCAGGGTCAGCTGGCGCCGCTGTTCCTCGATGTGGCGCTGCTCGGCTGCCAGCAGCTGGATCTGCTGCTGGACCTGCGCCACGGCGGCGCGCTGGGCATCGGCCTCGGCCTGGGCCCGGCGCCGGGCATCCTCCAGGCCGGGCAGCCGCGCGTCGTGCTCCTCGAGCTGCGCGGCCAGCAGTTCGGCCTGTTCCTCGGCATCGACGCCCTGGCCGGCGAGCGCCTCCAGCTCGACCTCGGCGGCCTCGCGGCGCGCGCTCCACTGCGCGAACTGCTCGCGCAGCTGGACCAGCCGCTGCTCGACGCGCTGCCGCCCCTCGACCACGAAGCGGATCTCGCCCTCGAGCCGGCCGACCTCGGCGCCGGCCTCGTAGAGCCGGCCCTGGGCCTGCGACACCGTGTCGCCGGCGGCGTAGTGCGTCTGGCGCACGGCCTCCAGCTCGGCCTCGACATGGCGCAGCTCGGCGGTGCGCGCTTCCAGGTCGTTGAGCGCGCGGTCGGCCTCGGCCTTGACGCGGGTCTGATCGGCCTCGCTCTCGGCGCGCTTCATGAACCAGAGCTGGTGCTGCCTGCGGGTGGCGTCGGCCGTCAGGGTGTTGTAGCGCTGGGCGACCTCGGCCTGCTTCTCCAGCCGTTCGAGGTTGGCATCGAGCTCGCGCAGGATGTCCTCGACGCGGATCAGGTTCTCGCGCGTGTCGCCCAGTCGGTTGCCGGTCTCGCGGCGGCGCTCCTTGTACTTCGACACGCCAGCCGCCTCTTCCAGGAACAAGCGCAGTTCCTCGGGCTTGGACTCGATGATCCGGCTGATCGTGCCCTGGCCGATGATGGCGTAGGCGCGCGGGCCGAGGCCGGTGCCCAGGAACACGTCCTGGACGTCGCGGCGCCGCACCGGCTGGTTGTTGATGTAGTAGCTGCTGGTGCCGTCGCGCGTGAGCACGCGGCGCACCGCGATCTCGGCGAACTGCGCCCACTGCCCGCCGGCGCGATGGTCGGCGTTGTCGAACACCAGTTCGACGCTGGAACGGCTGGCCTGCTTGCGCGTGGTGGTGCCGTTGAAGATCACGTCCTGCATCGACTCGCCGCGCAGTTCCGAGGCGCGCGACTCGCCGAGCACCCAGCGCACCGCATCCATGATGTTCGACTTGCCGCAGCCGTTGGGCCCGACCACCCCGACGAGTTGCCCGGGCAACAGGAAGTTGGTGGGTTCGGCGAACGATTTGAAACCCGAGAGCTTGATGGAGTTGAGACGCACGAGAAGTCGTTGGAACCTGGGCCAGCGCCAAGCCTTTGATTTGAAAGGAGAATCCGATCACCGGCCAGCGGTGGGCCGAGCTCTCGATGATAACGTGCGTGCCATGCATCGAATTCAATTTCCGTCGTCTTCCGCCACCGTCCTGTGGTGCGCCATCGCACTCCTGGGCCTCCCGGGCTGCGCCGCCTTCCGCGAGACCGACCGGCGCGACTCCTATGCCACGCGCGAATGGCTGGAGTCCAGCGCCAACCGCGTCGCCAACCTCGCCATGCGCGACAACCTGGAGTCGATCCGGCGCGTGCAGCTGTCGCTCTACCGGCGCAATCCGCGCGAATGGCGCAAGTGGGCGCCCAGCGCCGAGGAGGCGATCGAGCGGACCTGGGATGCGGTGCGCCGCGACGTGCCGCCAGCCGGCCTGCGCGAAGCCCGCGGCATCGACGCGGTGCGGCTGGCCTTCGACACGACGTCGCCCACGCCCTACGACGGCGACCGCGTCGCCGCGCTGGTGTTCGGCTGGGCCTCGATGCTCAAGGAGGCCAACGGCGGCACCTGGTCGCAGACCATGGTCGATGGCGTCGACGCCGAGAACAGCTTCCGCGCGGCCCGCAACGTCGAGATATCGCTCTGGCTGATCGGCTCGAAGACCGGCGCCGACGGCCAGCCCCTGCTGCTGGCCACCGAGGTCAGCGAGCGCGGCCGCAACCTGGTGATCGACCGCGAGCTGTCGAAGGTGGTGGCGCGGCTCGACCTGCTGGCCGCGCAGGCGGACGAGAAATACCGGCGCGCGGCGCTCGACTTCGCGCAGGGCTGGCTGCTGGGCAACCTGGGGCCGTTCCTGTCGCTGGCCCGGCGCTGAGACGCGCCTCGCGATGCCATCGCGCGCCGACCGGGGGGCGTGAAATCCGTCACATCGGGACTTCTAGAATATCCCGTGGTCCTCCACATCCACGCGCACTCCTCATCCCTTCCCCCTCCTCCTTCCCCTCTCCCACAGCACATCCCATGAGCTCCATCAATTTCATCGGCGGCGAAAAAGGCGGCGTTGGCAAATCCGTCGTCTCGCGGGTCCTGGCGCAGTACTTCATCGACCACAGCCGGCCCTTCACCGGCTTCGACACCGATCGCTCGCACACCTCGTTCGCGCGCTTCTACCAGGGCTTCGCCTCGCCGGTGGTGGTCGACAGCTTCGAGGGACTCGACGCCGTCGTGGCCGGCTTCGAGACCAACCCGCAGCAGAGCGCCATCGTCGACCTCGCGGCCCAGACCCTGGCGCCCCTGTCGCGCTGGATCAAGGAATCGGACCTGCTGGGCGTGTTCGAGGAAATGGGCATCGCCGTCAACTTCTGGCACGTGCTGGACGACGGCAAGGATTCGAGCGAGCTGCTCGGCACCCTGATCGACACCTTCGGCAGCAAGCCCAACTACATCGTGGTGCAGAACTACGGCCGTGGCGGCGATTTCGCCCAGCTGCTGGCCTCGCCCTCGCTGGCCAAGGCCACCGCCAACGGCGCCCACGTGATCGCCCTGCCGCGCCTGCACGAGGCCAGCATGCGCAAGATCGACATGCACGACACCAGCTTCTGGAAGGCGGTCAACGACCGCGAGACCCCGCAGGCGCTCGGCCTGCTGGAACGCCAGCGCGTGAAGACCTGGCTCGCCACCACCTACGCGGCCTTCGACACCCTGCCGCTCTGAGCGCCTGCGCCAAGCCCCCGCCAGCGCGCCCGAGCACCCGCGCCTGATCCGGCCGCTTCCAGGCCGCGGTCCGGCACAGGGCCGCCACGCCAGGCACGCCAAGCGCGGCATGGCGTTCCCATGCCGAGCTGTATCTACGGACGCGGCGCCAGCCGGGTCCGCAGGGATCTTCATCAACGCATAGGCCGTTAGCAGATTGAAAATGGAACGTCGAAAATTCGCCCTCGGACTGGCATCGTGGCCCCTGCTCGGCGCCCTGCCGGCATCGGCCCGCACCCCCCGGATCGAGCATGTTTCCCGCTCCGATGCGGACTCGCCGGCCGCGCTCGAGACCCGGCGCGCCCTGCGCCGGATCGAAGCGGCGGCCGGCGCCCGGCTCGGCGTCGGCATCCTCGACACCGCCAGCGGACAGCGGGTCGGCCATCGCGCCGACGAGCGTTTCCCGATGTGCAGCACCTTCAAGTTCCTGGCGGCGGCGCAGGTGCTGCGGCGCGTCGATCGAGATCTGGAATCGCTCGATCGCCCGGTGGCGATCCGCGCCGACCGGCTCGTCACCTACTCCCCCGCCACCGGCCGCCATGCCGGCGGCCACATGACGATGGGCGAGCTGTGCGAGGCCGCCGTCACGCTCAGCGACAACAGCGCCGCCAACCTGATGCTGGAGAGCTTCGACGGTCCGGCCGGGCTGACGCGCTTCGCGCGCTCGCTGGGGGACGACGTCACCCGCCTCGACCGCATCGAGACCACGCTCAACGAGGCCACCCCGGGCGACCCGCGCGACACCACCTCGCCAGCGGCGATGCTCGGCCTGATGCGCGAACTGCTGCTCGGCCGCGCCCTGGCCCCGGCCTCGCGCGAACGTCTGCGGAGCTGGCTGGGCGCCAACACCACCGGCGCCACCAGCCTGAAGGCCGGCCTGCCCGCCGACTGGCGCATCGGCGACAAGACCGGCGCGGGCGGCCACGGCACGCGCAACGACATCGCGATCGTCTGGCCGCGCGGCACCGGCGCGCCGGTGCTGGTGACGGCCTACCTGACCGGCGCGACCGCGCTCGACGATGCCGCGCAACGCCGCGTGCTGGCCGAGGTCGGCGCGCTGCTGCCGGATTTCGTGGCTCGCGCGGCGGCCGGCTGAGCGGCCGCCGGAGCGACGGCGGCGGGTCCGGTCCTCAGGCCGCCAGGCGCGGGCGCCGCGCCAGCAGCAAGGCCAGCAGCAGCAGCGCGAACAGCACGAAGCAGAGGAACGACCAGTTGGCGATCGACAGGCCGAGGAAGCTCCAGTCGACCTTGCTGCAGTCGCCACCGCCCCGGAAGATCATCGGCAGCGCGCGTTGCAGTGGGAAGGTCTCGATCATTCCGTAGATGTCGCGTCCGCAGGTGACCACCTCCGGCGGATACCACTGCAGCCAGCTCTGCTGCGCCGCCGTGTAGGCACCGCCGATCGAGAACAGCAGCGCCAGTCCGGTGCCCAGGCGCCGGGCTCCGGAACCGTGCATCAGCGCCGCCAGGCCACTGAACAAGGCCACCGCGATCAGCGCATAGCGCTGGACCACGCACATCGGACACGGCTCCAGGCCGACGACGTGCTGCAGGTACATGCCGAAGGCGAGCATGGCGACACAGGCGGCGCAGATGAGCGCGAGCGCGCGCCGGGGCGCGCCGAAGAACCAGGAGATCAAGGTAGGAGTCCTCGCAGACGGAAGAAGACGGATGCGGGCGGGATCGAGGACCGGCAAGGCCGCCGCTCCCACCCAGGGAGCCGCATTATCGGAGGCGCCCGCCGGGCCCCGCGCCCGGCCGCCCGCGCGCGATGCTGCCCGCCGACGCCCGCGTCAGGCCGGCTGCACGAACAGCCGCACATTGCGCGGCGTCGCCAGCACGCGGTCGCCCTCGCGCAGGCCGGTGGCCTGGAACTGCTGCGCCGGCAGGTGCACCTCGATCACGGCCGGCAGCGCCGCCGGATAGGCGGCATGGGAAGCCAGCGGCTCGAGCTCGAGCCGGGCCGTCGGCCCCACCACGATGGCGCGCGTGATGGTGGCGGCGATGCCGTTGCCACCCTCGGCCCAGGGCGCGAGGTCGAACTCATGCGGCCGCACGTAGGCCATCGCCTTGCCATCGGCGACGCCGCTGTGCTCGGGCGCGTCGATGCGCATGCCGCCGACGCTGACCTCGCCGCTCTGCGCCCGGCCATGGAACAGGTTGACGTCGCCCAGGAAGCTGTAGACGAACGGGCTGGCCGGATGGTCCCAGACGGCCTGCGGTGAGCCGCTCTGCTCGATGCGGCCCTGGTTGATCACGACCACGCGATCGGCCACCTCCAGCGCCTCCTCCTGGTCGTGCGTGACGAAGATCGAGGTCACGTGCAGCTCGTCGTGCAGCCGGCGCAGCCAGCGGCGCAGTTCCTTGCGCACCTTGGCGTCGAGCGCGCCGAAGGGCTCGTCGAGCAGCAGCACCTTCGGCTCCACCGCCAGCGCACGCGCCAGGGCGATGCGCTGGCGCTGGCCACCCGAGAGCTGCGGCGGATAGCGGTCGGCGATCCAGTCGAGCTGCACCAGCTTCAGCAGCTCGTGCACCTTGGCCTTGATCTGGGCGTCCGAGGGCCGCTGGTCGCGCGGCTTGACACGCAGGCCGAAGGCCACGTTCTCGAACACCGTCAGGTGGCGGAACAGCGCGTAGTGCTGGAACACGAAGCCGACCTTGCGCTCGCGCACGTGGACGTCGGTGGTGTCCTCGCCATAGAAATGGATGCTGCCGGCGTCGGCCGTCTCCAGCCCCGCGATGATCCTCAGCAAGGTCGTCTTGCCGCAGCCCGAGGGGCCCAGCAGCGCGATCAGCTCGCCCGAGTCGATGTCCAGGCTGACGTCGCGCAGGGCCTGGAAATCGCCGAAGTGCTTGCTGACGTTTCTGATTTCGATGCTCATGGTGTGTGTATCCCTTCCCGGTCGGTTCAGTGGGGCGCGGCGGCGGCATCGGCCGAGGGCGGGCGCTCCGGCGGCAGGTCGGCGGTGGCGCGCAGTTCGCGTTCGTGGCGCCATTCGATGACCGACTTGACGACCAGCGTGACGATGGCCAGCAGCGCCAGCAGCGACGCCACCGCGAAGGCCGCGACCGACTGGTATTCGTTGTAGAGCACCTCGACGTGCAGCGGAATGGTGTTGGTCTGACCACGGATGTGGCCCGAGACCACCGACACCGCGCCGAACTCGCCCATCGCCCGCGCGTTGCACAGGATCACGCCATAGAGCAGGCCCCACTTGATGTTGGGCAGGGTCACGCGCCAGAAGGTCTGCCAGCCGGTGGCGCCCAGCACCATCGCCGCCTGCTCCTCGTCGGTGCCCTGCGCCTGCATCAGCGGGATCAGCTCGCGGGCGATGAACGGGAAGGTCACGAAGACCGTCGCCAGCACGATGCCCGGCACGGCGAAGATGATCTTGATGTCGTGCGCCGCCAGCCACGGACCCAGCCAGCCGTGGGCGCCGAACACCAGCACGTAGATCAGGCCCGCGACCACCGGCGATACCGCGAACGGCAGGTCCACCAGCGTGGTCAGGAAGGCCTTGCCACGGAACTCGAACTTGGCGATGGCCCAGGCCGCGCAGATGCCGAAGACCAGGTTGAGCGGCACCGTGAGGGCCGCGACCAGCAAGGTCAGCCGGATCGCGCTCCAGGCATCGGGCTCCTGGAGGGCGGCGAAGAAGGCATCGGCGCCCTTGCGCAGCGCCTCGGTGAAGACCGCCGCCAGCGGCAGCACCAGGAACAGCGCGATGAACAGCAGCGCCAGGCCGATCAGCAGGCGCCGGATCCAGGGCGATTCGGTGGTGCCGGCGAGCGTGCGGCGGGTGGGCGGGGTCGCGCTCATGCCGAGGCTCCCGCGGAGCGCCGCCGCTGCCAGGCCTGCAGACCGTTGATGACCAGCAGCATCGCGAACGACACCACCAGCATCACCAGCGCCACGGCGGTGGCGCCGGCGTAGTCGTACTGCTCCAGCTTGCCGATGATGATGAGCGGCGTGATCTCGGAGACCATGGGCATGTTGCCGGCGATGAAGATGACCGAGCCGTACTCGCCGATGGCGCGCGCGAAGGCCATCGCGAAGCCGGTCAGCAGCGCCGGCAGGATGGTCGGCAGGATGACCCGCGTGAAGGTCTGCCAGCGCGTCGCGCCCAGGCAGGTGGCGGCTTCCTCCAGCTCCTTCTCGGTGTCCTCGAGCACCGGCTGCACCGTGCGCACCACGAAGGGCAATCCGATGAAGATCAGCGCGATGACGACGCCGGCCGGCGTGAACGCCAGCTTGATGCCCAGCGGCTCGAGGTACTGCCCGATCCAGCCGTTGCCCGCCAGCAGCGCCGTCAGCGCGATGCCGGCCACCGCCGTGGGCAGCGCGAACGGCAGGTCGACCAGCGCGTCGACGATCTTCTTGCCCGGGAACTGGTAGCGCACCAGCACCCAGGCCACCAGCAGCCCGGCGAACAGGTTCACCGTCGCCGCCAGCAGCGAGGCGCCGAAGGTCAGGCGGTAGGAGGCCAGCACGCGCGGCGCGCTGATGGCGACCCAGAACTGGTCCCAGGTCAGGGTGAAGGTCTTGAAGACCAGTGTCGAGAGCGGGATCAGGACGATCAGGCTGAGATACAGCAGGGTGTAGCCGAGCGTGATGTTGAAGCCCGGCAGCACGCGGCGCGAGACCCCGCGGCCACCGGCGCGCGCGACCGGCCCTGCCGCCGGGGACGGCAGGGCCGTGGAAATGCCGCTCATGGCTTACCTGGCGCCGGTGTAGAGCTTGTCGAACTGGCCACCGTCGTTGAAGTGGACCTTCTGCGCCTCGCCGAGGCTGCCGAAGATCTCCTGCACCGTGAACAGCTGCAGCGGCTTGAACGTGGTGGCGTATTTCTTCAGCACGGCGGCCGAGCGCGGGCGCAGCGCGTGCTTGGCCGCGATCTCCTGGCCCTCCTCGGAGTACAGGAAGTCGAGATAGGCCTTGGCGACGGCGCCGGTGCCCTTCTTGGCCACGGTGCGCTCGACGATGGCGACCGGGTTCTCGGCCAGCACGCTGATCGACGGATAGACCGCGTCGACCTTGCCGGCGCCGAACTCGCGGTCGATCGACAGCGACTCGGACTCGAAGGTGATCAGCACGTCGCCGATGTTGCGCTGCAGGAAGATGGTGGTGGCGTCGCGCCCGCCCTTGCCCAGCACCGGCACGTTCTTGTAGAGCTTGCCGACGAACTCCGCCGCCTGCGCGTCGGTGCCGCCCTTCTTCTTCACGTAGCCCCAGGCCGCCAGGTAGGAGTAGCGGCCGTTGCCACCGGTCTTGGGATTCACCACGATCACCTGCACGCCCGGCTTGATCAGGTCGTCCCAGTCCTTGATGCCCTTGGGGTTGCCGTTGCGCACCAGGAAGATCGAGGTCGACAGCGTGGGCGAGGCGTTCTCCGGGAAGCGCTTGGACCAGTCCTTGGCGACGACGCCATTGGTAGCCAGGAAGTCGACGTCGGTGGTGGTGTTGAAGGTGACGACATCGGCATCGAGGCCGTCGTTGACCGCGCGCGCCTGGGCGCTCGAGCCGCCATGGGCCTGGTCGATCTTCACGTCCTTGCCGGTCGCCTTCTTGTAGCTGGCGATGAAGGCGGGATTGATGTCCTTGTAGAACTCGCGCGCCACGTCGTAGGAGGCGTTGAGCAGCGTCGTGGTCTGCGCGAAGGCGCTGCCGGCGCCGAAGCCGGCGGTGGCGAGCGCCACGGCGGCGGCGAAGGTCTTGAATCGGAGGTTCATCGGAATCGGGTGGGATGGGGGGGTGGGGATGGCGCGGCCGGCGGTGCGGATCGGGGGCCTAGCGGTTGGGCTGCGGCGTCACGCGCAGGTAGGGCCGGACGGCCTTGAAGCCCTTGGGGAAACGCTCGGCCAGCTCGGCCGGGTCCTGGATGCTGGGCACGATGACGACGTCGTCGCCGTCCTTCCAGTTGGCCGGCGTCGCGACCTTGTGGCTGTCGGTCAGCTGCAGCGAGTCGATGACGCGCAACAATTCGTCGAAGTTGCGCCCGGTGCTCGCCGGATAGGTCAGCGTGGCGCGGATCTTGTGCTGCGGATCGATCCAGTAGACCGTGCGCACCGTCGCCGTGGTCGAGGCGTTGGGGTGGATCAGGTCGTAGAGCTCGGCGATCCTGCGATCCGGGTCGGCCAGGATCGGGAAGTCGACCGTGGTCGACTGCGTCTCGTCGATGTCGGCGATCCACTCGCGATGCTTGTCCACCGGATCGACGCTGATGGCGATCGGCTTCACGTTGCGCCGGGCGAACTCGCCCGACAGCGCGGCCGTGCGGCCCAGCTCGGTCGTGCACACCGGCGTGAAATCGGCCGGGTGCGAGAACAGCACGACCCAGGAATCGCCGGCCCAATCGTAGAAGTCGATCGTGCCGGTGCTGGATTCCTGCGTGAAATTGGGGGCGGTGTCGCCGATGCGAAGCGTGGCCATGGTGATCCTCTCCTCGGAAGTGGGGCAGCGATTGTCGGAACGATCGCTCAGAAGGGGAACGAATATCTAATTGTTTGGATATTCGGTTTTGTGCATGAAGCGCCCGATGTCGCGCCAGCCGATGCCGTCAGGCCCCGGTGGCGGGCCAGCCGGGCAGCCCGGCCTCGGCCGGCACGTGTGGCGCGTCTCCGTCGAGCTGCTCGGCCAGGAAGTCGATCAGCGCGCGCACCGCCGGCACCAGGGCCCGGCGCGGCGGATACATGGCGTGGACGATGCCCGGTGGCGGTCCCCAGCCCGGCAGCACCTCCACCAGGTCGCCGGCCTTCAGTTCGGCGCGGCACATGTAGTCGGGCAGCATGCCCGCCCCGACGCCCTGCAGGATGGCGCACTTGAGCGTGAGCAGGTCGTCGGCCACGAAGCGCGGCGCGAGGACGATCTCGTGCGTCCGCCCGTCGGGGCTGATCAGCGTGGTGGCGGCGCGGCCCTCGCCGACGCTCATGGCGACCGTGTCGAGCCGCGCCAGGTCCTGCGGGCCCTGCATCGGCGCCTGCTCGCCCAGGCGCCGGGCCTGCATCACCAGCACGCTTCGACTGAGCCCGAAGCGGCGCGCGGCCAGCGTGGCGCTGTCCTCGATCGCCGGGCGCACGCGCAGGGCGAGGTCGAGTCCCTCCTCGACCGGATCGACCGGCCGGTTCATGACCCGCATCTCGATGCGCACCAGCGGATGGCGGCTCATGAACAGCGGCAGCAGCGGCCCGACCGTCGCCTGGGCCAAGGTCACCGGACAGCTCAGGCGGATCAGGCCGCGCGGCTCCGTCTGGATCCGGGCCACGGCCTCGCCGGCGGCGATGGCGGCATCGCGCAGGGCCGTGCAGTGGCCCAGGTAGATCTCGCCGGCCGGCGTCAGCGACAGGCGCCGCGTGCTGCGCTGGAGCAGCTGCACGCCCAGCGCCGCCTCCAGCTCGGCGACGTGGCGCGACAGCCGCGACTTCGGTATGCCGAGTGCGCGGCTGGCCGCCGTGAAGCCGCCGCGCTCGGCGACTTCGGCGAAGAAGACCATGTCGTTGAGGTCCTGCATGGCTTTCATTGTTCCAGGAGAAGAACTGGTTTGCTCATTTTTGTCCCCTTATCCGTTTTTGGTCTCAAAAATAGAATGGTGGTTTCGTCATCACATCCCATGGGAGTCTCCAATGAACCTGCTGCACATCGATTCCAGCGTCCTCGAAGCCCATTCCGTCTCGCGCCAGCTGACGGCCGAGGTGGTCGAAGGATGGCGCCGCGCCCACCCCGACGCCACGGTCGAGTATCTCGACCTGGCCATCGATGCGCCCAGCCACCTGGATGCCCATTCGCTCGGTGCCAAGACCGGCCCGCAGGCCGAGCCGACCGCGCGCCAGGCGCAGGAGAACGCATTGTCCGAACGGCTGGTCAGCCAGTTCCTGGCGGCCGACGTGGTGGTGGTGGGCGCCCCGCTCTACAACTTCTCCATCCCGAGCCAGCTCAAGGCCTGGCTCGACCGGGTGGCGCAGAAGGGCCGCACCTTCAGCTATGGCGCCAGCGGACCGGTCGGCCTGGCCGGTGACAAGACCGTGATCGTGGTGTCGACCCGTGGCGGCATGTACTCGACGACCGAGGGCGGCCGGGCGGCCGAGCACCAGGAGAGCTACCTGAAGGTGATCTTCGGCTTCTTCGGCATCACCGATGTGCGCATCGTGCGCGCCGAGGGCCTGAACATGGGCGACGCGGCCAAGGCGGCGGCGATCGCATCGGCCCGCGAGGAGATCGCGCAGGTGGTGCAGGACCCCGTCGAGGCCTGATGCGGCGCTCCCACGGCGCCTGAATCGAGAAAGCCCGCGACAGCGGGCTTTTCCTCTTGCATGGGCGCGATCGCGTCGCGGCTCAGCCGTTGTGCATCTTGACCCAGGCCACGTACTTGTCGACCCAGGTCTGCAGGAACTTGCGGCTGTCCTCGCCGACATGGCCGCGGTCGTCGAACAGGCCTTCCTTGTTCTGGATGAAGGCTTCGGGCTGGCCGAGCGTCGGCACGTCGAGGTAGGCCAGCACGTTGCGCAGGTGCTGCTGCGCCAGCGCCGTGCCGATGGCGCCGACCGAGACGCCGATCACGCCCGCCGGCTTGCCGCCCCACACGCTCTGGCCGTAGGGCCGCGAGGCATGGTCGATGGCGTTCTTGAGCACGCCGGGGATCGAGCGGTTGTATTCCGGCGTGATGAACAGCAGGCCCTGCGCCGAGGAGATCTCGGTCTTCAGGCGCTGCACGGCCGGCGCGGGATGGCCGTCGTCGTCCTGGTTGTAGAGCGGCAGGTCGCCGATCCCGATGTGCTCGAAGGTGAATTCGCTCGGCGCCAGGTGCGCCAGGGCGAGTCCGAGCTTCCGGTTGAGCGAATCCTGGCGCAGGCTGCCGACGAGGACGGCGATCTTGTAGTGGGTCATGGACGGGTTCTCCGGGGGGGGTGGATGGATGGGGGCCTTCAGACGCGGTCGGCCGGCACGCAGCCCAGGCGCGGCTGGATGCCGTTCTGCAGGCTGGCCTGGGTCAGGCTGGCACCGGCGGGCACGTCGTGCGTGATCCAGACGTTGCCGCCGATGACCGCGCCGCGACCGAGCGTCACGCGACCGAGGATGGTGGCCCCGGCATAGATCACGACGTCGTCCTCGACCACCGGATGGCGTGCCAGACCCTTGCGCAGGACGCCGTCGGCATCGACCGGGAAGCCCTTGGCGCCCAGCGTCACGGCCTGGTAGACGCGCACCCGCTCGCCGATGATGGCGGTCTCGCCGATCACCACGCCCGTGCCGTGGTCGATGAAGAAGCCCGCGCCGATGGCCGCACCCGGATGGATGTCGATGCCGGTCTGCGCATGCGCCAGCTCGGCGACGATGCGCGCCAGCAGCGGCAGGCCCAGCCGGTAGAGGGCATGCGCGAGGCGGTGATGGATCATCGCCAGCACGCCCGGATAGCAAAGCAGCACCTCGTCGACGCTGCGCGCGGCCGGATCGCCCTGGAAGGCGGCCAGCACGTCGCTGTCGAGCAGGCGGCGGATCAGCGGCAGCTCGGCGCCGAAGGCGCGCACGGCCTGCGTGGCCTGGGCATCGACCTGGGGCTCGTCCGCGCCGTGCTGGCGCGCCACGTAGCGCAACTCGAGCCGGGCCTGCGCCTCCAGCCGGGCCAGCGCGGCATCGATGGTGTGGCCGACATAGAAGTCCTCGCTCTCGTGGCGCAGCTCGGGCGGACCCAGGCGCATCGGGAACAGCGCGCCCTTGAGCGCCTCGACGATGTCCTCCAGCGCCTCGCGCGAGGGGAACTCCCGTCCCATGGGTTCGCGGGAACGCTTGCGCGCGTCCCGCCATTCGTGGCGCGCCTCGCGCAACGCGCGCACGATGTCGTCGATCTCGTACTGGGCCATCTGCCTTCCTCGTTGTTCCCGCTCGCCGGCCCGGTGCGGCTGCGATCGCGGGAGAGGAAGTATCCAACAAGGCCGCGGCCGTCGGCGGGCCGCGGCCGGGTCCGCCTTACTTGACGGTGTAGATCTGGTCGAACGAGGCGTTGTCGGCGAAGTGGTCCTTGTCGGCCTTGGCCCAGCCGCCGAAGGCCTGGTCGACCGTGAACAGCGTCAGCTTGGCGAACTGCTTGTCGTACTTGGCCTTGGCCTTGTCCGAAGTCGGCCGGTAGTAGTTGCGCCCGGCGATGTCCTGGCCCTCGTCCGAGTAGAGGTACTTCAGGTATTCCTCGGCCACGGCGCGCGTGCCCTTCTTGTCGACCACCTTGTCGACCACCGCCACCGTGGGCTCGGCCAGGATGCTGACCGAGGGCGTCACGATCTCGTACTTGCCGGCGCCGAATTCCTTCTGCGCCAGGTAGGCCTCGTTCTCCCAGGCCAGCAGCACGTCGCCGACGCCGCGCTGGACGAAGGTGATGGTCGAGCCGCGCGCGCCGGTGTCGAGCACCGGCACGTTCTTGTAGAGGTTGGCGACGAATTCCTTCGCCTTGGCATCGCCGCCGTACTTGCGCTTGGCGAATTCCCAGGCCGCCAGGTAGTTCCAGCGCGCGCCGCCGGAGGTCTTGGGATTGGGGGTGATGACCTGCACGCCGGGCTTGACCAGGTCGTCCCAGTCCTTCAGGCCCTTCGGGTTGCCCTTCTTCACCAGGAACACGATGGTCGAGGTGTAGGGCGCCGAGTTGTGCGGCAGGCGCTTCTGCCAGTCGGCCGGCAGCAGCTTGCCATTGCGGGCCAGCGCATCGACATCGGCCGCCAGCGCCAGCGTCGCGACATCGGCCTCCAGGCCGTCGATGATCGAGCGGGCCTGCTTGCCGGAGCCACCATGCGACTGCCGCACCGCCACGTCCTGGCCGGTCTTGGCCTTCCAGTGCTTGGCGAAGGCCTGGTTGTATTCGACGTAGAGCTCGCGCGTCGGGTCGTACGACACGTTCAGGAGATTGACGGTCTGGGCGAACGACGGCAGCGCCGGCAAGGCCATGCCGCCGGCGACGGCGGCACCGATGGAAAGCTTGATAAAGTCGCGGCGAAGGCTCATGGGTCTGCTCGTCATGGAGGGCATATCGAAGAAGCCGCCGATTCTGGGTCGGTCCCCGCGAACCGGGAACGATTGAATTCTTGGTTCCAAATAACCAGATCGACTAAGGACCGCCACGCGGTCCCCTCATCCCACCCCACACATTCAAGACAGGAAACATCAAATGGCACGCATGGTCCAGTGCATCAAGCTCGGCAAGGAAGCGGAGGGTCTCGACTTCCCGCCCTATCCCGGCGAACTCGGCAAGCGCCTGTGGGAAAGCGTCAGCAAGGAGGCCTGGGCCGCCTGGCTCAAGCAGCAGACCATGCTGGTCAACGAGAACCGCCTGAACCTGGCCGACCAGCGCGCCCGCGAGTACCTCAAGCGCCAGATGGACAAGCATTTCTTCGGCGATGGCGCCGACGCGGTCCAGGGCTACGTCCCGCCGAGCGCCTGAGCGCGCCACGCCCTGCCCTTGCTTTCCGCCGCGCCCTCGTCGACGTCGTCCGGACCGGCCACCGGCGACCCGGCGGCCACCGCCGCGTCGGGCCGCCGATGGCACGACCTGGCGCAGTGGCGCATCCTCGACACCGGCTTCGGCACCGGCGCGCGCTTCCTCGCCGCGTGGCAGGCCTGGCGGGCCGATCCGGGACGTCCGCGACTGCTGCACTACGTCGCCCTGCTGTCGCATCCGCCACCGGCGGCCCTGCTCGACACCACCGGCGATTCGATCCCACCCGCCCTGCGCGCCGCATTGGTCGACCAGTGGCACGGCCTGCTGCCGGGCTTTCACCGCCTCTCCTTCGACGATGCGCATGTCCTGCTGACGCTGTGCATCGGCGCGGTGCGGCCGATGCTGCGCGCGCAGCATTTCGAGGCCGACGAGATCGTCGTCGATGCGACGACGCTGACGGCCGGCGACGCGACGACGACGCCCGAAGCCGGGCCGGATGTCCGGCCTTCGCCTGCGCCACCTGACGATCCGGGCGACCTGGCGAAGGCGTTCGCCCGCTTCGCCCGGATCGGGACCCGCATCACCATCGATGTCGCGGCCGCCGCGAATGTCCCTGCCCTCGCACTGCGCGGGATGCTGGAACGGCAGGGCTTCCGCGTGCGGCCCGACGAGGACGCGGCCCTGCCCGCGCGGGCGACAGCGCCCGCGGGCTGGATCGGTGAATTCGCGCCACCCTGGCAGGTGCGACGGCGCCCGGTCGTGGCGACGGCGCCGCTCGCGGGCGGCGCGACCACGCCCGGCCATTGCGTGGTGGTCGGCGCCGGGCTCGCCGGCGCGGCGGTGGCGGCGAGCCTGGCGCGGCGCGGCTGGCGCGTGACGGTGCTCGATGCCGAGGCGCAGGCCGCGACCGGCGCCTCGGGCGTGCCGGCGGGGGTCTTCGCGCCGCATGTCTCGTCCGACGATGCCCTGCTCTCGCGCCTGACGCGCGCCGGCCTGCGCCTGATGCGCCGCGAGTTGCAGATCCGCCTGCGCGAAGGCGTGGACTGGCACGACGGCGGCGTGCTGGAACGGCGCGCGCCGGGCACCGCCCGCCTGCCCGCCGACTGGCGCGCGGAGGGCCCGAACGAATCCTGGCACGCCACGCCGGAGCGGCTCGCCGCCCACCATCTGCCGGCCGATGTCGATGCCCTCTGGCACACCCGCGCCGGCTGGGCCCGGCCGGACCGGCTGGTGGCGGCCTGGCTCGCGCTGCCGGGCATCACGCTGCGGACGCGGGCCCCGGTGGCGCGCATCGAGCCGGTCGACGATCACGATCCCGACCGGGACAACGACCAGGACCAGGAAGAAAGCGGCGCAGACGGCGATGGCAGCGGAAGCAGCGGCGACGGCGACGGCGACGGCGACGGTGGCAGGCGATCCTCCGTCCCCATGTCGCCCATGCCGCCCGTGGCGGCCGAGCCCGGCGCGACCGCCACGGACGTGCGACACCCCTCGCGCTGGGCCTTGTTCGATGCCGAGGGACGCTGCCTCGTCGCCGATGCCGACCGCGTCGTCGTCGCCGCCGGCGCCGGGACCATCGCCCTGGCGCAAACGCAGCCATTGCAGCGCGTGCGCGGTCAGCTCGCCTGGGGCCGCATCGACCGGGTCCCCGGCCTCGCGGATACCCTGCCGGCCACGGCGCTGAATGGCGATGGCCACCTGGTCGCCCACGTTCCCGACCCGGCGGGCGCGTTCTGGCTCACCGGCGCCACCTTCGACCGCGATCGCGGCGACCGCTCGACCTGCGCGGCGGATGCCGCGGCCAATCTGGCGCGCCTGGCCAGCCTGCATCCGGCGACCCATGCGCTGCTGATGCGGGACCCGTCGCCCACCGATCACCTCCAGGCCTGGGCCGGCGTGCGATGCGCCTCGGCCGACCGCCGGCCGCTGGTCGGGCCGCTGCGCCTCGATGCGCCCTCGGGCCCCTGGTTGTGCACGGCGATGGGCTCGCGCGGCCTCAGCTTCGCGGTGCTGTGCGCCGAGCTGCTGGCCGCGCGCTGGCATGGCGAGCCCCTGCCATTGCCGGCCGCCCTGGCGCAGGCCCTGGACACGGCGCGCACGGCTCGCGTGCCACGCGCGTCCGGCAAGGGTCGCCCGCCCGCCACTCCACGCTCCTGAGACCTGCGGCAGCGATGCCGGACGCCACCGGTAGGACCGCTCCCGCAACCCGAAGCGGCATGCGCCGCGCCCGGGTGGCCCGCGGTTGGCGCCAAGTTCGGATCTTCGCCAAGGCGCCCGCCGGTGCCGGACGCGTTACCGATCCAACCAGGACACCCGTCATGAGCTCTTCCTCTTCTTCCTCCTCCTCTTCCACCCAGCCCCGTCAGGACGAAGGTCCCGACGACACCACGACCGCCGACCAGCGCGTGGCGGACAGCGCGTCGATCGACGCCATCGGCCCGCATGGCGTCGACGAGCCCACGGGCGATGCCGTGCTGGGCGGCGGCGGCCCCGACACGGCGCCGCTGAATTTCGACGACGACGAGATCTATTCGGGCCGGGGCAACAACGTCCGCACCGGTGGCACCACGCATGCCCAGGGTGGCGACAGCGGCCGGCTCGGCCCGCCGGCGGAGCAGCTCTCGGGCTCCAACACGCCGAGCGACCCGGATGCCAAGAAGGACGATCCGGCCTGAATCTTGCAGCGATGGGTGCCACAGGCAGGCGGCGGCGCGCGACCTCGCGCGCCGATGCCGGTCCCGTTCCGGCCGCAGCACCGCACAATCGCCCATGCCCACTCGCTACGACATCGTCCACACGACGCTCTACCGCTACTCGAAGCCGGTCACCTTCGGGGAGCACCGGATCATGTTCCGGCCCCGCGACAGCCATGACCTGCGCGTGCTGGCGACCGACCTGAAGGTCAGCCCCGAAGCCATCGTGCGCATGATCCAGGATCCGCACTCCAACTCGGTGGCCCTGGTGCAGCCACTCGGTGCTTCCACCGAACTGCGACTGGTGTGCTCCTTCACCATCGAGCGCGCCGATGTGATGCAGGACCTGTCGCTGCTCTCGCCCTCGGCGGAATTCCTGCCCTTCGCCTATTCGCTGCAGGACCGCCTGGACCTCGAGCACTACCTGCGGCCGCACCACGACGATCCCGATGGCAAGCTGATCGCCTGGGCGCACCAGTTCTTCGTCCAGGGCGGACCCACGCCCACGCGCGACCTGCTCGCGCGCATGAACCAGCACATCTTCCAGCAGTTCCGCTACGAGGCGCGCGACGAGCAGGGCACGCAGACGCCCCTGCAGACATTGGCGCGCGGCAGTGGCAGTTGCCGCGACTATGCGCTGCTGATGATGGAGGCGGCGCGCCGGCTGGGCGTGGCGACGCGGTTCGTCTCGGGCTATCTCTACGATGCCGCGCTCGACGCCAACGCCATGCCCGGCGGCCTCGCCACGACCGGCGCGGGCGCCACCCATGCCTGGCTGCAGGCCTACCTGCCCGGCGCCGGCTGGGTCGCGTTCGATCCGACCAACAACCTGCTGGGCGGCAACCAGCTCATCCGGGTCGCCGTGGCGCGCGATCCGGCCTTCGCTGCCCCGGTCTCGGGCAGCTGGTTCGGCGAACCCGATGCCTATGTCGGCCTGGAAGCCACCGTGCAGGTGAGTCGGCGCGCCAAGTGACGCGTGGCGTCGGGTCCGCCAGCGGGTGAGTCTCCGTCTCCCGGGCAGGCCCGGCGTTTTCCTTCAGCCACCCCCGCCACCGGGGTCTAGAAGGACGGCATGGTCTCACGCTGCATCACCTTGCTGCTGGTCGTCGCGCTCGCCGCCGCGATCTATGCGGTCCATGTCGGCGCGCTCGTGGTCCCGGCTCGGTTCAATCCCTGGGCGCCGCTCGATGTCGAAGCCGCGCCCGACTGGCTGACCGACATCCGGCTGTCGCGCGCGCGGCGCGATCCGGCGCTGTGCACCGCCGCGCTGGCACGCACCGGCATGCAGTACGACCCCGTGCCCGATCGCGTCACGGGACCGGGCTGCGGCTTCAGCAATGCCGTGCGCCTGCGCACGGCGCCGGTGCGCCTGGGCAATGCGCCGCTGACCCTGAGTTGTCCGATGGCGCTGTCGTTCTACATGTGGGAGCGCCATGCCCTGCAGCCCGCGGCCAAGGCCCGCTATGGCCAACGCATCACCGCCGTCGAGCAGCTCGGCAGCTATGCCTGCCGCAATGTCAACCTGGGCGAGGCGACGGCGGGGACGTCGCGCAGCCGTCACGCGACGGCCGATGCGCTCGACATCTCGGCGCTGGTGCTGGCCGACGGCCGCCGGGTCTCGCTGTCGCGCGACTGGCGTTCCGCCGAGCTCGACGGGCCGGAGGTGGTGTCCGTGCCCACCGCCGCGCTGCTGCTGCGCGACGCGCGTCGCGGGGCGTGCCGCTACTTCGATGGCGTGCTGGGTCCCGACTACAACGCCGCGCACCGCGACCATTTCCATCTCGAGACCGGAGGCTTCGGCATGTGCCGCTGACGCTGGTCCCCGGAGCGCCCGCTTCACGCCGCCGGCAGGGGCTCGACCCGCCTTATCCGAGAATCGGGGGTTTTCGCCCGCCGGCCCGCATGGAGCCTGGCGAATATGCTTATCCGCATAAAGCGTGAATTAGAAAATAGTTTGTTTCCATGAGCGGTGCTTCTACAGTTCCGCCTCTCTTGCCGGGCGTTCGCGCCGCACTCCAAGACCCACGATGTATCAATACACAGACTTCGATCGCCAGTTCGTGCGCCAACGCGCCGACCAGTTCCGCGACCAGCTCGGCCGCTGGCAGACCGGCAAGCTCAGTGAGGAGGAATTCCGCCCGCTGCGCCTGCAGAACGGCTGGTACGTCCAGCGCTATGCGCCGATGCTGCGCGTGGCGGTGCCCTATGGCGAGCTCTCGAGCCGCCAGATCCGCGCGCTCGCCGTCATCGCGCGCGAGTACGACGAGCCCGAGGCCGAGGTCTATCGCACGGCCCTGGAGACGCAGGGCGCGCTGGGCACCGCGACGCTGCCGACGCACTACGCGCACTTCACCACCCGCACCAACGTCCAGTACAACTGGATCCCGCTGTCCAAAAGCGCCGATGTCATGGACCTGCTGGCCAGCGTCGACATGCATGGCATCCAGACCAGCGGCAACTGCATCCGCAACATCACCACCGACGAGCGCGCCGGCATCGCGCAGGACGAGGTGGCCGATCCGCGTCCCTTCGCGGAGATCATGCGGCAGTGGTCGACCCTGCATCCCGAGTTCGCCTTCCTGCCGCGCAAGTTCAAGATCGCCATCACCGGCGCCACCGAGGACCGCGCGGCGACCGACTGGCACGACGTCGGCCTGAAGCTGGTGCGCAACGACGCCGGCGAGCTGGGCTTTCGCGTCGCCGTCGGCGGCGGCATGGGCCGCACGCCGATGATCGGACCGGTGGTGCGCGAGTTCCTGCCCTGGAACCAGATCATGAATTACCTGGAAGCCGTGGTGCGGGTCTACAACCGCTATGGCCGTCGGGACAACAAGTACAAGGCCCGCATCAAGATCCTGGTGAAGGCCGAGGGCCAGAAATACATCGACGACGTCGAGCAGGAATACCGCGAGATCGTCGAGATCGATGGCGGCCCGCACACCATCACGCAGGCCGAGTTCGACCGCGTCGCGGCCAGCTTCGTGCCGCCGGCCCTTGCCGGGCGCCGGGACGCGATGCCCCAGGGCGAGCGCGACGCGCTGCTGCAGCGCCAGAGCGCCGCCAGCGTGCCGTTCGCGCGCTGGCTGGCGCGCAACGTGGCACCGCACCAGGACCCCGGCCTGCGCGCGGTCACGCTGTCCTTCAAGCGCCGCCTGCAGGCGCCGGGCGATGCCTCGGCCGACCAGCTCGACGTGCTGGCCGGCCTGGTCGACCGCTTCTCCGCCGGCGAGGCGCGCGTGACGCACGACCAGAACATCCTGCTGCCCTGGGTCCATGCCGAGGATCTGTTCGAGCTCTGGCAGGCCGCCAGCGACGCCGGCCTGGCGAGCGCCAACGTGCACCTGCTGACCGACATGATCGCCTGCCCCGGCGGCGACTTCTGCGCCCTGGCCAATGCCCGCTCGATCCCGATCGCCGAGGCCATCACCGAGCGCTACCAGGACCTGGACGAACTCGACGACATCGGCGAGATCGACCTGCACATCAGCGGCTGCATCAACTCGTGCGGCCACCACCACAGCGGCCACATCGGCATCCTGGGCGTCGACAAGGACGGCAAGGAGTGGTACCAGGTCACCCTCGGGGGTTCCGATGGCAGCGCGCTGAGCGGCAGGTCGGCCGCAGGCAAGGTCATCGGCCCGTCGTTCTCGGCGCCGGAAGTGCCCGATGTGATCGAGGCCGTGCTCACCACCTACCGCGACACCCGCCTGGCCGGCGAGACCTTCATCAACACCGTGCGGCGCGTCGGACTCGATCCGTTCAAGACCGCCGCCAACGCCGCGCGCTTCGCCGTGGCCGCCCAGGAGAGCGCATCGTGACGCTGAAGCCCATCCGCCTCGTCTCGGCCGAGGAGCATGCCGAGGCCGGCGCATCCGACGACCCGAAGGTCGTGCGCCTGCCCAACGACGCCGATCCCCACACGCTGGCCGACCGGCTCGATGCCATCGAGCGCATCGACCTCGACTTCCCGCAGTTCCACGACGGCCGCGCCTTCAGCCAGGCCTTCCTGCTGCGCCGCCGCCTGGGCTTCAAGGGCGACATCCGCGCCACCGGCGACGTGCTGATCGACCAGCTGGTGCAGATGGAACGCACCGGCTTCACCAGCGCGGCGCTCAAGCCGGGCGTCGACGCGGCCGACGCGCAGCGCCAGTTCGAGCGCTTCCCGGCGTTCTACCAGGGCGACGCGGTGGAGGTCGAGCCGCTGTTCGCGCGCACCGGCGCCTGAGGTCCGAACCGTCATGAACGCCATCACGCAGCAGACCCTCCGCCCGTCCGCCGACGCCTTCGATCTGGCCGAGGTCAACGCCCGGCTCGGTCGCGACGCGCAAGGCCTGGTCGACTGGGGCATCGGCCTGGACCGTCCGGCCATCGTCACCACCAACTTCCGTCCGTTCGAGGCCGTGATCCTGCACCTGGTGACCCGTGCCCGGCCCGACGTGCCCGTGGTGTGGATGGACAACGGCTACAACACCGAGGCCACCTACCGCTTCGCCGACGAGGTGACGCGGCAGCTGGACCTGAACCTGAAGATCTACGTGCCGCGCCGCTCGCGCGCCCACCGCGAGGCCGTCGAGGGCGCCACGCCGGCGCTGGACGACCCGCGCCACGCCGCCTTCACCGAGGAGGTCAAGCTGGAGCCCTTCGCCCGCGCCCTGCGCGAGACGGCGCCGCAGGTCTGGTTCACCGCCCTGCGTGCCACGGACACCGCCGTGCGCGCGCAGATGGACCCGGTCAGCGTCAACCCCGACGGCCTGATCAAGGTCGCGCCGCTGCTGCACTGGACGTCGAAGGATCTCCACGCGTATTGCCAGGCGCATGGCCTGCCCAACAACTTCGACTACGTGGACCCGACCAAGGGCGAGGACAACCGCGAGTGCGGCCTGCACATCGCCCACTGAACCGACGACGTCCCTCCGCCCCGGCCCCCGCGCCCGACCCTGCCTCCCGCCCTCCCATTTCCAGTCCCGATCCATGAACGCCCGCGACGACGCCGAACTGCTCGCCCCCGCCCCGCCCGACGAGGCCAGGGCCCGCCTGTCCAACGCCCACCTCGACGCCCTGGAGGAAGAGGCGATCTTCATCCTGCGCGAGGTCGCCGCCGCCTTCGAGCGCCCGGCGCTGCTGTTCTCGGGTGGCAAGGATTCCCTGGTGCTGCTCAAGTGCGCCGAGAAGGCCTTCGGCACCGGCCGCATCCCCTATCCGCTGCTGATGATCGACACCGGCCACAACTTCCCCGAGGTCACGGATTTCCGCGACTTCCGGGCCCGGGAGCTGGGCGCCGAGCTGATCGTGCGCAGCGTCGAGGACTCGATGCTGCGTGGCACGGTGCGCCTGGCGCACGCCGGCGAATCGCGCAACGCGCACCAGTCGGTGACATTGCTGGAGGCGATCGAGGAATTCCGCTTCGACGCCCTCATCGGCGGCGCCCGCCGCGACGAGGAGAAGGCCCGCGCCAAGGAGCGCATCTTCTCGCACCGCGACGCCTTCGGCCAATGGCAGCCCAAGGACCAGCGCCCCGAGCTCTGGACGCTGTTCAACACGCGCCTGTCGCCGGGCGAGCATTTCCGCGTCTTCCCGATCTCGAACTGGACCGAGCTCGACGTCTGGCAGTACATCGAGCGCGAGTCGATCGCGCTGCCGTCGATCTACTACACGCACCAGCGCCCGGTGGTCGACCGCCGCGGCCTCCTGGTGCCGGTGACGCCGCTGACGCCGCCGCGCGACGGCGAGCAGGTGCAGGTGCGCGACGTGCGCTTCCGCACCGTGGGCGACATCACCACCACCTGCCCGGTGCCCAGCCTGGCGGCCGATGCCGGCGACGTGGTGCTGGAGACGCTGTCGGTCGACGTCAGCGAACGTGGCGCCACGCGGATGGACGACATGACGTCCGAGGCTTCCATGGAGAAGCGCAAGAAGGACGGGTACTTTTAGCTCGCCCCCAGGCTTGCCCGCTGCGCGTGGCAGCGCCCACCCCCTGCCGGGGGCGACACCGGTGGACCGGCGGAGCCGGATCCACGGTGTCTCTTGAATGGAGAAGAACGAATGAATGCCTCGATTGATTCTGGAACGGCCGACGTGGCCCTCGATACCGGCGCGGCCCTGCGCTTCATCACCTGCGGCTCGGTGGACGATGGCAAGAGCACGCTGATCGGGCGGCTGCTGGTGGACAGCAAGACGGTGCTGCAGGACCAGCTCGCGGGCGTGCAGCGCGGTGGCGAGACCGACCTGGCATTGCTGACCGACGGCCTCTCGGCCGAGCGCGAGCAGGGCATCACCATCGATGTCGCCTATCGCTACTTCGCCACCGCCCGGCGCAAGTTCATCATCGGCGACGCGCCGGGCCACGAGCAGTACACGCGCAACATGGTCACGGCGGCATCGAGCGCCGACGCCGCCGTGGTGCTGGTCGACGCCACCAAGCTCAAGTGGGCGGCCGAGGTCGGCGACGGCGCGGTGGTGGCGCGCGAGCTGCTGGCGCAGACCCGCCGCCACACGCTGCTGTGCGGCCTGCTGCGCGTGCAGTCGATCGTGTTCGCGGTCAACAAGCTCGATGCCATCGACGATGCCGCCCTCGCCTTCGAGCGCATCGCGGGCGCGCTCGCCGCCTTCGCCGAGCAGGCCGATGTGCGCATCGAGGCGATCGTCCCGGTGTCGGCCCTCAAGGGCTGGAACGTGGTCACCCGCCACCCCGACTGGGCCGGCTACGACGGCCCCAGCCTGCTCGAGCTGCTCGAGCATCTGCCGGTGACGGTGCCCGACGAGGACGTCCCCTTCGCCTTTCCGGTGCAGTGGGTGGAGAAGTTCTCCGCCTCGGCCGACACCTCGCAGGGCCGGCGCGTGTTCTGGGGCCGCGTCGCCAGCGGCCACGTCGAGCCGGGCCAGCGCGTGACGGTGCTGCCCAGCGGCCAGGGCGCCACCGTGGCGCAGGTGCTCAGCCACACCCGCCAGCCCAGGACCGTGCATGCCGGCCACAGCGCGGGCATCGTGCTCGACCGCGAGGTCGACGTCTCGCGCGGCGACTGGCTGCTGGCACCCGACGCCTTCGAGCCGGTGCGCGAGATCACCGCCACGGTGGCCTGGCTGGACGACGAGCCCCTGGTGCCGGGCCGCGTCTACTGGGCGCTGCAGGGCCACCGCTGGGTCAAGGCCAAGGTGGCGCGCATCGTCGACCGCCTGAACATCAACACGCTCGACGCCGAGCCGGCCGAGCGGCTGGAAGCGAACGCCATCGGCGACATCGTGCTGACCCTGCAGCAGCCGCTGGCGGTGCTGCCCTTCGCGCGCTCGCGCGCGCTGGGCTCGCTGGTGCTGGTGGACACCGCCTCGCACAAGACCGCCGCGGCGGTGTTGGTACAGCCGGCCACGCGCTGAAGAACCCCGGGCCGCGCATCTAAAATGCCCGGCCATCCCGATCCACTTCGCCGCGACCCGCCGGCGACCGACCCCTCCAGATTCCCATGACCCACGTCGTCTCCGAAAACTGCATCCGCTGCAAATACACCGATTGCGTCGACGTGTGCCCGGTGGACTGCTTCCGCGAAGGTCCGAACATGCTCGTGATCGATCCGGACGAATGCATCGACTGCGCGGTGTGCATCCCCGAGTGCCCGGCCAACGCCATCTTCGCGGAAGAGGACCTGCCGGCCGACCAGCTCGCCTTCATCAAGCTCAATGCCGAGCTGGCCCTGGCCGACGGCTGGAAGAGCATCACCAAGCGCAAGGCGGCCCTGCCCGACGCCGACGAGTGGAAGGACAAGCCCAACAAGATCGCGGAACTGGTGCGCTGAGCATGTCCGCGAGTCCGATCGAGACCGACGCGCTGGTCATCGGCGCCGGGCCGGTCGGGCTGTTCCAGGCCTTCCAGCTGGGCCTGCTGGAGATCGGCTGCCACATCGTCGATGCCCTTCCCCACGCGGGCGGCCAGTGCGTCGAGCTCTATGGCGACAAGCCGATCTACGACATCCCCGGCACGCCCGCCACCACCGGGCGCGGCCTGGTCGAGTCGCTGCTGCAGCAGATCGCGCCGTTCGACGTGCCGATGCATCTCGGCCAGCGGGTCGCCACCCTGGCGCGCGAGCCGGATGGCCGCTGGCGCCTGGCGACCGACCAGGGCACCGTGTTCAGGGCCCGCACCGTCTTCATCGCCGCCGGCGTCGGCGCCTTCGTGCCGCGCCGCCTGACCATCGAGGGCATCGGCCGCTTCGAGGGTTCGCGACTGTTCTATCACCCCGATGCCGACACGCTGGCGCGCTTCACCGGCCAGGACGTGGCCGTCAATGGCGGCGGCGACGATGCGCTGCGTACCGCGCTGACGCTGGTCGCCCAGGCCCGCGCGTCCGGGCGGCCGGCCCGTGTCACGCTCGTGCATCGCCGCGACGGCTTCCAGGCCGATGCGGCCCTGGTCGCCGAGGTGCGCGCCGCCATCGCCGCCGGCACGCTCGGCTTCGTCGTCGGCCAGCCGACCGGCCTCGACGACGAGCAGGTCGAGGTCACGCGGCCCGATGACGACATCGTGGCGGCGCCGGTCGCGGCCCTGATCGTCTGCCTGGGCGTCTCGCCGCGCCTGGGCCCGATCGCCGACTGGGGACTGGCACTGGAGCGCAAGCAGGTGCCGGTGGACACCGCGCGCTACGAGACACGCGAGCCGGGCGTCTTCGCCGTCGGCGACATCAACACCTATCCGGGCAAGCGCAAGCTGATCGTCTGCGGCTTCCACGAGGCCACCCTGGCCGCCTGGGGCGCGACCACCCTCGTCTTCCCGGACCGGGCGGTGCCGCTGCAGTACACGACCACCAGCACGCGGCTGCACGAGCTGCTGGGCGTGGCGCCGAACTGACCGCCGGCGCGGCCGCCTTCAGTGGCCCGGCTTGATCAGGTCCATCGCGTCCGAGACGGCTTCCGCGAAGGCGCTTTCGGCATCCTCGTAGACACCGACGCTGACCAGCGTCAGCCGGCCGTTCGGCGAGACGACGTCGATGGCGCCTTCCCACAGGCCGCCGATGGGAGTCAGCCGCGCATGCGGGAAGTAGGTCGAGTCACCCGTGAAGATCACTTCTTTCATGCCCACAGTGTGTGCCTCCCCGCGGCCTGGAACCACGCGATCGTCTCGGCCTGTTCCTAATCTTGTCCTGATCTTGCCTACAATCCACGCCGAGCTAGGGGTGCTGCATCGATCGAGCGATCGACGCGGCTGAGAAAGTCCCTTCGAACCTGATTGAGTTAATCCTCGCGCAGGGAAGCCGGCCCGGTGGCCGTCACGCCGTTCCACAGGTGTGTCGTTCCTTGCATCGTCCACGACGCAAGCCCCGGGCCCCGCCCACCTGCCAGATCCTTTGCGTGGAGCAAAAGAATGGCGACAAGCACCGATCCGAATCCTCCGCAGGCCGGCCCCATCGCCGGCCGCGCGCGCCTCAGGCCGCCCCCGGGAGCCGCCGCATGGGCACGGGCGCGAAGCCGTGGTTGAGCGGCCCGTTGCCCGACCCGGTCGCGACGTCGGCCCCCGCCGCGATGGCGCCGCGCACATAGTCGCGCGCATGGACGACCGCCTCGGGCAAGGCATCGCCGAGCGCCAGCCGCGCCGCGATGGCCGATGCCAGCGTGCAGCCGGTGCCATGCAGGTTGCCGCTGGCGATGCGCGGCGCGGCATGGCGCTGCCGCCGGATGCGGTCGCCATCGGCGATGGCCAGCAGGTCGACCAGCTCGTCGCCGGCCAGGTGGCCGCCCTTGAGCAGCACGGCCGGGGCGCCCAGCGCCAGCAGCGCATCGGCGGTGTCGTCGAAGGCGTCGATGCCGGCGAGCCCCCGGCCCGTCAGCCGCGCCGCCTCGTCGAGGTTGGGCGTGACGAGCGCCACGCGCGCGAACAGCTCCCGCACCATCGTCCCGGCCAGGTCCGCGGCGGCCAGCGCGGTGCCGCTGGTGGCGGCCAGCACCGGATCGAGCACGACATGGGGCAGCGCATAGCGATCGATGGCCCACGCCACCACCTCGACGATCTCCCGGGTGTGCAGCATGCCCAGCTTGACGGCATCGACGCCGATGTCCTCGACCACGGCGCGGATCTGCGCGCGCACCACCTCGGCCGGCACCGGATGGATGGCGGCGACGCCATGCGTGTCCTGCGCCGTGATGGCGGTGATGGCGGTCATGCCATGGCAGCCGAGGGCGGCGAAGGTCTTCAGGTCGGCCTGGATGCCGGCGCCGCCGCCGCTGTCGGAGCCGGCGATGGTCAGCACGCGCGCATAGCGCGAGGGTGTCGGAGTCATGCGGCAAATTATGGGTGGCGCGCATGACGCACGACGACGACGCCACCGAGCTCGCGCCGCTGCCGTTCGCATCGGCGCGCGTGCTGGGCGCGGGCCTGATCGGCCGCCTGCTGGCACTGGCGCTGGCGCGGCGCGGCTGCCGGGTCGACCTGTACGACGCCCAGGGCCCGGATGGCGCAGGCGCCGCGGCGCGCGTGGCGGCGGCGATGCTGGCGCCGCTGGCCGAGTCGGCCGTGGCGCCGCCGCCGGTGGCGCGGATGGGCCGGTACGCATTGGACCGCTGGCCCCGGCTGCTGGCCGGACTGACCACCACCGCCGCGCCGGTGTTCTTCCAGCGCGAGGGCACGCTGGTGCTGTGGCACCGGCAGGACGCGGCCGAGGCCGAGCGCTTCGCCCGCGTGGTCGAGCGCACGCGCGGCTGGATCGGCGACGACCTGCCGCCGATCCGGCATCTGGATGCGGCCGGCATCGTCGCGCTGGAGCCGGCACTGCGCGGCTCGCGCTTCGCGCAGGGCCTGTACCTGGCGGGCGAGGGCCAGCTCGACAACCGCGCGCTGCTGGCCGCCCTGCATGCCGCGCTGGTGGCGCAGCCGAATGTCACGCTGCACTGGCATCGGCCGATGGCGCCGGACGCGCTCGATCCGGGCGCCGCCGAACGCGTGATCGACTGCCGCGGCCTGGGCGCGCGGCCGCAGTGGGCGGCCTTGCGCGGCGTGCGCGGCGAGGTGATCCGGGTGCATGCGCCCGATGTCGCGCTGAGCCGCCCGACGCGCCTGATCCATCCGCGCTATCCGCTCTACATCGCGCCCAAGCCCGAGGGCGTCTTCGTCATCGGCGCGACGGAGATCGAGTCGGGCGACATGTCGCCCATGAGCGTGCGCTCGACGCTCGAACTCCTGAGCGCGGCCTATGCGGTGCACAGCGGCTTCGGCGAGGCGCGCATCCTGGAGCTCGCGACCCATTGCCGCCCGACGCTGCCGGACCATCTGCCCTCGCTGCGCTGGCACGGCCCGCGCGTGCTGCAGGTCAACGGGCTGTATCGCCATGGCTTCCTGCTGGCGCCGGCCCTGCTGGCGATGACGCTGGAATTGCTGGCGACCGGCGAGTCGCCATTGGCGGCGCGCTTCGGACTCGACCCGATGGCGGCCACGGCCGCGCGGGACGCCGCATGACCGCGCCGACCCTCTCGCGCCCGGATGCCGCGGCGCGGCTCCAACTGCGCATCAACGGCATCGACCACGTCCTGGCCGCGCCCGCCACGGTGGCCGACGCGGTCGCGCGCATCGGCGCGGTGGCGCCCTATGCGGTGGCCGTGAACCGCGCCTTCGTGCCGCGCTCGCTGCACGCCACGCGGATGCTGGCCGAGGGCGACTGCGTCGAGGTGATCCGCCCCGTCACGGGCGGCTGACCCGTGCACCACTCCGACCCCGACGCTTTCAGACGCGCCCCGACACCCACCATGACCTCCATTCCCACCGCTCCCGCCATGCCGGCGCCCGGTCTCGCAACCGCCATCGGCATCGATGCCGACGAACTGGTTCTGTACGGCCAGCGCTTCGCCAGCCGCCTGCTGCTGGGCACGGCGCGCTATCCGTCGCCGGACCTGCTCGAAGCCGCCGTGATCCGCGCGCGGCCGGCCATGGTCACGGCCTCGCTGCGGCGCCAGACCGCCGCGCCGGCCGCCGCCGACGGCCCGGCCGACGACCACCACCACTTCTGGCCGCTGCTGCGACGCCTGGGCGTGCCGGTGCTGCCGAACACGGCCGGCTGCCATCGCGTCGACGAGGTCGTCGCCACCGCGCACATGGCGCGCGAACTGTTCGACACGCCCTGGATCAAGCTCGAGCTCATCGGCGACGACTACACGCTGCAGCCCGACACGCTGAACCTGGTGGAAGCCGCCGCGCGGCTGATCGACGATGGCTTCCTGGTGCTGCCCTACTGCACCGAGGACCTGGTGCTGTGCCAGCGCCTGGTCGATGTCGGCTGCCAGGCCGTGATGCCCTGGGCGGCGCCAATCGGCACCGGGCGGGGGCCCGTCAATCCCTATGCCCTGCGGCTGCTGCGCGAGCGCATCGACGTGCCGCTGCTGGTCGATGCCGGTCTCGGCCTGCCCTCGCATGCCTGCCAGGTGATGGAGTGGGGCTACGACGGCGTGCTGCTCAACAGTGCCGTGGCGCTGGCGCACGACCCGGTCGGGATGGCCGGCGCCTTCGCCGATGCGGTGCGCGCCGGCCGCGCGGCCCGGCACGCCGGCGCCATGCCGGCACAGCACGCGGCCCGGCCGAGCACGCCGGTGCTGGGCACGCCGTTCTGGCATCAGGCATGAGCGCGGCTTCCGGCCCGGCCGGCCCGGCTCCCGGCTCCCGCTCCGACCTCATCGAACGCACCGAACGCACCGAACGCATGCCCATCGAGTCCGACGCCTCCGCCATCGCCATCACCGCGGCGATCCTCGCCGCCCACGCGGCCCGCTTCGGCGTGACGTCGCCATCGCCAGCGCCGCGCGCCATCGAGGTCGCGCCGGACGACGACCCGGTGCGGGCCGGCGCCAGAGCGGCCTGCCGCGCGCTCGGCTTCATCGACATCGACGCCATCTGCCTGGCCGATGCGTGGCGGGCCCGCACCGTGCGCACCGGGGTCTTCGATGCCCTGGCCTGGCCCGCCGCGCCGGCCGATTTCGGCCTGCGGTCGCATCCGGTGGCCGCGCGGGCCGACGCCTTCGCGCCCTGCCCGGCCGAGCTCGGCCTGTATGCCGTGCTGCCCGACGCGGCCTGGGTCGGGCGCATGGCGCGCGCGGGCGTGCCGACGGTGCAGCTGCGCTTCAAGTCGACCGACCCGCGCGCCATCGAGCGCGAGGTCCGCGCCGCGGTCGAGGCCGTGCGCGGCACCGGCGCGCTGCTGTTCATCAACGACCACTGGCGCATCGCGATCGAGGCCGGCGCCTTCGGCGTGCATCTCGGCCAGGAGGACCTCGACGCCCTGGCGCCGGCCGACCTGCGACACCTGCGCGAGGCCGGCCTGCGCCTGGGCGTGAGCACGCATGGCTATGCCGAGATGGTGCGCGCCGATGCCGCGAGTCCCAGCTACATCGCGCTGGGCGCCGTGTTCCCGACCACCCTCAAGGCCATGGCCACCGCGCCCCAGGGCCTGGTCCGGCTGGGCGACTACGCGCGCCTGCTGCGCGGCTATCCCCGCGTCGCCATCGGCGGCATCGACGCGAGCCGCCGCGCGGCCGTGCTGGCCACCGGCGTCGGCTCGGTGGCGGTGGTGCGCGCGCTGGTCGCGGCCGCCGATCCGGAGGCCACCGCCACGGAATGGACCACCGCCGTCGATGCCGGACTGCGGGGGGCCCGGGCCTCGCCGGCCCGGCCATGACCCGCCCGCAGCGCCAGGCACATGCCGCATCGCCCCGACGTCCTTTTCCTCCAGCGCCATCGCGCCCGCATTCCTCGTTCCTCCATCGCCTCCGTCCGCCGCACCGACCCGCCACCATGACCCTCCTGCCCACGCCCCGTCCCGCTCCCGCCACCGCCCGCGATCGCCGGGAGACCTTCGTCGCCACGCCCGTCGCCGGCGCCGCCGCCACCCTGCTGTGGCTGGCCGCATCCGCCGCCTCGGCCCAGACCGCGCCGGCACCGGCCACGGCCACGGCCACGGCCGGCGACGCCACGCTCTCGACCGTGACGGTCGACGCGCGCGCCGCCGCGCCGCAGGCCGATGTCAGCGGTTTCGGCGATCTGCCATTGCGCGAGGTGCCGCTGTCGGCCACCGTGATCGACAGCGCCACCCTGCGCGCCACCGGCGCGCGCCGGCTGGCCGACCTGACGCAGTTCGACGCCTCCGTCACCGATGCCTACAACTCGGCCGGCTACTGGGACTATCTGACGGTGCGCGGCTTCGTCCTCGACAACCGCTTCAACTACCGCCGCGAGGGCCTGCCGATCAGCGCCGAGACCTCGATCGCGCTGGACAACAAGGAGCGCGTGGAGATCCTGCGCGGCACCAGCGGCATCCAGGCCGGCACCAGCGCGCCGGGCGGGCTGGTCAACTATGTCGTCAAGCGGCCGACCGAGCGCGACCTGCGCGAGGTGCGCGCCGAGGTCACCGGGCGCGGCGGCGTGCTCGGCGCGGTCGACCTGGGCGGCCGCTTCGGCATCGAGCGCCAGTTCGGCTACCGCCTGAATGCCGCGGTCGAGAATCTCAAGCCGCGCACCTTCGACCTCGACGGCCAGCGCCACCTGTTCTCGCTCGCGGCCGACTGGCGCGTGACGCGCGACTCTCTGTTCGAGGCCGAGCTCGAATACTCCAAGAAGACCCAGCCGAGCCAGAACGGCTTCAGCCTGCTGGGCAACCGTCTGCCGGCGCCGGTCGACCCGCGCCTGAACCTCAACAACCAGCCCTGGTCGCAGCCCTCGGTCTTCGAGGGCCTGACCGGCACCCTGCGCTTCACGCAGGCGCTCAACGCCGACTGGCGCTGGAGCGCGCAGCTCGGCCAGCAGCGCCTGAAGAGCGACGACCGGCTGGCCTATGCCTTCGGCTGCGGCGCCGAAGGCAATTTCGACCGCTACTGCTCCGACGGCACCTTCGACTTCTACGACTTCCGCAGCGAGAACGAGCGCCGCACGCAGACTGCCGGCAGCCTGAGCCTGAAGGGCCAGGCCCGCACCGGCGGACTGCGCCACGACCTGTCGTTCGGACTGCTGACGAGCCGGGTGCGCAACCGGTTCCAGGACCAGGCCTTCAACTATGTCGGCACCGGCAATGTCCAGGGCACGGCGGTGGTGCCGGCCGACCCGGCGCTGACCGATGTCAACACCAACCGCGACGAACGCTCGACCGAGCTGTCGTTCCAGGATGCCATCCGCTGGAACGACCGCCTGACGACCTGGGTCGGCCTGCGCCACACCCGGCTCGATCGCGACAGCATCCGCACCGACGGCTCGCGCCCGACCGGCTATGCCGATGGCGTGACCTCGCCCTGGCTGGCCCTGAGCTACAACCTGCGTCCCGGCCTGCTGGCCTATGCGAGCTGGGGCCGGGGCGTCGAATCGCAGGTGGTGCCCAACCGGTCGTCGCAGTACGCCAATGCCGGCGAGGCCCTGCCGGCGGTGCTGTCGCGCCAGTGGGAAGCGGGCTTCAAGGGCGGCGCCGACGCCTTCGGCTGGCAGGTGGCGTATTTCGACATCGCGCGGCCGGTCACCAACCTCGATGCCTGCAACCGGCTGGGGCTGTCGCCCTGCGCCGGCGCCTTCGACGGCAAGGCGGTGCATCGCGGCATCGAGGCCAGCGCCCAGTGGTCCCAGGGCCCCTGGCGCCTGGCCGGTGGCGTGACGGCCATCGATGCCAAGCGCGAGGGCAGCCTGGTCGAGCCCGCCATCAACGGCGAGCGCCCGACCAACGTGCCGCGACAGGTGCTGCGCGCGCAGGTCGCCTATCGCGTCGCGGCGGTGCCGGGCCTGGAACTGCAGGGTCGGATGTCGCACGAGGGCCGGCGCAACGTGCTGCCCGACGGCTCGATCGAACTGCCGTCCTGGACCCGCTTCGATGCCGCGCTGCGCTACGAGACGCGCCTCAATGGCGTCGCCACCAGCTGGACGCTGGGGGTGGAGAACCTGGCCGATCGGCGCTACTGGAAGGAGTCGCCCTACCAGTTCGGCCATGTCTACCTGTTCCCCGGCGCGCCGCGCACGCTGCGGCTGATGATGACCGCGGCGCTGTAGGCCTCACGGGCGCGTCCCGGGAGCGGCCCGCGCCGGCCGCAAAGCTGCCGATAATCGGGCGTCATTCCGACGCAACCTTCCACCCGGGACGTAACCGATGAAGTTTCTCGACAGCGGCGGCGAGTCGGGGCGCCTGATGCGAGCGCTCGACTGGTCGCGCAACCCGCTGGGCGTGCCGGCCTCGTGGCCACTGCAGCTGCGCACGCTGGTGGGCGTGATGCTCGACGCGCGCCAGGGCATCCTCATCGTCTGGGGCCCGGAGCAGATCACGCTCTACAACGACCACTATGCCGAGATGCTCGGCGCGCGCCATCCGATGGCCATGGGCCAGCGCTTTCGCGACGTCTGGTACGAGATCTGGGACCAGGTCGATCCGATCATCTCCGCCGCCTACGCGGGCGAGTCGATCCAGATGGACGACATCGTCTTCGAGATGCTGCGCAACGGCTATCCCGAGGAGACCCATTTCTCCTTCTCGTACACGCCCGTGCGCGACGACGACGGCGTGGTGCAGGGCATGTTCTGCGCCTGCAACGAACTCACCCAGCGCGTCAACGCCGAGCGCCAGGTGCTGGCCCAGGCGACCTACCTGGCCTCGCTGTTCGACGCCACGCCCAGCTTCATGGCGGTGCTCAGCGGCCCGGAGCATCGCTTCACCCTGACCAATGCGCCCTATCGCGCGCTCATCGGGCATCGCGATCCGATCGGGCTGCCCGTGCGCGAGGCCCTGCCCGACCTGCAGGGGCAGTTCTTCTTCGACCTGCTCGACGAGGTCTACCGCACCGGCCGCGCGGCCGTCGGCAGCGGTACCGAGATCCTGTTCCAGCGCGCCGCCGGCGGGCCGGTCGAGCGGCGGTACCTGGATTTCATCTATCAGCCGCTGCAGACCGACACGCGGGTCACCGGCATCCTGGTGGTGGGCACCGACGTGACCGGCCAGAAGGTGGTCTCCCTGCAGCTCGAGCAGGACAACGTCGCGCTGGCCCGCCGCGCCGAGGAGACCGAGGAGCGGCTGCGCCAGGCCCAGAAGATGGAAGCCGTCGGCCAGCTCACCGGCGGCATCGCGCACGACTTCAACAACATGCTGCAGGGCATCGTGCTGCCATTGCAGGTGATCCGCAAGCGCCTGCAGCAGCAGCGCCACGAGGGACTGGACGACTATGTCGAGGCCGGCCTCGCCTCGGCGCGCCGCGCGGCCTCGCTGACCCAGCGCCTGCTGGCGTTCTCGCGCCGCCAGCCGCTCGACGAGAAGGTGGCCGATGTCGCGGGCTCGATCCGCACGGTCGAGCCGCTGCTGCGCACCACCTGTGGCGAGAACATCACGCTCGACGTCGAGCTTCCGGCCGAGCTGTGGCCGGTGCGCACCGACACGCACCAGTTCGAGAGCAGCCTGCTGAACCTGGTGATCAATGCGCGCGACGCCATGCCCCATGGCGGCGCGATCGGCCTGTGCGCGACCAATCTGACGCTGGCGGCCGACGTGCTCGAAGGCACCGGTCTGCCCGCCGGCGACTATGTCGAGATCCGCGTCACCGACAGCGGGGTCGGCATGCCGCCCGAAGTGCTGGCGCGCGTGTTCGACCCGTTCTTCACCACCAAGCCGATCGGCCAGGGCACCGGCCTGGGCCTGTCGATGGTCTACGGGTACATCCGCCAGTCGGGCGGCTATGTGACGGTGGACAGCATCGAGGACGTCGGCACCGTGGTGCGGGTGCGGCTGCCGCGATCGCCGGACACGCCGCAGCCGGTCCGGGCGCAGCCGGCCCGCACCTGCGACGACGCACGCGGCGTCTATCGCGTGCTGGTGGCCGAGGACGACGACGTCGTCCGGCTGCTGGTGGTCGACCTCCTGCGCGACCGCGGCCACGTCGTGAGCGAAGCCATCGATGGCAGCCAGGCCATGATGATGCTCGACCAGGGCGTCGCCTACGATCTGCTGCTGTCCGATGTCGGCCTGCCCGGCCCCAATGGTCGCCAGGTCGCCGATTACGCGCGCGAACGCCTGCCCGGGATCCGGGTGCTGCTGATGACCGGCTATGCCGCCGAGGTCGCGACCAACTCCAGCTTCCTGGGACCGGACATGGCGCTGATCGTCAAGCCCTTCGATTCCGACGCCCTGGTCGCCAAGGTCGACGGCGTCATGCACGGCCCCGCGCCCGCCGCCGCTCCCCCGTGCCGAGTCGAATCGTCGTGCGACGGCATCGACGCGACGGCATCCGCCCTGCTGCCCTGAGTCCGAAGAAAGTCCATCCGTGAACCGTTCCCGAATCTCCCGCCCCCCGGCCCGGCCCATCCGCCGTGCGACCCTCGCTCTCACGGCCGCGCTGGCGCTGGGGGCGGCGGTCGCGCCGGTCCTGGCCGCGGGATCGAAGGCGCCGGAGCGACGCGACGGCGCGGCGACGCCCGCGGCCGCGTCGGCGCGAGCGCCCATCCCCGAGGGCGCCTACGACATCTCCACGCCGGAGGCCTATCGCGCCATGGCGGCGCGCATGGGCACCGAGGCCGGCATCGAATACCGCTATGGCCCCGATGCCGCCGCGTACGGCACGCCCCGGACCACCACCACCTACCCCGGCCCGCGTCCGAGCAGGAGCTACCAGACGCTGTCCGGCCAGCGCGCCGAGAAGCAGCAGGATGGCATCGTCGGCGGTCGTGGCTGCGGCCGCGACAGCTGGTGCGGCGAATACCAGATCGGCGACAAGCTGCTCGGATTGCCGGGCGATTTCAGCTCCAGCATCGTCAACGTCGCCTACCTGCCCGATGCCAAGCCGGCGCCGAATTTCCTCGAGTCGCGCTACTGGGGCGTGGCCAGCCTGCAGACCATCAACATCGGCCACAACACGATCTCCTGGAAACCCGAGCCGAGCTGGACGACCTACATCAGTCCGCGCATGAACAACGCCGACAACGACGAGAACACCGTGCGGCTGGCGGGCGTGCGGCCGGGTTCGACCATCGGCACCGCCGACCTCGACGGCAAGCCGGTCGCGGCGGCCCGGGGCTATGGCCGGGGCGGCTGGGTCAACAACGTGCTGACGGTGTTCGCCAACGGCTGGATCACCAGTTCGGGCAGCAACACGTCGCACAACTTCCTCAAGTTGAAGCTGCCCGATGGCAAGACGCCGACCGCCATCGCCATCACCAACAGCGGCGAATTCGCGCTGGTGACGGTCTGGGACACGGCGGCGCTCAAGGGCCAGGTGGCGGTGATCGCCCTGGCCGATGGCTGCGCCTGGTGCGAAGCCAAGCCCGAGTCGCAGTGGGAGTCCAACTGGGGCAGCCACCGCCAGGCCTATGCCGGCCTGCCGGGCCTGGGCAACTATGTGAGCGCCAAGCTGGTGGGCTTCGTCGACCTGCCCGACACGCTCAGGGCGCCGACCGAGATCAGCGTCACGACCGGCAAGACCAACACCGACTACCAGCGCATCCAGAACTACTTCAACGACCACCTGCAGAGCGACCACAACCGCCGCAAGTACTACGACGGCGAGTGGAGCCAGGCCATCGCGCGCAGCGGCCTGGCGGTGGTGGTGAGCAAGAGCGAGCGGCGCGCCGCCGTGATCGACCTGCGGCCGCTGTTCCAGTACTACCGCAAGCAGTACTTCGACCAGGGCCCCTGGGAATGGGGCACGATGATCTCCGGACGCGGCCCGGGCCCGCGGCAATGGCCATTCACCTTCGAGGCCGCGCCGGCGCAGACGCCGGTCGTGGTGAAGGTGATGGACCTGCCCGAACGCCCGACCGCCATCAAGCTGACGCGCGAGCCGCCCTATCGCGCCTTCATCGCCACGCAGGAGGGCCGCCTGCGCGTGTACGACCTCGGCTCGCGCTATCTCGACCAGAAGGGCACGGCCCAGGGCCGGCCCGAGGACATCGCGCCGATGTTCTCGATCGACGTCGGCGAGAACCCGACCAGCATCGCCTACGTGAAGGAGAAGGCGACGCTCAACCCGACCGCCACCAGCGCTCTCTTCGGCCGTCGCCGGCCGGAGGAATTCCTGTGGGTGCTGTCGCGTGGCGAGCGCAAGGCCACGATGCTGCAGTTCGATCCGCGCTTCGAGTCGGTGAAGGTCTACAAGACATTGGAGGACAGCCGGCTGGTCGACCCGATCGCCATCGAGGACGTCGACAACCATGGCACCGAGAGCTATGTGCTGACCGTGGCCGACTACCAGGGCAGGACGATCCACAACTATCCCTATGGTCCGATCATCATGTGGACCTACGACCCCAAGAGCGCGCCCTGCCCCAAGCCACGCGGCTGCGGGCTGCGCGACGGCCGGCCGTTCGAATACGCCGGTGGCCACGTGCTGCCGGGCAAGCCGTTCCAGATGGGCGGCTCGAACATCAACTGACGGGCGCGGTTGTTGCTTGAGCATGCGGTCGCCCGGCCTGGCGCCGATCCGCACGCTCCACTTCCTCGAACCGATGAAAGCACCGACCCGCTCCGCAGCCGCACCCGCCACTCCCGATGCCCCATGCGCTGGCCAGGCCGGCCATGGGCTTGAATCGCCCCTGCGCCGCCGGCTCGGGCTGGCCGCCGCGAGCCTGGGCGCGGCGCCGCTGCTGGCGGCCTGCGCCGGAACGGCGGGGCGCATGCAGGAGCCTTCCACGACCGCCCGCCCCCTCACGGTGGCGGCGCTGTTCGCCGGCCGCATCGACGATCGCGGCTTCATGGAGGCCGGCTGGCGCGGCCTGGATCGCGCCCGCGTCGAATTCGACGTCGCCACGACCCACCGGGCGAACATCGAGCCGAGGAAGGACCTGCTGGTGGCGGCACTCCACGAGCTGGCCGCCGCCGGTCCCGACCTGGTCATCGCCCATGGCGGGCAGAACAACGAGGCCTGCGCCGAGGTCGCGCCGCACCATCCGCGCGTGAGGTTCGTCGTCACGCAGGGCGCCGTCACGGGCGCCAACCTGGCGAGCTACGACATCCTGCAGGAGGAATCGGCCTACCTGGCGGGCGTGCTGGCCGCATCGAGCACGCGCACCGGCGTCATCGGGCACATGTCGGGCATCCGCGTCCGCCCGGGCCTCAAGGGCCGAGCGGCCTATGCCGCCGGGGCGCGGGCGGCCGATCCGGCGGTCCGCCTGCTGACCAACTTCTCCGGCCAGCAGGACGACAACGCGCTGTCGCGCCGCGTCGCGCTGGCTCAGATCGATGCCGGTGCCGACGTGATCTTCACGATGCTCAACGCCGGTCGCACCGGCGCCATCGAGGCCTGCCGCGAGCGTGGCGTCCGCCAGATCGGCAATGTGATCGACTGGGTCCGGACCGACCCCCGGATCTTCATCGGCTCGGCGACGGCCGATGTCGGCATGGGGGTGTTCGAGGCCGTGCGGGACCTGCGGGCCCGGACCTTCCCGGCCGGGTCGGTCAGGCGCATCGGGCTGTCGACCCCCGGCGCGGTCGGCCTGACGCTGGCGCCCGACGTGCCACCGGGGATCCGAGAGCGGATCGCCGCGACGACGGAGCGCATCGCGGCTGGCGGCATCGTGGTGCCGGAGACCTACGACGGCCCGGAGTTCGCGACACCGGCGTGACGACGACACGGTCCTCGTTGCCGGCGCTGTCGCCGCAGCCGCAACGCACGCCGGCAGCGGCGGCGTTCACGGGACGGTCATGCCCAGGTCCAGACGGAACGGCGTTTCGGCGCTGGGCGCGAAACCGGAGGACTTCACCAGCGTCTGGATCTGCAGGTTGACCAGCACGTTCTTGCGCGCATCGGTGTCACGGGGTACCGCGCGCAGGTCCAGCACCAGCATCCCGGCGCCCGCCAGCGTCAGTGGACCTGGCGTGATCGTGCTGGTGGTGCCGCCCACCGGCGTGAAGGTCATGGGCACTTCGTGACCGCCCGCCGTGGCCTGCTGCACCACCATCCGCGCCGCGCCGATGTCGCCGGCCCGCGCGGCCGTCGAGCTCCAGCGCACGAGGCCCGGCGTATCGTCGGCGACCAGGGCATCGACGCGGATCTGCCGGGTGTCCGGGGTGTCGTCGCAGACCGCGCGCAGAGTGACGCCTCGGGCGCCCACCAGCTTGTAGCCGGCGATGTCGGCACGGGGAAGCGACGTGTAGCCCTTGCGGCCCATGTCGACACCTGACGACGAGAACGCCACGGTGTCGCAGGTCGCGAACGCCAGGCCCGGTCCGCACGCCAGCAGGCCCAGCCACAGGCGCAGTCGGCGCCCAGGGCTCGAGCGCAACACCGACCACCGGCCGGATCGGCCCGGGATCTCCATCTCCATCTTCATCTGCATACGGCACTCCCGCTTTCGAACAGGCCATCCGCCGCGCGCGGCCGGGTCCGGATGTCCTGCAGCAGGCAGCGCCGGCCCGGTGCGAGTTCCACATAGAGCGGCACGCCTTCGGTCATGTGGTCGACCATGACGCGCCCGCCCTGGGCGGTGGACGAGAACAGTGCGCCATTGCGACGCAGCACCGGCAGGCCCTTGGGCAGCGGCCGGCCCAGCGCGTCCACCACGCCGAGCAGGACGCGTCGCACCCTCCTGGCATCCATCTCCATGCGGACCACGGCGCCCCGGCCGGGCTGGACGACCTGCAACGGATTGCCGACGTCGATGTCGATCGCCCCGGCATCCAGGCTCGCCTCCACTCTCGAGGGCCGATAGGCCTGCAGCGACGGGACGGCGGCGGATCCGCCCGGACCGGACCACACCGGCCCCTGGGGCGTCATCACCTTGAGGCCGACGACATCGCCCGTCCTGACGACGCCGAAGGTGTCCTGGACGGCATAGGGCGAGAAGCCCCATCCGGCCGAGGTCGCGAGCAGGCTGCCCGTGATCTCAGCGTAGTAGCTGCGTCCGCCGTTCTGGCGATCCGTGATCCCCAGCGATGTCGATGCATAGCGTGGCAACGCATGCACCGAGCCCGAGGTCTCGGTGGTCGGCCGATCGGCCACGCGATCGACCGACAGCCGGTAGTCCAGCATGTCGTTCACGCGCTGGTCGAGCGCCGTGCCGTAGCGGGTCTCGTCGTTGGTGCGACGCGCATAGGAGGTACTGGTGATGCTGTCGCCGAGTGGAATCGACAGGTTGACGTAGGCATAGGTGTTGGCCCGCGGCTGAGGCCATCCCGCCACCTGCGGACTCGAATGGGCCGGATAGGCGCGCGCCGCGTTGCGCGAGATGCCGGTCTGCAGATTGATGCGCCGCCACGACGTGCCCCATCCCAGCGAATACATGTGGTCGGGAGGGGCGTCGAAGGCGCTGGTGCGCGTCACGCCCGCCGACACGGAGCCCCACCGATCCAGGCTCCACGATGCCGTAGCACCGATCTGCGAGCGCGTGCCCCGTCCCGCGATCGTCGCCTGGTACGGACCGACGGCCTCCTGCACGGTCCGGTAACCCAGCGTGCGCAGGTTGCCCGAGGCACCCAGCGCCACGCCCTCCACGGGACGCCAGGCCAGGGCCGCGCTGCCCTGGACGCCATGGACGTCGCGCCGCTCGTCGCGCGAGGCGATCAGCTGCGCGAAGACGCTGGCGTCGCGCGAGAACTTCCAGTTCGACGCCACGCCCGCCGACACATAGTTCCTCGACAGCAGCGCGCCGAGCGTGCCGCCCAGGGACCGCAGGGCCCACCCATAGCCGCCGGTGACCACCGGAGCGTTGCCGCCGCCATGCGCGTCTGCGGCGTTCCACAACTGGCCGGCCGCCAGCGACAGCCCGTCGTTCTGCGTCCGGTCCGATGCCAGCAGCAGGGACGAGGCCGGCACCGTGATGATCCGCTCGCCACCGCTCTCCTCGAACACGCTGACCCGCAGATCGGCGCCGACGTTGGTGAGGGGATAGTCCGTCAGCGAGAAGGGTCCGGGCGGCACGATGGTCGAGTACAGCAAGACGCCGCTCTGGCGGATCTCCACCCGCGCCCGCGTGGCGGCCACGCCCGTCACCGGAAAGCTCTGCAGTTGCCTCAGGCCTCGTTCCGGGAACCACTGCGCTCCATGGATCGGGAGACCCGCGTACAGCGGTGTGAGCGTGGTGATGCGCCCGGCCTGCAGCACCTGCCGGGCGTCGTCGAAGGTCTTCTGCGCATAGGCCGACTGCCACTGGAAGCGGTTCACGCCTTCGCCGCCGCTGTAGGTCTGGTGCGAGCGCACGATCCAGTCGCCGGCATTGAAGCCGAGCTCCGTGTTCACGTAGCGGGAACGGCGGGTCTCCCCGCCGGGGAAACGGTTGTCGTAGGCATAGGCCCGGTAGTTCAGCAGGGCGCCGATGCCGCCCTTCTCGACCGCCGAGGGTTTCGACGTTGGCAGCGTGTCCTCCAGCGGTACCGTCAGATCGACGATGCCCTCGCTCGGGCGCAGGACGATCAACGTGCGCGGCGAGTGGTCGCGATAGTCCGGACAGGCCTTCTCCCTGCGACGTCCCCCTTTCTCGGGTGTGATCCGGGCCGGCTGTCGCAACCCCAGGGCGACGATCAGCACGGGGGTGAAACAGAGTCGGCCGGCGGCATCGAACACGACGGCCCTGCGCCCGATCTCGTTGCCGTTGACGACGAATGAAACGGATTGCGCACCCGGCGGAAAACGTGCGCCTTGCCTGAAGTAGTTGCCGATGTTCGGACTCAATCCGCGCTTGCGCAGGATGTCGGGATCGAATTGCGCGAGTCGCTCCTGGCCGGGTACGTCGCCGGTTCGCGCATCGCCTCGATCGGCGTCGCGTTGATCGCCGGACGACGCTGCCGATGCATGCGAGGAGACCGGCACGATGCGCTCCCGAATCCCGGAGGGTGACTGTGTCTGCGCCCAGGCACAGCAGGTTCCGGCGACCGCCAGCGTCACGCAACCCAGCGGCGCATGCAGGCGCTTGTGCGGCACATGCAGCGCCGTTTTGTTTTTCTGCAATTTCTGCTCCGACTCACATGGCGGGACTTTGAGGCGCCCGGTCTAGGGCATGCCGCCGTCGGAGAGCTGGATCTCGTAGGGCTCGACCGAGATGCCCCAGGGCGAAGCGGGCTGGATGCGGATGGCTCGGACCGAGGCGGCTTCCACGTCCGGCGGCAGACCCACCGCGATGTGTTCGCCCGGCAGCACGTAGGTATTCGCGAGCAGGCGGATCGGCATCCTCTGGGGAAGCAGTTCCCCCTCGCTCCTGAGACGTGCGACGAAAGGGCTGTCGTTGCGGATCTCCGCCACGCCCGAGGCCTTGCGCACGATCTTCAAACGCTTCCAGGGCTCGGGGTCCTGTTCCAGGCCCGGGGGCGAGATCACCAACGGAATGACCTGTCGCACATTGATGGCCACTCCACTTCCCTTGGCGCGACTGTCCTGGGGCGGTATGCCTTCGAAGCTCACGCGCTTCAGGTACTGCTTGGTGATTCCCCGGGCCGATTCCGCAAGGACGAACCGCACGATCTGATGTCCGTTGGCCTCGACGCGCGTGACCTGCGGCAAGGCAAGCACCGTGAGCGATTCACTGCCTGGCAGGTCCTGGACCGTGACATTCATCAGCAACGGCACCGGATCCGTGTTCCTGACCGTCATCTGGGCCTGGCCCTCTCCAGCGGACAGTCGGACGATGGTCGTATCGGGTTGGATTCCGGTCGCGCCGACGCCGACGAAATGGCCGGCAATCAGGCAGCGCAAGAAGATGCGGAGCGCGGGCCTGACGATGAAAGACATCGCGCTCACGAATCACACGCCCATGCGGCTTTTCTTGATTCGCCTGTACCGCCATTCATCAAAGGTATTCCAGCGAAACCGTCGACGATCCATCCAGCTTGATCTCGGAGGCAGATGTATCGACCAGGGATTTGCTTACGTAGGCATTCACATAAAGAGTAATTGCAGCACTATAAATCGCAGTAATGGACGTATCCGGGGCGGAAATCTTGAATCCATAATAACCATTGTTCTTGAATTTCCCCACCGCTCCATCGACATCGTAGTAATTCCACGAAGGAGGAATGGAAGCGGAATAAGCATATCCACCTCCATTAGTCAACGAACCCGAAGCAGTCGTCGCAATCTGTGAAACAAGGCCGTCGAGACTGTATATACCAATATTTTTTCCGGCACTTACACCCAATCCAAAACGACTCGGAATCGAAGCATTGCTATTGATGATGCTTTCTGATTTGTTATCGACCCAGTGCAAGACAACGACCGTTGGACTCGCGCAATTCACTTGCAGATTTATGCTTTTCTGTCCCAAATCGTACAGTGGAATATCTGTCCCCAGCACCGCCTTCTTCTTTACGTCGTTCGTTTGTAATTTTCCATAGTCCACAGTCGCACCCGCACTCCCACCCAATGAGATGCTGCAGGCTTCCGGCGATATCGTTCCGGTCACCGTCAAATTGGCGCTCGCGGCTTGGACCCCTGCACACCCCAACGCCACCGCACCTGCAATCATCGATTTCTTGATCATTCCTGCTCCCTACCCTTCATGGATTTCGCTTATTGGAAAAATACTGCTCGTTTCTTTCGAAATTGAATTCATGGCGACCTACGAGGACTTCGCCAAATTCAACAAGCCATTGCAAAACGAGTCTGGATTTTTCGCTCGCCGCTCAGCGACGCGAGATCATGATTAATAATTGATCAGAATTTTTCGGCCTACAAGAGACTCAGCGTTTCTCAAGAATGCCGATCATTTAAGAAAAACATCTACATGCAAAAATTCTCACAGCATTTCTTGTAGGCCGTCACGTGTATTTCATTCAAAAAGTCAGCGGATTTTCTTCATAGAAACGGGAGTTGCCATCCTTTTGATGGATGTCCCTGGACCCGCCATGAGGATGGGGGTGCCGCGATTCGCTAGAAAGTCGACAACGATTCTGTGACCCGCACATCGTTTATAACGTTGCACTTCTTCGGAAGCTCGAGTCCGGCATTGGCAATGCAGCAGGATTTGAACGAATGGCATGGCGACCCTCATGGATGTCGAACGACCCGGCGGTCGCGGACGCCGGTCGTCCAGCCATCACGCATGCGAAACTCGGAGCGAAACCATGCAATCGAAGCACCGATGGCAAGGAATCAATCTTTCCCCGATTCGCTTGGTTCAAATGCCGCGCGGTGATGGAACTTCCTGAGCATTGGCCTGGACGGTTTTCGATCCAAGGTTCTTGCGGGAAAAGATTGGAGAGTTACGGGTGTCGCTTGTTCGAACATGAGGTTTTGGCGACCGGAGGCATGCGGCCCTGGAGAGTCGGATCGCGACGTCTTCGGCGATGCCGCTCGAAGCCGAGGAAATGCGCCGTTCAAGGCAGGCTCACGGCCATGTTGAATCCGAAGGGCGTGGCGCCGACCGGCTCGAAGCCGGGACTTCTCAGCAAGGTCTGGATCTGCAGGTCGACCAGCAATGTCTTCCGCGCGTCGCCCTCGCTCGATACACCGCGGAGATCGACGCTCAACGTGCCTGGTCCCGCCAGAGTCAACGGTCCTTGTGTGGCCAGGGTGGTGGCAGGTCCTCCTGCGGGCGTGAAGGTCATCGGCACGGCCCGACCGCCGGCGACGACCTGCCGCACCGTGATCCGAGCCGCTCCCGCCCGTTCGGCGCCAGCCACCATGGACCCCCAGCGCACCAGACCCGGGACATCCAACGCCATGGGCAGGAGCACATTGAGCTGCCGGACGTCCGGTCGGTCATCGCAGCTCGCTCGCAATGCCACGGTCCTCGTTCCGGCCAGCTTGTGACCGGCGAGCTGCGCGTCGGGTAGCGACGAATAGGTCCTGGATCCCATGTCGACGTGAGTCGAGGAAAAGGTCAAGGAATCACACTTGGCCATCGCCATGAGCGGGACGATCGCCCATGCGCTTGCCCACAGTCCAGGCCATGGGAGCCGACGAGTCCAGGAAGTCCGATGAGTCCGCGCCGGACGCCGCGGTCGAAGAGTCGTCGTCATCTGCATGCTGCCGTTCCGCTCTCGAATAATTCGCCCTCGCCGCGTGCCCGCGTGCGGACGTCCTGCAGCATGCAGCGCTGACCGGTGGGCAGCTCCACATACAGGATGTCGTCCTCCTGCATCCGATCGACCATCACCCGGCCGCCCCGGGCCGTGGACGAGAAGAACTCGTTGCCGCCACGCAGCACCGGCAGCCCCGCCGGCAGCACGACGTCCTGGGCATCCGTGACGGTGAGCAGCACCCGCCGCACGCGTCTGGCATCCATGGTCATGTCCAGGACGGCACCACGCCCAGCCCGGACCACCTGTGAGGGATCGGCCACATCGACATTCAGCGCCTTGCCGGTCAAGGCGGCCTCGAGTCTCGAAGCCTGGTAGGCGAGCAATGCCGGCACGGCGACGATACCGCCAGGGCCCGACCACACGGGTCCCTGGGGCGTATCCACCTTCAGGCCCACCACGTTCCCGGTCCTGATGACGCCGAACGTATCCTGTACCGGATAGGGCGAGAAGCCCACGCCCGAGGGCGTCGCCAGCATGCTGCCCGTGATCTCCCCGTAGTAGCTGCGCCCCGTCTGGCGATCCGACAGGCCCAGCGACACGGATGCATAGCGCGGTAGCACGTTCACCGATCCCGAGGCCTCCGTGCCGGGGATCCCGCTCGAGCGCTCGGCCGACAAGCGATAGGCCACCGTGTCGTTCACCCGCTGGTCGATGCTGGCGCCGTAGTAGGTCACATCGTCGGTCCTGCGTCCGTACGAGCTGATCGTCACACCCGAACCCAAGGCGATCGACAAATTCACATACACGTAGATCGGCGCCCGCTGAACACCATAGGGGGCGAATCCCGCGCTTTCGGCGGAGGCGGTCGTCGTGCTGCTGCGCGACACACCCACCTGCAGGCTGACCTGTCGCCAGCCTACTCCCCAGGATGCGGAATATGTCGTGCCAGGCTGGGCGTCGAAATAACTCGTGCGCGTGATGCCCGCCGACACCGCGCCCCAGCCTTCGAGATTCATGGAGACCGTCGCGCCTGCCTGCGAACGGGCGCCCGACCCTGAGATCGGCGCCTGGATCACGCTGGCGGCTTCCTGCACCGTGCGATATCCCGCCGAGCGCAGATTGCCCGACACGCCGACCGACACGTGTTCACCGATCAGCCACGCGAGCGCCGCGCTTCCCTGGGCACCGTTCCGGTCGCGTCCACCGTCGCGCGAGGCCACCATCTGCGCAAAGCTGCTGACGTGGGGCGCGACCTTCCAGTTCGCGGCCATGGCGGCCGATGCGTATTGCCTGGAGAGCAGACCGCCCAGGGTGCCAGTGAGACTGCCGCGCGCCCAACCGTAGGCACCCGTCACCACTGGCACGTTGTCATAGCTGCGCACATCGGCCGCACTCCACAACTGCCCCGCGGCCATCGTCAGGCCCTCGTTCTGGGTGTTGTCGGACAGCAGCAGCAGCGAGGCCGCCGGCACCGTCATGATCTGCTCGTTGCCGTTCTCCTCGACGATGCTGACCCGCAGGTCGCTCGTCTTGTCCACGAGTGGATAGTCGCTCACCGTGAAAGGTCCGGGAGGCACGACCGTCGAATGGAGCAGCATGCCGTTCTGCCTGATCTCCACCCGGGCACGCGTGGCGGCCACGCCGGAGACCGGATAGTTGCGCAACTGCTTCAAGCCGCGTTCCGGGAACCATTGCGCGCCCGTGAGAGGCAATCCGGCGAACAATGAACCACGCGTGGTGATGCGTCCGGCCTGCAGCACCTGCTTGTGCTCGACGAATGTCCTCTGCGCATAGGCGGACTGCCATCGGTAGTGGCCGATGCCGGCGTTCTGGCTGTACATCTGATGCGAGCGAACGATCCAGTCGCCGGCATTGAAACCCAGTTCGGTGTCCAGATAACGCGAAGCATTCTTCTGCGCACCGATCGTCCGGCTTTCGTAGGCGTAGGCACGATAGTTCAGGAGAGCGCCCACACCACCCGTTTCCATGCGCTCCGGATGCGACATGGCCATCATGTCCTCGGGTGGGACGGTGATCTCGACAGCGCCTTCACTGGGACGCAACACAATCACTGCTCGGGGCGCGTGGACGCGCTGGTCGGGACAGTCGCCGACGGCGGATGCACCGGCCTGCACGCCTCCAGGCCTCTCCACCGCCTTCAGGCCCAGCGATGCCGCCAGTGTCGCGGTGATGCACAGACGACCCGTGGCATCGAAACTGGTGCGCCTGCGGCCGATGTCGTCGCCATTGACATTGAAGGCGACCCACTGGGCGCCCATCTGGAATCGTGGCCCGTCTCGGAAATACTCACCGATTGTCGGACTCAGTCCGCGCTCGCGCAGGATCTCGAGATCGAACTGGACCGGCCTCGCTTCCTCATCGGACTTCGAATGATCCAAAGCCGCGAGTCTCGAAGACTGCCGGGGCCCTTGGGACGACGACGATGCATCGGCCGGCGGCGGTGCGAAGGTCGTCGAGTCTTGCGCCTGCGTGGACGTGCAGCACGCACCCGCTGCCAGAACCACACTCGTCAACGGTCCATGCATGCGTTCCCGCAACGCTTTGAACGCCGTTTCATGCCGACTCGACGGCGGAGGGGAGCACGACGACGAAAGAACACGCTGATCGATCCGGCTAACGCGTCTCATTGCCCGCCACGTGGATTTCGTAGGGATTCACCGAGTATCCCCAAGGCGACGCAGGCGAGATCCGCACGGCCGTGACCGCACTTGCCATCACATCCCGGGGCAGTTCGAACGCGATGTGTTCGCCCGGCAGCACGTAGGTGTCGACGAGCAACTGCACCGGCGTATTCATCGGAAGCAATTCCGCCTGGGTCCTCAATCTCACGACGAATGGGCTGTCGTTGCGCAATTCCATCGCACTCTCACTCTTGCGAACGATCGCAAGTTGAGTCCAGGGCTCCGCTTCCTGCACCAATCCAGGCGGCGAGATCACCAGGGGAATGATCTGACGCACATTGACAGCCAGAACCGCCTCTTTCGGCCCGCTGGTCTTCGGCGGGATGCCTTCAAAACTCACTCTCTTCAGATACTGCTTCTTGATGTCGGGAGCAGATTCGGTCAATACGAAACGAACGATCTGCCGACCATTTCCCTCGACCCGTGCCACGCTGGGCAGGGGCATGACCGTGAGCGACTCGCTTCCAGGCAGGTCCATCACGACCACATTCATCAACATCGGCAAAGCCTCGGTGTTGGTGACTGCCATCTGGGCCTGTCCATCGCTCGCGGACAATTGAACGATGGTGCTGTCCGGCTTGAGTCCCGTCGCGCCGGCCAGCCACGAGATCGAGACACCCCAGCAGATCAAAAGCGCAGCACGAACCGCATGAAGAATGGACGACATGATGAATCGGGAAAACAGTTGAAAAACCGGATCTCTGACGCACATCTCTATCGCAGATCGAAAAATCGTTGCTCGACATATCCATAGCGCCAGCAGGATGATTTCCAGCCATGGCTGAGCGTTCTCGATCAGCGGGAGGCATTGGGAATCCGCACCGACATGCGGCGCACATTCCGAGTCGGCCGGATTCCACCTCCCTCAATCACCATCGAGATCTCGCGAACGACCTGATCGAGGGCCCGCGATGAGAAGCGTCGCACGACGCCTCGATGGAGATCGTTGAGCCCGGCCGAGGGGCTGCGGCACGGGTCGAGGTCGAATCAATGCCTCAGACGTAGACCATCTGGATGGTCGTCGCACCGGCGAGTGAGAGATTGCCGACCAAACCATCGATCGCGCGCGTACTGACTTTGGTGGATATCCTCAAGGTACCCGACAGACGCGTGATAGGGGTGAGTTGAGCAGTCCGTGTGGTCCCTGTGGAGAACGAAGTCACGCTGAGTTGCGACAGATACCCGCTTGGAACATCCGACGACTGATAGATCCACGGGCCTCCGGACATGTCCCTGATCAACGAGCTTCCCGCATTGTTGGGAGTCCCCCCCCGCGTCAGGCCGATCTGGATGGAATGCGTCTGTATTTCATAAAAGCCGATTGGCTGTGTCCCAGAAAGTCCGAGCCCGAACTTGATGCCCGGTCGGGTCAGTCCGTTCTCCTTGGTGGTTGCTCTGTTGTCGAGGACTGAAAGCCCGACACGCGTGGCCGATGGGCAATTGACTTCGATGGCGATGTCCTTGTTCGGTAGCGTGTAATGGGTTCCAAACCACAAGTCATACGACCTCACGACCGATGCCGTGAGGGTGCCGTAGTCCACATTGCCGTTGTTTCCGAGCGCAATGGTGCAGGCATCGGGTGTGACGGTCCCCGTCACGCTGATGTTGGCGCCCACTGCATGAGCCCCAAGAGAAACGGAAAGGACAGCACCGGCAATCAATGATCTTTTGAACATTTTCCAGACCTCACAAGTGAATGAGCTGTCAAAGACAGCGATTGATGAAATTGCAACCCGCACATACACCACGGAGTTTTACTTTTGTATTCGCATGCATCCTCCATACAGTGCACGAACAATTTATACCTCTCGAAAATCTGTGACGTGAATTATTTACTTAAACCGATCACATCTTCCATGCGTAATCCTAAGAAACCTCCCATTCCTTGATAAGAGTCAGCCATGTCAAATAATTTTTGAAAGAATTAGATCGATATAGGAATGACTAATTCTATTTTCTTAACTCTTTTGACAAAGTCTGCCGATATCCAAAAATATGCATCGCGCAACAAAGCACGCTCAAAAGCAAAACCCTGGAATTTTTTGAACGTCCACGGCTAGGTCAGGCGCGCGCGGGTGCATCCATGACATGTGCAAAAACAATTTCTCTGGCGACTCGCAAGCACGCGTGGTCTTCGTGTTGGCAAGTACCGACTCGTCTGCCGCTCGCCTCCGGTGAATGGACGAATCGCCAGATCGAGCAGGGCTTCGGCATGCAGATCTTTTCGCGTCCTCATTCACGACATGGCCACGACACGTGTTCCGTGTTGCCGCGGCACGCCATCATTTCGTCGATTTCCGGCTTGCTCCCGCTTGGCACTCTTCGATCACTCGTGCATGGACGGATGCACACGTGTTGGCATTTCACGTCTCCGTCACGGACTTTTCTCGGCAGTTGCTGGCCTGCGCCAACGGTAGGCCTCCAGCAACTTTTTCACCCGGTCCTGCGTGGGTCCTGCACTTTCACAAGCAATGGGAGCGATGGCTTGGGATTGTTGGGTTGGAGGTCCGTCCTCCATGGAAGGCGCGCATCCCTGACCTGCTTCCTCGTGGGGCCACGAGGCTTGGAGACGCCCGCTCAAGATGTGGTGTGACTCACTGCCAAAGAGCCGGCCGCTGGAACGACGGATGCCAACGACGTCGAGGCGATTACCTGCTGCAGCAGACGATGGAGATCCATCGTGCGCGGGTATCGATTGACATGGCGACCAGGACTTCGAGCCGCTTGCATGGAATACTGGCCTTCATTGGAGAGTCTCCGGTCACGTGGCCATTGCCGATGGTCAGTCCATGCAGGGGTCCCACGGCCTCCTCAGACCTTCCGACTTCAGGGATCAGGAGGCGTTAACCACAGACAGCATGTGGCTCACTGAAACCAGGCAGCACCGACAACTGCGTTCGACTTCCCTGCGCCATGGGTACCACGGCCAGCGAATGCATCGATGATGAAACTGCCAGATTCGTCCTCAGGGCAAGAGCCAGAAGATCGGCGTCGATGCTCAGCGCAGCAGCCTGGCACCACCGCGTGGCAGGGCCCATGATCCTGATCCACGGTCATGTTCATCAGGACGCGATGACCACTGGATTCTGGACTGCGGGATCGCATGAGTGCATGACCGCTGCGGCAGCTCGACTAAAGGATCGGTCGTCCATGGTCGAAGAATGCAGCTCATCGCATGCATCAATCCATGCAGTCGGAACGCGACAAGTCTGTATGTCTACCAAAGCAGACCGCATTCGATAGCCCCAGCAAACAGCCTTCGTGGTTTCGGTCGTACCAAGTTGGTTTGGGCTGGAGTGGACCGACAGCCGACAAGCTTCGAATCGAGCCCTGCAAATGAAAATGCCCCGCTATCGATGTGATAGCGGGGCATCCAGTGGCCTTGTGGCTTGTAGTGGCTCCTCGACCTGGGCTCGAACCAGGGACCTACGGATTAACAGTCCGGCGCTCTACCAACTGAGCTATCGAGGAACAAGCCTCAAATTATAGCACCACATTTTGAACTTTGTCCAACACGGCTCCAACATTCGAAGATTTCGCCCTGCGCCGACGGATCGCGCTCGTCGATGAAGAGAATGTCCGCGTCTTCATGGACTCCGCTCCCACGCCCCGTCCCGCGACGTGAGACCCAACTCGGCGTACCTTCCAGGCACCCACCTTCAAGCGGACGTGAAACTTCCGATCGAGACGCGGGGAACCGGCCTCATGATGCGCACACACCCGACCATGGACCAGATTGCCGCATGGAACAAATGCTTTCTGGTCCGAGGGCTCTGATCGATGTCGATGAACCCAGAAGACGAGATCAATGGTCGGACATTCATCCTTGCAGAATCCAGCCGACCACGAGTTCTACGCGGACATGCTGTTGACTATCGATCCCGGATCGCCCGATGCGGTTTCGCCAATGTACCCCTGCTGAAGCCGGCGAATCGAACAGCTCGATGTGCTCCATGATCGGCCAGTGCATCATTCAAGAGTTTCTTCGAATCTGCAGGTGCTCGCGAATCAGCGTATGTACCATCATCACCACCTCAGGCAGCATCAAGATATGCGATTTCAACTGAAGTCCGAGAAGCCACATTTTTGTATCCCTGCCCCATTCGACGCAGAACGGTCAGCGCAGCGTTCTGGAGTAGAACGAAGTTTGGAGCGGATCAAGGCGTTTCTGGCACCCATGGACCATTGAATTTGCCGGCGTGCCCTCACGACCCGTAATTCGATTGGATCGAAGCACCGTGAACGATGGCAATGCGTGGAACGACATGGCGCTATCTTCATCTACATGCCATGTGCGGAACCCATGGTCATACACATACATCTTGAATCATGAGCACCAAACTGCCCTGGCTCGAACCAGGTGAGCCAGTGCCCGAGCCAGCCAGCGCGTGGGGCGCGGAAGATCCCGTGCCCGGCCTGCTGGCCGCGGGTGGATCGCTCGACGTGGCGACATTGCGGAATGCGTATGGCAAAGCGGTGTTTCCTTGGTTCAGCGAGGGCCAACCCATCCTGTGGTGGAGCCCACAACCACGAATGGCACTCGCGCCGAGCGCATTCCGCCTTCATCGATCCATGAGGAAATCGTTGCAATCGTTCCGTTCCGCAAGCAACTGCGAGATACGCATCGACCACGATTTCGAAGCTGTCATTCGCGCTTGTGCGACCGCATCACGCAAAGGTCAAGACGGGACATGGATCGTCGACTCCATGATCGATGCCTACGTCACCCTGCATCGTGCCGGATCAGCACACAGCGTGGAGACTTGGATCGATGGAGAGCTGGCAGGCGGGTTGTATTGCGTCGCACTGGGCCACGCCATCTTCGGAGAATCGATGTTCGCCCACCGCACAGACGCATCGAAGACGGCACTCGCCGCGCTCGTCTGCATCTGTTTGCGTCATGACATTGGCATCATCGATTGCCAGCAAAATACGACGCACCTGGCGAGCCTGGGCGCCGGTGAGATCTCGCGCGAACAATTGGTGGCGCATGTAGCCCGCGCACGAGAGAAAGCTGATATAGACTGGCATTTCAAACCTTCCTATTGGTCTGAATTATTGCACCGTTAACTTTCTTCCATCGACGTGGCACATCTCAAGGAGCTTCCTCTGCATGCCTTGCAATTTTATGCAACGGCAGCCTATCCATGCAGTTACCTGCCTGACCGGCAAGCACGCTCTCAAGTCGCGACGCCTGGTCACCTGATCCACAGCGAGGCATATTCGGAACTCGTGCGCGACGGCTTCCGTCGCAGCGGCATGTTTACTTATCGTCCGTATTGTGATGGCTGCAATGCGTGCACGCCCTTGAGAATACCAGTCGACCGTTTCAGAGCCAATCGAAGTCAACGTCGGTCTTGGACACGTCATTCCAATCTGCAGGTGCGCATATTGAAATTGTGTTTTGTTCCTGAGCACTATCAACTCTATCTCCGATATCAGAGCCATCGCCATGCCGGTGGCGGGATGGATCACGACAGCATCGATCAATACACCCAATTCTTGTTGCAGAGCCGCGTGGATTCAAGACTCGTCGAATTCCGTACGATCGGCATCGACGGCGGCGCAGGAGAATTGAAGATGGTCTCCATTCTGGATGTGTTGGAAGACGGACTATCGGCGGTCTACACGTTCTATGAGCCGGATCCAGGCGCCGCTTATGGCATATATGGCGTTTTGTGGCAGATCGAACAAGCCCGTCGACTTGCCTTGGCCCACGTCTATCTCGGTTACTGGATTGCCGATAGCCCCAAGATGGCCTACAAGCGGACCTTTCGTCCCTGTGAAGTTCTTGTCGGAGGAAGATGGAAGGACGAAAGCGATTTCACAAGGTAAAATCGCGTCTCGGTCTTCTACGAGGTGCGACATGACTAAACCACATTCAGATATTCCAGCGACACCAGTCATCCAAGTCATCGAACGAATGTTCGCCCTCATCGACGTACTCGCTTCAAGAACCGATCCGATTTCGCTCAAGGAGATCAGTGAGAAGACTGGCCTGCACCCTTCCACGACCCATCGAATTTTGAATGACCTTGCAGTCGGTCGTTTCGTCGATCGACCGGCGGCGGGCAGTTATCGACTTGGAATGAGGCTTCTCGAGCTTGGCAATCTTGTGAAGGGCAGATTGAGCGTGCGTGATGCCGCGTTGGCGCCCATGCGCGAGTTGCACAAGATCACTCAGCAACCCGTGAACCTGAGCCTGCGTCAGGGAGATGAAATCGTTTATATCGAGCGTGCTTTTAGCGAACGCTCAGGCATGCAGGTCGTGCGCGCCATTGGCGGTCGAGCGCCGCTTCATCTGACATCGACAGGCAAGCTGTTTCTGGCCGCGGAAGAACCGCAGCGCGTACGCAGTTATGCGACCCGAACGGGTTTGGCAGGTCATACGCGAAACAGCATCACCCAATTGCCATTGCTGGAACGAGAGTTGTCCATGGCTCGACAGCAAGGTGTTGCGCGAGACAACGAGGAATTGGAACTCGGCGTGAAATGCATTGCGGCAGGCATTTACGACGATCAGAACAAGCTTATTGCTGGTCTTTCGATCTCAGCTCCAGCGGATCGGCTGGATGATAGCTGGCTACCGAAACTGCAGTCGACCGCCAATGAAATCTCGAGTGCGTTGGGCCGGCATACCGGAGTCCCAGACTTCACTTCATGATGTGTCTTGACGGGACATCGACCGATGTCCATCGAAGAAACGAGATCAGTCGCCCACAGAGTGAGACATGCTCGCAGCTTGCAGACTTGGTGACATCAGATGAGTGGCCTCGACCCAACGTCTCACGCGTTCCGCATCCCCGATACGACTGAGTTTTCCTGCCGAATCGAGAAAGACCATGATCAATTTGCGTCCGGCAATTTTTGTCTGCATCACGAGGCACTGGCCAGCTTCGGAGATATAACCGGTTTTCTGAACGCCAATGTCCCAGTCCGGACTCCTGACCAATCTGTTGGTCGTGTTGTACTGAAGCGTCCGATTGCCGATTGCCACCTGGTAGTTGGGTGAAGTCGAAAGCTCGCGAACCATCGCATTGGACGAAGCTGCGTTGACCAGGAGTGCCAGATCCTGTGCACTGGACTGGTTACGGCTCGATAGACCCGTTGGTTCCACGTACACGGTGTCGCGCATTCCCAGCATCTTGGCCTTGGCATTCATCATGCTGACGAAGGTTGCCAGCCCCCCCGGATAGGTTCGCCCGAGTGCGTGAGCTGCCCGGTTCTCGCTCGACATCAGCGCCAGATGCAGGAGCTCGCCACGTGAGAGGGTCGTACCGATGCGTAGACGCGAGCTGCTGCCCTTTTCGGTATCAACATCGTCCTGCGTGATAGTGACGAATTCATCCATGGGAAGACGCGCTTCGCTGATCAGCAAACCAGTCATCAATTTGGTGATGGAAGCAATGGGCAGTACGGCATGGTCGTTTTTGCTGAACAGGACCTCGCGCGTGTCCTGGTCGATCACCAATGCAGCGCTCGATTTCAGATCCAGCGCATCCTCGGTGCCATGAAGTCCTGCCATCTGCCCATACGACAGACGAGGTGTCTCTGCAAGTCTGACGACCGAGCGACGCTCAACGGCGACGACCGTCTTGCCACCGCTCTTGCGCAAGGTCGCCACGATGTTGCGCCCCGCGCTGACTGCCCGTCCCTCGGCGACAGCTGACTTCCTGGCCTTCGGCACCGCGACCTTGTGCCTGCTTTCGACCATGACTTGAGTCTTCTTCGCCGGGACCTGCTTCTTGGTGGCAGCCTGGGCGCTGGGCCATACGATGGCAGTCGCACACAATGCGATAGCTATCGCACGAAATGTTGACATCAGACGCTGGCTTGAAACTCGACTTACACGGGCTTCTGACATCAAAACTTCTCCAGCGACAACGAGTACGGCCCCGCAGTGTATCGAAATCAAAAAAAGCATGCAATGACAATTACTTGCGCTTCTTTCTTCATTCGAAACTAAAGGGCTACTTCTCATGCCGCTGTTTTCTTTAGCCAGCATTGAAACGGACGATGACCAGTGCGCGCTCGGGTACTTCGAGCCGACATCGAAGGCATGATCTCTTTGCCTTGTCGACGGCCTGGTCAGGCTGGGCGCTGCACGATCCACAGAGCCCTTCCGAAGCGTCCATGTTCACGCGCAAGCCAGTTGTAATTATTTTTTACTAACTAACCAAGCTCTTCTGACCCAGGAACACCGCTTGCCGGCAGCGAATGGCTGACACAGCCATTAACGGCCGACCCGAGTCGACCGCCCATGGCTGCATCCCACTGCGGAATGACCAAGGTTCAATCAGAGACTACTGATTCCTCAGGTCGTGGTTGCATTTCCAACCTCCGCCCATTGACCCGCACGCCGAGCACGCTCGAGTCCTGAAACAATCGCTTTCAGCGAGGCAGAAATGATGTTGGCGTCCTGACCAACGCCAAAGAGGGTCTGCTTTTCGTCGATGCGCAGTTCGAGATAGGCCATCGCCTGAGCATCCGCGCCTTCGCCGATCGCATGCTGGTGGTAATCGACCACGCGAACAGAATGCCCGGTCATCCTCGACACCGCATGGATGAAGGCATCGATCGGGCCATTTCCACGGCCCTCGATCTTGTGCGTCTCGCCATCCCACGTCAGATCCGCGCGGAGTGCAACGGACGGCACGCCATCCTCTGCCACGTCTTCCAACAGCCGGTGCTGCGGACCGACGACCGCCCGGACGCCATACTCCTCGTCGAAAATTCGCCAGAGATCGGCGGCGGTGAGCTCTTTTCCTGCCACATCCATGACGCGCTGAACGATCTGGCTGAATTCCATCTGCAACCGACGGGGCAACTCCAAGCCATATTCGCTTTCGAGCAGATAGGCGATGCCGCCCTTGCCTGACTGACTGTTCACACGGATCACGGCTTCGTAGCTCCGACCCACGTCCTTTGGATCGATCGGCAGATAAGGCAAGTCCCAGATGTCCCCATCCTTCCGCGCCGCGAACGCCTTCTTGATGGCGTCCTGATGTGAGCCGGAAAACGAGGTGTAGACCAGATCGCCAACATACGGGTGCCTTGGATGCACCGCCATCTGATTGCATTGCTCGACCGTGACCCGGATTTCATCGATGTTGGAAAAATCCAGACCGGGCGATACGCCTTGCGTATAAAGATTGAGCGCCACGTTCACCAGATCGAGGTTCCCCGTCCGCTCGCCGTTGCCGAAGAGGCAGCCCTCGATCCGGTCGGCTCCCGCCATCAACGCGAATTCACCGGCGGCAGTCCCGGTGCCGCGGTCATTGTGTGGATGGACCGACAGTACGATCGCATCGCGGCGCGCGAGATTGCGGTGCATCCACTCGATCATGTCGGCGAAGATATTCGGTGTCGAATGCTCGACAGTCGAAGGCAGATTGATGATGCACTTGCGTTCGACCGTGGGTGCCCACACGTCGGTCACCGCATCGACCACGCGTTTGGAAAAAGCCAGTTCAGTTCCAGAGAACATCTCTGGCGAGTACTGGAACGTCCATTGCGTCTCCGGCTGCTTCGCAGCGCATTCATTGAACATGCGCGCGTGCGTGGTCGCCAAGTGGACGATCTCGTCCTCGTCCATGCCCAGCACGACTCGACGCATGATCGGCGCCACGGCGTTGTAGAGGTGGACGATGGCGCGCGGCGCGCCTTGGAGCGCTTCAAACGTTCGCGCGATGAGCTGGTCGCGCGCCTGGGTCAGGACCTGCACCGTCACGTCATCGGGAATGCGATCCTCTTCGATGAGTTTGCGAACGAAGTCGAACTCGACCTGTGAAGCAGACGGAAATCCGATCTCGATCTCCTTGAAACCGATCGACACCAGCGTCTCGAACATGCGCATCTTCCGGGCGATGTCCATGGGCTCGACGAGCGCCTGGTTACCGTCACGCAGATCGGTCGACAGCCAGATAGGCGCCTTGCTCAGGACGGCATCGGGCCAGGTGCGATCCTTCAGGCCGATGGGTGCGAAGGCACGGTACTTAGTGTCGGGTTGCTTCAACATGACGATTCTTTCGGTGAAAGGAAAATCCACCAGCAACTCCAAACAAAACGGCCCGTTGCTGATGCGAACGGGCCGTTGGTAGGAATGCGCGCGCGCTACCGTCTCTGCCCGTGGGAGAGAATTAGTAGGGACAGCGGCATCTTGCTCATGGAGCCGAGGAATGTAGCACAGTGCTTTTTATTTGTGGAGCCCCCGCTCGTCTGGCTCGTCGGTCGACATGCTGATCAAGCTGACAGGCTCACCCTTGGCTTTCCGCCATGCATAGACCAGATAGCCGCTCAGTCCATAGACCACGAACACTCCGAACAGCACGGTCGGTGGATGAATGTTCACCACCGCGATGCCCAAGGCAATGAGCACAATGGATGCGAAAGGGACACTCCTTTTGACTTGCACGTCCTTGAAGCTGTAGAACGGTGCATTGGTGACCATCGTCAGACCCGCATAGAGCGTGAAAGCGAAAGTGATCCAGGTGATCTGCTTCCACGACAGGAACAGCACTTCGTCGCCACGCTTGCCCCATTCCGTCATCAGCCAGATGAAGCCTGCCACCAACGCCGCTGCCGCGGGCGACGGCAAACCCTGGAACCAGCGCTTGTCGACCGTGCCGGTATTGACATTGAAGCGCGCCAGACGCAGCGCGGCACAGGCACAGTAGACGAAAGCCGCGATCCAGCCCCAGCGTCCCAGGCCCTTGAGCGACCATTCGTAAGCGATCAGTGCCGGCGCGGCACCGAAAGACACCATGTCGGAGAGTGAATCCATCTGCTCGCCGAACGCACTCTGCGTGTTGGTCATGCGAGCCACTCGGCCGTCCAGACTGTCGAGCACCATGGCGGCGAACACACCCAATGCAGCCAGGTCGAAGCGCGCATTCATGGCCATCACCACCGCATAGAAGCCACCGAACAACGCCGCCAACGTGAACAGGTTGGGCAGAATGTAGATGCCCTTGCGACGCTTGCGCGGCAACGTGTCGTCGACCACGGTGTCGTCATGCATCGCAATCGCTCCCCGGATGCGGAGGTGCCGAGTCGGCACCGCACAGGCGCGCCGCGAAACAGGGTTTGAGGTTCATCGCAGGCAGTGTAGTTGAGGGCAGCGGAAGCCCAGAATGGAAAAGGCCACCGCGAAGGTGGCCTTGCGGATCCCGAAGCCTCGGACTCAGTTGCGGGTCTGGTCGACCAGCTTGTTCTTCTTGATCCAGGGCATCATGTCACGCAGCTTCTCACCGACGACTTCGATCTGGTGCTCGGCATTCAGACGGCGACGGCTGATCAGCGTGGGCGCGCCAGCAGCATTCTCCAGCACGAAGCTCTTGGCATATTCACCGGTCTGGATGTCCTTCAGGACCTGCTTCATGGCCTTCTTCGTCTCTTCGGTCACGATGCGCGGGCCCGTGACGTACTCGCCATATTCAGCGTTGTTGGAGATCGAGTAGTTCATGTTGGCGATGCCGCCCTCGTAGATCAGGTCGACGATGAGCTTGAGTTCGTGCAGGCATTCGAAGTACGCCATCTCGGGCGCATAGCCGGCTTCGACCAGCGTCTCGAAACCGGCCTTGATCAGTTCGACGGTACCACCGCACAGGACGGCCTGTTCGCCGAACAGGTCGGTCTCGGTCTCCTCGCGGAAGTTGGTCTCGATGATGCCGGCCTTGCCGCCGCCATTGGCTGCGGCATAGCTCAGGGCCAGGTCGCGAGCCTTGCCGGTCTTGTCCTGATGCACGGCCACGAGATGGGGCACGCCTCCGCCTTGCGTGTAGGTGCCACGCACGGTGTGGCCCGGTGCCTTCGGGGCGACCATCCAGACGTCGAGATCGGCACGCGGCTGCACGAAGCCATAGTGCACGTTGAAGCCGTGGGCGAAGACCAGCGAGGCACCTTCCTTGATATGGGGCGCCACGTCGTTCTTGTAGACGTTGGCGATCTGCTCGTCGGGCAACAGGATCATGACGACATCGGCCGACCTCACGGCCTCGGCCACCTCGGCCACCTTCAAGCCGGCCTTCTCGACCTTGGGCCAGGAGGCACCGCCCTTGCGCAGACCGACCACGACCTTCACGCCGCTGTCGTTCAGGTTCTGTGCGTGCGCATGACCTTGCGAACCATAGCCGATGATGGCGACGGTCTTGCCCTTGATCAGGCTCAGGTCGGTGTCCTTGTCGTAGTAAACCTTCATTTCGTTCTCCAGATGAATGTGTGCAGATGCAGTGTGGTGGTGCCGTTCGTGTCGAGCCTGTCGAAGGGCTCAGTGCAGACCCCGCTCGCGCGAGGGCTCCGACAAGCTCAGCCCGAACGTGCGACGGCTGAGCCCCGATGCATGATCGTCAGACGCGCAGGATGCGCTCGCCGCGACCGATGCCGCTGGCACCGGTGCGCACGGTCTCGAGGATGGCGCCACGATCGATCGCTTCGAGGAAAGCGTCGTTCTTGCCGTGGTCGCCCGTGAGTTCCACGGTGTAGCTCTTGTCGGTGACGTCGATGATGCGGCCGCGGAAGATTTCGGCCATGCGCATCATCTCTTCGCGCTCCTTGCCGACGGCGCGCACCTTGACCATCATGAGTTCACGTTCGGTATAGGCACCTTCGGTCAGATCCACGACCTTGACGACCTCGATCAACCGATTGAGGTGCTTTGTGATCTGTTCGATGACGTCGTCGGAACCCGCCGTGACGATCGTCATGCGCGACAGGCTCGGATCCTCGGTGGGCGCGACGGTCAGGGATTCGATGTTGTAGCCACGGGCCGAGAACAGACCCACGACACGGGACAAGGCACCCGCCTCGTTCTCCAGCAAGACAGCAATGATGTGTTTCATGTGTGCGAACTCCTCTTTTCGCCGCCCTCCCCCACGCACGGTAATGCGCAGGCTCGGCGGACAATAGATTCGTCGAAAGAAAGATTCGAAAAACCGGCAGCCGCCGATGCGGCTGCTGCCGGACGTAGCTCAAAGATCTTCCGAGCCCAGAAGCATCTCGGTGATGCCCATGCCGGCCTTGACCATCGGGAAGACGTTCTCGGTGGGATCGGTACGGAAATCCATGAACACCGTCCGGTCCTTCAGACGGCGCGCCTCGCGCAGCGCGGGCTCCACATCCTCGGGACGTTCGATCAGCATGCCGACGTGGCCATAGGCCTCCGCCAGCTTCACGAAGTTGGGCAAGGCATCCATGTAGCTATGACTGTAGCGGCCGGAGTACTCGATCTCCTGCCACTGGCGCACCATGCCCAGGTAGCGGTTGTTCAAGGCGCAGATCTTGATCGGCGTGTTGTACTGCAGGCAGGTCGACAACTCCTGGATGCACATCTGCACCGAACCCTCGCCGGTGATGGTGAAGACCTCGGCATCCGGCTTCGCCAGCTTGATGCCCATGGCATATGGAATACCCACACCCATGGTCCCCAAGCCGCCCGAGTTGATCCACCGGCGTGGTTCGTCGAAGCGATAGTACTGGGCTGCCCACATCTGGTGTTGACCGACGTCGGACGTGATGTAGGTCTCCACGTCCTTGGTCATGTTCCACAACGTCTCGACGACGAACTGCGGCTTGATGACATCGCCGTTGCCGCGGTCGTAGGCCAGACAGTCACGTCCGCGCCATGTCTCGACGGTCCGCCACCACTCGGCCAGCGCATCCGCATCAGGCTTGTGGGCCGCCTCGCGGATCATGGTGATCAGCTCGGTCAGCACGTCCTTCACGTCGCCGACGATCGGCACATCGACCTTCACGCGCTTGGAGATGCTCGACGGATCGATGTCGACGTGGATGATCTTGCGTTCGTTCTGCGCGAAGTGCTTGGGATTGCCGATCACGCGATCGTCGAAGCGCGCTCCCACGGCCAGCAGCACATCGCAGTTCTGCATGGCATTGTTGGCTTCGATGGTGCCGTGCATGCCCAGCATGCCGAGGAACTTGCGATCGCTCGCCGGATAGGCTCCCAGGCCCATCAGCGTACTGGTGACCGGATAGCCCAGCATGTCGACCAGCGTGCGCAATTCGTTGGTGGCATTGCCGAGCAGCACGCCACCGCCGGTGTAGATATAGGGGCGCTTCGCATTCAGCAGCAGCTGCAGCGCCTTGCGGATCTGACCTCCATGGCCCTTGCGCACCGGGTTGTACGAACGCATCTCGACCTTGTCGGGATAGCCGGTGTAGGCCACCTTCTTGAAGGACACGTCCTTGGGCACATCCACCACCACAGGGCCCGGTCGACCGCTGCGAGCGATGTGGAAAGCCTTCTTCATCGTCATCGCCAGGTCCTTGGGATCCTTGACGAGGAAGTTGTGCTTGACGATGGGACGCGTGATGCCCACCGTGTCGCATTCCTGGAATGCGTCGAGACCGATGGCCGCCGTCGGCACCTGACCCGAGATGATCACCATCGGGATGGAATCCATGTAGGCCGTGGCGATCCCGGTCACCGCGTTCGTCAGGCCCGGGCCCGACGTCACCAACGCCACGCCGACTTCGCCCGTCGCACGCGCGAATCCGTCGGCAGCATGCACTGCTGCCTGCTCGTGGCGCACGAGCACATGCTGGATGGTGTCCTGCTTGTAGAGCGCGTCGTAGATGTAGAGGACAGCGCCACCCGGATAGCCCCAGATGTATTGGACGTTCTCGGCCTGGAGTGCCTTCACCAGCACTTCGGCACCCATGAGTTCCTGGGGAGACTGAGCGGAATGGGCCGATGCGGCCACTGCAGAAGCGAGTTCTGCCTTCGAGATTTCCATGATGAACCTTTGTGTTTTTTCGGGCACGAAAAACCTTGGGTGCCCCTTGCCAACCCTCGTGAGGTCGCGTCGGGACTTGAGGCCAAAGCCATGGACGAACTCGATGCGTTTCGCCGGACAGTGACCCGTTTGCCTTTTGACTTGCAATGCGGATTATGACATTGACGCGATGCGACTCGATCTCCCCGATGGGGGCGGTGCCATAATCCGCGCAAAAAAGAACTCGACTGCCGCGGAAGACAGACCCCCACACGGCGCCACGATGCGCCCCTGCGACTTGGCTACCGAACAAGAACTTTCCGAATTCCTGAAGAGCGTCGAACGGCGGGCTTTCAAGCGCTCGGTCTACCACGTCAAAGATCAGGAAGCCGCGCTCGACATCGTGCAGGACAGCATGATGAAACTCGCCGAACACTATGGTGACAAGCCCGCACGGGAATTGCCGATGCTGTTCCAGCGAATCCTCTCGAATTGCACGCTCGACTGGTTTCGTCGCCAGAAGACGCGACGCGCCCTGTTCTCCACGATGGGCGATTTCGAGAACGCCGACGGCGATGGCGACTTCGATCTTCTCGAGAACCTGGCGTCCCCGATCGATTCCCGCGAGTCGGAGAGCGCAGAGGACGCCACGCGTCGCGCGCAGATCTTCAGGGAGATCGAAGAAGAGATCGCCGCCTTGCCAGGTCGTCAACGCGAGGCTTTCCTGATGCGTTACTGGGAAGAAATGGATGTGGCGGAAACCGCTGCAGCCATGGGTTGCTCGCAAGGCAGCGTCAAAACCCACTGTTCGCGTGCCGTCCACGCGTTGAGCAAAGCGCTCACGGCCAAGGGAATATCGCTATGAACATGTCGTCGATCACCGCCGGGGAGACTCTGTCACGGTCTTCGTCCGGCTCCCATCCTCCGATGTCCGCGGATGAGCGCTTCGCTCGCCGAATCGTGTCCCGCCTGTCCGAGGGCACGCAGGAATTGCCCCACGACGTCGTCGAACGGCTCCGCGTGGCACGGACCCGGGCGGTCTCGAATCGCCGTCGTCCGACCCGGCAGGTGACGACCGTCGGGAATTCCGGCGGCGAAGCCATGCTGGGCCTGGGCCAGGTCTGGTGGAACCGGCTGGGTGCCGTCATCCCGCTGGTGGCCTTGGTGGCAGGTCTGCTGGTTATCAGCGTCGTCCAGGACGACGATCGAGCCAGCGAACTGGCAGATGTCGACTCGGCGCTGCTCGCCGACGACCTGCCCCCGGCCGCCTATGCCGATCCCGGCTTCGCCCAGTTCCTCAAGAGCGACTCCTCCGCACGATAAGCGCCGACCTCGAGGCGACTGCCCGTCGTGCTCGATGCCTCGCTTCACCTCATTGCTCGGCTCATCCCGCTTCCAGGGTCCTCCACGGTGTCCTCTCTTCCCCTTTCGCTGCGTTGCGGTCTGAGCGTTGCATTGCTCGGCGGCATCGTTCTCGTCGCGTCGCACGGACGTGTCCATGGCCAGCCGCTGCCGGTTGCCCGCGTGGAGACGGGCGCATCGTCGCCGGCGAGGACAGCCATGCGAGCGGTGCCATCGCGGCCGGCATGGCGGGAGTTGACTCCGGAGCAGCAGCATGCGCTGTATCCACTGACGTTGGTATGGGATGAACTCTCGGAACAGCACAAACGCAAATGGCTGGCGCTTTCGCGCAATCATGCGAAGCTCTCGCCAGCCGAACAAGCCATACAGCACAGCCGCATGACGCAATGGGCCACTTTGAGCCAGCGGGAACGCGCACAGGCCCGCTTCAATTTCGCCGAGGTGAAGCAGCTTCCCGCGGACGAGCGCCGGGCCAAGTGGGAGGCCTACCAGGCACTCAGTGAGGACGAGAAACGCCGTCTCGCGGAGCGGGCGCCCGCCAGGCCGGTGGGCGTCGCACCGACGATCGCCCCCGTCCCGGCGCGCAAGCTCGCGCCGGTGGTCGCCCCGGCGTTACGGAACGGCACGTCCAGAGCCACGTCCCGATCGGCCGCTCCGCAGGAGTCCACGAAGAGGGCCCCCGATGCGCCATCGCTCTGAATCCGGTGACGATGCATCCTGAGCCCGGCACGCCCGTGATGGATACGGACACGACACTGCCGCCATCCCGCCTCACGACCAGCGAGCCTCCCGTGGCGCGTGACGTCCCGGGTCTGTGGCGGCGCATGGCCTGCTGGCTCTACGAGGGGATGCTGCTGTTCGCGGTCGTCTTCGTCGCCGGCTGGCTGTTCAGCACCCTGGGCCAGATGCGCGACGCGATGGATGCTCGTCGTCACCTGCTGCAGGCCTTTCTGTTCGTCGTCTTCGGCATCTACTTCGCCTGGTTCTGGTCGCGCGGCCAGACGCTCGCCATGAAGACCTGGAACCTCCGTCTGGTCGATCGGCATGGCCGAGCCGTCACCCAGGGCCGCGCCGCTCTGCGCTATCTCCTGTCCTGGGTCTGGTTCCTGCCACCCCTGGCGGCGATCGCACCGTTTCGCCTTTCCGGTGGCGAATCCGCCCTGCTCGTGGCCGGCTGGGTGATCGTCTGGGCCCTGCTCGCCCGATTCCATCCGGAGCGTCAGTTCTGGCACGACGCCTGGGCCGGCACGCGCCTCGTGAGCTCTCGACCCATGAGCCGCTCTTGAAGGGTCCGGGCACGTCATGAATCTTCTCGACGACGACCGGAAGGACCCAGGGCCCGAGGGCCCGGTCAATCCTCAGAAGACGCGACGGGGGCTGAACCGCATCGTCCACGCGGGCTTGATCTCGTGGGCCGGCCTGCGCGCCGGCTGGGGCGAGACGGCATTCCGCCAGGAAGCCGTTGCGGCCCTGGTGCTCGTGCCAGCGGCGTCCTGGGTCGGACGCGGCTGGGTCGAGATCGGCCTGCTCGCGTCGTCCGTGATGCTGGTCCTGATCGTCGAACTCCTGAACAGCGGCATCGAGGCCGCGATCGATCGCGTCGGCCCCGAATGGCATGCCCTCTCGAAGAAGGCCAAGGACCTGGGCAGCGCCGCCGTGCTGCTGTCCCTGCTGACCTGCGGTGCCCTCTGGGCCGCGGCGCTGTGGAGCCGTTTCGGTGGAACGCCCTGAGGTCCTCGGATCCGCTCGCCCGGGAGCCTGTCACGCATTGGCGGCATGATCACTGCATGAATCCTGCTTTTTCGATTTGCGTCTATTGCGGCTCGCGACCCGGCGAGCGTCCCGAATACTCCCAGGCCGCCGAGGCCGTCGGCCACTGGATCGGCCGGCATCAAGGTCAACTCGTCTACGGCGGTGGGAGGACCGGGCTCATGGGCACGGTGGCCGAAGCCACCCGCGCGGCGGGCGGTCGCGTGGTGGGCATCATCCCGCAGGCACTGGTGGACAAGGAAGTGGCGAACCGCGCCTGCGACGAGCTTCTGGTCGTCGATACCATGCATGAGCGCAAGGCCCTGATGGGCGAGCGCGCCGGTGCCTTTCTCGCCCAGCCCGGCGGGATCGGAACCTTCGAGGAACTGTTCGAGATCTGGACCTGGCGCCAGCTCGGCTATCACGACAAGCCGATCGGTCTCCTCAATGTCGCCGGCTACTACGACGGTCTGCTGGCCTTCATGGCCCACAGCGTGCGCGAAGGCCTGATGTCGTCCTGGCAGATGGATCTGATCCGCAGCGGCGACACGCTCGAGCCCCTGCTGGAAGCGCTGGTGGAGGAATCCCGCCGCCGACCATCCGACGATCGGTTGGCGGACGTGGTCTAGCGAGACTCGGCCCCCGGGCTCAGACCGCGGCCTCGTCCTCTTCGCCGGTGCGGATGCGCACCACGCGTTCGACGCTGGTGACGAAGATCTTGCCATCGCCGATCTTGCCGGTGCGTGCGGCACCGATGATGGCATCCACGCAGCGATCGAGGTCGCCTTCGTTGACCACCACCTCGATCTTCATCTTGGGCAGGAAGTCGACCACATACTCGGCCCCGCGATAGAGCTCGGTATGCCCCTTCTGCCGGCCGAAACCCTTGACCTCCGTGACCGTGAGCCCGGAGACGCCGACCTCGGCCAACGCTTCGCGCACGTCGTCGAGCTTGAACGGTTTGACGATGACGGTGATGAGCTTCATGAATATCCTTCCTGAGGGTTCGGGGGCGACGCGCCAACGGATAGGTTAACGCGAATCGGCCGCCTGCCAGCACCGCCGGGCACACGCTGTTAATCTCGATCGGCGATGCGCACCTCATTTTCCGAATCCGCGGCAGGCGATCCTCCGGACGATCCCACCGCTTCGGCACGGCACCGGGTGCTGTGGCGATGGGTGAACGACCAAGCCTACGTGCTGCTCGTCTTCACGATGCTGATCTGGGGCGCGAATGCCGTCGCCGCACGTCTCGCCGTCGGCGAGATCTCGCCCATGGTGCTGACCTTCCTGCGCTGGACGGTCTGCTGCGCGGCCCTCCTGCTGACCTCCAGACGCCGGATCGCCGAGCACTGGCACGTCCTGCGACCGTCGTGGCGCCACATCGCGCTCATGGGCACCCTGGGCTTCACGGGTTTCAATGCGCTGTTCTACGCCGCGGCCCATCACACCACCGCCATCAACATCGCGATCATCCAGGGCACCATCCCGGTCTTCGTGCTGCTCGGCAGTCTGCTGGTCTTCGGCACGCGCATCGGCTGGGTGCAGGCGCTGGGGGTCCTGCTGACCCTGGCGGGCATCGTGGTCGTGGCATCGCAGGGGCACCTGGCGGCGCTGGCATCGCTGCGCTTCAACATCGGCGACCTCTGGATGATCGTCGGCTGCGTCTTCTACGCGGGCTACGCGCTCGGTCTGCGCCGGCGCCCGGCAGTGCCGGCGGTCGTCTTCTTCGCCGCGACGGCAGCGGTGGCGGCGCTGGTATCGCTGCCGCTGGTCGCCATCGAGATCGTGCGTGGCGAGGCATTCATGCCGACCCCGACCGGCCTGTTGCTGGTGCTTTTCATCGGCCTGCTGCCCTCCTTCGTCTCGCAACTGACCTTCATGCAGGCGGTCAGCCTGATCGGCCCGGCGCGCGCGGGCATGTTCCTCAACCTGGTGCCGATCTTCGGGCCGCTCCTGGCCGTCCTCGTGCTGGGCGAGCCCCTGTCGCCGTTCCATGCCGTGGCGCTCGCGCTGGTGCTGGGCGGCATCTACATCGCCGAACACCTGGGCGCCCGCGGGCGTCCGATCCCATGACCCCGTCCACCCCACCGACCCCGCCCACCCTGCGCATCCATGGCGACCCCGGCGACATCGATGCCGCCGACTGGAACCGCCTCCTCGCCGCCCAGGCCGCGCCCAGCCCCTTCATGCGCCATGAATACCTGGCCGCCCTGCACACCAGCGGCAGCGCGACGCCGGCGAGCGGCTGGACGCCGCAATTCGCCACCCTCTGGCGCGGCACGGCACTGGTCGCGGCCTGCCCGCTCTACGTCAAGGACCATTCCTATGGCGAGTACGTGTTCGACTGGGCCTGGGCCAATGCCTACGAGCAGCACGGCCTGCGCTACTACCCCAAGGCGGTCGTGGCGGTGCCGTTCACGCCGGTGCCGGGCGCCCGACTGCTCGCGCTCGACGCGGACAGCCGCACGCTGCTGGTCGATGGTCTCATCCAGTGGTGCCGCCAGGCCGGACTGTCATCGCTGCACCTGCTGTTCGGCGCCGACGAGGACATCGCCGCCAGCACCGAGGCCGGCCTGATGCTGCGCAACACGGTGCAGTTCCACTGGCACAACGCCGGCTATGCCGACTTCGAGACCTTCCTCGCCGGCCTGGCGCACGACAAGCGCAAGAAGATCCGCCAGGAGCGCCGCAAGGTGCGCGACGCGGGTGTCACCTTCAGATGGTCGCGTGGCGTCGACATCGCACGGGACGACTGGGATTTCTTCTATCGCTGCTATGCCCGCACCTATCGCGAGCATGGCAACGCTCCCTACCTGCAGCGCGACTTCTTCCACCGCATGGCCGAGACCCTGCCCGAGGCCTGGCTGCTGTTCATCGCCGAACGCGAGGGTCGACCGATCGCAGCCAGCCTGATCGCCCTGTCGGTCGACGGCAATGGTGCCGAGCCCGACCGGCCGCAGGCCGCGTACGGGCGCTACTGGGGAGCGGTCGAGCGCGTGGACTGCCTGCATTTCGAGGCCTGTTACTACCAGCCGCTCGAATGGTGCATCGCGCACGGCGTGGCGCGTTTCGAGGGCGGCGCCCAGGGCGAGCACAAGATGGCGCGCGCCCTGATGCCGGTCAGGACCACCAGCGCGCACTGGCTCGCGCATCCCTCGTTCGCCGATGCCGTGGAGCGCTTCCTCGAGCGCGAGGGCGCGGGCATCGGCGACTACCTGGAGCATCTGGAGGAGCGCAGCCCCTTCAGGATGGCGTCCCCCTCAACGACGACACCGTCGGCGGGAGACCCGGCCGCTCACTTGCCGTAGTTGGCGATGCCGTCGAGCACTTCCTTCTTGGCGGCTTCCAGGCCTTCCCAGCCCAGCACCTTGACCCACTTGCCCGCTTCCAGGTCCTTGTAGTGCTCGAAGAAGTGGCTGATGGCCTTCAGGCGCATCGGGTTCACGTCGTCGATCGAGTTCCAGTGGCTGTAGATCGGCAGCACCTTGGTGGTGGGCACGGCCAGCACCTTGCCATCGACACCGGCTTCGTCCTCCATCATCAGGATGCCCAACGGGCGGCACGGCACCACCACGCCGGGCAGCAGCGGATAGGGGGCGATGACCAGCACGTCGACCGGGTCGCCGTCGCCCGAGAGCGTCTGCGGCACGAAGCCGTAGTTGGCCGGGTAGTACATGGCGGTCGTCATGAAGCGATCGACGAACAGCGCGCCGGACTCCTTGTCCACCTCGTACTTGATCGGATCGGAATTCATCGGGATCTCGATGACCACGTTGAAGGAATCGGGAATGTTCTTGCCGGGGGAGACTTTGTCGAGGGACATGTTCGCTTGTCGGTGGAGTGTAAAAAAACGGAAGCCGGGGCGGCGCACGCCGCTGGAATGCGGCCCCGGGACAAACCCGCAGTTTACTTTCCGGACCGTCGCGGGCCGTCCGGACGACGAGTTTTGCCTGTAAATTGCCGCCGTTGGCCAATCGGTTTCCCTGCTACGCCGGGGCGGCGCCGAGGAAGCAACGCGACGGAAGGCACGAGGCCCGGACGCGTTGACGCTCGGGTATCCCGGCTTTCGTCTCCCGTGGTCCACCCGGCACGACAGGAGAACGAGTCCCATGATTGGCAACACCCCTCTCATCCTCGCCGGCGTCTGCGGCCTCGTCGCCGTCATCTACGGTGTCTGGGCGCGCAGCTGGATCCTCGCGCAGGACCCCGGCAACGCCCGCATGCAGGAGATCGCTGCGGCCATCCAGCAAGGCGCGGCCGCCTACCTGGCGCGGCAGTACCGCACCATCGCCATCGTCGGCGCGGTGCTGGCCGTGCTGATCGGCCTGTTCCTGGACATCGCCACGGCGGCCGGGTTCGTGATCGGGGCGGCGCTCTCCGGCGCCTGCGGCTTCATCGGCATGAACATCTCGGTGCGCGCCAACGTGCGGACCGCCCAGGCCGCGACGCGGGGCATCGGGGCGGCGCTGGACGTGGCATTCCGTGGTGGCGCGATCACCGGCATGCTGGTGGTCGGCCTGGGCCTGCTGGGTGTCACCGGCTTCTATGCCTTCCTGGCGCGTGGCGGGCTGCCCGCCGCCGGCGCGGGCCTGGCCGCCCTGCTCGATCCGCTGGTCGGCTTCGCCTTCGGATCCTCGCTGATCTCGATCTTCGCCCGGCTCGGGGGCGGCATCTTCACCAAGGGAGCCGATGTCGGCGCCGATCTGGTCGGCAAGGTCGAGGCCGGGATCCCGGAGGACGATCCGCGCAATCCGGCCGTGATCGCCGACAACGTGGGCGACAACGTCGGTGACTGCGCCGGCATGGCTGCCGACCTGTTCGAGACCTATGCCGTGACGCTCATCGCCACCATGGTGCTCGGCGCACTGCTGGTGACGGCGGCGCCCGCCAACGCGGTCCTCTACCCGCTGGCGCTGGGCGGGGTGTCGATCGTCGCCTCCATCGTGGGCTGCTTCTTCGTCAGGGCCAGGCCCGGGACGATCCATGTGATGCCGGCGCTCTATCGTGGCCTCGCGGTGGCGGGCGTGCTGTCGCTGGTCGCCTTCTGGTTCGTCACGGCCTGGCTGATCCCCGACGACGCCATCCGCCCCCAGGGCAGCGCGCCACGCCTGTTCGGAGCCTGCGTGGTCGGGCTGGTGCTGACGGCGGCGCTGGTGTGGATCACGGAGTTCTACACCGGCACGCAGTACCCGCCGGTGCGCCACATCGCGCAGGCCTCGACCACCGGACACGGCACCAACATCATCGCCGGCCTGGGCGTGTCGATGCGCTCGACGGCCTGGCCGGTGCTGTTCGTCTGCCTCGCCATCCTGGCGGCGCACGGGCTGGCCGGTCTCTACGGCATCGCGGTCGCGGCCACGGCGATGCTGAGCATGGCGGGCATCGTGATCGCCCTGGACGCCTACGGCCCCATCACCGACAACGCCGGCGGCATCGCCGAGATGGCCGAACTGCCCGCCAGCGTGCGCGCCGTGACCGACCCGCTCGACGCCGTCGGCAACACCACCAAGGCCGTGACCAAGGGGTACGCCATCGGCTCCGCCGGCCTCGCCGCGCTGGTGCTGTTCGCCGACTACACGCACCGGCTGGAGAGCTATGGCCAGACGATCCGTTTCGATCTCGGCGACCCGATGGTGATCGTCGGCCTGTTCATCGGCGGCCTCATCCCCTATCTCTTCGGCGCCATGGCCATGGAGGCGGTGGGACGCGCGGCCGGCGCGGTGGTGGAGGAGGTGCGGCGGCAGTTCCGGGAGATCCCGGGCATCATGGCCGGTACCGCGCGGCCCGAGTACGGCCGGGCCGTCGACATGCTCACCAGCGCGGCGATCAGGGAGATGATGGTGCCTTCCCTGCTGCCGGTGGTGGTGCCGATCGTCGTCGGATTGCTGCTGGGACCCCGGGCGCTGGGCGGGTTGCTGATGGGGACCATCGTGACCGGCCTGTTCGTGGCGATCAGCATGTGCACCGGTGGCGGCGCCTGGGACAACGCCAAGAAATACATCGAGGACGGCCACCATGGCGGCAAGGGCTCGGAGGCGCACAAGGCCGCCGTCACCGGCGACACGGTCGGCGATCCCTACAAGGACACCGCCGGCCCGGCCGTGAATCCGCTCATCAAGATCATCAACATCGTGGCGCTGCTGATCGTGCCGCTGGTGGCACGTCTGCATGGCGGGTGAGCGCAGGCCGACCGAGCGGCGGACCCGGCTCGCGCGTCATCCCTCCTCGGGCGTCGGTGCGGTGGGCGCGGCGACACCGCTTTCGCCGGCATCCAGCGCCTCCTGCAGCGCCTTGCAGGAAGGCGCGCAGACGCTCTGCGACTTGCCCAGCACCTGACGGGTCCGCATCTGCGAGCGCAGGCGATGCTTGCCGCACATGAAGCACGACATCGTCGCGCCGCTGAACGAGGCCGAGGCGCGGAAGGGCGAACCCGACGGCTTCGACTTGTAGCGCAGGCCGTCGGCCACCACGGCCGTCTTGACGTCAGCCTTGGACATCGGTGGCGCCCCGGTGGTCGGCATCGCCAGCACGACGCATGGCCCGCGCGAGGACGTCGCGCGCCTGCATCTCGGCGGCGAGCGACACGTCCAGCGACGTGCGGCACAGGCCGGCATGCGCGTAATTGACGTTTTCGTACAGTTCGGCCGCGGCCGGATACCGGTCGAGCAGTTGACCCAGCGCCGGTCCCGATTCGACATCGGCGAACTCGTGCACCAGATGCATCACGACCGAGCGGTACTGGTCGGCACCGACCGGCACGGCGCTGCGATCGAGCCGTTCGAGCAGATGCGCCAGCCTCTCGGCGATGTCCAGCCCGGCATGGGGTGCCTTGGAAGTGGAAGAGCGTGTTGCGTTCATGCGAAGCAATTGGGGCGCTTCGGGGACTTTGCAAGTGGCGTCGCGACCGGCCATCGCCGTACCATGCACGCCCGTGCGCGCGCCCGCGCCGTCGCTTCGTCCCCCCCTCCTCCAACGCCCATCCACCATGCAGTTCAACTACATCGCCAATGCCGCCGTGCCCTCCGCCTCGGGCCGCACGATCCCCGTCATCGATCCGTCCGACGGCCAGCCCTTCGACGAGATCCAGCGCAGCACCGCCGAGGACATCGATGCCGCCGTGCGCGCCGCGCGCGACTGTTTCGAGAACGTCTGGCACAAGGTCAGCGCCGCCGAGCGCGGCCGGCTCCTGTACCGGCTGTCGCAGAAGATCGCCGATCACGTCGACGAGCTCGCCGCCCTCGAGCAGCGCGACTGCGGCAAGCCGGTCAAGCAGGCGCGCGCCGACGCCCTGGCGCTGGTCCGCTATTTCGAGTTCTACGCCGGCGCCTGCGACAAGTTCCATGGCGAGACCATCCCCTACCAGGACGGCTACAGCGTCTTCACCTGGCGCGAGCCCCATGGCGTGACCGGCCACGTCGTCCCGTGGAACTATCCGATGCAGATCTTCGGCCGCAGCGTGGGCGGCGCCCTGGCCGCGGGCAACGTCTGCGTGGTCAAGCCGGCCGAGGATGCCTGCCTGTCCCTCCTGCGGGTGGCCGAACTGGCCGCCGAGGCGGGTTTTCCGGCCGGCGCGCTCAACATCGTCACGGGCTATGGCCACGAGGTGGGCGACGCGCTGGCCCGCCATGAAGGCATCGACCACATCAGCTTCACCGGCAGCCCCTCCGTCGGCACCCTGATCCAGCAGGTCGCCGCCGAGCGTCACTGCCCGGTGACCCTGGAACTGGGCGGCAAGAGCCCGCAACTCATCTTCGCCGACGCCGACCTGGGCGCGGCCGTGCCGGTGATCATCAACGCCATCGTCCAGAACGCCGGCCAGACCTGTTCGGCCGGCTCCCGCGTGCTGATCCAGCAGGACATCTACGAGCTGCTGCTGGAACGCCTGGGCCGCGCCTTCGAGGCGCTGCGGGTCGGACCGGCGGCCATGGACCTCGACGTCGGGCCGCTCATCCGCCAGTCGCAGCAGCAGCGCGTCTGGGACTTCCTGTCGGACGCCCAGGTCGCGGGCATCCCGATGGTGGCGCAGGGCGTGGTGGTCGACGAGGCACCCGAGACCGGCTTCTACCAGGCGCCGACCCTGCTGCGCGACGTGCCGGTCGATCACCGCCTGGCCCAGGAGGAGGTCTTCGGACCGGTGCTCGCGGCGATGTCGTTCCGCGACGAGGACGAGGCCATCGCCCTGGCCAATGCCACGCAGTTCGGACTGGTCTCGGGTGTCTGGACGCAGGATGGCGCGCGCCAGTTCCGCATGGCCAAGCGCCTGCGCACCGGCCAGGTGTTCATCAACAACTATGGTGCCGGCGGCGGCGTGGAGCTACCCTTCGGCGGCGTCAAGTCTTCGGGCTATGGTCGGGAGAAGGGCTTCGAGGCCCTCTATGGCTTCACCACGCTCAAGACCGTGGCCATCCGCCACGGCTGAGTCCGTCCCGGTCAGCCCAGGGCCGTGTCCAGCAGCATCATGAGCACGAAGCCGACCATCAGGCCGGCCGTGGCGAAGGCCTCGTGGCCCTTGCGGTGCGACTCCGGGATGATCTCGTGGCTGATGACGAACAGCATCGCGCCGGCCGCGAAGCCGAGGCCCCACGGCAGCAGCGCCGCCGAATAGCCGACGATGGCGGCGCCGAACACCGCGCCGATCGGCTCGACCAGGCCCGAGGCCATGCCCAGCGCCACGGCGAACGCTCGTCGATAGCCGGCCGACAGCAGGGCCACGGCGACCACCAGGCCCTCGGGCACGTCCTGGATCGCGATGCCGGTGGCCAGCGCGTTGGCGCGCACACCCTCGTTGCCGGCATAACCGACGCCGATGGCCAGACCCTCGGGAAGGTTGTGCAGCGCGATGGCGATGACGAACAGCCAGGTCCGGCGCAGTTTCTGCGCCGACTGGCCCTCGCGACCCTTGATGAAGTGTTCGTGCGGCAGCAGGCGGTCCATGGCCAGCAGCGCCGCGGCGCCCAGCAGGATGGCGATGCCGATGACGCTGCCCGCCGCCCAGCGGCCACCGCCGAAGACGCCGATCGACTTGGCCGCCTCCAGCCCCGGTATGACCAGCGAGAACGCGCAGGCCGCGAGCATCACGCCGGCGCCGAAGCCGAACAGCGTGTCCTGCACCCGGTCGGAGAGTCGCTGGGAGAACATCACCGGCACCGTGCCCAGCGCGGTCGCCATGGCGGCGATGGAGCCGCCGATGAGCGCCTGCATGATCACCGGGTTGGCGCTGGCGAGCTGCCAGGTCTGGGCCAGCACCCAGAGTCCGCCGACCACGAGGACGCCCAGTCCGATGCGTTCCCGCAAGGAGCGGGGCAGACGCACCAGAGGTGCCGAAGCCGGGTCTTTCATGGATCGATTCGCCTTCAGCGTTGCAGGTTACGGGACGTGGCGCGGGCCGGAACACCCGTCGGAGCCAGTCCCCTGCCCCACCGCGGTGGACCGGTCAGCCGCGGGCGGCGGCGAAGCGCCGGGCCACTTCGTTCCAGTCGACGACGTTATAGAACGCGGCGATGTACTCGGGGCGACGATTCTGATACTTGAGGTAGTAGGCATGTTCCCACACGTCCAGACCGAGGATCGGGGTGTTGCCCGAGCCGATGCCGGTCATGAGCGGGCTGTCCTGGTTGCCGCTGCTCTCGACGGCCAGCTTGCCGTCCTTGGACACCGTCAGCCAGGCCCAGCCGCTGCCGAAGCGCGTCAATGCCGCCTTGGTGAAGGCTTCCTTGAAGGCATCGAGGCCGCCGAGGTCGGCGTCGATCGCCTGCGCCAGTTCACCCGTCGGCGCGCCGCCGCCCTGGGGCGACATCACGGTCCAGAACAGGCTGTGGTTGGCGTGGCCGCCACCGTTGTTGCGCACCGGCGCCCGCAGCTTCTCCGGCAGCTGCTCGACACCCGCGATGAGCTGCTCGACGGGAACGTCGGCGTGCTCGGTGCCGTCGAGCGCCGCATTGAGATTGTTGATGTAGGTCTGATGGTGCTTGGTGTAGTGGATCTCCATCGTCTGCGCGTCGATGTGCGGCTCGAGCGCGTCGTAGGCGTAGGGAAGCTTGGGCAGTGCGTAGGTCATGAGACTCCTTCGTTGACGTTGATGACGGAACCAATCATCAGATGATAGTTATTCTTAACCAGGGTGTCGGACACCCCGCCTAGACCGTGCAAGGCGTCATCGTCGCCTACAGCCACGCAGTAACCACGCGAAGCCACCAGTTCGGGGCCTTGGGTTAAATTGCCCCGGCCCATGATCGAAACCTTCGTCTCTATCGCCGATATCGGCCGCGCATCGTTCCCGACGTCGTCTCCGTCACCCGGGACCGATCGGCCGCTGGCCTCCGATGGCGTCCTGATCGATCGACTGGGTCGCCCCCTGACCGACCTGCGCATCAGCGTCACGGACCGGTGCAACTTCCGCTGCAGCTACTGCATGCCCAAGGAAGTGTTCGACAAGAACCATCGCTATGTGCCGCATGCGGCGCTGTTGAGCTTCGAGGAGATCACGCGCCTCGCGCGCCTGTTCGCGGCGCAAGGAGTGCGCAAGATCCGCCTGACCGGGGGCGAGCCGCTCTTGCGCAAGGACATCGAGCGCCTGGTCGAACAGCTCGCCGCGCTGCGCACGCCCGATGGCCTGCCGCTCGACCTGACGCTGACCACGAATGGCTCGCTGCTCGCGCGCAAGGCCAAGGCCTTGAAGGCGGCCGGCCTGAACCGCGTGACGGTCAGCCTCGACGCCCTCGACGACGCCGTGTTCCGGCGCATGAACGACGTCGACTTCCCGGTGGCCGACGTGCTCGCCGGCATCGACGCGGCGCTCGACGCCGGCCTGGGTCCGGTCAAGATCAACATGGTGGTCAAGGGCGGCACCAATGCCCAGGAGATCGTGCCGATGGCGCGCCATTTCCGCGGCTCCGGCGCGACCCTGCGCTTCATCGAATACATGGACGTCGGTGCCACCAATGGCTGGCGCATGCACGAGGTCGTGCCATCGGCCGAGGTGGTGCGGCGCATCGCGGCGGAATTCCCGCTGGTTACGCTCGAGGCCAGCGCGCCCGGCGAGACCGCCCAGCGCTGGGGCTATGCCGATGCCGAGGGCCGCGCCGATCCGGCATTGGGCGAGATCGGCGTCATCAGCAGCGTGACGCGCGCCTTCTGCGGCGACTGCAGCCGCGCCCGCCTGTCGACCGAGGGCCGGCTCTACCTGTGCCTGTTCGGCAGCCGGGGCCACGACCTGCGTCCACTGGTGCGCGAGCAGGTCGGCGCCGACGGCCAGGTCGTGGCGGCGGCGAGCGACGAACGCATCCTGCAGGAGATCGCCGGCATCTGGCGGGGCCGGGCCGATCGCTATTCCGAGTTGCGCGCCTCGCGCCCCCCCGAACCGGCCGCCGATGCCGCGACGCCGCGCCGCGTCGAGATGAGCTACATCGGCGGATGACTCCGATCGGTCGCCAGGACATCACGGGTCTCGTGCTCGCCGGTGGCCGGGGTACCCGCATGGGTGGCATCGACAAGGGGCTGCAGGACTTCGGCGGCGTGCCGCTGGCGCTGCATGCCTTGAGCCGCCTGCGGCCGCAGGTGGGCCAGGTGGCCGTCAATGCCAATCGCGAGCAGCCGACCTACGAATCCTTCGGCGCGCCGGTCTGGTGCGACGACGTGCCCGATCATCCGGGCCCCCTCGCCGGCTTCCTGGCCGGCCTGGCGCGGTGCGAGACGCCGCTCCTGCTGACGGTGCCGTGCGACTCGCCGTTGTTCCCCCACGACCTCGCCACGCGCCTGGCGGCGGGACTCGTCGAGGCCGGGGCCGACCTGGCGGTGGCGGTCGCGCCGCAATCCGATCGGCATGGCATGCCAGTGCTGCGTCCACAACCGGTGTGCTGCCTGTTGCGCGTGAAGCTGCTCGATGACCTGCGATGCTTCGTCGCCGATGGCGGCCGCAAGATCGATGGCTGGACCGCCGCTCACCGCGTGGCGCTCGTGTCCTTCGACCGGCCGGGCGACGATCCGGATGCGTTCCGCAACGCCAACACGCTCGACGAGCTCGACGCCCTGCGCGCCCTCGCCGCCGGCACGACGCGCGCCACGACGACGGCCGGGCCGGCACCATGAGCCGCATCGCCGCCATCGCCGCCATCGCCGCCACGCTGCCTGGCCACGATCCCTCCGCCATGCATGTCGACGTCGCGCTCGCCTTCCTCGACCGGCTCGTCGCGCAGCCGGCCGCCCTGGCATCGCGTGAGCTGCCGTTGCGCGACGCGCTCGACCGCGTGCTGGCGGACGACGTCGTCGCGCCGGTCGACGTGCCCCCGCACGACAACTCGGCGATGGACGGCTATGCCTTCGATGGTGCCGTCCTCGCGGAGGCCGCGTCGGCCGATGGCCCGACCCTGCGCTTGCGCGTCGCCGCGGGCACCGCCCTGGCTGGCGGCGTGCGTGGCGTGGAGGTGGCTGCCGGCGAGGCCGTGCGCATCATGACGGGCGCCATGATGCCGGCCGGGCTCGACACCGTCGTGCCGCAGGAGCTCTGCCACGTCGCCGATGGCGGCGTGAGCTTTCCGCGCGCGGCCCTGGTCCGGGGCGCCAATCGCCGCCGCGCCGGCGAGGACCTGCGGGCCGGCCAGCCGGTGCTGCGCGCCGGCGACCGGCTGACGCCCGCCGCCCTCGGTCTGGCCGCCAGCATCGGCCGCGCCACGCTGCCGGTGCTCGACCGCCTGCGGGTGGCGTACTTCTCCACCGGCGACGAGTTGCTCGGTCCGGGCGAGGTGCCCCGCATGGGTGCCATCTACGACAGCAACCGCGCCGCGATGGGCGGGCTGCTGGCGCGCCTGGGTTGCGAGGTGGTCGATCTCGGACCGGTGCCCGATGCGCCGGTGGCGCTCGAGGCGGCCCTGCGCCGCGGCGCCCGCGAGGCCGATGCGATCGTCACCACCGGCGGCGTCAGCGCGGGCGACGCCGACCATACCCGCCGCGTGATGCGCGAACTCGGCGACGTCGCCTTCTGGAGCCTGGCGATCCGCCCGGGCCGACCGATGGCGGTCGGCTCGATCGCCGCGCCGGCGGCCACCCCCGGCGCGCCGGATCGGGAGGTCCTGCTGGTCGGCCTGCCGGGCAATCCGGTGGCCGCGATGGTCGCTTTCCTCGTCTTCGTGCGACCCGTGCTGCGCAAGCTCATGGGTTGCAACGAAGCCGCCTGCCGTCCGCCACCGTTGCTGCGCGCCCGCCTCGCGGCGCCGCTGCGAAAGCGCGCCGGTCGCACCGAATTCCCGCGTGGCTTCGTCGAGTCGATGCCGGGCGAATGGCCCCGGGTGCGGCTGGCCGACCACCAGGGCTCGGGCGTGCTGAGCTCGATGGCATCGGCCAACGCATTGGTGGTGCTCGGCCCGGAGACCGAGACCGTGGCGGCGGGCGAGCTGGTCGACGTGATGATGTTCGACGGCGCGATCTAGCCGCGCCACTGCGGCCGCGCGATGCCGGCGATCCGTCGGTGGCCCGGCCCGGGCGCGTGCCTCAGAGTCGGCCCTGGGCCCGCAGCACGCCCTTGTTGGCCAGCATGTCGGCGCGTTCGTTGCCCGGATCCCCCGAGTGCCCCTTGACCCAGCGCCACTCGATCTGGTGGCCGCTCTCGTGGACCAGCTTGTCCAGCCGCTGCCAGAGCTCGGCGTTCTTGACCGGCTGCTTGGTGGAGGTGCGCCAGCCCTTGGCCTTCCAGCCATGGATCCACTCGGTGATGCCCTGGCGCACGTACTGGCTGTCGAGGTAGATGACGACCTTGCAGGGCCGCTTGAGCGCGGCCAGGCCCTCGATGACCGCTTCGAGTTCCATGCGATTGTTGGTGGTGACGAGTTCGCCGCCGAAGATTTCCTTCTCCGTCGCGCCCGACTTGAGCCATGCGCCCCAGCCGCCGGGTCCGGGATTGCCCTTGCAGGCGCCGTCGGTGTAGATCTGTACTTCGGTCAACTGTCGTGTCCTTGGGAATCGAATGAGGGGGATGCGGGAGGCGCTTCGCGATGCATCCGGCCGGCGATGGGCACCGGCGCGCCGGCGCGCTGGACGGTGCGCCGCCAGTGGGCGCCACGCAGCCGCAGGCCGCGCACGCGCTTGACGGCGACCATGAAATAGACCGCGCCGAAGATCGGCCACCAGCGCTCGCCGGCGACGTCGAACCAGCGGAAACGCTCCAGCCACGCCTCGGTGCGGAACGCCGGCCGGTAGACGCCGAAGCGCACCGACTCGACCTCGAAACCGAGCAGGCGCAGCCAGTCGCGCATGCGCCAGTAGCCGATCAGGCCGGTCCCTTCGGGCAGGAAGAGTTCACTGAACCCCAGCCGCCTGCACAGGTGGGCGCGGCGCTGCCGCATGGCCCAGAGACTGGCCGGATTGAAGCCGCACAGCATCACCCGGCCCTCCGGCACCAGCACGCGCTCGACCTCGCGCAACGTGGCATGGGGATCCTGGCTCAATTCGAGAGTGTGCGGCAGCAGCACCAGGTCGAGGCTCGCGGCCTGGAACGGAAGCGCGTCGAATTCGGTCAGGAGCGCCGCGGCACGTCCCTTGCAAGGATCGGGATGCGCATCGGCGATCCAGCGGTGCGGCATGCGGTTGGCGCGCAGACCGTCGACGCCGGCGCAGCCGAGCTGCAGCGCGTGGTAGCCGAAGACATCCGACACGGCGTGATCGAACTGCAGCTGTTCCCAGGCCATCAGGTGGCGTCCTGGCGGGGTCGCGAACCATTCCTCCAAACCTATAATTTGACCGCTCATGACCCTCGTTCCGCTGCCCGCCCTCGCCGACAACTACATCTGGATGCTGCATGACGGGAGCCACGCGATCGTGGTGGACCCCGGGGAAGCCGAACCGGTGTTCGATGCGCTGGCGCGCGAGTCCCTGCAACTGTCGGCGATTCTAGTCACGCACCACCACGCCGATCACACCGGCGGCGTGGCCGCCCTGCGCGAGGCGACCGGCGCCACCGTCTTCGGCCCGGCACGCGAACGCATCCCGGCGCCCTGCATACCGCTCGCCCAGGGCGATCACGCCGAAGCCCTCGGCCTGCGTTTCGACGTGCTCGACATCCCGGGCCACACGGCCGGCCACATCGCGTTCTTCCTGCCATCCGATCCGACGCGCGACATCGCGACGCCGATCGTGTTCTGCGGCGACACCCTGTTCTCCGGCGGCTGCGGACGCCTGTTCGAAGGCACGCCGGCCCAGATGCTGGCATCGCTCGACGCCCTCGCCGCCCTGCCCGACGACACTCGCGTGTGCTGCGGCCACGAATACACACTTTCTAACCTGCGGTTCGCTCGCGCGGTGGAACCGTCGAATGTCGAATTGACTCACTACACCGCGCGGTGCGAAGCACTGCGTGCCAAGGGCCAGCCCACGCTGCCCGCCCGACTCGGCCTCGAACGCCGGATCAACCCCTTCCTTCGCAGCCGCGAAGCCCCCGTCCTTCAAGCGCTGCAGGCGCATGACGGGCTTGCCGCCGAGAGCGCGCAAGTCGACGTCTTCGCCGCGCTGCGCCAATGGAAAAACGATTTCCGATGAAACTTACGATCGCGGCCGTCCTGGCCGGTGCCCTCTTCCTCGCGGGCTGCGCCAGCAGCCCGACCTCCGTCGGTTCTCCCTCGGCCGGTGGCACGGCCCTCCAGAGCGGCACCGCCGCGCCGGTCTACCCCGACGGCAACCTCACCCCCATCACCGCCGGATCGACCTCCTCGCGCAGCGTCGCCCATCTGGCCCCGCCGGTCGACATGTGGGACCGCATCCGCCGCGGCTTCAAGATGCCCGACCTGGAGAGCGATCTGGTGCAGGACCAGGAGCAGTGGTACGCCAGCCGCCCGGACTATGTCCAGCGCATGACCGAACGCTCGAACCGCTACATCTTCCACATCGTCGAGGAGCTCGAGCGCCGCAACATGCCCACCGAGCTGGCGCTCCTGCCGTTCATCGAGAGCGCCTTCAATCCGCAGGCCGTCTCCAGCGCCCGCGCGGCCGGCATGTGGCAGTTCATGCCCGCGACCGGCACCGACTACGACCTCAAGCAGAACATCTTCCGCGACGACCGGCGCGACGTGCTGGCCTCGACCCGCGCCGCGCTCGACTACCTGCAGCGCCTCTACACCATGTTCGGCGACTGGCACCTGGCCCTGGCGGCCTACAACTGGGGCGAAGGGAGCGTCGGCCGCGCCATCGCCAAGAACCAGCGCGCGGGGCTGGCCACCGGCTACACCGATCTCTCCATGCCGGCCGAGACGCGCAACTACGTGCCCAAGCTGCAGGCGGTCAAGAACATCGTGGCCGATCCGCAGCGCTTCCGGGTCGAGCTGCCGGTGATCTCCAACCACCCCTATTTCCAGACCGTGACGCTCACGCGGGACCTCGACGTGGCGCTCGCCGCCAAGCTCGCCGACGTCCGTGTCGAGGACTTCCGGGCCCTCAATCCGGCGGCGCACAAGCCGGTGCTGCTGGCCGCCGGCACGCCGCAGCTGCTCCTGCCCTGGGACAACGCGGCCGTCTTCCAGCGCAACTTCGATGCCTACACGCAGGGCCAGTACGCGAGCTGGACCGCCTGGACCGTGCCCGACACCATGACCGTGGCCGATGCCGCGCAGCGCTCGGGCATGAGCGAGACCGACCTGCGCGCCATCAACAACGTGCCGCCGCGCATGCTCATCAAGGCCGGCTCGACATTGATCGTGCCGCGCAATTCGCGCGTGCTCGAGGACGTCGACGCCCTGGTCGCCGACACCGGTCACCTGAGCTTCCAGCCGGAGATCGTCACGCGCCGCACGCTGGTCCAGGCACGACGCAACGAGAGCGTCGCGAGCATCGCCCGGCGCTATCGCGTCAGCCCCGCCAGCGTCGCCGAGTGGAACGACGTCAAGCCGACCCATGCCTTCCAGCGCGGCTATCAGGTGGTGGTGTTCGTCCCGGTGCGGGCGGCCAGTTCGGCCCGCGTCGGCACCAGCATCTCGAACGCGCCCCGCGCGGTCGCCGCGCCCGCGCCCACCGTGGCGATCCCGGCGCAGAAGGGTGGCTCCCTCAAGCGGACGGTGTCGACCACGCCCAGGGCGGCCACGACGGCCGGCAGAAGACCCCCGGCCGCAGCCGCCGCGCGGCAACCCGTCGTGCGCAAGAAGGGCCAGGCCGCCGCCGCCCCCGCCACGAACAAGAAACGTTGACGACGCACGGCGCCGGACCGGCGTCGCCCCGGGCATGGCTCAGGCGTGGAACCGGTCCTTGGCGCGTTGCGCGAAGCGGTTGGTGTAGGTGCGGTCGAGATCGATGCGATCGGCCTGGATGGAGGGATCGAAGCTGCTCAAAGCGGCCAGTGCGGTCTTGGGTCCCTGGGCCGGCACCAGGCCGTCCACCGAGATGGCTTCGCGCATCTTGTCGAAGGCCGAGAGATACAGCGCGCGGTCGCCCAGCAGATAGGCTTCCGGCACCGTCTTGATGATGTCGCCCGGTCCCGCCGTCTGCAGCCACTTCAGCCCATGCACGACGGCATTGGCGATCGCCTGGCAGGTCCGGGGATGGCGTTGCACGAACTCGGCCGGCGCATACAGGCAGGCCGCTGGCATCGGCCCGCCGAACAGGTCGAGCGTGTCCTTGAGGGTGCGCGTGTCGCAGACGATCTTCACGTCGCCCTTCTGCTCCAGCATCGTCATCACGGGATCGATGTTGCTGATGGCGTCGACCTGGCCGCTCCGCATCGCCGCCAGTGCGCCGGCCGCCACGCCGACGCCGACATAGTTCGCATCGCCGGCATGCAGACCGGCGCGCGACAGCACCAGGCTGGCGACCATCTGGGTTGAGGCGCCCGGTGCGGAGACGCCGATCCTGCGGCCGCGCAGGTCGGCCACGCCGTGGTAGCCACCCAGGGTCCGGGTCGACACGCCCACGGCGATCTGCGGCGCGCGCGCCTGCAGCACGATCGATTGGAAATACTGGCCCTTGGACTGCAGGTTGATGGTGTGCTCGAAAGCCCCCGCGCCCAGGTCGGCGGTCCCACCGATCACCGCCTGCAGGGCCCGCGTGCCACCAGCGAAATCGGTGATCTCGACGTCGACGCCCTCGTCGTGGAAGTAGCCGAGCTGCTGGCTCACGGTCAGCGGCAGGTGATAGAACGCCGACTTGCCACCCACGGCCAGGACGACCCGGTTCTTCTCGAGCTTGGCCTGCGCCTGGACGCCGGGCAGCGCGATGGAAGCGGCGCCGAGCGCTGCGGCGGCATAGAGGAAGGTGCGGCGATTCATCATTGAGCGTTGGTTCCCCCCGAAGCCGCGCTCGTCGATCGCGCGCCGTCCGTTCGTCGTGTTCGTCTTTGTTACGGTCGAGCTTAAAGCGTGTGCTCACGCCAAGTCATCAGGAACATCCCCGTGCGGGTTTTCACGTGACGACGAAGGTATTGCTTTTGGTGGGTTGGCCCCCACCCTCCAAGCGCCTTCAGCGTCCGGCGAACAGGAGCGCGACGTTGGCGATGAAGCCCAGTGCCCATACCAGGCTGCGCGCGCCACCGATGCCCTTGACGTAGAGCCCGATGTAGATCACCCGCAGCAGCACGTAGGCGCCCGCGAGCAGATCGATGCGACCCTGCGCGGCACCGAGCTGATGCGCGATCACCACCGCGCCGATGAAGAATGGCAGGCCTTCGAAGCCGTTGGCCTGCGCCGCATTGGCGCGCGAGCGCCAGCCACTCTGCCGCGCCGCCCAGTCACGCGGCGCGTCGTTGTCGTTCAGTCCGTAGGCACCGGCCTTGGCCAGGTAGGCCGTCAGATAGGGCAGCACGGCGGCGATCAGCACGCACCAATAGGCCAGCGTCAGCGAGGGGAAGTTCATCGGGTGCTCTCTTCTTCAACGGCGGTCGACCAGCGCATGGGCGATGGTGCCCAGGTCGACATATTCGAGTTCGCTGCCGGCCGGCACGCCACGCGCCAGGCGCGTCACGGTCAGACCACGCTGGCGCAGGGCCTCGCCCACGACATGGGCCGTGGCCTCGCCCTCGGCGGTGAAGTTGGTCGCCAGGATGACCTCGCTCACGATGCCGTCGAGCGCACGGTCGAAGAGCTTCTGCAGGCCGATGTCGCGCGGCCCTATGCCGTCGAGCGGACTCAGGCGCCCCATCAGCACGAAGTAGTAGCCCCGGAAGGCGCCGGTGCGTTCGAGCGCCGCCTGGTCGGCGGGCGTCTCGACGACGCACAGCTTGGTGGCGTCGCGCCGGGGGTCGAGACAGACACTGCAGATCTCGCCCTCGGTGAAGGTGTTGCAGCGATCGCAGTGGCGCACGTGGGCCGCCGCCTGCTGCAATGCACGGGCCAGCAGGTCGGTGCCGGCGCGGTCGTGCTGCAGCATGTGGAAGGCCATGCGCGAGGCGGATTTGACTCCCACGCCGGGCAGCCGGCGCAAGGCCTCGACGAGGGCGTCGAGCGAACTGGCGTCAGCCATGGTGAGGCGTGGTCACGGTCACGACCGCGCTCAGAACGGCATCTTCATGCCGGGTGGCAGACCGGCGGTCAGCTTGCCCATCTTCTGCTCGCTCACCTCCTCGGCCTTGCGCACGGCGGCATTGAAGGCGGCGGCCACCAGGTCCTCCAGCATGTCCTTGTCGTCGGCCAGGAGGCTGGGGTCGATGGTGATGCGCTTGACGTCGTGCTTGCAGGTCATCAGCACCTTCACCAGACCGGCGCCCGATTCGCCCTCGACCTCGATGTGGGCCAGCTCCTCCTGCGCCTTCTTGAGGTTGTCCTGCATGGCCTGGGCCTGCTTCATGAGGCCGGCGAGTTGTCCCTTGTTGAACATGGTCTTGATCCTGGAAAAGTGGGTGTGGAAAAGAAGGAGTGAACGGATGGAAAACGCGAATCGATCGTCCGGCTCAGGCCGGCTTGAGCGAACCGGGGACGATCTTCGCATCCCAGTCGCGCATCATCGACTGCACCTCGGGGTCGTTGTGGATCGCCTCCTCCGCCGCGCGCTGGCGGGCGTCGGCGGCGAGCTTGTTGCGGCGCGCCGGACTGTCGGAGATGCCACCGATCTCGATGGTCAGCATCACGGCGTGGCCGAGACCGGCGAGCGCGGTCTGCAGCCGGTCCCGGCTGGCGGGCTGGTTGAGCGATTCGCGCTCGATGCGCAGCAGCCAGCGGTCGAGGTCGCGCGCGACGAGCTGCGACTGCAGGGCCAGCTCGCGCGCCAGCGCGGTGATGGCCTCGGCGACGACCAGCTGCGTGACGGTGGCGTGCCAGAAATCGCCGACCTCGCTCGGCTCGATCGCGTGCGAGGCGGCTGCCACCTCGGCGCCGGCCGTGCGTCGCACCGCGTTGCCGGCATCGACCACCGAGCGATCCTGCGGATGCTCGCGGCCAGCGGCGGCCGGCTGCACGCGCACCGGCATCGCCAGGACGCGATCGGCGTCCGGCGGTTCGTCGGGCGGCGCTGCGGCATCGACTCGCGCCGCATCGGCGACCGGCGTCTCGCGCACCGGCAGGCGATGGCCGTGCGGCGCCGTGGCGCGGGAGACGAAGGCGGGCGCCGGTGGGCGCATGGGCGCGGATGGCGCCGCGACGGGTGGAGGGGCCGGGGTGGGTGCGATGGCGGGTCGATGATCGGCATCGACTTCTCCTGCATCGGCATCGGCATCGACGGCTCCCTGGACGACCGCGTCCTGGCCGGCCCGGCCAGGCATCGCCGGCGCCGGCATGGCCGCCATCGGAGCATCAGGCTTCAGAGTTTTTTTTTCCGGCGCGGCGGCACCCGCCGTCTCGAGCGGCCGCGCGCCGGCCGGCTTGAAGGCCAGCAGGCGCAGCAGCACCATCGTGAGCGCCGCGTACTCGTCGGGCGCCAGGCCGAGTTCGCCCCGGCCATGCAGGCACAGGCTGTAGAGCAGCTGCGTCTCGTCGCCGGGCATCAGGGCGGCGAGCCGCGCGGTCTCGGCGGCATCGGGATCGCTGTCGTCCGCCACCGCCGCGGCGGCGCGCGACGGCACGGCCTGCAGCACGGCCATCGACTGCAGCACCGAGGTCATCTCCTCCAGCGTCGAGGCGGCGGCGATGCCATCGCGGCGCAGGGCCTCGGAGGTCTCGACGACCGTGTGCCCATCGGCACGCGCCAGCGCGTCGATCAGGCCGAACACGTGGCCCCGGTCGGCGCTGCCGAGCATCTGGCGCACGCCGTCCTCGCGCAGCGTGCCATTGCCGAAGGCGATGGCCTGGTCGGTCAGCGAGAGCGCATCGCGCATCGATCCGCGCGCCGCCCTTGCCAGCAGGCGCAACGCCTGCGGCTCGGCCTCGACGTGCTCGGTCGCCAGCACCTGGACCAGATGCTCCCGCACGGTCTCCGGCGCCATCGGGCGCAGGTTGAACTGCAGGCAGCGCGACAGCACCGTGACCGGCACCTTCTGCGGATCGGTGGTGGCGAGGACGAACTTCAGGTATTCGGGCGGCTCCTCCAGGGTCTTGAGCATCGCGTTGAACGCGGTGTTCGTGAGCATGTGGACCTCGTCGATCATGAAGACCTTGAAGCGCCCCTGCACCGGCTTGTAGACCGCCTGCTCCAGCAGGGCCTGCACCTCGTCGACACCCCGGTTGGAGGCGGCATCGAGTTCGGTGTAGTCGACGAAGCGGCCGGCATCGATGTCGACGCAGGCCTGGCACACGCCGCACGGATGGGCCGTGATGCCGCCCCGGCCATCGGGCCCCTGGCAGTTCAGCGACTTGGCCAGGACGCGCGAGACGGTCGTCTTGCCGACGCCGCGCGTGCCGGTGAACAGATAGGCGTGATGCAGCCGCCCGGTCGTCAGCGCATTGGACAGGGCCTGCACCACGTGCTCCTGACCGACCATCTCCTCGAAGTTGCGGGGCCGGTATTTGCGAGCGAGCACGAGATAGGACATTGGTGCGATTTTACGTGTGGCGGCGAAGCCATCGGATCACCACGGCGATGCGGACGCGGGCGTCGCGACGGGCTTTCGCAATGCCCGGAACCGGCCAGGGACAAGTCGCGTCGGTTTAGAATGCGCTCTGACGGGCCTCCCCGCATGGTGAAGCGGCCAACCGGGTCAGGTGGGGAACCAAGCAGCCCTAACTGCGTAGCCAGTGCCGGGGGTAAGGCTCGTCAACCTCATTCAATGTCCGCCTGGATCCAGGCGCTCCGCATCACCGGAGCCCTTCAGGCGGACCCTCCTCCCTCCAGCGTCCCGCCACCCTGCCCCCGACGCGCCGACCCCGGTCAGCGCAGCAGGTTGGTCTTCGCCAGTTCCAGCACCTCGTCCCCACGGCCCGACAGGATCGCGCGCAACGCGTACAGGCTGAAGCCCTTGGCCTGCTCGGCCTGGATCTTCGGCGGCATGATCAGCTCCTGCCGCGCCGCCACGACATCGATCAGCACCGGGCCGTCGTGCGCGAAGGCCGCCTCCAATGCCGGTCGCAATGTCTCCGAATCCTCGACGCGAAGGCCCAGCAGGCCGATGGCATTGGCCATGGCCGCGAAGTCCGGGTTCTTCAGCGCCACGTTGGTCGACAGGTAGCCCGCCGCCTTCATCTCCATCTCGACGAAATCGAGCGAGCCGTTGTTGAGCACCACGATCTTGATCGGCAGGCGCAATTGGACCGCGCTGAGCAGGTCGCCCATCAGCATCGCGAAGCCGCCGTCGCCGGACATCGAGATCACCTGCCGTCCCGGGAACGCGGCCTGCGCGCCCAGGGCCTGCGGCATCGCGTTGGCCATGGAGCCGTGGTTGAACGATCCGATCAGGCGTCGCCGGCCGTTCATGCGGAAGTACCGTGCGGCCCACACCACCGGCGTGCCGACATCGGCGGTGAAGATGGCATCGTCGGCCGCCAGCGCGTCGACCATCTTCGAGACATATTGCGGATGCAGCGGCTGGCCCGCCTCGCGCGGCGTCGCCAGGTCGTCCAGGCTCTTCTGCACCTCCTGGAAGCTCCGGCGCGCCGCGTCGAGGAAGGCGCGCGAGCGGCCCTCGCCGATCTCCGGCGCCAACAGGGCCGCGAACTCCCTCACGTCGGCGACCACGCCCAGCGTCAGGGCCGTGCGCCGGCCGAGCGCCGATGGGTCGCGGTCGACCTGGATGACCTTGGCGTCCTTCGGGTAGAAGGCGCGATACGGGAAATCGGTGCCCAGCATCAGCAGCACCTCGCAGTCCATCACCGCGTCGTACCCCGACGACAGTCCGATCAGGCCGGTCATGCCGACGTCGAAGGGGTTGTCCCATTCGACATGTTCCTTGCCGCGATAGGCATGGACGATGGGAGCGGCCAGCCGGTCGGCCAGCACCATCAGTTCGGCATGCGCGCCGGCACAGCCGGCGCCGGCCAGGATCGTCACCTTGGAAGCACCCTCCAGCACGTCGACCGCCCGCGCGATCTCGGCGCGGGCCGGCACCAGGCGCGGCGCCGCCAGCGCCGGGAATTCCGTCGAGACACCCTTGGGCATCTCCAGCAGCGAGACATCGCCCGGCACCACCAGAACGGCCACGCCGTTCTGTCCGATGGCCGTGCGCAGGGCCCGGTGCAGCAGTTCGGGCAGCTGCTGCGCACTGGTCAGCATCTCGCAGAAATGGCTGCATTCGCGGAACAGGTCGGTCGGATGCGTCTCCTGGAAGTACGACAGGCCGATCTCGGAGGTCGGGATGTGGCTGGCGATGGCCAGCACCGGCACCCGGCTGCGATGGCAGTCGAACAAGCCGTTGATCAGATGCAGGTTGCCCGGCCCGCAGCTGCCGGCGCACACCGCCAGCCTGCCCGTCGCCGCCGCCTCGGCGCCGGCCGCGAAGGCGCCCGCCTCCTCGTGGCGCACATGCATGAACTCGATGCCGCCATGCGCGCGCAGGGCGTCGTTGATCGCATTGAGGCTGTCGCCCGTGACGCCCCACATGCGTTCGACGCCGACGTTGGCGAGGGTCTTGACGATGAAATCGGCGATCGTGTCGGCCATGGAAGAGGCGGCTCCGGTGGATGGATGGGAGGGTCATCTTCCGATGCCGCGAGGTCGCGCGCCGGCAGGACCGGACCGCGTCGTCGTGTCTGCGGAACGACCGCCCGGCACCGGCTGGCGGCGGCTCCGATCTCGGAGCATTCCAGCGCTGCAGCCTCAGTGGAACGCACGACACTGAAAAGCGCCCGGCCGCGTTCGCGGGCCCGCATGCCGGCGTGGTCGGGGCGGCTTCATCACAGGGGGATCCGGGGATGGCAACAGCTTGTGGCAGGTGGGTCGCCGCGATGTGGATGGCTCTCGCGCTGGTCGCGTGCGGCGGGGATGGCGGTGGTGGGGACCGCGCCTCGGCGCCCGCAGCGGGCGATGGCGGTGGCGCGACCGTCGTGGGCGCCGCCACGCCGGCGGCGGCACCCGTCGCACTGATCGAGCCGCTGGTCCGCACGGCGCTCCAGACGCAGGACGTGTCGCCGTTCCGTCCCCGCCGGTCCGAGCGCGGCCTGATGGCGTCGCAGGTCGTGCTGCCGCCGCTCGACGAGGAGGAGGAGCGGAGGAGAACACTGATGCCGACCGCGATCTCGCTGGGCGCCGAGAGCGGCGCCCCGACCCGGATCGGCATCGGTCGAGCGATTCCCGCGACGTCGAGCAGGACCGGTGTCACGGCACTGCTCGACTGGGTCCCGTCCTCGAACGGTGGACGGATCGCGGCCTTGACCTTCCGCTCGACGAACGCGAGCGGTGTCCGGCTGGGCCTGCTGGTGCGCGACCTGCCGATGGCAGCGGTCGTGCGCTTCCACGTCCCCGGAAGCGCCACCGCGTTCGAAGTGGCGGCTCGGGAGATCCTCGATCTCATCCAGCGCAACCTGGATGCGGGCGACACGACCGATGCGGCACGCACCTACTGGTCCCCCGACCTGGGCGGCGACGAAGTGACGATGGAGATCGAGGTGCCCGCGGGCGTGGACCCGGCGACGACCGACCTGTCGGTGCCCTCGCTCTCGCACATCCATCGACGCCTGGGAGAACCCCAGGAGGTCCGCGACCCGAGCCGCGATCTCGGCGACTCCGGCGCCTGCCAGCGGAATGTGACCTGCGATCCGGCCTACGAGCGCGAGAGCCGGTCGGTGGCATTGATGTCCTTCGTCGACGATGGCGATTCGTACACCTGCACCGGCACGCTGATGAACGACCGGGCGTCGTCGGGCACGCCCTACTTCCTGACCGCCAGGCACTGCATCGGCCAGCAGACGGTGGCCTCGACACTGATCACCCTGTGGTTCGCGCGGGCGTCCGCCTGCGCCAACGCGATCCCGCTGCCAAGCCTGACGCTGGTGGCGGGCGGGGCGGCGCTCCTGTATGCCGGCGCGGACACCGACACGTCGTTCATGCGGCTCAACGCGACCCCTCCGACGGGCGCCATCCATGCCGGATCGAGCCCCTTCGCGGCGGAACTGTTCAAGGAGGTGTTCACGTTGCACCATCCTTCGGGCGACCTGCAGAAGCTGAACCTGGGCTATCTGTGGGGCTTCGCATCCTGCACGCCCAGCGGTGCCTCCGATACCTTCAGCTGCGCGAACGCCAGTCCGACCATCGCCAACTACCTGCTCGCCACGTGGCAGCAAGGCGCCACCGAGGCGGGCAGCAGCGGGTACGGCCTGTTCACGCGGCTCAATGGCACCAGCTACCTGATCGGTCAGTTGCGTGGCGGCGCCTCGTCGTGCGTCAACCGGATCGGACTGGATGGCTACGGTCGCTTCGACCGGGCCTACCAGGCCGCGCTTTCCCAATGGCTGAATCGAGCATCCGACACCATCCGGACGCCCGTCTTCCGCTTCTACAACATCGGGACGGCGACCCATTTCTACACGACCGATGCCGTCGAACGAGACCGCACGATCGACAAGTACGGTGCCACCTTCATCTACGAGGGCCCGGTGTTCCATGCCTATGGCGCCCGAGCGACGGGATCGAGTCCGGTCTATCGCTTCTACAACCCGCGCACCAACTCCCACTTCTACACCATCAGCGACAGCGAGCGCGCCAACGTCGTGGCGCGCTATCCCTGGTTCGCATTCGAGGGTACCGGCTGGTTCGCCAACGTCGGTGCCGGCGCGGGCTCGATGCCCGTCTTCCGCTTCTACAACACATGGACCGGCACGCACTTCTACACGATCAGCGCCGCCGAGCGAGACACGGTGCGGCAACGATATCCGCAGTTCCTCTATGAAGGCGCCGTCTACGAGGCCTGGACCGCGCCCTGAGATCGGCCTGTCGGCGTCGAGAGCGATGCCGGAGCGACGGTAGAATCGCGGCCGATGCGGGTGTAGTTCAATGGTAGAACGGCAGCTTCCCAAGCTTCATACGAGGGTTCGATTCCCTTCACCCGCTCCAACGGTTTCCTAGCCTCTGCGCTGGGAGCCGCGCCCAGCTTAAGTCTCGGGCACTTTCGATGTGTTCCCAGGGTGTGTCACAGCTTCATAAAATTGAACCTGGAGAGCACCGCATGGCAGCACGAAAAATCACTGGAATGCATCAGCGCGGGGGGTCCACCAACTGGTATCTCCGCGTCATGATCCCCATGGCCCTCAGGGATTCCTTCCATGGAGGCCGTGCCTTTGTCAGGGTCAGCTTGAACACTGCGGATGCCACCGTGGCCCGCACGGTTGCCCTGGGAATCCATCAGACCTACGCGGACACCTTCGCCCGCCAGCAAGCCCAGCTACAGCCCATGCAACAGGCGGTCATCTCGCCCGAGCTGGCAGACCTGTTGGCGCAGCGTGCCCGTGCCCGCATCCTGGCGATGGATGACGCCATTCGCTTCGATCCAAAGGCCCTGGGGTCCTTCCTGACGGTCTTTGCACCTGAGCCTCTGCGCTTCTTCACGGCTGACCGTCCACCAAGGCCTAAGACGCTCGTTGAGATTGGCAAGCATGGCATGACCCCTGAGCAGCTCAAGACCTTGGGGCGCATCCATGACACCCTCGCCATGGGTCTTTCGTCCTCGCTTGCTCGTGGGCATCTCACCTATGGCGAAGAAGAGGCCGCCCTAGAAGCCCGGCAGCTGGGCCTGTCGGCCGATTGGTCCCGGAATCGCCCTGCCGTCCTGACAGTGCTACGGGCCGTCATCACCGCGTGGATTGACGTGGGCCGTCGCAACCTTGGTGAGGCAGTGACTACCCCGGAGATGCCTGAGCCCTCAGAGGGCCTGTTGCCTCGCGCAGATTCACCAGCCTCCCCCAAAGCTTCCCGGAAGTCCGGGGGGAACCTTCGGACCCTTTGGGACGTGCAGGACGAGTGGGCACAAGACAAGTCGAGGGACGCCAAGGCCAAGATGGGTCGCGCCTTGAAGATGTTGGAGATCAGCGGCTACTGGGCTCCCCTTGAGGGCCTGACACGCCAACACGCCCTGGGCTTCAAGCAGCACATCCAGACCGCCATGAAGGGCTCCAGCTCGAAGACGCAATCTGATGTCCTGTCCAACATCCAAGCTTTGATCAACTGGGCTGTGAAAGAACGCGGATACCTGGACGCCAATCCTTGGGCAGGAACGACCATCGCCAAGGGCAAGGCGACCCAGCGGGACACCTGGGACAACGAGGACTTAGAAACGCTCCTCGCCTCCGATCTACACCAGACCTACGCCCTGCCCTCTGATCCCCGTGGAGGCCATGACGCAGCCTATTGGCTCATCCCCATGGCAGTCCTCACCGGCTGCCGTCTTGCCGAGTTGTGCCAGCTACAGCTACGGGATGTCTCCAGCCGTGATGGGGTCTTGATGCTGTCCATCAATGAGGAAGACGGAAAGGCTGTGAAGTCATCCGCAGGGGTCCGACAGATCGCCGTGCATTCCAAGCTGCTTGCTCTGGGCTTTGCGGACTTCGTGTCGGACCAGCGGGCTCGCGCGATCTCTGCGGGTCTGGGGGACTCCATGCGCTTGTTTCCCGACCTCCATGAACAGCCATCCAGGTCAGGCGCTGTCTATGCGTCGGACTTTCATCGAGAGCTTTTCAAGTCTCAAGCGGTCTACAGGCGATGGAGGGACTTTCACTCGTTCCGGACAACCGTAGGGACCGCCCTGCGGGCCGTGCATCCACCGCTGGGAGAGGCCTTGATAACTGCCCTCATGGGTCATGAGCAGGGAAACGTGGGAGCGTCCAACTACCACCGTCCGGCCCCGGCAACCCTAAAGCGTGCGGTAGAGCACTTGGACTTCCCTGCGGTCCTAGCGCTCCCCAGGGTTTACAGGATCACGCCGCTTGATCCACAGGCTCAGCGGCCCGCTTGATCTTGTCCCGTATCCAAGCCGCACCACCAAGGCGCTTGCACTTATTCCACTCGTCGTCCGTCATGCGGACAGGACGGGACCTCATCAGTTCACCCGTAGGGCTGATGGCCTTACGGCCTTGGCCGCGATCACTTGGGGGTCTAGTTGTCATACTTAGATTCTAGTTTCTAGATGATCAGCCGCAACGTGATTTTGTACACACACAATCTACTTGCAAATCTCTGATTGCGCATCTACATTAACAGCACACCAACCAACCTAGTGAGCTGCCAAGATGATCGCAAACGCTGCAACTTTCACCGCCACCCAGCAAGCCGCTATCGAGGGTCTCCGCCTTGACCTGATTAAGCGCACTCACGCCGTCGTCTCGACGGAATACGGACAAACCGATTGTGGTCAGTCATGGGCCGCCCTGTGCGTCGATAGCCTCCCCGAAGGCTTTCAAGGCACCCCAGGCGCCCTGGTCTCCATCCTTGTCGGCACGGGTGTCTCTGGCCCCGCTGCTGTCATGGCCGCTGATGGCTCCCCGTTGGCTGACGGTGTGAAGTTCTCGCAAGCCGTGAAGGCCGCGCGGTCCGCTGGTGCCAGGGAGTTCCGCTCCCTGCGCAAGGCGGCCTATCATTAAGCCATGGCCCTCTACAGCCGACCAGAGACTTCATTCTGGTACTACGAATTCAAGGTTGAAGGAAAGCGGTACAGGGGTAGCACGAAGACCGCCAACCGCGTCCAGGCTGAGGCGTATGAGGCTCTAGAACGTCTCAAGGCTATCCAGGCTACCAAGGATTCCCGGGACGCCGTAGAAGGCGCTGTAAGCCGTACAACGCTCTGGAATGCCGCGCAGTCTTGGCTTGCTACGACGACCCTGGGGGACCGCAAGGGCAACCTGAGTCGTGTCCGAAAGCTGTTTGGCTTGGAAATGCGCCTAGTCGACGGTCTGTGGCGCGAGGTCGTTAGCGAACGGTTTGCCCTGTCCAAGACGGTTGCCGTAGCGGACGTGTCGCCTGGGGTTCTGGAGGAACTCAAGAATGCTCGGAGACGTGAGGGGAACAGTACAGCGACCATCGAACGCGAGCAGTCGCTGTTGCGGGTGTTGCTGGTGCATGCCCAGACGATGGCGGGAATCGGGCCAAAGACTCCCATCGCACCCGTCAACGTGCGTAGATCAGCAAGTGCTCAACGTGAGTTCCTGAGGTTTCAGCGGGCAACCCAGCTTGGACCCAAGCTGCCGACTTTCACATACGACGAGCGGCGGAAGCTTGGGGCGTTGGCTGTTCGTCTCTCCGCACATCTGCGGACAAGGATTGGCTCTGAAGTCAACCAAGACGACGGACATGGCGAGACATGTACTCTCAGAGTCAAGCAGGGCCCTAGACAGGGCCTCGCCCTGGCTGTGGTGGCGCTACGTGAATGGGACTTCAATGAATTCCTCGCGGAGGTCCGGAAGGCCCAGGTTGACGCCATACGGGTCTTGAAAACCGTTAACTAGTTGGCTTCTACTCAAACCCCTTGAACCGAATCCGCACCTCCGTTTGCGATACGCGAGCAAACTGGTAGCCCTGTCTAGGGGATTCAAATGGCCGCCCTCGCATTCTTCGTCGTTCTACTGTTCGGTCTGGTCCAGCTCGGGGTCGGATGGTCTGGTATTGAGCACTTGTGCGGGTGGGGCTGGGCACTTGCCGTATGTCTTCTAGCAGTAGCGACACGATTCACGCTCCCGCTGACCATCGGTGTTTTCTTTGGTGCTCGGGATGTCCTGGGGTGGCACTGGCTAGCCGCGCTGGGATTGGCCCTTCCCGGGATTCTTTTCATGGTCCCAGCAGCAATGGTAGCAATCTCGTCGCTATTTCTGCGCAAGCGGGTAGGCTGACAAAGAAGATTCTCAGGCTTAGAGTTAGTGCAAAATAGGGCAATGAAATACGACAACCCTGCCGCGCGACTTCTGGCCGTCCTGCAAGCCGGCCGTAACATTCCAGACGGTCATTCATGCAGGGATACTTGGGCCTCTCTTTTGGAAGCAGAAGGCGACGAAGTCCTATTGATGTCGAGGCTTAGCAAGCTCATGGCGCTAGTCTCCGAAGCCGTTCAGAGCCTTAAGGAAATATCCCCCGATCAAGACGACGACTCATGGCGTCACTGGGCCACTACAGTAAATAATGCGTTCATGGTCCAGAACATGCATGGACATTGGCAATCTTTTAACGGTTCGATTGACAATCATACTCTTACCTATCTAGGCCTATCGGCTCGACTTTTACATCAGCACGAAAAAAACAAGGTCGCAACAGCGGACGAGATTACTCAAATCAGAAGCAATTTGCTTTCTCTTTTGAATGAAACCCTAGAGTCTGAATGCGATCTGACGGTTAAAACTTATTTAGTCAAGAGTTTCCGCAAAATCATTGCCGCGCTCGATGATTATAAATTGACCGGTGCCGATGGCATATTGGAGGAAATAGAAGTCACTGTAGGGCGCGCATTACGCGATGCGCCTTATAGGCACTTTCTTTTCAAAACTGATCTGGGCCAAAAGATCAGAGATACACTATCCACAGCCGCCAACATAGCGACGATTGGGCCGACAGTGCCTCTGATAGCTAATGCTGTCGTGCAATCATTAACTTGATTCAAATTTAAACCCCTTTAATAAGCCTCAGCAATCCTGAGGCTTTTTTCTTTTATTGACCCCTACATAACATGAACTTTTTCCAAAACGCCGCAGCCTTAGCCGCTGAAGCTCACGGCACCCCTGCTACCCGTATGCACACCAGCCGTCTCACGGACACCGTGCAATTCCGTGGAAGGCTGGGGACCGTCATGACCCCCGAGCAACACAACGCCACCTTGGACCACGTAGACACCATCTACGCGAACTGCCAGCGCGTGCAGGTTCTCCGCATGGATGACGTGGGGGCTGTGGCGCATGTGTCGTTCCCAGGGACCTGAGTAACACCCTTTTCTACGTTTAACGTAGACAAGCCAGCAAGGCCCGGTGATTAAAGCGACACAGGGTAGAGACCGTAAGGCCGCCTCGCAGAGGGTTAGGACCCTGTGTACACGGCGCGTGTACCGGCGACCCCTTAACCGGTACTTCGCCCCTGTTTGTGCCCATTTGGGAACACCCACAAACCCAGGAAATGTCTGGGTTTACCACGTCATCCTACGGAACGCGCAAACGCCCTAGGAAGCGCGGGTAGTCGTCGCCGCCACCTGGGTAGCCCCTCAGCCTCCCCGCGCCTCCTGCGCTGTTCTAGAGGCTTCCCGATAAAAGTACAAGAGAGTAGTGGACCCTATGTGAGGTCCATCCTCAATCACTCCGCAGCCCGGCCGTTCTGGCCGATTTGCTGCATCCCCTTTTGTTCATTACAGCCTGCTGGATCAGCCGGCATGACACCCCATGCGCACGAATACCGACACCACTACAGCGCCCCTGAAGCAATGCCGGGGCACATGCCGCGAGGTCTTACCGTTGTCCCAGTTCTACAGACGAGGGGCCACCACGCCGGCTTACCGGCCAATCTGTAAGGTCTGCTGGAAGGACTTGAACGCCGCTGCCCACCAGAACCGCCAAGAGCAGCGCGACCGCCGAAAGAGCCTCCTGGGTCTTTCAAAGAACTCCAGCCGTCCTGCATGAATCGCCGCCCTATCTGGGGCGGCCCCTTTTGTTCATTACTTTGCGTCAATGACCAACTTTGTCACCGGCTGGAAGACCCCGGCCCCCAAGCCCCCACCCCGGAAATACCTGAACGCCGCTGGGTCTCCATTGACCCTCTGTAGCTTCCATGCCCGAGGCCAGTGGCTCCTGACCTTCGCCGATGGAACCACCCGGATCACCACGATTCGTCCCACGGTCGGGATGACCAAGATTCACAACGCCACCGTTGCCAAGACGGCGCGGCAGTCCGGCCCAAAGCCCGTAGACATCGCGCCGCCGAACACCTGGGACTGAAAGGTCCCGCCGACATCACCCGCAGCCCCCGACGACTTCCAAGGTCCCGGGGGTTTTCCTCGTTTGGGCCCGCCGCCATAAGCAGCCCAGCGAACACAACTGAAAAAATCACATGTCAGCACTCATCGCAGCGCTCGAAGGGGACACCCTGCCGGCCACAGGCGACGGTGCCGTGGGCTCACGCCTCCAAGGCGCCGCAGACTCCACGTCCACCCTCCTGAACAAGGTGGGCTCCCTGGGTGAGGGCACGGTGTTCGACCGGATGCCCCACTACCCCCCGGGACTCCGTGGTCTCCTGACGCAGGGCCTGGACCAGTTCGGGTTCCTGAACCGCGCCATGGGCCGTGGTGACGCCGCAGCCCCCGAGGCCGAGGCGATCAACAACGTGTGGCGCCAGAAGGGCCGTGCGCTCCAGGAAGACCTCAAGGGTTACCTGCGCGAGGCCCAGACCGCCCTCGGGGAATCCAAGGTGGCCGCGAGACTCCGTGGGGCCGTGGACGACCTGAGCAACGGCAAGGTCCAGATGAACCGGATCACCCGCGAGGAGTTCTTCGGCGAGGCCGTGGCTCACATGCGGGCCAAGATGACGAACAACGTCATGGCCGAGCAGGAGATCAAGCAGCGCCTGTCGATCAATGGCCGGACCCCGGAGCAAGTCGACAAGCTGTACTCCAGCGTGATCAAGGCCGCCGAGGCGTCGACCCGCCACATGGACAACATGTTCAAGCAGGCGGTCGACAAGGGTCTGGTGGACCCCAAGATTCTCCAGCAGGACTATGGCCTCCCGGTCATGTTCGTGCGTGGCGAGATCATGCGTAACCGCTCGAAGTTCGAGAACATCGTCATGCGCCTGCTGGAGAAGCAGCCGCAGGAGGAATGGCTCCGCGAGAGCGGATGGGTCCGCGACAAGGTCGATGCGGTGGGCACCACGCCCGCCGTGGAAGCCCGGACTCTGGAGGACATCCAGGCCGACCCGGTCCTCTGGAACCAAGCCCTGCGCGAGTGGAACGGCGAGCTGGAACACAACCTGCGCGAGCAGGCTGCCACCGCCTGGACTGCCGCAGAGCTGAAGCTGGAGCGGGCGATCAACGAGGTCGACGCACTCACCGAGGGCCTGAAGCTCCACGAGAGCGACAAGAAGGTCAAGACCGTCCTGGCCGCGAAGACGCGAGCACGGGCCATGGAAGCCAACTGGCAAGCCCGGAACCTCGGGTACGCCAAGGGTCGTGCGGAGGCCGCAGAGGCCCGCCTACAGTCCCTGGGGAAGGAGTACCCCGACCTCCTGGACCTGGGCGAGTACGCTGCCCGGAAGTTCGAGGAGACGGGCCCAGCGGTCGATGAGGCCCTTGAGGGCGCCATGGCCGCCAAGAAGACCAAAGCAGAAGCTGACGGTCTGGTGGACTTCCTCCGGGAAGAACGCAGCGGCCCCAAGGACCCCGAGTCGGGCAAGCGCCCAGGCAAGATGGTTCCCGGGTCCCCCGAGTACCTGGAAGCCATGGCGAAGATCGATGAGGCCCTCATGGCCCGCAAGGTCGCCAACGCCCAGCTCGCAGAAGCTGAGGCCGCCCTGAGCGCCGCAGCGACCAAGCAGCGTAATGCTGTCCAGTTCCGCGAGTCGGTGGTCAAGGAGGTCGATCAGTACCGCCGCGACAAGCACGCCGCTGACACCAACGAGGGGATCGTGGAGATGCTGGACATCCAGCGCTCCCGCCTGGACGAACTGCACGCCAAGGTCGCCGAGGCCCGCAGGGCTCAGGTGGAAGGTATCCAGGTCTGGAAGGAAGCCCGCAAGGGTCTGAGCATCGGACGCAAGGAACTCCGCCAAGCCAAGTCCCAGTTCCGCAAGACGGGCCGGGCCTTCGACGCCGCGAGCAAGCGCACCCCCAAGGCAGAGTACGCCGAGAAGCTGGCCCGGTCCCTCAGCGGACTGGATCACTACCCGAGCGGAATGCTGCTGGATGAGGCGCCTGAGATCGGTCGCCTGAAGGAACGTCGGTTCAAGTGGAACGAGGAGCTGATGGCTGAGGCCCAGCGCGAGGGGATGGTGGAGAGCGACCTGAGCTACATGATGGACCGCTACACGCGGGACATGGGTGGCCGGCTTGCCCTGCACGACGCCTTCGGTGGTCAGAGCTACAGCACCCTGGCCGCCAAGGCCGACGAGGAACTCCGCCAGTGGGTTGAGTCCGTCCCGAAGGATCACCCCGAACGCGGCGCCCGAGAGACGATGCACGAGAAGGGTCTGAAGGACTTCAAGTACATGTGGGACCGCAATGCCGGCAAGGGGACCGTGGAGCCCACGGACATGGCGAGCTTCGCCGTGAAGACCCTGATGAACGGAGCCTACATCCGCATCGCGGGTGGTATCTGGAAAGCAGCCATCCAGGACGTCGCCACCGCCATCTTCACCAACCCACGCTTCGTGAGTCAGGTGCTGACCAACGCTCGGGCCTACTCGAAGCTCCTCAAGGAGATCGACGCCCGTGTGTTGAACGACGCTGACGGACGCTTGGAGGGGCTGCGCCAGATCAAGGTCCTGATGGCCTCCATGGAAAACGCCTCGCACACCGGGGTCTCCCAGCGAGCCATCGGTCGTGGGTCTGCTCTGGACCAGTTCGGTGTCGGTGACGGGATCACCCGCAAGATGACCCGGGAGCTGGAGGTCGGTATGCAGAACGTGGGAGACAAGGTGACCTGGGCAACCGGGCTCAACCTCGTGTCCGACTTCACGCGCCGCACCGCTGCCTTCGCCCACATCGCGGACGTCGCCAAGTTCTCCAAGACCCCCTGGGACTCCCTGAGCCACTCACGCCGTGCTCAGCTCGCCTCGATGAACATCGGTGGCCCTGAGTACGCCAAGATCGCCGAGCAGATGCGCAAGCACAGCAAGAAGATCAGCGGCCTCGTGGACCCTGGGATCGATCAGTGGGATGACCCCCGCATGGTGGAGGTGTTCGAGAACTTCATCGTGAAGGCCCAGAACCGCTCGGCCTACACGGAGAGCATGGGCGCAGTGCCCGTGGGTCTCCATGACGGCAGCATCTACTACAAGGCCCTGGGTCAATTCCAGAGCCATGCGTACATGTCGCTGCGGTTCTTCCTCCAGGCAGCCGTGCAACGCGGCGCTGTGACCGGGGACTACTACTCAGGCATGGCGGCCTTCGCGACCTCCATCGCCCTGGGGACCGCCATGTCCATGCTGCGGGCCTACGAGAACGGCAAGCTCGATGAGAAGCTGGACTCGTGGACCGAGAACCCTTCCACGCTCGCACGCGAGATGGTGGATCGCTCGGGAATCCTGGGGGCCGCCAGCCCCTACTTCGACATGGCAACGAAGACCGGCTTGGGCGCCCACATCAACAACATGTTGGGCACCAAGTTCTTCGACCCTGGCACGAAGTTCTCCCAGAACAGCGCGGTCGCCTCGGCCTTGGGTCCTGCCTTCGGGGAGGCCCAGAACATCTACACGGCGATCTCCAACACCGTCAACGGTGACTTCGACAAGGCGGGCCAGAAGCTCCTCAGGCTCCTCCCGTTCAACCAGCAAATCCGCTTCCTTCAGGAGGTGGACAACTCCCTAAACCAGTAAGCCATGCGGCCCGGGTGTCCTAGCTGTCCTTCGGGTCAGCCTGGGTCCCCGGGCCGCCCTTATTTGTGATGACAACTCCTACACCCCCACAAGGGGCCACCAAGACCTGTAGCGCTTGCAAGCTCGATCTGTGCCTCTCCTCGTTCCCACCAAATGGGAAAAGGCTCAGAAGCGCATGCAGGTCGTGCGAACGGCTACGCAAGCGGAAGCGCAGTAAGACCCCAGGAAAGAAGTACGGGCTTCAACACCCACCGACGCACAACTCCCTGTGCAATGCCCGGCAACGATGTAACAGCCCAAAGCCTCAGGACGGTCCGGGCTACGTGGGAATCGAATACAGGCTCAAGTATGCGGAAGTGGTGAGGTCCATTGGCCTACGCCCCCTGGGAACCACCCTGGACCGCGTGGACCCCTCGGGTCACTATGAGATCGGCAACATACGCTGGGCCACCCCGGCCGAGCAAGCGGTCAACAGGGGACCATACAGGCCCAGGAAGACCAAGGGAGAGCGGCTTAATTTTGGTCCAGACTTTCGCGACCACTCCTGCGTCCGCGCGTGAAGCCGGATTCCCCCATGCCCCCGGGGTCGCCTTCTGGGCAGCCTGGGAATCCTTGAGAGTCAGCCGGCCTCCTGGGGCCTCTGCCGGGGCTCTGCCGGGGCCGACGCCACAGGATCACCCACAGCCACCCGTGCCTCCGCCCTTTCTCCCTCTGAGGAAACGGTTGGAAGCATCGGATTAAGAATCCCGTGCTGGCCATGTGTGCCAGCGATCAGGTGACACAGCGGCGCCATGCATGGGCCTGTAAGAAGGGCTATGCAGCCTCCTTGCCCTACCTAAGTCATTGATTCATAAGGCCCTGAGGTCTCCATGGACCGTCCAGGCCCAAGGGTCTCATACCCTTGTGCGGCCCCTCCTATGGGTCTTTTGAGCTTACCAGGGGCACAGGGACCCCGGAGGCTTTCAGAGCCTCTCAGACGCCTTCGGACACCTCTGCAAGCCTCTCTGGACCCTGTGGGTCATGGGGAAGCCCCAGGAGACCCTCAGACCCCCTAGACCTCCAAACCATTTACTACCATGCCACGCCATTCCTCAGGGCCCCTGGAGATCGATAAGCGCCTTCACAGGCCGCATCCAAACCTCTTACCGTCGCATCGACGCTGCACCCTATGCAAGCTAATCCTGCCTCTCGATGCACTCCACTTCTATGAGCGCAATGGTGAGCGATACAAGTGGAATTTGAGCTTCTACGGGACCCGCTGCAAGCCCTGCGCCTCCAAGGCAGCTATGGAACGCAAGGCGGCTCAGCGAGACAAGGTCAATGAGCAGGCCCGGCAACGCCGGGCGGCCAAAAAGGAAGCTGAGCGCTTTCAAAACCCTGCCTTCAAGGCTGTATGCAAAGAAGCGGAACATCAGAATGCGCGAGAAGCATTTGAGCGCCGTCAACGTTTAGCTTGGGCCAAGAAAACTCTTAAGGTATCTCGCAGCGGGCCCTACGTTGATGCAGTCAAGCTCATGATAAAGAAGAGACAAGAGGAATACGCCTATCGACGTCGAGACCGTCCTGTACTAAGCGAGGATGTTCAACGGGAAAAGGCCCTTAGCGTTGCACTGTCTCGCCCACCCGCTGAGGTCATGGCTGCGCTTAGGGCACTCCACAAGTCACAGGCTGACGCTAGCAATTTCGATTAACGCTGCCTAACCACTCACACCGAGATAAGCCATCACGGCTTGTCCTGCAAGCGACGCCAATGAATCAATCCCTTTATCTGCAACTTTAGTCCCCGCTTTAATTGCCAAGTCACTTAACCACCCCTTTACTTTAGAGCCTAGACCGGGCCCGCCATCAGCACGATCATCTTTCAATGCAATTTCAAGACTGGGCAAATTATCAGCGGGCACACCCAATTGAACCAAAGCTGCAAAAAGTGACCCAAGATCGCCGGCCTCAATCCCGTTAATTATCGACTGGTTGACGCCTTGACTTCCAACAGCCATGTTTTGAACGCTTCCACCATTGATAGTCGTATTAAAAATTTGAGTCACTTTTTCTTGTCCTAGTATTGAGGCCCCTGATTCACCTGCGGATGGATCGGCCCCCTCGATCTCAAGCGCAAATAACATCACGCGAGTTTTTACTTGATCCAATACTGCTGACATTTCAGAAACTGAGATTTCTGACCATGCCGCAGTACATTGACTCTGCGGAGAGAGCTTCTTACCACAACGCATAGCGAGCGGGAGCGGCCACGGTCTTCGTAGCGAAGGACTACTAAGACGCGACCCTCTGTTCGCAAGGTCTAGGCATTCAGCAATACTGCTTCTAAACCGCACATCCGCATAAAAATCTCTCAATTCCTCCGGCAAAGTACTTAATGGTATCTCTAATTCCCCACGCCAACTCATAGCCATAAAATACCCTTTATTATGAGATGTAAGCACTCGATAATTCGGCAGATCCGCTTCATCAGGGTATCCCTCCAACTCATGTTTAACCCATTGCTTTAATTGATCGTTTTTGAGTCTTGCAGCCAATACCAAACACAATCTTAGCAATCTAGCTACATCGACATCTCTGGAGACAGCTTCTTCGATTATTTGTTGCAGCAATCTCATTTTTATAGCGTAAGAAGTAAGAATTAGAAGACCATAGGCTTTGACAAAATTCTACTTCAGGGATCATGCAAGGTGATGACTAACAAGTGAACGGCCTTGCCAGCCCGTACAAACTTATGCATGATCTACGTGTGTCACTTCCTGGGGCACATGTCGAAGATTCTCCTTAGGAATCAAGGAGCTTCATAGGGTTCGATTCCCTTCACCCGCTCCAATCGACTTTCCGGCCTCTGCGCTGGAACCCGTGCCCGACTCATGCTTGAAAGAAGGCCGAAGCGCATTCGGTTTGCCAAGCAGATGGCATGGAGTCGGCATTCATGCATGGAGCGTCATGCACATGAGCGCTGCATTAATGGCCCAGTCGCTGGCGGCGCTCCAATGCATCCGATGGCACGCTCGCTGTCTTCACGCACTGCCACGACGCTCGCTCGCCCGAGCGTTCGTTCCCCACGGCTCGAGCGCAAGCGAATTCGTCGCCAAGTCAAATCGATGCGCGATGCTGAAAACAACGACATTCCGAACCATCTTCGAATATTCCTCGATTTGGAAAGCCGCCTTCGCATTGCAGACCCTGTCGCTCCATTGCAGTTCGAACGACGTCATTTCCGAAGTCTCGAAATAGTTTGGGGAACGAATTGCAGCGATCACTGAAACATCGATCCATTTCCATCAGCGCGAATCAGGGCGGCAATGCCCGGATGACACGTCGACGGAAGTCCGATGCGTGACGCCAGGGACCGAGCGCGACGCCCGCGCGGCCTGCCCAATCCACGCTCAGGGCCGGGAGCAGCCGTCTCCGACGACGGCAAACACCGCTACGACCCCTTCGGAAAGCGCTCAAAATTGAACGATCTCGACCGGCTTTGATGGCCAACGGAACGGCCTTCCAGGCCACTCCCCGGACCCGGAAAACCGTCTAATCCACGGCTTCACCGAGTCCCGCCAGCCGTGCCGACCAGAGTCGGATCCTTGCATTTCCATCCGGACTCTCAGGTGCCACCGGGCGAGGGCCGAACCGGGGACGGCGACTCTGAAGCAGACCATCGGATCGCGTGATTTCTAGAGTCTCCGCGGTGATGGCGGGCCCGGATCGCCACCAGCTCGAAAGTCACCCTCCTTCCACTTCGGCAATCGCAATTGATTGTGACTTGAAGACCGTCGCAGGAGATCCATGGCGCGTCGATCGACCCAATGCGAGGTATTTCCAGGCAGGACCATTCGAACCTCGATCATTTACCTGTTTCGTATCGCAGGCCAGAATGCATCGTCGTCGCGCTGTACCTGCTGCCGATGATTGGGAGCGTCCATGTCGAACGCCTTCCCACATGAATGCCGCACGCCCATGACACCGAACACGGTCAAGAACAACAACAACAACTTCAATCTGTTGAGGTTCGTCTTCGCAAGTCTGGTCATCATTTCGCACGCCCACGAAATCAAGGATGGAGACCGGTCGAACGAGATATTGACCACGATCTTCGGTTCGATCTCTTTCGGAGAATTGGCGGTCGATTGCTTCTTCGTGATCAGCGGCTACCTGATCACCAAAAGCTGGCTCGAGAATCCGAGATTCTCCGCCTTTCTATCGAGTCGCATCCTGCGGATCTTTCCGGCATTCATCGTCGCCTCCCTGCTGTGCGCGTTGATCCTGGGGCCCCTGTATGGAAATGCCAGCTATTGGCACGATTTCGACCCGGTGGATTATCTGAAGAGTCTCGTGACCTTGAAGCGACCCGCCATACCGCCGGTGTTTGAAGATACCTTCTACCCGACGATGAACAATTCGATGTGGACCATCTCCTATGAATTCAAGTGCTACCTGCTGGTTCTGGGATTCGGGATGGCGGGCATGCTGAGGCGCCGATATTTTCTGTTGACACTGGCTTTCCTCTGCGCCTGTCTCCAGATTTTCAATCGGATATCGTCGATTCCGCTTCCACACGAGGAACTGTCCAGATTCATCATGGCCTTCTCCGTCGGCGGCAGCTTCTATGTCTTTCGCCACAGAATTCCATGGAACTCGACGCTGGCGACCCTGGCATTCCTGCTGTGCCTGTCGCTGCTCTTCTTCCAACCGGTCGCGGAATTCGGGGTGTGCGTTTTCCTGGGTTATTCGATCATCTTCTACGCCCACCACGGAAAACATCTGCTCGGCTTCAATCGCGTCCCGGACATGTCGTACGGCATCTATCTCTATGCGTTTCCGATCAACAAGATACTGTATTGGCACGACCCCTCCCTCAATGCATACACAGCCATGGCACAGATATTTCTCCTGTCCATCGTCTGTGGCGCCCTCAGCTGGTACCTGGTGGAAAAGCCCAGCCTCGCATTCAAGAAGCTGTTTCGCGGCAAACGCATCCAAGCCACCGATCACCAGACGATCGCTAGCTGAAGGGACGTTCGCTCGCCGGCAACGGCTTCGCCAACCGGCGCGGCGACGATCCCAGAAGCAAGCGAGGAATCCGGCCACCTGCAAGACTTCGCCCTTGAAGGTCACGTGACGATCGATCGTCATCAAATGCGAAACATTCTCATTTAAGATGACCGCATGAGCCCCGACATCGCCATCGATCCATCCTCTTCCAGTCCCGCGGAGGCAATGTTCAGCCTCAAGCCCCTGCTTGCCGCCAACACGGCCTGCACCATGGCCATGATGGCGTTCGTGGCCATCGTCGGTCCCTTGGCGCGGCAATTGCGCCTGCCGGCCTGGCAGGCCGGAGCGGCCGTCACCGTCGGCGGTGTGCTGTGGATGCTGCTCTCACGTTCCTGGGGTGCGGCGAGCGACCGGCGCGGGCGTCGTGCGATCCTGTTGACCGGTGTCGGTGGCTTCGCCCTGTCCTACTGGGCCATGTGCGCGGTGCTCGTGGCGTCGCTGCGGTTCATGCCCTCGGCGCTGCTCGTGTTCTCCGGATTGCTGCTCACGCGTGGGGCCATCGGCGCGTTCTACGCGGCCATTCCATCGACAGGCCAGGCGCTGATCGCCGACTACGTGCCTGCGCAGCGACGGGCCGGAGCCATGGCCTCGCTGGGCGCGGCCAATGCGGTGGGCATGGTGCTGGGGCCGGCCCTGGCTGCGGCGCTGGCGCAGTACAGCCTGAGCTTGCCGCTGTACGTGACGGCGCTGCTGCCGGCGACGGGCTGGCTGGTGCTCTGGAAGGCACTGCCGCGGCAGGAACACCATGCGACGGCGCTGCCCTCCGCGCTGCGCGTCACCGACGCCCGGCTGCGACGACCGATGGCGGTGGCCTTCATTGCGATGTTCTGCGTGGCCATCGCGCAGATCACGGTGGGTTTCTTCGCCATCGATCGGCTGCACTTGGCACCGGGACCGGCGGCACGCGCGGCCGGCATCGCACTCACGGCGGTGGGCATCGGTCTGATGGCCTCGCAGTTGGTGGTGCGCAAGCTGGACTGGTCGCCACTGCGGTTGATCCGCACGGGCGCCGTGGTCTCGGCCCTCGGCTTCGGGGCCACGGCGATGGCCGCGACGCCGACCTGGCTCGCGGCGTGCTACTTCGTCGCGGCCGCAGGAATGGGCGGGGTCTTCCCGGCCTTCGCGGCGTTGGCAGCCAATGCGGTCGAGGGCCATGAACAAGGCGCCGCAGCGGGGTCCGTCGGCGCAGCGCAGGGTCTCGGCATCGTGCTCGGCCCGCTGATCGGCACGCTGCTCTACGAGTTCGGGGCGGGCGTTCCGTACCTGCTGGTTGCGCTGCTGCTGGCAGGGGTCGCGCTGTCGCGCATGCCGACCGGGCCCGCCCAGTCGTCGCAGCCATGACGACGCGGCGCTGCCTCAGCGCATGGACGTCGCCAACGCCTCGCTGGCCCCATCGCGCGTCGTCGCGCGGTGGGCGAAGTACCGAGCCGGCGACTCCCCGAAGGCGCGCCGGAACATCGCGATGAAGTTGCTCGGCGTGGCGTAGCCCAGCGCATCGGCCACGCGGGCCACCGACTCGCCTCGCGCCAGGCGCTCGAGCGCATGCACCAGTCCCGCCTGCTGACGCCACTGCGCGAAGCTCGTGCCCAACTCTGCCCGACACAGCCGCGTCAGGCTGCGCGGCGACAGCCCCGCCCATGCCGCCCATTCATCGAGCGTGCGCGCATCACCCGGCGCCTGCAGCACGGCCCGCGCGATGCGCAGCAGCCGGCGGTCGGTGGGCATGGGCAGATGCAGCGGCTCGTGCGGCGCATGCCGCAGTTCGTCCAGCAGCACGGCCGTCACCCGGCGCTGCGCGGCGGTGAGCCGGCCCTGTCCGCTCCAGCCCACCGCGCGGCGTACCAGGGCGCGCATCAATTCACTGACGCCCACGACGCAGGGATCGGAGGGCAAGGCCCGCGCGGCCTCGGGCGTCACCAGCACGTTCCAGCCGCTCATCACCCCGCTGATGCTGGCCATGTGCGGCATGCCGGGCGGCACCCAGCCGGCGCGGTTCGGCGGCAGCAGCCAGGAACCCCGGCCGGTGCGCACGTGCATCAGGCCGTTCTCGATGCAGAAGATCTGGCCGCGCAGATGCTGGTGCCAGCCGGTCTCGCGCGTCCCGAGCTGGAAGTCGCTGTCCGTCTTCTCGCTGCCCCAGATGGCGATCAGCGGCGGGCCATCGGCGCGCTCGCCGAGCTCGAACAGCGCCATGTTCGGCGAGACGGGAGGTTCGGGATTCGCGGGGGTCGAGCGCATGGCTGGATTTCATCGTTTTACGTCCCTACGACGTTATCAGGTCCTCCTCTGCCGGCCGGACACTGCGTCCCCACGAACCCCTGGAGTCCTGTCCCCATGCGCGCCACCGCCCCTTCCTCCGCTTCGCCCCTGCTGCGCCCCCACCTTCCCCCATGGCTGGTCATCGCCATGGCCTGTCTCGCCTCGTTCATGGTGGTGATGGATGGCTCGATCGTGAACGTGGCCCTGCCCGCGATGCAGCGTGACCTCCACTTGTCCGCCGAGGCCCAGCAATGGGTGATCGACGCCTACCTGCTGAGTTTCGGCGGCTGCATGCTGCTGGCGGCGCGTGCGGGCGACCTCTACGGGCGGCGACCGGTGCTGCTGGCCGGCCTGTTCCTTTTCACGCTCTCCAGCCTGGCCGGAGGCCTGGCCGACGATGCCGCATGGCTGCTGGCGGCACGCGCCGTGCAGGGCCTCGGCGCCGCCGTGCTGGCGACCTCCTCCATGACGCTGGTGATGGCGGCGACGCACCACGACCAGCAGGCCCGCGCCAGCGCGCTGTCACTGTGGGCCGCGCTGAACTCCGCCGGCTTCGCGCTGGGCGTGGTCATCGGCGGCCTCCTGACCGAAGGCGTGGGCTGGCGCTGGGTGATGTTCGTCAACGTACCGGTGGGGCTGGCGCTGATGGCGGGCATCGCGTCCAGCCTGCTGGCCCCGGTCGCACCGACGACGCGGCCTCGGCTGGACGTGCCCGGTGCGCTGACGTCCACGGTCGGCAGCGCGCTGCTGGTCTATGGCATCACGCAATCGACCGCACGGGGTTGGGGTTCTCCGCTGGTGTCGGGCGCGCTGGTCCTGGCGCTCGGAATGTTCGTGATGTTCATCCTCATCGAGCAGCGCAGCGCCCATCCGTTGATGCGCCTGTCGATCTTCGAACTGCCCGGACTCGCCGCAGGCAACCTGCTGATGCTGGGCCTGGGGGCCCTGCTCGCCGCGTCGATCTACCTGATCTCCACCAGCCTGCAGCAGGTGGCAGGCTACGGCGCGCGCGAGACGGGGTTGGCGCTGCTGCCGATGGGCTCGATGCTGGCGGCGGTACGGCTGCTGTTCACGAAGGCGATGGGCGCGGGCAGAGCCCGGCGACTGCCGCTGGGAGGCGCGCTGCTGGCGGCCGCGGGGCTGGCCTGGCTGGGGGTCCTGCCACGTCATGCAGCGTTCCTGCAGCATGTGCTGGGGCCGACGTTGCTGGTCGGCGCCGGCCTGGGCCTGCTGATCCTGGCGGCCACGCATGCGGTGACTTCCGGCGTACCGGCGCAGGACGCCGGGCTGGCGTCCGGGGTGGCCAACACCTCCCGCCAGATGGGAGGCGCGCTGGGCGTGGCCGTGCTGGCAACCCTGGCGGGCGCCATCGCGCATGGACAGCCCGCGGGGATCGATGGACGGCAAGCCTTGCTGGCGGGCAGCCATGCCGCGCTCTTCGCTGCCGCTGGCCTGGCGCTGCTGTGCGGGCTGGTCTCGTTGCGGCTGGCCCGTCCGGCCTGAATCCTCCTCGTCGCATGACGAAGAGATCGCTGGTTCCCTTGGCACCGAGGTCCTCCTTCCGGGTTCGCGTGGCCGGGTTCTGGCGGATCACGGGGCCGACCGGGGCTGGCCTCGATGGTCATGCAGGCGCCACCATGACGGATGCCATGCCCGCGACCCCGCCGAGCCTTCGCCGAGGCTCGCCCGCCGGCCTCACGGCCACGAACGATGACGCGGTCGCGGTCGCGACCGCGCCGGCTCCTCGAACAGCGTGCGCCGTGGCGCCTCGTGGGCGCCGGCGCCTTGCGTCGAGAGAACCTCGCGCGGGTTCGGGTGATGCAGGGTGCCACCGCCGCCCGTGCCGCTGCCATCCCCGGTTCCGATTTCCAGCCCGGCCCCGGCCTCGGCCTGGCGACGCGTCAGCCAGCGGCGCACCGGCACGTCGATGCGCTTGAACGCCACCCAGGCCAGTCCCACGCAAGCGCCGATGGCGACGACCACGACGAGGCCGTGCTGCCAGATCGGCAGGGGTTCGAAGCGTCGCAGCGCACCCAGCACGGCCCGCACGACCGGATAGTGGAGCGCGTAGAGCGGATAGGACACCGCGCCGAGCCACAGCGTGAGTGGTCGTAGTCCGGCCGCCGGCGCGATCGACGCCGCGTGGAGCAGCAGCATCGGCAGCAGGATCAGCACGGCGACCGCCTCGTAGAGGCCGCTGAGCGCGCGTGGCATCGGCACGAAGAAGATCGCCATCAGCATCAAGACCAGGCCGACGCATCGGGCGGGCGATTCCACGGGCCGCCGGGGCAGCCGGGACGCCAGCCGATACAGGAGGATGCCGACGCAGACCGGATAGAGCACGCGGATCAGGCCGACCGGCATGACGGCCCAGGCGTCGCGCAGCGGGACGTGCGGGCGCGTCAGCGCATCGATCACCACCACCACCCCCGCCAGTCCCATGACGGCGATCAGCGGCCGGTCTCCGGCGCGCAGCAGCCACGGGAATGCCAGCGAGACGACGAACTGCAGGAACAGCGCCCACTGCGGCGGATTGGCCGGCCAGGACTGCGCATGGCCGATCGGGAACAGGGACGACGGCAGCATGACGAGATTGGCGACCGAGGCGCCCAGCAGGTTCCAGATCGTCGCCACGTCGCCTTGCAGCACCAGCTTCGCCAACAGCACCAGCATCCCGGCGACCAGGCCGCACAACAGCATCGGATAGAGCCGGATGCAGCGCGTGGTGTAGAAACTCCTGAACGACAGTCGCCTCGCCAGCAGGTCGCCATAGGCATGGGTGAGAACGAAACCGCTCAGGCAGAGAAAGAAATCGAGCGCCAGGCGGGCATGCCCGATGCGCAGGCCCGGGATGTCGATCGGTTCGAGGAAATGGAGCGACACGACCAGGATGGCCGTCACGCCCCGCAATCCATCCAGGATTTCATAGCGACCGTTCATGGGGAAGATCCAATGTGCATTGCGTGAGGCCGGGCCGATCGACTGCGCCGCGCGGATCGGGTGGAAGGGAGCACGCCCCACAACGCTTGCGACGCCCGGGCGCCTCGATCAGCAGGACACGGAAAGGCTAACGACCTTGTCGCGACAATGGCTTGCGAGATAATCCCAAAGTGGTATTGACGTCCTGAACGCGCTTTGCGCACGCCGTCTTAAGCACTACTCACAGTGGCCATTCACAGCGAGCGACCGTTCACGGCCACCCTTCCGGAACCCCGGCATCGCACGCCGCGGTTCACCCGCTTCCGCTAGAGCAACAGGAAGGCGGCCGCCGCGACGAGCGTCGGTCCCAGGGCCCCCAGCAGCAGCCCGCCGGCGCCGATCGTCTCGTCGGCGAAACCGCGCTTGAGCAGCGCCACGCCGGCCGGATTGGGCGCGTTGGCGATCACGGTCAGTCCGCCCCCGGCCACGGCGCCCGCCACCAGCATGTACTTGGAGGCATCGGGGATGCCGACGATCAGCGAGCCGAGATAGGTCAATGCCGCGTTGTCCGTGATGGCGGTGAGACCGAGCGCACCGACGAACAGCGCCAGGGGCGCCAGCGCCGAGACGATCGGCTGCAGCCACCACTGCTGCATGCCGCCCAGCACGACCAGGCCTGCGAGGAAGAAGCCGACCAGCAGGGCCTCCTTCAGGATCAGCGGACTCTGATGACGTTCATAGGCCTGCGTGAAGCCGAGGAACATCAGGAACAGGCCGAGGAACACCACCGGATGATGGGCGAACAGCACCACGCCCGCGAGCAGGCCGAGATGCACCACGACCACCGACAGCGGCACGCGGGCCTCCTCGGGCAGCTCGTCGTTGCCCACGGGCGCGGGCCGCAGGTGCGTGCGCAGGACATAGGTGGCGACGGTGGCGTTCACCAGCACCGCGATGGCCGCCTTCCAGCCGAAATTGGCGAGCATGAAGGCGCTGTCCCATTGCCAGGTGGTCGCCACCATCAGCACCGGCGGCGCGGCATACGAGGTCAATGTTCCGCCGATCGAGACGTTGACGAACAGCACGCCCAGCGCCAGGTACTTGACGCGCTCGGGCACCTGCGGGCGGAAGATCTGCGAGGCCAGCATGAGGGCGGCGATGGTCATGGCGGCGGGCTCGGTGATCAGCGAGCCCAGCAGCGGCACCGCCGCCAGGCCGAGCCAGGCGGTGGCCAGCGGCGTGCGGACCGGCATCCAGCGCGCCACGGCGTTGACCAGCGACATCACGGTGCGCAGCACGGGGCGCGAGGCCGCGATCACCATCACCACGAAGACGAACAGCGGCTCGGTGTAGTTGCGCGACTCGGCATAGTCGAGCGCCGCGCCGCCGCCGGAGACCAGCGCCATGACGAGCACCAGCACGATGGCCCAGAAGCCGAACACGACCTCGACCTCGCCGAGCAGGTGGAACAGGCCGGCATGGCGCGGATGACGATGGGAGAGGCGTTCGAACTGCTTGGCGCCGAAGGTGTGCAGCAGGGCGATCGCGAAGAGAGCGGCGGCGATCCACTGGATCGGGGTGTCTGACATGGGATTCCTAGGTCGTGACGAAGCCGCGCGGCGGCCCGACCTGCGCGAATCCTGATGCACCCGACATGACGTGCACCACCCGGCACGCAGTGTACCGGCCCGCCGCGGCGCGAACCGCATCGGCCGCCGGGCCACCGACGTCGCCGGCGTGGACATCGGCACCTCCCCATAATCGCTTCCTTTGCCCGGCGGGACCATGCAGCGATTGAGCGAGGAACTGGGGAAACTCTCGAAGGCCGAGATCGAGACGCTCTTCAAGCAGATCCTGGACGCCGTGCCCGACATGGTGCTGCTGAAGGCGCCGGGCTCGCGCCTGGTCTGGGCCAATGCCGCCTTCCGCGCCGCCTATGGCATGTCGAAGGAGCATTTCCAGCACGTCGTCGACAGCCCCTACTACCGCGCCGAATACACCCGCCAGTACGTCGAGGCCGATGCCAGCGTCTTCAACGAGCACCAGACGATCGTCATCCCCAGCGAACCGCTGACGCGCGCCGATGGCGAGGTGCTGCGGGTGCACACGACCAAGTCGCCGATCTACGACGAACAGGGCCGGGCCGTGCTGCTGGTGGCGGTCTGCCACGACCTGGCCGAGCGCCATCGGCTGGAGGCGCAGCTGCGGCTGGCCGACCGCATGGCGTCGGTCGGCACGCTGGCCGCCGGCATCGCGCACGAGATCAACACGCCGATCCAGTTCGTCAACGACAGCGTGCATTTCCTGCGGCAGGCCGCCGACGACCTGCTCGACTGCCTGGGTCATGTCGAGACCCTGCGCCACCGTCTGGGCGACGCCACGGCGGCGCCCGGCCTGGACGCCGCCGCGAGCGCGCTCGTGGAGAGCGCCGACACCATCGACCTGGCCGATCTCGCCGAGCACATCCCCAAGGCCTTCGCGCGCTGCCAGGACGGCCTCGACCGCGTCAGCGCGATCGTGAAGGCGATGCGGGTGTTCGCGCATCCGGGCAACGACGTCATGGCGCCCTCCGACCTCAACCAGGCGATCCAGAGCACCCTGACGATCGCGCGCAACGAATACCGCTTCGTCGCCGACCTGGCCACCGCGTTCGGCGAGCTGCCGCCGGTCCACTGCCTCATCGGCGACATCAACCAGGTGGTGCTCAACCTGATCGTCAACTCCGCCCATTCGATCGCCCAGAGGAACGCTGGCAGCGAGCGCCGGGGCCTGATCGACATCCGCACCCGCTGCGACGCGACGCATGCCTTCGTCACCATCGCCGACGACGGCATCGGCATCGCGCCGGAGATCGCCCCGCGCGTCTTCGAGATGTTCTTCACCACCAAGGAGGTCGGCAAGGGCACCGGCCAGGGCCTGGCGATGGCGTGGTCGGTGATCACGGAGAAGCATGGCGGCGCGATCGGCTTCGAGAACAACGCGCGCGGCGGCGCGACCTTCACGATCCGGCTGCCCATCGCCGGCAGATGCGCGCCCTGCGCGCCCGACGGGACCCGCCCATGCCCCTGAACCCACCACCCAAGCCGCACATCCTGTGCGTCGACGACGAACCCCAGGTCCTGGAGTCGCTCAAGCTCAACCTGCGCCGCGCGCACACCGTCTCGACCGCCACCGGCGGTGCCGAGGCCCTGGCCCTGCTCGACCAGGCGAGCGACATCGCCGTGATCGTCTCCGACATGCGGATGCCTGGGATGAACGGCGCCGCCTTCCTGGCCCAGGCGCGCCACAAGGCGCCCGATGCCGTTCGCATGCTGCTGACCGGCCAGTCCGACCTCGACGCCGCGATCACGGCCGTGAACGACGGCCAGGTCTTCCGCTTCCTGAGCAAGCCCTGCGCGCCGGCGCAGCTGCTCGACGCGGTCGCCGCCGCCGTGACGCAGCACCGGCTGCTCACCTCCGAGCGGGTGCTGCTGCAGCAGACGCTGCACGGCAGCATCCAGGCGCTGACGGAGATGCTGGCGATGGTCAATCCGATCGCCTTCGGCCGCTCGGTGCGGATCCGCAAGCTGGCCAGCGAGCTGGCCACGCGGCTCCAGTTGGGCGAGCGCTGGCAGCTGGAGGTGGCGGCGATGCTGTCGCAGATCGGCCACGTCACCCTGCCCGCCCAGGTGGCCGAGAAGGCCTACTACGGCCTGCCGCTGTCGGCCGACGAGGACCGCCTGATCCAGGGCCTGCCGGCCCTGGTGGAGAAGCTGCTGGCCCACATCCCGCGACTCGAGACGGTGCTGGCCATCCTGCGCAATCATCCCCTGGGCCACGATGGCGTGCCCGACACGCGAGGCCTCGGCGCCGCGGAAGCGCTGGTCGCCCGCCAGGGCGCGGGCGTGCTGCGGGTCGCCATCGACTGCGACATCCTGGAGTCGGCCGACAACGGCACGGCGTTCGATGCCGTCCTGCGCACGCTGCGCGGGCGCACCGGCACCTATGCGCCGCACGTGCTCGACGCCCTGGAGGCCCTGCGCGGCACCAAGGCCACGGCCGACATCCAGAAGCTGGCGCTGCGCGAGCTGAGCGTGGGCATGGTGTTCGCCGAGGACGTCAAGACGCCGGGCGGCGTGCTGCTGGTCGCGCGGGGCTACCAGATCACGGAACGCGTGCTCGACCGCATCCGCGAGTTCTCCCCGGCCGGTGGCTCGCAGGTCCGCTGGGCCGTCTTCCGGGCCGGCCCCGGAGCGGATTGAACCGGCGCCGGGTCCGCCGGTCGCGACCCGCGCTCAGGCGTTGACCTTGGCCAGCGTGGCTGCTTCGCCCGCGCAACGCCGCGTCAGCCAGCGCCGGACCGGTTCGTCGATCCTGCGCAGGGCGATCCACGCCAGCCACAGGCACCCGGCCATGGCGACGCCGATGGCGAGGCCGTACTGCCAGGCCGGCGCGTCCAGGCGCCGCAGGCTTCCCATGACCATCCGCACGACCGGATAGTGCAGCATGTACAGCGGATAGGAGATCGCACCCAGCCAGATCGCCAGGGGGCGCAGGCGAACCGTCGGCGCGACCGACGCGGCCAGCAGCAGCAGCCCCGGCAGCAGGACCAGCACCGCGCCGACCTCGTAGAACCAGATGAACGGCTGCGGCACCGGCAGACTCAGGACGACGACCAGCAGCCCGGCGAGGCCGGCGCAGCGCGCGCCGGAGGCCGACTGCCGCCGCGGTCGGCGCGCTCGCAGCCGATGGAGCAGGATGCCGAGACTGAACGGATAGGCCACGCGGATCATGCCGGCGGCCAGGAGCGCGCCGATGCCGCCATCCATGACCCCGGGACCCGCCACGCCATGCGCCACGATGGCGGCCCCCGTCGCCACCACCACCACCATGAGCAGCCGGTCGCCCAGGCGCAGCAGCCATGGAAGCGCCAGCAGGGCGATGGATTCGAACAACAGCGACCATTGCGGGACATTGATCGGCCACGCGTCGGCCTGGGCGCCCAGGAGGAAAGGCGATGGCAGCAGCAGCAGATTGGTCAGCATGGCATAGAGCAGGTTCATGACCTCCTGGCGCTCGCTGCCTCCCAGGATCAGCTTGATCAGCAGGCTCGCCGTGCCGATGGCCAGACCGAGCACCAGCATCGGATAGAGCCGGATGGCGCGACCCAGGTAGAAGCGCCGCAACATCGGACGACCGCTCGCCAGCATGCCGCCATAGGCGTGCGTCAGGACGAATCCGCTCAGGCAGAAGAAGAAGTCGACCGCCAGATGCGCATGGGGGACGATGCCCGCCTCCCAGCCCAGCGGCGAGAGGAAATGCATCAGCATGACGACGATGGCCGCCACGCCCCGCAATCCATCCAGGAATTCATAGCGACGATCCATGTCCGACGTCCGATGCCGATGAGAGTGTGTGAATGCCCGTGGTCATGCGGATCGGCACAGGAAGGTCATCGATCCGGACGTCGGCGCCGCCGCCTGGATCCCAGGATTCGCAGGGCCTCCAGCGTAGTCAGGCCGCATGCGGACGGCCTTCGTTCCAGTCCTAAAGCGAAGCCAAATTGATTCAACTTGTTCCGCCCTCGGGGCGGACGCCGCGGCCCCGGCCCTCAGTCCTGGGGCTCGTCCTCGCCGGTCAGGCGCGCCATGACGTCGCCCGGCCCGCGCGCCACGGGCGCGCCACGCCATGCCGGCAGGGGCAGCAGCAGGTAGGTCGCCAGTCCGCGCAGGTGCGGACGGTAGGTGCGCCGCAACCGGGCCAGGCGCCCCACCGTGGCGGCGTCGGCCCGCCAGCCCGGCGCGATCCCGTCCAGCACCGTCTCCAGCGGCTTCACGTCGTCCTCCTCCAATGCCTGCGTGGCCGCCTCCGGGGTGGCGGGCGCGGCCACTTCCAGCGATCCGGCCACCACGCGCAAGGCCCGGCGGGCGGCGCCGAAGGTCGCCGCGGCCTGGGGCGGGCCGCCGCGTTCGTCGCCGGCGATCAGCAGCGCGCAGACATCCATCAGCACGGCCAGCGCCGCCAGCCAGGAATGGCCCTCGTGCTGCGAGCGATAGAACGCCAGCATCGGATAGGCCGCGTGGCTCTCGACCAGGTCGGCGGCCCAGAGCTCCCAGTCGCGCAGCCATTGCGCCAGCGCGTCGGCATCGTCCACCAGCGCATGCCACGCCAGCAGGTCGGCCACGGTGGGCGGCGTGCCGGCGCGCGCGGCCAGCTCCACCAGCTGGTAGTCGCGGCGCGAGAAATGCTGGTAGAGCACCGGCAGGTAGGAGATCGTCAGTGCGATGAAGCCGAAGCCGGTGCCGGCCTCGACGACGACCAGCAGGCGCCCCGCCGCGTGGTGCGGCACGACATCGCCATAGCCGAGCGTGAAGAAGGCGTCCCCGCTCACGCCCATGGCCTGGGTCAGCGTCATCGCGGGATCACCGCCCAGCAGCGCCTGCAGGGCCCAGTGCAGCAGGCCGAAGCCGAACATCAGCAGGATCGCCCAGGCGCTGAAGAGCGCGACCATCGACAGCGGCCCGAAGACGCCGGCGAAATCCTCGCGCCGCCGCCCCGGCCGCAGCCGGCGCGCGATCCAGGACCAGGCGGCCCAGGCGGCCTCGAAGAACATGCGGTTGATGCGCCAGCGACGCCGCACCGGGCGCGGCAGCAGCACCACCTCGAAGGCATCGAGCAGGGTCAGCGTGACGAGCACCAGCCCGACGAGCGTGGCCAGGTAGGGCATGCCCGCTCAGGCGCCCTGGCCGCCGCGTCGTGCCATGTGCATCTGGTGCAGGGTGATCTTGCGCACCTCGGCCTGGCTGGTCTCGATGTGCGCGCGCAGCAGCATGGCCGCCTGGTCGCCGCGATGGGCGCGCACGGCGCGCAGGATCTTGGCATGCTCGTCGTAGGTGGCCTCGATGCGCGGCTGCTGCGTGAAGTCGAGCCGGCGGATGATGCGGATGCGCTCGGTGACCTCGCGGTGCACGCGCGCCATCTCGGCATTGCCGGCGGCGGCGACCAGCGCGCAGTGGAAGGCCTCGTCCCATTGCGCCACCCGCGCGGCATCGGCGCTGCGCCGCGCGATGGGCACCAGCCAGATCGCGGCCAGGCCGTCGAGCGCGGCATGGTCGATGCGGCGGTCGGTCTCGCACAGGCGGTGCACGGCGGTGGTCTCGAGCACCATGCGCAGGTCGTAGAACTGCTCGAACTGGTCGAAGTCGAACGGCAGCACGCGCCAGCCGCTGCGGAACAGCACCTCGACGAAGCCCTCCTGCTGCAGCTTGAACAGGGCCTGGCGCACCGGCGTGCGCGACACGCCCAATCGTTCGCTGAGCTCGTTCTCGGTGAAGCGGTCGCCCGGCACCAGCTTGAACTCGGCGATGTCGCGCTTGAGCTGCGCATGCACCTCGTCGGCGCGCGTGCGGAACACGGCGGTCTCGACCGGGGCGGGGGAAAGGGGGGCGAGCGCGGACACGGCAGCGATGTTAGCCCCGCAGGGCCGTCATCAACGCCGCGCCGGTGGCGGTCCAGCCGACGATCGCGCCCTGGGCCCGGACCATCTCCAGCGTCGCCGCCTTGAAGGCGGGGAAATAGCTCTCGGTGCAGTCCTCCAGCAGCAGCCCCTCGTAGCCCCGGTCGTTGGCCTCGCGCATGCTGGTCTGCACGCAGACCTCGGTGGTCACGCCGCCGAACAGCAGGTGCGTGATGCCGCGTTCCCGCAATCGCTGGTCCAGGCCGGTGGCGTGGAACATGCCCTTGCCCGGCTTGTCGACCACCAGCTCGCCTTCGATGGGCGCCAGGGCGTCGATGATCGCGCTGCCGGGTTCGCCGCGCACCAGGATGCGGCCCATCGGCCCGACGTCGCCGATGCGCAGGCTCGGCCGCCCGCGCGCGCGCTTGGCCGGCGGGCAGTCCGAGAGATCGGGCAGGTGCGCCTCGCGCGTGTGCACCACCCAGCCGCCCGCGGCGCGCCAGGCCTCCAGCACGGCCCGCGTCGCCGGCACGATCGCCTGCAGCAGCGACACGTCGTTGCCCAGCGATTCCCCGAACCCCCCCGGCTCGACGAAGTCGCGCTGCATGTCGATCAGCACCAGCGCCGTGCGCGCCAGCTCGAACTCATAGGGAAACGGCAAGGCGTCGTCGATGCGCATGGGAGAGCTTTCAGAAATCGAGGTAGGACGCGCGAGGCGAGGCGCAGGTCGGTTCCACGGCCGCCGCCCTCACCCCCACCCTCTCCCGGAGGGAGAGGGAGCCAGACAGGCGCGCCATCAATGGCCACCGCCCATATGGGCGCCCAGGACGTGGCGCTCGGCCGTGGCGGCGGGCGTCTCGAACACCACCCGCCCCTCGCTCATCACCACGATCCGATCGGACAGCGCCAGCAGTTCGTCCAGGTCCTCGCTGACCAGCAGCACGGCCCCGCCCTGCTCGCGCACCTGCACCAGGCGCGCGTGGATCTCGGCCACGGCGGCGAAGTCGAGGCCGAACACCGGATTGGCGGCGATCAGCACGTCGATGTCGCCAGCCAGCTCGCGCGCCAGCACGGCGCGCTGCACGTTGCCGCCCGACAGGCTGCGGATCGGCGCGCCCTCGCCCTGCGTCTTGATGCCGTAGTCGGCGATCCAGGCCCGCGCGCGGCTGCGCCAGGCCGGGAAGTTCAGCAGCCCGCCACGCGCCAGGGGCGCCTGGTCGAAGTCGCGCAGGGCCATGTTCTCGGCCACGCTGAGATCGCCGACGCAGGCGTTGCGCAGGGGCTCCTCGGGCAGGCTGCGCACCTTCAGCTCGCGGTTCTCGCGCCGGCTGGCCGCATAGGGACGACCACGCACCGTCACGCGACCCGACAGGCGCGGGCGCTGGCCGACCAGCGCCTCGACCAGCTCGCGCTGGCCGTTGCCCGAGACGCCGGCCACGCCCAGGATCTCGCCGGCGCGCACCGCGAGGCTCAGGTCGTGCACCGCCAATGTGCCTCGGTCGCCCATCGCCTGCAGGCGGTCGATCGCCAGCGCGACCGGCGCATCGGCGGAGGTCGGCCGGCGGGCCGGCGCGACGGCATCGGGCGTCTCCGGCGCCATGTCGCCATCCGCCCCCTGGCCCATCATCGCCGCGGCCAGCTGCGCCGGAGCGGTCGCGGCGACGCGCCCGTGATGCACCGCGCGGCCGCGCCGCAGCACCGTCACGCCGTCGGCATAGGCCATCACCTCGCGGAACTTGTGCGTGATGATGAGCACGGTGCACAAGCCGCCGCGCGCGATGTCGCGCACGTGGCCGAGCACCTCGTCGGCCTCCTGCGGCGTCAGCACCGAGGTCGGCTCGTCCAGGATCAGCAGGCGCGGGCGCAGGTAGAGCTGCTTGAGCAGTTCCAGCTTCTGCTTCTCGCCGGCCGCCAGCGAGGCCGGCGTGACATCGAGGTCGAGCCGGAACGGCGTGGTCGACAGGAAGGCCTCGAGCTCGGCGCGCTGGGCCCGCCAGTCGATCACCGCCGGCGTGCGGCCGCCGGCCAGCAGCAGGTTCTCGGCCACCGTCATGCCCGGCGCCAGCGTGAAATGCTGGTAGACCATGCCGATGCCCAGGGCGCGGGCGACGATCGGGTTGGCGATGTCCTGCTCGCGGCCGTCGATCAGGATGCTGCCCTCCTCGGCGCGCTGGAAGCCGGCGACGCACTTCACCAGCGTGCTCTTGCCGGCGCCGTTCTCGCCCAGCAGCGCATGCACCGAGCCGGGCTCGACCCGCATCGTCACGTCGTCCATGGCGGTGAAGGCGCCGAAGCGCTTGGTCAGCCGGTAGGTGTCGAGCGCGAGCGCGCCGGTGCCGGCGGGCAAGGCGCCGATGGGGGTGGCGGTGCTGGCGGCGGTGTTCATGGCGGCTCCGGATGGATCACAGCGCGTCGAGCAGCGCGGCCGACTCGGCATGCGCGCCGAAGACGCCGCCCTGCATGGTGATCATCTTCAATGCCGCCAGGTGGTTGCCGTGGTCGGTGGCGGCGGTGCAATCGGACAGCAGCAGGCATTCGAAGCCGCGGTCGTTGGCGTCGCGCATGGTGGTGTGCACGCAGACATCGGTGGTGATGCCGGCGAGGACCAGGTTCGTGATGCCGCGCGTGCGCAGCACCAGTTCGAGGTCGGTGGCGTAGAACGAGCCCTTGCCGGGCTTGTCGATCACCACCTCGCCCGGCAGCGGCGCCAGGGCCGGGATGATCTCCCAGCCCGGCTCGCCGCGCACCAGGATGCGCCCGCAGGGCCCGTCGTCGCCGATGCCCACGCCGCCGGCGCCGATGCGGCGCGAACGCCAGCGCTTGTTGGCCGGCAGGTCGGCCAGGTCGGGGCGGTGGCCCTCGCGCGTGTGGATCACGTGATAGCCCCGCTCGCGCATGCGCGCCATGACGCGGGCGATCGGCGCGATCGGCGCCTGCACCAGCGACAGGTCGTAGCCCATCACGTCGACATAGCCGCCGACGCCGCAGAAGTCGGTCTGCATGTCGATGACGACCAGGGCGGTGTTGTCCGGGCGCAGGTCGCCGTCGTAGGGCCAGGCGTAGGGCCGGGCGTCGACGGTGGTCATGACCGCAGCGCCCGGCGATGGGCCGAGTCGGGCGCCTCCGGCACGTCGGGCACGCTGCGCGGCACCTGCGGCACCAGCGGGTGGGTGCCGGCGCCGCCATAGGCGCGCAGCGGCGCCGCGAAGCCGCACGAGGTGCCGTCCACCACCTTCACCTGGTCGCTCCAGGGCAGCCGGTACTGGCCGGCGGCCATGTCGCGCATGTAGGTGTAGGGGAAGTCCTGCGCCCCGCCCTTCACCGCCACGTAGCCGCGGTGGTAGAGCTGGTAGATGTTGTTCTCCACGCCCCAGCCGGTGCGGGCCTCGCGCACCAGGTCGGGCCGCAGCTCGCAGGTGATGATCTCGTCGACGCGGCCGCCGCCCTCGACCATCACGGTGCCGTCGAAGTTGCAGAACATGCCCTCGCCCATCGAGTCGAAGCTGCCGTCGCTGCCGCACATGCACACGCTGGCGGTGTAGGCCAGGTTGCAGAAGGCGTTGGCCTGGTTGGTGATGCGCCAGGCGTGGCGGATGGGCGCCGTGTAGCCGGCGGTGCGCAGGATGATCTCGGCGCCCTTGTAGGCGGCCTCGCGGGCCATCTCGGGCAGCATGCCGTCGTGGCAGATGAGGAGCGCGAGCCTGCTGCCGTTGGGGCCGTCGCACACCGGCACGCCCAGGTTGCCCGGCTCCCAGGGCTCCACCGGCACCCACGGATGCATCTTGCGGTAGTAGAGCCGGATGGCGCCGGTGTCGTCGATGATCAGTCCGCTGTTGTACGGATTGCCACCGGGATTGGCCTCCATGAGGGAGAAGCAGCCCCAGATCAGGTTGTCGATGCAGGCCTGGCGGAAGGCCGCGACCTCCGGGCCGTCGAGCGTGCACATGATCTCCGGCGCGGTGTCCATCGACAGGCCGTGCAGCGAATACTCCGGGAACACCACCAGGTCCATGGTGCCCTGGTTGCGCCGCGCCTTGGCCACCAGCTCGACGATGCGCCGCGTCTGCGCGGCCAGGTCGTCGGGGGTGCGCACCACCGGCAGCTGCAGCTGCACCAGGCCGACGACGACGCCGTGCGCCGATTTGTTCAAACCACCCAATCCGCTCATGGAAGATGTCCTTCTATCGATTCGAGGAGAGTTCACCCGGGCTGCCGGTCGCGACGCTGCCCGGCCGGCAGGTGAACATCAGGATCACCAGCGTGAGCACGTAGGGCACCGTGTTGAACAGGTGATAGCCCCAGCCCACGCCGATGGATTGCAGCGCGGGGCCGATCGCCCCCGCGCCGCCGAAGAGGAAGGCCGCGCCGACGCAGCGCAGCGGACTCCAGCGCGCGAAGATCACCAGCGCCACCGCGATCAGGCCCTGGCCGCTGGAGATGCCCTCGTTCCAGCTGCCCGGGTAGAACAAGGTCAGCGACGCGCCGCCGAGCCCGGCGATGAAGCCGCCGGCCGTCGTCGCCGCGATGCGGATGCCGGAGACCGAATAGCCCAGGGCCCGCGTGGCATGGGCCGAATCGCCCGCCAGCCGCACCAGCAGCCCGGCGCGGGTGCGCGCGAAGGCCCAGGCCATGAACACCGCCAGCACGAGCCCGATGGGCACCAGCGCGTTGAGCTGCAGGGCCGAGCGCACCACCGGGTCGTCGCTCCAGAAGCCCAGCGGCACCGCCGGCAGCTGCGGCGCCTGCGGCTGGATCAGCGGCTTGCCCAGGTAGAACGCCAGGCCGGTGCCGAACAGCATCAGCGCGATGCCGGTGGCGACGTCGTTGACGCGCTCGAGCGAGCACAGCAGGCCGTGCAGCAGCGCCAGGGCGGCGCCGGCGCCGGCGCCGATCAGCACGCCCAGCCAGGCCGAGTCGGTCAGGTAGGCGCCGCCGAAGGCCGCCATCGCCGACAGCACCAGCACGCCCTCCAGCCCCAGGTTGATGCGGCCGGACTTCTCCGTCAGGCACTCGCCCAGGCTCACGAACAGGAACGGCGCGCCCACGCGCAACGCGCCGCCGACGATGCCGGCGACCAGCGCGACCCACTGGTCGGCGCTCATGGCCGGGCCTCCCCGATGCGGGCGCGGGTGCCGAAGAGGCGGCGCCAGTCGATCAGGCGCAGGCCCTCGCTGGCCAGGATCAGCACGAAGGCGATGCCCTGGAGCACCAGCACCGAGGCGTCGGGCAGGCCCAGGCGCCGCTGCAGCAGGCTGCCGGCGGCGCCGAAGCCGCCGAACAGGATCGCCACCGGCACGATCGCCAGCGGGTTGTGGCGGGCGATGAACGACACCAGGATGCCGGCATAGCCATAGCCGGCGATCAGCGAGGCATTGGCGTTGGTGTGCACCGCCGCCACCTCGACCGCGCCGGCCACGCCGGCGCAGGCGCCCCCCACCCCGCAGGCCGCCAGGATCAGCCGCGTCGCCGGCAGGCCCACCAGCTGCGCCGCGCGCGGATTGCCGCCGACCACGCGGATCGAGAAGCCCGAGGCCGTCAGCCGCAGCCACAGTCCCAGGCCGATGCAGGCGACGACGCCGATCGCCAGTCCCCAGTGGATGTCCGAGCCGCCGATGCCGCCGATGCGCAGGCCCTCGGACAGCGCATGGGTCGACGGTTTGTTGAGGCTGGCCGGATCGCGCAGCGGCCCCTCCACCAGGTGCTTGAAGATGCCGATGGCGATGTAGGCCAGGAGCAGGCTGCTGATGGTCTCGTTGATGCCGCGGTACTGGCGCAGCCAGCCCGCCAGCATGACCCACAGGCCACCCGTCACCGCGCCCGCCAGGCACACCGCCACCGTGCCGGCGGTGTTGTCCGGCAGGGTCAGGGCATAGGGCAGCGCCGCGCCGGCCAGCGCGCCGAGCACCAGCGCGCCCTCCCCGCCGATCACGACCAGGCCGGCGCGCGCCGGGATCGCCACGCACAATGCCGTCAGCATCAGCGGCGCCGCGCGCTGCAGCGTGTTCTGCCAGGAGAACCAGCTGCCGAAGGCGCCGGTGAACAGCGTCGTCCAGACGTCCAGCGGATCGACCCCCGCCAGCGCCCCCAGCAGCCCGAACAGCAGCAGCGCCGCCGCGATGGCGAACACCGGCAGGCCGATCTCTCTCAGCGCGGAAGGCATGGTCCTTGCGCTCAGATCGAACCGAGGACGCCCTCGACGAGGTAGTTGGTCTTCTCGAGTTCGATGTCGGTCTGCTTCAGGGTCTTGCCCGAGGCGATGATCTCCTTGCCCTTGTTGTCCTTGAGCGGGCCCTTGAAGATGTCGAAGCCGCCCGCCACCATCTGCGCCTTGATGCCGTCGGCCTGCTTCTTCGCGGCATCGGTCACGGCGGGGCCGTAGGGCGACATCTTCACGTAGCCCTCCTTCAGGCCGCCGCGCAGGAAGTTCGGATGCGGCTTGCCGGACTGGGCCGCCTCGATGGCGGTCCTGTAGGCGGTGAGCCAGTTCCACTCGGCGCCGGTCAGGTAGGCCTGCGGCGCCAGCTTGGCCTGGCTGGCGTGGTAGCCGCAGACCATCTTGCCGCGCTTGGCGGCGGTCTCGACCACCACCTTGGGGCCGTCGACGTGCATGGTGAAGACATCGCAGCCCTGGTCGGCCAGGCTGTTGGTGGCCTCGGCCTCCTTCACGGCCATCGACCAGTCGCCGGTGAAGATCACGCTGCAGGTGATGTTGGGCTTGACCGAGCGCGCGCCCAGCGTGAAGGCGTTGATGTTGCGCAGCACCTGCGGGATCGGCTTGGCGGCGACGAAGGCGATCTTGTTGCTCTTGGTCATGTGCGCGGCGACCACGCCGTTCAGGAACTGGCACTCGTCGATGTAGCCGAAGAAGCTGCCCGCGTTCTTGGGCATGCCTTCGCTCCACAGACCGCCGCAATGCGAGAAGCGCACATCGGGGTTCTTGGGCGCCACGGCCAGGATGTGCGGATCGAAATAGCCGAACGAGGTCGGGAACAGCAGCTTGGCGCCGTCCTGCTGGATCATGCCGGTCATGGCCTTCTGCACGGCGGCGGTCTCGGGCACGTTCTCCTCCTCGACCACCTTGATGCCGGGCATCTTCTTGATCTCGGCGGCCGCCTGGGCATGGGCCTGGTTGTAGCCGTAGTCGTCGCGCGGACCGACATAGATCACGCCGACGGTCAGCGGCTTCTGCGCCTGAGCCAGGGCGTTCCAGCCGCCCAGCGTGCCGGCGACGCCGAGCGCGGCGAGGGATTTGAGGGAGTCGCGACGATGGATCGGGTTCATGGGAAAGCTCCGTCGAGGAAGGATGGGTGAAGGGCGGACGACGCGGCGGCGAGGGCCTGCTTCGTCTTGGATACAAGTCGGGATGCAAATACCGTGCCCATCCGCTTCAGTCCAGCAGGCTGACGTGGGCCGCCACCACGCGCCAACCTTGTGCGGTGCGCAACCAGGTCTGGCTCTGGCGCCCCGTTCTGGCGCCGCCCTCGCGCCGGAACTCGCAGTTGGCGGTGGCGAAGTCATGGCCATAGGTGGTGATGACGGTGCGCAGCAGTTCGCGCATCAGGCCCTGCGACGAGCGGCCTGCGCGGAAGGCCTGGATCTCCCGCGCGCCATAGAGGTTCTCGGTGGCGCCATAGCGCAGCGTGTGCGGGCTGTCCCAGAACAGTTCGTCGAGCACCTCGACCTTGTTGTGGACCAGCGCGTCCTCGTAGCGCGCGAAGGCGGCGGCGACCTCGGCCACGACGTCGGGCCGGTTGATCTGGGGATGCGTGTCGATGTCCATGTCGGATCTCGCTGTCGATGAAGGATGAAGGGAGAACGGGGAAACGGGGGCGCCTCAGGCCAGTGCGGCGACCGGCGCGCGCACGACATCCGCCGCCTCCAGCGCCGCCGCCACGCGCAGCGCCAGGTCCTCGCGCCAGGGCGCCGCGACCACCTGCACGCCGATCGGCAGGCTGGCATGCGCGCCCCAGACCGGCACGCCGCACACCGGCAGGCCGATGCACGAGAACGGCTGCGTCAGCACGCCCATGTTGGGGCGCACCGGCAGGCGCTGCGCGCCGAGGTCGAACCATTCCGCGCCCACCGGCGTGGCGGCGCACGGGGTCGAGGCGGCCAGCAGGATGTCGAAGTGCTCGAACAGGCGCGCCACCTCCTCGGCATAGCGGCGCCGCACGCGCTGGGCCCGCGCGACCCAGGCCGCCGGGATCAGCGCGCCGGCCAGGAAGCGGTCGCGCGACAGCGGCTCGAAGTCCTGCGGCCGGCGCCGCAGGTCGTCCAGGTGCAGGGCCGCGCCCTCGGCATTGGTGACCAGGAAGGCGGCCGCGCGGCCGGCCTCGACCAGGGGCAGCTCGACGCGCCGCCGCGCGCCGAGCGCCTCGGCCACGCGATCGACGGCGGCCAGGGCCTCCGGCAGCGCGCGTTCGCGGAAGTAGCCATCCAGCACGCCGATGCGCAGGCCGCCGGCGCCGCGGCCGAGCTCGGCCAGGGTGGGCGCGACGGCGCGCTGCGCGCAGCCCGGATCGCCCGGCGCGCCGGCCGCCTCCGGTCCCTGCAAGGCGTCGTAGATCCGCGCCAGGTCGCGCGCCGAGCGGGCGAACGGCCCCAGGTGATCCAGGCTGGAGACGAACGGATAGCTGCCGGTGCGCGGCAGCCGCCCGAAGGTCGGCTTGAGGCCGAAGACGCCGCACAGCGACGCCGGCACGCGGATCGAGCCATTGGTGTCCGAGCCCAGTGTCAGCGCCACCTGCCCGGCCGCCACCGCCGCGCCCGAGCCGCCCGAGGAGCCGCCGGCGATGCGCGATGGATCGTGCGGGTTGCGGCACGGACCGAAGTGGCTGTTCTCGGTCGTGAAGCCATAGGCGTATTCGTCCATGTTGAGCGCGCCGACCAGCACCGCGCCGGCCTGCTCCAGCCGGCGCACCAGCACCGCATCGGCGGTGGCGGGGGCGCTCTCGCGCTCGATCCTCGAGCCGGCCAGGGTCGGCAGTCCGGCGACGTCGAACAGGTTCTTGACCGCGAACGGCACGCCCAGCAAGGGCAGCTCGCGCGTGCGCTCGGCGTGGCCCGAGGCCAGCGAGGCATCGACCTGGCCGGCGCGGCGCAGCGCGCGCTCGCGCAGCACGTCGGTGAAGGCGTTGATGCGGCCATCGGTGGCGGCGATGCGCGCCAGGCTGGCCGTCGCCAGCGCGGTGGCGGTGACGGCGCCGCCGCGCACGGCCTCGGCCATGGCGGTGGCGTCCCGCAGCAGCAATCCGGTGGCGGCGTCGCTCATCGCGCGTCCTCTGACGACATCGACGACATCGATGACATCGACGACATCGACGACATCGGCGTGAACACCACGATCGGCTCGACATGGGCCTCGAGCGGCACCGCCTCCACCAGTGCCGCGAACTCGGCGGCCAGCGCGAAGAAGCGCAGCACGCCGGGTCGGTGCTCGGGGTCGAGCGGCAGGCCGAGCGCGATGGCGGCGGCGTCGACGTAGGTCTCGGTCTGGTCGGGCGTCATCATTTCCTCACTTCACGCTGGAAGATCTCCAGGCTGCGTTTCTTCATGGCGACGAAGCTGTCGGCGCTGAGCGTCTCCAGCGTGCGTGGCCGGGCATCGCGGTAGTCGAGGATCTCGGCCACCCGGGTCGGCCGCTTGGTCAGCAGCAGCACCTGGTCGGCCAGGTACACCGCCTCCTCCAGGTCGTGCGAGACCAGCAGCATGGTGGTGCCGGTCTGCATGAACACCTCCTGCAGCTTCTCGCGGATGAACAGCGTCATCTCGAAGTCGAGGGCGGAGAACGGCTCGTCGAGGAACAGCACCTCCGGCCGGGGCGCCAGCGCCCGCATGATCGAGGCGGTCTGCTGCTGGCCGCCGGAGAGCTCGTACGGATAGCGCCGCAGGTCGAACTTGACGTCGAACGAGGCCACCAGCTCCTCCATGCGGCGATCGACCTCGGCCTTGCCACGCCCTTCGAGCAGCAGCGGATAGGCGATGTTGTCGATGGTGCGCATCCACGGGAACAGCGCCTCGCGGTAGTTCTGGAACACGTAGCCGATCCGGGTGTCCTTGAGCGACTTGCCATCGAACAGGATCTCGCCGGCGTCGACGGGGATCAGCCCGGCGATCATGTTGATCAGGGTCGACTTGCCGCAACCGTTGGGCCCGAAGACCGAGACGATCTTGTGCTTCGGGATGTCGAGGTCGAAGTTCTCGTACAGCGGCCAGCCGGCGAAGTGCTTGGTCAGGCCGCGGATGGTGATGTGCGTGCCGGCCGGGCCGGGCCGGAACGCCGGCGGGGGCACGTCGGCATACACCACGCCATTGACGACCGCGCTCATCGTCCGCTCCAGTGCACGATGCGGCGCTCGGCGACCAGGAACAGGATGTTGAGCGCATAGCCCAGCGCCCCGGCCGCCAGGATGGCGGCGTACATGCTCTTGACGTTGAGCACCTGCTGCGCGTTGATGATGCGGTTGCCCAGCCCGGCGTCCGAGCCGATGAACATCTCGGCCACGATGACGATCACCAGCGCCATCGACACCGCCGAGCGCAGGCCGACGAAGCTCGGCTGCAGGCTCTCCCAGATCAGCACGTCCTTGAACACCCGCCAGCGCGAGGCGCCCATCACCCGCGCCGCCATGACGCGCTGCTTGCGCGCGTTGATGACGCCATAGGCACTGTTGAAGATCACGATCAGGAAGGCGCCGAAGGCCGCGATGGCGACCTTGTTGACATCCGAGACGCCGAAGATCAGCAGGAACAGCGGGATCAGCGCCGACGAGGGCGTGGAGCGGAAGAAGTCGATCAGGAACTCGACGCTGCGGTAGAGGCGCTCGTTGCTGCCCAGCAGCACGCCCAGCGGCACGCCGATCACCGCCGCGATCAGGAAGGCCTGCACCGTGCGCCAGACCGTGACCGCGAAATCCGTCAGCAGCGGACCGCCGGCCAGGCCGGTGACCAGTGCGACCAATGTGTCGGCCGGCGTCGGCAGCAGGATCGGCTTGATGAAGCCGAGCCGCACCACCAGGTCCCAGACGATGAACAGCACGATCGGGCCGATGAAGGGCAGGAGTCGGTCGTGCAACGGGGGACGGGGCGCGGCGTCGACGGCGCCCGGGGCGGGGGGTGCCCAGGGCTTCGCACCCGTGGCGGTGGCCTCAGCCATGTCGACGCCCCTGCCGACGGGGCCCGTTCGGAGATACCGTGGGACCGGCTTCGCCGGGCCACCGGTATCGCCCCCGGCAGGGGGTTGGCGAAGCGACACGCAGTGCGCGCAGACTGGGGGCGAGCTTCATTTTTCAGGCCTTGTAGAGCAGCGTGTCCACGGCGACCTTCTTGTCGAAGATGCCCTTCTCCGTGAACAGGTCGTAGAACTTCTGGAAGTAGGCGATGTCGCTCGGCTTGAACTCGTTGTGCAGCATGTACGAGGCCAGCGGCACCTCGGCCGTGAGCGCGCCCTCGATGGCGGTGTAGCCCTTCATGTACTGCCGGGCCTCGGCCGGCTGCGCGCGCACCAGCTCCACGCCGCGCGTGTAGGCGGCGATGTACTTCTTCGCGGCGTCGGGATTCTTCTTGATGAATTCGGTCGTCAGGCTGGCCGCGCCGCCATGCCACGGCGCCATCGGATCGCCCAGGATGTACCGGGCGACGACACCGGCCTCGATCACGCGCGTGGTGCCGTTCATGCGGCCGACCGTGCCGGTGGGCTCCAGCGTGTAGCAGGCGTCGACCTGGCCCGCGACCAGCGCCGCCACGTGCTGGCCGATCGGCAGCTCGCTGACCGTCGCGCCGGTGGCGCCGGCGCGCTCCAGCATGGTCTTGCACAAGGTCACGTTCTGGATGCCGGGACCGGAGGCGACCCGCTTGCCCTTCAGGTCGGCCACGCTCTTGAACGGGCCCTCCTTGGCGGTGATGAACTCGTCGAGCACGAACTTGGCATTGCTCGGGTTGGTGCAGAAGATCTTGAACAGGCCCGGTTGCGCGATCTCGCCGATGGCCAGGTTGGCCGAGCCGGTGCCATTGGCGCTGCCATCGGAGCGGCCGGCCAGCATCGCCTCCATCACCTGCTGCGCGCCGGCGAACTTGAGCGGCTCGACATCCAGGCCGGCTTCCTTGAAGTAGCCCTTCTCGACGGCGGCGAAGAACGGCAGTCCGGCCGCCACCGGCCAGTAGCCGATGCGCAGGCGGGGCCTGGCCTGGGCCCGCACGAGCCCCGGCGCGGCGAGCGCGACCAGGGCGCCGGCACCAGCGGCGACGCCGGTGCGCAGCACGCGGCGGCGCGTCGGCGCGAGGGACGCGGGCGAAACGATGGAGGGAGTGCGGGAGGCCATGGATGCGGTTCCTTGGGGTGGGGGATGGAAAGACCGGGGTCGCGGTCGGGAACGGTGTCGGGAGCGGATGCGCCGCGCCTTCAGGCGGGCGTCGCCCGGCGTGATTCGATGTAGCGGCGCCAGCCGCCGTGGTGCGTGATGTCCTCGGCGCCCTCGAGCGCCAGCGACTCGCAGACGAAGCCCTGCACGCTGCTGCCGTCCTCCAGCGTCAGGGTGCCGATGCCCAGCGGCGCCGGGATCAGGGCGACGAAGGAGCCATAGGCCGCCATCGGCATCTCCCAGACCTCGACCACCAGCGCGGCGCCCTCGCCCGCCGGCACGCGCACCATGCCGGGCTTGGGCGGCACGGTGCCGGGCAGCGCGTAGAGCCGGTAGTGCGGCGCGCTGCGCGTCTCGCGCAGGCGCACGGCGCCGCGCTCGGTGAGCTGGCCGTTGAGCGGCATGCCCGAGAGATGGGCGCCGACCACCGCCACCCGCATCGTCGGCACGTCGCCGAAGGCCGGCACCGGCAGCGCCGCCGCCGCGGGCATCGCCGCGCCCGTCGCGCCCAGGGTCAGGCCGCTGGCGTGATGCAGCCGCTGGCCGAGTCCGGCGAGCTGCCAGTCGCTGCCGCACGGGCCGATCAGCGTGACGCCGAACGGCAGGCCATCGGCGCGCAGGCACGTCGGCACCGACAGCGCGGCGTAGTCGAGCAGGTTGACGAAGTTGGTGTAGGCGCCCAGGTTGCGGTTCTGCGCCACCGGATCGGCGCACATGGCCTCGATGGTCACGTGCGTCGGCGCCGTCGGCACCACCAGCACGTCGATGTCGCGCCACATCGGCGCAACGCGCTGCGCCAGCGCGCGCAGTCGGATCTGCGCATCGACGAGATCGGCGGCGCCATAGCGCCGGCCCTGCGCCAGGATGCCGCGCACCGGCTCGATCACCGCCGCCTCGTGGGCATCGAAGAAATCGCGCACGGCGGCATAGCGCTCGGCCACCAGCGCGCTGTCGTAGAGCAGCGCCGCGATCTCGGCCAGCGGCGCGTAGTCGATCGCCACGCGGGTCGCGCCCAATGCCTCCAGCTGCGCGAGCGACCGTTCGAAGGCGGCGGCCGAATCGGCATCGCCGAAGAATTCGAGCGTCGCGGGCACGCCCACGCGCGGCCGCATCGGCAAGGGCGCGGTCGCCAGGGGCAGGTCGCGCGAATAGGGGTCGAGCATGTCGGGGCCCAGCGCCACCGCCAGCACGCGCGCGGCCAGCTCGACGGTGCGCGCGAAGATCGACACGCAGTCCACGCTCTGCGCCGCCGGCACCACGCCACGCGCGCTGATCAGGCCCCGGCTGGGCTTCAGGCCGACGATGTTGTTGAGGCCGGCGGGCACGCGGCCGGAGCCGGCGGTGTCGGTGCCCAGCGCGAAGTCGACCTCCCCGGTGGCGACCACCCGCGCCGAGCCGGCGCTGGAGCCGCCCGACACATAGCGCGCGTCGAAGGCATTGGGCACCGCGCCATAGGGCGAGCGCGTGCCGTTGAGGCCGCAGGCGAACTGGTCGAGGTTGGTCTTGCCCACCAGCACCGCGCCGGCGGCGAGCAATCGCGCCACCACCGTGGCGTGCGTCGCCGCGTCGTAGGCGAATTCGGGGCAGGCGGCGGTGGTCGGCCAGCCGGCGACGTCGATGTTGTCCTTGACCGCGAAGCGCAGGCCGGCGAGCGGGCCGTCGGCGGCGGCCGCCGCATCGGCCAGCGGCGGATCGATGCGCGCGATCCAGGCGGCGGCGGGATCGGCGGCGGGCGCCGGGGCGTGGGGGGTCGTGTCGTCGTCGTGCACCATCATCAAGCATCCTGTCTTGTGTACATGACGAGATGCAAGTGGCGTGCCAACGAGCGTCGGCACCGGACTAGACTGAGCCGACCGGCCCGGGCGCCGGCCACCCTCCGACCCGAAGGCATCGCACATGAACCCGAACAGCCCCGATCGCGCAGTCCTGCTCCACGCGGCCTGCCATTGCACGACGGTGCGCTTCACCGTCCGCTTCGCCGACGGCCTGGGCGCGGCACGGCGCTGCAACTGCTCCTACTGCCGCATGCGGGGCGCGGTGGTGCTGTCGGCCGACCTGGCGGACATCGCGGTGCTGCAGGGCGAGGAAGCGCTCACGCTCTACCAGTTCAACACCGGCGAGGCCCGGCACTACTTCTGCGGCCGCTGCGGCATCTACACCTTCCACCAGCGCCGCTCGATGCCGCACCAGTATGGCGTCAACGCGGCCTGCCTCGAGGGCCTCAGTCCGTTCGACTTCCAGGACGTGCCCGTGATGGAGGGGCGCTCGCATCCGAAGGACCGCGCCGACGGCCGCCCGGTGGTCGCCGGCTGGCTGCGCTACCGCGACGAGGTGCCCGGCACCGAGGCGCCGCGCGCCGCCCCGGCACCCTGAGACGGCGCCCGCTCTCCTGCCGGCAGCGCCGGCTCCCGCTCGCCAATGAGCGCAAAACTACAGCCCGACAAGCCGCCAGCGCACAGGCGATCCAGCACCCGGCATCGAGATTGCCCGTCTCGCGCGGGGCTGCAGCGGCACGCCCCGGCTCCCCTCTTCCAAAGCTTCCAAGCAACCTCGAGCCTCCTGGAGTCCCCCATGTCCGATTCGCAGAACAGCCCCCGTCCCGAACCCCCCTTCGACACCCCCGCGCAGGCCTACCCGGGCGACACCGCCCACATGGCGCCGCGTCCCGACCATGGCGAGGAGAGCTATCGCGGCTCCGGCCGCCTCGCCGGCAAGGTGGCCATCATCACCGGCGCCGACAGCGGCATCGGCCGGGCCGTGGCCATCGCCTATGCCCGCGAGGGCGCCGATCTGCTGCTGACCTACCTGGACGAGCACGACGACGCCGCCGAGACCGCGCGCTGGGTCGAGCGGGCCGGCCGCAAGGCCGTGGTGCTGGCGGCCGACCTGTCGCGGCGCGAGGCCGCGCGCGAGATCGTCGACAAGGCGGTCGAGGCCTTCGGCCGCATCGACGTGCTGGTGAACAACGCCGCCTACCAGAAGTGCGCCGATTCGATCGACGAGATCTCCGAGGACGACTGGGAGCACCACTTCGCGGTCAACGTGCACGCCATGTTCTATCTGGTCAAGGCCTCCGTGCCGCACATGAAGCCCGGCGGCGCCATCGTCAACACGGCCTCCATGAATGCCAAGATGCCGGTGCCGCGCCAGATCGCCTACTCCGGCACCAAGGCCGCCATCACCAACATCACGGCCAACCTGGCGCGCCTGCTGGCCGACAAGCAGATCCGCGTCAACGCGGTGCTGCCCGGCCCGATCTGGACCCCCCTGATCCCGGCCACCATGAACGAGGAGGAAGTCTCCAAGTTCGGCAGCCAGGTGCCGATGAAGCGGCCCGGGCAGCCGGTGGAGGTGGCGCCGCCCTTCGTCATGCTGGCCTCCGACGAGGGCAGCTACATGTCGGGCACCATGATCGCCGTCACCGGCGGCGCCGGCCTGCTGTGAGCGAACGGACATCATCGATGAACGATCGACCCGTGCTCTTCATGCTGCATGCGCTGGGCGGCAGCGCGCGCGCCTGGGATGGCGTCGCCGCGGCGCTGGGCGAGGACTTCGAGGTCGTCGCGATCGACCTGCCGGGCTTCGGCGACGCGCATCGGATGGCCGATGCGCGGGTCGTCGACATGGCCGACCAGGTCTGCGCCGTGGTGCGCATGCATGGCGCCGCCCGCTGGCTGCTGGTCGGCCACAGCATGGGCGGCAAGATCGCGTCGATCGTCGCCGCGCGCGCCCTGGCCGGCGAGCCAGGCCTGTTCGGTCTCGCCGGCGTGGTGCTGCTGGCCGCCTCCCCGCCCTCGCCTGAACCCATGGACGAGGCACGGCGCCGGACCATGATCGGCTGGGCCACGTCGGGGCCACTGGATGCCGCCGCCGCCCGCACCTTCGTCGACGACAACGTCGGCGCGGCGCTGCCCGCCGGGGTCGACCGCCAGGCCCTGGACGACCTGCGCCGCGCCGCGCCCCACGCCTGGCTCTCCTGGCTCGAGCGCGGCAGCCTGGAGGACTGGTCGGGCGAAGTCGGCACGCTCGACGTGCCGGCGCTGATCGTCGCCGGCGGCGCCGATGGCGACCTGGGCGAGGACGGCCAGCGCGCCACCAATGCGCGGGTCTATCCGCGCGCCCGCATCGCGGTCGAGGAAGGCGCCGGCCACCTGCTGCCGCTGGAGCGCCCGCGCGAGATCGCCGGACGCATCGCGCGCTTCTGGCACGAGACCGCCGGCACCGGTCCGGCGGTGCCGGCCGACTTCGCGCGCCTGATCGCCTCTGCCCGCGTGAGCCGCCGATTGCGCGCCACGCTGGCGCTGCGGGCCCTGGCCGACGCCGCCGACTACGCGCCGGCCGTGCTATCGCCCACGCAACTGCGCACGCTGCGCGCCGTGGCCGGGCGCATCGTGCCGCAGACCGGCCCGACGCTCGACCTCGCCGCGCGCCTCGACGCCCAGCTCGCGGCGGGCGGTGGCGACGGCTGGCGCTTCGCCGACCTGCCGCCGGACCGCCAGGCCCATGCCCTGGCGCTGGACGCCCTGGCCGGCTTCGAGACCGGGTCCGGCGACGAGCAGCATGCGCGCCTGACCGAATTGGCCGAGGGCCGGTTCACCGGCGCGGCCCTGTCGGCATCGCAGATGAAGCAGTGGTTCGAGGACCTGGGCGCCGACCTGGTGCGCCTCTGGCTGGCGCATCCCGCGACCATGGCGCGCATCGGCTTCGATGGCTTCGCCAATGGCGGCGATGGCACGCGCAAGCAGGGCTTCGAGCGGCTCGGAGCCGACGAGCGCGAAGCCTGGGAACCGCTGATCGTGGTGGAACCGCTGGCGCCCCGGATGGAGGTGGCGCGATGAACCTCGATGCGATGCAACGCCACGACGACGGCTCGGTTGTCGATGCGGTGGTGGTGGGCACGGGCGCCGGTGGCGCGCCGCTGCTGGCGATGCTGGCCGCGCGCGGCCTGCGGGTGGTGGCGCTGGAGGCCGGACGGCACTGGGAGTCCGGCGAGCACATCGCCGACGAGACCGAGGGCACGGACATCAACTGGATGGAGGAGCGCCTGAGCGGCGGCGCCACCCCGACCGCCTTCGGCGCCAACAACAGCGGCATCGGCGTCGGCGGCTCGACCCTGCACTGGGGCGCCTTCACGCCACGCCCCGACCCACGCGACCTGCGGCTGCGCACCCTGACGGGCGTCGGGCACGACTGGCCGATCGGCCATGCCGAGCTGACCGGCTACATCGAGCGCGTCGAGCGCTTCATCGGCGTCTCCGGTCCGGCCCACTACCCCTGGGACCCGGAACGCCGCTATCCGCTGCCGCCGGCGCGGCGCAACGCCTCGGCCGACATGATGGCGCGCGGCTGCGCCGCGCTCGGCATCCGGACCGCCGACGCGCCGGCGGCGCTGGCCTCGCGCGACTGGCAGCAGGAAGGCGCCGGCCTGCGCCAGGCCTGCGTCAACTGCGGCTCCTGCCATCAAGGCTGCCGCAATGCCTCCAAGGCCAGCATGGACCTGACCTACCTGCCCCTGGCGGTGTCGCATGGCGCCGAGATCCGGGCCGGCTGTCGGGTCCATGGCATCGAGCGCGATGCCTCCGGCCGGGTCACCGCCGTGGTCTACCGGCAGCGCGGCGTCGACCGCCGCCAGCGTTGCGCGGCGCTGTTCCTGTGCGCCGGCGGCGTCGAGACGCCCCGGCTGCTGCTGCACACCGGCCTGGCCAATGGCAGCGGCCAGGTCGGCCGCAACTTCCTGGCCCATGGCGCGACCCAGGTCTGGGGTCGCTTCGACACCGAGATGCGCGGCTATCGCGGCTATCCGTCCTCGCTCATCACCGAGGACACCGTGCGTCCGGCGGATGCCGACTTCGCCGGCGGCTACCTGATCCAGAGCCTGGGCGTCATGCCCGCCACGCTGGCGACCTCGATGGTGCGCGGCGCCGGCCTGTGGGGCCAGGCCCTGGTGGACGCGGTCGACGACTACCGGTTCATGGCCGGCGTCGGCATCAATGCCGAATGCCTGCCGGCCGAGGGCAACCGGCTGGAACTGTCGGACGAGCTCGATGCCTTCGGCATGCCCAAGGCGGTCGTCAGCTTCAGCGCCGGCGACAACGAGAAGGCGATCGAGCGGCATGCGATCGATGTCATGCGGCGCATCGTCGAGGCCGCCGGGGCGACCGAGACGCGGGTGCTGGCGCGCACCGCGCACACCATCGGCACCTGCCGCATGGGCACCGACGCAAACGACGCGGTGGTCGATGCCGATGGCCGCAGCTTCGACATCGACAACCTCTGGGTCTGCGACAACTCGGTGTTCCCGAGCGCCCTGATCGCCAATCCGGCGCTGACCATCATGGCGCTCTCGCTGCGCACGGCCGAGCGCTTCATGGCCGCCGCCTGAGCGCGGCCATCCGCCCGCGCCGCGCCGCCCGTCGCAAGACGGCGCGGCGCGGTACCGGGCCTCATTTCAGCCAGCGGTCCATCACCGGCTGGAACTCCCCGCCGGCGCGCGCCAGGTGCAGCCACTGATCGACATAGGCCTTGAAGGCGACATCGTCGCGCGGCAGCATCCAGGCCATCTCGCCGTACTGCAAGGGCCGGTCGGGGTTGATGGCGCACAGGCCGGGCTTGAGCTTCTGCTGCGTGATGGCCTCGGCCGATTCGGTGACGAAGACATCGGCGCGACCGGCCAGGATCTCGTCGAAGATGGTCACGTTCTCGCCATGCAGGGTCAGGCGGGCGCGCTTGAAGTTGGCGCGCGCGAAGCGCTCGTTGCTGCCGCCCGGATTGAAGATCACGCGCGTGGCGGGCTGGTCGATGGCGGCCACGCTCTGGTACCTGGCGACATCGGCGCAGCGCGCGATGGGCGTCTTGCCATTGACCATGTAGGGCGTGCTGAAGAAGGCGCGCTTCTGCCGCTCGGTCGTCACCGACACGCCGCCGACGGCGATGTCGCACTTCCCGGCCGCCAGGTCGGGCAGGAGATTCGCCCAGGTGGTCTTGATCCACTGCGGCCTGGCGCCCAGGCTGGCGGCGAACCGGGTCATGAGATCGACGTCGATGCCCTCGTAGCCGCCATCGGCGAGCTGGAAACTGAAGGGACGGTAGTCGCCCGGGGTGCAGATGCGCAGCGCGGCGGCGGCCTGGACGGCATCGAGGCGCGAGGCCGTGGCCTGGGTCGGCGCGGCGCTCGACGCGACATCCGCCGTCGGCGGCGGCATGGCGCAGCCGGCGAGCGCGGCGAGGGAGGCGGTGGCGAGGATGGAACGGATGGATGGCGCGACGCGCATGGACGGGACTCCTGAAGGGATGAGGGCAACACGGGGCCGGAAGCGAGCCCGCATTCTGGCCGCGCGCCGCGCGCCGCGCCTGCATCGCACAATGGCGGCATCCCCGTTCTTTCCCACCACCATGCCAGCCAGCAAAGCCACCCAGATCCGGCTCGATGTCGCGTCCGATCTGCAGAAGTGGCGCGCCTTCCTCGCCATCGCCGAGCTCGGCAGCCTGACGCGCGCGGCCTTGTTCCTCGACAGCAACCAGTCGCTGCTCAGCCGCCACCTCAACGCGCTGGAGCGCGATTGCAAGGCGCGCCTGTTCAACCGCACCGGGCGCGGCGTCGCGCTGTCGGACGTCGGCGAGCGCATCCTGCCGCTGGTGAGGTCGCTGCTGGCCGATGCCGAGCAGCTGGAGCTGGAGATCCGTGGCGACGCGCGCGAGCCGGCCGGACGCGTGACCATCGGCTCGCTGCCCTCGATCACCAATCCGATGGTCGGGCGGCTGTTCCACCAGCTGCGCGAGCGTCATCCGGGCATCCGGCTGAAGGTGCTCGAGGGCTCCAGCGGCCAGGTCGAGGAATGGCTGGCCGACGCCCGCGTCGACATCGCCATCCTCTATCGCTATGGCAGCGCGCAGCCGGAGCACGAGCAGGTGCTGGCCACCGTCGACAGCTACCTGATCGGCCCCGGCGGCGACCGCCTCACCGCCGCGCCGGAGGTGCCGTTTGGCGCGCTGCACGAGCTGCCCTTCATCCTGCCGAGCGCGCCCAACGGCCTGCGCACGGCGCTCGACGCGATGGCGCGGCAGGAGCGCATCACGCTGGAGCCGGCGATCGAGGCCGATTCGCTGCCGCTGATGCGCGCGCTGGTGGCCGAGGCCCGGCTCTACACCGTGCTGCCGCTGCATGCCGTCTGGACCGAGCAGCGCGAGGGCCGGCTGCAGGCCGCGCGCATCGTCTCGCCGGCGCTGCAGCGCAATGTCTCGATGGCGCTGGCGCGGACCAAGGGCCCGGGCCGCGCGGTCGCGGCGGTGGCCGCCGAGATGGTCGCGATCGTCGAGGACAGCGCGCGCACCGGCATGTGGAACGCCGCCCTGGCCGCGCGCGCATAGCAGCGTTGCGCCGGCCGGCGCCACAGGCGCCGCGAGGGCGACTACGCTCGGTCGGCTCCCCTGCTTTCCCGACGACCCCGACCGGAACACCCCCGCATGCCGCGCATCCCCCTCTTCCCCCACGACACCATGGACGACGCCCAGCGCGCCGTGCTCGAGCGCATCGTCTCGGGCCCGCGCGGGCGCATCCAGGGCCCGCTGCGCGCCGCGCTGCACAACCCCGAGCTGGCCGACCGCTGGCAGGCGCTGGGCGCGCTGCTGCGCTATGGCACCACGCTGCCGCCGCGCCTGTCGGAGCTGGCGATCCTGGTCACCGGCCGCGCCTGCCGCTCGCCCTTCGAGTGGTACGCGCATCGTGCCGAGGCCGAGCGCGCCGGCATCGAGGCGCCGATCATCGAGGCCCTGCTGGCGCAGGCCGAGCCACCGGGCCTGACGGCGCAGGAGCTGGCGCTCTACCACTACGCGGCCGAGCTCAACCGCGAGCGCTCGGTCCGCGATGCCACCTACGCCACGGCGCTGGCGCAGCTGGGCGCGCGCGCGATCGTCGAGCTGACGGCACTGATCGGCTACTACACGATGGTCGCGATGACGCTCAACTGCCACGAGATCCCGCTGCCCGAGGGCGTCGAGCCGGCATTCCCGCTGCCCCAGCACGCCATCGCGCCATGAGCACCGCATCGCCCTCCACCGCATCGCCCGCGCGACCGGCACCGGCCGGCGGCTGGGATTGCCACGCGCACCTGTTCGGTCCCTACGACCGCTTTCCGCTCGCCGCCGACCGCAGCTACACCCCGCCCGAGGCCGTGCTGGCGCAGTACGGCATGCTGCTGGCCCGGCTGGGCCTGGACCATGGCGTGCTGGTGCATCCGAGCGCCTATGGCCGTGATCATTCGCTGCTGCTGCACGCGCTGGCCACCCATGCCGGGCTGCGTGGCGTGGTCGTCGCGCAGGCCGGCGACGACGCGCCGGACTTCCGCGACCTGCGCGCGCGCGGCGTGCGCGGCGCGCGCTTCAGCCATCGCAGCGGCGCCGGCGGCAACTTCGCCGGCAGCGCCTCCTTCGACGACCTGCGCGCGCTGGCACCGGCGCTGGCCGATGCCGGCATCCATGCCGAGCTGTGGACCGACTGCCGCGCCCTGCCCGCCATCGCCGACGACCTGCTCGGGTTGCCGGTGCCGGTCGTGATCGACCACATGGGCGGCTTCGACGTCGATGCCGGCATCGACGATCCGGGCTTCCGCGCGCTGCTCGACCTGCTGGAGAGCGGGCGCGTCTGGGTCAAGCTGTGCGCCTATCGCAACCTGCTGGGCCATCCCGACCCGGAGGCCGGCCGGCCGTTCCAGCGCCGCATGACCGAAGCCCATCCCGAGCATCTGGTGTGGGGCAGCGACTGGCCGCACCTGCGCGTCTCGCCCGCGCCCGATGCCGCGCATCTGCTGGCGATGTTCGAGGACTGGTGCGGCGATGCCCGGCTCGTCGAGCGCATCCTGCGCGTGAATCCCGCCACGCTGTACGGCTGAGCGCGCGCCGGCCCCGGCGGTTCAGCGGGGACGCCAGCCGAGGCGGTTCGAGACCTCCGCGGCCGCTTCGCGGACGGCCGTCGCGATGTCGGAATCCCAGGCGGCCGAAAAACGATCCTGGTGACCCAGGGCCGTGATGACGATCGCGGGCTCGCCCTCGTGGTCGAAGGCCGGCGCGCTGAACGCGTTGACACCCGGGACGGGCCGGCCTTCGGCTCGCGTCACGCCGTGCTCGCGCAGTTCGGCGACGGCGTCGCGCAGCGCATCGGAATGGCCTTTGAAGACCAGCGTCCGCGGATCGCCCGAATCACCCAGCGCGAGCGCCGTGGTCTTCTCGACGCGGCCGGGCGGCAGCGCGCCGGCGAATGCGCGGCCGGTGGCCGTGCCCAGGATGGACATCACGGTGCCCGAGCGCATGGCGACGTGCAGCGCCTCGCGCGCCTCGATCATCCGGATGATGGTCGGCCCGAGGTTGCCCCAAACCGCCAGCGCGACCGCGTGCCCCGACGCCGCGGCGAGTCGCTGCGCCACGGGCCAGGCGGCCCGCACCGGGTCGAGCTGGTGCAGGCACGTCAGGCCCAGCTGAAGCGCCGCCGGACCCAGCGCGTAGTGGCCGGTATCCGACTGCTGCTCGATCAGGCCGAGCTTGCCGAAGCTCACCAGGTACGGATGCGCCCGGGAAGCCGGCAGGTCCGACCGGCTGGAGAGGTCGCGCAACGACAGCGGCGTGGGGCTGTTGGCCAACGCCAGCAGCAGGCGCCCTCCCACCTCGATCGACTGCACGGCACGCTGCTCTTTGTCCTGCATGGTCATCTTCCTGAATGTTCTCCAAGTCTAGTTTGCACGGGGCTAAGTACTTTGCCATTCACAAACTTCGATTCGGATCCGCTGGCGCCTGAACACGTATCAGGGAAAATACCGAGTTAGTTCTGCGCAAATCAGTTTGCCCAATACAAACTCAATGCGCACAATGCAAACACGTTTGTCAGAAACAAAACTTCTTTGCAGGAACGACATGAGCGCCACCAGGAAATTCGCCAGCCAAGCCGACCTCGAGGAAAAGCAGGTCACCTTCAGCCAGATCTCCGAGCACGCCTGGGCCTACACCGCGGAAGGCGATCCCAACACCGGCATCGTCATCGGCGACGACGCGGTGCTGGTGGCCGACACCCAGGCCACCCCGGCCATGGCGGCCGACGTGATCCGCCGCATCCGCGAGGTCACCGACAAACCCATCCGGTATGTCGTGCTGACGCACTACCACGCGGTGCGCGTGCTGGGCGCCAGCGCCTTCGGTGCCGAGCACATCCTGGCCAGCCAGGACACGCACGACCTGATCGTCGAGCGTGGCGAGTTCGACAAGGCCAGCGAGATCGGCCGCTTCCCGCGCCTGTTTCGCAATGTCGAGTCCGTGCCGCCGGGACTGACCTGGCCCACCATGACCTTCACCGGCCGGATGACGCTGTGGCTCGGCAAGCTCGAAGTGCAGCTGATCCAGCTCGGCCGTGGCCACACCAAGGGCGACACCGTGGTCTGGCTGCCGCAGGAACGCGCGATGCTCTCGGGCGACCTGGTCGAGTTCGGTGCCACGCCCTATGCCGGCGACGCCTACTTCAAGGACTGGCCGCAGACGCTGGACAACCTCATGGCGCTCGACCCGGCCGTGGTGGTGCCGGGGCGCGGTGCCGCCCTGACAACGCCCGAGCAGGTGGCCCGGGGCGTGGGCGAGACGCGCGCCTTCATCTCCGATGTCCATGCCAACGTCCAGCGGGGCGTGGCCGCAGGCAAGGACCTGAACGCCGTCTACAGAGACACGATCGAGGCCATGCGGCCGAAGTATGGCCACTGGGTGATCTTCGACCATTGCATGCCCTTCGACGTCACGCGCTGCTACGACGAAGTGACCCGGTACCCCGACCCCCGCATCTGGACCGCCGAGCGCGACGTCGAGATGTGGAAAGCGCTCGAAGGTCAGTGAACTCCACGGCGGACACCATGCAAGCCAATGAACCTTCCTCGCCCGGGGAGACGGCGGTCGACTACCAGAAGCTGGTGTTCGACCATGTGCGCCATGCCGATCAGGACGCATCGCCGCCCGCGCGGCGCCCGGTGGTGGTCGTGGGCGCCGGTCCGGTCGGGCTGGCGCTCGCCATCGACCTGGCGCAGCGCGGCGTGCCGGTGGTGCTGCTGGACGACGACTGCACGCTGTCGACCGGCTCGCGCGCCATCTGCTTCGCCAAGCGCACGCTGGAGATCTTCGACCGGCTCGGCTGCGGCGACCGCATGGTCGACAAGGGCGTCTCCTGGAACGTGGGCCGCGTCTTCTTCCGGGACGAGGAGATCTACAGCTTCGACCTGCTGCCCGAAGCCGGCCACGCGCGGCCGGCCTTCATCAACCTGCAGCAGTATTACGTCGAAGGCTTCCTTGCCGAGCGCGCCGCGCAGCTGCCCCTGATCGATCTGCGCTGGCGGAGCCGCGTGACCCGGGTGGTCCAGCGGGCCGACCACGTCAGGCTGACGGTGGAGACGCCCGACGGCCCCTACGAACTCGATGCCGACCACGTCGCGGCGTGCGACGGCGGCCGCTCCGCCATGCGCCGTCTGCTGGGCCTGGAGAGCAAGGGCCGCCAATTCAAGGACCGCTTCCTGATCGCCGACGTGAAGATGAGGCTGGACCGCCCGGCGGAACGCTGGTTCTGGTTCGACCCGGTGTTCCATCGCAACCAGAGCGTGCTGCTCCACATGCAGCCGGACAACGTCTGGCGCATCGACTTCCAGCTCGGCTGGGACGCCGACCCCGAGGAAGAGAAGAAACCCGAGCGGATCATTCCCCGCGTCAAGGCGTTGCTGGGCGACGACGTGCCCTTCGATCTGGAATGGGCGAGCGTCTACACCTTCTCCTGCCTGCGCATGGACTGCTTCCGCCACGGCCGCGTGTGCTTCGCCGGGGACTCGGCGCACGGGGTGTCGCCCTTCGGCGCGCGCGGCGCCAACTCGGGCGTGCAGGACGCCGAGAACCTGGCGTGGAAGCTCGCCGCCGTCGTCCACGGCCACGCGCCCGATGCGCTGCTGGATACCTATGGTCAGGAGCGCGGGTACGCTGCCGACGAGAACATCCTGAACTCGACACGCGCCACCGACTTCATCACGCCCAAGAGCGAGGTCAGTCGGCTGTTCCGCGACGCCGTGCTCGAACTGGCCAAGCAACACGGTTTCGCGCGGGCGCTGGTGAACAGCGGCCGACTCTCCGTGCCGGCGACATTGCGCGGTTCGCCGCTCAACACGGCCGATGCCGATGCTTTCGAGGGTGCGATGGTGCCCGGTGCCGTGGCGGCCGACGCGCCGGTGGCGCTGGCCGACGGATCGGCCGACTGGCTGCTGGCGCAGAGCCATCCGACGGGCTTCACGGCGGTGGTCTTCGGCACCGGCGAAGCAGCGGACGACGCGAGGCGCGCGATCTCGGCCGCCGCCAGCACCGTCGGCGTGCCGGTGGCGACCGTGCGCATCCCGCTGGACGACGCGCACGCGCTGGCCGCCCGGCGCTACGACGGCCGCGACGGGATGGCCTATCTGTTGCGGCCCGACCAGCACGTCTGTGCCCGCTGGCGCCGGGCCGAAGCCGGCGCCGTCGCCGCGGCCCTGCGCCGCGCGCTCGCCATCGATGTCGACACCCCCATTGCCTGAAGGACCCGCCATGTCGTCATCCGCCTCGGCGCACCTCGTGACCGCGCCCAATTTCGCGTCGCCCGACGATTTCTACGAGGCCCTGATCGAGGCCCACCAAGGTCTGTCCACCGAGGAGAGCCATGCCTTCAATGCGCGGCTCGTCCTGGTACTGGCCAACCACATCGGATCGCTTCCCGTACTGCGCGAAGCATTCCGGGCCGCCGCGCGCGGCTGAGCTCCCGCATACCCCCTGCCCCCATCACAACGACGGAGACATTCCATGATTCGGTTCTGCCTCGCTGGCTTCGCCGGCATCGCCCTGGTCACCACCAGCCTTTTCGCCGCCGCGCAGGACGCCAAGCCCATCGAGTGGGTGGTCGGGTACGCCGCGGGCGGCGGTTCCGACTCGGTGGCGCGGGCCACGGCCGAGACGATGTCCAGGAACCTGGAGCGTCCGATCGTCATCACCAACAAGCCCGGCGCGGCGACCAACATCGCCGCCGATTACGTCGCGCGTTCGAAGGACTACGGCAGTGTCGTGCTGACCGCCGATTTCGCGACGCTGGCGGTCAATCCCTTCCTGTTCTCCAAGCTCAGCTACAGCGCCGAGAAGGACCTGGCCTCCGTCGGCATGCTGGCGCGCTTTCCGCTGGTGCTGGTGGTCGGTCCGCAGGTACCGGCGAAGAGCCTCAAGGAATTCATGGCCTGGGCCAAGGCGCAGCCCGGCGGCGTCAACTACGCCTCGGCCGGCGCGGGCAGCCCGCATCACCTGGCCGGCGAGCTGCTGCGTGAGAAGACCGGCATTCCCATGACGCACGTCGCCTACCGGGGCGCGGCGCCGGCGATGCAGGACATCCTGGGCGGCTCGGTGCCCTTCATGCTGGTCGACACCGCCAGCGGCAACCAGTTCGTGCTCGCCGGCAAGGTCCGGGCGATCGGCGTGGCCAGCGCCCAGCGCGTCGCCTCGCTGCCCGACGTGCCGACGCTGGCCGAACAGGGCCTGGCGGATTTCGAGGCCTACGCCTGGCAGGGCCTGTCGGTGCCGCGCGGCACGCCGCCCGAGACCGTGACCCGACTCAACAAGGCGCTCGTCGACGCCTTGAACTCGACCGCCGTCAAGGCGCGCTTTCTCGCGCTCGGCGTCGAAGGCCTGCCGGGCAGCACCGCCGACATGGACCGCTACGTCAAGGACGAACGCGAGCGCTGGGGCCGACTCATCAAGGCAAACCGCATCCAGGTCGATTGAGGCGCCCGGCGCCCCGCGCCCCGGCGGCCGGCCTCGATCCGCACGGCTTCGTCACCCTCCCCCGTGCGCCATGGCGGTGCGGTGCTCAGCGATAGTCGAAGAAGACGGTCTCGTCCGGTCCCTGGGTGCGCAGCGTCCAGGCATGGCGGCCCCCGCCCAGCGACGTGGCCACGAGCGTGGCGCGGCGCTCGGGTGGCACGGCGGCCAGCAGGTCGCCCTCCGGCGCCAGGAACACCGCCGTGCAGTGGTGGCGCGTCAATCCGAGGCCGAACAGCGTGACGAAGGCGGCCGGCTGGCCCGGCGCCGGCGCCGGCACGCGGAAGCCGAAGCGTCCGCCGGGACCGTTGGGCACGCGCCGGAAGCCGGGCGCGGGATGGCCGGCGGCCGCCTCGGCCTCGACGGCCTGCGGCACCCAGGCCTCGATCAGCCAGGCCGGCAGCGGCGCGCCGGTGCCGTCCTCGACGCCACCCTCGATCCACAGGTCGCCGGTGCCGACGACGGTGTCCAGCACGCCGGCACCGGCATCGGCGACGGCAGCGGGACCATCCCCGGCGGACGTGCCGGCCCAGGCGAAGGCATCGTGGAAGAACGGACCGATGGTGTGGCCGGGCGTGGCCGCGCCGATGGTCGTCGGCACGACCTCGGCGGTGGCGGATGTTGATGCTGATGATTCGACGGTGTCGCGGGGGGTCGTCATGGCGGGCCTCGGCGTCGCGTTCACAGGCCGAACGGCGTGGCGCCACGGCCGCGCAGCACGATGTCGTGGACATAGCCCAGCGCCTCGTCGGCGATGGTCTCCTCCATGCTGAAGCGCGACACCAACGCGCGGCGCGCGGCCTCGTCGGGGATGGTGTTGATGATGGCGTCGTACGGGATCAGCGGATCGTCCGGGAAATACATCTGCGTCACCAGACGCTGCGCATGCACGTTGCCGAACAGCGAGAAGTGGATGTGCGCCGGCCGCCAGGCATTGGCGTGGTTGTTCCAGGGATAGGCGCCCGGACGGATGGTGATGAAGCGGTAGCGGCCGTCGTCGTCGGTCAGGGTGCGGCCCTCGCCGCTGAAGTTGGGGTCGAGCGGCGCGCGATGCTGGTCGTTGGCATGGGTGTAGCGCCCGGCGGCATTGCACTGCCAGATCTCGATCAGCGAACGCCGCACCGGCCGCCCGTCCTCGTCGAGCACGCGGCCGGTGACGACGATGCGCTGGCCGAGCGGTTCGTCCCGGCCCCGGTTGGTGAGGTCGCACGCGCCCGGCGGCACGGCATCCGGGCCAAAGCGCACGCCGGCGCCGGTGGCCGCCTCGCAGGCGACCGCGATGGGCGGGTGGCGCGGTCCGCGCCGCAGCGTGGACCCATAGGCGGGGTCGATGGCGGCGGGTTGCCGCGATTCGGGGATGGGATCGAATCTCACGGTGTCTCCTGGCGGCGGCGCGCCACGGCGGGCACGCTCTTTCTGGGTCGGTCCTCCGGGTCGGTCTTCCCGGCCCTCCAGTCTGCCGCCGGCACCCGATCGCGCCATCCGGGCGCCGGGCATAGCTGCTATGAGGAAACGCGCATGCCCTTGGCGAGTTCGAGCTTGGCGATGGCGTTGCGGTGCACCTCGTCCGGGCCGTCGACGATGCGCACCGTGCGCTGGTGCGCATAGGCCTCGGCCAGCCAGAAGTCCTGGCTGACGCCGGCCGCGCCATGCGCCTGGATCGCCCAGTCCACCACCTTGCACGACATGTTGGGCGCGACCACCTTGATCATGGCGATCTCGGCGCGCGCTTCCTTGTTGCCCACGGTGTCCATCTTGTGGGCGGCGTTCAGCGTCAGCAGCCGGGCCTGGTCGATCAGGCAGCGCGACTCGGCGATGCGCTCGTGCCAGATCGACTGCTCCGACAGCGGCCGGCCGAAGGCGACGCGCGCGCGCAGGCGATCGCACATCATCTCCAGTGCCCGCTCGGCGGCGCCGATGGAGCGCATGCAGTGGTGGATGCGACCCGGGCCGAGCCGGCCCTGCGCGATCTCGAAGCCGCGGCCCTCGCCCAGCAGGATGTTGGAGGCCGGCACGCGCACGTCCTCCAGCAGCACCTCCATGTGGCCATGCGGCGCGTCGTCGTAGCCGAACACGCCGAGATGGCGCACCACCGTCACGCCGGGGGTGTCGCGCGGCACCAGCACCATCGACTGCTGGGCATGGCGCGGCGCGTTGACATCGGTCTTGCCCATGACGATGAAGATCTTGCAGCGCGGGCTGCCGGCGCCCGACGAATACCACTTGCGCCCGTTGATGACGTATTCGTCGCCCTCGCGCCGGATGGTGCACTGGATGTTGGTGGCGTCCGAGGACGCCACGGCCGGCTCCGTCATGAGGAAGCCGGAGCGGATCTCGCCGGCCAGCAGCGGATCGAGCCACTGCTTCTTGTGCGCCTCGGTGCCATAGCGCTCGATGGTCTCCATGTTGCCGGTGTCGGGCGCCGAGCAGTTGAAGACCTCGCCCGACCACGACACGCGCCCCATGACCTCGCACAGCGGCGCGTAGTCGAGGTTGGAGATGCCGGGCACGCCCGCGTACTCGTGCGGCAGGAACATGTTCCACAGGCCGGCCTCGCGCGCCAGCGGCTTGAGCTCCTCGATCAGCGGCACGACCTGCCAGGGATCGCCCTGGCGGCGGAACGCATCCATCTCGGCGTTGTAGCGCGCCTCGTTGGGATAGATGTGCTGGTCGAAGAAGGCGTTGAGGCGCTGCAGCAGTTCGGTCGTCTTGGCGGAGGTCTCGGCAAACATGGCTTGTCCTTTGTCGTCGGGGGGCCGCGCCACTGGACGGGTCGCGCACCGCGGATGATTACAACGCCACGCACCGTGGCGGCGCCGTCGCCGGAGTGACGGACGTCGCGGCCGACCGTCGCCCAGGCGACGCCGGGACGGCCCGCGTGCGAGACTGGCGGCATGCATCGTTCCCATGGCTTCCCGCGTCGCCTGCCCTGGCATCGCATCGACATGGCGGCTGGCGTGCGTCGACTTTCCCTGCGTTGCGCCTTGCTCTGCGTCGTCGCGACCGCGCTGCATCCGCAGGCGGCGGGCGCCCAGTCGCTCCAGTGCGCGGGCAACCTGGTCGGCATCGGCGAGTCCCGCGCCTCGCTGCTGCAGAAGTGCGGCGAACCCATCGCCAGGGAACTCCTGTGCAGACCCGTGGCACCGCAGGAGCGGCTCGTCGCCACGCCGGGCGGTGGCTGGCTGCGGATCCCCTTCGTGCCCCCCTGCATCCCGATGGAGGAATGGACCTACCACCGGGGCGAGGGGAATTTCCTCGGCATCGTCCGCTTCGCCAATGGCGTGGTCGAGTCGGTGCGCGACGGCGAGCGCATGCGCTAGGACCGCACCCACCGCGCATCACGGCACGGTCGGGCAGCCCTCAAAGGCCGTACGCCCCGCATGCCTTCGCGCCCCATCCCGGTGCCCCGGGTCGCTACAGTGACGGCATGCGCTTTCGATGCACGCCGATCCCGCTTCCTTCCCGTGTCGGCTTCCTTCCCGCCCTGGCCTGCGCGATCACCCTGAGCCTCGCCGCACCGGCGCCGGTCGCGGCCCAGACCCGGCCTCCGGGCCCGGGCGATCGAGCGAGCGAAGCGCCCTGGCAGACGCGCCTGCGCGCCGACCTGGCGCAGGCCGATCCGCAGGGCGCCGTCGGCGTCCACGTGCGCGACCTCGACACCGGAGCGACCGTCTCGCGGCATCTCGATCAGCCCTGGTACCTGGCCTCGATGGTCAAGGTGCCGGTCGCCATCGCGGTGATGCGCGGCATCGACGCCGGCGACTTCAGGCTCGACACGCCGCTGACGGTGCGCGCCTCGGACTATGTCGATGGCGCCGGACCGACCAGCCGGCAGCCGGTGGGCAAGGCGCTGAGCATCCGCTACCTGCTCGACCAGATGATCATCCAGAGCGACAACATGGCCACCGACATGCTGATCGACCTGGTGGGCGCGGCCGAGGTCAATGCGCTGATGGCCACGCTGGTGCCCGATGGCTTCCGGCGCATCACCACGCTGGGCGAGGTGCGGCGCCAGATCTACGGCCACCTCGCGCCGCACGCCGAGCGCCTGAGCGGCCGCGACCTGATCCTGCTGAACCGCCAGCGCGCCGACGGCGCCCGGCTGCGCCTGCTGTCGCAGCTGCTGGAGACGCCGGTCGAGCAGTTCCGCCTGCCCACGCTCGACGCCGCGTACGACGCCTACTACGCCGGCGGACTCAACACCGGCCGCCTCGACGCCTATGGCCAGCTTCTGGCCCTGCTGGCGGATGGCCGGCTGATGTCGCCGCAGTCGACCGCCCACCTGCTCAAGGTGATGACGCGCGTGGCGACCGGCACTTACCGCATCAAGGCCGGCCTGCCGTCCGACGTCGGTTTTGCCCACAAGACCGGCACGCAGCGCCGCCGCATCTGCGACGCTGGACTGATCCGGGCGGCGGACACCGAAGCCGCGCGCGAACGCCGCGTCGTCGTCGTGGCGTGCGTGCGCGACGTGCTGCCGCTCGAACGCGCCGAGGCGATGCTGATGCAGGTCGGCGCCGCGCTCTGCAGGTCCGGTCTCGTCACTCAGGGGGTTCCCGATGCTTCGTCTTGCCAAGCTGCTGCGCCGGCTCGTCTTCCTGCTGCCGCTGTGGAGCGCTAGCGCCGCCTGGAGCGCCGACTGGGACGACGCGCTGGGCCGGGAGATCGACCGCATCGATCGCGAGACGCCCGGCCAGCTCGGCGTCTACGTCAAGCGCCTCGCCGATGGCAGCGCCTATTCGCATGGCGCCGACCGTTTCTGGTACCTGGGCTCGACCGTCAAGGTGCCGATCGCCATCGCGGTGCTGCGCCGCGTCGACGAGGGCCAGCTCAAGCTCACGGATCGCGTCACGCTGCAGGCCGGCGACAAGATCGAGGCCGGTCCGCTGGTGTGGCAGCGCGATGGCCGCAGCTTCACCATCGACGAGCTGCTGCCGCGCATGCTGCGCGACAGCGACAACACCGGCGCCAACATGCTGATGCGCACCGCTGGCGAGGAGCGCGTGACGGCGCTGGCGAAGGCGGCCATGGGCGCGGCCAACGTCGAGCGCATCACCACCCTGGCCCAGGTGCGCTACGACGTCTATGCCGAGATCCATCCGCGCGCGCGCACCCTGAGCAACGACCAGCTGGTGCGCATCGCCTCGGCGCCGATGGGGCCGCAGCGGGTCGAGGCGGTGCGCCGCGCGCTGAACCTGAAACCGGCCGAGCTGCAGGTCAGGACCATGGAGCAGGCCTACGAGCGCTACTACGCCCGCCGGCTGAACGCGGCCACCCTCGAAGGCTATGGCGCGATGCTGGAGAAGCTGGTGCGCGGCCAGCTGCTGTCGCCGGCCGGCACGCGGCGGATGTTCAGCGACATGAAGCTCGGCATCCCCACCAACTACCGGCTGCAGGCCGGCCTGCCACGCGACCTGCCCTTCATCCACAAGACCGGCACCCAGCACCGCACGGCCTGCCATGCCGGCGTCATCGAGCCGGAGAACGGCGGCGCCGAGGCCATCGTCGTCGTCACCTGCGCCGCCGATGTCGACGAGCAGAAGGAGGCCGGCCGGATCTTCGAGCGCGTCGGCCAGGCCCTCACCCGCACCCTGCTGGCCGAGCGCGGCGCCCGCCGCTGAACGCCGCGCGCGCGGGCACGGAGCCGGCGCGCCGGTTGCGAAAAGTTCGCAATGCAGCGATCGAACCGGTCCTAGCATGACCGGATGTCCACCATCGCCCACGTTTCGACGACCATCCATGGCCCGCGCCGGATGCTCGCCCTCTCCTTCGTCCTGGCACTGGGCGCCTGCGCCGGGCGACCGCCGGGCACCCCCGACATCCTCGAGAACTCGCTGGGCATGAGGTTCGTCCGCGTGCCGGCCGGCGAGTTCGACATGGGCGGCGACGAGACATCCGCGCGACTGCATGCCGCCTATCCGGATGCCGAACCCCAGCGCCTGACCGACCTCGCCGACGAGGCACCCGTGCATCGCGTGCGCATCGGCCGGGCCTTCTACCTGGGCCAGCACGAGGTCACCGTCGGGCAGTTCCGGGCCTATCTGGCGGCCTCGGGCCGCGTGCCCGAATCGCAGGCCGATGGCACCGGCGGCTATGGCTACGACCCCGCCCACGATCCGGCCAGGTCGCCCCGGGGCGATGCCTTCGCGGGCCGCGACCCGCGCTATTCGTGGCGCCACGTCGGTTTCGCGCAGGACGACGACCACCCCGTCCTCAACGTGACCTGGAACGACGCCGTCGCCATAGCCCGCTGGCTGTCGGAGCGGGAACACGCCGTCTACCGGCTGCCGACCGAAGCGGAATGGGAATACGCCTGCCGCGCCGGCGGCACCACCCGTTATCCGGGCACCGACGATCCGCATTCCCTGACGGCCATCGGCAACACCTTCGACCGGGACGCCGCCGCGTACTGGCCGGCCTGGCGCGATCGCGCGCTCGCAGGCAGCGACGGCCATGCCTTCACCGCGCCCGTCGGGCGTTTCGCGCCCAATGCCTTCGGCCTCCACGACATGGTCGGCAATGCCTGGGAATGGACCGCCGACTGGTATGGCGAGACCTATTACGCCCACTCCCCGATGGTCGATCCGACCGGCCCCGCCGAGGGCGAGGTCAAGGTGCGCCGTGGCGGCTCCTGGCACACCTGGGCGCTGTACGCGCGCTGCAGCTACCGCAACTGGAACAGCCCCGACACCCGGTACACCCTGGTCGGCATGCGCCTGCTGCGCGAGATCGGCACCGAGGGGCGTTGACGTCCGGGCCGGGCGCTCGGCCGCGTCCTGCGTCCTAGAAGGCGCTGGGCATCGGCGGCAGCTGCGCCACGCGCTGGACCAGGTCGCGGATGCTGGCCGAGTGGGTCTTCAGGCGGATGTTGGCGATCTGCGTGCGCACCGTCGACAGCGCCACGCCCTGGCGGGTGGCGATCTCGGCGGGCGGATGGCCCAGGCACAGGCCCATCAGCACATGCACCTCGGCGCTGCTCAGGCCATGGTCGCGCGCGAAGCCCTGCGCCGACAGTTCCGAGCAGATCGCGCGGCGCGACATCATCACCAGCACGCCACCGGAGGTCGCCGCCGCGCCGGCGCCGCCCTCCCCCTCCTCCTCGTCGTCGCCGGTCCCGGGCATGGGCACGATCGCCACCACGAGGCCGTGCGTCTCGCCGCCGATGGTCAGCATGCGGCGCAGGCCGCAGGCCGACGCGGCCTGGATGGCCAGCCGCAGCGACTGCTGGTCGCGCGGATCGTCGGCCACCAGCGCTCCGTCGGTGACGCGCAGCCCCGGCTGCTGGGCCAGGTGGGTCCGCGCCGCCCGGTTGGCATGCAGCAGTCGCTGCGCGTCGTCCACCAGCATCACGCCATAGTCGATCTGGTCGAGCATCAGCGCCAGGCAGCCATCCGCGATGGCGACGCCGTGGCGCGGCGGCATGCCGTTCCAGCGCTGCAGCACGGGCCGCTCCACGGACATCGGCGGCACCGGCGGCACCGGCTGGCGCGCATAGGTGATGGACGACCGGGTAGCGATCGGATCGAATTTCATGGAAAACACCTCGGCGAACGGAAGTGCAACTAAGGTATTCTTTTTATGAACTCCGTTACATCACCTAAAAGGGTGAAACACACCTTGTATTTCTCTCCACACGAGGGTCCCGATGCTCCGCCGGACGGAGGAAGGCAGCCTGGCGACGGCGCGCTAGAGTGGGTCTTTGGCATCGGGGTGGCGGCATGAGAGTGTTGATGGTGGACGATCACGTGATGGTTCTGCAGGGCCTGCGCAACCTGCTGAAGGTGCTGATGAACGACCTGGACATCGACATGGCCCACACCCTGGGCACGGCCCTGACCCTGGCCACCGGGACGCGCTACGACCTGGTGCTGCTCGACTGGAACCTGGAGGACCTGCAGGGCGACGAGGCGATCCGGCGCCTGCGCGACGTCGGTTGCGCGGCCCGCATCGTGATCCTCTCGGGCGAGAGCAAGCCATCCCTGATCCACCTGGCGCTGGAATGCGGCGCCGCCGGCTTCATCCCCAAGCGCTACAGCTCGGAAGCCATGGTCGGCGCCCTGGAGGTGGTGCTCGATGGCGGCATCTTCCTGCCGTCGGACCTCCCCGGCGGCCATGGCGGCGGCAGTGGCGCCACCCATGCCCTGATCGAGGCCGAGCAGCGCATCGGCGAGCTGACGCCGCGCCAGATCGACGTCTATCGCGCGGCGGCGCGCGGCCTGCCCAACAAGCTGATCGGACGCGAACTCGGCATCGCCGAATCCACCGTCAAGACCCACCTGCAGGCGGTCTACGCGGTGCTGGGCGTGCGCAACCGCACCGAGGCGGCGTGGCAGGCCTCGCGCGAAGGCATCCGCATTGGCTGAGGCGGGCGCCGGCGGCACCCTGGAGGAGCGCATCGCGCACGCGCACCTGCGTCTGGTGCAGAAACAGCTCGGCCGCCTGCCGCTGGCCTACCTGCTGATCGATGTCTTCGTCGCCTGGCTGCTCGTGCGCGCGGGCCTGCCCTGGGTCGGTCCGCTGTGGCTGGTGATGCTGCTGCCGATGCAGGTCTGGCGCTGGCGCTACGTGCGCCGGATCATCGCCGCGCCCCCGGCCGACCCGGCCCGCGCGTTGCGCATCCTGGGCCTGATGCTGGCGCTGCTGGGCCTGATGCGCGGCGCGCTGGTGCTGCCGATGTTCTCGCAGCCGCTGCATGCCGAGCACTACATGTTCACCATGATCTACCTGGGCATGCTGGCGGGCACCGGCGCCTCGGTGGCCGGCCAGGTCCGGCCCTTCGTGACCTGGGCCGTGCTGGCCCCGGGCGCGCTGGCCGGCGCCTGGGTGCTGCAGGGCGACATCGACGGGTTGTGGCTGGGAGCGCTGATCGTGTCGCTGGTCACCGTGCTCACCGGCCACGTGCGCGACCAGGGACGCGGCCTGCGGGACTACGTCGAGCTGGCGCGCGACCACGAGGTGATGGCCGAATCGCTGCGCGTGGCGCGCGACCAGTCGGAGGCGGCGAGCCTGTCGAAGACGCGCTTCTTCGCCGCCGCCAGCCACGACCTGCGCCAGCCGCTGCATGCGCTGTCGATCAATGCCACCACCCTGGAGCTGCTGGCGCGCCGCCAGACCGATCCCCGCATCCGCGAGCTCAGCCAGAGCATCTATCGCGCGCTCGACCAGAGCAACGGCCTGCTCGACAGCCTGCTGGACATCTCCAACCTCGATGCCGACGCCATCCGCCCGGAACTCGCCGACACCGACCTCGCCGCCCTCCTGGCCAGCATCCGCGAGGGCTTCGCGGCCCTGGCGGCGCAGAAGGGACTGACATTGCGGCTCGACCTGCGCGCGCCGCACGCCACCGCCTGGACCGATGCCGACCTGCTGCGGCGCGTGCTCAACAACCTGGTGGGCAACGCCCTGAAGTTCAGCAGCGCCGGCTGCGTGACGCTGACCCTGGAGTCCGGTCGCACGCCGGCGCATGGCGAGGTCGCGATGGTGTCGGTCAGCGACGAGGGCCCCGGGATCGCCCCCGACGAGCAGGAGCGGATCTTCGAGGAGTTCTACCAGATCGGCAACGCCTCGCGCGACCGCAGCAAGGGGCTCGGCCTGGGCCTGTCGATCGTGCGCCGCACCGTCGCCCTGCTGGGCGCCGACCTGCAGCTCCACAGCGTGCCGGGCCGGGGCACGCGCATCCGGCTGCTGCTGCCGCCGGGCCAGGCACTGCCGGCGGATGTCGCGGCCGCCGACCCGTGCGCGCAGGACGACCGCGTGGAGCCGCTGCCGGGCCTGCGGGTGCTGGTGATCGACGACGAGACCGAGATCCTGCACTCCCTGCAGGGCCTGCTGGCCGAGCTCGGCTGCGAGGCGCATTGCGTGCGGGACGGCGCCGCGGCGCAGGCCGTGCTGGCGACCGGCTTCGTGCCCGAGGTGCTGCTGGTGGACCATCGCCTGCGCGAGGAACACGGCACCGAGGTGATCGAGCGGCTGCGCCAGCGGCTGGGCCCGGTGCCGGCGGTGCTGGTGACCGGCGACACCCAGCCCTCCCTCATCCAGCTGGCCCGCGCCGCCGGCCACCGGGTCATCCACAAGCCGGTGCAGGGCCATCTGCTGACCCGGGCGCTGCGCGAGGCGCGGGCCGGGGCGCCCCTTGGCCGGCCGCCCGACGATCCGCCGGCGACACCGTCGACAACGGTGGCGGCGACAGCGCCAGGCTGAGCGCGACCGACGCATCGCGCGCGCGATCGAACTCGACATCCAGCCGCCAGCCGCCCGCTGCCGCCTCGGCCAGCGCCAGCACGGCGAAGCCATCGCCCGGCACCCAGTGCGACACCGAGACCTCGCAGACATACCAGGCCCCGGGAGCGCGGGGGTCCTCGAAGCACCAGCGGTCCGGAGCGGCGAACTCCTCGGGCACGGAATTGGCGAACGGGTAAGGCGCGTACAGGCCCGAGCTGTGGATCGAATGCAGCGCCACCGTCCGCGTGGCGGCCAGGTCGGTGAGGGTGATGCGCGTCACGCTCGACAGGTGCTCGTCGCCGGAGAGGAACACCAGGTCGGAGCGTCCCGCGCGCCAGATCGCGGCCAGCAGCGCGTGCAGGCAGCGCGGGTAGCCGTCCCAGGCATCGGAGTGCAGGCCGCCGCGCGCGCTGCGCGCGCTGATGCGGCGCCGGGGCAGCAGCATCGAGGGCGAGACGACGAAGGCCGGCCGGTCGCGCGGGCGCCGCAGCCAGGCATGCAGCGCCCGCTCCTGGCGCGCCGACATGAGGCGCGGCGCGTCGAGCCCGAGCGGATCGACCGCGGCCCGCCGGGCCTGACGCTCGGAGCGGGTGTCGGCCAGGAAGAACCCGATGCCGCGCTGCTCATGGCGATGCCATTGGGAGGGGCGTGCCCGGTCGCGCTGCCAGCGCCCATAGGCCGCCAGGCCGGCCCGGCGCAACGCCGCGTTCAGCTCGGCATCCCGCGGCGCCGCCGTCGGCGGCAGCCGGGCCCAGTTGTCGTCGATCTCGTGGTCGTCGAGCATCATCCGGCTGGGCACCAGGCCCAGCACGCTCTGCGCGCCGGCGCTGCCCAGCCAGTTGCGATAGGGCATGCGCAGCCAGTCGCCATCGATGCCGTCGATGTCGTCGCCGGGCGTCGCGACGGGCACCGCGCCGGCGCGCGGATCGAACAGCCCGGCGGTCTCGTCCACGTAGACCTGGTCGCCCGCCAGCACCAGCAGCCCCGGGCGCGCGGGATCGCCGAAGCGGCGCAGGCGCTTTCCCAGGCGCAGCATGGAGGCATCGGCCGGACCGGGCGGCCCGGCCGGCACGTCGTCGCGCGGGGCCGGCGTGGCATCCGTCAGGCCGGCCGGGTACTGGCAGCTGCCGAGCGCGAAGACCAGCGGCGGCGGCGGGCCGTCCCGCGTGGCGCCCGGCGCCAGGGGCCGGTCGGCCGGATCGAGATGGACCACGCCGCGCCGCCAGCTCGCGTTCTCGCCGATGCTCGCCGCCTCGAGCGCGCGCCAGACGTCGTTCCAGGCGCGCGGATCGTCCGCGTCCATGGGCGCCAGCGGCGTCCGGTCGGCCTCCTGCGGATCGCGCTGCCAGAACAGCAGCAGCACCAGCGCCAGCGAATGCGCGCCCGCCACGCGATCCCATTCGGCCGGCGAATGGCGCGTGACGATCGGCCCGGCCGATGGCTCATCGCGCAGCACCACGTGGGGTTCCAGCAGGGTCCGCAGAGCGGTCGCGCCGGCCGCGGCGGCGGCGGCGAACGCCGTCACGTCGAGGTCGAGCCGCAGGCTGCCGTCGCTCTGCGGCCGCAATGGCAGCACCGCCAGGCCGAGCGGCCGGCCGCGCCCGCCCTCGCTGGCCGCGTGCAGGCAGACCCGGCCATGCTCCAGCCACAGGCGCACGCCCAGCGATGGCGTGACGGCATACAGGCGGGTGCCGGGAGGACGCTTCGCGTCGCGGGTGCGGGTCATGCCATCGGCTCCGGGTCGGATCATGGTTGCGCCAGGAACCCGCTGATCTGCCGCAGCGTCGCACGGGTCGCTTCGGCATCGCCGATCAGCGAGTCCTGGTGGCCGAGCGTCCCGGGCGTCAGCAGCTGCGAATCGAAGCTGCCGTGCGGGCCGCAATGGCGCGTGAGCAGTTCGTCGAGCAGCGCCTTGGAGCCGGCATCGACCAGGCCGTTGGCCGGCGCGTGCAGGCTCAGCATCGGGAAGTCCAGGCGCTCGCGCAGCCGCTGCGGATCGACGAAGCGGTTGAAGCCGTGGCGGTCGGTGATCAGCCGGTAGCGCGCGAAGTGCATCACCTGCGACACCGTGTCGACATTGAAGGGGCCGAAGAAATCGTCGATGCACGCCAGGGTGGCCTCGCTCATGTGCGCGAGATTGAGCACCCGCCCGAACAGGGCGTCGATGCGATGCCGCGTGCCGACCCATGGCAGGCGCCGGCCCGGTGGCCAGGCCGGGTTCTCGCGCCCGAACTCGCCCGCCGGATACGGCAATGCCGCCAGCACGCGGTCGAGCAGCTCGTCGACCAGGCCATCGTCGGGGCCGGGACGAAAGCGATAGTCGCGCCCGGCGAGGAACTGCTTGACATAGCGCATCAGGTAGGCGCGCGCGACATTGGCCGGCGCCAGCAGCAGCGCCGGCCCGACCTGCGACATCACCAGGCGCCGGATGCGGCCGCGCGGCGATGTCCCGGCGCCGCGCCGCGCGGGATCGCCCTCCCACAGCGCGCGGCGCAGATCCTCGTGACGGGCCGTGCGCGCCGGGCCGCCCGTCGTGTCGCCGAGCAGGCCCATCATCAGCATCGCCGAGCCCATGCAGTGGGCCACGATGTCGATGCGCTCGACGCCGGTGGCGCGGCAGACGTGGTCGACCGCCAGCGGGATGTCCTCGTAGCCCATGTCCTCGAAGGCCCATGGCAGGCCGGCCGTCGCCGGCAGGCCGCAGCTCGAGCGCAGGTCCAGGATCCAGACGTCGCGCGCCGGCTCGCCCGTCAGGTGCCGCATCAGGCCGGGTTCCAGGGTCGGATGCGCGAAGGTGGTGCCGCTGGCGCTGTAGCCGTGGATCAGCAGCACCGGCGGCAGGCCGGCGGCCGGAACGTCCGGGCGATAGCGCGTGAGGCGGATCAGGACCGGCAGCGTCCGGCCGGCCGCATCGACATGCCGCGCCACCAGCAGCTCGACCACCCGCGGCACCGGCGCCCCGGGCACCTCGCCCGGCAGGCGGCGCGGCACGCGTGGGGTCGGATCGTCGGGCTTGCGGAAGCTCCACAGGTGACCGTCGACCAGGATGCGCGTCGTGTAGGCCGCGAAGCGCGCCAGGTCCAGCAAGGCCGTGGGCTGGTCCTGCTGGTCGACCACGCGCAGCAGCGGCACGCCCACCGACGCCAGGTACGGCAGGTGCAGCGCCAGTCGGGGCCGCGCCAGCCGGCCGCGCCGGTCCCGCGCCAGGCCCGGGAAGTCCTCCAGCGTCAGTTCCATGAGCTGGGTGAGCGGATTGGCGTCGCGCGCGTAGCCCAGCTGCTTGACGCCACGAAACCGCAGGTCGCCGGCCAGCTGCAGCGCCAGTGGCCCGGTCGCGCCCTCGATGGTCAGGTCGTAGTCCAGCCGCCGCACCGCGCCGGCGCGGCTGGCGAGCGCCACGATGCGGCCGACCTGCTGGCGCAGCCAGGCCCAGCCGCGCCGGGTGCGACGCACCGGGACGGCCTCCCCCGCCACGGCCGGCGACGCGGACGTCGCCGCAGTCGCGGATGTCGCGGGCAGCTCGGGCATCGCCGGTGCCGGCGGACTCGCCAGCCACGTCAGCAGGCGCTGCGTCAGGTCGCGCAGGCCCCGGTTGGGCAGCCAGGCGCGCAGCCCGCGCCAGACGCGCTGCCAGCCGGTGCTCGGCGCCCGCGCGAACAGGTCGATGTGGCCGGCGAGTCCGGAGCGCAGCACGATCCGTCCGGGCGCCGGCTCGTCGTCGTCGCCAGCCAGCGGATCGATTTCGTAGACGCGCAGCTGGCAACGCGGCGCGTCCAGGGTCACCCGGCGCGGGCCCGTGGGGCTCATCAGGTCGCGCAGCAGGGTCGGCCGCGAATTCAGCGTCAGCTCGATCCAGCGGGCCTGCCCGTCCGCGAAGGTGGCCATGCCCCGCAGACGCTCGACCAGCTCGATGGCGGTGGGCCGCGCCGGTGCCGCCGCCGATACCGGCGCGCGGAACATCGGACGCACGCGCGATGGCGGCTCGGATGGCTCGGCCGGCTCGGCCGGCGGGCCGATCCCCCAGTGCCGGCGCAGGCCGCGCGCGGCCCGGTGGGCCAATGTGGCGATGGTCAGGGCCGGATTGACGCCCAGCGAGGTCGGCACGATGGCGCCATCGAGCACCGCCAGGCCCTCGTGCAGGCGCGGCATGCCGGGCGTCGCGCCGGCCGCGCCCGGTGCGGGATCGAAGACCCGTCCGAGGTGGTCGACCACGCCATCGATCACGCTGTCGCCCATGGCGCAGCCGCCCAGTGGATGCACCGTGAACAGCGGCCCCAGCGGCAGCCCCAGGTCCTCGCGCATGCCGTCGGGCAAGGCCTTCCAGAGCGGATTGGGCAGCACCCGCTCGATCTCCGGCGACGCGCGGGCGAGCCGCTCCAGGGCCTCCTGCTGGGTGCCGAGCGCAGCCAGGTCCCGCAGTCGCGGCCAGTCGATCCGCAGGCCGCCGTCGCCCTCGCGATCGACATCGGCACCGGCACCGGCCGCCGAGGGCACCAGCTCGAGGCGGCCATCGGCAGCGTCGTGGCCGATCAGCGCCACCGGCAGCATGCGCTCCAGGCGCGCCGGATCGACCGCCTGCGGATCGGATGCGGCGGCGCGATGCGGCGCGCCATCGCATCGCTCCAGATCGTGCAATGTGGCGGCGGTGGCGAAGGTCTCGCCGAAGACGTGGCGCAGCGCACCGGGCACCGCCAGGTCCTGGATCACGCAACGCTCGGGAGCGTCGCGGCGGTCGATCATGGCGGTGATGGTCGGGCCGATGCGCCGGGTCCCGGCGGCGGCCGATGCGTCCTCATCGGCGACGGCGCCGTCCCGGGCATCCCGCCCCTGGACCGAGGCCAGCATGTCGCCATTGGTCGAGAAGCGATGGCCGAGCAGGTCCGACAGCGGCAGGCCGGCGCGCCGCGAGCGCAGCAGGATCTCGGTCGATCCCAGGGCGCCGGCGGCCAGCACCACCCGGCGCGCGCGCAGCCGGAAGGGCCGGCCCTGGCGCAGGCGCAGCTGCGCATCGGTGTGCTGCACGATCACCACCCAGCCCTCGGGCTCGGTCTCGGCCTCCGCCGGCGCACCGGCGGGTGGTGGCGGCCGTTCCAGCCGCAGCACCGTGGCGCCGGTGTGGAGCGCCACGCCGGGGACGTGGCAGGCCTGCGCCAGCAGTCCGACGTCGAGCGAGATCTTGGCATTCTGGTTGCAGCCCGTGGCGCAGTCGCCGCAGCCGACGCAGGCCGACAGGGGCACGCCGGCCACCGTGCGCGTGCCGGGCCGCAAGGCCACCGTCAGGGGCACCGGCCGCGCCGCGCCGTCGATGCGACCCAGGGCCGCCGTCTTGTCCAGCCCGGCGGACGCGGTGCCGGCGACGGTGTTGGGCGCGGCCGCCGTGCCGGCGCCCAGCCAGCCGCCGACGGTGTCGTAGTCGCAGGCGCGCAATGGATCGGCGCGCAATGCGCTTGGCCAGGGCGATGCGTCCATCACGTCGTCGGCCGGCCGCAGCATGACGCCGGCATTGATCAGCGAGCCGCCGCCGACGCCATTGGCCAGCAGCACCGAGACATCGCCGCCCAGGCGCAGGTCGAACAGGCCGAGCGGCCGGCCCCGCGGTGCGGTCCGGCCCGGCGTGCTGAAGCGCACGTGGCCCGCCAGGTCGGCGAAGCGGGACGGGAAGGCGCCCTGGAGATATTCGGCGCCGCGCTCCAGGATGCAGATCGAGAGCGGCCGGCCGATGCCATCGGCGGTCTCGACCCGGCTGCCCGCGAACTCGCGCGCCGTGAGCGCCGCGCCATAGCCGCTGCCGACGATCACCAGGTCGACATCGTGCCCGGTGCCAACCGGCGCGGCCACGCCGGCGACCCCGGCATCCATGTGCGGGAAACGCTCGACCAGGGCCTCGAGTCCCTGCCCCAACCAGGCGACGTCCGTGGCGGGCCGGCCGGGCGTGGCGTCTTCAGCAGTGGGTGGCGGTTCGGTGTCGGCAGGATTCACGAGGCGTCGGAGCCGGCATCGGGCGGTGGCGGGACGCGTCGATTGTGGTCGGGCGGACCGGCCGCCGCCATCGTCCTTCCTGGGGATGCGGCATGCCGCCGCCCGGGTTAGGGCACCGGCCTAGCCCAGGACGTGCAGTGCCTCTTCCTCTTCGTCCAGCGACCGCAGGATGCCCTGCGCGTCGTCGTCGAAACCCCGCACCGGCTGCGCCTTGGCCAGCGCCATCCAGGTGCCGAAGGGCATGCGCGGCAAGGTCCGGTGCACGGCGGCGCGCGCCACCACCAGGCGGCCGGCCTCCAGCATGAGCACGCCGCACTCGGCCGGGATCTCGTCGGGCGAGCCGATCGGGCGGTCGCGTGCGTCGCGCCCGAGCACGTACCAGCACTCGCCGCCCAGGTCGAGGTAGGCGGCGCGCTTGTCGGGCTTGCGCAGGTCGGCGATCAGGTCGGCGCGGCGCACCTTGATCTCGTGCACGACCGGCTGGGCATAGGCCTCGACGCTCGTGTTGCGGATCGAGAAGACATCCGGGCGCGCCATGCACCAGCGCGGCGGCTCGCCCTCGTTCTTCGGCGGCAGGCGCGCGCGCAGGCCGAGTCCGCGCCAGGCGATGCGGCCGGCGCGCGTCATCTCGCGCGCCACCTGCTCGACCAGCGCCTCGTGCGCCGACAGCGCCGCGCGGTTGACCACCAGGCTGCTGGCGATGTGGGCGATGCCGCGATCGGTGACGCGCAGGGTCTCGTGCCCGAGCGCCGACTGGCGGCGCTCCAGCAGGCCGGCGGCGAGCAGGTCGATCTCGATGGTGTCGCAGCACGGCCAGCCGGCCGAGCGATGGACGTCGCGCAGGCGCCGCGCGTGGATGCGGCCCAGGTTGAGCGCGCCGGGCGGTGGCTCGACCACCGGCGGGGCACCGCCGGGATCGGTCACCGGCGGTCCGCCGGGCGACGGATCGCCCTCGGGGGGCGGCGCGGGAAACGGGGGCGGCGTGATCGGCGGCACGGGAATCGGCACCGGCGGGCTCACGGGAATGTCGGCGCTGTCGCGCCGCAGGCAGGTGGCTGTCGAGGACATGGGGTACAGGTTAACGAGAAGACGATGCATCGTCGAGATCAGGGAATTGGGCTTGCGAGGTCAATGGAAATCGCGGCTGCGCGGATGGTCGGCTAGCCGCCCCAGCCAGGGCGTCAGGTCCCTGAAGCCATGGGCGAGCAGATGGCGCACCCGGCCGCCGGTCTCGATGTCGCGCTGCCAGACGCCCCGCACGGCCAGCAGCCTGGCCTTGAGCAGCGGCTCGCGCTGGGCCTCCACCAGGTCCCGCCAGACGATCACGTTGACGATCCCGGTCTCGTCCTCCAGCGACACGAACAGGGTGCCATGCGCGGTCTGCGGCCGCTGGCGCATGGTGACGATGCCGCAGGCGCGCACCACCTGGCCGTGCGGCAGCCGGTCGAGCTCCTGCGCGCTCAGGAGCCGCAGACGCGCCATGCGCGGGCGCAGCAGCGCGAGCGGATGGCGCCGCAGCGTGAGGCCGAGCGCGGCATAGTCGCCGACGATCTCCTCGCCCTCGGAAGCCGCCGGCAGGGCCAGCGCCGCTTCGTGGATCGGCACGCCGGCGAGCAGGCCCGGCGGCGCGCGGCGATGCGCGGTGGCCTCCCAGACCTGCTGGCGCCGGTGGCCCGCGAGCGTCGCCAGCGCGTCGGCGGCGGCCAGCGCCGCCATGTCGCCGCCGTCGAGCCCGGCGCGCAGGGCCAGGTCCTCGACATCGGCGAAGGGCGCCGTGGCGCGCGCCTCCAGCAGCCGACGCGCGCCCGCCTCGCTCAGCGAGGCGATGCGCCGCAATCCCAGGCGCACGGCCGGATGGCCGCCCGCCCCCGGCCGCGCGGCCGGCTCCAGCGTGCTGTCGAGGCCGCTGGCCGTGACATCCACCGGCCGCACCTCGACATCGTGGCGCCGCGCGTCCTGCACCAGCTGCGAGGCCGAGTAGAAGCCCATCGGCTGGGCGTCGAGCAGGGCCGCCAGGAAGCAGGCCGGCTCGTGGTGCTTGAGCCAGCAGCTCGCCGACACCAGCAGGGCGAAGCTGGCCGCGTGGCTCTCCGGGAAGCCGTACTCGCCGAAGCCCTCGATCTGCTTGAAGACCGATTCGGCGAAGACGCGGTCGTAGCCGTTGCCGACCATGCCCTCGACCAGCTCGTCGCGAAAGACGTCGACGCCGCCGGCGCGCTTCCAGGCCGCCATCGCGCGCCGCAGGCGGTCGGCCCGGTCGGGCGAGAAACCCGCCGCGATCATGGCGATCTGCATCACCTGCTCCTGGAAGATCGGCACGCCCAGGGTGCGCGCCAGCGCCGGCCCGAGCGCCGGATAGGGGTCGTCGATCGGCTGGCCGCGGCGCAGCTTCTCGCGGTTGCGCAGGTAGGGATGCACCATGCCGCCCTGGATCGGCCCCGGCCGCACGATGGCCACCTCGATCACCAGGTCGTAGTAGCAGCGCGGGCGCAGGCGCGGCAGCATCGACATCTGGGCGCGGCTCTCGATCTGGAACACGCCGACGGTGTCGGCGCGGCAGATCATGTCGTAGACGTCCGGGTCGTCGGCCGGGATCAGGTGCATCTCGAGCGCCGTGCCGCGCCAGGCGTTGGTGAAGTCGATGGCGCGGCGGATGGCGCTCAGCATGCCCAGGGCCAGCACGTCGACCTTGAGCATGCCCATGGCCTCGAGGTCGTCCTTCTCCCACTGGATCACCGAGCGGTCCTTCATCGAGGCCTTCTCGACCGGCACCAGCCGCGTGAGCCGGGTCTGCGTCAGCACGAAGCCGCCGACATGCTGGCTCAGGTGGCGCGGCGTGTCCTTGAGCTGCCGCGCGAGCGCGAGCCACTGGCGGATGCGCGCCGGCCGCTCGCGCACGCCGACGCGCGCCATGGCCTCCTCGATGCGCTCGTCCAGGATGGCGGCATCGAACCAGTGGTGGTCGCGCGCGAAGTCGTCGATCAGCCGGGCATCCACGGCCAGGGCCCGGCCGACGTCGCGCAGGGCGCTGCGCGAGCGGTAGCGGATCACGACCGCGGCGATGGCGGCGCGGTCGCGGCCGTACTTGGCATAGATGTACTGGATCACCTCCTCGCGGCGCTGGTGCTCGAAGTCGACGTCGATGTCGGGCGGCTCGCGGCGCTCGCGGCTGAGGAAGCGCTCGAACAGCAGGTGCCCCTTGGCCGGATCGATGGCGGTGATGCCCAGGCAGTAGCACACCGCCGAATTGGCCGACGAGCCCCGGCCCTGGCACAGGATGCGCCTCGACCGCGCGAAGCGCACGATGTCCTCGACGGTGAGGAAGAACATCTCGTACTTCATCTCGATGATCAACGCCAGCTCGTGCCGCACCTGGTCGCACACCCGCGCCGGGATGCCATCGGCGTGGCGCTCCGGCGGATAGCGTTCGAGCGCGCCCTCCCAGGTCTTGCGCGTCAGGGTCTGCGCCGGGGTCTCGCCGCCGCCGATCAGCTCGCGCGGGTACTGGTAGTGGTCGCGCAGCCGGTCGGGATCGAAATGGCAGCGCCGCGCCACCTCCAGGGTGTGGGCCAGCAGCTCGGCCGGATAGAGCCGGCGCAGCCGCTCGCGCGGGCGCAGGTGGCGCTCGGCATTGGCATGCAGGGCGAAGCCGCAGGCCGCGACCGGCCGGTCCAGGCGGATGGCGGTGACGACGTCCTGCAGCGGCTTGCGCTCGCGCGCGTGCATGTGGATGTCGCCGGCCGCCACCAGCGGCACGCCGGTCGCCGCGCCGGCCTCCTCCAGGGTCATCAGCCAGAGGTCGTCGTCGGCTTCGTCGAACAGCTCGACGGCGATCCACAGGTGTTCGCCATACAGCCCGCGCGCCGCCTCGACGTCGGCGCGCAGCCGCGCGGCATCGACCATCGCGCCCGGTTCGCGCCGGGGCACGAACAGGATCTCGCAATGGCGCAGCGAGGCGGGATCGCCCGCCTCGCTCCCGCCGCCCTCCTCGCCCTCCCCGTCCGGCATGCCGGCGTCCCGGGCCGGGTCCGGCCAGCGCACCCGGTAGTCGCCCTTGGGAGCCTCGGTGGTGCGCGCGGCGGTGATGAATTCGCACAGCCGGCCCCAGCCCTCCATGTCGTGCGCCAGCGCGACCAGCGTGAAGCGCTCGAAGCGGAACTCGCTGCCGTAGAGCAGGCGGAAGTCGGCATTGCGCCAGGCCTTGGGCGCCTCCGGATGGCGCTCCTCCCATTCGTCGAGCGCCCGCAGGTGATCGCGCAGACCGACGTGGGCGCGCACGATGCCGGCGACCGAGCATTCGTCGGTGATGGCCAGCACGCGGTAGTCGAGCTGCCAGGCGCGCGTCACCAGGTCCTCGGGACTGGAGGCGCCGCGCTGGAAGCTGAAGTGGGTCAGGCAATGCAGCTCGGCATAGTCGGGCGGCACGGCATCGGCGGGAATGGCGACATCGGCCACGGGCGTGGGCACCACCCGCAGGCGGGGCGCGCGCCGGGCGCGCAGCTGCTTGTCGGTGAGCTCAGGCATAGAGGCCCTGCAGGAACCAGCGCGCGTCGTCCGCCACGCCGCCGCCGGGCTGCCGCTCGAGGAACACCCAGACCAGGCCGGCACCCGGGCTGTGGGCGATGTAGTAGTCGCGCAGGGTCGGCGCGGGCGTGGCGCCGGCATCGTCCTCGTCGCTCCACCAGCCGGTCTCCAGCTTCTGCGGCCCGGCCAGCCGGCGCAGGCGTCCCTGGTAGCAGGGCTGGCCGTCGAGCACCTCCAGCCGCAAGGGCTCGGGCAGCAGCCAGGCCGGCCACAGGCCCGCGGCGGGCAGGATCGCGGACCGCCGCGCCGCCGCCTCCGCCGCGCCCGCCGGCGCTTGCGGCGCTGGCGGCGCTGGCGGCGACCGGGGCTCCTGCGATGCGCGCAACGCCGGCTGCCAGTGCTGCATGCGCTCGGGGCGATGGTCGGCGCGCATCACCGGCACCACCACCTGCTGCGCGCCCAGCCGCGCGCTCAGGCGCTCGACGAGTTCGTGCAGGCGGTCGCCCGGCCGGTTGTCCTCGGGCAGGAAGCTGATGCTGGCGCCGGCGCAGGGCGAGGTGTCGAGCGATCGCAGCCACAGCCAGCTCGCGGGCGCGGCGAGCGTCGTCAGGGCCAGGCGCTCGCCCATCAGCCGGCGCAGGTGGACGATGTCCTGCGTGGCCTCGGCGGTGCGCACGACGATGGCCTGGTGCGGCGGCAGCTCGACACCCTCGCGGCGCCGCCGGTCGAGCGTCCACTGCAGCTCGATCGCGCGCACGCCGCGCTGGCGCGACCGCAGCCAGACCTGCAGCGCGCCGAGCAGCCGCTGCGCGGCCCACATCAGTTCGGGCGCGGTCTCGGCCAGGGCGGGCAATTCGAGCTTCTGCTCGAAGGCCTCGGGCAGCGTCAGCCAGGCATGGCGCTCCGGCCGCAGGCCCCAGGCGACGTCGAGCGCCTCGCGCAGCCCGGGGCCGAAACGCCGCGACAGGCCGGCGCGCGGCAGCGCCGCCACGTCGCCCCAGGTGGTGCAGCCCATGCGCGCGAGCAGGTCGAGCCGGTCGCGCGCCGCCGTCAGCGTGTGCAGCGGCAGGGCCGCGGGGATGTCGGCCGGTGGCTGGCGCCCGCTGGCGAACAGGCGCAGGCGCGCCAATGCGATCGGCGCGGTGGCGCCCAGGACCTTCTGCAGCCGGTGCAGCGGCACCGGGTTGGAGGCGTCGAGCTGGCGCAGGAGCTGCTGCCGTCCGCCCCACAGGCGTTCGCAGGCCGAGACCTCCAGCACCAGCGCCTCGTCGAGCCAGGCCACGCGCGGCGTGAACTGCAGGGCCCACCAGCCGAGGGCCTCGGGCGACAGGATGGGCGATGGCGCGGCGTGGCCGACATCCGGCGGCGGGACCGTCGCCGGCTCCGCGTCCACCGGTGGCGCGGCCGCGATCTCAGCCTGCCACCGCAATGCGATCCACTGCATCGAGCGGCCCTCCTTCGAGGTGCTGCGGATGGGGGATGCCGGAGGGCGCGGGCGCCTGGCGTCCGCGCCGGCGCCGCAGCGTGGCACGCAGCAATGCCGCCAGCCGCTCGCCACGGGCCGGCAGCGCCAGGGGCGTCGCCAGCGGCGGACCGCGACGCTTGAGCACGTCGACCTCCATGCGGCCGGCCTGGTCGGCGTGGACGGCATGGACGGCCCGACCGGCGAGGCCGGCAACGCCGCCCCCCCGACGCGGCTGCGCATCGGGCGCGCCCGCATGATCGAAGTCGTCGTCCGTCGACCACGACTGCAGCCGCGTCCGCTGGCGTTCCTGCGCCGGCACGGACACCGGCACGAAGCGCAGTCGCAAGCGTGCCGGCGAGGCCATCCGGGCCTGGGCCTCGGGCCTGAAGACGAACAGCAGGTTCTCGTGCTGCGCCGCCGCCAGCTGCAGCCGGCGCAGGTCGCTGGCGCGCGCCTGGGGCAGCCAGGCCAGCACGGCCGCGACGTCGGCGCAGCGCAGGGCCTGCTCGCAGGCCCAGGAGCGGGCGACGGCGCCCTCGCCACGGATCCACAACAGGGTCTCGGCCGGCAATCCGCCGGCGGCGATGGCCGGGACGAAGGGCACCTGCGGCGCTCCCACCAGCACCACCCGGCCCCCATGCCGACGCACCGCAAGCGCCAGGGCGGGCAGCAGCAGCTGCCAGACCTGGGCTTCGGGCACCGCCTGCAGGACCTCGGTCAGCGCGCCGATCGGCCAGCCGCCCCCGGGCAGTTGCGCATCGAGGGCGACATGGCCGGTGGAGACCACCCGGGTCTCGGCCGTGGCCAGTTCGTCACCGCGCCAGACGTCGGACCGCGTGAGCGGCGGCGGGACTTTCGGAGCGAATGAAGGGAAGGCCATGATCGAATGAAGGATTTAACTGTATTTTTATACAGTATCCCGATCCGAAGCAAGCGCTTCTCGGTGCGACGTCGCTCCTCACCTCCCCGGGGCGCGTCGGAAAGCCTTCAATCCTTCACCGGATCGTGGCCCCAGTTCATGAGCGAATAGCGCCACGGCGTGGTTTCGATGTCGCCCTCGGGGCGCTGCGCCAGGTGCCGGTGCACATAGCCCACCACCTTGGCCATGTGCTGCAGATCGGCCTGGGTGCGCTTGTCCTTGCGTTTGCCGAGGATGTCCACGATGCGCCGGCCCGAACGGTGGCCGACCGACTCGCCTTCCCCCGAGGCCGACCAGCCGACGGTCTTCGACTCGCGGGTCCTGAGCCATTTGCCGAGTTGCGCGGCGGTCATGTTGACGACGTCGTCGAAGTCGGTGGTGATCTTCTGCTGCTTGTCTTTGGCGGGTGACTTGGAGTCCATCGGGTTCTCTCGGAGGGCATGGTTCATGGGATGAAACGAGCCATGACCATCGTTTCGCGCCGCACGGGAGGCGCGTCGGTTCGAGGCGGATGGACGTGTCAGCGAAACGCACGACAGGACGGCGTGGCCGTCTCCCCGAGGGCAGCGGCCCGGGGTCGTCCACGCCGCTGCGCCGGCTCGCCTCAGCGCGCCGCGCCGAAGCGGAAGCTGGACACCGCGATGCCGCCCATGAAGGCGTCCTCGTGATAGATGCGTTCGCCGGTCTCGCCCTCGGCCGCGCCGGCGGCCACCATCAGCGGGATCAGGTGCTCCTCGCGCGGATGCGCCAGCCGCGCGGCCGGGGCCCGCTCCCAGGCCACGAGCGCGGCATCGCGTCGTGCCGGCGGCGTGCGCACCACCGCCTGGTCGAGCCAGTCGTCGAACGCGTGCGAGGCGTCCTTCGCGCGCGGGCCGAAGTTGCGCAGGTTGTGATAGCTCAGGCCGCTGCCGATGATCAGCACGTCCTCGCGACGCAAGGGCGCCAGCGCCCGGCCCAAGGCCAGGTGCTCGGCCGGATCGAGGCCGCGCCGCAGCGACAGCTGCACCACGGGCACGTCGGCCTGGGGCCGGATCACGGCCATCGGCGAGAAGGTGCCGTGGTCGAAGCCGCGCTCGGCATCGAGCGCCGCCGGCAGGCCGGCCCCGGCGATCAGCGACCGCACGCGGTGCGCGAGCGCGGGGTCGCCGGGCGCGGCATAGCGCACCTCGTAGGTATGGGCCGGAAAGCCGCCGTAGTCGTAGATCATCGGCGGCGCGGCGTGGCCCTGCACCGTGAAGGCATCGGCCTCCCAGTGCGCCGACACCATCAGGATGGCGCGCGGCGCGTGGCCGATCTGGCGCGGGATGTCGGCCAGCGAGGCGGCGAGGCGGTCGTAGGCGGCGCCGCTCTGCTCCCTCATCCACGGCCACGGGCCGCCGCCATGCGAGATGAAGTAGGTCGGCAGCACGCGGGCCGGCGGGGCGGCGGAAGATGGCATGGTCATGGCGGGGCTCCTGGTTGCAGCCAGTCTAGGTATTTCCCCTGAGGAAATCGATGGCCTACTATTCATGCTTTCGTTTCCTGGCAAGAAATCATCATGGATCGGCTCACCAGCCTGCGCGTGTTCCGCGAAGTCGTCGATGCGGGCAGCTTCTCGATCGCCGCCGATCGGCTGTCGATCTCCGCGCCGATGGTCAGCAAGCACATCGCGCAGCTGGAGAAAGCGCTGGGCGCGCGGCTGCTCCATCGCAGCAGCCGGCACCTGAGCCTGACCGAGGCCGGCGCGACCTGGCACGCGCAGAGCGCGCAGGCCCTGGACATGCTCGATGCCGCCGAGGCCGCCATCGGCCAGCGCCACGCGGCGCCGCGCGGGCGGCTCAAGGTCAGCGCGCCGGTGTGGTGCGCCACGCCCTGCTTCGCCGACGCGCTGGCCACCTTCCGCCAGCGCTGCCCCGAGGTGCTGGTCGACATGCACCTGGAGAACCGCAAGGTCGACCTGGCCGCCGATGGCTACGACCTCGCGCTGCGCGCCACGCAGGAGCCCTCGCCGGCGTTGATCGCCCGGCCGCTGTGCCGCGTGCGCTTCCACCTGGTGGCCGCGCCCGCCGCCCTGGCGCGCGATGGCACGCCGGTGCTGCCGTCCGACCTGGCGCGCCAGGGCGCCATCGTGCCGAGCTATGTCGAGCTCGACGGCCACGCGATCCAGGGTCCCGACGGCCGCTCCGCGCCACTGCAGCTGTCGCCCGTGCTGCGCTCCGACGACACCACGCTGTCGCTGCATGCCGTGCGCGCGGGCATGGGACTGGCCTTCCTGCCCGAATGGCTGGTCGACGAGGACCTGGCGCGCGGGATCCTGGTGCGCGTGCTGCCCGGCTGGAGCGCGCCCCCCGTCACGCTGTTCGCCGTCTACACCAGCCGGCAGTACATGGCGCCCAAGCTGCGCAGCTTCATCGATTTCCTGGGCGAACGCCTCACCCGCGCGGCGACCGGGCCACAGGCCCAGGATGGTCCCGATGCGCGCGCGGCGCATATCGCGCAGGATCGGCCGACCCGGGTCGTATCCGCTTGAGTTCCCACCCCTCCGATCACTCCCGTTCCCAACCTCCTCTTCATTCCTCCCTGTTCACCATGTCCCTTCAATATTCCCGGATCGGCGTCATCGGCGCCGGCGCCATGGGCCGCGGCATCGCCCAGATCGCCGCGCAGGCCGGCAGCGAGGTGCTGCTGCTCGACAGTTTCGAAGGCGCCGCCGCGCGCGGGCGCGACGCGGTCCTCGCGCAGTGGGACAAGCTGCGCGAGAAAGGCCGGCTCGACGAGGCGCAGGCCGCCGCGCAGGGCGCGCGCCTGAGGGTCGCCGCCTCGATGGCCGACCTGGCCGACTGCGACCTCGTGGTCGAGGCGGTGGTCGAGGACCTCGGCGTCAAGCGGGCGATCTTCAAGGAACTCGAGGCGGTGGTCGGCCCCACGGCCACGCTGGCGACCAACACCTCGTCGCTGTCGGTCACGGCCATCGCCGCCGGGCTGGCGCATCCGGAACGCATCGCCGGCTTCCATTTTTTCAACCCGGTGCCGCTGATGAAGGTGGTGGAGGTGGTGGCGGGCTTCCGCACCGCGACCGAGGTCTGCCGGCGCCTGGCCGCCTATGCCACCGAGATGGGCCACAGCGCGGTGCAGGCCCAGGACACGCCGGGCTTCATCGTCAACCACGCCGGGCGCGGCTTCGGCACCGAGGCGCTGCGCATCGTCGGCGAGGGCGTGGCCGATTTCGCCACCATCGACCGCATCCTGAAGGACCAGGCGGGCTTCCGCCTCGGCCCCTTCGAGCTGATGGACCTGACGGCGCTGGACGTCTCGCATCCGGTCATGGAATCGATCTATCGCCAGTACTACGACGAGCCGCGCTTCCGCCCCAGCGTGATCACGGCGCAGCGCCTGGCCGCCGGCGCGCTCGGGCGCAAGACCGGCCACGGCTTCTACGACTATGCCGATGGCGTGCAGCAGGTGGCGCCCGAGGCGCCGGCGCCGGTGGTGGACGAACCGCCGACGGTCTGGATCTCGCCGCGCGCGGCCCGGCGCGCCGAGCTGATCAAGCTGGTGCACACCCTCGGCGCGCGACTGGAGACCGGCGCCACGCCCTCGGCGTCGGCACTGATCCTGGTCGCGCCGCTGGGCTTCGACGTCACCACCGTGGCCGCCGTCGAACGGCTCGACGCCACGCGCACCGTCGGCATCGACCTGCTGGTCGAGGATGCCGCCACACGGCGCCGCGTGCTGGCCACCAACCCGGCCACGCGGCGCGACATGCGCGATGCCGCGCATGCGCTGTTCGCGCGCGACGGCAAGGCCGTCAGCGTGATCCGCGACAGCGGCGGCTTCGTGACGCAGCGCGTGATCGGCACCATCGTCAACATCGCTGCCGACATGTGCCAGCAGCGCGTGTGCTCGCCGGCCGACCTGGAGACCGCCGTGCGCCTGGGCCTGGGCTATCCGCGCGGCCCGCTGGCCATGGGCGACCTGTACGGGCCGACCAACATGCTGGAGGTGCTGTTCAACCTGCAGACCGTCTATGGCGATCCGCGCTATCGCCCGAGCCCGTGGCTGCGCCGGCGCGGCGCCCTCGGCCTGAGCCTGATGCACGAGGAAGACTGAGCCACCCCATGACCGCCGAACTCAAGAGCACCACCGAGGGCCGCACCATGGTGCTGACCCTGTCCAACCCGAGCCAGCGCAACGCGCTCGGCCCGGCCATCTACGCCGCCGGCATCGAGGCGCTCAACGGCGCCGAGGGCAGCACCGAGATCCGCAGCGTCGTCATCGTCGGCGAAGGCGCCTGGTTCTGCGCCGGCGGCTCGCTGCAGCGCCTGCGCGACAACCGGCGCGAGGCGCCCGCCGTGCAGGCCGAGAGCATCGACGCATTGCACAACTGGATCGACTCGATCCGCGCCTTCCCCAAGCCGGTCATCGCCGCCGTCGAGGGCGCCGCGGCGGGCGCGGGCTTCTCGCTCGCGCTGGCCTGCGACTTCGTGGTGGCGGCGCGCGACGCGATCTTCGCGGCGTCGTACAGCAACGTCGGCCTGACGCCCGATGGCGGCCTGAGCTGGCACCTGGCGCGCGCCCTGCCGCGCCAGCTCGCCGGCGAATGGCTGATGTGCGGCGACCGCCTGGGCGCGCAGCGCCTGCACGAGGCCGGGCTGGTCAACCAGCTCGCCGACAGCGGCCAGGCGCTGGCCACGGCACTGGCGCTGGCACAGCGTCTCAACGAACGCGCGCCCAACGTGCTGGCGAGCCTGAAGGAACTGCTCACCGAGGCCCCCGGCGCGACGCTCGCCGGTCAGCTCGCGCAGGAGCGCGACCATTTCGTGCGCAACCTGCACCATCCCAACGCCGGCATCGGCATCGAGGCCTTCCTGGCGCGCGAGAAGCCGCGCTACCCATGAGGGCCCGGCCCGCCGCAATCCCGCACCAGTCACTCACAAGACAGTCCCATGGACGAACCCATTCTTAACATCGACGAACGCGAGGCCATCAATGGTGGCCGCTGGTTCTCCTCCCTCTCGCCTTCGCTTCGCCACGACATCCTCCGATGCGCCTACGTCAGACGTCACAAGGACGGCGAACTCCTCACCGCGCGCGGCGACCCGCCCGAGCAGTGGATCGCCTGCGCCAAGGGCGCGGTGCGGGTGAGCTCGACCACCGTCTCGGGCAAGCAGGTCACATTGACCTATGTCGAGCCCGGCATCTGGTTCGGCGACGTGGCGATGTTCGACGGCGACCGGCGCACCCACGATGCCTACGCGCATGGGGAGACCACCACGCTGAACGTGGCGCGCGCCGACTTCCAGAAGATCCTGGCCACGCACGTCGAGCTCTACGAGGCGCTGATGCGCCTGCAGGCGCGCCGCATCCGCCAGCTCTTCGGGCTGGTCGAGGACCTCAACACGCTGCCGCTGCGCGCCCGCCTGGCCAAGCAGCTCACGCACCTGGTGCGCAGCTATGGCGTGCCCAGCCTGGCCGACGGCAGCCAGATGCGCATCGGCCTGCACCTGGCGCAGGAGGAACTGGCGCAGCTGCTGGGCGCCTCGCGCCAGCGCGTGAACCAGGAATTGAAGGCGATGGAGCGCGAGAACGCGATCCGCATCGAGCCGGGCGGCCTGGTGGTGCGCGACCGTGCCGCGCTCCTGCGGATCGCCGAATCCGACTCCTGATCATCATCGGCAACCCGGCTTCGGCCACGGAAGGACTCGCGGCATGAGCCAGCAACAGCAGCAGCAGCAACAGACCCGGCAGGACTTCGACAACTTCGTCGGCACGCGCGCCGTCACCGGCTCGCACGCGTTCGACGTCGATGCCCTCACCGCCTGGCTCGATGCGCACCTCGACGGCTTCCGGGGTCCGCTCACGGTCGAGATGTTCAAGGGCGGGCAATCCAACCCGACCTACAAGCTGGTCACGCCGACGCAGAGCTACGTGATGCGCGCCAAGCCCGGTCCGGTGGCCAAGCTGCTGCCCTCGGCGCATGCCATCGAGCGCGAGTACAAGGTCATGGGCGGCCTCGCCGGCACCGACGTGCCGGTGCCGCGCATGCTGTGCCTGTGCGAGGACGAATCGGTCATCGGTCGCGCCTTCTACGTGATGGAGTTCAAGAGCGGCCGGGTGCTGTGGGACCAGAGCCTGCCGGGTATGGACAAGGCCGAGCGCGCCGCCATCTACGACGAGCTCAACCGCGTCATCGCCGCGCTGCACAGCGTCGACTTCGGCGCCCAGGGCCTGGCCGACTATGGTCGCCCGGGCCACTACGTCGAGCGCCAGATCGCCCGCTGGAGCAAGCAGTACGTGGCCTCCGTCACCCAGCCGATCCCCGAGATGGACCATCTGATGGAATGGCTGCCGACGCACATCCCGGCGAGCGCGCGCGACGAGCGCCATGGCTCGATCGTGCATGGCGACTACCGGCTCGACAACGTGATGTTCCATCCCACCGAGCCGCGCGCCATCGCGGTGCTCGACTGGGAGCTCTCCACGCTCGGCCATCCGCTGGCGGACTTCAGCTACCACTGCATGTCGTGGCACATCGCGCCCGGCGCGTTCCGCGGCCTGGGCGGCGTCGATGTCGCCAGCCTCGGCATCCCGACCGAGAACGAGTACATCCGCCGCTACTGCGAACGCACTGGCATCACCACGCCCGAGGCGCTCGCGCCCGACTGGAACTTCTACCTGGCCTACAACATGTTCCGCATCGCGGCGATCCTGCAGGGCATCGCCAAGCGGGTCGAGATGGGAACGGCATCGAGCGAGCAGGCCGTGGCCTCGGGCCGCGGCGCCCTGCCGATGGCGCGGATGGCCTGGGATTTCGCGCGGCGGGCCTGAGCGCGCGGCCGGCCCGGGCCCGACCGGGCGGGCGGCGGGCGGGTGTCGCCAGCGGCGATGCTCAGACCGGCTGCAACGGCCGATGGGCGCCCGCCGGCAGCTCGATGCGGATCGGATCGCCCTCGCGGATCCCGCCGCTCTCGCGCACGATCGCCATCACGCCCGCCTTGCGCACCAGGCCGCCCCGGTCGTCGCGACCCAGGGTGGCGGCCATCAGGCCGCGCTGGAACCTGTCCAGCTGGCTGCACGGATTGCGCAGGCCGGTCAGCTCGACGACCGCGGCGTTGCCCAGGTGCAGGCGCGTGCCGGTCGGCAGCGCGAGCAGGTCGATGCCGCGCGTGGTGACGTTCTCGCCCAGGTCGCCGGCCCAGACGGCGAAACCGGCTTCCATCAGTTCGTCGAACAGTTCGGCATGCAGCAGGTGCACCTGGCGCAGGTTGGGGGCGAAGGCATCGCGCGCCACCCGCGAGCGGTGCTTGACCGTGAGGCCGGCATGCGCGTCGCCATCGACACCCAGCCCGGCGGTCAGGTGGATCGACGGCTCGGCGAACTTGGAGAAGCTGTGCAGGCCGCTCGCATGGACGGCCACGACGCTGCCGCCGTCGTCCCGGTACTCGCCCGGGGGAATCGATGCGCTCGACGGCATCAGGCGTCGAGCGTGGCGGCCAGGCGCTGGGCGCAGGTGGTGGCCTGCCGAGCGTCGCGGGCCTCGACCATCACGCGCAGCAGGGGCTCGGTGCCGCTCGGGCGAATCAGCACCCGGCCGGCATCGCCGAGCTCGGTCTCGACGCGGCGCGTCTCCGCCGCCAGGACCTGGTTGGCGCGCCAGTCCTGGCCGCTCTTCAGGCGCACGTTGAGCAGCACCTGGGGGAACAGCGTGACGTCGGCCAGCAGCTCGCCCACCGTGCGGCCGCTGCGCACGCAGGCCTGCAGCACCTGCAGGGCGCTGACGATGCCATCGCCGGTGGTGTGGCGGTCGAGCGCCAGCAGGTGGCCGGAGCCTTCGCCGCCGAGCAGCCAGCCGCGCTTCTCCAGCTCCTCCAGCACATAGCGGTCGCCGACCTTGGCGCGCACGAATTCGATGCCCTGGGCACGCAGCGCCATCTCGACCGCCTTGTTGGTCATCAACGTGCCGACGACGCCACGGGGCCGCTCGCCCCGCGCGATGCGTTCGTTGACCATCAGGTAGAGCAGCTCGTCGCCATTGAAGAGCCGGCCGCTCGCATCGACCAGCTGCAGTCGGTCGGCATCGCCATCGAGCGCGATGCCATAGTCGGCGCCCTGGGCCGTGACGGCCTCGACCAGTGCCTGCGGATGCGTCGCGCCGACGCCCTCGTTGATGTTCAGGCCATCGGGGGCGCAACCGATGGGGGTGACCTCTGCGCCCAGTTCGTGGAAGACCTGCGGCGCCACCTGGTAGGCCGCGCCGTGGGCGGCGTCGACCACCAGCCTCAGGCCATGCAGGCTCAGGTCGTGGGCGAAGGTGCTCTTGCAGAATTCGATGTAGCGGCCGGCGGCGTCGTTCAGCCGCCGCGCCTTGCCCAGGTCGGCCGAGGCGGCCCAGACCGGCTCGTCCTGCAGCGCCGCCTCCACCGCACGCTCCCACTCGTCGTCGAGCTTGGTGCCCTGGGCGCTGAAGAACTTGATGCCGTTGTCGGCGAACGGGTTGTGACTGGCGCTGATCACCACGCCCAGACTGGCCCGCTGGGCCCGCGTCAGGTAGGCCACGCCGGGCGTGGGCAACGGCCCGAGCAGCACGACGTCGACGCCGGCCGAGTTGAAACCCGACTCCAGGGCCGACTCCAGCATGTAGCCCGAGATGCGCGTGTCCTTGCCGATCAATACCGTCGGGCGGGCGTGCGTCTTCTTGAGCACGTGGCCCACCGCGTGCGCGAGGCGCAGCACGAAGTCCGGTGTGATGGGCGGTTGTCCCACCGTGCCGCGGATGCCGTCGGTACCGAAATATTGTCTCGTCATGCGTGTGATCCTTTTCGTGGGTCTTGATGCGGCGCCGGTCGGGCGGCCGGCTCGGCGACGACAGCCGCCGCGACGGCCGGGGCGACCGTCGGTGGAGAGATGGGAGATGCGAGGGGCCGCGAGGTGGCGCCGGCGCCGACACCGGCGGCGGCATTGGCGGCGGTGGAGGTGGCGATGGCCGTGGCGGCGCGCCAGACCGCCAGTGCCGCGACGGTGTCGCGCACGTCGTGCACGCGCACGATCGAGGCACCGCGCTCGACGGCCATCAATGCCGCCGCCACGCTGGGCACCATGCGCCGTGCCGCCGTCTCGATGCCGGTGACGGTCCCGAGCGACGACTTGCGCGACCAGCCCGCGAGCAGGGGCCGGCCCGGGGCGAGCAGTTCACGCTGCCGCTCCAGGAGCGCGAAGTTCTGCGCGACGCTCTTGCCGAAGCCGATGCCCGGATCGATGGCGATGCGCGCGACATCGATGCCCAGGGCCACCAGCGTCGCCGTCTCGCGCGCCAGGAAATCCCGCACCACGGCCACCACGTCGGCATCGGCCGCCATGGGCAGCGACTGCATGGTCTGCGGATCACGGTGCATGTGCATCAGGCAGATGCCGCAGGATGGATGCGCGGCCACGACCTCGCGCGCGCCGGGCCGCCGCAGCGCCCAGACATCGTTGACGATGTCGGCGCCCAGATCGAGCACGGCGCGCATCACCTCGGGCTTGTAGGTGTCGACCGAGACCGGCACGCCCAGGCGCAGGGCCTCGCGCACCACCGGCAGCACGCGCGCCAGCTCGTCCTCCAGGGCGACCGCCGGACTGCCCGGCCGCGTCGACTCGCCGCCGATGTCCAGGATGTCGGCGCCTTCGTCCAGGAGCCGTTCGCAGTGCCGCAGCGCGGCATCGGCCGTGATGTGCGAGCCGCCGTCGGAGAACGAATCGGGCGTGACGTTGACGATGCCCATCACCTTCGGCACCGACAGGTCGATGTCGAAGCGCGTGGTGCGCCACAACGAAAAAACGGGGCCATTGGCCCCGTCTTCCTTCGAACCCGACATCTTCACGCGGCCGTCGGTGCCGGATCGGTGTTGACGGCGGGAGTGCCGCCGGTGCCGCCACCGTTGTTCGACGGCGGGATGCGCGGCGTCCAGTCCTTGGGCGGGCGCGGCGCACGGCCACCCATGATGTCGTCGAGCTGTTCGCTGTCGATGGTCTCCCATTCGAGCAGCGCCTTCGCCATGGCGTGCATCTTGTCGCTGTTGTCCTCGATCAGGCGGCGCGCCAGGGCGTACTGCTCGTCGATGATGCGGCGCACCTCGCTGTCGACCTTCTCCATGGTCTGTTCGCTCATGTTGGTGGTCTTGGTGACGGAGCGGCCCAGGAACACTTCACCTTCGTTCTCGGCATAGACCATCGGGCCAAGGGCGTCGGTCATGCCATAGCGCGTGACCATGTCGCGGGCGATGGAGGTCGCGCGCTCGAAGTCGTTGCTGGCGCCGGTGGTCATCTGGTGCATGAACACCTCTTCGGCGATACGGCCACCGAACAGCATGCTGATCTGGTTGAGCATGTACTCGCGGTCGTAGCTGTAGCGGTCCTGCGAGGGCAGGCTCATGGTCACGCCCAGTGCGCGGCCTCGCGGGATGATCGTCACCTTGTGCACCGGATCGCACTTGGGCAGCAGCTTGCCGATCAGGGCGTGGCCGGACTCGTGGTAGGCCGTGTTGCGGCGCTCTTCCTCGGGCATGACCATGCTCTTGCGCTCGGGGCCCATGAAGATCTTGTCCTTGGCCTTCTCGAAGTCCTGCATCTCGACGACGCGGGCATTGCGGCGCGCGGCCATCAGGGCGGCCTCGTTGCAGAGGTTGGCCAGGTCGGCGCCGGACATGCCGGGCGTGCCGCGGGCGATGATGCTCGGGTTCACGTCCTGGCCGAGCGGCACCTTGCGCATGTGCACGTTCAGGATCTGCTCGCGGCCACGGATGTCCGGCAGCGTCACGTAGACCTGGCGGTCGAAGCGGCCCGGGCGCAGCAGCGCGGCATCCAGGATGTCCGGCCGGTTGGTCGCCGCGACGACGATCACGCCGAGGTTGGTCTCGAAGCCGTCCATCTCGACCAGCATCTGATTGAGGGTCTGCTCGCGCTCGTCGTTGCCGCCACCCAGGCCGGCGCCGCGCTGGCGACCCACCGCGTCGATCTCGTCGATGAAGATGATGCAAGGAGCGTTCTTCTTGGCGTTCTCGAACATGTCGCGCACGCGGGCGGCACCGACACCGACGAACATCTCGACGAAGTCGGAACCGGAGATCGAGAAGAACGGCACCTTGGCCTCGCCGGCGATCGACTTGGCCAGCAGGGTCTTGCCGGTGCCGGGAGGGCCGACCAGCAGCAGGCCGCGCGGGATGCGGCCGCCGAGCTTCTGGAAGCGACCGGGGTCCTTCAGGAAGTCGACGACTTCCTTGACTTCCTCCTTGGCCTCGTCGCAGCCGGCGACATCGGCGAAGGTGACCGAGTTGGTGTTCTCGTCGAGCATGCGGGCCTTGCTCTTGCCGAAGCTGAACGCCCCGCCCTTGCCGCCTCCCTGCATCTGCCGCATGAAGTACACCCAGACGCCGATCAGCAGCAGCATGGGCCCCCAGCTGACCAGCAGGGTCATGAGGAGCGAGCCTTCCTCGCGCGGCTTGACGTCGAACTTGACGTTGTTGGCGATCAGGTCGCCGACCAGGCCGCGATCGAGGTAGGTGGCGGTGGTGCGGATGCGCCGGTCGTCGTTGGTCACGGCGACGATTTCGCTGCCGCCCTGGCCTTCCTGGATCGTGGCGCTCTTGATGCGGTTGCCACGGACTTCCTCGAGAAAGTCCGAATAGCCGACGTTGCCGGCATTGGCGCCGCTGCGGGTGTCGAACTGCTTGAACACAGTGAACAACACCATCGCAATGACCAGCCAAACGGCAACTTTGGAAAACCACTGATTATTCAAACGATGCTCCAGTCAAAAACCCGTGACCCCGATCGCAAAAAACGCGTCGAGGCCCTGCAATTGGACAGCATTTTAAACTTTTCAAGCTGCGAAACCGGCTTATTGAAGGAGAGCAGCCATAGCGAAGGCACGGACATTGCCATGGTCGTGCCGGGAGCGGGGGTCAGGAACCCCCGTCCGTCGGTTTGAGACCCATGCCCACCAGGAAGGTTTCGGACGACTTGTCGCGCGACGCCTTGGGCTTGAAGGGTTTGACGACACGGAAATTGGCCTTGAACAATTGCGTCAGCTCGGCGTAGCCACCGCCATGGAACAGCTTGGTCACCAGCGCTCCCTCCGGTTTCATGTGCCGGCGCGCGAAATCCACCGCCAATTCGACCAGATGCGAAATCCGGGCCGCGTCGGCGGAGGCGATGCCCGAGAGGTTGGGCGCCATGTCGGAGACCACCACGTCGGCCCGCCGTCCGGCCATCGCCGCCTCGAGCCGCTCCAGCACCTCGGCTTCGCGGAAGTCGCCCTGCAGGAACAGGACGCCCTCGATCGGCTCCATGGGCAGCAGGTCGAGGGCGATGATGGTGCCGTCGAGGTCGCCGGAGGCCGCGCCGCCGGGCGACAGTCGACGCCGGGCGTACTGGCTCCAGGCGCCCGGCGTCGACCCCAGGTCGACCACCAGATCGCCGGGCCGGATCAGCCCGAGGGTCTCGTCGATCTCCTTGAGCTTGTAGGCGGCGCGCGCGCGATAGCCCTCGCGGGCGGCCAGCTTCACGTACGTGTCGTTGACGTGATCGTTGAGCCACGCCTTGTTGACTTTCTTGCTCTGCGTCTTGACTTTCATTCGCCCGGATAATACGGGGATGCCAGCCATTCAACTCTCCCCCGCGCAACGCAAGGTGCATCGCGCCGAAGCCCATCACCTCGATCCGCTCGTCATGATCGGTGGCGACGGGCTCACTCCGGCTGTCACGAAGGAAGCCGACGCCGCCCTCAAGGCCCATGGCCTGATCAAGGTCCGCGTGTTCTCCGACGATCGTGCCGCACGCGAGACCATGCTCGCCACCCTGGCCGACGAACTCGATGCCGCTCCGATCCAGCACATCGGCAAGCTGCTGGTGCTGTGGCGCCCCATCCCGGAGAAGGAACGCGTCGTCGACGAGGACCGCATGCCCGGTCCGCGCGACGTCAAGATCCTCAAGTACAGCAAGCGCGGCGGCCAACGCCCCGAGATCAAGACGCTGCGGGTGCTGGGCAACCAGCGCCTCACGCCCGGCGGCACGATCAAGCGCGCCAAGCCCAAGCGGCCCCTGTCGGCCAAGAAGCGCAACCAGAGCGACTGACGATGCCGCGCCCGCACGCTGACGGAGCGCAGCGGCACGTCCTGTGCATGAAGTGGGGCACCAAGTACGGCCCCGAATACGTCAACCGGCTCTATGCCATGGTGCGCCGCCATCTGGGCGGCGACTTCGATTTCGTCTGCCTGACCGACGACGACCGGGGCATCCGGCAGGAGGTGCGCTGCCTGCCCATCCCGCCGCTCGAACTGGACATGAAACCGGGCCAGCCCGACCGGGCCTGGAAGAAGCTCACGACCTTCGAGGCCGACCTGCATGGCCTGCGCGGCACGGCGCTGTTCATCGATCTCGACGTCGTGGTGGTCGGCTCGCTCGATGCCTTCTTCGAGCTGCCGGGCGAGTTCCTGATCATCCACGACTACGCCCGGCCCTGGCGTCCCAGGCGCATCACGGGCAACTCGTCGGTCTACCGGTTCGAGCTGGGAATGCACGCGGACGTGCTGGCGTACTTCCGCGCCCACGCGGACGAGGTGCAGGCGCGATTCCGCAACGAGCAGGCCTACCTGTCGGACTTCCTGCATCGGCAGGGCCGGCTGGGCTACTGGCCCGCCGCCTGGTGTCCCAGCTTCAAGTACCACGGCATCCCGGCCTGGCCGACCAACTACTGGCGCGAGCCCTTCGTGCCGGAGGGCGCGCGCATCATGGTGTTCCATGGCGAATGCAATCCGCCGGACGCGCTCGCCGGGCGCCGCAACCGGGCCTTCCGGTTCATCCGGCCGGCGCGCTGGATCGCGCGCCACTGGTCGACCTGATCAGTGATCAGCTCGCGCCCGGGGTGGGCGCGAGCGTCGCGCGCCGTGCCATGCGCCACAGCAGGAAGAGCGTGCACAGCCATTGCGCGAGGTACATGCCGCTGCCCAGGGCATGCCAGAACTTCAGGTTGTCGCGCGCCAGGATGCGCGGCGCGACGGCGTACTGCTGCAGCAGCGCCAGCAGGAGCGCGGCGAGCACCAGGAACAGGCCGGCCAGCACGGCGCCGCCGAAGCCGCCATCGCCCAGCGTCCTGAAATGGATCAGCAGGACCAGACCGCAACCGATCGCGATCCAGGTCTGCGCCGCGAACAACTGGCCGGCGAAGTTGCCGGCCACCGCCGGATTGCCCAGCCGCGCGAACAGCAGCGGCACGACCAGGAAGCCGATCGTCGTCAGGCTGCCCCACCAGAGCGCGGCGAGCATCAGCGCCACGCGATCCTTGACCGATGCCATGGCGCGTGCCGTCCTCAGCCGACGTAGCGGACCGCGACGATCTCGTAGCGCCGCACGCCGCCGGGCGCCTGCACCTCGGCGGTGTCGCCCTCCTCCTTGCCGATCAGCGCGCGGGCGATCGGACTGGAGATGTTGACGCGGCCGAGCTTGAGGTCGGCCTCGTCCTCGCCGACGATCTGATAGGTCACGGCCTCGCCGCTGTCCTCGTCCTCCAGGTCCACCGTGGTGCCGAAGACGATCTTGCCGCCGGCATCCAGCGTGGCCGGATCGATGATCTGGGCCGCCGACAGCTTGCCCTCGACCTCCTGGATGCGGCCTTCGATGAAGCCCTGGCGATCCTTGGCGACCTCGTACTCGGCGTTCTCGCTCAGGTCGCCCTGGGCCCGGGCCTCGGAGATGGCATTGATGACCCAGGGCCGGTCGACGGTCTTCAGGCGATGCAGTTCCTCGCGCAGTTTCTCGGCGCCACGCTTGGTGACGGGAATGGTGTTGGCCATGTTGTGGTGCTCCATAAAACGAAACCGCCGAACGCTGCCGTTCGGCGGTGCATGGTGTGGTGGCCCTGAGTGCCGTGACCGGATTCGTCGAACGGGTTCAGACGATGGTTCTTCCGGTCAACCGGCTCAGGATGGCGAGCGGACTCGACTCGGGATTGTATTGCCTCGATGCGGCCAGATGAAGGGTCTGCTCGAGCATGTACTGGCCCGACATCACCGCGTGCGGCGTCTGGTCGGAGAAGCAGACCCAGGCCGAGCCCGATGGAAAGGCCATGGTCTGCTGCGGCGCGTGGCGCTGGTAGTCGGCATCGGACTTCATCGCATCGTGCAGCTGCAGCATCAGGTGGTCGTACTCGCTGCGCAGCGACTTGGTGACATGCAGCGCCTGCAGGATCCGCGCCTGCCAGGGCGCATACGACTTGACGCGCGGCAGGAAGCGCCGGGCCACCGCCTCGAAGGGCTCGCCGACGCGCCAGACGCGCGGCAGGCCGTCGGGATTGACGTTGACGAACACGCGCAGGATGCGTTCGCCATAGTTGGGCCGCGAGGGAAAGGCATCGATGTGCAGCCGCTTGTCGTCGGCGCGCCATGATTGCGTGCGCGTCTCGACCTGCACCGGCCGGTAGCTCGTCGGCGCCACGCGCAATGCCTCGGTGTAGTGCGGCAGGAGATCGTCGATGAACCGCAGCGCCTGGCGGCGGAAGCGCTCGATCATGGCCGCGGCGTCGCGCTGCCGGGCGTCGTCACCGGCGACGCCCTTGAGCCCGCCCCGGGCGTCGTAGCTGATGTTGCGCACCTGGGGCGCGAGGACGTCGGGCGACAGCAGGCGGCGCTCGCCCGGCTCGACCTCGAAGGCCAGTCGTGGGAAGTACAGCACCTTGCCGGCCTCGAGCGCGGCGATCCAGCCGGCATCGGAGCGCGCCGCATGCCAGTCGGCCAGATCGAGCTCGACGATCTGCGACTCCGATGGCTGCGACGGCTGCGATTGCAGCGGCGCCAATGCCGGCAATGGCGCCGCGCCGCTCGTCGGTGGCCGGAACCCGAGCGTGCCGTACATCTGCGTCAGCCTGCGGCCTGGACGGCGAGTTGAGCGTGCATCTCCTGCACCGAGATCACGCCCAGCTCGTCCATGTGGCGCATGCCCTCGACGGCCGCCTCGGCGCCAAAGATGGTCGTGAAGGTCGTCACGCGCGCGAGCAGCGCGGAGGTGCGGATCTGCCGCGAATCGGCGATCGCGTTGCGGCGCTCCTCGACCGTGTTGATGACCAGGGCCACTTCCTGGTTCTTGATCATGTCGACGATGTGCGGACGGCCCTCGGTGACCTTGTTGACCACCGTGCAGGGCACGCCGGCGGCGTTGAACGCGGCCGCCGTGCCCTTGGTCGCGAGCAGTTCGAAGCCGAGCTTGACGAGGCCCTGGGCCACCTCGACGGCGCGTGGCTTGTCGTTGTTCTTGACCGAGACGAACACCTTGCCGGACTTCGGCAGGATGGTGCCGGCGCCCAGCTGCGACTTGACGAAGGCCTCGCCGAAGGTGCGGCCCACGCCCATCACCTCGCCGGTCGACTTCATCTCCGGGCCGAGGATGGTGTCGACGCCGGGGAACTTCACGAACGGGAACACCGCCTCCTTGACGCTGAAGTAGGGTGGCGTGACCTCCCGGGTCATGCCCTGCGAGGCCAGCGACTGGCCGGCCATGCAGCGTGCCGCCACCTTGGCCAGCTGGATGCCGGTGGCCTTGCTGACATAGGGCACCGTACGCGAGGCGCGCGGGTTGACCTCGAGCACGTAGATGACGTCCTTGCCATCCTTCTGCTGGATCGCGAACTGCACGTTCATCAGGCCGACCACGTTCAGGGCCTGCGCCATGGCGGCGCTCTGGCGCTTGAGCTCGGCGATGGTCTCGGCCGAGAGCGAATACGGCGGCAGCGAGCACGCCGAGTCGCCCGAATGCACGCCGGCCTGCTCGATGTGCTCCATCACGCCGCCGATGAGCGTCGCGCCCTCGGCATCGCGGATGCAGTCGACGTCGCATTCGACCGCGTCGTTCAGGAAGCGGTCGAGCAGCACCGGCGAGTCGTTGCTGACCTTGACGGCCTCGCGCATGTAGCGCTCGAGGTCGCGCTGCTCGTGGACGATCTCCATGGCGCGCCCACCGAGCACGTAGCTCGGGCGCACGACCAGCGGATAGCCGAGCTCGGCGGCCTTGGCCAGCGCCTCGGGTTCGGCGCGCGCGGTGGCGTTGGGCGGCTGGCGCAGGCCGAGCGTGTGCAGCAGCTGCTGGAAGCGCTCGCGATCCTCGGCCGCGTCGATCATGTCCGGCGAGGTGCCGATGATCGGCACGCCGTTGGCCTCGAGGTCGAGCGCGAGCTTCAGCGGCGTCTGGCCGCCGTACTGCACGATCACGCCCAGCGGCTTCTCCTTGTCGACGATCTCCAGCACGTCCTCGAGCGTCAGCGGCTCGAAGTACAGCCGGTCGGAGGTGTCGTAGTCGGTCGAGACGGTCTCGGGATTGCAGTTGACCATGATGGTCTCGTAGCCGTCCTCGCGCATCGCCAATGCCGCGTGCACGCAGCAGTAGTCGAACTCGATGCCCTGGCCGATGCGGTTGGGACCGCCGCCGAGCACCATGATCTTCTTGTTGTCCGTCGGTGCCGCCTCGCACTCGTCCTCGTAGGTCGAGTACATGTAGGCGGTGTTGGTCGAGAACTCGGCCGCGCAGGTGTCCACGCGCTTGTAGACCGGGCGCACGCCGAGGGCCCGGCGCTTGTCGCGGATCGCGGTGTCGGTGGTCTTGAGGTGGCGGGCCAGGCGGCGGTCGGAGAAGCCCTTCTTCTTGAGCGCCAGCAGCGTGTCGCGATCGATGGCGTCGAGCGATTGGGTCTCCAGTTCGAGCTCGATCTTCACGATCTCCTCGATCTGGACCAGGAACCACGGATCGATCTTGGTCAGCGCGAACACCTCGTCGACCGAGAGGCCCATGGCGAAGGCATCGCCGACGTACCAGATGCGCTCGGGACCGGGCTCGCCCAGTTCCTTCTCCAGCACCTCGCGGTCCTGGGTCTTCTCGTTCAGGCCGTCGACGCCGACCTCGAGGCCGCGCAGCGCCTTCTGGAACGATTCCTGGAAGGTGCGGCCCATCGCCATCACCTCGCCCACCGACTTCATCTGCGTCGTCAGGCGCGAATCGGCGGTCGGGAACTTCTCGAACGCGAAGCGCGGGATCTTGGTGACCACGTAGTCGATGCTCGGCTCGAAGCTCGCCGGCGTGGCTCCGCCAGTGATCTCGTTGCGCAGCTCGTCGAGCGTGTAGCCCACGGCCAGCTTGGCCGCGACCTTGGCGATCGGGAAGCCGGTCGCCTTCGAGGCCAGCGCCGAGGAGCGCGAGACGCGCGGATTCATCTCGATGACGACCATGCGGCCGTCCTTCGGATTGATGGAGAACTGCACGTTCGAGCCACCGGTGTCGACGCCGATCTCGCGCAGCACGGCCAGCGAGGCGTTGCGCAGGATCTGGTACTCCTTGTCGGAGAGCGTCTGCGCCGGCGCCACGGTGATGGAGTCGCCGGTGTGCACGCCCATCGGGTCGAGGTTCTCGATCGAGCAGACGATGATGCAGTTGTCCGCCTTGTCGCGCACCACTTCCATCTCGTATTCCTTCCAGCCGAGCAACGATTCCTCGATCAGTAGCTCGTTGGTCGGCGAGGCCTCCAGGCCGCGCTTGCAGATGGTCTCGAACTCCTCCGGGTTGTAGGCGATGCCGCCGCCGGTGCCACCGAGCGTGAAGCTCGGGCGGATGACGGTCGGGAAACCCATCAGCTTCTGCACCGCCCAGGCTTCCTGCATGGAGTGGGCGATGCCCGAGCGCGCCGAGCCCAGGCCGATCTTGGTCATCGCGTCCTTGAACTTCAGGCGGTCCTCGGCCTTGTCGATGGCCTCGGGCGTGGCGCCGATGAGCTCCACCGGCCGGCCGGTCGCCGCGCCGGTGTACTTGTCCAGCACGCCATTGCGCCACAGGTCGAGCGCGCAGTTCAGCGCGGTCTGGCCGCCCATGGTCGGCAGGATCGCGTCGGGCCGTTCCTTGGCGATGATCTTCTCGACCGTCGGCCAGGTGATCGGCTCGATGTAGGTGACGTCGGCCGTGGCCGGGTCGGTCATGATCGTCGCCGGATTGCTGTTGATCAGGATGACGCGGTAGCCTTCCTCGCGCAGCGCCTTGCAGGCCTGCACGCCGGAGTAGTCGAACTCGCAGGCCTGGCCGATGATGATCGGGCCGGCGCCGATGATGAGGATGCTCTTGAGTTCTGTGCGCTTAGGCATTCTTGGTTCCTGCTTTGTGCTTTTCCATCAGTGCCGTGAAGCGGTCGAACAGATAGCCGATGTCGTGGGGGCCGGGCGAGGCTTCCGGGTGGCCCTGGAAGCAGAAGGCGGGCTTGGAGGTGTGGGCCAGGCCCTGGAGCGTGTTGTCGAACAGGCTGATGTGCGTCGCGCGCAGGGTCGGCGGCAGCGACTTCTCGTCGACCGCGAAACCGTGGTTCTGGCTCGTGATGCTGACGCGGCCGTTGTCGAGGTCCTTCACCGGATGGTTGGCGCCGTGGTGGCCGAACTTCATCTTGTAGGTCTTGGCGCCCATGGCCAGCGCCATGATCTGGTGGCCCAGGCAGATGCCGAAGACCGGGATGCCGGTCTCGATGAGCTCGCGCGTCGCGTCGATGGCGTAGTCGCACGGCTGCGGATCGCCCGGTCCGTTGGCCAGGAAGATGCCGTCGGGCTTGAGCTTGAGCACGTCCGCGACGGGGGTCTGAGCGGGCACCACGGTGATGCGCGCGCCACGCTGCGCCATCATGCGCAGGATGTTCTTCTTGACGCCGTAGTCGAAGGCCACGACGTGGAAGCGTGGCGTGATCTGCATGCCATAGCCCGGCTTGCCGTCGACATGCACGAGCTTCCACTCGGTCTGCGTCCACTCGTAGGTCTGCTTGACCGACACCACCTTGGCGAGGTCGAGGCCGGCCATGTTCGGCGCGGCCTGGGCGGCGGCGATGGTCTGGTCGATCAGGTCCTGCGTCACGGTCTCGCCTGCCGCCAGGCCGCGGATCGCGCCGTTCTGGGCGCCCTTCTCGCGCAGGTGGCGCGTCAGCTTGCGGGTATCGAGATCGGCGATGGCCACGGTGCGGTTGCGCACCAGGTAGTCGCTGAGCGTCTCGGTCTTGCGGAAGTTGGAGGCGACCAGCGGCAGGTCCTTGATGATCAGCCCGGCGGCATGGACCTTGTCGGCTTCGACGTCCTCCTCGTTGACGCCGTAGTTGCCGATGTGCGGATACGTGAGCGTCACGATCTGCTGGCAATAGCTGGGGTCGGTGAGGATTTCCTGGTAGCCGGTCATGGCGGTGTTGAACACCACTTCACCGACGGTGGAGCCGGAGGCTCCGATCGAATGGCCGAGAAAGACCGTGCCGTCTGCGAGCGCCAGGATGGCGGGAGGAAACGCTCCCTTGAGAGACAAAAGCACTGGGTTCTCCGGATGGTTACGGTCGCCCGGAGTCTCCGGAAATGCTCCCGGAAGACTGCTGATTCGAGGATTTTTGCTTTGAAGGCGGCCGGGCGACGCTGTGCGAAAAGCGCTTGATTGTAGCCGTCGCGACCACTAATTCATTCGTCAATCGGACATTCCCGAAGCTTCGATCGATCCGCATGCCGGATCACCTGTGGCTCGGGGATTCAGCGCGTCGCGCCGCTCGCATGCAGGCAGATCGCGGCGGCCGCGGCGACGTTGAGCGACTCCTCGCCGCCGGGTTGCGCGATGCGGATGCGCAGGGCCGCGCGCGCTTCGAGCGCCGGCGAGACGCCCTGCCCCTCGTGCCCCAGGACCCAGGCGCAGGGCCAGGGCAAGGCCGCGCGATGCAGGAATTCGCCACCGTGCGAACTCGTGACGAGCAGCGGCACGGCCAGTGCCTCGAGTTCGTCCGGCGTCACCGTCTCGATCAGCCGCAGGCCGAAATGCGCGCCCATGCCGGCGCGCAGCACCTTGGGCGACCAGAGCGCCGCCGTGCCCTTGAGCGCCACCACCTGGGCGAATCCGAAGGCGCCGGCGCTGCGCAGGATGGAGCCGACGTTGCCCGCGTCCTGCAGGCGGTCGAGCACGACGGTGGCCATGTCGGGACGCAGCGCCGGGCGCTCCGGCAGGTCCATGACGAAGCCCATCGGCGCGGGGGATTCCAGTCCGCTGACACCGGCGAGCAGATCGTCGGCGACGACGACGATGCGGTCCGACGCATCCACCCACTCGAAGCGCGAGCGGGCCCAGAAGGTTTCGGAGAACACCGCGACGACCGGCCGCACGCCCCGTTCCCGGGCCGCGCGGCAGAGATGATCGCCCTCCAGCCAGACCCGTCCCAGCTTGCGATAGGCGCCGCCGTCCTGGGCCAGCCTGCGCAGCTCCTTGAGCAGCGGGTTGTCGCGCGAACTGACGTGGGTGGGTTCGACCGGGGTCATGACAGGCCCATCGTCAGCGGCACCGCATCGGCGACGAGCGCCACGCCCGGTGCGCGCGGGTCGACCGGTCCGCGCGCCAGCGCCGCCGCCACCGGACTGAAAGAGCGCCGGTGATGGACGCACGCGCCATGGCGCAGCAATGCATCGAGATGCGCCTTGGTGCCATAGCCCTTGTGGCCGGCGAAGCCATAGTGCGGGAACTCCTCGTGCAATGCCTGGCAGAGCCGGTCGCGATGCACCTTGGCGAGGATCGAGGCGGCGGAGATCGCCCGCACGCGCGCGTCGCCACGCACGATGGCCTCGGCTAGCACGTCGAGCTGCGGCAGCCGGTTGCCGTCCACCAGGACCTTGATCGGCCGCAGCCGCAGGCCTTCGACCGCGCGTCGCATGGCGATCATCGTGGCCTGCAGGATGTTGTGGGTGTCGATTTCCTCGACCGTCGCCGCGGCGATGGAACAGCAGAGCGCGCGCGCCAGGATCTGCTCGCTCAGGCGCTCGCGCTGGGGCGCGGTCAATGTCTTGGAATCGGCCAGCCCGGGAATCGGCCGGCGCTCGTCGAGGATCACCGCCGCGGCCACGACCGGGCCGGCCAGCGGCCCGCGACCGGCCTCGTCGACGCCGGCGACCAGGCCCGGCGCATCCCAGGCCAGCGAGGCCTGTTCAGCGTGCAAGAACTTTTTCGATCGCATCGGCGCACAGGGTCGGGGTGTCGCGCTGGAGTTCGGCATGCAGCGAGGTGAAGCGCCGCTGCAGGGCGCCGACCTCGTCGGGCGCCTGGAGCCAGCGGAGCGTGGCCTCGGCCAGCGCCTCGGGCGTGGCGGCCTCCTGCAGCAGCTCGGGCACGACGAAGTCGCGGCACAGGATGTTGGGCAGTCCGACCCATGGCTGCAGCTGCTGGCGATGCATCAGGTGCCACGAGACCCGGTTCATGTTGTAGGCGATCACCATCGGCCGCTTGAAGAGCGCGGCCTCGAGCGTCGCGGTTCCACTGGCGATCAGCGTGACGTCGCAGGCGGCCAGCACGTCGTGCGAGCGGCCATCGACCAGCTGCACCCGGTCGGCGACATCGCTCGCGCGCAGCAGCGCCTCGACCTCCTCGCGCAGGCTCGGGATGACGGGCGTGACGAAGCGCAGGTCCGGCATCCGCTGGCGCATCAGCGCCGCCGTGGCGAAGAACCGGGCGGCGAGCGCGCGGATCTCCGAGCGCCGGCTGCCGGGCAGCAGGGCCACCACGGGAGCGTCGTCGGGCAGGCCCAGGACGGCGCGGGCGGCGGCGCGGTCCGGCTCCATCGGGATCACGTTGGCGAGCGGATGGCCGACATAGCTGGCCTCGACGCCCTGCTCCTCCAGCAGCGCCGGCTCGAACGGAAAGATGCACAGCACGTGGTCGGCGGCCGAGCGGATCTTCTCGATGCGGTCCGCGCGCCAGGCCCAGATCGACGGACAGACGAAATGCACCGTCTTCATGCCACGCCCACGCAGGGCGCTTTCGAGATCGAGGTTGAAATCCGGCGCGTCGATGCCGATGAACAATTCGGGCCATTCGCGCAGCAGGCGCGCCTTCAGCTGCCGCCGGATGCTGGCGATCTCCGCATAGTGACGCAGCACCTCGATGTAGCCGCGCACCGCCAGCTTCTCCTGGGGCCACCAGCTCTCGAACCCGCGCCGCAGCATCTGCGGGCCGCCGATGCCCTGGGCCTGCAGCATCGGCCAGCGTGCCTGGATCCCGTCGAGCAGCAGGCCGGCGAGCAGATCGCCCGAAGGCTCTCCGGCGACCATCGCGAAGCGCTTGTGTTGAGCGTCGGACATGCCGGTGCTAGCGAGCGATGCCGCGCGTGCTGCGGTCCAGGAAATCGCCCATCAGGGCGATGTCCGCCGCGGCCTCGGGCATCTCGAGCGCGAGCGCCTCGATCGCCGAGCGCGCGTCCTCGAGCTTGCGACCCTGGCGATAGAGCAATCGATGCATCTGCTTGATGGCAGCGATGCGCGGCGCCGAGAAATCACGCCGGCGCAGGCCTTCGAGATGGAAGCCACGCACGGCCAGCGGGTTGCCATCGACCAGCATGAACGGCGGCACGTCCTGCGTCACGGCGCTGGCGAAACCGACCATGGCATGCGCGCCGACCTTCACGAACTGGTGGATGCCCGTCAGGCCGCCGATGAGCACCCAGTCGCCGAGCTCGACATGGCCCGCCAGGGTCGTGTTGTTGGCGAGCGTGGTGTGGTCGCCGACGCGGCAATCGTGCGCGATGTGGGTGTAGGCCATGATCCAGTTGTCGCTGCCCACGCGCGTCACGCCGCCGGCTCCCGGCACGCCCAGATTGAAGGTGCAGAACTCGCGGATGGTGTTGCGGTCGCCGATGAGGAGCTCGGTGGGTTCGCCGGCGTACTTCTTGTCCTGAGGCACCGCGCCGAGCGAGGAGAACTGGAAGATCCGGTTGTCGCATCCGATGGTGGTGCGCCCCTCGATCACGCAATGCGCGCCGATCGTGGTGCCCGCGCCCACCGTCACATGCGGGCCGATGACCGCGTAGGGGCCGACGGCGACCGAGGCATCGAGCCGCGCCGATGGATCGACGATGGCCGTCGAATGAACCTGCGTCATGGACGGCGCGGGATCAGCTGAGCTGGCGCATGGCGCACATGAGCGTCGCCTCGCAGGCCAGTTCGCTGCCCACGCGGGCGCGCCCGGTGAACTTGGAGATGCCGGCCTTCATGCGGTCGATCTCGACCTCCAGGGTCAGCTGGTCGCCGGGTTCCACGGGCCGCTTGAAGCGCGCGCCGTCGATGGCAGCGAAGTAGTAGACCGTGTTGTCGTCGGGCACGATGTCGAGCGAATGGAACGACAGCAGGGCCGCCGCCTGCGCCATGGCTTCCAGCATCAGCACGCCGGGCATGACCGGGCGATGCGGGAAATGGCCGTTGAAGAACGGCTCGTTCATCGTCACGTTCTTGAGCGCCGTGATGCGCTTGCCCTTTTCCATCTCGAGCACGCGATCCACCAGCAGGAACGGATAGCGATGGGGAAGGAGTTTGAGGATCTGGTGGATGTCGAGCGTCGTCATGGTGTTCTTCTATCGTGCATCGTCCTTGTTCTCCAGCGCCTTGAGTCGGTCGCGAAGACGATGCAATTGCTTGAGCGTGGCAGCGTTTTTTTCCCAGGTGGCATTGTCGTCGATGGGAAACATGCCCGTGTATTGACCCGGCTTGTGGATCGACCGCGTCACCACCGTGGCGGCCGAGACATGCACGCCGTCGGCCAGGGTGAGATGACCGAGGATGATGGCGCCACCGCCCACGGTGCAGTGCGCGCCGATCACCGCGCTGCCGGCGACGCCGACGCATCCCGCCATGGCCGAATGCCTGCCGATGCGCACGTTGTGGCCGATCTGGATGAGGTTGTCGAGCTTCACGCCATCCTCGATGACCGTATCGTCCAGGGCGCCTCGATCGACGCAGGTGTTGGCGCCGATCTCCACATCGTCGCCGATGCGCACGGCACCGAGCTGCTCGATCTTGACCCAGGCGCCCTGATGCGGCGCGAAGCCGAAGCCATCGGCGCCGATCACCACACCCGGGTGCAGCAGGCAGCGGGCCCCGACGATGCAATCCTCCGCGATGGTGACGCGCGACTTCAGGACGGTGTCGGCTCCGATGCGCGCGCCGCGCTCGACGACGCAGAAGGCACCGATGCGGGCACTGGGGTCGATCGAGGCATCCGGATCGATGACGGCGCTCGGATGGATGCGCGCGCCTTCGGGCCGCGCGTGATGTGCCTTCCAGAGCTGCGACAGGCGCGCGAAGTAGAGATAGGGATCGGGCGTGACGATGCACGCGCCCCGCGCCGTGGCGGCATCCTGCATGGCCGGGGACACGATCACGCATCCGGCCCGGGAAGCCGCCAGTTCCTTCTGGTACTTGGGATGGCTCAGGAAGGAGATGTCATCGGCCGATGCGTGCTGCAGCGAAGCGAGTCGCTCCACCACCGACGACGCATCGCCATGCAGCTGGCCTCCCAGAGCATCGACGATGGCGCCCAGCCGCAGTGCCACTCGACGATCCGCCGCTATCCCGCTTTCACTTGCCGCCGTTGGTGGCGGCAGTGGAAGGTACGGAATTGTTGAGGGCCTTGATCACCTTCTCGGTGATGTCGTGCTTGGGGTTGATGTAGATCGCTTCCTGCAGGATGGCATCGTACTTCTCGGCCTCGGCGACCTGCTTGACCACGCGATTGGCACGGTCGTAGACCTGCTGCAATTCCTCGTTCTTGCGCGCGTTCAGGTCTTCCTGGAATTCACGCCGCTTGCGCTGGAACTCGCGATCCTGATCGACCAGCGCGCGCTGTCGCGTGGCGCGCTGGCTCTCCGACAATGTCGGCGCCTCGCGCTCGAACTTCTCGGAAGCCACCTTGAGCGCTTCTCCCTGGCTAGCCACATCGCGTTCGCGCTTCAGGAATTCGGACTCGAGTTTGGCCTGGGCCAGCTTGGCCGGCTGTGCCTCGCGCAATACCCGATCGGGATTGACGAATCCGATGCGGAACGTCTCCTGGGCCTGAGCCTGCACGGGAAAAGCTGCTAGGACGGCCAGTGGAACCAGCAGAACCGTACTGACGGCACGGAACGAATGAATCATTAGAACGATGTTCCGATCTGGAATTGGAAGCTCTGAATTCTATCCTTGTAAATCGGATTGGCCGGGTCGGAGAGATCGTCCTCCTTCTGCGAGCGGATCGGCCGCGCGACGGCCAGACGCAGGGGTCCGAGCGGCGAGATCCAGCTGATGCCCAGGCCGAGCGAGGCACGGATCTTCTTCTGCGCCGCCCATTGCGCATCGGTCTGGCTGGTGCGGTCGGTGAAGACATTGCCGACGTCGAAGAAGCCGAAGAGACGCAGGGTGCGATCGTTGCCGGCGCCCGGGAACGGCGTGCTGAGCTCGACGTTGAAGATGGCCTTCTTGGTGCCACCGAGCGCGGCGCGCGTCACGGTGTCGCGCGGACCCAGCGAGTTCTGCTCGAAACCGCGGATGGAACCCAGGCCGCCGGCATAGAAGTTCTTGAAGATCGGATAGGCCTGATCCTGGAGTGCCTTGCCATATCCAACCTCACCATTGATGGCCAGCGTGTATTGCTTCGTCAACGGGAAGTACTGCTGATACTGGTAGCTGCTCTTGATGTACTTGAGGTCGCCGCCCACGCCCCATTCGACGTTGCCGCGCTGGAGTCGACCACTGGTCGGCACGAGCGCGCTGTCGCGATCGTCGCGCGCCCAGCCGATGGTCAGCGGCAGGCCCCACTTGCTGTCGTCGGTACAGGAATTGATGACGCCGGCGGCATTGAGCTGGCAACCGAAGTAGTCGCGATAGGCCTGCGGCGTGGCGGTGGCCACGATGGTGCCTGGCTTGAAGTTGAAACGCTCGAGGCCGGCGCCGAAGAAGACCGTGTCGACCTCGCTGAAGGGAACGCCGAACTTGATCGATCCGCCCTCGCTGACCAGCGAGTAGTCGCCGTCCTGCGTGTAGTAGGGACGCGAGGTCTGGTGGAAGATGCTGAAGGTGCGGGAGATGCCGTCCTTGGTGAAGTACGGGTCGGTCGCGGTGAGCGAGATCGTCTTGTAGTACTTGCTCGTGTTGACCTGCAGGCCCAGGAAGTTGCCCGAGCCGAAGACGTTCTCCTGCGAGATGCCGAAGGTCAGCGAGACCTTCTCGGAGCTGGAGAAGCCGGCGCCGAGCTGCAGCGAGCCCGTGGGCTTCTCGACCACGTTGACCGTCAGATCCACCTGGTCGGGCGAGCCCGGCACCTCCTGGGTGTCGACGTTGACCTCGGTGAAGAAGCCCAGCCGGTCGACCCGGTCGCGCGAGAGCTTGATCTTGTCGCCGTCGTACCAGGAGGCCTCGTACTGGCGGAACTCGCGCCGCACCACCTCGTCGCGCGTCTTGTTGTTGCCGCCCACGCTCAGGCGCCGCACGTAGACCCGGCGCGCCGGCTCGGCCACGAGGTCGAGCGTGACGCGGTTGGTCGCCCGGTCGATCTCCGGCCTCGCCTCGACCCGCGCGAACGCATAGCCGAAGGTCCCGAAGTAGTCGGTGAAGGCCTTGGTGGTCTCGGCCACCTGCTCGCCGTTGTAGGGCTGGCCCGCACGGATGGTGACCAGCGACTTGAACTCGTCGTCGCGTCCGAGGTAGTTGCCTGCCAGCTTCACTCCGGCGACGGTGAACTTCTCGCCTTCGGTGATGTTCACCGTCACCGCCAGGTCCTGACGGTCGGGCGACAGCGCCACCTGCGTGGAGTCGATGCGGAACTCGAGGTAGCCGCGCGACAGGTAGTACGAACGCAGCGTCTCCAGGTCGGCATTGAGCTTGGCGCGCGAGTACTGGTTGGACTTGGTGTACCAGCTCATCCAGCCACCGCTGTCCTGGTCGAACAGGTTCAGGAGGGTGGATTCGCTGAAGGCCTTGGACCCCACGATGTGGACCTCGCGGATGCGCGCGGATTCCCCTTCGGTGACCGTGAATGTCAGGTTCACGCGATTGCGCTCGATCGGCGTGACGGTGGTCACGACCTGGGCGTTGTACAGGCTCTTGCTGACGTACTGGCGCTTGAGCTCCTGCTCGGCGCGGTCGGTCAGGGCCTTGTCGTAGGGACGACCATCGGCCAGGCCGACCTCGCGCAGCGACTTCTGCAGCGCCGCCTTGTCGAATTCCTTGGTGCCCACGAAGTCGACGTCGGCCACCGTGGGGCGCTCCTCGACGATGACCACCAGCACGCCGTTGTTCACGTCCAGGCGCACGTCCTTGAACAGGCCGAGTTCGAACAGCGCGCGGATCGCCGCCGAGCCCGTCTCGTCGCTGTAGGTGTCACCCACGCGCAATGGCAGCGAGGCGAAGATGGTGCCCGGCTCCACGCGCTGCAGGCCTTCCACGCGGATGTCGCGTACCGTGAAGGGTTCGACGGCCCACGCCGCCGTGGCGGCCAGGGTGCTGGCGATCACGGCTGCGACGCTCCGCAGACGGAAGCGACTGATTTTTTTGTTCATGAGATATGTGGAATGCCGGCGGACGAATTGCCGGCAGTGATTAACCAAAAAGCCGATTGACGTCGTTGAACAGCGCAATCGACATCATCACGAGCAACAACGCCACACCACCACGTTGAAATCGTTCCATCCATGCATCGGAAACGCTCTTGCCCGTCAGGCCCTCCCAAAGATAATACATCAGGTGTCCGCCATCGAGGACTGGCAGCGGCATCAGGTTGAGCACCCCTAGACTGACGCTGATGAGGGCCAGGAAGATCAGATATTGGGTCAGTCCGAGACTGGCCGATTTGCCGGCGTAGTCGGCGATGGTGAGAGGTCCGCTCAGGTTCTTCAGCGATGCTTCGCCGATCACCATCTTGAACATCATGCGCACCGTCAGGGCCGACACCTCCCAGGTCCTGACGACGCCTTTGCGCAGGCCCTCCAGGGGCCCCTGGCGCACGGTGACCATCTCGGGCGGCGAGCCGACATAGGCGCCGATGCGCCCCACGATGGCGGTGCCCTCCTCCTTGGCCTCGGGCGTCACGTCGATGTCCAGGGCACGGCCGTCGCGTTCGATGCGCCAGGTCTGCCTGCGCGGCTGGCCGCCATCGATCGACGCGCGAATGAGTTCGCGCAACTGCTGGCCATCGATGACCTGCTGGGAACCGATGGCGCGCACCACGTCGCCCTGACGCAGGCCGGCCCGCTCCCCCGTGCCGCCAGCGACGAGTTCGCCGATCTCCGGTCGCGTGAGCGGCGCCAGCACGCCGATCCTGCGGAACATCTGGGCATCGGCGTCCTTGGCATCGATGCGGCTGAGCGGCAATACGATCCGCCGCCCGCCGTCCGCGAGCTCGAGCGTCAGGTCGCGCCCGTCCAGTGCGCCGCGCGTCATGCGCCAGCGCAGGTCCTCGAATGAATCGACCGGCGTCAGCACACCGTCGAAGCCCGCGTTCGCGATCCGTTCGCCGCCCTGCAAGCCGACTTGCTCGGCCAGCGATCCGGCCACCGGACGTGCCAGTGTGGCGACCGGCTCCTGCACACCGATCCAGTTCACCAGCGTGTAGAGCAGCGCCGCCAGCAACAGGTTGGCGATGGGTCCGGCCGCGACGATGGCGACACGGGAACGCAAGGGCTGCGTGTTGAAGGCGAGATGGCGCTCTGCGGCATCCACCGGTGCCTCGCGTTCGTCGAGCATCTTCACATAGCCCCCGAGCGGGAATGCGCCGATGACGAATTCCGTGTCCTGACCGGGTCGCTGGTTCTTCGGCTTCCAGCGGAACAGGGCCTTGCCGAAACCGACCGAGAAGCGCAGCACCTTCACCCCGCAAGCCACGGCCACTCGGTAGTGTCCATATTCATGGACCGCGATCAGGAGACCCAGTGCGACGAGAAAGGCGATGACTGTGAGCATGGAGGGTTGTGGATCGGTGGATGGAGGAAGCGGAAATTCTCGACAGGAACCCGCTGCGGCGCCGGATGGGAAACCCTGTCCGCCGACGCGACACTCAGACCGCGTGACGTCGGACGGCTGCGCGGGCGGCTTCGCGGGCGACGGTGTCTATCGCCAGCAGATCGCCGAGCGACAGCGGCTTCGATGGCGAAACAGCGGCCAAAGTTTCCAGATTGACCGCATGGATGCGATCGAAGCGCAGACGCCGGTCGAGGAAGGCTTCCACGGCGATCTCGTTGGCGGCATTCAGCACGGCCGTGGTTCCCGGCGTGGCGGCCAGGGTCTGCCAGGCCAATGCCAGGCCGGGGAAGCGCATCGCGTCGGGGGTCTCGAAGGTCAATGCGGACAAGGCACGGAAATCCAGACGGGCAGCGCCGCATTCGATTCGCCGTGGCCAGGCGAGCCCGACGGCGATGGGCACGCGCATGTCGGGGGTGCCCAACTGCGCGATGACGGACGCATCGGTGAATTGCACCATCGAGTGGATGACGCTCTGTGGATGGATGACGACCTCGATCTGCTCCGGCCTGACGCCGAACAGATAGCGCGCCTCGATCACCTCGAGCGCCTTGTTCATCATGGTCGCCGAGTCGACGGAGATCTTGCGGCCCATGACCCAGTTGGGATGGGCACAGGCCTGTTCCGGCGTGACGTCGCCCAGCGAGCCCGGGTCGCGTGTGCGGAACGGTCCACCCGAGGCTGTCAGGATCAGCTTGTCGATCGAGGCATTCCAGCTGGTGGGGTCCTCGGGCAGCGACTGGAAGATGGCGGAATGTTCGCTGTCGATCGGCAGCAGGGTCGCACCCCCCGCGCGCACCGCATCCATGAAGAGTTCACCGCCGACGACCAGGGCTTCCTTGTTCGCCAGCAGGAGGCGCTTGCCGGCGCGTGCCGCCGCCAGACAGGGAGCGAGGCCGGCGGCACCGACGATGGCAGCCATGACCGTATCGACCTCGTCATGCGACGCGATGGTCTCGAGCGCGTCGTTGCCGGTCAGCACGCGTGTCGGCACATCGCTGCGCGCGAGTTGCTCCTCGAGGAGGATCGCGTGTGGCGCGCTCGCCATGACGGCGAAGCGCGGCCGGAAGCGGATGCATTGAGCCAGCATCTCCTCGGTCCGGGTCGATGCCGACAATGCGAACACCTCGAACAGATCGGGATGGCGCGCGATGACATCGAGGGTGTTGGCACCGACCGAGCCGGTCGATCCCAGCACCGTCACCCGCTGCTTCGGACCGGTGATGTCGCTCACGTCGCGGCCAGTGAAGCCAGCATCATGGCGATGGGCAGTGTGGGCAGGAGCGCATCGACGCGGTCGAGCACCCCGCCGTGGCCGGGCAGGAGATTGCTGCTGTCCTTGGCACCGGCGCTGCGCTTGACCAGCGACTCGACCAGATCACCGACGACGCTCATGGCCGCCATAGCGATCGCGCCCAGGAACAGGAACCACCAGCCCACCGCGGCCAGTCGACTGTAGAAACTGGCGACGCTCGCCTCGAAGGACGCATCGGCCAGGACCCAGGCCACAGCCAGCAGGATCACGCCGAGCATGCCGCCCCAGACGCCTTCCCAGCTCTTGCCCGGACTGATCGACGGTGCCAGCTTGTTGCGCGTGAACTTGAGTCCCAGCGCGCGACCTGAAAAATAGGCGAAGACATCGGCCACCCAGACCAGCAGGAAGATCGACAGCAGGAAATTGATGCCCCAGGTGCGCGCCTGGACGGCAGCCAGCCAGGCCACCCAGAGCGCCAGCAGGCCACCCAGCAGGCGGACCGGACGCGGGACCTTCGGCCAACCGGGGACGGCGCCGCGCAACAGGGCCGCGCCGCCCATGACCCAGGCCGCGCTGGCGACGATCCATACGGGCAGCAGATTCTGCTGGATCAGGCCCACCCACCACGAGAAGGCGCACAGCAGCACCATCTCAATCCCCAGGAACAACGACATGCGCGGACCGTAGCCATTGAGCCGCCCCCACTCCCAGGCCGCGGCGCCGATCAGGACCAGCATCACGACCGTGAACGGCACGGGCGTCGAGTAGAACAGCGCCGGCAGCAGGATGGCCAGCAGCACCAGGGCAGTGATGATTCGCTGCTTGAGCATCAGGCGGTGCGTCGATCGCGCGAAGGCGGGGTCTTGACCTGGGCGGAGGTCTTGCCGAACCGGCGCTCGCGGCGCTGGAAGGCGGCAATGGCTTCGTCGAGCGCCGCCTCGTCGAATTCAGGCCACAGGCGGTCGCTGAAGAACAGCTCGGCATAGGCGCTCTGCCACAGCAGGAAATTCGACAGCCGCTGCTCTCCGCCCGTGCGAATGAAGAGATCGGGATCGCTCACGTGCGCGAGTGCCATCGCGCGGTCGAGGTTGTGCTCGGTCAAAGGCTCGCCACGTTCGACCAGGGTCGCGGCCGCGCGCGCGATATCCCAGCGCCCGCCATAGTTGAAGCAGACATTGAGCACCAGGCGCTGGTTGTGCGCGGTGGCCGATTCGGCCTGCTGCAGACCGGCCGTGAGTTTCTCCGAGAGTCCGCCCTTCTCACCGATGAAGTGCAGTTGCACGCCATCGGCGGACAGCCTCGGGACCTCGCGCGCCAGAGCGCCCACCATGAGATCCATGAGACCGGAGACCTCGTCGACCGGACGATTCCAGTTTTCCGACGAGAAGGCGAAGACCGTCAGGACCTTGATGCCGCGATCGGCACACGCCCTGACACACCGACGCAGCGATTCGACGCCCTGCTTATGGCCCGCGACACGCGGCAGGAAGCGCCGGGTTGCCCAGCGGCCATTGCCGTCCATGACGACGGCGACATGATGAGGAATCGCCGGCGACGTACTCATCAGACCGCCATGATCTCGGCTTCCTTGGCCGTGACCAAGCGATCGATCTCGGCGATGTGCCGATCGGTCACCTTCTGGATGTCGGCTTCGGCGCGTTTCTGGTCGTCCTCGGAAGCCAGTTTGTCCTTCACCAGCTTCTTCACCGATTCATTGGCATCGCGACGCAGGTTGCGCGTGGCGATCTTGGCGGATTCGCCCTCGTTGCGGACCAGCTTGGTCATCTCGCGCCGGCGCTCCTCGCTCATGGCGGGCAGCGGCACGCGGATCAGGTCGCCCATGGATGCCGGATTGAGGCCGAGATCGCTCTCGCGGATGGCCTTCTCGATCTTGGCGCCCATGCCCTTTTCCCAGGGTTGGACGCTGATGGTGCGCGAATCGAGCACCGAGACGTTCGCCACCTGGCTGAGCGGAACCGATGAACCGTAGTAGTCGACGTGGATCGAGTCCAGCAGCGCCGAGTTGGCACGGCCGGTGCGGATCTTCGTCAGGTTGCTTTGGAACGCAGCGAGCGACTGGTTCATCTTCGCGTCGGTCGCGCTCTTGATGTCTGCAATGGTCATGTTCGTTTCTTCTCTTCAGGCGTGCACCAGCGTGCCTTCGTCCTCGCCCTGCACGACGCGCTTGAGCGCGCCGTTCTTGAAGATCGAGAACACCTTGATCGGCAGGTTCTGGTCGCGGCACAGCGCGAAGGCCGTGGCGTCCATGATGCCGAGATTGCGGGCGATCGCCTCGTCGAAAGTGAGCGACGTGTAACGCGTCGCCTCCGGATCCTTCTTGGGATCGGCGGTGTAGACACCGTCGACCTTGGTCGCCTTCAGGACCAGCTCGGCCCCGATCTCCGCGCCGCGCAGGGCAGCGGCCGTATCCGTCGTGAAGAACGGATTGCCGGTCCCCGCGGCGAAGATGACGACCTTGCCTTCCTCGAGATACTGCAATGCCTTGGGCCGCACATACGGCTCGACGACCTGATCGATGGCGATCGCCGACATGACGCGTGCGATGAGTCCCTGCTTGTTCATCGCATCGGCGAGCGCCAGGGCGTTCATGACGGTCGCCAGCATGCCCATGTAGTCGGCGGTCGCACGGTCCATGCCGACCGAGCCACCGGCCACACCGCGGAAGATGTTGCCGCCACCGATCACGACGGCCACCTGGACCCCCATGTTCACGACTTCGCCCACTTCACCCACCATGCGCACGATGGTCGCGCGATTGATGCCGAATGCGTCGTCGCCCATCAGTGCCTCTCCCGACAGCTTCAACAAGATGCGCTTGTGGGCGGGGCTGGCTTCGGGCATACGGGAATTCCTTGAATTGATGATCGGGGACGAGTGTAAAACCATGTCACAGCAATCGCACACCGAAAGCTCGATGTGCGATCGCGAACCGGTTGGAAATCAGGCGGCGGCCTTGGCGGCAGCGACCTGGGCGGCCACTTCGGCCGCGAAGTCGTCGACCTTCTTCTCGATGCCTTCGCCAACCACGTACAGGGTGAAGGACTTGATCGAGGAGTTCGATGCCTTGAGCATCTGCTCGACGGTCTGCTTGTCGTTCTTCACGAACGGCTGGTTGTGCAGCGAGACTTCCTTGAGGTACTTCTGGACGCCGCCCTCGATGCGCTTGGCGACGATGTCGGCGGGCTGGGTCGGCTTGCCAGCGGCTTCGGCGGTCTTGCGATCCTCCTCGGCCTTGCCCGCGGCCACGGCGCGTTCCTTCTCGATCAACTCGGCCGGCACGTCGGCGCTGGAGATCGAGACCGGCTTCATCGCCGCGATGTGCATCGCCACGTCCTTGGCCGCCGTGTCGTCGCCCTCGAACTCGACCACCACGCCGATGCGGGTGCCGTGCAGATAGGAAGCCAGCTTGCCATTGCCCGAGAAACGCTTGAAGCGGCGGAAGCTCATGTTCTCGCCGATCTTGCCGATGAGACCCTTGCGCACGTCCTCGAGCGTGGGTCCGAAGCCGTCCTGCTCATAGGGCAAGGCGCCCAGCGCAGCCAGGTCCGCGGGAGCATGCTTGGCGACCAGCGCGGCCGATGCGTTGGCCAGCGCCAGGAAGCTGTCGTTCTTGGTGACGAAGTCGGTTTCGCAGTTGATCTCGACCATGGCGCCGGCGTCGCCGTCGACGAAGGCGGTCACGACGCCTTCGGCGGTGATGCGGCCCGATGCCTTGCCGGCCTTGTTGCCCAGCTTGATGCGCAACAGCTCTTCGGCCTTTTCCATGTTGCCGTCGGCCTCGGTCAGGGCCTTCTTGCACTCCATCATGGGGGCATCGGTCTTCGCGCGAAGTTCACCCACCATGCTCGCTGTGATTGCAGCCATTGTCATTTCTCCGTAACTCAAAAAATCAGATCAAAAAAAGGGGCCGAAAGCCCCTTCTTCAAGGCTCGCGAGAACGCGATCAGGCCGAAGCGCTTTCCTCGACTTCGACGAATTCGTCGCTTTCGCTGTCGGCGATGGCCTTGACGACATCATTCGTGGCACTGTTGCGGCCTTCGATGATGGCATCGGCGATCCCACGGGCGTAGAGCACCACGGCCTTGGACGAGTCGTCATTGCCGGGGATCACGTAGTCGATGCCTTCGGGCGAGTGGTTGGTGTCGACCACGCCGATCAGCGGGATGCCCAGCTTCTTGGCTTCGGCCACGGCGATCTTGTGGAAGCCCACGTCGATCACGAAGATGGCGTCGGGCAGCGCGGTCATGTCCTGGATGCCGCCGATGTCGCGCTCGAGCTTCTCGATCTCGCGGGTGAAAGTCAGCTGTTCCTTCTTGCTCAGGCTGTCGAGGCCGGCTTCCTGCTGGGCCTTCATGTCCTTCAGGCGCTTGATCGACGTCTTGACGGTCTTGAAGTTCGTCAGCATGCCGCCGAGCCAGCGGGTGTCGACGAAGGGCACGCCGGCGCGACGGGCTTCCGTGGCGACGATCTCGCGAGCCTGGCGCTTGGTGCCGACCATCAGGATGGTGCCGCGATTAGCGGTGAGCTGCTTGGCGTACTTCTGCGCCTCCTGGAACAGTGGCAGCGACTTTTCCAGGTTGATGATGTGGATCTTGTTGCGATGGCCGAAGATGAACGGGGACATCTTGGGGTTCCAGAAGCGGGTTTGGTGACCGAAGTGGACACCGGCTTCCAGCATTTCGCGCATGGTCGTCGACATAGGAGTTTCTCCAAAGGTTGGGTCTGAAATCCGGCCCGTTTCGCGACTTGCCTGGAAGCCGCGACACCTTGAGTGGGCCGATTTGCGAATCGTTTCGCGCTGACGAATGGTTCATGAACCGGTTCGGGCGAAACTCAACGAGTATAGCACTCGCCTCCCACCCCGGGGCAGCGTCGGGCGCACCCGGCCAGGGCGCCCATGATCCGTCGGCACGCGGTGCCGTGACCTGCCCTGCGACGCCCGCTCGCCGGCCAGGCGACGGGCCTCCGTGAAGGAAGCCACCGGTTCCGGACAGGAACCGTACAGCTGGCAGAGGCACAATCGCCGGCTGAGTTTTCCCATCGTTTCGTGTCCGCCTGCCGGACCACCGCATCTGTCCACAAGAACCTCAATGAAAATCGCGATCGTGGGTGCCGGCATCATCGGCGTCGCCACTGCCTGGGAACTCGCCTGCGACGGCCATGAAGTCAGCGTGTTCGAACGTCGTGGCTCGACCGCCGAGGAAGCCAGCTTCGCCAATGCCGGGGTCGTCGCGCCAGGCTACGTCACGCCTTGGGCGGCACCGGGCATGCGTGCCAAGGTGCTGCGTTCGCTGCTTTCGACCCATGGCGCCATCAAGGTGCGCTGGCCGCTCTCGATGCGCGACGTGCGCTGGATGAGGCAATGGCAGCGTGCCTGCGAGCTGGAGACCTATCTGGCCAACCGCGCGCGCATGCAGCGCCTGGCCTTCTACAGCCGCACGCGTCTGCATGCGATCAGCGCCGAGCGCGAACTGGTCTACGAACGCAGCGATGGCTATCTGGTCCTGCTGCGTTCGCGGCGCGAGCAGAAGCTGGTGCAGCCGGGCCTCGAGGTACTGAAGGCCGCGGGCACCGTGTTCCGCGAGATCGATGGCGACGAGGCAAGACGCATCGAGCCCTCGCTCAGCACCGAGACCGGCCTCGCCGGCGCGATCCACCTGCCCGACGACGAGGTGGCCAACTGCCGCCAGTTCGCCCTGCTGCTCAAGCGCGAGGCCGAGACGCTGGGAGCGCGTTTCCACTTCAACTGCGACATCGCACCGCTCGGCCGCGCGGCGCCGCGTTCCCTGGCGCTGTCCAGCGGCTCCGCGGCGGTGGCCTTCGACGCGGTGGTGGTCTGCGCGGGCGTGGACTCGGCCGAGTTGCTGCGTCCCCTGGGCGTGCGTGTCCCCCTGGCGCCGGTCTATGGACACTCCATCACCGCGACCCTGCGCGATCCGCTCAATGCGCCCCTCAGCGCCGTGATGGACGAGCGCTACAAGGTCGCCATCTCCCGCCTCGGACAACGCGTGCGCGTGGCTGGCAGCGCCGAGATCGGCGGTGCTCCGGATGTCATCCATCCCGCGGCGCTGCAGACGCTCTACAAGGTCCTGCACGACTGGTTCCCCGGCGCCGTGACGGTGCAATCGGGCGTGCAGAAGTGGAAGGGAGCCCGGCCGATGCTGCCGGACGGCCCGCCATTGATCGGGCCGAGCGGCATCCCGGGCGTGTGGCTCAACCTCGGCCATGGTTCGAGCGGCTGGGCACTGTCCTGCGGCAGCGCGCGCGTGCTGGCCGATCTCGTGGGCGGACGCGCGCCCGAGATCGATCTCGAGGGCCTGGGACTCGAACGCTTGCTCTGAACGCCGGAGGCCCGGCTGCACAATTCGCGGATGCATCGCATCTCCAGTGCCTTCGAAGCCGATCTCCACGACGTGGCGGCCACGCGTCGCATCGAACACCGGACCGCCGCCGGCCTCCCGGCCCACGCCCTGATGCAGCGCGCGGGTCTCGCGGTGGCCCGGCTCGCCGGCGCCCTGGCCCCCCATGCACGCAGCATCTGGATCGCCTGCGGTCCCGGCAACAACGGCGGTGACGGACTGGAGGCCGCGGCCTGGTTGCGGCGACGCGGTGTCGACGTGCTCGTCACCTGGCTGGGCGACGAGCGCCGGCTGCCGCCGGATGCGGCGGCCTCGCTGGCGCGCGCGCGCGCGGCAGGCGTCGTCTTCGCCGCCCGCCCGCCCGACAACTACGACCTCGCCATCGATGCACTCCTGGGCATCGGTGCCACGCGCCCACCCGAGGGCGCGATGGCCGAGTGGCTGTGGCGCATGAGCGAGGGACCGGCGCCCGTCCTGTGCGTGGATGTGCCTTCGGGACTCGATGCCGATACGGGCCACCTCGTCGCCGGCCCGACGGCAGCGACCCCGCAGGCTGCGGGGTCGCGCCGTCACTGCCTGTCGCTGCTCACGCTCAAGCCGGGCCTGTTCACGGCGCATGGGCGAGACGCCGCGGGCGAGGTCTGGTTCGACGATCTCGACTGCCCGCCCGGCGATGAGGCGCCGGTCGCGCGCCTGGCGGGCGCGCCCGCGCCGCGCATGCGTGCCCACGCCACGAACAAGGGAAGCCATGGCGATGTCGCCGTGGTGGGCGGCGCCGCGGGCATGGCGGGCGCACCGCTGCTGGCCGCCACGGCGGCGCTGCACGCGGGCGCCGGGCGGGTCTTCGTCGCGCCCCTGGACGGGAAGGCGTCAATGCTCGATGCGTCGCGCCCCGAACTGATGTTTCGCCGCCTGGTCGACATCCGGCTGGAAACCGTGGCGGTCGTCTGCGGCTGTGGCGGTGGTGATGCCGTGCGCACGGTCCTGCCCCGGATCCTGGCGCAAACCCCGACACTGGTGCTGGATGCCGATGCCCTCAATGCCGTGGCAGGCGACGCGTCACTGCGGGCGGCGGTGCGGCGTCGCGCCGCGCGCGGCTGGCGCACGGTCCTGACACCGCATCCCCTGGAAGCGGCGCGCCTGCTCGGCACGGATGTCGGCGAGGTGCAGGCCGACCGGCTCGCCGCGGCGCTGCGGCTGGCACTGGACTACGGCTGCGTCGCGGTCCTCAAGGGTTCGGGCACCGTGGTCGCGGCTCCCGACGAGACGATCCGCATCAACCCGACGGGCAACGGCCTGCTCGCCACGGCCGGCACGGGCGACGTGCTGGCCGGCATGGTCGGGGCGGCGCTGGCGGCGGGTCGACCCGCGCTGGAAGCGGCCTGCGCCGCGGTCTGGCGCCACGGCGACATCGCCGACCGCTGGCCGGCGCACCAGCCGCTGACGGCCGGCGCGCTGGCGATGGCCGTCTGACCTACCCGCGCCCGACGAAGGGCATCTTCGTCGCCATGATGGTGTGGAACAGCACATTGGCCTCCAGCGGCAGGTTGGCCATGTAGAGCACCGACTGGCCGACGATCTTGACGTCGATCAGCGGTTCGACGGCGATGTCGCCGCTGGCCTGCGGCACGCCCTTGGCCATGCGCGATGCCAGTTCGGTCATGGCATTGCCGACGTCGACCTGACCCACCGCGATGTCGTACTTGCGGCCGTCGAGCGAGGCGGTCTTGGTCAGACCCTCGACGCCATGCTTGGTCGCCGTGTAGGCCGCCGAGTTGGGACGTGGCGTGGTGGCCGAGATCGAGCCGTTGTTGATGATGCGACCCCCGCGCGGCGATTGCGCCTTCATGGTGCGGAAGGCCTGCTGGATGCAGAAGAACATGCCACTGAGGTTGATGTCGACGACGCCGCGCCACTGCTCGGCCGTCCAGTCCTCGAACGGCCCGGGCGGATTGCCCACGCCGGCGTTGTTGAACAGCAGATCGACACGGCCGAAGCGCTCGACGGTCGCCTCGAACAGGGCCTTGACCGAGGCGGGATCGGACACGTCCGTGGAGACGGCCTGGACGCGCACGCCCGCCTTCGATTCGTCGGCCACCGCCTTCAGCGGTTCCTCCCGACGCCCGGCCAGGGCCACGTTCCAGCCATCCGCCAGCAGCGCGAGGGCGGCAGCGCGGCCGATGCCGCTGCCCGCGCCGGTGACGATCGCCGTGCGGACTGCACGGCTGGGATCATCTTTGTCGTTCATGAATTTGTCTCCAGGTTGGAAATATCGTCGGACGGACGTTCAACGGCGGGGCTTGCGCCCCTTCATCTTGTTGGCGGCTTTCTTGACGGCCGACTTGAAGGCCTGCATCGCCGACTGGGGCACCTCGACGCCGCGCTCGACGGCTTCGGGATGCTCGACCCGCTCGACCGGCAGGCGGGCGCCACCGTCCCTGCTGCGCGCGGAGCCGCGCGAGCCGTTCTTGCCGCCACCACCTCCATTGCCGCCCCGCTTCGACTTGGCCGGAACGTCGCTCGGGACGCCGTTCTTGTCCTTCATCGCGCGCGCCATCAGGTCCTCGCCCTCGCGCACGAGGCGGAAGTCGATCTTGCGTCCATCGAGATCGACGCGACTGACCTGCACCCTCACCCGGCTGCCGATGGCATAGCGGATGCCGGTTCGCTCGCCGCGCAATTCCTGACGCATTTCGTCGAACTTGAAGTACTCGCCGCCGAGCTCGGTGATGTGGACCAGGCCCTCCACATACATCGCGTCGAGCGTGACGAAGATGCCGAAGGTGGTGGCCGAAGACACGACGCCGCCGTATTCCTCGCCCAGATGCTCACGCATGTACTTGCACTTGAGCCAGGCCTCGACATCACGGCTGGCTTCGTCGGCCCGCCGTTCGTTGGCGCTGCAATGCAGTCCCGCGGCCTGCCAGGCCAGCACCTCCTTGGTCGGCGCGACCGTCTCCTTCTGCGGCTTCTGCGTCGGCGCCTTCACGCGCGAGGCCAGCCGCTTGGCCAGCTTGGCGTGCGCCTCGCCCGGTGTCGGCAGCATCGGCAGCGTGTACTTCTGCTTGTTCAGGATCGCCTTGATGACGCGATGGACCAACAGGTCGGGATAGCGCCGGATCGGACTCGTGAAGTGCGTGTAGGCCTCGTACGCCAGGCCGAAGTGGCCGCTGTTCATCGGCGTGTAGATGGCCTGCTGCATCGAACGCAGCAGCATGGTGTGGATCTGCTGCGCGTCGGGACGCTCCTTGGTGGCCTCGGCGATGGCCTGGAATTCACCCGGCACGGGATCGTCCGAGATCGACAGGCCCACGCCCATCGCCTTCAGATAGCCACGCAGGATCTCCTTCTTCTCGGGCGTCGGGCCCTCGTGCACGCGGAACAGGCCCGGATGCTTGCCCTCGGCGATGAAGTCGGCGCTGCAGACGTTGGCCGCCAGCATGGCCTCCTCGATCAAGCGATGCGCCTCGTTGCGGGTGCGCGGCACGATCTTCTCGATGCGGCCCGCGTCGTCGCAGACGATCTGCGTCTCGGTCGTCTCGAAGTCGACCGCGCCGCGCCGCCCGCGCTGCTTGAGCAGGGCCTTGTAGACATCGGAGAGATTGAGCAGGTCCTTGACGCGATCCTTGCGCCTGGCCGCTTCCGGACCCCGGGTGTTGCTCAGGATGGCGGCGACCTCGGTATAGGTGAAGCGCGCGTGGCTGAACATCACCGCCGGGTAGAACTGGTAGGCGTAGATCTCGCCATCGGCCGCCACAAGCATGTCGCAGACCATGCACAGGCGCTCGACCTCCGGATTGAGCGAGCACAGGCCGTTGCTGAGCTTCTCGGGCAGCATCGGGATCACGCGGCGAGGGAAGTAGACGCTGGTGGCGCGATCGTAGGCATCGATGTCGATCGGCGCACCGGTCTGCACGTAGGCGCTGACGTCGGCGATGGCGACCAGCAGCCGCCAGCCCTTGCCACGCCCCACCTTGGCGGGTTCGCAGTAGACGGCATCGTCGAAGTCGCGCGCATCCTCGCCATCGATGGTGACGAGCGGCACGTCGGTGAGGTCGATGCGGCCGCGCTTGTCGGCCGGGCGGACCTTCTCGGGCAGCGCCCGCGCCTCGGCCAGGCAGGCTTCGGAGAACTCGTGCGGCACGCCGTACTTGCGCACTGCGATCTCGATCTCCATGCCGGGATCGTCGATCTCGCCGAGCACCTCCTTCACGCGACCGACCGGCTGGCCGAAGAGCGCGGGCGGCTCGGTGAGCTGCACCACGACGACCTGCCCGACCTTGGCCGGACCGGTCGCACCCTTGGGAATCAGCACATCCTGGCCATAGCGCTTGTCCTCGGGCGCGACGAGCCAGATGCCGCCTTCGTGCAGGAGACGGCCGATGATCGGCTGCTCCGGGCGCTCTACGATCTCGACGACGCGTCCCTCGGGACGGCCGCGCCGGTCCTGGCGGACGATGCGTGCCTTGACACGGTCCTTGTGCAGCACCGCGCGCATCTCGTTGGGTGGCAGATACACGTCGGCTTCGCCATCGTCGCGCTGCACGAAACCGTGGCCGTCGCGATGTCCTTGAACCGAACCTTCAAATTCTTCCAACATATTGTTGGTGTGGTCATTATTTTTGATATGATTGCTCTCTTTCCTGAAATTCAAAACGCGCTGCAAGGTTTGTTCCTTGCAGCAAGTGGGCCCAGATGGCGGAATTGGTAGACGCACTAGTTTCAGGTACTAGCGAGTAACATCGTGGAGGTTCGAGTCCTCTTCTGGGCACCATACCTAATTCGACGAAACCCCGATGGATCAACGATCCATCGGGGTTTTTTCTTGCCTGCTCGAAAAGGATGTCGATGCGCCCCGCCGTCTCGATACCGAACGAGGTCGCGCCACCCGCCACGATCGTCGTGACGATCGATGAATCGTTCGAGGCAGACCCGCGAGTGGTGGCCGACAAGACAGATTCGGGCAAGGAAGGAGGACGACGTCGGATGAAGGAAAGCGGGAATCCGCCAGGAGTCCGGCGCAAGCCGGGCATCGTGATCCACAGGGCACACGAAAGGATTCGAAGCAGTCTATCCCAGTTGAGCCGGCGCATGGATCGACCCGATGTTCAGGGCGCGGCCTGGGCCAGCAGCTCCAGTCCCGAGCGCTGCCGGAATTCCTGATAGCTGATGGGTTGCAGGTCGTGGCGGCCGGCGTCGTTCGTGGCCCAGTAGGCCCAGGTCCGACCATCGGCGCGGCTGTAGACGACCTTCCAGGTATGGCTGGGCACCCAGACCTTGCCCGGGCCGATGGTACGGGGCCGCTGGTCGAACGCCGGCCCGGTGAAGACGAACACGTCGCCCGCCGCCCGCGCGGCGTACTTGCGCGTGGCCTGTTCGATCTGGCTCCAGGCACGCTGATTGAGTTCGGGCGCCTGCGGCACCATGTTGGCGAGCGAAAACGATTGGGCCTTCGCGGCATCGGTGGGCATGTCGCCGGCTGGCGCCATGTGCCCGCGGTCGTAGCCGCTGCCGACATAGTCGGCCAGCTGCGCCCGGTCGGCCGACGGCAACCTCGCCTCCGGATAGAAACGGTCGTTCCGCTTGATGGATCTGGCGGCGTCGACGCTCGACCGCGTCAGGCGCTCCACCGTGTAGACCGCCGTCTTGCTCTCGCCGGAATGCAGCACGGCGAAGCTGTCGAAGCACAGGGCACGCTGGCGTCCCGGCCAGGCCACCGCGGGTGCGCGACCCGGAAAGTGCTCGGCGCAGCGGGAGAAATCACCCGCGACCGCCGCAGTCGCCGGAGGCGGGTTCGATGCCTGCGTCCGTGGCGGTGCCTTCGTCGCCGCGACGCCTGGATGCGCGGGCGACGCCTGATAGGGCTGGAAACTGCATCCTGGTGCCTGCACGGCGGCCGCCACCGCCAGGACCAAACTGATCCCGATCCGTCGTGCCGTGGGTGCGATGCCGCCGGCGCGTCTTCCTTTGCTGAAACTTCTCTTTGCCATGCCCGAATCATCGGGCATGTCGCAGATTTGTTAAGAATCTGACTCAGACTGATCTGAAAAATTCCAAGGCTGGCGCGCTATCGCCGTCCACAAGACGATCGCTCCTTGACACCACGCTCTCGGAGCGATCGTCTTCCTGATTCATGGCTGTGCCCTGCCGCCAGGGCCGGCTCGTCGCGAGACTGCGATCAGACGGGCAGCGCGACCAGGTCGTGGCCTTCGACGCCGACGATGCGTGCGCGCGTGAATTCCCCGACCTTCATCGTCTTGCTGATCTTCTCGGGCGGCAGGAGCCGCACGATGCCATCGATCTCCGGCGCATCGGCATAGCTGCGCCCCACCCCGCCCTTGCGACCCAGGCCGGGTGCCGAGTCGACCAGCACCTGCATCGTGGCGCCGACGCGGCGCTGCAGGCGGGCGATCGACACCGCCTCGGCCACTTCCATGAAGCGCGCACGCCGCGCTTCGCGCTCGGCTTCGGGCAGCATGCCGGGAATCTCGTTGGCGGCTGCGCCTTCGACCGGACTGTAGGCGAAACATCCAGCGCGATCGATACCGGCCTCGCGGATGAAGTCGAGCAGGTGCTCGAACTCGGCTTCGGTCTCGCCCGGGAAACCGGCGATGAAGGTGCTCCGGATCACGAGCTCGGGGCACATCTCGCGCCAGCGGGCGATGCGCTCGAGATTCCTCTCGCCACTGGCCGGCCGCTTCATGCGGCGCAGCACGTCCGGATGACTGTGCTGCAGCGGCACGTCGAGGTAGGGCAGCACGCGGCCGCTGGCCATGAGCGGGATCACCTCGTCGACGCTCGGATACGGATAGACATAGTGCAGCCGGACCCAGGCGCCATAGGGCTCGGCGATCTCGCCGAGGGTGCGCACCAGATCGAGCATGCGCGTCTTGACCGGGGTGCCATCCCAGAAGCCGGTGCGGTACTTGACGTCGACGCCGTAGGCCGACGTGTCCTGGCTGATGACCAGCAATTCCTTCACCCCGCCCTCAAACAGCGCCTTGGCCTCGCTCAGCACGTCGCCGACCGGACGCGACACCAGGTCGCCGCGCATCGAGGGAATGATGCAGAAGGTGCAACGGTGGTTGCAACCTTCGCTGATCTTCAGATAGGCGTAGTGGCGCGGGGTGAGCTTCAGGCCGGCGACGCCGAAGGCATTGGGCACCAGGTCGACGAACGGGTCGTGCGGCTTGGGCAGATTGATGTGGACGGCATCCATCACCTCCTGCGTCGCGTGCGGACCGGTCACGGCCAGGACGCTGGGATGCATCTGCCGCACTAGGTTGCCGCCCTGGTCGCCCGTCTTGGCGCCCAGGCAACCGGTGACGATCACGCGTCCGTTCTCGGCCAATGCCTCGCCGATGGTGTCGAGGCTCTCGCGAACAGCGTCGTCGATGAAGCCACAGGTGTTGACGATGACGAGGTCGGCGCCCTCAAAGGTCTTGGAGGTGCGATAACCCTCGGCGCTCAGGCGGGTGAGGATCAGTTCCGAATCGGTCAGGGCCTTGGGGCAGCCCAGGCTGGCGAACGCCACCGTCGGGATCCTGGCGGCCACGGGCGCTTCATCCACGCCATAAGTATTTGATTTCATTTCGTTTTTCGCAGGGCGACCTGACGGATGTTCTGACCTGGAATTGTAAGACGAGGGTCCGGATCGCACCCTCATGCGGCTCTGAGCCGGTGCGGCAAGTCCGGCCTTTCAGGCGCCGAACGTCGCCGCCATCGTTTTTCTGTCGTGGTCGAGCAGATGGCGACCATGCCGGGCATGCAGGTCGCGCAGCAGTTCATGATTGCCGCCGACGACATCCATGCCACGGTCATCATAGGGATGCACGCAGACCGCCCGTGCCAGGTCCATCAGATAGATGGCCTCGCAGCGGGGGTTGGGTTCGATCGCGAGATCGCTCGCCAGGGCGCACCAGAGCAGGTTGTCGAGCAGCCGTCGCTCGACGTGGAACGCAATGCAGCGTGTCACCCAGACCGACTCCGGATCCTCCGGCGGCCGCATCCACGTGCTTCTGGCGCGAGGGATGACGATGCCGGCCTGAGCGAGGCGACGCAGCACCCCGCGTCCCGCGAGGATCGATGGCGGCAGACAGATCGCCAGGCAGACGGTGAAGTCCTGCCCGGGCGGGAGGATGTCCTCGCAGATGACCTTCGCCGTCCGGAACGCGCTCAGGAAGCAGTCGACCGTGGAGCCACCCGACGACAACGCGAAGCGCAGGCCACCCGGGTTGTTGTAGAAGGTCGGCCGGTCGAACAGCCGCTCACCGAAGGTCGACTCGATGACCGCACGCAATGCACAGGGAGAGCGAGTGGAGGCGGGTTCGTCCATCCATCCATTGTCGGATCGCCGGCCGCCCCTCCAGCGCCGGCCCGGCCCGGTCAGCGCCCTTCGGTCGGACGCTTGAGCCCGAAGGCGCCCAGCACCTGCTCGGTGTTCTTCTGCATCTGCTCCTGCATCTGGATGAAGACATTCTTCGATTGCTCGACGTAATTGCCCATCACACCCTGCAGGACCGGCGACTGGGTCGTCATGAAGCGTGCCCAGAGTTCGGGACTGAGCCCTTCGGCCTTGTCGGTGAGTTGCGCCTGCATCTCGGTCATGGCCTGGATGTTCTTCTCGAGGTAGGACCCCATGAAGCCGTGCATCGCCTGCCCATGGAAGCGGATGATGCTGGCGAGCACCGGTTCGGTGAACATGGGGGCGCCGCCGGCCTCCTCCTCCAGGATGATCTGCAACAGGATGCTGCGGGTCAGGTCCTCGCCGCTCTTGGCGTCCCGCACCACGAAGGGCGCACTGCGCATGACCAGCTGCTTGACTTCGGCCAGCGTGATGTAGGCCGACGTTTCGGTATCGTAGAGCCGACGGTTGGGGTACTTCTTGATCACCCGCGATTCAGGCTTGGGGGCGATCTTGTTGCTCGGCACAGGGATTTCCTTCAGATAGCGACAGGAGCGCGCAGAACATTGTAAGAACCGGTTTTGCTGCACTGCACCCAAGGTTTACCCTGAATGCCGGCTCCGCACCCGCCCCTGGGCGTGGCGCTCATTCCAGGCCAGGCGGCGCCGTCAGGTATTCGGCGCCACACACCTTGCAGATCGCCGAATCGGGACGCTCCGAGGTCGCCGCCCGGAAATGCAGCGGATTCTTCACGCCGCCCAGGACCCAGCAGCGCGGGCAATGCGCCTGTCCGGTCAATGGCAGATAACCACGCGATCGCTGCTGGGCGCGGTCGCGGGTGACGGGGGAACCCAGCTGCTCGATGCGCGCCACGTCATGGGCCACGGAGGTCCAATGCCGGCCCTGCGCCGTATCGCGCAGTCCGTAGACGACCCGTGCGAATTCCAATGGTGCCTGTCGCAGCAGGGCGGCGATGCGGTGCTGCTCGAGTGATGGATCGACGGCAGGATCATTCATCGGAAGTAAATCAAAAGTTACCGGCAACAAGTTAACACATAGTTCTAATTTTTTAAGAAAACCCAATTGACATCGTTGGTTGCACAACTATTTTTATGCTGGGCGAGTTGAATCGGGAGGTCTTCGAAGGCACGGAACCGCGTCGGATAATCATGCCCATGCCACTTCCGCCATCCTCCACGTCCTCGCCCGGTCCGGGTTCCATCACCGACGTCGCGGGCATCGAGGTCGGTCACTTCAGCGATGCGCGACGTCCCACGGGATGCACCATGATCCTCGCGCGGGACGGCGCGGTCGGCGGCGTGGATGTGCGGGGCGCGGCACCCGGCACGCGCGAGACCGATCTGCTGGCACCGGGCAATCTGGTGACGCATGTGCATGGCGTCATGCTCGCCGGTGGCAGTGCCTGGGGACTGGCCGCCGCCGATGGCGCGATGCGCTGGCTGGAGGAACAGGGCATCGGCCTGGATGTGCGCTTCGGTACCCTTCCGATCGTGCCGGCGGCGGTGCTGTTCGACCTGCCGGTGGGCGACGCGCGGATCCGGCCCGATGCCGCCGCCGGGCATGCGGCCTGCGAGGCCGCTTCCTCGTCGCCGCCGGCCGAGGGCAATGTCGGAGCCGGCAGCGGCGCGCTGGTGGGCAAGCTCTTCGGTGTCGACCGCGCCATGAAGGGCGGCATCGGCAGCGCCTCGATCACGGTCGGCGGCGTGACCGTCGGCGCGCTGATCGCCTGCAATGCCCTGGGCGACGTGCTCGACCCCGACACCGCGCAGGTGGTGGCCGGCGCGCGCACCTCCGACGGACGCGCGTTGCTGGACACGCGGCGCGCGCTGCTGCGCGGCGACCTGCCGCGCCCGCTGCTCGCGGGCACCAACACCACGATCGGCGTGGTCGCGACCGATGCCGTGCTCACCAAGGTTCAGGCCAACCGGCTCGCGGCGGTCGCGCACGACGGCCTGGCGCGCAGCATCAATCCGGTCCACACCATGAGCGATGGCGACACCCTGTTCGCCCTGGCCACCGGTCGCGTGCCGCTCGAGGGCGACGCGCCCGGCATGACCGTCCTGGGCACGATGGCCGCCGAGGTGGTGGCGCGTGCCACGCTGCGCGCGGTGCTGGCGGCACGCTCGATCGACGTCGGCACGCTGCGGATCCCCTGCGCGACCGACCTGCCCGCGTGGAGCCGGGGCTGATGCCCAAGACGCTGCGGCTCGTCCTGCTGTCGATCCGTGACCTCATCGTCTCGATCGGTCCGGTCGTCTTCATCGTCATCGGTCTCCTGATCGCGGCCTACTGGTGGCTCGATCCGCAACCGCCCCGGCGCGTCACGCTGGCCACCGGTCCGGCCGGCAGCGCCTATGCCGAATTCGGCCGCCGCTATGCCCAGGCGCTGGCGAGCGAAGGCATCCAGGTCGAACTGCGTGCCAGCGACGGCTCGCTCGACAACCTCCAGCTGCTGCGCAACGGCGGCGCCGACCTGGGCTTCGTGCGCGGTGGCAGCGCCGACGTGGTGGCCGACGAACGCGCCGGGCTGACATCGCTCGGCAGCCTGTTCTACGAGCCGTTGTGGGTCTTCTACCGCACCGATGCCGCGCGGCGCGTCGATCGCAGGACGTCGACCCTGACCTCGCTGGCGCAGCTGCGGGGGCTGCGCGTGAACGTCGACAAGCATGGCAGCGGCGTGCCGGAGATGGTCGACCAGATGCTGCGCGCCAACCACCTCGACACCAACTCGCTCGTGCTCTCGCACCTCGAACCGACACCGGCCGGCGAGGCGCTGGAGAACGGCTTCCTGGATGCGGTGATGTTCGCCTCGGCGCCGCAGGCGGCCCTGGTCCAGCGGCTGCTGCGCGCACCCGGCGTGGAGCTGATGGATTTCGGCCAGAGCGATGCCTATGCGCGGCGGTTCGCGTTCCTGTCGCCGGTGACCCTGCCGCGCGGCGTGGTGGACCTGGCGCGCGACGTGCCGTCGCATGACGTGTCGATGCTGGCCGCCACCACCTCGCTGCTGGCGCGCGAGCAGACCCACCCGGCCCTGCGCCAGCTGTTCGCCCAGACCGCGCAGACCCTGCATGGCGGCGCCGGCTGGTTCAACCGGGCGCGCGACTTTCCCAATACCCGCACCAGCGAACTGCCGGTGAGTCCCGAGGGCGATCGCGCCATCAACGGCACGCCGCCCTTCTGGCAGCGCTATCTGCCGTTCTGGGCCAGCAACCTGGTCGAGCGCATGTGGCTGGTGCTCGGCGGCCTGCTGGTGCTGATGCTGCCGCTCAGCCGCGTCGTGCCGCCGATCTACCAGTTCCGCGTGCGCTCGCGCGTCTTCCGCTGGTACGCCCAGCTGCGCGACATCGAGAACAAGGTCGATGCGAATCGCGACGATGTCCGGCGCGAGGCCCTGGTGAAGGAACTCGACGACCTCGACCGCGTCGTCACCAAGGTGGCCGTCCCGCTGTCGTACGCCGACGAGCTGTACGCGCTGCGCCACAACATCCGGATCGTGCGCGAGCGCCTGGTGGAAGGCGAGCAGAGACCGTCCACTGCCCGATGAAAAGACGGCGAAGCCGATTGCCGGAACCCCGAGGAACTGGCCGAGCCAGTCCTCGGATGTTGCCCCCGGCAGGGGACTGGCGAAGCGACACGCAGTGCGCGCGGCCTGGGGCCGAGCCTTACTTGAGTGCCTTGTAGCGCATCCGCTTGGGCTTCGCGCCCTCCTCGCCCAGACGCTTCTTCTTGTCGGCCTCGTACTCCTGGTAGTTGCCGTTGAAGAAGGTCCACTGGCTGTCGCCCTCGGCGGCCAGGATGTGCGTGGCGATGCGGTCGAGGAACCAGCGATCGTGGCTGATGACCATCACCGTGCCGGCGAATTCCAGCAGCGCGTCTTCCAGCGCGCGCAGGGTTTCCACGTCGAGGTCGTTGGAGGGCTCGTCGAGCATCAGCACGTTGCCGCCGGCGATCAGGGTCTTGGCCAGGTGGAGGCGACCGCGTTCACCGCCGGAGAGCGTGCCGACCTTCTTCTGCTGGTCGGCGCCGTTGAAGTTAAAGCGGCCCGCGTAGGCACGGCTGGCCATCTGGAACTTGCCGACGTTGATGATGTCCAGGCCGTTGGAGATGTCCTCCCACACGGTCTTCTGGTTCGCGAGCTCGTCGCGATGCTGGTCGACGAAGGCGGCACGGACCGTGGAGCCGATGACGACCTCGCCACTGTCGGGCTGCTCCTTGCCCGCGAGCAGCTTGAACAGCGTGGACTTGCCCGCGCCGTTGGGGCCGATGATGCCGACGATGGCGCCTGGCGGCACGGTGAAGCTCAGGTTGTCGATCAGCATCCGGTCGCCGAAGGACTTGCTGACGTTATGGAATTCGAAGACCTGCTGGCCCAGGCGCTCGGCGACCGGGATGAAGATCTCCTGCGTCTCGTTGCGCTTCTGGTACTCCATGTCGCTCAGTTCCTCGAAGCGGGCCAGGCGTGACTTGCTCTTGGCCTGGCGTGCCTTCGGGTTCTGGCGCGACCACTCCAGTTCCTTCTTCAGGGCCTTGGCGTGGGCTTCCTCGCTCTTCTGCTCCTGCGCCAGGCGTTCGCCCTTCTGCTCGAGCCAGGTGCTGTAGTTGCCCTTCCACGGGATGCCGCGGCCGCGGTCCATCTCCAGGATCCACTCGGCGGCGTTGTCGAGGAAATAGCGATCGTGGGTGATGGCCACCACGGTGCCCGTGAAGCGCTGCAGGAAGACTTCGAGCCACTCGACCGATTCGGCGTCCAGGTGGTTGGTCGGTTCGTCGAGCAGCAGCATGTCGGGCTTGGACAGCAGCAGTCGGCACAGCGCGACGCGCCGCTTCTCGCCGCCCGACAGCAGGCCGATCTTCGCGTCCCACGGCGGCAGGCGCAGCGCGTCGGCGGCGATCTCCAGCTGGTGCTCGGAGTCGGTGCCGGCGGTGGCGATGATGGCTTCGAGCTCGGCCTGCTCGGCGGCCAGCGCGTCGAAGTCGGCGTCCTCGGCGCCATAGGCGATGTAGACCTCCTCGAGACGCGCCTTGGCCGCGAACACCGCGCCCATCGACTCCTCGATCGACTCGCGCACCGTGTGCTCGTGGTCGAGCTTGGGTTCCTGTTCCAGGTAGCCGATGCTCATGCCGGGCATCGGCAGCGCCTCGCCCTCGTACTCCTTGTCGACGCCGGCCATGATCTTGAGGAGGGTGGACTTGCCCGAGCCGTTGAGGCCGAGCACGCCGATCTTGGCGCCCGGGAAGAACGAAAGCGAGATGTCCTTCAAGAGCTGCCGCTTGGGCGGCACGGTCTTGCTGACGCGGTTCATCGAATAGACGTATTGAGCCATCTGTGTGTGTGCGTGTGTGTGGTGTCGGGTTTGCTGCGGAATGGCGTGGCGCGGTGATGCGCTGGCGCCCGGCGCGGCGGGTCCGGGGAGGGCCGCCATGGAATCCCGATTATCCGCGCAGTTCGACGGCCTGCCGATCGTGCGACAATCCACCTTCGTCGCCGGGTGCAGTTGCCCGCGGCAGCGGCTCTTCCGCCGGGGACAAGAAGGTTCGCGCATTCGCATGCGACGGCTCTTCGGCTCCCACCCTTGATACATCCGCCTTGACTGGCCGGGTCGCTCCCCTCCGGAGCACCATGGCGGGCTGATGCCACTGCGCCATGCAAGGCGCCAATTGCTTCCAATGACTTTCGAAGAACTGAATCTGGCTCCGGCCATTCTGAAGGCCGTGCTCGAACATGGCTACGACACGCCCACCCCCATCCAGGCCCAGGCCATTCCCGTGGTGCTCGACGGCCACGACCTGCTCGGCGGCGCCCAGACCGGCACCGGCAAGACCGCGGCCTTCACGCTGCCGCTGCTGCAGAAGCTCTCCACCGGCACCCCGGCGCGCAACAAGTTCGGCGGCATCGGCATCCGCGCGCTGGTCCTGACCCCCACGCGCGAACTCGCCGCGCAGGTCGAGGAATCGGTCCGCACGTATGGCAAGTACCTGCAGCTCTCCTCCAGCGTGATCTTCGGCGGCGTCGGCATGAACCCGCAGATCAGCAAGCTCAAGAGCGGCGTCGACATCCTGGTGGCCACGCCCGGCCGCCTGCTCGACCTGCAGCAGCAGGGCATGCTGGACCTCTCGCAGGTGCAGATCCTGGTGCTCGACGAAGCCGACCGCATGCTCGACATGGGCTTCATCCACGACGTCAAGAAGATCCTGGCGCTGGTGCCGCGCGACAAGCAGAGCCTGCTGTTCTCGGCCACCTTCAGCGACGAGATCCGCGACCTGGCCGCCAACCTGCTGAAGAACCCGCAGAGCATCCAGGTGACGCCGCGCAACACCACCGTGCAGCGCATCACGCAGGTGATCCATCCGGTGGGCCGCGGCAAGAAGAAGGCCCTGCTCGCGCACATCATCAACGAGCACAACTGGAGCCAGGTGCTGGTGTTCACGCGCACCAAGTTCGGCGCCAACAACGTCGCCGAATTCCTGACCAAGAACGGCATCGAGGCGATGGCGCTGCACGGCAACAAGAGCCAGAGCGCCCGCACGCAGGCCCTGGCCGGCTTCAAGAGCGGCGACATCCGCGCCCTGGTCGCGACCGACATCGCCGCGCGCGGCATCGACATCGACGAGCTGCCGCACGTCGTCAACTACGAGATCCCCAACGTCAGCGAGGACTACGTGCACCGCATCGGCCGCACCGGCCGCGCCGGCAACAGCGGCGAGGCCGTGAGCCTGGTCTGCCTGGACGAGGAAGGCTTCATGCAGGAGATCGAGCGCTTCACCAAGCAGCAGATCCCGGTGAAGATCGTCGAGGGCTTCGGCCCCGAGGACGACGAGCGCGCCGAGCCGATCGCCATGGGTCGCCAGACGATCTGGGGCGGCGCCGGCCGCCCGCCGAGCCGTGACGTGATGCAGGCCGCCGCCAAGGCCGCCCGCACCGAGATGCTCCAGCGCATCCGCGACAACAAGGCCGGCCAGGGCGATCGCGCCGGTGGTGGTGGTGCTGGCAACGGCGGTGGCGGTGGCCAGCGCCGCGGCCCGGCGCCGCAGGGCGCGCGCAGCGCCGGTGGCGGCTACGGCGGCGGCAACGGTGGCGGCCAGGGCCCGCGTGGCCAGGGCGGCGCCCGTGGCCCGCAGGGCGGCATGGGTCATCGCGGACCGCAGGGCCCGGCGCGCGCGCCGCAACCCCACCACGCAGCACCCCATGCCGGCGTGCCGCACGACGAGCGCCAGCCGCGCCATCACGGCAACAGCCACAGCCCGACGCAGGCCAACCAGGTCGCGCACCTGCGGGCCGAGGCGGTCGCCGGTGGCGAGGGCCAGCCCGATCCGTTGCGCACCAGCGTCGACGCCTTCGGCGGCGGCCGCGGTCGTCGCGGCGGCGGCGGTGGTGGTGGTGGCGGCTATGGCGGCAATCGCTCCGGCGGCGGCGGCCGCTCCGGCGGCGGTGGCGGCTATGGCGGCGGTGGCAATCGCTCGGGTGGCGGCGGTCGGTCGTACGGCTGATCCGGGACCGGTTTCCGGTCGATCAAGGGAAAAGGCGCTGCGGCGCCTTTTTTTTCGTCCGCCGGGCGCCGCTCACCAGCGCGACGACGTGGCCGGCCGGTCCCTCTCGCGACGGTGACCGTGACCGGGTCAGGACCCGTGTGTCGGCTTCGGCTTCGAACTCGGCTTCGGCTTCGGCTTCGTCGTCGCCCGGGACCGGGTCGCCGGCTTCACCGGTCCGGCGTCGACGGCACCGGCCGGGGCGCTTGGCGACGTGGTCGGACGCGCCGGGCCGATGTCGCGCCCCGCGTCGTCGATCAACGCCCGCATCGCCGCCTCGGCCTGCGGAGGATCGCGCGCGATCACGCCGTCGAGCACGGCGCGATGCAGCAGCAGCCCGGTCTCCGGCGCATCGCCGCGCGCGCTCGAACGCTCGAAGCTGCTCCGCAGCAGGGCGCCGAGCGCCCGGCCCATGTGCGCCAGCAGGCGGTTGTGGCTCGCTCGCAGCAGACCCTGGTGGAAGCGCAGGTCCGGCGGCACAGGGTCGCCTCCCAGGTGGATCGCCGCCCGCATGTCCTCGTAGGCGAGTTCCAGTTCCTGGAGATCCTGCGCCGTGGCGCGATGCGCGGCCAGTTGCGCCGCCGCCGGCTCGACCACCTGGCGCAGGTCCTGCAGATCGCGCAGGAACTCGTCGGACAGGCCGGCCCTGGATTGCCACGCCATGACCTGGGCATCGAACCAGTTCCAGTCGTCCGGGGACTGCACGCGGGTGCCGACCTTGGGCCCGGTGGTGATCAGGCCCTTGGCGACCAGCGACTTGATCGCCTCGCGCACCACGGTGCGGCTCACGCCCAGCGCCTCGCCCAGCAATGGCTCGGGCGGCAGCGTGCTCCCCGGCGGATGGCGGCCGGCCACGATCTCGCCGCCGAGCCGGTCGACGGCCTGGCCGTGGACGCTCCCGGTCGTCCTCGGTGGCTCCGCCGCCCGGCGCGACTTCACGAGCGGATGCCGAGCCTGGGCACGAGCTGCTTGAAGAAGTCGTGGTCGCGCTGCATGGCGGCGCCGAACTCCGGCGCGTCGAGGTAGGAGAAGCCCAGATTGAGCTTCGCCAGCGCCTCGGGCAGCGCCGGATCGGCCGCGGCCTTGCGCGTGGCCGCGCGCAGCACGTCGACGATCTCGGTGGGCGTGGCCTTGTGCACGGCCAGCCCGCGCCAGGTGCCGATCGACAGGTCGATCCGGCGCTCCTTGAGCGTGGGCACCTGCTCGAAGGCCTTCAGGCGCTGGTCGGCCATGACGGCCAGGATCTTCAGCTTGCCGCCCTGCACGTGCGTGGCGACCTCGCCCGGGCTGACCGCCACCGCGTCGATGTGGCCGCCCAGCAGCGCCACCACGCCCGGCGCCGCGCCCTGGTAGGGCACATGGTTGAACTTGACGCCGGCGCGATCCTCCAGCGCCGCCGCGGCCAGGTGCCAGATCGAGCCGTTGCCCGAATTGCCCACGCGCACCTCGTCGGGCCGCGCCTTGGCGGCGGCGAGGAATTCCTCGACCGTGTTCCAGGGCGCCTCGGCGCGCACGGTGATCGCCGCCGGGTCGGCGTTGAGGCGCGCGACCGGCTGGAAGTCGGCATAGGTGAACTTGGACAGGTTCAGGTGCGGCAGGATCACCAGCTCGGCGATGACGACGCTGACCTTGTAGCCGTCCGGCTTGCCGTTGAGGACGTCGCTCATGCCGACCACGCCGCTGGCGCCGGGCTTGTCGTTGACGATCAGGGGCTGCGGCAGGTGCTTCTTCACGATCTCCGCGAAGGCGCGCGCCAGGGCGTCGGTGCCGCCACCGGCCGAGGCCGGCACCACCAGCTCGATCGGCTTGCTGGGATAGGCGGACGCCTGCGCGCGCGACCACAGCGGCAGTGGCAGCAGGGCCGCGCCCAGGCCCTGGAGCACGCGGCGGCGCGGGGTTGCGGACGGATTGGGCGAGTCGGTCATGGACATGTCTCTGGCTTCGTTGGAGGGGAAAGGCGGGAGGACGACGGCCCCAGGCAGCGGAAACCCTCGGCCGGCCGGGGACATGCCGACTTATCATATGACCATTGAAACCGGCCCCCGGCAGGACAAACCCTGCCACCGGCGCCCCGCCGCCACCGGCCCCTGGAACACCTTCACATCTTCGAGAGGACATCTCCCGTCATGACACTGGTCGCGGTCGATTGGGGCACGAGTTCGTTGCGCGGCGCGTTGCTGGACGACGCCGGCCGGGTGGTCGAGGAGCGCGCCGCGCCGCGCGGCATCCTGACGGTGGCCGCCGGCGGTTTCCCGGCCCTGTTCGACGAGCTGTTCGGCGACTGGATGCGCGCCGCGCCGGGCACGCGGGCGCTGATCTCGGGCATGGCGGGCAGCCGCCAGGGCTGGATCGAGGCGCCCTACTGCCCCTGCCCGGCGGGCCTGGCCGATGTCGCGGCGCATGTCGTGGCGGTCGAGCCCGGCCGCATCGCCATGGTGCCGGGCCTGAGCGCGGAGAACGACGGCGTGCCCGACGTGATGCGCGGCGAGGAGGTCCAGCTCTTCGGCGCGATGGCGCTGACCGGCCGACGCGACGGCGTCTTCGTGCTGCCCGGCACGCACAACAAGTGGGTGCGCGTGGCCACCGGCCGCATCGCGGGATTCCGTACCTTCATGACGGGCGAGTTCTACGCGCTGCTGGCCACGCATTCGATCCTGGCGCGCACCATCGATGCCGACGCGCCGCTCGACGAGGCCGCCTTCCGGCAGGGCGTGGCATGCGCGGGCCACGGCCACGGGCTGCTGCACCATGCGTTCGGCGCCCGCACGCTGTCGCTGTTCGGCCGCATGGACGCGGCATCGCTGGCGAGCTACCTGTCGGGCCTGCTGATCGGCGAGGAGCTGCGCACCCAGACCTGGGACGCCGACGATGGCGAGGTGGTGCTGATCGGCTCGCCCCCGCTCACGCGGCGCTATGCCCTGGCGCTGGATGCGCGGGGCATCGCGAGCCGCGCACTGGGCGCCGAGGCCACGTGGGCCGGCCTGCGGGCGCTGCACGAGCTGCACCGGGCCGACCCGTTCGCCGCGTCCGGTCCTTCCGGCAGGGCCTGAAGGGCGCCGACGCGGCACCCCCACCTCGCTACCTGTCCGCCTTCCTCCCGGCTCCCCGCCACGCCCGCTCCCGCCCCACCGCACAGAAACGCCCCGACATGACCACCCCCCACGACACCTTCGAAGCCGCGCTGCGGCAGCTTCCACTGGTCGCCATCCTGCGCGGCCTGACGCCGGCCGAGGCGCCCGCCATCGGCGACGCCCTGCTCGAGGCCGGCTTCCGCGTGCTGGAAGTGCCGCTCAATTCGCCGGATCCGCTCGCGAGCATCGCGCTGCTGCGCCAGCGCTGCGCCGGGGCCCTGGTCGGCGCCGGCACCGTGCTGACGCCCCGGCAGGTGAACGAGGTGCGCGACGCCGGCGGCGAGCTGATCGTCTCGCCCAATTTCGACGCCGCCGTCGTCGCCGAGACGGCGCGCCTGGGCCTGGTCAGCCTGCCCGGCGTGGCGACGCCGAGCGAAGCCTTCGGCGCGCTGGCCGCCGGCGCGAGCGGCCTCAAGCTGTTCCCGGCCGAGGCGGCCTCGCCGGCCGTGGTCAAGGCCTGGCTGGCGGTGCTGCCCCGGGGCACGGCGCTGATGCCGGTCGGTGGCATCGCGCCCGCCACCATGGCCGCCTGGCGCGCCGCCGGCGCCACCGGCTTCGGCATCGGCTCGGCGCTCTACAAGCCGGGCAAGAGCGCGGCCGCCGTGGCCGAGGACGCGCGCGCCTTCGTCGCCGCCTGGACCGGTGCCCTGCGCGCCTGAACCCGTCGCTCCCGCCGCCGCCACCATGAACCCGACCTCCGCTGCGAACCCCACCCCGACCTTCGAGGACGCCCGCATCCAGTACGCGAGTCCCGCCGTCCGCCAGCTGCGCGAGGACCTCGCGCTGGCCCTGCGCGCCGCCGCGCATCATGGTCTCGCCGAGGGGGTGTGCAACCATTTCAGCGTCGCCCTGCCCGGCAATGCCGAGCGCTACCTGCTCAATCCGCGCGGCCTGCTGTGGAGCGAGGTCGGCGCCGACGACATCGTGCTGATCGACGTGCGCGGCGAGGTGCTGGCCGGCCGCCATCGCGTCGAACCCACCGCCCTCTTCATCCATGGCGCGGTGCATCGCCTGACGGGCCACGCGGTGGTGCTGCACGTGCACGCGCCCCACGCCACCGCCCTCACCCTGACCGCCGATCGCGCGCTCGATCCCACCCTGAGCCAGAACGCGATGCGCTACATGGGCCGCATCGCCATCGACGACACCTACAACGGCCTGGCGCTCGACGATGCCGAGGGCGAACGCATCGCCCGCGCCATGGCCGGCAAGGACGTGGCCTTCCTGGCCAACCACGGCGTGCTGGTGGCCGGCGCGACCCTGGCGCATGCCTACGACGACCTCTACTACCTGGAGCGCGCCTGCCTGCACCAGGTCATCGCCCAGTCCACCGGCCGGCCGCTGGCGCCGGTCGACGCGGCGCTGGCCGCGCGCGTGGCGGCGCAGGTGCAGGGCGAGCGCGAGCAGTCGGACCTGTTCTTCGAGGCCTTGCGGCGTCGGCTGCCGGCGCCGGTCGCGGCCGCCTGAGCGCGTCGCACGCGGGCCCGCGAAGGCGCGAAGGCCCGAACACGCGGGCGACGCGGCGGCGCGTCAGGAACGCAGCGGCAGCCGCCGCAGCAGGCCGGTGGTGGTGCGCGGCCAGCCGACGCGGCCGAACCAGGCGCCACCCGCGATGGCCGCCGTGATGACCACGCCATACACCGCCAGCGCCACGCCCTGGGCGACGAAGACGTGGACCAGTTCGCCGCTCCAGCGCAGCGCCAGCCAGCCGCCCGCGCCGGCCACCACCAGTCGCACCAGATTGCCCAGCACCGGCCACAGCAGCCGGCCCGCGCCCTGCGAAGCGAAGTACAGCACCAGCCCGACGCCGAAGCAGCCATAGAACGGGCCGACCGCGCGCAGGTACTGCGCGCCCGTGGCGAGCATCGTCGGATCGTCGCCGAACAGCAGCAGCCAGGGCCGCGGGAACAGCGCCGCCGCGACGCCGATGGATTCGGTCAGCACGAAGGCCAGGCCGGCGCCGGTCCAGGCCGCGCGCATCGCCCGCTCGCGCTGGCCGGCGCCGATGCAGGTGCCCACCATGGCCACCAGTGGCGCGCCGAGCCCGAACACCAGCGGCACCAGCAGGTATTCGAGCCGCGACGCCGTGCCGTAGCCGGCGATGGCGCCAGCGCCGAAGTGGCCCGACAGCGCAGTCGCGATGCCGATCGACAGGTTGGTCGCCACCGTCGACACGGCGCCGATCAGTCCGATGCGCAGGATGTCGCGGAACAGCACCCAGCGCAGCCGCACGCCGGCGACCGTCAGCCGCAGCAGGCTGCGGGGCGAACGCAGATAGGCCGCCAGCGCCAGCGTGCCGCCCAGGTAGTAGATCAGCAGGGCCAGCGCGCCGCCCGCGATGCCCAGCCCCGACAAGGGTCCCCAGCCGAAGATCAGCAATGGCGACAGCGGCACCAGCAGCACCACGCCGGCCACCGTCACGTTGGCCGGCACGGCCATGTTGCCGGTGCCGCGGATCACCGCCGCCAGCGCGTTGAACAGCCACACCAGCACCGCGCCGGCGAAGACCCAGTGCGAGTACGCCAGCGCGGCATCGAGCGCGGCGCCGCTGCCGCCCATGAGCGCGTAGAGCCAGCGCCCGCCCAGCAGCAGGGCCGCCGTGAAGGCCAGACCGAAGCCCAGCGCGATCACCAGGGCATGCACCACCAGCGCGTCGGCGGTGTCGCGCCGCCCCGCGCCCAGCGCCCGCGCGATGGCCGAGGCGATGCCGCCACCCATGGCGCCGGCCGAGGTCATCTGCATCAGCATCACGATCGGGAACACCAGCGCCATGCCGGCCAGCGCATCGGTGCCCAGCTTGCCGACGAAATAGGTCTCGACCAGGCCGACGGCCGCCTGCGCGACCATCACCAGCACGTTGGGCGCGGCCAGCCGCAGCAGGGTCGGGACGATCGGCGCCTCCAGCAGCAGCCGGGTGCGCGGGTCGAGGCCACGGGCCGGAGCCATGCCGGCGGCGGACGTGGGGGTGGCGGTCCCGGGGGCGGAGACGGAGGCGGCGGGGGCGGTGGGGGTCATGGGTCGGCTCCGGTCCAGGGGTTCAGGCGCGGGCCGCCGCGTTCGACGCCGGCAGCGCCAACGGCCCCGACGCTGCCGGGGCGGCCCGGGCCGGCGCGGCGGGCCGGCGGATCGCCATCACCAGCAGCGCGGCGACCAGGCAGGCGGCACCGGCCGCGTACAGGGCCGGCGTGTAGGTCAGCAGCAGCGTGCGCACGAAGCCGGCGCCATAGGCCGCGGCGGCGGCGCCGAGCTGGTGGGCGGCGAAGATCCAGCCGAACACCAGGCCGACCTTCTGCGGTCCGAAGGCCGCGCCCGCGAGCTTGACGGTCGGCGGCACGGTGGCGATCCAGTCGAGGCCGTAGAACATCGCGAACAGGCCCAGCCCGTAGATCGTGAATTCCGAATGCGGCAGCCAGAACAGCGACAGGCCGCGCAGGCCGTAGTACCAGAACAGCAGCTTGCGGTTGTCGTAGCGGTCCGACAGCCAGCCCGAGAGGATGGTGCCGACGAAATCGAAGGCGCCCATCATCGCCAGCACCGATGCCGCCGGCACCGCCGACAGGCCGTTGTCGCCGCACAGCGAGATGAAGTGCGTCTGCACCAGACCATTGGTGCTCAGGCCGCAGATGAAGAAGGTGCCCGCCAGGATCCAGAAGGTGCGGTGGGCCGAGACCTCGCGCAGGGTCGTGAACGGCGTGCGCCAGGTCATGGCGCTCATGGCGGGCGTGGCGGCCACGGCCGCCTCCGGCGTCTGGCCGTAGGGCCGCAGGCCGAGGTCCGAGGGCCGGTCGCGCATGAACGCCAGGCACAGCAGCGCGATCAGCACGGCGCCGAGGAACACCGGCGCGACGGCCGAGCGCCAGCCCCAGTGCTCGATCATCCAGGCGGCCACGGGCAGGAAGGCGAGCTGCCCGGTGGCGGCGCTGGCCGTCAGCAGGCCCACCACCAGCCCGCGCCGGGCGACGAACCAGCGGTTGGCGACCACCGCGCCGAGCACCAGCGCCGTCAGGCCCGTGCCGATGCCCAGCATCAGGCTCCAGACGATGAACAGCTGCCAGAGCTGCGACGCCAGCGTGACCAGCGCCATGCCCGAGCCCACCAGCGCCAGCCCGATGCACATCACCGCGCGCAGGCCGTGGCGCTCCATCAGCACGGCGGCGAACGGCCCCATCAGGCCGAACAGCGCGAAGCGCAGCGCCAATGCCGACGAGATGTCGCCCGTGCTCCAGCCGAACTCCTGGCCGAGCGGCCGCATCATGGCGCCAGGCAGGCCCAGCGCGGCCGACATGGTCAGCATCGTCAGGAACGTGATCGCCGCGACGACCCAGCCGTAATGGATCCCGCGACGCTGCAGCCAGGGAAGGATGCGGTGGGCGAACATGGCGGGCCTGCGGTGGGTGGATCGGTCGGGGGAAAGGACGTGCGGCGGCGCGGCGTGGACGAACCGTTCAGCCGGCGTCGGCGTCGGGATCGGGGGCCGGCGCATCGACGCCGAGCAGGCCGAGCGAGTCGTCGATCAGCGCGTGCAGGGCCAGCACGCGCTCGATGCCGAGCCGCTCGTTCAATGTCCGCTGCGCCACCTTCCAGTGCTTCTGGCCTTCGCCGCGCTTGACGATGCCCGCTGGCGTGATGCTCACCAGCCGGCTGCGCGCGTCGGCTCCCGCGCCCAACTCCAGCCAGCCGGCAGCGACCAGCGGCTGCAGGTTGCGGCTCAGGGTCGAGGCGGTCATCTTCATCGCCGCCGCCAGGTCGACCGGCCGCAGCGGACCGAGCTTCAGCACGTGCGAGAGCAGCGAGTACTGGGTCGTCTTCAGGCCGCTGGCCGCCATCGCGGCGTCGTAGTGCTGCGAGACGCGGCGCATCAGCTGGCGCACCTTGAAGCTGGTGCAGCCCTGCGGCTGCACGGTAGTGGCGGCGGTCGTCCTGGATGTCGCGGGGGTGATGGCCATGAATTTCATTGTACCTACAATCGTTGCATATACAACCCAAAGGAGACCCCGAAGATGACCGACGACACGACGATCCCCGACGATGCCGGCGCGCGCCTGCTGGAGCGCTGGCTGGCCGACGAGCGCGCGGTGGCCGCCCGGCTCGATGCCGGTCCGGGTCCCGGCCTGGCGCGGCCCGAGGAGATCGCCGGCCTGAGCGGCCTGGAGGTGATGCGCGCCATGCTGGCGGGCACCCTGCCCTATGCCGCCATCGCCCGCACGCTCGACTTCACCATCGTCGAGGTGGCCGACGGTCGCGCCGTGTTCCAGGGCACGCCCCTGGCGCGACACCTCAATCCGCTGGGCACCGTGCATGGCGGCTGGATCGCGACATTGCTGAATTCGGCCCTGGGCTGCGCGGTGCACACCCGCCTGCCGGCCGGCCGCGGCTACACGACGGCGGAGCTGGGCGTGAACTACGTCAAGGCCGTGACGCCGCGCGTGCCGCGCGTGCGCGCCGAGGGCCGGGTGATCCACTGCGGCCGTCAGCTGGCCACCGCCGAGGCGCGGGTGGTGGGCGCCGACGGCACGCTGTACGCCCACGCGACGACGACCTGCCTGGTGTTCGAGCAGCGGCCGGCCTGACGCGATCGCGATCGCCGCGCCAGCCGCTCACAGGGCGCGGAACAGGTGGGCGTGGAGCCGGCTCACCGGCAGCCGCTCGGTCCGCCCGCGCAATCTCAGGTGCATCCGGCCGGCCTCGTCCCGGTGCACCGATTCGACGGCCGTGCCGCGCACCACCACCGCCCGGTGGACCTGCCAGAAGACCTCGGCGTCGAGTTGCGGCAGCAGCTGCTTCAGCGGCGTGCGGATCAGGTGCTCGTGGCTGGCGGTCAGCACGCGCAGGTACTTGTCGGCGGCCTCGAAGCACAGCACCTCGTCGACCGGCACCATGCGCACGCTGCCGCCGCCGGCATCGCCGACGGCCAGCAGGCGCAGCGGTGCCGGCGCGCGCCGTGGCGCCGGCGCGGCCCGGGCGGCATCCAGCAGCTCGCGCCACCGGGCCAGCGTGCGTTCCAGCGCCTCGTCGAGCGCGGCGGGTCCGGCGGACAGCGGCGGCACCGGGGCGGCGAGCGCCCGGCGCAGCCGCTCGACGGTCCGGCGCAGGCGCTCGGGCTGCACCGGCTTGAGCACGTAGTCGATGGCCTCGGTCTCGAAGGCGCGCGCGGCGTACTCGTCGTGGGCGGTCACGAACACCAGCTGCGGCAGGGGTGCCTGGTCGGTGGGCCAGCGTTCGGCCAGCTCGGCGGCGGCACCCAGGCCATCGAGACCGGGCATGCGGATGTCGAGGAACAGCACCCGTGGCAGCCATCGCAGCGCCGCGTCCACCGCCGCGCGGCCGTCGCCGACCATGGCGACGATCCTCAGCTCGGGCCAGGCCAGCGCCAGCTCGGCGGCCAGGGCCCGCGCGAGCAGGGGCTCGTCCTCGGCGATGAGCGCGGAGGCGGTCGCGTCCGTTCGATCGGGCCTGTCGGGCCTGTCGGGCCTGTCGGGCCTGTCGGGCAGGCCATGCGGGCCAGGCTCGTCGGCCGGGGGAAGGATGGCAGGCATGTCGGGCTCCGGTGCGTGGCCGGGCTCAGGCCGGCCAGGGAAGACTCAGCGTGACGCGGGTGCCGCCATCGGCATCGAGCGCGGGCGCCAGCGCCAGCCGGGCGCCCCCGCCATACACGGCGGCCAGCCGCTCGCGCACCTGGGCCAGGCCGAAGCCGCCATCGGCATCGCCGGTGGACGGCGCCGCCGCGTCGAGTCCGACGCCGGTGTCGCGCACCTCGATGACCAGCCGGTCGGCCGCGCGATGCGCGGTGACGCCGAGCCACCCGCCCGCCACCTGCGGCTCCAGCCCGTGGCGGATGGCGTTCTCCACCAGCGGCTGCAGCAGCAGCGGCGGTACGGGCACGTCGCGCAGCTCGGCGGGCAGCGCCAGCGTGTAGCGCAGGCGCTCGCCCATGCGCATCGACATCAGCTCGAGGTAGTCGGCCAGCCGGTCGAACTCGGCCGCCAGCGGATGCGCCGGCGCGCGCGAGGCACCCAGCGTCATGCGCAGGTAGCCGTTGAGACGGTCGAGCATGGCCACCGCGCGCGGCGGATCGGTGGCGATCAGCGCGCGCAGGTTGGCCAGCGTGTTGAACAGCATGTGGGGTTCGAGCTGGGTCTCCAGCAGCCTCAGGCGGGCCTCGGTGGCGGCGCGCTGCGCCTGGTCGATCCGGCCCTGCAGGTGCCGGCTGCGGCCCAGGCTGTAGAAGAAGAAGCACAGGCCGGCCGTCGTGGCGATCGTCACGATCATCGCGGAGGCCAGCTGGCGGCCGTCGCCCGCCAGGAAGCCGAGCGCCGGCGCGCCGACCCAGGCATCGCCGATCAGGTTGCCGCCCAGGAAGCCGATGCCGATGCCGGCCCCGACGACCAGATAGCCGCCGAGCCCCCGTGGCCAGCGGACCTCCTGGCGCCGGGTGACCAGCAGGCGGGTGACGTCGATGAAGAGCCAGCTGACGAGGCCGGTGGCGAGCGAGTAGACGAGATGCGTCGTCCAGGCGCCGCCACGGGCCAGGGTCAGCGCGCCGGCGACCAGGCCGCAGAACACGGCGGTGATCAGTCCATGACCCAGCAGGTGGCGCATGCCGGCTTTGTACTCCACGGCATCCCCGCTCAGGCGATGCCGGCGGCGACCGGGGCGGCCTCGCCCCGGCCGGCCAGTCGCCAGAGCCGCGCCGCGCGGGCCACGAACACGCCGCCGAACACGCCATACAGCACCGGCACGCCGAATCCGAAGAGGGCCTGCTGGCGCAGCTCCGGGTGCAGGGCCAGGGCGACGCCGACCGCGTACCGGGTCAGGAAGATGCCCATCAGCAGCACCAGGGGCCACGGGCTGCCGGCGACGTGGAAGCGCCGCCGCGCGGCGTCGTACCGGGTGCCGGCGGGCAGCGGACGGCGCAGCGTCAGCGCCACCACGGCCAGGAGCGCGGCGGCCCAGCCGCCGAGCGCGGCCGGCGAATCACCGAAGACCGACACCATGCCGTGGACCGACAGGCCGCCCATGACCAGCGGCAGCACCAGGACGCGCCGCAGGCCGAGCTCGTGGTCGCTCCACTGCCTGAGGCCCAGCCACAGCAGGAGGAGGAGGACGGTGAAGACCCATTTCGGGGTGTGCAGGACGATCTGGATCAGCATTTGGAGGACTCCGTGGAACGATGGGCGGACTGTGCCGCCGCCCGCGCCCCGCCGCCATCGGCATGCGACGGAATGCGCCCCGGCGGCGCCGGTCGCCGCCGGCGGGCGCGGGATGCCGGTGCCCCTCCCGCGCATCGATAGGTCGCCGCCGCGCAAGGGCAATCCGCCGATGGCGTCGATTCATTTGATAATTATTCTCATCGGCAGCGCCGATCCGCATCGTCTTCAACCACATCCCCGGAGGATCCCTTCCCATGACCGACCGCCCCCGCGCGACCGGCCGCCCGCCGCGCGCCCGCTCCTTCCTGTCCACCTGCGCCGGCCTCGCCATCGCCGCGCTCATGGCCTCCACGGCGGCGCAGGCGGCCGAGGAACTCACGCTCTACACGACGCGCGAGCCGGGCCTGATCCAGCCGCTGCTCGCGGCCTTCACGGCGACCACCCGGGTGCAGGTGAACACGGTGTTCGTGAAGGACGGCCTGCTCGAACGCGTCAAGGCCGAGGGCCAGCGCTCGCCGGCCGACGTGCTGATGACGGTCGACGTCGGCAACCTGCTCGACCTGGTCGAGGGCGGCGCGACGCAGCCGGTGAAATCCGCCGCGCTGGAGTCGGCGGTGCCGGCCCACCTGCGCGGCACCGACGGCCAATGGTTCGCGCTGTCGATGCGCGCCCGCGTGCTGTATGCCGACAAGGACCTGAAGCTCGGCGCCTTCCGCTACGAGGACCTCGCCGATCCGAAGTGGAAGGGCAAGGTCTGCATCCGCGCCGGCCAGCATCCCTACAACACCGCGCTGGTCGCCGCGCTGATCGCGCACGACGGCGAGGCCCGCGCCGAGCAGTGGCTGCGCGGCGTCAAGGCCAACCTGGCGCGCAAGGCGACCGGTGGCGATCGCGATGTCGCGCGCGACATCCTGGGCGGCATCTGCGACGTCGGCCTGGCCAACTCCTACTACGTCGGCCACATGAAGGCCTCCAAGGAAGGCACCGACGCGCGCCGCTGGGGCGATGCGATCCAGGTGGTGCGCCCGGCCTTCGCCAACGGCGGCGGCACGCATGTCAACATCAGCGGCGCGGCGGTGGCCCGGCACGCGCCGCAGCGCGCCAACGCGGTCCGGCTGCTGGAGTTCCTGGTCTCGGCGCCGGCGCAGGAGCTCTATGCGCAGGCCAACTACGAATACCCGGTGCGCAAGGGCGTCGCGCTCGACCCGATCATCGGCGAGACCATCGGCGAACTCAGGATCGACGCCCTGCCGCTCACCGAGATCGCCCGGCACCGCAAGCAGGCCAGCATGCTGATCGACAAGGTCGGCTTCGACCGTTGAGCCCGCCGGTGTCCCGCGCGGTGGGGCCGCTCTGGCGGGCCGTCGCGCTCCTGATCGCGCTCGGCGTGCTCGCCCCGGTGGCGACGCTCGCCGTGCTGGCGCTGGGCGCCGATGCCTCGCACTGGACGCACCTCTTCGCCTTCGTGCTGCCCGACGCGGCCCTGAACACGGCCCTGCTGCTGGCGGGCGTCGGCGCGGTGGTGCTGGTGGTGGGCGTCGGCTGCGCCTGGCTGGTCAGCGCCTGCGACTTCCCGGGCCGCCGCGTGCTGCACTGGGCCCTGCTGCTGCCGCTGGCCATGCCGACCTACATCGTGGCCTTCGCCTACCTCGACCTGCTGCACCCGATCGGCCCGGTGCAGGGCGCATTGCGCTGGCTGCTGGGCCACGAGAGCCCGCGCGATTTCCGCCTGCCCGACCTGCGCTCGATGGGCGGCGCCATCCTCGTGCTGGGCAGCGTGCTCTATCCCTATGTCTACATGACGGCGCGCGCCATGTTCATGACGCAGCCGGCGCACCTGATGGAGGCCGCGCGCACGCTGGGCGCCACGCCGCTGGGCGCCTTCTTGCGCGTGGCGCTGCCGCTGGCCCGCCCGGCCATCGCCGTCGGCCTGAGCCTGGCGCTGCTGGAGGTGCTCAACGACATCGGCGCCTCCGAGTTCCTGGGCGTGAACACGCTCACCGTGGCGGTCTACACGACCTGGATCACGCGCTCGGACCTGGCCGGCGCGGCGCAGATCGCCTGCGCGATGCTGGTGGTGGTGGTGGCGCTGGTGCTGCTGGAGCGCCACGGCCGGCGGCGCCAGCGCTTCGGCTCGGCGCAGCGCATGCGCGCCATGCAGCCGCGACGCCTGCACGGCGCGCGCGGCTGGACCGCCACGCTGGCCACGGCGACACCGGTGCTGCTGGGCTTCGCCGCGCCGGCCGCCTACCTGGTGTGGGAGAGCGCCAAGCGGCTGGGCCAGGGCGGCGGCCTGTCGCCGGGCCTGCTCGCCAGCCTGGGCAACACGCTGGGGCTGGCACTGGGCGTCACGGCGGTGGCGCTGGCGGCCGGCCTGGTGGTGGCGTGGCGCACGCGCGCCACCGGCTCGGCCGCCAATCCCGCGCGCTGGCAGGCTCGCGTGGCGACGCTGGGCTATGCCTTGCCGGGCACGGTGCTGGCCATCGGCCTGCTGACGCCGGCCCTGGCCGTCGATGCCCGCCTGGCCGAGGTCCTGCGCCTGCCCGGCCTGCCGCTGATGGGGCTGGGCGTGGTGCTGGTGGCGGCCTGCGCGATGCGCTTCCTGGCGATGCCGGTGGGCGGACTCGAAGCCGGCCTGGCGCGCATCCCGCCGGCGCTGGAGCAGGCCGCGCGCCTGCTCGGCGAGAACGCCGCCGGCACCTTGCGCCGGGTCCACCTGCCGCTGCTGCGGCCGGCGCTGGCGACCAGCACGCTGCTGGTGTTCGTCGAGGCGATGAAGGAACTGCCCGCCACCCTGCTGCTGCGGCCGGCGAACTTCGACACCCTGGCGACCTGGCTCTATGCCGAGGCGGCGCGCGGCACCTACGAGGAAGGCGCCCTCGCCGCGCTGGCCATCGTGCTGGCCGGGCTGGCGCCGGTGCTGCTGCTGGCGCGCACCCAGTTCGTCCAGGCCGCGATGTCGTCGACCCCACCGGCCGACGCCGTCGCGCCATCGACATCGACATCGACATCGACATCGATGCCACCCGCGCCGATCGGCCCGGTACCCCTCTCGCTCGTTCCGCCGTCATGACCTCCACGCCACCGGGCAGTGCCCTGCTCCTCGATGCGGTCCGCATCGCCTACGACGGCGCGCCGGGCCGGGCCGCCGTCGTCGACGGCTTCTCGCTGGCGCTCGACGCCGGCCACATCGCCTGCCTGCTGGGCCCCTCGGGCTGCGGCAAGACTACCGTGCTGCGCGCCATCGCCGGCTTCGAGCCGGTGCGCGCGGGTCGCATCGCCCTGGGCGGGCAGACGCTGTCGACGCCGTCGCTCCACCTGCCGCCGGAGCGCCGCCGCGTCGGCATGATGTTCCAGGAATACGCGCTGTTCCCGCACCTCACGGCGGCGCAGAACGTCGCCTTCGGGCTGCGCCGGCTGACGCGCGCCGAACAGGCGGCGCGCACCGCCGAGCTGCTGGCGCTGGTCGGCCTGCCCGAGGCCGGCGACCGGCATCCGCACGAACTCTCCGGTGGCCAGCAGCAGCGCATCGCGCTGGCCCGCGCCCTGGCGCCCGCGCCGGCGCTGCTGCTGCTCGACGAGCCGTTCTCCAACCTCGACGCCGACACCCGCGAGCGCCTGGCCTGCGAGGTCCGCGCCATCCTGCGCGCGGCCGGTCAGACCGCCCTGCTGGTGACCCACAACCAGGCCGAGGCGCAGGCCATGGCCGATCGCGTCGGCACCATGCGCGACGGGCGGCTGGCGCGCTGGGACGCCGTCACCAGGACCTGAGCCACGCGCGCGCCATCTCCGGACGGCGGCTTCCGGGCAGCGGCTCCGGGAGCCATCCCGGCTCGATCGCGGAGATGCGATCACTGGCATGATGCCCAGCCCACGTTCCACTCCCCGCCCCACGCGGGCTCCCTGTCATGAGACTCCTCCACACCATGCTGCGCGTCGGCGACCTGCAGCGCTCGATCGATTTCTACACCCAGGTGCTGGGCATGAAGCTGCTGCGCACCTCCGAGAACCCCGAGTACAAGTACAGCCTGGCCTTCGTCGGCTTCGAGGGCAATCCCGGCCAGGCCGAGATCGAGCTGACCTACAACTGGGGCACCGACCGCTACGAGCTGGGCACCGCCTATGGCCACATCGCGCTGGGCATGCCCGACATCTACGCCGCCTGCGAGAAGATCAGGGCGGCCGGCGGCGAGGTCTCGCGCGAGCCCGGCCCGGTCAAGGGCGGCACCACCGTCATCGCCTTCGTGACCGACCCCGATGGCTACAAGATCGAGCTGATCCAGCGCGACGAGGGCGCGGCCGGCGGCGGCCTGCGCTGAGCGGCGTGGCGCGCAGCGCCTAGAAGCTCGACCCCGGCGTCGCCAGGAACGCCAGTTCCTCGGCGCTGGAGGTCCGGCCCAGGATCGCGTTGCGATGCGGATAGCGGCCGAAGCGCTCGACGATGGCGCGGTGGCGGCGCTCGAAATCCAGGTTGTCCGCGATGCCCAGCGCGATGAACAGGCGCTCCGCCTCCGCGTGCACGAGACGCGACTCGCTGTGCATGTAGGGCATGTAGAGAAACACGCGCCGCTCGGATGGCAGCGCCAGGTCCTGCCCGAGCGCGACCGCCTCCTGCGCCAGGGCCAGTGCCATCGGATCGGCCGCGAAGGCGCCCGCCGCGCCGCGATGGATGTTGCGGGAGAACTGGTCGAGCACGATCACCTCGGCCAGGCGGCCGTCCGCGTCCTTCCGCCACTGGAACAGCTCGCCCCGCAGCGCCGCGGCATGCGTCGCGCCGAAGCGCCGCGCGATCGTCGCGTCGAATGCCGGATCGACCTTCCACCATTGGGCCGGTACGATCTCCTCGAACCAGAAGCGCAGGATGTCGGCGGGCGTATCGGTCATGTCGGTCATGTCGGTCATGTCGGTCATGTCGTGCAGGTCGGTCGTGCCGCGCTCAGCAGCCCAGCAGATCGGCCAGGGCGCCGATGTCGCGCGCGTGCAGGTCGTTGCCATCGCGTGGCGACACGTCCTTGGGCTGGCCGGCGCCGAATTCCAGCGGCCGCTCGATGTAGGCGGTGCGCAGGCCGCAGGCGCGCGCGGCGGCCAGGTCCTCGTGATGGGCCGCCGCCAGCATGACGCGCCGTGGCGCGACGTCGAACACCGACGCCACGCCGAGATAGGTGCGCGGATCGGGCTTGTAGGCCTGGAAGACCTCGGCCGACAGCACGCAGTCCCAGGGCAGACCGGCGCGCTTGGCCATGGCGGTGAGCAGGCCGATGTTGCCGTTGGACAGCGGGCAGATGGTGTAGCGGCGGCGCAGCCGCGCCAGGCCGGCGACGGCATCCGGCCAGGCCGGCAGGCGATGCCAGGCGCGATTGAGATCGCGTCGCGCGGCATCGTCGAGACGCGCCGCAACGCCGAAGTCGCGCAGCACGCCGTCGAGGATGCGCAGGTGCAGGTCGTCCAGGCGCACGAAGCCGCCCTCGCCGGCCTCGATGGCCGCCATGACGGCACGCATGGCCGGCTGGTAGCCCGCGCGCCAGGCCAGGGCGAAGGCGCCGCCATCGATGCCGGGCAGCGCGCGCTCGGCCTCCGCCGCGATGCCTCCGTGCCAGTCGACCACCGTGCCGAAGACATCGAAGGCGATCACGGCCACCTCGTCCGGATCGAGCCCGGGCCGGGCGGCGGTGCTGGCGTCTCCCATGGGACGGCTCAACGCTGCAGCCGCGAGGCGTCGCGCGCCAGCTGCTCGATGCGGCCCCAGTCGCCGGCCTGGATGGCATCGGTCGGCACGATCCACGAGCCGCCCACGCAGGCCACGTTCGACAGCGCCAGGAACTCCGGCGCGTTGCCCAGGTGGATGCCGCCGGTCGGGCAGAACGAGACATCGCCGAACGGCCCCTGCCAGGCCTTGAGCATGGCCAGTCCGCCGGCCTGCACGGCGGGGAAGAACTTGAGCTGCTGGTAGCCGTCCTCCTGCGCCATCATGATCTCGCCGCCGGTCGCCACGCCGGGCAGCAGCGGCAGGCCGAGTTCGTGGCACGCCTTGCCCACCGAGTGCGTGTAGCCCGGGCTGACGCCGAACTTCGCGCCGGCCAGCGCCGCGGCCTGGGCGTCGGCCGCCGTGCGGATGGTGCCGGCGCCGGCGACGGCCTCGGGCACCTCCCGGGCGATGGCCTCGATGCACTGCAGCGCCTGCGGCGTGCGCAGCGTCACCTCCAGCATGCGGATGCCGCCGGCCACCAGCGCGCGCGCCAGCGGCACCGCATGCGCCACGTCGTGGAGCACGATCACCGGGATCACCGGCGCGTCGCCCATCACGTCCAGCGCGCTCAGTCGCCCGTCTCTGTTCACAGCCATGTGCATGCTCCTTCTTCTGCCGTCAATGCATTGCGGCGCATGCCGGCGAACAGCTCGCGGCCCAGGCCGCGGCCCTCGGCGAAACGCTGCTCGTCGGTCATGGTCGCGTTCTCGCGCGCCGCCCACTCGTGTTCCGGGATCAGCACGGCCAGCGTGCCGGCCAGCGCGTCGAGCCGGATCAGGTCGCCATCGCGCACCTTGGCCAGCGGCCCGCCGGCGGCGGCCTCCGGCGACACGTGGATCGCCGCGGGCACCTTGCCCGAGGCGCCACTCATGCGCCCATCGGTCACCAGCGCCACCCGATGGCCCTTGCCCTGCAGCACCGACAGCGGCGGCGTGAGCTTGTGCAGCTCGGGCATGCCGTTGGCCTGCGGGCCCTGCCAGCGCACCACGCAGATCACGTCGCGGTCGAGCTCGCCGGCCGCGAAGGCCTTCTGCAGGCCGGCCTGCGAGTCGAACACCCGCGCTGGCGCCTCCACCACGTGGCGGTCGTCGGGCACCGAGGACACCTTGATCACGCTGCGCCCCAGGTTGCCCTTGAGCAGCTTCAGGCCGCCGCTGGGGCTGAAGGGCGCCGCCACCGGCCGCGCCACGCTGTCGTCCTTCGACGGTGCCGCCTCGCGCCAGCCCAGCACCCGCTCGGCCGAGGCGTCGCCGCCCTCGAGCACCGGGATGCGGCCGAATTCGGCGATGCCGCCGGCGCGCACGGTCAGCACGTCGGCATGCATCAGGCCGGCGCCGACGAGCTCGCCGATCACGAAGCCCGGGCCGCCCGCGTCCTGGAAGGCGTTGACGTCGGCGCTGCCGTTCGGATAGACCCGCGTGAGCAGCGGCACCACGTCGGAGAGATCGGAGAAGTCGTTCCAGTCGATCAGGATGCCGGCGGCGCGCGCCACCGCGACCCAGTGGATCAGGTGGTTGGTCGAGCCGCCGGTGGCCAGCAGCGCGACCATGGCGTTGACGATGCAGCGCTCGTCGACCACCTCGCCGATCGGCGGGCAGCGGGAGCCGGCCGGAGCGCCCGTCGCCCGGCCCAGCACCGTGCGCACCGCCTCGCGCGTGAGCGCCTCGCGCATCGAGTCGCCGGGCTGGATGAAGGCGGCGCCGGGCACGTGCAGGCCCATGGCCTCGAGCAGCATCTGGTTGCTGTTGGCGGTGCCGTAGAAGGTGCAGGTGCCGGGCGCGTGGTAGGCCGCCATCTCGGCCTCCATCAGGCCCTCGCGGCCGACCAGGCCCTGCGCGGCCTGCTCGCGCACCTTGGCCTTGGCGCTGTTGGAGAGGCCCGAGGGCATCGGTCCGGCCGGCACGAACACCGTGGGCAGATGGCCGAAGTGCAGCGCGCCGATCAGCAGGCCCGGCACGATCTTGTCGCACACGCCCAGCATCAGGGCGGCGTCGAACATGTCGTGGGTCAGCGCCACCGCCGCGCCCATGGCGATGGTGTCGCGGCTGAACAGGCTCAGCTCCATGCCGGGCGTGCCCTGGGTGACGCCGTCGCACATGGCGGGCACGCCACCGGCGACCTGCGCCGTGGCGCCCAGGCGACGCGCCTCGTGCTTCAGGATGTCCGGGTAGCCCTGGTACGGCGCATGGGCCGAGAGCATGTCGTTGTAGGCCGTGACGATGCCGATGTTGGGAGCGCGCTCGGTGACGATGCGCAGCTTGTCGTTGGCCGGCACGCCGGCCACGGCATGCGCCACGTTGGCGCAGCCCATGCGGTCGGAACCCCGGTCGCGGCGCGCCATCTCGGCGATCTGGTGCAGGTAGCTCTCTCGGCCGGGCCGGCTGCGCTCGCGGATGCGGTCGGTGACGCGGCTGACGGTGGAATTCGTGGTCATGGGATCTTGGTGCTCTCTGGAGAGTGCCGCCGGGCGGCTTCGGCCCGAGGCGACACTATCGTATCAAGCGCGCATGAAAAAAGCCCGGTCGTCGCCGGGCTTTCGAGATCGCGAGGGGGCGGCCTGCCGCCCGGCCGTCAATCGATCAGCTTGACCTCGACGCGGCGGGCCTCGGCGTTGTTGCCCGAGCCGGTGCTGACGGCCGGCTTCTGCAGGTCGACGCGGTCGGCCGGCACGCCCAGGCCGAGCAGCACGTCGCGCACGGTCTGCGCGCGCAGCTTGGCGAGTTCCTCGTTCACCGTGGCGTCGCCGGTCGAATCGTGGAAGCCCGAGACCATGGCGCGGCGACCCTTGCCGATGCCCTGGATGACGGCGGCCAGGGCCTCGGCCGCGCCGGGCGCGAGGTCGGCGCTGCCGGTGGCGAAGTAGAAGTTCACGACGCCGTCGGCCACGCTGATGCTGGCGCCTTCGGGGACGACCACCGTGACCGTCTCGGTCACGACGCTCACCGTCGGGGTGGTGGGCACCACCACGGTGGCGGCGGGCGCGGTGGCGGCGGGTGCCTCGGGGCGCGTGATCAGGCCATAGCGATAGACGGCGAAACCGACGATGGTGCAGACCAGCAGCGCGATGAGGGCGAACAGGAAGCCGAGGGCAAAGCGTTGCTGACTGTCTTCGTCTTGGGGGGATGACATCCGGTGATCTCCGTAGGAAAGTGAGTTGGGCACGTAAATAATGGGCGGGTGAGCCATGATCGTGAAATTGTAGGCGGCGCCGTCATGGGGCCGCGCGACGGAACCCTCCCAAATGCGCCATCCGCGCCCACCGCCGGACCGCCGGCGCTGCCGCGCGATCCCCAGCCGCTGCTCGAACGCGTGATCGCCGACTGGGGCGGGCGCGACGATCTGTGGCTGTTCGGCTATGGCTCGCTGATCTGGCGCCAGGAGTTCGACGCCGTCGAGCACCGCCCCGCCCTCGTGCACGGCTGGCACCGGGCCCTCAAGCTCTGGAGCCGCGCCCATCGGGGCACGGCGCACAACCCGGGCCTGGTGTTCGGACTGCTCTCGGGTGGCAGCTGCCGGGGCGTGGTGTTCCGCGTGCCGGCCGCCGCCGGGCTCGAGGCGCTCGGACGGCTCTGGCTGCGCGAGATGGCCGATTCGATCTACGACCCGCGCTGGCTCGACTGCCGCACCGCCGGCGGCCCGGTGCGCGCCCTCGCCTTCACGCTGTCGCGCCGCAGTCCGCACTACGCGGGCGAACTCAGCGACGACCACTACCGCCATGTCTTCCGCAGCGCCAGCGGCAACTTCGGCACCTCGCTCGACTACGCGCGGCTGACGCTGCAGGAACTCCAGCGCCACGCGATCCACGACCGCGCCCTGGCGCGCCTGGTGCGCCTGGCCGAGCGGGTGGAACAGGAACGGGCGGCCGAGGCGATGGCCGCGGACGACGCGGATGCGGTGGGCGGCGTGCTCAGCCGGTCGCCGGCGGCGCCACGCGGCTGAGCAGCAGCGCCTCGGCCGCCGCCAGGTCGGCCAGGGTGTCGATGTCGGTGACGATGCCGACGTCGTCGATCGCCAGTTCGGTCACCCGTCCCGCCGCGCGCAGGCGCCGGAGCACCGGCGCGGCGCCGAACTCACCGGCCAGCCGCAGGAGGTCGTCGCGGCAGGCGGCGGAGAAGGCCACCGGATGGCCGCGCCGACCGTCGTGGACGGGCTGCACGGCATGCGCCGCCAGACCGGCCGGCGCGTCCGGGTCCGCCGGCGACGGCGACGGCCCGCGCAAGGCCCGCGCCACGCGCCGCAGCGTGGCCGGCTCGACCAGCGGCAGATCGGCCGGCAGCACCAGCCAGCCGGCGGCATCGATCGTGGCGCGCACCGCCGCGGCGATCGAGTCGCCCATGCCGGGATGGCCGGCATCCTCGACGTGCCACGGCAGCCCGCTCGCGCGCACCGCGGCCAGCGTGCGCTCGCGCACCGCGCGGCCATCCAATGGCGCATCGAGCTTGTGGACGGTGCCGCCCGAGGCGCGGAAGCGTTCGCCCCGGCCGGAGGCCAGCACGATCACCGTGGGCGCGGCGGCGGCCTCGCCGGCTTCGCCGAGCTCGTCGGGTTCACCGGGCGGCACGGGACGAGGCGGGAGGAAGGGTCGTTCGGAAGGATCCATGATCGCCAGTATCCGGCCCGCGCGCGGGCGCCCGCGCAGCACGGACAATCGGACCCCATGACCGATCCCCAGCGCCCCGGCGACGCCGCCGCCCTCCCCACCCCCACCGAACTCGCCGCCCTGCGCAAGAGCTACGAGCGCGCCGAACTCGACGAGACCCGCAGCGACGTCGACCCGCTGCGCCAGTTCGAACGCTGGCTGGGCGAGGCCCTCGCCGCCCGCGTGCCGGAGCCCAACGCCATGACGCTGGCCACCGTCGGCGCCGACCTGCGGCCCTCGACGCGCATCGTGCTGGTCAAGGGCGTCGATGCGCGCGGCCTGGTCTGGTACACCAACTACGACAGCCGCAAGGGCCATGAACTGGCGGGCAATCCCTACGCGGCGCTGCAGTTCCACTGGGTCGAGCTCGAACGCGTGGTGCGCATCGAAGGCGTGGTCGAGCGCATCGACGCCGCCGAGAGCGACGCCTATTTCGCCAGCCGGCCGCTCGACTCGCGCCTGGGCGCCTGGGCCAGTCCGCAGAGTCAGGTGATCGAGAACCGCGAGGTGCTGGTCAAGAACGCCGCCTGGGCCGCCGCGCGCTTCCTGCTGTCGCCGCCGCGACCGCCGCACTGGGGCGGCTATCGCCTGGTGCCGCAGCGCTGGGAGTTCTGGCAGGGCCGCAAGAGCCGGCTGCACGACCGGCTGCGCTATCGCCGCGAGGACGGGGAAGGCGCCGCGGGCGGCGACGGCGCGGGCTGGATCCGCGAGCGCCTGGCGCCCTGACCGACGCTCATACGCTCGAAATGGCCCGCCGCGCGACGGGCCGAGTTCCTAAAATGCGCTGTCCGCCGCTTCCCGAGACCCACGCCGTGTCCGACCGCCTTCCCGTCCTGCCCCAATACGTCCTGCCCAAGCAGGCCCTCACATCGTTCGCCGGCTGGGTCGCGGGCAAGGAACGCGGCGCCGTGACGACGTGGATCATCCGGCGCTTCGTCCTCAAGTACGGCGTCGACATGGGCGAGGCGCTGGAGAGCGACGTCACGCGCTATGCCAGCTTCAACGACTTCTTCACCCGCGCCCTCAAGCCCGGCGCGCGACCGATCGACGCGGCCGCGCTGGTCTCGCCGGTCGATGGCGCGATCAGCCAGTTCGGTCGCATCGATGGCGACCAGATCTTCCAGGCCAAGGGCCACAACTACCGCACCACCGAACTCGTCGGCGGCGATGCCGCGCTGGCGGCGCGGTTCGCGCACGGCAGCTTCGCCACCCTCTACCTGAGCCCGCGCGACTACCACCGCATCCACATGCCGTGCGACGGCCGGCTGACGCGCATGATCTATGTGCCGGGCGACCTGTTCTCGGTCAATCCGACGACCGCGCGCGGCGTGCCGGGACTGTTCGCGCGCAACGAGCGCACGGTATGCGTGTTCGAGACGGCGCGCGGTCCCTTCGTGCTGGTGCTGGTGGGAGCGACCATCGTCGGCAGCATGGCCACCGTCTGGCACGGCGTGGTCAATCCGCCGCGCGGTGGCGGCATCCGCGAATGGCATTACGACGACCGCGAGATCGTCCTGAGGAAGGGCGAGGAGATGGGCCGCTTCCTGCTGGGCTCGACCGTGGTGCTGCTGTTCCCGGCGCCGGCGCTGCGCTTCAACTCCGACTGGGCACCGGCGCGCGCCGTGCGCCTGGGCGAACCCATGGCCGACTACGCGGCCGCCTGAGCGCATGAGCCCGAAGGAGAACACCGCCATCGGCCAGCTGCTGGCGCTGCTGGAGGCGCGCTATGCGCTGCGCGTGCTGTGGGCGCTGCGCGACGGCCATGCGCAGACCTTCCGATTGCTGCAGGACAGCGTCGGCGGCATCACGCCCAACACGCTCAACACCCGCATCAAGGAACTGCGCGAGGCCGGCGTGGTGAGCCATGGCGGCGACGGCTACAGCCTGACCCTGAGCGGCCAGGACCTGCTCAAGCGCCTGTCGGACCTGCAGGCCTTCGCGGTCAAGTGGCAGGCCGGGCAGCAGCGCAAGGCCCTGGCGCCGGCACCGGCGGTCGCCCCCGCGACAGCGGCGCCGGCGGCGGCCGATCTCCCGCTCGCGCGCTGACGCACGGGCCGGCATCGGCCTACTCCGAGGGGTGGAAACGGCTCGTTAAACTCCGCCGCTTCCCTCCATCGACACATCCCAAGGAACGTTCATGCCCACCACTCCCTCCGGCCTGCAATACGAAGACACCGTCGTCGGCGACGGGGCCGAAGCCAAAGCCGGCCAGCACGTGCACGTGCACTACACCGGCTGGCTCTACCAGGACGGCGTGCAGGGCGCCAAGTTCGATTCGAGCCGCGACCGCAACGACCCGTTCGCCTTCTCGCTGGGCGCCGGCCAGGTCATCAAGGGCTGGGACGAAGGCGTCGCCGGCATGAAGATCGGCGGCCAGCGCACGCTGATCATCCCCGCCTCGCTGGGCTATGGCGCGCGCGGCGCCGGCGGCGTGATCCCGCCGAACGCGACGCTGAAGTTCGACGTCGAATTGCTCGACGCCCACTGAGCGCACGCCTCTCCCCGTCTCTCCGAGGGCCGCTTTGCGGCCCTTTCGCGTTTCCGGAACCCATGCCCGGGCACGGCGTGGGGGCGCCGGCCGGCGGGACCGTGTTCATTTTCTTCTTGAAAAGTTCCGGGGCCATCCCCACGTGGCCTGCACTCGCTTTTTCCAAGGTCCGGTTCACGCCGCCATCGAACATGTCAGCACCCTTCCAACCCGAATCCCCCGCCACGAATCCGAACGACCCGAACGGCCTGCAGGGCGCGCCCAGCCCCGAGGAGCTCGAAGCCGCCCAGGCCGCCAACGAAGCCGATGCGCAGGCCGCGCTGGCCGACGTCCAGGCCGAGCTCGCGACGCTGCGGTCCAAGAACGCCGAGCTGGCGGACCAGTACCTGCGGGCCCAGGCCGACGTGCAGAACGCGCGCCGCCGCGCCGACGACGAGATCACCAAGGCGCGCAAGTTCGCCGTCGAGGCCTTCGCCGAGAGCCTGCTGCCGGTGACCGACAGCCTGGAGGCCGGGCTGGCCATCAAGGACGCCACGCCCGACCAGATCCGCGAAGGCGCCGCCGCCACGCTGCAGCAGCTCAAGAGCGCGCTGGAGCGCAACAAGGTGATCGAGATCGCCCCGGCCGCCGGCACGAAGTTCGATCCGCACCAGCACCAGGCGATCTCGGTCGTGCCGGCGCCCGGCCAGGAGGCCAACACCGTCGTGGCCGTGCTGCAGAAGGGCTACACCATCGCCGAGCGCGTGCTGCGTCCGGCCCTGGTGACCGTCAGCGCACCGTCCTGACCTATCCATCATCGAAATTCGGCCGGTTCAGACCCTTGAATCGCGCCATGTGATCCGCAGATTCACGACAACTCAATTTCCGCATTCAGGAGCAAGAACATCATGGGCAAGATCATCGGCATCGACCTGGGCACGACCAACTCGTGCGTCTCGATCATGGAGGGCAACACGACCCGCGTGATCGAGAACTCCGAGGGCGCGCGCACCACGCCGTCCATCGTGGCCTATCAGGAAGACGGTGAAGTGCTGGTCGGCGCCTCGGCCAAGCGCCAGGCCGTCACCAACCCCAAGAACACGATCTACGCCGTCAAGCGCCTGATCGGCCGCAAGTTCGAGGAGAAGGAAGTCCAGAAGGACATCGACCTGATGCCCTACACGATCACCAAGGCCGACAACGGCGACGCCTGGGTCGAGAGCCGCGGCAAGAAGCTCGCGCCGCAGCAGGTCAGCGCCGAGATCCTGCGCAAGATGAAGAAGACCGCCGAGGACTACCTGGGCGAGCCCGTGACCGAGGCCGTGATCACCGTGCCGGCCTACTTCAACGACAGCCAGCGCCAGGCCACCAAGGATGCCGGCCGCATCGCCGGCCTGGACGTCAAGCGCATCATCAACGAGCCGACGGCGGCCGCGCTGGCCTTCGGCCTGGACAAGCAGGAGAAGGGCGACCGCAAGATCGCCGTGTACGACCTGGGTGGCGGCACCTTCGACGTCTCGATCATCGAGATCGCCGACGTCGATGGCGAGAAGCAGTTCGAGGTGCTGTCGACCAACGGCGACACCTTCCTCGGTGGCGAGGACTTCGACCAGCGCATCATCGACTACATCATTTCCGAGTTCAAGAAGGAACAGGGCGTCGACCTCGGCAAGGACGTGCTCGCGCTGCAGCGCCTGAAGGAAGCCGCCGAGAAGGCCAAGATCGAGCTGTCCAACGGTGCCCAGACCGACATCAACCTGCCCTACATCACGGCCGACGCGTCGGGTCCGAAGCACCTGAACATCAAGCTGAGCCGCGCCAAGCTCGAATCGCTGGTCGACGAACTGATCGAGCGCACCATCGCGCCGTGCCGCACCGCCATCAAGGATGCCGGCGTGAGCGTGTCGGACATCAACGACGTCATCCTGGTGGGCGGCATGACCCGCATGCCCAAGGTGCAGGAGAAGGTCAAGGAGTTCTTCGGCAAGGAGCCGCGCAAGGACGTGAACCCCGACGAGGCCGTGGCCGTCGGCGCCGCCATCCAGGGCCAGGTGCTCTCGGGCGACCGCAAGGACGTGCTGCTGCTGGACGTGACTCCGCTGTCGCTCGGCATCGAGACGATGGGTGGCGTCATGACCAAGATGATCACCAAGAACACGACCATCCCGACGAAGTTCGCGCAGACCTTCTCGACTGCCGAGGACAACCAGCCGGCCGTGACGATCAAGGTGTTCCAGGGCGAGCGCGAGATCGCCTCGGGCAACAAGGCGCTGGGCGAGTTCAACCTCGAGGGCATCCCGCCGGCGGCGCGCGGCACGCCGCAGATCGAGGTCAGCTTCGACATCGACGCCAACGGCATCCTGCACGTGGGCGCCAAGGACAAGGGCACGGGCAAGGAGAACAAGATCACCATCAAGGCGAACTCGGGCCTCTCGGAGGACGAGATCCAGAAGATGGTGAAGGACGCCGAGCTCAATGCCGCCGACGACAAGAAGAAGCTCGAACTGGTGCAGGCGCGCAACCAGGCCGAAGCCATGGTGCACAGCGTGAAGAAGTCGCTGGGCGAGCATGGCGCCAGCCTGGACGCCGGCGAGAAGGAGAAGATCGAGGCCGCGATCAAGGACGTCGAGGAGGTCCTCAAGACCGAGGACACCGCGGCGATCGGCGAGAAGACCAACACGCTGATGAGCGCGAGCCAGAAGCTCGGCGAGAAGATGTATGCCGACTCGCAGGCCGCGGCCGGCGGCGCGGCGGAAGGCCCGGGAGCGACCGGTGCCGGTGGCGCAGCGCAGTCGTCTTCGGGCGCCGCGGCCGACGACAACGTGGTCGACGCCGAAGTCAAGGAAGTCAAGAAGGGCTGATCGCCCGGCATTGACCCGAGGCTGGATCACCTGGGCGGGTGATCCAGCCTTTTCCGTTTCAAGAAGAGTTTCATCACGCGTCCGAGGATCCCGCCCCACCTCGTTCCCGAAGATCATCGACCATGGCCACCAAACGCGACTATTACGAAACCCTTGGCGTTCCCAAGAACGCGAGCGACGAAGAGATCAAGAAGGCTTATCGCAAGCAGGCGATGAAGCACCATCCCGACCGCAATCACGGCGACAGCAGCAAGGACGCCGAGGCCAAGTTCAAGGAAGCCAAGGAAGCCTACGAGATGCTGTCGGACGCGCAGAAGCGCGCGGCCTACGACCAGTACGGCCATGCCGGCGTCGATCCCAACATGCGCGGCGGCCCGGGCGCGGAAGGCTTCGGCGGTTTCGCGGAGGCCTTCGGCGACATCTTCGGCGATGTCTTCGGTGGCGCGCGTGGTGGTCGCCAGAGCAGCGGACGCCAGGTCTTCCGTGGCGGCGACCTGAGCTACGCGATGGAGGTCACCCTGGAGGAAGCCGCCGACGGCAAGGATGCGCAGATCCGCATCCCGAGCTGGGACGAGTGCGGCACCTGCCACGGCTCGGGCGCCAAGCCCGGCACCAAGCCGATCACCTGCACCACCTGCCACGGCCAGGGCGCCGTGCAGATGCGCCAGGGCTTCTTCAGCGTGCAGCAGACCTGCCCGCAGTGCCATGGCACCGGCAAGATCATCCCGGAACCCTGCGCCACCTGCCATGGCCAGGGCAAGATCAAGAACAACAAGACACTGGAAGTGAAGATCCCGGCGGGCATCGACGACGGCATGCGCATCCGCAGCACCGGCAACGGCGAGCCGGGCACAAATGGCGGGCCGCCAGGCGATCTCTACATCGAGGTGCGGCTCAAGAAGCACGATGTCTTCGAGCGCGATGGCGACGACCTGCACTGCGTGGTGCCGGTCAGCATGACGACCGCCGCGCTCGGTGGCGAGATCGACGTTCCCACGCTCAAGGGCGATGCCGCGATCGACATCCCCGAAGGCACGCAGAGTGGCAAGCAGTTCCGCCTGCGCGGCAAGGGCATCAAGGGCGTGCGCTCCAGCTATCCGGGCGACCTGTACTGCCACGTGCGGGTCGAGACGCCGGTCAAGCTCACCGAGCATCAGCGCAAGCTGGTCAAGGAACTCGACGAGTCGCTCAAGAAGGGGGGCGACAAGCACAGCCCCGCCGACAAGGGCTGGATCGACAAGGCCAAGGACTTCTTCAGCTGAGTCCACCGGCCGCGGGCCCTGCTTCGGACCGGACAGCGACGCGGGTCGGCGCCTCCACCCGTTCCGAGGTCCGGCGGCATCCCTTTCGTCGATCGACTCGATGGGCCCCGTCTGTTTCGGACCCGGCGGATCGCTCGCTCCCATCGCGGCCGGGCGCCCTTTTCCTCCCTCCGGCGAAGGGACTGCCGACGCTCTCGTCTGGCCGGGTCCGGCGCCCGCTCCGATGCCCTTTCACGCCGGCTTTTCCCGGCCTGGAAAAGGGCTCTTTCTTTCATCGGAGTCCGACGGACAGTCCGATGCGAAGCTTTCTTCCGAAGTGGTCTAAGGTTCTACTGCTCAAGCGTCCTCTTAGGAACTTTGCCTCAGCCGTGTTGCTCTTAAAGGACATTGCGCCTTCACGGGTGTGATCTTTGCTTTATGCTGAATCTCAGCACAGGCATGCAGTCCTCGCGGAACACCGACTCAGGGTGCGACGGCCCGGCTGCTGCAGATCGGGGCTTTCGCCTCATTGACTCGATGGAGGTATTTCCATGGACGTGATCAGCAACTTTGCCGCCCGTTACGACCGCACGCGAGAAGAGGTCATCTCGCTGCAGGAGTATCTGGATCTCTGCAAGCGCGACCCACTCGCCTACGCCACCGCTGCCGAACGCATGCTCAGGGCCATCGGCGATCCCCAGCTGGTCGACACGCGCAACGACTCCCGCCTCTCACGCATCTTCGCCAACAAGGTGATCAAGCTCTATCCGGCCTTCAAGGAGTTCTATGGCATGGAGGACGCCATCGAACAGGTGGTGTCGTACTTCCGGCATGCCGCGCAGGGGCTGGAGGAGAAGAAGCAGATCCTGTATCTGCTGGGCCCGGTGGGCGGTGGCAAGAGCTCCATCGCCGAGCGCCTCAAGCAGCTGATGGAACACGTGCCCTTCTATGCCATCAAGGGCTCGCCGGTGAACGAGTCGCCGCTCGGCCTGTTCGACCCGGTGGAGGACGGCGAGATCCTGGAGAAGGAATACGGCATCCCGCGCCGCTACCTGCAGCGCATCCTCTCGCCCTGGGCGGTGAAGCGGCTGGAGGAATTCGGTGGCGACATCCGCAAGTTCCAGGTCGTCAAGCGCTATCCGTCGGTGCTGCGCCAGATCGGCGTCGCCAAGACCGAGCCGGGCGACGAGAACAACCAGGACATCTCCTCGCTGGTCGGCAAGATCGACATCCGCAAGCTGGAGACCTATGCGCAGGACGACCCCGACGCCTACTCCTACTCCGGCGGCCTGTGCCTGGCCAACCAGGGCCTGCTCGAGTTCGTCGAGATGTTCAAGGCCCCGATCAAGGTGCTGCACCCGCTGCTGACGGCCACGCAGGAAGGCAACTTCAAGGGCACCGAGGGCTTCGGCGCCATTCCCTTCGACGGCATCGTGCTGGCCCACAGCAACGAGAGCGAATGGAAGGCGTTCCGCAACAACAAGAACAACGAGGCCTTCCTCGACCGCATCTACATCGTCAAGGTGCCCTACAGCCTGCGCGTGTCCGAGGAGATCAAGATCTACGAGAAGCTGGTGCGGACCTCCTCGCTGGCGCAGGCGCCGTGCGCGCCCGGCACGCTGCGCATGATGGCGCAGTTCTCGGTGCTCACGCGGCTCAAGGAACCGGAGAACTCCAGCATCTTCAGCAAGATGCAGGTCTACGACGGCGAGAGCCTGAAGGACACCGATCCCAAGGCCAAGTCGCTGCAGGAGTATCGCGACTACGCGGGCGTCGACGAGGGCATGAGCGGCGTCTCCACGCGCTTCGCCTTCAAGATCATCTCGCGCGTCTTCAACTTCGACAGCTCCGAGATCGCGGCCAATCCGGTGCACCTGATGTATGTGCTGGAGCAGCAGATCGAGCGCGAGCAGTTCCCGGCCGAGACCGAGCAGAAGTACCTCGCCTACATCAAGGAACAGCTCGCCGCGCGCTATGCCGAATTCATCGGCAAGGAGATCCAGACCGCCTATCTCGAGAGCTACAGCGAATACGGCCAGAACATCTTCGACCGCTATGTCACCTATGCCGACTATTGGATCCAGGACCAGGAATACCGCGACGTCGACACCGGCGAAGTGTTCGATCGCGTCTCGCTGAATGCCGAACTCGAGAAGATCGAGAAGCCCGCGGGCATCTCCAATCCCAAGGACTTCCGCAACGAGATCGTGAATTTCGTGCTGCGCGCGCGCGCCGGCAACGCCGGCAGCAATCCGGCCTGGACGAGCTACGAGAAGCTGCGCACGGTGATCGAGAAGAAGATGTTCTCCAACACCGAGGAATTGCTGCCCGTCATCAGCTTCAACACCAAGAGCAGCGCCGACGAGCAGAAGAAGCACCAGGACTTCGTGGCGCGCATGGTCGAGAAGGGCTACACGCCCAAGCAGGTGCGCCTGTTGTGCGAGTGGTACCTGAGGGTGCGCAAGAGTTCGTGATGACGTGAATCCGCCAGGTCGTGGATAGCCTGGATGTCATAGATGGCGAAGATGCGCTTCGGCGCGGAGGTCCGGCAACGTGGCAATGCTTCAACAGATCATCGATCGGCGCCTGTCGGGCAAGAACAAGTCCATCGGCAACCGTGAACGCTTCCTGCGGCGCTACCGAGGACAGATCCGCGACGCCGTGAGGAAGGCGGTCAGCGGTCGCGGCATCCGCGACCTCGAACGCAGCGAGGACATCACGCTGCCCCGGCGCGACGTCTCCGAGCCGGTCTTCGGCCACGGGCCGGGTGGCAACCGCGAGTACGTGCATCCCGGCAACCAGGAATACCTCAAGGGCGACCGGATCGCCCGGCCGCCCGGGGGTGGCTCGGGCAAGGGCAAGGGCAGCGGCGAGGCCGGCGACAGCGGCGAGGGCGACGACGATTTCGTCTTCACGCTCACCCGTGAGGAATTCATGCAGGTCTTCTTCGAGGACCTCGCCCTGCCCCACCTGGTGCGCACGCAGCTGGCCGAGGTGCCGGAGTGGAAGAGCCATCGCGCCGGCTTCAAGAGCGATGGCAATCCGAGCAGCCTGCATGTCGTGCGCTCCATGCGCGGCGCGCTGGCCCGGCGCATCGCGCTGGGTGGCGAGGGCCGCATCGCCCTGCATCGCCTGGAGGCCGAGCTGCTGCGGCTGGAACTCGAGCCCGGCGCCGACGAGCCGCCGGCGTCCGAGCGCATCGCCGCGCTCAAGGCCGAGATCGCCGAGGTGCGCCGCACCGCAAAGCACGTGCCCTACATCGATCCGATCGACCTGCGCTTCCGCAACCGCGTGCGCGTGCCGGTGCCCAGCGCGAAGGCGGTGATGTTCTGCCTGATGGATGTCTCGGGGTCCATGGACGAGTCCCGCAAGGACATGTCCAAACGCTTCTTCATGCTGCTCTACCTGTTCCTCACGCGGCACTACGAGAAGATCGAGCTGGTGTTCATCCGCCATCACACGCAGGCCCAGGAAGTGAGCGAGGAGGAGTTCTTCCGCGCCACCGAGACCGGCGGCACGGTGGTCTCCAGCGCGCTGGTGCTGATGGAGGAGATCGTGCGCGCGCGCTATCCGAGCGGCGAATGGAACATCTACGGCGCCCAGGCCAGCGACGGCGACAACTGGCACCAGGACAGCGGCCGCTGCCGCAAGATGCTCGACGAGGCGATCCTGCCGCTGGTGCGCTACTACGCCTATGTGCAGGTCGCCGATGCCGAGCAGAACCTGTGGCAGGAATACGCCCAGCTCGCCGCCATCAAGACCAACTTCGCGATGCGCAAGGTCGCGAGCGCGCAGGACATCTATCCGGTGTTCCGCGATCTCTTCAAGAAGGAAGGAGCGCACGCATGACGACCGACCTGCTTTCCCCGCCGCGCGCGGAGCGGCTGCCCAGCCCGTCGGACTGGACCTTCGACCTGATCGAGACCTACCACCGCGAGATCCGGCGCACCGCCGAGTCGTTCGGGCTCGACACCTATCCGATCCAGCTGGAGGTCATCACCTCCGAGCAGATGATGGATGCCTATGCCAGCGTGGGCATGCCGGTGATCTACCGGCACTGGTCCTATGGCAAGCAGTTCATCGCCACGGAGAAGAACTACAAGCGCGGCCACATGGGCCTGGCCTACGAGATCGTCATCAATTCCGACCCCTGCATCGCCTACCTCATGGAGGAGAACACGATGGCGATGCAGGCGCTGGTGATCGCCCACGCGGCCTATGGCCACAACAGCTTCTTCAAGGGCAACTACCTGTTTCGCATGTGGACCGACGCCTCCTCGATCGTCGACTACCTGGTCTATGCGCGCAACTACGTGAGCGAGTGCGAGCAGCGCCACGGGCTCGACGCGGTCGAGGAACTGCTCGACTCCTGCCACGCGCTCATGAACTATGGCGTCGACCGCTACCGCCGGCCGCAGAAGCGCTCGCTGGCCCAGGAGGTGAGCCAGCGCGCCGAGCGCGAGCACCACCTGCAGCAGCAGGTCAACGATCTCTGGCGCACCCTGCCCCGGCGCGTCGAGGCGACCGCCGGCGTCGATGCCCTGCGCCGCTTTCCGGCCGAGCCGCAGGAGAACCTGCTCTATTTCATCGAGAAGAACGCCGCGCTGCTCGAACCCTGGCAGCGCGAGATCGTGCGCATCGTGCGCAAGGTCGCGCAGTACTTCTATCCGCAGCGCCAGACGCAGGTCATGAACGAGGGCTGGGCGACGTTCTGGCACTACACGTTGCTCAACACCATGTACGACCGGGGCCTGCTGGCCGACGGCTTCATGATGGAGTGGCTGTCCTCGCACACCAGCGTGGTCTACCAGCCGCCGGTGGGCCATCGCGCCTACAGCGGCATCAACCCGTACGCGCTGGGCTTCGCGATGTTCTCCGACCTGCGCCGCATCTGCGAGAAGCCGACCGAGGAGGACCGCCGCTGGTTCCCGGACTATGCCGGCAGCGACTGGCTCACCACGCTCGACCACGCGATGCGCAACTTCAAGGACGAGAGCTTCGTCGGCCAGTTCCTCAGCCCCAAGACGATGCGCGACTTCCGCCTCTTCGCGGTGCGCGACCATGCAGACCAACCCGAATTGGTGATCTCGGCCATCCACGACGATGGCGGCTACCAGGCCTTGCGCGAGTCGCTCTCGCGCCAGTACGACATCGGCAGCCGCGAGCCCGACATCCAGGTCTGGAACGTCAACCTGCGCGGCGACCGCGCGCTCACGCTGCGCCACGTCCAGCGCAACGGCCAGCCGCTGCACGAGGGCACGCACGAGGTGCTCAAGCACGTCGCTCGGCTGTGGGGCTTCGACGTCCGCCTGGAGAACGTCGACATGCTGGGCCGCGTGACCCTGCGGGACACGGCGCCCGGTCCCAAGCACCACTTCTGACCCGGCGGCGGAAGGCCCGGGCGCCGGTGCTCGATGCCCGGCCAGCCGGCCGGCCGGCACGGGCCCGGATGGCTCAGGCGGGCCTGGGCGGTCGCAGCGCCCGGCGCGCCGCCAGCGCGCGCTCGCGCGCGGCGCAGCCCTCGACATGGTCGTTCACCAGTCCCATCGCCTGCATGAAGGCATACATCGTGGTCGGCCCGACGAAGCTCCAGCCGCGCCGTTTCAGGTCCTTCGACAGCGCGATCGAGGCGGCCGACGTCGTGAGCGTCGCGAGCACCTCGGCCGTGACGCGCGCCGGCCGCGCCGCCGCGTCGGGTTCGGCGCGCCAGGCATAGGCGGCGAGCGAGCCGAACTCGGCGCGCAGCGCGATCACGCGGCGGGCATTGTTGAGGGTCGACTCGATCTTGCCGCGATGCCGCACGATGCCCGGGTCGGCCAGCAGCCGGTCGACATCGGCGGCGTCGAAGCGCGCGATGGCCTCGGCATCGAAATCGGCGAAGGCGCGGCGGAAGTTCTCGCGCTTGTTGAGGATGGTCAGCCAGCTGAGGCCGGCCTGGAAGCCCTCCAGGCAGATCTTCTCGAACAGGCGGCGGTCGTCGGTCACCGGGAAGCCCCACTCGTGGTCGTGGTAGTGCCGGTAGGCCGGCGTGGCCCGACACCAGCGGCAGCGCGCCAGGCCGTCCTCGGCGACGAACAGCCCCGTGGCGGCGCCGGCATCGGCATCGACGGCCGCGACCGTGGGCGATGGCGACGCGCCGGTCGTCATTGCTCGTCGAGGCGCGCCAGGGCGTCGATGGCCAGCGCGTAGCCCTTGACGCCGAAGCCGACGATGATGCCGCGCGCCACCGGCGAGATGTAGGAGTGGTGGCGGAAGGCCTCGCGGGCGTGGACGTTGGAGATGTGCAGCTCGATCACCGGCAGGCTCGCGCCCTTGATGGCGTCGTGCAGCGCGACCGAGGTGTGGGTGTAGGCGCCGGCGTTGAACACCACGCCCAGCAGGCGGCCGGCGGCGACCTCGCGACCGGACTCGTGGATCCAGTCGATCAGCACGCCTTCGTGGTTGGACTGGCGGCACTCGATCCCGATGCCGAGCCGGCCGCCGGCCGCCGCGCACAGGCGCTCGACGTCGGCCAGGGTCTCGTGCCCGTACTGGGCCGGTTCGCGCGTGCCGAGCAGGTTGAGGTTGGGGCCGTTGAGGACCAGGATCTTCTTCATGGGCAGTCTCCGCGTGCGGCAACAAAGGGGCGGCCATTATGTCGGCGCTCGAACCGTTTTAAGCTCTGCGATCCGCAGCGCCCGCCGCCGCCCATTTCCTCGAAGGAACCCGCCCATGAAAACCAAAGCCGCCGTCGCCTGGCAATCCGGCCAGCCCCTGACCATCGAGACCGTCGACCTCGAAGGACCGAAATTCGGCGAGGTGCTCGTCGAGATCAAGGCCACCGGCATCTGCCACACCGACTACTACACCCTCTCGGGCGCCGATCCCGAGGGCATCTTCCCGGCCATCCTGGGCCACGAGGGCGCGGGCATCGTGGTCGACGTCGGCCCCGGCGTCACCTCGCTCAGGAAGGGCGACCACGTCATCCCGCTCTACACGCCCGAATGCCGCCAGTGCAAGTTCTGCCTGTCGCGCAAGACCAACCTGTGCCAGCTCATCCGCGGCACCCAGGGCAAGGGCCTGATGCCCGACGCCACCAGCCGCTTCAGTCTCGACGGCAAGCCCATCTTCCACTACATGGGCACCAGCACCTTCAGCAACTACACGGTCGCGCCGGAGATCTCGCTGGCCAAGATCCGCGAGGACGCGCCCTTCGACAAGGTCTGCTACATCGGCTGCGGCGTGACCACCGGCATCGGCGCGGTGATCTTCACGGCCAAGGTCGAGGCCGGCGCCAACGTGGTGGTGTTCGGCCTCGGCGGCATCGGCCTGAACGTCATCCAGGGCGCGAAGATGGTGGGCGCCGACAAGATCATCGGCATCGACCTCAACCCCGAGCGCGAGGCGATGGCGCGCAAGTTCGGCATGACGCACTTCCTCAACCCGAAGGACATCGAGGCCGCCGGCGGCAACATCGTCGACGCCATCGTGCAGCTCACCGATGGCGGCGCCGACTACAGCTTCGAGTGCATCGGCAACACCCAGGTCATGCGCCAGGCGCTCGAATGCACGCACAAGGGCTGGGGCCGCAGCATCATCATCGGCGTGGCGGAAGCCGGCGCCGAGATCAGCACGCGGCCGTTCCAGCTCGTCACCGGGCGCCACTGGGAGGGCTCGGCCTTCGGCGGCGCGCGCGGGCGCACCGACGTGCCCAGGATCGTCGACTGGTACATGGAGGGCAAGATCAACATCGACGACCTGATCACCCACACCATGCCGCTCGAGGACATCAACAAGGGCTTCGACCTCATGAAGCGCGGCGAGTCGATCCGCGGCGTGGTGCTCTATGACTGATGCCGAGGCGGCGCTCGGCGCCCTGCGCCGCGTGGGCGCCGGAGCGCTCAATGTCGCCTTCCACGAGAGCGGTCCGGCCGACGGCACGCCGGTGCTGCTGATGCACGGCTTCCCGTACGACGTGCATGCCTATGCCGAGGTCGCGCCCCTGCTGGCCGGGCGCGGCTGCCGCGTCATCGTGCCCTACCTGCGCGGCTATGGCGCGACCTCCTTCGCCGACGACGCCACGCCGCGCTCGGGCGAGCAGGCCGCGCTCGGCGCCGACCTGCTGGCGCTGCTCGACGCCCTGGGCATCGAGCGCGCCGTGCTGGCCGGCCACGACTGGGGCGGCCGCGCCGCCTGCGTCGTCGCCGCGCTGTGGCCCGAGCGCTGCATCGGCCTGGTCTCGTGCAATGGCTACAACGTCCAGCACATCGCCGCCGCCGCGGAGCCGGCCGCGCCGGAGAACGAGCATCGCCACTGGTACCAGTACTACTTCCACGGCGAACGCGGTCGCGCCGGCCTGGCGCAGGATCGCGAGGGCCTGTGCCGGCTGCTCTGGCGGCTGTGGTCGCCGACCTGGGAGTTCGACGACGCCACCTACGCGCGCAGCGCCGCCGCCTTCGACAATCCGGACTTCGTCGATGTGGTGATCCACTCCTACCGCCATCGCCATGGCCTGGTGGCGGGCGATCCGGCCCTGGCCGACATCGAGGCCCGGCTGGCCGCCCAGCCCGACATCGCCGTGCCCGCCATCACGCTCGACGGCGCCGACGATGGCGTGATGCCGGTCGGCGGCACGGCCAGCCACGCGCACCATTTCACCGGCCACCTGGAGCATCGCGTCGTGCCCGGCGCCGGCCACGCCCTGCCGCAGGAGAAGCCGCAGGCCTTCGCCGATGCCGTCCTCGACGTCATCGCGCCCACACCGCTCTCGACCGCTCCCTGAACCACCCGCCATGACCGATGCCCTCAAGACCCTGTCCGAGCACCGCTGCTTCGACGGCACGCAGCGCTTCTGCGAACACGATTCGCGCGCGACCGGCCGCCCGATGCGCTTCTCGGTCTACCTGCCACCCGGCGCCACGCCCGAGCGGCCGGTGCCCGCGCTGGTCTACCTCGCCGGCCTGACCTGCAACGAGGAGACCTTCCCGACCAAGGCCGGCGCCCAGCGCCGGGCGGCGGAGCTCGGCCTGGCATTGGTCGCGCCGGACACCAGCCCGCGCGGCGCGAACGTGCCCGGCGAGGCCGACAGCTGGGACTTCGGCGTCGGCGCCGGCTTCTACCTCGATGCCACCGAGGCGCCCTGGGCCGCGAACTGGCGCATGGAGAGCTACCTGATCGACGAACTGCTGCCCCTGCTGGCCGGCGCGCTGCCGATCGACGTCTCGCGCCTGGGCCTCTTCGGCCATTCGATGGGCGGCCATGGCGCCCTCACGCTGGCGCTGCGGCATCCGGGCGTCTTCCGCTCGCTCTCGGCGCTGGCGCCGATCTGCGCGCCGATGCGCTGCCCGTGGGGCGAGAAGGCCTTCACCGGCTACCTGGGCGCCGACCGCACGCGCTGGGGCGAGCACGACGCCACCGTGCTGATGGAGAACCAGCCGATGCCACCCTACCCCGGCGGCATCCTGGTCGACCAGGGCCTGGACGACAAATTCCTGGCCGCCGGCCAGCTGCGCCCGGAGCTGCTGGAGGCCGCCTGCGCCGCCATCGGCCAGCCGCTGACCCTGCGCCGCCACGCGGGCTACGACCACGGCTACTACTTCGTGCAGAGCGTCGTCGCCGACCATCTCGCGCATCACGCGCGCCAGTTGGGCGGGGCGGCATGAACCATCGCGACGACAGAGACAACGACGACTCCAGCGACCACCGCGGCGGCCACGCGGCCGCCCCGGCGCGCCCCCGCCCGCCGGCGCCGCCGGCCCGGCCGCAGGTCCCCACGCGCGAGGAGATCGCGCTGCTCGACGTCTTCGAGGGCCTGGGCCCGCGCGACATCATGGTGGTGGCGACGGCGCAGCAGGCCGCCGAGGCATTGGCGGCGCTCGGCGCGCTGCGGGTGGTCGGCTTCGACACCGAATCGAAGCCGACCTTCCTGAAGAACGAGGTCTCCAGCGGACCGCACGTGGTGCAGTTCGCCGCGCTCGACCGCGCCTGGGTGTTCCAGCTGCACGACCCCGACTGCCGCGCCGCCGCCGCGCACCTGATCGCCTCGTCCGCGCTGACCAAGGTCGGCTTCGGCCTGGCCGGCGACCGCACGCAGATCCGCCACACGCTGGGCATCGAGCCGCAGGCGGTGGTCGACCTCGACACCGTGTTCAAGCGGCGCGGCTATCGCAACTCGGTCGGCGTCAAGGGCGCCGTGGCGATGGTCTTCCGGCAGCGCTTCCTGAAGTCGCGCAAGCAGACGACCTCCAACTGGGCCGCCCGGCACCTGTCCGAGGGCCAGGTCTGCTATGCCGCCAACGATGCCTATGCCGCGCTGCGCGTGAGCGAGGCGATGGGGCTGGACGCGCCCTCGCTGACGCCGTTGCCGCTGTCGGTCTAGCGTTCCGGGTTCTCCGGACGCATCCCGGCTCCGGTTTCCGGTGGCGTCCCTTCCCGAAGGGCCGACGTCTCCAGCCACCGCGCCACCGCTTCCACCGATTGCTGCGTCGGCGCCGTCGCCGGCACGTCGATCACGCCCGGCTCGCCGATGGGCGACTCCAGCGCGGCGAACTGGCTGGCCACCAGGCTGGCCGGGAAGATGTGGTGCGAGGCGCGTGCCGCGACGCGGCGCTCGGCCTCGTCGCGCTCCAGCACCAGGAAGACGAAGCGCAGTCCCGGCGCCGCCGCGCGCAGGCGCTCTCGGTAGTCGCGCTTGAGGGCGGAACAGGTGAGCACCGCGCCATCGCCGGCATCGGCCAGCGCGCGGCCCAGGGTGTCGAGCCAGCCGGCGCGGTCGGCATCGGTCAGCGGGGTGCCGGCGCGCATCTTCTCGACGTTGGCCGGCGGATGGAAATCGTCGCCTTCGATCAGCCGCAGGCCCAGGTGCTCGGCCAGCGCCTGGCCGAGGGTGGACTTGCCGCAGCCCGAGACGCCCATGACGACGAGCCGGCAGGGCTGGGAAGCGGTGGAGGCGGTGGAGGCGGTGGAGGCGGTTGACGCGGAAGTGGCGGGGGACGTGGCGTGGTGGGGCATGGGGTGGCGGGCGTCGGTGGCGGGTGGTATCGGATGGCGGCTGACTCGTGAGACCGTCTTTGTACTGCGTCGGGAAGCGATGGCGTGGCCGATTTTCCGCAGGTGATGGACGACGGACAAGCCCGCTGCCTCCCGGCGACCGCGCCCGCCGTCGAGTCCCAACCCTCCACAGGTGCCACCGCCATGAAGAATCCGCTCTCCCTCCTCCGTCCGGCCGCCCTCGCCCTGGCCGCCACCCTGCTCGTCGCCTGCGCCTCCACGCCCCGCCCGGAGGCGCAATGGGTCGATCCCGCGCTGGGCGCGCAATCCCGCCTGCTCCAGGGCCAGAAGGTGCTGGTGGCCTGCGACGCCTACGACGCGGCGGTGCGGCAGATCTGCCAGGACGCCCTGTTCCGCGAGGTGCTGGCCAAGGGCGCGCAGCCGGTCGTGCTGCCCGCCGGCGCCACCTTCATGACCGATCGCGAGCTCGACGGCCAGCTGGTCGGCAGCGCCGCCGGCCTGGGCGCCCGGGCGGTGATCGTGCTGGCGCTGACGCCGGCCACCGCCAGCGCCGGCTCGGGCGTGTCGCTGGGCATCGGCGGCTTCAGCTTCGGCCGTGGCGGTGGTGGCGGCATCGGACTGGGCGTGCCGATCGGTGGCTCGCAGGTCAGCACCGGCTTCTCGGCCAACGGCCGCGTCACCGACGCGCGCACCGGACGGCTGGTCTGGACCACCAGCTTCGTGGCCGCGCCCTCGCAGGACCTGCGCGCGCAGTCCGGCGCATTGGCGAAATCGGTGATCGACGCGGCGCAGGCGGCCGGGCTGTTCTGACGCACCGGCCCGGCGCGGCCTCCGGCCGCCTCAGAACAGCTTGCCCTGCCCTGCCACCCCCGGCGGCCGGAAGGCCGCCAGGTCCGGCACCAGGCGCTCGCGGTCGAAGCCGATGCGCCGCGTCGCCTTCTCGAAGCGCTGGCGGATCAGGTCGGCCCACACCCCGCTGCCCTTCATGCGGGTGGCGAAGTCGGCGTCGTAGTCCTTGCCGCCGCGCATGTCCTGGATGCGCGCCATCACGCGCTCGGCGCGCTGCGGATGGTGCAGCTCCAGCCATTGCCGGAACAGCGGCGCCACCTCCCATGGCAGGCGCAGCACGGTGTAGAAGGCGCTGCGCGCGCCGGCGTCCCAGGCGGCTTCGAGCACCTGCTCCATGTCCTCGGTCACGAACGGGATCTGCGGCGCCACGCTGACGCCCACCGGCACGCCGGCCTCGGCCAGGGCGCGGATGGTGCGCAGGCGGCGATGCGGCGCCGCCGCGCGGGGCTCCAGCGAGCGCGACAGGCGGGCATCGAGCGTGGTGACGGTGACATAGACGGCGGCCAGCCGCTTGGCCGCCATCGGCGCCAGGATGTCGAGGTCGCGCTCGACCGCGCTCGACTTGGTGACGATGCCGAATGGATGGCGCGCCTCCTCCAGCACCTCGAGGATGGCGCGCGTGAGCCGCAGCTCGCGCTCGATCGGCTGGTAGCAGTCGGTGGCGGTGCCGATGGCGATCTGGCTCGGCCGGTAGCCCTTGCGGCCGAGTTCGGCGCGCAGCACGTCGGCGATGTTGCGCTTGGCGATCAACCGGGTCTCGAAGTCCAGGCCCGGCGACAGGCCGAGGTAGCTGTGCGTCGGCCGGGCGAAGCAGTAGATGCAGCCATGCTCGCAACCGCGATAGGGATTGAGCGAGCAGTCGAAGGGGATGTCGGGCGAATCGTTGCGGCCGAGCGCCGATCTGGCGTCCTCGAAGCGCACCTCGGTCGCCGGCGGTGGCGGGGCGTCGGTCACGCCCTCCTCCAGCGTGCCCCACCCATCGTCGAAGGCGGCGCGCTCGTCGCGCTCGAAGCGATGCGCCAGGCGGGTCGCGGCGCCGCGGCCCTTGAGCGCTTGCACGGGAATGAAGGTGTCGGCCATGGAACTGTGGTTATACACAGTATTTGACTCATTCATGAGGCATATGGTCCTGGCGACAGCCATTCGGGACATGCAGAAGTCAGACGATCGACTTCGTCCGACACGCCAAAGCGCACGCATTCACCGAAGCGATTACACGCATGCGTTCCAATGGTCTGGAAAAGAAGCTGCCGGAATGGTCCGGCACGGATCGAGGAAACCCACCCGTGCACAACGAACAATCGCGCCTGAGCGAGCAGGACGTCTGGCTATTTCGCGAGGGTCGGCATGCCCGGCTCCATGAATCCATGGGCTGCCAGCTGCACGAGGGAGGCGGCGCCTCCTTCGCCGTCTGGGCTCCCAATGCCTGGGCCGTCTCGGTGATCGCCGACTGGAACCACTGGGACGACCAGGCCACGCGCCTGACGCTGCGCGAGGACGGCAGCGGCATCTGGGAGGGCCATGTGCCCGAGGCCACGCATGGCGCGGTCTACAAGTACCGGATCTTCTCGACCCAGAACGGCTACGTGGTCGACAAGGCCGATCCCTTCGCCTTCTATGCCGAGCCGGCGCCCGCCACGGGCTCGCGCGTCTGGTCGCTCGAGCACGAGTGGAACGACGCCGAATGGATGGCCGGACGCGGCCCGAAGAACGCGCTCGACGCGCCGATGTCGATCTACGAGCTGCATGCCGGTTCGTGGCAGCGACAGGACGGCCAGATGCTCGGCTGGGCCGAACTGGGCGAGCGCCTGGCCGACTACGTGGTCGAGATGGGCTTCACGCACGTCGAGCTGATGCCGGTGACCGAGCATCCGTTCTATGGCTCGTGGGGCTACCAGACCACCGGCTATTTCGCGCCGACCTCGCGCTATGGCACGCCGCAGGACTTCATGGCCTTCGTCGACCACATGCACCAGCGCGGCATCGGCGTGCTGCTCGACTGGGTGCCCTCGCATTTCCCGACCGACCAGCACGGCCTGGGCTACTTCGACGGCACGCACCTGTTCGAGCATGCCGATCCGCGCCAGGGCTTCCACCCGGAATGGAGCTCGAGCATCTTCAACTACGGCCGCAACGAGGTCCGCAGCTTCCTGATCTCGTCGGGCCTGTTCTGGCTGGAGAAATACCACCTCGACGGCCTGCGCGTCGATGCCGTCGCCTCCATGCTCTACCTCGACTACGCGCGCAAGCATGGCGAGTGGATCCCCAACAAGTACGGCGGCCGCGAGAACCTGGAGGCCATCGAGTTCCTGCAGGACCTCAACCGCGCGATCTATCGCGAGCATCCCGACACCGTCTCCATCGCCGAGGAATCGACCGCCTGGCCGATGGTCTCGCGCCCGACCGAGATGGGCGGGCTGGGCTTCGGCATGAAGTGGAACATGGGCTGGATGCACGACACGCTCAAGTACTTCTCGCGCGATCCGATGTTCCGCCGCCATCACCAGGGACAACTCACCTTCTCGATGGTCTATGCCTTCGACGAGAACTTCGTGCTGCCGCTCTCGCACGACGAGGTGGTGCATGGCAAGGGCTCGCTGATCAACAAGATGCCGGGCGATGCCTGGCAGCAGTTCGCCAACCTGCGCGCGCTGTTCGGCCTGATGTGGGGCCACCCCGGCAAGAAACTGCTGTTCATGGGTGGCGAGTTCGGCCAGCGACGCGAATGGACGCACGATGGCGAGCTCGAGTGGTGGGCCACCGGCGATGCCAAGCACGCCGGCCTGCAGCGCTTCGTGCGCGACCTCAACCGGCTCTACCGCGAGGTCCCGGCCCTGCACCAGGTCGATTTCTCGGCCGAGGGTTTCGAGTGGATCAGCGCCGACGACAGCGAGCACAGCGTGATCGCCTTCCTGCGCAAGCCCCGCGCCGGCGAAGGCGGCGCGCCGGCCCTGGTGGTCTGCAACCTGACGCCATTGCCGCGCGTCAACTACGTCCTGGGCGTGCCGCAGGGCGGCGTCTGGGCCGAACGGCTCAACAGCGACGCCACCGTCTATGGCGGCGCCGGCTGGGGCAACCTGGGCGACGTCACGGCGGCGCCGCTGCCCGCGCACGGCCGGCCCTGCTCGCTGACGCTGACCCTGCCGCCGCTGTCGACCCTGATCCTCACCCCCGCCCAGTTCATCTGACGCACGACGACGCCATGTCCAAATCCGAATCCGCAAAGCCGGCGAAAGCCTCGAAGTCCGCCAAAGCAGCCAAGGACGCGACCAGCACCGCGCCGCCGGCCGCGAAGAAGTCCGCCAAGCGCGCCGCCGTCGTCGAGACGGCGGCGACGCCGCCGGTGCAGTCCAAGCTGATCGACGACACCGCGCACGCGCCGCTGTCCACGGCGCCGAAGGCCGCCGCCAAGACACCGCGCCCGTCGCGCGCCAAGAAGCCCAAGCCGGCCGACGTGATCGACGGCACCTTGGAGACGGGCGCCGATCCGGCACCCGGAGCCGACGCGGCATCCGCCGCCGAGACGGCGCCCTCGGTGTTCACCGATGCCGCGACGGCGGTGACGCCGGTCACGGCATCGCCGACGGCCGGGACCGCGCCGACCCCGGCGCCCGGCACGCCGGCCGCACGCGCGCCCTCCTTCGCCGGCATGCCGCCCGACGGCCACGTGCGCGCCGTCATCGATGCCGTGCTGCCGGCCGTCGATGGCGGACGCTTCGCCGTCAAGCGCGTGGCGGGCGAACGCTTCGACGTCACGGCGCACTGCTTCGCCGATGGCCACGACGTGCTGCGCGTGATCCTGCAATGGCGCGCCGAAGGCGCCGCCGAGGTCACCGAAGTACCGATGACCCTGCTGAACAACGACATCTGGGAAGCCTCCTTCGTGCCGCCGGTGCCGGGCCGCTATGGCTACACGGTGGTGGCCTGGGTCGATGGCTTCGCCTCCTGGCGCCACGAACTGACGCGGCGCGTCGACGAGGAGGACATCCGCATCGCCGCCCAGGTCGGCGCCATCGAACTGCTGGCCGCCGCCGGCCGCGCGACCGGCGCCGACGGCGACACGCTGACCCAGCGCGCGCGCGAACTGGAGCAGGCCGCCACCGACCGGTCGAAGGAAGGCATCGCCATCAAGGCACTGGCGCTCGACTCCGACACCGAGGCCCTGGCCGCGCGCTATCCCGACCGCCGCGCCGAGGCCCGCCATGCCGTCGAGCTGCCCCTGGTGGCCGACCGCGCGAAGGCTCGCTTCAGCAGCTGGTACGAGCTGTTCCCGCGCTCGGCCGGCGACACGCCCGGCGTGCACGGCACCTTCAAGGACGTCGAGAAGCGCCTGCCGGCGATCGCCCGCATGGGCTTCGACGTGCTGTACTTCCCGCCCATCCATCCGGTCGGCCGGGTGCAGCGCAAGGGCCGGAACAACGCCCTGGTGGCCGAGGCCGACGACGTCGGCAGCCCGTGGGCGATCGGCTCGACCGAAGGCGGCCACAAGTCGATCCTGCCGGCGCTGGGCACGCCCGAGGACTTCCGCCACCTGGTGGCGCAGGCCCGCGAGCTGGACATCGACATCGCGCTGGACATCGCCTTCCAGTGCGCGCCGGACCACCCCTATGTCACCGAGCATCCGGGCTGGTTCCGCTGGCGGCCGGATGGCAGCGTGCAGTACGCCGAGAACCCGCCCAAGAAGTACCAGGACATCTATCCGTTCAACTTCGAGTGCGAGGAATGGCGCGGCCTGTGGGCCGAGCTCAAGAGCGTGTTCGACCACTGGATCGGCGAGGGCGTGACGGTGTTCCGCGTCGACAACCCGCACACCAAGGCCTTCCCGTTCTGGGAATGGGTGATCACCGAGATCAAGCGCGAGCACCCGGAGATCATCTTCCTGGCCGAGGCCTTCACGCGGCCGAAGGTGATGCACCGGCTGGCCAAGCTGGGCTATTCGCAGTCCTACACCTACTACACCTGGCGCAACACCAAGGCCGAGCTGGAGGCGTACTTCACCGAGCTGTCGCAGGGCCCGGGCCACGACTACTTCCGCCCCAACGTCTGGCCCAACACGCCCGACATCCTGCACGAGCAGCTGCAGCAGGGCGACGCGGCGACCTACCGCTCGCGCCTGGTGCTGGCCGCCACGCTGGCGGCGAGCTATGGCATCTACGGCCCGGCCTACGAGCTGCTCGAGCACCTGCCGCGCCATGCCGGCAGCGAGGAATACCTCGACTCCGAGAAGTACCAGCTGCGCACCTGGGACCACGACCAGCCGAAGAGCCTCGCGCCCTTCATCGAGCGCGTCAACCGCATCCGCCACGACAACGAGGCCCTGCAGTCCAACGCCAGCCTGCGCTTCCTGGCGGTGGAGAACGACCAGCTGATCGCCTATGCCAAGGCCTCCGAGGACGGCCTGAACGTGATCGTCACGGTGGTCAACCTCGATCCGCACCACGCCCAGGAGGGCTGGGTCGGCCTGGAGCCCGGCTCGATCGACGTCGAGCCCGGCCAGCCGTGGCAGATGCACGATCTGCTGAGCGACCAGCGCTTCAACTGGAATGGCGACTGGCACTACGTGCGGCTCGACCCGCAGCGCGCCCCGGCGCATGTCTTCGTGGTGCGCCGCAAGTCGCGCGACGAGAACGACTTCGAATATTTCGTCTGATCCACGCGCCCCTTCACCTCCCCTGAGAAGTCTCCCGCCATGAATGCTCCCTTGCCCGGCCTGACGCTGGAAAACCCACAGATCGACACCAGCGACGACCCGCAGTGGTACCGCGACGCGGTCATCTACCAGCTCAACGTCAAGGCCTTCTTCGACACCAACAACGATGGCGTCGGCGACTTCAAGGGCGTCACGGCCAAGCTCGACTACGTGAAGGAGCTGGGCGTCAACACCATCTGGCTGATGCCCTTCTATCCCTCGCCGCTGCGCGACGACGGCTACGACATCTCGGAGTACGAGAACGTCAACCCGCAGTACGGGACCATCGAGGACTTCAAGGAGATGCTCGACGCCGCGCACCAGCGCGGACTGCGCGTGATCACCGAGCTGGTCATCAACCACACCTCCGACCAGCATCCCTGGTTCAAGGCCGCGCGCCGCGCCCCGGCCGGCTCGCCCGAGCGCAACTTCTACGTCTGGAGCGACACCGACCAGATCTACCAGGGCACGCGGATCATCTTCACCGACACCGAGACCTCCAACTGGACCTGGGACCCGGTGGCCAAGCAGTACTTCTGGCACCGCTTCTTCAGCCACCAGCCGGACCTGAACTTCGACAATCCGGCGGTGATGGAAGCCATCCTGAAGACGATGCGCTTCTGGCTCGACATGGGCGTCGACGGCTTCCGGCTCGATGCCATCCCCTACCTGGTGGAGCGCGACGGCACCAGCAACGAGAACCTGCCGGAGACCCACGACGTCATCAAGCGCCTGCGCGCGGCCATCGACGCCGAGTACAAGAACCGCTTCCTGCTGGCCGAGGCCAACATGTGGCCGGAGGACGTGCGCGAGTACTTCGGCAATGGCGACGAGTGCCACATGGCCTACCACTTCCCGCTGATGCCGCGCATGTACATGGCCATCGCGCAGGAGGACCGCGATCCGATCATCGAGATCCTGCAGCAGACGCCGGAGATCCCCGATGGCTGCCAGTGGGCCATCTTCCTGCGCAACCACGACGAGCTGACCCTGGAGATGGTGACCAGCCGCGAGCGCGACTACATGTACCGCATGTACGCCGCCGATCCGCGCGCGCGCATCAACCTGGGCATCCGCCGCCGCCTGGCGCCGCTGATGGAGAACGACACCGACCGCATCAAGCTGATGAACAGCATGCTGCTGTCGATGCCGGGCTCGCCCATCATCTACTACGGCGACGAGATCGGCATGGGCGACAACGTGTTCGTGGGCGACCGCAATGGCGTGCGCACGCCGATGCAGTGGAGCCCCGACCGCAACGCCGGCTTCTCGCGCGCCGATCCGCAGAGCCTGTACCTGCAGCCCATCATGGACGCCATGTACGGCTACGAGGCGCTCAACGTCGAGACGCAGTCGCGCGAAGCCAGCTCGCTGCTGAACTGGACCAAGCGCATGCTGGCCGTGCGCAAGACCAGCCGCGCCTTCGGCCGTGGCCAGCGGCGCTTCCTCAAGCCTGGCAACCGCAAGGTGCTGGCCTACATCAGCGAGCACGACAACGACCTGATCCTGTCGGTGTTCAACCTCTCGGGTTCGGCGCAGCCGGTGGAGCTCGACCTGTCGGCCTACAAGGGCCGGGTGCCGGTGGAGATGCTGGGCAAGACGGCCTTCCCGCCGGTGGGCGACCTGCCCTACCTGCTGACCATGCCCTCGCACGGCTTCTACTGGTTCCGCCTGTCGGCCGACGTCGCCATGCCGAGCTGGCACCAGGAGGGCGTGCCCCTGCAGGACCGCCCGGTGCTGGTGCTGTTCGATGGCTGGACCAGCTTCTTCCGCGAGCGCGTGATGCCCTGGCGCATCGGCATGGCCGAGCGCATGCGCCTGCAGCTGGAGACCGAGACCCTGCCGCGCCACGTCGAGACCCAGCGCTGGTATGCCTCCAAGGGCACCACCGTGCAGCGGGCGCGACTGCGCGACCACGCGGTCTGGGAAGCCGGCGAACGCAGCTGGATGCTGCCCCTGGTGGACCTCGACGGGCCGGCCGAGGCCTCGACCTATTTCGTGCCCCTGGCCCTGGCCTGGGAGGACCGCGACGAGGAGCAGCTCAAGACGCTGATGCCCGGCGCCGTCGCCAAGGTGCGCCAGCAGGCCGACGTCGGCGTGATGGCCGATGCCTTCTGCGACGAGAGCTTCTGCCGCGCCATGGTCAACGCCATCGGCCTGCGCACCGAGCTGCCGACCGCGCGCGGCAAGCTGCTGTTCCGCCCGACCGCGGCCTTCGCCGCGCTGGCCGGCGACGGCATCGACGCCATGGCGGTGACGCCGCCGAGCGCGCACAGCAGCAACACCGTCGTCACCCTGGGCGAGCAGCTGTTCCTCAAGGGCTACCGGCGCCTGCGCCCGGGCATCAACCCGGAGCTGGAGGTCGGCCGCTTCCTGACCGAGGTCGCGCGCTTCCCCAACTGCGTGCCGGTGGCCGGCGCGCTGGAGTACGCCGCCGACGACGGCAGCGTCATGACCCTGGCCATCGTGCAGGCCTATGTGCCCAACCAGGGCGATGGCTGGGACTACACCCTGGCCTACCTGGAGCGCCACCTGGAGTCGCTGCGCACCTTCGACGCGCCGCAGCCCGAGGACGTGCATGGCGGCTTCCTGGCGCTGATCCACACCCTGGGCGAGCGCACGGCCGAACTGCACCTGGCGCTGTCGACCCAGTCCGGCGACGCGGCCTTCGATCCGCAGCCGGTGACCACCGAGGACGTGCGGCAATGGCGCGAACGCGCCGGCGCCGAGGCGGCCCGCACCCTGGAATTGCTGTCCGAGCGCCTGTCCGAGCTCAGCCCCGAGGTCCAGGACGACGCCAAGCGCCTGCTCTCGCATGCCCAGGAGGTGCGCCAGCGCGTGGCGGAATTCCCGCTCGAGGGCCAGGACGGCCTGAAGACCCGCTACCACGGCGACTACCACCTGGGCCAGGTGCTGGTCTCGCGCAACGACTTCCTCATCATCGACTTCGAAGGCGAGCCGGCGCGGACCTTCGAGGAACGCCGCCAGCGCAGCTCGGCGCTGCGCGACGTCGCGGGCATGGTGCGGTCGTTCAACTACGCGCACTGGTCGGCGCTGCGCCGCGTCGCGCAGAGCGCCGACGAGCTGGTCAAGCTCGAAGCCGCCGCCAGCGACTGGGAGACCCAGACGCGCAACGCCTTCCTCAACGCCTACGGCGAACGCATGATCGAGGGCGGCTCGCGGCAATCGGGCGAAGCCGCCGAGCGACTGCTCGCGCTGTTCGAGTTCGAGAAGGCGATGTACGAGCTGCGCTACGAACTGAGCAACCGCCTCGACTGGGTGCAGGTGCCGCTGCAAGGCATCCTGGCCCTGGTCGACCGCGCCTGATCCAGGCCGCACCCATCCTCATTCGGAGAGAAACGACATGGAAAACTTCGGCATCCACCTGGAGCCCCTGAGGGCCATCCTCTACCAGATCGGCATCTTCCTGCCGCGTCTGCTGTTCGCGGTGGTCGTCATCATCGGCGGCTGGCTGCTCGCCAAGGTGGTGCGCTTCGCCGTCATCAAGGCCCTGCGCGCGATCAACTTCAACGTGCTCACCGAGCGCTCGGGCATGGACAACTTCCTGCGCCAGGGCGGCATGGCCGGCGACACCACCAGCATCTTCGGCATCCTGGCCTACTGGCTGGTGGTGCTGGCGGCATTGCTGATGGCCTTCAACAGCCTGGGCCTGACCTACATCACCGACCTGCTGGTGCGGGTGGTGTGGTTCGTGCCGAACGTGTTCGTGGCGCTGCTGGTGCTGGCCTTCGGCGCCTACTTCGCCCGCTTCATCGGCGACACCGTGACCACCTACGGCCGCAACGTGAAGCTGCAGGACGCGACGGTGCTGGGCAAGCTGGCCCAGTACGCCGTGATGGCCTTCGTGGTGCTGATCGCGCTGGACCAGATCAAGGTCGGCGGCGACATCATCCGCGAGAGCTTCCTGATCCTGCTGGCGGGCGTGGTGTTCGCCGTGGCGCTGGCCTTCGGGCTGGGCGGCCGGCGCTGGGCGCAGGAGCGCATCGAGCAATGGTGGCCGCGCGATCCGTTGGCCACGCGCCAGAGCCAGCAGGCCATGAAGGACGCCGTGCGCGAGACCGCCGCCACGACGCCGACGCCGACCCAGCCGGGTGCAATGGGCTCGTCGGCGGCCACGCCAGCGCGCGACACGACCCGCGCCGATCCGTTCAAGGACGTCGGCCGCGATCCGGCGCGCGACCGGCCGCGCGGCCCGTTCGACGGAAAGCTGCCGTGACGACGATGTCCGGCCCGCGCGCATGAAGCGCTCCGATCCGATCCAGGTCGTCTGGCCTGGAAAGCCCTACCCGCGCGGCGCGACCTGGGATGGCGAAGGCGTCAACTTCGCGCTGTTCTCCGAGCACGCCGAGAAGGTCGAGCTCTGCCTGTTCGACGACAACGGCCGCCGCGAGCTGCAGCGCATCGTGCTGCGCGAGCGCACCGAGGACGTCTGGCACTGCTACCTGCCGCAGGCGCGCCCCGGCATGGCCTATGGCTATCGCGTCCACGGCCCCTACAAGCCCGAGGAAGGCCACCGCTTCAATCCGCACAAGCTGCTGATCGACCCCTATGCCAAGGATTCGGTCGGCCAGCTGCGCTGGAGCGACGCGCTCTATGGCTACACCATCGGCAGCAAGCGCCAGGACCTGTCCTTCGACCGCCGCGACAGCGCCGCCTTCATGCCCAAGGGCCGCGTGCTGGAGACCGCCTTCACCTGGGGCGCGGACCGGCCGCCGGACATCGCGCGCCAGGACATGGTGATCTACGAGATGCACGTGCGCGGCTTCACCATGCAGCATCCGGCCGTGCCGGAGGACCTGCGCGGCACCTATGCCGCGCTGGCCACCGCGCCGGTGATCGAATACCTGCAGCGCCTGGGCGTCACCACCGTCGAGCTGCTGCCGGTGCACAGCTACCTGAACGACCACCACCTGGCCCAGAAGGGCATGCGCAACTACTGGGGCTACAACACCCTCGGCTTCTTCGCACCGGAGATGCGCTACAGCGCGTCGCGCAAGGTGAAGGAGTTCAAGACCATGGTGAAGACGCTGCACTCGGCGGGCATCGAGGTCATCCTGGACGTGGTCTACAACCACACCTGCGAAGGCAACCAGATGGGGCCGACGCTGTCGCTGCGCGGCATCGACAACGCGGCCTACTACATCCTCAACGCCGAGCACCGGCGCTACTACGACGACTTCACCGGTTGCGGCAACACCGTCAACCTGGAGCATCCGCGCGCGCTGCAGCTGGTCATGGACTCGCTGCGCTACTGGGTCGAGGAGATGCACGTCGACGGCTTCCGCTTCGACCTCGCCTCGGCGCTGGCGCGCGAGGCCGGCAAGGTCGAGAACCTCGGCGGCTTCTTCGACGCCATCCGCCAGGATCCGGTGCTCAACCGCGTCAAGCTCATCGCCGAGCCCTGGGACCTGGGGCACGGCGGTTATCAGGTCGGCAACTTCCCGCTCGGCTGGGCCGAGTGGAACGACCGCTATCGCGATGGCATGCGCGCCTACTGGAAGGGCGACGGCCACAAGCTCGGCGACGTCGCCCGGCGCCTGACTGGCTCGCAGGACCTCTATGGCTGGTCGGGCAAGCAGCCGCATGCCAGCATCAACTTCATCACCGCCCACGATGGCTTCACCCTGCACGACCTGGTGTCGTACAACGAGAAGCACAACGAGGCCAATGGCGAGGGCAACCGCGACGGCAGCAGCAACAACGTGTCGTGGAACTGCGGCGTCGAGGGGCCGAGCGACGACCCGGAGATCCGCTCGCTGCGCGCGCGCCAGAAGCGCAACCTGCTCGCCACCCTGATGCTGTCGCAGGGCGTGCCGATGCTGCTGGCCGGCGACGAGTCCGGCCACACGCAGCAGGGCAACAACAACGTCTACTGCCAGGACAACGAGCTCGGCTGGCTCGACTGGGAGCTCGACGACGAGCGCCGCGAACTGCTGGACTTCGCCCAGCGGCTGATCCACCTGCGCCGCCGCCATCCCTCGTTCGGCCGCCGCAGCTTCTTCCGCGGCATGCCACCGGAGAACGGCACGGTGCGCGACCTGGTGTGGTTCCGCCCCGACGGCCGGGAGATGAACCCGGCCGACTGGGACGACGGCCACGCGCGCTGCATCGGCATGTTCATGTCCGGCCTGGGCATCGTCGATGTCGGCCCGCGCGGCGAGACCCTGCGCGACGACGATTTCTTCCTGCTGCTCAACGCCCACCACGAGCACATCGACTTCCTGCTGCCGGCCGATGGCGGCGCGCCCTGGCGCGTCGAGCTCGACAGCGCCCTGCCCGCGGATGCCGCGGCGGCCGCCGCCGAGCTGGCGGCCCGGCGACCGGCACCCGCGCCGGCAGGTGGGGCCGTCGACGCCCGCGAAGCCGACGCCGGCATTACCGGTCCGGCCGATGCCGCCGATGCCGCCGATGCCGCCGACGTGCCGCCCGACGACTCCCCCACCGGTTCCGCCTCCTCGGCTCCCGCTTCCCCGATCTCCTCCGGGCCGGCGGCAGCGCACCATCCGGTGCATTGCCGCTCGCTCGTTCTCCTGCGCCGCCCGGCGCACACCGGTTCATGAAAAACATCCATTCCATGCCCTTCGGCGCGACGGTCCTGCCCGACGACGCCGGCGTGCGATTCCATCTCTGGGCGCCCGGCGTCCAGCGCATCGAACTCGATCTCGAGGGCCGCGACGGCCCCTCCGGCCCGGATCCCGAGCCCCGCCTCATGGAGCGCGATGCCGATGGCTGGCATCGCCTGACCGTGGGCGAGGCCCGCGCGGGCGACCACTACCGCTATCGCCTGCCCGACGGCCTGCGCGTGCCCGACCCGGCCTCGCGTCGCAATCCCGACGACGTGCACCAGGCCAGCGAGATCGTCGATCCCCGGGCCTACGAATGGAACGACGCCGACTGGCGCGGCCGGCCGTGGACCGAGGCCGTGATCTACGAACTGCACATCGGCGCCTTCACACCCGAGGGCACCTTCGCCGCCGCGCAGCGCCGCCTGCCCGAGCTCGCGGCGCTCGGCTTCACGGTGATCGAGCTGCTGCCGGTGGCGGACTTCCCCGGACGGCGCGGCTGGGGCTACGACGGCGTGCTGCTGTTCGCGCCCGATGCCGTCTATGGCACGCCCGACGAGCTCAAGGCCTTCGTCGACGCCGCCCACGGCCTGGGCCTGATGGTGCTGATGGACGTGGTCTACAACCACTTCGGCCCCGAAGGCAACTACCTGCACGCCGGCACGCCCGAGTTCTTCAACCCGGCGCACCAGACGCCCTGGGGCGCGGCCATCAACTACGACGGCGACGACTCGTCCATCGTGCGCGACTTCTTCGTCCACAACGCGCTCTACTGGGTCGAGGAGTTCCGCTGCGACGGCCTGCGCATGGATGCCGTGCACGCCATCCGCGACGACTCCGAGGTCGACATCGTCGCCGCCATCTGCCACGCCCTGCGCGACGGCCCGGGGCGCGAGCGCCACGTCCACGTCGTGCTGGAGAACGATGCCAACGGCTCGCACTACCTGGAGCGCGATCCCGCCACCCAGGCGCCACGCATCGCCACCGCGCAGTGGAACGACGACCTGCACCACGCGGCGCATGTCATCGTCACCGGCGAGACCGATGGCTACTACGCCGACTATGCCGACGACGCCGTGGGCAACTTCGGCCTGGCGTTGGCCGAGGGCTTCGTGTTCCAGGGCCAGCCCTCGCCCTTTCGCAACGGCGAGACGCGCGGCGAGCCCAGCGCGCAGCTGCCGCTGGCGGCCTTCGTCTCGTTCCTGCAGACGCACGACCAGGTCGGCAACCGCGCCTTCGGCGACCGCATCTCGGCCCTGGCCGATCCGGTGCTGCTGCGCGCGGCCTATGCCTGCCTGCTGCTGTCGCCGCACGCGCCGATGCTGTTCATGGGCGAGGAATATGGCGCCTCGACGCCGTTCCAGTATTTCTGCGACTTCGGGCCCGAGCTGGCCGCCGCCGTCTCCGAGGGCCGGCGCGCCGAGTTCGGCGGCTTCGCGGCCTTCAAGGACCCCGGCATGCTCGACCGCATCCCGGACCCGAATGCCGAATCGACCTTCCTGGCCTCCAAGATGAAATGGGAGGAGCGCACCGAGGGCGAGCATGCCGTGCTGCTGGCCCACATCGGCGAGCTGCTGGCGATCCGCCACCGGATGCTGGTGCCGCGCCTGGCCGGCCAGCACCACGGCGGCCGGTGGCGCCGCGATGGCGAGGCATTGCGCGTGGAATGGACCATCGGCGGCGCCACGGGCGATGCCGCCCGGCCGGCCACCCTGCGTCTGCTGGCCCATTTCGGCACGGCGCCGATCGGGGGCGTCGCGCCCTCGGCCGGCACCGTCCTGTATTCCAGCCTCGTCGAGACCGGCCCGGCCGGCGAATCCGGATCATGGCGCCTGCAGCCGGGCGCCGTCCACATCAGCATCGAGGAGAACGAGCGTGCCTGACGATACCCCGCACGGAGAGCACGAAGCCCTCCAGCGCCTGAGCGCCTACTACGGTATCGCCACCGAATACAGCGACATCTTCGGCCGGCGCCACGTGGCGCCGGCCGCCAACCTGGTGTCGCTGCTGACCAGCTTCGGCGTCGACCCGACGATGCTGCCGCACGAGAGCCTGCAGCGCGCCCATGCCGCCACCTGGCGCGAGCACCTGACGCCTGTAGTCGCCATCGATGCCGAGAGCCCGCGCTGGCTGCTGCGCGTGCGGGTGCCCGCCGCGCAGGCCGAGGCCGCCTGGACGGTGCGGGCCGAGGACGGCACGCTGCACCAGGGCCGCCTGGCGCTGCACGCGGTCTCCGAACTGCATCGCACCGAGATCGATGGCGTCGCCTGGTGCGAGCGGATGGTGCCGGTCGCCGTCGCGCTGCCCATGGGCTACCACCGGCTGACGGTCGAGGGCCTGGCCGGCGAGACGCTGGTCATCGCGGCGCCGCCGCATTGCTATCGCCCGGAATCGCTGCGCGGCGACGCCCGCGTGTGGGGCCCGGCGGTGCAGCTGTATGCCTTGCGCTCGCGGCGCAACTGGGGCATCGGCGACTTCGGCGACCTGGCCCTGCTGGCCCAGCAGGCGGCGCAACGCGGCGCCGGCATCATCGGCCTCAATCCGCTGCATGCCCTGTTCCCGCACAACCCGGCGCACACCAGCCCCTACAGCCCGTCGTCGCGCATGCACCTGGACGTGCTCTACATCGATGTCGAGGGCGTGGACGAATTCCGCGACTGCGAAGCCGCCCAGCGGCTGGTGCAGTCGCCCGACTTCCAGGCCCGCCTGGCGGCCCTGCGGGAAGCGCCGCTGGTCGACTACCGCGGCGTCGCGGCGGCCAAGTTCGAGGTGCTGGAACTGCTCTACACGCATTTCCGCACGCAGCGCGATGGCGCCGGCGCGGCGGCCGGCTCGGCCTTCGACGCCTTCCGCGCCGGACGCGGCGCGCCGCTGCGCCGGCATGCGGTCTTCGAGGCCCTGCAGGCGCACTTCTTCGCCGAGGACGAATCGGTCTGGGGCTGGCCGGTGTGGCCCGCGGCCTACCAGGACCCGGAGTCCGACGAGGTCGCGCGCTTCGTCGAGACGCGGCTCGAACGCATCGAGTACTACGAGTACCTGCAGTGGCAGGCCGCGCGCCAGCTGGAACGCGCCGGCGCGCAGTGCGAGGCACTGGGCATGGCGGTCGGCCTGTACCTCGACCTGGCGGTGTCGGTCGATCGCGCCGGCTCCGACGCCTGGAGCGAGCAGCGCCTGTTCGTGCATGGCGCCAGCGTCGGCGCGCCGCCCGACGAGTTCAATCCCAACGGCCAGGGCTGGGGCCTGCCGCCCTTGCGGCCGGACCGGCTGCGCCAGGACGGCTACCGCTTCTTCATCGAGACCCTGCGCGCCAACATGCGTGGCGCCGGCGCCCTGCGCATCGACCACGTGATGGGCCTGATGCGGCTGTTCTGGATCCCGCCGGACAAGACGCCGCAGGATGGCGCGTATGTCCACTACGCGCTCGACGAGATGCTGGCCGTGGTCGCCGTCGAGAGCCAGCGCGCGCGCTGCATGGTGATCGGCGAGGACCTGGGCACGGTGGCCGACGAGATGCGCGGCGCCCTGGCCCGCTTCGAGGTGCTGTCGTACCGGCTGGTGTACTTCGAGCGCCATGCCAACGGGCAGTTCAAGGCGCCGGCCGAGTACCCGCGCAACGCGCTGGTGGCCATCAGCACGCACGACCTGGCCACGCTCGCGGGCTGGTGGAGCGGCCACGACCTGCGCCTGCGGCTGTCGCTGGGCCTGTTCCCGAACCAGGAACTGTTCGAGAAGCAGCTCTTCGACCGCGCCCAGGAGCGCATCCGCCTGTTGCTGGCGGTGCAGCGCGAGGGCCTGCTGTCGGCCGACGCGGTGGCCCACGCCACCGGCGCGCAGACCCTGTCGACCGAGGTCATCGCCGCCATCCACGCCTTCGTCGCCAGCACGCCGGCGCAGGTGATGATGGTGCAGCTGGAGGACGCGCTGGGCATGACCGAGCAGGCCAACATGCCCGGCACCACCGACTCGCATCCGAACTGGCGGCGCAAGCTCTCGCTCGACCTGCGCGAGATCGCCAGCGACGAGCAGACCGAGGTGCTGTGCCGCACGCTGGCGGCGATCCGCCCGCATCCGGTGCTGCGCAGCCTGCCGCGCCGGACCGTCGAGACGCTGGTGCCGCGCGCCACGTACCGGCTGCAGTTCCACAAGGACTTCGACTTCGACGACGCCATCGCCATCCTGCCCTACCTGGCGCGGCTGGGCGTGAGCCACGTCTACTGCTCGCCGATCCAGCGCGCGCGGCCGGGCAGCATGCATGGCTACGACGTCGTGGCGCACGACGAGATCAATCCCGAGCTGGGCGGCCGCGAGGGCTTCGAGCGCTTCACCGCCGCGCTGCATGCCCAGGGCATGGGCCAGCTGCTCGACCTGGTGCCCAACCACATGGGCGTGCTGGGGGCGGACAACGCCTGGTGGCTCGACGTGCTGGAGAACGGCCCGGCCTCGCTCTACGCGCAGCACTTCGACATCGACTGGCAGCCGCTCAACGCCGAGCTGCGCGGCAAGGTGCTGCTGCCGGTGCTGGGCGACCACTACGGCGACGTGCTGGAGCGCGGCGAGCTGGCGCTGGCCTTCGACGCCGGCCGGGGCACGCTGTCGGTGAACTACCACGAACACCGCTTCCCGCTGGCGCCCGAGACCTACATGCGGGTGCTCGAGCGCGCCCTGCCGCGCCTGTCGGACCCCGACGTCGTGGCCAGCCTGGCCAGCATCGCGACCTCGTTCGGCCACCTGCCGGCGCGCTACGACACCGAGCCCGAATCGGTGGCCGAGCGCGCGCGCGACAAGGAGGTCATCAAGGGCCGCCTGGCCCGCCTGGTGGCGCGCCAGCTCGACGTCGCGCAGGCCATCGTGGCGGCGGTGGCCGACCTCAACGCCGTGCCCGAGCGCGACGCGCTGCACGCGCTGCTCGATGCCCAGGCCTACCGCCTGGCCTACTGGCGCGTGGCGGCCGACGAGATCAACTACCGCCGTTTCTTCGACATCAACGAACTGGCGGCACTGCGCATCGAGCGCGAGGAGGTCTTCGAGGCCACCCACGGGATGGCGCTCGATCTCGCCGCCTCGGGCGCCGTCGACGGCCTGCGCATCGACCACCCGGACGGCCTGTTCGATCCGGCCGAGTACTTCGACCGCCTGCAGCAGGGCTTCGCGCGCCGCGCCGGGCTGGTGCTGCCGGGTGTCGACGCCAATGGCCGCAGCGCCCGACCGCTCTACGTGGTGGCCGAGAAGATCGCCGCCTCGCACGAGGAGGTGCCGGTGCAGTGGGGCATCCACGGCACCACCGGCTACCGCTTCGCCACGGTGGTCAACGGCGTGCTGGTGGACACCGCAGCGGCCGAGCGCTTCGACCGCATCTGGCGCGGCTTCACCGGCGTGCAGCAGCCGTTCGACGAGCTGGCCTACGAGGGCAAGCGCGCCATCATGCGCAACGCCCTGGCGTCGGAGCTCACGGTGCTGTCGACCGAACTGCTGCGCATCGCGCGCGCCGACCGCCGCACGCGCGACTACACGCTCAACTCGCTGCGCCGCGCCCTGAGCGAGATCGCCGCCTGCATGGCGGTCTATCGCAGCTACATCGTCGAGGCGCCCTCGCCGCAGGACCTGGCGTACATCGACCAGGCGGTCGACGAGGCACGCCAGCGCAGCCACGACGCCGATGGCTCGGTGTTCGACTTCGTGCGGCTGACGCTGCTGGGCGAGACCGTGCCGGGCGCCTCCGCCGGCCTGCGCGCCCGCGCGCTGCGCCTGGCGATGCGCTTCCAGCAGTTCAGCGCCCCGGTCACCGCCAAGGGCGTCGAGGACACCGCCTTCTACCGCTACTTCCCGCTGAGCTCGCTCAACGAGGTCGGCGGCGAGCCGGCGCACTTCGGCATGACGCTGGAGGACTTCCACGTCGCCAGCGCCGACCGCGCGGCGCGCTGGCCGCACACCATGCTGGCCACCTCGACGCACGACAACAAGCGCTCCGAGGACGTGCGCAACCGCATCGACGTGCTCTCGGAGATGCCCGCGACCTGGCGCCTGGCGCTGCGGCGCTGGCGCGCCATGAACCGCGACGTGCCGGAGTTCGAGGACGAGGGTGGCGAGGGCGGCGACGCGATGGTGTCCAAGCACGACATCACCGGCCCGGCGCCCTCGGCGGCCGACGAGTACCTGCTCTACCAGACATTGCTGGGCACCCTGCCGGTCGGCGGGCTGGCCGACGAGCATCGCGAGTCGTATGGCGAACGCATCGAGCGCTATGCCCTGAAGGCGGCGCGCGAATCGAAGGCGCACACCAGCTGGGTCAACCCGGACGAGAGCTACGAGGAGGCGCTGACCGGCTTCGTGCGGCACCTGCTGGGTGGCGCGGACGCGGCCGGCGTGGCCACCGTCGACGACGACGATGCCGGCCCGGCCGGTGGCGATGCATTCCTGACCGACCTGGGCCATCTCGGCGCCACGCTGGCCTGGTTCGGCGCGCTCAACAGCCTGTCGATGGTGCTCATCAAGTACGCCTCGCCGGGCGTGCCCGATCTCTACCAGGGCAACGAGCTGATGGACCTGAGCCTGGTCGATCCGGACAACCGCCGCCCGGTCGACTATCCGGCGCGCGCGCGCTGGCTCGACCGGCTGGAGGCCATCGCCGCCGCGCCGGCGCATGGCACGGCCGATGCGGTGCGCGAGCTGGCCCTGGAGCCGCACGATGGCGGCGCCAAGCTGTGGGTGCTGTGGCGCCTGCTGGCATTGCGCGCCGCGCAGCCGGCGCTGTTCCGCGATGGCGGCTACGAGCCGGTCAACGCGCGGGGCGACCGCAGCCACCATGTCGTGGCGTTCGCGCGGCGCCTGGGCGAGGAGTCGTTGATCGCGGTGGCCGGGCGCCTGTTCGTCGGCCTGGCGACGACGGCCGAGTCCGAAGCGGGGCAGAAGGCCCATGCGCGCTGGCTGCCGCTGGGCGAGGCGGTGTGGGGGAACACCTTCGTCACGCTGCCGGACTGGTGCGGCATCGAGGGCACGCGCTTCGAGAACATCCTCACCGGCGAGGTGCTGGCGGTGCAGTCCGGCGGCCTGTCCATGGCGGACCTGTTCGCCAGCTTCCCGGGCGCGGTGCTGCGCCGGCTGGCGGACTGAGCGGCTCCGGGCGCCGGGCCGGCGCCCGTGGGCGGGCCGGTCCGGCCGGGCCGGCCGGGCCGGCCGGTCGGCGTGGCCCGATCAGCCTGGGCGCGCTTCCGTGTCGACGCCGGCTTCCTCGGCCGGCCAGTCGCGGATGTAGGCCTTGAGCATCTTGTTTTCGAAGTTCTGGCTGTCCACGACCGCCTTGGCGACGTCGTAGAAGCTGATCACGCCCATCAGCATGCCCTTGTCCATGACCGGCATGTAGCGCGCATGGCGCTCCAGCATGATGCGGCGGATCTCGTCGAGCTCGGTCTCCAGGGTGCAGGTGACCGGCGCGTCGTCCATCGCCTTGCGCACCGAGGTGCCGCCGATCTGGCCGCCATTGCCCACGATGGTGACGATCACCTCGCGGAAGGTCAGCATGCCGACCAGGTCGCCATGCTCCATCACGACCAGCGAGCCGATGTCCTTCTCGGCCATGGCGGTGGCCGCGGCGGTCAGCGGCTCGTCGGGCGTGACGGTGTAGAGCGTGTTGCCCTTGACGCGCAGGATGTCGCTGACTTTCATGGGGGGGTTCTCCGTGGGAATCCGTGTAATCGCGCCGTGTGGCGGGGGATGTGCATTTTTGCATAGCCACGCGCTCCGCCCGCACACAATGAGGCTTCCGATCCCGCACTTTCCGAGGAGACAAACCCGATGCCCGGCTATTCCGATCCCGGTTTCGACACGCTGGCGCTGCACGCCGGCGCGAGCCCCGACCCCGCCACCGGCGCGCGCGCCGTGCCGATCCACCTGACCACCTCCTTCGTCTTCGAGTCGAGCGACCATGCCGCCTCGCTGTTCAACCTGGAGCGCGCCGGCCACGTCTACAGCCGCATCAGCAACCCGACCAACGCGGTGCTGGAGCAGCGCGTGGCCGCGCTCGAGGGCGGCATCGGCGCCATCGCCACGGCCAGCGGGCAGGCCGCGCTGCACCTGAGCGTGGCGACATTGATGGACGCGGGCTCGCACATCGTGGCCAGCACGGCGCTCTATGGCGGCTCGCAGAACCTGCTGCACTACACGATGCGGCGCTTCGGCATCGAGACCACCTTCGTGCAGCCCGGCGACCTCGATGGCTGGCGCGCCGCCATCCGGCCGGAGACCCGGCTGCTGTTCGGCGAGACGGTGGGCAATCCGGGCCTGGACGTGCTGGACATCCCGGCCGTGAGCGACATCGCGCACGCGGTGGGCGTGCCGCTGCTGGTCGACTCGACCCTGACCTCGCCCTACCTGATCAGGCCCTTCGACCACGGCGCCGACCTGGTGTATCACTCGGCGACCAAGTTCCTCTCCGGCCACGGCACGGTGATCGGCGGCGTGGTGGTCGATGGCGGCAGCTTCGACTGGGAGCGCTCGGGCCGCTTCACCGGCCTGACCGAGGCCTATGCCGGCTTCCATGGCATGGTCTTCAGCGAGGAGAGCACCGTCGGCGCCTTCCTGCTGCGGGCGCGCCGCGAGGGACTGCGCGACTTCGGCGCCTCGATGAGCCCGCACACGGCCTGGCTGATCCTGCAGGGCATCGAGACCCTGCCATTGCGCATGGAGCGCCACATCGACAACACGCAGAAGGTGGTGGAGTTCCTGGCCGAGCATCCCTTCGTGGCGCGCGTGGGCCATCCGCTGATGCCCTCGCACCCGAGCCATGCGCTCGCCGGCCGGCTGCTGCGGCATGGCGCGCGCGGCGCCGGCGCGGTCTTCAGCTTCGACCTCAGGGGCAGCCGCGCGCAGGGCAAGGCCTTCATCGAGGCCCTGCGCCTGTTCAGCCACCTGGCCAACGTCGGCGACTGCCGCAGCCTGGTGATCCACCCGGCGAGCACGACGCATTTCCGCATGACCGACGAGGCACTGGCCGGCGCCGGCATCTCGCAGGGCACGATCCGGCTGTCGATCGGCCTGGAGGACCCGGCCGACCTGATCGACGACCTCCGGCGCGCCCTGAAGGCGGCCGAGAAGGCGGGGGCCTGAGATGCTGCTCACCGTCCAGGGCCACGCCACCTACGCCTACACCGGCGGCAAGACCTTCGACCCCGCCCGGCCCACGGTGGTCTTCATCCACGGCGTGCTCAACGACCACAGCGTCTGGATCCTGCAGAGCCGCTGGTTCGCCCACCACGGCTGGAACGTGCTGGCGATCGACCTGCCCGGGCACTGCCGCAGCGCCGGCGCGCCGCCAGCGAGCGTGGAGGACGCCTCGCGCTTCGTGGCCGACCTGCTCGACGCCGCCGGCATCGAGCGCGCGGCCCTGGTGGGCCACAGCTTCGGTTCGCTGATCGCGCTGGAGACCGCCGCCCGGGCGCCGCAGCGCGTCACGCACCTGGCCATGGTCGGCACCGCCTATCCGATGGCCGTGTCGCCGGCGCTGCTGGCGAGCTCGCGCGACGCGCCGCTGCGCGCGATCGACCAGATCAACGTCTTCTCGCACTCCTCGCTGGCGCCGCCGCCCTCCTCGCTCGGCCCCGGCACCTGGCTGTATGGCGGCTCGCGCGCGCTGATGCGCCGGGTGCTGGCTTCCAACCGCGAGACCAATGTCTTCCACACCGGCTTCAAGGCCTGCGACGACTACACCGGTGGCGAGGCGGCGATCGACGCCGTGGCCGCCTCCGGCTGTCCGCTGCTGTTCCTGCTCGGCGCCGCCGACCAGATGACGCCGCCGCGCGCGGCTCGCGCGCTCGCCGCCCGGGCGCCGCAGGCGCGGGTGGTGACGGTCGAGGCCGGCCATGCGCTGATGAGCGAGGCGCCGGAGGCGACGCTGGCGGCGCTGCGCGGGTTCCTGGGCGCCTAGGCGGCCGGCGGCGCCAGCTCGAAGCGCGCCGGCGCCGCCGCCAGCGCGGCCAGCAGCGCGGCCACGTCGGCCTCCGACGGGTGGGCCGCCCGCAGCGCGGCCAGCGTGCGCGTCAGGGTCGCGGCATGCGGCAGCAGCGGGCCCATGAAGCGGGTGCCCTCGGCATCGGCCACCAGCAATGTCGGGAAGGTCTCGATGTCGAAGTCGCCGGCGACATCGGCGTCGTCCTCGATGTCGACCCAGGCGAAGCGCAGGTGCGGATGCGCGCGGGCGACCTCCTCGAACAGCGGCCGGTAGTCACGGCAGGTGCCGCACCACTGGGCGCACAGGCAGACCACCCAGGGCGACGGTGCGCGGGACGGAGCGTCGGGTGGCGGGGCAACGGTCATGGGAGCGGAGGGGTCGGAAGACGGCCGGTATCATGCCATCGGACCTTTTTCATATCCGGTCCGGGCCCTTTCGCCACGTCCCAACCCTCCCCCCTTTCATGCAAGCCATCTCCCGTCCGAGCGCCTCCGTCGCCGCCACCCGCGTCCTGGCGGTGGGCAGCCTGGTCGGGCTGATCGTGCTGGGCCTGGCGTGGGAGATGTGGCTGGCGCCGCTGCGCCCGGGCGGCTCGGTGCTGGCGCTGAAGGTGCTGCCGCTGGTGCTGCCGCTGGCCGGCCTGCTCAAGCGCCGCATGTACACCTACCGCTGGGTCAGCCTGATGATCTGGCTCTATTTCACCGAAGGCGTGGTGCGCGCCTGGAGCGACACGCTGCCCCTGAGCCGCGCGCTGGCCGGACTGGAGATCGCGCTGTGCCTGGCGCTGTTCGCCGCCTGCGCCTGGCACGTGCGCCTGCGGCTGCGCCACGGGGCCGATGCCGCCGCCGCGGCCTGACCGGAAACACCGAGAGAACCCATGACTTCCCCCTCCTCCCCCCATACCCCGCTGCTGGAGGCCCTGCGCGCGGCCGTCGGCGCGCCGCACGTGCTGACCGACGAGACCGGCGACGACCTCACCGCCTACGAGCGCGAATGGCGCGGCCGATTGCGCGGCAAGGCATTGGCCGTGGTGCGGCCGGCCAACGCGCGACAGGTGGCCGAGGTCGTCAAGGCCTGCGCCGCGGCCGGCGCCTCGCTGGTGCCCCAGGGCGGCAACACCGGCCTGGCGGTCGGCTCGACGCCCGACCAGAGCGGCACCCAGGTGGTGCTGACCCTGCAGCGCATGAACGCCATCCGCGCCATCGATGCCGCCAACCTGACCGTCACGGTCGAGGCCGGCTGCGTGCTGCAGACCCTGCAGGAGGCCGCCGACCGGGCCGGCTTCCTGTTCCCCCTGAGCCTGGCGGCCGAGGGCAGCTGCACCATCGGCGGCAACCTGGCGACCAATGCCGGCGGCACCCAGGTGCTGCGCTACGGCAACGCGCGCGACCTCTGCCTGGGGCTGGAGGTGGTGACGCCGCAGGGCGAGATCTGGGAGGGCACCAACGGCCTGAGGAAGGACAACACCGGCTACGACCTGCGCGACCTGATGATCGGCAGCGAGGGCACGCTGGGCATCATCACCGCCGCCACCATGAAGCTCTATCCGCAGCCCGCCGCGCGGCTGACGGCCTGGGCCGCCGTGCCCTCGCTGGAGCACGCCGTCACGTTGCTGGGCCTGGCGCATCGCCAGCTGGGCGCCGGGCTCACCGGCTTCGAGGTCATGGGCCGCTTCGCGCTCAGCCTGGTGGGCAAGCACATGCCGCAATTGCGCGTGCCCTTCCTGGAGGACGAGTCGGTGCCGTACTGCGTGCTGCTGGAGAACTCCGACAGCGAATCCGAGGAGCACGCCCGCGCGCGCTTCGAGGCCCTGCTGGAGACCGCCTTCGAGGACGGCTGCGTGAGCGACGCCGTGGTGGCCGAGAACATCGCCCAGGCGCGCGGGCTGTGGCACGTGCGCGAGAGCATCCCGCTGGCGCAGGCCGAGGAAGGCCTCAACATCAAGCACGACATCTCGATCGCGGTCTCGCGCATCCCGGACTTCGTCGCCGAGACCGACGCCTTGCTCGCGCGCGAGATCCCCGGCGTGCGGCTGGTCAACTTCGGCCACCTGGGCGACGGCAACCTGCACTACAACGTGCAGGCCCCGGCCGCTGGCGACACGAAGGCCTTCCTGCGCGAGCAGGAGGAGCGCGTCAACACGCTGGTCTACGACGCGGTGGAGCGGTTCGGCGGCTCGTTCTCGGCCGAGCACGGCATCGGCGCGCTCAAGCTGCACAAGCTGGAGAAGCACAAGTCGCCGGTGGCGCTGGGCATGATGCGGGCCATCAAGCAGGGACTCGATCCGCACAACGTCCTCAATCCCGGCCGCGTGCTGCGCGCGGCGGGCCACGAGGAGCTGGTGCGATGAGCCGGCCGATCCGCTCGCAGTACGAGGACTTCATGCGCCACGTCGAGACCACCGGCGTGCACAAGGCCGACCGCACCGGCACCGGCACCAAGAGCGTGTTCGGCTACCAGATGCGCTTCGACCTGAACGAGGGCTTCCCGCTGGTGACGACCAAGAAGGTGCATCTGCGCTCCATCATCCAGGAGCTGCTGTGGTTCCTGACCGGCTCCAGCGACAACAACTGGCTGAAGGAACGCGGCGTCACGATCTGGGACGAGTGGGCGCGCGAGGATGGCGACCTGGGCCCGGTCTATGGCGTGCAGTGGCGCAGCTGGCCGACGCCCGAGGGCGGCCACATCGACCAGATCGCCGAGGTCATCCGGACCCTGAAGTCCAACCCCGACTCGCGCCGCATCATCGTCAGCGCCTGGAACGTGGCCGACCTGTCGAAGATGGCATTGATGCCGTGCCACGCCTTCTTCCAGTTCTACGTCGCGCCGGCGCAGGAGCCCGGCGGGCGCGGCCGGCTCAGCTGCCAGCTCTACCAGCGCAGCGCCGACATCTTCCTGGGCGTGCCCTTCAACATCGCCAGCTACGCCCTGCTCACGCACATGGTGGCGCAGCAGTGCGACCTCGACGTCGGCGACTTCATCTGGACCGGTGGCGACTGCCACATCTACAGCAACCACGCCGAGCAGGTCGCGCTGCAGCTCGCGCGCGCGCCCCATCCCTATCCGCTGCTGGAGATCAAGCGCCGGCCGCCATCGATCCTCGACTACCGCTTCGAGGACTTCGAGGTCCACGAGTACGTGCACCACCCGGCCATCAAGGCGCCGGTGGCGGTCTGAGCGGGGCGGCGACCATGACCGGCACGACCCGCGTCAACCTCATCTACGCCCGCGCCGCCAACGGCGTGATCGGCCGCGATGGCGACCTGCCCTGGCAGCTGCCGGAGGACCTGGCGCACTTCAAGCGCGCCACCGCCGGCGCGCCGGTGGTCATGGGCCGCCGCACCTGGGACTCGCTGCCGCCGCGCTTCCGGCCCCTGCCCGGGCGCGACAACATCGTCGTCACGCGGCAGGCCGGCTGGCAGGCAGCCGGCGCGCGCCGCGCCGATGGCCTGGACGCGGCCCTGGCGCTGTGCGCGGATGCGCCGGAGGTGTGGGTGATCGGCGGCGCGCAGATCTACGCCCAGGCCGCCGCCATCGCCCGGCGCGCCGTGGTGACCGAGATCGGCCGCGACTTCGAGGGCGACGCCCGTGCGCCGGAGCTCGATCCCGCCGCCTGGCGCGAGACGGCGCGCGCGGCGCATGTCGCGGCCGATGGCCTGCCGTTCGATGTCGTCACCTACGAGCGCCACCCATGACCCGCCCATCGCTCCCCGAGCTGCTGTCGATCGACCTGCCGCTGATCCAGGCGCCGATGGCCGGCGTCCAGGGCAGCGCGCTGGCGATCGCGGTGTCCGAGGCCGGCGCGCTGGGCTCGCTGCCCTGCGCCATGCTCGCGCCCGAGGCGCTGCGCGACGAGCTGCGGGCCATCGTCCAGGGCACCCGCCGGCCCTTCAACGTCAACTTCTTCTGCCACGCCCCGCCCACGCCCGATGCCGCGCGCGAGGCCGCCTGGCGGGCCGCCCTGGCGCCCTACTACGCGGAATTGGGCCTGGACCCCGCGGCCGTGCCGGCCGGCGGCGCGCGGCGACCCTTCGACGACGCCATGGCCGATGTGCTGGAGGAATTTCGGCCGCCGGTCGTGAGCTTCCATTTCGGCCTGCCGGCGCCGGCCCTGCTGGCGCGCGTCAAGGCCTGGGGCGCCACGGTGCTGGGCTGCGCCACCACGGTGGCCGAGGCCCGCTGGCTGGCCGCCCGGGGCGCCGATGCCGTGATCGCGCAGGGCCTGGAGGCCGGCGGCCATCGTGGCCTCTTCCTCACGGACGACCTGACGACGCAGCTGGGCACATTGGCCCTGGTGCCGCAGATCGCCGCCGCCATCGACCTGCCGGTGATCGCCGCCGGCGGCATCGCCGATGCGCGCGCAGTGGCGGCGGCCCTGGCGCTCGGCGCGGCCGGCGTGCAGGTCGGCACCGCCTATCTGCTGTGCCCCGAGGCCACCACCACCGGGCTGCACCGCACGGCACTGAGCGGCCCGCGCGCCGCGCACACGGTGCTCACCAACCTCATCAGCGGCCGACCGGCGCGCGGCATCCGCAACCGGCTGCTCGACGAGCTCGGTCCGCTCGGCGCCATCGCCCCGGCCTTCCCGCTCGCCGGCGCCGCCCTGGCGCCCCTCAAGGCCGCCGCCGAACGACTCGGGCGCGACGACTTCTCCACCCTGTGGGCCGGCCAGAACGCCAGCGGCTGCCGCGAGGTGCCGGCCGCGATCCTGACGCGCGACCTGATGCGGGGGCGGCCGGGCGCGTGAGGGCGCGGGCGCCGCGCGCCTTCAGAGATATTCGAAGTCCACGGTCGCCGCGCCGTCGATCGCGATGCCCGAGCGCGCGCCCTGGACCACGCTCTTCAGGACGAACGGGAACACCTCCAGCGCGCCGAGCATCCTGACGATCGCCGTGGGCACCCGCGCGCCCGCCGTCGCGCCATAGCCGGTCGCCATCGCGTGGTCGATGAAGCCCTGGTCGGCATCCGTCCGCCTGGGGCCCCAGGCACCCCGGGTGGCGCCCTTGGGCCGCACGAGGACCCGGACGGCCGGCTCGGGCACGCCATCGGGCGTTCGCACCAGCCGCATGTCGACGACCTGGATCCGGAACACGCCCACCGGCTGGGCACCGGAGCGCCCGAGACCGAACCCGAGGCTGTCGCCGGCCGTGAAGTCGGGCTTGGACGCCGCGCGGTTGTCGGTGGCCGCGAGCGCCACCGCCGTGGCCGAGGGGCAGGTGACGGTCAGCGAGATCCGCCGGGATGGCAGCAGGTAGAACGGATCGGCATCCTCGTAGGTCCTGACCGTCGACGCGCTCAGCGTCCCGTAGTCGAGCGCGCCATGGTTGCCCAGTTCCAGCGTGCAGGATTCGGGCGTGATCAGGCCCCTGACCGTCAGATCCTGGGGCGCCGCCCGGGCTCCCGCGAGGGCCAGCAGCAGCGCGCTGGCGATCATCGATGCCTTGAACATTCTTTCCTACTCCTTGTTGCGGTGGTCGGGCCTGGAAACTTTATGCCGTCCCATTTCGAGGAATCTGCACATTCATCACCCGTGACGCGCGAACCCTCCGAATGATCGATGCGTCGTTCGTGCCCACGCGGCGCGGCGCGCCTTCGAAGGACGCTAGGATGTCCGGTTCTCCCAACCCTTTTCCTCGAAGGATGCAAGCGAACATGACGAGCTACACCGACACACGGCTTCTGATCAATGGCGAATGGTGCGATGCCGCCAGCGGCAAGACCATCGACGTGGTCAATCCCGCCACCGGCCAGCCGATCGGCAAGGTCGCCCATGCCGGCATCGCCGACCTCGACCGCGCGCTGGCGGCGGCCCAGAGCGGCTTCGAGGCCTGGCGCCGCATCCCCGCCAACGAGCGCGCGGCCACGATGCGCAAGGCCGCCGGCCTGGTGCGCGAGCGCGCCGACGCCATCGGCCGCCTGCTGACGCAGGAACAGGGCAAGCCCTTCGTCGAGGCGCGTGGCGAGGCGCTGGCCGCGGCCGACATCCTGGAATGGTTCGCCGACGAGGGCCGGCGCGTCTATGGCCGCATCGTGCCCTCGCGCAATCTCGCGGCGCAGCAGCTGGTGCTGAAGGAACCGATCGGCCCGGTCGCCGCCTTCACGCCCTGGAACTTCCCGGTCAACCAGATCGTGCGCAAGCTCGGCGCGGCGCTGGCCTGCGGCTGCTCGTTCCTGGTCAAGGCGCCCGAGGAGACGCCGGCCTCGCCCGCCGCCCTGCTGCAGGCCTTCGTCGATGCCGGCGTGCCGGCCGGCACGGTCGGCCTGGTGTTCGGCGATCCGGCCGAGATCTCCTCCTATCTGATCGCCCATCCGATCATCCGCAAGGTGACCTTCACCGGCTCGACGCCGGTGGGCAAGCAGCTCGCCGCGCTGGCCGGCTCGCACATGAAGCGCGCGACGATGGAGCTGGGCGGCCACGCGCCCGTTATCGTGGCCGCGGATGCCGATGTCGCATTGGCGGTCAAGGCCTCGGGCGGCGCCAAGTTCCGCAACGCCGGCCAGGTCTGCATCTCGCCGACGCGCTTCCTGGTGCACCACAGCCTGAAGGAGGAGTTCGCGCGCGAACTGGTCAAGCATGCCGAGAGCCTGAAGCTCGGCGACGGCCTGGCCGAGGGCACCACGCTCGGCCCGCTGGCCAATGGCCGCCGCGTCGCGGCGATGGGCAAGATCCTGGAGAACGCGCGCGCCACCGGCGCCAAGGTCGCCACCGGCGGCGAGCGCGTGGGCGGCGAAGGCAACTTCTTCGCCCCTACCGTGCTCACGGATGTCTCGCTCGATGCCGATGTCTTCAACAACGAGCCGTTCGGCCCGATCGCCGCCATCCGCGGCTTCGACTCGCTCGACGAGGCCATCGCCGAGGCCAATCGCCTGCCCTATGGCCTGGCCGGCTACGCGTTCACGAAGTCGATCGCCAACGCGCACCTGCTGTCGCAGCGCGTCGAGGTCGGCATGCTGTGGATCAACCAGCCCGCCACGCCATCGCCGGAGATGCCGTTCGGCGGCGTCAAGGATTCGGGCTACGGCTCCGAGGGCGGACCCGAGGCGCTGGAAGGCTACCTGGTGACGAAGTCGGTCTCGATCATGTCGGTCTGACACGGCGAGGGACAAATTGCCGTCGCCAGGCGGCGCCTGCTGGGCGCCGCGATCGGCGTGCCGTCCCACCCGGGATGGCTCGGGGCGACGGCAACTTGACCCCCATGACCGATCCACGCAATGTCGCGCACGACAAAAAAGTGCAACAGGAAAAGAAGCATCGCGGCGAGGAAATCGCCCCCGGCGCGGAACACGCGCCCCAGCCCGGCCAGAAGCCGGCGCTGAAGCACGACGACGCCAAGACCGACGACAAGCAGGACTGACCGACCCCGGTCGTTCCGACGTCGCCGCCGACCCCCCATGGGAAGATCCATGACCCGGGCCCGGATCGGATGCGAACGCATCGCGCCACCGTCCCGGGTCGGGTCGCCGGCACCGCCGGCGACCGGTCTTCCCTTCATCGTTCAACTCTCCTCTCCTTCAGCGACGGTTCTTCGGCGCTGACCGAAGATCATGGCCCAGTCGGAAAAACCGAAGATCAGGAATTCGCCACCCCCCGAGGTGGCGGTCGAGCACTCGCACGACGACTCGATCGCGGGCCACCGCGACGACATCTTCTTCGCCGCCATCGAGACCACGCGCATGCCGATGCTGGTCACCGACCCGCGCAAGCCCGACAACCCGATCGTCTTCGCCAATCGTGCCTTCCTCTCCATGAGCGGCTATGCCAGCGAGGAGATCATCGGCCACAACTGCCGCTTCCTCCAGGGCCCCGACACCGATCGCGCGACCATCGCCGCCGTGCGCGAGGCGGTCGAGGCGCGACGCGAGATCAACACCGAGATCCTGAACTACCGCAAGGACGGCACCACGTTCTGGAATGCGCTCTACATCTCCCCGGTCTACAACCAGGACAAGGAGCTGGTCTATTTCTTCGCTTCCCAGCTCGACGTGAGCCGGCGTCGCGATGCCGAGGAGGCGCTCGGCCAGGCGCAGAAGATGGAAGCCCTCGGCCAGCTGACCGGTGGCATCTCGCACGACTTCAACAACCTGCTGCAGGTGATGTCGGGCCATCTCGACCTGCTCGAGCACCGCCGCAAGGCCGGCAACGTGACCGATGCCGCCCTGAGCCGCGCGGTCGACAACATCCGCAGCGCCGTCCAGACCGCCTCGACCCTGACGCAGCAGCTGCTCGCCTTCTCGCGCAAGCAGCGCCTGGAGGGACGGCTGGTCAATCTCAACAGCCTGGCCGAGGGCATCGCCGACCTGGTCAAGGAAACCCTGGGCGCGGGCATCGAGGTCCGCATGGCGCCGGAGCCGGCCCTGGGCAACTGCCAGCTCGATCCGACCCAGCTGGAGATGGCGGTGCTCAACGTGCTGGTCAACGCGCGCGACGCCATGCCCGATGGCGGCACCGTCACGCTCAGGACACAGAGCATCGAGGTTGACGGCGACGACATGGGCACCTTCGTCGGCCTGATGCCGGGGCGCTACGTGTCGCTGTCGATCACTGACACCGGCACCGGCATCGCGCCGGAGATCCTGGGTCGCGTGATGGACCCCTTCTTCACCACCAAGGAGGAAGGCAAGGGCACCGGCCTGGGCCTGTCGATGGTCCACGGCTTCGCCAAGCAGTCCGGCGGCACGGCCAGCGTCGAGTCCGCGCTCGGCGTCGGCACCACGGTGCGCATGTATTTCCCGGCGACCGATTCGCTGGCGCCGCCCGCCGTGGCGCGCACGACCCGCCGCGCGGCCGACCACGGCGGCAGCGAGACCATCCTGGTGGTGGACGACCGCATCGAGGTGGCGCAACTCTCGCGCGACATGCTCCAGGACCTGGGCTACACGGTGCACGTGGCGGGCAACGCGCGCGAGGCATTGCAGCTGGTCGAGGACCAGCGCGATGCCTGGACGCCCGACCTGCTGTTCTCCGACCTCATCATGCCCGGCGGCATGAATGGCTTCGGCCTGGCGCGCGAGATGCGTCGGCGCCTGCCCGGCATCCGGGTCCTGTTGACGACCGGTTTCGCCGGTTCGGCCGATGGCAAGAACTCGGACCAGGGCGTGGAGTTCGAGATCCTGAAGAAGCCCTACCGGCTGGCCGACCTGGCGCGCCGGGTGCGGCTGGTGCTCGACGACCCGGTCGACGACGCGTCGGCCTGAGCCCCACGCGCGCGGTGGCGGTCCTCAGGCCCGGCCGACCCGCGCGCCGATCGCCGCCAGGGTCCGCAGCAGGGCCCGGTTGACGTCCTCCGGCTCCATCTCGTGAGTCTGGCGCAGGCTGCGCACGGTGTCGGGGTCGTCGCCCTCCATCGCGCAGGCGACCTGCAGCGTCGGCGCGTAGGGGCCGCTGCCGCCCTGCACCGCCATGACGATGCGGTCGGGCAGCGGGATGCGCGCCAGGCTGGCGCGCAGGGGCTCGTCCATCACCAGGTCGAGTTGCGAGAACAGGCCGCACAGGTAGATCTCGCGCCGCAGGTCCTCCTCGATGCCGGCATCCATCAGGTGGTGCATGAGCTGGCTGCGCAGCACCATCGACGCATTCACCGGGCGCAGGGCGACATCGTCGCTGGCATGGGGCAGCTGCTCGGCCAGCCAGCGGTTGAGCGTGCGGAAGCCCAGCATCATGAAGCCATGGCGCAGCGAGGCGATGCCGTTGCGCAGGCCCAGGCCGGCCGAGTTGAGATAGATCAGCAGGCGGTAGGCCAGGGCCGGTTCCTGCGCGAAGGCCAGCTCGATGCGGTCGAGCGACTGCTCGGCATCCAGCGCGTTCATGGTCTGCACGATGGCGCGCCGGGTCGGCGGCAAGGGCTGGCCCCGGTAGCGGTGCAGCACGTCCTCCAATGGCCAGCCGGTCACGGCCCAGGCGCCCTGCTGGTCGAGCGCATGCTCGGTCAGGGCGCGGCTGGCGACGCCATCGATCAGCATGTCGGCCTGCACCGGGCTGTCGGCGGCGCGGCCGGCCATGCGGGCGCCGGCGCTGTTGTCGCGCGCGCGCAATGCCGCCTGCAGCGCGACGGCGGCATCGAGCGGCGCGAGCTGGACGGCGCGGCGCGCGGCCCAGCGCTCGCCCGCCAGCGGCCGCAGCTCGTCGGGCGTGCCATCGAGCACCAGCCGCGCGCCGCGCGCGTGGGCCTCGCGCAGCGCGCCGCGCAGGCGCGCGTCGTCGAGCCACGCCGCCGGCACCTCGATGGCCGGATCGGCGCGCGTGGCGTGCGCCAGCAGGCCGCCCAGCAATTCGCGCGAGCGCGCCACCAGCAGCAGGTCGGGCGATTCGGCCGACCACAGCTCCTCCAGCGTGCGCAGCAGATGCTGGCCATCGACCCCGGGGTCGTCGGCATGCACGAACAGCCGCACGCCCGCCAGCGCGCGGGCCCGATTCCAGAGCGGCCGGTAGCCCAGGGTCAGGCTGCCGAGAACCGATTGCGCCATGCCAGTCCCCTTCCCGCCTCAGCCGATGTAGTTGAACAGCGACAGCTTCTGGACCTGGGCGTAGGAACTCAGCGCCGCCGAGTACACGGTCTCGTTGGTCTTGAATTCGGAGATCGCCTTGACGGTGTCGAGGTCCTCGGCGCGCGAGCGGTCGGCCTCGAGCTGCGCGTTGCGCGTCTCCTGGCGGTTGGTGATGCTGTCGACGCGGTTGAGCAGGTCGCCGGCGCGGCCGCGCGAGGACGACAGGCGCGAGGCCGCCGTGTCGATCTGCGCCAGCGCCTGGGCCACGCCCTGCGTCACGGCGCCGGGGGTGGTGCCGTCGCGCACGCTGGCGATGGCCTGGTCGAGCACGCCGAACAGGCTCGAGCGCGTGCTGGGCGAGACGCTCAGGCTGTCGCCATTGGCCGGCTTGCCGCTGGCCAGGAACGACATGCCGTCGAACGCGATGGCCTGGCCGCTCTTGTAGGGCTGGCCGGTCTTCACCGCGGCATGGGTGGTGGTGTCGGTGACGTCGTAGGTGGTGGCGCCGGCGGCATCGACGGAGAAGCTGACCTGGTAGCCATGGCCGGTCAGCGCCGCCGGGTCGCTGACCTGGCCGGCATTGGTCCAGACGCCGCTGGTGCCGGCGCCCTGCGCGATGGCGAAGACGCCATTGCCGGTGGGCACGTCCATCCAGGTCGCATGGCCGTCGAGCGCGGCGGGCACGCCGACCTCGCTGGCGGCCGGCTGGCCGGCGATGCCCTGGTAGTTGACGCCGGTGCCATCGTCGACGAATGGCGCGCCGGTGCTGCCCAGGCCACCGAACAGCGGCAGGCCATTGCCGTCGCGGGTGTTGGCATGGCCCACCAGCTCGTCGCGCAGGGTCGTCATCTGCTGCGCGATGCTGGCGCGGTCGGTGGCCGAGAGGCCGACGCCACCGGCCTGCACGACCAGCGTGCGGAAGCTCTGCATCGCCGTCATCGCATCGCCCAGGGTCGACTCGGCCGTCGAGACGGCATTGCGCTGCACCTCGAGCGCGCGCTGGTCGGTGGCGACGCGCGCCATGCGCGTGGTGGCGCGCTCGGCCTGCGCGGCGGCGGTCGGGTCGTCGCTCGGGCGCAGCACGCGCTTGCTGGCGCTGATCTGCTCCTGCAGCTTGGACATCTGCGACTGGCGCGTGGCGATGCGGCTCAAGGCGTTGTCGTAGGCGTTGGCGGTCGCGAGCCGGGTGCTGGACATGAATGGTTTTCCTTCCTCTGGGCGGGTGGGCGTGCGGGTGGCGCGGGAGCTGGCGCCGTGGCGGGCTCGTTCAGCGCATGTTCTGCAGCAGGGTGTCGAACAGGTTCTGCGCCACCTGGATCATCTTGGCCGAGGCCTGGTAGGCCTGCTGGAACTGCAGCAGGTTGGCGGCTTCCTCGTCGAGGTTGACGCCATCCTGGTTGGCGCGCTGGGTCTCGGTGCTGCTGGCGATGGCGCCGGAGACATCGGCGGCGTACTGCGCGCTCTGCGAGCGCACGCCGACCTGCGCGATCAGGCCGGCATAGCCGTCGACCATCGGCGCGCCGTCGAACACCGGCTTGTCGCGCAGCGCCAGGATCGCATTGGCGTTGCCGGCATTGAGCGTCGCATAGCCGGAGGTGGTGGCCTGCACCGTAACGGTGTCGCCCGCCTTGGGCGTGCCGCTGAGCGACAGGGTCCAGCCGTTGTAGCTGATCGGCTGGCCCGAGGCATAGGCCACGCCGCTCGGGTTGCCGGTGCCGCTGCCGGCGACGTCGAAGGTGCCGTTGGCATTGAAGGTCAGCGTCACCGGCGCCCTGAGGTTGGCGTCCTGCGCGGTGGCCGCGATGGTGCCGATGGCGATGCTGCCCTTGTTGGTCGCGGCCGGGCGCGCCTCGACCGGACTGGCGGCCGCGAGTTCGCGCGGCGAGGTCAGCGCCACGCCCATCGCGCCGGCCGCCGCCGCGTAGGGCTGGAGCGTGAAGGTGTCGCCGGCGGCCGCCGCGCCGCTGGCGATGTCGAGCCGCAGGCCGTCGACCACCGCGGGCATCGGCCCGGCGAACTGCGTCGCCTTGCCATCGGACAGCCGCTTCACCTCGAAGGCGCCGCCGGCGCCGAACTTGATCTCGTAGCCCGACGCGGCCAGTCCGCTTGCATCGCCGACCTGGGCGGTCACCACCGCGTTGCCGGTGTTGGCCAGGCCGGCGGCGGCATCGGGGATGGCGATGTCGCGGAACAGGCCGTTGCCGGCGTGGCCCTCGAGGTCGACGCCCAGGCGGTTCTGCCGGTTGACCTCGGTGGCGACCGTGAGCGCCATGCGGCCGAGGCCGTCGCGGGCCGCCGTCAGGTCGTCGTTCTGGAAGCGCAGCAGCCCGGCGACCTTGCCGCCCGAGAGCATCGATTCGTCGATCGGGCTGGAGAGCATGGCGCGCTCGAGCGCCAGGCCGCTGGTGCCGCCATCGGCGGTCTGCAGCGTCATCTTCGAGGTGCTGGCGCCGAGCACCAGCGCCTGGCTGCCGATGAAGACGTTCAGGCTGCCATCGTCGGACGCCACGGTCGAGACCTGCACCTGCGCGCCGATCTCGCGCACCATCTGGTCGCGCTGGTCGAGCAGGTCGTTGGGGGCATGGCCGCTGCCCTGCGAGAGCGCGATCTGCTCGTTGAGCGCGGCGACGCGGCCGGCCAGGCTGTTGATCGCCTTGACCGAATCGGCCAGGCCCGAATTGACGCCGCGCTGCAGGTCGTCGAGCTGGGTCTGGGCATGGGTGAAGCGTGCCGCCATCTCGTCGGCGCGCGACAGCACCACGTTGCGCGCCGTCATGTCGTTGGGCGTGGTGGCGACATCGGAGAAGGCATTGAGCATGTCGCTCATGGCCGCGCCCATGCCGCTGGTGCCGCTGGGGAACACGTCCTCCAGCGCGGCGAGCCGGTCGGCGCGGGTCGAGTCCATGGCCGCCACCGATTGCGACTGCACCGCCTGGCGGGTCAGGAACTGGCTGTGCGAACGCGTGATGTCGGCCACCTCCACGCCCTTGCCGATGTAGCCGCTGCCGGTGTATTGGCCGGCCACCGACTGCAGCACCGCGCTCTGGCGCGAATAGCCCACGGTGTTGGCGTTGGCGATGTTCTGGCCGGTGGTGGACAACGCGGTCTGGTTGGCCATCAAGGCCCGGGAGGCGACGTTGAGCAGGTTACTCATGGGAGAGGTCTCGGGATGCGGAGGGCTTCGGGAAAGGCGACGCGGATGACGATGACTCGGGCGACGGTGGAGCGACGGTCGTCACACCTGCTGCGCGCGCTGGATCATGAGCGTCGAGTTGATGGCGCGGCTGAGCTTGGCGGCATAGGCCGGGTCGGTGGCGTAGCCGGCCTGCTGCAGTTCGCTCGCATAGGTGTGGGCGGCGCCGTTGACGGCACCGCCGCCGGCGCCGGCGGCCACGGCCTTGGCCTGCGCATAGCGCGGGCTCTCGCCGATCAGGCGCGCGTAGTCGCGGAACGAGGCCTCGTAGGAATCGTAGGCGCGGAAGTTGGCCTGCACCTTGCGCGGCGCGCCATCGACGTACTCGGTGGTCGTGATGGTCGCGACCTTGCCGGTCCAGCCGGCTCCGGCCTTGATGCCGAACAGGTTGTGCGACGTGCTGCCGTCGGCATTGCGGATCTCGCTGCGACCCCAGCCGGTCTCGTGGCCGGCCTGGCCGATCATGAAGCTCGACGGGATGCCGGTGGCCTGCGCCACGCGCTCGGCGGCGGCGCTGTGCTGGGACACGAAGCCGCTCTGGCTGGCGCTCGGATTGACCACGGTGGAAGCCGCCGGCAGCGACACGGTCGGCAGGCTGCCGCGCGCGTCGCCGGTCATCTTCTGCGACAGCTGGCGCGTGATGGCGTCGGTCAGGCCACCGGGCATGCCGGAGAGCTGGACCGAGAACTGCTGGTCGAGCAGGTCGGTGCCCAGCTTCTCGCCCTCGCTGTCCATCAGGCCCGACTTCATGGTCGCCTCGCGCATGCTCTTGAGCAGCTCGCGCATGAACAGCGACTCGAACTGCTTGGCCGCCTCCCTGACCGCCTTCGGATCGTTGGTGCCGGCCGCGAGCTTGAGCGCATCCAGCGACCGCGCATCCGCCGCCAGCGCATTGCCGCTGCTCGCCGGCAGCGAATTGGACGACATGGACGAGATGGTCATGCCCTGACTCCTTCCGGAAACGCCGCGGAACCGGCTCCGCCGGGCCGTTGGCGTTGCCCCCTGCAAGGGGGCTGGCGCTGCCACACGAAGTGGGCAAGCCTGGGGGTGAGCCTGTTCATATGACTTCGAGTTCGGCGTTCATGGCGCCGGAGGCCTTGATCGCCTGCAGGATCGCCAGCAGGTCCTGCGGCGTGGCGCCCAGCGCGTTGAGCGCGCGCACCACGTCCGAGAGCTGCGGCGAGTTGGGCACCTGGATCAGGATGCCGGGCTCCTGCTTGATCTGGATGCTGGCCTGCTCGGCCACCACCGTGCGGCCACCCGACAGGGGCGCCGGCTGGCTGATGACCGGCGTCGAGCTGATCGTGACCGACAGGTTGCCATGGGCGATGGCGCACGGCCCGAGCGTCACCGACTGGTTCAGCACGATGGAACCGGTGCGGGCGTTGATCACCACCTTGGCCGCCGGCGCCGCCTGGTCGAGCGTGATCTCCTCCAGTTCGGCCAGGAAGCCGACGCGGGCATTGGACTCGGTCGGCGCCCGGACCTCGATGGTGCGGCCGTCGATGGCGCGCGCGGTACCGGTGCCCATCTTGCGGTCGATCGCCAGCGCCACGCGACGGGCGGTCTGGAAGTCGGTGGTGTTGAGGCCCAGGTTGACGCTCTCGCCCTCGAGCAGCGGCGACGGCACGGCGCGCTCGACCTGCGCGCCGTTGGGCACGCGCCCGGCGCTCAGGTGGTTGATCTGCACCTTGCTGCCACCGGCCGCGGCGCCGGCGCCACCGACCACCAGGTTGCCCTGCGCCAGCGCATAGATCTCGCCATCGGCGCCGCGCAACGGCGTCACCACCAGCAGGCCGCCCTTGAGCGACTTGGCGTTGCCCATGGAGGACACGTTGACGTCCAGCGTCTGGCCCGGCTGGGCGAAGGCCGGCAGCTGCGCCGTCACGATCACCGCCGCCACGTTCTTCAGCTGCAGCTGCGAGGCCCGGTTGTCAGGCAGCACGATGCCCAGCTGCTGCAGGTAGTTGGCCACGCTCTGCGTCGTGTAGGGCATCTGCGTCGTCTGGTCGCCCGTCCCGTCAAGCCCCACCACCAGCCCGTAGCCGGTCAGCTGGTTGGTCCGCACGCCCTGCACGGCCGCCAGCTCCTTGATGCGAATGGCATGCGCCGGCGAGACCCAAAGACCAAGAAAAACGGCCAGCGCGGCAAGCGCAGCGAAGCCCGAGCGGGAAACGCCGCGGAACCGGCTTAGCCGGGCCGCCGGCGTTGCCCCCTGCAAGGGGGTTGGCGAAGCGACACGAAGTGCGCGAAGACTGGGGGTGTACATACTAGAAGGGAAGCACGTTCATGAAGAAGCGACCCAGCCAGGGCATGACCTGGGCTTCCTGCTGCGCGCCACGACCGCGCGACTCGATGCGCACGTTGGCCACCTGCAGGGAGTTGACGACGCTGTTGGCCTGGATGGCGCGCGGATCGACCGTGCCGGAGAAACGCAGCACGTCGACGTTCTGGTTGACGCCGATCTGCTTCTCGCCCGCCACCACCAGGTGGCCGTTGGGCTGCACGTCCACCACCGTCGCGGTGATCGAGCCGGTGAAGGTGTTGGCGCTCTCGGTGCCGCCCTTGCCCGCGAAGTCGTACTTCGAATCGGCACTGGCGCTGGCGCGCGTGAACGAGTTGGCCGAGAGGAACGGCACCGCCGCGATGCTGGTGTCGATGCCGTTCTTCTTGTCGATGGTCGAGGTCGACTTCTGGCTCGCGCTGACGTTCTCCACGATCAGGATCGTCACCGTGTCGCCCTGCATGCGCGCGCGCCGGTCCTCGAACAGCGGCCGGTACCGCGCCGGATTGAACAGGCTCCCCGTCGCCGGCCGCACCGCCGCCACCGGCACCTGCGGCGCCAGCGCCGCCACGTTCGTCCTCGGCATCTCCACCTCCGGCGTCTGCGCCAGCGTGGAACACCCGCTCAGCCCCACGACGCCCAGCATTGCAAAGGCGAGCGAAGCGAAGCCCACGCCAGAAACGCCGCGGAACCGGCTCCGCCGGGCCGCCGGCGTTGCCCCCTGCAAGGGGGTTGGCGCAGCGACACGCAGTGCGCGAAGACTAGGGGTGTTCATCAGAGTTGCCCGAGCTTCTGCAGCATCTGATCGCTGGTCTGGATCGCCTTCGAGTTCATCTCGTAGGCGCGCTGGGTCTGGATCATGGAGACCAGCTCCTGCACCACGTTCACGTTCGAGGTCTCCAGGAAACCCTGCATGACCGTGCCCAGGCCGTTGGTGCCGGCGGTGCCGCCGTTGGGCTGGCCGGAGGCGGCGGTCTCGACATACAGGTTGTCGCCGCGCGGCTCCAGGCCGGCCGGATTGACGAAGTTGGCCAGCGCCAGCGAGCCGATGTTCTGCGGCGTCGCGCTGTTGGGCAGCGTGGCCGAGACCGTGCCGTCGGCGGCGATGCTGACGTTGGTGGCCGAGGGCGGCACGGTGATGCCGTTGGCCACCGGCAGACCCGACGAGGTCACCAGGCGACCCTGCGAGTCGACCTGGAACGAGCCGTCGCGGGTGTAGCCGATGGTGCCGTCGGGCTGCGTCACCTGGAAGAAGCCGTTGCCCTTGATCGCCACGTCGAGCTGGTTGCTGGTCTGCTGCATGCTGCCCTGCGTGAACGAGCGGCTGGTGGCGACGGTGCGCACGCCCAGGCCCAGCTGCAGGCCGGTGGGCAACTGCGACTGCTCCGAGCTGTTGGCGCCGACCTGGCGCAGGTTCTGGTACATCAGGTCCTCGAAGACGGCATTGGACCGCTTGAAGCCGGTGGTGGAGACGTTGGCCAGGTTGTGCGAGATGACGTCCAGCTGGGTCTGCTGGGCTTCCATGCCGGTCTTGGAGATCCAGAGCGAATTGATCATGGCGGAGCGGTTCCTTGGGTGGCGGATGCGACGGGCCTCAGCCCTGGATGTTGAGCAGTTGCGAGGCCGACTTGTCGGAGCTCTCGGCGGTCTGGAGCAGGCGCATCTGCTGCTCGAACTGGCGGGCGGCGGCGATCATGCCGACCATGGTCTCGACCGGGTTCACGTTGGAACCCTCGAGCGCGCCGGTCTCCAGCCGGGCGACCGGGCTGGTCGGCAGCGGGTCCAGCGTGGCGGTGCGGAACAGGCCGTCCTCGCCGCGCGCGAGCCGGTCCTCCGGCGTCGCCGTGGCGAGCTTGATGCGGCCGATGGTGGCGGCCGGCGCGCTGCCGGTCTGCGCGCTGACCGTGCCGTCGCCGCCCACGGTGAGTTCCGAGCCCGGCGGCACGTCGATCGGCGCGCCGCCATCGGACAGCACCATCAGGCCGTTGGTGGTGGTCAGCGTGCCCTCGGGCGAGACCTGGAACGAACCCGAGCGGGTGTACGCCTCGGTGCCGTCGAGGCCCTGCACCGCGAACCAGGCATTGCCCTGGGCCGCCATGTCCAGCGTGCGGCCGGTGCGCTGGATGGCGCCGGGCTTCTCGTCGTGGCCGGAGGTGGCCTCCATCGCGAACACGCGGGTCGAGGCGCCGTCGCCGCGCAGCGGCACCGCGCGATAGGTCGAGAGCTCGGCGCGGAAACCCTGCGTCGACGCGTTCGCCAGGTTGTTGGCGAGCACGCCCTGCCGCGCGGCGGCGGCGCTGGCCCCGCTCATGGCGGTGTAGATCAGGTGGTCCATCGCTCGGGCTCCGTCTCGGGCGCGATCAGCGCAGGTTCACCAGGGTCGACATGACCTGGTCCTGGGTCTTGATGGTCTGGGCGTTGGCCTGGTAGGCGCGCTGGGTGGTCATCATGTTGACCAGCTCGGCCGTCAGGTCGACGTTCGATTCCTCCAGCGCGCCCGAGCGCAGCTGGCCCAGCGTGCCGTCGCCCGGCGCGCCGCGCACCGGCTGGCCCGAGGCGAAGGTCTGGCTCCAGTAGCCCGCGCCGGTCGGCGACAGGCCCTGGGCATTGCGGAAGTTGACCAGCGCGACCTGGCCGGCCGACTGCGTCTGGCCATTGGAGTACGTGGCGGTGATGACGCCGTTGTTCTCGATGGCGATGCCGGTGAGCTGCCCGGAGGTGTATCCATCCTGTGACAGGTCGGCCACCGCGAAGCGCGAGTTGACCTGGGTCATCTTGCCCAGGTCGAGCGAGGCGGTGAAGGTCTGCGCCGGATTGTTGGGCGAGGCCAGCGTCAGCGTCGGCACGGTCGAGGTGGCGGTGTCCAGGCTGCCATCGGTCTTGAAGTTCAGCTGGAACGGGGTCGAGGCCGCCGGATCGGCGCCGTTGACGCTGGTGTAGACATTCCAGGTGTTGTTGGCCGTCTTCTCGAAGTACAGGCCCACGGGCACTTCCAGGCCCTGCGGGTCGTAGGCGGTGAGCGAGGTGCCGTAGGTCTTCAGCGGCGTCGGCGGCGTGGCGGTCGAGGCGACCGCGGCGGTGGCGTCGAGCGTGATCTCGGCGGTCATCTTGCTGGTCTGCTTGGCCGGGATCGGGGTGCCGGTGGGCAGCCTGAGCGGCTGGGCGTCGAAGCTCTGGCGCACGCCCTTGACGTCGGTCGGGTAGCCCATCAGGTGGGCGCCGTTGTTGGTGATGAGGCTGCCTTCCTTGTCGAGCTTGAAGTTGCCCGAGCGGGTGTACGCGGTGCTGCCGTCGTTGGCCTTGACCTGGAAGAAGCCGCCGCCGTTGATGGCGACGTCGAGCTCGTTGCCGGTGATGTTGATCGAACCCTGGGCGAACTGCTGCGACACGGTGCCGACCTCGACGCCCAGGCCGACATTGGTGCCGCCCAGGCCGCCGGCGGCGCTGGCGTAGACCTCGGAGAACTCGGCGCGCGCGGACTTCATGCCCACCGTGTTGGCGTTGGCGATGTTGTGGCCGATGACGTCGAGACTGCGGCTGGCGGCGTTCAGGCCGGAGAGCGCTTGCTGGAAACTCATGGAAGGTGCTCCTGGAGGGGAAAGGTCGGGAAGGTCGTCGATGCGGCGGTCAGAGGACCGAGCGCACGCTGGAATAGGACTTCACGCCATTGCCCTGCAGGGTCAGCGTGAGACCGTCGGTGCCGCTGCCCACGGCCATGACCTTGTCCTGCATCAGCAGGGTCGAGGTCACGGCCGTGCCGCCGTTGGAGGCGACGGCCTGGAACTTCAGCGGGGTGTCGGTCGGATAGGCCGAGGCATCGACATTGAAGCTGTGCTGGCCGGCATCGAGCGCGCCCAGCTTGATGGTGTCGATCACGCGACCGGCCGGGGTCAGCACCTGCACCTGCACGTCGGCGGCCTTGCCGGCGAGGTCGAAGGCGCCGGCGCCGGTCTTGCCATCGCTGCTGAAGGCGAGCCTGTCGCCCTCGACCAGCACGTTGTGGCCGACCAGGTTGCCGGCCTGCAGCACCTGCATGGCCGACATCTGCGTCGACATGTTCTTCATCGTGTCGTTGAGCTGGGCGATGCCGCTGACCGTGTTGATCTGCGCGATCTGCGAGGTCATCTGGGCGTTGTCCATCGGGCTCATCGGATCCTGGTTGTTCATCTGCGCGACCAGCAGCTTGAGGAACTTGTCCTGCTGCTCGGAGGCGCCGGTGGCGGTGAGCGAGGACGTCGCCTCGGCGCCGGCGCTCGACGTCGGCGCGTAGGCCTTGGTGGTGCCGGTCAGGGTGTTGGTCGCGATGGTGGCGGTCATGGTGGGGAGGAGCCCGGGTGGATGCGTGGGTGGGAGGCGCCGGCTCAGGAGCCGATCTGCAGGGTCTTGAGCAGCAGGCTCTTGGCGGTGTTCATCACCTCGACGTTGTTCTGGTAGGAGCGCGACGCCGAGATCATGTTGACCATCTCCTCGACCGCGTTGACGTTGGAGTGCGTCACGTAGCCCTGGGCATCGGCCATCGGGTTGGCCGGCTCGTGGACCTTGCGCCCGGCGGTCTGGTTCTCGGTCACGGCGTCCACGCGCACGCCGGCGTTGGTCTCGCCGTCCATGGCGAGGGTCTGGAAGACCACCTGACGCGCCTTGTAGGGCTGGCCGTCCGGGCCGGCGACGGCATCGGCGTTGGCCAGGTTGCTGGCCACCACGTTGAGGCGTTGCGACTGGGCGCTCACGGCGCTGCCGGAGATGCCGAAGATGGAGAACATGGACATGGCTTACTGACCCTGGATCGCGGCGAGCATGGTCTTGCCCTCGCCATTGATGAAGCGCAGCGTGGCTTCGTAGCGCACGGCGTTGTCGGCGAAGGCGGCGCGTTCGCGGTCGAGGTCGACGCTGTTGCCGTCGAGCGTGGGCTGCGTCTGCACGGCATAGCCGGCCGCGATCGAGGCGCCGGCGCCCGCCGCGCCCGCGCCGCCCAGCGGGATGTGGCGGGCGTCGGTGCGGCCGCCGGCCGCGCCGCCGGCCAGGCCCGCGCCGCCACCACCGCCACCACCGGTCGCGTCGCGCAGCGCGTCGGCGAACGAGAAGTCGCGGGCGGCATAGCCGGGCGTGTCGGCATTGGCGATGTTGCCGGCGATGGTCCGCTGGCGCTCGGCGCGCAGCACCAGGGCCTTCGCGTTGAAGTCCAGCGAGTTCGTCAGTGAGTCCAGCATGGCGGCGTCGGGATGGGTGCGTGGTGGGAGGGCGTGGCCCATGGCGGGGCGTGCGGAAATTGTCCGGCCGCGGCCGGCCTCGGAAGCCTGGAGTAAGGGGGGGTTTCGCGGCCTGTTCCCGGTTTTGCGCGGCGCCATCGTGCCTACAGTTCGGTGCACGGCGATGCCGCGTCCCGCCCCGGGCGCCGCCCGCCGGACCCGTCACTCCCTCCCGCCGCGCGGGACCCTCCGACCCAAGGATCTGCCGCATGCGTTCATTCCCTCTGCTCGCCGCCGCCCTGTGCGCCATCGCCCTGGCGCTGGCGCCGGCCCGGGCGCAGCAGGCGCCATCGGAGGGCGCCGAGGTGAGCCCGGAATTCATCGCCTCGACCCAGCAGTGGCTGGACGACGCGGTGTCGAAGGCCCAGTCGGCCCAGCCGGCGCCGCTGCGGATGGAAGTCGCCATCGGCGCGCTGGACGCCCGCCTGCGCCTGGCGCCCTGCTCCCACGTCGAGCCCTACATCCCGGTGGGCTCGCGACTGTGGGGCCGCACCCGCCTGGGCCTGCGCTGCACGCAGGGCGGCGGCCGCTGGAATGTCTTCCTGCCGGTGACGGTGAAGGCCTTCGGCCCGGCCTGGGTGCTGCGCGACAACGTCATCGCCGGCAGCGTGCTGACGGCCGCCGATGCCATCCAGACCGAGGCCGACTGGGCCGCCGAGCCCTCGCCGGTGATGCTCGAGGCCACCCAGTGGGTCGGCCAGGTCGCCTCGCGCTCGCTGGTGGCGGGCCAGCCATTGCGCCAGTCGATGGTCAAGGCGGCCCAGGCCTTCGCCGCCGGCACCCCCGTGCGGGTGGTGGCGCAGGGCCCGGGCTTCGAGATCTCCTCCGACGCCGAGGCCATCACCCCCGGCGTGGTCGGCCAGCCGGTGCGGGTGCGGATGGAGAACGGGCGCATCGCCAATGGCATCGTGCTCGACATGCGAACCGTCCGTCTGCCTCTCTGATGCCGATCATCTGACGATCCGGCAGAAAAATGGCTCAAGTTCTCTTCAGCACCGCCGAAAGAACGTCCAAGGACCCTGTGACGGGGTCGTTGGAGAGCCAGCCATGAAGATCAATTCCCTCAACGATGCCGCTCAGACGGCCGCCCTGAACGGCGTCCGCGGCGAGCGCGGCGCCCCCGGCGCGACGCGTTCGTCGACCACCGGCCCGGTGTCGCCGGTCGCCGCCACGTCCGGCGTGCCGGTGACCGTCTCGGCCTCGGCGCGCTCGCTGGAGGTCGTCTCGGCCGGCAGCGGGATCGACGAGGCCAAGGTCGCGGCCGTCAAGGCGGCCATCGCCGATGGCAGCTTCAAGGTGAATTCCGGCGCCATCGCCGACAAGCTCCTGGCCAACGCCCAGGAATTCCTCAGTCACAACCGGAGCTGACCTCCCATGCCCGACACCCTCCAGTCCACCCAGCAACTGCTGTCCGCCGTCGAAAGCCAGCTCGACCTCGTCGATGCCGTGCTGCTCGACGGCGACGCCGTGCGCCTGAGCGCCGCCTGTTCGGACATCCGCATCGCCTCGATGGCGTTCGCGGGCGCGCTGGAAGCGGCCCTGTCGGCGGAGGCCTTCGACCGCGAGTTCCGCACCCGCATCGAGACCGTGGCGCGGCGCCTGTCGCTGCAGCGCACCGGCCTGGCGCGGCGCCACGTGGTGGTCGAGCGCTCGCTCGCCTCCCTCATCAAGCCGCGTGCGAGCGCCACCTACGTGATGCCGGGCTCCCCCGCGGCATCGGCGATGGCGCACTGACCTACCGCGCGTCGACCGCCTTGTGATCTACACCTCGTCCATCTCCACTCTCTCGGAGCGTCCATCCATGAATCCGCTGCTGTTTCTCTTCGGTCTGGACATCGGACTGCTGGCCCTGGCCTACTGGGCCGGCTCCCTGCTCGGGCTGCTGCTGGTGATGGGTCTGTGCTTCGCGATCGCCCTGGGCCTGATCCTGTTCTCGACGGCGGCGCCCGAGCCGGAGATCGAGATGCCGGAGGGCGGACTGCCCTCGCCGCTGGGCCCGTACTTCTCCTCCTTCGCCACGCTCGAGCGCTGAGCTTGCGGGACGCGGAAAAAAAACGGCCCGGAGGCTTTCGCTCCCGGGCCAAGTTCCGCATGAACACCCACTCATCAACTGACTGACAGCGACCGCGGATTCCCTTCTTCCGCAGCCGCATGCCATTGAATAACGGGAAGCATCGGCTTGACCACCAGGGTCCTGGCTTTTCAGTGCTTATCCCAGCCGATTCGCGACCAATGTCTTCGACATTGCATCAAAACGATGCTTCGTTGAACAAGTCTTTCGATCAGTGAGGCCTCGACGGCACGGCGCGCCTGTAGGGATTTCACGCATTCCGTTGCGGGGCGATCTTCACGCGGCCCGATCACCGATGCCACGGCGCGCGGGCGTTGCGGCCTACGTCGGGCGGGCGACGCGGCTGCCATAGTCGGGCTCGGCCCCTGCCATGGTGGCGGGGATCGGGGGCCCGCTGCGGGGCCCGGGAACGCGGAGGACGCATGACGGACCTGAATCTCGCGCTGCAGGGCGGCGGCGCCCACGGCGCCTTCACCTGGGGCGTGCTCGACCGACTGCTGGAGGAGCCCGACATCGACATCCGGCGCATCAGCGGCACCAGCGCGGGTGCGTTGAATGGCGCCGCCCTGGCGAGCGGCCTCGCCCACGGCGGCCGGGCGGGCGCGAAGGCCAGCCTGGCGCGCCTGTGGCAGCAGGTCGCCCTCGCCGGCCTGCCCTTCACCCTGCTGCTGCTGCCGTTGCGCAAACCGAGCCAGGGCATCTGGGACGACGCGGTGCCATTGACGTCGCCCTACCTGACGAACCCGCTGGGCATGGGGCCGCTGCGCTTCATCCTGAACGACCTCATCGACATCGAGGCATTGCGCCAGCCGGCCGCGCCGGCGCTGCATGTCAACGCGGTGGGCGTCAACAGTGGCCGGCATCGCGTCTTCGGTCCCGGGGAGATGTCCATCGACGCCATCCTGGCCTCGGCCTGCGCGCCGCTGGTGTTCCAGGCCGTGCAGATCGACGACGAGGCCTACTGGGACGGCAGCTACGCGGCCAATCCGACGCTGTGGCCCCTGTACGCGGACCGGACCGATGCCGACGTGTTGATGGTCGAGCTGACGCCCCTGACGCGCACCGAGACCCCCACGACCGCCAAGAACATCCTCAATCGCATCAACGAGATCGCCTCGACCCAGGGCCTGGTCTCGGAGCTGAAGGATCTCGCCGCCTTCAACGCGCGCGCGGGCCGGGACATCCGCATGCATGTGCTGAGCCTGCCGGAGGCGTCGTCCGGCCTCGAGGTGGAGCCGTCGATCAAGCGCAGCGTCGGCATGGCGTTGTTCGAGTCGCTGCGCCGCAAGGGCCGCGAGGCCTGCGAGTCGTGGCTCGGGGCGCATCGGAGCTCGCTCGGCGTGGCCGCGACGGTCGACATCGAGGCCCGCTACCTGTCGGCCCACGGGCGCGGCCCGAGCGGCGGCGCCTGAGCCGGCCGGCCCGGACCGCCGCCGCGTCCCGGCCACTCAGGACGGCGCGGCGCGCGGCGGCTTCGCCGCCGCTCCGATGCCGTCGGACCGCGCGCTCGAAGGCATCCGCACATAGACCGGCTCCAGGCCGAGGGGCACCAGGAAGCGACCGCCGGCCGGCGCGAGCCTGCGCTCCACGCCCAGGAGATCCCGGACGACCAGTTCGCGCAGCGCGCCTTGCGGAACGATCAGCGACTCCCCGGCGGCATTCGTCGCGTTCCAAGCGACGACCACGTCGGCCTGGCCGTCGCTGAAGAGGAAGGCCTGCACGACGGCGGCCTTGCCCTTGCCGCCATACAGGCGCTTCACGAAGCCGAGGGGGCCGAGTTCCGAGGTCATGGTCTTGAAGGCCTCGTAGGCCAGGCGATGGGAGGCGTCGTTGCGCGTCAGCCCCAACGGCCCGTCCGACCGGTCCTGGGACGAGAACCACAGCAAGGCCTTCACGCCGGCCTCCGCGGCCAGGATGTACGAGCGCGGCAGATAGGCCGCCACGGTGCGCTCGGGCACCCCGCCGGGAATGGCCTTGTCGCCATCCATCGACGGCCATCCCATCTCCGTGATCCAGATCTCCACCGGCCGACCCCGCTTCTTCTGGGCGGCAGCCTGGAGGCGCACGAAGGCGGAGCCCAGGGAGCGATCGGGGTCGACCGCGACGAAGGGGCGCACCCAGTCCGTGTCGTGCGCGACGGCCGCGATCTCGGGCACGCCGGGCGTGTACGGATGCACCGTGAGGCCGTCCAGCCGTGGATCCAGGCCGGCCTCGAGCAGCCAGTAGTCGATGACCCACATGTCGTCGCCGGCCAGCAGCTTGATCCTCGGGTCGTAGGCCTTCACTTCACGCACCGCCGCGTTCACCATCCTGACGTAGTGATCGAGCCAGGGCGATGGCGCCTTGCCGTTCCACTGGCCGCCCAGCGCGCCGAGCAGCGACGAGTTGTGCGGCTCGTTGCCGATCTCCAGCACATAACGCACGCCTTCCTCGTCGAGCAGATGCGCGACGTGGGCCGCGAAGCGACCGAAGGCATCCGGATCGGCATGCAGCGCGACATGGGCCGGCGTGGTCATCTTCGTCGTGCTCTTGCTCAGGGTCAGCAGCGCCACCAGCCCGATGTCGTTGGCCTTGTAGTAGGCGAGCTGTTGGCGCAGGGCGGGATGGAAGTCGTTGTAGACCCCGGGCGAGGTCTCCATCCATTGCCAATAGACATGTTCGCGCACCCACTTGACATTGAGGTCGCTCAGCATGGGAAACATGCTCATCGGCTGACCCTGAAGGAACTTGACGCACAGTCCCACCGAGTCGATGAACTTCCTGGAGGCGGGATCACGCGCGGGTGCTGGCTGCGCCCGCGCGCCGGGGACGATCCCCATCGATGCGCAGGAAGCCGCCATGGCCATCGCCAGGCGACGCGTCATTCCATGGGAGCACCAACTCCCGGCAATTGCCGGACTGCTGGACAAAGGCTCTTCGCCAGGACGGGGATCAGGGGTCAATTGGACTCCAATGGATTCATCGTGCAGCAATTATCCGGAGCATCCCCGGTAATCCGGTGAACAGTGCCCGAACGGGCGCGCAGGCATTTCGGTCGAATCCCCATCGGATTCGTCCGAATGACTTCCCGACTCGAGCCGACCCTCGATCCCGGCCCTTCCGATGAGGTCGATCACTTCCTCTCGCCCCGTTTCAACCTTCCTGGACCCGACGTCGCTCGACGTCGCATGACGTATTAATTGTTCAGATTCTCGAAAAAAGACCATGGCGTAATGTCGATTCCACTCAAAAATCATTACTTAAACATTACTTGCCCTTAGATACAAAATAGGAATTAAGAAAAATCAATAAGCAGATTTTTCTCATTGATCCGATGTCATTTAAGTCAATTCATTCCATCGAAATAAGACATTTCCTATGAATCATCGCCAGACCCGAGAGCGCGGCGTTCCCGCATGAAAGTCGCACTGGTTCATTACTGGCTGGTGGGTATGCGTGGAGGCGAGAAGGTGCTGGAAGTGTTCTCCGATCTCTATCCCGATGCGGACATCTTCACGCTGGTCTGCGAACCGAGTGCGATCTCGCAGAAGTTGCGTCGCCATCGCATCACGACGTCGTTCCTGCAGAGGATCGGTGGGGTCCGCCACTACCAACGGATGCTGCCGCTGATGCCCTATGCCCTGGAATCCTTCGACCTGAGCGACTACGACCTGGTCATCTCGAGCGAGGCCGGTCCGGCCAAGGGCATCATCCCCGGCCCCCAGGCGATGCACATCTGCTACTGCCATTCACCCATGCGCTATATCTGGGACCTGTATTCCCAGTACCGCGCGGCGGCCGGCCCCGTGACGCGCGCGCTGATGTCGCTCACCGCGCCCTCGCTGCGGCAATGGGACGTGAGCACCTCGCACCGTGTCGACCACTTCGTCGCCAACTCCCGCTATGTCGCGCAGCGCATCCAGCGCTACTACCACCGCAGCGCGCACGTGGTGCATCCGCCGGTGGACGTCGCGCGCTTCGCGCCGGTGACCGGCGCGGGGGACTATTTCCTCTGTGCCGGCCAGATCACGCCCTACAAGAAGACGGAGATCGCCGTGGAGGCCTGCAGCCGCCTGGGACTGCGCCTGGTCGTGATCGGCGCGGGCGCCGGCGCCGCGCTCAGGCGCTCGGCCGGCCCCACGGTGGAGTTCCTGGGCGCGGTCGACGATGCCGCCCTGACCCACCATCTCGCGCATTGCAAGGCCCTGCTGTTCCCGGGCGTCGAGGACTTCGGCATCGTGCCCCTGGAAGTCATGGCCAGCGGCCGGCCCGTCATCGCCTATGCCCGCGGAGGGGCGCTGGAGACCGTCGTCGACGGACGCACCGGCCTGTTCTTCCACGAGCAGACCACGGCGTCGCTGATGGCGGCGATCCAGCGCTTCGAGGACTCGAGCCCGCCGTTCGACCCCGGGGTGCTGCAGGCACACGCGCGGTCGTTCGGCCTCGACGTCTGCCGTTCACGGTTGGCCGCCCTCATCGATTCACTGCTGGGCGACGAGCACGGACGTCGAATCACCTGACCGGACCCCTTCCATGGAAGCCATCCCGATCGTCGTGTTCTGGTGCCTGATCGCGTGGGCCGTGTTCCAGCCGCCCCACGTGATGCTCTACCTGTTCTTCGCCAGCGTGTCGTTCGGATCGCTCGCGGTCGTGCCGATCGCCTGGACCGGTGGCTTCACCCTGGTGCCCACGACGATCGTCGGCATGCTGCTGATCGCGCGCCAGCTCGGCAACGTCCGTGGCCTGATGCGCACGCTGGATCTGGCGCTGCAACCATCGGCGGCCCTGCTGCTGCTGCTGTTCTGGGTGGTGGCGGGCATCACCACGCTGTTCATGCCGCGCTTCTTCCGGGGCGAGGTGCTGGTCATGAGCATGGCGTTGTCGACCGTCATGGTGCTGGAGCCGACATCGCAGAACCTGACCCAGTTCGTCTACATGAGCATCAGCGTGCTGGGCACCTTCGCCTTCGCGGGCCTGCTGCGCGACGTGGCCATGCGGCAACGGGCGCTGAACGGGCTGTGCCTGGGCGCCGGCGTCGTGATCGTCACCGGCTTCCTGGACCATGCGTCGCAGTACCTGCCGCTGGAGCCGATCCTCCAGCCCCTTCGCACCGCCAACTACGCGCTGAACGTCTCGTCGGAGATCCTGCAGACCAGGCGGATCGTCGGCCTGATGCCCGAGGCCTCCACCTTCGGCACCCAGGTGCTGACCTTTCTCGCCATGCTGCATTTCTTCCGGCGGGCCATGCCCCGGGGTCCCGTGCGCCACGTGGTCGTGCCCATCCTCATCGGCCTGCTGCTGGCGCTGGCGGCGCTGTCGACGTCGAGCACGGCCTACGTGGGACTGTGCGTGCTCGCCGCGACCGGCGTGGCCGAATGGTGCTGGCGGGTCGCGACCTCGCGCCGGAACGCGCAGCTCCAGCGGGGCCTGGAAAACGAATTCTGGTTGAGCATCGTGGCGCTCTGGCTGCTGCTCCTGGTGGTGATCACGGTGCCGCGCCTGTTCGCGCCGATCGAGCAGATGTTCGACATGATGGTGCTGCAGAAGACCCGTTCGCTGTCCTACGAGGAGCGCAGCATGTGGAACCACGTGTCGTGGAACGCCCTGCTTTCGACCTATGGCCTGGGCGTCGGTCTGGGCGGCACGCGCACCTCCAATTTCGCGGTCTCCTTGGTGAGCAGCGTCGGCCTGCTGGGCGCGACCTTCTATTTCCTGTTCGTCGTCCAGTGCCTGTTCATCCGACGGGCATCGCGTGCCGACAACCAGGGCCGGATGATGATGTCCGCGACGCGCTGGACCTATCTGCCGATCTTCCTGATCGGCCTGGCGATCGCCACCACGCCGGATTTCGGCTTGATGAACGGCTTCCTGTACGGCCTGTCGATGGCGTTGGCGCACCGGGGTCCACGCGCGGTCGCGCAGCCCATCGAGGTGGTGTTGTCGGCGCCGGTCGCGCTGGTCGAGCCCTCCCGCATCGTGCCGGGTCGAGGCATCCGCTTTGACTGAGTCGCAGAAAATCGCCAGCCGCGCCATCGGGGCCGGCCTGTGGACGGTGGGCATGCGGATCATCGTCAAGTCGGTCGACCTGGTCATGCTGCTGTCCCTGGCGCGGTTCCTGGACGTCGCGGACTTCGGACTGGTCGCCACGGCCATGGCCGTGGTGCTGATCGTCGAGGCCCTGTTCGAACTGCCGATGACCCTCGGCCTGCTGCGCGCGCCGGTGCTGGTGCCCGGCATGCTCCACACGGCCTTCACCGTCAGCCTGCTGCGCGGCAGCGTCGTCGCCGCGGTGCTGCTGGCCCTGGCGTGGCCGCTGGCGGTCTTCAACGACGAGCCGCGCATGACCACCCTGCTCGCGGTGCTCGCCCTCGCACCGGCGATGCGGGGACTGGTCAATCCCCGGATGGTCGAGTTCGTGCGCGCGTTCGACTTCCGCCCCGATGCCCTGCTGGAGCTGGTCGGCAAGCTGGTCGCCCTGGTCCTGTCGGTCGTGATCGCCGCCCGCACGGGCAGCTACTGGGCCATCGCGGCCGCGACGGTCGCCGCGCCGCTGACGACCACCCTGCTGTCCTATGGCGTCGCGCCATGGCGCCCGCGCCTGTCCCTCACGCACTGGTCGTATTTCTCCAACCTCGTGGGCTGGAACTTCCTCTCCCAGGTCTGCACCGCGTTCAACTGGCAGGTCGATCGGCTGATCCTGCCGCGCCTGACGACCACCACGTCGTTCGGCCACTACGCGATGGGCAAGCAGATCTCGGAGATCCCGAGCCAGGCCCTGCTCCAGCCACTGCTGCGCCCCGCCTCGGCGGCCCTGATCTCGTCGCCCGCCGACCAGCGCCAGACGAGATACCTGAAGCTGTCCCACGCCATCGTGCTGCTGATGCTGCCCGTGATGGGGTTGCCGCTGCTGTGGCCCGACGTCCTGGTCCACCTGGCGCTCGGGGCGCGCTGGGCCCCCGCGGCGCCCTGGCTGCGCTGGGTCAGCGTCCTCACGGTGCTGAGCCTGCCGGTGGTCCTGATGCCAGCTCTGGCGATGACGCTGGACCGCACGCGCCTGGCGATGTTCAGGACCCTGCTGGAACTGCTGATCCGGTTGCCTGTGGTCTGGTGGGGGGCGGTGAATTTCGGTCTCGCCGGTGCCATCGCCGGCAGCGCCACGGCGTCGAGCGCCGGCACCCTGATGTCGATGCTCGTGGTCCGTCGCCTGCTCGGCGTCGGCCTGGGCCGGCAGGTGCGGGCGTTCTGGCGGCCACTGCTGGCGATCCTGCCGGCCGTCGCGCTGCTGCATGCGACCCGGCCCCTGGTGATGGAGCGCGACGACCTCGCCGCCATGGTGCTGCTGGCGCTGTCGTTCGGCCTCGCCTATCTGCTGCTCTATGGGCTGTCGGTGTTCCTGCTGTGGCACTGCGCCGGCCGGCCGGCGGGTCTGGAGCACCACGTGCTGGCCTTCCTGCGCCGGCACCTCCTGCGGCTGGGATCCGTCGTCTCGCGGACCTTCGCCTCCTCCTCCACGCCATCGAACGAAGTCGGGAAACACCATGTCGAACACAAGCGCTGAGCCGGTCCCGCGCGCCCTTGCCGCGCCCCTGCCGGATCTCGTCATCAACGGCAAGTTCCTGCAGTCGTCGGCGCACCGGTCGGGCGTCCACCGGGTGGCCCGCGAGCTGGTGAAGGCCCTCGATCAGGTGCTGGAGGACAACGACGCCCTGGCCGCCGCGCTCGCCTGCCGGGTCGCCGTGCCGGGCCGGGAGGACATCGGGCTGCGGCTCGTGCGCATCCGCGTCGAGCACCATCCACTGGCCTTCGTGCCGCCGCTGACGCCGCGCCTGGGCAGCGTGCTGTGGGAACAGGCGATGCTGCCGCGCATCGCCGGCGACCGGGTCCTGATCAACCTGTGCAACCTCGGGCCGGTGCGCCATCGCAATGCCTTCACCATGGTCCACGACGCCCAGGTCTACACCTCTCCGGGCTCCTATTCGCGCCCGTTCCTGGCCTGGTATCGCTTCGTGCTGCCGCTGTTGGGGCGCAGGAACCGGGCCCTGCTGACCGTCTCGGCCTACTCGAAGGAGCAGCTCGATCGCTTCGGCGTCGCGCCGGCGAACCGGATCCACGTGATCCACAACGGCTGCGACCACATCCTGCGGCTGGTGCCCGACCCGGCGGCGACGCAGGCCACCGGTCTCGCGGGCGCGCCCTATGTGCTGGCGCTGGCGAACCACCAGGCCCACAAGAACATCCAGGTGCTGCTCGAGGCCTTCCACGCGCCGGCCCTGCGCTCGACCACGCTGGCGCTCTTCGGCCCGGCGCGGCGCGAGGATTTCGAGCAGCGCGGCTGGCGGGTGCCGCCCAACGTCAGGTTCCTCGGCCCCGTCAGCGACGAGCGCCTGGCCGGACTGCTCGGGCGGGCCGTCGCGTTGGCCTTTCCGTCGCTCACCGAGGGCTTCGGGCTGCCGCCGCTGGAGGCCATGGCGCTGGGCTGCCCGACGGTGGTCGCGCCCAGCGGCGCCCTGCCCGAGATCTGCGGCGACGCCCCCCTGTGGGCCCCGGCGCACGATGTCGACCAGTGGATCCGCCAGCTCGTCCGACTGCGCGACGAGCCGGGACTGCGCGCCGACGTCGGCCGCCGCGGCCTGAAGCACGCCCTGCGCTTCACCTGGCGGAAGGCCGCCCTCGGCCTGCTCGAACACGTGCTGGGACAGCCATTGATCGATTCCGGATTGCTCGGCGAGCGGAACGCGCCGCGCGCCGCGCGCGCCGACCGCAGCACGACCGCGTGAACGGCCATGAAACCCACCATCGCCATCGGCATCGCCACGGCCGGTCGCCGGGCCGTGATGACCCGCACCGTCGGCCACCTGTTCGGCCAGACCCGCATCGCGGACGAACTGCTGATCTGCCCGGCCCGTCCGGAGGATTTCGATCCGGACTGCCTGCTCGACTATCCCGGTCGCGCCGCCATCTTCCACGGCCCCGTGGGGTCGTCGGCGCAACGCAACGTGCTGATCGACGCCTGCACCTCGGACGTCATCATCTTCTTCGACGACGACTTCCTCCCCGACGCCGACTATGTCGCCGAGGTCGCGTCGTTCTTCGATTCCTACCCGCAGGTGGCGATCGCGACGGGCAAGCTGCTGGCCGACGACATCCTCGGCCCCGGCCTCGACCACGCCCAGGGATTGCGCATCCTGGCGCAGGCCGGCCCCAATCTCGCGGACTTCGTCAGGCGCCCCACCTACAACGGCTATGGCTGCAACATGGCGGTGCGGCTGCGCGCGGTGCGCACGCACGGCATCCGCTTCGACGAACGTCTGCCGCTGTATGCCTGGCTGGAGGACCTCGACTTCTCGCGCCAGGTCGCCGTGCATGGCGAGGTCGTCCAGTACGACCGCTTGCGCGGCGTCCATCTCGGCAGCAAGGGCGCCGGCCGGAGCTCGGGCCTGCGCCTGGGCTACTCGCAGATCGCCAATCCGATCTACCTGGTGCGCAAGGGCACCATGGGATGGACGGTGGCGTGCCGGCACATGACCCGCAACCTCATCGCCAATGCCGCGCGCAGCTTCGCGCCCGAGGCATGGATCGATCGGCGCGGCCGCCTGAGAGGCAACCTCGCGGCGCTCTGGGACTGGATGCGCGGGCGGGACGATCCCGGGCGCATCCTGAACATCTGAGGCGGCCGCGCCCTCACGAGGACAGCGCGCCGCCGCCGCCGTGGGGCAGCACGTACTGCTGGTTGGCCGACCGATAGCTGCGATGGCGGTAGTAGTAACGGCTGTTGTAGCGCTTGTCGAGGTTCATGCCGTTGAACAGCAGACCGTTGATGGAGACGCCGGCCTGGTTCAGCCGCCGCACGCTCTCGTTCAATTCGCCCAGCCGGCCCTGCCCCGCCCGCGTGACCAGCAGCACGACGCCGCACGCGCGCGCCACCGTGACGGCATCCGCGGCCACCAGCACCGGGGCGGTGTCGATCACGACCAGGTCGTAGCGGGACGAGAATTTCTCCAGCGCCCGCATGAACGCCTCCGACTCCAGCATGTCGGCCGGGAAGTCCGGCAGCCGCCCGGTCGTGAGGACGTCCAGGTTCGGCCGCACCGCCACATGGACGGCCTCGGTGTCCGCGAGCCGGCCCGACAGCACCTCCGAGAGTCCGGCCGACGACGTGAAGCCGAAGGCGAAGCTCCGGTCGCCGCGCCGCAGGTCGGCATTGATCATCAACACCCGTTTGCCCGACTGCGCCAGCAGCAGGGCGAAGTTGCAGGCGATGAAGCTCTTGCCGACGCCCGGCGTCGCGCCGGCGATCATGATGCGGTTGTTGGATGCCTGCGCCAGGGTCGTCTTGAGCGTGACCCGCAGGGTCCTGAGCGCCTCGATCGGCTCGCTGTGCGGATAGGCGTCGGCGAGCAGCCGTTCCTCCCGGGCGCTCTTGCGGGCCTGCTGGTCCAGGACGAACTGCTGCGGACTCTGGGGCAGGACCGCATAGACATTCAGCCCCGTCGAGGCCTCGACCTCGTCCGGGTTGTGGATGCCTGCGCTGCTGCGGGTGCGGGCGATCGCCAGACCCGGTCCGGCGAACAGCCCCAGCACCAGCGCGAGGGCGAGGATGAGCGACTTCTGCGGCTTGACCGGCTGCTCGGCGACGTCGGCGTTGTCGAGCAGCCGCACGTTGCCGATGCGGCCCTCCTTGACCAGACGCATCTGCAGCGCGTTGTTCTGCATCGACTGGTAGAGGTCGGTGTTCACCTTGACGTCGCGCTCCAGACGCAGCGCGTCGCGCTGCACGTTGGGCATGCCCGAGATGCGCGCGTTCAGCGCGTCCAGCTCCTGCTGCACGGTGCGGATCTGCCGGTCCAGCGTCTGCAGGCGGGGACTCTCCGGCATGAAGTGGCCCTCCGCCTCGCGCCGGCGCAGTTGCAGTTCGAGCAGGCTGGTCTTGAGTTCGGTCGTCCGGCGCAGCCAGACCCGGGCCTCCTCGTCGAAGGACGCGGTACCGTTGACGTTCCTGAAGCGCGCCAGCGCATCCTCCGAACCCTGCAGCTGGCGCTCGAAGACCGGCAGCTGGGCAGCCAGGAAGTCGAGCGTCTTCTGGGCCTCGGCCGATTTCCGCTGGCCGCTCTGCAGCACGTACTGGCGGCCGAGCGCGTTCAGCGCGGCCGCCAACCGCACGGGATCGGCATCCTCGAGCATCACCGAGACGACGTTGGACTGCCGCCCCTGCTCGACGAGCTGCAGGCGGGTCTGCATGTCCTCGATCGCGCGCAGACGCGAGGCCACCGCGACTCTGAATTCGCCGCCCGGCAGGGCATCGAGCCGGCTCAGCTCGATGTCGATGGCGCCGGCCGCCACCGCGGCGCGCAGGGGCGCGCCGACCTGGCCCTCGAGCGGGACGTCGAGCAGCCGGTGGCGCACGACATAACGGCCACCGGCCTGCGCCGTCACGACGAAGGGCTCGTCGTTCTCCAGGTCGGCCGGCACGGAGAAGCGCTTGACCTCGATGCGCTCCCGGCCGGTGACATAGCCATCCAGGCCCAGGAAGCCGGGGGTCGACAGCCCGGTGGCCAGGGTCGACAGCCAATAGCCCACCACCGGCGGGTGGTGCGGCCGGGCCACGACCCGCAAGGCGGCATCGTCGACGGCGCCACCGACCACCAGGCGCGACCCCAGCACCTGGAGCTCGCCGGCCACCGGCGTCCTGATCTCGAACAGGCCCGAGGTCTCCCTGAAGGCGCCCTTCTCGTCGGATGCCGGCTCCTCGATCTGGATCAGCAGGTTGCCCCGATAGATGGGCCTGGCCAGGGTCACGTAGATCGCGCCGAGGGCCAGGATCGTCGCCAGGACCCCGAGGATCAGCCATCGGTGGTCGATGAAGATGTCCTTGTAGTCGGACAGCCGGGGCGCGTCCCCGTCGTCGATGAGGACCACCAGCGAATTCGATGCATCGGGTGGTCGCCGACGCGGATCGTGGGGAGAGGCGATGACGGAGGAGTTCATACGGGAGACGCAGGGGTGGAGGAACGGGCGGCGGGGAAAGCGCAATCCGGCGGCGAGCGCCGGCTTGGGCCGGGCGCATCGGGGCGCGGCCGGTGACTCACGTCATTCCCCGAAGAGGTCGGACGAATAGGAATTCATCAGCCTCGAGCGGAACTTCAGGGAACCGAAACGCGCCCGGGTGGCGTCGCGCGCCGCGTCGCCCATGCGGGCCCTCAGCCCCGCGTCGTCGATCAGCAGCGCGATGGCCCTGACCATCTCGTCCTCGGTCGCGCAGAGGAATCCGGTCGTCCCGTGCTCGATCACCTGGCGGTGCTGCGGCGTGTCCATCACCACGCTCGGCAGGCCGACCGCCATGGCCTGGATCAGGAACAGCGGATAGCCGCGGGTCCGCCAGGGCGCCACGTAGAGCCAGCCGGCGGCGAGCTCCGCCGCATGCGTCGAGTCGCGCTCGATGTCCACGATCCGGACCCCGGCGGCGTCGAAGCAGCGCACCATGTGCTTGTCCATGTGGCCGAGCCACTTGAACCCGATGCTCAACTCCTCGGCGCTCAGCAGCACGGCGATCTGCGAGAGGATCTCGATGGCCTGGATGCTGGCGTACGTGCCGCCGCTGAGCACCAGCGGATGCGCCGACTCCGCGCGCGGGACGTTCAGGAACGCGTCGTGCACGGGACTCTCGATCAGGTGGCTGCTGCCCCACGACTCGAACGCCTTGGACTGCAGCGCGAAGGTGGCGATGGCGGAACTCTGCGCCGGCCGGATCAGCGGTCGGGCCAGGGCCATGGTCAGCCAGCCGGCGAGCCGCAGCGTGCTCAGCGAGCGCGAGCCATGCGGCGAATACAGCACCTTGGCCTGCAGGCCGCAGCGACGCAACGCCAGCGACCCGATGACGCACGGGACGATGCCGTGGAAATGCAGCGTGGTGGGCCGGCTGCGCAGCAACTCCCGGCAGCACAGCAGGTAGAAGTCCTTGTACTGGACGTACTTGTTCCTGTTCTTCTCGACCAGGACGACCTCGGCGTGCCGCTGCAGGTGGTGGATGTGCTTGCGGGCCTTCTCGTCGTCCAGCAGCACGATCGACTGCGGCCGCCCCATGTACGACAGCTCGCGCAGCGCCGGTCCCAGGAAGCTGTAGACCTCGTCGGTGACCGCCGCGACCAGATGCAATATGCGCGGCACCTTGCTCTCGTCCTCGGTCGCATCGCGACACACGTCCATGAGGGCAGCGTTCACTAACGGGCACCTTCCCTGAACAGGACGACCTTGACCGTCCTCAGGAGGATCATGGCGTCGCGGGCGATGGACCGACTCTCGACATAGCGCCGATCCAGCGCGACGCGCTCCTCGTAGGACGTGTTGTTGCGGCCGCTGACCTGCCACAGTCCCGTCATGCCGGGCCTGACGCTGACGTAGTGCCACCGGCTGGCGCCGTATTTCTCCAGTTCGGCCACGGTCACGGGTCGCGGGCCGACGAGATTCATCTCGCCCTTGATGACATTGAGCAACTGCGGCAGCTCGTCCAGGCTGGTGCGGCGCAGGAAGTCGCCGATCATCGTCACGCGTGGATCGCGGGTCAGCTTGTGGTCGCGCCTCCATTCGCGGGCCGCCTCCGGATCGGTCTCCAGCAGATGCGCCAGCACCTGCGAGGCATCCCGGCGCATCGACCTGAACTTCAGGCAACGGAAGAGCCGGCCATCGCGGCCGACGCGATAGTGGGCGAAGAGCAGCGGCGCGCCATCGCTGCGCCAGATGAATCCCATGATGACCAGCAGCAAGGGCGACAGGAGGGCGAAGAGGATCAGCGCCAGCACCTGGTTCACCCGCAGATCGACCCATTCCCTGAGGTATGCCGATCCCTGGGGTCTTCCTTCGTTGACCAGGGTTCGGGCAGAAATGTAGGTCGCTACGCTCGACATGTCGATCTCCTTGCCAATCAATGCGGTGCCCTCAGCCAGCGATCAGTTTGACTTCTGTGATTCCAAAGGCGTACACGTAGTTGTCTTAAAGTGAATTCGCCCATTCGTTCTCACCTGCAGGACTCGCATCGGCATGAGCGATTCGGTCCATGCGACTTCGCGACATCGACATGAGGTCAATCATCAATGACCAATCACCAATGACGAATTGCTTATTCAGGGGTCAATTCCATTCCGGATCGACCTGGCAATTGACTCCGACGGGAGAAGATGGCCCATCCACGAGATTCGTTCTTGCGTCTTGCGATGGATCAATCGATGACGTATCGATCGCGTGATCGATGCGTGGCGTCGGTCGGACCGGCGGCGACCGCGCGGATCACGAGGACTCAGCGGGAGCTGGGACCGGGTCTGCTGTTGGCCTTGCGGAGCCGGTCGAGCTGCAGGGCCTGCTGGGCGTCCCGCAGGCTCTTGGCCGCCCGTGCCGCCGCGTAATTGACGAACAGGATGTCGACATTCCGGTTCCAGGCCGCGATGGCATGCGCCTGGCCATCCGGCTCCCGGCCGCCGCCGTCCTGGGCCGGCGTGGGACGCGCGGGGAACGGAGGAACCGCGGTGCCGGTCCGGGTCAGGATGGCGGCTTTCTTCTGATGGGTCAGCATGCTCTGTGATTCCATGTCTTGCGGGGCGGCGCGAAGTGATCCACCTCCGCGATGGCAATGGCAATGGCGATGGCGATCGCGCTGGCGGATGTGTCTTCTCGATGGGGGGTGGCATGGAGCCCGGGGCCGTGGTGCCTCCGGGGTCGACCCGGGAGTCACGCACATGGAACGGGCTGGCGCTCCACCGTGGCAATTCCCGGCAATCCTCATGCCCGTCGTGTGACGGAATGCAAGCCGGGCGGATCGCGCCAGGCCCGGCCTCGAAGAGACCGGTGCGGAACAACCTTCTGGCATGCAGACGTCCCGGACGTCGATGCAGCGTGCCGACTGACATGGACTGCACATGCCGGCGCACGCGAGTTGGTCGAATGCAGGAATTGACTTGGAGGTCTCAAATCGATTCACCCAAGAGGTTTCAATGCTTGCTTTGAATTATCGAGGCCCCTATCGCGTGCGTGTCTCGGAGAAGTCCGATCCTGTCATCGAGCATCCGAACGATGCCATCGTCCAGGTATTGCGTGCCTGCATCTGCGGTTCGGATCTGCATCTCTATCACGGCCTGGTGCCGGACACGCGGGTCGGGACGACCTTCGGGCACGAGTTCGTCGGCACTGTCGTCGACATCGGCAGTTCGGTGCAGAACCTCAAGCGCGGCGATCGCGTGCTGGTGCCATTCAATGTCTTCTGTGGCAGTTGTTATTTCTGCCAGCGCGAGTTGTATGGCAACTGTCACAACACCAATCCACAGGCGAGCGCGGTCGGCGGCATCTATGGCTACTCGCACACGGCGGGTGGCTTCGATGGCGGCCAGGCGCAATTCGTGCGCGTGCCATTCGCCGACGTCGGACCGACCAAGATCCCCGACGAGCTGCTGCTGGAGGACGCCCTCATGCTCACCGACGCCTTCCCGACCGGCTACCAGGCCGCCGAGATGGGCGGCATCCGCCAGGGCGACACGGTGGTGATCTTCGGCGCCGGCCCGGTCGGCATCTTCGCGGCGAAGTCGGCCTGGCTGCTCGGCGCCGGGCGGGTGATCGTGGTGGATCACCTGGAATACCGGCTTGAGTTCGTCAGGAACTTCGCGCAGTGCGAGACCGTCGACTTCAAGTCGGTCGACGACATGGCGATCCACATCAAGAAGATGACCGACTGGCTGGGCGCCGATGTCTGCATCGACTGCGTCGGCTGCGAGGCCGCCGGCAGCGCCATGCAGCGCCTGACGGGCGTGAAGATGAAGGTGCAGGCGGGCTCGGCCACGGTGCTGCACTGGGCCATCAATTCGGTGCGCAAGGGGGGCACCGTGTCGATCGTCGGGGTCTACGGGCCGACCTTCAATGCCGTGCCGATCGGCAACGCGGTGAACAAGGGCCTGACCCTGCGCATGAACCAGGCCAGCGTGAAGCGGCACCTGCCGCGCCTGATGGAGCACATCAAGGCCGGGCGCGTGGAGCCGCACAAGATCATCACGCATCGCATCCCGCTGGAGGAGGCGGCCGACGCCTACCACCTGTTCTCGAGCAAGCTCGACAACTGCATCAAGCCCGTCCTGATCCCGCCGGGCGTCACCGTCTGATCCCAAGGAGCCCACGCATGGACACACCGCAACAGTTCGCCCACATCAAGGGTTGGGGCGCCGACCTGGACCCGGCAAACCGTCCCGCCTATCCCAAGGAGCGGACGCCGCCCCGGCTCGATCCGCCGGTGCGCTGGCAGGAACCACCGGCGCAGACGCGCTATGTCGAGGTGCTGCGTTCGACCGAGCGACCGGCCATGACGCCGGTCTTCGGCAGCGGCCAGCCACCGCGCGGCGTGAGCGGCAGCGTGCGCCGCTTCGCCTTCGGCTTCAGCGAGAACGACCTGCGCCACTGGCTGCTGCTGCTGCTGGCCGATCGCATCGACGTCGGCGAGGGACTGGTCGAGGATCTGGCCCGGGGCCACGTGCCACGCATCTATTCGGAGATGGGCGGCCGCGCCGAGCTGACCCACAACCCCATGGGCGCGGCCAAGAAGGCGCTGACCGTGGCGGCGGTGCTCGGAGCCGTCTATCTGGTCACGCGCCGTCGCTCCAGCCGGCGATGAAGGCCGCCGTCTTCATGTTGTCATTTCCACGCAGACGCAGAACCAGGAGATCCCCATGAGCCCATCCGCCCCGCCATCGGCCACCGACACCCCGGCCTTCACCTTTCCGACCGCCGACCGGCACGACGAGAACGCATTGCCGGCATCGGCGCCCAAGGTCGACCATCCCACGGAGGAGGCGCTCGACCACGGCATCGAGGAGTCGTTCCCGGCCAGCGACCCGGTGTCGGTCAGCGTCACGAGCAAGCTGCCAGCGGCATCGGGCGGCGGCGGGGGCAATGGCGCGGCGGCCGGCGGTCCCACCGGCACGCAGCCGACCGCGCCCGGCGACGACGCGCCGCCCGGCACGCCGGGCACGGGCGAGAGCCTGTGCCGGACCTGCGGCGGCAAGGGCACCACCGAGGACGGCAAGCCCTGCCCGACCTGCCAGGGCACGGGCAAGGTGAACGTCGGCATCGGCGGCGGCTGACGCGACCACGACGGGCTGGTCCCGGGCATCCGGCCCGGTGAGGGCCCGGCCGGGCGGCGTGGCGCCCGGCTCAGTGGCCGCGCATCTTCGAGCGCAGCCGCGCGATCGACTGGCTGTGCAGCTGGCAGATCCGCGACTCGGTCACGCCCAGCACGGCGGCGATCTCCTTGAGGTTCATGTCCTGCTCGTAGTACATGCCCATGATGTAGCGCTCGCGCTCGGGCAGCGTGTCGATGGCGGCGACCAGCGCGGTGCGCAGGCGCTGGTCCTTCAGCAGACTCATCGGATCGGCCTCCGTGTCGGCGACGGTGGTGTGGCGGTCCAGGAAGCCGTCGTCGTCCTCGCCCTGCCCGCCACCCCCCATGTCCTCCAGGTAGACCAGCTGCGCGCCGCGCACCCGGCCGAGCAGGCTCTGGTACTCGGCCAATGGCAGCTTGAGTTCGGCGGCGATCTCGGACTCGACCGGCGCGCGGCCCAGGCGGTGCTCGAGGCGGGTGACGGCCTTCTCGATGTCCTTCTGGCTCTTGCGCGAGCCGCGCGAGAGCCAGTCGCCCTCGCGCAGTTCGTCGAGCATGGCGCCCCGGATGCGCTGCGTGGCGAAGGTCTCGAACTGCACGCCCTGGCTGGGCTCGTAGCGCGACAGCGCCTCCGCCAGGCCGATCATGCCGACCTGGATCAGATCGTCGACCTCCACGTTGGGTGGCAGCTTGGCGATCATGTGGTGCGCGAGCCGCTGCACCAGCGGCACGTACTGCTTGATCAGGGCATCGCGGCCGAGTTGGCCACGCGCCGTGTAGGTCGGAGCGGAGAAGGTGCCTGCGTGCATGGGTCGAGGTTCCGGAGTCGGGCCGCGCGAGCCGGTCAGAGGGCGCAGGCCGCGGGCGAAAAGTAGAAGTCCATGTCGGCGGCCACCGGATCGATCGGCGTGCGCTGGCCGGCATGCATCGACAGGTCGACCAGCTCGCGCGCATCCGCCGCCTTCCAGTCCTGCGGCACGCGCTGGCCGTCGGTCACGCCGCGCAGCGTCATGCGATGGCGCATCAGCACGTCGAGCGCCGGGCCGATCTTGGCCGCCTCGTCGATCTTGGAGAGCACCGCCTGGTAGGTGCCATCGGCCGTGAAGGCGGTGGCGATCTCGTCGAGCGTGTCGCCATGCGCGCCGGCGTTGAGCACCACGACGCGCTTGATGCCGGGCACGTCGATCAGGTCGAGCAGGTCGCGGCGCTGCGGGTCGCGGGGCGCGATGCCGGCGGTGTCGACCAGCACCAGGCGCTTGCCCGACAGCAGGCTGAGCATCTCGACGAGCTCGGCGCGATCGTGCGCCTGATGGGCGACGATGCCCAGCTCGCGACCGAAGGCGCGCAGCTGCTCGTGCGCGCCGGCGCGCTGGACGTCGAGCGTGACCAGGCCCACGCTGGCCGCTCCCCACTGGCTCGCGCACTGCGATGCCAGCTTGGCGATGGTGGTCGTCTTGCCGACGCCGGTGGCGCCGATGAGGGCGAAGGTGCCGCCCTCCTCCACCATGGATGGGGCCTGCGGATCGATGCCCAGGCGCCGCTCCAGCGTGCGCAGCATGGCGTCGGCCAGGTGGCCGTCGTCGTCGGCCTGGTCGATGCCCGCGAGCGGCTCCAGCACCTCGCGCGCCAGGGCCGGCGAGTAGCCGGCGCGCACCAGCCTGAGCATCAGGTTGGAATGCACCGGATCGCGCCGCGCATGGCCGAGCCAGGAGAGCGTGTTGAAGCGTTCCTCCATCAGGCGCTTCATGGCGTCGAGTTCGGCCATCAGCACGCGGGTCGCATCGGCGCCCACGCCCACGCCGGCCGGCGCCGGCTCGGACCCGGCGGGTCGCACGACGATCGGCGCGATCGATGCCATCGGCGCGGACGCGGCGATGGACACCGGCGCCGGCACCGGAGCGGGTTCGGGGATCGGCGCGGCCGGCTCCACCAGCTCGCGCGCCACCGGCGCCCAGGCGGCGGCCATCGGTTCCGGCTCGAGGACGGCGGCCACGGAGGGCGGCACCACCGGCGCGAAGGCCTGGGGCTGGGCCTGGGACCGGACCGGTGCCGGCATCGGTGCGCTCGCCGGCGCCATGGCGGCGGGTGCCGATTCGGTCTGCCGGCGCAGCATGCGTTCGCGCACATAGTCCTGGAACGACAGCGTGCTCATGGCCAGCTGCTCGACATCGGCCTGCACCACCTCCTCAGTCGTCGCGCCGCTGGTGGAGACCAGCGCATAGGGCGACGACGCGGCAGCGGCGGCCTGGACCGGGCGCCGGGCGACCGGCGCCGCCGGTACCGCCGCCCACGACGGCGCCAGCGGCTGCGGTGCCGGCGGCTGCGATGGCGACTGCGTCTCCGACCGCAGCACGCCCAGCGGCGACAGCGCCTCCTCGGTCGAGGCCATGACCTCGACGCCGGTGCCGGTCTGCCGGTTCGACAGGATCAGCGTCGCGTCGCCGAAGGCAGCGCGCGCCAGGGCCAGCGCTTCGCGGGCGGTGGGGGCGTGAAAGCGTTGGATGTTCATGCGTTGGCTCCTCGCAGGATCGGACCGATGCGGATCGTGTGGGTTTCGGGAATCTCGCTGTGCGCCAGCACCTGCAGACGCGGCGCGGCACGCTTGACCAAGCGCGCGATGGCGCCGCGGATGCCGTCGGGCACCAGCAGGCAGGCCGGCACGCCGCGCTCTTCCTGGCGCAGCGCGACCTCGGCGGCGGTGCGCGTGAAGACCTCGGCCACGCCGGGATCGAGCGCCGGCGAATGGGGGTTGCCCAGCGCCTGCATCAGCAGCCGCTCGAAGCCCGGCTCGATGGCGATGACGTCGAGCTCCTTCACCGGGCCGTAGATCTGCTGCACGATGGCCGGAGCCAGCGCGGTGCGCACGCGGCGCACCAGCTCGATCGGATCGGTGGTGCTGCCGGCGTTCTCGGCCAGCGTCTCGACGATGGTGCGGATGTCGCGGATGTTCACGGACTCTTCCAGCAGGAGTTGCAGCACCTTCTGGAAGGTGGCGATGGAGACCAGCTTGGGTACCACCTCCTCGATCAGCTTCGGCGCCAGTTTGCTCACGTGTTCGACCAGTTGTTGGGTTTCCGTGCGGCTCAGCAACTTGGCGGCCTGCACTTGCATCAAATGTGACAGGTGAGTGGCCATCACGGTCTCCGAATCAACGACCGTGAAACCGCCCATTTGTGCGGCTTCCTTCTGCCGCTCCTCGATCCAGTGCGCCGGCAGGCCGAAGGCCGGGTCGGTGGTGGCGGTGCCCAGCAGCGGCATCGTGATGCCGCCGGGATTGATCGCCAGGTACATGCCGGGGAAGGCCTCGCCCTCGGCCACCACGACGCCGCGCAGGGTCACGCGATAGCCGCTGGGCTTGAGTTCGAGGTTGTCGCGCACGTGCACCGCCGGCGGCAGGAAGCCCACCTCCTGGGCGAACTTGCGGCGCACGCCCTTGATGCGCGTGAGCAGGTCGCCCTGGCGGTCCTTGTCGACCAGCGCGATCAGGCGGTAGCCGAGTTCCAGGCCCAGCGGATCGACCGGCAGCAGGTCGTCCCAGGTCGCCTCGGCATCGGCGGCGGGCGCGCCGGCGACGACTTCCGGCGCCGCCACGGCCGGGCGCCGGTGGCTGGCCCAGGCGCCATAGCCCAGCAGCGCGGCCATGGCCAGGAACACCACGTGCGGCATGCCCGGGATCACGCCCAGCAGGCCCAGGATGCCGGCCGTGAGGCCCAGCACGCGCGGCGAGGTCAGCAGCTGCTGGATGATCTGCTTGCCGACGTCGTCCTCGCGGCCGACGCGCGAGATCACCATCGCCGCGGCGACCGAGATCAGCAGTCCGGGGATCTGCGCCACCAGCGCGTCGCCCACCGCCAGCAGCACGTAGGTGTCGGCCGCCTTGCCCGCCGACAGGCCGTGCTGCAGCACGCCGATGGTGAAGCCCCCGACGATGCTGATGATCAGGATCAGGATGCCGGCGACCGCATCGCCGCGCACGAACTTGGAGGCGCCGTCCATCGAGCCGAAGAAGTTCGCCTCCTCGGCCACCTCGAGGCGCCGGCGCCGGGCCTCCTTCTCGTCGATGTTGCCGGAACTGAGGTCGGCATCGACCGCCATCTGCTTGCCGGGCATGGCGTCCAGCGTGAAGCGCGCCGACACCTCGGCGATGCGCTCCGAGCCCTTGGTGACGACCACGAAGTTGATCACCACCAGGATCGCGAAGACGATCAGGCCGACGGCGAAGTTGCCGCCGATGAGGAAGTGGCCGAAGGCCTCGATCACCGCGCCGGCCGCGCCCGGGCCGGTGTGGCCCTCCAGCAGCACGACGCGCGTGGAGGCGACGTTGAGCGACAGGCGCATCAGCGTGGTGAGCAGCAGCACGCTCGGGAAGGCGGCGAAGTCCAGCGGCCGCACCATGTAGGCCGCGACCATCATCACCATCAGCGCGACGGCGATGTTGAGCGTGAAGAACACGTCCAGCAGCCACGGCGGGATCGGCAGCACCATCAGCGCCAGGATCGAGATCACCAGCAGCGGCGCGGCCGCGCGCTGCAGCACGCCACCGTTGGCGCCCATCCACTGGCGGGCGGAAGCGAAGTTCTGGATCATGGCGTGGGCGCGGCGGTGGCGGTCTTCTTGTGGAGCGGATCGAGTTCGGGCGGCACGAAGGGTTCGGGCACCGAAGCCGGCATGGGGCCCTCGCCGCGCAACGCGGCCTTCAGGCGATAGACATAGGCCAGCACCTGGGCCACGGCCGTGTAGAGGCTCGAGGGGATCGACTGGTCGATCTCGGCATGGGCGAACAGCGCGCGCGCCAGCATCGGCGACTGCACCACCGGGATCCTGTGCTCGTTGGCGATGTCGCGGATCCGCATGGCCAGCAGGTCGGCGCCCTTGGAGATCACCTGCGGGGCGCTCATGGTCTGGTCGTCGTAGCGCAGCGCGACGGCGAAGTGCGTCGGGTTCATCAGGATGAAGTCGGCCTTGGGCACGGCGCCGATGCTGGCGCGCTGGACGATCTCGCGCGCCGCGTTGCGCTGGCGGCCCTTGGTGTGGGGATCGCCCTCGGATTCCTTGTGCTCCTGCTTGACGTCCTCGTGCGACATCTTCAGCTTCGCGCGATGGAAGAAGCCCTGCAGCGGCACGTCGACCACCGCCGCGGACAGCACCACCAGCAGCATCAGCCCCATGCCCGCCACCAGCCAGTCGCCCAGGGTGCGCAACGCGGCCGGCGCCGGCTCCAGCACCATGCGGGCCACCGTGTCGATCGAGCCGCTGAGGAACATCCAGCCGGTGGTGCCCAGCAGCGCCGACATGAACACCAGCTTGGCGACGTTGAAGAGCTGCTGCTTGGAGACCAGGTTGGTCAGGCCGGAGATCGGATTGAGGCGGCTGAAGTCGGGCGTGATGGCCTTGGCGCTGGCGACCCAGCCACCGGCGGCCACCGTGCTCACCACGGCCGCCGCCATCACGATGCCGGCGAACACCGTGCACGCGATCAGCCCGAGGCCGGCCAGATGGGCCAGCCGCGCCAGCATCTGCGCCGGGTCGGACACCGTGGCGGCATCGAAGACCAGCGCCTGCGCGAGCGCGCCGCGCAGGAGCTCGAAGCCGGTCGGCGCCAGCAGCATCAGGGTGACCGCGCCGGTGCCCATCACCGCCAGGTGCGAGAGGTCGCGCGAGCGGGCGACCTGGCCGTCCTTGCGGGCCTGGTCGAGCTTGCGCTGCGTGGCGGGGAGATTGCGGTCCTGGCTGGATGACATGGCGGGCGGTGTGCGTTGCCAGGAATTGTCCGCAGCCGGGTCGAAATCTAAAGGCGGATCAGAGGGGGAAAACGGCGCCTTTCAACCGGTCCGCAACTGCCCGGGGGCGCCGCGCTCAGCGCCGCGCGGCGGTCTCGGCCGCCACCTTGGCGGTGCCGCCGGCGGGCACCTCGGCCGCCTCGCGCGCCGGGGCCTTCGGCGCCGCCCTGGCCTGCTCCTTCTCCTGTGCGCGGACCTGGTCGGCGATCGCCTTGACGGCATCGTTGCCCTCCATGGCCGGTCCGCCCAGCAGGCGCGACTCGCCCTCGCGCGTGAGCACCGTGATGCTGATGCGCCGGTTCACGGGGGCGAGCTTGTTGTCCTTGTCGAGCAGGTCGCTGGCGGCCACGCCGACCACCCGCACCAGCTTGTCGTCGGGCATGCCCGAGGCCACCAGCTCGCGCCGCGAGGCATTGGCGCGGTCGGCCGAGAGCTCCCAGTTGCCATAGCCCCGGTCGCCGTTGCCATAGGGCGCGGCATCGGTGTGGCCGGCCAGGCTGACGCGGTTCTCGATGCCGTTGAGCGCGGTGCCGATGTCCTGCAGGATGGTGCGCATGTAGGGCTTCACCAGCGCGCTGCCGCTGTCGAACATCGGGCGGTTCTGGTCGTCGACGATCTGGATCTCCAGGCCGTCGATCGACATCTGCAGGCGGATCTGCGAGCGGTACTCGCGCAGCTTGGGGTTGTTCTCGATCAGGTCCTCGATCTTGGCGCGCAGGGTCGCCATGCGCTTGGCGTCCTGCTGGCGCGCCAGCTCGCTCTTGCCCGCCTCGTCGGGCTTGGACTTGGCCTCGCCCTGCGCGCTCTTGATCTCGCCATGCGTGCGCGAGAGATCCTTGCCGCCGCCGGTGACGATGCTCGAGCTGCTGCCCGATCCGGGTCCGCCGGACATCTCCACCTTGAGCGGCGAATGGAAGTACGACGCGATGCCCTGCAGGTCGCCCTTGGCGGTCGAGCCCAGCAGCCACATCAGCAGGAAGAAGGCCATCATGGCCGTCACGAAGTCGGCATAGGCGATCTTCCAGGCCCCGCCGTGATGCGCGTGCGCCGCCTTCTTGACGCGCTTGATGATGATCGGCTGGAGCTTCTTCGCTCCCTGTGCGGTCGCCATGTCAGGATCCTTTTCTCATGCCTGGGACACCGTGGAACCGGTTGCGCCGGGCCACCGGTGTCGCCCCCTCGAAGGGGGTGGGCGAAGCGACGCGAAGTGCGCGCAGACCGGGGATGGTCATTTCTTCTTCACGTACGTCTCGAGCTCGCTGAAGCTCGGGCGCTCGGTCGAGAACAGGACCTTGCGGCCGAACTCGATCGCGGTCGTCGGGTTGTAGCCCTGCATGCTGGCCAGCAGGGTCGTCTTGATGCACTGCAGTTCCTTGGAGCCGTCCTCGACCTTCTGCTCCAGCAGACCGCCCAGGGGCTCGACGATGCCGTAGGCCAGCAGGATGCCCAGGAAGGTGCCCACCAGCGCCGAGCCGATCATCCCGCCGAGCACCGCCGGCGGCTGGCCGACCGATCCCATGGTGTTCACCACGCCCAGCACCGCCGCCACGATGCCGAAGGCCGGCAGGCCGCCGGCCAGGCGCGCGATCGCCGCCACCGGCGCGTGCGCCTCGGAATGGTGGGTGTCGATCTCGCTCTCCATCAGCGCCTCGATCTCGTGCGCGTTGAGGTTGCCCGAGACCATCATGCGCAGGTAGTCGGTCGTGAACTCGACCACGTGGTGGTCGCTCGCGAGCTTGGGGTACTTCTGGAAGATCGGCGAATCCTGCGGCGTCTCGACATCCTTCTCGATCGACATCAGGCCGTCCTTGCGGGCCTTCTGCAGGATGTCGTAGAGCAGCGCCATCAGTTCGAGATAGCGCGCCTTGGTGTACTTGGAGCCCTTGAAGGCGCTCGGCAGCAGCTTCAGGGTGCTCTTGAGCACCTTGGGCTGGTTGTTGACGACGAAGGCGCCGATGGCGCCACCGCCGATCACCATCAGCTCGATGGGCAGCGCGTGCAGCACCACGCCGATGTTGCCGCCGTGGATGATGTAGCCGCCGAAGATGCAACCGATCGCGACGAGATAACCGATGATGACGAACATGGGATGCGGGCCTGACTTTCTACTTCAGTAGCCTGTATTGGGCCGTGTCGAGGGCCCGGACGGTCCATGAATAAGGGCCCGCGAAGGGCCCCTGTTCCGGTCTTAGATAGCGCCCGCTCACGCGGTCGCCGGCGGCTTCGCCTATTGCAGCTGGATGCTGCCGGCGGCCGCGCCCTTGCCCGCGCGTGCCGGCGGCTCGCACAGCCCGCAGACGAAATGGCGCGCGTTCTCGTAGGGCTCGGTGACGAAATGGCCGCCGCAGCGCGAGCACGGGGTCATGGCCAGCATCTGGTTCTCCATGAAGCGCACCAGGCGCCAGGCGCGCGTGATCGACAGCTGGGGGTCGAGGCCGCAGACGCCGACCTGCTCGGTGTAGAGCTGGTAGGCCTTGATCAGCGCGTCGATGCCCTCGAGCATGCTGGTCTTGGCCAGGTAGGTGTAGATGTTGTGGAACAGCGAGGCGTGGATGTTGGGCTGCCAGGTCAGGAACCAGTCGGTCGAGAACGGCAGCTGGCCCTTCGAGGGCGACTTGCCCGCCACTTCCTTGTAGAGGCGCAGCAGGCGCTCATAGGAGAGTTCGGTCTCGCTCTCCAGCACCTGGAGCCGGGCACCCATCTCGATCAGGCTGACCGCCCGCTCGATCTGGCGCGATTCACCGAGGATGCTTTTCTGTGCAGGCATGAGTGACGGGCTCCGTGGCTGGGGAAGTGAAAGGCGGGAACGACGGGATCAGATCGAGGCTTCGGCGAAACGGCTGGACATCAGCAGGTTCGCATGCAGGCGGGCGGTCGACTCGTTGGCGGTGCGCGTGGGCAGGTTGTGCTGCGTCAGCAGGTTCCAGACCATCTCGTCGTCGGCGCGGAAGCGGCACAGCAGCATGTTGCTGGCGGCCAGCTTCATGATCTGCGAGGGCGACAGCATCACGATCAGGTCGGCCGATTCCTCCGAGATCCCCAGGCGGAACAGCGCCTGCGCCTTGTCCTGACGGATCAGGCTCTGGGACAGCATCAGGTAGGTGAGGTTGGCTTCCTTGATCTCTGCCAGCATTTGTTCGCTCGTCATCTTGTGCCTTTCGCGGACCGAAGTCCTGTCGTTCGATGAAGCGATTGTGGAGGGCGTAACAAAAACTTTAATAGGCAAAGAACCGTTAACTCGGGCTGGTTCTCCGACAAGCCGGCAAGGCAAATTCCTACATCCAAAGTACTCTTGTAAAACAAATGAATACATAAATACGTTCTCAATCGATTTTGTGAACTTGATTTATGTAATCTTTCATACTCGTTACGCTTTGAAATACAAAAACTTTAAATCTTTCGACTTCGTTCCAGAAACGAGTCTGGACGGCCTCGGCAGGCTCAACTTTTTTGTAACACGTCGATAAATTCACACTATTTTTGTTGTTCTGAACCGACGAAAAGGGCCGTTTTCGCGAATTTCAGGTCTTGTCCGACAACACCCCTGGCGCTTCGTAGGGGTATCCCGCGCGCTTATCGATCGATCGGCGGATTTCTTGAGGGCCAAAAGAAAAAATAAAAAGGCTAAAGACTGCGGCCGGTCCGCCCGAAAACCACACATCGGGCCTCGCAGCGAGGTTTGACCCGCAAGCCAGTGTCAGTGACTGGCGTGACATTGGCAGCGATGCCGCAACTCAACAGCTTGAAGGAAATCTGGACATGACCTCCGTCATCAATACCAACATCAACTCGCTCAACGCCCAGCGCAACCTCGGCGCAAGCCAGACCTCGCTGACGACGTCGATGCAGCGCCTGTCCTCGGGCATGCGCATCAACAGCGCCAAGGACGACGCCGCCGGCCTCGCCATCTCCGAGCGCATGACCGCCCAGATCAAGGGCCTGACGCAAGCCGGCCGCAACGCCAACGACGGCATCTCGCTGGCGCAGACCGCTGAAAGCGCCCTGGGCACCATCAGCAACAACCTGCAGCGTGTTCGTGAGATCGCCGTGCAGTCGCGCAACGCCACCAACTCCAGCGACGACCGCGCCGCCCTGCAGAAGGAAGTCGTCCAGCTCAAGTCGGAAATCGACCGCGTCGCCACCCAGACCTCGTTCAACGGCACCAAGCTGCTCGACGGCAGCTTCAGCGCCCAGGCCTTCCAGGTCGGCGCCAACCAGGGCGAGACCATCAGCATCGCCAGCGTCGCCAACGCCAAGATCGACCAGCTCGGCACGTGGACGTCGGTGTCGACCTCCGCTGCCACGGTCACCGGCACTGCGCCGGCCGCGGCCGGAAACATCGCCGCCAACGCGTTCAGCATCAACGGCGTCAACATCGGTGCCGTGACCGCCGGTGCGGACGTCAAGGGCCAGGGCGCCAACGTCGCCGCGGCGATCAATCTGAAGACGGCCGACACCGGCGTCACGGCAACGGCTGACGCCACGACCGGCGCCATCACGCTGAGCTCCACCGGCCCCGCATCGATCGTCGTCGCGGGCACGGTCACCAACACCGGCCTGACCGCCGCAACGACGACCGCCGCCACCGTCGCCGGCACCTCCCAGACCGGCTTCTCCACCCTCGACGTCTCCACCACGGCCGGTGCCGACAACGCCATCCTGGCCATGGACGCCGCGCTGAAGTCGGTCAACTCCTCGCGCGCCGACCTCGGTGCCATCCAGAACCGCTTCGAATCGGTGGTTTCCAACCTCGCCAGCTCGGCCGAGAACCTGACCGCCTCGCGCAGCCGGATCACGGACGCCGACTTCGCGGCCGAGACCGCCAACCTGTCGCGCTCGCAGATCCTGCAGCAGGCCGGCACGGCGATGGTGGCCCAGGCCAACCAGCTGCCCCAGGGCGTGCTGTCGCTGCTGCGCTGATCGCGGCCGCAAAGACGGAAACAGGGGGCTCTTCAGGGTCTTCCTGAAGGGTTTGGCCCCGGGCGGCGAACGGAGAATTCCGTTCGCCGCCTTTTGCATGACGCATCCGTGGCGTGAGCGCTACCTTCGACAAGCAGAGGACAAAGACCATGGCAACCATTTCATCGGCCGGCATCGGCAGCGGGCTCGATGTCGACGGCATCGTCACCAAGCTGATGGCGGTGGAGAAGCGGCCGCTGACCTCGCTGCAGACCAAGGCCAGCACGATCGACAGCAAGATCTCGGCCTTCGGCACCATCAAGTCGCAGCTCTCGTCGCTGTCCGACGCCGCCGGCGCCCTGGCCAAGGCCGCGATCTGGGACGGCAAGACGGCCGCCACGGGCAACGCCGCGGCCATCTCGGCCTCCCTCACCGGCACCGCCACCGCCGCCATCAGTTCGTTCGAGGTGTCGGTGTCCACGCTGGCGCGGGCGCAGACCGCGGCATCGGCGGCCGTCAGCCCGCCGGGCTCGGTCGTGGGCAGCGGCAGCCTGTCGATCTCGCTCGGGTCCTGGAGCGGCGGGCCGACGCCCGCCTTCACGCAGGGCACGGCGGCCGCCATCACGGTGGCCGTGACGGACACCGACACCATGAGCAGCATCGCCACCAAGATCAATGCGGCCGGCGCCGGCGTCTCGGCCACGGTGATCAAGGATGCCGCCGGCGAGCGGCTCATGATGCGCTCGAGCACCACCGGCGAAGCCGCGGGTTTCCGCATCCAGGCCACCGACGACGGCACCACCACCGGCCCCGGGCTGGACATCCTGGACTTCGACGATCCGGCCGGCGGCCGGGGCATGGGCGCCGGCGTGCAGTACGGCCAGAACGCCAAGGCCACCATCAACGGCATCGACATCAGCTCGCCCACCAACACCCTGGCCGACACCGTGGCCGGGGTCTCGCTCACGCTCTCGCAGGTCACCACCACGCCGGTGCAGATCGACGTGACGGCCGACACCAGCGCCATGCGCAACGCGATCAAGACCTTCGTGAGCGCCTACAACGCCACGAACGACATGTTCGCCGCGGCCACCAGGTACGACCCGACCACCAAGACCGCCGCCCTGCTCCAGGGCGACGGCACCACGCGCGGGCTGCAGAACGCCCTGCGCAGCATGGTGGGCGCGGCCTCGGGTGGCGGCGCCATCACGCAGCTGTCGGACCTGGGCATCGAGGTCAGCAAGGACAAGTCCGGCAAGCTGGTGGTCGACGAGGCCAAGCTCACCAAGGCGCTCGCCGATCCGGCGGCGGTGCGGCAGTTCTTCGCGGCCGACACCACGGCGACGGCGGCGGCGACCACGTCATCGACATCGACGACCACCGACGTCCGCGTCGGCTTCGCCGCCCGCTTCTCCGCCTTCGCCCAGGAGGCCGTCGGCGCCAGCGGCTCGCTCAGCACCAAGACCGAATCGCTGCAATTGCAGAAGACCGCCAACGAGAAGGACCAGGACCGTGTCAACACGCGCCTGACCCTGACCGAGTCGCGCCTGCGCAAGCAGTACTCGTCGCTCGACACCACCGTCTCGTCGCTGACGGCGCTCAACAGCTACATCACGCAACAAATCGCACAGTGGAACAAGTCGGATTGAAACGGGCCTTGAGTTCCCGCACCGCCTGCCGATAACAAGAACAAGAACTGCAAAGGACAACGCGCCATGTACACCCCTCCCAGCCTCCGCGCCGCCTCGGCCTACAAGACCGTCGGCGCCCAGTCGAGCGTCGATGGCGCCGATGCCCACCAGCTCATCGTGCTGCTCTTCGACGGCCTGCTGCAGTCGGTCAACGCGGCGCGCGGCGCGCTCTCGCGCGGCGACGTGGCGACCAAGGGAGTCCAGATCCAGCGCGCGGTGCGCTTCCTGGAGGAAGGCCTCAAGGGCGGCCTGGACGACAAGCGCGGCGGCGAGCTGGCGCAACGCCTGCGCGCGCTCTACGATTACTGCATCCAGCGCCTGACGCAGGGCAATGCGCGCAACGACGGCAACGCCTTGGCCGAGGTCGTCGCGCTGATCACCCCGGTGGCCGACGGCTGGAAGGAAATGGGCCGCCAGCGCAGCGCGCAACCCGCGTGAACGCCATGCAGCACACCCGAATCGAGGCCCCCATGCAAGACCGTCTGCTCGACTATTACACCGCCATCGAGGAGGCCAGCAGCCAGATGCTGCGCGCCGCCCGCCGCGAGGACTGGGACGCCGTGGTGCGCTGCGAAGGCGTCTGCGTCGTGCTCATCGAGCAGTTGCGCTACAAGGCCCGCTCCGAGGACCTGCCGCGCGAGGACCGCGCCGAGAAGATGCGCGTCATGCAGCGCATCCTGCGCCACGACGCCGAGATCCGCACGCTGGCCGAGCCCTGGCTGTCGCAGTTCGACCAGCTGCTCGACCCGCGCACGCAGCAGGTGCACTGATCGTTCGATCAGTCGCCGGCCACGATCGCCGCGATCGCTTCGCCGACTTCGGTGGTCGAGGCGGTGCCGCCCAGGTCGCGCGTGCGGGGGCCACGCGCCAGGACCTGTTCGATGGCCGACAGGATGGCGTCGTGGGCGGGCTTGCAGCCCAGGAAATCCAGCATCAGGGCGCCGGACCAGATCATGGCGATCGGGTTGGCGATGTTCTGGCCGTAGATGTCCGGCGCCGAGCCGTGCACCGGTTCGAACAGCGAGGGGAAGGCACGCTCCGGATTCAGGTTCGCCGAGGGCGCCAGGCCGATGGTGCCGGTGGTCGCCGGTCCGAGGTCCGACAGGATGTCGCCGAACAGGTTGCTCGCCACCACGACATCGAAGCGCTGCGGCTGCATGACGAAGCGCGCCGTCAGGATGTCGATGTGCTGCTTGTCGACCGTGATCTCCGGATAGCCCTGCCCCACCGCGTCGGCGCGGCCGTCCCACCAGGGCATGCTGATGGCGATGCCGTTGCTCTTGGTGGCCACGGTCAGGTGCTTGCGCGGGCGCGACTTGGCCAGCTCGTAGGCGTACTTCAGCACGCGGTCGGTGCCGAAGCGGCTCATCACGGTCTCCTGCACCACGATCTCGCGGTCGGTGCCCGGATACATGATGCCGCCGAGGTTGGTGTATTCGCCCTCGGTGTTCTCGCGCACCACGAAGTAGTCGATGTCGCCCGGCTTGCGGCCGGCCAGCGGGCACGGCACCCCTTCGAACAGCCGCACCGGGCGCAGGTTGATGTACTGGTCGAACTCGCGCCGGAACTTCAGCAGCGAACCCCACAGCGAGACGTGGTCGGGCACGGCGGCGGGCCAGCCGACGGCGCCGAAGTAGATCGCGTCGAGCGGCTGGAGCTGCGCCTTCCAGTCGTCCGGCATCATCTGGCCGTGCTGCTGGTAGTAGTCGCAGCTGGCCCAGTCGATCGGCTTGAAGTTCAGCGTCAGGTCGAAGCGGCGGGCCGCGGCCTCGAGCACGCGGACGCCTTCGGGAATGACTTCCTTGCCGATGCCGTCGCCGGGGATGAGTGCGATGTCGAACGGACGATTCATGGGTGCGTGTCTCCTGGATGCGGATGCGGGGATGGAACGGAAGCCCGCAGTGTCGTCAATTCACGCTCGCTCTACTATGGGGTGTTTCGTCAATCGATCGTGCACGTCCCGTGAACAATACGCCCGCCACCGACGACCTGCGCGTCTTCGTCACCGTGATCCGCCAGACCAGCTTCCGCGCCGCCGCGCAGGCCCTGGGCGTGTCGCCCGCCTATGTGACCAAGCGCATCCGCCTGCTCGAGACCCAGCTGGCGACCCGGCTGCTGCATCGCACGACGCGGCGCGTGACCGTGACCGAGGAAGGCGAGCGCGTCTATGTCTGGGCCCTGCGCGTGCTCGACGACCTCGACAGCCTGGTGGAGGAAGTCGCCGCCGCACGGCGCGCCCCGCGCGGCCTGCTGCGGGTCAGCGGGAGCTTCGGCTTCGGCCGCCAGGTGGTGGCGCCGGCCCTGGCACGGATGATCGCCGCGCATCCGACGATGGCGGTGCGGCTGGAACTGTTCGACCACCTGATCGACATCGCCGGCGATGGCTTCGACCTCGACGTGCGGGTCGGCGACGCCATCGCGCCGCAGTTCATCGCGCGCCGGCTGGCGGCCAACCACCGGGTGCTGTGCGCCGCGCCGGAATACCTCGCGCGCCGTGGCGCCCCGCAGTCGCTGGCCGACCTGGCCGCGCACGACTGCCTCGTGATCCGCGAGCGCGACCACCCGTTCGGCGTCTGGAAGCTGGAGTCGGCCGGCGGCGGGATCGAGACCGTCAAGGTGACCGGCCCGATGTCGACCAACCATGGCGAGATCGCCGTGCAGTGGGCGGTGGAGGGACGCGGCATCGTGTTGCGCTCGATCTGGCAGGTCGGCCCGCTGCTGCGCGAGGGCCGCCTGGTGCGCGTGCTGCCCGAGCACCGCCAGGAGGCCAACGTCTGGGCCGTGTACCCGACGCGGCTGGCCCATTCGGCCAAGGTGCGGGTCTGCGTGGAATTCCTGGAGCGCTCGTTCGCCGGCCTCGACCACGGCCTCCACTGAGGCGCGGACCGGCGGCGGCGGCACGGGCCGCCTACACCTGCATGTTCATGATGTCGCTGTAGGCCTGGACCATCCGGTTGCGCACGTGCAGCGTGGCCTGGAAGCCGATCTGCGACTTCTGGATCGCGACCATGGTCTCCTCCAGGCCGACCTTGGGATTCTCCAGCTGCACCTCGCGCTGCATCGAGGTGGCCTGGTTCTGGGCGCCGCTGACGGCGCCCAGGGCGCCCTTGAGGGCGCCGGCGAAACCCCCGTCGGGCGCGGACTCGACCGCGCGGGCCGCATCGGCGGAGCGGGCGACAAGGGGGACGGTGACGGGTGCGAGACGAAGTTCCATGGCACCGATGCTAGGGGTCGACGGCTTTTCCGATCCCCGGGAAATGACGGTGAAAGCAGCGCTTTATCGGGCTTATGGAAGCCGGCGCCAATCGAATAATCGCTGCCAGTGGAAGGCCGCCGGCCATCCGCACCCCGCCCGCCGCCATCGCCGCCCACCCTCCGATTGCACCCATGTCCGCTGTCGCCGATCTGCCTGTCGCTTCCTTTCCCGCCGCCGCGGCTCCCGCCTGGGGCGGCCGTCTCGCGACCATGGACCGCCGCAAGCGCCTGCGCCTGGCGCTGGGCGTGGTGGTGCTGGTGGCCGTGGCGATCGCCGCCGTGGTGCTCGGGCGCCAGCCGGACTGGCGCGTGCTGTTCGCCAACCTGAGCGACAAGGACGGCGGCGCCGTCGTCGCCCAGCTGACGACCATGAACATCCCCTACAAGTACGCCGAGGGCGGCGGCGCGGTCATGGTGCCGGCCGACAAGGTCCACGACGTGCGCCTGCGGCTGGCCTCGCAGGGCCTGCCCAAGGGCTCGGTGGCGGGCTTCGAGCTGATGGAGAACAGCCGCTTCGGCATGACGCAGTTCCAGGAGAAGCTCAACTTCCAGCGCGGCCTCGAAGGCGAGCTCACACGCTCGATCCAGGCGCTGGGCTCGGTGCAGAGCGCCCGCGTGCACCTGGCGCTGCCCAACCAGAACGGCTTCTTCCGCGAGCAGCAGAAGCCCTCGGCCTCGGTGCTGCTGACGCTCTATCCGGGTCGCTCGCTGGAGCGCTCGCAGATCGCCGGCATCGTGCACCTGGTGGCCTCCAGCGTGCCCGAGCTCGCCCCGACGGCCGTCAGCGTGCTGGACGACAGCGGCAAGCTGCTCTCGGACAGCGGCAACGCCGGCGATGCCGCAGGCGCCGTCGACGGCCAGCAATTGCAGTACCGCCAGCAGCTCGAGCAGCTCTACACCCGCCGCATCCTGGACATCCTGGAGCCGGTGGTGGGCCGCCAGAACGTGAAGGCCCAGGTCACGGCCGATGTCGACTTCTCGCAGACCGAGGCGACCTCGGAGGAGCACCGGCCCAACCTGACGGCCGAGACCAGCGCGGTGCGCAGCCAGCAGACGGTGGAAGTGACCGGCGCCGGCGCCGGCGGCGCCGCCCCGGCCGGCGGCGTGCCCGGCGCCACCACCAACCAGCCGCCTGGCCCCACCACCGCCCCGGTCAACGGCGCCGCCGCGCCGCTGGCGCCGACGGCAGCCACGGCCGGCGCGGGTGCCGCCACGGCGGCGGCTGCGGGCGCCAAGACGCCGGGCAAGCGCGAATCGATCACCAACTACGAGGTCGACAAGACCGTGAAGACGGTGCGCAACGCCACCGGCCAGATCCGCCGCCTGAGCGCCGCCGTGGTCGTCAACTACCAGAACATCGCCGATGCCCAGGGCAAGAGCAGCCCGACCGCGCTGTCGCCCCAGCAGATCGAGCAGATGACCGCGCTGGTGCGCGAGACCATCGGCTTCAGCAAGGATCGCGGCGACTCGGTCAATCTGATGAACGCGCCGTTCCTGGTCGACGCCACGACGCAGGCGCCGGAGCTGCCGCTGTGGAAGAAGCCCGAGACGCTGGAGCTGGTGCGCAGCCTGGCCTGGCCGATCGGCCTGGCGGTGATCGGCACGATCGTGCTGTTCGGGCTGGTGCGCCCGGGCCTGAAGGCGATGGCGGTGGTGCCGGCGCCGGCCGCCCTGCCCGCCCCCGGCACCGCCGGCGCGCTGGCCGCGCCGGGCGCCACGCTCGACGCCATGCTGGCCGAGGAGCCCTCGCGCCCGGCGCTGGCCTCGCCCGGCAACGGCGCGGCGCCCGCGCTGGCCGCGACGCCCGAGGTGGTGCCCGAGCAGGCCCGCCTCGAGGGTGCCCGCCAGATGGCGCGCGACAACCCCGGCGCGGTCGCCAACATCGTCAAGAGCTGGGTCAACGGCGATGCCGCCGCGACCCCGGCGGGCGCCTGATCCGACATGGCCATGGACGAACAGGGACTCAGCGACGCGGCGATTCTGCTGATGTCGCTCGGCGAGGAGGAAGCCGGCCAGGTGCTGCGCCACCTCAGCCCGCGCGAGGTGCAGAAGATCGGCGAGACCATCGCCAAGACCCGCGCCGTCTCGCGCGAACGCCTGGGCGAGGTGGCCGACCGCTTCGTCACCGCCACCGCCGGCCAGAGCCTGTTCGCGGCCGACACCAGCGACTACGTGCGCGCGGTGATGCAGCGCGCGCTGGGCACCGAGAAGGCCGCCATCCTGGTCGACCGCATCCTGCAGACCGCCGACCTGACCGGCATCGAGAACCTGAAGTGGATGGATGCCGCCTCGGTGGCCGAGGTGCTGAAGGTCGAGCATCCGCAGATCGTGGCGGCGATCCTGGTGCACCTGGAGCCCGAGCACGCCTCGGCCATCCTGGTCGCGCTGCCCGAGACGCTGCGCGCCGAGGTGCTGCTGCGCGTGGCCACGCTCGAGGGCATCCAGCCGGCCGCGCTGGAGGATCTCAACGAGGTCATGTTCCGGGTGCTGGCCGGTGGCGGCAAGATCAAGAAGGCATCGCTCGGCGGCGCCAAGACCGCCGCCGGGATGATCAACATGCTCGGCGCCGGCGTCGACACCCTGGCGATCGACGCCATCCGCCAGCACGACCCCGACCTGGCCCAGCAGATCGCCGACCTGATGTTCGTCTTCGACGACGTCATGAAGCTCGACGACAAGGCGCTGCAGCTGGTGCTCAAGGAAGTGGCGTCCGAGACGCTGATCGTCGCGCTCAAGGGCGCGGCGCCGGCGCTGCGCGACAAGTTCCTGGCCAACATGTCCTCGCGCGCGGCCGAGTCGCTGCGCGAGGACCTGGAGTCGCGCGGCCCGATGCGGCTGTCCGAGGTCGAGGCGCAGCAGAAGGAGATCCTGAAGGCGGTGCGCCGCCTGGCCGACGACGGCCAGATCACCCTGGGCGGCGGCGGCGGCGGTTTCGTCTGAACGAGAGGAAGCCATGAAGACCGCCCTCATCCCCAGCGAGGACATCGCCGGCTTCTCGCACTGGCGCTTCGACCGCGTCGGCGCCCCGGCTGCGAACGCCATGCCGGCGGAGGACGCCCGCGAGATCGCGGCGGCCCACCAGCAGGCGCTGTGGCAGGCGCACCAGGACGGCCTGGCCGAGGGCCGCGCCAGCGGCCGCGCCGAAGCCATGGCCGAGGCGCAGGCCCAGCTGGAGACCTACTTCGCCACCCATGGCCAGGAGACCGCCGCGCGCCTCGCCGCGCTGCTCGCCGGCGCCGAGTCCGGGCTGGCTCAGGCGCAGCAGGACATCGCGCGCGGCACCCTGGAGATCGCCTGCGCCGTGGCGCGCCAGGTGCTGCGCCACGAGATGGCGACCCAGCCGCGCGCGCTGGAGCCGGTGGTGCGCGAGGCCCTGGGCCTGCTGATGGCCGACGGCCGCAATGCCGCCGTGCGGCTGTCGCCGGTGGACTTCGAATCGCTCGACGCCCATCTGCGCGCCGAGTTCGCCGGCCAGGCGGTCAGCATCGTCGCCGACGCGGCGCTCGCCCCGGGCGACTGCCGCGTCGAGTCGGCCGGCGCCGTGATTGATGGCGGCATGGCCACGCGCTGGGCCCGCGCGGTCGCCAGCCTGGGGCTGGACATGCCCTGGCAGCCGCATCCCGCGGAGCGCGACCATGGCGCCTGAACGCGCCGTCTGGCAGCGCTACATGGCCGATGCGCAGGCGCGCGTCGAGCGCGCGCCCGGGCTCGAGGTCCACGGCACGCTCACGCGGCTGGCCGGCCTGGTGCTGGAGGCCACCGGCATCCGCTCGCCGGTCGGCTCGCAGTGCCTGATCCACCAGGAGCACCAGTCGCCGGTGCTGGCCGAGGTGGTCGGCTTCTCCGGCGACCGCGCCTTCCTGATGCCGGCCGGCGACGTGCACGGCCTGTCCAGCGGCGCCGGCGTGGTGCCGGCCGCGCCCTACGTGCCGCTGCCGCGCCTGGGCGAGCCCGAGCACGACGTCGCCATCAGCATCGGCGCGCTGCGGCTGCCGCTGGGCGCCGGCCTGCTCGGCCGCGTGGTCGATCCGCAGGGCCGGCCGATGGACCACCAGGGCCCGGTCACCGACGTCAAGGCCGAGCCCATGGATCGCCGCCCGATCAACGCCATGGACCGCGATCCGGTGCGCGAGCCGCTGGACACCGGCGTGCGCGCCATCAACGCCCTGCTCACCGTCGGCCGCGGCCAGCGCATCGGCCTGTTCGCCGGCTCGGGCGTCGGCAAGAGCGTGCTGCTGGGGATGATGGCGCGCTACACCGAGGCCGACGTGATCGTGGTCGGCCTGATCGGCGAGCGCGGGCGCGAGGTGAAGGAATTCATCGAGGACATCCTGGGCCCCGAGGGCCGCGCGCGCTCGGTGGTGGTGGCCGCGCCGGCCGATGCGCCGCCGCTGCTGCGCATGCAGGGCGCGGCCTATGCCACGGCCATCGCCGAGCACTTCCGCGACAGGGGCCAGCACGTGCTGCTGCTGATGGATTCGCTCACCCGCTACGCCATGGCGCAGCGCGAGATCGCCCTGGCCATCGGCGAGCCGCCGGCCACCAAGGGCTATCCGCCGTCGTGCTTCGCCAAGCTGCCGCAGCTGGTCGAGCGCAGTGGCAACGGCCTCAACGGCGTCGGCTCGATCACCGCCTTCTACACCGTGCTGTCCGAGGGCGACGACCAGCAGGACCCGATCGCCGATGCCGCGCGCGCCATCCTCGACGGCCACATCGTGCTCTCGCGCAGCCTGGCCGAGGAGGCGCATTTCCCGGCCATCGACATCGAGCAGTCGGCCTCGCGCGTGATGCACAACGTCGTCTCGCGCGAGCACCTGGCCGCCGCGCGCGACTTCCGCGCCACCTACTCGCGCTATCGCAAGAGCCGCGACCTGGTGCGCCTGGGCGTCTACGTGGCCGGCAGCGATCCGGCGCTCGACCAGGCGATCCGCCGCCAGCCGGCCATGAGCGCCTTCCTGCAGCAGACCATGCACGAGGGCGCGCCCCTGGCCGCCAGCATCGGCCAGATGGCCGAGGCGCTGGGCTGAGCCGCATCCGGCCGCTCCCGCAACCCCCCTCTTCCCTTTGCGCTCCGGAGAACAAGCTCATGAACCGAACCAACGGCCTGGAACTGGCGCTCTCGCAAGCGCTGGAGCGGCGCGACGCCGCCGCGCGCGTGGTGGCCCAGGCCCGCCAGGGCTGGATGGCCGCGCGCGCGCAGCTCGACCAGCTGGAGACCTATGCCGGCGAATGCACCGATCGCTGGGCCGCCAAGCAGGTCGGCTGCATGCCGGAGATCATGCGCCACCACTACCAGTTCATGGCCCGGCTGACCCATGCCATCGTGCTGCAGACCGGCATCGTCGGCGAGGCCCTGGCCGGCATCGACCGCGAGACCGGTGTCCTGCGCGAGGCCGAGTCGCGGCTGGAGAGCCTGCGCCAGCTCAACGAGACGCGCCTGCGCGGCGAACGCCAGCTGCAGGACCGGCGCGAGCAGAAGCAGTCCGACGAGAGCGCTTCCCTGCAATACCGCCGGATGGTGGAGAGCCGCCTGGCCGGAGGCGCGCTGTGAGGACCGTCGAGTCGCAGGGCGGCGGCGCCCTGGCGGCCCTGGTCGCGCCCGCGCCGGCATCGCGCTCGCCGGAGCGGAGCGCGGCCGACGCGCGTGGCGCCGGTGCCGGCTTCCGCGCCGCCCTGGCCGCCGCCGAGCCACCGGTGCGCGAGCGGGCCGCCGCGCCCGTCGAGTCCCGCGCCCCGGCCCGCGCCGAGACGCGCCCGCCGCGCGCGGAAGGCGCGCGGACCGAAGCCGGCGCCGAGGCGCGCCAGGCCGAGGACGCCCGGGCCCGGGCGACCCGCGACGAACGCGAAGCGGCCGCCGACGCGGCCGCGCCAGGTCGCGACATGTCGCAGACGCGGGACGCGCAGCGGCTCCAGGACGCAGGGAAGGACAAGGACGCCAAGGACGCCCAGGACGCCCAGGCGGCGCCGGACGACGCCGCGCCCGCCACGGTCGACCACGCCCTGTTGCTGGCGCAGAGCGGCCTGGTGCCGGCGGGCACCCTGCCCGCGCTGCCGGAGCCACCACCGGGCACCGGCCCGGCGCGGTTCGCGGGCGGCCCCGATCCGCTGGCGCTCGGCGCCGTGGCGGGCGATGGCTTCGCATCCGGGGCGACGCGGCTGACGGGCATGGCGGCGGCCGTCACGGGCGGCGCCATCGACCTCGGCGCGGCCGGCGTGGCGGGCGGCTTCGGCGTGCCCGGCATGGCGGGCGGCATGGCCGACGGCGCGACCGGCGCGGCCGCCGGCGGCGCGGCGGCGGCGGCGTCCGGCCAGCCGGCGACCTGGCGGCCGGCCGCCACGGCGCGCAGCCGGACCGGTGGCGTCGATGCCGTGACCACGGCGGCGGCCACGCCGGCGGAGGCCACGGCGACAGCCGCCGGCCCCATCGCCGCGCGGCTGGCCTCGGCGGCGCTGCGGGACGCGGCCTCCGATACCGGCGCGGCGGCGGCGCACACGCCCGCCACCCTGCTGCAGCAACGCGCCGTGGCGCAGGACGCCACCAGCGGCGGCGCCGGCGCCACGGCATCGGCATCGGCCGCCACGGCGGCAACGGCCGCGACGGCCGCGACGATCGATGCCGCGCTCGCCGCCGGCATCGCGCTGGCGCCGTCCCAGGCCGGACCGCGCCGTGGCGACCGCGCGGGCGGCGCGACCGGCGAGTCGGAAGGCGCCGCCGGCGCCGTGTTCGGCCAGGCCGGCGCGATGTCGGCCGGCCCGGCGGCGACGGCGGCGAGCGGTTCCATCGCGGCACCGACGGCCGATGGCGCCTCGGAGCGCCTGATCGACCAGTTCGGCTGGTGGCTGGCGCAGAAGACGCAGAGCGCGGAACTGACGGTGGATGTCGGCGGCCAGCCGGTGTCGGTCAGCGTCAGGGTGCAGGGCAACGAGGCCCAGGTGGTGTTCCGCAGCGATGCGCCGGAAGCCCGCCAGGCCTTGGCCCAGGCCCTGCCGCAACTGCGCGACATGCTCGGCAGCGAAGGCCTGGTGCTGGCCGATGCCTCGGTCGGCGGCCAGGCCGCCGGGGGCGGCGCGGCCGCCGATGGCGGGCGTGGTGGCGATGACGCGGCGCGTCAGGCGGGCCAGGCCACCGCTACGAGCGGCGGCGACGCCCGCGCGTCGGCCCTCGCACCGGTCGCCACGGCGGCTCCGGCGCGCGGCGCCGCCGGCCGACGCGCGCTCGACCTCTACGTCTGAGCCTGAGCGGGTCCTCGCTTCGCGACCCCGCGAAGCCGGATCCGAAGGCGCCGTAAAGCGCCGCTTTCCCGTCCTTTTTCCCGCGCTTCGCCCTCGTCGATCGCTCGAATAATCGATGCCACGCCGCCAGCGCGCCGGTCCTCCGTCGCACGCCGCCCGGCATCGACATCCGTCACCAGCGACGAACGAACGAACGAAAGCAAGGAAACACCGTGTCCGCCAAAGCCGCCGATTCCGCCACGGCCACCGACAAGCCCAAGGGCAAGGGAAAGAAGGGCCTCGTCATCGCCCTGCTGGCGGGCCTCGTGCTGGCCGGTGGCGGCGCGGGTGGCGCCTGGTACTTCATGCAGAAGAAGGGCCACGACGCCTCGGCCAAGGAGGAACCCGCGCACGAGGAGGAGGCTCCGGCCAAGCCCGGCGCCGCGCCGGTCTACCTGGCGATGGAGAACATGGTGCTCAACCTGGCCGACCCCGGCGGCGAGCGCGTCGCGCAGGTCGGCATCACGCTGGAGCTGGAGAACGAGAAGACGGTCGAGAAGATCAAGACCCTGATGCCCAAGGTGCGCAGCGGCGTGCTGATGCTGGTCTCGCAGCGCACCTCCGACGAACTGCTCAAGCGCGACGGCAAGGAGAAGCTCGCCATCGACATCCGCGCCGAGGTCTCCGACGTGCTCGGCTACGAGGTCGAGTCCTCGAAGCCGGCCAAGGCCAAGGGCGATGGCGCGGACGACGAGGAGCCGGCGCCGCGCCGCAAGAAGCGCGCGGCCTACAGCCCGGTGCAGGGCGTGCTGTTCTCCGCCTTCATCGTCCAGTGACCATGACCACCGAGACCCCGATCCTCGACGAGGCGCCGGTGGCACCGGCCGCCGAGCCGGCGCCGGCGGCCGACGACGCGGTGGCGCGCATGGCCGCCGCGGCGGCGCGCGACTACGACCTCTCGGTGGCCGACCGCCTGGTGCGCCGGCCGATGCCGACGCTGGACATCGTCAACCAGCGCTTCCTGCGCCACCTGCGCGGCGGCGTGTTCCAGTTCGTGCGGCGCAGCGCCGAGATCTCCATCGCGCCGGTCGAGATCTCGACCTATGCCGAGTTCGTCGGCGCGCTGCCCTCGCCCACCAACTACAACGTCGTCTCGCTGCAGCCGCTGCGTGGCCATGGCCTGGTGGTGTGCGAGGCGGCCCTGATCTCGGCGTTGGTGGATGCCCTCTACGGCGGCGCCTGCCGGCTGCAGACGGTGATGGAGGGACGCGACTTCTCGCCCACCGAGCTGCGCGTGATCCAGCGCCTGGTGGGCATCGTCTGCGGCGAATACAACAAGGCCTGGAAGGAGATCTATCCGCTCGAGCTGGCCTACCAGCGCAGCGAGACGCATGTCCAGTTCCTCAACGTGGCGGCGCCGGCCGACAAGCTGGTGGTGACCACGCTGCGCTTCGTCATCGGCGACTTCGAGGGCGCGGTGCGCATCGCCATCCCCTATGCCGTGCTGGACCCGATCCGCGACGTGCTCTATGGCGCCCAGCAGGCCCAGGCGCTGGCCGAGGACCGGCGCTGGGTGACGCTGCTGACGCGCGAGATCCAGGCCGCCGAGGTCACGCTGGTGGCCGAGCTGGCGCATCCCGAACTCACCATCGGCCAGCTGCTGGCGATGAAGCCGGGCGACTTCATCCCCTTCGACCGCGCACCCCGTGTCGTCGCCTCGGTCGACGGCACGCCGGTCTTCGCCTGCCACTACGGCACCCACAACGCGCATTACGCGCTGCGCATCGACGAATGCCTTCGCGGGGACGACCCGCACTGGCTTGGAGGAACCCATGTCCGCTGAACAACAACCGGTCTTCGAAACGAATGCCGACGATGCCGCCGACGCCACCGCCGGTGGCGCGGCCTGGGCCGAGGCGCTCGACGCCGGCGCCCCGGCGGGCCCGACCCCGGCGGCCGATGCCCAGGCGCCCCTGCACGACATCCAGCGCGTGCTGGACATCCCGGTGCAGCTGACGGTCGAGCTGGGCCGCAAGAAGGTGCCGATCAAGCACGTGCTGCAGCTCGGCCAGGGCTCGGTGGTCGAGCTCGACACCCTGGCGGGCGAGCCGATGGACGTGCTGGTCAATGGCTACCTGGTGGCGCAGGGCGAGGTGGTGGTGGTCAACAACAAGTTCGGGATCCGGCTGACGGATGTGGTCACGCCGTCCGAGCGCCTGCGCCGCGTCAATCGTGGATGACTTGGCTCACCCCCAGACTTCGCGCACTGCGTGTCGCTGCGCCTTCCCCCTTGCAGGGGGCAACACCGGCGGACCGGCGGAGCCGGTTCCGCGGTGTTCTGGCGAGGGGCGGGGCGTTGAGGGCCCGGGAGTGACATGACGCAGAGTCTCATCACCGTCGTTCTGTTCGTGCTGGCGATCCTGTCGATTCCGTTCCTGCTCAGGCGCTGGCAGGAGAAGCGCGGCGGGGTGTTGGCGGGAGCGGTGGCGGGGCCGGGCGCGAAGCTGGTCTCGGCGGTCGCGGTCGGGCCGCAGCAGCGCGTCGTCACGGTCGAGGTCGGGCCCGAGGGCGCGCGCACCCAGCTGGTGCTGGGCGTGACGGCGCAGTCGATCACCTGCCTGCACACGCTGGGCGTGTCGGCTTCGCCCCCCTCTCCCTTGTCCGCGCCCCGGGAGCCGCATGTCTGATCGCAACCACTTCCCGGCGCGCTCGCGCGTCTCGTCCCTCGCCGGTGCTGGCGTCGTGGCCCTGCTGGCCCTGCTGGCGCTGGTGCCGTCGGCGCGGGCGCAGACGCCGGACATCGGCAGCCAGCTGCCACTGCTGGTCGGCCAGGGCGCCGGCGGCACCAGCTTCTCGGTGCCGGTGCAGACGCTGCTGTTCTTCACGGCGCTGTCGTTCCTGCCGGCCATCGTGCTGATGATGACGGGCTTCACCCGCATCGTGATCGTGCTGTCGCTGATGCGCCAGGCCCTGGGCACGCAGTCGGCGCCGCCCAACCAGGTGGTGATCGGGCTGTCGCTGTTCCTGACCTTCTTCGTCATGGGACCGACGCTCGACCGCGTCTACAACGAGGCCTACAAGCCCTACACCGAGAACACCCTGAACTTCGAGGCCGCCGTGGCCAAGGCCGAGGCGCCGATGCGCGACTTCATGCTCAAGCAGACCCGCCAGTCCGACTTCGCCCTGTTCGCCCGCCTGGCCCAGCTGCCGGCCAACGCCACGGCGCAGACCGCGCCGATGCGCGTGCTGATCCCGGCCTTCGCCACCAGCGAGCTGAAGACGGCGTTCCAGATCGGCTTCATGATCTTCATCCCCTTCCTGGTGATCGACATCGTGGTCTCCAGCGTGCTGATGTCGCTGGGCATGATGATGCTGTCGCCGGTGCTGGTGGCCCTGCCCTTCAAGCTGATGCTGTTCGTGCTGGCCGATGGCTGGAACCTGCTGATCGGCTCGCTCGCCGCGAGCTTCGCCCGATGAACGCCGAGACCGTGGTCACGATGGGCGGCGACGCCCTGGCGCTGCTGCTGACGGTGTCGATGCCGGTGCTGCTGACGGTGCTGGCGGTCGGCCTGGTGGTGAGCATCTTCCAGGCCGTGACGCAGATCAACGAGCAGACGCTGGCCTTCGTGCCCAAGCTGATCGCCGCCGTCGCCGTGCTGGTGATCGCCGGACCATGGATGCTGGCGACCCTGGTCGACTACATCCGCCGCGTCATCGAGTCGATCCCGCAGATGGTGCTGTGAGCGCGGGGCCATCGGCGTGCTGACCTTCACCGAGGCCCAGCTGATGGCCTGGATCAGTCCGGTGCTGTGGCCCTTCCTGCGCGTGCTCGGCCTGTTCACGACGGCGCCGATCTTCTCCTCGCGCGCCTTCCCGGTGCGCGCCCGCGTCGGGCTGGCCTTCGTGGTGGCGCTGTGCGCTCAGGCGACGCTCGGGCCGCAGCCGGCCATCGGATTGAACGACGTCGCGGGCATCGGCACCTTGGTGCAGCAGGTCGGCATCGGCATGACGATCGGCTTCGCGGTGCGGCTGATCTTCGCCACCATCGAGCTCGCCGGCGAACTCGTCGGCCTGCAGATGGGCCTGAACTTCGCCGCCTTCTTCGATCCCATGAGCAACGCCCAGGTCAGCGCCGTGTCGCGCTTCTTCGGCAACATCGCGGTGCTGCTGTTCATCGCCGTCAACGGCCACCTGACGGTGCTGATGGCGGTGGTGCGCAGCTTCGACACCTTTCCGGTCGACGGCAGCATCCTGCAGGCCCTGGCGCGCCTGCGCATGCACGAGCTGGGCGCCGAGCTGTTCGCCAGCGCCTTGTGGATCGCGCTGCCGATGATCGGCCTGCTGCTGTTCGTCAACCTGGTGCTGGGCGTGATCTCGCGCGTCGCGCCGCAGATGAACATCTACGCCATCGGCTTCCCGGTGACCCTGACCACCGGCCTGGCCGGCATCGCCCTGGTGCTGCCGATGATGGAGCGGCCGCTGCTGGCGCTGATGGAGCGGATGCTGTCGCTGTTCATGGGCGGGCGCTGAAGTCTCAGAAGCGGGTCCGCAGCGTCATGCTGACGAAGCGCTTGTCGCCATAGTTGGGATAGTCCAGCGTTGCCCAGTAGCGCTTGTCGGCGGCGTTGAAGACCGCCAGGCTCAGGGTCGTGCGCTCGCCGAAGCGCCAGCTCGCGTTGAGGTTGAGCAATCCGAAGGGCGACTGCGTGACGGTGGCCGGCCCGGCCGGGCTGGGCACGTTGACCGCGTCCATGCGCCCCTGCCAGAGCCATTGCGCGCCGATCTCCAGCGGCTGCAGCGCGCCGCTGAAACGGTACTGCGTGCCCACTTTCACCAGCCACTCGGGCAGGTTGGCATAGGTCAGGTCGGCCGCGTTGCGCTGCGTGTTCACGCGCGTCACGCCAGCCGTGGCGCGCCAGCCCGCGGACAGCCACGCCGCCGCGTCCAGTTCCCAGCCGGTGCTGCGCGTGCCGGAGACGCCGACGTAGGCCGAGCCGCCATCGGGCAGGCTGCCCGCGGGCTGCGAGCTGTCGCGCACGCCATAGTTGTCCTGCTTGACCTCGAAGACGGCGAAGGAGGCGGACAGGCCGCGGTCGAGCCACTCGCCCTTCACGCCGATCTCGTTGCTGGTGCCCTGCACCGGGTCGAGCGGCTGGTTGTCGCGGTCGCGATAGTTCTGCGGATTGAAGATGCCGGTGTGGCTCGCATAGGCCGCCACCTCCGGCGTCAGGTCGTAGACCAGGCCGAGGAAGGGCGAGGTCTCGCGCCGCACCGACTGCCGCGCGGTCGTGCCGGTGTAGGCGCCGGCGGTGTCGAAGTTGTCGGTCTGGCGTCGCCAGTGGGTCAGGCGCGCGCCGGTCAGCAGCGCCAGCTCGTCGCTCAGGCGCCAGCGGGCCGAGGCATAGAAGCCGTCCTGGCGCGTGCGCTGCTCGGTGCGCGCGCCGGTCTGGCGGTAGACCGGCTCCGGTGCCGTGCCATCCCAGGTGTAGACATCGGGGATGGTGTAGCTCCAGGCGTTCGCGCCGGCGGTGATGCTGGAATAGCCGTCGGTGCGCGTGTCCGTGCGCAGGCTGCTCAGGCCCAGGGTCAGGTCGTGGCGCCGGCCGCCGAGGCTGAACTTGCCCGTCAGGTAGGTGTCGAGCGTGTCCTGCGTCTCGGCGCCGCCGCCGACCGCGCCATAGAGGCGCACGCCGGCGCCGGTCGCCCGGTCGATGAAGGGCGCCCTGGCCGTGGTCGCGCCATAGGCATAGGTGCGCAGGCTGAAGTTCTCGCCCTCGGTGTGGTTGTAGGCGGCCTTGAGCGACCAGTCGTCGTCGAGCTGGTGGTCGATGGTGGCGAACACCGTGCCGGACTCGCGCTGCCAGCGCGTCCACGACGGCGAGAAGTTGCTCGAGCGGGGCAGCCTGGCCAGGCCGCCATCGGCGGTGAAGCGCGGGATCGTGCCCCACAAGCCGGCGACGGGATCGTTGTCCTGGCGCTGGTAGCCCAGCGAGACGACCGTGTCGCGGCCGAGGTCGGCCTCGACCACGCCCAGCAGCGCGTACTTGTCCTCCTGGTAGCGGTCGCGGAAGCTGTGGCGCTTCTGCGGCGCCACCACGAAGCGGCTGCGCACGCTGCCGTCGGCGTTGAGCGGCACGTTGAGGTCGAGCTCGCCGCGATAGAAGTCCCACGAACCCGCGCTCAGCGCCACCGAACCGCCGAACTCGCGCCGGGGCCGCTTGCGGATCAGGTTGATGGTGGCCGAGGGCGTGCCGACGCCGGTCAGGATGCCGTTGGCGCCGCGCACGATGTCGATGCGCTCGTACAGGGCGGTGTCGAATTCCTGGTTGGTGTTGGCGCTGTACGTGGGCAGGCCGTCGATCTGGAAGTCGGTGATCTGGAAGCCGCGCGCGTAGTAGAGCGGGCGCTGGGTGTCGAAGAAGCTGGCGTGGATGCCGGTGGCGCCGCGCAGCACGGCATCGATGCTGGTGAGGGAGCGCTGCTCGATCTCCGCGCGCTCGATGGTGCTGACCGACTGCGGCGTCTCGCGCGGGGTGAGCGGCAGGCGGGTCGTGGTCGCGCCGAGCTCGCGCTGGCTGCTCACGGTGACCGAGGACAGCTCGGCGGCGGGGGTCGCCGCCGCCGCTGCAGCGGAGCCACCGGCGCCCTCCTGCGCCCGGGCCGGGATGCCGATGGCGGTCAATGCCAGGCTCAGCGCGCCGAGGCGGAACGCATGGCCGGCGCGCGGGGCGGCGGCACGGTGGCGGGAGCGCGGGACAGGAGAAAAGACGGAGGAAGAGGCGAAGGAAGAAACGGAGGAAGAGCGAAAGCGTGTCGTCATGCAACGGGTCCTGGGCGGCGGGGTTCATGCCGCTGGACTCGGAGACGTTCACGCGAAGCGCGATGTCGCATCGCGCGCGAGGAAGGCGAACCAGCGGCTGGGGAAGGCTGGCTGCACCGTGGAAGAACCAGGCCGGTCGGACGACCGGAACGCGATGTGGCTGGAAGTGGAAATTCTAATTCGATGCCGGGCCGCCCTCGGCGCCGGCCACCGGACCGGCCTCTCGGCCGGCGCCAGGCGGGGAGTCCGCGCTCAGCGGAAGATCGCGCAGAGCTTGTTGCCGTCGGGGTCGCGCACGTAGCCCAGGTGCATCGGGCCCATGCCGCCGTCGCGCGGGCCCGGGGGCTGCTCGATCGAGGTGCCGCCATGGGCGATGGCGGTGTCGTGGAAGCGCTGCAGCTGCTCGGGCGAATCGCACTTGAAGCCGATGGTGCCGCCGTTGGCCGGGGTCGCCGGCTGGCCGTCGATGGGCTGGCTGACGCTGAAGGTGTTGCCGGCATGCCGCCAGAACAACCTGACGTGGCCGGATGCCGACGTGTTGCGGACCGCCGCGCCGGCACCGAGCACGCCCAGCACGGCGTCGTAGAAGCGCTGGGACCGTTCGATGTCGTTCGAGCCGACCATGACGTGATTGAACATGCTTGTGAGTCTCCATCCGAAGGGGGGTTGCCAGGCCCGCGACGTCGCGGGCGTCCTCAGTATGGCATCCGGTGCGGGGCGCCGAGGACCTCAGACCAGCTGGTTGCGGATGGCGTAGACCGTCACGGCCGCGTTGTTGGGCAGGTTCAGCTTCTCCAGCACGCGCGAGCGATAGACGCTGACGGTCTTGGGGCTCAGCTTGAGTTCCTCGGCGATGTCCGACAGGCGCTTGCCCGAGGCGATCATGGTCAGCGTCTGCAATTCGCGGTCGGACAGCACCGAGTGCGCCGAGGTGCTCTCCTGCGCCGGGCGCGAGACCGTCTCGGCCAGCATCTGCGCCATCTCGGGCGTGACGTACTTGCGGCCCTGCGCCACCATGCGCGTGGCCGTCACCAGTTCGGCCGGATCGCCGCTCTTGCTCACATAGCCCTGCGCGCCGGCCTTCAGGCAGCGGATGGCGTACTGCTCCTCCGGGAACATCGACACCACCAGCACCCGCACGGTCGATTCGGCATCGGCCAGCGCCGACAGCACCTCCAGCCCGCCGCGTCCGGGCAGGGCCAGGTCGAGCAGCAGCACGTCGCAGTGCACGTGGCGCAGCAGCTCCCGCACCTCGGCATAGCTCGCCGCCTCGCCCGTCACCCGCAGGTCCACCGCTTCCTGCAGGGTCTGGCGGATGCCGCGTCGCACCAGCGCGTGGTCGTCACAAATCACGACATCGATCATCCGGATCTCCCATCCACGTCTTGCGCGTCATCGTCATCGTTCTCGTCGTCGAAGCCGGTCTCCGCAGTGGTCGCGCCCCCGCCCCCATCCTCCATCACGGCGCCGCTCGACGGCACCGGCAGCACCAGGCGCACCGTCGTGCCATGGCCGGGCCGGCTGTCGATGGCGAGGCCGGCGCCGGCCTCGCGGGCGCGCTCGGCCAGCCCGCGCAGGCCGAAGCCGCCGGCGCCCCGGGGATCGTCCGATGCGCGGCGCGGCCGAGGCCGGCCGATGTCGAAGCCCGGGCCGTCGTCGCGCACTTCCAGCCAGGCCGACGCGCCCTCCATGCCGGCGCGCACGCCCACGGCGCTGCCCGGCGCATGACGCCCGACATTGGCGAGCGCTTCCTGCACGGTCCGGTAGGCCGCCAGCCGCGAGGACGCGGTCAGCCCGTGGCCGAATCCCGGCGCCACGTCGAAGGCGACCGGCAGGCCATGGCGCCGACCGAAGTCGCGCGTCAATGCGCGCAGCGCCGTCACCAGGTCCTCCGAGGGTTCGGGCGGATACAGGTCGCGCACCACGCGCTGGGTCGCGGCCATCGCCTGGCGCAGCGCCTCGTGGGCCGAGGCGACATGCGCCGCCGTCTGCGCATGGCCGGGATGGCGCGCCACCCAGGACAGGTCGAAGTGCGCGGCGCCGAGGGCGCTGCCGATGTCGTCGTGGATCTCGCGGGCCAGCGCGCGGCGCTGGTCCTCCAGCAGTTCCTGGATGCTTCCGCCGATCGCCGGGTCCGGGCCCGCCGGCGATGCCGCGCGGGCGGCCGGACCGGGTGTGGAAGTCATGGAAAAGGACCGCTGCATCGTGATCGGATGATAGGGGACGAATGTAACCAACCTTGTCCGGAAACGCCGTAAGCAGGCGCCCACCTTCCGGCCGACGCAGGCCGACCGGACCCGGGGCCGGCGGTGCCCGGCGGTCGGGCTGCCGGCCGGCGCCGGCACCGCCGGAGTTCGGCGGCGCCGCCGGGGTGGCGGCTGACGACCCGGCCCCGGCGGCTTCGGCTATCGTCCGCCTCCCCCGGCCAGCGGCCTCGCGCCGCGCCGCGATGGCACGACAACACCTACAAGAAAGCCTCACCGGCCCCCTGTCCCATGAGATCCCTGCGCGGCCAACTGGTCTTCTTCTGGCTGCTCCTGCTGGGCGTCTGCGTGGCGCTGGCCATCGTCATGATCACGCTCTATCGCAGCAGCGTCGGCGTGCAGATCGACGGCGGACGCGCGACGGCCGAGCGCGCCTGCCGCGACATCGCCACGCGCTATGTGCGCTCGCTGCCGGCCGAGACGCCGGCCCAGCCGCGCCTGGACCTGCTGCAGGTGCTGCTGCAGCTGGTGCTGCTGGAGGCGCCGCAGGTCGAGGGCGGCGTCTGGCGCGCCGATGCCGGCATGCTGGCCTATGCCTATCCGACCTACGAGGGCGGCGGCGTCAAGCTCGACATCCCGGCGGCCGAGCAGCCACTGATTGTCGAGACCGCCCGGCAGGCCGCGCGCACGCAGCAGACGCGCAGCGACGTGGTGCGCGGCAGCCGCGAGGCCCTGATCGTCGCCGCCTGCCCGCTGGCCGCGCCGGGCGCAGACCTGGCCGCCTGGACCATGACGCGCATCCATGCCGGTGCGCTCGACGCGCAGGGCAGCGTGCGCGCCGGCGTGGTCGCGCTGATGGTGGCGGTGGTCGCCTCGGGCCTCTGGCCGGGCCTGATCCTGCGGCGCGGATTGCGCCACGTGCAGCGGCTCGAGGCGCGCCTGGCCCAGGCCGAGGGCGACGTGGTGCCGGTGCTGGAGGCGACCGGCGTGCGCGAACTCGACCGCATCGTCGACGGCTTCAACCGCTATCGCCTGCGCTTCGAGGAGGCGCGCGCGACCTTGCGCGAGGCGGCCCGCCAGCGCAGTCGCGACCAGCGCCTGGCCGCGCTCGGGCGCATGACCGGCGGCATCGCCCACGAGATCCGCAATCCGATCGCCGCCATGCGGCTGAAGGCCGAGAACGCCCTGGCCGGCCCGTCGGCGCGCCAGCCCGATGCGCTGCGCGCCATCGTCGGCCAGATCGACCGCCTCGAAGGCCTGGTGCAGAGTCTGCTGGGCCTGGTGCAGCCGCTGGTGCTGGCGCCGCGCGAGGTCGCCCTGCCGGCCTGGCTCGACGAGCGGATGGCGACGATCGCGACCCGCGCGGCCGAGGCCGGCGTCGAGCTCGCGGTGCGCCACGACGGCCCGGCCTCGGCGCCGTTCGATCCGGTGCATGTCGCGCGCGCCATCGACAACCTGCTGGACAACGCGGTGCGCCACACGCCGCGCGGCGGCCGCGTCACGCTGGCCGCGCTGCGCGACGCCGATGCCACCGCCACCACTCCCGCCGCCCATGCCGCCGATGCCGACGGCGCGGCGCGGCGTCCGTCGGGGCCGCTGCGGCTGCGTGTCGACGACACCGGCGCCGGCGTGGACGAGGCGATGCGCGCGCGGCTGTTCGAGCCCTTCGCCACCGGCCGCGCCGATGGCACCGGCCTGGGCCTGGCGCTGGCGCGCGAGGTCGCGCTGGCCCATGGCGGCGACCTGCGCCACGTCGCGCTCGAGCGCGGCACCCGATTCGAACTGGAGCTGCCATGGCGCGCCTGCTGATCGTCGACGACGACACCGCCTTCCGCGAGACCCTGGCCGAGACCCTGCAGGGCCTGGGCCACGCCACGGTCGAGGCCGCCGGCGGCCAGGCCGCGCTGGACCTGCTGCGCGGCGGCGGCGCGCGCTTCGACGCCATCTTCCTCGACCACCGCATGCCCGGGCTGGACGGCCTGCAGACGCTGTCGGCGCTGCGCTCCACGCTGGCGCGCCTGCCGCCGGTGATCGTGCTGACGGCCTATGCGAGCGGTGGCAACACCATCGAGGCGATGCGCCTGGGCGCCTTCGACCACCTGGCCAAGCCGATCCGCCGCGATGCCGTGATCGAGGTGCTGGCGCGCGCCCTGCGCGTGGAGACCGGCGTGGCCGACGCGCCGGAGGGACGCGCCGATGGCGCCGAGGCCGATGCCGCGCCCGACGAGCTGATCGGCCCGAGCGCGGCGATGCGCGAGGTCCACAAGCGCATCGGCCTGGCCGCGGCCAGCACGGCGCCGGTGCTGGTGCTGGGCGAGACCGGCACCGGCAAGGAGATGGTGGCGCGCGCCCTGCATCGCCATTCGGAGCGCGCCGGCGCGCCCTTCGTGGCGATCAACTGCTCGGCCATCCCCCGGGAACTGCTGGAGAGCGAGCTGTTCGGCCACGTGCGCGGCGCCTTCACCGGCGCCACCGGCGAGCGCGACGGCTGCTTCCGCGCCGCCGATGGCGGCGTGCTGCTGCTCGACGAGATCGGCGACATGGCGCTGGACGTGCAGGCCAAGATCCTGCGCGCGCTGCAGGAAGGCGAGGTGACGCCGCTGGGCAGCCATCGCACCGTGAAGGTCGACGTCCGGGTGGTCGCGGCCACGCACCGCGACCTGGCCGTCGCCGTGCGCGAGGGACGCTTCCGCCAGGACCTGTTCTACCGGCTCGACGTGCTGTCGATCCGGGTGCCGCCGCTGCGCGAACGGCGCGACGACATCGTGGCGCTGGCCACGCACTTCCTGCGCCGCGCGGCGGCGCCGGGCGCGCCGAAGTCGCTCTCGGAAGCGGCGCTGCGGCGGCTCGAGCGCCACGACTGGCCGGGCAACGTGCGCGAGCTGCGCAACGTCATGGAACGCTGCCACGCGCTGGTGCGCCAGGCCGTGATCGGCATCGCCGACCTGCCCTTCGACGACATCGCCGCCGCGTCGATGCCGGCATCGGACGGCTGGGGCGAGGCCGGGCTGCCGGCCGACTGGCTCGGCGGTGAACTGCCGGCCACGGTCGAGCGCCTGGAGCGCCTGCTGATCGCCGATGCGCTGGCCCGCACCCAGGGCAACCGCGCCGAGGCCGCGCGGCGCCTGGGCATCCATCGCCAGCTGCTGTATCGCAAGATCGCCCAGTACGGGCTCGAATGACGCCGCGCCGCCGCCTGCCTTCCCTTCCCTTCGCTTCTCGTCTCTCCTTTCTCTTCATGACCGACTCCGCCGCCACTTCCTCCTCCCCCGCCACCGACGACGACGGCGATGCGCCGACCGGTGGCAACGGCCTGCTGTGGGTGCTGCTGGCGGTGGCGGTGGCCTTCGCCGTGCTGCGCCCGCGCGCGCCGCTGGACTACGTGAAGCTGGTCGACTGGCAGACCGTCGGCGCGCTGGCCGGGCTGCTGGCGATCACGCAGGGCGTGGAGAAGAGCGGCATGCTGCAGGCGACCGCCCAGCGCCTGCTCGCGCGCACCACCCACCTGCGCGGCCTGGCGCTGCTGCTGGTGGCGGCGGCGGCGCTGCTCTCGGCCCTGGTCACCAACGATGTCAGCCTGTTCCTGCTGGTGCCGCTGACGCGCGTGCTGGCCACCCAGGCGCACCTGCCGCTGGCCCGGCTGGTGGTGCTGGAGGCGCTGGCGGTGAATGCCGGCTCGGCCCTGACGCCGATCGGCAATCCGCAGAACCTCTATCTCTGGCACCGCTCGGGCGAGAGCTTCGTCGGTTTCATGGGGATGATGGCGCCGACCGTGGCGATCATCCTGTTCTGGCTCTTCGCCGCCACCTGGTGGCTGGTGCCCAAGACGCCGGTGACCCTGCGCGCGAGCGCCGCGCCGGCGGCCGTGCAGCCCCGGCTGCTGATGCTGGCGGGCGCACTGTTCGTGCTCTTCGTGGTCGCGCTCGACCGCCACTGGCTGCTGGCCGGGCTGGGCGTGGTGTTCGGCGCCTTCCTGCTGTTCCATCCGCGCGTGCTGCGCGGCGTCGACTGGGCGCTGCTGGCGATCATCGCGCTGATGTTCGTCGACCTGCGCCAGCTCGGCGAGCTGCCGGTCGTCGCCACGCTGCTGCACCAGTGGCCGATCGCCGAGGGCTGGCGCGCCTACCTGGCCGCCATCGCCGCCTCGCAGGTCATCAGCAACGTGCCGGCCGCGATCCTGCTCGACGGCCCGGTGCGCGACCTGCCGGCGCTGGCGGCGGGCGTGACGGTCGGCGGCTTCGGCTGCGTGCTGGGTTCGCTGGCCAACCTGATCGCGCTGCGCCTGGCGCGACTGCCGCATGGACTGCGCGAGTTCCACCGCATCAGCATCCCGTTCCTGCTGGTGTGCGCGGCCTCGGCGGTGTGGCTGCGGATGGGCTGAGGCGGCGGACAGCGGGCGGCGGCAGGTGGCGCGGGTGTCCGGAAAGCGGACGCCCGGCTGTCCGGGTTTCATGCACAGGCGCCCCTCGGAATCACGCAAGTCGTTGATTCACAAGGACCCGCGAGCTGGCACGAAGCGTGAGAGCGTCAAGTACGTCTCATCACAAGGAGTTTCACCATGCGACCATCCCTCCGCCCCGCCGCCCTCGCGGCCCTGCTCCTGCTCGGCGCCGGCACCCTGGCCCAGCAGGCCTTCGCCGATGCGCCCACGCCCGACACGCCGCCCGCGTCGTCGGCCGCGCCATCGTCGAGGCCCGCCACATCACCGATGCCTTCGACCCGGCTGGCCCCGCCCCCGCCGATCGCCGCTGCGGGCCCGGGCCGCGCCGCGCCTCCGCCTCCGCCGGTGGCCGATGCCAGCATCGGCGCCGCGATGCCGGTGCTCACCGGCCGCGTGCAACGCTGGCTGGTCAATCCCAATGGCGAGGTCGACGGCCTGCTGCTGGCCGATGGCACGCAGGTCGCCTTCCCGCCGCACCTGTCGGCCTCGGCGCAGCGACTGCTCCAGCCGGGCGATGGCGTGCGCGTGACCGGCTGGCGCGCGCCCGACGCCCAGGTGGTGCGCGCATCGAGCCTGACGGCGACGGCCAGCAGCCGCAGCCTGAGCGACACGCCGCCCGCCGCCGATGCCCGGCCGCCGGCACCGCGCGAACCCGGCGCGCTCACCGCCATGAGCGGCAGCGGCCGGATCGCGCGTCAGCTGCGCACCGACCGGGGCGATGTCAATGGCGTGATCCTGGAGGACGGCCTGATCGTGCGGTTCCCGCCGCACGTCGGCATCGCCCAGGCGGCCCTGCTGCAGCCGGGCGCCACCGTCGCCGCCAAGGGCTGGGGCAGCCGCGGCCCGCAGGGCGGCGCCTTCGAGGCCACCGCCATCGGCGCCACGGCGGCCGACCTGCGCGAGGTCTTCGCCGGCCCGGGCCGCGCGCCGGGTGGACCGGGCGCGGGGGGTCGGCCGGGCGCACCAGGCGCTCCGGGCGCATCCGGCGCGCCGGGTCGTCCGGGCGCGCCGGCGGCACCCGTCGCGCCACCGACCGGCTCCTGAGGCGAACCTGCCCGCCAGATCCGGCCGCGTCCCGTCTCCGCCCTTTCCCCTCACTTCCTCTTATTTTCGAAAGCTCCCATGTCCCGACTCACCGATCCCAGCACCACTCCGGAACCCTCCGACGCGCCCGATGACGAGGCCGCCGGCACCGTCGACGTCTGGTCCGTCGAGGGCGTCTTCCAGCAGCTGGTCTACAGCCCCAAGGGCGCCATCGAAGGCGTGCTGATCGACACCGATGGCATCGCCACGCAGTTCGTCACCGACGCGCACGACGATGCGACGGCCGGACTGCTGGCCACGCTGCGGCCCGGCCAGGCGCTGGTGCTCGAAGGCATCGATGCCGGCCCCTCGCCACGCGGCGAGCCACCGCACACGGTCTACCAGTTCGAGCGCCTGGTGTCGGTCGACGGCCAGCCGCCCCGGGTGGCGCCGGCATCGGCCACCGTCTCGGGCCGGGTCGTCGGCTTCAACCACACCCGCCACGGCACGCCCAACGGCGTGCTGCTCGACAGCGGCGATTTCGTGCACACCCGGCCCGAGGGCTTCGAGCGGCTGGGCCTGAAGGGCGGCGACATGCTGGAGGCCGAGGGTCCGTCCCGCCCGCTGGCCACCGGTGGCGGCCGCGCGATCGAGGCGCATCGCGCCAACGGCCACGTGATCGCTCCCCGGCTCTGACGGAGCTCCGCCATGCGCGACCGATCCTCGTCCCTGCTGGCGCTCACGCTGCTGGCCTTCTTCATGGCCGACGTGCGCGACGGGCTCGGTCCGTTCCTCGCGACCTACCTGCAGGAGCACCAGGTCCGCCAGGACCTGATCGGCTACACCATGACCGCCGGCGGCCTGGCCGCCGTCGCCATGACGCCATTCGCCGGCGCCTGGGTCGATCGCTCGGTCGCCAAGCGCGCCATGACGGCGATCTCCGGCATCGCCATCCTGGCGGCCAGCGCGCTGGCCTTCACCACCCTGTCGGCGCCGCTGCTGATCGCCTCGCAGATCGTCACCGGCGCCGCCGGCGCCCTGCTCACCGCCGCGCTGGCGGCATTGACGCTGGGCCTGGCGCGCGCGCAGGGCTTCAAGCACCAGACCGGCCGCAACGAGGCCTTCAGCCATGCCGGCAACATGATCTCGGCCGTCGGCGCCGGCACGGTCGCGCACCTGTTCGGCGCGCCCTGGATGCTGGCCGTGATGGGCGCGATGACATTCGGCGCCCTGCTGGCGGTGCGCACCATCCGCGCCGCCGACATCGACCACGAGGCCGCGCGCGGCGACGAGCCGCAGGACCCGCCACCGGCGCCGCGGGCCACCGACGCCCAGGGCCACGAGCGCATCGGCGCGCTGCTGAGGAACCGCCCGCTGCTGATGTTCGCGCTGACGCTGGCCTTCTTCCACCTCGGCAACGCCGCCATGCTGCCGCTGATCAACCAGCGCCTGGCGGCCACCGTGGCCGACTCGGCGCCCCTGCTGTGGACCGGCATCGCCATCGTGGTGGCGCAGCTCACCATGATCCCGGTGGCATTGTGGGTGTCGCGCAGCCAGCGCTTCGACATCGCCTGGTTCGTCTACGCGGCGATCCTGGTACTGCCCGTGCGCGGCGCGCTGGCCTATGCCTTCGCCAGCCAGTGGAACAACATCCCGGTGCAGGTGCTCGACGGCATCGCCGCCGGCATCATGGGCGTCGCCGCGCCGCTGCTGGTGCAGCGCTACACGCGCGGCAGCGGCCGCTTCAACACCGCGCTGGGCTTCGTCATGACGCTGCAGGGCGTCGGCGCGGCGCTGAGCCCGGGCATCGCCAATGTCATCGTCGGCGCCCAGGGCCGCTTCGGCCTGGCCTTCATGTGCCTGGCCGGCGCGGCCCTGCTGGCACTGCCGGCCTTCTGGCTGGCCCAGCGCGGTGCGCCCTCGGACGCGCCAGCCTCTCCCGCGGCGCCGCTGGCGCCCGGGACGACGCCTCACACCTGAGCGACGGCTTCGGGTGCCGCCAGGGCCAGCGCCGGCGGCGGCGGCAGCGCGTTGCGATGGGCCGGATCGAGCGACCAGCTCGCCATGTCGTGTGCCTTCATCGGCCGCGCGTACAGGAAGCCCTGGAACTCGTCGCAGCCCATGCCGGCCAGGATGTCGTGCTGCGTCTGCAGCTCGACGCCCTCGGCCACGACGCGCAGGCCGAGCGCGTGCGCCAGCCGGATCACCGCCTCGACCACCGGCCGCGAGTCGGCCCGGGTCTCCAGGTCGGAGACGAAGCTGCGGTCGATCTTGAGCTGGCGCGCCGGCAGCTGGCGCAGGTAGCTCAGGCTCGAATAGCCGGTGCCGAAATCGTCGATCGACAGGAAGACGCCGAGGTTCTCCAGGCCCTTGAAGGTGCGCTGGGTGGCCGCGATGTCCTCCATCGCGACCGACTCGGTGATCTCGCACATCAGGCGCGAGGCCGGCACGTCGTGGCGCCGCAGGGATTCCTCGATGCGCTGCGCCAGGCCGCTCTCGCGCAACTGCAGCACCGACAGGTTGACCGCCACGTTCAGATGGAGGCCTTCCGCGCGCCAGGCCGCGATCTGGCGGCAGGCCTCGTCGATGATCCAGTCGCCCAGTCTCACGATGACGCCGAAGCGCTCGGCCAGCCCGATGAAATGCACCGGCGCGAGCAGGCCGCGCTCCGGGTGGTTCCAGCGCACCAGCGCCTCCACGCTGTCGACCCGGCCGGTGGCACCGTCGATCTTGGGCTGGTAGTGCAGCTCGAACTGCCCCAGGTCGACCGCGCGGCGCAGGTCGCTCTGGAGTTCGAGCTGGTTGTCGGCATCGGCCCCCATGTAGGACTCGAAGATCGCGTAGTTGCTGCCGCCGGTGCGCTTGGCGGCATACATGGCGGCATCGGCGTTGGCGATCAGCTTGTCGGCCTCGCCCTCCAGCGGATGGATCACGATGCCGATCGAGCAGGCGATCTGGACCTGCTTGTCGAGCACCTCGAAGGGCTGCGACAGGGTCGCCAGGATGGCATTGGCCAGCTGCGCGCACTCGGCCTCGTCCTTGATGTCCTCGAGCAGCACCAGGAACTCGTCGCCGCCGATGCGCGCCACGGTGTCGCCCTCGCGTCGGAGGGCCAGCAGGCGCTCGGCCGTGGCCACCAGGATGTGGTCGCCGGCGATGTGGCCGAACGAATCGTTGACCGGCTTGAAGCCGTCGAGGTCGATGAAGAGCACGGCGATGCGCTCCTCGATCTGCAGCTGGTTGGCGCGCGCCATGCGCCGCAGCGCGTGGTTCAGGCGGTCCTCGAACAGCACCCGGTTGGGCAGGCCGGTGAGCGCGTCGGTGAAGGCGCGCCGCGAGAGTTCCTCGTTGGCCGCCTGCAGGCGCTGGTTGGACTCCTCCAGCGAGCTCGACAGGCGCCGCGCCACGATCTGCAGGCGCGCCTCCAGCAGCGAGGTGAACAGCGTGCCGCCCAGCAGCAGCAGCGAGGCCACCACCACCAGGCCCGTGAGGCCGGAGCCGCTCAGGGCGTCGGCGCTGCGGCAGACCGAGCCGACCGGGAAGCTCGCCGCCGCCATGCCGGTGTAGTGCATGCCGCAGATCGCCACGCCCATCAGCAGCGCGGCGGACAGCTGGATGCCGAAGCGCCGCTCGCCCTGGCGCCGGATCAGCGCGAAGATGCTCATCGCCGCCGCCGACGCGCCGACCGCGATCGCCGCCGACAGCGCCACCGTGCCCCAGTCCCAGACGATGCCCGGCGCCATGTCGAGCGCGGCCATGCCCACGTAGTGCATGGCGCAGATGCCCGCTCCCATCATCAGGGAGGCGACGACCAGCCGGCGGAGGTTGAAGTCCGGCTGGCTCGCGACCCACAGCGCGATGCTGGAGGCGACCACCGCCACGGCCCACGAGGCCAGGGTCAGGTTGCCGGCGAAGCCCAGCCGGATCGGCAGCGAGAAACCCAGCATGCCGACGAAATGCATCGCCCAGATGCCGGTGCCCATGGCGACCGAGCCGACCGCCCACCAGACCACGTCGAGGCGGTCGTCGGAGCGGCGCACGCGCTGTGCCAGGTCCATGGCGACATAGGCCGCCAGGGTCGCGATGAGAAGCGACGCCGCGACGATCCAGGGATCGTGGCCGGTCGGCAGGTAGGGCGTCGAGGGGTTCACAAGAACCGAGGATATCCTTTGTATCCAAATGTCAAAAGACATCCGCGATTTGTCCGTTCGAGGTCCCGGGCTTCTCTACGATGGATGCCGGCGCGCCCGGCCTGTCCCGGAGGCGCCGACGGCCCTGTTCCCGGCCTCGACTTCGTTCTCGACCTTTCCATCGATCCAGACTCCCCTCCCCGACCACCACGACGCCGCATGAACCTTCCTCTCTCCTCCCTCGCCCGCCGGAGCGTGCTCGCCGCCGCCCTCGTCGCCCTGGCCGCGCCGGCCCTCGCCCAATCCGATGCCGCCTGGCCGACCCGCCCGGTGCGGCTGCTGGTGGGCTTTCCCGGCGGCTCCACGCCCGACATCGCCGCCCGCGTGCTGGCCGAGCCGCTGTCCCGGGCGCTGGGCCAGCCGGTGGTGGTGGACAACAAGCCGGGCGCCTCCGGCAACATCGCGGCCGACACCGTGGCCAAGGCCACCGACGACCACACCCTGGGCATCGTCATCAACGGCAACCTGACGTCGTCGAAGATGCTCTACCCCAAGCTGCCCTACGACCCGGCCCGGGACTTCAGCGAGCTGTCGCTGATCGCCACCGCGCCGCTGGTGCTGGTGGCCGCCAACGACGTTCCGGCCGGCAAGGACTTCGTGGCCGCCGCCCGCGCCTCGGGCGCGAAGTGGAACTATGGCTCGGTGGGCGTCGGCTCGGTCGGCCACCTGGGCATGGAGCTGCTGAAGAACCGCGTGAGCGGCATGGATGCCCAGCATGTGCCCTATGCCGGCAATCCGCAGGTGGTGACGGCCATGATCGGCGGCCAGGTGCAGCTGGCCCTGGTGCCGCCGGCCATCGCCATCCCGCAGGTCAGGGCCGGCAAGCTGCGGGCCATCGGCCTGACCAGCGGCCGCAGCACCCTGGCGCCCGAGTACCCGCCCCTGACCGACCTGGGCGTGCGCGACTTCAATCTGGAGGTGTGGACCGCCCTGCTCGGCCCCGCCAGCCTGTCCCCCGCCGCCAAGGCCCGCATCACGCGCGAGATCGCCGTCATCATGAAGAATCCCGAGGTGCGCCAGCAGTTCTTCGAACGTGGCTGGCAGCCGGTCGGCACCTCCCCCGAGGGCATGCGCGCGCGCGTGCAGGAGGAGGCGGCGATCATGGGCCGGATCATCCAGACGCGGGGGATCACGCTGCAGTGAGACTGGTAGCCGACGACGGGTTGCAAAACAGCCATCCATCAAAGACATTCGCAATTCGCGAATCACGAATATCGCCTTGGCATGGCGTGGGTCGCCCCGCCGATCAATGCCTTTCACCCTGAGCGCCACCGACCTCTCCATGACCCCCTCCCACCTCCAGGAACCCGCCCGCCTGCTCCCCGTCTTCGGCGACTACGACGTGGTCGTCGTCGGGGGCGGTCCGGCCGGGCTGGCCGCCGCCGCCAGCGCGGCGCGCCATGGCGCGCGCACGCTGCTGGTGGAGCGCTATGGCTTCCTCGGCGGCATGGGCACCGCCGGCGGCGTGACCAACTTCGCCGGCCTGTACGCCCGCCATCAGGGCGAGATGCGCCAGGTGGTGCATGGCGTGGTCGACGAGCTGTTCGAGCGCCTGGAGGCGCTGGGCGGCCTGAACCATCCGCAGGACGGCATGCAGGGCCGCATCCGCGTGCGCTCCTACGACACCTCGGCCTACAAGTGCGCCGCCGATGCGCTGCTGCTCGACGCCGGCGTGGAGCTGCTGTTCCACGCCCATGCGGCGGCGGTGCTGCGGGACGGCGCGCGCCTCACGGCGCTGGTGGTGGAGACCAAGTCCGGCCGCCAGGCGATCCGCGCCAATGTCTTCATCGACGCCTCCGGCGATGCCGACGTGGCGGCCTTCGCCGGCGTGCCGCACGCGATCGGCGACGGTCACGGCAGCGGGCTGTTCCCGACCACCATGTTCCGCGTCGGCCATGTCGACGCCGAGGCGGCGCTGGCGGCGGTGGGCGAGTTCAAGGCCATCAACGACGTCATGGAGCGCGCCCAGCGCGAGCATCCCGGGCGCTACCGCTTCCCGCGCCAGGGCGCGATCCTGCGGCCGCAGATCCGGCCGACCGAATGGCGCGCCAACGTCACGCAGCTGAAGAACGCGCAGGGCCACGCCATGAACGGCGTCGACGCGCGCGAGCTCAGCGCCGGCGAGGTCGAGGGCCGGCGCCAGATCGTCGACTACTTCGCCTTCCTGCGCGAACGGGTCGACGGCTTCGCCGATGCGCGCATCGTCGAGATCGCGCCGCAGGTGGGCATCCGCGAGACGCGCCGCATCGACGGGCTGTATGCCCTCTGCGGCGACGACATCGTCGGCTCGGCGCGGTTCGACGATGCCATCGGCGTCAACGGCTGGCCGATGGAGCTGCACACCGATGGCGGCGTGGAATGGCGCTTCCCGCGCGATCCGGAGCGCGCCTTCAACGAACTGCCCTGGCGCATGCTGGTGCCGCGGGGCATCGACAACCTGCTGGTGGCGGGCCGCTGCGCCTCGATGACGCACGAGGGCCAGTCGGCCGCGCGGGCCAGCGGGGCCTGCTTCGCCATGGGCCAGGCGGCCGGCACGGCGGCGGCCCATGCCGGCGACACGCCGATGCGCGGGATCGACCCGGTGCGCCTGCGCGAACGCCTGCGCGCCGACGGCGTGTGGCTGCCCGAGGACTGAGGTCCGGCCCCGGAGACTCGCGCCGCCCGGCGGGCGGCGGCGGTGTCTCGCTCGACGATTGTCGCGGTGGAGCTCGCCGTCGCACAGCAGCGCGGGGAGAAGGACGACGGCCACTCACAGGCGGGAGGAGGTGTCCTTGCCGGTCGCCTCGGGTGAAAAAACGCCTCGGCGCCGACACCGCTTGTGACACCGTGACGGACGCGGACGCGCCATGCTTCGTCCGTCGCGCGTGTCGTCGCCCCTTCGACCCCTCCAACCCCTTCGATCCCTCCGATCCGTTCGACCCAGCCAGCGTCTCGCGCCTTCCGAGCCCTCCCACCCGTCCAACCAAACAAACCCCATGGCCCTTCCGTCCCCCGCCGGCGTCGATGCCGACCGCTTCGAGCTCTATTCGTACTGGCGCACCTCCGCCACCTATCGCGTGCGCGTCGCCTTCAACCTCAAGGGCGTGAAGCCCCGCGAACACAACGTCGACGTCGATGCCGGCGAGCACCGGAGCGAAGCCTTCCTGAAGATCAACCCGATGGGCGCCATCCCGGCGTTGATCGACCATGGTCCGGGCCAGCCGTCGACGCCGCTCACGCAGTCGCAGGCGATCCTCGAATTCCTCGACGAGACCTACCCGGAACCACCGCTGCTGCCCACCGACGCCCATGGCCGCGCCCGCGTGCGTTCGCTCGCGGCGCTGCTCGCGGCCGATACCCATCCGCTCATCACGCCGCGCATCAAGAAGTACCTGACCACCACCGGCGGCTTCGACGATGCCGCCTGGCGCGCCTGGCAGATCCAGTGGTTCGGCACCGGCCTGCGCGCGCTGGAGCAGCGCCTGGTCGACGAGCCCGGCACCGGCCGCTTCTGCCATGGCGACACGCCCGGCATGGCCGACATCTGCCTGGCCAGCGTCATCGCCGTGATGCGCGTCTTCAGGATCGAGATCGACGGCATCCCGACGGTGATGCGCATCATGGCCGCCTGCGAGGAACTGGATGCCTTCTCGCGCGCCGATCCGATGAAGCAGGAAGGCGCGCCGTCGTCGTGACGCACGCCTGATCCGCCCAGCCACCCTTCCCTTCCCCGCCCCGCAACCCATCCCCCAAGGAGAAATTCCATGCCCCGACTGAAGATCGCCGTCCCCACGGGCGAACCCATCGAACTGCACTACGAGGACCATGGCAATGGCCGCCCGGTGGTGCTGATCCACGGCTGGCCGCTGAGCGGGCGTTCGTGGGAAGCGCAGGTCGGCGCGCTGGTCGAGGCCGGCCATCGCGTCATCGCCTATGACCGGCGCGGCTTCGGCGCCTCGTCGCAGCCCTGGTCGGGCTACGACTACGACACCTTCGCCGCCGACCTCGACGCCCTGCTGACGCAGCTCGACATCACCGGCGCCACCCTGGTCGGCTTCTCCATGGGCGGCGGCGAGGTGGCGCGCTATGTCGGCAAGTACGGCACCGCGCGCATCGCCGGCGCGGTATTCGCCGGCGCGGTGCCACCCTACCTCTACAAGAGCGCCGACAACCCCGATGGCGGTCTCGACGACGCCACGATCGCGCAGTTCGAGGATGGCGTGAAGACCGACCGGCTGGCCTTCCTGGAGGATTTCTCGAAGAACTTCTTCGGCGTCGACGGCCAGCTGAAGGTGAGCGAGCCGATGCGCCAGTACGCCGTGCGCATCGCCTCGGGCGCCTCGCCCAAGGGCACGCTCGACTGCATCGCCGCCTTCGGCCGCACCGACTTCCGCGAGGACCTGAAGAAGTTCGACGGTCTGCCCACCCTGGTGATCCACGGCGACAGCGATGCCATCGTGCCCTTCGAGGTCAGCGGCAAGCGCACCCACGAAGCCATCACCGGCAGCACGCTGGCGCTGATCGAGGGCGCGCCGCATGGCTTCAACGTGTCGCACGCCAAGGAGTTCAACCAGCACCTGCTGGCCTTCCTGGCGCAACTGCCGAAATGAAGCGCATGAACCGTACGGATTTCAAGGTCTTCGAATCCGAGGCCCTGGCCGCCGGCTACGACGAGGCGCTGATGCGCGAGTGGCAGCCCCACGCCGTCATCGAGCACCATGCCCACCCCTTCGATGCCGACGCGGTGGTGACCCAGGGCGAGATGTGGCTGACCTGCGGCGACGAGACGCGCCACCTGCTGCCGGGCGACACCTTCGAGCTGCCGCACGGCACGCCGCATGCGGAGCGCTATGGGGCGGAAGGGGCGATCTACTGGGTGGCGCGGCGCAATCCGCGCTGAGGCGACGACCGGGCGTCCTCAGGGACGTCGAGGATCGAGGTCCCACGCGAGACAGGTAGGCACCTTAGCGAAGTTATCCCAGGACGATAACTTTCCTAATTTCCCTATGAATATCAGGTTCCCCTCCTGAAGTACGTGTGTGTGTCACGACGAGCTCCGGCCATCGAGGCGGTGCGCCCATCCATCAACGAGACCGATCCATGACGCAGAAGAACCCCACCAAATCGACGACACCCGCCAGGACCCAGAAACAGAGGATGCTCGCCGGCGAACTCTACGATGCCGGCGACGACGAGATCCAGGCCGACCTGGCCGCCACGCGCGAATGGCTGGTGCGCTACAACGCCGCGCTGGGCATGAGCTCGCAGGACCGGCGCGTGCTGCTGGCCGAGCGCTTCGGCGCCGTCGGCGACGGCTCGACCATCCGCCCGCCCTTCCACTGCGACTATGGCTTCAATGTCGAGCTCGGCGCCGGGGTGTTCCTGAATTTCGGCTGCGTGATCCTCGACGTCGTGAAGGTCACGATCGGCGACAAGACCCAGATCGGCCCCCACGTGCAGATCCTCACGGCCGACCATCCGCGCGGCGCCGCCGACCGCGAGGCCGGACTGGAATTCGGCCGGCCGATCCACATCGGCCGCAATGTCTGGATCGGCGGCGGCGCGATCCTGCTGCCGGGCATCACGGTCGGCGACGACGCGGTGATCGGCGCGGGCAGCGTGGTAACGCGCGACGTGCCGGCCGGCGCCACGGTGGTCGGCAATCCGGCGCGCGTGCGCGGCTGAGGGCGGCGCGTTGGCGGCGCGGACCTCCGTGCTGTTCTGGCGCCGCACCGACATCGCCGGCCTCGAGCGGCTGGAACTGACGGTCGCGCCCGACCATGTCGCGGCGACGTCGATGGTGATCTGCCTGGAGGATGGCGGTTTCCGGCTGGCCCATCGATGGCGGCTGGGCGCCGACTGGCGCGTGCGGCGGGTCGACGTCGATTGCTGGGATGACCGGGGCCACCGGACGTTGCGACTGGCGCGTGGCGGCGATGGCGACGGAACCGGTTGGGAGGTCGATGGCGTGGCGCGCCCCGACCTCGACGGCGTGGACGATGTCGATCTGTCGGCGACGCCCTTCTGCAACACCCTGCCCATCCGCCGGGTGCCGGCCACGCCCGGCCGGAGCCTCACGGTCGATACGGTCTTCATCGACGCGCCGCGCCTGACCGTGGCGCGCTCGCGCCAGCGCTACGAGCGGCTGGGACCGCACCGGCTGCGCTATGTCGATCTCGGCCTGTTCGCGGGCTTCAGCGCCGGCCTGAGCGTCGACGACGAAGGCTGGGTGGACTCCTACGAAGGCCTGTTCGAACGCGTGGCGCCCTCCCCAGGCGCATGACCGGCGGCCGGCCCGGCCCGGGCCGCGTCAGGCGGCGGCGCTGATCATCGGGCGGCCGGCCAGGAAGGCCGCCAGGTTGTCCTCCACGCGTTGCGCCATCGCCGCGCGCGTCTCGTGCGTGTTGCTCGCCAGGTGCGGCAGCAGCACGACGTTGTCGAGCGCGAGCAGCGCCTCCGGCACGTTCGGCTCGTCCTCGAAGACATCGAGGCCGGCGCCGGCGATGCGCTTGTCCCGCAGCGCCTCGACCAGCGCCTGCTCGTCGACCACCGTGCCGCGCGAGATGTTCACCAAATAGCCCTGGGGGCCGAGCGCGTCGAGGATCCCGCGCGAGACCAGGCCGCGCGTCTCGGCGCCGCCGGCGCTGGCGATGACCAGGAAGTCGGCCCACCCGGCGAGCTCCTCCAGCGTCTCGGCATAGCCGTACTCGACGTCGTCGAGCCGGCGCCGGTTGTGATAGCGCACCTCCATGTCGAAGCCCGAGGCGCGGCGCGCGATCACGCGGCCGATGCGTCCCATGCCCAGGATGCCGAGCTTCTTGCCCGAGACCCGGGTCGCCAGCGGGAACTGGCCGCGCTGCCAGTCGCCGCGGCGCACGAAGCGGTCGGATTCGGTGATGCGGCGAGCCACGTCCATGACCAGCGCGAAGGCGGTGTCGGCGACGCAGTCGTTGAGCACGTCGGGCGTGTAGCCGACCGCGATGCCGCGCGCGCGCGCCGCGTCGAGGTCGATGGCGTCGAGGCCGACGCCGAAGCTGGAGATGACGCGCAGCGCCGGCAGCGCCGCGATCATCGCGGCATCGGCGCCGAAACGCGCCGAGGTGACCAGCGCGGTGAACTCGCCGCCATGCGCGGCCAGGAAGGCCTTCGGATCGGCCTCCTCCCACAGCGGATGGACGTCGTGGGTCGCGGCGAGGCGGGCCTCGAGGGCCGGCAGCAGCCGGCCGTGCTGGAGGACGCGGGTCTGGATGGTCGTGGTCGTGGACATGGATGTGGGTGCGGATGGAGGTCGGGAGGTGGCGCGGGGCTGCGCCGTCATTCCGGCTGGATGCCGGCGCTCTTCGCCACCCGGGCCCACTTGACCATCTCGGTGCCGATGAAATCGCCGAACTGCCGGGGCGTGCCGCCGCCGGGTTCGATGCCATTGTCCTGCAGGGTCTTGCGCACGTCGGGCAGGGCCAGGATGCGGACGACCTCGGCATTGAGCCTGGCGACCGTGGCCGCCGGCGTGCCGGCCGGCGCGAGCAGGCCGCCCCAGGTGCTGGTCTCGTAGCCGGCGATGCCGGCCTCCTGCATCGTCGGCACGTCGGGCAGCACCGACGAGCGCTTGGCCGTCGTCACGGCCAATGCGCGCAGGCGGCCGGCCTTGATCTGCACGTTGGCCGCCGCCACGGTGTCGAACATCAGCGAAGTGCGCCCGCTGATGAGATCGGGATGGGCCAGCGTGCTGCCCTTGTAGGGCACGTGCGTGATGTCCAGCCCGGTCATGCTCTTGAACAGCTCGCCCGAGAAGTGCGGCGCGCCGCCGTTGCCGCTGGAGGCGAAGGACAGCTGGCCCGGATGGGCCTTGCCATAGGCGATCAGCTCGGCCACCGACTTCACCGGCAGTTCCGGCGAGACGATCAGCACCAGCGGCACCACGTGCGTCAGCGCCACGGGCTCGAAGCTCTTCATGGTGTCGAAGGGCAGCTTCTTCACCATGCTCGGATTGATGGCGTGGCTGCTGGCGACCAGCGCCAGCATGTGGCCGTCCGGCGGGCTCTTGGCGACCAGGTCGGTGCCGATGATGCCGGTGGCGCCGGCCCGGTTGTCCACCACCACCGACTGGCCCCAGGCCTCGGTCAGCTTCTGGCCGATGAGCCGCGCGGCCAGGTCGATGGCGCCGCCGGGCGAGGCCGGCACGACGATGGTGATCTGCTTGCTCGGGTAGGCGGCGGCCGGGGCGGTCTGCGCGATGGCGGGCAGCGCGCCGGCCAGGGCCAGCAGCGTGGTGGTGGTCGACGAGGCGACGAAGGTGCGGCGGCGCATGGCTCAGATCCCCTTGGCCTGGCGCCACACGCCGAACGCGGCGCGCGTCTCGGCGTTGGGCGGATAGGTGCCGGCGAGCCGGGCGCCACCTTCCACGCGCTCCAGCACGAAGGCTTCCATCTTCTCCTGCTCGATGGCGTCGAGCGAGATCTCCTCGGCCAGGTGCGACGGGATCACGACCACGCCCTCGTCGTCCCCGACCATCACGTCGCCCGGATACACCGCCACGCCGCCGCAGCCGATCGGCACGTTCAGGTCGATGGCGTGGTGGTGGATGAGGTTGAGCGGCGCGCTGCCACCGGCGCAATAGACCGGGAAATCCATCTGCGAGATCGGGCCGCTGTCGCGCACCGGGCCATCGGAGACCAGGCCGGCGGCGCCGCGCACCTTCAGCCGCGTCGTCAGGATCTGCCCGCCGGAGGCCACGCGCGTCTCGCCACGGCAGTCGATCACCAGCACGTGGCCCTCGGGCACGCTCTCGATGCCCTTGCGCTGCGGGTGGTCGGGGTTGTCGAAGGCGCTGATCTGGTCGAGGTCCTCGCGCGCCGGGATGTTGCGCATCGTGAAGGCCGGCCCGACCAGGTTGCCACCGCTGGGCGTCGTCAGCCGTCCGACGCCCTGCAGGTAGACATTGCGGAAGCCGCGCTTGAACAGCTGCGTGCACAGGGTGGCCACGCTCACGTGGCGCAGTCGTTCGCGGGCTTCGGGGGAGAGAGCGGTCGGTTCGGTCATGGCGGGGGAAGTGGGAGGGGTGGGGAGGTTGCGAGGGAAAGCCGGACTTGGATCGGATCGAGCGGATCGAGCGGAAGGCACCGGCGCGGTCAGTCGGCCGAGGCGCCGGAGCGGCGCACCAGCTCGGCCCAGCGCGGGATCTCCTTCTGCATCAGCGCGGCGAGCTGCGCCGGCGAGCCGGCCACCACGTCCATGCCGAACTGGTTGGCCAGCTTGTCCTTGACATCGGGCAGCTGCAGGATGCGGTTGATCTCGCCGGACAGGCGCTGCGCGATCGGCGCGGGCAGGTTGCGCGGCGCGTAGACGGCCTGCCACGACGCCATGTCGAAGCCCGGGACACCGGCCTCCTGCAGGGTCGGCAGCTGCGGCACCAGCGCCATGCGCCGGGCCGAGGTCACGGCCAGCAGCTTCAGCTTGCCGGCCTGCACCAGCGGCAGCGCGGCGGTGACCTGGTCGAACATGAAGGCGACCTGGCCCGACGACACGTCCAGCATGGCCGGCGGCGTGCCCTTGTAGGGGATGTGCGTGAGCTTGACGCCGATGGCCTCGGCCAGCATCTCGCCGGCCAGGTGCGTCGAGGTGCCCGCGCCCGACGACGCGAAGGTGCGCTTGGTCGGGTCCTTCTTCAGCAACGCGATCAGCTCGGCGACCGAGTTCACGCCCAGATTGGGGTCGACGATCAGCACGTTGGGCAGGAAGGCCACCAGCGAGATCGGCTCGAAGTCCTTGACCGGGTCGTAGGGCAGGTTCTTGTACAGGCTGGCGTTGATGGCGTGGGTGCTGATGGTGCCGCCGAACAGCGTGTAGCCATCCGGCCTGGCCTTGGCGACATAGGTCGCGCCGACGGCGCCGGCCGCGCCCGGGCGGTTGTCCACCACCACCGGCTGGCCGAGCGCCTCGCCCAGCTTCTGCGCGATGACCCGGCCGATGACATCGGTCGAGCCGCCGGGCGTGAATGGCACGACATAGGTGATGGCCCGCGTCGGCCAGGCGGCGGCATCGGACTGCGCCAGCGCGACCAGCGGCGCGGCCGGCAGCGCGGCGAGCGCGGCGGCGGCGCGCAGGATGGCACGGCGGCCATGGGAGGGGGAGGAGGAGATCGGAGTGGACATGGGGCGGCCGTTGTCTGGAGGGTATGCGTCGTGGAGGGGGATGGGAGCGGAAGTGGTCGTGGCGGTCGGGGTCGTCACTCGACCTTGACGCCGCGCGCCTGGATGACCCGTCCGTAGCGCAGCCGGTCGGCCTCGATGGTCTGGCGCAGTTCGCCCGGGGTGCCGCCGCGCGGCGTGGCGCCCTGGGCGATCAGTGCCTGGCGCATGTCGGGCAACGCCACGACGTCGCGCACGTCGGCCGAGACCTGGTCGATCAGGGCCTGCGGCGTACCGGCCGGCGCCAGCAGCGCCACCCACGAGCCGGATTCGGCATCGCTCACGCCCAGCTCGGCCAGCGTGGGCACGTCGGGCATGGCTGGCGAGCGCTGCGTGCTGGTCACGGCCAGGGCGCGCAATTTGCCGCTCTTCACGTAGCCCGAGGTCTCCAGGATGGAGGCGAACAGCATGTCGACGTGGCCGGCCATCAGGTCGGCCATGGCCGGGCCGCCGCCCTTGTAGGGCACGTGCACGAACTTCACGCCCGCCGCCTGCTGGAAGATCTCCGCCGTCAGATGCGGCGAGCCGCCGCTGCCGGAACTGGCATAGGTGAACCTGCCGGGCTCCGCCTTGGCCAGCGCGATCAGCTCGCGCGGCGTCCGGGCCGGCACCTTCGGATGGACGACGAAGGCGAATGGCAGCTCGGCGAACAGCGACACCGGCGCGAAGGCGCGGTCGGCGTCGTAGGGCATCCGGTAGAGCGACGGATTGATCGACTGCGTGCCGACATTGCCGATCAGCATCGTGTAGCCATCGGGCTTCGCCTTGGCGACGAGCTCGGCGCCCACCAGCCCGCCCGCGCCGGTGCGGTTGTCCACCACCACCGACTGGCCCCACTTCTGGCCCAGCCGCGTGGCCAGCAGGCGCGCGGCGATGTCGGTGCCGCCGCCGGGCGCGAAGGGCACCACGAAGGTCACCGGCCGCGTCGGCCAGGGCGTCGCCTGGGCCCCGGCCGGGCGCGGTGCGGCCAGCAGCAGCGCGCAGGCCGCCACCGGCCACAGCGCGAGCCGCCACGCCAGTACGCGGCGCATGCGTGGCGCCGGGCCGGCGGACGGGAAATGCGGGAAGGTCTTCGCCATGGCGGGTCGTCCTTGTCTCGTTGTCTCGTTGTCTCGTTGTCTCGTTGTCTCGTCGTTTTTCTTCGTCTCGTCGCGCCCGATCACGGGCGCCGGATCGCGCGGTCGATCAGTGGATCTCGGGCTCGCCGCGGCCGCCCTGCCCGGCCGACGCGCCCGACGCGCCCGGCACGGCGTCCGCCGTCGGCTCGACATAGTCCGGCGCCAGGAAGTCGAAGTCGCAGCCGGTGTCGGCCTGCTGCACGTGCTTCAGGAACATCACGCCATAGCCGCGGCTGAACTTGGGGATCGGCCTGAGCCATTCGGCGCGGCGACGCGCGATCTCGGCATCGTCGACCGCCATGTCGATGCGGCGCGCGTCGACGTCGAGCGTCACCAGGTCGCCATCGCGCACCAGCGCCAGCGGGCCGCCGACATGCGACTCTGGCGTCACGTGCAGCACGCAGGCGCCATAGCTGGTGCCGCTCATGCGGGCATCGCTGATGCGCACCATGTCGCGCACGCCCTCCTTCAGCAGCTTCTGCGGGATCGGCAGCTGGCCCCACTCGGGCATGCCCGGCGCGCCCTGCGGGCCGGCGCTCTGCAGCACGATGACGCTGTCCCGGGTGATGTCGAGCTCGGGCGAATCGATGCGCGCGGCGAGGTCGTCGTAGTTCCTGAACACCACCGCCGGTCCGGTGTGGCGGCGCAGGTGCTGCTCCATCGCGGCGGGCTTGATGACGGCACCGTCGGGCGCCAGGTTGCCGCGCAGCACGGCCAGTCCGCCGCTCTCCAGCAGGGCCTGCTCGCGCGGGCGGATGACATCGGCGTTGTAGACCTCGGCGCCGGCGATGTTCTCGCCCAGCGTCCGGCCGTTGCAGGTCATCTGGGTGCCATCGATGAGCGGGCCCATGCCGGCGAGGAAGGCGCGCAGTCCACCGGCGTAGTAGAAGTCCTCCATCAGGTACTTGCCACCCGGGCGCAGGTTGGCCGTCACGGGCGTCTCGCGCGCCAGCTCGTCGAAGCGCGCCAGGTCCAGCGGCACGCCGGCGCGCCGCGCCATCGCGATCAGGTGGACGATGGCGTTGGTCGAGCCGCCCAGGCCGAGCACCGCCTTGACCGCGTTGTCGAACGAGGCGGGCGTCAGGATGTCGAGCGGCTTGAGGTCCTCCCACACCATCTCGACGATGCGCCGGCCCGACTGCGTGGCCATCATGGCGTGGCGCGAATCGGGCGCCGGGATCGACGAGGCGCCCGGCAGCGTCAGGCCCAGGGTCTCGGTGGCGCTCATCATGGTGCTGGCCGTGCCCATGGTCATGCAGGTGCCGGGCGAGCGCGCGATGCCGTCCTCGACGTCTCGCCAGTCGTCCTCGGTGATGTTGCCGGCGCGCAGCTCGGCCCAGTACTTCCAGGTGTCGGAACCGGAGCCGAGGACGCTGCCCTTGTAGTCGCCGCGCAGCATCGGCCCGGCCGGCACGAAGATCGTCGGCAGGTTGTTGGCCAGCGCGCCCATCACCAGGCCCGGCGTGGTCTTGTCGCAGCCGCCCATGAGCACCACGCCATCGGCGGGATAGGAGCGGATCAGCTCCTCGGCCTCCATCGCCAGCAGGTTGCGATAGAGCATGGTGGTCGGCTTCTGGAAGGCCTCGCCCAGGCTCATCGCCGGGATCTCGACCGGGAAGCCACCGGCCTGCCAGACGCCGCGCTTGACCTCCTCCACGCGCTGCTTGAAGTGCGTGTGGCAGGAGTTCATGTCGCTCCAGGTGTTGAGGATGGCGATCACCGGCTTGCCGAGGTAGTCGTCGCGGCTGAAGCCCATCTGCGCGGTGCGCGAGCGATGGCCGAAGCTGCGCAGGTCCTTGACGCCGTACCAGCGGTGCGAGCGGAGGTCTTCGGGCTTTTTGCGTGAGGTCATGGATGCGGTGGGGAAGGAAGACCGGCGACGCTTGCGGCAGCCAGTCGATGTTAGCGCTGTCATACGATCTTACGCAGGGTCGCCAGGACCCGCCTAGCGGGTTTTCCAGGGGTCCGGATCGAGGGCCGCCCGGCCCGGCCCCGGGGAGCCATCGACGCTCCGGAACCCAACGTCAAACCGTTAGCAGATTGAAGCCGCCGACGCCGGCCGGCGGACCTCGCGCGGGCTCAGGCGCTGTCGCGCGCGACGACCGAGAAGCCCAGGTCCATCACCTTGGAGGCGACCGCGCGGCCCTCGGCGCGCTCGACGATGCACAGCGCGGCCTGCCGGCCGATGGCCGTGCCATCGATGCGGATGGTGGTGATGGCCGGATGCGAGTCGCGCGCGAAGGCCAGGTCGCCGAAGCCGATCACGCCCAGGTCCTGCGGCACGCGCAATCCGCGCGCCTGGGCCTCGATGATCACGCCGTGGGCCAGCACGTCGGAGCTGCAGGCCAGCGCATCGATCGGGACGCCGGCATCCAGCAGCCGCGCCAGGGCCGAGCGCCCGGCTCCGAGCGTGGTGGGCGCCGGCACGCGATGCACCGGCAGCAACGCTCCCCGGGTCCCCCAGGCCTGCTCGAAGCCGATGCGCCGCAGGTCGGCGCGCCGGTCGTCGCCGGTGACGATGGCCGGCCGGCGATAGCCGCGCTCGCGCAGGAAGCCGGCCATCGCCGCCCCGGCCCGCTCGTGCGAGAAGCCCACCAGCATGTCGATCGGCTCGGGCGTCAGGTCCCAGGTCTCGACCACCGGGATGCCCGAGGCCAGCAGACGGCGCCGTCCCTGGGCCGAATGCATGATGCCCGTGAGCACGATGCCATCGGGCCGGCGCCCGACGATGGCGTCGATCAGCGCGTCCTCGCGCGAGCGGTCGTAGCCGCTCTGGCCCAGCATCAGCTGGTAGCCGCGCCCGGCCAGCGTCTCGGTCAGGGCCTGGATGGTCTCCAGGAACACCGGACCGGCGATGGTCGGCACCAGCGCCGCCACCAGCCGGCTGCGGTTGGATGCCAGGCCGCCGGCCAGCAGGTTGGGCACGTACCCGGTGCGCTCGACGGCCAGCCGCACTTTCTCGCGCGTCTCGGGCGAGACGCGCTCGGGCGTGTTGAGCGCGCGCGAGATCGTGATGGCCGAGACACCGGCGAGCCGCGAGACATCGGCCAGGGTGATGCCGCCGGTGCCCCGGCGGGGCGTGCGCGGGGACGGGATGGCCTTGGTCAACCCCCCTCCCCGCGTGCCACCGGAGGGGCATCGATGAGTTCCTTGATGACCGTGCCCAGCCGCTCGACCGGGAACGGCTTGATCAGCACGTGCATGCCGGCCTCGAGCTGGCCGCTGCCCAGCACGCCATGCTCGGCATAGCCGGTGATGAACAGGACCTTGAGGTCCGGTCGTCGCGCGCGCGCCGCATCCGCCATCTGCCGGCCGTTCATGCCGCCGGGCAGCCCGACATCGGTGACCAGCAGGTCGATGCGGGCGCCGGACTGCAGGATCTTCAGACCCGCCACGCTGTCCTGGGCCTGCAGCGCGGTGTAGCCGAGGTCCTCGAGCACCTCGACCACCAGCATCCGCACCGAGGGCTCGTCGTCCACCACCAGCACCGTCTGGCCGTCCAGGGCACGCCCGGCATCGACGGGCGTCGCCGGCACGGCCTCGCCCTCGACGCCGCCATGGTGGCGCGGCATGTACAGGCGCACGGCGGTACCCCGGCCGACCTCCGAGTGGATGCGCACCTGCCCGCCGGACTGCTGCGCGAAGCCATGGATCATGGACAGCCCGAGCCCGGTGCCCTGGCCGATCGGCTTGGTCGTGAAGAAGGGCTCGAACACCCGGGCCACCACCTCCGGCGGCATGCCCGTGCCGGTGTCGGTCACGCACAGCGAGAGATATGGTCCCTCGGGCAGGCCATAGGCCGCGGCGGTGGCCGCATCCAGCGACTCGTTGGTGGCCGCGATCGTGATGCGTCCACCATCGGGCATGGCATCGCGCGCGTTGATGCACAGGTTCAGCAGCGCGTTCTCCAGCTGGCCCGGATCGATCAGGGCCGGCCAGAGGTCGTCCGCGGCCACCACCTCCAATGCGATGGCCGGTCCGATGGTGCGGCGCACCAGCTCCTCGATGCCGTCGACCAGCTGGTCGACGCGCGTCGGCTTGGGCGTGAGGGTCTGCTGGCGCGAGAAAGCCAGCAGGCGGTGCGTGAGGCCGGCGGCGCGCCGGGTCGCGCCCTGGGCCACCTGGATGTAGCGCTCGAGCTCGCCGAACTGGCCCTTGCGGATGCGCGCCTGCATCAGTTCCAGCGAGCCGGAGATGCCCGCGAGCAGGTTGTTGAAATCGTGCGCCAGGCCGCCGGTGAGCTGCCCGACCGCTTCCATCTTCTGCGCCTGGCGCAACTGCTCCTCGGTGCGCATGAGTTCGGTGGTGCGCTCGATCACGCGCTGCTCGAGGGTTTCGTTGAGCGCCTGCAGCGCGGCGGCGTTGCGGTCGCGCTCGGCCTGCGCGGCACGGCGCTCCTCGACGTCGAGCAGCACGCCCGGGAAGCTCAGCGGGGTGCCGTCGGCGGCGTGGTCGACGCGCCCGTTGGCCTCGATCCAGTAGTAGCGACCATCGGCCCGGCGCACCCGGTACTGGTGCGCATAGGCGCCGCCGCGCCGGATCGCCTCGTCGATGGCGGCCACCAGTCCCGCCTTGTCGTCGGGATGGACGGTGGCCACCACCTCCTCCAGCCTCAGGCCGATGCGGCCGAGCTCGGGATTGAGTCCGAAGGCCGTCGCGAAGGCCTCGTCGACGGCGAAGCGGTCGGTCGGCAGATCCCAGTGCCAGGTGCCTATGATCGCGCCCGCCGCGAGCGCCAGCTGCACGCGCTCGACGTTCTCGCGCGCCACCGCCTCGCTCTCGCGCAGGCGATCCTGCGCCATGCGGCGGTCGGTGACGTCGTTGAAGAAGATGGCGATCTGTCGTTCCTCGGGCTCGCCCACGCGGATGGCGCGCACGTCGAACCAGCGGCCGAAGGCCTCGGCATAGCTCTCGAAGTTCGCCGGCTCCCCGGTCAGGGCGACCCGCCCGTAGGTGTCGAACCAGAAGCGCTCCAGGTCGGGCGCGAACTCGGTCACCCACTTGCCCTGCAGGTCGACGCCGGCCTGGCGCTCGAAGGCGGGATTGGCCTCGATGAAGCGGTAGTCCACCGGCCGGTCGTCGGCGTCGAACTTCACCTCCACGATGGCGAAGGCGGTCTCCACCGTCTCCAGCAGGGTCTCGAAGCGGTCCTTGAACTCGCGCAGCTGCCGGCCCGTCTCGTGCTGGCGCGTGCGGTCGCGCAGGATCTTGACGTAGCCCTGGTGCGTGCCATGCGCGTCGCGCAATGGCATCAGCTCGCCGGAGGCCCAGAACCGGCCGCCGTCGCGCCGCGCGTGCCAGCGCTCGTCGTCGGCCTGGCCATGGGCCAGCGCCAGCCGCATCTCCTCGCGCGGACGGTCGCGGGCCCGGTCCTCGGCGGTGAAGAGCCGGTCGGCCGAGGCGCCCAGCATCTCCTGGCGCGACCAGCCGAAGATCTTGCGCGCTCCCTGATTCCAGTCGGTGACCAGGCCCTCGCGATCCATGACGACGATCGCGAAATCGATGGCGTTTTCGATGACTTGCTGGAGGTGGTGGCGCGCGGGCATGGAACGACGGTCAGGGTGGAGGAACGCGACGGCGGCCGTGGCCACGTGCGGCTCCCGACGTGGACGCGGCGAGCCGGCGCGCCTGGGGTTTTACACCACGCCGCGATCAACTCGCCGACATCGATCCGGCGCCTCTCTCATCGAAACTGATGACGCGAGGACGCACTCTCCAGGCGCGCGACGCGCTGCCAGTCCGCCGCGTCCGGCCGCATCGATCGCACCGGTCGTACCGGTCGCATCAGGCGCGTCGGCCGTCCCTCAGGCGCTCCCCAGCACCCACCCGACCAGCGCGCCCAGCATCACCACCAGCACCGGCGACAGTCGCGCATACATCAGCAGCCCGAAGGCCGCCAGCGCCAGCCCGAAGTCGGCGCGCGAATGGATAGCGCTGGTCCACACCGGGTCGTAGAGCGCCGCCGCCAGCACGCCGACCACCGCCGCGTTGACGCCGGCCAGCGCACGCCGCACGCCGTCGCGCCGGCGCAGCGACTCCCAGTACGGCAGCGCTCCCGCCACCAGCAGGAAGGCCGGCAGGAAGATGACCACGAGCAATGTCAGGCCGCCGGTCCAGCCACCGAACGGGCCGGGCATGACGGCGCCCAGGTAGGCGGCGAAGGTGAACAGCGGCCCCGGCACCGCCTGCGCCGCGCCATAGCCGGCCAGGAAGACATCGTTCGAGACCAGGCCGCCAGGCACGACGACCGCCTGCAGCAGCGGCAGCACCACATGGCCGCCGCCGAACACCAGCGCGCCGATGCGATAGAACGCGGCCACCACGGACAGTCGCTCCCAGCCCGGCACGGCCGCCAGCAGCGGCAGCACCGCCAGCAGCCCCGCGAACAGGACCAGCAGCAGGCCGCCGATCCGGCGCCCGGCCTGCCGCGCGCCGGATGAGGCCGCGACGGCCGCGGCGCCGGGCCCCGCCAGCCACCGGCCCGCGAGGCCGCCCAGGACGATGACGGCGAGCTGCCCCATCGCCGTCGGCATCGCCAGCACTCCCAGCGCGGCGGCGATGGCGACGCCCGCGCGCGGCCGGTCGGGGCACAGCGACCGCGCCATGCCCCACACCGCCTGCGCCACCACGGCGACGGCGACGATCTTCAGGCCCTGCACGGCGCCGGACTGCGCCAGCGCCTGCCAGCGCGTGACGCCGGCCGCGAAGCCGATCAGCAGCAGGGCCGATGGCAGCGTGAAGCCGATCCAGGCCGCCAGCGCCCCGCCCCAGCCGGCGCGGCCCAGTCCGAGCGCGATACCGACCTGGCTGCTGGCCGGGCCGGGCAGGAACTGGCACAGCGCCACCAGGTCCGAATAGCGCTGGTCGTCGAGCCAACGCCGGCGCTCGACGAACTCGGTCCGGAAATAGCCCAGGTGCGCCACCGGCCCGCCGAAGGACGTCAGCCCGAGCCGCAGGAAGGCCCACAGGACTTCCAGCACCGTGCCGCGCGGAGCGAGATCGGTGGCCGGCATGGCGGGAGTTGCGGGAGTGGCGACGGGCGGGTGGGCGGCGGGAGGCGGCGCGGAATTCATGGCTGGGAATCGGATTCGCGATCCGCTGCGGTTCTCCGACAGGCCGTCATGGCCTTTCCTTCGGACACATTGGATTTCAGATGACAAGGTTTGGTAACGACTTGGCATCACACTCCGCGTGCCTTGCCATCCGGCATCGCGCCATCAATGATCCGTGAAGGTTACCCCATGAACAAAAGCATCCTCGCAGTCGCCGCCGTCGGCATCGCCTTTACGCTCGCCGCCTGTGACGTCAAGAAGACCGCCGAAGGCAACGTCACCATGCCCAAGTACGAGAAGACTCAATCGGGCGATGTCACCCTGCCGAAGTACGACGTCACGGCGCCCAAGGTCGAGGTGACGACGCAGGAGAAGGTCGTCACGGTCCCCACGGTCAAGACCGAGGAGAAGGTCGTCGAGGTGCCCAAGGTCACGGTCACGCCGGCCAAGGACAAGTAAGCCCGCCTCGCCGGCGCGCTGCTCAGGCCGGCGACGGCACGGGAGCCAGGGCGACTTCCCGGCGTTGACGCCGGCCCTTGAGATCGAGGCTGTAGATGATCTGCGAGGGATCGTCCGGATCGCTCCGGTGCTCCAGATCGAGATGCGCGGCGAAACGACGCATCAGTTCGTTGTCGCGCGCATCGCTCGAATGCATGGTCTCGATCCCGCGATCGATGGCATCGTCGATCAGGTGCTGCATCAGCAATGTCCCCAACCCCTTGTTCTGCCACCTGTCGGCCACCGTCACGGCGAATTCGCAATCCAGGCGATCGGCGGTGACGCTGAAGCGGGCCACGCCGATCTGCTCCTCGGTCGATCCGGTGACGGTGACGGCCACATAGGCCATGTCGGTCGCCGGATCGAGCTGGGTCAGCTGCGCCAGCAGGCCGTCGCTGGGTGTGGTCATCGACTCCAGGAAGCGGAAGCGGCGCGAGACCGGCGACAGGTTCTCGATGAAATGCCGCTCCAGTTCGACGTCCTGGGCATGCAGCGGGCGGATGAAGATCCGGTCGCCACCACGGATGACGCGCTCGCTGCCCTCGCCCGCCAAGGGAATCGCATGGATGTGAGTCATGGGGGAAAGTCCTCATGGAAAAGAGTTCAGCTTGCGCGGTCACGCAGTCGAAAGTCTGTGCGTCAACGCACATCCAGGCACAAATCAGAACATTCCATTCAACGCCGCGCCGTTCGCGCATCCGAGCATGCCGAGCCGGATGCCACGCGCATCGCTCGACAAGCATCCCGGGATCGTCCACCATGGCTCATGACTTCCTCCCTCCAGGCCATGTATCTCCAGCGGCGGATGTCCGCGACCGACGCGGTCCGCTGCGTGGAGGATGGTGATTTCATCGTCGTGCCCACGGGGGTCGGCGAACCGCCGGCATTGCTGACCGCGCTGTCCGAGCGACGTCTCGAACTCCACGATGTGAAGGTCGGCCAGATCCTGGCGATGCGCAAGTACGCCTACCTCGATCCGGCCACCACCGCCCACGTGCGTCACGTGGCCTTCTTCTTCGGCGGCGCCACCCGCTCCGGTGGCCAGGCCGGCTGGATCGACTTCATCCCCAACTGCTTCTCCGAGATCCCGTCGCAGATCGAGCGCGGCCGCATCGGCGCCGATGTCGTCTTCAGCCTGGCCTCGCCGATGGATGCCGATGGCAATTTCGCGCTCAGCCTGGGGGCCGACTACACCATGGCCGCCGTGGCCAAGGCGCGCGCGGTGGTGCTGGAGGTCAATCCCCACGTCCCCTACGCCTTCGGCGCCTGCCACGTCCACGTCTCCCGGGTCGCGGCCCTGGTGGAGGACGACACCCCGGTGCTGGAGGTCGGCCTGCCACGCATCGGGCCGGTGCAGGAGGCGATCGGCCGGCAGGTCGCCGCCATGATCGAGGATGGCTCGACCCTGCAGATCGGCTATGGCGGCATCCCCGACGCCGTCGTGGTACAGCTCGCCCACAAGCGCGACCTGGGCATCCACACCGAGATGATCGGCGACGGCATCCTGTCGCTGGTGGAGTGCGGCGCGGTCAACAACCGCCGCAAGAACCACCATCCCGACAGGATGGTGGCGACCTTCGCGCTCGGCTCCCGGCGCCTCTACGACTTCATGCATCGCAATCCGATGCTGGAGATGCACCCGGCCAACATCACCAACGATCCGGCACTGGCCGGCCTCAACGACCGGCTGGTGGCCATCAACGCCACCTTGCAGATCGACCTGCTGGGCCAGTGCGGCTCGGAGAGCCTGGGATCGAAGCCGTTCTCGGGCACCGGCGGACAGTCCGATTTCGTGCGGGCGGCCAACCGCTCGCGCGGCGGCCAGGCCTTCATCGTGCTGCCCTCGACGGCCCGCGACGACACCATCTCGCGCATCGTCCCGGTGCTCGCGCCCGGCACCCACGTCACCACCAGCAAGAACGACGTCGACCACGTGGTGACCGAGTACGGCGTCGCGCAGTTGCGCGGCCGCTCGGCCCGGGAGCGCGCCCGCGCGCTGATCGGCATCGCGCATCCGCACTTCCGCGCCGCGCTCACCGCGCAGGCCGGCGCGCAAGGCCTTCTCTGAGCGCCACGGACGCGCGCACGCGCTCAGCGCGCGACGATGTCCGGCAGCAGGCGGTCGTATTCCTTCTTGACCACCGCATAGCACTCGCAGCTGCGGCGCTCGAGGCCCGGCCGGTCGAGCACCGTGATGCGGCCGCGCGCATTGCGGATCAGCCCGTCGCGCTGGAGCCGGCCGGCGACCATGGTCACGCCCTCGCGCCGCACGCCCAGCATGTTGGCGATCAGCTCCTGCGTCATGAGCAGCTCGCTGCCCGACAGCCGGTCCATGCTCAGCAGCAGCCATCGGCACAGCTGCTGGTCGAGCGAGTGGTAGCGGTTGCACACGGCCGTCTGCGTCATCTGCGTGATCAGCGCCGCGGTGTAGCGCAGCAGCAGGTGCAGCACCGGCAGGCGATCGAACTCGTCCTTCAGGGTCGTCGCGTCGAGCCGGAAGGCGCGCCCCGCGCTCTGCACCACGGCGCGGCTGGTGGTCGAACCCGCGCCCATGAAGAGCGAGATGCCGACCACGCCCTCGTTGCCGACGACCGCGATCTCGGCCGAGGACCCGTTCTCCATCACATGGAGCAGCGAGACGATGGCGGTGGTCGGGAAATAGACATGGCTCTGCACCCCGCCCGACTCGGACAGCACGCCGCCCAGCGGCAGGGTGACGGCTTCGAGCCGGGGCCGCCAGCGCTCCCACTCCTCGCGCGGCAGCGCGGCCAGCAGACGGTTCAGCTTCGGGTTGGCGTGCGGCATGGTCTTCCAAGAAACTGGGACTCGTGGGCCATCATGCATGCCAATGCGCGACCGCGCACGGACATTCGCCGCGCGTGCCGTCCGGATCCGGCCTCCGGACGCCGCAGCACCGCCGCCTTCCACCACCCAGGACGCCCATGACGACGACAGCGACGACCACGACCACGGCGATGACGACGGCGACGACGAGGAGGACGGCCGTCTTCAGCGCCCGCCCCTACGACATCCGGTTCCTCGACGAGGCCCTGGCCGGCGATGCCGTCGCGGGTGGCCTCGTCTACGTCCAGGCCACGCTCGGCCCCGACACCGCGGTGCTGGCGCGTGGTTGCGACGCGGTCTGCGTCTTCGTCAACGACCGCCTCGACGCCGACACCCTGGAGGCCCTGCACGCCTTGGGCGTGCGCGCCGTGCTGCTGCGCTGCGCCGGCTTCAACAACGTCGACATGGCCGCCGCCACCCGGCTCGGCTTCTTCGTCGCGCGGGTGCCGGCCTACTCGCCCGAGGCCGTCGCCGAGCACACGCTGGCGCTGATCATGACGCTCAACCGCCACACGCACCGGGCCTACAACCGCGTGCGCGAGGGCAACTTCATGCTCGACGGCCTGCTGGGCAGCACCCTGCATGGCAGGACCGCCGGCGTGGTGGGCACCGGCCGCATCGGCCTGGCCACGGCGCGCATCCTGCACGGCCTGGGCTGCCGGGTGCTCGGCAGCGATCCGGTCCCGGCGCCGGCGTTCGAGAGCCTGGGCCGCCGGGTGCCGCTCGAGGTGCTGCTGGCCGAATCCGACATCGTCTCGCTGCACTGCCCGCTCACCGTGGCGACGCGCCACCTCATCGACGCCCGCGCGCTGGCCTCGATGAAATCCGGCGCGATGCTGGTCAACACCTCGCGCGGCGCCCTGATCGACACCGGCGCCGTCATCGAGGCGCTGAAGTCGCGCCGGCTCGGCCAGCTGGCGATCGACGTCTACGAGCAGGAGAGCGAACTGTTCTTCCAGGACCACTCGGGCGAGATCATCGACGACGAGGTGTTCCAGCGCCTCATGACCTTTCCCAACGTGCTGGTCACCGGCCACCAGGGCTTCTTCACCATCGAGGCCCTGCGCGAGATCGCCGAGGTGACGCGCCACAACCTGCGCTGCTTCGTCGACGGCACCGATGGCGCCCATCTCGTGCCGGCGCCCTGAGGCAGAGCCGGCCCGGGCGCGGACCGCCGGCTGCGCTTATCCTGCGCGCATGACTTCCCTCCCGCGCCCGCCCTTCGCCCTCGCCCTCGCCCTCGGCCTCGCACTGGGCGCGGCCGCCGCGCCCGCCGCCGAACTCTCGCCCGCCGCCGCGTCGAGGTTCGCGCAGGGCACGTACCGCGACTACTTCGAGCTGCTCGCCCTGCCCAACGACGCCATCGTGCCGGCCGACGTGCGCACCAATGTCGACTGGCTCGAGGCCGCGTTCGCCAGGCGTGGCTTCACGACCCGCCAGCTCGCCAACGACGGCAAGCCGATGCTGTTCGCCGAGCTGCCCGGCGCCGATCCGGCGCGCCGCACGGTGCTGTTCTACATGCACCTCGACGGCCAGCCGGTGATCCCGGCGCAATGGGCGCAGAAGAGCCCCTGGATGCCGGTGCTCAAGCAGCGCGACGCGCAGGGCCGGTGGGAGCAGATCGACGCCGCGGCCCTGCTCGACGGCAAGGGCGCCTTCGATCCGGAATGGCGGGTCTTCGGTCGCTCGTCGGCCGACGACAAGGCGCCCATCATGATGTTCCTGGCCGCCATCGACGCCCTGAAGGCGAACGGCGCGGCCGCCGGCGTCAATGTCAAGGTGCTGCTCGACAGCGAGGAGGAGAAAGGCTCGCCGACCATCGGCAAGGTGATGCAGGCCCACCTCGACCTGCTGCGCACCGATGCCATCGTCATCCACGACGGCCCCATGCACGCCACCAACCGGCCGACGCTGATCTTCGGCAACCGGGGCGCGGCGGCGGCGCGGCTCACGGTGTATGGCGCCAAGGTGCCCCTGCACAGCGGGCACTACGGCAACTACGCCCCCAACCCGGCCCAGCGGCTGGCGAGCCTGCTGGCCTCGATGAAGGACGACACCGGCCGCGTCACCATCCCCGGCTACTACGACCACGTGAAGCTGGGCGAGGCCGAGCGCCGCATCATGGCCGCCGTGCCCGACGACGAACCCGCGATGCGCCGCCGCCTGGGCATCGCCCGGGCCGACCGCGTCGGCGCCAACTACCAGGAGGCGATGCAGTACCCCTCGCTCAACGTGCGCGGCATGGCCTCGGCGGCGGTGGGCGACAAGGTCGCCAACATCGTGCCCGACCAGGCCGTCGCCGACCTCGACCTGCGCACCACGCCCGACTCCGACGCGAAGTACCTCGGCGGCCTGATCGAGGCCCACCTGCGCCAGCAGGGCTACCACCTGGTGCCGGGCGCGCCGAGCGACGACGACCGCGCGCACCACGACAAGCTGGCCACCTTCACCTACCAGACCGGCGGCGCCGACGCGGCCGGCACGCCGATCGATTCGGCCGTCGGCGCCTGGGCCTATGCCGCGATGACCGAGTCCTTCGGCCGCGCGCCCGAGCCGGTGCGCATTCGCATGATGGGCGGCACGGTGCCGACGGCCGAGATCGTGGAGGCGCTGCGCGTGCCCTTCGCCATCGTGCCGCTGGTCAACGCCGACAACAACCAGCACGCGGCCAACGAGAACATGCGCATGGGCAACTACGTGGATGGCATCCGCACCATCTACGGCCTGCTGACCAGTCCTTTGCGCTGAGCGCGTCTTCGCGGCCGCGTCGGCGTGACGCAACCGCGCACGACAGCAGATACGGGACCGGTGCCCGGTCGTCCCACCGTCCTCCGTGACGCAGCGCAGCGCAGCGCCACGACGCGGCCTCACAAGCTTGGCGCCATGTAGCCTCGGCACGCGCCCTGGACGGGTGCTGCCGGCCGCCCTCGCGGTCCTCGGGATCCGGTGGCCGGGCGTCGCGGCTCGAATTGATCGGTCGGCTCGCCATGCCGGCTGGCCGGCCAAGTCGCACGCATGCTTTTTCCATACATGCGCGTGAAATTCCTTTTCAATTGAACTTATTGATTAGCGCAAATCAATAATGCTTCCATAGAGACGACCATTTTCCTAATTGAAGAATTATTCAATTACTGAATATACTCGTCCACCTTGGTTTTCCAGGACCGCATGGCGACAAGGTTCCACCAGGAGGCATCGTTGAATTCGAAGAATTCCTTTCCATCCCGAAGGCCGCATTGGCCATCCAGCATGCGTCGAGGATCGATCTGCTGCCTGTCGCTGTTGTTCATGCCTTTGATGACATGGGCTGCCAAGCCTTTCGAAACACCGTACCAATTGATGGTGTTCTTGAGTGCCGAGGCATTGGTCAAGGCCCAGATTCCCTTCGAAATCATGGCCGCCACCCCCTATGGGATGCTGCCGCTCGGACAACCCTCGTCACCCTTGTACATACCGCTCGTCAATCTCGACGCGGGCGATCAATTGCAATTGCCGGACCAGGGCTTCGACAACCTCAGACCCAGCGGACACTATCAATTCATTCTGGTGGATGCCTCCCGCCCGAAGAAGATCAATTACAACTTCATCATCTCCATCACCGACGAGCGTTGCGCGAACATGATCATTCCATCCAACGGCGTGAAGCTCGAGGCCCAGACTGGCCAATGGCTTGAATTCGCCGTGCTCAAGGTGGAGGAAGGAAGTGCCAGCATTCCCATCGCCTCGCCCACCACGCGCATCTGCACGAATTCGGAGGGCAATTTCAAGTTCGGCATCCCGCGGATCGAGGGCGGGAAATTCAGGGCCGAGCTCACCGCCCTGAACGAGCAGGACCAGCCCTCCGGGTCCTACCCACTGGACATCTTCATCGAGCATCCCTCCGACGCACCGGACGCCGCCCCGAGGAGCGCACGATGAACACGCCCTGGCGGCCGACGAGCACCCGCGTTGCGAAGCGGCCGGCGCCAAGGAGGGCGGGCTGGCTGGCTTGCGCCTTGTCGCTCATCGCGTCGATGGGCGGGCGCGAGGCCGTCGCCGCGCCCTTCCTCAACTGCACCGACGAATCGCTCGTCCTGACGGTCAACGCCGGACCGCTCTTCGTCGGATCGCCCGGGAAATTCAAGATCGCCGGCCATACCCGCGTACCCGCCGCCGCAGGATTGCCGAGCAAATTCAGGCCCATCGCGTTCGACGATCCGGGCGACCGCCTCATGACGCTGCCCGGCGAAGGGCGCGCCGGCTCGCAGGACCATCACTCCATCGAGCTGTTCGACGTCTCGGGGTCCCAGCGCATTCAATACACCTTGCGTTTCGCATTGCTGCCGGGTTCCTGTCCAGCCCTGTCCGCATCGTCCATCGATTCGCGCGTGCTGGTCGAACGCGGTCGCCGTCTCGCGTTCTCGGTATTGCGCAGGCCCATCGGCAATCCGACGGGACCGCAATTGATTTCCAGCCCGAAATCCATCTGCGTGAATCCGCAGGCCGACGTGCGCCTGATATTCAATCCGATGGTCGACCACTTCCTGCCCATCGAACTCGAAACGGTGTTCGGCGATCAGGTCAACCTGACGGAATTGTCCGTTCCACTCTGAGCCCCCGTCCAACGTCTTCGAAGAGGCCAAGCTTGAAAACAGAAGATCTCCTGGATTCCCGCGCCAAGGAATCCCCGCGACGCCGGCATCGGATGGCGAGCGCCGCACGGTTCGCCATCGTCGGCACGCTGGGCATTCTTTGCGCCACGTTCGCCCAGGCGTCGCCGACGGCCGACCCCAGCAAGCGTCAAGTGAGATTGCGCACCGACGCCCTTCGCGAATCACCTTTCGCGGAATACCTCGACAGCCATTTCGATGGCGACACCACGACGGGCAGAAAAAACGACTTCACGGACTGGAAAAGCCTCCATCACGCGAAGCATTTCCCTTCGATCGAGGGACAGGACTACCACGCGGTGCGTCTGGATCTCATTTCTTCCTCGCAGCACGCCAAGCTCGCCTACCTCATCCTCAACGCCACCGACCGGCAGTGTGCCGTGCCCTACAACTCGCTCGCCACCCAGTCCGCGGCCCGCAACGCGAACGGGCGGGAGTACGAGGTTTTCTCGATCACCAGAATGGATTCGCGAAGCGTTCCCCAGAGAAGTTTTTCACGCGTCTTCTGCGCGCCCGACAAGGCGCATTTCGACGTGGCCTTCAATGCGGCCGGCCCCCGGGCCATGCCCGTGGTCATCTCCACGCTCTCGCCGACCGACAGCACCCAGGTCCTCAATCGCATCGTGTTTTTCCTGGTCCTGTGAAACATGAAGACCCTGATCGCCTCCATCCTTCTCGGGCTGACTTGCGTCACGGCATACGCCGTTCCCGCGCTCTTCCGCATCGATACGCGCTCGCCCGATTCGGTGTTCAGGGACGGCTTCACCGCGCCGGGGACCAACCGGAACCTGTTGCAGCACGCGGAGGGGCTGAGTTGCGGCCGTTTCGATGGCAGGCCCGCGGGTGCAGCGCCCGAGGCCGCGGCGGCCGCCGTGCCCCCCACGGCTTATATCGAGCTCAACGGCCGGACCGGGGCGCCGATGGTGATCAGGGCACGCCTGCAGATGATGGCAAGGACACAGCCCAATCCGATCGTGTGGCGCTACGAGCTGACGCCTTCGCGCAATGACTACAACGTGGCCGACACCTTCGCGCAGCGAATCAATCCGACAACCCGCGTCAACCTGAATACCGGGCGCGTCGCGGCGGCGGAGATGCGGGCGCGAGTGCAGGAAACCTGGGTCGCCGCCGCGCCGATCGCCGGCAATCGCGTGATGCATGGCATCGCCTACACGCTCGAGCGTGGCCGTGTCATCGAAGTGCCGGGAATGGTCGCCACCAACGTCAACTGGGTGGTGGCGGTGACGGACCACGCCAACGAGAATCCTTTGCCCATCGACACCGTCGTGAACGGCGCGGCCGAGCCCTCCATCGGGCGACGCATCCTGAACGTGGGAGATGGCCTGGTGTCGGCATGCGCGTGCGGTGGATCGTTCGCCGCGGACCGAAGCGACACGTCGAACGTGATCACGGACGACAGTGCCTGCCGCGCCGGCGCCAGCTCGGTCCGTGAAGTCCCGGAAGAGTCGTCGTTCAGTCAGATCACGACGCCCAGCGGGCTGGATCCCAAGGCGCACGACGACAAGATCGAATCGAGGTAGCCGGGCGCCTGCGCCTGACACTCGGCACGGCGCGGCTCGGGTCTGGCGGAGGCTTCAGCGCCGGGTGGAGGAGTCCTTGCGGAACACCACCACGTGCTGCCACGGCAGGCCCGGCGCCGTGCGTTCCCAGGTCAGCGCCTGGACCTCGGCCTCGCGGCGGATCTGCGCCTCGCTCATCTTGTGCAGCGTCTTGATCGGCACCGCCGGATCCTCGGCGCGATACTCGACGAAGACCACGCGGCCGCCCGGCTTCAGGGCGCGCACCAGGCTCGCGAGCACCTCGTGGGGCCGCGACAGCTCGTGGTAGACGTCGACCATGATCGCCAGGTCGACCGATCCCGGCGGCAGGCGGACATCGGTCTCGGTGCCCAGCGAGGGCTCGATGTTGGCGATGCCCTCGCGCCGCGCCGACCGCTCCAGCAGCGCCACCATCTCCGGCTGCACGTCCACCGCCAGCACCCGGCCCGACGGCGCCACCGCGCGCGCCATGCGGCGCGAAAGGTAGCCGGTGCCGGCGCCGATGTCGGCCACCACCTGGCCCGGGCGCAGGTCGAGCAGGCGCAGCAGCACGTCGGTGCGCTCCTCCTTCTCGCGCTCCTCGCGCTCCAGCCAGGCCGCGCCCTGCCAGCCCATGACCTGCGAGATCTCGCGCCCCATGTAGCGCCGGCCGATGCCATCGGGGCTCGCCGGCGTCGCGGTGTAGCGCTCGGCCGCCGGGGCAGCCGGGGTCCCGGCGCGGACCGGGGCCGGCGTCGCCACCGGTTGCTGGGCCGCTGCCAGTGGGACCATGCCACCCAGCAGCGCGGCGGCGATCCAGGCGAGCGACCGCGCGCGATTCGCGGCCATGGCGGCGGTGACGGCGGCGGCGGCGGCGTTCAGGGAACCGCCTTCTTCGCCGGCTCCAGGCCGCTCTTGCGGATCACCGGCTCGGCCGCCGGCGAGGTGAAGTACCGGATCATCTCGCGCGCCGCCTGCGGCTGGCGCGCCGTGGTGGCGATGCCGGCGGAGAACACCGTCATGCGCTGCACCTCGGGCGGCAGCACGCCGATGAAGTCGGCGCCGGCCACCGGCAGCAGCTCGCTCACCTGCTGCAGGCCCAGCGCGGCGTCGCCGCGCGCCACCACGGTGGCCACGCGCTCGCTCAGGATGCGCTGGCTCTTGGGCTTGACCTGCGCCTCCAGGCCGAGCTTCTTCAGCATCTCGGTCTCGTAATAGGTGCCGCTGGCGCTGGCCGAGTAGGCGATCGACGGCGCCGCGAGCAGGGTGCGCTTGAGCGCCTCGACGGTGCTGATGTCGGGCCGGGGCGCGCCCTTCCTCACCGACATGCCGATGAGCGAGTTGACCAGGTCGACCTGGCTGCCCGGCACCACCTTGCCCTGCGCCACCAGCGCATCGAGCGCCGGCCGCGCCAGGATCACGACATCGACCGGCTCGCCGCGCCCCATGCGGCTGGGGATCGAATCGACCGCGCCGCCCATCGACGAGCCATAGGCCGTCTTCACCACCGAGCCGCTCAGGCGCTCGTAGGCCGGGCGCAGCTCGTCGTAGGCGGCGGCGAAACCGCCGGAGGTCATGACGTTGATCTCGGTCGTGACCGGCACCGGGGCGATCGGCGCCGAGGCCGGCTTGTTGCCGACGCCGGCGCAACCGGCCAGCGCGAAGGCGGCGAGCCAGACGGCGGCGCGCCGCGTCACGGGCGCGACGCAGGCGCCGGTGGTGGCACGGGCGGTGGCGGCGATGTCAGCGGTGGTGGAGGCGGAGGGGTCGGAATCACGCATGGATCTGTCTCGTGGTGGAATGGAAGTGCGCCCATGCTAGAGCGCGAGGCTGTCAATCCGCCTTCAGCGGACTCGGGGTTATCACCGATTCGCGATCGCCGCGCCCGGCCCTTCAGTCCGCGGCGGCGCCATCGAATTGCGCCATCAGCTCGTCGACGAAGCGCCGCGAGCCCGTCAGCGTGAGCGTGAGGGCATGCCAGCCATCGGCCTCGACCTGCACCTGCAGATCGTCGTCCCAGTCCAGACCCTCCTCGACCGGGCCGTGGGTGTGCGGGAAGCGGGTGCGGGCCCAGTCGAGCACGCGCTCGACCTCGGCCCGCACGTCGGCGTGCCGGGCGGCATCGGTGGAGGCCATCGCCTCCAGGGCGAGGACGCCATCGGCGTCCTCGTGCAGTTCGAAGGAGAGATAGCGCAGGGCGGGCATGGCCGCCGAGGCTACAGCACGCCGGTGGAGATCACCGGCACGGCGGCGATGACCACCAGGCCGATCAGCAGGGCCGCGAGGTAGGGCCAGATCGCGCCCATCGCCTCGTCGGGCGAGACGTTGCCGATGCGACAGGCGATGTAGAAGCCCACGCCCACCGGCGGCATCATGAGGCCGATGTTCATCGCCACCACCACCACCATGGCGTAGTGGACGTCGTTGATGTGCAGCGCGCGCGCGATGGGAAACATCAGCGGCGCCATCAGCAGCAGCGCGGGCAGCCCCTCGAGCACGCAGCCCAGCGCCAGGAAGATGACGATCGTGACGGCCATGAAGCCCCAGGCGCCGCCGGGCAGGTTGGTCATGAAGCCGGCGATCTGCTGCGCCACGCCCGATTGCGTGATGGCCCAGGCCATGGCCAGCGCCGTGCCCAGGATCATCAGCACCGCGCCGCTCAACGCGGCCGTCTCCACCAGCATGGCGTAGAAGCGGCGCCATCCGATGCCGCCATAGAGCACGATGCCGATCACCATCGCGTAGAGCACGGCGATGGTCGAGACCTCGGTCGCCGTGGCGACGCCGCTGCCAACCGCGCCGCGGATCAGGAAGGGCAGCACCAGCGCCGGGCCGGCCACCAGCAGGGCCTTGCCGATGACGCCGAGCGAGGCGCGCTGGACGCCGCCCATGTCCTCGTGACGCGCCTTCCAGCGCGCCAGCACGGCCAGTGCCACCAGCAGCACCGCCGCCACGGTCACGCCGGCCTGGAACAATCCGGCGATCGACACCCCGGCGACCGAGCCGAGCACGATCAGCACGATGCTCGGGGGCACCGTGTCGGCCATGGCCGCGCCGGTGGACAGCAGCGCGATCATCTCCTTGGGCTTCTGGCCGCGCCGCTTCATCTCGGGGAACAGCGCCGGCGCCACCGTCGCCATGTCGGAGACCTTGGAGCCGGAAATGCCCGAGACGATGAACAGCGAGCCCAGCAGCACGTACTGCATGCCGCCGCGCACGTGGCCGATCAGGGAGGCCAGGAACTCGATGATGGCCTTGCCCATGCCGGTGGCGTCGAGCACGCAGCCCAGCAGCACGAAGATCGGCACCGACACCAGGATCATGCTGGACATGCCCTCGTCCATGCGGCCGATCATGACGTCGATCGGGATCTGCGTGCTGAAGGCCAGGAAGCACACCGTGCCGATGCCGAAGCAGAACGCGATCGGCACGCCCGCCAGCAGCGCGACGCCGACGAAGCCGATCAGGAACAGTGCGATGCTCAGGTTGCCCAGGTCGCCGATGGCCGGCGCCAGCCACCAGCAGACGCCGCCGATGGCGGCCACCGCCACCGCGGCCACGGCCAGTTCGCCCGCCGTGCAGCGGCGCCAGGCCTGCGCGAGCACGGTCAGCAGCATGGCGCCGATGCCGAAGGCGATTGCCGCGACGCGGAAGCTGTTGGGGATGTCGAGCGCCGGCAGCGACACGATCCATTCGCTCTGCACGTACTCCACGGCCGGGCGCATCAGCGCGCCCAGGAAGGCCGCCACCACCAGCAGCCCGAAGGCGTTGACGTGGCCCTGCGCCCGTGGCGGCAGCTTCTGCAGGAAGATGGTCAGCCGCAGGTGCTCGTTGCGGTGGATGGCGATGACCGAGCCGAGCATGGCCAGCCACAGGAAGCAGATCGACACCACCTCGTCGATCCAGACCACGGAGATGGAGAACACATAGCGCGAGCAGACGCCCGCGAGCATCAGCACCATGATGGCCGCCGCCAGCGCGGCCCCGGCCATCTCCACGGGACGCATGAGCATGCTGCTCGGGGGCAGGACCGGCGCCGCCAGTTCGTCGGGCAGGGTGAAGGCGGCGACCGGGTCGCTGGTTGTCGTCATGATGCGCGGGGAGGAAGGAGACGTGTGGGGCCTTCTCAGGCCAGCTTGCCGGTGTATTTCTCGAGCAGGGCCCAGGCGTCGTCGCCGAACTTCTTCTTCCACTCTTCGTAGAACCTGGCCTCGCGCAGCTTGGCGCGGAACACCTCGGCATTGGTGTCGTTGAACTCCATGCCCTTGCCCTTGAGGTCGGCCGTCAGGCTGTCGTTGAGCTTCCTGACCTCGGCGCGCTGCTTGAGCGCGGCCTCGGCGACGTGGCGGGAGACGATCTCGCGCAGGTCGGCCGGCAGGCGGTCGACGGCGCGCTTGTTGCCCAGGAACCAGAAGCCGTCCCACATGTGGTTGGTGACCGAGCAGTACTTCTGCACCTCGTTGAGCTTGGCCGTGGCCACGATGGCCAGCGGGTTCTCCTGGCCGTCGACGATCTTGGTCTGCAGCGCGGTGTAGACCTCGGCGAAGTTGATGGTGGTGGGCGAGGCGTCGAAGGCCTTGAACATCGAGACCCAGAACGGGCTCGGCGGCACCCGCATCTTCATGCCCTTGAGGTCCTCGGGCCTGGTGATGGGACGCGTGCTGGTGGTCATCTGGCGATAGCCGTTGTCCCAGATCTTGTCGAAGGCCACGATGGCGTTGGTGGCCGCGATCTGCTTGCGCACGTGGGCGCCGAGGTCGCCGTCCATGGCGGCCCAGACCTGGTCGTAGTCCTTGAACGCGAAGCCCACGCCACTGATCTGCGCCGAGGGCACCAGCGTGCCCAGGATCAGCGGCGACAGCGTGAAGAACTCGAGCGCGCCGTTGCGCAGCTGCGAGAGCATGTCGGTGTCGGTGCCCAGCTGGCTGCTGGGGAAGACCTTGATGTCGACCCGGCCCTTGGTGTCGGCCAGGATCTTCGCGACCATCTCGTTGGCCGAGACGTTCAGCGGGTGGGTGATGGGCAGGTTGTTGCCGAACTTCATCGTGAATTCGGCCTTCTGCGCCCGCGCCAGGGGCGCCAGGGTCGGCAGGGCCAGGGCGGCGGTGCCCGCGAGCAGGGTGCGGCGATCGAGTCTCATGGGTCTGTCTCCTCGTTTGAAAATTTCTGGGTGGATGCGCTCAGTCGGCGCGCGGTTCGGCGACGTCGCCGCGCTCGACCAGCAGGCGGCGCACGTCCTTCTTCACGATCTTGCCGTAACCGGACTTGGGCAGCGCGTCCCAGAAGAACACGTGATGCGGCCAGCGATAGCGCGCCAGCCGGCCTTCCAGGTGGGCCAGCAGGGTGGCCGCGTCGAGCGCCGATGCGTCCGGCGCGCGCACCACCACCGCCGCGCCCACCTCGCCCCACTTGGGATCGGGCAGGCCCAGCACGGCGACCTCGGCGACGCCGGGATGCGCCAGCAGCACCTCCTCCACCTCGCGCGGATAGACGTTGGAGCCGCCGGAGATGTACATGTCGGATTCACGTCCGGTGATGTGGAGCAGGCCGCGCTCGTCCATGCGGCCCAGGTCGCCGGTGTGGAACCAGCCGCCGCGCAACGCCTTGGCCGTGGCCTGCGGATCGCCGTGGTAGCCGCCGAACACCGCCGGGCCCCGGCAGCAGATCTCGCCGACCTGGCCGGTGGCCACGGGCCGCATCCGGTCGTCGAGGATCGCGACCTCCATGCCGGTGCGCGGGCGGCCGCAGGCGCCGACGTGGGCATTGGGCGAGGCATCGTCGGCATCGTGCATCTCGCGCGGCAGCACGGTGATGCAGCCGGTCACCTCGCCCAGGCCGAAGTACTGCACCAGCACCGGTCCCAGCGTCTGCAGGGCGCGCTTCTGGTCGGCACGGTACATCGGCGCGCCGGCATAGATCACGTAGCGCAACGAGCCATGGTCGTGGGCATGGACCGAGGGGTGCTCGACCAGGATCTTGACGATGGTCGGCACGGTGAACAGGTTGGTCACGCGGTGGCGCTCCACCAGCTCCCAGACCACGGCCGGATCGAGCTTCTCCGACGGCAGCAGCACCGTCGCCGCGCCGCGCGCGACGTTGAGCAGCGCATGGATGCCGGCGCCGTGCGACAGCGGCGCCACGGCGATCGAGCAGTCGCGCTCGGTGGTGCCGGGGATCAGGTCGGCCAGGTGGTTGGTGACCACGAAGCCCATCTGGCCGTGGGTCAGCACGCCGGCCTTGGGCTTGCCCGTGGTGCCGGAGGTGTAGAAGAACCACAGCGGGTCGTCGGCACGCACCACGGCCTCGACCGGCCGGCGGCCCAGGTGGCGCGCCACCAGGGCCTCGTAGTCGTGCTCGCCCGCGCGCGGCGTGCCGATGGCGATCACCTCGCGCAGGGCCGGCGCGGCGGCGCGCACGGCATCGACATGGCCGGCGAAGTCGGACTCCGCGATCATCGCCACCGCGCCGCTGGAGGCGCCCAGGTAGGCGACCTCGCCGGGCGTGAGGCGGAAGTTGGTCGGCACCCAGACGCAGCCGATGCGGAAGGCGGCCCAGCCGCATTCGAACAGCTGGCGGTTGTTGCGCGAGTGCACCAGGATGGCGTCGCCCTGGCGCAGGCCCAGCTGCTGCAGGGCGTGGGCGATGGCGTCGACGCGGCGGTCGATCTCGGCCCAGGTCCATTGCCGGTCGCCCTGGATCAGGCCCGGGCGGTCCGGATGCAGGCGCGCGGTCTGGGTCAGCAGCTGCGCCAGGTTGCAGGCATGCGCGCTGCCGGCCGCCGTGATCGCGTCCGTGGCGGTGCCGGTGTCCGCGTCCGGCGTCCCGGTCGCCGCCGTGGCCGCGTCGGCCTCCGGCGCCGCCAGCACCGCGCTCACGCGGTCGCCTCCAGCACGCTCAGGTAGTTGGCGACGGCCGCGCCGCCCATGTTGAAGACGGCGCCCAGGCCGGCGCGCGGCACCTGCATGTCGCCGGCGGTGCCGGAGAGCTGCATCGCGGCCATCACGTGCTGCGACACCCCGGTCGCGCCGATCGGATGGCCGCGCGACTTCAGGCCGCCCGACGGATTGATCGGCAGCCGGCCATCGGCGCGGCTGGTGCCCTCGAGGATCACGCGCGCGCCCTGGCCGTGCGGGGCCAGACCCATGGCCTCGTATTCGAGCAGCTCGGCGATGGTGAAGCAGTCGTGCGTCTCGACGAAGTGCAGGTCGTCCAGCCGCGCGCCGGCGGCCTCCAGGCCGCGCTGCCAGGCCAGCGCCGCGCCTTCGAAGCGCGTCGGGTCGCGCCGCGACAGCGGCAGGAACTCGTTGACCTGGGTGCGCGAGCGCCAGCGCACGGCCGGCACCCGGGCACCCGCGACCGGCGCCATGGAGATCACCAGCGCGGCCGCGCCATCGGACACCAGCGAGCAGTCCGAGCGCTTGAGCGGCCCGGCCACGAAGGGATTCTTCTCCGACGGCTGGCGGCAGAACTCGAAGCCCAGGTCGCGCTTCATGTGGGCATAGGGATTGCGCACGCCATTGGCGTGGTTCTTGGCCGAGATCGCCGCCAGTGCGTCGGACTGGTCGCCGAAGCGCTCGAAGTAGGTGCCGGCGATGGTGCCGAACACGCCCGCGAAACCGCCCGGCGTGTCGCCCTCCTCCCGCACGTAGGAGCAGCGCAGCAGCACCTCGCCGATCTGCGCGTTGGGCAGGGTGTTCATCTTCTCGAAGCCGACCACCAGCGCATGCCGCATGCGGCCGCTGGCCACCGCGTCCAGCGCGCCCCAGATCGCGGCCGAGCCGGTGGCGCAGGCGTTCTCCAGCCGCACCGAGGGTGTGTGGCGCAACTCCGGGAAGGCCTGCGCCGCCATCGCGCCGCTGAAGTCCTGGCGCAGGAAGCCGCCATTGAAGTGGCCGACGAAGACGCCATCGATGTCGGCCGGCGCCAGGCCGGCGGTGTCGAGCGCGCCCTGGGCGGCCTCGCGGAACAGGTCCTCGGCTTCCAGGGCGTCATGCTTGCCAAAGGCCGTGTGACCCCAGCCGATGATGTGTGCTTGCGTCATTTTGGTTCACTATATGGACTGAGCGACTTCGAGCCGCCCTGTCCTCTGGTTGCAATGCAGAGGACGATAAAGAATTTCCAGGGTCTTCCGCCCCCGGACTTTCCTTCAACCGCAGACAAAAAGGTTCACCCCATGGACCAACCGATTCGGGTAACCCCGGAGCCTCTCGATGCCACCGAGCTCACGGCCGGGGCCCGCGCCCTGCGCCGGGGCCTGGCGGTGCTGCGCCTGCTGACGCGCGTCGGCCCCGGGGGCCTGCGCATGGCCGAGATCGTGCGCCGGCTCGACCTGCCCAAGGCGACCGTGGTGCGCCTGACCCGCACCCTGCTCGACGAGGGCTTCGTCATGCACGACCGGGGCTCGGGCGCCTACCGGCTCGGGCCGGAGGCCTTCGCGGTCGGCCTGGCGGCGGAACCCAGCTATGCCTTGCAGCGCCTGGCCGCGCCGATGCTGCGGGCGCTGGCGCTGGAGTCGGGCGACACGGTCTTCTTCGGCGTGCTGCATGGCATCGAGAGCATCTGCCTGTCGCGCGACGAGGGCGACTTCCCGATCCGCAACCAGCTCGTGAAGCCGGGCGACCGCTTCCCGCTGGGCGTCGGCGCGGGCGCCGTGGCCACGCTGGCGGCGCTGTCGGACGAGACGGTGCGCGACATCCTGGCGCGCAATGCCGCGCTGCGGGCCGAGCACTATCCGCGCTGCACCGATGCCGCCCTGCTGGCCCTGGTGGCCGAGACCCGCACCCGGGGCTACTGCGTGAACCCGGGACTGGTGCTGGAGAGCGCCTGGGCCGTCGGGGTGCCGGTCTACGACGCCAACGGCCGCACGGTGGGTTCCATCAGCATCGCCGCCATCGAGCAGCGCCTGGGGCCGGCACGCGCGGCGCAGCTGGGCAACCGCCTGATGCAGGCCAGCCAGGCGCTGACGCGGATGCTGGCCACCGGCGAGGCCCCCTAGAGGCGCGGCAGCAGCTCGACGAAGGCCCGCACCGTGGGGGCGTCGTCGTCGGTGCGCCAGGCGACGCCGGTCTCGATCTCGGCGCGCGGGCCGCCGGCGTCGCGCAGCGGCCGGTAGGCCACGCCCGCGCGCCCGAGCACCTGCACGCAGGATGGCAGCAGCGCCACGCCGATGCCGCCGGCCACCAGGCTGACGATGGTGGGCATCTGCCGCGCCGGGAAGATGCGCGGGCTGAAGCCATGGCGCATGCACACGCTCACCACGGTGTCGAACATGGTCGGGCCGAAGTGCCGCTCGAAGCACAGGAACTGCTCGTCGGCCAGGTCCTTCACCGCCACGCTGCGGCCGCGCGCGTGCCGGTGCGCCGCCGGCAGCGCCGCGATCAGCGGGTCCAGGCAGGTGCCGCGATAGGACAGCATCGCCGGCAGCTCGGGCGAGGCGAAGATGCAGCCGACGTCCAGCGTGCCGGCCTCCAGGTCGCGCAGGATCTGGTCGGTGGTCGACTCGTGCAGCGCCACCCGCACGCCGGGGAAGTCCTGGGTGAAGCGCCGCAGCGCATCGGGCAGGAACGAGCAGGCCGCCAGGCTGATGAAGCCGATCGCCAGGCTGCCGGCCTGGCCCGAGGCGGCATCGCGCGCGTGGGCGCGCAGCGACTCGGTGCGCGCCAGCACCGCGCGGGCATCGCGCAATGCCTGCTCGCCGCCCGGCGTCAGGGCGATGTGGCGCGAACTGCGCTCGAACAGCCGCAGGCCGAGCTCGGTCTCCAGCTCCTTGATGGCCAGACTGACCGGCGGCTGCGACAGCCGCAGGCGCGCGGCGGCGCGGCCGAAGTGCAGCTCCTCGGCGACGGCGATGAAACAGCGCAGGTGACGCATCTCCATGGTTTTGCAAATCGATCCATAGGAATTCCGAACTTCTGCAAATGTAGGGGCCTTCCTAGAATCGCACCGCAAAGCAACGGAGACATCCCATGACATCGAACGACACCCCCTCCTCCGCCCCCGTCGCGGTGATCACCGGCGGCGCGCGCGGCATCGGCCTCGCGGTGGCCGAATGGTTCCTGGAACAGGGCCACCGCATCGCCCTGCTCGACATCGACCGCGCCACGCTGGATGCCACGGCCACCCGCCTGGCCGACCCGGGGCGCGTGCTGGCGGTGGCCTGCGACGTCTCGGATCCCGAGCAGGTCGATGCCGCCGTCGCGCGCGTCGTCACCGCCTTCGGCCGCATCGACGCGCTGGTCAACAACGCCGGCGTGGCGGTCTTCAAGCCGATCGGCGAGACCTCCTTCGCCGAGTGGCGCCAGGTGCTGTCGGTCAACCTCGACGGCGCCTTCCTCTGCTCGCAGGCCTGCGTGCCGCACATGCGCCGCCAGGGCAAGGGCGCGATCGTCAACATCGCCTCCATCTCGGGCCTGCGCGCGAGCACCTTGCGGGTCGCCTATGGCACCAGCAAGGCGGCGCTGATCCAGCTGACCAAGCAGCAGGCGGTGGAGCTGGGCACCGTGGGCATCCGCGTCAACGCCATCGCGCCCGGCCCGGTCGAGACCGAGATGGCCAAGCTGGTCCACAGCGTGGCGATCCGCTCCGACTACCACGATGTCATCCCGCTGGAGCGCTATGGCACCACGCGGGAGATCGCCTCCGCCGTGGGCTTCCTGTGCAGCGATGCCGCCAGCTATGTCAATGGCCAGGTGCTGGCCGTCGACGGCGGCTTCGATGCCGCCGGCGTGGGCCTGCCGACCCTGCGCAAGAACGCGCGCGGCTGAGCGCGCCGGCGCGCTCAGCCCTTACCGGCCGCTCCATGCGAAGCATCCAGCACTTCGGGCCACGCGATGCGCGGCGGCTGCAGGCCGTCGAATGCCGGCTCGACCACGCCATGCTGACCCTGCCCGGCGATGCCGACCTGCTCGGCGCGCTGGCCGACGCGGTGGCGCGGCACGCTGCGCGCAGCGCCGTCTGCACCTTGCGGGGCGGCTCGTTCTCGCAGCTGGGCTTCGTCATGCCGGCGCCCTCGCGCGACACGGAGCACGCGGTCTACTACAGCGAGCGCCACCTGCCGGCGGCGCCAGTGACGCTCGAGGCCGGCACCCTCACGGTCGGCCTGCGCGAGGGCCGGCCCTGGTTCCACTGCCATGGCGTCTGGCGCGATGCCGGGGGCCGGCGCCTGGCCGGCCACGTGCTGCCCGACCAGGCCCGCATCGCCGAGCCCATCGAGGCCTCGGCCTGGCTGCTGCGTGGCGCCGACTATGTCGTCGACCGCGACGCCGAGACCCGCTTCGACCTGTTCCAGCCCCGGGCGCGCGGCGGCGCCACCGGCCAGGGCGCCACCGCCTTCGCCCTGCAGGTGCGGCCCAACGAGGACATCGCCCTCGCGCTGGAGGCGCAATGCGCGATGCGCGGCATCCGCCATGCGCGCGTGCGCGGCGGCGTCGGCAGCCTGGTCGGCGCGGCCTTCGACGACGGCCGCGTGGTCGAGCCCTTCATCACCGAGGTGCTGATCCACGAGGGCCGGATCGCGCCCGACGCGGACGGCGCGCCCCGCGCCGCGCTGGACGTCAGCGTGGTCGACCACACCGGCGGCCTCGCGCGCGGCTGGCTGCGCCGCGGGGCGAATCCGGTGCTGGTGACGTTCGAGCTGGTGGTCGAGCCGGCGGCGTCTTGAACTCCGACGCCGGAACCGGCCTGCTCGATGGCCATCGCCAGCAACCGCAGGCTCCAGGTGCGTGGCAGGCGCAGGCTTCTCATGCCGTCGTCGCTTGTCGACGTTTCCTTTGCTCTTATCCTCCCTCCCATGCGCCGCACCCTCGCCACCCTCCTCATCACCCTGGGCGTCCTCGCCGCCCAGGCCCATGCCGACGACATCAAGGTGCTGACCGCCGGCGCCTTCAAGCAGGTCGTGGTCGCGGCGGTGCCGGCATTCGAGGCCCGCACCGGCCATCGCGTCGAGGTGCAGAACGACACCGCCGGCGCGTTGTCCCGGCGCATCGCCGGCGGCGAGCGCTTCGACGTGCTGATGCTGACGCCGGCGCTGCTGCGGCCCTTGGGCGCCAGCGGACGCGTGGCGGCCGACAGCATCGCGCCGCTGGCCCAGGTCGGCATCGGCGTGGCGGTGAAGGCCGGCGCGCCGTCGCCCCGGATCGCCACGGTGGAGGACTTCAGGCAGGCGCTGCTCGACGCCCGCCGCGTGGCCTACATCGACCCGGCCTCGGGCGGCTCCAGCGGCATCTACCTCGACGGCCTGTTCCAGCGCCTGGGCATCGCCGAGGCCGTCAAGGCCAAGGCCGTGCTGGTGCCCGGCGGCCTGGTCGCCGAGCGGCTGGTCACGGGCGAGGCCGACCTGGCGGTGCACCAGGTCAGCGAGATCCTGCCGGTGGCCGGCGCGACCCTGGTCGGCCCGCTGCCCGAGTCGATCCAGAACTACACCACGTATGCCGGCGCCGTGGCCGCCGACAGCGCCCATGCCGAGGCGGCGCGCGCCTTCCTGGCGGCGATGAGCGCGCCCGAGGCTGCCGCGACGCTGCGCGCCAAGGGCATGCAGCCGGCGCGCTGAGCGACGGCATCGCCTCAGTAGGCGGTCGAGGCGGTCGCGGTCGGCGCGGTCGGCGCGGCCTGGGGGCCGAGGCCGAACTCGCCGGCCAGCCGGCGCGCGGCCTGCACCATCAGCACCAGTTCGATGCCGACGGCGACGAAGCTCGCGCCCAGGTCCAGGTAGCGCCGCGCCAGGGCCGGGTCGCCGGTCAGCGTGCCGGCGGCCTTGCCGCTGGCGACGATGGTGGCGATGGCCCCCTCGATGGCGGCCTGCACCGCCGGATGGCCGGGCGCGCCGCGATGGCCCATCGACGCGGCCAGGTCGGCCGGGCCGATGAAGACGCCATCCACGCCATCGACCTCGCAGATCGCCTGCAGGTGGTCGAGCGCGGTGGTGGTCTCGGCCTGCACCAGCAGGCAGATGCCGTCGTTGGCCACTTCCAGGTAGTCGCGCCGCGCGCCCCAGCCCGAGGCCCGCGCCGCCGCCGCGCCCACGCCGCGCACGCCCTGTGGCGGATAGCGCGTGGCGGCGACCAGCGCGCGCGCCTGCGCCGGCGTGTCGACCATCGGCACCAGCAGGTTCCTCACGCCGATGTCGAGCAGCTGCTTGATCAGCGCCGGGTCGCCGGTGACGGCGCGCACCACGGGCTGGCCCGGATGGGGCGCGACGGCCTGCAGTTGCGCCAGCGTGCTGCGCACGTCGTTGGGCGCGTGCTCGCCGTCGATCAGCAGCCACTGGAAGCCGGCCGTGGCGCAGGCCTCGGCGCTGTAGGCATGGGCCATCGAGAGCCACAGGCCGACCTGGGGCGTGCCGGCGGCGAGCGCCCGCTTGAAGGGGTTGTCCATGGGATGCGTGTCCTTCAGTCCAGTCCGCCCTGGCAGACGTACTTGGTGTGGAGGTAGTCGTCGAGGCCGTGCACCGAGCCCTCGCGGCCATAGCCCGATTCCTTGACGCCGCCGAAGGGCGCCGCCTCGGCCGCCAGCGCGCCTTCGTTGATGCCGACGATGCCGGCCTCCAGCGCGTCGGCCAGGCGCCAGATGCGGCGCGCGTCGCGGCTGTAGAAGTACGCCGCCAGACCGAATGGCGTGTCGTTGGCGGCGGCGACCACCTCGGCCTCGTGCTCGAAGCGCGTCAGCGGCACCACCGGCCCGAAGGTCTCCTCGCAGGCGCAGGCCATGGTGGCGTCGGCATCGGCGAGCACGGTGGGCGCGTAGTAGTTGGGCCCCAGCGCGGCCAGCCGCTCGCCACCGACCAGCACGCGGGCGCCGCGCGCGATGGCATCGCGCACGTGGCGCTCGATCTTCTCGATCGCGCGCGCGTTGATCATCGGGCCGATCTGCGAGGCGGGCTCGCTGGCCGGGCCGACCTTCAGCGCGCCGACGCGCGCCACCAGCCGGTCGGCGAAGGCATCGTGGACGGCGGCATGCACGAAGACCCGGTTCGGGCAGACGCAGGTCTGGCCGCCATTCCTGAACTTGGCCGCCATCAGGCCCTCGACGGCGGCATCCAGGTCGGCGTCCTCGAAGACGATGAAGGGCGCGTTGCCGCCGAGTTCGAGCGACAGCTTCTTGAGCGTGTCGGCCGAGCGCCGCGCCAGGTGCTTGCCCACCGGCGTCGAGCCGGTGAAGGTGATCTTGCGCACGCGCGCATCGTCGAGCCAGACATCCACCACCGCCGGCGTGCGCTCGCGCGAGGCCGTCACGATGTTCAGCACGCCCGGCGGCACGCCGGCCTCCTGGGCCAGGAACACCAGCGCCAGCGAGGTCAGCGGCGTGTCCTCGGCCGGCTTGCACACCACCGTGCAGCCCGCGGCCAGCGCCGGCGCGATCTTGCGCGCGATCATGGCGGCCGGGAAGTTCCACGGCGTGATCGCCGCGACCACGCCCACGGGTTCCCTGAGCGCGAACATGCGCCGCCCCGGCACCGGCGCGGGGATGACATCGCCATTGGCGCGCGTGGCCTCCTGGGCGAACCACTCGATGTAGCTGGCGGCATAGGCGACCTCGCCCCGGCCCTCGGCCAGCGGCTTGCCCTGCTCCATCGAGATCAGCGCGCCGAGGTCGTCCTGGTGCGCCAGCACCAGGTCGTTCCAGCGCCGGACGATGCGCGCGCGCTCCTTGGCCGGCACGCGGCGCCAGCCCGCGAAGGCGTCGTGCGCGGCATCGACGGCGGCGCGCGCCGCTTCCGCGCCGCTGTCGGGCACGCGGCCGACCAGGCCGCCGGTGGCGGGATCGGTGACGTCGAGGGTGGCGCCATCGGGCCCGGCGCGCCAGGCGCCGGCGATGAAGTTGGCATCGCGCAGGAGTTCGGTGCGCCGCAGGGCGAGTGACATGGGATTGCTCTCGTGGAAGGAAGGGGAAACGGAGGATCTCAGCTGACGATGCCCAGGTGCCAGGGCACGAACTCGTGGTTGCCCAGTCCGAGCCGTTCGCTCTTGGTCGGCTCGCCCGAGGCCGCGCGCAGGATGTGGCGGAAGATGCGCTCGCCCATCTGCTGGACGTCGACCTCGCCATCGAGCACGGCGCCGCAGTTGACGTCCATGTCCTCCTCCAGCCGCTGGAACATGGCGGTGTTGCTGGCGAGCTTGACCGTCGGCGCCGGCTTGCTGCCGAACATCGAGCCGCGCCCGGTGGTGAAGCAGATCAGGTTGGCGCCGCTGGCGATCTGGCCGGTGGCGGCGACCGGGTCGTAGCCCGGCGAGTCCATGAAGACCAAGCCGGCGGCGTCGATCGGCTCGGCGTACTCGTAGACCGCCTGCAGCGGCGTGGTGCCGCCCTTCATGGCCGAGCCGAGCGACTTCTCGAAGATGTTGGCCAGTCCGCCGGCCTGGTTGCCGGGGCCGACCACGCCATTGAACTGGCCGTTGTGGCCGCGCGTGTAGACCTCCCACCAGGCCAGGCGGTCGAGCAGCTTCTGGCCGACCTCGGGCGTGACGGCGCGGCGCGTGAGCATGAACTCGACGCCGTGGATCTCGGGTGTCTCCGACAGGATGGCGGTGCCGCCGTGGCGCACCAGGATGTCCATGGCCGCGCCCAGCGCCGGATTGGCCGTGATGCCGGAGAAGCCGTCGGAGCCGCCGCATTCGAGGCCGATCTTCAGGTGCGCCGCGCTGACCGGCTGGCGCCGGATGTCGTTGGCCCCGGGCAGCATCGCCTCGACCGCCGCGATGCCCGCGGCGATGGTGGCGCGCGTGCCACCGGTGTCCTGCATCACGAAGGTCCTGACGTGGCTGCCCAATGTCAGGCCCTGCGAGGCGACCAGGTCGGCCACCTGGTTGCGCTCGCAGCCCAGGCCGACGATCAGCACCCCGCCCAGGTTGGGATGGCGCGCGTAGCCGGCGATGGTCCGGCGCAGGACGTCGAAATGCTCGCTGGGCGACGACATGCCGCAGCCGCTGGTCTGCGCGAAGGCCACCACGCCATCGATGTTCGGATAGGCCGCCAGGCGCTCGGGCGTGAAGTGCGCGGCGATGTGGTGGATCGCCGTGGCCGAGCAGTTGACCGAGGCGATCAGGCCGATGAAGTTGCGCGTCGCCACGCGGCCGTCGGGTCGCACGATGCCCATGAAGGTGGCGCGCTCGGCCTCGGGCACGTAGTCGACCGGCCGCACGTCCTGGCAGAAGCCCGGGTCGCGCTCGAAGTCGATCAGCGCCAGGTTGTGCGTGTGCACGTGCTCGCCGGCCTCGATGTCGCGCTGCGCCGCGCCGATGACGGTGTCGTACTTGCGCACCGGCTCGCCCGCGGCGATGCGGCGCGCGGCGATCTTGTGGCCGGCGGGCACCTGCGCGCGCAGGCGCAGGCCGAGCTCGGGCAACGCCTGGCCGAGCGCGAGCGGCGCGCGCGCGATCAGCACGTCGTCGTTGGCGTGCAGCCGGATCAGCGACGAGGCGATGGCGACGTCCGGGAGGATGGCGGTGTCGGTGGTCATGGCGGGAAGGGTCCGGTGGGAGGGGTCGGCGATCAATTCTTGCCGATCAGTTCCCTGAGCCCGAGCTTCTCGATCAGCGTCTTCTCCCTGGCATGGCTGGCGGCGACGTACTTCTCGTAGTCGGGCGCGTCCAGGTAGAGCAGCGGCGCGTCGATGCGGGCGCAGGCGGCGGTGAATTCCGGGCTGGCGGCGGCGGCCCTGAAGGCGGTGCGCAGCCGCGCGGTGACATCGGCCGGCAGGTCGCGCGGACCGCCGATGCCGTTGGGCGCGTCGACCACCACGTCGTAGCCGAGCTCGCGCAGCGTGGGGACGTCCTTGAACTCGGCCGTGCGCTGCTCGCCCCAGGTCGCCAGCAGGCGCAGCTTGCCGGACTTGACGTGCGGCGCCCACGAGCTCGAATCGGCCAGCACGTCGACGTGGCCGCCCAGCAGGCCCTGCAGCGCCTCGGCGCCGCCCTTGTACGGGATGGCGTTGAAGCGGGCGCCGGCGGCCAGCGCGAACTCCTCCATGCCGACGTGCGTGGCGCCACCCAGGCCGGCGCTGCCATAGGTGATGCGCCCGGGGTTGGCGCGGGCATCGGCCACCAGGTCCTTGAGCGTCTTCCAGGGCGCCTCGGCGCGCACCGCGATGCCGAAGGTCTGGCCCGAGACGCGGGCGATGTACGACAGGTCCTTGAGCGGGTCGAGCGCGACGGTGCCCAGCTGCGAGAAGCGCGTGACCGAGATCGGGATCTGGCCGATGGTGTCGCCATCGGGCCGGGCCGAGGCCAGCGCCTTCAGGCCGATCATCCCGGAGGCGCCGGCGCGGTTGTCGATCACCACCGGCTGGCCCAGCTCGCGGCTGGCGGCCAGGCACAGCGCGCGCATCGTGACATCGGCCGTGCCGCCGGCCGGCCAGGGGCAGATGAAGGTGATCGGGCGCTCGGGATAGCCGGCGGCGAAGGCGCGCGTGGCGGACAGCGGCAGGGCGGCGGCGGCAAGGCTGCCGAGGACGAAATGGCGGCGGGTGGCTCGCATGTTCTTTGTCTCCTTCATTCGTGGAGCCGCGATTCTTCGTCCTCGCTTCATTGCGATCCAATCAATTCTCGGACATGCTTCTTTCCGTCTTGGTTATGAAGCAGGATCCCCGGATGACCGACATCGATCGCGTGCTGCGCTCCAACCTCAAGCTGCGCCACCTGCAACTGCTGGTGGCGATCGACCAGTTCCGCCATCTCGGCCGGGCCTCGGAATTCCTGTCGGTGACGCAGCCGGCGGTCTCCAAGACGCTGGCCGAGATCGAGCGCATGTTCGGCCAGGCGCTGTTCACGCGCTCCACGCGCGGCACCGAGCCCACCGCCGTCGGCTCGGCCGTGGTGCGCTTCGCGCGCTCGGTGCTGGCCGAATACGGTCGCACGCGCGACGAGATCGCGGCCGTGGCCGGCGGCGCGGCCGGCCGCACCCTGGTCGGCGCGATGGTGGTGGCGGTGCCGACGCTGCTGGTGGCAGCCGTCGACCTGCTCAAGCAGCGTTCGGCCCAGACCACCGTGCTGGTCGAGGAAGGCGACCTGACGCGCCTGCTGCCGCGCCTGCGCGTGGGCGAGCTCGATCTCTTCGTCGGCCGGCTGGAGCCGGGCTATGCCTCGCCCGACCTGGAGACCGAAGCGCTCTACACCGAGCCGATGTGCATCGTCGCGCGTCCCGAGCATCCACTCGCGCGGGCCTCGCGCGTCGGCTGGAGGCAGCTCGCCGAGGTGCCCTGGGTGATGCCGCCGCCCTGGGCCTCCTCGCGCATCAAGCTCGAGCAGATGTTCTACAAGCACCGGCTGGCGCCGCCCTCGGACATCGTGGAGACGGCGTCGTTCCTGGTCATGCTGAGCTTCGTGCGCGAGCGCCCGGCCATCGGTTTCCTGGCGCGCGGCGTGGCGCTGCATGCGCAGCGCGAGGGCCTGGTGAGGATCCTGCGGCTGGCGGTGCCCATCGAGCTGCCGCCGGTGGGCATGATCACGCTGCGCGGCCGCGCCCGCACGCCGGCCACGCTGCAACTGATGGACTGCCTGCGCAGCTGCGCGCCGGCCCTGAGAGACCCGCCCGAGATCCCATGAACACCCTGCCCGACCCCGCATCGCCCACCCCGCCACCCGCGCCACCCGCGCCACCGCCGCCGGCCATCGATCCGGGCCGCGCGCGCCTGGTCGCGCTGCTGGTGGCCGCCGCGTTCTTCATGGAGAACCTCGATGCCACCGTCATCACCACCGCGGTGCCGGCGATGGCCCGGAGCTTCGGCGTCGCGCCGGTGGCGCTGTCGGTGGGCATCAGCGCCTACCTGCTGGCGCTGGCGGTGTTCATCCCGGTCAGCGGCTGGGTCGCCGAGCGCTTCGGCGCGCGCCGGGTGTTCGCCGGCGCGGTGCTGCTGTTCACGCTGGCCTCCATCGCCTGCGGGCTGTCGCAGAGCCTGCCGGTGTTCGTCGCCGCGCGCATCGCGCAGGGCATCGGCGGCGCGCTGATGGTGCCGGTGGGCCGGCTGGTGGTGCTGCGCGGCACGCCCAAGGCCGACCTGGTCAAGGCCATCGCCACGCTGACCTGGCCGGGCCTGGCGGCGCCGGTGCTGGGGCCGCCGCTGGGCGGCTGGATCGCCAGCACCTGGAGCTGGCACTGGATCTTCTTCCTCAACGTGCCGCTGGGCATCGTCGCGCTGGTGCTGGCGCTGCGCTGGATCGAGGACGTGCCCGGGAGCCGGCGGCCGTTCGACCTCGTCGGCTTCGCGGCCAGCGGCATCGGGCTGGCGGCGCTGATGTTCGGGCTCGACCTGCTGAGCCACGCGCCGGTCGACCGGCCGCGCGCCCTCGCCTTCACCATCGGCGGCCTGGCCACGCTGGCCTTCGCGCTGTGGCACCTGCGGCGCGCGGCGCATCCGCTGGTCGACCTGTCGGCCTTCGGGGTGCGGACCTTCCGCGTCTCGGTGGTCGGCGGCTCGCTGTTCCGCATCGCGATCAGCACTGCCCCGTTCCTGCTGCCGCTGATGTTCCAGCTCGCCTTCGGCTACGACATGGTGACCTCGGGCTTCCTGATGCTGGCGCTGTTCGCCGGCAACCTGGGCATGAAGCCGGCCACCGGCCTGGTGCTGCGGCGCCTGGGATTCCGCGGCACGCTGCTGGTCAACGGACTGCTGGTGGCGCTGGGCTTCGCGGCCTGCGCCCTGCTCTCGCCGACCACGCCGCTGCCGGCGCTGGTGGCCGTGCTGGTGTTCTGCGGCATGTGCCGCTCGATGCAGTTCACGGCGCTCAACACCCTCGCCTTCAGCGACACCTCGCCAGCGCAGACCGGCGGCGCGACGACGCTCTACAGCATGTTCCAGCAGCTCGGCGCGGGCATCGGCATCGCCTTCGGCGCCATCGCGCTGAACGTCACCGAGCGCTTCACCGGCCACGCCGGCCATCCGGGCGCGCTGGACTTCCGCATTGCGCTGGGCGCGGTCACCGTGGTGGCGCTGCTGGCCCTGATCGACATGGCGCGGCTGCCGCCCGATGCGGGCGACCAGGTCGTCAGGCGGCGCGCGGCGTCGGCGGGATGACGCGCTCGGCTTCCAGCCGCGCGAACAGGTCGTCGAAGGCATCGGGCGTGCTCTGGTAGCCGGTGAAGCCGGCCTTGCGGCTCTTGCCCATGTCGGCCAGCACCTCCATCGGTCGGCCCAGGTCGGCATCGGTGTGCCACCACGAGGCCAGCTTGCCGAGATCGGGCTCGCTCAGGCCATGGCGCGCGGCGATGTCCGCCCAGGTGGCGACGCTGTCCTCGCCCATGCGCTCGGCCAGCGGACGCACCACGCCATCGAAGGGCGCGGCCTCGATGCCGAAGCGCTCGGCGATGCGCGGCCACATCCACTGCCAGCGGAAGACGTCGCCATTAACGACGTTGAAATCCTGGTCGCGCGCGGCCTCGCTGGTCGCGGCCCAGGTCAGATGGCGCGCCAGCAGGCGGGCATCGGTCATGTCGGTCAGCCCCTCCCACTGCGCGGCCGAGCCCGGGAAGACGAAGGGCTGGCCGGTCTCGCGGCACAGCGTCGCATAGACCGCCAGCGTGACGCCCATGTTCATCGCGTTGCCGACGGCGTAGCCGATGATGGTGTGCGGGCGATGCACGCTCCAGCTGAAGCCATAGCGCGCGGCGGCGTCGAACAGGCGGTCCTCCTGCTCGTAGTAGAAGTTGTCGACCGCCTGGCGGCCCTGCTCCTCGCGGAACGGCGTGATCGGCACGGCGCCCGTGGCATAGGCCTCGAACGGGCCGAGGTAGTGCTTCAGGCCGGTGACCAATGCCGCGTGGCCGCCCTTCAAGGACGGCCCGATGGCGTCGAGCACGTTGCTCACCATGGCGCCGTTGACGCGGATGTTCTCCTTCTCCGTGGCTTGGCGGGCCCAGGCGGTGAAGAAGACGCGGTCGACATCGAGGCCTTCGAGCGCGGCGCGCAGTTCGTCGGGGCGGGTCAGGTCGGCGGTGATGGGCCGGCAGCCTTCGGGCACGGCGGTGCGACCGCGCGAGAGACCATGCACGGTCCAGCCTTGGCTCAACAGGTGTTCCGAAAGCGCGCGGCCGATGACGCCGCTGATGCCGATGACGAGGGCTTGGTGGGACATGCGGGAAAACCCTTCCTTTGGATGCAAAGCCGCAGATTAGGCGGTTGGGACCGACCCGTGTCAGGGAGGGGCTTTGAACGCCCCGTTGCTCAGGAGAAGGCCTGCCAGAAGTCAGTGCCGAGAAACCGGGAATTGATGCGGCTGGAAGCGAGTTCGATCGTCTCGAAGTCGGTGACCTCGGCAAGGAGTTTGTGCCTGGAACCGGCGTTGCCGAAGATGGAGGCGCGATCGGCGGCTTCACATACCCGAGTCATCAGTGCGATCGATTGGTGATGACGCTCCATCACCTTCTCGTCATCGACGGGATGTCCGCCTTGCTGCACGCGCCGTCGCACGCGATCGATGTCGATGTCCGGGTTTCGGGCGGAAGGCGCCCCGCCCGTGCGGGTTGCGCATGGGGCTGCCGTGGTGGCGCATGTCCAGGCCATGGTTCTGCAGGCCCTGCTGGCAGTCCCGGCACAGACCGCAGGGCCGGCTCGGGCTGATGGCGACGCGCTCGGCGGCCGCGAATGGCGTGTCGGGCCCGGCCTCGGCGACGACGCCGGCGACCTCGTGGCCCAGCACCATCGGCTCCTGGATGTGCACGGTGCCGAAGCCGCCGGGCTGGTCGCAGTGCAGGTCGGAGCCGCAGCGCGCGCGGTGCAGGCCGCCACGTCGATGTGGTTGTGGCCCACGCCGACGCTCCGCGATGTCGGGGAAGGTGGCACGGGTCACCAGGACGGAAGGACGCATCGGGGTTGTCTCCAGGATGTCGAAGGCGGCTACCTCATGAAGCAAGCCGCGCCGGTCTGCGAAGAGGAAATCGATCTGGCGCCATGCGCAATGTCGATGCCCCCCCGCCCGCGGCCCGCGCACTTCGCCAGAATCGCGCATCCGCCCCGCCCCGCACTCCCCTCGCACTCCCCTCGCACGCCGCCCATGACACTCCTCTCCTGCTCCCGTCGCCCTTCCCGCCGCCGGCCCCTGGCGCTGGCCATGGCCGCGCTGCTCGGCCTGGCCTCGCTCGACGCCGCGTCCCAGCCGGCGACGGGCCCCGGGTCCGATGCCGCTTCCGCTTCCACCGCCGCTCCAGGTCCGGGTTCGGGTTCGGGCTATGCGCCGCGCCGTGGCCAGGCCGGCAAGGACGTCATGTGGATCGCGACGCCCGACGCGGCGGTCGACCGCATGCTGCGCATGGCCGAGGTGCGCCCGGCCGACCGCGTGGTGGACCTGGGTTCGGGCGACGGAAAGATCGCCATCGCCGCCGGCCGCGATTTCGCGGCGCGCGCCACCGGGCTGGAATTCAATCCGGAGCTGGTCGCGCTGTCGACATCGCGCGCGCGCGAGGCCGGCGTGTCCGGGCGCGTCGAGTTCCGGCGCGCCGACATCTTCGCCACCGACTTCGGCGACGCCACGGTGGTCACGATGTACCTGCTGCCGGAACTCAACCTGCGGCTGCGGCCGATCCTGTTCCGCATGGCGCCCGGCACGCGCGTGGTGTCGCATTCGTTCGCCATGGGCGACTGGCGGCCGGACGAGACGGCGGCCATCGGCAATGCGATGCTGCACCTGTGGCGGGTGCCGGCCAATGCGTCGGGCGTCTGGCGCGTGCGGACGCCCTCGTCCGCCCCGGCCGCAGTCGCGGGCACCGCCGTGACCGCCACCGTTGCCGCCCCGGCTCCCGTGGAATTCCGCTTCACCCAGCGCTTCCAGCAGGTCGAGGGACAGGCCTCGTTCGGCCCGCTGACGGCGAGCGCGGTGCGACCGATGCTCGCCGGCGACGCGCTGGGCTTCGCCGTGCGCGACGCCAACGGCGCCCTGCTGCAGGTGCGTGCGCGCATCGCGGGCGACCGCATGACCGGCACGCTCAAGCCCGATGGCGGCGCGGCCCTGGCCTTCGACGCCGAACGCGTGGGCGCGGCCCAGCCGATCGAGGGCGTGGAGGCCACCCCGGCCGAGCGCGACGCCGCCGCGCGCGCGCTCAACTAGTGGTTGCGGCGCGCCTCGAGCGCATCGATGAAGGCGCGGCTCCAGCGGCCCTCCTTCGTGGCGCGGATGGTCTCGGCCTCGGCGTCGAGATGGGCGCGGGCGCGCACGACGCGGTCGCCGGGGTTGCCGCGCGACGGGCCGTGACGGCCATCATGGCGGTCCCCACACCGAATGCAAGCTCGCGCGCGAGGAGAAGGCCAGCGACGCTGGCGAGCCCGAAGTTCGAGCTGCCGCCCTGAACGTCCTACCACCGCGTCGGGTCGATCGGCGCGGCGCCTTGGCGATCGGGCGTGCGTGGGCATAATTTGAAACCCATTTCCTCCGGCGCACCGCGCTCCCGGCGACCTTCATGAATGCACCGTTGACGCAGGTCGACATCCTTCGCCCCCTGCGGGACGCCAGCGGCGCGCTGCACCACGCGCTCGACACGCAGCTGGCCATCGCGCGCGACGATGCCTCGCTCGACGACTACCTGGGGCACCTGCGCAGTCTGCGGCCGTGGCTGCGCGACATCCGCAGTGCCCTCAGGGCGCCGGGCGACCCGGCGCTCGACCAGGCCGCGCGGCGCATCGACGAGCGGCTGGCGGCGCTGGAGCTGGATCTGGGCACGGCATCGGACGCCGTGGCGGAACCCGCCGCCGGCTCGTTCGTCGAGGAGGTTCGGCGCGAACCCGCCTTCGCCTGGGGCCTGGCCTACGTGGTCGAGGGCTCGCAGCTCGGCGGCGCCGTGATGCACCGCCGCCTCGCCCCGCGCCTGGCGCCCCATCCGCTGCGCTATTTCGTCGTCGACGGCCTGGGGGCGCGCTGGCGCGATTTCGTCGCCCAGCTCGGCATCGCCCTGCGCGACGACCCGGCCGCCGTGGCGGCCGCCCAACGCGGCGCCGTGGCCGCCTTCGAGCGGCTGCTGGCGCGCTGCGGCCTGAGCCCGGCGACGGGGTCCTCACCGGTGACCATTTCGTGAACGTCGCGGCGCCGGACCTGCCTCCGGACACGGTCCCGGTCAGCCTGGCCACCGTCAACCTCGCCAACTGCGACCAGGAGCCGATCCACGTCCCCGGTTTCGTGCAGCCGCATGGCGTGCTGCTGGCGCTCGACATCGAAGGCCGGCTGACGCATGCGAGCCGCAACGCGCGCGAGGTCTTCCCGGACCTGCCGCCGCTCGGCGCCGCGCTGCATCCTGGCCAGCTGGGCGACGACGCCGCCCTGTGGGAGCCGCTCGAACGGGCGCTGGCCGAGGCCGCCGCCGGTGGGGACGAGGTGGCGCCCTTCGCGCTGGAGACGAGCGTCGCCGGTGCCGTCTTCGATGTCGTGATCCACGCCTTCGCCGGGCGCGTGCTGGTCGAATTCGAGCGCCACGATCTCGGCCACGACAAGGTCGCGAGCTTCGCGCTCCTGGCCCATCGCAGCATGGGCCGGCTGCGCAGCCGGCGCGACATCGCCACCATGCTCGACGACGCCGTCGACACGGTGCGCGAGCTGACCGGCTTCGACCGCGTGATGGCCTATCGCTTCCACCACGACGACAGCGGCGAGGTGGTGGCCGAGGCGCGCGTCGAGACGCTCGACCCCTACCTGGCGCGGCGCTTCCCGGCCGCCGACATCCCGGCGCAGGCGCGGCGGCTCTACACCATCAACACGCTGCGCCTGATCGCCGACGTGAGCGACGAGCAGGTGCCGGTCGATGCGATGGCCGGCGACACCGCGCCGGTCGATCTCAGCCATTCGGTGCTGCGCAGCGTCTCGCCGATCCACATCGAGTACCTGAAGAACATCAACGTCGCGGCCTCGATGAGCGTGTCGATCGTCGTCGGCGGCCGGCTCTGGGGCCTGATCGCCTGCCACCACCGCACCGCGCACCGCGTGCCCTATGCCATCCGCATGGCCTGCGACGTGCTGTCGCAGGTGGTGTCGGCGTCGGTGCAGACCGCGCTCGAACGCGCCGGCGCCACGCGCCGCTCGCAGGCGGCCGACGTGCGCTCCAAGCTGGTCGACGTGATCCTGCATGGCGACGACATCGCCGCCAGCATGGGCGAGCTCGGCCAGGGCCTGCGGCAGGCCATCGCCAACGACGGCGTGCTGTTCTCGCACTCGGGCAAGCTGGTGGACGATGGCGCGCTGCCGCGCGAGGCGGCGACGCAGCTCATGCGCTGGCTCGACGAGCAGCGCGACGACCTGGTCACCGTCAGCCACCGCACCGCCTTGCCGGCGGACGTCGGCGATGCGATCCGGCCGTTCTGCGGCGTGCTGGCGCTGCGCTTCGATCCGGTCCACCATGGCCTGTTCGTGTTCCTGCGCCGCGAGCAGGTCGAGACCATCACCTGGAGCGGACCACCCGACAAGGTCGGTCGCGTCGGCCCGCTGGGCACGCGGCTGACGCCGAGCGGCTCGTTCGCCGAATGGCGCCAGACCGTCGAGGGCACCGCCGTGCCGTGGGACGAGAGCGACCTGACCATCGCGCGCCAGCTGCTCGACGAACTCGGGCGCGCCACCTCGGCGCGCGGCGCCGAGATGGAACGCGCCCGCGCCCGGCTGCTGGCCGTGCTGGGCCACGACCTGCGCGATCCGCTGCAGACCATCAGCATGGCCGCGCGCATCATCGCCCACGGCGACCCCGACTCGCGCGTCAGCCAGCGCATCAGCTCCTCGACCGGACGCATGGATCGCATGATCACGCAGGTGCTCGACATGAGCCGCCTGCACGGCGGCCTGGGCCTGGGGCTGCGGCGTGTCGAGCACGACCTGGCGATGCTGGTGCGCGACCTCGTCGAGGATGCCGCCCTCGCCCATCCGCAACTGGTGATCCGCGCGTCGCTGCCGTCGACGCTGAAGGCGACGATCGATCCGGATCGCTTCGCGCAGGTCGTGAGCAACCTGATCGGCAACGCGCGCCACCATGGCGCGCTGGGCGAGCCGATCACCATCGAGCTGGGCCTCGACGGCGACGTGGTGCGCTTCGCCGTCGCCAACCGGTCGGCGCCGATCCCCGAGGACGCCGCGCGGATCCTGTTCCAGCCGTTGAAGGAACGCTCGGTGGGCAACGAGCGCAATCCGAGCGGCCTCGGCCTGGGTCTCTACATCGCCAGCGAGATCGTCAAGGGTCACCAGGGCACCATCGACTATGGCTACCGCGACGAGCAGGTGGTCTTCACGGTGCGCTTCCCGCGGGACCTGGCGGCCACCGGCGCCTGAGGGCGGGGGTGGCGGGCGCACCATCCTCGCGCCCCCACATCCCCGGACCGGATCGAAAAAGGTGCGGCCGCATCGCGCTGACATCGAAACAGCTGGCATGCAACCTGCTAAATACCCTGCCAAGATATCCTTGATATCTCTTTAATATATTTGTGCCGACTGCCTTCATGGACTCCCTCCTCTCCCACGGATCCCTGCAAGGACAGCGCGCATGGACATCACCGCAACGACCACGGCCGCCACCGCCCCTTTTCGCTCCCTCCCGTCCCCACCCACCTCTCGGAGAACGCATGAAGACTCACACAGGATTGATCCCGCTTCTCGGTCTGATGACACTGGCCTTCGCCGGTGCCGCGAGCGCACAGGAACAGGTCGTGAAGATCGGTCACAGCGGTCCGCTGTCGGGGCCCAATGCCTTCGCCGGCAAGGACAACGAGAACGGCATCCGCCTGGCGATCGATGAACTCAATGCCAGGAAGATCGCCGTCGCCGGCAAGACGCTGAAGTTCGAGCTGGTGTCCGAGGACGATCAGTGCGATGCCAAGACCGGCGTGAGCGTGGCGCAGAAATTCGTCGACGATGGCGTCAAGTTCGTCATGGGTCCGTATTGCTCGGGCGTGGCCATTCCGGCCTCGCGCATCTACAGCGAGGGCGATGTGCTGCTGTCGACCGTGGGCACCAACCCGAAGGTCACGCAGGGCGGCCACAGGAATCTGTTTCGTATCATCGCCAGCGACAACCAGATCGGCGCGGCCATGGCCGTCTACGCGGCCAAGGTGCTCAACGTCAAGAAGGTCGGCGTGATCGACGACCGCACCGCTTTCGGCCAGGGCCTGGCCGAGGAGTTCACCAAGGAAGCCAGGAACCAGGGTCTGACCGTGGTCGGGCAGGAGTTCACCACCGACAAGGCGGTCGATTTCTCGGCCATCCTGACCAACATGAAGGCCAAGGCGCCCGAGGCGATCTTCTTCGGCGGCTATGCCCCTCAGGCCGCGCCCATGGCGCGCCAGATGAAGGCGCTGGGCATGTCCGGCAAGCTGCTCGGCGGCGATACCGTGTGCAGCCCGGTCACCGGCAAGCTCGGCGGCGACGCGGTCAACGACCTGGTGTTCTGCGCGCAGGGCGGCTCGATGCTCGAGAAGGCCGAGAGCGGCCCGGCCTTCAAGGCCAAGTTCAAGCAGCGCTTCAACGTCGACGCCGATGCCTACGCGGCGTCCTACTACGACCAGGTGATGTTCATCGGCCAGTCGATGCAGAAGGCCAACTCGATCGCCCCCGACAAGGTGGGCGCGGAGATCCACAAGACCGCCTACAAGGGCGTTGCCGCCACCTACAGCTACGACGACAAGGGCAACATGAGGCAAGCGCCGATCACGGTGTTCACCTTCAGGAACGCGGTGCCGGTGCCGCTGGCGAGCTACTGAGCGGGAGCGCGCGACATGCGACGCATCGAGGTCATCGACTCGCACACCGGCGGCGAACCCACGCGACTGGTCGTCGGCGGTTTTCCCGACCTGGGCCATGGCAGCATGGCCGAGCGCTGCGCCCTGCTGGCGCGCGAGCACGACGCCTGGCGCTGCGCCACCGTGCTGGAGCCGCGTGGCAGCGATGTCGTCGTCGGCGCCCTGCTGTGCGCGCCGGTCGCGGCCGACGCCGCCGCCGGCGTGATCTTCTTCAACAACAGCGGCTACCTCGGCATGTGCGGCCACGGCACCATCGGCCTGGTCGTCACGCTGGCCCACATGGGGCGCATCGGCCTGGGCGAGCATCGCATCGAGACCCCGGTCGGCACGGTCACCGCCACCCTGCACGAGGACGGCGCGGTGAGCGTGCGCAACGTGCCGGCCCATCGGCATCGCCGGGGGGTGGCGGTCGAGCTGGCGGGCTGCGGCACGGTGTTCGGCGACATCGCCTGGGGCGGCAACTGGTTCTTCCTGGTCAGCGACCACGGCCAGGCCGTCCATGGCGGCAACCTGGCCGCGCTCACGGCCTATGCCGGCGCCCTGCGCGTGGCGCTCGCCGCCCAGGGCATCACGGGCGCCGATGGCGCCGAGATCGACCACATCGAACTGTTCGCGCCGGACGACACGGCCGACAGCCGGAACTTCGTGCTGTGCCCGGGCAATGCCTACGACCGCTCGCCCTGCGGCACCGGCACCAGCGCCAAGATCGCCTGCCTGGCCGCGGATGGCAAGCTCGCGCCCGGCGTGACCTGGCACCAGGCCAGCGTGATCGGCAGCCGCTTCGAGGCGCACTACGAACTGGACGAGGACGGCCGCGTGATTCCGACGATCCGTGGCCGCGCCCATGTCAGCGCCGAGGCCACGCTGCTGATCCAGGCCGACGATCCGTTCGGCTGGGGCATCAGGTCCTGATCCGTATGGATGCGGATGTGCTCATCGTGGGCGCCGGCATCGTCGGCGCCGCCTGCGCCCGGGCGCTGGCACTGGCCGGCCTGGGCGTGCGGGTGCTGGACGACCGGCGCGGCGGCGCCACGGCGGCCGGCATGGGCCATCTGGTGGTGATGGACGACAACCCGGCCGAACTGGCCCTGAGCCTGCATTCGCTGGCGCTGTGGCGCGACATCGCGCCCGCCCTGGCACGTGGCTGCGACTACCGCCACAGCGGCACCCTGTGGATCGCCGCCGACGACGCGGAGATGGCCGAGGCCGAACGCAAGCGCGCCCGCCTGGCCGCGCATGGCGTCGCCAGCGAACTGCTCGACGCGCGGGCCCTGCGCGCAGCCGAGCCCGCCCTTCGCCCCGGCCTGTCCGGTGCGCTGCGCGTGCCCGGCGATGGCGTGGTGTACGCGCCGGCGGCGGCCGAATGGATGCTGGCGCAGGCGGGCACGCGCATCCGGATCGACCGGGCCGAGGTCACGCACCTCGAGGGCACGCGGCTGCGGCTGCGCGACGGCTCGTGGCTCACCGCGCCGCGCATCCTGCTGGCCAACGGCATCCACGCCAACGCGCTGTGCCCGGAGCTGGCGCTGCGGCCCAAGAAGGGCCACCTGCTCATCACCGACCGCTATCCCGGCACCGTGACGCACCAGCTGGTGGAACTGGGCTATGTGACCAGCGCGCATCACAGCGAGGGCGACTCGGTGGCCTTCAACGTGCAGCCGCGTCCGACCGGCCAGCTGCTGGTGGGCTCGTCGCGCCAGTTCGACACCACCGACATGCAGGTCGAGCCGGAGATGCTGGCGCGCATGCTGCGCCGCGCGCTCGACTACCTGCCGGCCCTGGGCGACCTCAACGCGGTGCGCACCTGGACCGGCCTGCGCGCCGCCACGCCCGACGGCCTCCCGCTGCTGGGCGCGCATGCCGGACGGCCGGGCGTCTGGCTGGCGGTCGGCCACGAGGGACTCGGCGTGACGACGGCGCCGGCCAGCGCGCAACTCATCGCCGACCAGATGACGGGCCGCGCGCCAGCCATCGATCCGACGCCCTACCAGCCGCGTCGCCTGATGGAGATCGCATGACGGTCTCCCACGTCCAGCTGATGCTCGATGGCCAGCCGATGCGGGTCGAGGCCGGCGTCTCGGTGGCCGCCGCGCTGCGTCGGGCCAGCGACGGCAGCACCCGCCTGAGCGTGACCGGCCAGGCGCGCGCGCCCCTGTGCGGCATGGGCGTGTGCCAGGAATGCCGCGTCGATGTCGACGGCCGGCGGGTGCTGGCCTGCCAGACCCTCTGCCGCGAGGGCATGCGCGTCACCACCGGCCTGCATGCGCCACGCCAGCCAGTGCCTCCTGACCCATGACCCCACCCCCTGAAGAACATTGCGACCTGTTGATCGTCGGTGCCGGACCGGCGGGCATGGCGGCGGCCGTGGCCGCCGCGCCGAGTGGCGCGCGCATCGTGCTGGTCGACGACAACCCGGCTCCGGGCGGCCAGATCTGGCGCAGCGGACCGCATGCGAAGCCGCCGCCCGAGGCCGCCCGGCTGCGCGCGGCGATGGCGCGCTGCGGCAATGTGCACCTCCGCACCGGCACGCGCGTGGCGGCGGCGCCAGCGGCCGGATGCCTCCTGCTGGAGGATGCCGCCCATGGATGGGTCGTGCGCCATTCGAAGCTGATCCTGTGCACCGGCGCGCGCGAGCTGCTGCTGCCCTTCCCTGGCTGGACGCTGCCCGGCGTGACCGGCGCGGGCGGCCTGCAGGCGCTCATCAAGGCCGGCTTGCCGGTGTCCGGCGAGCGCATCGTGATCGCCGGCAGCGGTCCCCTGCTGCTGGCCGCCGCCGCCACCGCGCGGCGCGCCGGCGCCCGGGTGCTGCGCATCGCCGAACAGGCATCGCTCGCGCGGCTGGCCGGCTTCGGTGCCCGGCTGGGTCGCTGGCCTGGCAAGGCCCTGCAGGCCACCATGCTCTACCAGTCGGTCTACCGCGCCCACAGCCATGTGCTGGCGGTGACGGGCGATGGCGCGGTCGGATCGGTACGGCTGCGCCGTGGCGGCGGCGAGGCGGTCGAGGACATCGCCTGCGACCGCCTGGCCGTCGGCTTCGGCTTGCGACCCAACACCGAACTGGGGCAACTGCTCGGCTGCCAGGTCGTGCCATCGCCGCAAGGCGCATCGGCGCTGGCGGTCGACGAGCGCCAGCGCACCAGCCTGGACGATGTCTACGCGGCGGGCGAGTGCACCGGCGTCGGCGGCAGCGAACGGGCCCTGGTGCAGGGCGAGATCGCCGGCTGCGATGCCGTCGGCCTGACGGCCCGCGCCGAGACCCTGCGCCAGCGCCTGGCGCACTGGGACGCCTTCGCCGCGCACCTGCACCACTGCTTCGCGCTGGGCGAGCGCCTGCGCGCGCTGCCGGACCCCGACACGCTGGTCTGCCGGTGCGAGGACGTGCCGCACGCGGCGCTCGTCGGGCGCCACGGCTGGGTCGACGCGAAGCTGCATACGCGCTGCGGCATGGGCGCCTGCCAGGGCCGCATCTGCGGCGCGGCGACGCAATTCCTGTTCGACTGGACCGCGCCGACGCCCCGCCCGCCCCTGTTTCCGGTGCGCGTGAGCACCCTGGCCGTGACCATGCCGCCCGCCACCGCCACCGCCGCGGCGGCCGGCGGATCGGATGCCTGAACCGGCCGCGGGCCGCCCGGGCGCATCGTCTGTGAATTGGCCAAGATACCGCCCATGCCTCCTGTGACCTCCCTCCGGACCTCGCCCCGGCGTCCGCCGCCCAAGCGCCGGGCCGCCGACCTCGCCTACGACGCCATCGAAACGCTGATCTCCACGCTCCAGCTCGAACCCGGCAGCCCGGTGGTCGAGGCCGAGCTGGCCGAGCGCACCGGACTGGGCCGCACGCCGGTGCGCGAGGCGCTGATGCGCATGGTGTCGATCGGCCTGATCGACCAGCAGCCGCGACGCGGCCTGTCGGTCTCGACCATCGACCTGGCCGACCATCTCGACGTGATCCAGACGCGCCGCGCCCTCGAGGGACTGATCGCCGCCTGCGCGGCGCGGCGCGCCACCACGCTGGAGCGCAAGGCCATCCTGCGCTGCGCCGAGAAGATGGTCCGCGCCGCCGCGCGCGGCAGTCTCGAGGACTACATGAGCGCCGACCAGGAACTCGATCAGATCAACCATCAGGCCTGTCGCAACATGTCGGCCGTCAATGCCGTGCTGCCGCTGGCGATCAAGTGCCGCCGCTTCTGGTATGCCTACCAGCACGAGGGCGAGATCGTCGAGGGCGCCGATGCGCACCTGGCGCTGGCGCAGGGCATCTCGACCGGCGACGAGGCCGCCGCCGTCGCCGGCGCCCACCGTCTGATGGACTACCTGGAGCGCTTCGCGCGGCGGGTCATCGACAACTAGGCGTCCGGGCGGGTTTCGAGCATCGGGTCCGGCCTGCCGCGAACGCCTCGCGGCCAGCGGCCCTACAGCGCGACCACGTTCACGTCGGCGCCGAAGACGCGCCGCACCGTCGGCACCAGGTGGTCGTGGTGGCTCAGGAAGATCACCTGGGTCCGCGTCGACAGCTCGGCCAGCGCCCGCAGGCCGGCCTCGGAACGGCCGTCGTCGTAGTTGATGAACAGGTCGTCGGCGATGAAGGGCATGGCGTGGCTCTGGCCCAGGTGCATCTCCAGCGCCGCCAGCCGCAGGGCCAGGTAGAGCTGGTCGCGCGTGCCATCGCTCATGCCGCCGATCGGCACCACCTGGCCGTCGGCGCGCAGGCCGTGCAGGGTCGGCGGCTGGCTGTCGAAGTCGACCGACAGCTTCTGGAACGAACCGCGCGTGAGGCCGGCGAAGATGACCCCGGCGCGGCCGAGCAGCGGACCCTGGCGCGTCTCGCGATAGCGGTCGATGGCCCACTTCAGCAGGCGCGAGGCGGTGTGCACGCGCACATAGCGCTCGGCCGCGTCGGCCATCTCGGCCAGGGCGTTCTGGCGCTGCGATTCGGCGCGCGCCGCGTCGTCCTGGCCGGCGATGCGCGACAGCGCGGCCTCGGCCTGCGTGATCTGCACGGTGAGCGCGTCCTGCGCCTGGCGCACGTCGGCGAGCTGCGCCCCGAGGTCGGCCATGCGCGCGGGGATCTGCGCGGCATCGATGGCCGCGACCTCGGCCTCCAGCGCCTCGACCGCGAGGCCATCGCCACCCTCCTCCACGGTCCGCAGGGCGGCCTCGATGTCGAGCGCGAGCCGGCGCCGCCGGTCGGAGCGCGCGATCAGGCCGCGCAGCTGCTCGTGCCGCCCGGCATCGGCATCGGCATCGCCGTCCCCGCCGATGTCCTCGCCACGGTCGGCAAGGCCTCCGGCAACGTCCTCGCCACCCGGTCGCGGCCCGGCCAGGCCGGCGCTGCGCAGCAGCGGCGCGAGTCCGGCCCGGGCGCGCTCGACGCTGGCGGCGGCGTCGCGAGCCGCCGCCGCGCGCGCCGCGCCCTCCTCGCGCAGCCGCTCGGCCTCCTTGTGGGCATCGCGCGCCTCGCCCAGCCGCGCCGCCAGCTCGACCGCCGCGGCGCCACGCTCGCGCCCGGCCAGTTCCGGCGCGACGGCGGCCACCACGGCGGCGGTCTCGGCATCGAAATCCGCCAGGTCGCGCCGCATGGCGTCGATGCGATGGTGGCGCAGGTCGCGGATGCTCTCGAGCCGGCTCTCGATGGCGGCGATGGCCTCCAGCGCGCCCTCGGCGCCGGCGACGTCGAGCGGACCGCCCTCGTCCTGCGCCAGTCCGATGCCGCCCAGGGCGAGGCGCCAGTCGGCCCGCCAGGCATCCAGCGCCGCGCCGGCCTGCGCCGCCGCATCGCGCTGGCGCTCGAGCGCGGCGCCCAGCGCGGCATGCTGGCGCGCCAGTTCCTCGGCGCGGGCCCGGGTCTCGGTGGCGCGTTCGACGGCGTCGGCCGCCAGCACGATCGTGACGGCCAGCGGCGCGCCGGCATCGGCGGCGATGCCGGCGCCATCGAGCGCGGACCGCAGGGCGGCACCGGCGGCATCGCGCGCGGCCCGTCCGCTGGCGAGGGTGCGCGCGGCATCGGCGCGAGCGGCATCGGCGCGCAGCACGCGCTCGCGCGCCGCGCGCCAGGTCTCGACATCGCGCAGCGCCAGATCGCCCAGGCCCAGCGCCCTCGCGGTGTCGCGCCAGTCGGCCGCATCGGCCGCGTGCCGTGCCTGCTGCGCGATGGCGCGCCGGGCGGCTTCGTCGATCTGCAGCCGCAGGCGCTCCAGCCCATCCATGCGGGACTGCAGTTCGCTGGCCTGCTGCGCCTTGTCGTGCCGCTGGTCGGCCAGGGCATCGGCCTGGCGCAGTCCGGCCTCGACCTCGGCGGCGCCCTCGGACGGTCCGATGGCGCCGTCGCGGATGGCGGCCCAGGCGGCGTCGCGCCGACCGCGCGCGGCGTCGAGCTCGGCCTGGCTCACCGGCCGGTGGGCATTGCGGTACTGCGCGATGCCCAGCTGCTCCAGCTCGGCCTGGGCGCGCAGGCCGGCCAGCCGTTCCTCGGTCGCCGCCAGTGCCTGCGCGCCATCGGCCTGGTGTCGCAGGCGCTCGCGGATGTCGGCTTCCGACGGTGGCGTCAGCGCGCCCAGCATCGCGGGCTCGGACGGGCCTGGACCCAGCGCGGCGCGCGCGGCGGCGAGCTCCCGCGCGGCCGCCTGCAGCAGCGCCTCCTCGCGCGCCAGGGTGGCCTCGGTGTCGCCCAGGGCGCGGGCCGCGGCCAGGGCGACGCGCAGCTCCGGCGGCACGCTGGAGACCGACAGCAGGCGGCGCTGCGCCTCGAGCGCGCTGCGCTCGGCCTCCTTGTCGGCCAGGGCCGACGCGGTGGCGGCGCGCGCCTGATCGAGCACCGCGAAGCGCTTGGCCAGCGTGGCGACGGCGGCGCGGCGCGGCAGCGCCGGCAGGCACGCGGCCAGCGCCTCCGCATCCGCCGCCGGCCAGCCGAGCTGGCGCGCCCGCGCCGCGGCCTGCTGCCAGTGGACATCGATCTCCAGCAGGCGGCGCTCGATGTCGCGATCGTGGTGGCGCACCTGCTGGTGGCGCGCGGCCAGGGTCTCGATGGCATCGGCCTGGCGCAGCACGCGCTCGTCGAGCCGGATCCGCGCGTGCCGCGCCTGGACCTCGACGGCCTGGGCCTCGAACAGCGTGTGGTCGCGCCGGGCGGCGGCGAGCGCGAGTTCGGCGCGCGCCAGCTGCGCGGCGGCATCGGCCGGCAGCTCGACGACCGCGCCGAGCGCGGCCAGATCGGCCCCGGTCTCGCGCCACTGGCGCAGCGCGGCGACGACGCGTCGCACGCGCTCCAGGCGCATGCGCTCGGTCTCCAGGTCGCGATGGCGCTGGCGCAGGATGTCGCGCCGGCCGCCCAGGTCGTCGAGGGCGCGCTGGCCGTCGACCCAGTCCTTGGTGCGCACCGTCGTCTGCTTGAGCGCGGCATCGGCCTGCGCCAGGCGGTCGGCGGCGACGTAATAGGCGCGGCCGCCGGACTTGCGCACGCCCCACAGGCCGTCGGCCTCGCTCTCCAGCTGCTCGCGCACGGCGCCCAGGCCCATGATGCCGGCGGCCGACTGGAACAGGATCTGGCCGATGTCGTTGGCGCTGTCGAGGATGTCCTGTCCGCCCTTGACCAGGCGCGGGTGGTCGAGGCCGAACATCTGGTCGAAGAAGCCGCGCTCGGTGCCGCCGAGGAAGGTGGCCCAGGTCGCGTCGGCGAGCGGCTGGCCGCCCGGCCCCAGCAGCGAGCGGGTGCGCGCCTTGGTGCGGACGACCTCGAGCGCCTCGCCGGCATGGACCAGCGTGGCGCCCAGCCGCATCTCGGCCTTGGCATGCAGGAAGTCGTAGCTGGAGCGGGTCTCGATGCCGTAGAGCAGATCGAGGATGGCGCTGCGGGTGGTGGACTTGCCGGCCTCGTTGACGCCGACGACCAGATGGAAGTCGTGCGCCGCCGCCGGGAAGGCGAGCCGGCGGTCGGTGAACTTGCCGTAACGCAGGAGGTCGAGGTGCTGGATGCGCATGGGGGACGGGAATTCGTGGGTCAGGCGGAACGGGCGCCGCCGCTCACGGCGTCTGCGCCAGGCGCGCGAGCAGCCCGGGCGTCACCGAGCGCACCAGCGCGGCGACATCGCCGGCGCGGATGGCCTCGAAGTCCGGCACCGCCTCGGCCAGCTCGGCCGGCGCCTTGCCGGTGAGCTGGCGCAGGTCGTCGGTGAGGCTGCGCAGGAAGGCCTCGTCCTGCGCCACCTCCTGCAGCAGCGCCTGCAGATCGGCGATGGCATCGGAGCGCTCGCGCAGCTGGCGCTCGTCGGCCGGCGGCAGGGTCTCGACGCGCACCTTCTCGATCCACAGCCGGTCGGCGCCCAGGGCGGCCGCCTGCGCCAGCAGCTCCTCGCGCAATTGCCGGTACTGGCCGAACAGATCGCCATGCGCGGCGCTGCGGCCGGTGATGGTGACGCGCACCGACAGCGGCCGGCGGTCGTCCTGGCGTGCCAGCAGCTCGCCCAGCGCGCGGCCGGCCAGCGCCACGACATCGGCCAGGTCGGTCGCTGCGGCGGCATCGACCTCCAGCCGCTCCCAGCGCAGCACGTCGACGATCAGGCGCTCGACCGAGACGATGCCGCCCGCGTCGGCCGTGACCAGCACGGCGCCGCGCGGCCCGGTCTCGCGGATGTGCCGGCCCTGCAGGTTGCCGGGAAACACCACCCACGGATCGCCCTGCCGCAGCACCGCGTACTCGTGGACATGGCCGAGCGCCCAGTAGTCGTAGCCGCGCGCGGCCAGCTCGGCGAGCGAGCACGGCGCATAGCGCGCATGCGCGGCATCGCCCTCCAACGCGGTGTGCAGCACGCCGATGTTGAGCCAGCCGGCGACCGCGTCGGGATAGGCCACCGCCAGGTTGTCGAAGGTGGCGGCATCCTTGAAGCTGCGTCCGTGCAGGGCGACGCGCAGCGTCTCGATGCGGTGGGTGACGGCGCGGCGCGTGTCGAAGACGTGGACGTTGGGCGGGAAGCCCAGACGGCGCGTCATCTCGCTCTCGGCGTCGTGGTTGCCATAGAGCAGGTAGACCGGGATGGCGGCCTGGTGCAGCCGGCCCATCTCGCGCACGAAGAAGCGCCCGGTGTTGAAGTCGCGCCAGGCGCCGTCGTAGAGGTCGCCGGCGATGACCAGGAAATCGACGGCCAGCTCGATCGCCTCGTTGACGAGGTTGGAGAAGGCCTCGCGCGTGGCGTTGCGCAGCAGGTCGACCGGTGCGTCCTCGTAGGCGGACAGGCCGCGAAGCGGACTGTCGAGATGGATGTCGGCGGCGTGGATGAATCTCATGGAGCGGGATGGGTGGAGGACGCCGGGCCGCGCGGGACCCTGGGGTGATTCTGCCGTGCCGCAGCGCGGCGGTGCCGGGATCCGCGAAGATGCCGGCGATGAAGAGACCACGCCATGGGCAACCCGGGGAATCGATCGACATGGACGACATCGAGACGATGGGGGCACGGCCGGGAGCGGCCTCGTGATCCGCACCGAATGCATGAGCGAGCAGTTCACGAAGCTGCACCTGGAGGTCGGCCGGTTCCCGATCACCCTGCACCACTTCACCGGCCCGGATGCGGGCGACCCGCACGACCATCCCTACGCCTTCACGACGACCATCCTGGCCGGCGGCTATGTCGAGGAGGTGTGGCACCGGGGCAAGGAGGGCTGGACGATGCGGCGCATCCATCGCGAAGTCGGGACCTCGCACCGGGTCGGCGCCCGGAGCATCCACCGCATCGTCGAGCTGCCGCAGGGCGAATGCGTGACGTCGATCGTCTGGCACGCCGATGGCGTGCGGCGCCGCCAGCCGCGCTTCTGGCGCTTTCGCAATGGCGTGATGTGGTCGCGCCGATGGGACGAGCCGAAGTTCAGGCGCACCGCGTCCATCCGCTCCACGGCGGCGGGCAGGGCAGCGCCAGCGGCCCCGCCGTGAACCGCGCCGGACCCGCTCGGGAGCCGATGCCGGCGCGTGGCTCGCGCATGACCCTCATGGCCCTCATGGCCCGGCCAGCAGGTGGCGATCGAACCAGGCGACGATGCGACGATTCACGTCGGCCACGTTCTGCGGCGCCTGGATGGCGTGCCCCTCGCCCGCGTACACCACCAGCGTGCTGGCCACGCCCAACGTGCGCAAGGCGCGCCAGTACTCCAGCGATTGCGCGGCCGGTGTCTCGATGTCGCGTTCGCCCACGTACAGCAGGGTCGGCGACCTGGCGCGGCGGATCGACTCGATCGGCGAGGCCGCCCGATAGGCCGCCATGTCCTCGTACACCGTGGCGCCGAAGTACGGGCGCAGCCATTCGTTGATGCCGTTCTGGCCCGCGTAGCTGACCCAGTTCGCGATGCCGCTGCCCGCCACGATGGCCGCGAAGCGATCGGTGCGGGTGTTGGCCCACATCGCCAGATAGCCGCCATAGCTGGCGCCCATCCAGCCCAGGCGCCGCGCCGCCTCCGGTGGCAGACGGGGCAGCATGGCATCGAGCCCGCTCATCACGTCGCCGAAATCCCCCTGCCCGACATCGCGCACCACCAGCCGCTTGAAGGCCTCGCCGCGGCCGCTGCTGCCGCGTGGATTGGGCAGGAACAGCGCCAGGCCACGGTCCAGCAGCCGGCCACGCAGATCGTCGGCGGCGACATGTTCCGGCTGCCAGGCGGCCGCCGGGCCGCCATGCACGTCGACCACCAGACCGCGCACCGGTCGGCTCGCGGGCGGCCACAGCAGCCAGCCCTGCAGATCGCGCCCGTCGTTGCGCCAGCTCACGCGCTCGGCCCGGATCCGCGCCGCGGGCGGCGGCGGTGGCGGCGCCATGTCGCCCGGCAGGCGCACGGGCGCCTGGAGAGCGCCCGCCAGCAGCTCGGGCGCGCGATCGAACGCCTGCACGCCCATCGCGACCACCTGCCCCGCCGCGTCGAAGGCGACCGGGCCGATCTGCACCGGCTGGCGCCACAGCGGTACGACGGGCCCGCCCGCCGTGGCGGTCGCCGGCTCGATCGGAACCAGTGCCGCATCGCCGTCCATCTGCGCGACGCCGACCCACCCCGACCCGCGCCGCGACAGCGCCGTGAAGCCGCCCGCGAAGCCCGGCGTCAGGTCGACCGCGGGGCCGCCTTCCAGCGGCACCTGCCAGACCTCGCCATTGGCGGTGGCCAGGTCGCTCATGAGCCCGCCGATGAAAGCCACCGAACGGCCATCGGCCCGCACCACCGGCCGCGCGATCTGCATGCCACGGGGGTCGAACAGCTCGCGCACGTTGCCATCGGCCAGCGACATCGTCACCAGCCGCGCGATCCACCAGTTGTCGTCGCCATTGCCCGACGCGCTCACCGCCACGAAGCCGTCGCCAGCGGGCAGCCAGTCGTAGTCGTACACATAGTCGCCGACCCGGGACACCAGCCGCGCCAGCCCGCCACCGCTCGCCACCACGGCGATGCGCTGCGTGTCGATGCGCGCGCCGATCTCGCCCGTCATCGCTTCGCCCGCCTGGATCGCACCGGCCTCCTTGCGTGGCCGGATGGTCGCCAGGAGGCCGAGCTGCGTGCCATCCGGCGACCAGCGCGGCCGGCTCGCATAGCCGGCGATGGTGGTCAGCACCCGGCTGGTCGTGCCATCGGCCCGGATCACCTGGGTGGTGCGCGCGCGGGTGTCCTGCTGCAGCAGCACGACGGCCCGGTTGTCGGCGTCGAACAGCAATCCGGTGAGCGTGCAGCCGGCGCACAGCGGCACCCGGTACGTCGTCGACCCGTCGATGCGGTTGCGGACCACGACCGGCGCGCCGGCCGGTGCGCGCGCATCGGCCACCACCGGCGCGGCGAACTCCAGCGTCGCGACCTGCGCGCCGTCGTCCGAGATCGCCACCCAGCGCGTGTCGGCCGCAGCCGGCATGGTGGCGCACGCCGCGACGGCCAGCAGCGCGAAGACGAACCCGCTCGCCGCGCGATCAATAGGACAGCGTGATGCTGACGACATCGGCATAGCTGCCCGCGACGGACGCCTGGCTGGGCACCGGCAGGCTGCCATACAGCACCAGCACGTAAGGCGTGCCCGCCGTGATGCGGGGCAGCGCGAACGCCGATGCGCCGACGGGCTGGCTGCGGGCGCTGTCACGGTAGAGCGCGTAGTCGACCAGCACCGAGCCGGGCCCGCTCAGCCGGCGCAGGCTGCCGCCGCCGGGATGGGCGCCGGCATCCAGCGCGAGCGTCGGCGTGACGGTGTCCGAATTGCAGACCACCTGCAGCGCACCCGTGCCACTGGATGGCGACTGCCCCCGGGCCGTGCCCGACGCCAGCACATCGCGGCTGCCGAAATCGAGCACCGCGGCCGGCAGGCCGCTGCCCGCGCCGCCGGCCACGGTGCACTGCGCCACCACGCTCGCCGAGACGTTGAGATGGGCTGTCTGCGTGGCGCCCAGCAGGTTGCCGCTCAACGATGCCAGGAGCCATGCGACCGGCCATGCGACCGGCAGCGGGGCCAGGAGGGAACGGAAAATCATCGCGCGCCTGCCATCAATAGCCCACCGTCACGGTGAGGGTGTCGCTGTAGCTGCCCGGCGCGGGCGCCGGCTGCGTGGGAATGCGCCCGTACAGCACGAACTCCTGGTTGCCGCCATCGCCGGACTGGCCCGTGCCGGTCGGGCCCGTCGGGTACAGCGGGCCCGCCGCCGTGCGGTCCGTCGCGCTGGCATACACGTCGTGGAGCAGATCGCCACCGGTGCCGCTGCTGAACATGCGCCGCTGCGTGCCCATGCCATTGCCGCTCGCCGGAATCGACACGCCGTAGAGGCCCGCGTTGGTGCAGTTGACACGCAAGCTCCCCTGCGCTTCGTGGGTCCGCGCGGTGGTCGACACGATGGCCGAGGAGAACGCCAGGTCCGCCAGGGCGCTCACCGTGCACGTGGCGGGGATGCCGGTGCTGATCGCGACCGTGGCCGACTGGGTGGCGGCCCGCACAGGACCCGTGACCAGCCAGACGATGGCCACGACGCCGCCGGCACACACCGGCGCCAGCAAAGCCAGCCGGCCGAGGCGAGCGAACATGGGGAGGAAGCGCGGTGGAGGGGTCATGGGCGGGGACGGGTGCGGGGGGCTCGTCGACGTGGAGTGGCAACGGGACCGATGCGCGATCAGTACGAGACGGTGAGCGTGACCGAGTCGGTCTAGGCGCCGGCTTCGGTGGCGGTCGGGAAGGCCATGGTGCGTGCCGGATCGGTGAACGAACCATAGGTCAGATAGGCGGAACTGCTGCCCCGGCGCATGCGTCGCGTCGTGGTGTAGTTGCCGCCGTCGCCGGCATCCACGGTATAGGTGCCGCCGTTCGTGCAGGTGACCTGCAGGGTGCCCGTGGCCGTCGAATCCGTGGCCACGGTCAGGGAGGCCGGACTGGGGATGGTCACGTGGGGCACCGTGCCCACCGTGCAGGAGGTGGGGATGGAGGTACTGACCGTCATGGTGGCGCTGGTGGTTGCGGCCCGCGCGATGTCGATGGTGCCGGCCATGCAGATGGCGGCAGCGGCGATGCCGGTCAGGCGGGTGGAGAAAGAGGTGATCACGTGGAGAGCTTCAGGTCGCAAGGACGTGGAGGAAGAAGGACGCTCGACGAGCGCGATCAATAGGTGACCGTGAAGGACACCGAGTCCGTGAAGCTGCCGGAGCCACCGGCGGTCTGCGCGGGAACGCGGCCATAGACGGTCACGGTCTGGGCCGCGCCGTTGCCCGTGTAGCTCAACGAGGTGCCGGCGCGCACGAAGGCCGTGCCGCGACCCGCGTCCGAATACAGCTGGTAGGTCACGTACTGGCCGGATCCGTTGTCCATGCGCCAGCCCGAGCTGTAGTTGCGGCCGTCCCCCGCGACGACGCTGTAGCTGGCGCCGTTGGTGCAGGTGACCGTCAGGGTGCCGGTGGTGTCGGCCTGGGTGACCGCCAGCGCCAGCGTCGTGGTGAGGTTGCCGAAGGCCATGGCGGTGCCGGCGGCGGCGATGCAACTGACCGGGACGGTGGCGCTGACGGGCAGGCTCGCCGTCGCCGTCGCCGCCTTCACGCTGCCGACGGTGCCAGCCACGCAGACGGCGGCAGCGGCGATGCCGATCAGGCGGGCGCAGAACGATGGGGTCATGTGGAAAGCTCCAGGTCGAAGGGATGATGGGATGGCGGGGTGACAGGGGAAACACGCGATGAGCGCGATCAGTACGTGACCGTGAAGGACACCGAGTCCGTGAAAGTGCCGGTGCCGCCCACGGTCTGCGCGGGGACGCGGCCATGGATGGTCAGGTTCTGGAACCCCTGATAGCTCAGCGAGGTGCCGGCGCGCGCGAAGGCGGTGCTGCGCGCCGCGTCCGAATACAGCTGGTAGCTCAGGTACTGGCCGGATCCGTTGTCCATGCGCCAGCCCGAGCTGTAGTTGCGGCCGTCCCCCGCGACGACGCTGTAGTTGACGCCGCTGGCGCAGGAGATCGTGATGGAGCCGGTCGCGTCGGCCTGGGCGACCATCAGCGCTGGCGTGGCATTGAGGGTGCCGAAAGCCAGGACCGTGTTCTGGGCCGTCAAGGCCACCGTGCAACTGGGATCGACCTGGGCCTTCACGGTCTGCTGTGCCGTCCATGTGCCGGCCTGCGTCGCTCCGCCGGTACCCAGGCAGACCGCGACCAGGACCGCACCCGGGGCAAGGATGAAGGATGCGGTCTTCATGATCGGCTTCTGGTGGTGGTGGCAGTGCACTGGGTGGAGAGGAACGCGGCGGACAGTGGAGTGATCAGTACGTCACGGTCCAGGTCAGGACGTCCTGGAATGCCCCGAAACCCGTCAGGAACTGGGAACGCACGCGGCCATAGGCAGTCACGGTCGATGGACTGCCATCGCTGGTGTAGGACTGCGTGGCACCGCTGCTCGGATAGCTCGTGGTGCGAGCGGACGAGGTGTAGATGTCGTATTCCATGTACACGCCGGATGCCGCCTGCATGCGCCGCTGCGAACCACTGGCATAGGTGCCGGTGTTGGCCACGACCGAAAACGCGACGGCGTTGCTGCAGGTGATCACGACCGTGCCGGTCGCATCGGTCCGGCTCACGCCCAACGCCGGAGTCGCGGGAAGCGTTCCGAAGTCCAGGACACCGGCCACCATCGACGAGCAGGTGGCACCCACGCGTGCGACCACCTGGGTGGGAACCATCAGATTCACCGCCAGCGCCGTCGTCGGCATGGCACTCCAGCCAGCGACCATCGAGAGGGCCGTGACGAGACAGGCGCGTGCATGCGATCTCTCCATGTCAGTAACTCACCGTGAGGATCAGGTCGTCGCTGTAATAGCCCTGCGTCAGGGTCTGCCCGGCTGGCAGCTGGGCGCGCAGCAGGACGCCGGTGAAACTGCCTCCCTGAGGACTTCTGAAGCCGGTGGTGGTCGCCGTGCTCGAGATCGTCGTGCTGCCGGAGTCGCCGATGAGCAGGTTGTAATTGAGATAGTTGCCCGCACTCGTGTCGTTGTTCTTCATGCGGCGTTGCGTGCCATTGGCATTGGCGCTCAACGGCGCCCAGACGCCGAACGGTGTCTGCGAATTGTTGTCGCAGCCCACCATGAGCGTGCCGGTCGTGTACAGGGTCGTACTGTTCGAAGTGACATTGCCGAAATCGAATGTGGACATCGACGCCGTGACCTGGCAGGTCTGCTGATATCTCGCGGTGATCAGGAAAGGCGCCGTGACCACCCCGGCAGAGCTGCACACGGACATCGTCGCCCACGCAAGCGCTGTGGCCTGCCTCGCCTTGGATCGTAAGAACGATGTCATCAGTAGCTCAGTGACATGATCACGGTATCCGTGTAGAGCCCTGGCGTCAGAGACGCGGGGGTCTGCGTCGGAAGCGTCGCGTAAGTGGTGAAGGATTGCGGCTTCCCGGTGCCAGTCCCGGTGATGCCTGCGGAGTCGATCAGGGAGGTACCACCACTCGCCGCAGTCGAGAGCTGGTAGTTGAGATAGGAACTCCCGTTGACCATCCGACGCCGGTCGCTGCCAGTCCCGAGCGGGTTGTTGCCATTGGAAAAGGTGGCTGTCCAGGTCGTCCCTGCTGCGCAGGTGATCCAGAAGTTCTGGTTGCCCGCAGTGGTCAATGTCCCCACGACGCCGGAATTCACGGAGATCTTGCCCAACACCATCATTGGCACCAGACCGATGTTGCATGCCGCACCGCCCACCCGGATGGTGACCGGGATGTTCAGATAGACGCTTGCGTTGGTGAGCGTCCCGTCGGTGCAACTCGACAGGCTGCTGCCTGACTTGGTTCGAATCTGGGCCGTCAACAGGACCGTGGAGTAATAGTCACCGGCCGGCACCGACTGCGATGCCGGCACCCTGACCGTTATCGCATTCGAGAGTCCGCTCGACGTGCCCGCGGAAGTGTTTGCGAACTGTCCGCTGCTCAAGGTGATGGCAGCCGCCGTCAGATCCTGCCCACCATTGGATGCGAGCTGGAAATTCAGCGTGTCGCCGGCTGGCGATCTGGCTTGGCGCGGGCTGACGGAGGTGCCCCCGGTGCCAGTCGAACTGGCCGCATCGGACGTCGTGCACATTGCCCAATAGACGGTGGCGCCACCGACGGGCAACCCCGAGCAGCTGTAGCGCGCCGGCAGCAGTGCACCGGATATGTCCGACCCGTTGTAGATCACCATCACGCTGTTCTGCATCGAAGCCGAACAGCTGATGGCCGCCGCCGCGGGCTGGCACATGCCGAGCCACAAGAAGACGATGGCGGCGATCCATGGCAACCGGCGGCCACCGCGAGCAAGGAGAAGATCGATCGGTCGCATGGGGCGGATCTCAGTAATCGAGGTTGAAGCGAACACCGGAGCGCGCTGCCGGCATCGGGTCGATGGCCGAGCCCTGCCCTTCGGGATACGGACGGAAGCCATCGGCTTGACGATCGAAGCGCAGCGGAACGAACGCCGCGCCGCCACGCCCGGCCCTCCACTCAGACGCACGTCGGGGAACGAGATTGCCGAGCCAGACCTCGCCGGGACTGCACAGCAGCCGCACCTGCGAGAGGTCACCGCCATCGGGCAGCACGACATCGCAACCGGGCTTCACGTGCAACGCGACCCGCAAGCGCCCGGTGGAAAAGCCCGTGCCGGCCGGCACGGCGACGTGCGGCGTGAACGAAGGCGCGGGTGTCGAGGGCGGGCTGCCGCCCATCGTCGATGCCGCGGCGGCGGCCATGCCGGACCACCCCGTCATGGCAGCGAGCAGCGACGCGGCCAGGATCACGCGGGCGCGCACGCGGGTGGACAGCCACCCTGGCGCGGCGGCGCCGGTGCGTTCGAGCGCCCGGCCCATGCGCCCCCCGTGCCTCGTCGTCATCGCGGCACCTCGCACCTGACCGGGCCGATGACGGGTTGCACCGCATCGCCGTCCGGGAACCGGAAGCCGAACATGCACACGCCGTCGATGCCACGGTCGATGCGGCCGGTGTTGCTCTGGTCCACGTCCTCCAGATAGGCCTCGCCGTCGTAGCCGACCATGCCCTGGCGCCCGTTGGCCAGTTGCACCACGTACCCGGTCGGGATCGGCTTGCCCGCGGCATCCACCAGCTTGAGGACGGCGGAGCGCACGCGGCGCGCCGCGAAGTCGACCACCACGCCGTTCTGGTAGGCAGCGACCACGGTCTTCTCGGTTTCCGGCACCTGCCAGCCGATGGGCGTGCGGGTCGGGTCCAGCGACACCTTGATCGAGCGGAAGGCCTGGATGTCGGGCAGGAAGGCGGTGCCATCGGCATTGGTGGTGCCGATGACGACGGAGTCCTGACGGATGCCGGCCTCGGGTCCTGCGTTCTTGACCAGAGCGAAGGCCTCGCCGATGCGGTTGGCGGCACGCAATTCACCGCCGAGCAGCAGCAGCGAGCCGGTGGCCTGCCCCGTCGCGCGGCTGTGGCCGTTCTGCTGCTGCACGCTGGCCGACAGCCAGGCCGGCGCCGTACGGAAGTTGACATTGGCCTGGCGATAGGCCGCGTCGCTGGTCGCGCCCTCGCGGGCCAGCACGCTCCAGCCCACGCCCTCCTGTTGCGCACCGGTGCTGTAGCCGTTGGCCTGCACGTCGTAGGTGGTCTGGCCGTTGCTCCGCTGCGCGCTGGTCATGCTGTTGACGTTGTGGCCCAGGCTCATCGACAAGCCGACATACAGGGTGCTGGTGCGGCGCTCGAGGTCGCGGTAGCCGCTGCAGATGAGGCTGGCTCCACGCCACAGCGAGCGCGATGCCGACAGGTTGAGCAGGCGATAGCCCTGGTGGCCGACATTGCCCGACTCGACACTGGTATAGCCCAGGTTGAGGCTCGTCTTCGCATCGAATGGAAGCTGGAAGCTGAGGCCGGCCCGGTGGGTGGCGCGCGCGCTCGCGGTGGACAGCAGCAGTCGGGTATAGGCGTCGGGGTTCGAGAGGTCGTTGTTCGGGTTGCGCATCAGGCTCACGCGACCCAGGTCGAAGTAGCTGCCCTGGCGGCGCTCGGTGCCGGCATAGGCGGTGACGCCATGCAGCAGGAAGTTGCCCTGCGCGGCCACGCGGCTGCCGCTGTCGCCCTCGAAGCGCGACTGCGAGGCCGACAGGTTGAGCGCGCCGAAGCTGCCCAGGCGCTGCACCACGCCGGCGCCCAGGTTGGAGAAGCCACGGGTCGATTCGGCATGGCCTTCGAGCGAGGTGTCGTTCGTCCAGCCCCAGCGTGCCGAGCCGGTGGCGGCCAGGTCGCCATAGTCGAAGGAACGCTGGCCATAGCCGTAGCGCAGCCAGCCGGCCTCGCCCGAATATTCGAGGATGCCCTGGCGCAGCAGGTCCGGGCTGTAGTAGTAGGCGCCGGTCACGGTGGTCTCGCGGCCCAGCGCATCCCGGGTGACGATGCGCACGTCGCCCCCGCTCATGGTGGGCAGCGAGTTGAGGGTGAACGGGCCGGAAGGCACCTGCCCGCTGTAGAGGCGGGTGTTGTTGATGTAGAGCTCGACGCTCGAGGGCACGGCGGCGCTGCCGCCGAACTGGGGCAGCGCGGTGGTCACGATGTCGGAGCGGCGCTGGTAGGCGCTCTGCACCTGCACGCCGCCCAGGCGATAGCTGCCGGACCAGCCGGGCCCCCCGGTGGTGAGGTCGCCGACCGTGTAGCTGCGGATGGCCGTCGCGTCGACATGGCGCCAGGTGCTGTCGAGCCGCACGAAGCGGCGGCCATCGGCGGTGGTGGGATCGGTGTTGAAGAAGCCGGTGTTCTCCACGGCACCGTAAGGCGACATGAGGCGTGTCGCCAGGTTGCCGCTGGTGTAGGCGCGGTTGTCGGTGCCACCGGAGCTGGCACTGAAGATGTCGTAGTTGACCAGGAAGCCGGTGGCCGACGCGACGCGCGTCGCATCGAGCGCCACGCGGCGGTCGACGGGCACCTCGAACGCCATGCGACCGACGTCGGCGATGGTCAGGCGCAGCAGCTGGGCCACTTCGTCGACCTCGTACCGGAGGCTGGGAATGGTGGCGATGTCGACCGCGGCGTCCGGCGGCAGGGCCGGGTCGACCGCGATGCGCAGTTCACGCAGATCGGTGGCCGACATGCGCAGCGTGGTGCCCTCGATGTCGGCCACGATGATCAGGTGGGTGTCCTCGCCATTGAGCACCACGCCCAACCCGGCGCGCTGGGGCCGGCCCGGCGCTCGGCCGTCGCCGGGCGGCTGACCGATGGGACCGGGGTCAGCGGCGGCAGCAGCAGCGGCGGCGGCGGCAGCGTGGGCCGTCGGCGCGAGCATCACCCCCAGGCCCGCGCAGACGAGGCAGGAGGCCAGGCACGCGATGGGCCGGCGCGCTTCCTTCTTCTGCATGACGAGCTGACCTGCGGCGACGTCGAAGGCGTGACTCAGGGGCGCTGCCTCCATGAGCTCAGCGAGCCTCAATCACCAGGTCCTTCCTGAGATCGAGGGAGCTGCCCTTGCCGGTGATGAGCGTGGCGGCGCCGGGCCTGACCAGCGCCCGGGTGTCGGCCGCCGATTCGAAGCGCATGGTCTGGCCGGCCAGCACATAGCCATTGAGACCGCTGCCGAAGGAGACTTCGCCATCGGGCGAACTCAGGGTGATGCCGGCGAGCTTGACATGGCGCGCGCCGGCGTTGAAGGCCTCGATGTAGTACTTGTCGCCACTGCGCCATGACGTGAACCTGATGTCGGCAATGGCCGCCTTGTCGGCGAAGAAGATGGGCATGGAGGTGCGAAGCACCATGCGGACGCCCTGCGCCGGCGCGCGCGGATCGATGGGCTTGGGAAGCTCGTCGATGACCAGCCGGTAGGTCTCCTCGCCGGAGACGGGCTGGCTGGCCGTTCGCACCACACGCAGGGTGTAGGTCTCCTCGGCCTTGATGGTGGTGGCGGGCGGGCTCACCAGGACGTCGCGCGTTTCGGTGAGCACGTCCTTGCCGTCGACCTGGGTCCACTTGAAGATGCGAATCTGCAGATTGACAGGTTCGTCCGAGGTGTTCGTCAGGCTGATGGCGCCGGCCTTCTCGGGCGCGGTCAGGTCCAGTCCGATCGGCGACATGCGCAACGATGCCGCATGCAGCGGGGTCACTGCCAGTAGAAGAGTTGCCGCCGCGATCGGAAATGCCTTGCGCCACCAGTTCATCATGGCCGTTCGCCTTACCAGGTCAGAGCGATCTGGACGGTGTCGGTGTAGGCGCCTTCGGCGCCGTTCGGGACCGCGCCCACCACCTTGCCGTAGACCTTGATGGTCCGTGCCTCGCCAGCGGTGAACGGGGATTGCGCCACGGCGGTGTTCGGCGTGTACTCCGTGGCCGCGGACGTGCTGCCCAGCGTGTAGGGAACGAGTTGCGCGGCGGCGGCCGAGTTGGCTGCCTTCATGTTGCGCTGCGAACCCGTGACGTTGAGGCCATTGTCGAAGGCCAGCGACGGCGCCTCCGTGCCGCTGCAGGTCACGACCAGTTGACCGGCGCCCGAGGCCGGGGTGTTGGCGGCGGCCCCCGTGGCGCCGACGGCATATGAACCGAAATCCAGTTCGCCGGCGGCGCCGGTGCCAGAGCCGATGCCGGTTGCGCCGTTGATGTCGCAGCCCGTCTTGACCGACAGCTTGACATTGAGGGTGCCGTCGGCGGCATGGGCGGAACCGATGGCCGCGAGGGCAACCGTACCGGCGATGAGTGCTTTCTTGAACATGTACCTACTCCAATCGTTGTTTCCAAAGCAATGCCGATATGGCGCTGCGGGACGAAGGCTAGGGACGTGGCGAAAACAAGGGGCGAGGAGCCTCGAATCGCAGGAATATCAGATCGAACGGGCGGGATCGCGGGACGAAATTTGTCCGCGCTGCCTGGCAGGCGACGGGATCTGGTCTGGAGCTCGTGCGCGAGGCACCCTGCCAAGGGACGCCTGCATGCCAAGGAGGCTGCTGTCGGCAGTCGGTCGAACGTGGACCGAGAGAGGAAGAAGCGTGGATAGAAAACAAAAAAGCCACCCGAAGGTGGCTTTTTCTCATGGGGGAACCCCAAGATACTGGCGGAGTGGACGGGACTCGAACCCGCGACCCCCGGCGTGACAGGCCGGTATTCTAACCAACTGAACTACCACTCCTGGTAGACAACGTTCACTCCTTGCGGAGCCAAGTGCTGACGACTTGTGCCGGCTTCACTTGCGTGAAACTGGCGACCCTACGGGGATTCGAACCCCGGTAGCCACCGTGAAAGGGTGGTGTCCTAGGCCTCTAGACGATAGGGTCAAAACCTGAGGAACCGCGTTGCGATCAACGCTTTCTTTTCTCGACACTTCAAATGAATGGTGGAGGTAAACGGGATCGAACCGATGACCTCTTGCATGCCATGCAAGCGCTCTCCCAGCTGAGCTATACCCCCGTTGGTGTCGAGCCTCGAATTATATACCTATATTTCAGCGTATCGCAAGCGCTGCGAAATTTCTTCGAAAGAAAACAGTGCGAGCACCGCATCGAGCGATGGCGTCTGGGGAGTTCCGAGCATCAGGACACGCACCGGCATGGCCAGCGCGGGCATCTTGAGGCCGTGCGCGGCGAGCGTTTCCTTGATGGCCGCGGCGATCGATGCCTTGTCCCGCACGGCCAGCTGCTCAAGCTTGCCGGCCAGCGTGGCCAGCGCCGGGCGCACCGCCTCGGTCACGTGCTGCGCCAGGTCGGCGGACTCGGGCTTCACGCCGACATAGAACCGGGAGGCCCACTCCGCCAACGCCACCGTGGTCTCGCAGCGGTCGCGGAACAGCGCGCAGATGTCGCCCAGGCGCGCATCGGCCTCGATGCCGTGGCGCTTGCGCAGCTGCGCGGCGACCTGGGTCGTCAGCGCATCGAGGTCCATCTGCTTGATGTAGTGCGCATTGACCCACTTGAGCTTGGCCGGATCCCATTGCGCCGGGCTGCGCGAGAGATGGCTGCCGTCGAACCAGGCCACCAGCTGATCGCGCGAGAAGATCTCCTCGTCGCCATGGCTCCAGCCCAGTCGTGCCAGGTAGTTGAGCATCGCCTCGGGCAGATAGCCGTCCTCTTCGTAGGCGGTGACGCTGACGGCACCCTTGCGCTTGGAGAGCTTGTGGCCGTCGTCGCCCAGGATCACGGGCACGTGGCCGAACAGTGGCAGCGGCGCGCCCAGCGCCTGGAAGATGTTGATCTGCCAGGGCGTGTTGTTGACATGCTCGTCGCCGCGGAAGACATGGCTGATCTCCATGTCCCAGTCGTCGACGACGACGCAGAAGTTGTACGTCGGCACGCCATCGGGACGCACGATGATCAGGTCGTCGATCTCGCGGTTGTTGATGGTGATCGGACCCTTGACGATGTCGTCCCAGGTCACGTCGCCCTCGATCGGATTGCGGAAGCGCACCACCGGCTTCACGCCCTCGGGGATGGGCGGCAGCGTCTTGCCGGGCTCGGGGCGCCAGCGGCGGTCGTAGAGCGTCTTCTCGCCGCGTGCGCGCTGGGCCTCGCGGGCCTCGTCGAGTTCCTGCGGCGTGCAGTAGCAGTGGTAGGCGGTGCCTTCCTCCAGCATGCGCGCGATGATGGCGCCATAGCGGTCGAGCCGCTGCATCTGGTAGATCGGACCCTCGTCGTAGTCGAGGCCGAGCCAGCGCATCGACGCCAGGATCTGGTCGACGGCGCCCTGCGTGGAGCGCGCGACGTCGGTGTCCTCGATGCGCAGCACGAACTGGCCGCCGTGGTGCCGCGCATAGGCCCACGAATAGAGCGCGGTGCGGGCCGTGCCCAGATGGAGAAAGCCGGTGGGCGACGGGGCGATGCGGGTTCTGACGGGACGGGTCATTGCGGGAGGGAGGATGAGACCGGCAGGCTGCCAAGGCCTCGTGCGAGATCGTTCTTGATGTCTTCGATGTGTTCCAGGCCGACGGCCAGCCGGATCAGGCCCTGGCCGATGCCGGCGGCCTGGCGCTGCACCTCGGTCAGGCGCCCATGCGAAGTGGTGCCCGGGTGCGTGATGATCGACTTGGTATCGCCCAGGTTGGTCGCGATGCTCAGCACGCGCGTGCTGTCGATCACGTGGAAGGCATTGGCGCGCAGGGTCTCGGGCGAGTCGCCGTGGACGTCGAAGGAGACCACCGCCCCACCCAGCCCGGACTGCTGCCGCATCGCCAGTTCGTGCTGCGGATGCGAGGCCAGTCCGGGGTAGTAGACGCGCGCCACCGAAGGCTGGGTCTCCAGCCATCGAGCCACCGCCAGCGCATTGGCGCACTGCGCCTGCATGCGGATGCCCAGTGTCTCCATGCCCTTGAGCACGACCCAGGCGTTGAACGGCGACAGCGCCATGCCGGCGGTGCGCACCACCGGTCCGAAGACGTCGACGATCAGCTTCGAGGGTCCGCAGATCGCGCCGGCCATGACACGGCCCTGCCCGTCGAGGTACTTGGTGCCCGAATGGATCACCAGGTCGGCGCCCAGTTCGGTCGGGCGCTGCAGCGCCGGCGTGCAGAAGCAGTTGTCGACCGCCAGCAGCGCGCCGGCGGCATGGGCGATGTCGGCCAGGGCGGCGATGTCGCAGACATCGGTCAGCGGGTTGGTCGGCGTCTCGGCGAACAGCAGGCGCGTCTCCGGCCGCATCGCGGCGCGCCATTCGGCGATGTCGGTCTGCGAGACGAAGGTCGTCTGCACGCCGAACTTGCCGAACTCCTTGCCGAACAGGTTGAGCGTCGAGCCGAAGACGGAGCGCGAGCAGACGACATGGTCGCCGGCCTTCAGCAGGCCCATGCACATCATGAGGATCGCCGCCATGCCGGTGGAGGCGCCGATGGCGGCTTCGGTGCCTTCGAGCGCGGCCAGGCGCTGCTCGAAGCTCGCGACCGTCGGGTTGGAGGTGCGCGAGTAGGTGAAGCCGTCCTCGGTGCCGGCGAAGCGGCGGGCGCCGGTGGCGGCATCGGGCTGGACGAAGCCGCTGGTCAGGAACAGGGCTTCGGAATGTTCGCCGTGCTGGCTGGGCGCCAGCGCGGTGCGCAGCGCGAGCGTGTCGCGATGCAGGCCTTCGGGCAGGGTTCTATCGGTCATGTCGGCGGCGATGTGTCTCAGGCGGAGGTGTCTCAGGCGGGATTGGGCAGCGCGAGGCGCGAGGAGTCTTCCTCGGTCTCCTCGATGCGTGGACGGCTGCCGTTCATGCGGGTGATGGCTTCGAGATCGATGTCGCCGGTGACGTAGGTACCGTCGAAGCACGAGGCGTCGAAGCCGTCGAGGGCCGGGTTGAGCGAGCCGACGGCGCGCTTCATGGCCGCGACGTCCTGGTAGATCAGCGCGTCGCAGCCGATCAGGGCGCGGATCTCCTCGACCGTGCGGTCGTGCGCGACGAGTTCGTCCTTGGTCGGCATGTCGATGCCATAGACGTTGGGATAGCGCACCGGTGGCGCGGCGCTGGCGAGGTAGACCTTGTTGGCGCCGGCGTCGCGCGCCATCTGCACGATCTCGCGGCTGGTGGTGCCGCGCACGATGGAGTCGTCCACCAGCAGCACGTTGCGACCCTTGAATTCGCTGCCGATCACGTTGAGCTTCTGGCGCACCGATTTCTTGCGCACGCCCTGCCCCGGCATGATGAAGGTGCGCCCGACATAGCGGTTCTTGACGAAGCCTTCGCGATACGGGATGCCCAGCAGGTGCGCGAGCTGCGTGGCGCTCGGGCGGCTCGATTCGGGGATCGGGATGATGACGTCGATCTCGTTGGGCGGCACGGTGGAGACCACGCGCTTGGCCAATGCCTCGCCCAGGTTCAGGCGCGCCTGGTAGACCGAGATGCCGTCGAGCACGGAGTCCGGCCGCGCCAGGTAGACGAATTCGAAGATGCACGGGTTGAGCGTCGGCGCGTCGGCGCACTGCGCCGACTGCACCTGGCCCTGCAGGTCGACGAACACCGCCTCGCCCGGCGCGACGTTGCGCTCGAACACATGGCCCGAGCCTTCGAGCGCGACGGATTCGCTCGCCACCATCACGGTGCCATCGGCGCCACGGCCCATCGCCAGCGGCCGGATGCCATAGGGATCGCGAAACGCCAGCAGGCCATGGCCGGCGATCAGCGCCACCACCGCATACGACCCGCGCAGGCGCCGGTGCACGCTGCGCACCGCCTCGAAGAGCGTGTCGGAGTTGAGGAAGCCGCCCCGGGTGGAGCGCTCGATCTCGTGCGCCAGCACGTTGAGCAGCACCTCGGAGTCGCTCTCGGTGTTGGTGTGGCGATGGTCGGTGGAGAACAGCTCGGCCCGCAGCGCGTGGGCGTTGGTCAGGTTGCCGTTGTGGACCAGCACGATGCCGAACGGCGCGTTGACGTAGAACGGCTGCGCCTCCTCCTCGCTGTAGGCGTTGCCGGCGGTGGGATAGCGCACCTGGCCCAGGCCGACGTCGCCCGGCAGGGCACGCATGTTGCGGGTGCGGAACACGTCGCGCACCATGCCCTTGGCCTTCTGCATGAAGAACTTGCGTTCCAGCAGCGTGACGATGCCCGCCGCGTCCTGGCCGCGATGCTGCAGCAGCAGCAGGGCGTCATAGAGCAGTTGATTGACGGGCGCTTGACTGACGACGCCGACGATTCCACACATGAAACGATCCTCTCAAGGCAGGTAGCTTGCCAACTTCTCCGGCAGCGAGGGCTTGAGCCCCTGCAATGCCGCATCCAGAACCCCGGCACTGCGCGAATCGCGCCACCAGGCGCCCTCGCTCAATGCCAGCAAATGAACCATGACCGCCAGCACCAGCAGCACGACCGCGCCGCGCGCCAGGCCGAAGGCCCCGCCCAGCGTGCGATCGACCGGGGACAGTCCGGCGGCCGACACCAGCCGCCGCATCAGGGACGCCGCCAGTCCGACGCCGAACGCCACGCCGACGAACACCAGCACGAAGGCCAGCGGATAGCGCCAGGCGGCCTCGGCATCGCCGATCGGCAGCCAGGCCGCGACCCCGGTCGCGAACGCCTGGGCGCACCAGAACGCCGCTCCCCAGCCCAGCAGCGAGATCACCTCGAACACCAGCCCGCGCGTGACGCCATACAGCGCCGACAGCCCGATCAGCGCGATGGCCAGCCAGTCGAACGCGGTCACGGCACCCTGCGCCCGGCTACAGGCCGAGCACCGCGGCCGGCAGGGCCAGGCCCTTGACCTTGCCCGCGGCCTGATCGGCCTCCGTGCGCGAGGCGAAGGGACCGACGCGCACGCGCGTGCGTTCGCCATCGGCCGTCTTCGCGACATTGGTGTAGGTCTTCAGACCCGCGCGTTCGAGTTTCTGGCGCACCTCGCGCGCCTTGGCCGCATCGGCGAAGGCGCCGACCTGGATCACGAACCGGCCGTTGGCCTCGCTGGCGGCGGCCGGTGCCGGTGCCGGTGCCGGTGCCGGCGCGGCGGCCTGGCGCGCCGCGGCGGCACCCTGGCCGTCGAGCAGCGCGCGGGCGCGGGCACCATCGTCGGGCGTGGCCGGCTTGGGCGCCGGCGCGGGCTTGGCGACGGTCTCCGGACGCGTCTCGGTCTTCGGCTTGGGCTTGGATTCGGGCTTGACCTCGGGTTTCGCCTCGGCCTTGTGCGTGGTGTCGGGCCTGGCGGCCGGGGCCGGCGGCGGCACCGGCACGGAGGTCGCCGCCGGCGCCCGGGTCACGGGCCGGTCGGCCGGCAGCTCGGTGCCATCGGCGGACTCGGTGATCATGGCGCTGGACGACGGTGCCTGGGCGACGCGGCCCTCGCCATTCGCCGCCGGAGCCTGGGCCTTGGCGGTCGAAGGCGGCTGCGGCAGGGGCGCGACCTTGTTGCGGTCCGGGATCTCGATCGGGATGTCGACCGCGATCGGCCGTGGCTGGGTGTCGAACAGCAATGGGAAGCCGATCACGCCGACCAGCAGCAGGATGGCGGCACCGAGCAGCCGGTGACGCGCGCGGCGGCGCATGGATTCGACGCTCTCCGCCGGCGCGGCGGCAGCGCTTGTGTTGCGCCCCTCGTTGGCCTGCGGGCCACGGGAGCGAAACTTGAAAAACGCCATGAAATTCGATTCCTGATGAGCAGCGTGGGAAGAAACAGAGCGCCGTGCCATCAGGCCGATCAGGAGCCGGGCAGCAGGTGCTTGGCCTGCAGGCGGGGTGTGCCGTTCTCCAGCACGCCCCCTACCGTGAAGAACGATCCGAAGACCACGATTCTATCAGCCGGGCTCGACGCTTCCAGGGCCGCGGCGAGCGCCGGCAGGGGTGCGGCGTGCACGCTGGCGGTCGCGTCGGCGCGGGTGTTCTGGGCCTGCCACGTCGCCATGAGATCGGCCGCGCGGGCCGCGCGCGGCGTCGGCAGATCGGTGAAGTACCAGCGGTCGATCAGGGGACCGATGCGCGCCAGGATCGGCGCGAGGTCCTTGTCCGCCATCACGCCGAAGACGGCATGGGTGGTCGGATAGAAGCCCATGGCGTCGAGGTTCTCCGCCAGCGCCGCGACCGCGTGCGCGTTGTGCGCCACGTCCAGCACCAGCATCGGCTCGCCCGGCACGATCTGGAAGCGCCCGGGCAGCTCGACCAGCGCCAGCCCGGTACGCACGGCCTGGGCCGTGATCGGCAGGACCGGCCGCAGGGCCTCCAATGCCGCCAGCACGCCGGCCGCGTTGATCAGCTGGTTGGCGCCCCGCAGCGCCGGATAGGCCAGGCCGCTGTAGCGCCGGCCGCGGCCGCTCCAGCCCCATTGCTGCTTGTCGCCGGAGACGTTGAAGTCGTGGCCGAAGCGCCACAGGTCGGCGCCGATGGCCCGGGCGTGGTCGACCACGCTCTGCGGCGGCACCGGATCGCTCACGATGGCCGGGCGGCCGGCGCGCAGGATGCCGGCCTTCTCGAAGCCGATGCGCTCCCGGTCGGGACCCAGGAGCTCCATGTGGTCGAGGTCGATGCTGGTGATGATGGCGCAGTCGGCGTCGATGATGTTGACGGCATCGAGGCGACCGCCGAGACCGACCTCCAGGATCGCGACGTCGGGCCGGGCCTCGGCCATGGCGTGCAGGATGGCCAGCGTGGTGAATTCGAAGTAGGTCAGCGTGGTAGCGCCGCGCGCCCGCTCGACGGCCTCGAAGTGCGTCAGCAGGCGGTCGCCATCGATCGCCTCGCCCGCCAGTCGCAGCCGCTCCTCGAAGCGCACCAGATGCGGCGACGTGAAGACCGCCGTCCGGTAGCCCGCGTTGGAGAGGATGGATTCGAGCATGGCGCAGGTCGAGCCCTTGCCGTTGGTGCCGGCGACGGTGACCACCGGGCAGTCGAAGGCCAGGCCGAGGGTCTGCGCCACCGCGCGTACGCGCTCGAGGCCCATGTCGATCGGCTTGGCATGCAGTTGCTCGACATAAGCGAGCCAGTCGGCGAGGGTTTTCATGGAGCCGGGCATTGTCGCCCACCTGACACCCCGGCATGATGGCGCGATGACGACGACCCTCTACGGCCTGCCGAATTGCGACACCGTGCGCCGTGCCCGGGCCTGGCTCGACGAACGCGGCGTGGCCTACCGCTTCCACGATCTGGGCCGGCAAGGCGTGCCCGAAGCCGAACTCGACCGCTGGCTCCAGGCGCCGGGCTGGGAAGCGCTGGTCAACCGCCGCGGCACGACCTGGCGGCGCCTCGACGCGGCCGTGCGCGATGGCCTGATCGACGCGGACGCGGCGCGTCCGGTGCTGCTGGCCCATCCGAGCCTCGTCAGGCGGCCGGTGGTCGACTGGGGGACCGGCCGCACGACCACCACCGGCTTCGATGCCGCGCGCTGGGAGGCGATGCTCGCCTGACCGGATGCGCGCCGCATTGAACCCGGACGAGGCAATCCCCTCCAACCGATCCACGGGAGCCATCGCTCCGACATCCGTTTCCAAGGAGATCGACATGCAAGTGCGCAAGACGAAGACAACCCGGGCCGCCCTCGGCCTCCTGCTGGGCTCGACGCTGGCCGCCGGCATGGCGTCGGCCCAGACCCAGGTGCAGACCCAGCCGCCCTATCCCTCCTCCTATTCGTCGTCCTCGTCCGGCCCGTCGTCGCCCTCCTCCCGGCAGGTCCAGGCCCGGGTGACCTCGGTCAACCAGATCACCGGGTCCGACGGCCGCCCGGCCTACAACGTCACCTACGAATACGACGGGCGCTCCTATTCCATGCGCAGCGCCACCTATCCCGGTCCGACCGTGGCGGTGGAAGTCAATGCCTATGGCGTCGCCACGCTACCGGTGGGCGAATCGCCATCGACCACGGCCTCGACCGAGACCGTCGACAGCCGCTCGCCCTGGGACCGGGTGGTGCCGGAGCCGGGCATGGTGGTCTCGACCAGTCCCGCCCCCGCGCCGGCCGCCTACTACGCCCCGCCGGTGTATGCCGTCCCGCCGGTCTACGCCGCCCCGCCGGTCTACGTCCCGCGTCCGGTCTACGTGCAGCCGGGCTACGGCTATGGCGGTTATGGCGGCTACGGCTATGGCTACGGTTCGCCCTTCTACTCGCCGGTGGGCATCTCGCTGAACCTGGGCTACTCGCGCGGCTGGGGCGGCGGCCATCGCCACGGCGGCTGGCGGCGCTGAGCGCGCGGGCCGGTCGACGCGGCGCGGGCGGGACGCGCGCGCCGGCCTAGAATTCCGCTCCTTCCACATCCTCCCGCCATCGAACGGATGCGCTGGTGCGAAACATGCTTTCCTTCCGCCGGAAACGACTCCTCGCACCACGGCCGGGCACCCTGCTATGACGATCAACGAATCCCTGGCCTGCACGGCCGTCGCCACGAAGGCCAACGTGTATTTCGACGGCAAGTGCGTCAGCCACAGCCTGACGCTCGCCGACGGCAGCAAGAAATCGGTCGGCGTGATCCTGCCGTCCACCCTCACCTTCAACACCGGCGCGCCCGAGATCATGGAAGGCACGTCGGGCCGCTGCGAGTACCTGCTCGCGGGCAGCACCGAATGGATTGGCGCCGGCGCCGGCGACAAGTTCAGCGTGCCCGGTGATTCCTCGTTCCAGATCCGCGTCGCGGGCGAGCCCTACAGCTACATCTGCCATTTCGGCTGAATCCGGAGTTCCATTCGCATGTCGACGATCCTGCAAAACGTACCCGCCGGCCAGAAGGTCGGCATCGCCTTCTCCGGGGGCCTGGACACCAGCGCCGCGCTGCACTGGATGAAGCAGAAGGGCGCGATCCCCTATGCCTACACCGCCAACCTCGGCCAGCCCGACGAGCCCGACTACGAAGAGATCCCGCGCAAGGCCATGCAGTACGGCGCCGAGCGCGCCCGGCTGATCGACTGCCGCAGCCAGCTCGCCGCCGAAGGCCTCGCCGCGCTGCAGGCCGGCGCCTTCCACGTCACCACCGCGGGCGTGACCTACTTCAACACCACCCCGCTCGGCCGCGCCGTGACCGGCACCATGCTGGTCTCGGCCATGAAGGAGGACGACGTCCACATCTGGGGCGACGGCAGCACCTTCAAGGGCAACGACATCGAGCGCTTCTACCGCTATGGCCTGCTCACCAACCCGGCGCTGAAGATCTACAAGCCCTGGCTCGACCAGCTGTTCATCGACGAGCTGGGCGGTCGCGCCGAGATGTCGGCGTTCATGACGGCGGCCGGCTTCGGCTACAAGATGTCGGCCGAGAAGGCCTACTCGACCGACTCCAACATGCTGGGCGCCACGCACGAGGCCAAGGACCTGGAGGATCTCGCCACCGGCATGCAGATCGTCAATCCGATCATGGGCGTCGCCTTCTGGAAGGACGACGTGGCGATCCAGCGCGAGACCGTCACCGTGCGCTTCGAGGAAGGCCGTCCGGTCGCCCTGAACGGCACCGAATACCCCGACCTCGTCTCGCTGATCCTGGAGGCCAACCGCATCGGCGGGCGCCATGGCCTGGGCATGAGCGACCAGATCGAGAACCGCATCATCGAGGCCAAGAGCCGCGGCATCTACGAGGCTCCCGGCCTGGCGCTGCTGTTCATCGCCTACGAGCGCCTGGTCACCGGCATCCACAACGAGGACACGATCGAGCAGTACCGCGACAGCGGCCGCAAGCTCGGACGGCTGCTCTACCAGGGCCGCTGGTTCGACCCGCAGGCCATCATGCTGCGCGAGGCGGCCCAGCGCTGGGTGGCGCGCGCCGTGACGGGCGAGGTCACGGTCGAGCTGCGGCGCGGCAACGACTACTCGATCCTGAACACGGTGTCGTCCAACCTGACCTACAAGCCCGAGCGCCTGAGCATGGAGAAGGTCGAGGACGCGCCGTTCTCGCCGGCCGACCGCATCGGCCAGCTCACCATGCGCAACCTCGACATCGTCGACACCCGCGACAAGCTGGGCATCTACACCCGTACCGGTCTGCTCTCCCAGAGCGCCGGCGCCGCCCTGCCCCGCCTGTCCAACGACGACAAGGCCGAATAGGTCCGTTGCCGTCCCCGACGAAGAAGCCACCGCGTCGCGGTGGCTTCCTTATTTCCGGGACCACCATGGAGTCGGTTGCGCCGGGCCACCGGGGTCGCCCCCGACAGGAGTTGGCGAAGCGACGCGAAGTGCGCGAAGCCCGGGGGCGGGCCTAGACCACCACCGGCTCGGGCTCCAGCCGGATGCCGAAGCGCTCGTAGACGCTGGTCTGGATCGCCTTGGCCAACGTCATCACCTCGCCGCCCGTCACCGGGCTCTCCGGGCCGCCGCGGTTGACCAGCACCAGCGCCTGGCGCTCGTAGACGCCGGCATTGCCGACCGACTTGCCCTTCCAGCCGCAGGCATCGATCAGCCAGCCGGCGGCCAGCTTGACGCTGCCATCGGCCATCGGGTAGTGCACGATCTTCGGGTCGCGCGCGATGATGTCGGCGCACTGCTCGGAGGTCACGGTCGGATTCTTGAAGAAGCTGCCGGCGTTGCCCAGCACCCGCCAGTCGGGCAGCTTGGCGCGGCGGATCTGGCAGATCCATTCGAAGATCTCCAGGGCATCCGGCGTGAAATTGCCCGCTTCCTCCATCTTGCGTTCGAGATCGAAATAACCCACGACCGCCTTCCATGGCCGGGGCAGCCGGAAGCGCACCCGCGTGATCAGCGCCCGCCCGGCCAGGCCGAAGTCGTTGGGGCCGCCGGCCACGTGCTTGAAGACCGAATCGCGATAGCCGAAGGCGCACTGCGCCGCGTCGAGCGTGAAGACGCGACCGGTCTCGAGATCGATGGCATCGAGCGAGTCGAAGCGGTCCTGCAGTTCGACCCCGTAGGCGCCGATGTTCTGCACCGGCGAGCCGCCGACCGTGCCGGGGATCATCGCCAGGTTCTCCAGTCCGGGAAAGCCGTTCTCGATCGTCCAGCGCACCGTGTCGTGCCAGTTCTCGCCGGCGCCGGCCTCGACGATCCAGGCGCGCGGGCTCTCCGCCACCAGCCGCCGGCCCATGATCTCGACCTTCAGCACGAGCGGCTTGACATCGCCCGTCAACACGATGTTGCTGCCGCCGCCGAGCACGAATTTCGGCGTCTCGCGCCATTGCGCATCGGCCTGCAGCGCCAGCACGTCGGCCTCCGAGGCGATGCGCGCCAGGCGCTGGGCGCGCGCCACGATGCCGAAGCTGTTGTAGGGCTGCAGGGGGACGTTGGACTCCACGATCATGGGAGAATTGTCGCATTCACCCCGTGCTTCCCGAGGATCCGTCATGCCGTCTTTCGACACCGTCTGCGAACCCAATCTCCCCGAAGTCAAGAACGCCGTCGAGAACACGGCCAAGGAGATCGCCACCCGTTTCGACTTCAAGGGCACCTCCGCCTCCGTCGAACTCAAGGACAAGGAGATCACGATGATCGGCGACGCCGAATTCCAGCTCGTGCAGGTCGAGGACATCCTGCGCGCCAAGCTGACCAAGCGCAGCGTCGACGTGCGTTTCCTGGACAAGGGCGACGTCCAAAAGATCGGCGGCGACAAGGTCAAGCAGGTCATCAAGGTCAAGAGCGGCATCGAGACCGAGACCTCCAAGAAGATCCAGCGCCTCATCAAGGACAGCAAGCTCAAGGTCCAGGCCGCCATCCAGGGCGATGCCGTGCGCGTCACCGGCGCCAAGCGCGACGACCTGCAGGCCGCCATGGCGCTCATCAAGAAGGACGTGCCCGACATGCCGCTGAGCTTCGACAACTTCCGCGACTGAGCGGGCACCGTCACTCCTCGTCCGTCCCTCCGCCGTCCCGCGCGCCCGCTCTCGCTCTTCCACGCCCATCACCGATGCGCAGCGCGAAGAACGACAACGAGAAGAAGAAGAAGAAGAAGGTCGGCGCCCTCCTGGCCGCCGGTCTGCTGGCGACCGGCCTGCTGATGGCCGCTGGCGCCGCCGATGCCGCCTCGTCCGTCACCCTGACCGGCACCATCGGCCAGCGCGCCATCCTGATCGTCGACGGCGCTCCACCCAAGACCCTGACGGTCGGCGAGCGCCATCGCGACGTGCGGCTGGTGTCGCTGCAGGACGGCCAGGCGGTGGTCGAGACCGCCGACGGCCGCCGTGCCACCCTGCGCATGGACACCCCGGTCAGCATCGGCGGCACAGCGCGGGCCCCGGGTGGCGGCGGCACGCGCATCGTGCTGCCGGCGGGCAGCGGCGGGCATTTCATGGCCGATGGCAGCATCAACGGCCGCGCCGTGCGCTTCATGCTCGACACCGGCGCGACCACCATCGCCCTGTCGGCGGCCGATGCCGGGCGCATCGGGCTCGACTACCAGGCCGGCGCGCCGGTGCGCATCCACACGGCCAACGGCATCGTGCAGGGCTGGCGGGTGACGCTCGACGCGGTGCGCGTGGGCGACGTCGAGGTCGCCGGCGTCGAGGCCATCGTCGCGCCGCAGCCGATGCCCTACGTGCTGCTGGGCAACAGCTTCATCGGCCGCTTCTCGATGCGGCGCGACAGCGACCAGATGGTGCTGGAGAAGCGCTACTGAGCCGACCGGGGCGGCCCGCTGGCGCCCGCCTTCAGCGCTGCGCGGCGGTCACCACGATCTCGATGAGATAGGCCGGGTTGGCCAGTGCCGCCTGCACGGTGGCGCGCGGCGGCGTGTGGCCGGCTGGCACCCAGGCATCCCAGACCTCGTTCATGACGCCGATCTGGCCGATGTCGGTGAGGAAGATCTGCGTCGACAGGATGCAGGTCTTGTCGCTGCCCGCCTCGGCCAGCAGGCGGTCGACCATCGCCAGCACCTGGGCGGTCTGGCCGCGCAGGTCCTCGGTGGTGTCGTCGGCGACCTGGCCGGCGAGGTAGACGGTGCCGTTGTGCACGGCGGTCTCGCTGAGTCGTGCGCCGACGTGGAAGCGTTGGATGTCGCCCATGGTGTGAGGCTCCTCGATGTGTGGAAGGTGGAATGGAAAGGATGCGCACCGGGTCGGACCGATGCGGTCGCCGGCCCCGTCGCCGGGACCCGGGCGGAGGATGTTCAGGCGGAGGACGATTTCTTCTTGCTGCCGAGCTTCGACTCGCTACCCGCCGCCAGGCGCCGGATGTTCTCGCGATGGCGCCAGATCAGCAGCAGGCTCATGACGACCAGGCTGATCAGCACGGTGCGGTCCGGGACCCAGGCGATGGTGCCGCCGACGACCAGGTAGAAGGCCGGCGCGAAGAAGGCCGAGACGATCGACGCCAGCGACGAATAGCGGAAGAAGAACGCGACGATGGCCCAGGTGGTGCCGGTGGCGAGGCCCAGCAGCCAGTCGATGCCGAACAGCGCGCCGGCCGCCGTCGCCACGCCCTTGCCGCCCCGGAAGCCGAAGAACACCGGATAGAGATGGCCGAGGAATGCCGCCAGTCCGGCCAGCGCGGCGGTGCCCGGACCCATGCCCAGGTCGGGCCCGACCAGGCGGATGATGAACACCGGCACCCAGCCCTTGAGGGCGTCGAGCAGCAGGGTCGCCAATGCCGCGCCCTTGCGTCCCGAACGCAGGACGTTGGTGGCGCCGGGATTGCCGCTGCCATAGCTGCGCGGATCCTCCATGCCGAGCGAGCGGCTCACGATGACGGCGAAGGAGAGCGAGCCCAGCAGGTACGACAGGACGATGGCGATGAACGAGGGAAGGTGAAAGCTCAAGTGGATCTCCGGGGAGGGGCTGCGCCGCGCTCGCGGCGATGCGCCGTCGTCGTCGAGCGGGCTATTCTGCCAGCGCGCATTGCACGGGACGCGCGCCCAGCAGCGTCACGCACACCCGCGGATCGATACCGACCAGGTAGCCGCGCCGCCCGCCGTTGATGACGATCCGTGGCAATTCGAGGATGGTCGACTCGATGAACACCGGCATGTCGCGTCGGGTGCCGAAGGGCGAGGTGCCGCCCACCAGGTAGCCGCTGTGGCGGTTGGCGACCTCCGGCCGGCATGGCTCGATCGACTTGGCGCCGATCTGGCGCGCCAGGTTCCGGGTGGAGACCGTGCGGTCGCCATGCATCAGGACCAGCAGGGGCCGGGCATCCTGGTCCTGCATGACCAAGGTCTTGACGACCATGGAGGGATCGAGGCCGAGCACCGCGGCGCTGTGGCGGGCGCCGCCATGGTCGAGGTAGTCGTACGGGTGCTCGGTGAAGGCGATGCCGCTGGCGCGCAGCAGGCGGGTCGCCGGGGTTTCCGATACGTGGGTTCTGCGGGCCGCCATGGCTTCCTCCTCCTGTTTCTCCTGTCGTTGGGCGCATGCGTCGGATCGACGGGTCCGACCGGTCGGGCCTGATCGGCACCGTCGGGTAATCCCTGTTTCAGCGACGTCTCAATGAAGCGGGCCGCGCATGCCCGCGCGACGTGCATGCGACCCGGATCGAGACGCGTCGAGCGTAGCGGCAATGGCTTCCCCCTCGTGGAGCGGGCCGTCGCGACGCTTGCGGGAGTTGGCACAACTCATGCGTTCGCAGGCCATGAGACCGGCACCACACAGCTGGCGAGAGGAGACATCCATGACTGCAGAAGCCTCGCGGGCGACGGCCGCGGCAACGCGCGCGCCCTTCGTGCCGGCCCCTTCGCCGGCCTCCCGCCCGGATGCTCCGCTGCCTCCGGCGCGATCCGGCGCGATCCGCATCGCGAGCCTGGAACCGGTGCTGGACGTCGTCTGGATCGTGATCGGCGTGGCGCTGTGCGTCCAGGCCTGGCGACTGGGCGCCTGGAGCGCGAACGGCCCCGACTCGGGTTTCGTCCCGCTGGTGGCGGGCGCGCTCATCGCCGCCTGCGCGGGGCTGCTGGTCGTGCGGCACGCGATGGCGCCGGCACGTCGTGCCTCGAATGATCCGGACACCGCGGACGCCGCGGACGCGGAACCGTTCTGGGCCGAGCGCGGCGCGTGGGCGCGGGTCTGCGCGCTCGTCGCCGGGCTGGTCGCACTGGTGCTGCTGGTCCGCTTCGCCGGCTTCATCACGGCCTCGGCGCTGATGATGCCGGTGCTCACGCGGCTGATCGAGAAGCGCAGCTGGTGGTTCGCCATCGGCATCGGGCTCGCCGCCACGGCGGCCGTCCATGTCGTCTTCACGCGGCTGCTGGGCATGTCGATGCCGCGCGGCCCCTGGGGCTTCTGAGATGGAGGCGCTGCAGGGACTCCTGGGCGGCCTGAGCGTCATCATGACGCCGGCCAACCTCTACTACTGCTTCATCGGCAGCCTGGTGGGCACCCTCATCGGCGTGCTGCCCGGCATCGGCCCGCTGGCGGCGCTCTCGCTGCTGATGCCGGTGACCTTCACCCTCTCTCCCGTGGCGTCGATCGCCATGCTGGCGGCGATGTTCTATGGCGCCATGTACGGCGGCTCGACCACCTCGATCCTGGTCAACATCCCGGGCGAGGCGGCCTCGGTGGTCACCTGCCTCGACGGCCACCAGATGGCCAGGCGGGGCCGGGCCGGCGCCGCGCTGGGCATGGCCGCCATCGGCTCCTTCATCGCCGGCACGCTCAGCCTGGTCGCGCTGACCTTCTTCTCGCCCCTGCTGGCCGGCGTGGCGCTGCGCTTCGGGCCGCCGGAGTACTGCGCGCTCATGCTGCTGGGGCTGGTCTGCACCGTGCTGATGATCGAGGGCTCGGCCATCAAGGGCGTGATGATGATCGCGCTGGGCTTCGTCTTTGCCTCGATCGGCCTGGACAGCGTCAATGGCACCGAGCGCCTGACCTTCGGCTCGACCGACCTCGCCGGCGGCATCGAGCTGGTGGCGGTGGTGATCGGCCTGTTCGGCGTGTCGGAGGTGCTGATCAACATCGAGCAGCTCGCGCGCAACGAGATCGTCGCCACGCGCATCCGCAACATCCTGCCGACGGTCGAGGACTGGCGGATGTCCTGGAAGCCGATCCTGCGGGGCAGCGGCCTGGGCTTCCTGCTGGGCGTGGTGCCGGGCGGCGGACCGGTGACGGCGTCGTTCATGTCCTATGCGCTCGAGCGGCGCCTGGCCAGCGATCCGGGGCGCTTCGGCCACGGCGCCATCGAAGGCGTGGCCGGGCCCGAGTCGGCCAACAACTCCGCCGTGGCCAGCGGCATGATCCCGCTGCTCACGCTGGGCCTGCCGGGCAACGCGGTGACCGCCCTGCTGATGGGCGCGCTGGTGATCCAGGGCGTGCAGCCGGGGCCGTCCATGATGACCGAGCACGCCGATGTCTTCTGGGGCGTGATCGCCAGCATGTACGTCGGCAACGTGATGCTGCTGGTGCTGAACCTGCCGCTGGTGGGCCTGTGGGTGCAGCTGCTGCGCGTGCCCTACGCCATCCTGTTCCCGGTGATCCTGCTGCTGGCGGTGGTGGGCACCTACTCGACCAACAAGAACTTCTTCGACCTGTGGGTGATGCTGGCCTTCGGCGTGGTGGGCTATGTGCTGCGCAAGTTCCGCTACGAGATGTCGCCGCTGGTCCTGGCGCTGGTGCTGGCGCCCCTGCTGGAGCAGTCGCTGCGGCAGTCGCTGGTGATGTCGCCCGACGGCTTCGGCATCTTCGTCGACCGCCCGCTCACCGTCGGCCTGCTCGCCCTGTCGGCGCTGCTGGTGGGGGCCGTGGCGATCGGCAGGCTGACCCGGCGCCAGCGCCCCGCGCCCCTCGCGCATCCCCAACTCAAGGAGACCTGACCCATGAATTCATCCCTCCCCAGCCGCCGCACGGTGGTGGCCGCCGGCATGGCGGCCGTGCTGACGCTCGGTGGCTGGCCGTCCGCCGAGGCGCAGTCCCCGGATGCGAAGGCGCGCATCGCCCGGCTCAAGCCCAAGGACTATCCGAGCGAGCCGATCGAGGTGAACGTGGTCTACCCCGCGGGCGGTGGCATGGACATCAATGCCCGGCTGGCGGCCAGGTACTTCGAGAAATACACGGGCGCCCAGGCCATCGTCAACAACCGCACCGGCGGCGGCGGACTGGTGGGCCACACCTGGCTGGCCAACCAGGCCGCCGCCGATGGCTACACCGTCGCGGTCATCGCCAACCTGATCTTCGCCGACTCGATGCTGCGCGCCCAGGGCCGCTGGAGCCACGAGAAGCTCGAACCGATCGCCTTCCTCAACAGCGAGGGCATCAGCCTGGTGGTGTCGGCGGACGGCCCCCACAAGGATCGCTCGTTCAAGGACCTGGTCGAGCTGGCGAAGGCCAAGCCGGGCACGATCCGCGTCAGCATCCTGCCGGGCACCATCTTCGAGTACCTGGTCGAGCAGGTCGAGCAGGTCTCGGGAGCCAAGTTCCTGAAGGTGCCGTTCCAGGGCGGGGCGCCCTCCATGACGGCGCTGCTGGGCAACAACGTCGACATCGCGCTGGGCTTCTATGGCGAGATCCGCAGTTTCCTGGACAGCCGCAAGCTGGTGCCGGTGGCGGTCTCGAGCCAGGAGCGCTCGCCCTTCCTGGCCCAGGCGCCGACGCTCAACGAGAGCCTGGGTCGCAGCGACGTCGTCTGGATGGCAACGCGCTGGGTGGCGGTGCCCAGGGGCGTGCCCGCCGATCGCAAGGCCTACCTGACGGCCGGCTTCACCGCCGCCGCGCAGGACCCCGAGCTGCAGGAGGAATTCCGCAAGCTCGGCACCGTGGGCAACACGGCGCTCGACACGCCGGAGAAGCTCACCCGGCAGCTCGGCGAGCTGGTCCGGCTCGAACGCGATTTCTACACCCGGACCGGGCGCCTGAAGTAGGCCCCGCCCGCCTCCGCCCTTCCCTCCTGCCCTCCACTGCGGAACCCCATCCATGGAAGCGACCCCGACGTCGGCCCTGCTGGCGCCCCTCACCCTCTCGGGCCGGCGCCTGCGCAACCGCGTGGCCCACACCTCCATGAGCACCTACATGGCCAAGGACGGACGGACGACCGAGCGCCTCGTGCGCTACTACGCCAACCGGGCCGAGGGCGGCGCGGCGCTCATCGTCACCGAGCCGATCTCCATGGCCCGGCGGCAGACCGCGTGGAGCCGCCCCCGCATCTACGACGACACCCAGCTGGACGACTTCAAGCGCTGGGCCGATGCCGTCGAGAGCCACGACTGCCGCCTGCTGGGGCAGATCCAGGATGGCGGCCGGGCACGCCACGAGGTCGGCCGCACGTTCACGGCCATCGGTCCGTCGCGCCTGCCCGACGACCTCAGTTGGTCGATGCCGCATGCGCTCGAGCCGGGCGAGATCCGGGGCCTGATCGAGGAGTTCGCGCTGTCGTCGCAGCGGCTGCGGCACTGCGGCTTCAGCGGCGTCGAGCTGTCCTGCGCCCACGGGCACCTGTTCCACCAGTTCTTCTCGCCCTGGGCCAACATCCGGGAGGACGACTATGGCGGCAGCTGGGAGAACCGCGTGCGCTTCGTGGCGGAGCTGGTCGGCGCGATCCGCGCGCTCTGCGGAGCCGACTTCATCATCGGCCTGAAGCTGCCGGGCGACGATGGCGTGCCGGGCAGCATCGGCCCGGCGGAGGCGGCCATCGTCGCCGGACTGCTGACGCGATCGAAGGAGGCCAGCTATGTCTGCTTCGCCCAGGGCGCGCATGCGAAGTCGCTCGAGATGCACGTGCCCGACCGCTTCGGTCCGGCCGTCCCCTACCTTGACCTGCTGCGCGAACTCAAGTCGTCGGTCAACGGCGTGCCCTTGATGGCGCTCGGCCGCATCACCGATCCGGCCGAGGCCGAAGGCATCCTGCAGCGCGGCGAGGCCGAGCTCATCGGCCTGGGACGCACCCTGCTGGCCGATCCGGCCTGGCTGCCCAAGGCGGTCGCGGGGCGCACCAACGACATCCGCTACTGCGTCTCCTGCAACACGTGCTGGGACACCATCATCACGCACAACCTGCCCCTGGCCTGCATCAACAACCCGAGGGTGGCGATGGAGCACGAGGTCGATTTCCGGCCCCGGCGCACGGCCCATCCGCGGCGCGTGGTCGTGGTGGGCACCGGCGTCGCGGGGCTGGAGGCCGCCTGGGTGGCGGCGGGGCGCGGCCACGAGGTCATCGTGCTGGGTCGCGCGTCGGAGGTCGGCGGCAAGGCGCGCCTGCGCGCGCGGCTGCCCGGCGGGGAGACCATCACCAGCGTGTACGACTACCAGTTCGTGCAGGCCCAGAAGTGGGGCGTGCGCTTCGTGCTGGGCGCCGAGGCCGATGCCGACGCCGTCGCCGCCTGGGCCCCCGACATCGTGGTGCTGGCGACGGGCGCCGAGATGTACGTCCCGCAGTGGATCCCGCCCGACATCGCGCAGCTGCGGCTGGTGCCCGATTTCCAGGCCGCCCTGTGGGAGCTGGTACGCCATCGGGCCCGCCAGCCCGGCACCGCCGTGGTCTACGACATGGACCACACCGAGGGCACCTATGCCGGCATCGAGCTGCTGGGTCGCCTGTTCGAACGCACCGTGGTGCTGACGCCGCGCGAGGGCATCACGCGCGAGGTCTCGGTCGTGGCGCGCCAGGGCATCCTGCGCCGCTTCTCGCACCTGCCGATCGAGGTCGTCGCCTCGTCCGAGCCGGTGTGGAGCGAGAGCTTCGAGTCGGGAGCGCTCGAATACCGCGACATCCACAGCGATCGCCGCGCCACCATCGCCGACACGGCCTTCCTGTCGTTCTCCACGCCGCGCGTTCCCGATGTGTCGCTCGCCGCCCCGCTGCGTGCCCGCGGCTTCGACGTGCGCCTGGTGGGCGACGCGCGCACCGCCCGCAACGTGCTGGCCGCGACGGCCGACGGGCACGAGCTCGGCCACGCGATCTGAACGGCCGCCGCATCGCGCCCCGATCAACCCACCCACCCACCCACCCACCCACCCACCACCCATCCACGAGGTTCGACGACCGCCATGTCCAGCATCCAGATTTCGACCATCGACGCGCAGACCGCGCTCGCCGCCATCCAGGGCGCCACCGCCAAGGCGGCGGCGTTGAAGCTCGCCATGAGCATCGCCGTGACCGACGGGTCGGGCCAGCTCAAGGCCTTCCTGCGGATGGACGGCGCCTCGCTGATCTCGCTGCAGATCGCCCAGGACAAGGCCTACACCTCGTCGGCGACCGGCCTGCCGACCCACCTGTGGCACGACTACATCAAGGACGACGCCCCGCTGCTGCACGGCATCGTGCACACGCCGCGCTTCGTGATCTTCGGCGGCGGTTTCCCGATCAAGGAGAACGGCCAGGTCATCGGCGCCATCGGCCTGAGCGGCGGCCACTACTCGCAGGACATGCAGTGCGCGGAAGCGGCCCTGGCGGCCATCGGCGCCTCGACGACCTGACTTTCCACACCCCGTGAAAGGACCCACCGCATGACCACGTCCGCGCCCGCCCGCATCAAGGTCTTCTGGCAGCCCGGCTGCTCGTCGTGCCTGCGCACCAAGGAATTCCTGACCAAGCAGGGCATCGACTTCGAATCGATCGACGTCCACAACGACCCCGAGGGCATGGCGCAGCTGCGTGCCCTGGGCGCGCGCAGCGTGCCGGTGGTCGCCCTGGGCGACAGGTACACGCTCTGCCAGTCGTTCGGCGACGTGGTGAAGTTCCTCGACCTCAAGACCCGGCTGATGGATGCGCTGCCGCCCGAGGCCCTCGTCGGCAAGCTCGAACTGGTGCTGGACGCGGCGGCGCGCTACGTGCGGCAGTTCCCGCCCGGCGCCCTCCGGGAGGAGTTCCGCAACCGCAAGCGCACGCCGGCGAGCACCGCCTTCCACGTCTTCCGCGTCGCCGAGATGGGCCTGCAGGCGGCCCAGCAGATCGACCTGATGTTCGAGGGCTTCAACGACCTGCCGCCGCAGGACTGGGATGCCGCCGACATCGCCTCCTGGGGCCTGAAGGTGCGCGACCGCATCCTGGCCTGGTGGGCGCAGGAGAGCGACCGCACGCTGCGCTACACCGTTCCCACCTACTACGGGCGGCGGACCATGCACGACGTGCTGGAGCGCACGGCCTGGCACGCGGCGCAGCACACCCGGCAGCTGATCCTGATGCTGGAGAGCCATGGCGTCGTCGCCGACCGGCCGCTGACCGCCGAGGACCTGGCCGGACTGCCCGTCCCCGACGAGGTCTGGGACCGCTGAGCGCACGGGCCGCGCCCCACCTCCCCACCACCCAAACGGAGACATCCCCATGACCGACCGCAGAACCTTCGGCGCCGCGCTGGCCGCCTCGCTGCTCGGCGCGACGGCGCCCGCGTGGGCGCAGGGCGCCGCCTACCCCCACCGGCCGATCCGCATCGTGGTGCCGTTCGCGCCGGGCGGCGGCGGCGACGCGGTGGTCCGCTCCATCGTCGAGCGGCTGGGCGAGCGCCTGGGCACGCAGGTGATCATCGAGAACCGGCCCGGCGCCTCGGGCTACATCGGCGCCCAGGTCGTCACCAGCGCCGCGCCGGACGGCTACACGCTCCTGATGGGCTTCGACGGCTCGCTGGTGGTCGCGCCCCACCTGATCAAGGCGCCGTTCGACACCGCGGTCGATTTCGCGCCGGTCACCAAGCTCAACGACGCGGCCTTGGTGATCGCGGTGCATCCGTCGCTCAACGCGAAGACGGTCAAGGACCTGATCGAGATCTCGAAGCACCGGCCCGGCGGGCTGGAGTTCGGCTCGGCGGGCGCCGGCACCACGACCCACCTGGCCGGCGAACTGCTGGCCCTGCGCTCGGGCATGAAGGCCAAGCACATCCCGTACAAGGGCGGCGGCCAGGCCGTCGTCGACGTGGCGAGCGGGCAGCTGCCGATGATCATCACCGTGGTGCCGACGCTGGCGCCCTTCATCCGCGACGGCCGCCTGACCGCCATCGCCGTCACCGGCGCCCGGCGGGCGGCGATCCTGCCGGACGTCCCGACCCTGGCGGAAGCCGGCGTGCCCGATGTCGACGTCACCTCCTGGTACGGCATACTGGCCCCGGCCCGGACGCCCCAGCCCATCGTCGAGCGGCTGCAGAAGGACATCGCCGCCGTGCTTCAGCTGCCCGAGATCCGGGAGCGCTACCTCAAGGGCGGCTTCGAGCCGGTGGGCAACACCCCGGAGGAATTCGCGCGCCAGATCGCCGCCGACCACACCCGCTGGGGCCGGGTCGTGAGGGAAGCGGACATCCGGCTCGAATGACGCGGCACGGCGCGACCCGGCCCTGCGGGATGGGCCCGAGCCCCGGCGCGGACCATCGCTTCGATAATCCGGTCGCACGCGCCATCCACGAACCCGGCGATCGACCGTGCCCCCACCGTTCCCGATGACCATCCGCCCCCGCCTTCCGATCCTGCCGCGCCTGTGCTTCGTGAGCTACCGGCACATCCGGGAGCTGGCCGTGCCGGTGATGGCGGAGTACGCGCACCGCGCGCGGATCGAGGTCATCGACGCCACCTTCCACCACGCGGTGGCGGTGGCGCAGGACCGGTGGCGCCGGGGCCAGGTCGACGCCATCGTCAGCGCCGGCTCGAACGCCAGCATCCTGCGCGCCGGCGTCTCCATCCCGGTGGCGACGATCCAGCTGACCGGCTTCGACATCCTGCAGGCGCTGATCAAGGCGCGGCGGTCCTCCGACCGGGTGGGCCTGGTCATGTATGGCGAGACCATCCCGGAGCTGGAGTCGATCAAGGACCTGCTGAACATCGAGATCGCGCAGTACGCCTACCAGACGCCCGACGACGCGCGGCAGAAGTTCGAGCAGCTGCGCGAGGGCGGCTTCCGGGTCATCGTCGGTTCGAGCCTGGTGGTCGAGCTGGCCGAGGAAGCCGGGCTGCACGGCATCCTGGCCTATTCGCTGAGCAGCATCCGCCGGGGCTTCGAGGACGCCATCGAGCTCGCGCGCGTGACCCGGCTGGAGGCGGGCCGCTACGAGCAGCTCAACAGCGTGCTGGGCAACCTGCAGGAGGCCGTGCTGGCCGTCGACGGCGACCACCGGATCATCGCCGTCAACCCGCCGATGGAGCGGCTGCTCAAGCGCCGCCAGCCCGATCTGCTGGGCCAGTTCCTGGAGGAGATCGAGCCGCAGCTGTCGCTGCAGTCGACCTTGGAGACCGGGACCCAGGAGCGGGCGGCCGTGCGGCAGTTCGCCCAGAGCGACTGGATCATGCATCGCACGCCGATCCGCGAGCGCGGCGAGATCGTCGGCGCCGCGCTCACGCTGTACGACGCCCGCGTCATCCACGAGGCCGACACCAGCCTGCGCATCCAGCAGCGCCGCCGGCAGAGCACGGCGCGCCACAGCTTCACCAGCATGGTGGGCGAGAGCCCCTGCTTCCTGAAGGCCATCGCATCGGCGCGCCGGTTCGCGCGCACCGACCTCACCGTGCTGATCTCCGGCGAGAGCGGCGTCGGCAAGGAACTGTTCGCGCAGGCCATCCACAACGAGAGCGACCGCGCCGGCCAGCCCTTCGTGGCGGTGAACTGCGCGGCCTTCCCGGAGACCCTGCTGGAGAGCGAGCTGTTCGGCTACGAGGAAGGCGCGTTCACCGGCGCGCGCCGCGGCGGCAAGCGCGGTCTGTTCGAGACCGCGCACACCGGCACGCTGTTCCTCGACGAGATCGGCGACATGCCGTTGGCCCTGCAGTCGCGCCTGCTGCGCGTGCTGCAGGAGCGCGAGATCACCCGCCTGGGCGCCACCGCCTCGATCCCGGTCGACGTGCGCGTGATCGTCGCCACCCACCAGCCGCTGGACCGGATGATCCACGAGGGCCGCTTCCGGCGCGACCTCTACTACCGCATCAACATCCTGCGCCTGCCGGTGCCGCCGCTGCGCGAGCGCCACGAGGACATCGCATTGCTGGCGGGCGTGCTGCTGTCGCGCTGCCTCGCGCGCCATCGCTGCGGCGCGAGCGCGGCCCGCGCCCTGGCCCCGCTGCTGCCCGATCTCCAGCGCTACGCGTGGCCCGGCAACATCCGCGAGCTCGAGAACATCGTCGAGCGCATCGGCGTGACCCTGCTGCAGACCGACGCGGGCGACGCCGCCGATGCCGATGCCGACCTGCGGCACATCTGCCCGGAGATCTTCGACGCGCCGGCCGCCGACGGATCATCGCCGGCGACGTCCGGCCCCGCCGAGCCCAGCATGGCCGAGCAGGTCCAGGCCGCCATGGCGGCGGCGGGCGGCCGTCGCCACGAGGCCGCCCGCCGCCTGGGCGTCAGCCGCTCCACGCTCTGGCGCTGGCTCAAGAGCCTGGAGCCGGAGCGCTGAGGGCCGACCCGCGCACCGGCTTCGATGCCGGCGCCGGGCTCAGTTGGCCGGGTCGCGCAGCTCCCAGCGGATGCGGTCGATCTCCGCCAGCAGGTCCGCCGACAGCGAGGTGCCCCACGCGGCCACGTCCTCGTCGAGCTGCGCCACCGACGTCACCCCGATGATGGTGCTGGCCACCTGCCACTTGGTGTAGCAGAACGCCAGCGCCAGCTGCGTCGGCGTCAGGCCGTGCTCGCGCGCGAGCCGGTTGTAGCGCCGCGCCGCCGCCAGCGCGTCGGGCCGGCCCCAGCGCTGCTTGCGCACCGACTCGTAGCTGGCGATACGCGCACCCCTGGGCGCGTCGGGCCCGTCGATGCCGCTGGCGTCGTACTTGCCCGTCAGCAGGCCGAAGCCGAGCGGCGAATACGCCAGCAGCGAGACGCCCAGGCGGTGCATCGTCTCGTCCAGCCCGTTCTCCAGCGCACGGCTGATCAGGCAGTACACGTTCTGCACCGACGCCACGCGCGGCAGGCCGTGCTGCTCGGCCAGGCGGACGAACTCGTGCACGCCATAGGGCGTCTCGTTGGACAGGCCGATGTGGCGCACCTTGCCGGCCTTGACCAGGCCGCCGAGCGCCTCGAGCTGCTCGTGGATCGGCGTGGCGGAAGTCTCCTTGGCCGGGTCGTAGTAGAGCGCGCCGAAGGCCGGCACGTGGCGCTCGGGCCAGTGGATCTGGTAGAGGTCGATGACATCGGTCTGCAGGCGGCGCAGGCTGGCCTCGCACGAGGCGACGATGTCGGCGGCGGTCATGCCCGCGCCGGAGCGCACCCACGGCATGCCGCGCGACGGCCCGGCGACCTTGGTGGCCAGGGTGAGCCGGCGCCGCGCATCGGGACGGCTGGCGAACCAGCGGCCGATGATGGTTTCGGTGGCGCCGTAGGTGGCCTCGCGCGCGGGCACGGCATACATCTCGGCGGTGTCGATGAAGTCGATGCCGTGCTCGAGCGCGCGGTCGAGGATGGCGTGGGCGGTGGCCTCGTCGACCTGCTCGCCGAAGGTCATGGTGCCGAGGCAGATGGGACTGACGTGCAGATCGCTCTGCCCGAGTTGGATGCGTTGCATGGTGGTGGCGGCCGTGACCGGGCGCGGCCGCGATGGAAGAGGAACAGGAGAAACACTCTAACGCGCTCCACGCTCGACGCTCCACGCTCCGAACCCTCGCGCCCGCACGCGCAACGGCCCGCCTGCCATCTTCCTATCATCTGCGTCATGTACGAACCCCGCCATGCCTCCCGCAGCGAGACCGTGTCCGTGCGCGGCCTCCCCTATCACGTCCGGCTCTGGGGCGAGCCGTCGGCCGACCAGCCGCCGCTGGTGCTGCTGCATGGCTGGATGGATGTCTCGGCCTCGTGGCAGTTCGTGGTGGACCAGCTGGCGACGTCGCGTTTCGTCGTCGCGCCGGACTGGCGCGGCTTCGGCCGCACGCCCGGGAGCCCGGGCGGCCCGGTCGACGGCTACTGGATGCCCGACTACCTGGCCGATCTCGAATGGCTGCTCGACCACTACGCGGGCGCGACACCGGTCGACCTGGTGGGCCACAGCATGGGCGGCAATCTGGCGATGCAGTACGCCGGCGTGCGCCCGGCCCGCATCCGGCGGCTGGTGAACCTGGAGGGCTTCGGGATGCCGGCCCTGGCGCCGACCGAGGCGCCCGCGCGCTATGCCGACTGGATCGACCAGCAGAAGCGCCTGCATCGCGGCGAGATGGCGCTGCAGACCTACGACGGCCCCGAGGGCGTGGCGCGGCGCCTGATGAAGACCAATCCCCGGATCGCGCCGGACAAGGCGCGCTGGCTGGCGCGCCACTGGGCGGCACCGGTCGCCGACGGCGCCAGCGACGGGACGGGCGATGGCGCGCGCTGGGCCATCCTGGGCGATGCCGCCCACAAGGTGGTCAATGCCCACATCTATCGCGCCGACGAGGCCGTCGCGCTGTATGCGTGCATCGCCGCGCCGGTGCTGGCCGTGGAGGCGGCCGACGACAGCTTCGCGCGCTGGAAGGGCCGCTACACGCGCGCCGAATACCGCGCGCGCCTGGCCTCGGTCCCCGATGCGCGCATCGAGGTGGTGGCGGATGCCGGCCACATGCTGCACCACGACCAGCCCCTGCGGGTCGCCCGGCTGATCGAGGAGTTCCTGTCCCGGGCGCCGATCTGAGCGCCTCGGCCCCCTCCCCCCGCGTCCGGCGGCGCGGGGCCGGTGCCGCTCCGTGGCGCCGTGGCGCACCTCGCGTTCTCTTCCGACAGGCCCACGCGTTCGCTCCCTGGCAGACTCGGCAGTTTTTGCCGTCACGCGCCATGCATCCATGAACAAGACCGACCCCGTCATCGATCCGCGCGCCTTCGAACGTCTGCTGTCGCGCAATGTCAAGCTGCCGCTGTTGGGCGGCCTGTTCGGCGCGGTGCTGTTCGTCTCGCTGATCGTCTACCTGCTGTCGGTCATCGGCTGGGTCGAGCACACCGATCGCGTCACGCACAACGTGAGCGAGGCGCAGCGCCTGAGCGTGGACCTGGAGACCGGCATGCGCGGCTATGTCATCACCGGCGAGGAGAGCTTCCTGTCGCCCTACGACAGCGCCCAGCCGCAGATCGCCAAGAGCCTGGCCATGGTGCGCGAGCTGGTCAAGGACAACCCCGCGCAGGCCGAGCGCATCGACCGCATCGCGACGCTGCAGGCGGCCTGGAACCAGTACGCCAGCGAGGTCATCGCCCTGCGCCGCAGCGGCGGCGACTACCTCAGCGCCATGCGCCGCGGCCAGGGCAAGCGCCTGACCGACGCCATGCGCACCGACTATGCCGACGTCATGCGGGTCGAGCAGTCGCTGCGCTTCGAGCGCAACCAGCAGGCCAACAACACCAGCATCGCGGTCATCGGCCTGTTCCTGCTGTTCACGCTGACGGCCACCGGCCTGCTGGCGTATTTCGGCAGGCGCCAGCTGCTGCAGCTGTCGCAGGACTATGGCCGGACGCTGGCCCGCCAGGAGGCGGCGGCGAACCAGCTGGCCGAACAGGCCTGGGTGCGCAGCCGCCAGACCGAACTCGCCGGCCGCCTGGTGGGCGAGCTGGGGCTGCGCGACGTCGGCGCGCAGGTGCTCGACTTCTTCGCCCGGCACATCGACAGCACGGTCGGCGCGGTGTATGTGCGGGACCACACGGGCAACCTGGACCGCGTCGCGAGCTATGGCTTCTCGCGCGAGGCCGAAGCCGCGTCCCAGCGCCTCGGCGCCAACCAGGGCCTGGTCGGGCAGGCGGCCACGGGCGGGCGGCTGATGCGCGCCGAGCCGCTCTCGGCCGACTACCTCAAGGTCAATTCCGGCCTGGGCAGCATGACGCCGGCGGCGCTGGTGCTGCTGCCGGTGGCGGCCGACGGGCATGTCAACGGCGTCGTCGAGCTGGGTCTGCTGGCGACGCCCGACGAGCGCGCGACGCAATTGCTGGAACTGGTGGCCGACGACATCGCCAACGCCATCGCCGCCGCGCGCTACCGCGAGCAGCTCCAGGAAGTGCTGGCCGAGACCCAGCAGCTCAACGAGGAACTGCAGGTCCAGCAGGAGGAGCTGCGCACCTCCAACGAGGAACTGGAGGAGCAGTCGCGCGCCCTGCGCGAATCGCAGGCGACGCTGGAGAACCAGCAGGCCGAACTGGAGCAGACCAACGACCAGCTGGCCGAGCGCACCGAGGCACTCGACCTGCGCAACGCCGCCCTGCGCCGCGTGCAGGCCGACCTGGAGGACCGCGCGCGCGAACTGCAGCGCGCGAGCCGCTACAAGTCGGAGTTCCTGGCCAACATGTCGCACGAGTTGCGCACGCCGCTCAACAGCGCGCTCATCCTGTCGAAGCTGCTGGTCGACAACCCGCAGGGCAACCTGACGCCCGAGCAGGTGCGCTTCGCGCAGTCGATCCATTCGTCGGGCAACGACCTGCTGGAGCTCATCAACGACATCCTCGACATCGCCAAGGTCGAGTCCGGCAAGCTCGACATCGTCACCGAGACGATGCCGCTGGCGACGCTGGCGGACGGCCTGTCGATGACCTTCACGCCGCTGGCCAACCAGAAGCAGCTGGACTTCCGGGTCGAGATGGCGCCGGACGCGCCGGCCACGCTGCTGACCGACCGCCACCGGGTCGAGCAGATCTTGAAGAACCTGCTGGCCAACGCGATCAAGTTCACGGAGAGCGGATCGGTCACGCTGCAGGTCTCGGGCCTGCCCGGGGGTGGCGCGGCCTTCGCCATCACCGACTCGGGCATCGGCATCGCGCCCGACCAGCAGGAGATCATCTTCGAGGCCTTCCGCCAGGCCGATGGCACGACCAGCCGGCGCTATGGCGGCACCGGCCTGGGCCTGTCGATCTCGCGCGACCTCACGCGGCTGCTCGGCGGCACGCTCGGCGTGCGCAGCGCGCCCGGCGCGGGCAGCACCTTCACGCTGAGCCTGCCGGCCGCCGCGCCGCAGGCGGCGGCTGCGGCACCGGCGGCGGGCGGCGCCGCCCCGGTCGCGATGCCGGTGGCCTATGGCGTCGCGAACGCCGGCGCCCTGGCGCGCCCGGCGCCCTCGCTCCCGCCGCGCGCCGCCCCGGCGAGCGCGTCCGCGATGCCGCCGCCCGCGGATGCCGGCGACGCGGCCCCGGCGCGGGGGACGGCGGCCCCCGCCCTGCCCTTCGCCGACGACCGGCTGTCGACGCGCACCGACGGCCGGCGCGTGCTGGTGATCGAGGACGAGCCGCAGTTCGCCCACATCCTCTACGACCTCGCGCACGAGCTCGGCTACCGCTGCCTGGTGGCGCACGGCGCGCACGACGGCTTCGACCTGGCCGTGCAGTTCCTGCCCGATGCCGTCCTGCTCGACATGCGCCTGCCCGACGCGCCCGGCCTGAGCGTGCTGCAGCGCCTGAAGGACGAGCCGCGCACGCGCCACATCCCGGTCCACGTGATCTCCGGCACCGACCACGTCGAGACCGCGCTGCACATGGGCGCGATCGGCTACGCCATGAAGCCGGCCTCGCGCGAGCAGCTGCGCCAGGTGTTCGACAAGTTCGAGGAGAAGCTGACGCAGAAGCTCAAGTCGGTCCTGCTGGTCGAGGACGACGCCCTCCAGCGCGAGGCCGTGACGCGGCTGATCGGCGACGACGACGTCGCCATCACGGCCGTCGAATCGGGCGAGGAAGCCATGGCGCTGCTGCACGAGCGCGTCTTCGACGTCATGATCACCGACCTGCGCCTGCCCGACATGCAGGGCAGCGACCTGCTCAAGCGCATGTCGAGCGAGGACATCTGTTCCTTCCCGCCGGTGATCGTCTACACCGGGCGCAACCTCACGCGCGACGAGGAGGCCGAGCTGATGCGCTATTCGCGCTCCATCATCATCAAGGGCGCGCGCTCGCCGGAGCGCCTGCTCGACGAGGTGACGCTGTTCCTGCACAAGGTGGAAGCCGACATGACCAGCGAGCGGCGCACCATGCTGCGCACCGCGCGCGGGCGCGATCGCGTCTTCGAGGGCCGGCGCGTGCTGCTGGTGGACGACGACGTGCGCAACATCTTCGCGCTCACCAGCGCCCTGGAGCAGCGCGGCGCCATCGTGGAGATCGGCCGCAACGGCCGCGAGGCGCTGGAGAAACTCGACCGCGTGGCCGACATCGACCTGGTGCTGATGGACGTCATGATGCCGGAGATGGACGGCCTGGAGGCCACGCGCCGCCTGCGCCAGGACCCGCGCTTCGCCAAGCTGCCGGTGATCACGATCACCGCCAAGGCGATGAAGGACGACCAGGAGCAGTGCCTGGCCGCCGGCGCCAGCGACTACCTCGCCAAGCCGGTCGATCTCGACCGCCTGTTCTCGCTGATGCGCGTCTGGATGCCGCGCCTGGAGCGCCTGTGACGCGACCCGCGACCCCCCCGTCGGCCGGCGAGATCGAGCTGCGGCTGCTGATGGAGGCGATCTACCTGCGCTACAGCTACGACTTCCGCGACTACACCGGCGCCTCCCAGAAGCGGCGCGTGGCGCACGCGCTGACCCAGTTCGGCCTCGCCAGCATCTCCGAGCTGCAGGACCGCGTGCTGCGCGACCCGGCGGTGTTCGCGCAGCTGCTGCAGTTCCTGACCATCCCGGTCAGCGAGATGTTCCGCGATCCGGCCTACTTCCTGGCGCTGCGCCGGCAGGTGCTGCCGGTGCTGGAGACCTATCCGTCGATCAAGATCTGGATCGCCGGCTGCAGCACCGGCGAGGAGGCCTACTCCATGGCCATCATGCTGCGCGAGGAAGGCCTGCTGCAGCGCGCGCAGATCTACGCCACCGACATCAATCCGGTCTCGCTGGAGAAGGCGCGCCAGGGCATCTTCCCGCTGGAGGCGGTGCGCGGCTACACCACCAACTACCAGCAGTCGGGCGGACGGCGGGCGTTCTCCGACTACTACACCGCCGCCTACGACGCGGCCCGCTTCGACCCCTCGCTGTGCGCCGACGTGATCTTCGCCGACCACAGCCTGGCCACCGACAGCGTGTTCGCCGAGACGCAGCTGGTGTCGTGCCGCAACGTGCTGATCTATTTCAACCGCACGCTGCAGGACCGGGCGCTGGGGCTGTTCCACGAATCGCTGTGCCACCGCGGCTTCCTCGGCCTGGGTTCCAAGGAGAGCATCGACTTCTCCGGCTATGCCGCCCGCTTCGACCCGCTCGCGCGGGCCGAGCGCATCTACCGCAAGGCGTCATGACCGACGCGGTGGTCCCCAGGCTGCCGCCGCGCGCCGCACTGGCGCGCCGGCGCGTCGAAGCGGTGGTCATCGGCGCCTCGGCCGGCGGCGTCGAGGCCTTGCTGACGCTGCTGGGTGGCCTGCCGGCCTCGTGGCGGCTGCCGGTGGTGGTGGTGGTGCACCTGCCCGAGCATCGCGAGAGCCTGCTGGCGCGGGTGTTCGCCCAGCGCCTGGACGTGCGGGTGCTCGAGGCCGCCGACAAGGCGCCGGTCGAGCCCGCCACGGTGTATTTCGCGCCGTCGAGCTATCACCTGTCGATCGAGCGCGAACGTTTCTTCTCGCTGAGCTGCGAGCCGCCGGTGCTGTGGTCGCGCCCGTCGATCGACGTGCTGATGGAATCCGCCGCCGATGCCTATGGCGGCGCGCTCGCGGGCTTCCTGCTGACCGGCGCCAACCAGGATGGCGCCGAAGGCCTGCTGCGCATCCACCAGGCCGGCGGCTTCACCGCCGTGCAAGACCCCGCGGATGCCGAGGTCGATACCATGCCCCGTGCGGCCCTCGGCCGCCACGCGCCGGATGCCGTGCTGCCGCTTCGCGGCCTGCGCGATCTGCTCGTGCAACTGGACCCATTTCATGCCGATTGATGTCGAGAGCAAACTGCTGATCGTCGACGACCTGCCCGACAACCTGCTCGCGCTCGAAGCGCTCGTGCGCGGCCCGGAACGCCGCGTCTTCCAGGCCACCTCCGCCGACGACGCGCTGGCGCTGATGCTCGACCACGAGTTCGCGATCGCCATCCTCGACGTGCAGATGCCCGTCATGAACGGCTTCGAGCTGGCCGAGATGATGCGCAGCACCGAGCGCACGCGCCACATCCCGATCATCTTCGTCAGCGCCGCCGGGCGCGAGCTCAACTATGCGTTCCGCGGCTACGAGAGCGGCGCGGTGGACTTCCTGCAGAAGCCGCTCGATGCGCAGGTGGTGCGCAGCAAGGTCAGCGTCTTCGTCGACCTGCACCGCCACCGCAAGGCGCTGCGCCACGAGATGGAGGCGCTGGCCGCCTCCCACCGCGAGCAGGACGCGCTGGTGCAGCAGCTGCAGGCGACCCAGGCCGAACTCCAGCGCGCCGTGCGCATGCGCGACGACTTCATGTCGATGGTCTCGCACGAACTGCGCACCCCGCTCAACACGCTCTACCTGGAGACGCAGGTGCGCAAGATGCACCTCGCGCGCGGCAACCTCGCGCCCTTCGCGCCCGAGAACCTGCCGGCCATGATCGAGCGCGACCAGCGCCAGATCCAGAACATGGTGCGCCTGATCGACGACATGCTCGACGTCACGCGGCTGCGCCAGGGCGCGCTGTCGATCCGGCCCAAGCCCTTCGACCTGGCCGCGATGGCGCGCCGCGTGGTCGAGAGCCTGGCCAACCAGGGCGAGGCGGTCGGCTCGACGCTCGACCTGCACGCGCCCGCCGAGGTGCCCGGCGTCTGGGACGAGTTCCGCATCGAGCAGGTGCTCACCAATCTCCTGACCAACGCCCTGCGTTATGGGGGCGGCCGGCCCGTGGCGATCGAGGTGACGGGCCTGGGCGCGGATCGCGCCCGCATGACCGTGCGCGATCGCGGCATCGGCATCGCGCCGCAGGACCAGGCGCGCATCTTCGAGCAGTTCGAGCGCACCGACGACAGCCGCAAGCACGCCGCCGGCCTCGGCCTGGGGCTCTACATCACGCGCGAGATCGTGCGCGCCCACGGCGGCGACATCGGCGTGGAGAGCCAGCCGGGCCAGGGCTCGTGCTTCACCGTGGCGCTGCCGACGCGACCCCTGGCCGAGTCGCCGCCGGCGCCGATACCGCACCACGTCGCGCCGGATGCGCGGGCATGAGAAAATGTCGGGTTCACCCGCACACTTTCAGGACACTCCATGGACGCAGAACAAATCAACCAAATCGGCGCAACCCTCGCGGACCTGAGCGTCAGGACGGTCGATCTCCGGAGGTATCTTTGACTACGATGCCAAATCCGAACGCCTGAGGACGGTCAACGCCTCGCTCGAGGACCCCACCGTCTGGAACGACCCCAAGAAGGCCCAGGAACTCGGGCGCGAGAAGAAGTCCCTCGACGACGTCGTCGTCACGCTCGACCGACTCACCAGCGGCCTGTCGGACAACACGGAACTCTTCGAGATGTCCAAGGCCGATGGCGACATGGACGGCCTGCGCTCCATCGCCGATGACGCCGCCCTCCTCGAGGCCGACATCAAGCAGCTCGAATTCCGCCGAATGTTCAACAACCCGGCCGATCCGCTCAACGCCTTCGTCGACATCCAGGCCGGCGCCGGCGGCACCGAGGCCTGCGACTGGGCCAGCATGCTGCTGCGCCAGTATCTGAAATACGCCGAGCGCAAGGGCTTCAAGACGCAGATCGAGGACGAGACCCCCGGCGACACCGCCGGCATCAAGGGCGCCACCATCAAGGTCGAGGGCGACTATGCCTTCGGCCTGCTGCGCACCGAGACCGGCGTCCACCGCCTGGTGCGCAAGTCGCCGTTCGACTCCTCGGGCGGGCGCCACACCAGCTTCGCCAGCATCTTCGTCTACCCGGAGATCGACGACTCGATCGAGATCGAGATCAATCCCTCGGACGTGCGCACCGACACCTTCCGCGCCTCCGGCGCCGGCGGCCAGCACATCAACAAGACCGACTCGGCGGTGCGCCTGACGCACATCCCGACCGGCATCGTCGTGCAGTGCCAGGACGGCCGCAGCCAGCACAGCAATCGCGACGTCGCCTGGAAGCGCCTGCGCTCGCGGCTCTACGACCACGAGATGCGCAAGCGCCAGGAAGAGCAGCAGAAGCTCGAGGACAGCAAGACCGACGTCGGCTGGGGCCACCAGATCCGCAGCTACGTGCTGGACAACAGCCGCATCAAGGACCTGCGCACCAATGTCGAGATCTCGGCCACGCAGAAGGTGCTCGACGGCGATCTCGACGCCTTCATCGAGGCCTCGCTGAAGCAGGGCGTCTGATGGCCGGCCCCACCGTCTCCGCGCCCCGCGTCGAAGCCATCATCTTCGACATGGACGGCACCATGGTCGACTCCATGCCCTGGCATGCCAGGGCCTGGGGCGAGTTCGCGCGCCGGCGCGGCCTGGCGCTGGACGTGGACGACCTGATGCGCCGCACCACCGGGCGCAATGCCTACGAATGCGCCTGCGAACTGATGGAGCGCGTCGTGAGCGCCGAGGAGAGCGCGGCCATCACGCACGAGAAGGAATCGATCTATCGCGAACTCTTCGGCGCCGCCTTCGCCGAGGTCCCGGGCTTCCGGGCCTTCGCCGCCGGCGCGGCCGCGCGCGGCGTGCGGATCGCGATCGGCACGGCGGGCGACCGCCACAACATCGCCTTCGTGATGTCGCGGCTGGACATGGACCCGCCGCCGCTGGCCATCGTCGGCGGCGACGAAGGCCTGCCCGGCAAGCCGCGACCCGACATCTTCCTCGAGGCCGCCCGCCGCATCGGCGTCGCGCCCGCGCATTGCGTGGTGTTCGAGGACGCCCCCTTCGGCATCGAGGCGGCACGGCGCGCCGGCATGCGTGCCGTCGCCGTCTGCACCACCCACACCCCCGACGAGCTCGCGGGGCCGCACGTCGTCGCGGCCGTGCGCACCTACGACGAGCTCGTCCTTTCGGATTTTCTGGAGACATTCGATGCTGCAACTGCGTGATGGACAGGCCCCCGTCGATCCGATGGCGATCCTGCGCGAGGACTACGTCGCGCCCGCATGGTGGATCGACACCGTCGAGCTCACCTTCGACCTCGACCCCGCCAAGACGCGCGTGCTCAACCGCATGCGTCTGCGCCGCAATCCCGATGCGCCCGTGTGCGCGCTGCGCCTGGATGGCGACGAGCTGAACCTGGCGCGCGTCCTCGTCGACGGCCAGGGCGCCTCGTTCCGCATCGAGGCCGACCAGCTGGTGATCGACAACCTGCCCGAGAGCTTCGAGCTGGAGATCTTCACCACCTGCTGCCCGGCCAAGAACACCAAGCTCATGGGCCTGTTCGTGAGCGAGGACACCTTCTTCACGCAATGCGAGGCGGAAGGCTTCCGGCGCATCACCTATTTCCTCGACCGCCCGGACGTGATGGCGAACTACACCGTCACGCTGCGCGCCGACCGCCACGCCTACCCGGTGCTGCTGTCCAACGGCAACCTGGTCGACAGCGGCGAACTGCCCGATGGTCGCCATTTCGCGCGCTGGGTCGATCCGTTCCGCAAGCCCAGCTACCTGTTCGCGCTGGTCGCGGGCAAGCTGGTGGCGCGCGAGCAGCGCATCACCACGCGCGCCGGCCGTGACCACCTGCTGCAGATCTACGTGCGCGCCGGCGACCTGGACAAGACCGAGCACGCGATGAATTCGCTCATCCACTCGATCCTCTGGGACGAGGCGCGCTTCGGACTCCCGCTTGACCTCGACCGCTTCATGATCGTCGCCACCAGCGACTTCAACATGGGCGCGATGGAGAACAAGGGCCTGAACATCTTCAACACGAAGTACGTCCTGGCGAGCCAGACCACGGCGACCGATGCCGACTTCGCGAACATCGAGAGCGTGGTCGGCCACGAGTACTTCCACAACTGGTCGGGCGACCGCGTGACCTGCCGCGACTGGTTCCAGCTCTCGCTCAAGGAAGGCCTCACCGTCTTCCGCGACCAGGAGTTCAGCATGGACCTGTGCGCCGACGCCTCGGCCCGCGCGGTCAAGCGCATCGAGGACGTGCGGGTGCTGCGCACCGCGCAGTTCCCGGAGGACGCCGGTCCGATGGCGCATCCGGTGCGGCCCGACAGCTACATCGAGATCAGCAACTTCTACACCGTCACGATCTACGAGAAGGGTGCCGAGGTCGTGCGCATGATGCAGACGCTGGTCGGCCGCGCCGGCTTCGAGCGCGGCATCACGCTGTACTTCGAGCGCCACGACGGCCAGGCCGTGACCTGCGACGACTTCGCCCAGGCCATCGCCGATGCCAATCCCGACTCCGAACTGGCCCGGCTGCTGCCCCAGTTCAAGCGCTGGTACGCCCAGGCCGGCACGCCGCGCCTGACCGCCAGCGCCACGCACGATGCCGCGGCCGGCACCTACACGCTGCACTTCGAGCAGCGCTGCCCGCCCACCCCGGGCCAGCCGACCAAGCTGCCGGTCGTCGTTCCGGTCAGCCTCGGCCTGCTCGACGCCGACGGCCGGGAGATCGCGCTGCGCCTGCAGGGCGAGGCCGACGACGGCGGGCATCGGCCCGGCAGCCGCACGCTGGTGCTGACGCAGCAGGCGGAGTCCTTCACCTTCGTGGGCGTCGGGACCGAGCCGGTGCCGTCGATCCTGCGCGGCTTCAGCGCGCCGGTGATCCTCGACTTCCCCTACACCGACGCCCAGCTGCTGGCCCTGCTGGCCCACGACACCGATCCCTTCAACCGCTGGGAAGCCGGCCAGCGCCTGGCCTTGCGCAGCGCCATCCACGCCATCGCCGGCGCCGGCCCCGACGAGGCGGTGCTCGACGCCAGCTATGTCGACGCCATGCGCGGCGTGCTGCGCGACGACCGGCTCGACGCGGCATTCAAGGAACTGGTGCTGACGCTGCCTTCGGAGACCTATCTGTCCGAGCAGCTCGACGTCGTCGACCCGCAGCGCGTGCATGCGGTGCGGGAGGCCATGCGGGCGCAACTCGCCACCGCCCTGCACGCCGAGTGGGAGCTGGTGTACGAGCAGAACCACGACACCGGCGCCTACACGCCCGATCCGCTCTCGGCCGGCCGGCGCGCGCTCGTCGGCATGGCGCTCGTCAACCTGTGCCTGGCGGCGCGCCGCTCCGGCGACACCGTCTGGCCCGGCCGCACGCTGCAGCGTTTCAAGGACGCGGCCAACATGACCGACCGGTTCAACGCCCTCGCGGCCCTGGTCTCGGCGGGACATCCGCTGGCCGGACAGGCACTGGCGCGCTTCCACGCCCTGTTCAAGGACGAGGCGCTGGTGATCGACAAGTGGTTCTCGCTGCAGGCCGGCGCGCCCGACCGCGGTGGCGACGTGCTGCCGCACGTGCGGCAGCTCATGAAGCATTCGGACTTCTCGCTCAAGAACCCGAATCGCGCGCGCAGCGTGATCTTCAGCTACTGCAGCGCGAACCCGGGCGCGTTCCACCGCGCCGACGCATCGGGCTACGTGTTCTGGAGCGACCGCGTGATCGAACTCGACGCCCTCAATCCCCAGGTGGCCGCCCGCCTCGCCCGCGCGCTCGACCGCTGGAACAAGCTCGCCGAGCCCTATCGCAGCGCCGCGCGCGAAGCGATCGTGCGCGTGGCGAACCGTCCCGGCCTGAGCAAGGACACGCAGGAAGTCGTCAACCGTGCACTGGCCGACCCGGCCGAAGCGCCCTGAACCTTTTCCACAGAACGCAAAGGACCCGAAGAACATCATGGCCCCTACACAGAAGATTTCACTCACGCGCTATCTCGTCGAGAAGCAGCGCGCCGACGGGCTGATCCCCGGCCAGCTGCGACTGCTCCTCGAAGTCGTCGCGCGCGCCTGCAAGGGCATCAGCCAGGCCGTCACCAAGGGCGCGCTCGGCAGCGCGCTCGGCACGGCCGAGAGCGAGAACGTGCAAGGCGAGATCCAGAAGAAGCTGGACATCATCGCCAACGAGGTGCTGATCGAAGCCAACGAATGGGGTGGTCATCTCGCCGCCATGGCGAGCGAGGAGATGGACAGCATCTACGTCGTGCCCAACCGCTATCCGCAGGGCGAATACCTGCTGCTGTTCGATCCCCTCGACGGCTCCAGCAACATCGACGTCAACGTCAGCATCGGCACCATCTTCAGCGTGCTGAAGAAGCCCGAGGGGCATCCCGGCGTCCAGGAAGCCGATTTCCTGCAGGCCGGCGCCAAGCAGGTCGCGGCGGGCTACTGCATCTACGGACCGCAGACCACGCTGGTCCTGACGGTGGGCAACGGCGTCGTGATGTTCACGCTCGACCATGAGCAGGGATCGTTCATCCTGACCCAGGAGGACATCCAGATCCCGGCCGACACCAAGGAATTCGCGATCAACATGAGCAACCAGCGGCACTGGGACGAGCCGGTGAAGCGTTACATCGACGAGTGCCTGGCCGGCAAGGAAGGTCCGCGCGGCAAGGACTTCAACATGCGCTGGATCGCCAGCATGGTCGCCGACGTGCATCGCATCATGATGCGCGGCGGCGTGTTCCTGTATCCCTGGGACAAGCGCGAGCCCGACAAGCCGGGTAAGCTGCGCCTGATGTACGAGGCCAACCCGATGGGCTGGCTGGTTGAGCAGGCCGGCGGCGCCGCGACCAACGGGCGTGAACGCATCCTGGACATCCAGCCGACCAAGCTGCATCAGCGCGTGAGCGTGATCCTGGGATCGAAAAACGAGGTCGAGCGCGCGACACGCTTCCACGATCCGCTATAATCGAAGGCTTAGCCGGTGTAGCTCAGTCGGTAGAGCAGCTCATTCGTAATGAGAAGGTCGGGTGTTCGATTCATCTCTCCGGCACCATTTTTGGTAGTAAAAACAACGCACTAACCCTTGCGGGTCAGTGCGTTGTTTTGCTTTTGTAGGCACGTTTTTGCATACTGCGTGTGCCAGATTTGTGCCAAGTGCAGTGCCCCCGCCGCTGCATCCGAGCGCACCCCATTGCCGCGTTTTGCAGCTATGATCTTCTTACCTCGCGCTGAGGGCGTTGAAAACGGCTTCGAGAAAAAAGCAACTGGTATGGATAGCTTGCAAGCGATCCATACCTCACAAGCGAAAGCCACGCACCGTTCAGCAGCACTCCCCCATAAGCGGATTGGGGGAAGGTAGGAAAAGATGCTTTGAGCAATCGCCAGTACGCGCTGCCGCCGGTCAGGATGAGGCTGGAAGCAAGGTGCGGTGCGCCACTGGAGAGCGAGTTACCCATGGGGGATGACCCCACCGCATGTTGTTCATCGCAAATTTGATTGAGTTGCCCTGGGCATAAATCTCTAATCATCTGAACAGCGTGCGGGGCCGCGGACTCATTCGAACTCGACTAGTCGTCATTGATTGGTCGGGAATGAAATGGTCTCGCCCATGAATAATCTACTCAGCGTAGAACAGCTTTCCGCTTGCCTGCATAAGTCCGTCGCCAGCATTCGCAGCGATGCGACGCGCAACCCAAAATCTCTTCCTCCGATGTGTCGACTGCCTGGCACAAAACGCCTGCTCTGGCGTGCGGAGGACGTTGAGCAATGGCTTGCTACGTTTGTAGCAAAGTCCAGCAGCGGCCAGGCACCTGCACAGCAGGACGCCCATACAAGTCCTCGGCGAGGCCGCCCAACAAAAGCGATGCAAGTCGCAAGCGCGCGCCGGAAGACTGATCTAGACACCCATACGTCAGTCATTGCGAAAGTTGATCAATGAGCGCCGTACCGACATCAAAGGCGCGGCCTGCGGTACCTTCCGCGAAAAACCCATGCCCGTCTGTTCAAGGCGATATCGACACCACGTATCACACGCAACAGCGCGATATGTTCACCTCAGGTTTGGCGGCAGAAATCGGCGTGAACGCATTTGCCGTGTGGCACGCAATCAAGAGTCACGCCGATTTTCAGACTGGCATAGCATGGCCAGGCATTCGACGGCTGATGTTGCTCACAGGACTTTCCACTAATCCTGTTCAAGCCGCGATCAAAAAGCTGGAAGTCAATCATCTCCTTCGGATATCAAAGCGAGGACCGAAGCACATCTATGTGGCACGTGAGCGCTTGGACGTGCGGCTCGGCAACGTCGTGATTTGCACGGTCGTAGTAGATTTTGTGCCGGCCACTATGCGCGATCGCTTGGCTAAGCTCAAGAGATCGGCTGCGGGTAAGACCGGCGACGATGATGCAGACGTGTGGGCGGAGGTTGAGCTGATTCCCGGCCCTAGCCTCCGACAAGAGGCCCATGGTGGCAGATTAAAGACCACCATGCGTGCTGATCAGATTCCTATGCAAGTGCCGTGCGTCGAGTCTTCACTACCCCACTCCACACCGGCTGAGGCCCGGCTCCGCTTGGCAGAGATTGCAAACCAGATGCGAAGAAGCGGGCGCCCTGAGATGCTCAAAAATTAAGCAGCTGTATCACCTAACGATACAGCTCTAGTTCTGTACCGGATTCTGATACGGCGCTAGTTCTGTATCAGAATCTGATACAGAACGAAGTTGAATTATTAAAAACAATATAAATCTGCACATGGACAACCTTTTGATAACTCGATCACCAGATTTATCCAAACACACCACTGCACATTATTTCCTGCGCACGAACTACGTCATAAGTTTAGGTTTAACTCCAAGTAGAGGCTTCCACTTCCGCAATCGACTTACGTACGGACAAGCCCGTACCAGTCCACAGCAATATAAATAATCTTTCTACAGCCGCAAGCTCAATCCACCTCCAGATGTTGATCGCGTTGAGTCATTGACATCAAAGCCGCCCCTCAAGTGTCAACATCGCTAGAAATTTTTAGCCGCTAAAATAGGGTGATGGTTCTCCGACGCATATCCGCACTTGAGCAATATGAACGCAGTGTCACGATTTGAAGCTGTCTGGCAAGCCAGCGCATAGAAGGACTCGAACCAGATACCGAAGCCGTAAAAGACTGCGAAAAATGGGTATCTGGTGAAAAACGATTGATGCGATCGTAGAAATTTTCGAGGCTCAACTTCGAACTGTGCAGGCTATAACTAAGCGTTCTGGTGGCAACGCTTGTGAACCTTGGCACAGTATCGATTAGGACCGCAGTTTCATCGAGACTTGGGAGGCGGTAGGGTTTCAGAACCGGTGCTTTATTGACACTTGAGGGGCGGTCGAGGATCAGAACTGCTGCTTCATTGACACTTGAGGGGCGGTTAAGGATCAGAACTGCTGCTTCATTGACACTTGAGGGGCGGTTGAGGATCAGAACTGCTGCTTTATAGACACTTGAGGGGCGGTTGAAGATCAGAACTGCTGCTTCATTGACACTTGAGGGGCGGTTGAGGATAAGAACCGCTGCTTATTAACACTTGAGGGGCGGCTGAGGATCAGAACCGCTGCTTATTGACACTTGAGGGGCGGCTGAGGATCAGAACCGCTGCTTATTGACACTTGAGGGGCGGCTGAGGATCAGAACCGCTGCTTATTGACACTTGAGGGGCGGCTGAGGATCAGAACCGCTGCTTATTGACACTTGAGGGGCGGCTGAGGATCAGAACCGCTGCTTATTGACACTTGAGGGGCGGTTGAGAATCAGAACCTCTGCTTATTGACACTTGAGGGCGGTAGAGGATCGGAACTGCTGCTCCATTGACACCTGAGGGGCGGTCGAGGATCAGAAACGCTACTTTTTTGACATCTGAGGGGCAATCTAACTTTAGCCGCTAAAATTTTTGATGGTGGGTGCGCGTGCCCTGTCCTCTTAGCGCTCAACTGACCTAATCTAGCCATGCTGTAATCGCGTCTCATCGAGCAGCAATTGATGACGACGACAATTCTTAATTGTCTTTGGTTGAAAAGAACTCCACTAGTTCTTCGTTGATTGCTGGTCTCACCCCTAGACATTCCATATCTCCTTGTAAGACCTCATTGCACAAACACTGTGCAACACCATAGCTTAAGCTGGCATCACCTAAACCAAGAATTTCATTCTGCAATCGGTAAAATGCAATTGCCTTCGCAAGATGCAAAAGGGCCAACGGCGCATGATATTTTTGAGCAAGAAGTAATTCTCTTTCGAACTCAGCAACGGCTTGATCGAAATTTCGCCATTCGGTCAACTCGTCAGCAATGACAAGGCGTAGTTGCTCGGACGGCCCCCACATCGCTTTCCAGAGGTTTGCGGGACCGTTCTCGAATAGGTCGATTGCGTCTGACCAAGCATGCACCGTGGAGAGGGCACGCAGCCTCGTCGCGGACACCGGCCGCGTACCGTTAAAAAGCGCTTGCCACCCGTTTTTCCCCTGACCTTGAGTTAAGTGAATTGGGGATACCAGGGCATCGTATTTCTCCGCAAAGCCGTAAACCGACGTAATGCCTTCACGTTTGCTGAGCGTGTGGAGTAGAGCCACGCTGCGTATGACTTGTCGGCGTCTTTCTTTAGTTGATTTCATGATGATTAGGACAATTTGCCCGGGTAATAAATTTGTCTTGCACTTACCTGTAAATATAACGCCAAGCAGCACAAAATTCATCGAAACTAACTTTGATTAACGCTCACAGGTGAGAATTTGGCAAGCACGACTCTTGATTTTCTTCTTCAAAAGTACGGACCAACAATGACCTTAGAAGAACTTGCGGTTGTACTCAAACGCAAGCCTGGAGGAGTCCGAGTAGTCCTTGCCATGCGGACCGAAGAATGGGCTATCAACTTAAATAATCGGAAGATTCGCATTGGAAGGAGAGTTCATTTTCCAACAGATTCGGTTGCTGAATTGCTCACCGGCGGTCTAGCCGAAAGGAATTGAGTGATGGGAAATTATCCAAACGATCTAGCCGAATGGCTAAGTCAACGCAAAGGCAATAAATCAAAACGTGCTGCTACCTTAGCATCTTTTCTCGCCGTTTCTGAGAATGTTAGCGATGCGATAGATGCAGGCTTCGAGCTAAAAACCATTTGGGAACATTTACGAGAAGAGAAAAGAATATCATTTCGCTACGAAACGTTTCTCAAATATATTAATCGTCATATCAAGAAAAGCAAAAGCACAAAAACGATGAAAGATCAATCCCAGAAAAAGACGGCAAGTTCATCTAATTCCTTTTCATTTAGTCCAAATCCAAAGAAAGACGAGCTACTATGATCAAACTCTGTTTCTGTTCATTAAATGCGCTCTGGATGCGCTGCGTAAACGCTGCTAGTGCGTCGCTTTCAATCAATCAGCGCTATTCTCGCGCTGCTGGCCTCCTACACTCGATAAGCAGCGTAATCGAAGCGGTAAAGTTGACGCGACAACAGCGAACTTCATGCAGTGAAAGTGCGGGCAGGATGGGCGAAGTACATGTACCGGCAAGCCGGTTCATGTACTTCGCCCTCCTCTCATTCGCACTTTGTGCTCAACGAGGATTCCTGCTCTGCGAGGCAGTCGGCTGCCGCCGCAATGCAACCTGCTATGCCTAAATGCGAATCCGTTGCCACCAGAAAAGGGCACACACCCATTAATGTTTGGGTGACGCCAGACGAGAAATCCGAAATCATCTCACTGGCAAAATCAACTGGACTTAGCACTTCCACATTTCTACGTAATTTGGGAATGGGATATCAGGTTAAATCCATCGTCGACAACAAACGCGTTGAAGAACTAGCTCGCATCAATGGCGACTTGGGACGGCTTGGCGGGTTACTAAAGCTTTGGCTTACAGACGACCTGAGAACTCGTCAGTTTGGCGAATCAACTATTCGAGCTTTGCTTTCAAAAATTGATCAGAACCAGAATCAAATGCATGAAGCCATGCGCGAAATCGTCACGCCTCGCTCCAAACGGTGACCTATTCATTATTAGAAAATGGAGTTCAATACGAACATGAAAAATTTAGCGGTCGAAGTTTCTATTGTGGTTACCCTCGCCGCTACTGGCGCGATGATTCCAGCGCAGGCCGGCATACCGGTGATCGACAGCGCGAACCTAACGCAAACTGTCATGTCGGCAGTGGAGAACGTGGCCCAGACGCTCAAGCAGATTGAGCAGTACCGCACCCAGCTCCAACAGTACGAAAACATGATCCAGAACACTGTCGCGCCAGCCGCGTACATCTGGGATCAAGCGCAGTCCACGATCAACGGATTGATGAACGCCGTCAACACGCTTGACTACTACAAGAACCAGCTCGGCAGCTTGGATAGCTACATCGGCAAGTTCCAAGACGTGAGCTACTACAGATCGTCGCCCTGTTTTTCTGCCAGCGGATGCAGCGATGCTGAGCGCGCAGTGCTGGAACAGAATCGACGTCTGGCGAGTGGGAGCCAGAAGAAGGCCAATGACGCAATGTTCAAAGGCTTGGAGCAACAACAGAAAAACCTCACTTCGGACGCTCGCACGCTGGAACGGCTGCAGTCGGCGGCGCAAGGCGCAAGCGGCCAGATGCAGGCCATCGGGTTCGCAAACCAGCTCGCCAGCAACCAAGCCAACCAACTCCTGCAGATTCGCGGCCTGTTGATCGCGCAGCACAACGCTGTCACGACCAGGATGCAAGCCGAGGCCGATCTTGAAGCCCGACAGCAGGCGACGCACGCCACTTCGACGGAGTCTCGCATTGGCAAGACGAGCAGTCCCAGAAACTGGCTTGACCTAACCCGCTGACCAGAGAAACTCACCATGAGAAAAACGATTCTGCTCGTCGGCTTCATAGCGACGCTACTGGCCGGCTGCGACAACAAGCTGGCGACCATGCCCATGCCGGAGGTCAACGACACCAATTGTCAGATCGAGACGATCAAAAAGATCAAGGACAAGGCAGCACGCGAAACCTTCGCCGGGTTGTGCTCACGCCGATCGCCAACTGGCGGCGGCATTGCGCCGACCAAGAAGCCCATGAATTGGCTTGAGATGGCCGACCCCAAAGACTAGAAGAGAGCGAAGCCATGAAAACACTGTACAAGCCAACGCTGCTGATCGGTACCTTCCTCGCGCTCTGCTGCACAGCCGCATCTGCCCAACTCACCAACCAAGGGATGCTTGATCAGGTGGTGACCGAGTTCGCCACGCGTGCCGTGGCTTGGCAAGCCGTGGTGATGAACGCCGCCATGTTCCTCTTCTGGACGCTGGGCACGATCTCGATGGTTGTCACGTTCGGCTTCATGGCGCTGCGCCAGGCCGACATCGGCGAGTTCTTTGCCGAGTTCATTAGATTTATTTTGTTCTTCGGCTTTTTCCTCTGGCTCCTGCGTAACGGCCCGAACTTCGCAAGCTCGATCATTCAGTCACTGGCGCGGGTCGGCGAACAAGCTTCCGGCTTCTCTTCAATCACACCATCCAGCATCGTCGATGTGGGCTTCATGATCTGGAAGCAGGCGATCCGTAACCTATCGGCCTGGTCGCCCATCGACAGCTTCATTGGCGCAGTCCTGAGCGCTGGCATCCTGCTGCTGTTGGCCGTTATCGCCGTGAACATGCTGCTGCTCCTGGTATCGGGTTGGCTGCTCTCGTACGCTGGGATCTTCTTCTTGGGGTTTGGTGGATCGCGGTGGACCTCGGACATGGCGATCAACTACTACAAGACGGTGCTGGGCATAGCCGTGCAAATCATGACGATGGTGCTGCTGGTTGGGATCGGAAACGACCTGCTTTCCAGCTTCTACGCCAGGATGAACACCGGCATCCTGAACTTTGAAGAGCTGGGCGTGATGCTGGTTTTCTGCCTAGCTTTGCTGATACTGGTCAATCGCGTGCCTCCCCTCATCGCCGGCGTTATCACCGGTTCAAGTGTTAGTGGTGCGGGTGGTATTGGTAACTTCGGGGCAGGAGCGGCCATGGGTGCCGCGATGGGAGCAGCCACCATGACCGCAGGTGCAGTAAGCGTCGCTGGTACAGCCATGATGGCCAGCGCAGCCAACGCGGCGGGCGGTGCACAGGCCATCATGGCGGCATATAGAAAGGCCTCCGCCGCATCCAGCGAAGGGAGTAGTAACGGTGGTATGGGCAGTGTTGCATCTGCCGCCGCAAGCTCTGGTGGCAGCGGTTCAAGCAGCGGGGGCGTCTTTGCAAGCATGGACAGCGTTAAGAGCTCAGCCAGCCGTTCGGCCGGCAACTCGCGCAGTAGTTCAGGCGGAGGCTTTAGTGGTGGGATTTCCGAAAGCAACAGCTCGACCAGTGGCAGTGATGTACCGTCAGAAAGTACGAATGCAGGTGCGCCCGATGTGGCAGATAGTGCTGAAGAAAAGAGCAAAGCTGCAAGCTCTGACACAAAGGGAGAGGGGCAAGTCACCCACTTAGCACCCGGCGAACAACTCCCTACCGGCAGCATGTTGGGCTGTGCAGCGGCCATTGCTGTGGGCACTGTGAACAACGTGGCACAAGGCTCCTGGGATATAGCCAAAACCAAGGCAGCAAGCATGCGCCATTTGGCCTTTGATCGCATCAGCGAAACCACGGGCGGAAAGATTGCTTCCGCAATCCGGGCAAGCCAAGATCAAGAAAGCGCGCTACACAACGCCACCGCATTTGACAGCAATAGTCTTGGCAAGGCTGCTGGCACTCACGATGAGGTTGAAGCGTTTGTTAATAGACGACCTCAATAAGAGCAAATCGCACCGGCCGGCTGAAATCGGGCGGCATTTCCACATAACACCTGATGGAGAGGTGATCATGGCAACTCAAAATAGTACAGTAGCAACAAAGTCAGTTCAGCGAGCAGCAGCGCAGCTCGCAGCAATCGATTTCGAATTCGACTTATTGAATCAAGACATGGCAATGCATGTGTCGCCGCTGCTTGAAGCAGTGATTAACATGCTAATGATCGTTTACTACCAGATCGAAACCGGGCATGCAAAAAAATATGATTTTCTTACAGCTAAAGCTGACTTACGGCAGTCATTAAAATATTATCAAGACTCAACCGAACTGCCGCTTCAACCGTATTTTCGCGCAGTATAAGCCCAAGTTGTCGTCTGAACCGATCTACCAAGCACCCTCGTCATCGACAATCGATTCGACACCTAAAGGCCAATACATGAATAAGCGTTTTGAAAGTAAACCCTTTTAATCACGGAGGAGGACGAGGCTAACGTGAGCACTGCTAGATATTTTTTCGAGCCGCCAAAGCATGTATTGAAAATTCAGCTGAGCGAAGTCTTGGCTAGCCTCTTCGAGACCGATATGATCACATGGCCAGCGTGTACCGCGCAACACGTGAGAAAGGCGGCGAGCAAATCGAATGTGATTTTTAGCATCAAATAATTCGTAGAAGGTCAGCGGCCCGCCTTTACGGGTCACTATACGAGCATGGCATGAATTCTCGTGAGCCAACCCGTGATCTCGCCGAGAGCATCACTTTGCGCAAGCCTAGCGGTTGTCATTTTCGCCGCCGCATCTCTGTTAAGGCGCTTCTTGGCTCGATTGATTTTGTCCCCTAGATCCTTGGCGTCGGCCAAAACATCAGCCCACGGTTTCGCGCCGCCCGACAATTCATGAACTGATTTCGCAATGATCAGCGGCACGTCGCAAGTATCCGTGAACGTGACCGTTATGCCGGGCATGCCTTCCGCAATTGCATCGGCGTGCAAGTAGTTTTCCAACTCACGCTTCACCGTTATGACAGCCCACGATCTTCCTCCACGGGCATTAACAGCATCGCATTCCCGCTGGTACTTCGGCGGCGTAGCGTCGTCACGGTCGTATATATGGACTTCTGGAAGATTCAGATTTCGTAAATAGTGTTTGGCAACCCATTGCTTTAAAGACCCGCCACCAAGGGGTACCAGTGCCACGCGGTTGTCGTTAGTGAAGTCCACGATATTAGCCAAGCCGGGCTTGAGCATGGCGCTGACCCGCTCAAGGAATTCGATATCGTTTGTTCCCTCGACGAAAACCAGTGCTTGAACTCGCCTGTCAGGCAACACGCCGAGTTCATTCGCGATAATGGCTAAGTCGTCGTCGTTGCAATGGGAAACTGCCGCAGTTCCATCGGCCTGCTTGCGCACACATCGCAGGCTATCGCTTGGAAGAAGACCTGCTAAGCCTGGCGTATGAGAAGTGACCAACACCTGCGTGTTCTCGTCTACGGCTAGTTCTTTGAGCGCCTGAACCAGCAATCGTTGGTTGTCAGGGTGCTGCGAGGTTTCAGGTTCCTCTATAGCGTAGATCACGCTCAATGCCCCCTTCTCTATTTGCCGCCGTTCAGCTTCGGCCCTGAAGAAGTTCAGCAGGATAAGGCGGCGAACACCGCTCCCTCGCTTATTGATGGGAATACCGTTGTCTCCCATCAGTCCAAATTTGAAAACATCCCATTTTGGGTCAGTTTTGAAAAAAGGCTTTAACTCTTTTGCTAATCGGCTGTCCATTTCATTTAATTTTGCCAGTGTCCGATTTGCAACGTCTTCCGCGCGCAGTCTAATTGCGTCTTCGATCTTTTTTAGATCATCCGCCATTTCCTTAAGCGCTTGCACGATCGCGAATTTCAGTGGGCTTTGAACTTCTTCGTCGCCATCCTGACTTGGTCGATCTGAACGAAAGAGTGCGTACATCGGAAGCTTTAGCTTGAGCTGATCCCAAACTTTTTTAGCGTCTTCCTTGTCGAGCGGTAGCTGTTTGCGCTCAAGTTTCAGCGGCTGGCAAGCATCGCGAATGGCTTGTCGCATTTTTCCATTGATTGTCAGATTCACAGTAGCTTCATCGATGCCAAGTTTTTTGACCCTGGCCTTTAACTCGGCATTTTTGAGCGTGAGTAGGTCGGTGGCGTCGACATTGGTCGGGTGCAGCGCTACGGCAAAAACTGACTCCTTTGGCGTTTTAGCCACAGAATCCCATTCTTTGATGATTTCGAGTTCGCCTTTTTCGTTCAACAAATGCTCGGCAGCGAGATTGGTGCGAGCAGTCGCATCGAGGACTATCTCGGCAGGCAGACCTTTAAAGGCGCAACCGATACGGATCGTCGTACCTGCCCCATGTACGCATGCATCACCACGTTCCAACTTGCCGTCATTAAAAAATATTTCAAGTGCTTCAAGAATCGTGGACTTTCCCGCGTCGTTTTTGCCAATAAGCGCGGTCAGATTGTCAATTTCGATTCGAGTGCATTGAGAGTAGCCCCGAAAGTTTTCTAAGATCACTGCGACAAGTTTCACGATATTTCTCCTGTTGATTTATTTCATAACCTTTACCGACCTCGAACCCATCCGAAAACCATTAAGACCATTTTTGCAAAAGACAGATTGCTTCTTCCTCGCAAGCTCCGTCATGAGAAGGATTTAACCAATCAATTTCCATATAGCATTTATGCCCCAAATATCTCAAATTAGCCTCTATCGAATAAATCATCAATTTCATCAACTACCAATACTGCCGGCCCATCTACACGCCGATCATCTCCATCGTAGGAATTCTCATAATAACTATGCAAACCATTCACAACATCATACGCCGACAATACATCCGAAATCTCGGTCGCATTAAAATCGATACCTATCGAAGAGAGCTCTTTTTCAATAACTTTTTCCAACTCTCTGCTGGCTGATGCATGATCACCGTATTCAATGCTTGAAAATGTGTAATCCACATCAATAAAATCATTAAACGATTCCGATACTACATCAACAATGTGCGCTTTAAATACAGACAATACATTTGCATAACCTTCCACTTTTTTAGATATATCCGAAAGCAAGGCACCCGCAGCTTTCATTTCCGCCAAAGACTCAATTGCATCGACGTTCTCACTCAAAAAACTTAATCCTTGAGAATCCGAAAATTCACCTTTTTCAATGCCCCACTGGATGGCTCGAAAAGAATCATCCGTGGCCTGACCAGCGCCTTCAACAAGAATATATCTTAAAGCATGCTCAAGCGCCGGATATTCAGCATCTTTGGCAACATTAAGCCGCCTGCAAATATCACATAGCAACGAGACGTACCCAACATCCACCCCCTTAAAATCGGTCTTTTTTATGTGTTCAATCAAATTTCCAGCTATTGATTGCGCATCTTCACTCGAAAGATGTTTGTCAACCCAAAGACTTAGCAAAGTTATTAACGATCGAGTGGTTTTAAGCGACTGGAGACCCAGCTTAAGCGAAGTAAGGTCTCCAGCATATCGCCTAATTACATAATCAGCGATGGATGGATTAAATAAGTCAACAGCAGCCAAACCATTTGAAGCAACGTTACGATTGAAAAATGATCCAGTTAACAATCTAATATTGGATTGAAACTCATGCCTTCCTTGAAAATGCTTGTTATCTTCTAAAGCAATATACCGGCGATATGCCTCCCCTAATTCGGCCTCCCCCAACAAGGAGCCATGCAGTACCAATAAAAATATTAGAGCACGACCAAAATCGTCTTGCTGCGCAACAAATGGGTTTTCCCAAATCTGAGAAGGATTTGCTAAAGACTTAACAATATAATTCCAATAATCCGCAGGAAGGCAATTATCAAGCCTCGTGGAATCAAGAATATAACTGATCAATCGTGGATTGAAGTTTCTATGCTCAATTATTTTACGGTAACGCTTCTCAACATAAAGCTGCTCGACATATTGCACGTCTAGGCCAGAGTGCCAAATGTGATTGTAGAGAATTTGTGCTTTATCGAACGAAGTAAGAGATTTAATCCTCAGTTCAATCTCATTTTTTTTCACATTTTGCTGCTCAAAAATATCAATGAGCAACTTTCCTTGGTTCAATATCGTGCTTCTCGATGTGAGAACAAATCTTTTATTCTTATTAGCAGAAACTCTGCGTATAAATTGGGTAATCTGACTTCCTTCATGTCCTTTCAAGGCCTCCAGATAATTTCGGCCGAGAAAATCATCAAAATATATTATTTGTTTACTATCTGGATCGAAGGCTGCCTCAGCCTCTCGGATATCTTCAGATATCTTCAGATAATTAAAATCTTGAGATATGTAATGCAAACACAAGTGGTCTGCCAACGTTGTTTTTCCAACTCCCGGCTCGCCAGTAACAATAACAACGCCAAACTTTTCTAACCTTTGTAGTGCAATCTCATGGTTTGCCGTCACTACATACTTAGAAGATGCAAGAACAATTTCTTCCAAAGAAAAAGCACTTCTTCCAAAAATCGCATTATTGAATAAATGACCAAGAATACTCGAACTATGAAGCCACAACTTATAGTGCCGTCGCTCGATGGAGGCGTCTTTTCCGATGAAGTCGTTAAGATCTTCTTTTCCAAAAATATCACTCTCAGCTACAACATGTGGCCCTAAAGCACCTGATATCGCTTTTTTATCCGCTCGCGAAAGTGGATTTGATACCGCAAGGATATAGCGATGCGGCTTTAACTTATCAAGCTTCTTTTTTTCTGTTTTTTTAAGGTAACTTATCAATTGATTTAAAGGAGTGTTTGCCCAATGTTTACATTGAAGGATCACTTCATGTTTTTCATTGGTAAAGAATCGCCCATCCACCCCAGAATCTTTTCCAGGTTTGAATCGCTCAAATCGCATCCCCTCGCTTTGCCCTATCAAATCAGCACAAAGCGCCTCAAACTCTTTATCATTCAAAGACTTAAAATCATAGTCTGTCATATTTTTTATTTAAATTTCAGCGCGTTTGCGAATATTTTTTAGATTACTAGCCCGCATTTCAATTTGTGCAACTTGAGTGTGCACCTCAAAGCAAGCGTTTAGCTAAATCTTCTGCCCTAGGATGGTAATACCGCATCAACATTCTGGGATCCTTGTGGCCTGTGATCTTGGTGAGCTCATGCAGCGGGAAAATCTCAGCCAGACGCGAAGTCGCCTCATGTCGAAGGTCATGGAAGCGCAGATCGGTGAGATACCGCATGTCGGGCTTTTGGCGCTTTTCCTTGCACTCATGCAGGTAGCCCTTGCGGGCACGCATCACAGCGCGTTCGAAGGCCCTTGTAACGGCATCGCTGCGGATGCCGAACACTGCCCCGTCGTCGGAGCCTGATTCGCCCAGCTCTTCCTCGTCCTCCTTTGCGTCGATCTGGTCGTCTTTTAAACCGACGAGAACTTGGATAGCACGGGAAGACAACGGCACATCGCGCGAGCTGCCGTTTTTGGTTGCGGGCAGATGCGCTACCCGACGATCCAGGTCGATGTGCTCCCATCGCAATCCCACGATCTCACCGCGTCGCATCGCCGTTTCGACAGCCAGCGTGATAACCGCAGGCAACAACACCGAGCCGCTTGCCGCAACGACTCGCTCCAACTCCCCATCGCTGGCGTTGCGCAGAGCCGGGTCATCAGCTGGTTGCAGAGGATCAGCCTTTAGCACTTCAACTGCGATGCGGCGGGTGCGGGCGTTATTCGGCTGCGGCTTTCGCACCAACTCGACCGGATTGGACAAGCTCTCCATGCCCCATTCCTTGCGCGCGATGGTGAAGACGTGGGACAACACAGCGAGGCGGCGGAGCACCGTGGCCGGCTGGTACTCCTTGAGCCACACATCGCGCAGCTTGGCCACGTCCGCACTGCGGATCGACGCCAGCGGCCGCTTGGCCATTGTGGTGGCCCGCCAGATGCGCAAGAACGACTTCTCGCCGGCTGCGCTCTTCTTTCCTGGCGTCACCTCTTCCTCGTAGCGCTCCAGCGCTTCGTGAAGGGTCGTGGCCTCGGCCTCGCCCCTGCTGACCCAGACGCCACGCGCCATTTCCGACTCGTTCATCTTCGCCCAGGCCTCGGCTTCGGCCTTGGTGGTGAAGGTCTTGCTCAGAGGGGGAAAGCCATGCCTACGGATCTGCACCCGCCACTGGTACGGGCCACGCTTGTTGATTGCTGCCATTGAAAACGCTACTCGCTGCTGACTGTGCCAAAAATGTGCCAATAAAGGCATCATACCCATACACCACCAGCAAAATAAGGCTACGCCTTTCCATTCGTAATGAGAAGGTCGGGTGTTCGATTCATCTCTCCGGCACCAAAAAAGAAAAGGCCCCGCTACTGTTTTCGGACAGTGGCGGGGCCTTTGTCTTGGGCCTGCGCATCTCGCACGACCGGACTCGGTATTCGGCATCTCCTTCCAGTGGCCAGGACCCGAAAGAGCGCTCCGTTCCCCCACGGCCGGGCCATGGAGGATTCAGGCTTTCAACAGATCGAGCGGAATCCGTCGAAAGGGCCGCGCATGACTTCGGACCGTCTTGTCGTCCGTATGGTGCTGCACATTGCTGAGGTCATCGACGCATGCTTTATCGGCTCCCTGTTGGGTACTGCTCCAATACCATTCACCTTCTAAAAGCATCTCCGGCACGTTCGCCGCGGCAGTTGCGAGTTCGCACCGACTGGGCAGGTACCAGTCCTGGTGGTATGGACGACGAGCAGTGATTTCGCGCGCGACCGCTCGACGCCATGCGGGCGTTCGCGCGTCATGGTTCAGATCCGACCTGTCGGTTCACTTCGTTCCCAACGGCGCCGGAAGGGCTTCAGGCATGCAGGAGTCCGAGCGGAATCCGCCGGAACGGCCGGACGCGCCGGATACTGGATACATCGGCCGACGTGTTGGCGGTCTCGAGCGCGAATCGGTAATTGCACGCAGTGTTATATCCCTGGTAGGTGCTGCTCCAGTAGCAGTTCGCCTTCGTCAATGACTCCGGAACATTCACCGCAGTGGCCGAGATCTCGCAGATGCTGGGGAGATACCAGTCGGCATGTCCATCGATCGGTTTCTCGCGCACGCACAACGCCGCCGGGCAGGCACCCGTCAACATGGCTTCGGTGTTGGCCAAGCCATCGGTGAAACTGTTGGCATTGCCTTTGATGTTGGCCGGCGACCCCCAGCTACGGTCGGATTCGTTGCCATCGCCGTCCGAGATCAGGAGCGCATGAGGGGGTTGTTCGACACCATTGACCACCGGTCCACGCAGGATCGCGACGAGCTTTCCACCCTGACCGGGAATGGCGGTTCCGAACGGAGGGAGGACGAAGGCGACGGGCTTGACGTTCGATCCCGGGTCGGTGGCTGCGGGTGCTCCGGCCTTCGGCGTCAGCAGCGTCAATGGCACGCGGCGGACAGGCCGGACAAAGTTTCGGCAGATCTGATCGAACGGCGCGACGCGGTCGGAATCGACCATGTAGGAGACTGGTTGGCTGCCCTTGACGGTACTGGTCCAGTAGGAGCTTGTGGGCGTGCCGAGCAAGTCCATGACGTTCGCCCTGAGGACGCGCATTTCACCGATGCTGGGCAGGTACCAGTCGCCGTGTCCGTCGAGCGCGTTGTTCCGGATGTGCCCGGCGGCGTCGCATCGGCCCTTCAGCATTTCCTCCGTGTTGGCGAGGCCGTCGGTCAGGCTCGTGGCGCCAGGGGCACTGACCGAGTAGTTGTAGGCCCAGGGGATCTGTGCTTCGTTGGATGCATGGGCCGAGATCAGCAGCGCATAGGGCGGCTGTTCGACGCCATCGACCACGGCCCCCCGCATGATTGCGGCCAGCCGCCCGCCTTGGCCGGGAATGAGCGAGCCGAAGGCGGGAAGGGTGAATGAGACGGTTTGCACCATGGAAGTCCTTCAAAGGATGGAACGGGACAGACAACGAGCAGTGGTTTCGTGCTCGACCGATCGACGTCGTGCGGGTGCACGCGCGTCCTGGTTCAGACCTGCCAGGCGGCTCCGCTCCAGCGGATGAGCTTGGACAGGGTGGTGTCGTAGAAGAGCACGCCGCCGTCGTTGGATGTCAACTTCGGACGGGCCTGGGTGTTGCCACTCAAGGTATCGAACTCGACAGCGAAGAACAGGCCATCACCGGTGCCAGAGCTCTTGCAGCGCCAGCGGCGCACCGGCGTGCTCGAACCTCGCAGACGATGCACCTCCTCGCCTTCCATGTGGGTGCCGGTGGTCGGCGCGACGGCCAGGTAGCGGCGGTCGTGGGGCGATGCGAGGTGCGAGGTGCGGATGACGATCTCGAGAGCGTCGGTCTTGTCGGGATTCTGGTTGTCGCCCAGGTGGTTCCTGATCGCCAGCACGTCGTCGTCCTGGTAGGCGATGCCTCCGCCAGGAGAATCCACGCTCACCACGGTGATCCAGCCGCGCTGGAATTCCTGCACCGGCGTGCAGGCGCGTTTGCGATGGACGACGCTGCCGGCGGCCAGTGGCGCGGGCAGGCCCGAGACCCTGTTGAGGACCCGGATCCTGTTGTCGCCCAGGTAGAGATCGGTGGTGAAACCCTTGCCGCAGCCATCGGCCCTGGGCGACCACAGCGCGTAGCGCATGGTGCGCCCTTCGTCCTCGGGCGGGTTCGTGAACTGCACGACGGTGTCCCCGTTCCTCACCGTCGCAGCGAGGGTGAGCTGTTCGCTGGCGCCCGTGGTCACCTGGTAGCGGGCGCAGTCGGTCTCGCCGGTGGTGCAGTTGCGCACCATGATCTCCAGGAAACCCGAGAAAGGCTCGTGCGTCCGCAGCAGCGACATGACCCGGGTCTTGCCATCGGTCGACACCTGGGGCAGGTACAGCGTGACCGGCAGGCTCTCGACGAGCGTCGAGACCTCGAAATTGCTGAAGGTCGTGCCGTCGACGCGGTAATAGGCATCGAGTGGCGCGCGGGCATCGGTCCGGCTCTGTTCGCGATAGACGTTGAGCACCGTGGGCAGGACCTTCTCGCCCTCGTAGCTGCGGCCCTGCCGATAGCCCCGGATGCCGACACGGTCCTTGACGAGGTTGGGCTGGGCGCCCAGGTTGAACAGGCCGCGATCGTCGGCGAAGCCCTCGTTGCGACCGCGTCCGGTGTAGGCCACGAACGGATGCATCAGATCGATGTAGGAGAGTTGGGCCTGCTCGGCGATCGACCCCGAGGTGATGGAGCCGACCGTCATCAGCGCCGCACTGGTGTCGTCGGGCGCCAGGCTTTCGAAGAGCTGCTCGTACTGATTGCCCTCCAGCGTCAGCGACTTGACCTCCGTACCCACGTACGCATAGCCGCGCGTCATGCCGGGCCCGCGCGAGTCCTGCCCCTTGATGATGAGCGAGAAGCAGATGCGCAGATTGCGATACGGCATGTAGATCAGCCGACCGGTCGGGAGGCAACACGGCGAATCGATCGGGTAGGCCCTGCCCTCGGCATCGTTGTAGGTCGAGGCACTGCCCTGCACCCTGGAGACCACGGTCGGACGGAAGATCGAGTCTCGGAACCAGCGGTCGAACGCCGCGTGCACTTCGATGCCGAACGAATTGAAGCCCCATTCGTTCGTGAAGGTGCAGTTGTCGCTGTAGTAGTTGTCGTTGTCGATGTTGGGATGGCCGCTCGGAAAGGCCGTCGCCGAACTGATGTGCAGCACGCCCAGCGGGGCGCCGCCGCAGTTGTAGTAGCGCGCGTTCTGGCAACCCAGGTAGTAGAAGACGCCCGCGTTCATGTGGTTGAACCGCAGGTTGCGATGGACCGGGCTGTTCGGGTCGTTCAGGTAGCAGATGCCGAAGCGGCCGTCGTAGAAGTCGATGTTCGCCACCACCATGTAATAGGCCGGCTCGGCGACGAAGATCGCGCAACCGTCGAGCGGGCCGATCCTGCTGTTCGTGGGGTACGACAGGTCCGGCGCCGGCGCGCTGCCGTCGTCGATCCGCTTCTTCGCCATCAGGCGCATGCCGATGGTGGCGTTGCCGCCGTCCACGTTCATGTAGCCACGACTGACGACCGCACGATTGATGTTGAGCTGCGCGCCTTCCAGGCTGATCGGCAATCGGTGCTTGTTCATCCAGTGCCACGCCGCCTGCGTGCCCGCCCAGTCGATCTGGTCGTCCAGCGTCAGGTCGGTCACGGTCGGATACGCCGCCTTCGCCTGCGCCAGCGTGCCGTAGATCGACGACAGCCTGTTGTCCGCGTTGCGATTGGTGCCGACGATGCCGAAATCCCAGATGCTCTTGCGCTCCCGCGTCACGAACTCCCGTGGACGTCTCCTGCCGGGCAAGACCGGCGCGGGATGAGTCGAGGCGGGTGGGGTCGCGTCCGGGTCGCCGTCAGCGGGAACGGAAGGGACGTTCATGATCCAAGGCCTTTCATTCAGATGAAGAAGATGACGGTGTGCAGCGGATTGCCGGGACCGGGATGCGTGCCGTCCACTGCGCGCGCGACGGTGCGCGGCGGCGGTTCGTCCACCGCCCCGGCCCGATCCGCGACATCGCGCGAGACCGCTCGCGGGGCGGGTGCCGCGGCCGGGACGATGCCGACTCCCGGTACGGTGGGCGTGCAGGCCCGGCGCAATGGGCGTGGGAAATGCATCACTCGACTTCTCCCGGTTGGAGATGGCTCAGGCCGTATCGCGGCGCATCACCCCCAGCGATCTCGGCGGCGGTGCTGCCACGGCGCTCGGCATACTGGAGGAGAGACACCAGCCCCGGTCCGGGCTCGTCGCCGGCAATGTCGGAATCCGCCGGAGTCGAGGACGCCTCGTCGACCTCCAGGTCACCGAACATCGGCACGACATAGCTGCGGCCATGCTCGAAGCCTTCCATGACACCGGCGATGACATCGCGCATCACGGCGCCATGCGCCGTCCCCAGCGCGATCAGCATCTCGATGTCTTCCGGCTGCCAGCGCGCCTCACGCGCCTCCTCCCATTGCGCCATCCGCTTCGGCCGCTCGATCCGCAGCACCTGCGCCGCCACCGCCGCCGCATAGGCCTCGATGGCCTGCTGATCCCGCGCATCGAAATGGGTCGTGTCGGCGTGGGACGCGCTCAGGGCCGATCCCACGTCGAGCAGGCCGCCGAGCCACATCCAGCTGGTGGCCTGGCGCGCGGCCTGCTCCGGGTCGGAGTACGTGAGATGCATCCATCCGAGCAGTCCCAGGCAGGCCAGCGATGAACTGCCGTCGGGCGGCCACAGGCGCCGGCGCTCGGCCAGCGTACGCACCAGCCGGTCCATCAGCCGTCGGTCAGCCATGCGCATTCCTCATGGGGTCCTGGATGCCAACGCCGACTCGTCGATGCATTGCATCAATAAGTTCATCGAAAATTGCATGAATGATCCTTTTGATAATAAAGGCCCGATCCACTCGATGATCATCGCCAACGAGCCGATGATTCCTCTCCATTTTTTTGGATCATTGCATGCGGATACCCGATCAATTCATGTGAATGAACAATAGGATTTATCCCACCGATGTGACTGCCGATGTGAAGAATCGGATGCCTTTCACCGCACGATCTTCCACTGGAGTGGAGGGACGTGGAAGCCCGCTTCCGTAGAGGAATGGCCCTGTGCGCGGCCATGCTGGAAGACCAGCACTCGGACGATGCCTCGATGCCGCGAATTGAATTAATTCATCCAGTATTCGACGCTCGAAATCCTTGGTTCAAGGTATTCCATGGCATGTGCAATTACCCGTAATGCGACTTTCTTCTTAAGATCCAAATTCATTCTAGAGACAATTCGATTTCCATCCGATCCGACCAATGATCGGGTCGTGTTTGCTGACGGGACGCTTTCGAATAGCTCCGCAAGAAACGGAGCGTGCCCGGCGCACTCCCCGCCTAACCTTGCCGCCGGAGACGGACGCGCCGCGTTCGTCGTCCGCTTCAACGAATCGATCCATGGATCGCAAGGGAAATCACATGTCCGTACAAGACGACAACAAGGCCATCGTCGGTCGCTGGTTCACGCATTTCTGGGGCGCGAATTTCGACCCTTCCATCGTCGACGAGCTCGCCGCTCCCGACATGCTCCTGCACTACTCGCTGCATGCGCCGCGCCGCGGCCGGGCCGACATCAAGGCCTTCATGGCCGCGTTCCGCGCCTCGTTTCCCGACCTGTCGTTCGGCGGCACGGCCGAGCTGATCGCCGAAGGCGACTCGGTGGTCGGTCGGTGGATCGGCGGCGGCACCCACACGGGAGCGGCCTTCGGCGACATGCTCGCGGGTCCGCTCCCCGCCGCCACCGGCCGCAAGATGCGCTTCTCCGGCACCACCGTGCTCAAGGTGATCGACGGCCGGATCGTCGAGGAGGTCGGCCTGGACGATGGCGTGACGGCCCTGCTCCAGCTCGGCCTGCTGCGCATCACGGTTGCCGCGTGAGACCAGTCCCATGACCGCACAAGACATGCAACGCCGCAACCTCCTGCGCTGGGCCGGCACGGGCGCCGTGGCGACCGCGGCAGGCGTGGTGGGCCTGACCGGTCAGGCCCAGGCAGCCCCTCGCGCCTCCACGGACCCGCGCCAGACGGCGCGCGAGCAAGCCAACAAGGCCATCGTCGGTCGCTGGTTCGACGGCTTCTGGGGTCCGACATACGATCCCGCGATCGTCGAGGCGTTGGCCGCCCCGGACATGCTGCTGCAGTACTCGCTGCACGTGCCGCGCCGGGGCCGGACCGACATCCGTGCCTTCATGAAGGATTTCCGTGCATCGTTCCCCGATCTGGCCTTCGCCGGCACCGCGCCGCTGATCGCCCAGGGCGACCTGGTGGTCGGCCGGTGGCTGGGCGGCGGCACGCACACCGGCGCGGCGTTCAGCGACTTCCTGCTGGGTTCGCTGCCGGCCGCCACGGGTCGGAAGATGCATTTCTCCGGCACCACCGTCCTGCGTCTGGCCGGCGGCCGGATCGTCGAGGAGATCGGCCTGGACGATGGCGTCACCGCGCTGACGCAGCTCGGCCTGGTCGCGCCGATCCGCGCCTGACGGCTCGCGCCCGCCCGCTCCCGGTCTTCCCGCCGGAGCGGGCGCGGCGTGTTTGGGCACAACACGCATCGCCGATTCAGCACGCTCCTGGTACAACCTACGTACTCAAACAATATTCACGCTTAGAAACCTTTTAGCTACACTTCCTTCGGCTCGCGGATGGCGAATCGTTCATATCGAGAAAGACGGTCGTGAAAAAGCTTCCAGCAGGTTTCATCGACGGACGCACGGTGGCCGACGATGCGCGGTTCCAGGCCGATGTCTGCATCGTGGGCGCCGGACCGGGCGGCCTGGCGATGGCCGAGGCGCTGGTGGCGCGCGGTCTCGCGGTCTGTCTGGTCGAGAGTGGCGGTTTCGAGTACGACCCGGCGGAGCACGAACTCTGCCGTGGCGAGAAGGCCGGCGATGGCATCGTCGATCCCCACGCCATCCGCACACGGCAGTTCGGTGGCCTGTCCAATGTCTGGTCGATCATCTTCGACCGCCCCCGCATCGGCGTGCGCTATGTGCCGTTCGACCCGATCGACCTGGAAGCGCGCCCCGAGGTCCCGCACAGCGGCTGGCCATTCGACTTCTCCGAGCTCGAGCCCTACTACCAGCAGGCTCACGAGGTGTGCGAACTGGGCGAGTTCGCCTACGACGGCGCGTCGAGGGCGACACCCGCGGCGGGCTGCGTCGCCTCGCCCGACGGCGAACTCAAGACCAGCCTGTTCCAGTTCGGTCCGGCCGACCGGTTCTTCAGGCGCTCGCCGGAGATCCTGGCGCGCTCGGGCCGTGCCCGGGTGCTGCTGCACACCAGCGTCCTGGAGATCGACGTCGGCGACGACGAAGGTCACGTGACTGGCCTGCGCGCCGGTTGCCTGAACGGCAAGCGGCTGTCGATCGTGGCGCGCAGTTACGTGCTCGCGGCCGGCGCGCTGGAGAACGCCCGGCTGATGCTGCTTTCGAATCGCCGCAATCCGGCTGGCGTGGGCAACCGCAACGGCCTGGTCGGACGCTACCTGATGGATCATCCGCAGGACTATTCGAGCTACATCGTGCCCCGCAGCCGAGCGCTCTTCGACCGGCTCGCGCTGTACGACCTGCAGGCCGACAAGGGCGTCGGATACATGGCCAAGCTCGGCTTCACCGAAGAGGCGATCAGGAAGCACGGCCTGCTCAACATGACCTTCCTGATGATCCCGCTCGAAGCCACGACCATGACCCCGGCGGTCAACAGCTTCCGATCGCTGATCACCGGCCATTCGCGCTTCAAGGCGCCCGACGGCTGGTTCGCCAAGGTGCGGGCGATGGCACAGGACCCGTTCTCGATCGCGCAGCATCTCTATCGCTTCTATGCCACGCCGGGGATGATCTCCTCGATCGGCTATGGCGGCTGGTCACGCGTGGCCGACAAGGCCCATACCTTCGTCGATCACATCGAAGTGGTGAACCAGCTCGAGCAGTATCCGCACATCGACAACCGCGTCACCTTGGGCGAGAGCATCGATGCCTTCGGCCAGCGACGCCTGCGCTACGACTTCAGCTGGCGCGACGAGGACCAGGCCCGTTTCGTCCACAGCCGCCGCCATTTCGCGCGGCTGGTCCAGGAATCGGGACTGGGCACCTATCACTTCGATCCGCAGGCGCGCCCCAGCGAGCCGACGTCGCATCACCCGATGGGTACCACCCGCATGCATGTCGATCCGGCGCAAGGCGTGGTCGACGGGAACTGCCGCGTCCACGGCATGGACAACCTGTTCGTGAGCGGCTCGTCGGTCTTTCCCACCGGCGGCTATGCCAACCCCACGCTCAGCGCGATCGCGCTGGGCCTGCGCCTGGCGGCCTTCCTGGCCATCGTGGCGCCGCTGCTGGACCTGGGCGCCTGAGTCGCGGACGCGGGTGCTGGCGGATCACCTCATCCGTGGCGCTGGCGCTCCTGGTCCGGGCGCGGCCAGAACACCGGAATGTCCTCGCGCGCGCACAGGGCCCGGGCCTCCAGCTCGCTCAGTTCGGTCACGCTCAGATGCTCGGCCGCATCGGTGAAGAGCTCGTCGTCGTTGTCCAGCGGCATGGGCTGGCTCACTTCGGGAAGATCGGTCGCAGGCTGGTCGACCCGAGCGGCGCTTCTGCGTCTCAGGAATGCAATCATGGGGACATTGTGAGCGGTTGCTTCCAATGCGCATCCCCACGTTTCATGAGGTTACCTCCCGCTGTCGGCGGATGGCCTCAGTCTGTCACACAGGCGAGTCATCGACGTACCCGGATGTAAAAGCGGCGGCGTCGACGTTGCTCGCGCATCGAGTCGTGACGGCCTGTCGCGAAACCTCACGGTGAGACATGATGCGCATTCCACCGACGCCGATCCCGCCGGCCGAGGCCTGGCGCCACGACGTCGCTCCCCATGAATCCGATCCTCATGCCTGTTCCGATGAACACCACCTCCCCAGCGCGTACCGGTGGCCAGATCCTGGTCGACCAACTCATTCTCCATGGCGTGAAGCAGCTCTTCTGCGTGCCGGGCGAGAGCTTCCTGGCGGTCCTCGACGCGCTGCACGATGCCGCCATCGACGTCACGGTGTGCCGTCAGGAAGGCGGCGCGGCCATGATGGCCGAGGCGCAGGGCAAGCTCACCGGCCGTCCCGGCGTGTGCTTCGTGACGCGCGGACCCGGCGCCACCAACGCCGCCGCCGGCATCCACATCGCGCACCAGGACTCGACACCGATGCTGCTGTTCGTCGGCCAGGTGGCGCGCGGCGCACTCGGGCGCGAAGCCTTCCAGGAGCTCGACTACGGCGCGGTCTTCGGCACCATGGCCAAGTGGGTGGTGGAGATCGACGATCCGGCGCGACTGCCCGAACTGGTCTCGCGCGCCTTCCACGTCGCCTGCTCGGGCCGGCCCGGCCCGGTGGTGATCGCCTTGCCGGAGGACATGCTCACCCAGGCCGCCACGGTGGCCGATGCCCTGCCCTTCGCCATCGCCGAGACGCACCCCGGCCCGGACGACATGACGCGATTCCAGGCCCTGCTCGAAGGCGCCGAGCGGCCGGTGGTGATCCTCGGCGGCAGTCGCTGGTCGGAAGCCGCCACCCGCGACCTCGCCGCCTTCGCCACCGCATTCGACCTGCCGATCTATTGCTCGTTCCGCCGCCAGATGCTGATGAGCGCGGAGCACGCGTCGTACGCGGGCGACCTGGGCCTGGGCGCCAATCCGAAGCTGCTGGCGCGCATCCGTGCCGCCGATCTCGTCGTGCTGCTGGGCGGGCGGCTGTCGGAAGTGCCCTCCCAGGGCTACGAACTGCTGGAGATCCCGGTGCCGCGCCAGACGCTGATCCACGTCAACGCCGATGCCGACGAGCTGGGCAAGCTGTACCGGGCGACGCAGGCCATCCACGCGACGCCGCAGGCCATGGCCCCGGCACTGGCCGCCCTGCGCCCGACGACGGCCACGCCGCGCTGGTCGGACCACACGCGGTCCGCGCGTGCCGAGTTCCTGGCCTGGAGCGATCCGGCGCCGATCCGCATCCCCGGTACGCTGCAGATGGGCGAGGTCATGCGGCATCTGCGCGAGGTGCTGCCGGCCGACACCATCTTCTGCAACGGCGCGGGCAACTTCGCCACCTGGGTGCATCGCTTCTGGCCGTTCCGCGCCTTCGCGAGCCAGCTCGCGCCCACCAGCGGCTCGATGGGCTACGGCCTGCCCGCCGGCGTCGGCGCCAAGCGGCTGTGGCCGGCGCGGGAGGTGGTGGTGTTCGCGGGCGACGGCGATTTCATGATGCATGGCCAGGAGTTCGCCACCGCCGTGCAGTACGGGCTGCCGATCATCGTGGTGCTGCTGGACAACGCCATGTACGGCACCATCCGCATGCACCAGGAGCGCCACTATCCCGGCCGGGTCAGCGCCACCCGGCTGCGCAATCCCGACTTCCGCGGCTATGCCGAGGTCTTCGGCGGCCATGGCGAGCGTGTCGAGTCCACGGGCGAGTTCGCGCCCGCCCTGGCACGGGCCCGGGCCAGTGGCAAGCCGGCCGTGCTGCACTGCCTGCTCGACGCCGAGGCCATCACGCCCGGCAGCACCCTGCAGTCGATCCGGGACGCCGCGCTCGCGCGCTAAACATGCACGACGGCCGGCGTCGGGCGAAAAACCCCACAGCCGCGAGGCCGAATTGCCTTGCCCGATGAGCGACGCGGGCCTACGTGAGCAGACGCTCGCGCAGCCAGGTCGCGGGGAGGGTTCGACGTGATGATGCGCCCTGTTCCCAACCAGGGCCACAGAGCCTCAACACAACGTCGATCCATCCATGAACACTCCCTACGCCTCCACCACCGCCGCCAACCGCGCCATCGAACCACCCGCCTGGAAACGCGTGTCCTGGGGGGCCATCCTGGCCGGTGTCGTCATCGCGATCGTCGTCCAGATGGTCCTGAGCCTGCTGGGCGCGGGCATCGGGCTGAGCACCATCGATCCGCTGCGTTACAGCAGCCCCGATGCGTCCACGTTCGGCATCGGCGCCGGTGTGTGGTGGGCCGTGAGCAGCATGATCTCGCTGTTCGCCGGCGGCTGGGTCGCCAGCCACCTGGCCGGCGTGCCCGAGAAGGCCGACGCCCTGCTGCACGGTCTGGTGACCTGGGGCCTGGCCGCCATCGTCACGGCCTACCTGCTCGCCTCGGCCGTGGGCGCCGTCGTGCGCGGTGGTGCCAGCGTGGTCGGCACGGCCGCCTCGGTCACCGCCACCGGTGCCGCGGCCGCCGCCGCGCCGCTGGCCGGCATGGCCAAGGAGCAGCTGCAGTCGAGCGGCATCTCCTTCGACGCCATCAAGAACGAAGCCGAAAAGCTGCTGAAGCAGACCGGCAAGCCGGCCCTGCAGCCCGAAGCCATCGCCAACAAGGCCGAGAACGCGGCCGACCAGGCCACCGGCGCTGCGTCCAGCGCGGCCAACGGCCAGGCCTCGGGCGAAGACCTGAAGACCGTGATCCAGCGCATCATCGATTCCGGCAAGGACACCGTCGACCAGGTCGATCGCGATGCCGTGGTGAATGTCGTGATGGCACGTGCCGGCGTCGACCGTGCCGAAGCCGAGTTGCGCGTCGATGGCTGGATCAAGAACTACCAGCAGGCCCGCGCCAAGTTCGAAGAGCAGAAGGCCGCCGCCGAAGCCAAGGCCCGCGAAGTGGCCGATGCCACCGCCAAGGCTTCGTCGCAAGCCGCGCTGGCCGCCGCCGTCGCGCTGATCCTGGGTGCCATCGCCGCTGCCCTCGGTGGCCTGGCCGCCCGTCGCGATCCGATGCTGCGCACCACCCGTGCCTACAACTGATTCACTGAAAGGAAGCTCACCATGTTCGGAAAACTCTTCAAGATCGCGACCGTCGGCTGGATGGCGCTGAAGTGGTATCGCTCGCGCAACGGCGGCGTGCGTGGCGCCACCCGTTCCACGACGGGCGTGGACTCGCCATTCCGGCGCCGCTGAGCGCGGACCGCGTGGCCCCGCCACGCACCTGACGAGAAAAAGCCGGCGCCATCGCCGGCTTTTTTTTCGTCTGTCGGTATCGCGCTTCGCGAATCGGAGGAGCGGAGGAACGGCGGCTAGCGCAGGCGCTGCGGCGACAGCATCGCCGCCGCCAGTCCCTCGGCTCGCAGTGCCTCGGGCAGTTCCTGACCCAGCAGCAGGCTGCGCGCCAGCAGGGCCGCGCCGGCGGCGCTCTGGATGCCATAGCCGCCCTGCCCGGCGAGCCAGAAGAAGCCCTCGCGCTCGCCGTCCCAGCCGATCACCATGTCGCCATCCGCGACGAACGATCGCAATCCGGCCCAGACGCGATGCGGGCGGCGGATGGTCAGGGTGGTCGCCTGCTCGATGTGGTGGATGCCCAGCGCGACATCGAGCTCCTCGGGCACCACGTCGTGCGGATGCACCGGATCGGCATTGGCCGGCGAGCCGAGCAGCTGGCCGGCATCGGGCTTGAAGTAGTAGCTCTCGTCGATGCCGACCACCGCCGGCCAGCGCGCGGCATCGACGCCCTCGGGCGGGGCGAAGGTGAAGGCGGTGCGCCGGCGCGGCTCCAGGCCGATGCGCCGGGCGCCCGCCAGGTCGGCCAGTTCGTCGGCCCAGGCGCCGGCCGCGTTGACCAGATGGCGCGCCCGCACGGCGCGGCCGTCGGCCAGGGTCACGGTCCACAGACCGGCGTCGCGCGTCAGACCGGTGACGTGCGCATCGGTCAGGACGCGGCCGCCGTTCTGGCGGAAGCCGCGCAGGTAGCCCTGGTGCATCGCATGCACGTCGATGTCGCTGGCGCCGTCCTCGGCCAGTCCGAAGGCGGCCGCCTCCGGCCGCAGGCAGGGCACGGCGGCCAGCATCTCGTCCTGGCCCAGGCGGCGCACGTCGCGCGAGCGTCCGGACAGCTCGCGCCAGGCGGCTTCGAGGAGATCGGCCTGCGCGGCCGCGGCGACATGCATGACGCCGCGCGGCGTCAGGATCGGATCGTCGCCGAAGGCCGCCGGCGGTTGGTCGAAGAAGGCCCGGCTGGCGCGCGTCAGGGCCCGGATCGCCGGCGTGCCATAGGTCTCCATGTAGAGCGCGGCCGAGCGCCCGGTGGTGTGGTAGCCCGGCTGGCTCTCGCGCTCGAGCAGCACCGTGGGCGCGCGGGCCGACAGCTCCCAGCCGGTGGAGGCGCCGGCGATGCCGGCGCCGACGATGGCGAAGTCGTAGGTGTCCATGAACGGGGCTCCGGTCGGGGGTTCAGACGGCCGAGGCGCTGCCGTCCGAGGCGGCACCGGCGTGGATCGGCGGCGCGGTGACGATCGAGTCGAATGCCGGCACCGGGGGACGCAGCCGGCTCGCGTCGGGACGCGGGCGGCGCAGTTCGGGCGAGCCGGCGAAGGCCTGCTCCATCGCCTGGGCCACGCCCAGGGTGTGGCGATCGGCGCGGAAGCGGCCGACGATCTGCAGGCCGAACGGCAGGCCGGCCGCGTCGGTGCCGCACGGCAGGCTGAGCGACGGATGCGTGGTCAGCGTGGTGACGTAGGTCAGCGACAGCCAGCGGTAGTAGTTGGCCTGCGCCCGGCCCTCGACATGCGTCGCGTGGGGCTCGGTCCAGGGGAACGGCGAGACCGGCGTGGTCGGCGCCAGGATGATGTCGAACTCGCGATACGCGGCCTGGAAGCGCGCCAGGATGCGGGTCTGCTCGGCCTGCGCCCAGGCGCAGTCGAGCAGGCTCATGGCGGCGCCCATCTCGTAGTTGGCGCGCGGGTTCGCCCCCAGGCTGGCCGGATCGCGCTCGTAGGCCGCGCGCGTGCCGGCGACGAAGGCCTCGGCGCGCAGCACGTCGAAGCAGCGGTGCACCTCGCCCAGTTCGAGGTCCACCGGCTCGCAGCTGCGGAACAGGTGGCGCATGGCGGCGATCCTGGCGCGGAAGGTGGCCCGGATGCCGGGGTCGACGTCGCAGGCGCCGAAGTCCTCGGTCCAGCCCACGCGCAGGCCGCCCAGGTCGACCTCGGGCGGTCGCAGGAAGGACAGCGGATCGAGGTCGTAGGTCAGGGGGTCGGTGGCCGAGACGCCGGCCGTGGCGGCCAGCTGCAGGCAGGCATCGGCGACCGTGCGACCCATCGGCCCGACCACCGAAATCGGCGTCCAGCCCAGCGGCTTGCGCGAGCTGGGGACCACGCCCGGCGAGGGCCGGAAGCCCACCACGCCGCACTTGGCCGCCGGTATGCGCAGCGAGCCGCCGGTGTCGGAGCCCGTGCACACCGGCAGCATGTCCAGCGCCAGCGCCGCCGCCGAGCCGCCGGAGGACCCGCCCGCGTTCAGGCGGTTGTCGAACGGATTGCCGGTGGCCCCCCAGACCGGGTTGCGCGTGTTGGCGCCGGCGCCCATCTCGGGCACGTTGGTCTTGGCCGCGACGATCGCGCCGGCCGCGCGCAGGCGCTGCACCAGCACGTTGTCGGCCACCGGCACGTTGCCGCGATGGATCGGCGAGCCGAAGGTGGTCAGCAGACCGGCGGTGTCCTCCACATCCTTCACGCCCAGCGGCAGGCCGTGCAGCAGGCCCAGCGGCGCGCCGGCCGTCACGGCGGCCTCGGCGGCGCGGGCCTCGGCGCGGGCGCGATCGAAGCAGGTCGCGGTCACGGCGTTGACGAGCGGATTGACCGCCTCGATGCGCGCGATGCAGGCGTCGAGCAGTTCGACGGGCGAGAGTTGCCGGGCGCCGATCAGGCGGCGCAGTTCGGTGGCGGGCAGCGCGATCAGGTCGCTCGGATTCATGGTGCGGTGGTCTCCCGGGGCTGGTTCATTCCGCCTTGATGTTGGCACGCGCGGCGATGGCGCGCATCACCGGCAGCTCGCGCTCGATCAGTGCGGCCACGGCCGCGCCACCCTCGAACTTCGGCTCCAGGCCGGCGGCCAGCAGCTTCTGGCGCACCTCGGGCACGGCCACGGTGTCGGCCAGGGCCTTCTCCAGGCGGGTGCGCACGGCCGGCGGCAGGCCGCGCGGCGCGACGATGGCGATCCAGGTGTCGGCATCGACGTCGAAGCCGGACTCGGCGAAGGTCGGCACGTCGGGCAGCAGCGCCGAGCGCTTCGCGGTGGTCACGGCGATGGCCTTGATCTTGCCGGTCTTGAGCTGCGGGATGGCGGCCGAGACGGTGTCGACCGAGAACGGCACCTGCCCGCCCATGAGGTCGGTCATGGCCGGCGCGCTGCCCTTGTAGGGGATGTGGACCAGCTGGGTGCCGGTGGCGCGCAGGATCTGTTCGCCGGTGAACTGCGATGTCGTGCCGGTGCCGTAGGAGGCATACGAGTACTTGCCCGGCGCCGCCTTGGCGAGCGCGGCGAACTCCTTCGGATTGGCGGCCGGCACGTCCTGATGGGCCAGCAGCACGAGCCCGGTGCGACCGACCATGCCGATCGGCTCGAAGCCCTTGACCGGGTCGTAGGGCAGCTTCGGCTGGATCGCCGGATTGACGGTGAAGGTGGTGCCCGAGCTGATCAGCAGCGTGTAGCCGTCCGGCGCCGCCTTGGCGACATAGCTCGCGCCGATGATGGTGCCGGCGCCGGCGCGGTTGTCGGCCACCACGTTCTGGCCGAGCTTCTCGCCGAGCGTCTTGCCGATCAACCGCCCCACCACGTCGGTCGCGCCGCCCGGCGGAAACGGGATGACCAGTTGCACGGGCTTCGACGGATAGGCGTCATCGGCCCGGGCGGCGTGTGGAGCCAGCAGGGTGGCGGCGACCGACAGCGCGGTACCGGCCAGGAACAGGGAGGATTTCATGGGGAGGTTCTCGCGATCGGAAGAAGGTGGGGTGGGAGGTGGGGGAGCGAAGCGGACGAGCTGGGCGCCGGGTGGATGGGCGTCAGGCGGGAGGTCGGAGCGACGCCGCGCCACGCGCCCGGAAGCGCGCGTATTCGTCGTCGGGCACGAACAGCCCGCCCGTGGCCCAGGCGATGTGCGTGGACCGCGCCAGGTGGCCTTCGAGCCCATGGCGCAGCAGGTACTCGCGGCCAGCGGCGGTTGCGGTCACCAGGCCCGGACCGCCGAGGCCGGCCGCGGCCGAGGGCTCGATGCGCAGGTCCTCGGTCGCGGCGGCGAGTTCGAGCCACGGGAACAGCGCCTCGTCGTCGACCGTGTAGACACCCGAGAGCAGCGGCGCCATCGCCTCGGCCGCCAGCAGCGAGGCGCGTGGCACGGCCAGGCCATCGGCCTCGGTGCGGTTGTCCAGTCCGATGTCGTAGACCGAGGGATGCGGCCCCAGGTGCGCGCCCTCGGGCGTGCCGGCGAGCATCTGCACCAGGAAGCATGGGGAGCGCGTCGGTTCGGCGAAGAAGCAATGCACGTGGGGGCCGTAGATCCGTGCCAGTCCCAGCGCGATGCCGCCCGGTGCGCCGCCCACGCCGCAGGGCAGGTAGACGAACAGCGGATGCGTCGCATCGACGCGCCGGCCCAGCGCCTCCAGCTGATGCGCCAGGTGCGGCGCCGCCGCCGCATAGCCCAGCAGCAGCGACAGCGAACGCTCGTCGTCGACGAAATGGCAGCGCGGGTCGGCGGCGGCGGCCGCGCGGCCGGCCGCCACGGCCTGCGCGTAGTCGCCAGCGTGCTCGACCACCGCGACACCCCGGCGGCGCAGGCGCTCCTTCTTCCACGCCTTGGCATCGGCCGACATGTGCACCACGGCCCGGAAGCCCAGCGCCGCGGCCATGACGCCGATCGACAGACCCAGGTTGCCGGTCGAGCCGACGGCGATCTCGTGCGCGGCGAACAGCGCCCGGGCGGCCGGCGACACCAGGGCCAGCGGGTCGCGGTCGACCGGCAGCCCATGGCGCAGCGCGAGCGTCTCGGCATGCTCGAGCACCTCGTGGATGCCACCACGCGCCTTGATCGAACCCGCCACCGGCAGCGCGTGATCGCCCTTGACCAGCAGCATGCCCGAGGCGGCGGGCAGGCCCAGCGCGGCCTGCAGGCGCGGCACCGGCCGCAGCGCGGATTCGATGACGCCGGCGCTCGACGCCAGCTCCGGAAACAGGTGCGCCAGCGCGGGCGCGCAACGGCGGAATCGCTCCACGGCCGCATCCACATCAGCATCGCTAATGATCGAAGGTGTCGCGGCGGGGGCGGCGTCGGCGGTACTGCGACGGTCGGCGCGGGAGGTCCACAGCACCGGCCTGCCGGCACCGAGAGCGGACAGGGAAAAATCCACGACGGCGGGAGTGAGGGAGGAATGAGGCATAAGGTGGAGGAATTCTGCGTTCCGACTCCCAAGCGCACAACGCATTCCTGATGCGTTGGCCATTAGCCAGACTCATCGATCCATGGACATTCGCCTCACGCCCTCGCTGCTTGCATGGTTACGGTGCTTCGAAGCCACCGCACGGTGCCACAGCTTCACCCGCGCCGCCTCGGAGTTGTGCGTGACGCAGGGCGCGGTCAGCCAGCAGGTCAAGCATCTGGAGGACTGGCTCGGCCGCGCGCTGCTGCTGCGCACGCCGCGCTCGCTGGTTCCCACGCCCGAGGGCCAGTGGCTGGCGGTGGTGCTGCGCGAGTCGTTCCAGGCCATCGAGGGCACGCTCGGCCAGTTGCGGGAAGTCCGGCCCGACCAGCCCACCGGACTGAGCTGCGCGCCCTCCTTCGCCATGGGCTGGCTGACGCCGCGGCTGGGCGACTTCTATCGCGCCCACCCGGATGTCGGCCTGCGTGTGGTGGGCGAGTTCCACGCGCTCGACCGCGAGCGCATGGCGCGCGACGACGTCCAGGCGGCGGTGCGCTTCGACCTCGGCGACTACCGCGACCTGCAGGCCGTGGCCTTCCTGGACGAGTGGCTGGTGCCGGTGGCGAGCCCGGCCTTCCTGGCCGCCCATCCCGACCTGCGCGAACCCGGCGACCTGCGTCCCGCCATGCTGCTGCACGACGACAGCCCCTGGGCCGGCGCCGGCCCGACGGAGGAGTGGCGCGACTGGCTGCGGCATGCCGGCGTCGAGCCGGCCGACCTGGCGGCCGGCCACCATTTCAATCTCTCCCAACTCGCCGTCGGCGCGGCGCTGGCCGGCCAGGGCATCGCCATCGGCCGCGCCGCGCTGGTGCTCGACGACCTGGACAGTGGACGTCTGGTGGCGCCCTTCGGCCGGCCGCTGCGCGCGCGCGCTTCCTACTTCTTCGTCACCGGCATGGCGCCACCGCCGCAGGTCCTGCAGGTGCAGGCCTGGCTCACCGCGCAGGCGATGCGATTCCGGTTGCGACGCGATGCCGTGTTCGCCGGGCTGCGGCCCCGGGCTGTCGCGCACGCTACCGGCGAGCCCGCACCCGGCGGCGCCGTCGCGCCTACGATCGCCCCTCCCTTCCCCTCCGTCCCGCCACCCGTTCCCCGATGAGGCGCCCATGAACATCCAGGAAGCCGTCGCCAGCCGCCGTTCGGTGCGCAATTTCCTCGCCACGCCAGTGCCCGCGCCGGTCATCCGCCGCGTGCTCGAACAGGCGCTGCGTGCCCCCTCGGGCGGCAACCTCCAGCCCTGGCACCTGCATATCGTGGGTGGCGAGCGGCTCGACGCACTCAAGGCGCTGATGCGCGAGCGCCTGCAGGAGACACCGCGCGGCGAAGGCAGCGAATACGACATCTATCCGCGCGAGCTGGCGCCACCCTATCGCGATCGCCGCCATGCCGTGGGCGAGCAGATGTACGAGCGCCTGGGCGTGCCGCGCGAGGACCGCTTCGCGCGCCTGCGCTGGTTCGCCCGCAACTACGAGTTCTTCGGCGCGCCGCTGGCATTGTTCTGCAGCGTCGACCGCCGCATGGGACCGCCGCAATGGTCCGATCTGGGCATGCTGCTGCAGACCGTGATGCTGCTGCTGCGCGCCGAGGGGCTCGACAGCTGCGCGCAGGAATGCTGGGCAGCCTTTCCCAAGACGGTCGGCGAGTTCCTCGCGCTGCCACCCGAGCGCATGCTGTTCACCGGCATGGCGATCGGCCATGCCGACCCCGGCCACGTGCTCGATGGTTTCCGCGCCGAGCGCGCGCCGCTCGACGAGGTGGCCGAATTCATCGGCCTCTGAAGCGGCGGCCGCGGCGCATCGCCACTATCCTCGGCGCCATCTCCCGCATTCCTGGTGCATCCATGACCTCCTCCCTCCCGGTGTCCGAGCCCTCGTCGCCCCAGGACGCCCACATCGCCGGGGCATCCGCGCACGCGCGCGCGGGCATCGGCGTCACCGTCACGGCGCTGGGCGTGGTGTTCGGCGACATCGGCACGTCGGTGCTGTATGCCTTCAAGGAGACGCTCAACCCCGCGCATGGCGTCGGCTTCTCGCCCGGTGCGGTGCTGGGCCTGCTGTCGCTGATCTTCTGGGGCCTGATGGTGGTGGTGACGCTCAAGTACGTGGTGTTCGTGCTGCGCGCCGACTACGACGGCGAAGGCGGCATCCTGGCCCTGCAGGCGCTGGCGCGGCGGGCCCTGACCTCGCGCGAGGCCCATCCCCGTCTGTGGCGCCTGGTGGGGCTGCTGGGACTGGTGGGCGCGGCCATGTTCTATGGCGACAGCCTCATCACGCCGGCGATCTCCGTGCTGTCGGCGGTCGAGGGCCTGGAAGTCCAGGCCCCGCAGTTCGAGCGATTCGTCATCCCGGTGACGATCGCCATCCTCGTGGCGCTGTTCGCCGTGCAGCACAAGGGCACCGAGCGCGTCGGCCGGGTCTTCGGCCCGGTGATGCTGCTGTGGTTCGGCCTGCTGGCGCTCAGTGGCGTCCTGCAGATCGTGCAGGAGCCGCGCGTGCTCGCCGCGCTCGATCCGCGCCACGCCATCGGCTTCCTGGGAACGCACGGGCCGCAGGCGCTGGCGGTGCTGGGGGCGGTGTTCCTGGCCTTCACCGGCGGCGAGGCGCTGTACGCCGACATGGGTCATTTCGGCGCCCGGCCGATCCGCCTGGCCTGGCTCTTCGTCGCGCTGCCGGCGCTGGTGCTCAACTATTTCGGCCAGGGCGCGCTGGTGCTGGCCGATCCGGGCGCGGTCGACAACCCGTTCTTCCGGCTCTTTCCGTCCTGGGCCGTGCTGCCGATGGTGGTGCTGGCCGCCATGGCCACCGTCATCGCCTCGCAGGCGGTGGTCTCGGGCGCCTTCTCGCTGACCGCGCAGGCTCTCCGCATGGGGTATCTGCCGCGCCTGCGCGTGGTGCAGACCTCGAGCGCGGCGATCGGCCAGGTCTACGTGCCGGCGATCAACTGGCTCCTCATGACCGGCGTGATCCTGCTGGTGCTGGGCTTCGGCAGCTCCAGCGCCCTGTCCGCCGCCTATGGCATCGCGGTGTCGATCACCATGGTGACGACCACGCTGCTGGCCGGCATCGTCGCCTTCGGGCTGTGGCGCTGGAACCGGCTGGCGGTGGCTGGCGGCGTGGCGGTCTTCGTCGCCATCGACCTCGCCTTCGTCACCGCCAACAGCCTGAAGATCGCCGATGGCGGCTGGCTGACCCTGGTCGTGGCCATCGGCGTGATGGCCATCTTCACGACCTGGGCCAAGGGCCGGCGCATCGGCCTGGGGCTGGTGGCGGCCGACAGCATCGCGCTCGCGCCGTTCGTGGCCTCGCTGGCGGCCCAGATGCCGCATCGCGTGCGCGGCACTTCGGTGTTCCTGCATCCCGACGAGGATTCGGTGCCCTATGCCCTGCTGCACAACCTCAAGCACAACCAGGTGCTGCACGAGCAGGTCGTGATCCTGGTGGTGAGATCGCGGCCCGTGCCGCGCGTGGATGCGCGCGACCGCATCCGGGCCCATACGCTCGGCCATGGCATCTGGGTCGTGACGGCGCGCCACGGCTTCATGGAGACCCCGGACGTGCCCGAGTTCATCCGCGTCTTCGCCTACCAGCAGGGCCTGGCCTGCGAGGCCATGACCACCTCGTACTTCATCTCGCGCGCCTCGCTCACGGTCGGCGAGCTGCCCGGCATGAGCCGGCTGCGGCAGGCATTGTTCGGCTGGCTGCAGCGCAACGCGGGACGCGCGTCGGACCACTTCCGGCTGCCGGGCAACCGGGTGGTCGAGATGGGCCAGCGGGCCTGAACCGGCGCCGTGGCCCGCTCGCTCAGGGCCGGCCGAACAGCACCCCGAGGTCGATCGCGCGACCCATCGCCAGATAGCCCGTGCGATTGGGATGGAGCCTGTCGCCGGGTCCGCCCGTCGTGCTCTCGGGAACGAATTCGTCGCGCATCGCGCCGGTCGCCGGATCGAGCGTGGCGGCGTCGAAGTCGGCCACGCCGTCGAACAGGCCGGAGGTGCGGATGAAATCGTTGAGCATCCTGCGCCTGTCGTCCTGCTCGACATGGCCATGGGCGGCGCTGCTGCTGCCCAGTGCAGAGGTCAGCGTGGCGCCGATCGCGCGCACGCCGGGCAGTCCGGCGCGCAGCCGCGCCACGCCCTCGACCATGCCGTCGCGCACGGTCTCGAACGAGGCATTGCCGTTGCGGCTGAAGTCGTTGATGCCCTCGAACCAGATCACCGTCGAAACGCCCGAGAGCGAGAGCACGTCGCGCTGCAGCCGGTCGCGCGCCGACGGCCCGCCGGGGAACGGCTGTGCCGGCGAATAGGTGGCCGGCCCGACCACCTAGTTGCCGCCGATGCCGGCGTTGGCGACCGCGACGCGGTTGCCATGGAGGGCATGCAGCCGGCGCGCCAGCACGTCGACCCAGCGGTCGTCGCCGTCCAGGGTACTGGCCGTGCCATCGGTGATCGAATCGCCGAAGGCCACCACGACCCGCGCGTCGGTCGATGCGCGCATGTCCACCGCATCCAGGAAGTACCACGATGTCGTGCTGAACGGAAAGGCCGACTCGTCCTCGGCGGCTCCGACCGCCCCCGCGCCCGGCCGGCTGACATGGGAGGTGTTGAGCGCCTTGGCATGCCACGTCATGGGGCCGCTCTCGCCGGCCACGTGGAAACTGACCGCCAGGCGGCGACCCGCCAGCATGGCCATCCCGGCTTCACTCTCCGGATCGCGTACGAACGGCAGGGTCACCGCATCGCTCCAGACCGATTCGCCGGGCGGTACCGTCACGGCCCTCCGGCCACCGAAGGTCACCGGCCGCTGGGTGCCGGCCACGACCGCCGCGCTGCCGCGCTGCAGTCCGACGAACGCGCCATCGAAGGTCACCGGCCGGGTGCCCAGCGCGTTGGAGAAACGCAGGCGCGCCTGACGGCCCCAGAGATCCGGTCGGACGATCAGGCGGAAGCTCTGGTCGCGCGCGCCACTGGCCGGCACCGGAAAGGCGAAACGCATGTCGGGCTGCGCGGACGGATTGCCGACCGGATAGGGACCCTGCACCGATCCTGTCCAGGCCGTGACCCATATCCCGGCCGATGCAGACCCCGGTCTTGGTGCAGCGCCCTGCGCCAGGGCGGCCGAACCGATCAAGGCGGTCATCGCGATGGCGAAGCGGCGCGTGAACCATGGAGACATGGCGTTCTCCTCTGTCGAAAGGAAAAAAGGGTCCATGACGCATCGTCATGGACCCTGGACCGGGTTGTACCGACCTGGCGACCGATCGTCAGTTGATCTGCTTGAGCGAGGACAGGTCGACGCTGCCGTTCTGGCTGGTGAAGCTCGGCGAGCCGTCGCCGGAACCACCCTGGGACTGGCTGACGCCGGAAATCTGGTGATCACCCGTGTCGTACTGGGTCACCTTGCCATTCTGGTCGATGGCCAGACGATGCTGATCGGGGAAGAACGCATAGCGCATGCCATTTTGCGAACCACTGCTGGAAGGGTTCGACAGGCCTTGCGGCCACCAGCTCGAATCGGGTGGATCCATCGGTTTCATGGGCTTCATGGGAGCCATGGGCTTCATCGGTTCCATGTCGTTTCCTTGACTGTCTTGGATGTTGGAATGGAGAAGGGAGAACGGGCGCGAGGTCGCGTCAGTAGCGGCGGCCACCGCCGAGGAATTTGATGAACAGGGCCGTCAGCAAGGCACCGCCCGCGGCGGCGATCAGCACCGATTTCACGGGCTCGTCACCGACGTACTGGACGCTGGCGCTCTGCAGATCGGCCGCCTTGTGCTTCAGGTCGGTGATCTTCTTGCCAGCGGCGTTCACCGCGTTGGCGGCATAGGTCCGCGTGCTGTCGGCCGCATCGCTGGCGATGTCCTTGGCATCCGCGGCCAAACCCTTGGCCGTGTCGACGGCTTCGCGACCGGTCGCCTTGGCGTCTTCCACCACCGGGCGAAGGGATTGAGCGGCATCGGCTCCCAGCGCCCTGGCTTCGCCTGCCAGACCATTGACGGCCTGTGCGGCATCGCGTCCCACGTGCCTGGATTCGTCGGCAAGTTGCGAGGGTGTCTTGAAATCGTCTGCCATGAAAATCCTTTGAAGTGTTTGTTTCTGATGACGCGTGAAGGTCAAAGCTTTTTTTTACATCAAAGTCAAATCTTCCGTGTGAGGGATTTCAATAGATGGATGTAGGCAAACACCAACTAAAAGCTTTGCTCAAAATATCAATTCATACATTTTTGACAGAAGTCACAATTTATTTCAGGAATCTGTGCGATTCACCACATGTCCTCCGAAAACGCTCTTTCATCGGGTTGCAAGCACGCACCCGTCGCTGGGCGACAACGCATTGTCAGAATTCGGGCGTTGTCCAACACAAGGGGTCTGACTTGAAAAAAGCATTGAAGAGTGCCGGTCTAAGCGCATCTTTTGTCATGGCAGGCCTTTCCTCCCTCCATGCGAGCGCGGCAGATTTTCTGGAACTGACCGTGGAAAATCAGAAATTCACTCTGGTTGCGACCACGGTAGTGAGCTATGGCGCCAATGACGTCTTCACGCAGAAGACATTGCAGCCGGGCACCTACTCATGCAGCAATGATTTCTTCGGAGATCCTCTCAGAGGCGTCAGCAAGGCATGCTTCATGCCCAATTCGCCACAGAATTCCCAATTGCAGCGCCTGGTGGGCCAGCACTCCGAGTTCACCCTGACGAAGACGACGGTGGTCAGTTATGGCGCCAATAATTCCTTCAATCAGAAAACGCTGGCGCCTGGCAGATACGTGTGCAGTGACAAATTTTTTGGCGACCCGATCTTGGGTATCGTCAAATCCTGCTATGCCCAGATCGACAGCGTCTCCCTCCGACAGATCATCGGGGAGGCGGGCTCGTTTGAGTTGACCGTCCCTATGCTCGTCAGCTACGGCGCCAACAACATATTCTTCAAGAAATTGCTTCAGCCGGGCACTTATCTATGCGGCAACGCATTGTTCAACGATCCACTCTGGGGTGTTGCCAAGGCTTGTTATATCGGTGTCGCGGCGACCTGATGGACACCTGCGTGATCCTGCAGGTGCTGGGCTTGGGCAGTTCCAGCGCCCTGCCGCCCCATATGGCATCGCGGTGGCGATCAACAGCGTGACGATCATGCTTCTGGCTGGGTGACGCGCTCGGCGAGACACCCTCGACTGACTGGCGCCGGAAATCAGGTGGTCTCCCGCGTCATATGACCCGACCTTGCCGTTCCCGTCGATGGCCAGACGACGGCCGTCGGAGAAGAACGCATCGCGCATGCGGTTCTGCAAGCCGCTGCTCAACGGCTTCGACACGAGTCCGACCCGCCTTGCGATCACCCGCTCGAGTCGGGCGGACGCATCGACTTCATCGGACCATGGGCTTCATCAATTCCATGTCGGCTCCTTGATCGTCTTGCGTGTTGGCAAGGAAGGAAAACCGCGTCGACAGCGGCATCCATCCCTCGGGAACTTGATGAACAGGGCGGCCGGCAAGGCACCCGCCCATGGATTTCTCCAACGGCAGCATCCACCGCATTGGTGGCACAGGTTCGTGTGCTGTGCCCCCATCGCTGACGATGTCCCTGCCATCTGCGGCCAGGACCTTGTCTGAGGCTTCGCGGCCAGTGGCTTTTGCATTCGCCATCCCTGAACGCAGGGATGGTCATGAATCGACGCAAAAAAATGAAATAGAAATATTTGACCAAGGCATCAATTCATACATTTCCAACAGAAGTCACAATGAATTTCATGAATCTGCGCGATTCGCCACATGTCGTTCCAGACGGCTCTTTCATCGGGTTGTAAGAAGTCGCCCCTCTCTTCGTCAGACAGCACCCCGCCAGAATTTGGGCATTGTCCAACACAAGGGGGTCAAATTGAAGAAAGCACTGAAGCGCACATGCCTGAGCGCATCCTTATTCATGGCAGGCCTTGCATCCACCGCCGCATGGTCGGCGGATTTCTTGCAACTGGCCGTGGAAGGTCAGAAATTCACCCTGGTCGCGACCACACTGGTGAACTATGGCGCCAATGACATCTTCACGCAAAAAACGCTGCAGCCAGGCACCTATTCATGCAGCAATTCCTTATTCGGAGATCCCCTCAGAGGGGTTGGCAAGGCATGCTTCATGCCCAGTCCGCCGCAGAATTCCCAATTGCAACTTCTGGTGAATCAGCACCAGGATTTCACCTTGACGAAAACGACGGTGGTGAGTTATGGCGCCAGTAATTTCTTCAATCAAAAAACACTGGCGCCTGGCAAGTATTCGTGCGACGACGGCTTCTTCGGCGACCCGATCTGGGGCATCGTCAAGGCTTGCTACGCACAGGTCGATACTGTCGCGCTCCGGCAGATCGTCGGAGAGTCGGGCTCGTTCAAGCTGACCGCCTCCACCATCGTCAGCTATGGCGCCAATGGCGTGTTCTTCAAGAAAGTGCTGCCGCCAGGCACCTATTCCTGTGGCAACGCGTTGTTCGGCGATCCACTGTGGGGCGTCGCCAAGGCCTGCTACACCAGTAGCGTGGTCACCGAAGAGCCGACGGGCAATCCGACATCCGGCACGCCGGACGGCACGATCTCGGGCGACGTGATGATCAATGGCGCGGTCTCCAATGCCGAGTACCAGGCGATGGCGCGCCAGATGGGCACCGAGGCGTCGATCGCCTACCGCTACGGCCCCTCCTCGGCCGAGTACGGCACGGCGTCCCAGGGCGGCCTGCCCACGTACGCCAAGCGGGCGAGCCAGTCGTTCAACATGATCTCGATCCAGAACCCCAACGGCCAGGGCAACCGCGGCTGCGGCTGGACCAGCTGGTGCGGCAACTGGCAGGTCGGCGGCGCGCTGGAGTACTACTGGGGCGACTACAGCTCCAACATCATGAACTTCGCCTACATCGCCGACGCGACGCCCGAGGCGAGCTTCTTCAAGCGCTCCTACGCGGCGGCCGTGGGCTCGATCCAGACGCTCAACGTGGGCCACAACACCACCTCCATCGAGCCCGAGCCGAGCTGGACGAGCTACGAGGGTGCGCCCAGCGACGGCGGCACGATCGACTCCAACATCGAACGCTACATTGGTCGCCGTGGGGGATTCGCCAACCCGGTGACGCTGGAGAAGCCGGTGGCGCTGGCCAAGTGCTACGGTCGCGGCGGCTGGTGCACCAACTCGCTGGCGGTGTATGCCGACGGGCGCATCGTCGGGGTGGGCAGCAACACCTCGCACAACCTCTTCACCACCCAGCTGCCCGCGGGCAAGGTGCCCACGGCCCTCACGATCACCAACAGCGGCGAGTTCGCCCTGGTGACGGTCTGGGACACCGCCGCGATGCGTGGCCAGATCGCCGTGCTGGCGCTGGGCGACGGCTGCCAGGGCTGCAGCCCGGCCAACGAGGGCAGCGCCTGGTATGCCAACTGGGGCAACTGGAAGCGCACCTACCCGGGCGCTCCGGGCCTGGGCAACTACAACTACGCCAAGCTGATCGGCTTCGTCGACCTGCCCGACACCCTGAAGGCACCCACCGAGATCTCCGCATCGACGGGCCTGTTCTGGCGCGACTACGAGAACGTGCAGAACTTCTGGAACACCGATCTGGACAACCCGAGCGTGCGGGCCCGCTACGCCAGCGGCAACCTCTCGAACGCCTATGCCCGCGCCGGCATGGCGGTGGTGATCTCCAAGTCGGAGAAGCGCGCGGCCTTCGTCGACCTGCGCCCGCTGTTCGCCTACTACAAGCAGCAGTACTTCGTGCAGCCGCAATCGGACTTCAACGCCATGATCGCCAACCGTGGCGACGGCCCGAGCCAGTGGCCCTACACCTTCGACGCCGCCCCGGCGCAGAAGCCCGGCGTGATCAAGGTCGTCGACCTGCCCAATCGCCCGACGGCCGTGCGCCTGAGCCTGAGCGCCCCGCACCGCGCCTACATCGCCACCCAGGAGGGCAAGCTGCGCGTGTTCGACCTCGGCACGGGCTACCTCAACCAGGCCGGTGGCGGATCCCCCTCGGACATCGCGGAGAAGTTCGCCGTCGACGTCGGTCGCAACCCCACCCACCTGGGCTACCTCAAGGAGCACGCCACGGGCAACAACTCCTCGGTCAAGACGATCTTCCCGAACACGCCCCAGCGTGAGATCCTGGTCACCTCGCGTGGCGACCGCAAGGTCCAGTGGGTGCGCTTCGACAACGACATCGCCTCGGGCTCGGTGGTGCGCACCTTCCAGGAGAGCCGCGTGATCGACCCCATCGCCACCGAGGACGGCGAGAACCACGGCACCGAGAGCTACATGGTGAGCATCGCCGACTACGCCGGCAAGGGCATCCACAGCTTCCTCTACGGCCCGATCATCTGGCACACCTACGACAGCTCCAAGGCCTGCGCCCCGGCCAAGGGCGGCTGCCAGATGCTCAACGGCGCGCCCTACGAGTACGGCGGCACCTTCAAGGTCCCGGGCAAGCCCTTCCACGCGGCGCTGGCCAACATCAACTGAGACTCCGGGCCTTTCCAGGCCTTCTTCGGAAAAGCCGCTGCATCGTGCCGCGGCTTTTTCGTTGGCGCTCCATGCGCCCCCATGCGCGCGCTCGATGCCTTCTCATGGCGGAGAACACGGAGCGGTGCCGATTCTGGTTAGGATTTTGGTCCGGTAAGCCTCCCATAACCGCGAACCGTCTCGCGACCGGACCGGCTCCCGCCACCCCATGAAAATCGCCACCTGAAGTATGCATTGGTGTTTCATGCGATCTCACAAATTCTCAGAAGGCACGAAAATATCAATAGCGACAATGACTTATCGTCCATCTATGTCTCAAGCGATCTAAGGATTTTTCTTGACAGCGCGACCATTTGGGGGCCTCATTGGGGGCCTCGCCAATCAAAAGGCCCCCAATGCTCACTACCGTCAAGATCAAGACAGCCAAGCCCCAGGAGCGCCCCTACAAGCTTGCGGATAGCGGCGGGCTCTACCTGCTCGTCCAGCCCAATGGCTCGAAGCTGTGGCGCTACAAGTTCCGCATCAACGGCGTCGAAGGTAAACGCGCACTGGGCGCCTTTCCGGAAGTCAGCTTGGCGGATGCCCGTGGGCTCCATGCAGAGGCACGGCTGTTGGTAGCCCAAGGCACCACCCCCTTGCAGGCACAGCAAGACAAGGAGATCGCACAAGCGCAAGAGCAGTTGGAACGAGTCAAAGGAACGTTCTCTGCCATCGTGTCGGACTGGAATACAGCGACGTCGGCAGACCTGCGAGCGTCTACGGTGAAGCAGCGCAACCGCGAGATCGACAATGACTTGCTGCCGACACTGAAGAATCGAGCGATCGGCAGCATCACGCGGCTCGAACTGACCGCGCAGTTGAAGGTGGTCGAGCAACGCGCGCCGGAGGTCGCACGCAACCTGCGCAATCACTTGTGGGGCATCTTCGAGTACGCCATCGATTCAGGACTGATCGAGAACAATCCGGTTCCACCCGTGCGCGTGATGAAGAAGCGCACCCAGACCAACCACCCTGCCCTGTCCGAAAAGCAGATCGGCGTCTTTCTGCGGACGCTGGATGGCAGCGGCAGGATTAACGAGGAAACGCGCATCGCGATGCTGCTGGTGCTTCTGACCGCCTGCCGCAAAGCCGAAGTCATCGAGGGCCGATGGGATGAAGTGAATCTGAAAGGCGCGCAATGGGAAATTCCTGCCGAGCGAATGAAGGCCAAGCGCGCTCACTGGATACCGCTGTCTACACAGGCAGTTGCGCTGCTCACTCGTTTGCATGAGCTTGTGCCCGCAAACAGGGAACACCTGTTCCCCAACCGCGTGGACCCGCATCGGCCAATGGCCAATCGCAGCCTGAACGCCTTGATGGAGCGACTGGGCTTCAGCGGGGAAGGAACGCCGCACGGCATGCGCGCGTCGTTCAGCACCCACTTCAACAGCCTCGGCGGCAACATCGACGTGATCGAACACTGCCTCGCGCACGTGCCGGCGAATGCCGTGCGTGCGGCCTACAACCGCCATGCCTACCAGGATGAGCGGCGCGCGATGCTTCAAGAATGGGCGAACCGTCTGGACCAACTGCGCAGGGAATGCGTCCCCATCGAACATGAATGCGGCTCAGCCGCTCCCTTGAATCCCACGAACACGACCGAATCCAAGCCGCGCCACACCCGCACTCGTTCTGCGAGAGCCGTTGCGCGCCCAAGCGTCAAAGCCGTATCGTTGCCGGCCACGGTCGTAGCCTAGCCACGTCGGCGCTCCCCGCAAAAAACAAATCCAATGAAGACCAAACCACTTATCCCGCTGCTCGACTATCTGCGCATTCATGCGGTCATCAGGTCAGTCCTGGACAGCGTCGATGCGCATACAGCCCACGCTTGCATGTTCTTCAGCATCGCGGGCGCTGCCATCCTGCGCGAGTTCTACAAGAAGGATGCCGTGCAGCTCGCCGGTGCTGCATTCTTCCTCGTCAACGAACAACAGCGGAATGTCATCTCTTTCGCCACATTGACAGAAGGACAGGTTCAAAGCTCGGACACGTCGTTTCACGCGTGGATACAGTGCGATGAATATGTGATCGATTTCATGGCGCCGATGTTCCCGGAAGCCTGTACGTCCGCCGGCCACCCGTTCATCGCACCGCGGCGCATGTTTCAGAAGAAGTGGGCCGACATGGCTCCCAGCCATGAGCATCTGGATCAAGAAGGTGATTTCCACCTGGTGCCAAATCCCGAACTGACCGTCAACCTCCGGCAATCGTTTCTGAAGAAGCCTGCCGGGGCAGATCTCGTCAACGTCTGCCTGCACTGGTACCGGAGACCACCGAAATCGATTCTTCCCGAGTTGCGGATGCAAAACGACTTGGGGGAAGTGACTCGGATCAAATTGAACAACAGCGCGGTTTCAGGCGCTTGGTGAATTCACTCCGTGGCTCACATCGATCCCTTTAGTTCGCAGCACATGGAGGCAGCTTGCCGGGTGCTTGCAGACACCGAACGAGGTCTGACGGGCGCGCAGATCGAGCGACTGCTGCAGGAAATCAAAATCGCCGATGTGTCGCCTGGCATCACCAAGTGGAAGCGCCTTTTCAACGCGCTCGCGGAAGCACAAAACCAGCACCAAATCGGCAATCACTTGATCTTGCTGATCAACCTTGCCATGAACCCCGTCAACTACGCGCGCGACCCGGGCGCTTTCCGATGGCGGCGCGATGAGCTGAACGTGGTGCTTGCTTTCTCGGGCTTCTTCGTGCGCGACGATGGCCGCGTGGGTTACGCTGACAAGGCCACGACCCTGGACGCAGCGCGTGCCCGCGCCGGTCGGCTGAAGGCAGCACTGGAAAACCGCAACGTCCATGTCGAAGTGCTCAACTACTGCCGCGCCGAACTGCTGGATGAAAACTACTTCCATGCCGTCTTCGAGTCGACCAAAGGCGTCGCCGAGCGCATCCGTTCCATGTCGGGCCTGACCATGGATGGAGCCGAGTTGGTGAACCGGACGTTTTCGACGCAAAACCCGATCCTGGTTCTCGGTTCTCTCGCCACCGAATCTGAGAAGAGCGAGCAAAAAGGCTTCGCCCATCTGCTGGTAGGCCTCTTCGGCGCCGTGCGCAACCCACTCGCCCATGCCCCCAAGACAAACTGGCCGATGTCCGAACAAGATGCCCTGGACATCCTGACACTGGTATCACTCATTCACCGCAAGCTGGATCGCACGCTGAAAGCGAATACCGCGGCGTTGTAGCGGCTCCCCGTGTCTCCAGAGGATGGGGGTACTACTCTTTCGCGGGTGATCGGCCGGCGCCAAGACAGCCATCACGTAAGCCGTCAGTGCAACTGCTCGACAAGCTCTTCCAACTCGACGAGCCCTGCAGCGCGGCATTCCAGATCCTGCGCAATGGCGAGCATGTCGGTGAGCACGCAGGCCACGCGCCATGTCTGATTGAAGCTCTCGCTCATCTCCGCCTCGCTGCAGTACCCAGCGTGAACTGCGGCCCGATCGATGGGCCGAGGCCATCGGCGCAGATCGAGCGCCGGGTGGCTGAAATACGCATCGCCGAAGTCGATGATGCCAGTCAACTGCCCGGTCTGCGGATCGACGAAGACGTGCTCGAGGCCGGGGTTGCTGTGCAAGGCCACCCAGGCGTCTGCGTCCGGCAAGGCGCGCATCGCGAGGCGCGCCAACTGCAACGGGTCGACCGCAAATGGCCAGGGCTGGGCCGCCCGAGCCACGGCTGCGACAGCGTCGTCGAAGAGGCCGCCGAACCGTGTGCGAACGTCGGCCGCCGTGTGGTCGCCGGGGATCAGGCGCGCCTCGAACACGGGTTGCTGAGGGATTGCGTGAATGCGACGCAACATGCGCCCCAGGTCAACCAGCGTACGCCGGCGGAGGTCACCGTCGAGCCTTGCCGAGTGTATCGGCTCGCCGGGCATGCGCGTCATCAAGGTGTACTCGATCCCGGGCTTGGCAACGCCCCCACCGAGGACTCGTGGAACGCATACGCCCTCCAGGCCTGCCAACTGCTCCAAAAGGAAACGCTCCTTCGCCAGGCTCGTTCGCGCGCGCAGCTGTTGTGGTCGCTGAACCTTCAGGATCAGGCCGTTGTCGATGGCATAGGCGCGCGCTTCGCCGCCGCTCTCGTCGACGGCCCTGACGGCCTTCGCGCCCGCCGCATGCAAGCGCACGATCGCGAGCACCGCGTCGGGATCGAGCACCGGGTCGGCCGCGTCGGGTTGTATGTAGAAGTCCTTGCCCATGTCTGTCCTCCAACGTCAACGTTGATGCCAATCCCAGCCTGCCGTCTCCATGGCCAGCAGCGCGGCGAAGCGACCCCGGCACCGAATCAACTCGTCCGGCGCGCCTTGTTCGAGGATGCGACCGTCCTCGATCACGATGATGCGATCGGCCTCCAGCGCCGTTGACAGCCGATGCGCCACGATCAGAACGGCACGGCTCGAGTCGTGCGCGTCGCGGCGAAGAGCGGCGCGGAACGCAGCGTCGCTGGCGTGGTCGATCGCGGCTGTCGCTTCGTCGAGCAGCAGCACGCGAGGCTGGCGCACCAGCGCGCGCGTGAGCGCGAGCAATTGCCGTTGGCCCGCGGACAACGCGGCGCCGGCCTCACCCGCGTCCAGGGGCGTGTCGTAGCCCTGCGGCAGTGCCCGGATGAACGCATGCGCGCCCGTTGCCTTGGCCGCGGCTTCGCAAGCAGTCCGGGTCACGAGGACGTCGCCCATCGTGAGGTTGTCGAGCACGCTGCCGCTGAACAGTTGCAGCGTCTGCGGCACGACGCCCAGGCGCTGACGGCGTTCCTCGTCCGTCATGGCGCGTGGATCCGCGCCCGCCACGTGAATTTCACCGGACCAGGGCGCATACAGGCCACCGGCGAGGTGCATCAGGCTGCTCTTGCCAGCGCCGGTGCGTCCGACCAGCGCGACGTGCTCGCCTGCGCGAACGCTCAAGGAGACGCCTTTCAGCACGAGGCGATCGGCGACGTAGCCGAAGATCACATCCTTCAACTGGATCAACGGCTCGGGTTCGCTCCTGGCCTGTTGCACGGAATGGGCGGCCGGTGTTTCCTCGACCGGCAGCGCCAAGACCTGGAACACGCGCTCAGCCCCGGACAGCGCGCTCTGCACGGTCTGCCATTCCTCGCCCAGCGTCGTTATCGGCGCGAAGAAACGGCGAAACAGCAGCACGAAGGCCGTGAGCGTACCGATGGAGACACCCGAGTCCGTCAGCGCGCCCTCGGCACCTGCCCACAGCAGGCCGCAGACGATCAGCGACGCCAGCACGGCCATCAACGGCGTGTAGACCGCCGAATAGCGTGTGGCCGCGAGATAGGCGTATTGCGTGGCCTGCAGGGCGCCACGGAAGCGGTGCTCGAAGAATTCCGTTTGCCCGAATGCACGAATGACCTCCGCGCCACCGAGGGTCTCCACGAGTGCGGTGTTGACGCTTCCAACGGCCTCCCGGCTGGCCCGTTCAGCGGCCAATACCCGCAGTTGGAACCGGCGCGTGAACCACAGCAGAGGCGGCGCGGCCAGGCCGCAGAGCAGCGTCAGCGAGGGACTGAGCACGAGCATCGTCACCGTGATCGTGACCAGTCGCACGAGGTCGGCAACAAGGCTCGCGATGCCCGACGAGAAAAGGCGGTCGATGGTGTCGATGTCGGCGGTGCAGCGACTGACGGTGTCGCCCAACGGGGTCGTGTCGAAGTAGCGCGCAGGCAGCCGTTGCAGATGGCCGAACAGGCGCGCGCGCAGGTCGCGCAACGCCCGTTGGGCTGCGATCGCGGTGCCGTACGCAGACGCGAAGCCCAACGCCTGCTGCCCGGCTACGACCAGCAGGTAGAGCACGCCCAGCAGCATCAGGCCGTCGCCACGGCCCCCGGCCAAGTGCGCGTCCACGGCCTGCCGTACGAGGAGCGGCGGCAGCACCTCCAGCGCCGCACCGGCGAGCACGCAGGCTGCGATGGCCACGAGCAGGCGTCTCTGCGGCGCCAGCAGCGAGCCCACCTGGGCGGTCGTGAGTCCTTGGCGTGCTGTCGGTGCCCGCGATGACTGTGTTGCCGTCATGCCTCCTCCGGCTGCGCCATCGCGGCCTGCGCCGCGTAGATCCGCGCATACAGGCCGCCCGCCAGCATCAGCTGTTCATGCGAGCCTCGTTCGACGATGCGTCCTCCATCCAGCACGACGACGAGATCCGCCTGCGGGAAGGCCGCCAGCCGGTGCGAGCACAGGACGATGGTGGCCTGTCGCGCGGCCGGCGCCCCGCGGCCGAACTCCGAGCGCAGGCTGGCAATGATCTGTGCTTCCGTCGCGACGTCGACCGCCGAGAACGGATCGTCCAGCACCAGCAGCCGGGGCCCCGCCGCCGCCGCGCGCGCCAGCGCAACGCGCTGGCGCTGCCCGCCGGAAATGCGGATGCCGCGCTCGCCGATCTCGGCATCGACGCCGTGCTCGAAGCCCGCTACGTCCTTCGCAAGCGCGGCGATTTCCAGGGTGCTCATCGTGGCGAGGTCGGCCTGCTCACGTCCCATGGCGATGTTCTCGCGCACCGTGCCCGAGAACAGGAAGGGCTCCTGCGGCAGGTAGCCGATGTCACCGCGATGTCGTGCGGGCGCGTCGCCGTCCAGGGAAACGGTACCGCCGGCGAGCGGGTACAGCCCCAACAGAGCCTTCGCCAGCGCACTCTTGCCCGAGCCGACCGGCCCGGTTACCGCCACGAACGCGCCTGCCGGAATCTCGAGCGAGACCTGGTTCAGCGCAGTGAGGGTGGCGTCGGCGTTGCCGTGAGAGAAGCTCACGTCGTGCAGGGAGACGGCGATCCCTCGTTCGGCTCGTGACGCCGGCTGGGTGAGGGTCGAGCGCGGAGTCGTTCCGGCCAGGTAGCCGGCGCGAAACGACGCGAACCGATGCTCCACGCGAGCAGGCACGGCCGCAGCGAGCAAGGGGGCGAGCCGCGCGTAGGCTGCGCCGCCTGCTTGCACCGAGTTCACCAGCTGCGGCACCCGAAATCCGCGCCCGGTGAAGCGCAGAAAAAGGTCCAGATAGGTCACGAACGCCCCCAGCGTCCACGCGCCTGCGATGACTTTTTCGCCGCCTTGCCACAACACCAGCACGATGCCGGCCGCCATCAGCGTGGTGTAGACCGCGGGCAGGCCGGCGCGGGGCCGCGCCACCGCGAGATTGGTGTGCGCCTGTGCATCTGCGAGCCGCTCGATCCGCGTCTGTGCGGCCTGCTTCATCCCCAGTAGCCTCGCGACGCGGATGCCGGACAGTTGCTCCTGCAGTCCCGCGGTCAACGCGCCGTTGGCTTGTCGAGCCGCCGTCGTACGTTGGTGAATAAAGCGTCCGGCGGCCCAGGCCAGCACCATCGCGAAGGGCACGGGAATCAGCGCCTGCAGGGTCAACGACCAGTCCAGCACCAGCATGGCGACGAAGAACGACATCAAGAACAGGAGCGTGTCCCAGGTCTCGACGATCACCTCGCGGATGCCGATGCCCAGCACCTCGACGTCACCGATGACGCGCGCCATGGTGTCGCCAACAGGCGTGGCAGTCAGCTTTGCCATCGGCCAGGCGAGCACCCCGCGCAGCGCATCCGCGCGCAGATTGGCGCGGATGCGCGCGTTGGCCGTCATCAACCACCAGCGCTTGCCCAGTCGAGGCAGTTCTGTGGCGAGGGTTGCCGCGGCGAACAACGCGACGGCCTGCAGCAGCGTCGCGCGCGTCGCCTGGCCATGCGCGAAGTGCGTCGCGGCGTCGATCGCGCGCCCGAGGCACACGGCGGGCAGGACCACGGCTGTGTTCATGACGACGCCTGCCAGGGAGCCGAGGACAAGCTGCCCGGCGGTCTGCCGGTAGTAGGGACGCAGTGTCCAGAGGTAGTGCGCCATGTCAGTCGCCTGCGTGCATGCAATCCCTAACCGTTCACGGCTCTCGTTTGGGCATGGGCCGCACCAGCCCCCGATACACAACGAACTGCGCATCGTCCTTGTATTGCAGCTTCTGTCCGTCGCGCAGGACTTGGTAGCAGATCGGTTCGTCCTTGCTGATTTCCGGCTGCAGCAGGCATAGCTGATTGCCTTTGACGGACCAGCGCGCAGACCGCTGGCGGCCGTTCTCTAACCGTTCGACGCGCCCGTCCGCGAAATACTTGTGCCCCCAATGGTGTTCATCAGTCACGTACTTGCCGCTGATGGCGGCACGGATCTGCGGGCCAGTCAGCGGCACCTCCTTGGCAGTCGCGGCAAGTGCGCAGAACACGGCTCCGGCGGCGGTGAGGCGCGCGAGGTGCCGGGTGGGGCTGCTTGGGAGGCGCTGCGGCACCGAGCTGAAGGTTTTCTTCGTCATTTCGCAGCCTTCTGCGCGTCCAATGCCTTCTTTACCGCCAGGGCCAGATCCACGGCTTTGCCCTTGCCCCAGTAATGCAGAAAGACGTAGCGCGGTTCCTCGTGGGTCATGTGCTGGTGGATTGCCACGATGTTGATGCTCTGGCCACGCATGGTCTTCAGGACCGTCTGCAGTTCGTTTTCATGCATGGCGAAGTCGCCATCAACCACCGCATGCTCATCGTCGCCGGCAAAGGCCGCCCAGGTATTGATGCCCATTTCATTGCCGACGGTGGTTCCATGCATCTTGGCTGTGCGGCCAAGGGTTACTTTCACCATGCCATCCTTGACCTGCGCCTTGCTGCCCAGAATCTCCTCGATGGGTGCAGCAGTCACATGGCTTGGCGATGCGATGTCACCCGCGAAGCTGCTGGCCGGCGTGCCTTGGGCGGCGCGCACCTGCGCGATGCGGTCGTACACCGCCTTCACGCCTGTGGCGAGCTTGCGTGCATCCCCCATGCCGCCGATGTGCATGAAGAAGACCTTGGGTTGGTCGAAGAAGAAGTGGTTGTGCAGCGCAGTCACTTCCAGGCCGTTGTCCAGCGCGGCGCTCATCGCCGGGTTGACTTCATCCTCGAACAGCACCGTATCGCCCATCATCATGGTGGACGAGCCCATTGGCGTGAACGCGGCCCAGGAGGTGAGCCCCATGAACGGTGGCATGGTCCAGCGATCGACATTGATCTTCACGTCGTCGCGTGGCTTGCTGACCTTGAAGACGTTTTCCGCCCGGTTGTAGCTGCCCTTGAGGCCGGTGGCCGTTTCGATGGCAGCCGTGTCGATGGCCTGGGCCATGGCCGGGGCGCCTGTAGTAAGCAGGCCCGCGGCCAGGGCCAGTGTGGAGAGGGTTAGACGCAGCATGGTGTTTCCTTGGTAGTTGGCGGGATGCAGCTCCGGGGGCTGGCCGGAGCGGGTAATCGAGGCAGGTGCCGGTCAATCGAACGGATATTTCGACGACAGAGGTTCCGGAGTGACCTCGTAGAGGTCTTGGCCGTGGGCGCGCAGCAGATAGGCCTTGCCTTTGCGCAGTACCGTCCAGCATTCGGGCTCTACACCCGTGCTGATGCTTACGCACAATTCCTTGCCCACGATCTTCCAATGCCCCTGGTGCGGCCGCCCCAGTTCAATGGACTTCGTGCGTCCATCGGGAAGGAGGTAAGCGGACCAGTGCGCGCCTTCGGATATGACATTGCCGACGAAGACTGTCTTGATCTGCGCGCCGGTGAGTTCGCTGGGGCCGGGCGCTGCCGATGTCGCCACCAGGCTCAGGGACTGAATGAGTGTGGCGAAGGCAAGACGGGGGATTGCGGACATTTAGTGCATTTTCAATTGGGCGGATCAGGCTGGCATGACCGGCGGCCAGTTGTGTGTCTCGGCCTGGCATGCGCGGCACCACGCATAGAGGGCGTCGTACATCACCATGCCGTGCTGGAGCATTTCGTGGTCGTCGCTAAAGTTGTGCGACAGCCCGAGCGAGAGCGCATAGAGCCCTGCTGATTGCGGCGTCAGGTCAAGCCGGGAGGTGTCGGCGCCGCGCACGATCTCGGCTAACTGGCGCAGCGCTGGGTCGTCCAGGTGGTACTTCGACAGGAAGGCATCGAAACTGCACAGCTCACCCACATGGCTTAGTTCGACATTCGGGATGTCGTAGGGGATGGCGCCGGTAGCGTTGGCGGTTTTCAGCACCTCGCTGGCCGGCACATAGAGAAATTCCGCCTGCTGGTCGATGAAGCGCGCAACCAGCCAGGGACAGGCGATGCGGTCGATCTTGGGGCGTTCGCGTGTAATCCACTTCATGGTGCTACTCCTTTGCTTCAAATGTCACGCCAGCAGCGCGACAGGCTTCGATGCCTCCGGCCACGAAGCGTGCATCGAGGCCATGCGCTCGTAGCGCGAGCGCCACCGACTGGCTGACTTCATGGCCGTGCACGCAATACACAAGGACGGGTTTAGAGGAATCGATTTCACGGCTCCAATTTGCCAACTGCACGGGATCGCGCCGAATGGCCCCGGCGATGCGATCAGGCGCTTGTGCGTAGCCTGCCGTGCGTCGCACGTCGATCAGTTGGAGGTCACCGCCGACTTTCTCTGGTGCGGCCGACCAGGGCAGTGCATCAGCCTCGATGGCGGCAGCGTAGCGCTGCATCACGGCATTCCAGCGGATGTTTTGCATGAATGCGTCAACATACGCGGCCGCCTTGGCACCGAAATCCATGTGGTAGGCGTGCTCGTACATGTCCAGTGCCAGCAGCGGTGTGGCGCCGGCCAGCAGGTTCGTATGGTCAGCCGCCCAATGGTTGATCAGCCGCGCCTCGCGTGTGGACCATGACAGCAGCGCCCACCCCGAGCCGCCGCCCATGGCCTTGGCCAGTGCGGAGAATTCCGTGCGCCAGCGGTCAACGCTGCCAAAGTCGCGGGCCAAGGCAACTGCCAGGCCGGAGTCCGGCAATGCACCGTCGCCTCCCAGCGTGTCGAAGTACAGCTCGTGGAGCCAAGCGGAATTGGCGGCGATCAGCTCTTCGCGCTTCAGGCCATTGATCATGAAGACCGGAGCGGTCGGCCAATCCAGGTGCGCCAGTTGCTGGCGAATAGCATCCAGGCGCTTGACTGCACCGGTGTAGTTGTTCGCGTGATGGCTGAGGATGAGTTCCTCGGACAGCCCGTTGAGGGCAGCGAGGTTGATGGTAAGGGGGCGTAGTTGTAAATCCATTGGAGTGTTCCTAGAAATGTGGCAAGTCATGGGTTAAGGCGTGGACTCCTCTCGCTTCTATTCAGCTGTGGGTCACCAGCGGGTAGACGACCAGCCCAATCAGTGCCGCGGCAGCGACAACGATCGGCTCCGGCAACTTCTTGAATTTCCAAAGCAAGGCAGCAGTCCCCAGGGCGAGTAGCGCCGTGGGAACGTCCTTGATCGAGCGCACCCCGATAACTACCACGGCTCCGGCCAACGATCCGATGGCGGCTGCCGTCACGCCATCGACGAATGCCACGATTCCCGGTTTCTTTCCGTATTTCTTGAAGTACGGGGCTGGCAGGACTGTGAAGAGATAGCACGGCAGGAAGGTTGCCAGCGCCGCAGCAACCGCGCCCCAGAAGTCCGCGACCAGAAAGCCGATGAACCCGGTAGTGATGACGACAGGACCGGGAGTGATCATGGCGACTGCGACAGCGTCTAGGAACTGGTGATCGGTCAACCATCCGTACTCTTTGACTACTCCGCTATACAGAAACGGGACGATAGCTAGGCCGCTACCAAAAACAAAACTGCCCGCGTAGAAGAAATACTTGGTGATCTGCCACAGCTTGGTCCAGTCGACGTTGGACAAGCCAAGCAAGGCCAGCAAAGGAATAGCACTGCTGTGCAGCGTGCTGGACGGCTTAATAAATTTCGGCGGCGCGCGCAACAACCACACGAGAACGCCTGCGCCCAGGAACAGCCACAGTTCCTCGGATTGGGTGATGATCGTCACCGCCGCCGCTACTGCAAAGATGGCCCATTGCAGTTTGTCTTTGCCGATGTTCTTGGTAGAGAGCTTCCAGGTGCTGATAGCAATGATCCCAATGACAGCGGAACTCACGCCATAAAACACGGCCTGCATCCAACCCAGACCGCCGAAATGCGTATAGGCCCAACCCAGTCCGATCACCATCAGAAACGAGGGCAGCACAAAAGCGAGGCCCACCAGGGTGGCCCCTAGGAAGCTGTAGTGAACAAAGCCCAGGTAGATGGCCAACTGCGCGGCTAACGGTCCTGGCGCGAGCTGCGCCAAGGCCAGCCCTTCCTTGTAGTCTGCCTCGGTGAACCATTGGCGCCGCTCCACCAAGTCGCGGTCCATGTAGCCAGCCAGGGCCACGGGTCCGCCGAAGCCCAGTGCTCCGAGCCGTAGGAAATAGGCAACCAATTGCCACAGCGTATAGCTGCGAGGCGCCCCACTGCTGATGGCTGCGGCTGGAATGGTTTCATTCATGACGATTCTTTCTACAAAAAAGTGATCTGAGGTGAGCCGTCAAGTTTTGCGGCTGCTGGAGAAGTGGGCGTGGAGCGAATCCAGTACCCCGCCGATGTCGGCCAGTAGTGCGTCGTCGTCTGGCCAGCGTCGGCGTGCGCCGGCCAGAACGGCCTCGAAGCCGCTGGCCTCCGGCGTGGCCGTCCCGCCCACATCGAGCGCATGCACCATCGCGCTCAGGCGCGAGAGGCCGCGATCGTTCTCCAGGCCGAAGCTCGCCAGCAGTACCTCGAACGTCACCCGCTCGCCCACGTGCGAGAAGGTCGCACCGTCGAAGTCGAACCCCAGTGCATCGGCTGGGCTGTCGGCCGGGGCGTCCAGCCACAGAAAGCGCGCATGCGGGTCGATAAAGCGCTGGATCAGCCAGGCGCTCGCCACGCGGTCCACCCAGAGATGGCGGCGCGTGGCCCAGACTCGTCCCTGGTACTGCATGCGATCACGCCGAGCAATGTTGCCCGCTGTTGGCTGCGGCTCACCGGGTGACTGCATGGCTTCGAGGGCGTTGGCGAAATCGCGCCACTGGGCGTCGGCGCGGATCGACGTCTCACCGGGAAAGAAGTCGATTTTGCGGATGACCTCATAGGCACGCGCATGCTTGCGCTGTGTACGCTGGAGTTCGGCTGCGCTCAGGGCGGAGAGCGTCTGGCGTGCTTGCGCCAGTTCCTCTAGCCAGGGGGTGTAATCGGCCGCCCGGTCGAACAACGCCTGAAAGGTGGCCTGTTCGGTCATGTTCCGGGCTTGCACCTGCAGCAGCCAGGCTTGCCCGCCTTCCTGCAGCGCCTCGTCGGCCAATACCTGCAGTTGCGCAGCCTGTTCGGCTTGGGCGGGCAGTAGATAGGCGCCGTCGCGCAAGGCGGCACAGCCGAGCGTCTTGACCGCGCGCCAAATCCGCATGCGTGCCGTGGCGCTCGCGGAGGGGAGGCTGACGATGAGGGTCAGCCAAGAGTCGGAGGTGAGAGTCATGGCAACAGCTTAAATCCATGTCACGGTCGTTGCAATGATGTAGCGATCTCTACAAAATAACTGCTACTGGGTTCAGAAGATTTGCACCCCGCGCTGGGGCGTGTCGGCGCGCGGCGCCGTCAGGCTCTCGGGCGTTGCCCCGTGCTTCGTGCCGAATCACGGCCATGCGGCGTCGATCCTTCACGCAACTGCGGCCCTGATCGCAGATCCGGGCCTGCGCGCTGCGCTTGCTAATACCGGGTGTGCCTGGGTGGCGGGGTGTGGCGGCTTGCTGCTTCTCCATCGTGCCACGGCGTTCTCGCCGTGCAAGGGCGGCGCGTGCTCGCACGCTTGCGGCCTGCGGCCGTCGTTGACCCTTGACTGCTTGCGCTGCGCCGTGCCCCGAAAGGGTCGGGCAATTCCGCCCGGCAACCTTTCAGGAGTTCACCATGAACAACGCACTCATCACTGACGAGCAGCGCATCGTGCTGCTGGCCAACGGCCGCGAATCTTTGGAGAACCCGGACTTCGATCCGGCGCCCGTGGTCAAGCTGTTCACGCCGGACGCCGGCGCGACCTGGCTGCCGACCGAGATTGATCCCTATGACCATGACCACGCCTTCGGTCTTTGCGACCTGGCCCTGAGGATGCCGGAAATCGGTTGGGTCAGCCTGGACGAGTTGACGACGGTGCGCGGCGGGCTGGGCCTGCCGATCGAGCGTGATCTGTCGTTCCGGGCCGAGAAGCGGTTGAGCGCCTACGCGCGCGATGCGCGGCTGGCCGGGCGGATCGCTGTCTGAGCGCCGCAAGGCGCTCCTTGCGCTTTCTCAACCATCGAAGGAGATCAATGCCATGAGCAGCCATCACGACTACATCATCGAAATCACGGCGCAGCACGAGGCGCTCAAGCCGTTCGCGCCGGAGAACGGCCAGCCCTTGCGCTTCAAGATCGGCGACGCGGTGATCTACACCAACGAGTTTGGCGCACAGTTCCGGAGCCGCGTCACCGGGTTCTACCGGCCCGCCGGTCTTTCGGGGCTGTACGCGCGCGGTGCGCGTTATCTGGTGAACTCGTCATCGTCGTGGATGCCGGTGTCGGAATCCAGCCTGCGCCCTGACGACTCGGCGTGATGCCTTCGCGCCCCTAACGGGGCGCTGCGCGCTTTGCTTGCCTCCAGGGGAAAGCCCTGCGGGCTATCCCCGCCGCGCGAGCCTGGCGCCCCTCAAAGGCCGCCGAACCGGCTGCGCCGGATCGGCCAGACCACAGCAGCCGCTGGCCCAATCGAGCCTGCTTCCCGATGCCTGGAGCATGAGCTTGTGCATCGAGCCTTGAAGTCCGGGCGTCCCCGGCCAGGAAACATGGCCGGTCGCGCTGTCGTGCTGCGCATCGAACCCCCTGCGGGGTTTCGCCCCTGTCGGGCTTCCATCATTCCCTCGCGCTGCTCGGCTGACGCCTCCGGCCCGGCTTCCAGCTTCGGACCTGCGCGCTTCGCTTGCCGTGCGGTCGGCGCATGGGGAAGGCCGTTGCCTTGTCCAGCCGTCTCCCCTGACTTCATCACCTTGTCCGCGACTGTAGCCCGCTCCCGTGCGCCGTCAAGGCGCGCAGGGCCGTGTCCTCGCTGCGCTGCGGGCCGCACCAACCCTGCGCTTGCCTCCTTGACGGCTCCCGTCCGCGCGCTCCTGACCGTCGCGGGCGATGAACTCAGGAAAGACGGTGGCAACAGGGCCAACCGGGTTCCTCGTGCCGACCGCACCGAACAGCCGAAAGGCTGGGCTCCGAATCTAGGAATCCGGTGTGCGGTTTTCTTCAACAGCCAAGTCAGGAGAAAGACATGCTTGCATCCCGTTTTGCTTCCCATTCCCCGGCGCTGCGTTCCGATTACCCCTTGTCGGATGACCAAATCCGGCGCGTGGCCCCGTCCATCTTTGCAGATGCCCCGCATGAGAGCCGTTCCGAGCGGTACAGCTACATCCCTACTGCCACGGTCTTGACCGAGCTGCGCAAGGAAGGGTTTCAGCCGTTCATGGTGACGCAGACCTGCGTACGCCGCGAAGACCGACGCGACTTCACCAAGCACATGATCCGCCTGCGCCACGCCAGCCAGATCAACGGCGCCGAGGCCAACGAAATCATCCTGCTGAATTCGCACGATGGCACGAGCAGCTACCAAATGTTGGCGGGTCAATTCAGATTCGTTTGTGCCAATGGGCTGGTGTGCGGTGACACCGTGGCCGATGTGCGTGTGCCCCACAAAGGTGACGTGGCGGGCAAAGTCATCGAAGGCGCGTTCGAGATGTTGCACGGCTTTAACCGGGTGAAGGAATCACGCGACCTGATGCGCGGCATCACCTTGGACGATGGCGAATCCGAAGTGTTCGCCCGCGCCGCGCTGGCTCTCAAGTACGACGACCCCGACAAGCCCGCACCCATCACGGAATCGCAAATCCTGATGCCGCGCCGCTTTGAAGACCGCCGCCTCGACCTGTGGAGCGTGTTCAACCGCACGCAGGAGAACCTGACCAAGGGCGGCTTGTCCGGCCGCTCTGCCAATGGCCGCAGGCAGCAGACCCGTCCGGTGCAGGGCATCGACACGGATATCCGCCTAAACCGCGCCCTATGGCTGCTGGCCGATGGCATGCGCCAACTCAAGGCTTGATTTCTCCGGAGGGGCGCAGCCCCTCCATTCATTCCCTTTCTTTCGCCGTTTTCTTTTCGTACCAATAGGAGTTACATCATGAACGCCGTTACCCATCAAGAAACCCAAGCCCTGCATGCCGTCATCCCGGCGCAGCCCTCGCAAAACATGCTGCTGGTGCCGCTGTCGCAGCTTCGCCCCTCGCGCCGCAACGTGCGCAAGACCGGAGGCCAATCCATCGACCCGCTGGCATCGAGCATCGAGCGCGTGGGTCTGCTGCAAAACCTGACTGTGATTCTTGCCAGCGATGGCGAGCATTACGAAGTGGTGGCCGGTGGCCGTCGCCTTGCCGCCTTGAAGCTGCTGGCGAAGAAGCGCCGCATTGCCAAGGATTGGCAAGTGCCTTGCCTGCTGGTGGCCGATGCGTCCGCCCGCACCGTGAGCCTGACCGAGAACGTGCAGCGCGAAGCCATGCACCCCGCCGACCAGTTCGAGGCCTTCGCCGCCTTGATCGCGGAGGGTCGCCCCATCGAAGACATTGCCGCAGACTTCGCCGTCACGCCGCTGGTGGTGCAGCGCCGTCTCAAGCTCGCCAACGTGTCGCCCCGGCTGATGGCCGACTATCGCGCCGATGCCGTGACGCTCGATCAGTTGATGGCCCTTGCCATCACCGACGGCCACGCCGCGCAGGAAAGCGCGTTCTACGATGCGCCGCAGTGGCAGCGCAGTCCGTCCGCCTTGCGCGAGCGCCTGACCGAGCGCGAGATTGGGGCATCCCATGCGCTGGTGCGTTTCGTGAGGCTGGATACCTACGAAGCCGCAGGCGGCGGCATCCGCCGTGACCTGTTCGCGGAAGGCGATTCGGGCGTGTATGTGACCGATACCGCACTGCTGGAAACACTGGTGCGCGAGAAGCTGGGAAGCCACGCCGCCGCCGTCCGCGCCGAGGGCTGGGCATGGGTGGACGCCACGCCTGCCATGACCTATGCCGATCTGCAAGCCTTCCAGCGCGCACCGAGGGAACGGCGCACGCCGAGCAAACGCGAGGCGCAGCGCATCGAGAAGCTGGAAGCCAAGATGCAGGCCATTGGCGAGGCCGTGGATGCCGCGCTGGAAGCCGACGACGAGGACAAGGCCGAAGTCTTGCAGGAGGAAGGCGAGCGCCTGGGCCAGCAGTTGCAGGCGCTGGAAGATGGCTTGATGGACTACAACGCGAACGCCCGCGCAGCCGCCGGGGCCATCGTCACCATCGACCGCAACGGGGAGGCAGTGATTCATCGCGGACTGTTGCGCGAGGCCGAGGCGAAGGCTCTGCGCACCTTGGAAAAGCTGCGCCAAGGTTTTGGCAACGCGGAAGGCGAAGCCGAGAACGATGATGAAGGCGAGGCTGCCGAGCAGCCCAAGGCCGTCAACTTGTCCGACCGGCTGGCCCAACGCCTGAGCGCCCACCGTACGCCGGCGCTGCAAATCGAGATGGCCCGGCATCCGCATGTGGCGCTGGCCGCGCTGGTGCATGGCATGGTGCAAACCGTCTTGCAGGACGGCTACGGCCATGATCTGCCGCTGGGCGTGCGCCTGACGGTGCAGGACAGGCTGGAAGGCGTGGCCCCGGACTGGCCGGAGTCTCCCGCCGCCGTGGCTTTGCGTGAACTGCAGCAGGCATGGGGCGAGAAGCTGCCCGAGAACAGCGCCGAACTGTTCGCCGTACTGCGGGCAATGGAGCAAAGCGAACTGGTCAAGCTGCTGGCGGTATGCGTGGCATCCACGGTGGACGCGGTGACGCCCCGCGCCACGCTGCACCAGCCCGGCGAGGAACTGGCGCAGGCCGTGAGACTGGATATGGCCGCATGGTGGAAACCGACCGCCGAAGGCTACTTCAAGCACGTGTCCAAAGTCGTGATTCTGGATGCCGTGGGCGAGTTCTCGCCGGAGCACGTCAACCGACTGGCGAAGCTCAAGAAGGCCGACCTTGCCGGCGAAGCCGAGCGGCTGGCCAAGGGGACAGACTGGATGCCTGCCCCTTTCAAGGCCGAAGGCCTGCAAGAGGTGGCGCAGAAGGACGCGGCAGCAGATGCGGAACCGAATTCCACCGCAACGGCAGATAAACCGGCCGAGGCATTGGTCGCTTGACCCTCATCACAGGACAGCGCCCCAATGCAAGCCGGGGCGCTTGCCTGCAAGGAGCCAGACCATGCCCGACACCAGCCCCACGACCATGAGCCGCCCGCGCATGGCGGCGATCTATGCGCCCGGCACGGTGCGCGCCCGCCGCTGGCACGGTGAGGGCGATGTGCGCGGCCACCGTCCGCCTTCGGGCTGGAAGGCACGCGCCGACCTGACCGACATTCATCCCATCACGGGCCACGCTTTGCCGCGTGCCGTGTGGTGGATCATCGAGACGAAGGAGTAAGGGGTCAGCACCGGCCCGAGGGCGTGGTGCCCTCGGGCCGGTGGATTCAAAAAATCCGGGCGCGGCAGTGGCCGCGCCCGGTGTTGAAGCCCAAACCACCCTACCGCCGCCTTCGCTTCTGCTCGGGCGGCGGCATTGAAGGCATCGCTGTATTGGCGATGCTCTCTGGCACTGGCACGTGCAAGGCCAGTTTCATGAAATGCGCAGGCGGCAACACCGCGCGCTGGCGCTTGCTTTCGGACATCAACCCGAAACCCATCGGGGTCACCATGCTTTGCCGAAACTTGAATGCAGCATCTGTCACAGGTGATTTAATATAGTCCCCTAGACTATATTGATTGCTCTCTGCCATGTCCCACACGTCCCGTGAAAAAGCCAAGTTGATCGCGCGTGTGCGCCGTATCAAGGGCCAGCTGGAGGGCATCGAGCGTGCTCTGGAGGCCGATGCCGCATGTGTCGAGGTGCTGCGCCAAATCGCTTCCGTGCGTGGCGCGGTTAGCGGGTTGACCGTGGAGGTGATGGAAGACCATTTGCGCGAGCACGTGCTGGCGGCCTCGACCGACAAGGAGCGCCAGCAGGGCGGAGAGGAAATGGTCGAAGTCATCCGGGCCTATATGAAATGAATCGGCACCCCGCAGACAGGCTCCACCCAACCCAAGGAATCCGCGGATGACCACCAGCAGACTCTCGACACCAGACCACGAACACGTCTTTCTTGGTGCTGATCACCAGCGCAATGAACGCAAGGTGTGGCTGGTGATTGCGCTCACGGCCAGCATGATGCTGGTCGAGATCATCGCCGGCACGGTCTATGGCTCCATGGCGCTGGTTGCCGACGGCTGGCATATGTCCACCCACGCCGGTGCGATGCTGATTACCGCACTGGCCTATCGCTTCGCGCGACGGCACTCCAACAATCCGCGTTTTAGCTTCGGCACTGGCAAGCTCGGGGACTTGGCAGGTTTTGCCAGTGCGGTGGTTCTGGCCCTGATCGCCTTGCTGATTGGCTGGGAGAGCCTGGTACGCCTGACCCAGCCGATCCAAATCAATTTCGAGCGGGCGATTGCCGTGGCCATCGTGGGATTGGTCGTCAATCTGGTTTGCGCATGGCTGTTGAAGGATGACCACGCGCATCATGGCCATCACGGTCATGGCCATCATCATCACAGTCACCATGACGACCATCATGAGACGGGCAAAGCCCGGGACAACAACCTGCGTGCCGCTTACCTGCATGTGCTGGCCGATGCCATGACTTCCGTTCTGGCCATCGTTGCGCTGCTGCTGGGTCGCAGCTATGGCTGGCTGTGGGCCGATCCCATCATGGGCGTGGTCGGCGCGCTGGTGATCACCCGGTGGTCATGGGGGCTGATGCAAGATTCTGGCAGCGTGTTGCTCGACGCCGCCGCCGAAGGGCAGGAAGTGCGGCAAGAGATTCGGGAAGCGATAGAGCCCACTGGAAGCCAGGTCGCCGATCTTCATGTCTGGCAGGTTGGCCCCGGCCATTTCGCGGCCATCATCTCGCTGATGGCCCAGGAGCCGAAGGAACCTGCCCACTACAAGGCGTTGCTCGCGCATATTCACGAGTTGTCGCATGTCACTGTCGAGGTGCAGCGGCCGGCAGCATGAACACGGCTGCAATCACTGATTCAGATCCAGCGGCGGCCAAGCGTGCGTTTGAGGCCATGATGGAGGTCAAGATCGACATCGCTGTGATCGAGGCGGCACGGCGGGGTTGAGTTTCCGCCGCATGTCCTGCTGGCCTTGGGCGTGTCGGCGCGATGCGCCGCCGGGCTTTCGGGCTGCGCCCCGTGCCGTCTTTGCCGTCACGGCCATTCGGCTTCAATCCCTCACGTCTTCGCGCCTGCGGCGCTGCGCGCTTTGCTTGCCTCCAGGGGATCGACACAAGGTCCATCCCCGCCGCGCTGTGCTTGGCGCCCCTGCAAGACCGCCGAACCGGCTTGCGTCGGATCGGCCAGACAAACGCCCCGCCACAGTGGGCAGTGCGCTGGGGCTACGCCTCGATTTGCTGCGGCAGGTTGTGCGAATGCGTACCGTCCTCGACGCTGGCGGTTCTGTCATCGCGTCACGAAGGACGGTTCACGGACATGCGGCTCGGCCTCACTCTGGAGCTTCCACGTCGCGCCTCCAGCACAGCGCCGCAAGGGTGGGCCGGGAGCGTTCCCGCTTGTCGTAGGGGAGTTGGCCTTGCCCGTGTCAGGGCGCGAGCCGGTAAAGCCTTCATGCGGGGATGCCGAGTCGGCCATGCTCCCTTTCGATGCGGTTCGGCCCAAGGCGTCCTTGTCTCGTTGTGAATCCTGACGGTGGCGCGGCTGCGCCTCGGGCTTCATGGCTGCAACCGTCCGACGCAAACAATTTCCCCGCCGCGTTGCGGCTTCCTCGCGCAGCAAATTCTTTGCGCCTACCGGCCCTCCACGGTGTTGCGGCCGCAAGCGGTGCAGCCAGCCCGTCCCCCACCGGACGGATCACAACAAGGACGCGATGGGCGCGGACTTGCAACCCCGAAAGGAAACTTCATCATGGCAAACATCGGCACCTTCACCGCAGACAAAGATGGCTTCACCGGCACGCTTCGCACCCTGACGCTCAACGTCAAGGTCAAGTTCATCCCGAACGCCAAAAGCAGCGACAACGCCCCTGACTTCCGCATCCAGGCAGCGACCGGGCTGGAAGTCGGCGCGGCGTGGAAGAAAGTCAGCCAGGCCGAGCGGCCCTATGTGTCATGCAGTTTGGACGACCCTTCGTTCCCTGCCACGATCTACGCTCGCCTGATCGAAGGCGAAGACGGCACGCACAACCTGATCTGGTCGCGCAGCAAGGGCGACTGACGCCGCCCCAGCGCCCCGCCCACTGTGGCGGTGCGCTCCCTGACGGTCAGTGCTCCGGCTCGGAAGCCGTCAGACGGCTTTCCGTCGCCGTCATCAATTCGGCCGAACTGCACCCGAGCGCCCGCGCGATCTTGAGGATGATCGCCAGCGTGGGCATGTGTTCTCCGCGCTCGATCTTTCCCATGTGCGAGCGCTCGATGCCGGCCAAGTGGGCCAGCGTTTCCTGGGCAACCCCTTGTTCCGTTCTGGCCGCGCGCACCGCTGCGCCGAAGGCTTGTGCCGGTTCGGCCTCGAAAGTGGTGGCACCGGCCGGGCGGCCACGCTGGATTGATCGCTTCTGCATACACAGAAGGGTCAATTCGCAGCACAATTAAAACCACGTTATCTTTAACTCATTTCCTAATTTCAACCTACCATGTCGGGCGACGTTTTCTCATTCGTTCTTGTGCTTCTCCGCTTAAACCCTAAGCCGGTTTCGTATCTCTGCGTTTTCGTGTGTTCGTTGACTTCCGTCTCTACTGTTTTGCGGATTTCCGTAAACCCGCAATCGCACATCTGAGGTTCCCAGTGCATCCACCAATGCGGCTTCGTGCATCGTCTGCTTTGTGGGCATCCTGGCCGCTCCCAGGTTCATCCCGCAGCGGAAAAGTGCGCGAGTCTGGCGCACGCCGCTTGCCGTCAACCCCGGCCCGCACCGGACCGTGTTGGGGTATGACGGCCGCGCTTGGCGCGTGCGCCCCAGTCACCTCGCTCCGCCGTGGAGCGAACCCTTCAAGGAAGCGACCATGACCCAACTTCTCCTCACCGACGAACAACGCTCGCAACTGCTCGCCAATGGCCGGATCACCGCCGAAGGCGGCGACCATGATCCGCAGCCCGTCGTCAAACTGTTCACGCCGGACGCACATGCAACCTGGCTGCTCGCCGAACTCGATCCCGTCGATGGCGATACGGCCTTCGGCCTCTGCGACATTGGCATCGGCATGCCCGAGTTGGGTAACGTGCGGATTTCGGAACTGGCGTCCATCGTCGGGCCGCTCAAGCTGCCCATCGAACGCGACCTGCATTTCGTTGCGAAGCGCACGCTGTCGAAGTACGCACGGCTGGCCCAAATCAACGGTTCGATCATCGACTGATCGAACCCGATAGCCCGCTTCGGCGGGCCATCAAGGCACCGCCAAGCCGGGGCGATGGCAGCGCATTGTGTCTATTTCGGTCTGAGTTCAGACCCTGCGCGCATCAATCCGCACTCTGCACCACAGCGGTGCAATGACGACCCAAACAGTCACGATCACTAGCGCGGTTTGCGGCACCGTTTGTAGATGCCGCGCACCAAAATCGGTTGCGCAGCCGTCGCATTCGGACGAATCCAGCAACGCTTCGGAACTCATCGGTCTTGGCACAGCCAATTATCGAATATCGACAAGACGTTCTTCCAATGACTCCGTAGCTTTGTGGTGCCGGTGCCCGTGGCGACTGTTCCTGCTTGTTTGACAGGAGGTTGCCTCATGGCAGAAGCGAATCTTGAGCATTGGCACCCGAGCGCCGCGTATCTCTACGTCCTGCACCTGGACGGCCCGGCCTTGGCTTGGGAGTACCTGCGACGTGATCCCGACTACCGGCGCGACTGGCTGCGCCGTCGCCGACATCCGGATGCGGCACAGCGATGGGGCCTGCGCCAGCTGGAAGATCCCGGCCTGGATGCGCGGGACGCGCACCCGGCTTGGTTCCCCGACCACGACACGGTGGTGCAGCTCTACCCCGATGTCGATCCACCGCCCGATGCGTTGTCCTTCGAGTTTTGGCTTATCCCTGGCCACAAGCAACTGATCCATGACGGCCGCCGCCTGCTGCTGATAGCACGTCTGCCGGGCTGCTGCCTGCGCCTGGCGCTCGCGCCCGCGTTGGATGAAGGCATGGCCTATGTCCACGCCTTCCGCGCCTGCCAGTCGCCCTGCGCCCGCTACCGCACCTTCGCGGGCGAACTGGACAAGCTGGCCGCAGCGCGTGCCGAACCAGCCGCGACGGCGAAGCGCCGTCCAAGCCAGACCATGCTGCTGGAGCTGCACACCCTGCAGGCGCTCGACGGCACCTTGGCAAGCGCGTCATTGCGCACGGTGGCCGACGTGCTGTACGGCCCCGATGCCGTGGCCGCGGACTGGCACGCGGACGGCGACCTGCGCGCCCGTGTGCGCCGCCTGGTGCAGCGGGGCAAGAAGCTGATGCGTGGCGGCTATCGCCGCCTGGCACAGCTTCCGCCGCTTGAACAGGGACGTTCTGCGTTCGATGCAAAACGTCCCTGAACAGGACGCCGCCCTTTCTTGAGACTGGCCTCCATCCGGTCGCGCTGTTGCGGCCGGCGACCCTGACCGATGGAGGTTCACACCATGAGACCAGCTCCCTTGCGGCCTGCCGCCGTACCCGCACGTGCGACCACGCAGCCAGCCCGTTACCTGACCAACGACGAGGCCGCCGACTTCTTGCGGCTGTCGCCGCGCACGCTGGAGAAGCAGCGTGTCATCGGCGGCGGACCGCGCTTTCGCAAGTTCGGTCGGCGCGTCATGTATTCCGTAGCCGATCTGGAAACCTGGGCGGACGCTCGCAGCTTCGAGGCCACGTCCGACCCGGAATACGCAGAGCGCCATGCGGGCGATCACCGTGATGGCCGCTGACCCTGGGCGTGCGGATCGCCATCGCCATGTCCCGTCCATCGCTGCCGCAGGTGCAGTCGATGCCGCAGCGCGAACAGCTCGACCTGTTCCGTGCGCTGCCGGGCGACATGGCGCCGCGCGACGCCCAGGACTTGATGGCCTATCCCTTCTTCTCTCTGGCGAAGTCGCGGCGCATCGCGCCAATCGACTTCCGCAGCGGAAACATCACCATCCGGGTGGAGGGAACGCAGGAGCACGGCATCGCCACGATCTGGGATGCCGACATCCTGATCTGGGCGGCCAGCCAGATCGTCGAAGCCAAGGATGCCGGCCTGCGCCCCTCGCGGCTGATGCGCGCCACGCCCTACGAGATCCTGCGCTTCATCGGGCGCGGCAAGTCGCTGCGCGACTACCAGCGCCTCAAGGCCGCACTGGATCGCCTGCAATCGACCACGATTGCCACGTCGATCCGCGAGACGACCGGCAGGCGGCTGCATCGCTTCTCGTGGATCAACGAGTGGAAGGAACTGGCCGACGCGAATGGCGTACCGCTGGGCATCGAACTGATCCTGCCGGACTGGTTCTATGCCGGCGTGCTGGATGCGGCACTGGTGCTCACCATCGATCCGGCGTATTTCAAGCTCACCGGCGGCATCGAGCGCTGGCTGTACCGTCTGGTGCGCAAACACGGTGGCAAGCAGGCGCATGGCTGGCAATTCGACTTCCGACATCTGCACCGCAAGTCGGGCAGCACGGCCAAGCCCTACGACTTCGCCTGCGATCTGCGCGCCCTGGTGGCGCGGCAATCGCTGCCGGGCTACGTCCTGGGCATCGAACGCATGCCGAACGATGGAGCGGAGTTGTTGACCTTCCGGCCCGTGCCGCCCACGGCACGGGGATAACTCCGGGACAGCTTGTGAATGGCGTCGTGCTATCAGGCGTGCGAGGTATCGTGCTATCAGGCGTGTCCCTGTCGTGCTATCAGACGTGCCAAACGGCCGCAAAGCCAATAACGGCGCGGGTTTCGGCATCCCTTAACTTCCCTAACTTCAAATACCTAACTTTTAGTAGGAGCGCGCCGTTTCGGTGGACAACTGCTGAAAACCAAAAACAACGGCAAAACCGAAGCCAGAAACAAAGACGTTTTGCAAGGCAGAAACAGCCCCGCTTTCCAAGCGGGAGGGCTGCGCCATGATCGTCGCCTTGCTCAACCAGAAAGGCGGAGTCGGCAAGACCACGCTCGCCACCCACATCGCCGGTGAACTGGCGATGCGAGGGCAATCGGTCATCCTGCTGGACGCCGATCCGCAAGGGTCGTCCCTCGACTGGACGCAGCGGCGCAGCCAGCAAGGATTGCCACGCCTGTTCAGCGCTGTCGGTCTGGCAAGGGAAACCCTGCATCAGGAAGCCCCAGAACTCGCCAGGCGGGCCGATCACGTCGTGATCGATGGACCACCCCGAATCGCAGCCTTGGCGCGCTCTGCGCTGCTGGCTGCGGATTGCGTGCTGATCCCGGTGCAACCCAGTCCCTATGACCTGTGGGCCTCTGCCGAGATGGTGGCGCTGATCCGCGAGGCTCAGGTGTTCAGGCCTGCACTGCGCGCTGCCTTCGTCATTAACCGGCGTGTCAGCACGACGGTGATCGGACGCGAGGCGCGCAGCTCACTCGCCGATCAACCATTGCCCGCGCTGCGCGCCGAGGTGCGCCAGCGCATCGTCTTCGCCGACAGCGTGGCCGCAGGGCGGCTGGCGCGCGAACTGACACCGGACGGTGCGGCCGCACGCGAAATCACTGCGCTGGTCGATGAACTGCTGCGGTGGCCGTCATGAGCAACGGGCCAGACAAACGCACCGGCAAACGCATCGCCATCGGCGCGCGTCCGCCTGCGAATCCGCACGCCGAGGCGTGGATTCGCCAAGGCGACGGCGCTGACCTCAATAAGGGCGATCTGTACACCGCCCGCCTGACCCTCGACGTGACGCCCGCGCTGCGCGCGCGCATCAAGGTTTCCGCCTTCACGCAAAACACCACGGTGGCAGAGTTGCTGCGCACTTTGCTGGAACGCGAGTTCCCGGAGAAGACACCATGACTTCAAACAACCAGGCGCAAGAAACTACCGACATGGCTACGCCATCGCCCTCGTTTTCCACACTCGCAGGGCAATCCGGCAACACGCCGCTGACCCGCGTGGCGCTCGCCTTCGTGGACCAGCGCATCAATCTTTATCTGCGCTTCGGCGAGCCGGCGCGCACCATCCAGCTCGACCGCTGGCGACGCAGCGCGGTGTTCCTTCCTGCATCCATCTTCTGCCGCATCCGCTGGGAGTCCAACGACTACGGCACCACGCGCTGGCAGCTCATGGTGATGCAGGGCTGCACGCCATTGGATGCCGTGCAGCGCATCCCCGGCGTGCAACCCGGCGCGCGCCTGCTGCTGCATGCCGAGGGCGAACAGAAGGTGCACGCTGTACTGGCAAGGATCGACGCCATCGAGGCGCGGGGCATCGGCGCCATCGACGTGTCACCCGCGTACTGGCGCACGCTGGGCAACCGTCTGGCGGCTGGCCTGCCGCTGCCCGAATACACCGCCGAGCGGCACGCCGCATGGCTGGCCGGGAGGGAACTGCAATGACGGCCACTACGACGACCATGACTCGTTCAGGCCCGCCCGCTCGCATCGTGCTGGCCATCCTGTCTGCCTGCGGCCTCGCTGCACTGGCCTGGGCATCCTTCGTGCAGCCTGCGGCGCGCGTTGTCTACAACCCGTCCAACAGTGTGCCGGTCGGCTGGTATCGCATAGCGCCTGCCGGCTCGCCACGACGTCCTTTGTCCGTGGGCAGCATCGTGCTGGTCCGGCTACCGGCAGATGCCGCCGCACTCGCCGCGCAGCGTGGTTACTTGCCGGCGCACATCCCGCTGCTTAAGCGCGTGGGCGCGGTCGCACCGCAGAACGTCTGCATCGTGGATAGAGAACTGCGCATTGACGGCGTGCCGGTGGCCTCCTTGCTGCCTACGGACCGGATGGGCCACCCACTGCCATCCTGGCAGCAGTGCAGGCCACTCGCAGACGGTGAACTGTTCCTCCTGAGCGGAAGCAATCCGGCATCGTTCGACAGCCGCTACTTTGGACCGATCTGGGCATCCGCCGTGATCGGAACCGCGCAGCCGATCCGCGTGGAGCAACGGCCATGAGATTGCCCGATTTCCAGCCTCGCGGGTACGTTGGCCATCATCCTTTCTGCGCCACATTTGGCGCGCTGCCGCACGTCATTGACGTGCTATCAGGCGTGTCGTTGCGCGTACGTTCGCCGCGTCACCGTACGTGCAGCGAGAGCCCATTCGGGCAGCACTTCGCACGGCATCCGCTGCGGCATTTGAGCCGCATCGTTTTGCACGCCGTTGCGCATATCCATGCGCGTTCCGACGTGCGCTCCAACGTGCAGACCGCTTGCCCCGAACGCGCCATGCCTGCGGCGTGGCGGGCATTCGCCGGCCGGTCGGCTGCGCCCTGCGCAGCACCGCCGGGGCATCGCATCCCCGTGCCGTCAGGCCGGGGAAAGATGCAGGGCAAGATAAAAGGTCGCGGCACTTCGTTGCGCGAAAAGCCAGTCTGCACGTGGGGTTGGCGCGGCACGCGCCTAATAGCGGCACCGTGCCGCGTGGATAGCCAATGCCTTGTCGCTATTGAAAAATGCGCGTGCCTCGCACGCTTGGCTGCGACCGTCTTGGATGGAGGCACCGTATGAGCCGCAACGACGATGACCGCTTCCGCATCCGTCCGGGCGCGCCTAAGCAGCGCGGCGATTCCTTCATCAACCAGGTGGTTCGCCAAACGAGCAAGGCGGGCGCAAAAGTCGCCAAGGCGGGCAACCGTCCTGGTGCTCGGCTGGGGCGTGGCCACGTCGCGGCCCGCTTTACCGGCGCCTCCCTCACCGCCAATTTCCGGCGCGTGACGATCAAGACCCGGCTGATCAATTTCGCCAAGGCGGGATCACGCTCGACCGTCACGCACCTGCGCTACATCGAGCGCGAAGGCGTGGGTCGCGAGGGCGAATCGGGCAAAGCCTATGGCCCAGCGACCGACGATGCCGACCTGGCTGCCTTTGAGGAACGGGGCCGGGAGGATCGGCACCAGTTCCGATTCATCGTGTCGCCCGAGGACGCCGAACAGCTCGACGATCTGCGCACCTACTCCCGCCACCTGATGGCGCGCATGGAAACCGACCTGGGCACCCGCCTGGAATGGGTAGCCGTCGATCACTGGAATACCGACAACCCGCACACCCATGTCGTCCTTCGAGGCAAGGACGACACCGGCAAAGACCTCATCATCTCCCGTGACTACATCGCCGAAGGCATGCGTCACCGCGCCAGCGAACTGGCCACCGAATGGCTCGGCCCACGCACCGAACTGGAGATCCAGCGCGGCATGCAGCGCGAAGTCGATCAGGAGCGATGGACGGGGTTAGATCGCACCTTGCAGCGCGAGGCTGTAGATGGCGTGATGCGCACCGAGCGGCTGGAGGCGGAACCCCGGCTGCAACGCCAGCGCCTGCTGCTGGTGGGACGCCTGCAACGCTTACAGCGCATGGGGCTCGCGAGCGAGATGCAGACTGGTGTGTGGGCTGTCCATGCCGATGCCGAACCCACGCTGCGCGCGATGGGCGAGCGCGGCGACATCATCCGCACCATGCAGCGGACCATGAGCGGCAAGCAGCGCGATCTGGCCGTGTTCCAGCCCGGCGAGGATGACCGCATCGTTGTCGGTCGCGTGGCCGGCAAGGGGCTGGCCGACGAGCTGTATGACAAGGGTTACTTGATCGTCGATGGCACCGATGGCAAGGCGCACTATGTCGTTCTGCCGCCCAGGACGGAGCTGGAGCACTACCCGACTGGTGCGGTGGTGGAGATCAAAGGATCGGCCGCCGTCCGTGCGGCGGACAAGACCATTGCAGCGATGGCAGCCGATGGCATCTACCGCACCGATCATCATCTGGCGATTGCCAAGGCCCAGCCTCACCCAGACCGCGATCCGCACGAAGTGGTCGATGCCCATGTCCGCCGACTGGAAGCCCTGCGTAGCGCTGGCCTTGTGGAACGGCTAGCCGAAGGCGTCTGGAAGGTGCCAAACGACTTGCCCGAGCGGGGTCGCCAGTACGACACACAGCGCCTGGGCGGCATGGCGGTGGAGCTGAAATCGCACTTACCCATCGAACGGCAGGCCCACGCGATCGGCGCGACTTGGCTGGATCAGCAGTTGATCGGCGGCGGCAAGGGCTTGGGAAACCTCGGCTTTGGTAGCGAGGTCAAAGATGCACTACAGCAGCGCGCCGACTTCCTCGCTGAACAAGGGCTCGCAGAGCGGCGTGGTCAGCGGATGATTCTGGCGCGCAATCTGCTGGCGACGCTGCGCGGGCGCGAGCTCGCAAAGACCGCGCAGGACATTGCGGCGGAAACCGGCCTGGAGCATCGCCTGGTGGCGGATGGACAGCGCGTGGCCGGCACCTACCGGCGCAGTGTGATGCTCGCCAGCGGGCGCTACGCGATGCTCGATGATGGCATGGGGTTCAGCCTGATGCCGTGGAAGCCGGTGATCGAGCAGCGTCTGGGGCAGCAGCTCGCCGCGACGGTGCGCGGTGGCGGGGTATCTTGGGAGGTTGGGAGACAGCGTAGATTCGGAGTAGCCTAGCCCACAACACGTCTTGATGCAGTCTGCAGCCAACATCACCGCCCGTGGATGGCAGCGATCAGTTCCTGGGTGTTGTGCCGCATCATGGCAATGTAGGTGGATGCTGGACCGTTGGGCGCCGAGAGGGAATCGGAATACAAAGAGCCCGATGGTTTGACGCCCGTCTCGCGACCGATCTGCTCGATCAATCTCGGATCGGCGATGTTTTCCACGAATAAGGCCTTGATCTGCTCGGCCTTGATCTGACGCACTAGGCGAGCGATTCCTTTGGCGGACGCTTGCGCATCGGTGCTGGTACCTTGCGCGGCGAGGAAGCGCACCCGATGGTCGTGGGCGTAGTAGGCGAACGCGTCGTGCGAAGTGATGACTTTGCGACTCTCTACAGGAATGGCGGCCCAGGCCGTTGCGATCTCGGCATCGAGCCGCACGAGTTCTGCGCTGTAGCTCTGTTCGTTTTGTCGGTACGTGTTGCAGCCTGCCGCATCGACCGCGCACAAGGCATCGGCAATGTTCTTCACATACTGCCGTGTCAGTTTCACGCTCTGCCAGGCGTGTGGGTCTGCCTCGTCGTGGGCATGCCTGTGTTCCTGGCTATGACCCGCTTCACCCACTGGCTTGATATTCAGCGGCCCGATGCCCTGGGTCGTGACCACATGCCGGCCTTTGAAGCTGGCCGACTGCAACAGGCGCTTCACCCAGCCCTCATAGCCCAGGCCATTGGAGAACACCAGCTGCGCTTGCGACACGGCCCTGGCCTGGGTCGGGCTGGGCTGGAACACATGGGCGTCAGCACCCGCGTCCACGAGCACACTCACCTGCACACGGTCGCCGCCCACTTGGCGTACCAGATCACCCAGGATGCTGAAGGTGGCCACCGCTTTGACTTCGTCCGCGGCATGGGCGAACGAGGTGCACGTCAGCAGGACCAAGATGAAAGAGGCACGAACCGCGCGATCGGCCGTTCGACGTAGATGAGTAAGTTTCATGATCAGGCTTTCAGGTGATGTCGTGAAGATCGGAGTTGCAGTAGCCCTTGCCGACCGAAGGCCAGCGAGAGCAGGTACAGAACGCCCAGACAGAGAACGATGGTCGGCCCCGTTGGAAGGTCGGCGTGGTAAGAGATCAATAGTCCACTTGCGCTGCCCACCATGGCAATGGCCGAAGACAGCAGCAGCATGGGAGTGATCTCGCGCACCCAGAAGCGTGACGCCGCTGCAGGCAGCACCAGCAGGCCAACCGACATCAAGGTGCCCAGCGCGTGAAAACCCGCCACCAGGTTGATGACCAGCAAGCCCAGGAAGCCGTAGTGCGCCACCGGGCTCCATCGGCTGACAGAGCGCAGGAAGGCCGGGTCCAGGCACTCCATCACCAGCGGGCGGTACAAAATAGCCAGGCTAAGCAGCGTAAAGCTGGTAATGGCCCCCAGCAGGATCAGCGCGTCGTCGTTGAGTGCCAGCACCGTGCCAAACAGCACGTGCAGCAGATCCACGTTGCTGCCGCGTGTGGAGACGATGAGCACGCCCAAAGCGAGCGAGAGCAGGTAGAAGGCCGCCATGCTCGTGTCCTCCTTGAGCACGGTGCTGCGGGCGACGAGGCCGGCTGCCACGGCCACCAGCACACCCGCGACGATGCCGCCCAAGGTCATGGCCCCCAACGACAGCCCGGCGTAGAGGTAGCCCAGTGCCGCTCCCGGCAGGATGCCGTGCGCCATCGCATCGCCCATCAAGCTCATCCGCCGCAGCATCAGGAAGACACCCATCGGGGCGGCGCTCAGCGACAGGGCCAGGCAACCGGCCAAAGCCCGCTGCATGAAGCTAAATTCGGTGAATGGCCCGACCACCAGGGCACCCAAACCCAACCAAGCGCTCTCGATCATGATGCAACCGTCTCCGCTGGGGCGGCGCTATGCACATGTTGGGGCGCGTCGCACAACGACGCTTTGTCGTCGAAGGCTTCATGCAAGCCCCGCGCCCGCAGCAGATTGTTCGGGGTCAGCACGTCGGCGGGCGAGCCCCATGCGATCATCTCGCGCGCGATCAGCAAAGCGTGCTCGAAGTGACGGTGCACCAGCTCCGCGTCATGTAACACGGCAATCACGGTCTTGCCGGCCCTGTGCCAACCTTGAAGCACGGCGGTGAGCTCGCTGATGGTGCGCTCGTCGACTGCAGCGAAAGGCTCATCCAGCAACAACACCGACGCGTCCTGCAGCATGAGCCGGGCGAACAGCGCGCGCTGGAACTGCCCACCCGAGAGGGTGTCGAGCGTTCGCTCGCGAAAATCGCCCAGACCAACGGCACCCAGTGCATCGATGCAGCGGTGGCGCTGCGACTTGTTCAGCCCACCGAGCGCGCCGACCTCGTGCCACAAGCCCATGGCCACCATGTTCAGCACGCTGATCGGAAAACTCCGGTCCACCTGCGCGAGTTGGGGCATGTATGCCACGCGCTGCCGCGCCAGCCCGTCGAACTGGCCCTCCAGTGGCTTGAGCAGGCCTGCCAGACCCTTGAGCAAGGTGCTTTTGCCGGCGCCATTGGGGCCCATCACCGCCACCAGAGACCCCGGTTCGATGCGCAGGCTCAAGTGATGCACGGCCGGGTGTTGCTCGTACCCGAGCGTCACGTTGTCGATCGAGAGTGCTGCAACCATCGATCACACTCCCTGCACGGCCAGCCAGAGCACGACCCACATGAACACACAGACCAATCCGACACCCAGCAAACGGGTCTTTGCCGATCCCAAAAGCGTATCCACGCGATGGGTTGCCATCGGGTCGTTGGGGGTATGAAAATGTGAGTGGAATTGGGGCATGGATCTGGTCATAATTGCAACTCGGTTGCGTCAACCTTGGATCATAACGCAATCAAGTTGCGTTAATGAATCATTCCCTTCGCTATTTCAGGCTCGGCGCCCACGGGCTCAGCCCCACCAATTGATGCCCATGACCATCGCTCGCGATAACGTCACCGTCGAAGACCTCCTCAGCAGGATTGGACTGCGGCGGACGCGTGCAACCGAAGCGGTGTTGGACTTCTTCTTGAGCAACTCGGAGCTAACGGTCACCCATGCGGACTTGGAGGCTCAGCTTGCTGGTCATGGTTTGAATGTCAACCGCGTGACGCTCTACAGATTGCTGGACCGGCTGGTTGTCGCCCAAGTGCTGGAGAAACATCCCGACGAACTGAGCCGCAACTGGCGCTTCGGATGGCGTGTGAGCGCGTCTGGTCCCACGCTGCCGCGTTTCGAGTGCGACGAGTGCCATCGGCACTTTGACCTGCCCGAGGCAAGCGGTCCCACGAAGGCCGTCGCTGAACAGCTCCTCAGCACCATTTCAAGCTTGGGTTATGTAGGCCAGCGTGTGGATTTGTCGATCCACGGCACTTGCGCCGGTTGTAACTCGCCGCATCCGTAGCGCCGATCCTCTCTTTCACCGAAGGCCGAGCACGATGCCTGAAAGGACAAGGTACCGCCCGAATTTGGCCAGCGTGACCAACAGGAGAAACACGCCGAACGGCTCGCGCATGACACCAGCCACGACAGTGAGCGGATCGCCCACCACGGGCATCCAGCTCAACAACAGCGTCCACTTGCCATAGCGCTGATACCAGCCCTGCGCGCGACCCTGTGAATCGGGTTTGACCGGAAACCATGGCCGATCACGGTAGCGTTCGATGCAGCGACCCAGCAACCAGTTCACCACTGACCCGAGCACGTTGCCCAGGGTTGCCACCGCCAGCAGCAGGCCGACCGAATGGGTGTCGGAGAGCAGCAAACCCACCAGCACGGCCTCGGATGCGGTGGGCAGCAAAGTGGCGGCGACGAATGCACTGAGGAACAGTCCGGCGTAGGCACCCAGTTCCGACATCAGCCACCCATGCTGGGCCAGTGGGGGTGGTGGTCATCGACCACAAAAGGGTGCGCATGGCGCACGCCATCGCCGGTGACGATCGCACCTTGGGTGTGGGCGTGCCCGGCTGGCAACTCCGGGTGCTCGTGCTCGATCACGTCTGGATCCCGGGACGGCCAAACCGTCACGGCGATCCAGACAGCCATTGCACCCGCACCGCCCAGGACCGAAAAGCTCACGGGCATGCCATAGCGAGTGCCGAGCCATCCGGCCAAGGGATAGAACAACAACCAGCAGGCATGCGACAGCGCGAACTGTGCGGCAAACAGCGCGGGGCGATCCTCTGGGTTCGAGGATCGTCGCAACAAGCGCCCGGAGGGTGTCTGGGCGGTGGAGTAACCCAAACCGAGCACGAACCACAAGGCCATGAGCGAGATATGTCCGACCACCAAGGTGCCAGCGAACATACCCGCGACCATCAACACGATGCCGCCCAACATCACGCTGCGATCCGCCAGTTTCTCCAACATGCGTGGCAAGACCAGCGCAGCCACCATGGAACCCGCCCCGAAACTGGCCAACGCCCAGGCCACCGCAATCTGGGTCAAGCCCATTCCGGCCTGCACGATGACCACCGTGTTGACGAACACCATGGAGCCTGCCGCTGCCACTGCTGCATTGACGGCCAGCAGCCCGCGCAGCCGGGGTGTGGCTAGGTAGATTCGCAATCCGCGCGTGGTTCGGTCGTAGATGCCGCGGCGCTGGGGCGCTGGATGCGCCGGCAGGACCACCGACACCACCAATGCGGCCGACGCCAGGAATCCCACCACCGTGCCGGCGAACAGATCGTGAAAACCGATCACCGTGAGCAAGGCAGCAGCCAACATCGGACTGACCAGGCTCTCCATGTCGTACGCAAGACGTGAGAGCGACAAGGCCTTGGTGTAGTCCTTTTCCTGCGGCAGCACGTCGGGGATGGTGGCCTGGAAGGTGGGCGTGAAGGCCGCCGACGCCGCCTGCAGCACAAAGATCAGTACGTACACCTCCCAGATCTGGGAGACAAACGGCAGCAGCAGGGCAACGCCCGCACGCACCAGGTCCAGCGTGACCAGCATGGTGCGCCTGGGCAAGCGCTCGGCAAATGCGGCTGCGACCGGCGCCACGCCGACGTACGCGATCATCTTGATGGCCAGTGCCGTGCCCAGCACCATGCCCGCGTTGTCGCCGGCCAGGTCGAAGGCCAGCAGCCCCAGCGCCACCGTGGCCAGGCCGGTCCCGATCAAGGCAATCACCTGCGCGGCGAACAGATGGCGGTAGGTGCGGTGGGCAAGAATATCGAGCATGGTGTCTATCGGGGTCGAAGGGCTCAGGAATATTGGGAGCCCACGGCTCAGAGGTAGCGTGTGATTTCTCTGAACTCGTCCATGGAATGGCGCTGGCCAACACCCAAAGGGCCCACAAGATCCTCAAGGCAGTGATCCAGGTGGTCTTGGATCAGGGCTTTCTTGGCTTGCTGAATCGCTTTCTCCACCGCCTGCAGCTGCTGCGCGACTTCGAGGCAGGTTCGTCCTTGCTCCAGCATTTCTATGGTGCTGCCCAAATGTCCGCTGGCTCTGCGCAGGCGTTTGATTACGGCAGGATGGGAGGCGTGTATGTGCGGCTGTTTCATGGCTAATCATATCCTCTTGGGGGGGATACTATAATCGGCTTCACCGGCCTTGAAACTCAACTGCAACCCATGCCCCTTCGTGCCTCATCCTCATCCTGCTTGCGCCCCACCGGGGCAGCGCTGGGCATGCGATGGCTGGTTCTGGTCGTGATCATGTTCGGGACGGTCATCTCTTCGATGGGGTTGACGAATTCCCATGGCCTTGCTGCCATCGCGGCAGCGCACCATCCCGCGCCATCCTCTTCTGACGAATCTCACGGACATGCGCACGGGGACCAAGGCGACGAATTCGAGGCGGTTGATGCCAGCGCAAGTGCTGGCCATCCCCACCATGCAATAGATCACTCGCACGACACGCCCCACGCCCTGCCCGTCGCCTGGAGTTCTGCAGCACCGCAGCTTCCGGGCTGGTGGGTGCTGGTACGTCCATGGGTTGAAATGGTTCGGGCGTCCCGGCTGGAACGCCCACCCATGGGCTGAGACGCTTCTCGCTCTCGCGCTGCTCCACGCAGCGCTTCCCATTCTTTCAGACTATCGGAGTCTCCATGCACAGCCATGCTCACGACAGGCTGCCACGTTCGCCATGGGCGATCTGGCAATCCCGTCTATTGCTTCTCTCGACCTTCTTCATCTGTCTTTTCGTTGGCAGCACAGAGGCCTTCGCCCACGCAGTCACCGAAGGCGACAAGGGCTATATCCAGGAAATTTCGGGCGTCAATCTGCTGCCCTTCGTGTACCTGGGCGCCAAACACATGATGACCGGGTATGACCACATCCTGTTCCTGTTCGGCGTGATCTTCTTCCTCTATCGGATCAAGCACATCGGCATCTACGTGAGCCTGTTTGCGTTGGGTCACTCAACCACCATGATCCTGGGCGTTTACTTCAACGTCGGGATCAACAGCTACCTGATCGACGCGATCATCGGTCTGTCCGTCGTCTACAAGGCCTTGGACAACATTGGTGCATTCCAGCGGTGGTTGGGGTTCCAGCCAAACACCAAGATTGCGACCTTGGTGTTTGGCCTGTTCCACGGCTTCGGTCTGTCCACCAAGATCCTTGAGTACGAGATCTCGCCCGATGGACTGGTGCCCAACCTGCTCGCCTTCAACGTGGGCGTGGAAATTGGACAACTGCTGGCATTGACGGTCATCCTGATCGGCATGAGCTACTGGCGCCGCACACCCAGTTTCATCCGCAACGCCTACACCGCCAATGTCGCCATGATGAGTGCTGGCTTCATTCTTGTGGGCATGCAGCTCACTGGCTACTTCGTGTCCTGAACACCCAAGGAATCTGAACCATGTACAACAGTGAAACCCCTTTGCGCGCCGAGCTGCCGTCCTCCAAGCAGTTGTTGCGTTCCACCATCCTGGCCGCGATCTCGGCCGTCGTCCTCCTCGTTGCCGTCGTGCTGCCGTCTGAGTACGGTATCGACCCCACGGGTGTGGGCCGCATTCTGCGCCTGACCGAAATAGGCGAGATCAAGACCCAGTTGGCGGCGGAAGCCGCAGCCGACACTGCTGCCGCATCTGGCAACTCCCTGGTGGCATCGGCCCAAGCGCAGCAACCCCCGGCGGATGCCCGCAGTGCGCCGACGCAGGCCGTTGCTCCCGCAGCCAAGCCTGCCGTTCAAGAGGCACCGTGGCGCGATGAAATGACGTTCGCCCTGACACCAGGCCAAGGCCTGGAAATCAAGATGCGCATGATCGAAGGGGCGAAGGCGGACTACACCTGGGTGGTACAGGGTGGCCGGGTCAACTTCGATACCCACGGCGATGGTGGCGGAAAAAACATCAGCTATGAGAAGGGGCGCGACGTGGCCGCCGATGACGGTCAACTCGTGGCGGCATTCACCGGCAATCACGGCTGGTACTGGCGCAACCGCGGAAAGGCCGACGTGAAGGTCGTGTTGCGCACCCGCGGCGAATACACCGACATCAAACGCGCCATGTGAAAACAGGGGCGCCTCACATTTTCAGTTGCGGCGCCCCGTCGTTCGACCTCAAACACCCCCAAGATCATGCTGAAAACACAAAACGCCTTCGTCAAAACCCTTTTGACCATCTGCCTGCTGGCCGCGCTGGCCGGCTGCGAGAAAACGCCTTCTCAAGGAGGCTCTGAGTCGTCCGGTCACGGACATAGTCACGAGTGAAGGCAACGCAACAGCGCCTTTCCTGATGCCACATCAGGATCACGATTGCTTCGACGTTGAGGTACATGCATATGGAACTTCGCCACCTTCGGTGCTTCATTGCTGTAGCGGAAGAACTCCACTTCGCCCGCGCAGCCGAGAAATTGCACATCGAGCAGTCGCCGCTGTCGCGGGCGATCAAAGAACTGGAGCAGCACCTTGCCGTGCAATTGTTCGAGCGCACGACACGCCGCACGAGCTTGACCTGGGCGGGCAAGGTTTTTTTGGATGAAGCCCTTCGCATCTTCGCTTGCATTGACCAAGCCAAGGCTAGCGTAAAGACAGCAGCCACCGGCTACCACGGCCGCCTGCGCATCGCGGTGTCTGACGGCATCGCCCAGCCACATATTTCAGATCTTCTGGCACAGTGTCGAATGGAAGAACCAGAGGTGGAGATTCGACTTTCCGAAGTTCCCCTATCGCAGCAGATCAAAGGGTTGAATAGCGATTTTTTCGATGCCGGTTTCGCACAATCCAATGAAGTAGGCGAAGGTATCACCGCCGAGCCCGTCTGGAGTGATGCACTTGTGGTTGCTGTACCAGCGCGCCATCCTTTGCTGGTACACCGTCGCATTCCTTTGCGCGAGGTATTGCGCTACCCCTTGGTGCTGTGCCACCCCGATAGCTGCGAGGGCTTCTGGAAGCAGCTCAAACAGATTCTGCGAACCGTGGACGCAAAACTCATCGTGGCTGATCGTGTGCCCTCATTGGACTTGATGATGACGCTGGTAGCAGCGGGCTATGGGCTGGGCTTCGCCACGGCGGCGCACATTGCGGGAGCCCGCAATCCCGACGTGATTGCCCGGCCGCTGGCAGGTCGATCGCCGATGCTGACCACCTACCTGCTGCGGCCGGACAGCGAACCTTCGGAGCAACTGAGCCGGTTCATCGACAGGGTGAGCCCCTTGGACGGGCCCGCCGCCAGTTCCATCACCCAACGAGAGGTCATGCCATGAAGACGATTCCTGTATTGACGCTTGCCATGCTGCTGGCGGCGTGCGGCCAGTCCGCGCCAACCGAGACGGTCGATTCATTGGCTGCCAACCCCGAACGATTGAAGGAACTGCGCCAGCAATGCAAAGCCGACCGCGCGAAGCTTGGGGATGTGCTGTGCAACGCGGTGGCCGAAGCGACGAGGAAGCGCTTCATGGGCGATGGCAAAGTCCCCTATACGCCACAGAAAGAGCCACCGAAGTTCTGATTACCGGCCCATCACCAAAAATCTTCCACCAAATCTCCATACACGCCGCAATGCGCATCTGCTTGCGGCGTTTTTCTTGTCTACGCCCCTGCTTGCAATCTTTCCTTTTCTCCTTGGATTGTGCCGATAACGGTCTTTGACCGGCACTGATCCGACACCGAACCTCGCATATGCGGCACGTCTTCGTGCTTGCGATGTGCAGGAGAAATTCGGAGGTCGGCATGCAGGGAACCAGTGTGTTGTTCGGTCAGGTGCTGACGGTGTTCGGCATCGTCATTGCCGGCGTGTGGGGCGCCACGCAGTGGACGGCGGCTGCACTGGGCTTTCAGCTACGCCTGGGCACGCCCTGGTTCGACTTCTTCGGTACACCCGTCTACCACCCGTGGCGCCTATTCGAGTGGTGGTTCTTCTTCGATGCCTACGCGCCGAAGGTCTTCGACATCGGTGGCGCCATCGCGGGCGGCAGCGGCCTGGTGGCCGTGGTGGTTGCGATCGGTATGTCGATCTGGCGCTCACGGCAATCGAAGCTGGTCACGACCTATGGTTCCGCGCGCTGGGCCGATACCAAGGAAATCCGCAAGGCCGGGCTAACCGGCTCGACCGGTGTCTTTCTCGGCCTGCACGACGGTCAGTACCTGCGCCATGAAGGCCCCGAACACGTCCTGACCTTCGCGCCCACGCGCTCGGGCAAGGGCGTGGGCCTGGTGGTGCCGACGCTGTTGTCCTGGCCCGCATCGGCCGTGATCCACGACATCAAGGGCGAGAACTGGAACATCACCGCTGGCTGGCGTTCGCGCTTCTCGCACTGCCTGCTGTTCAACCCTACTGATGCGAAGTCGGCGGCCTACAACCCGCTGCTGGAGGTGCGGCGCGGAGCGCATGAAGTGCGCGACGTGCAGAACATCGCCGACATCCTGGTCGATCCCGAAGGCGCCCTGGAGAAGCGCAACCACTGGGAGAAGACCTCGCACGCGCTGCTGGTCGGTGCCATCTTGCATGTGCTCTATGCGAGCGAAGACAAGACGCTGCGCGGGGTCGCCAACTTTCTATCCGATCCGGCGTGCCCGTTCGAAGTGACGTTGCACCGAATGATGAGCACGCGGCATTTGGTTGATGCCACGCATCCTGTGGTCGCATCGGCTGCGCGCGAAGTGCTCAACAAAAGCGAAAACGAGCGCTCGGGTGTGCTGTCCACAGCCATGAGTTTTCTTGGCCTGTACCGCGACCCCACGGTGGCTGAGGTCACCTCGCGCTGCGACTGGCGCATTGCCGACCTCATTTCGGCCGAGCATCCGGTGTCGCTGTACCTCGTGGTGCCGCCTTCGGACATCAGCCGCACGAAGCCGCTGATCCGACTGATCCTCAACCAGATTGGCCGGCGGCTCACCGAATCTCTGGACGGCTCCGATGGCGTGGAGCGCAAGCACAAGCTGCTGCTGATGCTCGACGAGTTCCCGGCACTGGGCCGACTGGACTTCTTCGAGTCGGCCCTGGCCTTCATGGCCGGCTACGGCCTGCGCGCCTTCCTGATCTCGCAATCGCTCAACCAGATCGACAAAGCCTACGGCCAGAACCATTCGATCCTGGACAACTGCCATGTGCGTGTGACCTTCGCCACCAACGACGAACGCACCGCCAAACGCATCTCCGAGACGCTGGGCACCGCCACCGAGCTGCGCGCGCAACGCAACTATGCAGGGCATCGTCTGGCGCCCTGGCTGGGCCACCTGATGGTGTCGCGCCAGGAAACGGCAAGGCCTTTGCTGACGCCGGGCGAAGTGATGCAACTGCCGTCGGATGAATCGGTGGTGATGGTGTCAGGTCATGCGCCGATCAAAGCCAAGAAATTGCGCTACTACGCGGACGCCAATTTCAAGCGCCGTATGTTGCCGCCGCCTGTGCTCGCGCTGGGCGGATATGCGGATGTCCCACCGGCACGCGCAGACGACTGGAGTGCATTGGCTGTCCCTGCCATACCGGCCGCTTCTGCGATGGCTGGGCTGGGCGGATCGGCCGATGACGGCGGCCCGCGCCAGCAGCCGGAGCTGTCCGAAGTCGCCACCTACAGCCCTGAAGCCGAACAGCCCAGCAGCGACCTGTCGCTGCTCGATGACGACGACTTTGCGCTTCCCCTCCCGAGCCAGCTTGATCCGACGCTACAGCGCAGGGCCCGGCTGGCATCCCTCGACCCTGACGACGGAATCCAGCTATGACCCAAGCTCGCCTGAATCTCTTCATCCAACCCGACCATGCCAAGCGCCTGGACGAGCTGGCCGCCAAGAAAGGCGTGTCCAAGTCCTCCATTGTCGCGGCAGCACTGGCCTCCTGGCTGTCGCCGGACGCTGGCGACCAGCGCGAGGCAGCGACGGCCAAACGGCTGGATCGGCTGTCGCGCCAGTTCGAACGACTGGAGCGTGACCAGAACATCCAGATCGAAACGCTGGCACTGTTCGTCCGCTACTTTCTCACCGTGAGCACACCGGTGCCGGAAGCACATCAGGAAGCGGCCAAGGCCCAGGGCAAGGCGCGCTTCGAGCAGTTCGTCGAACAGCTCGGTCGCCACCTGCTGCGCGGTCGCAGCCTGGTCAAGGACGTGGTTCAAGAGATTCAACCGGATACAGCGAAGCTCGCGGAAGCCGCACTGCAGGAGGACGGATCATGAGCACCGTCCCGAAGTTGCCTCCGGAATCGCCACCCGAGCTGCCACGCTCGTCCGCTGCGACTTCGCTGGACCGGCGCATCCGCATGCTGCGCACCGCCATGGGGCCGCTGATTGCCGCCGCGCTCGATGACCCGGACGTGGTGGAGATCATGCTCAACCCGGACGGCTGCCTATGGATCGACCGGCTTTCGTCGGGACGTTCGCCAGTGGGTGTGTCACTGTCCGAGGCCGATGGCGAACGCATCATCCGGCTGGTCGCAGCCCACGTCGGTACGGAAGTCCATCGCGGCCAGCCGCTGCTGACAGCCGAGTTGCCCGAGACCGGCGAGCGCTTCGAGGGCATCCTGCCGCCCGCCGCACCGGGGCCAGCCTTCGCGCTACGCAAGCGCGCCGTGAGCATCATCGGCCTGGATCGCTATGTCGCCGATGGCATCCTGACCGAGGAGCAGGCCGAGTTCCTGCGCCGCGCGGTGCGCGAGCGGCAGAACATCGTCATCGCCGGTGGCACCAGCACCGGCAAGACCACGCTGGCCAATGCGCTGCTGGCCGAGATCGCCGCCACGGGCGACCGCGTGCTGGTGCTTGAAGACACGGTAGAGCTTCAGTGCGCCGCTCGCGATCACGTATCGCTGCGCACGCGGTCTGGCGTGGTGTCGATGGCGGAGCTGGTGCGCGCCACGATGCGCCTGCGCCCGGATCGCGTGATCGTCGGCGAGGTGCGCGGCGGTGAAGCACTGGACCTCATCAAGGTCTGGGGCACCGGGCACCCAGGTGGCATCGCCACCATCCACGCCAGTTCTGCCCATGGTGCCTTGCTGCGCCTGGAACAACTGATTCTGGAAGTCGCCTTGACCCCGCCACGCGCCCTGATCGCCGAGGCGGTGAATGTCGTCGTCTTCATTGCCGGACGCGGCCGCGCCCGCCACGTCCAGACCATCGCCCGCATCACCGGTTTCGACGGGCACGGCTACCAGCTCGACGACGCGCTTGCGCCGCCGCTGCCCTCGCTTTCCTCAACCACCCCTGGAGAACTGCCATGACGCATGCCCATATCCCTGCCTCCCGTACTTCCGCAAATCCGCATCCACGGCTCCACTCGCTTCTGCAACCAGCACAACAAGGGCTGCTGCTGGGTGTCCTGATGCTGTGCCTGGCGACGACCGCGCAGGCGGCGGGTTCCAGCATGCCCTGGGAAGGGCCGTTGACCTCCATTCTGGAATCGATCCAGGGGCCTGTGGCCCGGATCGTGGCGGTGATCATCATCATTTCCACCGGACTGGCACTCGCCTTCGGTGACACGTCGGGCGGCTTTCGAAAGCTGATCCAGATCGTGTTCGGCCTGTCCATCGCGTTCGCCGCGTCTTCGTTCTTCCTGTCGTTCTTCAGCTTCTCCGGCGGGGCCGTCGTATGAGCGCGGGACCCGATGGCAGCAGCGAGTTCGCACCGGGCTTTGAGGTGCCGCTGCATCGCTCGCTCACCGAGCCAATTCTGCTGGGTGGCGCGCCGCGCACCGTGGCGATTGCCAATGGCACGCTGGCCGCCGCCGTCGGGCTGGGCCTGCAGCTGTGGATTCCCGGTCTGGTGCTCTGGATCGTCGGCCACTCGCTGGCGGTCTGGGGCGCACGGCTCGATCCGCAGTTCATGGCCGTGTTTGCGCGGCACATCAAACACCGCGCGCTGCTGGACGTTTGAGGCGAACAGGGAGAACACGCCATGATGAATCTCGCGGAATACCGCAAACGGCCTGCGCTGCTAGCCGACTGGTTGCCCTGGGCTGGGTTGGTCGCACCCGGCGTGGTACTGAACAAGGATGGATCGTTCCAGCGCACGGCACGCTTTCGGGGGCCGGACCTGGACAGCGCCACGCAGGGCGAACTGATCGCTACGTCGGCTCGATTGAACAACGCACTGCGCCGGTTGGGTTCGGGCTGGGCCTTGTTCGTGGAAGCCGAGCGGCGCGCCGCCGCTGGCTACCCGCGCTCGGAGTTTCCCGAGCCGCTGTCGTGGCTGGTGGACGAGGAAAGGCGTGCGACCTTTGAAGAGGACGCCAGCCACTTCGAGAGCAGTTACCACCTGACGCTGGTGTACCTGCCTGCCGAAGAATCCCGCGCCCGCGCCGCGAAGCTGCTGTATGAGAACACGCCGCAGGGCGGCGTGGACTGGCGCGAGCGGCTGGAGACCTTCATGTCGGAGACGGATCGCTTCTTCGACCTGCTTGATGGCGTGATGCCCGAGATCGTGTGGTTGGATGACAGCCAGACGCTCACCTACCTCCATGCGACCATTTCCACACGCCGCTATCGCGTGGGCGTGCCCGAACATCCCTTCCACATCGACGCCTTGCTGGCGGACTCCGCGCTGGTGGGCGGCCTCGCACCGATGCTGGGCGACCAACACCTGCGCGTGGCGTCGGTGCGGGGCTTTCCGACCTCGACCTGGCCCGGCTTGTTGGATGACTTGAACCGCCTGGGTTTCGCCTACCGATGGTCCACACGCTTTCTGTGCATGGACAAGGCGGAATCAGAGAAGGAGCTGGGGCGCCTGCGACGCCAGTGGTTCGCCAAGCGCAAGAACGTCGTGGCCTTACTGCGCGAAGCCATCTTCCAGCAGGAAAGCCCGCTGGTCGATACCGACGCCTCGAACAAGGCATCGGACGCCGATGCCGCCTTGCAGGAACTGGGCAGCGATCAAGTCGCCTTCGGCTATGTCACCGCGACCGTGACGGTGCTTGATGCCGATGTCGGCGCGGCCGACGAGAAGCTGCGGCGGGTGGAGCGCGTCATCCAGGGCCGGGGCTTCGTCACCATTCCCGAGACCTTGAACGCGGTCGATGCGTGGCTGTCGTCCATCCCTGGCAACGCCTACGCCAACGTCCGCCAGCCCATCATCTCGACCCTGAACCTGGCGCATCTGATGCCGGTGTCGGCGGTGTGGGCCGGGCCGGAGAAGAACGCGCATCTCGATGGTCCGCCGTTGATCGTCACCCGCACCGATGGCGCAACGCCGTTCCGGCTGGTGACGCATATCGGCGACGTGGGCCATACCTTGGTGGTCGGGCCGACGGGCATGGGCAAGTCGGTATTGCTTGCGACGCTGGCCATGCAGTTCCGCCGCTATGCCGGCTCGCGCATTTTCGTGTTCGACATGGGGCGCTCGATGCGCGCCACCATCCTGGGACTCGGCGGCGAGCAGTACGACCTGGGCGCCGATGGCGACATTGCATTCCAGCCGCTGGCACGCATCGATCAGGAGCGCTACCGAGCCTGGGCCGCCGAATGGCTGGAAGGCCGCTTGCTGCATGAAGGCGTGACCGTCGGCCCGGATGAGAAGGCGGCGATCTGGTCGGCGCTCGGGAGTCTGGCCGGAGCGCCTGTAGAGCAGCGCACGCTAACCGGCTTGTCCGTTCTGTTGCAGAACAACGCGCTGCGCCAAGCCTTGCAGCCCTATGTGCTGGGCGGCGCCCACGGCAAGCTGCTGGACGCGGATTCGGATCGCCTGGGCTCCGGCTCCGTGCAGTGTTTCGAGATGGAAGAACTGATGCACAGCAAGGCAGCGGTGCTGGCCGTGCTGGGCTACCTGTTCGCCCGCTTCGACGAACGTTTCGACGGCGCGCCGACCCTGCTGATCCTCGACGAGGCTTGGCTATTTCTCGATGACCCGGTATTTGCCGCGCGCATCCGCCAGTGGCTCAAGACGTTGCGCAAGAAGAACGTCAGCGTGATCTTCGCCACGCAGTCGCTGGCCGACATCCAGAACTCCAGCATCGCCCCGGCCATCGTGGAGAGCTGCGCCAGCCGCATCTTCCTGCCGAACCCGCAGGCGACCGAACCGCAGATCAGGACGATCTACGAAGGCTTCGGTCTCAATCGCCGGCAGATCGACATCGTCGCCGAGGCGGTGCCCAAGCGCGACTACTACTACCAGTCGCGGCTGGGCAACCGGCTGTTCGACCTGGATCTGGGACCGGTGGCGCTGGCCTTTGCCGGTGCTTCGTCACCGCAGGACCAGCGCGACATCGACGCGGTGCGCGACGACGTGTCGTCTTCCACCCCGTCCTTTGCTTCGTCCGCTGCGTCGTCGTCCAGTTTCACCGCCGCCTGGCTGCGCCATCGCGGCCTCGACTGGGCCGCCGATCTTGTTCCGTCCTTTCCATCCCCTTCGTCCATTCCACAGGAGCACACGCCATGAAGAAGACCTTGCTTGCCCTTGCCGCTGCCGCGCTGTTGGGCGCCTTGCCCGTCGCCCATGGGCAATGGGTGGTGATCGACCCCACCAACCTGGCGCAGAACATCATGACCGCCGCCAACACGCTGCGGCAGATCAACAACCAGATCACGCAACTCCAGAACGAAGCGCAGATGTTGATGAATCAGGCGCGCAATCTGGCGAAGCTGGATTTCGATGTGGTCAACCGCTTGCGCTCCACACTGACGGCCACCGAACGCCTGATCGCCGAGGCGCAGGGATTGGCCTACGACGTGCAGAACATGGACCGGGAATTCGCCCGGCTGTACCCGGACCAGTACGCCGCCACCGTCAGCGGGGACCGCATGGCGCAGGATGCCCGTCAGCGCTGGAAGCACACGCTCGACGGCCTGCACACCGCCATGCGGATGCAAGCGCAGGTCTCGCAGAACCTGGCCTCCGACGAAGGCGTGCTGACTGACCTGGTGAGCCGCAGCCAATCGGCCACCGGTGCGCTGCAGGCGGCGCAGGCCACGAACCAACTCCTGGCCTTGCAGGCCAAGCAGTCGATCCAGGCACAGCAGTTGCAGATCACGCAGGACCGCGCGGCCTCGCTGGAACTGGCACGGCAAGCGGCGGCGACCGAACGCGCCCGCGAGGTGCGGCGGCGCTTCATCGGCACCGGCACGCCGTACACGCCGCATGCCGTCGATTTCTACGGCAACTGAGGGGCATGCCATGAAACCCCTCTTCGCCGTGGTCACGGTGGTCGCGGTGCTGGTGCTGGCGGGCTGCAAGCCGCCGGCACCAGCCTATGGCATCGATGCACTGGTGGCCGATCCGGTGCGGCTCAAGGCCGTGCGCCAGCAGTGCCAGGCGGATCGCGCGAAGACAGGGGACGCCGCTTGCCAGGCGGCGGCCGAGGCCTTTCGCCGCCGCTTCTTTGCCGGAACGGCCGGTCCCGATGAATACCGCACGCTGGCTGAGCTGCCGCCGATTCCGCCGAGCTTCGATGTCCCCGTGGAGGTGACGCCATGAATGATGTCACGGTCATCGACCGCTTCCTCAACGTCTTCTCGACCTACATCGATTCCGGTTTTGGATTGCTGGGCAGTGAAGTCGCCTTCCTGACCGCCACGCTGGTGGTGATCGACATGACGCTGGCCGGTCTGTTTTGGGCCATGAGCCATGCATCGGGTCAGGGCGACGACATCATGGGCAAGCTGATCAAGAAGGTGCTGTACGTCGGTGCCTTCGCCTACATCATCGGCAACTTCAACATGCTGGCGGGGATCGTGTTCCGATCTTTCGCCGGGTTGGGGCTGGTGGCGTCGGGCTCCACCATCACGCAGGCCGAGTTCCTGCAACCCGGCAGGCTGGCCAAGGTGGGCATCGATGCCGGCGCGCCAATCCTGGAGCAGATCGGCGACATGGCCGGGTTCCCCGAGGTGTTCGTGAACCTCGATCCCATCGTGGTGTTGTTCCTGGCGTGGCTGGTTGTGGTGATGAGCTTCTTCGTGCTGGCGATCCAGCTTTTCATCACGCTGATCGAATTCAAGCTGACCACGCTCGCCGGCTTCGTGCTGGTGCCGTTCGCACTCTGGAACAAGACCTCGTTCCTGGCGGAGAAAGTATTGGGCAACGTAGTGTCCTCGGGCATCAAGGTGCTGGTGCTCGCCGTGATCGTCGGCATTGGTACCGGCTTGTTCGCCGAATTCCAGGTGGTGCCCGACGAACCCTCCATCGACCATGCCCTGGTGGTGATGCTGGCATCGCTCACGCTTCTGGCGCTGGGGATCTTCGGTCCGGGTGTTGCCACCGGCCTGGTATCCGGTGCGCCGCAATTGGGTGCGGGCGCAGCCGCTGGCACGGCCCTGGGTGTGGCCGGCACCGCCGTCGCCGCTGGCGCGGTCGCGACGGGAGTGGGTGGCGCCGTCGTGGCCGGTGCGCGCATGGCGCCGGCTGCCGCCAAGATGGCTGTGAGCGGTGCCCGCGCCGCCTCTTCCACGGCCAGCAGCGCGAAGTCGGCGTTCCAGGCCGGCTCCGCTGGCGCAGGCGGCGGCATCAAGGGCGCAGCCGCTGGCCTGGGCAACGTCGCCAAAACTGGTGCGCAGTCGGTCGGACAGAAGGTCGCCGCCGGAGCCCAGTCGATGAAGGCGCGGGCTGCTGCCGCAATCACACCTGATGCCTCTTCGTCCGGTGCGGGCGGTGCGGGTGCTGCCGGCGGCCCAGCCGCCCAAGGCGGCGCCGAAGCAACCTCCACCAACACCGAGCAACCCGCGTGGGCCAAGCGCCTGCATCGCAAGCAGCAGATCAGCCATGCCGCCACGACCGTCGCCCACACGCTGCGCGGTGGGGACGGCGGCGGCGCTGGCTCCGCGCCCAGTCTGCGCGACCCCTCGGATTCCTAAGGAGAAGACTTTATGCGATTCAAACGACCCCAGGTGCGCTACGCGGACACGCCGCAGCCCGCCACCCCGTACCAATCCGCCGAACAGGTCTGGGACGACCGTATCGGTTCGTCTCGCGTGCAAGCCAAGAACTGGCGGCTGATGGCCTTTGGTTGCCTCACGTTGGCCCTGCTGATGGCCGGTGGCCTGGTGTGGCGCTCGGCACAGTCCATCGTCACGCCCTTCGTGGTGGAGGTGGACAGCGGCGGGCAGGTGCGCGCTGTCGGTGAAGCGGCCACACCGTACAAGCCCAACGATGCGCAGACGGCGCACCACTTGGCGCGCTTCATCAGCCTTGTGCGCTCGCTGTCCATCGACCCCATCGTCGTGCGGCAGAACTGGCTCGACGCCTACGACTACACCACCGACCGCGGCGCGGCGGTGCTCAACGACTACGCACGGGTGAACGATCCCTTCGCCCGTATCGGCAAGGAGTCGGTGACGGTGCAGATCACCAGCATCGTGCGCGCCAGCGATGCGTCGTTCAACGTGCGCTGGACCGAGCGCCGCTATGTCAACGGTGCGGCCGCCGGGCTGGAGCGATGGACGGCGGTGGTTTCCATCGTCCTGCAAACACCGCGCACCGAAGAGCGCCTGCGCCGCAATCCGCTGGGCATCTACGTCAATGGGTTGTCGTGGAGCCGTGAACTCGATTCTTCCGAAGGAACCAAACCATGAAACCGACTTTGCGCATTTCCGTATTCGTGTCTCTGCTGGCCGCCCTTGCGGGCTGCGCCACACAGGGCAAGCCGCCGCCGACCATCACCCTGGACGAGCCGGTCGCGGCACAGGTGTTGCCCGAATTACCCACGCCCATCGAGGTGGTGACCGTGCCAGAACCATTGCCACTGCCCGCGCAGATGAAGCCGTTGCCCATGCTGGCCGAAGAAAAGGCCGCTCCCGAATCAAACGATGAGAAGGTGCGCGTCTCGCGCGCCAATCAGGAAGCCCGCATGGCGCCCACCCGCGAGGGCTACGTCAATGCGATTCAGGTCTGGCCGTTTACGGACGGTGCGCTGTACCAGGTCTATGCCAGTCCAGGACGTGTGACGGTCGTGTCACTGCAACCCGGCGAGGAACTGGTGACGGTGGCCGCAGGCGATACGGTGCGCTGGATCGTCGGCGACACCTCCAGCGGCAGCGGTGCCGACCTGCGTGTGAGCGTGCTGGTCAAGCCCACACGCAGCAATCTCAAGACCAATCTGGTCATCACCACCAGTCGGCGCACCTATCTGATCGAACTGACCTCGACCGCGAAGACGTGGATGGCGTCGGTGTCCTGGGACTACCCCAAGGATCGGATGCTGGCTTTGCAGCGACAGGCGCAAGCCGCACAGACCGCCGCGCCAGTCGATGCGGGCCTGTCGTTGGAGCGCATTCGCTTTCGCTATGCGATCAGCGGCAGCAATCCACCATGGAAACCGTTGCGCGCCTTCGATGACGGCGAGAAGGTCTACATCCAGTTCCCCGGCGGTATTGCGCAAGGTGAACTGCCGCCGTTGTTTGTGATTGGTGCGCAAGGGGATGGGCAATTGGTCAACTACCGCTTCCGCTCGCCGTACTACATCGTGGACCGGCTGTTCGGTGCCGCCGAATTGCGGCTGGGGGCGGACAAGGGGGACGTGGTGCGCATCGAGCGCACGGACGGGATCTCTGGAGCGCGGAGGAACTGACCATGAACCAGGACACCACTGCCGCTGTTCCGATGCCGGACGTGCCGTCCAAGGCGGCCCCCGAAGACGTGACATTGCGTGCACAGCCGCGTGCGGTCACACGCTTGAACCGACGCATGCTGGCCGCACTCGCCGGGGGCCTGTCGGTTGCCGTACTGGGGGCCTTGATGTGGTCGCTGCAACCGCAGCGGCGCAACGCAGGCGAGACCACCGAGTTGTACAACGTCGATCGCGTGTCGCGCTCCGAAGGGCTCGACCAATTGCCAGCCGACTATTCCAAACTGCCGCCTGCGGTACCGCAGTTGGGTGCCCCGCTGCCGGGCGACCTTGGAGGCCCGATCCACAAAGCCGAGCAGCAGGCGCAGGGGTACGGCTACCAGCAGCCTGGACACGATCCGGCCGAAGCGGATCGTCTAGCGCGCTTGAAAGAGGCAGAGGAAGCGGCGGCCTCGTCAGTGTTCTTTCGCTCAGGTGGAGCGAAGGTGGCCGCCCCTGTGGCAGCAGCACAGGGCGCGCCTGCGGCTGGACTGGCTGCGAACGCGGCCTTCGATCCAATGGCCGCTGGACCCGCTTCAACGGCTGCGCAGCCAAGCGACCCCACGGCAGTGCAAAACCGGCAGGACCAGAAGGAAGCGTTTCTGTCCAACGCCGGTTCTGCGCAAACCCGCAATTCCGGTTCCCTGCAATTGCCCGTTTCGCCGTACCAGGTGATGGCCGGCACGGTGATCGCGGCAGCATTGGTCACAGGTATCAAATCCGACCTGCCGGGCGATGTCATTGCCACGGTGACAGAGCCGATCTACGACACAGCCACCGGCAAGTTCCTGCTGATCCCGCAAGGCGCGCGCCTCATGGGCAAGTACAACAGCCAGGTCAGTTACGGCCAAAGGCGCACGCAGGTGGTGTGGAACCGGATGATCCTGCCGGACACGTCTTCGTTCCAGCTCGACAATCTGGTGGGCGCCGACCCCGCCGGCTACGCCGGTCTGGAGGATGGGGTCGATTGGCATTGGGATCGCATTCTTGCGGGCGCGGCGATGACGACCTTGCTGGGCATCGGCGCCGAGCTGGCGGCGCCGGAGAACCGCCAGGATGGAGATCGCGTCATCATCGCCGGGCGCGACGGCTTGCAGGACACCGTGAATCAGGTGGGCCAGGAGATGACCCGACGCAACATGAACATCCAGCCGACGCTGACCAGTCGCCCCGGCCTGCCGGTGCGCATCATCGTCAATCGAGATCTGGTGCTGCGGCCGTATCAGCCGATGTTCTTCGTCAAGGAGACATCGCGATGAGCGCGAACAAGCTGCGTCTCGGGCCGCTGCCGAAGACCGAGACTCTCAAACTGACCTTCACCTGTTCGGCGAGCTTGAAGGTGAAACTCGACCGCTATGCCGCACTGCATGCGCAGACCTACGGCGAGGCGGTGGATGCTGTGGCGTTGATTCCGCACATGCTGGAGGCGTTCATGGAACGGGATCGGGGGTTCAAGCGATTGCACAAGGCCCGATCCGTCGTCGCTCCGGCAGACTCTTCCGATCATCTTCGCCGCAGTACGCCCACGTGAGTTTTCAGCAAAGACCTTCTGAGGCAATCTGAGGACATGGTTACTTTCTCAGGATTCGCCATGTCACTCACGTCCCCCACCGGCCATCGCGACACGCTTCACATGCCTATGGCGTCTCCCGCATTTTTTCGTATGGTTGACGTGATGCGCATCACGGCGTTGAGCCGCGCCACCTTGTATCGGCGAATCGCCGAAGGCAAGTTCCCGCCGCCCGTTCACCTCGGAGGACGCGCATGCGGCTGGGCGCCAGCCGCGCTGCAGGCCTGGATCGACGATCCCGAAGGTTATGTGGTTGCCGGGCCGACCAGGCATCTCGGGTCGACTCAGATGGGCGGCAGGCCCTGATCCACCACCTTGCCTATGGCTGGCGGTCAATAATAACTTCGATTTGCACGATAACACTAACAATGTTATCGTGCGATCATTGAGTTATGAATCCCAATTGTCGTGCCCGCCCTTGCCACCAGCGCTCAGAACTACCTGCATGAAACACTCGGCGTCTCCACGTCGAGCCATGAGCCGTGGGCGGGCCTGGAGAGCCTGCCCTACTTTTTGCGCGACGCCTTCGATTTCTGGCAATTGGACATCCTTGGCCACAAGGTCTTGCTGGCCCTAGAGCGAAATCCAGACAAACCGTCCATTGGCGATATCCGGAATCGGTTGGACAAGTTGAGGTCGGTAGCGGGACAGCCTGTGGTCTATGTGACGGAGGCACTCGCCTCCTACGAGCGTAAACGCCTGATCGCACAAAAAGTGCCGTTCGTTGTTCCTGGCAACCAGCTCTATCTGCCCGACCTCGGGCTGGACCTACGCGAATACTTCCGCCAGCGCCCCAGCTCGACGGACGTTCCGCTCAGCCCTTCGGCTCAGGCCATGTTGATAACCGCCTTGCTGCGTCCTCGCTGGGAGGCCGAATGGCATCCTGCACAGACAGCCGCCACTCTGGGCTACACCCCTATGACGCTCTCGCGCGCCGTGCGGGAACTGGTGGCGGCAGGACTCGCACAGGCACACAAGGCAGGCCGGTCCCAGTACCTGAACATGACATATTCTGCACATGAGACGTGGGAGCAAGCACTGCACCTGCTGCGCAGTCCCGTGCAGCGCACCGTCTGGATATCCACGCAGACACGGACGGAACTGCCCGTGCGGGTGGCGGGCCTGAGCGCGCTCGCTCGCCTTTCGATGCTCACGGAACCCAGATCGCCGGTATTCGCCGTGAGCCGCACCGCATGGCAGGCACTGAAGGCAGACATCGTCGAACTTCCGGAAGCTATGCCAGGCGCATGCGAATGGCAGTTGTGGAACTACACCCCGACACTGCAGCCGGACAGCGACACGGTGGACCCTCTCTCGCTCATACTGAGCTTGCGGGATAGCACCGATGAACGTGTCCAAAGCGCGCTGGAGGCACTGAAGGAACAATTGCCATGGTGAAGGGGCTGGATGTTTTCCAGGCATGGTTCGCCGACTACCCGGACCAGTACATCCTGATCGGCGGCACTGCGGCCACCTTGGCAATGGAAGAGGCAGGGCTGGACTTCCGCGCCACCAAGGACCTTGATGTCGTGCTGCATGTCGAGGCGCTGACGCCGGCATTCGGCGAAACCTTCTGGAGATTCATCGAAGCGGGCGGCTATGAAATCCGGCAGGCCAGCGACACAGGCAAGCCGGCCTTCTACCGGTTTCAGAAGCCGACCGACAACAGCTTTCCGGTCATGGTCGAACTGTTCTCCCGTGCGCCCGACAGCCTGCGGCCCATCGAGAACGGACAGCTCACGCCGATCCCTTTCGACGAAGCGGTTTCAAGCCTGTCGGCCATCCTGCTCGATGACGCCTACTACGCATTCATCATGGCCGGCCGCCGCGAGATTGATGGCTTGCCCTGGGTCGGCGAGGATCGCCTGATCCCGTTGAAAGCCATTGCCTGGCTGGACCTGAGTGCCCGCCGGGAGCAAGGCGAACAGGTGGATGCCAAGAGCATCCGCAAACACGCCAACGATGTTCTGCGACTTTCGCAATTACTCGCCCCCGCAACGCGCATCCCTCTCGACGCGAAAATCGCCGATGACATGAGAAGATTTTTGAATGCAGCGGTAGCCGACGACTCTCTCGACCCCAAGGCCCTGGGGCTCGGCCGGGCACCCCTCGCCGATTTTCTGGACCGGATCGCACAGGCCTATGAACTCCAGGATGGAGAGGCCTCATGAACGGGCTTGATGGTCGCAAGGACAGAAGCGCAGGTTGCCCTCGGCTCGTTAGCCAAAGGGTTTTAAGAGATTTCATTTGGGGGCCTCTTTGGGGGCCTCAAAACAACCAATAAGAAATTAATTATTTAAAATCAATAGGATATATTACTTATGAAAATTGCCACCTGGAACGTCAACTCCCTCACCGCCCGCCTGCAACACGTGCTCGACTGGCTCGCCACCAATCCGGTCGACGTGCTATGCCTGCAGGAGCTCAAGATGAGCGACGACAAATTTCCGCTGGAGGTCCTCGAGGCCGCCGGTTACACGGCGGCTGTCTTCGGGCAGAAGACCTACAACGGCGTCGCGATCCTGAGCCGCACGTCGCTGCGCGACGTCGCGCGCAACATCGGCGGCTTCACGGACGAGCATTCGCGCGTCATCAGCGCGACCGTCGACACCGCACGCGGACCGCTGCGCATCGTCAACGGCTATTTCGTCAACGGCCAGGCGCTGGACAGCGAGAAGTTCGTCTACAAGATGAAATGGCTCGACGCCCTCCACGCCTGGTTGCGGAGCGAACTCGTCACGCATGCCGATCTGGTGCTGCTGGGCGACTTCAACATCACGCCGGAGGATCGCGACAGCTTCGACCCCGAGGGCCTGCGCGAGACCATCCACCACTCGACGCCTGAGCGGGCGCATTTCCAGGCGCTGCTCGACCTGGGATTGACCGATGCCTTCAGGCTGTTCGACCAGCCCGACAAGAGCTATTCGTGGTGGGACTACCGCATGCTGGGCTATCCCAGGAATCGCGGCCTGCGCATCGACCACATCCTGGTCACCAAGCCGGTCGTGCCACGCGTCGCCGCCTGCACGATCGACCGCGTGCCGCGCAAATGGGAGAAGCCGAGCGACCATGCCCCGGTGACGGTGGACATCGATCCGGCCGCCGGCTGAGCGCGGCGCCAGCCGCCCTCTGGGCTCACTCCAGTCCGAGTTCCTGGATCTTGCGCGTGATCGTATTGCGCCCGATGCCCAGCTTCTGAGCCGCTTCGATGCGCCGGCCCCGCGTGTTGGCGAGCGCGGTCAGGATCAGGCGCGACTCGAAGCGGCGCGACAGCGCGTCCCAGACGTCGTGGCGGCCCGCCGCCAGCAGCGTCTGCGCCTCGCGTTCCAGGCCACTCTCCCAGGTCGACGGATTGACCTCGACCACGGGGTCGTCGACGGGGGCGACGCCCGCATCGAAGGCAGCGGGGGCACCCTGGAGGGGAAGCACGGAACCCGCCAGCGCGATGTCGCTCGTGGCGGGCAGCACTGCGGCGGCGGCTGGCATCGCCGTGGTCGCCGCCACCGGTGGTACCGACGCGGCAGCCGGGCCGGCCGGCGCCAGGACCGTGGGGGTCTGCGAGGACGATGCCGGGCCCTCGGCGGCGGGGACCACCGCCATCACCTCGGGCGGCAGGTCCTTGACCTCGACGAGCTGCGCCGGCGCCATGACGGTCAGCCAGTGGCAGATGTTCTCGAGCTGGCGCACGTTGCCGGGAAAACCGAAGGTCGCGAGCTGCGTCAGTGCCGCATCGGAGATGCGCTTGGGCTCGACGCCGAGCTGCTTGGCGCTCTCCTGCAGGAAGTGCCGGGTGAGCGCGGGCACGTCCTCGCCGCGCTCACGCAGGGCCGGCAGGCGCAGGCGGATCACGTTCAGGCGATGGAACAGGTCCTCGCGGAAGCCGCCGAGCTTGACGCGCTGCTCGAGGTCCTGGTGCGTGGCGGCGATGACGCGCACGTTGGCCTTGACCGAGTTGTGGCCGCCGACACGGTAGAAGTGCCCGTCGCTGAGCACGCGCAGCAGGCGGGTCTGCAGGTCGAACGGCATGTCGCCGATCTCGTCGAGGAACAGCGTGCCGCCCTCGGCCTGTTCGAAGCGGCCGCGACGCATGGTCTGCGCGCCGGTGAAGGCGCCGCGCTCGTGGCCGAAGAGTTCGCTCTCCAGCAGATCCTTGGGGATGGCGGCCGTGTTGATGGCCACGAACGGGCCATCCGTGCGCGGCGAATGCTTGTGCAATGCACGCGCCACGAGTTCCTTGCCCGAGCCCGACTCGCCGGTGATGAGCACCGTGACATTGCTCTGCGAGAGCCGGCCGATGGCCCGGAACACGTCCTGCATCGCCGGGGCCTGGCCGAGCATCTCGGGCGCGGCGGCCATGCGTTCCTCGGCCACCTCCTCGCGCTGGCTCTCGTCGACGGCGCGGCGGATGAGCTCGACCGCGCGCGGCAGGTCGAAGGGCTTGGGCAGGTATTCGAAGGCACCGCCCTGGAACGCCGAGACGGCGCTGTCGAGATCGGAGAACGCCGTCATGATGATCACCGGCAGGCCGGGATGACGGGCCTTGATCTTGTCGAGCAGGTCGAGGCCCGAACCGCCGGGCATGCGGATGTCGCTCACCAGCACTTGCGGCCCGAGCGTCTCGTCGCCATTGGCCGCGTCGAGCGCGGCGAGGACGTCGCGCGTGTTGGTGAAACTGCGGGTCGGCAGGTCCTCGCGCAGGAGCGCCTTCTCCAGCACGAAGCGGATGGATTGGTCGTCGTCTACTATCCAGATCGGCTTCATGCAGCTCCTTGTCGCCTTGCTGCTGCTAGGGCAGCGGTATCAATAACTTGAAATCGGTCCGGCCCGGGACGCTGTCGCATTCGATCACCCCATGGTGCTGCTGCACGAAGGTCTGCGCCAGTGTCAATCCGAGTCCGGTTCCACCTTCCCTGCCCGAGACGAGCGGATAGAAGATGCGATCCTTGATGGCACTGGGCACACCCGGACCGTTGTCGATGACATGCAATTCCAGTGCCAGTCGATACCACTGCTTGTTGAAGATCACCTGGCGCGCGACGCGGGTCTTGAGCGTGATGCACGCATCGCCGGCGGCGCGGCGCTCCGACAGCGCCTGCGCGGCGTTGTGGACGATGTTGAGCGTGGCCTGGATGAGCTGCTCGCGGTCGCCGCGGAATTCCGGGATCGAGACATCGAAATCGCGCTCGATGTGCAGGTCGCGCGGGAACTCCGCCAGGATCACCGAACGCACCCGCTCGCACACCTCGTGGATGTTGACATCGCCCACCACGTGCGGACGGCGGTGCGGCGCGAGCAGCCGGTCGACCAGCGTCTGGAGCCGGTCGGCCTCGTGGATGATGACCTGCGTGTATTCGATCAGGTCGCGCGACTCGACCTCCATCTGCAGCAGCTGGGCCGCGCCCCGGATGCCGCCGAGCGGGTTCTTGATCTCGTGCGCGAGGTTGCGGATCAGTTCCTTGTTGGCCTGGGCCTGATCGAGCAGGCGCTCCTCGCGGTCCTGCCGCGCCTGGTGCTCGAGCGGGGACAGCTCGACGATCAGCTCGCCACGCCGATCGGTCTGCGCCAATGTCACCTGCACGGGCAGCAGGTCGTGATTGACGCGCCGCAGGAAGGCCTCGTAGCGCAGGGTCGCGAAGTCGTTGGTGCTGGCGCCCTCGAGTGCGGTACGCAGCACCTGTGGCTCCTGGAAGCAGGCGCCGAACTGAGAGCCTTCGAGCGTGCGGCGCGAGGTGCCCAGCACGTCCTCCAGCGCCGCGTTGGCGAACAGCACCGAGCCATCGCGCTTGACCACGGCGATCAGCGTGGCGAGCAGATCGAAGGGCTGGAAGCGCCGGGGCGGCGAGGAGATCTTGCCGAAGGCCATGTCAGGGCGTGGCCGCGGGCAGCCGGCCGAGCTCGCGCCGGATGCCGGCGATGTCGCTCTCGTTGCGCGCCAGCTCGGCCTTCATCTGCTCGACGCGGTCTAGATATTTCTGGTAGTTGCGCGCTTCGCCGCCCTGCTTCTCCGGCTCGCCATTGTTGTAGTCGCGCAGCAGCTCGGCCTGGCGCGCCTCGGCGCGGCGCAATTCCGACTGCAGGACCGAACGCGCCTCGCCATCGCGGGCGCGCTGATCGCCGCCATCGACGCGCGGACTGCCCGCGGGAGAAGATCCGCGGTTGGCCGAACTGGCGCTGCCAGCGGCCGGGCTCGCCTGCTGCGCACGCGGTGTCTGGACCACCGTGACATTGCCGCCCTCCATCACCTTGCAGCCGCGCTGCTTGGCCTGGGCGGCGTTGTTGGTGTATTCGTTGCCACAGCGCCAGACCTGTTCCTGGGCCTGCGCGTGGAGGTGGACCGCAACGAGCGGAAGCGCCAGCGCGAGAAAAAGCGGGGAGTGAATCTTCATGAGCAAGGATGAAAGTGACAGCAACAGGACATTCTCAGCCAATTCGAAGACACGACCGGAGCGAGGTTCCCGGCCCATGAAAAAGACGGCCGAAGCCGTCTTTTTCCGAATCATCGACCCGCGCCGCATCGCCCACGGATGGGCGCGACGCCGGGTCGCGCAACGCGATCAGAGCGAGTAGTACATGTCGAATTCGCACGGGTGCGTCGCCATGCGGAAGCGCGTGACTTCCTGCATCTTGAGCTCGATGTAGGCATCGATGTACGAATCGGTGAACACGCCACCCTTGGTCAGGAACGCGCGGTCCTTGTCGAGATACTCCAGCGCCTGGTCGAGGCTGTGGCAAACGGTCGGGATCAACGCGTCTTCCTCGGGCGGCAGGTGGTAGAGGTCCTTGGTCGCGGCTTCGCCCGGATCGATCTTGTTCTCGACGCCGTCGAGGCCGGCCATCAGCAGCGCAGCGAAACCGAGGTACGGGTTCATCAGCGGATCGGGGAAGCGCGCCTCGACGCGGCGACCCTTGGGGTTGGCCACGAACGGGATGCGGATCGAGGCCGAGCGGTTCTTGGCCGAGTAGGCCAGCTTCACCGGGGCTTCGAAGCCGGGCACCAGGCGCTTGTAGCTGTTGGTGCCGGGGTTCGTGATGGCGTTGAGCGCGCGGCCGTGCTTGATGATGCCGCCGATGTAGTGCAGCGCGAATTCCGACAGGCCGGCATAGCCGTCACCGGCGAACAGGTTCTTGCCGTCCTTCCAGACCGACTGGTGCACGTGCATGCCCGAGCCGTTGTCGCCGACGATGGGCTTGGGCATGAAGGTGGCGGTCTTGCCATAGGCATGAGCCACGTTGTGGATCACGTACTTCTGCAGCTGCACCCAGTCTGCGCGCTGGATCAGCGTGCTGAACTTGGTGCCCAGTTCCATCTGGCCGGCGTTGGCCACTTCGTGGTGATGCACCTCGACCGGGATGCCCAGGGCTTCGAGCACCAGGCACATCTCCGAGCGCATGTCCTGCGCGCTGTCGACCGGGGGCACCGGGAAGTAGCCGCCCTTGACGGCCGGGCGGTGGCCCGTGTTGCCGTGCTCATATTCCTTGTCGGTGTTCCACGAGGCTTCTTCGGAATCGATCTTCACGAAGCAGCCCGACATGTCGTTCTTCCAGCGGACGCTGTCGAAGACGAAGAATTCGGGTTCCGGTCCGAAGTAGGCGGTGTCGCCCAGGCCGGATGCCTTCATGTACGCCTCAGCGCGCTTGGCGAGCGAACGCGGATCGCGCTCGTAGGCCTTGCCATCCGCCGGATCGATGACGTCGCAGGTCAGGATCATCGTCGTCTCTTCGAAGAAGGGATCGATGTTGGCGGTGTTCGGGTCGGGCATGAGCTGCATGTCCGAAGCCTCGATACCCTTCCAGCCGGCGATGGACGAGCCGTCGAACGCATGGCCCGAGGTGAACTTGTCTTCGTCGAAATGCGACACCGGCACGGTCACGTGCTGTTCTTTGCCACGGGTGTCCGTGAAGCGGAAGTCGACGAACTTGACCTCGTTGTCCTTCACGAGCTTCAGTACGTCGGCGACGGTCTTTGCCATCAATTTCTCCTGGTTGGGTGGTGAGTGGAATACAGGTGGGAGGGAATGCAGTTTCTGTGCCATTGGCGGGGCGATGCGCCCCGCCGGGCTCCAGGCGCCGCCACGGTGCGTTCGTCGCCCCGGAAAGCTCTATTCTGGTGCAAGCAGATCAGCGCACCAATTCGGGGCCCAGGCGTGCATCGAAACCGTGCAGACCTTCGAGAAGCTGCGCATAGGCCGGATGGATGCGCTCGGGATCGCCCTTGACACCAAGCTCGATGTGGCGTCCATGCTGGGGATGATCGACGCTCGGCAGGCTGAAGACCTTGATACCAGGATGCGCCGCCTCGACGGCCTCCATCAGAGGCGTGAGCGTCGCTTCCATGGCGCCGTAGACGATGACCGACTTCTCCATCGTCTGACCCTGGGAGAACAGATCCGCATAGCGGGTGTCGAGCACGGTTTCGACCATCGGCCAGGCCATGACCGGAAAGCCGGGCACGAAATGCACGTCGTCGACGCTGAAGCCGGGGATCTTGTTGTAGGGGTTGGCGATGATGCGTGCACCGACAGGGAACACGCCCATGTTCAGGCGATGCACGTTGTCGGGGCGGTCCGGCTCGTAGGCCACGCCCTGCTCGCGCGCGGTGTCCTGGATGCGTTCCTGGATCAGCGTCCTGGCCTCGGGGTGCAGTTCCAGCGCGACGCCCAGGGCAGCGGCGGCGCATTGGCGCGTGTGGTCGTCGGGCGTGGCGCCGATGCCGCCGGTCGAGAAGACGATGTCGCCCGAGGCGAAGGCGCGCTTCAGCGCGGCGGTGATGCGCTCGGGCACGTCGCCGACGTATTCGGCCCAGCCGAGCTGCAGGCCGCGCGCGCCCAGCAGTTCGATGACCTTGGGCATGTGCTTGTCGACGCGCTTGCCCGAGAGGATCTCGTCGCCGATGACGATCAGGCCGAAGTTGCGGCTCATGGCTGGTTCCTTGGAGTCGAGGCACCCGGGGCACCATCGGAGGGGGTGGAGGGAAGGATCGGGAGCGTCCGCGACGCCGCCGGCTGCATGCTCGCCGCCATCGGCTCGCGGGCGACGAGCTCGGCGGCGTCCCGGGCGCGCAACCGCGCCAGCGCATCGAGCGTGTAATGGGCGAACCACAGCGCCGAGAACGCGAAGACCAGGGTGTAGATCCAGATCGCCAGCGGCACCAGCACGAGGAAGGCGGCCGCGAAGACCACGCCCGAGGCCCAGACGATGCTGGGCGCGGCGCCGAGCAGACCGCACAGCACGCCGATGCCCAGGAGTGGCAGGCGATGCGCGCGCAGCACGTCGGCCCGCTCGGCGGCGCTCGCATGCTCGGCCAGCGCGTCGAAGCTCATCACGCGATAGGTGAGCCAGCCCCAGATGAGGGGCGGCAGGATCAGCACCAAAGGCGGGATCAGCCACAGCGGCATCGACACCAGCAACGCCACCAGCGCCAGCAGGGTGAGCCCGATCGAGCGCGTGATGCCGACGACCAGCGAGGCACCCTTCTTCTCCTCGAGCGCGGGGAAACGTCGCTGCGCGACCAGTCGCGTGAGCGCCGGCGCCATGAAGGCGGCGACCACCAGCAGCACCGCCAGCACGATGACCGGGGTGGCGGCCAGCACGACCACCAGGGGCGCCAGGAAGGATGTCACGTCGGCGGAGAACAGGCTGCCCAGCCAGCCCCAGAAGCTCGCCAGCAGGGGCCAGGCGTCGAGCGCGTCGCGCGTCCACGCCACGGCCGGCGTCCAGAGGAAGTAGCCCAGTCCGGCGGCCACCACCATCATCACGACCAGCGGGATCAGCGACAGCACGATCACGCGCGGCAGCATGCAGTAGGCGACGGCGCGCCAAAAGGAATCGACGAGGAGACGCATGGGGCCCAGAGGATAACGCCCCGCCGTGGCCGAACCTCAACCGCGGCCGACGATGCGTCGCAGTCCCAGCCACTGCTGGGCCCAGAAGCCGCGGCCGTAGTCGCGCACGCGACCCTGCGCGTCCGGCTCGACCTGGTCGATGATGCCGGTGGGCTCGTAGGTGGCGCGGAAGTCGCCGGTGCGCAGCAGGATGTCCCACCACGGCAGCAGCACGCCATAGTTGCTGCCCTGGGCCGCCGCGATGCGATGGTGCGTGCGGTGGAAGCGCGGACTGACCCACAGGCGCTCGCCGATGCGCCCGAACGACAGCCGCAGGTTGGCGTGCTGCAGGCTCTCGCTGAGCCGCGCAAGCACCACCAGCGCGATGAACTGTCCCGGCGCCACCCCGATCAGCTGCGCCACGATCACGATGATCGCGTCGTGGAGGATGCTGTCGAGCAGGTGGTTGCGGTTGTCGCTCCACATCGTCATCTGGCGTTGGGAGTGATGCAGCGAATGCAGGCTCCACCACCATTCGAAGCGATGCTGCCCGCGATGGATCAGGTACTCGACGAAATCGAGCACGACGAGGTACATCACGAAGGACACCCAGGGCACGTCGGTGACGCCGGGTACCAGCTCGTCGATGTGCAGCGTGCCCCAGCCGGCCGCGCGCAGCGCTCCGAGGCCATGGTCGAAGACCGGCTGCAGCAGGAAGAAAATCGCCAGCCGGAACAGGCCCAGCCGGTGGATCAGGGTGTAGACGATGTCGGTGCGGATGGCACCCCGGTCGCTCACCGCCTCGGCCGGACGCCAGCGCTGCAGCGGGCCGATGACGGCCAGCAGCACCAGGACCTCGATCAGCCCGATCAGCAGCCAGCCGGTGGCGTCGAACGCGTCCTCGCCCCAGCCACCCAGGCCCACGGCATAGACCAGCGGCTGCACGGCGGCCTCGAACACCCACTGCTGCAGCGCCACGAACTGGTCGGTGATCCACTCCATCGTCCTGCCCTCTCTTCCTTCGTCTCTCGATGCGACCGCTCGATTCCGGTCTCAGGGATGCGCGGCGATCCAGGCCGCATAGGCCGGATGCTCGCGCAGCGTACGGAAACAGAAACCCCTGGCCTTCAGGCCGGCGACGAGCGGCTCCAGCACCGCCGGTGCCCACGGCTCCTGACGCGACCAGATGCCCAGGTGAGCGATCAGGATGTCACCGGCCCGGACCCCTTCGAGCGCCTGCCGAAGCAATCGTTCGTTGCTGAACTTCTCGCTCGGGAGCTCGTCGCCCAGGAAACCGGCCGGCGCCCAGCCGACATGCTCGTAGCCGCAGGCCCGGGCCGCCGCCAGCAGGCTGGGCGAGGTCCTGCCGCCCGGCGCGCGGAAGAGCGGCAGCGGCTTCTTGCCGGTGATCAGCGCCAGGCGCGCATTCGCCTTGGCGATGCTCTCGCAGTACTGCGCCGCGCTCCAGCTGAAGTCGCGGCCCGCCGAGGGACCGGCCGAGGGCCGGACCTTGAAGCGCGGCCCGGCGCCGGGCTCGTCGCCACGCCAATAGACGTGGTCGTAGGTGTGCGAGGCGAATTCGTGGCCCTCGGCCGCCCTCGCCTTCCACCAGGGCGCCCAGTGGTCGTCGAGGCTGTCGCCATCGGTGCGGGTGCGTTCGGCCGCGCCGAAGAAGGTCACGCGCACCTGCTGGCGCGCCAGCACTTCGGCCACCAGCGGCGCGACGCCCATGTGGCCGGTGTCGAAGGTCAGGTACAGCGGCTTGGCGCACGCCTCGGCCGCGCCCGCGCCCGTCGCCGGCGCGAGGCCACCCAGCAACGCGCCGCCGACCAGCAGCGCGAGACCGCGTCGGCGCGTCGTCCCGGTCATCGCTTGGCGTGGTCGATCGTCCAGACGCCGTGAGGCGAGCGGCCGACATTGACCTGGCGCACCACCTGGCGGGTCGTCAGATCGACGACGCTGAGCTTCTTGGCCCAGCGAGAGGTGACGTAGAGCAGCTTGCCATCGGCCGACACGTCCATGCAGTCGGGGCCGCCGGGCACCGGATAGGTGTCGGTGACCTGCAGGGTCTTCAGGTCGATCCGGCTGATGCTGTTGCCCGCCCGATTGCTGACGAACACGCCGCGCCCGTCGCCGGCGGCGCGGAACGCGTGCGCGCCCTTGCCGGTCGGGATGTGGCCGATCGCCTTCGGCTGGGCGCCCGAGACATCGAAGACCTGCACGTTGTCGCTGCCGGTCAGGCCCACCAGCAGGGTCTTGTCGTTGTTGACGCCGAAGATGTCGGCCGGCATGTTGCCCGTCGCCGTGCGCCAGCGGATCGTCTGCGTGGCGAGGTCGACGGCGATCAGCTCGTTGCTGTCCTGCATGGTCACGTAGGCCACCGTGCTGGCCGCGTCGATCCAGATGTGGCTGGGCGTCTTGCCGGTGACGATGCGCTTGGCGAGCTTGAGGTCCTTGCCGTCCCAGCGGTAGATGTCGACATGGTCGAGCCGGTTGGCGGCGGTCACGAACCATTTCATGTCGCGTGAGAACTGCAGCTGGTAGGGATCGATGATGCCGTAGACCACGCGCTGGACCTCGGCGGTGCGGGGGTCGAAGAAGGTCAGCGAGTCGCCGGCGGAATTGGCCACGATCACCGAACGCTCGTCGGGCGTCATGTAGATGTGGTGCGGCTCCTTGCCGGTAGGGATGCGCTGCTTCTCGGTCCAGGTGACCGGATCGATCACGCTGACGCTGGCATCGAGCGAGTTCAGCACGAACAGCGGGTGCGGCCCCGCCGGAGCGGCAGCGGCGGCCGGCGCGGACGCCGCGATGCCGGGAGCGGCCGGTGGCGCGGCCAGGGTCGGAACGGTCGCGCAGGCCAGCAGCAGGAGCGCCGCGGTGCGGACGTGGGTCGGGAATGAGAGACGCAAGGGAAGAGTCCGCGAAGGGATGAAAACAGGCAGCTTAACGCCCGAAGGTGACCCCTGGCTGACTCCGGATGTCAGGCGCGGCCGAAGGTGCGCAGGGCCTCGACCTCGGCGCCCGACAGCCAGCGCCACTGGCCGGGTGCCAGATTCTCGTCCAGGCGGAGATCGCCGATGCGCGAGCGCCCGAGCGCCTCGACGCGGTTGCCCACCGCAGCCAGCATGCGCTTGACCTGGTGGTACTTGCCCTCGGTCAGCGTGAGCCGCAGCTGCAACGGCGCCACCGCCTCGCAGGCGGCGGCACGGACCGGCTTCGGATCGTCGTCGAGCACCACGCCGGCCAGCAGCCGGTCGACCTGCGCGGCATCGACCGCATGCTTGGTGGTCACCTCGTAGACCTTGGGCACGTGGTGCCGGGGCGAGCCCATGCGATGGATGAACTGGCCGTCGTCGGTCAGCAGCAGCAGTCCGGTGGTGTCCTGGTCGAGGCGCCCGATGGCCTGCACGCCCTGCACCGCGCCCTTGTTGGGGCGCAGGCGCAATGGCGAAGGCAGCAGCGTGTAGATGCTCGGATAGGTCGACGGCTTCTGCGAGCACTCGGTGCCGGCGGGCTTGTGCAGCATCAGGTAGGCCTTGTCGTGGTATTCCCACGGCGTGCCCTGGACGACGAAGGGCAGTCCCTCACGGACCTCGACATCGGCGAACGGATCGCGCACGGTGGCGCCCTCCACGCTCACGAAGCCCTGCTGGACGAGTCCCGCGCACACGCGGCGGGTGCCGAAGCCCTGGGTATAGAGAAGTTCCTGCAGCTGCATCTTCGAATCTTCGTTGCGGTTTCAGTACCCCAGCGCCAGGCCGCTGTTGCGGCGCGGGTCGTTGGCGCCGTAGAAGCGGTTGCCGCCGACCGGCTTGCCGCCCAGCGCCGGCGCGCCGACGATGATCGCCGCCACGTGATTGGCCGGCTGCGGCACGCCCAGGTTGTGGCCCATGCCGACCAGCAGCGCGCGCGTGTCGGGACTGAGCGCGAAGGTCTCGACGTTGGTGACGTCGGGCAGCCACTGCTGATGGAAGCGCGGGGCGTCCACGGCCTCCTGCACGTTCATGCCGTAGTCGACCACGTTGAGGATGGTGTGCAGCACGGCCGTGATGATGCGGCTGCCGCCGGGGGTGCCGACCACGAACACCGGGGCGCCGTCCTTGCTGACGATCGTCGGGCTCATGGAGCTGAGCGGCCGCTTGCCCGGCGCGATGGCGTTGGCCTCGCCCTGGACCAGGCCATAGAGGTTGGGCACGCCGATCTTGGCGGTGAAGTCGTCCATCTCGTTGTTGAGCAGCACGCCAGTGCCCGAGGCCATCACCTTGGCACCGAACCAGTCGTTGAGGGTATAGGTCATCGAGACGGCGTTGCCCCACCGGTCGGTGATCGAATAGTGCGTGGTGTTGCTGCCCTCGTGCGGCGCGACGCCCGGCTTGATGTCCTTGGAGATGCCGGCCTTGTTCGGATCGATGGCGGCACGGACCTTCGCGGCATAGTCCTTGTCGAGCAACCGGCCGAGCGGGTTCTTGACGAAATCCGGGTCGCCCAGGTAGCTGTTGCGATCCACGTAGGCATGGCGCATGGCCTCGATCTGGTAGTGCACCGACTGCGCCGAGCGGAACCCGAGGTCCTTCAGCGGATAGCCCTCGAGGATGTTGAGCATCTCGCAGATCACCACGCCGCCCGAGCTCGGCGGCGGCGCCGAGATCACGCGAAAGCCGCGGTAGTCGCACTCCACCGGCGGCAGCTCGCGCGTGCGGTACTGGTCGAGATCGGCCTGCGTGATGATGCCCTTGCCCGCCTGGCTGGAGGCCACGATGGCGGCGCCGACACGACCCTTGTAGAAGCCGTCGGTGCCCTTCTGGCTGATGGCGCGCAGGGTGCGTGCCAGGTCCTTCTGCACCAGCTTCTGGCCGACCGCGAAGGGCTGGCCCTTGTTCAGGAAGATCGCGCCGGAATCGGCATCCTTCCTGAAGTCGGCGGTGGCGGTGGCCAGCATGTCGATGTCGCCCTGGTCGAGCGTGAAGCCCTTGTCGGCCAGGGCGATGGCCGGAGCGATCAGCGCCGCACGCGGCAGCGTTCCATAGCGCTCACGGGCGAATTCCAGACCCGACACCGTGCCTGGCACGCCCACGGCCAGGTGACCATTCGTGCTCAGACCCTTGATGACGTTGCCGTCCTTGTCGAGGTACATGTCGGCGGTCGCGGCCAGTGGCGCCTTCTCGCGGAAGTCCAGGAAGGTCTTGCGGCCGTCGGCGAGCTGGGCCGTCATGAAACCGCCACCACCGAGGTTGCCGGCGGCCGGGTACACCACAGCCAACGCATAGCCGACCGCCACGGCTGCGTCGACGGCATTGCCACCGCGCCGCAACACGTCGACGCCGACCCGCGTGGCCAGTTGCTGGGCCGTGACGACCATGCCGTGCTCCGCCGCCACCGGCGCCATCGATGCCGCATGCAACGGCGCAACGGCCACGGTGGACAGGCAGAACACCGCGACGACGGCGGTCGCGCGCCAGGACGGGAAAAGATTCGCGTGCTTCATGGATGGAGGCTCCTCGGGCTCGGAGGGGAGGAAGGATCGGAACGAAAGAACGAAACCATGAAAGCCGGCGGACGCCGTCGGGTGACGCCCTCCTCGACCGATCGGGGATCGGACTATAGCCTCGCGGCAGGGCATCGAAAGCCGTCGGATGGTCGATCCGTCGACATCCATGTCGATGCCGCCATCGTCGGTCGGAAAGACAGGGCGAGTCAGCTTGTCGACCGTGCCACCTCGCGCGGCAAGGCGGGCGTGCCGGAAAAAGTGACATGGTCCGGCCGAATGTCGCATGCTCGAAGGATGATCATGCCGATCATTCGAACCTCGCCAGCTTCTCTCACGGGCGCGGCCTGAATCCTGCGGACAGCACGGCGCAATGCGGTGCATGGGAGAGAAACAGAAAAGCCGAAGACGGAGCTTCGGCTTTTCAGGCGGCAAGGACACCCGGCGACCCATGGAGTCGTCATGGACGATTCCATTGGCCCGGTGCCTTCACAGGTCTCTCGTCGAGACCCTTGGGATGTGGTGGAGCTGGGGGGATTTGAACCCCCGTCCGCAAGCCTTCATCGCGCAGTTCTACATGTTTAGCGATCTGTTTTGATCTCGCTTCCGGAGTCGCGCAGTCGCACGCTAAACCAGACGCCAGTACCCTATTTTCTCGTTCCCACCCAAGGCACCCGGGCGGAAACCAGCCGATGTAATTATCTTTGCAGCTCGAAGTCAATGGATTGCTCCATCGACCCTTCACCCAGCCCATCGGCGTGCTGTTGCAAAGTCACCGGCAATTAAGCGGCGAGTGCGTACGAGTTATCGTTTGCAGTTAGTTTTTTTGAATCTGATTAACGAGCGCATTCAGCTCGACATGCACCACAGCGACTCCGAACCCACGTCGAAACCAGTGCAGCCCCAAGACTCCGATTTTAGGCCACATTCAGCCATTGCAAGACCCCTAGGGGAGATTCGACCTGGCCATCGGCTTGCCATCGCGTCGCGTCGGCGTTCGCGCCCATGTAGCCATACGTGGCGGCCAGTGTCAGCATGCCGGCCGCGCGTCCAGCCACGATGTCGCGTTCATCGTCGCCGACGTAGAGACATCGAGTCGGGTCGACCTTCAGACGCCGCGCGGCCTCCAGCAATGGCTCGGGATGCGGTTTCGAATGCGGCGTCGTGTCGCCGCTCACGACAGCGCCCGCCGTCGCGAACTCGGGAATGGCGGCGACCAGGGGATCGGTGAAACGCGCGGCCTTGTTCGTCACGATGCCCCAGGCCAGACCCCGCGCCGCCAGCTTCTGGATCAGCTCGATCACTCCGGGGAAGATGCGCGTGTCGAGCAGCATGCGTGACTCGTAATTCCGGAAGAACTCCTCCCGCAGGGCCGCGAAGCCGGGTGATTCCGGCGTCAGTCCGAATGCGATGCCGAGCATGCCGCGAGCACCCGCACCGGCCATCGGACGATAGTCGCTCAGCGGCAGGGATGCCTGCTGACGGTCGGTGCGCATCTTGTCGGCCGCAGCACCGAGATCGGGCGCACTGTCGATCAAGGTCCCATCCAGGTCGAACAGCACCGCTTCCAACGTCATGGCCTTCATGCCGGCTTTCGCAACGCGAACATGTAGTTCACGCTGGTGTCGTCGCTCAGCCAATACCGGCGCGTGAGCGGGTTGTATTGCAAGCCACGTGTGTGGCGCAGGTCGAGACCGGCAGCACGGCAGTACGCCGCGAGTTCCGCCGGTCGTATGAACTTCCGATACTCGTGCGTGCCCCGAGGCAGCATCCCCAATACGTATTCCGCGCCAATGATGGCGAAAAGAAACGATTTCGGATTGCGATGGATGGTCGAGAAGAAGACCCATCCACCCGGCTTGACGAGATCGGCGCACGCCTTGACGACCGAAGCGGGCTGCGGGACATGCTCGAGCATTTCCATGCAGGTCACTACATCGAAGCTGCCGGGTTGTTCCGAAGCCAGCGTCTCGACGCTGACTTCGCGGTACTTCACGCCCTTCGTCGCAGCTTCCAGGGCATGGAGTTGCGCCACCTTGAGCGCCTTGCCGGCCAGATCGATCCCCAGGACAGTGGCGCCCTTGCGTGCCATGGCATCGGCCAGGATGCCACCTCCGCAGCCCACGTCGAGTGCCTGGCGACCGACCAATGGCGCGATGCTGTCGATCCATTCGAGACGCAGCGGGTTGATTTCATGCAGCGGACGAAATTCGCTTTCGAGGTCCCACCAGCGGTGCGCGAGTTCGGAAAATTTCGCCAGTTCCGCTGGATCGGCATTGACGTTGCTATTCATGACTTTAATTTATTTCAACTTATCCTGAAGGATGATTGCAGACTTTATGGCAATGCAATTGAACTGGAAATCCACACGGCAATAAATGCAAGCCAAAAAAAACCCCGCCGAGGCGGGGTTTTTCCATCGAAGCTGCTGAGAGCTTAGCGAGTGGCGCGCGTGCCGACCACTTCGATTTCCACGCGGCGGTTCTTGGCGCGGCCAGCGGCGGTGCGGTTGTCGGCCACCGGTTGCTTCTCGCCCTTGCCTTCGGTGTAGACGCGATTGCGTTCGATACCCTTGGTCACCAGATAGGCCTTGACGGCTTCTGCGCGGCGAACCGACAGACGCTGGTTGTAAGCGTCCGTGCCGACGGAGTCGGTGTGACCCACGGCAATGATGACTTCCAGGTTGACGTCACGGATCTTCGAGACCAGATCGTCAAGCTTGGCGCGGCCTTCGGGCTTGAGCACCGACTTGTCGAAGTCGAAGAACGCGTCGGCAGCGAAGGTCACCTTCGAAGCGGCGACCGGCGGCGGCGGCGGGGGCGGTGCGACCGGCGCGGGCGGCGGCGTCACCATCGGTGCAGCAGCGACGGGAACCAGTGCGCCATCGCAGCCGGTCGTGGCAGTCGCGGGCGTCCAGGAGGCATCACGCCAGCACAGTTCGTTCGTGCCGTTCTTCCAGACGAGTTCACCGGTACCGTTCTGCCAATTGTCATTCACCGGGCCGCCATTCGCAGCGGTGACACGAGTCTGCGCGCCGGCGGCAGTGGCGAGCGCAGCGACTGCAAACATCATCGCCACTTTATTGAGTTTCTTCATGGTTCTCCTCTTGGGGAAAAAGCCGCAGACGCGCTGCGAATCAAGGACGCTTTAAGTGACCACCACCCAAAACGTTGAGACGATTGTGCCATAGGGCCTTTCTCAAACCGGGCGAGGGCGCGGCTCGAATCGTAGGACTGCAGCGGAATACGGCGCTTGTGTTGTGGCATAACGACACCCGGCGAAGCGTAAAATTCCACCTTCCTGCCGCCTGCCTGCCCTGCCCATGACCTCGTTCGCCAAAGAAACTCTCCCCATCAGCCTAGAAGAGGAGATGCGCCGCAGCTACCTCGATTACGCCATGAGCGTGATCGTCGGCCGGGCCCTGCCGGATGCCCGCGATGGACTCAAGCCTGTCCACCGGCGGGTGCTGTATGCCATGCACGAGCTGAACAACGACTGGAACCGCCCTTACAAGAAGTCGGCCCGCATCGTGGGCGACGTCATCGGCAAATATCACCCGCACGGCGACCAGTCGGTCTACGACACCATCGTGCGGCTCGCGCAGAATTTTTCGATGCGCCACATGCTGGTGGATGGACAGGGAAATTTCGGTTCGGTCGACGGCGATATGGCCGCGGCAATGCGATATACGGAAATTCGTCTTTCCAAGATCGCGCATGAAATGCTCGGCGATATCGATAAGGAGACCGTCGATTTCCAGGACAATTACGACGGATCGGAAAAAGAGCCGGTCGTGTTGCCGAGTCGGCTGCCCAATCTCCTGGTCAATGGAGCAGGCGGAATTGCAGTGGGCATGGCCACCAACATCCCGCCCCACAATCTCAACGAGGTCGTCGACGCCTGCCTGCATCTGCTGCGTCACCCCGAAGCGACAGTCGACGATCTGATGGAATTCGTGCCGGCGCCGGACTTCCCCACCGCCGGGATCATCTACGGCATCAACGGCATCCGCGACGGCTATCGGACGGGCCGCGGCAAGGTGGTGATGCGTGCCCGTTGCCATTTCGAGGACATCGACCGCGGCCAGCGACAAGCGATCATCGTCGACGAGCTGCCCTACCAGGTCAACAAGAAGACGCTCCAGGAGCGGATGGCCGAGCTGGTGCACGAGAAGAAGATCGAGGGCATCAGCCACATCCAGGACGAGTCCGACAAGTCGGGCATGCGCCTGGTGATCGAGCTCAAGCGCGGCGAAGTGCCCGAGGTGGTGCTCAACAACCTCTACAAGCAGACGCAGCTCCAGGACACGTTCGGCATGAACATGGTGGCCCTGATCGACGGCCAGCCCCGCCTTTGCAACCTGAAGGACCTGATCGAGGTCTTCCTGCAGCATCGTCGCGAAGTCGTCACGCGTCGCACCGTCTTCACGTTGCGCAAGGCGCGCGAGCGCGGCCATGTGCTGGAAGGCCTCGCCGTCGCGCTGGCCAACATCGACGACTTCATCGCCATCATCCGCAACGCACCGACACCGCCGGTGGCCAAGGGCGAGCTCATGAGCCGCGCCTGGGACAGTCCGCTGGTGCGCGAGATGCTCACGCGTGCGCGCGCCGATGGCGGCACGATCAATGCCGACGACTACCGCCCCGATGGACTGGAGAAGAACTTCGGCATGGGTTCGGATGGCCTCTATCGTCTCTCGGAGACCCAGGCGCAGGAGATCCTCCAGATGCGTCTGCAGCGTCTGACGGGCCTCGAACAGGACAAGATCGTTGCCGAGTACCGTGAGGTGATGGCGGAGATCGACGACCTGCTCGACATCCTGGCGCGATCGGAACGGGTCTCGGTGATCATCGGCGACGAACTGGGCACGATCCGCCACGAGTTTGGCCAGACGAAGCTGGGCGCACGCCGCAGCCAGGTCGAGCACAGCGCCTACGACCTGTCCACCGAGGACCTCATCACGCCGACCGACATGGTCGTGACGCTGTCCCATACCGGCTACATCAAGAGTCAGCCGCTGGGCGAGTACCGGGCGCAGAAGCGCGGCGGCCGCGGCAAGCAGGCGACGGCGACGAAGGAAGACGACTGGGTCGATCAGCTCTTCATCGCCAACACCCACGACTACATCCTATGCTTCTCCAATCGGGGGCGTCTCTACTGGCTGAAGGTCTGGGAGGTGCCGGCGGGGTCGCGCGGATCGCGTGGCCGCCCCATCGTCAACATGTTCCCGTTGCAGGAAGGCGAGAAGATCAATGTCGTGCTGGCCCTGACCGGCGAGAAGCGCACCTTTCCGGCCGACCAGTACGTCTTCATGGCGACCTCGATGGGCACGGTCAAGAAGACCACGCTTGCCGAGTTCAGCAATCCGCGCAAGGCCGGCATCATCGCCGTCGACCTCGATCCGGGCGACTATCTGGTGGGTGCCGCTCTCACGGATGGCCAGCACGACGTGATGCTGTTCTCCGATGGTGGCAAGGCGGTCCGCTTCGACGAGAACGATGTCCGTCCCATGGGCCGCAACGCCCGCGGCGTGCGCGGCATGATGCTGGAGGACGGCCAGGGCGTGATCGCCATGCTGGTGGCGGAGGACGAGCAGCAGAGTGTGCTCACCGCGACCCAGAACGGCTATGGCAAGCGCACCAGCATCACCGAGTACACCCGCCATGGCCGGGGAACCAAAGGCATGATTGCCATTCAACAGAGCGAGCGCAACGGCAAGGTGGTCGCGGCCACGCTGGTGCATGCCGACGACGAGATCATGCTGATCACGGACAAGGGTGTGCTGGTGCGTACCCGGGTGGCGGAAATCCGTGAACTCGGCCGGGCTACCCAGGGCGTGACCCTCATCGGTCTCGACGAAGGCGCGAAACTCAGCGGTCTGCAGCGCATCGTCGAGAACGACGCCAATGTCGACGCGGCTGAAAATGGTGGCGACTCCACCGACGTCGACGGCACTTCCTCATCTTCAACGGAGAATCCTCAGTGAAAAAAATCAAGCTTGCGGTCCTGACGGTCGCACTGGCAGCCAGTTCGATCGCGATGGCGCAAGACAAGTCGGCGCTGGTCAAACAGTTGCTCGACGTCCAGCGTCCCGCCGTGGAAGGCATGGCGCGCATCCTCGTGAACGACTCCGTGCAGCCCATCGTCCAGGCCGGTGGCGAATACCTGCAGACTCGCGTGGCGCCCGAGAAGCGCGACGCGCTGGGCAAGGCGGCCGAGGCCGAGATCCAGAAATATGTCCAGGACGCCTTTCCCATCGTGCGCGACAAGGCGGTGCAACTCGCGCCCAGCACCGTCGGCCCCCTGCTGGAACAGAACTTCAGCGAAGATGAATTGCGTCAGCTCGTCGCCTGGCTGAGCTCGCCCCTCAGCAAGAAATTCTCCGAGCTCAATCCGCAGCTCGGCTCCGCCCTGACGCAGAAGCTCGTGACCGACGTGCGGCCGACCATCGATCCCAAGCTGCAGGCCCTGAACGTCAGCGTCGCCAAGGCGCTGGGCGCACCGACCGACGGCCAGGCGGCGCAGCCCGCGGCCAAGGCGCCGGCCGCCAAGGGCGCCGCCCCCGCCAAGAAGTGAGTCGCGTCATGGGCATGACGTCGGGCCTCGAGCGCCCCTACAACTTCTCGGCCGGCCCGGCCGCCATGCCGGAGGAGGTGTTGCGCGTCGCTGCGGCCGAAATGCTCGACTGGCACGGCAGCGGCATGGGCGTGATGGAGATGAGCCACCGGGGCAAGGAATTCGGCGCCATTGCGGCCAAGGCCGAAGCCGACCTGCGTCAATTGCTGGCGGTCCCCGATCATTTCCACATCCTGTTCATGCAGGGTGGCGGCCTGGCCGAGAACGCCATCGTGCCCATGAACCTGTCGCGCGGTACCGCCGCCGACTTCGTCGTCACCGGCAGCTGGAGCGCCAAGTCGCACAAGGAGGCGCAACGCTATTGCCAGGCGCGCGTCGCGGCCAGCAACGCGGACGACCGTCACACGCGGCTGCCCGACCCGGCGGGCTGGAACCTCTCCGCCGATGCCGCCTATGTGCATCTGTGCACCAACGAGACCATCCATGGCGTCGAGGTGCAGGATCTGCCCGATCTGGCGGCGCTCGGCAGCAAGGCCCCGCTGGTGATCGACTTCTCCTCGCACGTCGCTTCCCGGCCGATCGATTGGCAACGCGTCGGACTGGCTTTCGGTGGCGCCCAGAAGAACCTGGGACCGGCGGGCCTGACGCTCGTGATCGTGCGCGACGATCTCCTGGGCCACGCGCTCGAGATCTGCCCGAGCGCGTTCGACTACAAGACCGTGGCCGACAACGGCTCGATGTACAACACGCCGCCGACCTGGGGCATCTATGTCGCCGGCCTGACCTTCGACTGGCTGCTGCGACAGACCGAAGGCGACGCCCATGGCATCGAAGCGATGGCGCGGCGCAACATCGCCAAGGCGAAACTGCTCTATGGCTTCATCGACGGGTCCGGGTTCTACGAGAACCGTGTCGACCCAGCCTGCCGCTCGCGCATGAACGTGCCGTTCTTCCTGCGCGACGAGAGCCGCAACGAGGCCTTCCTCGCCGGCGCCAAGGCGGCCGGTCTGTTGCAGCTGAAGGGCCACAAGTCGGTCGGCGGCATGCGCGCCAGCATCTACAACGCCATGCCGCTCGCGGGTGTCCAGGCGCTGGTGGACTACATGCGAGAATTCGAGACATTGCAGGCCTGACCAGAGACGCCGCGCCGGTCGCGCGGCGCGACGGGCCGTTCGAACGATGACTGCCTCCGCTCCGCCTCCTCCCGTGCCTTCCGTTCCCGACTCCGCGGACCATTCCGCCAGCCTCGCCGACCTGCGCGTGCAGATCGATTCCCTCGACCAGCGTCTGATCGACCTGCTGAACCAGCGCGCACGCGTCGCCGAGGCGGTGGGCGAAGTCAAGAAGCGCGAGGGCACGCCCTACTTCAGGCCCGATCGTGTGGCGCAGGTCATCGAGAAGATGCAGCGCAGCAATGGCGGACCGCTCAAGAGCAATCACATCGCGGCGATCTGGCGCGAGATCACCTCGGCCTGCCTGGCGCTGGAGTCGCCGCAGCGCGTCGCCGTGCTCGGCCCCGAGGGCACGTTCTGCGAACAGGCGGCCGTCGAATATTTCGGTGGCGCCGCCGACCTGATCTACTGCGCCAGCTTCGACGAGGTGTTCCACGCGACGGCCGCCGGCAGCGCGCAATATGGCGTGGTCGGCGTGGAGAATTCCACCGAGGGTGTCGTCACGCGCTCGCTCGATCTGTTCCTGCATTCACCCACGCACGTGGTCGGCGAAGTCAGCCTGCTGGTGCGTCACCATCTGCTGCGCACGACCAATTCGCTCCAGGGCATCGAGGCGGTGCTGGCGCATCCGCAGGCCCTCGCCCAGTGCCAGACCTGGCTGTCGAAGCACCTGCCCGATGCCGAACGCCGCGCCGTCTCCAGCAACGCCGAGGGCGCGCGCCTGGCGGCCGGCAATCCGGCCTGGGCCGCCCTGGCCAGCGACCGTGCCGCCACCCGGTTCGGCCTGCACATCGTGGCGCATGCCATCCAGGACGACTCCTACAACCGCACGCGCTTCGCCATCATCTGCCTGCCGCAGACGCTGTCGATGCCACCGGCATCGAACCGCGACTGCACCAGCCTGGTGGTGTCCGTGCCCAACCAGCCCGGCGCCGTGCACGACCTGCTGATGCCGCTGAAGGCCCACAACGTGTCGATGACGCGGTTCGAGTCGCGCCCCGCCCGCACGGGTCAGTGGGAGTACTACTTCTACATCGATCTCGACGGTCACCCGTCCCAGCCCAACGTGGCGGCGGCCCTGACTGAATTGCGCGCGGCATGCGCTTTCTACAAGGTGCTGGGCGCATATCCCGTGACATGAGCACCCCGCTCCGGTCCGAAGAAGACATCGTCGGGTTCGAACGCCTGGGACTCATCGGCTGCGGTCTGATCGGCGGCTCGTTCGCCATGGCCCTGCGGCGCGCCCAGCTGGTCCGCCACATCGTCGGTTACAGCGCCTCGCCCGGCACCACCGAGCGCGCGCGACAGCTCGGCGTCGTCGATGCCACGGCGCCTTCGGCGCTGGCCGCGGTCGCCGGTTGCGACATCGTCCTGCTGGCCGTGCCCGTGGCTGCCACCGAAGCCACCCTGCTGGCGATCCGCGACGGCCTCGAACCCGGCGCGCTGGTGATGGATGTCGGATCGACCAAGGGTGACGTCGTCGAGGCGGCACGGCGCGCCCTCCCGGCTTCCCAGCTGGCGCATTTCGTGCCGGCGCATCCGATCGCGGGCAAGGAGGTGGCGGGCGTCGACCATGCGGAAGCCTCGCTCTTCGATGGGCGCCAGATCGTGCTCACGCCGCTCGACGTCACCGCACCAGCCAGCCTGCAGCGTGCCACGGACACCTGGAGCGCCATCGGGTCGCGCGTCGTCGCCATGACGCCGGACGCGCACGACAGCGCCCTGGCCGCCGTCAGCCATCTGCCGCATCTGCTGTCCTTCGCCTTCATCAACAGCCTCGCGGCCCAGTCGGGCGCGCCACAGGCCCTGTCCATCGCGGGTCCCGGGTTCCGCGACTTCTCGCGCATCGCGGCGAGCAATCCGGCCATCTGGCGCGACATCCTGCTGGCCAATCGCGAACAGGTGCTCGCGCATTCGAAGGCATTTCGCGAGACGCTGCTCGACCTGGAAACCCTGATCGCGCGCGACGACGGACCGGCGCTCGAATCCGCCATCGCCGCCGCGCGAGGGATCCGCGCGCCCTGGCGTCCCGGCGCCCTTCCCTCATCGACCGACTGACGACGCCATGTACGCCACGCCCTTTCTCGACATTCCCGCGCTGGTCTCGGCAGCGGGCACCGTGCGTCTGCCGGGCTCCAAGAGCATCTCCAACCGCGTGCTGCTGCTGGCCGCGCTGGCCGAAGGCGTCACCACGGTGCACGACCTCCTCGATTCCGACGACACCCGCGTCATGCTCGACGCCCTGCGCATCCTGGGCTGCGGCATCGTCCGCGATGGCGCGACCCTGCGCATCGAGGGACTGGGCGGCATGCTGCGCACCCCCCGCGCGGCGCTGTTCCTGGGCAATGCCGGCACCGCCATGCGGCCCCTGACCGCCGCCCTGGCCCTGCTGGGTGGAGACTTCGACCTCAGTGGCGTGCCACGCATGCACGAACGCCCGATCGGCGACCTGGTCGATGCCCTCACGCAGATCGGCTGCCGCATCGACTACCTGGGCAATCCGGGCTATCCGCCGCTGCGCATCCATCGCGTGGCCATCGACACGCTGGCGCTCGATGCACCGATCCGCGTGCGCGGCGACGTCTCCAGCCAGTTCCTCACGGCGCTGCTGCTGGCGCTGCCCCTGGCCTCGGGCCATGGCGAAGCGACACCGCGCGACATCGTGATCGAAGTGGTCGGCGAGCTGATCTCCAAGCCCTACATCGAGATCACGCTGAACCTGCTCGCCCGTTTCGGCATCACGGTGCGCCGCGACGGCTGGGAACGCTTCACCATCCCCGCGTCGAGCCGCTATCGCTCGCCGGGCGACATCCACGTCGAGGCCGATGCCTCGTCGGCGAGCTACTTCATCGCCCTGGGTGCCCTGGCCGCCACCGGAGCCGAGGGTTTGCGCATCGAGGGCGTCGGCGCGGACTCGATCCAGGGCGACATCCGCTTCATCGACGCCGCCCGCCAGATGGGCGCGCGGATCGACAGCGGCCCCAACTGGCTGCGGGTGGCGCGCGGCGCCTGGCCGCTCCAGGCGCTCGACATCGATGCCAACCACATCCCCGACGCCGCCATGACGCTGGCGGTGATGGCGCTGCACGCCGATGGTCCGAGCACGCTGCGCAACATCGCGAGCTGGCGCGTCAAGGAGACCGACCGCATCGACGCCATGGCCGCCGAGTTGCGCAAGCTCGGAGCCCGGGTCGAGGACGGCCCGGATTTCCTGCGCGTGCATCCGCTGCCGCCCGCGGCCTGGCGCGCCGCGGCCATCGAGACCTATGACGACCATCGCATCGCCATGTGCTTCTCGCTGGCCGCCTTCAATCCGGCTGCGCGTCCGGTGCGCATCCTCGACCCGCATTGCGTGGCCAAGACCTTCCCGGACTATTTCGAGGCGCTGTTCGGCGTCGTCGAGGCCGCCCGGGTCCCGGTGATCTGCATCGACGGCCCATCGGCCTCGGGCAAGGGCACGCTGGCCGTCGAGGTCGCCCGCCACCTGGGCTACCACTACCTCGATTCGGGCTCGCTCTACCGGGTCGCCGGCCTGGTCATGCGGCGCGCCGGCCTCGAGCCCGAGCCCCGGCACGAGGCCCGCATCGCCGAGATCGTGGGCGCCCTCGCATTGCGCTTCCAGGATGGCACTCTCCTGCTGGGCGAGGAGGACATCGGCGAACTCATCCGCACGGAGGCCGCCGGCATGGACGCCTCCCGCGTCTCCGCCCTGCCGGCGGTGCGCGAGGCGCTCGTCGGCCTGCAGCAGCGCTTCCGGCGGCTGCCCGGACTGGTCGCCGATGGCCGCGACATGGGGACCGTGCTCTTTCCCGACGCGCCACTCAAGATCTACCTGACGGCCAGCGCCGCGCAACGCGCCGAGAGACGCCATAAGCAATTGATTTCAAAGGACATTTCGACTACAATCGACAGTCTTCGTGCCGACCTGGAAGCACGCGACCTCCGGGACTCCTCCCGCAGCGTCGCGCCCCTGAAGCCGGCACAGGACGCACGCCTCCTGGACAACTCCACGCTCTCGATCGAAGACTCGGTCGAACGTGTGCTGGACTGGTGGCAACAGCAACAGCCTTTCGGAACCCCTTCCTGAAGGTCGTACACGGGCAACCGGCCTGAAACCGGTGCATCCGTTTCCGGTCCGGCGAGCCGCCCTCCGCGCGACAAGCGCATCGGCCCACCGGTTTTTTTCCAACCCGACCCGGGCGACAAGCCCACCAACCGCCGTCTCCAGATCCCCGCGCAGCCACACGCAATTTCGCATGACGTGGCCGCCAACCCTGGCCTGACGGAAGGAACCATCAATGTCTGAATCTTTTGCCGACCTGTTCGAAGAATCCCTGAAGCGCTCCGAGATGCGCAGCGGTGAGGTCATCACCGCCGAAGTCGTGCGTGTCGAACACAACCACGTCGTCGTCAACGCCGGTCTGAAGTCCGAAGCGTATGTGCCGATCGAGGAGTTCAAGAACGACAAGGGCGAACTCGAAGTCCAGGCCGGCGACTTCGTCTCCGTGGCCATCGGCTCCGTCGAGAACGGCTATGGCGACACCATCCTCTCGCGCGACACGGCCAAGCGCCTCGCGTCCTGGATGAGCCTGGAGAAGGCCCTCGAATCCGGCGACTTCGTCACCGGCACCACCAGCGGCAAGGTCAAGGGCGGCCTCACGGTGCTCGTCAACGGCATCCGCGCCTTCCTGCCGGGCTCGCTGATCGACACGCGTCCGATCAAGGACCTGACCCCCTACGAGAACAAGACCCTGGAATTCAAGGTCATCAAGCTCGACCGCAAGCGCAACAACGTCGTGCTCTCGCGCCGTGCCGTGGTCGAAGCCAGCATGGGCGAGGAACGCGCCAAGCTGATGGAGACCCTGAAGGAAGGCGCCGTCGTCCGTGGCGTGGTCAAGAACATCACCGAGTACGGCGCGTTCGTCGACCTCGGCGGCATCGACGGCCTGCTGCACATCACCGACATGGCCTGGCGCCGCGTCCGCCACCCGAGCGAAGTCGTTCAGGCCGGCCAGGAAATCACCGCCAAGATCCTCAAGTTCGACACCGAGAAGAACCGTGTCTCGCTGGGTCTCAAGCAGATGGGCGACGACCCGTGGATGGGCGTCTCGCGCCGCTATCCGCAGTCGACCCGCCTGTTCGGCAAGGTCACGAACATCGCCGACTACGGCGCGTTCGTCGAACTCGAACCCGGCATCGAGGGCCTGGTGCACGTCTCCGAGATGGACTGGACCAACAAGAACATCGCTCCGAACAAGATCGTCTCGCTGGGCGACGAAGTCGAAGTCATGGTCCTGGAGATCGACGAGGACAAGCGCCGCATCAGCCTGGGCATGAAGCAGTGCAAGGCCAACCCGTGGCAGGAATTCGCGCAGAACACCAAGCGCGGCGATCGCGTCAAGGGCCCGATCAAGTCGATCACCGACTTCGGCGTGTTCGTCGGCCTGGCCGCCGGCATCGACGGCCTGGTGCACCTGTCGGACCTGTCCTGGAACGAGACCGGCGAAGCCGCCGTGCGCAACTACAAGAAGGGCCAGGAAGTCGAAGCGCTCGTGCTGGCAGTCGACGTCGACCGCGAACGCATCAGCCTGGGCATCAAGCAGCTCGACAGCGACCCCTTCACCACGTTCACCACCGTGAACGACAAGGGCCAGGTCGTCACCGGCAAGGTCAAGACCGTCGACGCACGTGGTGCCGAGATCGATCTGGGCGAGGACATCATCGGCTACCTGCGTGCCAGCGAGATCTCCCGCGACCGCGTGGAAGACGCCCGCAACGTGCTCAAGGAAGGTGACGAAGTCACGGCCGTGGTGGTGAACGTGGATCGCAAGACCCGCAACATCCAGCTGTCCATCAAGCAGAAGGACATGGTCGACGAGCAAGGCGCGATGGCCAACCTGAGCCAGCAATCGGCCCGCGAGAACGCCGGCACGACCAGCCTGGGCGCCCTGCTGCGCGCCAAGCTGGACAACAGCGACAAGTAAGTCGTCCAGGAGAAGACAGGCGTGGCCGCGAGGCCAGCCTGTCTTTTTTTTCGTCCTCCGCACGCCCACTCTCACCGAGACGCCATGACCCGCTCCGACCTCGTGGAAGAACTTGCCGCCCGTTTTGCGCAACTTACGCATCGCGATGCCGAATTCGCCGTCAAGACCATCCTCGACGCCATGAGCGACGCCATGGTGCGCGGCCACCGCATCGAGATCCGTGGTTTCGGCAGCTTCTCGGTCAATCGGCGACCTCCCCGCATCGGACGCAATCCGCGTTCGGGAGAGAGCGTCCAGATCCCGGAGAAGCGCGTTCCCCACTTCAAGCCCGGCAAGGCCCTGCGCGAAGCGGTCGACGCCCGGACCGCCGAGCTCGACGCCGGCGGTGGCGGCCATGCCGATGGTCGTCAAAAGTAGAATGCGCCCGGGTTACCGGGGATGCGCATGAAGTACCTTCTGTGGCTGCTCAAGGCAGCCCTTTTTTTCACCCTCTTCGCCTTCGCGCTGAACAACCAGCAGGACGCGACCGTCTATTTCTTCTTCAGCACCTACTGGCGCGCGCCACTCGTGCTGGTGGTCCTGGCAGCCTTCGCCGGTGGCGTCGTCGTCGGTGTGCTGGGCATGCTGCCAGGCTGGTGGAAGCACCGCAGCGCCGCGGTGGCCAACTCGCCCTCCAACGAACCCTCCGCGACGGTCGTCGCCAGCACCGCGCCAGCGCCGCTCGAGGCCCTCGCCACCGTGACCGACGTTCCAGCCGCCCGACAACATGGACTTTGATTTCAGCTGGCTCCTGCTGGGCTTCCCGGTCGCCTTCGTCCTCGGCTGGCTGGCTTCGCGCTTCGATCTGCGCCAGCTGAAGCTGGAGAACCGGCAGGCGCCCAAGGCCTACTTCCGCGGGCTGAACTTCCTGCTCAACGAGCAGCAGGACCAGGCCATCGACGCCTTCATCGAGGCGGTGCAGAACGACCCCGACACCCAGGAACTGCATTTCGCGCTGGGCAACCTGTTCCGGCGCCGGGGCGAATACCAGCGCGCCGTGCGGGTGCACGAGCACCTGCTCGGACGCGGCGATCTCTCGCGCGTCGATCGCGAACGGGCCCAGCACGCGCTGGCCCAGGACTTCCTGCGCGCCGGCCTGCTCGACCGCGCCGAGGCCGCCCTGCAGAAACTCGAAGGCACGCGCTACGAGAACGAGGCGCGGCTGTCGCTGCTCGCCATCTACGAGCGTTCGCGCGAATGGACGCAGGCCGCGGCCGTGGCCGAGAAGCTCGACACCGCCGGCCAGGCGAGCTATGCGGCACGCCGCTCGCACTACCTGTGCGAGCAGGCGGCCGAGCAACTGGCCAAGGGCGACGATCTGGCCGCGGCCGGTGAACTGCTGCGCCAGGCCGTCGCGCTCGCGCCCACGGCTCCGCGCCCCGCCATCGACACCGCGGTGCTGCAGCTGCGCACCGGCCAGGCTTCGGCCGCCGTCGACACGCTGCTGGCACTGGGTGAACGCGCGCCGCTCGCGCTGCCCTTGTGCGCGGCCACGCTGCAGCAGGCGGCCAGCGCCGCGCAACGCACCGGCGAAGCCCTGGCGCTGCTGCAGCGCCGCTATGCGGACCAGCCATCGATCGACCTGCTCGAAGCCATCATCGCCCTGGGTGGCCTGCCCGCGCTGGTCGACGACGGAACGCCGGTGTTCGAGGCGGCGGCCGTCGACCCCGCCATGGCGCCACCGGCGCGGGCGACGCCGCGCGACGGCTACATCGCGCACCTGGCGAAACAGCCGTCGCTGGTGGCGGCCTCCCGCTGGCTCGCCGGCGAGACCTTCGCCAACGAGCAGTTCCATCCCCAGGTGCAGCGTGCGCTCGACCAGGCGACGCGACCGCTGATGCGCTACCGCTGCGCCGCCTGCGGCTTCGAGGCGCACCAGTACTTCTGGCACTGCCCGGGCTGCCAGGCCTGGGACAGCTATCCGCCACGGCGCGTCGAGGAACTCTGAGCCGCCTCGTGACGAGGCACGCGGCGCCTCGCGGGCGTCGTCGCCCGCCACCCTCCTCCCTTGTTCGATTCGGAAAGAAAGCGGTCGTCCGACCCGGCTACAGTCCGCCCCGCGCCGATGCGAAAGCGGCTGGCGCGATCAAGCTGTCAATCACATCCATCATCGAGAATCAGGGAGATTCATTCACATGTTCAAGAAAGTTCTGGCCATCACGGCCATGATGCTGACGATGTCGTCGTTCGCCGCGGTCGATGTCAACAAGAGCAATGCCGCCGACCTCGACGGCATCAAGGGCGTCGGCCCCGGCATGTCCAAGCGCATCGTGGATGCGCGGGCGCAGGGCGAGTTCAAGGATTGGGGCGACTTCATGAGCCGCGTCAAGGGCGTCAAGGCCAAGACCGCCACCAAGCTGTCCGGACAGGGCCTGACGGTCAACGGCAAGAGCTTCGACGACACCGCCGTCGCCGACCGGATGGCCAAGGGGGAAGCCAAGTCCCACCCGATGTCCAAGACCAAGTAGATCGCACGCAGGGCACGCTGGCCACCCGCGCGCGACGCCCCATCGAACCTCAGCCGCCTACGGGCGGCTTTTTCATGGCCGGGCGGGATCCGGTTCCGTAGGGAAAGACCTCAATGGTGGCCCGATATTTGCACGTAGGCTGCACTGCGTTTTTCCTCCGTCTTTTCTCCTGGACTCCCATCCCATGCATCACTCCTGCGTTCCCGCCGTGAAGGCCTCCACCGTGCGGCCGTCCTTGCTGGCCACCTCGATCGCGACGGTCGCCGCGCTCGCCCTGAGCGGCGGCGCGGCCTTCGCGCAGCAGGTCAAATGGGACCTGCCCACCGCCTATCCCGCGACCAACTACCACACCGAGAACATCACCCAGTTCGCCAAGGACGTCGAAGCGGCGACGGGCGGCAAGCTGCGCATCACGGTGCACGCCAACGCATCGCTCTTCAAGGCGCCGGAGATCAAGCGCGCCGTGCAGAGCGGCCAGGCCCAGGCCGGCGAGATCCTGCTGGCCAACTACGCCAACGAGAACCCGATCTACGCGCTGGATGGCGTGCCCTTCCTGGCCACCACCTACCCCGAGGCGAAGAAGCTCTACACGGCCTCCAAGCCGGCCATGGACAAGCTGCTGGCCGCGCAGAACATCAGGATCCTGTTCACGGTGCCATGGGCACCGCAGGGCATCTACGCGAAGAAGGAGATCGCCTCGGTGGCCGACCTGCGCGGCATCAAGTGGCGCGCCTACAGCCCGGCCACGGCCAAGATCGCCGAACTCATCGGCGCCCAGCCGGTGCAGATCCAACAGGCCGAACTCAGCGCCGCCATGGCCACCGGCGTGATCGAGAGCTACATGAGCTCGGGCTCGACCGGCTACGACACCAAGACCTACGAGCACATCAAGAATTTCTACGACACGCAGGCCTGGATCCCGAAGAACGCGATCCTGGTCAACGCCAAGTCCTTCGACGCCCTGGACGCGCCGACCAAGGCAGCCGTGCAGAAAGCCGCCGCCGATGCCGAGGCGCGCGGCTGGAAGGTGGCCGAGGAGAAGAACGCCGAATACAAGCGCCTGCTGGCCGAGCGCGGCATGAAGATCCACAAGCCCTCGCCCAAGCTCGACGCCGACATGCGCCAGGTCGGCGGCATCATGCAGGCCGATTGGCTCAAGGCCGCCGGCGCGGATGGCGCGGCGATCATGGACGCCTACAAGAAATGAGAGCCGCCCGAACGAGGCTCCGAACGCTCCGACGGAGCGCCTGAACCATGCGCCGCTTCCTCGATCGCCTGTACGACGGTGCCGGCGCGCTGGGCGCTTGCTGCGTCTTCCTGATCTTCGTGCTGATGATCGTCGCCGGCGTCGGCCGGCAGATGAACTGGCATGTGAGCGGACTCAACGACGTCGTCGCGTGGCTGTGCGCGGCCGCGGCGTTCTTCGCCATGGCGCATGCCTTCCGCCACGGCGACTTCGTGCGCGTCACGCTGCTGCTGGACAAGGTGCCGGCGCCGGTGCGGCGCGTGCTCGACGTCACCTGCCTGCTGATCGCCTCGGTGGCGGTCGCCTACCTCACCTACTGGGCCACCAGCTTCACCTGGGAGAGCTACGAGTTCGCCGAGATGGCCACCGGCCTGGTGGTGATCCCGATCTGGATCCCGCAGTCGACCTTCGTGATCGGCTGCTGGCTGCTGCTCATCGCCATGGTCGACGAACTCGTCGGCGTGGTCCGCGGCGACAAGCCGAGCTACCAGCGGGCCCTCGAAGAGCGCCACGCCGCTGGCGACTTCTCCTCCGACATCTGAAGGCCGCATGACAGAAACTCTTTGGATGGGCGCGCTGCTGCTCGTCATCATGCTGGTCCTGCTGGCCGGCGGCGTATGGATCGCGATGACGCTGGCCATCGTCGGCTGGGTCGGGCAGGCCTTCTTCACCAACACGCTGCCGGGCAAGAACCTGTTCTCCGCCTTCTGGGAGAGCAACGCGAGCTGGGAGCTGGCGGCGCTGCCGCTGTTCATATGGATGGGCGAGATCTTGTTCCGGACCAAGTTGAGCGAGGAGATGTTCGAGGGCCTGCGGCCCTGGCTCAACCGCGTGCCGGGCCGGCTGATGCACACCACCATCCTCGGCTGCGGCGTGTTCGGCTCGGTCTCGGGCTCGTCGGCCGCGACCTGCGCGACCATCGCCAAGGTGGCCCTGCCCGAACTCAAGCGGCGCGGCTACGACGAGCGGCTGGCCATCGGCTCGCTCGCCACCGCCGGCACGCTGGGCATCCTGATCCCGCCGTCGATCACGATGGTGGTCTACGCCGTGGCGGCCGATGCCTCGATCATCCGCATCTTCCTGGCCGGCTTCCTGCCGGGACTGCTGCTGATGGGATTGTTCTCCGGCTACATCGGCTGGTGGAGCCTGCGCAACCCGGACAAGGTGCCGGCGGCCGATCCGCCCACGACACTGCGCGAGAAGATCCGCCTGTCGGGCAACCTGATCCCGTGCGCGCTGCTGATCGTCTTCATCGTCTGGGTGCTGGTGGCCGGCTGGGCCACCGCCACCGAGTGCGCCGCCTTCGGCGTGCTGGGTTCGCTGGCCATCGCCGCCAAGGGACGCAGCCTGACGTGGCGCAACTTCCGGGAGGGCCTGATGGGCGCCACCCGCACCAGCTGCATGATCATGTTCATCCTCGCCGGCGCGGCCTTCCTGACCAAGACCATGGCCTTCACCGGCATCCCGCGCGAGCTGGCCGAATGGGTCGACGCCATGCACCTGTCGCCCTATGCGCTGATCGGCGCGCTGGTGGTGGTGTACCTGGTCCTGGGCACGGCGCTCGATGGCATCTCGATGATCGTGCTGACCAGCGCGGTGGTGCTGCCGATGATCCAGAAGGCCGGCTTCGACCTGGTGTGGTTCGGCATCTTCATCGTGCTGCTGGTGGAGATCGCGGAGGTCACGCCGCCGGTGGGCTTCAACCTGTTCGTGCTGCAGAACATGACCGGCAAGGACAGCAACCTGATCGCCAAGGCGGCGATCCCGTTCTTCCTGTGCCTGGTGGTGTGCATCGCCTTGATCACCCTCTTCCCGGGTATCGTCACCAGCGTGCCCAACTGGGTGATGGGCGTGGAGAAATAGGCGGTGGTGACGGCTGGCGACAGGGTCCGCGAGGACGACGGGGCATGCTGACCAACGCGCTGGCGATCTGCGCCGCCGCCTGCGTCGGCGCGCTGCTGCGCTGGGGCATCTCGCTGTGGCTCAACCCGGGCGGCGTGATCCCCTGGGGCACGCTGGTGGTCAACCTGGTGGGGGGCTACCTGATCGGCGTGGTCATCGGGGTCCTGAGCGGCCTGCCCGACATCCATCCGGCGTGGCGGCTGATGGTCGTGACGGGTTTCCTGGGTAGCCTGACGACCTTCTCCAGTTTCTCGGCGGAGACGGTGGGCATGCTGACGGGAGGTCGACCCGGACTGGCGCTGCTCACCATCGCCCTGCATCTGGGAGGCTCGCTCTTTCTCACCTGGCTGGGTCTGCGCACCGTCCAGACCTTCGCATCCTGAATCGGTAGACAAACCCCCGCATGGCGCCTGGCGCAGGGCGGGACCGAACGCACCCCGTCGATAGAATCCTGCGCAATGCCCCTGGTCCTCCTCGTCGTCCTCCCCTTCATCGCCAGCGCGATCGCGGCCTTCCTGCCGTCCAACGCTCGCAACCGGGAGTCGACCCTCGCAGGACTGGTGGCGCTGGGCTGCGCGGTCCAGGCGGCCTGGCTGTTCCCACGCCTGGCCGATGGCAACGTGATCCGCGAGCGCATCGAGTGGCTGCCCTCGCTCGGCCTCGACCTGGTCTTCCGCATGGACGGCTTCGCCTGGCTGTTCTGCATGCTGGTGCTGGGCATCGGCGCGCTGGTGGTGCTCTATGCGCGCTACTACATGTCGCCATCCGATCCGGTGCCGCGCTTCTTCTCGTTCTTCCTGGCCTTCATGGGCGCCATGATGGGCGTGGTGCTCTCCGGCAACATCGTGCAGATGGTGCTGTTCTGGGAACTCACCAGCCTGTTCTCCTTCCTGCTGATCGGCTACTGGCACCACCGGCGCGATGCCCGGCGCGGAGCCCGCATGGCGCTGACCGTGACCGGCGCGGGCGGGTTGTGCCTGCTGGCCGGCGTGCTGGTGCTCGGGCGCATCGCCGGCAGCTATGAGCTCGACGTCGTACTGGCCTCGGGCGAGTTGATCCGCGCGCACGCGCTCTATCCGCTCACGCTGGTGCTGATGCTGCTGGGCGCCTTCACCAAGAGCGCCCAGTTCCCATTCCATTTCTGGCTGCCGCGCGCCATGGCGGCCCCGACGCCGGTCTCGGCCTACCTGCATTCGGCCACCATGGTGAAGCTCGGCGTGTTCCTGATGGCGCGGTTCTGGCCGGCGCTCTCGGGCACCGAGGAATGGTTCTGGCTGGTCGGCGGCGCCGGCGCGATCACGCTCACGCTCGGCGCCTACATCGCGATGTTCCAGCGCGACCTGAAGGCGCTGCTGGCCTACTCAACCATCTCGCACCTCGGCCTCATCACGCTGCTGCTCGGCCTGAACAGCCCGCTGGCGGCCGTCGCGGCGGTCTTCCACATCATGAACCACGCGACCTTCAAGGCCTCGCTGTTCATGGCCGCGGGCATCATCGACCACGAGAGCGGCACGCGCGACATCCGCAAGCTCAGCGGCCTGATCCGGCTGATGCCGATCACCGGCACCCTGGCCATCATCGCCAGCGCCTCGATGGCCGGCGTGCCGCTGTTGAACGGCTTCCTCTCGAAGGAGATGTTCTTCGCCGAGACGGTGTTCATCCAGTCCACGCCCTGGGTCGACTTCACGTTGCCGGTGATCGCCACCATCGCGGGCATCTTCAGCGTCGCCTATTCGGCGCGCTTCGTGTTCGATGTCTTCTTCGGTCCGCCCTGCGGACCCGACGTGCCCAAGACGCCGCACGAGCCGCCGCACTGGATGCGCGTGCCGGTCGAGCTGCTGGTGCTGGTCTGCCTGGTGGTGGGCGTCGCGCCGGCCTGGTCGGTCGGGCCGCTGCTGGCGGCGGCGGCGGCGCCGGTGGTGGGCGGCGAGCTGCCCGAGTACAGCCTGGCCGTCTGGCACGGCTTCAACCTGCCGCTGCTCATGAGCTTCATCGCGCTGGCCGCCGGCGGGGCGCTGTACATGCTGCAGCGGCGCGGCCGCGCGCAGGGCCAGCTCGAACACACCCCGGGCCTGCGCCGCTTCGACGGCCAGCGCATCTTCGAGAACCTGCTGGCGCGCCTGAGCGAGACGGGGCGCCGCAGCCGGCGCCTGCTGGGCACGCAGCGGCTGCAGTCGCAGCTCCTGCTGCTGGTGCTGGTGGCCGTGGCCGGCGCCGCGACGTCGCTGTGGCTGATGCCGGCGGCCAGCGGCACGCGCCCCCCGCTGGCGTTCTCGCCGATGTTCGCCATGACCTGGCTGATCGGCGCCGTCTGCGCCCTGGCGGCCGCCTGGCAGGCCAAGTTCCACCGCCTCGCCTCGCTGATGCTGGCGGCGGCATCGGGCCTGGTGTGCTGCATCACCTACATCTGGTTCTCCGCGCCCGACCTGGCATTGACGCAGCTGGTGGTCGAGGCGGTCACGACCGTCCTGATCCTGCTGGGCCTGCGCTGGCTGCCGATGCGCCAGCAGGAGGTGCAGCGCGCGCGCGAACGCCTGCGCCCCTGGGGCCGGCGCGGACGCGACCTGCTGGTGGCGACGCTGGCCGGTGGCGGCATGGCGGCCCTGGCCTGGACCGTGATGACCCGGCGCTTCCCCGACAGCATCTCGCCGTTCTTCCTGGACCGCGCGCTGACCGAGGGCGGCGGCACCAACGTCGTCAATGTGATGCTGGTGGACTTCCGCGGCTTCGACACCTTCGGCGAGATCACCGTGCTCGGTGTCGTCGCGCTCACGGTGTACGCGCTGCTGCGCCGCTTCCGCCCGGCCATCGAATCGATGGCGCTGCCGGCGCAGCAGCGGGCCCAGGCCGACGACGGCAGCAGCGACCTGCTCAACCCGCGCCGCGCCAAGGACACCGCCGTCGGCTACCTGATGGTGCCGGCGGTGCTGGTGCGGCTGCTGCTGCCGCTGGCGGTGCTGGTGTCGGTGTATTTCTTCATGCGCGGCCACAACGCGCCGGGCGGCGGCTTCGTCGCCGGACTGGTGATGTCGGTGGCGCTGGTGCTGCAGTTCATCGTCTCGGGCACCGAGTGGGTCGAGGAGCACCTGCGCATCTACCCGCGCCGCTGGATCGCCGTCGGACTGCTGCTGGCGCTGGCCACCGGCGGTGGCGCGGTGGCGCTGGGCTATCCGTTCCTGACCACCCACACCGCCCACCTGCACCTGCCGGTGCTCGGCGAGATCCACGTGCCCAGCGCGCTGTTCTTCGACATCGGCGTGTTCTCGCTGGTGCTGGGGGCCACCATGCTGATCCTGACCGCGCTGGCCCACCAGTCGGTGCGCAGCCATCGCTGGGCCGACGAGCAGGCCGAGCGCGAATCCGAGATGCATTCGAAGTCCGACGAGAAGAAGGTGGCGCTCTCGGAAGCCGCCGATCCGCGCCTGGTGATCGAGGAGGACGTCCCCCACCCCGCCGGCCTCGCGCCTCCGGCGTCCGGAGACCACTGATGGAAATCGTTCTCGCCATCGCCATCGGCGTGCTCACCGGATCGGGTGTCTATCTGCTGCTGCGCCCGCGCACCTTCCAGGTCATCATGGGACTCACCTTGATGTCCTATGCGGTCAACCTGTTCATCTTCAGCATGGGACGCCTGAAGGTCGACAGCGAGCCGGTGCTGATCCCCGGCTATGCCTCGACCCTGGCCAACACCGCCGACCCGTTGCCGCAGGCGCTGGTGCTGACCGCCATCGTGATCGGCTTCGCCATGACGGCGCTGTTCCTGGTGGTGATGATCGCGCTGCGCGGCCTCTCGGGCACCGACCACGTCGACGGCAAGGAGCGCGCGGAATGAACGACATCGCGCACCTGCTCGACCGCCTGCTCGACTTCACCATGCCGCATCTGGTGGCGGTGCCGATCCTGGTGCCGATGTTCACCGCCGCGCTGATGCTGCTGCTGGGCGAACAGCGCCGGCGCATCAAGTCGGCGCTGACGGTGATCTCCGGGCTGGTCGGCCTGATCGCCGCGCTGGCGCTGCTGCGCTGGGTCAACGCGCCGGACACCGGCGGCGGACCCGGCTCGATCGGCGTCTACCTGGCGGGCAACTGGCGCGCGCCCTTCGGCATCGTGCTGGTGGCCGACCGGCTCTCCACGCTGATGGTGGCGTTGACCGGCGTCGTCGCCTTCGCGGTGTCGATCTACTCGACCTCGCGCTGGGACCGCGCCGGCGTGCACTTCCACCCCCTGCTGCAGCTGCAGCTGATGGGCCTCAACGGCGCCTTCCTCACGGGCGACCTGTTCAACCTGTTCGTCTTCTTCGAGGTCATGCTGGCCGCCTCGTACGGCCTGCTGCTGCACGGATCGGGCCGGCTGCGGGTGCGAGCCGGGCTGCACTACATCGCCATCAACCTGGCGGCCTCGTCGCTGTTCCTGATCGGGGCGGCCCTGCTCTATGGCGCGACCGGCACGCTCAACATGGCCGACCTGGGCATCCGCATCGCCCAGCTCGATCCGGCCGATCGCGGCCTGGTGCATGCCGCCGCGGCCATCCTCGCGACCGCCTTCTTCGCCAAGGCCGGCGCCTGGCCGCTGAACTTCTGGCTGGTGCCGGCCTACAGCGCGGCCGTGGCGCCGGTGAGCGCGGTCTTCGCGCTGCTGACCAAGCTGGGCATCTACACCCTGCTGCGGCTGTGGACCGTGATGTTCGCACCCGACACCGGCGTGTCGGCGCAGTTCGGCCAGGGCGTGCTGGTGGCGATGGGGATCGCCACGCTGTGCGCCGCCGCGCTGGGCGTGGTCGGCACGCAGCGGCTGTCGAACCTCGCGGGCTTCAGCGTGCTGGTCTCCGCCGGCACCCTGCTGGCGGCTGTCGGCCTCGGACTGCCCGGGGTCTGGGGCGGAGCGCTCTACTACCTGCTCAATTCCACGCTCGCGGCGAGCGCGTTCTTCCTGCTCATCGACATGATCGAGCGCTGGCGCAACGAAGGCGCCAGCATCGCGCCGCACGAGGACGCCGGCAGCGCGCCGTTCCTGGCCGAGGACCTGACCGTGCACGCGCACGTGAACCTCGACGACGAGCAGCAGGCGCTCTATGGCCGCGCCATCCCGGCCGGCGTCGCCTTCCTGGGCCTGGGCTTCATGGGCTGCACGCTGCTGCTGGCCGGCCTGCCGCCCTTCTCCGGCTTCGTCGGCAAGTTCGCCATGCTCTCCAGCCTGCTCGACGCGCCGGTGGTCGGCCCGGCCGGCTGGATCTTCCTGGCGATGCTGCTGATCTCGGGCTTCCTGACGCTGGTGGCGCTCAGCCGCACCGGCATCCGCCATTTCTGGACCCAGGACCATGCCACCATGCCCTCGCTGCGCGCGCTGGAGGTGCTGCCCGTGGCCGCGCTGCTGGCCGCCTGCCTGGCCCTGACCATCGAGGCCGAGCCGGTGATGCAGCATGCCCGGGCCACGGCCGAGGGCCTGTTCCGCCCCGATGCCTATCGCGAGGCGGTGTTCGGCGCCCGCCAGACGCCCAGCCCGACCTCGGGCGCCACCGGGAGTGCCGCTCCATGATCCGCCGCTGGATTCCCTCGCCCCCGCTGTCGGTCGCGCTGTTCGCCGTCTGGCTGCTGCTGAACCAGTCGCTCGAGGCGGCGACCCTGCTGATGGCGCTGATCCTGGCCCTGGTGGTGCCGCTGCTCACGCGCGGCCTGCGGCCGGCGGCGGTGCGCATGCGGCGGCCGCGCGTGGCGCTGGCCCTGCTGGTGGTGGTGCTGCGCGACATGGTGCGCTCGGCGCTGATGGTGGCGCGCGAACTGCTCACGCGCCGCACCGACGACATCCCCTCGCACTTCCTGCTGATCCCGCTCGACGTGCGCGATGCCAACGCGCTCGCCGTGCTGGCCATGATCCTGTGCCTGACCCCGGGCACGGCCTGGGGCGAACTGAGCCTGGACCGCTCGACCCTGCTCCTGCACGTCTTCGACCTGAAGGACGAGCAGGGGATGATCCGCATGATCAAGGATCGCTACGAGAAGCCGCTGATGGAGATCTTCGAGTCATGACGCCCGTGCTGCTCTGGGGCCTGAAGGCCGCCCTCTTCCTGCTGGCCATCGCCATGCTCTGCGCCCTGTTCCGGCTGCTGGCCGGTCCCTCGGCGCAGGACCGCGTGATGGCGCTCGACTGCCTCTACATCAACGGCATGCTGATGATGCTGGTGCTGGGCATCGTCTATGCCAGCAATGTCTACTTCGAGGCGGCGATGCTGGTGGCATTGTTCGGCTTCGTCAGCTCGACGGCGATCGCCAAGTTCCTGCTGCGTGGCGAGGTGATCGAGTGATGCCCGAATTCGTCGCCGTGCCGCTGCCGCTGTGGGCGGAGATCGTGACGGCGGTCTTCGCCGTGGTGGGCGCGGCCTTCGCCGCCATCGGCTCCTTCGGCCTGGTGCGCATGCCCACGTTCTTCCGCCGCATCCACACGCCCACGCTGGGCGCGACCGCCGGCGTCTGGTGCATGACCCTGGCCACCATCGTGTACTTCTCGATGCAGGGCGCCAACCTGTTCCTGCACGCCGTGCTCATCACGCTGTTCATCGCGCTGACCGCGCCCGTCACCACCATCTTCCTGATGCGCGCCGCGCTGTTCCGCGAGCGGCAGAAGGATGGCGACGTGCCGCAGGCCCACCCGGGCGACGAGCTCGGCCTGGACGGCGAGGGCCGGCCCAGGCAGCCGCCGCAGCGCGGCACCTCGGTCCCGACGCCGGACTGAGCCGCCCCCTCGGGCCCCGGCGCTCCGGCGCTCCGGCGCTCCGGACCGTGCCTCAGGCCACTTCCTGCAGGCCCTCGCGCAGTGCCTTGGCGCTCGCCACCTCGATCTCGCGCGGCAACGTGACGCCATTCTTCACGGCCAGGATCTCCGCCATCACGCTGACCGCGATCTCCGGCGGCGTCTTGCTGCCGATGTAGATGCCGATCGGCCCGCGCAGACGCTCGAGCGAGGCGGCCGTGTGTCCGAAGTGCTCGACCATGCGCTCGCGCCGCGCCTGGGCGTTGCGCCGCGAGCCGATCGCGCCGATGTAGAAGGCCTCGCTGTCGAGCGCCTCCAGCAGTGCCAGATCGTCGATCTTCGGATCGTGCGCGAGCGCCACCACGCAACTGCGGCGATCGGGCCGGAAGGCCAGCACGGCATCGTCGGGCATCTGCGTCGTCAGGGTCACGCCCGGCACCGACCAGGCGCCGCGGTATTCGGCGCGCGGATCGCACAGCGTCACCGCGAACCCGCTGAACTTGGCCATGGTGGCGAGATATTCGGCCAGCTGGCCGGCACCGACGATCAGCATGCGGAAGGCCGGCCCGAAGCCGTTGACGAACCAGCCGCCGGCCACGTGCGCCTCCTCGGGGACCGAGGCGGCATCGAGCCGCACCGTGCCGTCGTCGAGCGAGACGGAGCGCCGCATCGGCCGGCCGTCCTCCAGCGAAGCCACCAGCGTGCCGAGCGAATCGGCATCGGGATCGTGCTCCAGCAGCAGTTCGAGCGTGCCGCCGCATGGCAGGCCGAAGCGGTGCGCCTCGTCGGCCGAGACGCCATAGGTGACGACGACCGGCCGGCTCGATGCCCGCGGCAGATGCAGCCGGCCGCGATGGCGCGCGATCAGGTCGTCCTCGATGCAGCCGCCGGAGACCGATCCCATCACCGCGCCATCGTCGGCCAGCGCCATGATCGAGCCGACCGGCCGGGGCGACGAGCCCCAGGTGCGGGTCACGGTGGCCAGCAGGGCATGCCGGCCGGCGCGGCGCCAATCGAGGAGCGCGCGGATCACTGTCAGGTCGAGGTTGTCCATGACCCCAGTCTGCGGAGGATCGGTGCGCGCCACCGTCGGACGCGACCGGTTTCGCGTGCCTCAGCCCGCCAGCGCCACGACCAGCGCCGCCGCGTCGATCGACACCCGCGCCCGCTGGCGCGCGCGCAGGCCCGAACCACTGGCGGCGAAGCCGATCAGCTGCAGGCCACCAGCCAGCGCGACGGTCAGCTCGTCGCCATCGGCGCCGCGCGAGACGCGCGCCACGCTGCCGTCGAGATGGGTGACGTCGATGCCATGCGGTTGCGCGTCCGGCTCCGCGGGCGCGGGCTGCGGCATCGCGCGCCCGATCCGCACCGCCGTCGCCTTGCACAAGGCGATCACCGGCAGCCCGGGGCGCAGGCCGAGCAGTTCGGCGCTCTCGCGGGTGATGCGCGCGACGAGCCGCGGACCCCCGGCCGGCGTGCCCTCCAGGCGCATCGACACGCGCACGATGCGGCCGGTGGTCGCCAGCTGCTCGACCACCGCCGGCAGCTGGTTGCGCATGCTGGTGCGCAAGGCCAGGCGCGACAGGGTGGCGCCGGTCGCGCTCGCGTTCCGCCCGCCGCCGTCCCGCACCGGCGCGGTGGCGACGGGGCCGGCGGCGCCCTCCCCGTCGTCATGCTCCGCCAGCCAGCGCGCGTGCACCTCGCGCCGCGCGGCGTCGAAGGCCTGCGCCAGTCCCAGCAGGCGCGTGCCCTGCGCCGTCAGCACCGCGCCGCCGCCGCCCGCGCCGCCCACGGCGCGCTGCACCAGCGCGACGCCGGCGAGGTTGGTCAGCGTGTCGATCGCCTGCCACGCCGCCTTGTAGCTGACGCCGGCCTCGCGCGCGGCCTGCGAGATGCTGCCGGTCGCGGCGATGCCGCGCAGGATCTCGATGCGCTTGTCGCCGGCGCCGTGGCCCAGGGCATCGATGAAGGGCGTGGCCATGGACTCGGATGGGGAGGGGGAAGCGGAGGACCGGGTGCGCATCGGGCGATTGTCGGACGCGCGTCGGACGTGGCGTGGCTATGATCTCGCTATTCCTTTTTTGAATAGCGCTGCGCCGACCCCCCGGAAACCGCCCATGACATCCTGGACCCGCTCCCTGCGCCACGGCGCGCTCGCCATCGCCCTGTTGCTGGGCGGCACCCTCGCGCAGGCGCAGGAACTCGTCGTCTCCGCCGCGGCCAGCCTGACCAATGCCTTCCGGTCGATCGGCGCGGCCTTCGAGAAGGCGCGTCCGGGCGCCCGCGTGACCTTCAACTTCGCCGCCTCGGGTCCGCTGCTGGCGCAGATCCGCCAGGGCGCGCCGGTCGATGTCTTCGCCTCGGCCGACCAGGACACCATGGACCGCGCCGCCCGGGAGGCATTGCTGGCCGCCGGCACGCGCGCCGACTTCGCCCGCAATTCGCTGGTGCTGATCGTGCCGGCGAGCGCGACCCGCACGCCGGGCGCGCTGGCCGATCTCGCCGGCCCCGGCTACGCCAGGATCGCCACCGGCACGCCGGCCTCGGTGCCGGCCGGACGCTACGCGGCGCAGGCCGTGCAGCAGGCCGGCCTGAGCGCCGCGCTGGCATCGCGCTGGATCCAGGGCGAGAGCGTGCGCCAGGTGCTCAACTATGTCGCGCGGGGCGAGGTCGATGCCGGTTTCGTCTACCGCACCGATGCCCTGATCGAGCGCGACAAGACCCGCATCGCCCTGACCGTGCCGACCGCCACGCCGGTGAGCTATCCGATCGCCCGCGTCGCCGGTGGCCGCGACGACGCGCTGGCCGATGCCTTCATCGCCTTCGTGCGCGGCGCCGATGGCCAGCGCATCCTCGAGGGCTTCGGCTTCTCGCGACCCTGAGCGTCCTCTTGCTGACCCCGCTCTGGCTCACGCTCAAAGTCGCCATCCTCGCCACGCTGCTGGCGGGCGCGGCGGGCATCGCGCTGGGCTGGTGGATGGCGCATCGGCGCTTCGCCGGGCAGTCGCTGGTCGATGCCCTGCTGATGCTGCCGATGGTGCTGCCGCCGACGGTGCTGGGCTACTACCTGATCGTGCTGATCGGCCGCAACGGGGTGCTGGGCCGGCACCTGCAGGCGTGGTTCGGCATCAACCTGATGTTCACCTGGCAGGGTGCGGTGATCGCGGCGTCGATCGTCGCGCTGCCACTGGTCTACAAGGGCGCGCGCGCCGCCTTCGAGGAGGTCGACGGCCGCTTCGCGCAGGCCGCCCGCACCCTGGGCGCGGGCGAGTTCGAGATCTTCGTGCGCATCGCGCTGCCGCTGGCGGTGCGCGGCATCGCCTCGGGACTGATGCTGGCCTTCGCGCGCGCCATGGGCGAATTCGGCGCCACGCTGATGATCGCCGGCAACCTGCCGGGCCGCACGCAGACGCTGTCGATCGCCGTCTACGACGCCGTGCAGGCCGGTGACGATGCGCAGGCGCTGTGGCTCACGGCGGTGATCTCGGCGGTGTGCGCCACGGTGCTGGTGATCTCGGGCCGGCTGTTGCGGGCGCGGCATTGAGCATGAGCGACGTGGTCCGCGCGCCCTCCGCGATCGATCCGCCGCCGGTGCTCGACCTGCATGTCCGCGCGACCCTGGCATCGGGCGAGCGGCATTTCGCGCTCGATGCCGCCTTCGTCTCGCAAGCAGCGCGCACGGCGCTGGTGGGCGCCTCGGGCTCGGGCAAGTCGACCGTGCTGATGGCCATCGCCGGCCTGCTGCCGGGGGTGCGGGGCCACGTGCGCATCGGCGCCCGCACGCTGCTCGACAGCGCGGCGGGCCTCGACCTGCCGGCGCGCGAACGCGGCGTCGGCGTGGTGTTCCAGGACTATGCGCTGTTCCCGCACCTGACGGTGCTGCGCAACCTCGAGTTCGGCGTGCGCCGGCTCGGCCACCGCGCCGCGCCGGCCGACCTGGCGCACATCGAGGCGCTGCTCGACCGATTCGACCTGCGGGCCCTGCGCGATGCGCTGCCGCGCCACCTGTCGGGCGGCCAGCGCCAGCGCGTCGCCCTGGCCCGGGCACTGGCGCCGCGCCCGCACCTGCTGCTGCTCGACGAGCCGCTGTCGGCGCTCGACATCCCGCTGCGCGCGCGCCTGCGCATCGAGCTCGCCGAGATGCTGGAACGCGTGCGGGTGCCCACCCTGCTGATCACGCACGACCCCGCCGATGTCGAGGCCCTGGCGCAGGCGGTGGTGCGGATCGACGGCGGCCGGGTGACCGGCGCGACGCGGGACGCGGCGGTGTGCCCCGGCCTCAGCTCGCCGGCATCAGGAAGTCCTGGCTGATGCGCGCGCCGACCTCGTTGACGCGATCGAGGAACTGCGTCAGATAGGCATGCAGGCCGGTCGCCAGGATCTCGTCGACGCGGGCGTACTGCAGGTCGGCCAGCAGCTTGCCGGCGCGGCGGCGCGTCTCGCTGCCGGGATCGTTGGAGACCTGGTCGAGATTGGCCACCACCTCGTGCAGGCTGTGGTGCAGCGAGCGCGGCATGTCGGCGCGCAGGATCAGCAGCTCGGCCACGCGCTCGGGCTTGATGACGTCGCGGTAGACCTTGCGATAGATCTCGAAGGCCGAGACGCTGCGCAGGATCGCGCTCCAGTGATAGAAGTCGTACTCCTGGTCCTCCTCGGTGGCGGTGCCGAAGAACTCGCTGTTGAGGGCGTGGAACTTCACGTCCACCAGGCGCGCGGTGTTGTCGGCGCGCTCCAGGAAGGTGCCCAGGCGCGAGAAGTAGAACGCCTCGTCCTGCAGCATGGTGCCCAGCGTGACGCCGCGCGAGAGATGGGAGCGGAACTTGACCCACTCGAAGAACTGGGCCGGATCGCGCTCGAAGTCGCCGTTGCGCAGCATCCGGTTGACCTCCAGCCAGGTCGTGTTCTGCGTCTCCCAGGCCTCGGTGGTGAGCGCGCCGCGCACGGCCCGCGCGTTCTCGCGCGCGGCCTTCAGGCACGAGATGATCGAGGACGGATTGGCCTCGTCCTTGACCATGAACTCCATCACCTCGTCGGGCGTGATCTGGTCGTGCTCCTTGTTGTAGGCCGGCAGCAGCTCGCTGATCGAGAGCACGCCCTGCCAGCCGTACTTGGCGACCTGGGCGGACTGGGGCAGCAGCGAGGTCTGGTAGTTGACATCGAGCATGCGGGCGGTGTTCTCGGCCCGTTCGGTGTAGCGCGACATCCAGTAGAGATGGTCGGCGGTGCGTGACAGCATGGGGGGCGTCTCCTCTGGGCCTCAGGCCGATGTTTGTTTCTGGGCCTGCACCGCGGCGGCGGCGACGTCGACCGCCGCCTGACGCGCGCCGCGCCGGTCGCCCTCGATGATCCAGGTGTCCTTGGTGCCGCCGCCCTGCGACGAATTCACCACCAGCGAGCCTTCCTTGAGCGCCACGCGCGTGAGGCCCCCGGGCACCATCTGCACTTCCTTGGCCGACAGCACGAAGGGCCGCAGGTCGATGTGGCGCGGCGCGATGCCCGATTCGACGAAGGTCGGCGAGGTCGACAGGCTCAGGGTCGGCTGGGCGATGTAGCCGTCGGGCTTGGCCATGACGGCGCGCTTGAAGTCCTCGATCTCGGCCTTGGTCGAGGCCGGGCCGATCAGCATGCCGTAGCCGCCGGCGCCATGCACCTCCTTGACCACCAGGTCCTCCATGTGGTCGAGCGTGTAGCGCAGGTCGTCCTTGTTGCGGCACATGTAGGTCGGCACGTTCTTCAGGATCGGCTGCTCGCCGAGGTAGAACTCGATCATCTTCGGCACGTAGGGATAGATCGACTTGTCGTCGGCCACGCCGGTGCCCACGGCGTTGGAGATGGCGACGTTGCCCGCGCGATAGGCGCGCATCAGGCCGGCGCAGCCGAGGGTCGAGTCGGGCTTGAAGACCTCGGGATCGAGGAAGTCGTCGTCGACGCGGCGATAGATCACGTCCACGCGCTTCGGGCCCCGCGTGGTGCGCATGTAGACGAAGTCGTCCTTGACGAACAGGTCCTGGCCCTCGACCAGCTCGATGCCCATCTGCTGGGCCAGGAAGGCATGCTCGAAGTAGGCGCTGTTGTACATGCCCGGCGTGAGCACGACCACGGTCGGCTCGGCGGTCGCCGGCGGCGCGCTCGCGCGCAGGGTCTCCAGCAGCAGGTCGGGATAGTGCGCGACCGGCGCGATGCGGTTCTGGCTGAAGAGATCGGGGAAGAGCCGCATCATCATCTTGCGGTTCTCCAGCATGTAGCTCACGCCGCTGGGCACCCGCAGGTTGTCCTCCAGCACGTAGTACTCGCCGTTGCCCTGGGCATCGGGCGCCCGCACGATGTCGATGCCCGAGATGTTGGAGTAGACGTTGTTGGGCACCGTCACGCCCATCATCTCGGGGCGGAACTGCGCGTTGTCGCGGATCTGCTCGATCGGGATGATGCCGGCCTTGACGATCTCCTGGTCGTGGTAGACGTCGTGGATGAAGCGGTTGAGCGCGGTCACGCGCTGCACCAGGCCCCGTTCCATCTGCTCCCATTCGTGCGCCGGGATGATGCGCGGCAGCAGGTCGAAGGGAATCAGGCGCTCGGTGCCGGAACCGTCCTCGTCCTTGGCGCCATACACCGCGAAGGTGATGCCGACACGGCGGAATATGAGCTCGGCCTCCTCGCGCCGGGAGCGCATGAGCTCGCCGGGCTGACGCGCCAGCCACTGGTCGTAGCGGGCGTAATGGCTGCGGATCGCAGCGCCGGCATAGGGCAGCTGCTCGTACATCTCGTCGAATTTGTGCATGTGAACAACCATTTCTCCTGCGCAGAGCTTAGCAATTTCGAGGCCAAGCGCCAGGCGATCTTCACGCACGGAGCCCATGAAAGGCGCGAAATGCCATCCCCGGCCCGCGCCTTCGGCGGCGGCGCCGCATGTCGATCGCACTCAGGGCACGCGATGCCGCCAGTAGCGCGCCCGTGCGGCGCGCTCGCACCTCACCTGCCCCGGCGCCAGGCTCGACCAGTGCGCCGCGCCGCAGTGCGGGCTGTCGACCAGCGCGATGCCGCGCGCCGCATAGGCCTCGGCCACCAGCGGCGCCGGATGCCCGAAGCGGTTGCGGTAGCCCGCCTGGGCCAGCGCCAGACGGGGCCGGACGGCATCGAGCAGCGCCGGGCTCGACGAGGTGCGGCTGCCGTGATGCGGCACCAGCAGCACGTCGGCGCGCAGGGCGCCCGTGGCGCTGCGGGCGGCCAGCGCGGCTTCCTGGGGCTGCTCGATGTCGCCCGCCAGCAGCGCGGTGGCGCGTCCGTTGCCGATGCGCAGGACGCACGAGAGCGCGTTCGGACGCACGCCGGGCAGCTGCGGATCGGCGGCGAGCGGATGCAGGACCTCGAAGGTCACGCCGTCCCACGACCAGCGCTGGCCGGCCACGCAGCGCCGCACCGGCCGCAGCGCCTGCAGGGGATGGCCGGCCTCGATGGAGCCGAGCGCCGCGGCATCCGGCTGCGCCGCCAGCACCGCCGCCGCGCCGCCGGTGTGGTCGCTGTCGCGGTGGCTCAGCACCAGCAGGTCCAGGTGCTCGCCGAGGGCGCGCAGCAGCGGCACCAGCACGCGCTGGCCGGCATCGCTCTCCAAGCTGTAGCGCGGCCCGGCGTCGTAGAGCAGGCTGTGCCCGGCGGTGCGCACCAGCACGGCGTTGCCCTGCCCGACGTCGGCGGCCAGCAGCTCGAACTCGCCGGCGCCCGGCCGCGCCGGCTGCCACAGCAGCACCGGCAGCAGCAGCGGCAGGCCGAGCGCTCGCAGCCGCCAGGGCAGGCGCGCCATCGCCACGACGATGCCGCCGGCGATGCCGCAGGCCGCCAGCCACATCGGCGGCGCCGCCGCCGAGAGCGTGGCGAAGGGCAGCGCCGCCAGGCCCTGCAGCACCCAGGCCAGCGCCTGCGCGGCATGCGCCGCCAGGTCCCACAGGGGTGGCGCGACCACGCCCGCCATCGCCAGCGGCGTCACCACCAGCGTGACCCACGGGATCGCCAGCGCGTTGGCCGCCAGACCGACCACCGACACCTGCTGGAACAGCAGCAGCGTCAGCGGCGTGAGCGCCAGCGTGACCACGCCCTGCTCGCGCGCCAGGCGCGCCAGGTGCCCGCGCCAGCCCTCCGGACGGACGCCGGATGCCGCGCCATCGGTGGCGGACAGCGCCGCCACCGCCACGAAGCTGAGCCAGAAGCCGGCCTGCAGCAGCGCCCACGGATCGAGCAGCACCGCCGCCCAGGCCGCCAGCAGCCAGACGCAGGGCCAGGGCCAGCGGCGCCCCGAGAGCCGCAGCCAAGCCACCACCGCCAGCATGCCGACCGTGCGCTGGGACGGCACGCCCCAGCCGCTGAACAGCGCATACGCGGCCGCCAGCAGCACGCCACCGGCCACGGCCGCGCGCGGCGCCGGCCAGCGCTGCATGAGCCAGGCGCTGCGCCGCCACGCCAGGCCGACGAGCAGCGAGGCCAGGGCCGCGAACAGGGTGATGTGCAGGCCGGAGATCGACACCAGGTGCGCCACGCCGGTGGCGCGGAAGACCTCCCAGTCGGCGCGCTCGATGGCGCTCTGGTCGCCCGTCACCAGGGCCGCGACGACCCCGGCGGCGCGCCGGTCGGCGATGCGCTCGAAGACGGCATCGCGCACCGCCTCGCGCGAGCGCGCCACGGGCTCGCGCCAGGTCGTCGCCAGCCGCAGCGGTGCCGCGTCGCGCGGACCGGCGCGCACATAGCCATTCGCGCGCACGCCCTGCGTCCACAGCCACAGCTCCTGGTCGAAGCCATGCGGATTGACATCGCCGTGCGGCGCCTTCAATCGCACCACGAGGCGCCAGCGCTCGCCGGCGTGCGGCGCCCCCGGGCCGGCCAGCGTCGGGGGCGGGAGCGCGCGTGGCGCGGGGTCCCCGGGCGCGTGGGTCGGGGCCGTGGCGCCGGACTCGTCGTCGGCGCGCCCCCAGCGAGCGCCGCCCTCGGCATACCAGGCGAGCGCGAGCCGATCGGGCGGGTGTGCGATCGCCGTGTCGGCGGCGGCGGCGGCGACGGCGACGGCGGCTCCGGTGCCGTCCACGACGGCCGGCGCCACCACCCGATGCGCCGTCTCGACCGCCAGCGTGAAGCGCGTGCCGCCCTCGCCGTGCTGCGGCAGGCCGACCACCACGCCCACCACCTGCAGGTCGCGCCCTTCCAGGGCGGGGTCGAGCGCGCCCGCGGCCTGTCGCGCGGCGCGCCAGCCGGTGGTCCCGGCACCGGCCAGCGCGGCCAGGGCCAGCACCAGGCCGGCCGCCAGCCAGGCGGTGCCGATGCGGCGTGGCCGGCGCCGCGACACCGCCCAGGCCAGCAGGCCGGCCAGCCCCGCCACCGCGAGCGCGCCATAGGTCGCGCCGCGCCACAGCGCGGATTGCTGCAGTTGCAGGGCCGTGCCGACCAGCCATCCGGCCAGCGCCGCGAAGCCGTTCCAGCCGCGCGCGAGGCCGGCATCCTCCCTCTCGATCGACATGGCGTCGCCTAGGCGGCGGATCGCGTCGGCCGCCGGGGCGCCCGTTCGCCCCGATGGACGCCACCGGGATCGCCGCGAAGCGGCCGCACCGGGTCGGCATCGAATGCCGGCAGCCGCCGCAGCGCATGCACATCCAGTCCCGGGGCCACCGGCTCGATCGGGCGGGTGAATTGCGGGGCGTGGCCGGGCGGCGGCAATTCGAATTCCAGCAGCGCGCGGGATTCGGATCGACCGGCCATTTCCCGGCCGGCGATGCTGCGGCGGCAATTCCCGGTCCGCCATCCCGGGCCGGCGGGCGGCGGCGCGAGCCGCAAAGGCCGGTCGTCGGACGCTGCCACCCTCGACGAGGCCGGCGCGCCGACCCGGACCGGCGACGCCGCCGGCGGCGAAGGCACGTCGCGCATCGCGGCGCCATGGGAGCGGCGCGGGACTACGGATGCATGCGATCCGCAGGCCTTCGGTGCGTCCGGCCGGCGGGCCTGCCGGAACGCGACCAGGGAAAAAGGAGCGCCGCGCGCGGGAATGTCCGGGTCGTCATGGCCTGCCATGTTTTTCATCGCGTATTAATTTGTCGTCATCGGCAAATTAATTTTTATTGCAGGCCTCCGGAGCGATCCATGAATAACTATTGAGTTTTCTGATGAATTCTCAATTCATGGAAATAGAAATCGTCAATAGCTACTACAGGACCAGCCCCATATTTCTTTCACGAACATTGGTTTGCAGGCTCGATGTCGAAGCGGGCATCGCCGTGGCAATGCCCGGCCAGCGGCATGGATGTCATGGCCGGCCGGGAAAAGAGCGCGACGACACCGGCGCCATGGCCTGGAGAGGTCGATCCGCGATCGACATGGGGTCGTCATGGCGCACTAATTGCTTATTCGTGGGCTAGTATGCGTTCCATCCGAGACCTTTGAAGCACATCCAAATCCCATGTCCATCCACGCCGCGCTTCATCACGTCACCCACTACAAGTACGACCGCCCGGTCCAGCTGGGTCCTCAGGTCGTGCGCCTGCGTCCGGCACCGCATTGCCGCAGCAACGTCATCTCGTACTCGCTGCGCATCGAGCCCGAACAGCATTTCGTCAACTGGCAGCAGGATCCCTTCGCCAACTACCAGGCGCGCCTGGTGTTCCCGGAGAAGACCCGCGAATTCAAGGTCACGGTGGATCTCGTGGTCGAGATGGCGGTCTACAACCCGTTCGACTTCTTCCTCGAACCCGAAGCCGAGAACTTTCCCTTCAAGTACAGCGCCTCGCAGGCCGAGGAGCTCGCGCCCTACCTGGTGACCGATGCGATGACGCCGCTGGTGGCGGCCTACCTGGAGAAGGTCGACCGCAAGGAACAGCGCACCATCGACTTCCTGGTGGGCATCAACCAGCAGGTGCAGGGCGACGTCAACTACCTCATCCGGATGGAGCCCGGCGTGCAGACGCCCGAGGAGACGCTCACCAAGGGCAGCGGCTCGTGCCGCGACTCCGGCTGGCTGCTGGTGCAGCTGCTGCGCCACCTGGGCCTGGCCGCGCGCTTCGTCTCGGGCTACCTGATCCAGCTCACGCCCGACGTCAAGGCGCTCGACGGCCCGAGCGGCACCACGGTCGACTTCACCGACCTGCACGCCTGGTGCGAGGTCTACCTGCCCGGCGCCGGCTGGATCGGCCTGGACGCCACCTCCGGCCTGCTCGCCGGCGAGGGCCACATCCCGCTGGCCTGCACGCCGACGCCCTCGAGCGCCGCACCCATCGAGGGCGTGGTGGACGACGCCGAGGTCGAGTTCGGCCACGAGATGGTGGTCACCCGCATCCACGAGTCCCCGCGCGTCACCAAGCCCTACACCGAGGAGCAGTGGGCCGACATCCTGGCGCTGGGCGATGCCGTCGACGCGAAGCTGGAGGCCGGCGACGTGCGCCTGACGATGGGCGGCGAGCCGACCTATGTCTGCACCACCAATCGCGATGCGCCGGAATGGAACACCGATGCGCTCGGCCCGACCAAGCGCGGCTACGCCACCGAGCTGGTGCACAAGCTGCGGGCGCAGTATGGCGATGGCGGCTTCCTGCACTTCGGCCAGGGCAAGTGGTATCCGGGCGAGCAGCTGCCGCGCTGGGCGCTGTCGATCTTCTGGCGCGCCGACGGCCAGCCGCTGTGGCGCGATCCCGAGCGCTTCGTCGACGAGCGCCATCCGACCCACTACACGAGCGAGGACGCGCGCCGCTTCACCACCGTGCTGGCGCATCGCCTGGGCCTGACCGAGCGCTACATCCAGCCCGGCTACGAGGACACCTTCTACTACCTCTGGCGCGAGCGCCGCCTGCCGGTCAACGTCGATCCGTTCGACTCCAAGCTGGACGACGAACTCGAACGCGTGCGACTGCGCCGCGTCTTCACGCAGAAGCTCGACGCGGTGGTCGGCTACATGCTGCCGATCGAGCCCGGCAACGCGACCGCCGACGCGCCCGCGATGGAGGGTCCCGGCTGGCGCACCGGCCCCTGGTTCCTGCGCGACGACCGGCTCTATCTCATCCCCGGCGATTCGCCCATGGGCTATCGCCTGCCGCTCGACTCGCAGCCATGGGTCAGCAAGGGCGACTATCCCTACCAGATCGACCGCGACCCGACCGCCCCGCGCGACGACCTGCCCAGCGCCGCCGACTTCCGCACCCGCTATCCGAGCGCGCCGACGCCGGCCACGGGCGATCTCGGCGCGGTGCCCTATGCCTTCGGCGCGCCGCCCGCCGCCCCCGTTTCGGTGCGCATGCAGGAAGCCCGCGCCGTGGCGCATGGCGAGGGCCCGGTCGGCGCCGTGGCCGCCGTGGGCGCCGATGGCGCCGCTGCCGCCGGCCTGCCGGGCTCGGACAGCGACCCCGCCACCCCGCGCATCCCGCGCCGGGGCGAGTCGGCCCACTGGGCCACGCGCACGGCGCTGTGCGTCGAGGTGCGCGACCCGCGTCGCGCCAACGGCCCGGCGGCCGAGAAGGTCGGCAGCGCCTCGGGCGTGCTCTATGTCTTCATGCCGCCGCTGTCGCGCCTGGAGGACTACCTCGACCTCGTCGCCGCCATCGAGGCGACCTCCGAGCAGCTCGGCCTGCGCATCGTCATGGAAGGCTATCCGCCGCCGCGCGACCCGCGCCTGAAGATGCTGCAGGTCACGCCCGACCCGGGCGTGATCGAGGTCAACATCCACCCCGCTCACAACTGGCGCGAGCTGGTCGAGCACACCGAATTCCTCTACGACGCCGCCTTCGAGACCCGGCTGTCGGCGGAGAAGTTCATGACCGACGGCCGCCACACCGGCACCGGCGGGGGCAACCACTTCGTGCTGGGCGGCGCCACGCCGGCGGACAGCCCGTTCCTGCGCCGGCCCGAGCTGCTGGCCAGCCTGCTGCTCTACTGGCACAACCATCCGTCGCTGAGCTACCTGTTCTCGGGCATGTTCATCGGCCCGACCAGCCAGGCCCCGCGCGTCGACGAGGCGCGCAACGATCAGGTCTACGAGCTGGAGATCGCGCTCAAGGAGATCGCCCGCGAGCGCGAGGTCTATGGCAAGGACATGCCCGCCTGGCTGGTCGACCGCACCCTGCGCAACATCCTGGTGGACGTCACCGGCAACACGCACCGCAGCGAGTTCTGCATCGACAAGCTCTACTCGCCCGATTCGTCCACCGGACGCCTGGGCCTGCTGGAACTGCGCGCCTTCGAGATGCCACCGCACGCCCGCATGAGCGTCGCCCAGCAGCTGCTGCTGCGCGCCTTCGTCGCCCGCTTCTGGGACACGCCCTACCAGGCGCCCGCCACCCGCTGGGGCACCGAGCTGCACGACCGCTTCCTGCTGCCGACCTTCGTCAAGATGGACTTCGAGGACGTCATCGCCGAGATGCGCCAGGCCGGCTTCCCGTTCGATCCCGAATGGTTCGCGCCGCACCTCGAGTTCCGCTTCCCGCTGGTCGGCCAGGTGCGCTCGATGGGCGTCGAGCTGTCGCTGCGCAACGCGCTCGAACCCTGGCACGTGATGGGCGAGGAAGGCTCCTCCGGCGGCACCGTGCGCTATGTCGACTCGTCGCTCGAGCGCATCGAGGTGCGCGTGACCGGCCTCAACGAGAGCCGTCACGTGGTCACCGTCAATGGCAAGGTGCTGCCGCTGCAGCCCACCGGCACCACCGGCGAGTTCGTCGCCGGCGTGCGCTACAAGGCCTGGAACCCGCCGTCGTCGCTGCACCCGAGCATCGGCGCGCACGCGCCGCTGACCTTCGACCTGGTCGACACCTGGATGAAGCGTTCGCTCGGCGGCTGCCAGTACTTCGTCGCCCATCCGGGCGGGCGCAACTACGAGACCTTCCCCGTCAACGCCTACGAGGCCGAGAGCCGCCGCATGTCGCGCTTCACCCGCATGGGCCACACGCCCGGCACGATGCGCACGCCCCCGGCGACCATCGAGCTGGCGGGCAGTCGCGAGTTTCCGTTCACGCTGGACCTGCGACGCTGAAGACGGCCCGCCCGGCCGGTCGCGCGAGCGGCCGGTCGCGCAGCGTCGACAATCCCCGTATCTTGGAACCGCAGAACGAATCCCTCTTCGACGCGCACGCAACGGGGTCGCCCGCGGCGCTGGCGGCCGCGCTCGCGCCGCCGCCGCCCCCCGGCCACTTCGACGAACTGCGCGGCGGCGTCGCCGGGCCCGCCGCGGCACCCGACCCTGCGACGACGGGCGCCGCGCCGGCGTCCCCCCTGCTCTACGACGCCTCGCAGCCGCCGCCATCCGGCGGCGCGCCCGCGCCATCGGGCGAGGCATCGCCGGCCGCCCGCGCCACCGGCGCCGAGGTCCTCGCGCCGCCGTGGCGCCGCTTCTTCGAGAACCTGGGCGACGGCGGCTTCACCGACCTGCCGCGCCGCGCCGTCGGGCTGGAGCGCCAGATCCGCGACAACGGCGTCACCTACAACGTCTACGCCGATGCCGACGGGCCCCAACGGCCCTGGTCGCTCGACCTGTTCCCGCTGATCATCTCGCCCGAGAGCTGGACTCAGATCGAGGCCGGCGTGCTGCAGCGCGTGCGCGTGCTCGACCGCGTGATGGCCGATGTCTACGGCCCCCAGGTGCTGCTGGCCGAAGGCCTGCTGCCGCCGGCGCTGGTGCGCGGCCATCCGGGCTACCTGCGGCCGATGCACGGCGTCAAGCCGCCGGGCGACACCTGGCTGCACATCGCCGCCTTCGACCTCGCGCGCGGTCCGGACGGCAACTGGTGGGTGGTCTCGCAGCGCACGCAGGCCCCCTCCGGCCTGGGCTACCTGCTGGAGAACCGGGTCGCCATCTCGCGCCAGTTCCCGCAGGCCTTCGCCGCGCTGCAGGTGCAGCGGCTGGCCGCCACCTACACCGCGCTGATGGAGGGCCTGCAGGGCCTGTGTCCGGCCGGTGCGCCGCCGCACATCGCCCTGCTCACGCCCGGTCCCTACAACGAGACCTACTTCGAGCACGCCTACCTGGCGCGCTACCTGGGCGTGACCCTGGTCGAGGGCAGCGACCTCACCGTGCGCGACCAGCGCCTCTACCTGAAGACGCTGCAGGGACTGCGGCCGGTGCACGGTCTCATCAAGCGGCTCGACGACGAGTTCCTCGACCCGCTGGAGCTGCGCCCCGATTCCACGCTGGGCGTGCCCGGCCTGCTGCAGGCGATCCGCGCCGGCAACCTGCTGGTGGCCAACATGCCGGGCTCGGCGTTCCTCGAATCGCCGGCATTGCTGGGCTTCCTGCCGGCACTGGCGCGGCGGCTGATCGGCGAGAAGCTGCGCCTGCCGGCGCTGCCGACCTGGTGGTGCGGCGAGCGCGCGGCGCTCGAGGCGGCCCTGCCGCAGCTCGACCAGGCGGCGATCAAGCCGACCTATGCCGGCAGCCGCACGCGGCACGGCTTCGAAGCCGTGCTCGGCAGCCGCATGGGACGCCGGGAGCTCGACGAATGGGCCGGGCGCATCGTGCGCCAGGGCGACGAGCACACCGTGCAGACCTACCTGCCCCTTTCGCAGATGCCGACCTGGGCGCCCGACGCCTCGCTCGGCCGCATCGCGCCGCGCGCCGTGCTGCTGCGCGTGTTCGCCGTCAGCGATGGCGCGCAGTCCTGGCGCGTGCTGCCCGGCGGGCTGGCCCGACTGGCCGGCGCCGATGCGCAGATCGCCTCGATGCAGCGCGGCGGCAGCAGCGCCGACGTCTGGGTGCAGACGCACGGACCGGTCGATCTCAGCACCCGGCTGCAGCCGCACGCCACGCCGGCCTCGCTGGCGCGCCATCGCGCGCCGGTCACCAGCCGCGCGGCGGAGAACATGTTCTGGCTCGGGCGCTACACCGAGCGCGCCGAGAACGCCGTGCGGCTCGCGCGGCTGGCGCTCGACCTGCTCGGCGGCGAGGACCAGGCGTCGCCGCCGATCCTCGAATGGCTGCACCGGCTCGCCCTGCGCAACGGCCTGGTGCCGCGCCAGGTGCCATCGGTGACGCGCTCGCGCCGCGTGTTCGAGCGCGCCGTCATCGCCGACCTGGGCAAGACCGACACCGGCAGCGTCGGCTACACCCTGCGCTGCGTGCGCCAGGCCGCCGCCGCCGTGCGCGAGCGGCTGTCGCAGGAGCACTGGAACCAGATCGTGCGCGCCGAGACCGATTTCCTGCGCCGCTGCGCCGAACTGTCCGGCGAGCCCCGCACCCGCGAGAGCAGCTTCGCCAGCGGCGCCGCGCTGCGCACGCTGGAGTCCGCCAGCACCGCGCTGTCGGCCATGACCGGGGCCCAGACCGACCGCATGACGCGCGACGATGCCTGGCGGCTGCTGTCGATCGGCCGCCACATCGAGCGGCTGGCCTTCCTGGCGAACGCGCTGGCCGCCGGCTTCGAGGACGCGGCGGTGCACGAGGTCGACGGCTTCGAGGCCGTCGTCGCGTTGTTCGACAGCACCATCACCTTCCATGCCCGCTACCAGCAGCGCCGCGACGTCGCGACCCTGGTCGACCTGCTGGTGCTCGACGGCGACAACCCGCGTTCGCTGGCCTGGGTCACGCAGACCCTGCGCGGACGCATCGCCCGCCTGGCGGGCAGCGCGCCGGGCAAGCTCACCGCGCTGTCCTACGAGCTGCCCGATCCCGCCACCTGGACGCTCGAGACGCTGTGCGACCCCGGCCCGGACGGCCGGTACGACACCCTCGTCAAGCTGTTCCGCACCTGCGAGACGGCCGCCTATCACGTGTCCGACGCCATCGGCACGCGCTACTTCACGCTGACGTCCGAGTCGGTGCGCTCGGTGGGGGTCTAGATCCATGCTGCTCCACGTCACCCACGAGACGCGCTACGACTACACGCCGCCGGTCGAGACGGCGCAGCACCTGGCGCACCTGAAGCCCTGCGCCACGCCCTGGCAGCGGCTGCTCAGCCACACGCTCACGATCACGCCGACGCCGGCGCAGTGCCGCGAGGTGCCCGACCTGTATGGCAACACGCGCGCCTTCTTCGCCCTCGAGTCGACGCACGACGAGCTGGTGGTGACGGCCGAGAGCCTGGTCGAGACCACCGAGCCGATGCTGTCGGCGCGCATCGCCCGCGACCTGCCCTGGGAGCGGGTGCGCGAGCGCTTCCGCTATGGCAAGAACGCGCGCTTCGATGCCGCCTCGGAATTCGTCTTCCCCTCGCCCTACGTGCCGCGCCACGACGACTTCGCGGCCTATGCGCGCGCCAGCTTCACCGCCGAGCGGGCCACCTTCGATGCCGCCATGGACCTGACGCGGCGCATCTACCGGGAGTTCAAGTACGACGCCAGCAGCACCGAGATCAACACGCCCGCCGTGGAGGCGCTGGCGCAGCGCAAGGGCGTGTGCCAGGACTTCGCGCACATCATGATCGGCTGCTTCCGCACCCTGGGCCTGCCGGCGCGCTATGTCAGCGGCTACCTGCTGACGCAGCCGCCACCGGGCAAGGCGCGCCTGATCGGCGCCGACGCGTCGCACGCCTGGGTGTCGGTGTACCTGCCGGGCGAGGACCACCTGACGGGCGACTGGGTCGACTTCGACCCGACCAACGGCCGCCAGCCGGGCGAGGACTACGTGACGCTGGCGATCGGCCGCGACTACTCCGATGTCTCGCCCATGCGCGGCGTGCTGCATGGCGGCGCGCGCCACACGCTCGACGTCGGCGTGACGGTGCGGCCACTGGAGGAACTGCAGTCGCAGCCGGCGCGGTCGCAGGCGCCATCGGCGCCGCCGCCGCCACCACGCGCCGACGACGCCATCCGTTAACCTCGCCGGTTTTCCAACCGAGGGAGTCCTTCCATGAGCGTCTACGACAAGCTGTCGCAACTCGGCATCTCGCTGCCACCCGTCTCGGTCCCCGCCGCGGCCTACGTGCCCTTCGTGCAGACCGGCAATCTGGTGTTCCTCTCGGGCCACCTGGCCAAGCGCGACGGCAAGCCCTGGGTCGGCCAGCTGGGCGCCGCCATCGGCACCGACGAGGGGAAGCAGGCGGCGCGCGCCGTCGCCATCGACCTGCTGGGCACCCTGCATGCCGCGACCGGCGACCTGAACCGGATCAAGCGCATCGTCAAGGTCATGAGCCTGGTCAACTCGACATCCAGCTTCACCGAGCAGCACCTGGTCACCAACGGCGCGAGCGAACTGCTCGCCGAGGTCTTCGGCGCCGACAAGGGCGCGCATGCGCGCAGCGCGTTCGGCGTGGCGCAGATCCCGATGGGCGCTTGCGTCGAGATCGAACTCGTCGCCGAACTGGGCTGAGTCCCGGCCCTCGCGCATCGCGCATCGCGACGCCTTCCCCGTTGTCGTCGGGCGGCACCGGCATGGCGCGGCCCGCCCGCCGTCACCCCGCGCTCGTGTCGTAGACGGCGTCGGGCCGCTCGCCGGCGAGTGCGCGCAGCAGGTTGGTCACGGCCAGCGCCGCCATGCCGTGGCGTGTCTCGTGCGTGGCCGAGCCGATGTGCGGCAACGGCGTCACGCGCGGATGCGTGCGCAGGGGCGAATCCGCCGGCAATGGCTCCTTGGCGAAGACATCGAGCCCGGCCGCGCGCAGGGTGCCGTGGTCGAGCGCGGCCAGCAGCGCCGCCTCGTCGACCGTGGCGCCGCGCCCGCCGTTGATGAAGATGGCGCCGGGCTTCATGGCGGCGAACACGCCGGCATCGACCAGGCCGCGCGTGCTGGCCGACAGCGGCAGCATCGCGACCACGAAATCCGAGTTCGCGAGCACTTCGGCGAGCGGGGCGTGACGGGCCTTGCCGTGCAGCTCGGGCGCCTGCGCGGCGAGGTCGACCGGCCGCCGCGCGTGGTAGAGCACCGGCATGCCGAATCCCAGCGCCGCGCGCCGGGCGATGGCCTGGCCGATGCGGCCGAAGCCCAGCAGTCCGAGCGTCTTGCCATGGACATCGGTGCCGAAGAGGTCCTCCTCGATGTTGCGCGTCCAGCGTCCCTCGCGCACCAGCAGGGCGACCTCGACCACGCGCCGCGCGGTCGCCATCAGCAGCGCGAAGACGGTGTCGGCCACCGTCTCGTCGAGCACGCCGGGCGTGTGGCACAGCACGATGCCGCGCTCGCGCAGGGCGTCCAGCGCGTAGTTGTCGACCCCCACCGAGACGCTGGAGACCACCTCCAGCCGGGGCGCCGCGTCGATGCGGGCGCGGTCGATGGGAAAGCTCGAACCGATCAGGCCCTGCGCCTCGGCCAGCGCGGCGTGGAAGGCATCGGCCTGCGCCGCGATGCGCGGGTCGGCGACGGTGACATCGTGCGCCGCCGTCAGGCGCGCGAGCTGGTCGGCGGGCAGTTCGCGGAACACCAGCACCTTCTTGCGCGGGGCCGTCATGACCGCAACCCCGCCGCGTCGAGTTCGCAGCGCGTCGGCAGGCCCTCGGTGTCGCCGGGCACCTGCACGGCGCGGGCGCCGATCCAGCTGCCGCGCCGCACCGCGTCGACCACGTCGAGCCCCTCCAGCAGGGCGCTCACCACACCGGCCGCGAAGCCGTCGCCGGCGCCGACGGTGTCGACCACCCGCTCGACCGGAAAGCCCGGCACGCGGCCGGTGGCGCTGCCACCGGCCACGTCGCCGTCGTAGTAGGCGCCCTCGGCGCCCAGCTTGACCACGACCAGCCTGGCGCCGCGCCGGCGGTAGAAGCGCGCGACGCCTTCGGGCGAGTCCTCGCCGGTCAGTAGCCGACCCTCCTCGATGCCCGGCAGCACCCAGTCGGCGCGCGCGGCGAGGTCGTTGACGGCCGCGCGCATCGCCTCGGTCGAGGACCACAGCGTGGGCCGCAGGTTGGGATCGAAAGAGATCGTGCGGCCGGCGGCGCGCATCACGTCCATGGCGGCGACGGCGGCCCGCAGGCTGGTCTCCGACAACGCCGCGAACACGCCCGTGGCGTGCAGGTGGCGCGCCGAGCGCAGCCAGTCCGCATCGATGTCGGCTGGCGTCATCAGGCTCGCGGCCGAGCCCTTGCGGTGGTATTCGATCGGCGGATCGCTGCCGTCGTCGACGCGGCCCTTGAACAGGAAGCCGGTGCGCTGCGCGGGGTCTCGGGTCACGTGGGCGCAGTCGATGCCCTCGCGCTGCATGGCGTCGATCAGGTAGCGGCCCATCGAGTCGGTCCCCAGCCGGCTGGCCCAGCCGACCTGCAGCCCCAGGCGCGACAGACCGACGGCGACATTGGTCTCGGCACCGGCGGTGCGCTTGTGGAAGGTCTCGGCCTGCTCGATCGGTCCCGGCCGGTCGGCCACGAACATCAGCATGGCTTCACCGAAGACGGCGACGTCGAAGGCGGCGGGAACAGGATTCATGCGCTGGAGGGGAGCTGGGGAAAGAGCTGGACGGGAGCCGGGAGGGAGAGCCGGGAGGCGCCGGGCGGATCGAGGCGATGTCGAGGCGATGTCGAGGCGATGTCGAGGCGACGCCGACGGAACGTCGCGCAGTGTATGAAACCGGTTGGGGCATCGAATCGGTGATTTCCCCCGGGCAGGAAGGGCGTTCAGCCTAGGCGGCCGGGCGCGCGTCCGACCCTAGGCTGTCTCACCGGACCCGTCATCGCCGCCCACCGTGGCGCCGCGACGGTGCACCCCACCCTCCACGCCTCCAAGGAACCACTTGCCAGTCCCTCACCGCCGACCCCGCCGCTCGACCGGCACCCCGCTGCTGCGACTGACGCTCGCGGCGCTCGTCGCCGCCGTCGCGGGCTGCGCCCTGAACAGCCCCTGCAAGCCACCGGCCGTGGCGGACGGCCGCACGAGCGTCGCCCCGTTCTCCACCGACGACTGTCGCTTCCACAACCTGCCCAACCCCGAAGCCCGCGCCTCCGAGAGCGGCTGGAAGATCTGGACCCGCTTCCTGACGGTGAAGAAGGAAGCCACCCGCCCGGCCGAGCCGCTGCCGGTGCGCCCGCTCGACCGCGCCGGGCTCGAGGCCCTCGATCCGGATGCCATCCACCTGGTCCGACTGGGCCATTCGTCGGTGCTGCTGAAGCTGCGCGGCGCCTACTGGCTGATCGATCCGATGTTCGGCGAACGCGCCTCGCCGGTGTCCTTCGCCGGCCCGAAGCGCTTCCAGCCGACGCCGATCGCATTGGCCGACCTGCCGCCGATCGAGGGCGTGATCCTCTCGCACGACCACTACGACCACCTCGACGTCGGCACCATCGAGGGGCTGCGCGACCGCGTGCGGCGCTACTTCGTGCCGCTGGGCGTCGGCGCGCGGCTGCGCGACATGGGCGTGCCGGCCGATCGCATCGAGGAGTTCGACTGGTGGCAGCAGGGCCGCCTGGGCGACGTGCGGCTGACGGCGACGCCGGCGCAGCATTTCTCCGGCCGCGGCCTGACCGACCGCGACCGCACGCTGTGGGCCTCGTGGGTGATCCAGAGCGGCGACCAGCGCCTGTTCTACAGCGGCGACTCGGGCTACTTCCCGGGCTTCGCGCAGATCGGCGAGCGCTTCGGCGGCTTCGACATCGCGCTGATCGAGAACGGGGCCTACGACGGCTACTGGCCCTCGGTGCACATGCAGCCCGAGGAGAGCGTGCGCGCCTTCCGCGACGTCCGCGCCCGGGTCCTGTACGTCATGCACAACAGCGCCTTCGACCTCGCCCTGCACACCTGGCACGACCCGCTCGAGCGCATCGCCGACATCGCCGAGCGCGAGCGCATCGAGCTGGCGACGCCGCAGCTCGGCGAGGTGCTGACCCTGGGCGCGCCGCGCCGCAACGTGCGCTGGTGGCAGGGGTTGCGCTAGGCGGCATCAGGCCGTTGCCGCAATTCACCGACTGGCTCGAGGCCTCAAGGAGGCTCCTGTCGGCCTGATCGATCGACACAGCGTCGGTCGAGTGCCTTCAGTCCGGCATTTCCAGGGCTTCCCATTTGCGCAGCATCGCCGCCTGCCGGCGCAGGTAGTCGGTCGGCATGACCTGCGAACCCCATACCGGTGTCCGGCCCGCGTACTCGCCCAGGAGCCAGAACTGCCTCACGGCCATGAAACGGGGGATGGCGGCCAGGTCTTTGTCAGTGATCCGGTGTGCTTCGCGATAGGCGGCGATGAAGCATCGCCATTGTGTTTTGGCCTTGTCGCTCCAGACGCCATCGAGCGTGCGCGGGTGCAGCTTCCATGGGTACACGGCCAATTCATAAGCCAGATAGCCGGGGCCAGATTCATCGAAGTCGAAAAAGACCGCACGTCTGCGGCCCTGCGGGGTGTTGACGACGAAATTGTTTTCGCCATGGGCATCGCCATGACACATGACCTCGCTGGGCGCCTCTATGGCCAGGATATCGTCGTGCAGACGCCGACCCAGTGTCTCGAATTGCGGACGCAACTCTGATGTCATGGTGGCCGCACGCAGCAGACCCTCCAAGGGACGCATCAACAGATCGTCGAGATCCAGGCGATAGGCGCTTGCGGGACCCGCATAGTTCTCGGCGGCCGTGTGCAGGCTCGCCAACCCGCTCGCGAACGCGGCGATGTCGTCCGATGATTCCCCCGTGACTTCGCCTTCGAGGTATTCGAACAACATCAGCGCTCGGGCCCCTTCAGGCAGAGTCAGATGAATCGCGATGTCGCCATTCGCGGCAGGCAGGCACCGAGACACGGGACATCCGTGCGCGGACCAGTGGTCCAGCATGGCGGCCTCGAACACGACATTGGGTTCACCGCGCGGACGTTCGGCGCAGAGCCGCGCCACGACACGGCGACCATCGGCAAAACGCAATCGGTAGACCTGGTTGAAGCCACGCCGCAGGAATTCGCTCTCGACCACCTTGCCCATGCCATAGAGCCTCTCCACGACCAAGGCAATGCTGGCAGCCGTCGGTGTGGATTGCGCGATCTGGATCTGCATTCGCCGCCCTTTCGAAAAGGGGCGTGATCATGCCAGCCGACCGTCACCATGGAGCGATGGGTACAGGCAAGCACCTGGAATCACCCTATTTGCGCTGGGTGCGCTCCTTGGCGCGCCGCACCTGGCGGCTCTGGGTCGCCTCTTCGGCGATGCGTTCGCGCGCGGCGCGCTTCTCCAGCCGCCTGCGGCGCAGGTGGCGCCCGAGCACGAAGCTGCCGACGCCGGTGAGGGAGGCCAACACCAGGCCGAGGGTGCTGAGGTCGAGGTTCGCCAGCAGATTCATGGTCAGAGCACCCGCACGACGTGGGTCGGCTTGAAGCCCAGGTCGGCCGCCTTGCCCTTGCGTCCGCGCGGGCCGCGCGCGTTGTTGAGGGTGCGGATCTCCAGCGTCTCGTCGCGTTCCTTGCCGCCGCGGCCGATGCCCTCGATGCGCACGCTGCGCGTGTAGGGCGTGGCGCCGGCGAGCGTGTCCTTGGGTTCGAGGTCGATCAGCATCAGGCCACGGCCGCCCTTGGGCATGGCCTTGAGCTCGGCCATCTCGAAGGTCAGGATGCGACCGCCGGCGGAGGCGCAGACCACGTGCGTCGCCATCGGCATCGGCTCGGCGCCGCTGGCGCCACCCGCCAGCGCCGGCCGGCACAGCTGCTCGCCCTCGCCCACCGCGACGAAGGTCTTGCCGGCGCGATGGCGCGACATCATGTGCTCGACCTGCGCCGTGAAGCCATAGCCACCGGTGGTGGCCAGCAGCAGCAGCGCGCCGGCCGGCGCGGCGAAGCAGTGCGCCACGTGGGTGCCGCTGTCGAGCTCGATCAGGGTCGTGACCGGCTGGCCGTCGCCGCGCCCGCCGGGCAGCGACGCCACGGGCACCGTGTAGACCCGCACGCCCTTGTCCTTGGCGGTGCCGAAGACCAGCAGCGTGTCGACGGTGCGGCATTCGAAGGCGCCATAGAGCGCATCGCCGGACTTGAAGCTGTACTCGAGCGGCGCCGCGCCCGGCTGCGCCGCGCGCTCGCTGGCCCAGCCCTTCTGCGTGCGCACCCAGCCCTTCTGCGACACGATCACCGTCACCGGCTCGTCCAGCACCCGGACCTCGGCCACGGCGCGCTTCTCGGCCTGGATCAGGGTGCGGCGCGGGTCCTCGAAGGTCCTGGCGTCGGCCTCGATCTCCTTGATCATCAGGCGGCGCAGGGCCGCCGGGCTGCCCAGGATCTCGTCGAGCCGGCGCTGCTCGTCGCGCAGGGCCTTGAGCTCCTGCTCGATCTTGATCGCCTCCAGCCGCGCCAGCTGGCGCAGGCGGATCTCCAGGATGTCCTCGGCCTGGCGCTCGCTCAGGTGGAAGCGCGCGATCAGCGCCGCCTTGGGATCGTCCGCCGAGCGGATGATGGCGATCACCTCGTCGATGTTGAGCAGCACCAGCTGCCGCCCCTCGAGGATGTGGATGCGGTCGAGCACCTTGGCCAGGCGATGGCGCGAGCGCCGCTCGATGGTCTTGGCGCGGAACTCGATCCACTCCTCCAGCATGCGGCGCAGCGACTTCTGGGTCGGCTTGCCATCGCCGCCGACCATCGTCAGGTTGATCGACGAGGAGGTCTCCAGCGAGGTCTGCGCCAGCAAGGTGGTGATGAACTCGTCCTGGCCGATGCGCGAGGTCTTGGGCTCGAAGACCAGGCGCACCGCCGCGTCCTTGCTGGACTCGTCGCGCACCACGTCGAGCTGCGCCAGCACCAGCGCCTTGAGCTGCACCTGCTCGGCGCTCAGCGCCTTCTTGCCGGCGCGGATCTTGGGGTTGGTGAGCTCCTCGATCTCCTCGAGCACCTTCTGCGTGCTCACGCCCGGCGGCAGCTCGTTGACCACCAGCTGCCACTGGCCGCGCGCGAGCTCCTCGATCTTCCAGCGCGCGCGCACCTTGAGCGAGCCGCGGCCGGTGCGATAGGCATCGGCGATGTCGCCGGCGCTGCTGATGATCTGGGCGCCGCCGGGGTAGTCGGGGCCGGGGACGATCTGCAGCAGCTCCTCCTCGGTGAGCTTGCCGTGGGTCTTGATGAGCGCGACGCAGGCATCGGCGATCTCGCGCAGGTTGTGGCTGGGGATCTCGGTGGCCAGACCGACGGCGATGCCGCTGGCGCCGTTGAGCAGCACGAAGGGCAGCCGTCCGGGCAGCAACGCCGGCTCCTCGGTCGAGCCGTCGTAGTTGGGCACGAAGTCGACCGTGCCCTCGTCGATCTCGTCGAGCAGCAAGCTGGTGATGCGCGCCAGCCGGGCCTCGGTGTAGCGCATGGCGGCGGCGCCGTCGCCGTCGCGGCTGCCGAAGTTGCCCTGGCCGTCGATCAGCGGATAGCGCTGCGAGAAGTCCTGCGCCATGCGAACCAGCGCGTCGTAGGCCGCCTGGTCGCTGTGCGGATGGAAGCGGCCGAGCACGTCGCCGACCACGCGCGCGCTCTTGACCGGCTTGGCGCCGACGGTGCCGTTGGCGCCGCCGAAGCCCAGCCCCATGCGCGACATCGAGTAGAGGATGCGGCGCTGCACCGGCTTCTGGCCGTCGCTGACGTCGGGCAGCGCGCGGCCCTTGACGACGGACAGCGCGTATTCGAGGTAGGCGGTCTGGGCATAGTCGGCCAGGGTGAGCGCGTTGGGGTCGTCCGCGGGGGCCGGGAGGTCGAGCGTGGGTTGGTCGTCCATGGGTCTTGGGGTCAATCAGTCGATCTGTCGGGGATTCGGTCGGGAGCGCTCGCGGCGGCGCCGGCGAGCTCCATGCGCACGCGCTGGGGCGCCCGGCCGCCACGGCCGGCGGCCGCGGCCGGGCCGGTCAGGGCGCTCGAGGCCGCCGAGGTGGCGCCGGGCTTCAGGTAGGCATAGAGCTGCAGCACGGTCTGCACGTAGTTCTGCGTCTCGCGGTAGTCGGGGATGCGGTTGCCGGCGCGCTGGACGGCGCCCTCGCCGGCGTTGTAGGCCGCCAGGGCCAGCTCGATGCGGCCCTGGAAGCGCGCGATCAGGTCGCGCAGGTAGCGCGAGCCGGCGGCGATGTTCACGCGCGGGTCGAACAGCTTCTGCTCCAGCGTCGCGCGGGCATCGGCGCGCACGCCGTAGCGCTCGGCCGTGCCGGGCATCAGCTGCATCAGGCCGCGCGCGCCCTTGGGCGAGACGGCCTGGGCGTCGAAGCCGGATTCGGTCGCCACCAGGGCCTGCAGCAGCTCGTAGTCGATGGCGTGCGCGCGCGCGGCCAGCTGCAGCGCCGCCTTGGCGGCGCGATGGTCCGGCGAGGCCTCGAAGATCGCGAGCAGCGTCTGCGCGGCCGGCGACACGGCGCCGCCGCCGGCCCGGGCGCCAGCGCGCGGCGTGCCGCCGGCCAGCGGGCCCAGGCCCTGCGCGGTGTCGAAGCTCTGCCCGCCCCGGAACAGCAGCCGGTAGCGGGCGTCCTGCTTCTCGGCGGCGAAGTGCGCCGTGCCCTGGGCGTCGACATAGCCGTAGATGTCGGCCGCGAGCGCGGCGTGCTGCGCCAGCGACAGCGCGGCGGCGAGGATCAGGGAACGCAACGGGGTGGGAATCTTCACGGGGAATGTGGGATGCAGGAACCGGGCCGATGGATGCCCGGCGACGGGGTCGCGGTCAGACGTCGATCTCGACGTCGTCGGCGCGCAGCTCCATCAGTTCACGCCGCGCGGCGGCTTCGCCCTTGCCCATCAGCTTGGTGATCTCGCCCTGCGTGTCGGTGAAGCCGAAACGTCCCAGGCGCACCTGCAGCAGGCGGCGGGTGTCCGGATTGAGCGTGGTTTCCCACAATTGTTCCGCGCTCATCTCGCCCAGGCCCTTGAAGCGGCTGATGCTCCAGGCGCCCTCGCGCACGCCGTCCTTGCGCAGCTTGTCGAGGATGGCGACGAGTTCGCCCTCGTCGAGCGCATAGGCCTTGGACGCGGGCTTCTTGCCGCGCGCCGGCGCGTCGACCCGGAACAGCGGCGGCTTGGCCACGTACACGTGGCCGGCCTCGATCAGCTTGGGGAAATGGCGGAAGAACAATGTCAGCAGCAGCACCTGGATGTGCGAGCCGTCGACATCGGCGTCGGAGAGGATGCAGACCTTGCCATAGCGCAGGCCGCTCATGTCGGGGGTGTCGGCGGGGCCGTGCGGATCGATGCCGATGGCCACCGAGATGTCGTGGATCTCGGTGTTGGCGAACAGCCGGTCGCGCTCGACTTCCCAGGTGTTGAGCACCTTGCCGCGCAGGGGCAGCACGGCCTGCGACTCCTTGTCGCGACCCATCTTGGCGCTGCCACCGGCGGAATCGCCCTCGACCAGGAAGACCTCGTTGTGGCCGATGTCCTTGCTCTCGCAGTCGGTCAGCTTGCCCGGCAGCACGGCGACGCCGGAGCCCTTGCGCTTCTCGACCTTCTGGCCGGCTCGCTGGCGCGTCTGCGCCGCCTTGATGGCGAGTTCGGCCAGCTTCCTGCCGTAGTCGACGTGCTGGTTGAGCCACAGCTCGAGCGCCGGGCGCACGAAGCTCGACACCAGCCGCACGGCATCGCGCGAGTTCAGGCGCTCCTTGATCTGGCCCTGGAACTGCGGGTCGAGCACCTTGGCGCTCAGCACGTAGGAGGCGCGCGCGAACACGTCCTCGGGCAGCAGCTTGACGCCCTTGGGCAGCAGCGAATGGAACTCGATGAAGCTCTTGACGGCGGTGAACAGGCCGTCGCGCAGGCCGCTGTCGTGGGTGCCGCCGGCGCTGGTCGGGATCAGGTTGACATAGCTCTCGCGCACCGGCTGGCCGTCCTCGGTGAAGGCCACGCACCAGTCGGCGCCCTCGCCCTCGGCGAAGTTGTCGGCGTTGCGGTCGGCATGGCCGGCGCCCTCGAACAGCGGGATCACCGGCTCGCCATGCAGCGTCTGCATCAGGTAGTCGCGCAGGCCGCCCTTGTAGAGCCACTGCTGCTGGTCCTTGGTCTTCTCGTTGACCAGCGTCACGGTGACGCCGGGCATCAGCACCGCCTTGCTGCGCAGCAGGTGCGTGAGCTCGCCCAGCGGCAGCACGGGCGATTCGAAGTACTTGGGATCGGGCCAGGCGCGCACCGTGGTGCCGAGCTTGCGCTCGCCGGCCGCCAGCGGACGCACCGCCAGCGGCTCGACCACGTCGCCGGCCGCGAAGGCCAGCCGGGCCACCGAGCCCTCGCGGTGCGAGGTCACCTCCAGCCGCGTCGACAGGGCGTTGGTCACGCTGACGCCGACGCCGTGCAGGCCGCCGGAGAAGCTGTAGGCGCCACCCGAGCCCTTGTCGAACTTGCCGCCGGCGTGCAGCCGGGTGAACACCAGCTCCACCACCGGCGCCCGTTCCTCGGGATGCAGGCCGAAGGGGATGCCGCGACCGTCGTCCTCGACGCTGACCGAGCCATCGGCGTGCAGCACGACGCGGATCTTCTTGCCATGGCCGGCGAGCGCCTCGTCGGCGGCGTTGTCCAGCACCTCCTGGATGATGTGCAGCGGGTTGTCGGTGCGGGTGTACATGCCCGGGCGCTGCTTGACCGGTTCGAGGCCCTTGAGGACGCGGATCGAACCTTCGGAATACGCCGGGGGCGTGGAGGAGTTCTTGGGGGAAGTCGCCATGGCGTGGGATTGTAATGAGAGCGCGTTCGCAGAACTGGATATTCGTACAGTACCACCGGTCGATTTCGGGGTCGATGCACGTCGCGCATCGAAAGTGCGCCCGAATATCATCGTCGCGCCTGTCGCCCGAAAGCTGCGGCGATGGCCTCGAATGACTACATTCGGAGGATGTCCCCCCGCTCCACCCCCCCTCACCTGTCGATGCAGCAGGTGCTGCTGTGCGGCGCCCTGATCGTCACGCTCTCCATGGGCATCCGCCACGGCTTCGGCCTGTGGCTGCAGCCGATCACGCAGGAGCAGGGCTGGACGCGCCAGACCTTCTCGTTCGCCCTCGCGATCCAGAACCTGTCCTGGGGCGTGATGGGCGTCTTCGCCGGCATGCTGGCCGACCGTCTGGGCGCCTTCCGGGTGCTGCTGATCGGCGCCGCGCTCTATGCCGCGGGCCTGGCGGGCATGGCGCTGTCGTCGACGCCGCTGACGTTCGCGCTGACCACCGGCGTCCTGATCGGCGCCGCGCAGGCCGGCACCACCTATGCCGTGATCTATGGCGTGATCGGGCGGCAGATCCCGGCCGAGCGGCGCTCCTGGGCCATGGGCGTGGCGGCGGCGGCGGGCTCGTTCGGGCAGTTCCTGATGGTGCCGGTGGAGGGCCAGCTGATCGCGCGGCTGGGCTGGCACAACGCGCTGCTGGTGCTGGCGGCGGCCGTGCTGCTGATCGTTCCGTTCGCCTTCGGCCTGCGCGAGCCGCGCCGCGCCGCCCCCGCCGGCGGGGCGCAGCAGAGCATCCTGCAGGCGGTGGGCGAGGCCTTCCGCTATCCCAGCTTCGGCCTGCTCATGGCGGGCTATTTCGTCTGCGGCTTCCAGGTCGTCTTCATCGGCGTGCACATGCCCAGCTACCTGAAGGACAAGGGCCTGTCGCCCGAGGTCGCGAGCTACGCGCTGGCGCTGATCGGGCTGTTCAACATCTTCGGCACCTATGTCGCCGGCACGCTCGGCCAGCGGCTGGCCAAGCGCAAGATCCTGGCGGCGATCTACTTCGGGCGCGCCATCGCCATCAGCGTGTTCCTGCTGGCGCCGCTGACGCCGATGAGCGTCTACGTGTTCGCCAGCGTGATGGGCTTCCTGTGGCTGTCGACGGTGCCGGCGACCAATGCGCTGGTGGCGCAGATCTTCGGCGTGGCGCACCTGTCGATGCTCAGCGGCTTCGTGTTCCTGAGCCACCAGGTGGGCTCGTTCCTGGGCGTGTGGCTGGGCGGCTTCCTGTACGACCGCACGGGCAGCTACGACATCGTCTGGTACATCGCCATCGCCCTGGGCGTGCTCGCCGGCCTGGTCAACCTGCCGATCCGGGAGACCGCGATCGTGCGCGCGCCGGTGCCGCGTCCGGCCTGAGGTGGCGATGCGCAGGCCCGCTCCCGCTCCGTCCGCGCGCTCCGTCGGGCCGCGCGACCACCGCTTTCGGCCCCTGGCGCAGCGCCTGCGCGGCGCGCTCGCGGGGGTGCTCGGGGCGGCCGTGCTCGCGGGCGTCTTCCTGCTCTACACGCGGGCGGACTTCGTGGTGACGATGATCGACCAGGTGTGGGCCTGCTTCTGACCATGGCTCCCGACAGCATCGCGCCGGTCACATCGTCGCCCTCGCCGCCCTCGCCGCCCTCGCCGTGGGTGCTGCGCTGGAGCGGCCTGGCCGCGCCCGGCGGCACGCTGCTCGATGTCGCCTGCGGCGTCGGCCGGCACCTGCGCTGGTTCCATGCGCGCGGCCATCGCGTGACCGGCGTCGACCGCTCGGCCGAGGCGCTGGGCACCCTGGCCGCGCTGGCACGCGACGGCGCCGAACTCGTCGAGGCCGACATCGAGGCCGGGCCCTGGCCCTTCGCCGGCCGGACCTTCGACATCGTCGTCGTCACCCACTACCTCTGGCGACCGCGGCTGAGCGACATCGTGGCCGCCGTGGCCCCTGGCGGCGTGCTCGTCTACGAGACCTTCGCGGCCGGCAACGAGGCCTTCGGACGACCGACGCGCCCGGACTTCCTGCTGCGCCCGGGCGAGCTGCTCGAGGCCTGCCGTGACCTGCACGTGGTGGCCTACGAGCATGGCTTCCTGGAGGCGCCGGCGCGCGTCGTGCAGCGCATCGCGGCGATCCGCCCGCGTGCCGGCGACGCCTCCGGGCACGTCCCGCGCGAGACGCCGGCCCTGTTGCAAACCCTTTCCAGCGAAGCAGTCTCACCCCGGATGCCATCCGGGGGCGCTCGGTAGAATGCCGGCTTTTCGTCCACCCGACAGAGAGATCCCCTTGGAGCAACTGACAGGCAGCATCGTCGCGCTCGCCACGCCGATGAATGACGACGGCAGCGTCGACTATTCCGCCCTGCGAAGGCTGATCGACTGGCACATCGACGAAGGCACCGACTGCCTCGGCGTGGTCGGCACCACCGGCGAGTCGCCCACGGTCGACGTCGAGGAGCACTGCGAGATCATCCGCGTGTCCGTCGAGCAGGCCAGGGGCCGCGTTCCGATCATGGCCGGCTGCGGTGCCAACTCCACCCGCGAGGCCATCGAGCTGGCGCGCTTCGCCAAGGGCGTGGGCGCCGACTCCCAGCTGCAGGTGGTGCCCTACTACAACCGCCCGACGCAGGAAGGCCAGTACCGGCACTTCAAGGCCATCGCCGAGGCCGTGGGCGACCTGCCGATGGTCCTGTACAACGTGCCCGGCCGCACCGTGGCCGACATGGCGCACGACACCGTGCTGCGCCTGGCCGAGGTGCCCGGCATCATCGGCATCAAGGAAGCCACGGGCAACATCGAGCGCGCCCAGTGGCTGATCCGCGACCTGCCCTCGCGCTTCGCCGTCTACTCGGGCGACGATCCGACCGCGGTCGCGCTGATGCTGTGCGGTGGCAAGGGCAACATCAGCGTGACGGCCAACGTGGCGCCGCGCCGCATGCACGAGCTGTGCGTGGCGGCGCTCGCCGGCGATGTCGCCACCGCGATGCGCATCCAGTTCGAGCTGATGCCGCTGCACCGCCACCTGTTCGTCGAACCCAATCCCGTTCCCGTCAAGTGGGCCATGGCACGCCTGGGCCTGTGCGGCCCCGCGCTGCGCCTGCCCTTGGTCGAGCTCGGCGAGAGCCATCGTCCGACCGTCGAAGCGGCACTGCGCGCCTGCGGCCTGCTGCGCGATTGACGTTCCTTCGCTGCCGATCGTGCGCGGCCAGGCAAAACTTTCGCCCGCGCATCGACTCCCATCGCAGGACCGTCCCGGGCACCGCCCGACCGAACCCGTTTCCTCAAGGAATACAACGTTGAACCACTCTTCGCGCTTTGCGCTGCTCGCCCTCGTGGCCAGCCTCTCCGCCTGTTCCGTGATGGAAGGCGACAAGATCGATTACAAGAGCGCCGGCAAGGCCCCCACGCTCGAAGTCCCGCCCGACCTGACCCAGCTGTCGCGCGACAACCGCTATGCCGTGCCCGGCGGCGCCGTGACGGCCAGCGGCTTCCGCACCAGCACGGCCAGCGCCCCGGGCCAGCCGGCGGCGGTGTCCTCGGTGGGCGACGTGCGCATCGAGCGCGCGGGCAACCAGCGCTGGCTGGTGGTGGGCCGCTCCCCCGACCAGCTCTGGGAGCCGGTGCGCGACTTCTGGCAGGAGAGCGGCTTCCTGCTGACCACCGACCAGCGCAATCTCGGCATCATGGAGACCGACTGGGCCGAGAACCGCGCCAAGCTGCCGCAGGACATCATCCGCGGCGCGCTGGGCAAGCTGGTCGATTCGGTCTACTCCACCGGAGAACTCGATCGCTTCCGCACCCGCTTCGAGCGCACCCCCAACGGCACCGAGATCTACATCAGCCATCGCGGCATGGTGGAGGTCTACACCTCGGTCCAGAAGGACAACACCGTCTGGCAGCCGCGCGCCAGCGACCCCGAACTCGAATCCGAATTCCTGCGCCGCCTGATGGTCAAGCTCGGCGTCTCGCAGGAGCAGTCGAAGGCGCTGATCGCCACCGCCTCGCCGGTGCAGACGCCCCGCGCCGCGACCGTCGACGGCCGCCCGGTGGTGCAGATCGCCGAGCCCTTCGACCGCGCCTGGCGCCGCGTCGGCCTGGCGCTCGACCGCACCGGCTTCACCGTGGAGGACCGCGACCGCAGCGCCGGCACCTACTTCGTGCGCTACGTGACGCCCACCACCGACCGCAAGGAGCCCAGCATCCTGAGCAAGATCCTCAGCTTCGGCCGCTCCAAGCCCAACGAGTCGCCGCTGAAGTTCCGCATCCTGATCAAGAGCCAGGGCGACAGCAGCACGGTCTCGGTGCTGAACGAGGCCGGCGTGCCCGACACCTCGGCCGATGCGCAGCGCATCGTCCAGGTCATCGCCGACGACCTGAAGTAAGAACGGGAGACGAGGCCGCCATGCGGTTCCACGGGATCGGGCCACGACGCGCGCCGGCGGGCATCCGACGCGGTCGGAGCAGCGCCTGATGCTGCGTTTTCGCAGCCTCGGCAGCGGCAGCACGGGCAACGCGACGCTGGTCGAGGCCACCAGCGACGGCAGGCGCTCGCTGCTGCTGATCGATTGCGGCTTCGGCATCCGGCAGCTCGACAAGCGCCTGGCCGGCGCCGGCGTCGCCGCCAGCGACATCGACGCCATCTTCATCACCCACGAGCACGGCGACCACATCGGCTGCGTGCAGACCCTCTCCCGACGCGAACGCATCCCGGTGTGGATGAGCGAGGGCACCTGGCTCGCCACGGGCGGCCACGACTACGAGGGTCGGCTGAACCTGGCGCACGACGGCGCGCACATCCGGGTCGGCGACCTCGACGTGCTGCCCTTCACGGTCCCGCACGACGCGCGCGAGCCTCTGCAGCTGCGCTGCACCGATGGCGCCCGCACGCTGGGCGTGCTCACCGACCTCGGCCACGCGACGCCGCACGTGATGGCGCAGCTGGTCAAGCTCGACGCCCTGCTGCTCGAATGCAACCACGATGTCGACCTGCTGGCGGCATCGGCCTATCCACCGTTCCTGAAGCTGCGGGTGGGCGGCAACTATGGCCATCTGTCGAATGCCGCGGCGGCCGACATCGCACGCGCCGTGCATCACCCGGGCCTGCGCCACGTGGTCGGCGCGCACCTGAGCGAGCAGAACAATCGGCCCGACCTGGTGCGCCTGGCGCTGGCCGAGGCCCTGGGCGCCAGCGAGGGCGACATGGTCGCCGCCACCGCCACGGGCGGCTCGCCCTGGCTGGACGTCTAGGTCCGCGCGCCCGGACCGGCGGCTAGGCGGCGCCCCGCTGACGCATGGCCTCGTAGAGGCACACGCCGCTGGCCACCGACACGTTGAGGCTCTCCACCGCGCCCCGCATCGGGATGCCGACCAGCTCGTCGCAGCTCTTGCGGGTCAGCTGGCGCATGCCCGCGCCCTCGGCGCCCAGCACCAGGGCCAGCGGGCGGTTCAGGTCGCTCTGGTAGAGCGTGCCGGGCGCGTCGTCGCTGGTGCCGACGCACCAGATGTCGCGCTCCTTGAGTTCGCCGAGCGTGCGCGCCAGGTTGGTCACCATGAAGTACGGCACCGTCTCGGCGGCACCGCTGGCCACCTTGGCGACCGTGGCGTTGATGCCGGCGGCATGGTCCTTGGGCGCGATCACGGCATGCGCGCCGGCGCCATCGGCCACGCGCAGGCAGGCACCCAGGTTGTGCGGGTCGGTCACGCCGTCGAGCACCAGCAGCAGCGGCACCGTGCGCGCCGCCTCCAGGCCTTCGAGCAGTTCGTCGAGCGAATGGGTCTGGAGGATGGGTTCGACGCGCGCGGCGACGCCCTGGTGGCCGTGGCTGCCGCTCAGCTTGGACAGGCGCAGGCCATCGGCCTCGACCAGGCGCACACCGGCTTCCTGGGCGCGCGCGATGAACTGTTTCATGCGCGCATCGCGGCGGCTGGCATCGAAGAGCACCTCCAGCACCGAGGCGGGCGCGGTCTTGAGGCGCACGCCCACGGCGTGGAAGCCGAAAATCACTTTGGGGGGAGAGGACATCCGCTGGATTATCCCCGCCGGATCGGGCGATCCTCCGGACGCGCGGCCAGTCTCAGGCGCTGCGATCGTCCGCCGCGACGCGGCCGGCGTCGATGGTGATGCGCCGGTCGCAGCGCTGTGCGATGGCGCGGTCGTGCGTGACCAGCACCAGCGTCGTGCCGAGCTCGCGGTTGAGATCGAACATCAGCTCCATGACCTGCTCGCCGGTGGCGAAGTCGAGGCTGCCCGTGGGCTCGTCGGCCAGCAGCAGCTGCGGCTGCACGACGAACGCGCGGGCCAGCGCCACGCGCTGCTGCTCGCCACCGGAGAGCACCTTCGGATAGTGGCCCAGGCGCTGGCCGAGGCCGACGCGGCCGAGCATCTCGGTGGCGGTCCGGCGGGCATCGCGACGGTCGGCGAGCTCGAGCGGCAGCATCACGTTCTCCAGCGCGCTCAGGTTGCCCAGCAGCTGGAAGCTCTGGAACACGAAGCCGACCTTCTGCGCCCGCAACGCGGCGCGCTCGTCCTCGTCGATGGCGAACAGGTCCTGGCCACCCAGATGCACGGTGCCGCGCGTGGGCGTGTCGAGTCCGGCGATGATCGACAGCAACGTGCTCTTGCCCGAGCCCGAGGCACCGACGATGGCGGCGGTCTCGCGCGCGCCGAGCGAGAAGTCGACATCGCGCAGGATGTCCAGCGTGCCGGTGGAATCGGTGACGGACTTGAAAACGTGCGCTACGGCAACAATTGCATCGGCTGGGGCTGGCAACATGGAAAGGTGGGATGTGGTGAATCGACGCGACTTTATCTTGGCCGGTGCGCTGACCGGCGCAGCGGGGTCTTGGGCCGGCGCACAGACGCGCGGCGCGACACGCCGGCCGGCGGTGATCCTGGTGGTCGGCGACTCGCTCTCGGCCGAGTACGGCCTGCAGCGCGGCCAGGGCTGGGTCGCGCTGCTGACGCAGCGCCTGGCGCAGCAGAAGGTCGATGCGCGCGTGGTCAACGCCAGCATCAGCGGCGACACCAGCTCCGGCGGCCGCACGCGCCTGCCGGCCCTGCTGCGGCAACACCAGCCCACGCACGTGGTGCTGGAGCTCGGCGCCAACGACGCCCTGCGCGGCCTGCCGATCGCCAACACCGCCGACAACCTGACCCAGATGGCCAAGGCCTCGCAGACCGCCGGCGCGCAGGTGCTGATCGTCGGCATCCAGGTGCCGCCCAACTATGGCGGCGACTACCTGCGGCGTTTCGAGGCCATGTTCCTCGACGTGTCCCGGTCGACGAAATCGGCGGTGGTGCCCTTCCTGCTGCGGGGCGTGGCCGATGGCCCGGACGCGGCCGACATGTTCCAGGCCGACCGCATCCATCCCGTGGCGGCGGCGCAGCCGCGCATGCTCGACAACGTCTGGCCGGAGTTGCGCAAGCTCCTCTGAGTCCTGCGAGTTCGCCGGGGCATCCGGTGCGCGCATGCGAAGAAGCCGCCATCTGCGACTCGCAGCTGGCGGCTTCGACGGGAATGGAACGGGACCGTGGGGACCGGGCGGGCGGATCAGCCGTTCTTGGTCGGGAGTTCGGGCACGGTGGGCGGATCGCGCTCCAGGGCCGCGACATCGGTTTCCGGATCGCCGGGAGCCAGGCCTTCGCTGCTGGGGCTGAGCTTGCGCTGGGCCTTGTCGCGAAGCTTCTCTTCCTTCTTCTTCTTCTTGGCCAGTTCTTTCTGGCGCTTCTCGTAGCCGTAGTTGGGTGTTGCCACTTCTTCTCCTTGAGGCAGGGCGGGTCCGGATGAACGCGCGTGCTTCGACTGTAAGCGATAAAGGAAGCCCGCTCAGAGCGCTGCCAGTGCCTGCTCCAGGTCGGCCCTCAGGTCCTCCACCGCTTCGAGCCCGACCGAGAATCGAACCAGCGTGCCGCGATGCGGCCAGCGTGCCACCGTGGCGTCGCGCATCAATCCGATGTCGTAGGGCACCACCAGGCTGATCGGTCCGCCCCACGAATACCCGAGGCGGAAGAGCCGCAGGCCGTCGCAGAAACGATCGACCTGATCGGAGCTGAAGCGCTCGTCGAACACCACCGAGAACAGGCCCGCGGCCAGGTCGCTGGTGCCGCACAGATGCCGCCAGTTGTCGTGGCCCGGCGAGTCGGCGAGCGCCGGATGCAGCACCCGGGCGATCTCCTCGCGCGTCTCGAACCAGCGCGCCAGTTCGCGCGCGGCGCGGTCGTGCGCGGCATAGCGCAGGGCGATGCTCGGCAGGGCGCGCAGGATGGTCTCGACATCGCCGACACCGACGCCCCAGCCCATGCGCATGTGCGTGAGCTTGAGCGCCTGGTGCAGGCGGGCGTCGCGGGTGGCGACACTGCCCATCAGCACGTCGCCACCGCCGCTGGGGTACTTGGTCAGCGCATGCACCGAGACGTCGACGCCCTGCCCGCTGCGGTCGAAGTCGAAGGGATCGAAGGCCAGGCCCGCGCCCCAGGTGTTGTCCAGCACGCTGACGGCGCCATGCGCCCGGCACAGGTCGGCGAGCGCGGGCAGGTCTGGGAACTCCATCGTGACCGAGCCGGCGGCCTCGAGCCAGACCAGCCTGGTGCGCTCGCCGAGCTTGGCGGCCAGGTCGTCCGGGTCCATGGCGTCGTAGAGCCGGTGCGTGATGCCGAAGTTCGCCAGCTCGCCGGTCGCGAGCGCCTTGTTGGGGCCATAGGCGTTGTCGGGGATCAGCACCTCGTCGCCGCTCTTGAGCAATGCGAAGGACACCAGCGCGATCGCCGCGAGCCCGCTGGGCACCAGCAGGCACTCGCTCGCGCCCTCGAGCGCGGCGATGCGCGCCTCGAGCGTGAAGGTCGTGGGCGTGCCGTGCAGGCCATAGGTGTAGCCGGCCTTGGTCTTCCAGTCGCGGGCCCGCATGGCGGCCACGTCGGCGAAGAACACCGTCGAGGCCTTGTACACGCCGGGCTGCGGCGCCTCGAAGTGCGCCGGCGGCTGGTAGGGATGATGGATCAGCTCGGTGATCGGCTGACCGGGATGCTCGGATCGGGGGGGACGAGGCATGCGTGGCGCGACGGTCAGACCGACCACTTCTTCAGCAGCTTCTCGGCGCCCATGCTGTCGTAGCTCTCGAACGGCTGGTGGATCCAGGGATTGGTGGCCAGGAACTCGACCGAGTAGTCGGGCGTGAAGGTCGACAGCGCCTTGGTCCACAGCACCGCGCTGCGCAGCTCGGTGATCGGCTTGTAGTTGGTGCGCAGCAGGTCCACCACGGCGTGCAGGGTGTGGCCCGAGTCGGCCAGGTCGTCCACCAGCAGCACCTTGCCCGCCAGCTCGCCCTTGGGCGTGGTGATGAAGCGCGCGATGTCGAGATGGCCCTGCACCGTGCCGGCATCGGCGCGGTAGGAGCTGGTCGACATGATCGCCAGCGGCTTCTCGAAGATGCGCGAGAGCACGTCGCCGGGCCGCAGCCCGCCGCGCGCCAGGCACAGGATGGTGTCGAACTCCCAACCGGACTGGTGGAGCTTGATCGCCAGTTTCTCGATCAGGTTGTGGTACTCGTCATAACTGACGTAGAGGTGCTTGCCGTCTTCGGTCAACATGGGGATGGTCCTGCTCAGTCGGCCAGATAGGGGTGGCGCATCATGATGGTGTGGTCGCGGTCGGGGCTGGTGGAGACCATGTGGATGGGCACGCCCGTGACCTGCTCGATGCGCTGCAGATAGAGCCGCGCGTTGACCGGCAACCGGTCGTACTGGGTCACGCCGACGGTGCTCTCGGTCCAGCCCTCGAGGGTCTCGTAGATGGGCGTGCAGCGCTCGATCTCGTCGGCGCCCATCGGCAGGATGTCGGTGGTCTCGCCATCGAGCTCGTAGCCGGTGCAGAGCTCGAGCTTCTCGATGCCGTCGAGCACGTCGAGCTTGGTGATGCACAGGCCGGAGAGTCCGTTGACCTGCGCCGAGCGCTTGAGCAGCGCGGCATCGAACCAGCCGCAGCGGCGGCTGCGGCCCGTGGTGACGCCCTTCTCCGCGCCCACGGTGCTCATGTGGTAGCCCGGCGTGCCCGGCGTCTCCCAGTCCAGCTCGGTCGGGAACGGACCGCCACCGACCCGCGTGCAGTAGGCCTTGGTGATGCCCAGCACGTAGTGCAGCATGCCCGGCCCGACACCCGAACCGGCGGCGGCGTTGCCGGCCACGCAGTTGCTGGAGGTGACATACGGATAGGTGCCGTGGTCGACGTCGAGCAAGGTGCCCTGGGCGCCCTCGAACAGCAGGTTGGCGCCGTTGCGATGGGCGTCGTTGAGCTCGCGCGAGACATCGGCCATCATCGGCCGCAGCAGTTCGGCGTGCCGCATCGCCTCGTCGAACACGGTGTCGAAATCGATCGCCGGCGCGCTCAGCACCTGCGTCAGCACGTGGTTGTGCAGGTCGAGCAGCACGCGCAGCTTGGCCGCGAAGCGATCGGGGTGCTTCAGGTCCTGCACGCGCAGGGCGCGGCGCGCGATCTTGTCCTCGTAGGCCGGGCCGATGCCGCGGCCGGTGGTGCCGATCTTCTCGATGCCGCCCTTCTCGCGATAGGCCTCGCGCGCGATGTCCAGCGCGGCGTGGAACGGCAGGATCAGCGGGCAGGCCTCGCTGATGCGCAGGCGCGAACGCACCTCCACGCCGGCCTTCTCCAGCCCCTCGATCTCCTCGAACAGCTTGGCCGCCGACAGCACCACGCCGTTGCCGATGTAGCACTTGACGCCCGGACGCATGATGCCGCTGGGGATCAGGTGCAGCGCGGTCTTCACGCCGTTGATGACCAGCGTGTGGCCCGCGTTGTGGCCGCCCTGGAAGCGGACCACGCCCTGGGCGCTCTCGGTCAGCCAGTCGACCAGTTTGCCCTTGCCCTCGTCGCCCCACTGGGTGCCGACGACGACCACGTTTCTACCGGTGGTAACGCTCATGATGTGTGTGTGCTCTCGAAGATTCAGATGGCTTGGACATGCCACTGGCCGGCTTGCTCGACGAGCTCGCGGTCGCAATGGAATTCGTCGATTTCGCTGTCGTGGCCCGGCAGCGCGCAGACCACGGTCTCGCCGCCGTCGCGCAGTGCCGAGATGGCGGAGCGCAGTCCGGGCGCCTCGCTCCAGGGTGCCCGGATGGCGGCTCGCAGCGGCCGCGCCGGCAGCACGCCGACCAGCTCGCGCAGGTCGACGCTGAAGCCCACGGCCGGCCGGTTGCGGCCGAACACGGCGCCGACCTCGTCGTAGCGGCCGCCGCGCACCAGGGCATCGGCGGCGCCTTCGACATAGATGCCGAAGCGCATGCCGCTGTAGTAGGCATAGCCGCGCAGGTCGGAGAGGTCGAAGCTCACGCGGACGTCCGGGGCGTCGTCGCGCAGGCGCGCGGCCAGTCGCCGGAGGTCGGCGAGCGCCTCGCGCACGAGGGGCGTGTCGGGCAGGACGCGGGCGGCCTCGTCGAGCACGTCGGCATCGCCATAGAGGTTCACCAGCGCCCGCAGCGCATCGCGCGAGGCGGCGGGGAAGTCGCGCGTCAGGACGCTCAGTTCGCTGTCGTCCTTGGCGGCCAGCGCGGCATGCACGCGCGCCAGCGTCGCCGCGTCGATGCTCGCATCGGCGAGGAGCGAACGCACGATGCGCGCATCGGCCAGGTCGACGAGCGGCGTCTGCGCGCGCGCGACACCGGCCGACCGCAGGCAGTCCAGGGCGAGGAACAGGATCTCGGTGTCGGCCTCGAGTCCGGCATGGCCGTAGATCTCGGCACCGAACTGCAGGGGCTCGCGCGTGGCGTGCGGACCATCGGGCCGGGTGTGCACCACCGGGCCGCAGTAGCACAGGCGCGCCACGCCCTGGCGGTTGAGCAGGTGGGCATCGATGCGCGCGACCTGCGGCGTGGTGTCGGCGCGCAGGCCGAGCGTGCGGCCCGAGAGCTGGTCGACGAGCTTGAAGGTCTGCAGGTCGAGCGCCTCGCCGGTGCCCGACAGCAGCGACTCGATGTGCTCGATCAGCGGCGGCATCACCAGCTCGTAACCATAGCCACGGGCGGTGTCGAGCAGTTCGCGTCGAAGTTCTTCGATGTGGCGGGCCTCGGAAGGCAGCACATCGGCAATGTGATCCGGAAGGACCCAGGCGGACATGGCAAGCGGGACGTGGTTAAACCGGAATTCTACCGGGCGCGACTTCCGCCGTTCCCGGCATCGCCGTCGAAAGCGGGACTCAGGCCACCAGCCAGAGGACGAAAAGACCCGCGACGATCGCGCCGAGTCCGACGAAACGAAGCTGGCCATCGCGCAGCTCCATGAGCTGCCCGATGCCGCGCCGCCATCGCGCGGGCGACAGGAACGGCAGCAGTCCCTCGATCACCAGCACGAAGCCGAGCGCGCTCCAGAATGCGGCGGCGCTCACGACCGCATCAGCGCCGTGGTGCCCCGGGGTTGCGGAAGGCCTGGAAGAACTCCGACGATGCCGGATCCACCACCAGGACATCGCTCTTCTTGTTGAAGCTCTGGCGATAGGCATCCAGGCTGCGATAGAACTGGGCGAACTGCGGATCGCGGCCGAAGGCCTCGCTGTATGCCGCGGCGGCCTGGGCATCGCCCTCGCCCTTGATCTTCTGCGCTTCGCGGTAGGCATTGGCCACGATCACCTCGCGCTGCCGATCGGCATCGGCGCGGATCTTCTCGCCTTCGGCGAAACCGGTCGAGCGCAGCTCGTTGGCGACCCGCTTGCGCTCGGCCTCCATGCGGCGATAGACCGATTCGGTGATGGCCTCGACATAGTCGACGCGCGTGATGCGCACGTCGATGATGTCGACGCCCCACGGCTTCGCGCCCTTCACCACCGCCAGCACCTCGCGCTGGACGTCGGCCATCAGGGCCTCGCGCCGCACGGAGATCAGGTCGCGCACGGTGCGCTTGTTGACGTTCTCCTGGAAGGCGTTGCGCACCACGCGGTTGAGTTGCACGGCACCGGCGTTCTCGTCGAGGCCGACATTGCGGATGTATTCCGACGGATTGGTCACGCGCCAGCGCACATACCAATCGATCACCACGCGTTGCTTCTCGGCCGTGAGCATCGGCTCGGCCTCGAGGCTGGAGAGCGTCAGCAAGCGCTTATCGATGTACGACACGTTCTGGATCGGCGGCGGCAGCTTGAAGTTGAGCCCGGGCTCGGTGATCACGTTCTTGATCTGGCCGAGCTGGTAGACGACGCCGAACTGGCGCTGGTCGACCACGAAGAGCATCGAACTCAGCAGCACGAGCGCTACCAGGATGGACGATGCGATGAAACCGATTCTGTTCATTTGTTTGTGCGTCCCAGGGCGATCTAGCGGCCGTCGCGGTCGCGCGTGCGGCCGTCGCCGCGCAGGCGCGTGTCATTGTTGGTCGGCGAGGTCGGGATGACCGACGAGGGAGACGTCGTGGCGGGCGAGGTCGCGGCTCCGGCCACGCCGGGCAGCGCCGCCTCGGTGGAGGCGCCGGCATTCTGGGCGCCGGTCGTCTGCATCAGCTTGTCGAGCGGCAGATACAGCAGGTTGGAGCCCTGCTTGGAGTCCACCAGCACCTTGGTGGTGTTGGCGTAGATCTGCTGCATGGCATCGGTGTACATGCGGTCGCGCGTGACCTGCGGTGCCTTCTGGTATTCGACCAGCACGGAGGCAAAGCGGCCGGCATCGCCCTGGGCCTGGGCCACGACGCGCGCCTTGTAGGCCTCGGACTCCTCCTTGAGGCGCGATGCGGTACCCGTGGCGCGCGGCACCACGTCATTGGCATAGGCCTGGGCCTCGTTCTTGGCGCGCTCGCGTTCCTGGCCGGCCTTCAGGACGTCGTCGAACGCCGCCTGCACCTGCTCGGGAGGACGCACGCCGCCCTGCTGCAGGTTGATGTTCACGACCTCCACGCCGACCTTGTAGCGGTCGAGGATGGTCTGCATGAGCGCGCGCACGCGGGGCGCGATCTGGTCGCGCTCCTCGGCCAGGGCCGCATCCATGCGCATCTTGCCCACCACCTCGCGCACCGCGGTCTCCGCGACCTGCACCACGGTATCGGCCGGTGCCTTGCTCTCGTAGAGGTAGGCGCGTGCATCGCTCAGGCGGTATTGCACGGCGAACTTGATCTCGACGATGTTCTCGTCCTCGGTGAGCATGGCCGACTCGCGCAGGCCGGTCGAGCGCACGATGCTGTCGCGGCCGACGTCGGTCGAGCGGATCTGCGTCACCACCACCAGTTCATGGCGCTGGATCGGATAGGGAAGCCGCCAGTTGAAGCCGGCGCCCACGGTCGTCTTGTAGCGCCCGAACTGGGTGATGACGGCCTGCTGGCCTTCGTTGACGATGAAGAAGCCGGTGCCCAGCCAGATCAGCACGGCGACCAGCGCCACGACACCGATGCCGTAGCCGGCGTTCTTCATGTCGGGCCGGAAACCGCCACCACCCCCGCCACCGGGACGAGGATCGTTGTTGTTGCCGCCATTGCGGCCACCGCCGAACAGTCCACCGAGCTTGCGGTTGAAGTCGCGCCAGAGTTCGTCGAGATCGGGCGGACCCTGGTTCGGGCCCTGTCCGCGGGGACGGTTGTTGTGCTGGTTGTTCTGGCTCGAAGGCGGCAGATCGTTGTCGGACGAGCCGGCATTCGGGCGTTCATTGCCGGACGAAGGCTCGTCGCTTCTCCCCCAGCGTCCATCGTTCAGGTTGAACATGCCTTGCAGACGGCTCCATACTGGCTTTGCATTCATTCGATTCGCTTCTCTCGTCGGTGAGGAGATTGTGCCCAATCAACCGGGCGCGTCATGCAATGGGGCGCCCGGGTCTAAGGACATCTCCTCGGCGACCGAGCCGGACAGGCGGGCGAGCTCGGCACGCAGGGCCGGCATGCCCTCGCCGGAACGCGCGCTGACGAACAGGCGCGGCGTGCGCACGCCATCGATCTCCATCTCGTCGACCATGGCCAGGGGCCGCTGGCCGGCGTCGAGGGCATCGAGCTTGTTGAACACCAGCAGCTGGGGCACGGCGTCGGCACCGATCTCGCCCAGGACGCGCTGCACCTCGGCCAGTTGCTCGGGATGATGCGGATTCGATGCATCCACCACGTGCAGCAGCAGGTCGGCGTCGACCGCCTCCTGCAGTGTCGCCTTGAAGGCATCGACCAGACCGTGAGGCAGGTCGCGGATGAAACCCACCGTGTCCGAGATCGAGACCTGGCGACGCGCATCGCCCAGGTAGAGATGACGCGTGGTGGTGTCGAGCGTCGCGAAGAGCTGGTCGGCGGCATACGCCCTCGCCTTCACCATCGCGTTGAAGATCGACGACTTGCCGGCATTGGTGTAGCCGACCAGCGAGATGTTGAAGGTCTCGCGCCGCTCCCGCTGACGTCGTTGCGTGCCGCGCTGCTTCTGCACCTTGGCCAGGCGTTCGCGGGTGCGCTTGATCGACTCGGAGATCATCCGGCGGTCGAGCTCGATCTGCTTCTCGCCCGGACCGCCGCGCACGCCCGCGCCGCCGGTCTGGCGTTCGAGGTGCGACCAGCGCCGCACCAGGCGCGTGCTCAGATACTGCAGCCGCGCCAGCTCGACCTGCAGCTTGCCCTCGTGCGAGCGCGCGCGCTGCGCGAAGATCTCGAGGATGAGGAAGGTGCGATCGTAGACGGCGACGTTGAGGGTGCGCTCGAGATTGCGCTGCTGCGCCGGACTGAGCGACTGGTCGAAGATGACCTCGCTGGCGCGATGCATCTCGGCGAGCTCGCGGATCTCGTCGGCCTTGCCGCTGCCCACGAAGAGCGCCGCGTCGGGTGCCTTGCGCCGACAGACGATGCGATCGACCGGGATCAGTCCCGCTGTCTGGGCCAGCAGGCCGAGCTCTTCAAGTTCGTTGTCGAAATGAGGCAGTCCGAAATCGACGCCGACGAGGATGACGGCGCCATCTTGGCGAGTTATGACTTCAGACAAGCGGGTTCAGGCATTGCGGGGAAATGAGTCAGCGCGGCGGATCGTGATCCGCTGCGCCGGGGGACGCTCAGGCGGCGGTGTCTTCGCTCTCGGCAGCCGAGAAATTCACCGCGCGGCCGGGAACGATGGTGGAAATGGCGTGCTTGTAGACCATCTGCGTCACGGTGTTGCGCAATAGCACGACATATTGATCGAAGGACTCGATCTGACCCTGCAGCTTGATGCCGTTCACCAGATAAATGGAGACCGGCACGTGCTCCCGACGCAATGTGTTCAGGAACGGGTCTTGCAAAAGTTGCCCTTTGTTGCTCACGATATTCTCCGTGTTCCAGGAAGAGTTGTTGGAAGAGGAACCTTAACACAGCGATTCCGCGCTGCAGCATTGGAGGCTCAAAGCCTTTTCAAAATAAAGGCACTCACCGGACGGGGCCCCGGGTCGCGCTCCGAGACCACGATGCCCGGGGTCTCGAATTCGGAATAGGCCGCGACCAATTGAATAGCGGCGGGTCGCTATTGGACGTGACGGCCGTTAATCCTTTTCCTTGTCAGCATAAGGATTGTGCGATGTCTTGAATTCGATTCGCATCGGCGTGCCCACCAGGTCGAATTCCTTTCGGAACCGGCCTTCCAGGAAACGCTTGTAGGCATCCGTGACGTGCTCGAGCGAATTGCCATGGATGACGATCACCGGCGGGTTCATTCCCCCCTGGTGCGCATAGCGCAGCTTGGGCCGGAACATGCCCGAGCGCTGCGGCGACTGGAATTGCACCGCTTCCAGCAGCAGTCGGGTCAGCACCGGCGTCGACATCTTGCGCGTGGCCGACTTGTGCGCCTGCGCGATCGCCTGCCAGACCGGACCGAGGCCCTGGCGCTTGATGGCCGAGATGAAATGCAGCGCCGCGAACTTCAGGAACGGCAGCCGCGTCTCGATCTGGCGGTGCAGCTGCTCGCGCTGGTAGCTGTCGACCGCATCCCACTTGTTGATGGCGATGACCACGGCGCGACCGGACTCCAGGATGTAGCCGGCGATGTGCGCGTCCTGGTCGGTCACGCCCTGCGTCGCGTCCAGCAGCAGCAGCACGACGTTGGCCGACTCGATCGCCTGCAGGGTCTTGACCACCGAGAACTTCTCGATCGCCTCGAAGACCTTGCCCTTGCGACGCAGGCCGGCGGTGTCGATGAGCTCGAAGCGCTGACCGTTGCGTTCGAAGGGCACCGTGATGGCGTCGCGCGTGGTGCCGGGCATGTCGAACGCGACCAGGCGTTCCTCTCCGAGCCAGGTGTTGATCAGGGTCGACTTGCCGACGTTGGGCCGTCCGGCCACGGCCAGCTTGATGGGCCGCAGTTCGCCGTCGTCCTCGTCGTCCTCCGGCTCCGGCAGGTTGAGCGGTTCGAGCGCCAGATCGACCAGATCGCGGATGCCCTGGCCATGCGCGGCCGAGACGCCATGCACATCGCCCAGGCCGAGCTCGTAGAAATCGACCAGACGGGTGCCGTCCTGCATGCCCTCGGCCTTGTTGGCCACCAGGATGCAGGGCTTGCCCAGGCGCCGCAGTTCGTTGGCGATGTCGTGGTCCTGTGCCGAGATGCCTTCGCGGGCATCGACCACGAACACCACGACGTCGGCTTCGGCGACGGCCTGGCGCGTCTGCTTGGCCATCTCCTTGAAGATGCCGCTGCCCGCGTCGGGCTCGAAACCGCCGGTGTCGATGACGATGAACTCGCGCCGGCCCTGGCGGCCATTGCCATAGTGGCGGTCGCGGGTGAGTCCCGCGAAATCCGCGACGATGGCGTCGCGGCTCTGCGTGAGGCGGTTGAACAGCGTCGACTTGCCGACATTGGGGCGCCCGACCAGGGCGATGACGGGCTTCATGGCCGGACTTTCACGAGATGTTCATTCTGGGCGATAGCCGAAGACGCCACCATTGCGGGTGACGACCACGACCGTGTTGCCGGCGAGCACCGGCGTCGCCACGATCGGCGAGCCGTCCGGCGTCAGCCGGTTGAGCGTGGAGCCATCCTCGCGCGAGACGAGGTGCACGAGCCCCTTGTCGTCGCCGATGACCAGCGAGCGACCGACCGCGAGCGGCGCCGTCAGTTCGCGGTACTTGAGGCGTTCGGAGGTCCAGGCGCGTTCACCGTCGGAACGGCGCCAGGCCACGACATCGCCATTGGACTCGGTGCCATAGACGAAATTCTCGTCGCCGCTGAGGCCCTCGGCGCCCGTGGCGGGCTTGCTCCAGAGCAGCACGCCGCGCGCCGTGTCGACGCAGCCGACATTGGCGTAATAGGCCCGCGCGCAGACGGTGTCGCCCGTGCGGCTCACCGAGCCGGTCAGGTCGACCAGGCGTTCGACGTCGTTCGTGCCGCGCGGCGCCGCGATCGGGGACTCCCAGCGCGATACGCCATTGGCCGGACTCAGGCCGACCAGCCGTCCGCCGATGCCGGCCACCAGCGTGTCGCCCACGGCCAGGAAGACGCCGGGCTTGCGCAGCACCAGGTTCTCGGCCGTGCGCTGTTGGCCCCACAGGCGGCGGCCGCTCTCGCCGTCCCAGGCGCTGATGGTGCGATCGGCGGTCTGCACGAAGACGCGCCGGCCCGCCACCAGGGGAGCGGTATAGCCGCGCGCGGTGAGCTTCTGCTTCCAGAGCACCTTGCCATCGCGCAGGGCGACCAGCTCGTTGGCGTTGGTGATGACGGCGGCCATCGTGCCGTCGCTGCCGACGCCGGCACTCAGGGGAGCGCCGGCATTCGCGCGCCAGCTCTCCTGGCCGGAGCGCGCGTCGATCGCCACCACCACGCCATTGGCGCCGGCAACCGTCACGGTGTCGCCGCTGACGTCGGTCTGCAGCGGGAAGGTGACGGCGGGGATGCGCAGGCTCCAGGCCTGGCGCACGCCGAACAGCGCCGGGTTGGCCGGCAGTTCGGCCGGCTTGGGCTTGCTCGTGCCGGAACAGGCGGCCAGCATGGCCAGCACGACCGCCGAGGCGGCCAGGCGGAGCGCCGGCGCCGCGGACGATGCGAAACGGGGGATCTTCAGCATGATTCGATTCACTGGGTGGAGGCGCCACTCTTGCCCGGAGTCGCCGCCGCGGACGCCAGGGTCTTCGTGTCGACGCCGACCGCGTTGAGCTTGATCTCGACCAAGCGACGGTATTCGACGCGCTTGTCGAAACCGGACCAGGCGCTCTGATACTGCGCCCGCGCTTCGTCGCGCTTGCCCTGCGCCATGTAGATGTCGCCCTTGCGGTCGGCCACCAGCGCCTCGAATTCCTTGGGCACCGGCACGGCGAGCTGCTTGAGGGCATCGTCGTAGGCCTTGGCTTCCATCAGTTCGGCGGCCAGGCGGAGCCGGGCGATGGCCTGGTAGCCCGGATCGATGGCGTTCTGGGCCACCCATTCGAGCGCGGTGCGCGATGCCTCGGGCTTGCCCTTCTCGCGCAGGGTCTTGGCCGCCAGCAGGCCGGCCTGCTGCGCATAGGAGGTGCGGGCGAACTTCTCCTTCATGTCGGCGAGCACGCGCTCGACGCGTTCGGCATCGCCGGCCTGGGTGCCACGCTCGACTTCGTCGTAGAGCGCGGACGCCTGGGCCGCCTTGCTGCGCTGGTAGTACTGCCAGCCGTTCCAGGCGATGAAGGCACCAGCCAGAAGCAGCACGAGCCAGGTGATCAGCGTGCCGTAGGTATTCCAGAAATGCTTGAGCTGGTCGAGCTGTTCCTGTTCTTCGAGGTCGAGATGGGTGGCCATGCGCTGTCAGGAGTTGAGAGCCGGGGATTGTAGGGTGGCGGCCCAGGCGGGGACATCGGCCAGCGGCCGGGCGATCTGGGCACCACCGCCGTCGCGCAGTGCCTTGACGATGACTTCGCCACGCGCGAGCTCGTCGGCGCCGAAGACCAGCGCATGCAGGGCACCGCTGGCATCGGCCTTCTTGAACTGCGACTTGAAGCTGCCCAGGCCATCGGCCGTGGCGGCATGCATCTGCACGCGCACGCCGGCATCGCGCAGCTGCTGCAGCACGCGCAGCACGACCGGCATGGAGGCGGCATCGGGCACCACGGCATAGACGTCCGGCACCACCGGCGGCACCGCCCCGCCCTGCTCCTTCACGAGCTCGAGCACACGCTCGACGCCCATCGCCCAGCCGACCGCCGGCGCGCGCTTGCCGCCGATCTGCGCGATCAGGTCGTCGTAGCGGCCGCCAGCGCAGACCGTGCCCTGGGCGCCCAGGCGGTCGGTGACGAACTCGAACACCGTCAGGTTGTAGTAGTCGAGACCGCGCACCAGCCGGGGATTGATCGTGTAGGCGATGCCGTTGGCATCCAGGATGGCGCGCAGGCCGTCGAAGTGCGCGAGCGACCCGGCACCCAGGAAGTCGATCAGCCTCGGCGCCGCTTCGACGACTTCCTGCATGGCCGGGTTCTTGGTGTCGAGGATGCGCAGCGGGTTGCTGTGCAGGCGGCGGCGGGCGTCGTCGTCGAGCCGGTCGGCATGCTTTTCCAGGTAGGCGATGAGCTCGGCCCGGTGCGCGGCGCGCTCGGCCGGCTGGCCCAGGCTGTTGAGTTCGAGCCGCACGTCGGTCAGGCCGATGGCCTTCCAGAGCGCGGCGGCGAGCAGGATCAGCTCGGCATCGACATCCGGGCCGGCGAAGCCCAGCGCCTCGGCGCCGATCTGGTGGAACTGGCGATAGCGCCCACGTTGCGGCCGCTCGTGGCGGAACATCGGACCGGTGTACCAGAGCCGCTTGCCGCCGTCGTAGAGCATCGAGTGCTCGGTCACGGCGCGGACCACGCCGGCGGTGTTCTCCGGGCGCAGGGTGAGCCGTTCGCCATTGAGGCGGTCCTCGAAGGAGTACATCTCCTTCTCGACGATGTCGGTGACCTCGCCGATGCCGCGCACGAACAGCGCCGTCTGCTCGACGATCGGCGTGCGGATGTTGCGATAGGCATAGCGACCCATGAGATCGCGCACGATCGCCTCGAGCCATTCCCAACGCGCCGAGTCGGGCGGCAGGATGTCGTTCATGCCTTTGACGGCGGAGAGCTTGTCGGTCATTCGGAAAGGAAAGGGAACTGGCTGGAAAGCGGCGAGCGGGCCGGTGAAGGGGCGCCGCGCGGCGGGTCAGGCGCCGAAGCGCTTCTCGATGTAGGTCTCGACGAGTTGATGGAACTCGCGGGCGATGTCGTCGCCGCGCAGCGTCAGGGCCTTCTCGCCATCGATGAAGACGGGAGCCGCCGGTGCCTCGCCGGTCCCGGGCAGGCTGATGCCGATGTCGGCGTGCTTGCTCTCGCCCGGGCCGTTGACGATGCATCCCATCACCGCCACCTTCAGGTTCTCGACCCCCGGATAGCGCTTGCGCCACACCGGCATCTGCTGGCGCAGATAGTCGTCGATCTGCTTGGCCAGCTCCTGGAAGGTGGTGCTGGTGGTCCGCCCACAGCCCGGACAGGCCGTGACGCTGGGCACGAAGACGCGCAGGCCGAGCGCCTGCAGGATCTCGTTGGCGATCAGCACCTCCTGCGTGCGGGCTTCGCCGGGCTGCGGCGTGAGCGAGACGCGGATGGTGTCGCCGATGCCTTCCTGCAGCAGGATCGACAGCGCGGTGGCCGAGGCCACGGTGCCCTTGGTCGCCATGCCGGCCTCGGTCAGTCCCAGGTGCAGCGCATAGTCACAGCGCCGGGCGAGTTCGCGATAGACCGAGATCAGGTCCTGGACGCCGCTCACCTTGCAGCTCAGGATGATCTGATCGCCATCCATGCCCATCGATTCGGCCAGGCGGGCGGAATCGATGGCCGAATTGACCAGCGCCTGGTACATCACCGACTTCGCGTCCCAGGGCGTCGCGCGACGGCTGTTGACATCCATCAGGTGGGCCAGCAGCTCCTGGTCGAGGCTGCCCCAGTTGACGCCGATGCGCACGACCTTGTTCCAGCGCATCGCGGCTTCGATCATCTGGCCGAACTGCTTGTCCTTCTTGTCGCCCTTGCCGACGTTGCCGGGGTTGATGCGGTACTTGCTCAGGGCCTGGGCACAGTCCGGATAGTCGGTCAGCAGGCGGTGGCCGTTGTAGTGGAAGTCGCCGATCAGCGGCACGTCGACGCCCATGCGGTCGAGCTGCTCGCGGATGTAGGGGACCTGCTGCGCCGCCTCGGGCGTGTTGACGGTGATGCGCACCATCTCCGAGCCGGCCAGGGCCAGTTCCTTGACCTGGATCGCGGTGCCGATGGCATCGACCGTGTCGGTGTTGGTCATCGACTGCACCCGGACCGGCGCGTCGCCGCCGACCGTCACGACGCGCGGCCCCCAGACCACCCTGGCCTGCCGCGAGCGGCGCGCCTGCGGGGCCGCGGGCTCGATCGGGAACTCGTCGAAGTTCACGGGATTCGCGTTGCGGGGACGGAGGGAGTCGGTCATGGCTTGATCTCGAAACGGGCGACGCCACCGGAACCGGTGGACGGGCCGAGGTCGAAGGGCTGGCCGCGCACCGAGACATCGACACTGGCGGCACGGCCGATGACGACCGACATCGGCAGGCGGCCCGACAGTCCCACGGTCTCGCCGGCCTGCAGGCTGCGGCGCAGCAGCTGGCGGCCACCGGCTTCGGTCACGGTGATCCAGGACGGCGCCCGGGCCACGATGACCAGCACGTCGCTGGAGACCGCGGAGGAGACTGGCGCGCTGGCGGCCGGCGTCGGCACGGCGGCCGACGTGGAGGCCGCCGGCGCGGGCGATGTCGGTGTCGACAGCGGCACCGCGCTGCTCGCCACCGGTTCGGTGACCATGCCCGGCTGGGTCGACGGGCTCGTGGTCGAGGAGTCGGCTTCCGCGCCCTGCGCGCCACCGGCGCCGGCCGTGGGGGTGCCACCGGGCAGCGCGGCACTCAGGCGCCCGAAGGCACCCGGCGGCAGCAGCCACAGCAGCAGCGCGCCGGCGAGCAGCAGGCCCACCACGACCAGCAGCGCCCGCGATGGCAGTCCTCCCGGGCCGACCCCGCGCGAACGCGGCGCGCCGGAGCGGAAGCTGGTGCTGATGGTCTGGTCGGCATCGGCCAGGCCGGGCTTGAGCGCGCCCGGCAGCTTGGCGAGCACCGGCGTGGGATCGACCCGCAGCGCCCGGCAGACGCTCGCGGCCAGCGCGCGCGCGAACACCGGGTCGGGCAGCGCGCCGATGTCGTCGTTCTCCAGGGCCTGCAGCTTCTGCGTCGGTACCTTGAGGGCGGCCGCCACGACATCGATGTGCAGGTTGTGTGCTTCGCGAGCCTCGCGCAGCAGGGTGCCGGCGCTCCGATCGCCACCGCCGACCGGCATGGTCGGCGCGGCCGGTGCCTGGCCGGTTTCGCTCGCCCGTTCAATCATCGAAACTCCCGCGTTCTAGGGCCAGGGCTTCCCGCGACTCGGGAAAACGCCGGCGCAATTGCATTCCGAGCTGCGCCAGGGCTTCGCGGTTCTGGAGCGCGCGCTCGACCTTGATGCCCAGCCACAGCGTCTCGGCATTGGCCGATGGGCCATTGTTGACGCGCCGGACGTAGAACTGGGCGCGCTGGAGCTCGCCCCGCTCCCGCATCAGCAGGGCCAGGTTGAAGCCGACCACCGGGTTGGCGGGGTCGAGATCGTAGGCCTGCAGCAGGCTGCGTTCGGCACTCGTACGGTCGCCGGCCTTGACCTGGCACAGGCCCTGGGTCATGAGGGTCTTGGCGCGGTCCGGATAACCCGGCACCGCCAGCGCCAGCGCGAACTGCCGGCCCGCATCGCCATAGCGTTCCTGCTGGCACAGCAGCCAGCCGTAGTTGTGCAGCGTGTTGGGCTCGCGCGGATTCAGGGCGATGGCGCGGCGGAAGCTGTCCTCGGCCAGGCCGGCATCGTCGAGCCGCATGTAGATCAGGCCGCGCAGGTTGTAGGCATCGGCGAAGTTCGGGTCGATGGCGATCGACTGCTTGACCTCGTCGAGCGCCACGGTGGTCTGTCCGGCCTGGAAGTAGCCCACCGCCAGCTCCAGCCGCAGGCGCGCGCGGCGGCGCTCGTTGGGCTCGTCGGAGGACGTGACGATGTCGGCGCCGCTGCTGGCGCTGTTGGGCAGCACCCGGGACGACCGGGTGGAGGTGCAGCCCGCCAACACCACCACGATGGCGAGGCCCGCCATCAGCCAGGCCAGGCGGCTCGGCCCGGACGACGGCTTCGTGAGGACGAAGAGGCTCATCGATTCAGCGTTCCGTCGGCGCGGCGATGGCGCCGGCCGTCTCGGCGCGCACCGGCTGCAGCACGATGGTGCGCCGTCCGGCCATGCGTTCGGCGGCACGGGTGCGATCCTTGACGTCGCCGGCGAGCTGGCCGCAGGCCGCGTCGATGTCGTCGCCGCGCGTCTTGCGCACGGTGGTCACCAGGCCGGCCTCGCTCAGGATCCTCGCGAAGGCCACGACCCGCGCCTGCGGCGAGCGCAGCAGGCCGGATGCCGGGAAGGGATTGAAGGGGATCAGGTTGAACTTGCACGACACGCCCTGCGCGCGCACCAGTGCGACCAGTTGCGCCGCATGCTCGGGCGTGTCGTTGACGCCATCGAGCATGCAGTACTCGAAAGTGATGAAGTCGCGCGGGGCGTGCGCGAGGTAGCGCTTGCAGGCCTCGAGCAGTTCGGCGATCGGATATTTGCGGTTGAGCGGCACCAGGTCGTCGCGCAGGGCGTCGTTGGGCGCGTGCAGCGAGACGGCCAGCGCCACCGGGCAGTCGCCGCCCAGGCGGTCGATCATCGGCACCACGCCCGACGTCGAGACCGTCACGCGCCGGCGCGACAGGCCATAGCCGTTGTCGTCGAGCATGGTCCGCAGGGCGGGCACCAGCGCCGCATAGTTCTGCAGCGGCTCGCCCATGCCCATCATCACGACGTTGGAGATGACGCGTTCGTCGCGCCCCAGGTGGCGCCGCAGGAAATGCTCGGCGAACCAGAGCTGGGCGGTGATCTCGCCGGTGGTCAGGTTGCGGCTGAAGCCCTGGTGGCCGGTGGAGCAGAAACGGCAGCCCACCGCGCAACCGGCCTGCGACGAGACGCACAGCGTGCCGCGGTCGTCCTCGGGGATGAACACGGCTTCGACCGCGTTGCCGCCGCCGACGTCGAACAGCCACTTGATGGTGCCGTCCTTGGATTCGTGCTGAGCGGAGACCGGCAGCGCCTCGATGCGCGCGGTCGTCGCCAGTTTCTCGCGCAGCGACTTGGCCAGATCGGTCATCTGGGCGAAGTCGCTCGCGCCGCGCTGATGGATCCAGCGGAAGAGCTGGGTGGCGCGGAACCGCTTCTCGCCCAGACGTTCGCAGAACGCGGCCAACCCCTCCAGATCGAACTCGAGCAGATTGGTGGTCGTCATGACGTCGGGCGGAGCGGCCGGGCTCAGCGTGCGTAGACGCTCAGGCCGGCGAAGAAGAAGGCGATCTCGTTGGCGGCCGTCTCGGCGGCGTCGGAGCCGTGCACGGCGTTGGCATCGATGCTGTCGGCGAAGTCGGCGCGGATGGTGCCGGCGTCGGCCTTCTTGGGATCGGTGGCGCCCATCAGTTCGCGGTTCTTGGCGATGGCGTTCTCGCCTTCGAGGACCTGCACGAACACCGGGCCGGAGATCATGAACTCGACCAGGTCCTTGAAGAAGGGACGGGCCTTGTGGACGCCATAGAACTGCTCGGCTTCGGCGCGCGAGAGCTGGACCAGCTTGGCGGCGGCGATCTTGAGGCCGGCGGCTTCGAAACGGGCGACGATCTGGCCGATGGCGTTCTTGGCGACGGCGTCGGGCTTGATGATGGAGAGGGTGCGTTCGATGGCCATTGAAATGCTTTCTGGGCAGTTGATTTTTCGAGGATTCCGTCGCACCGCCCGCAGGGAGCGGACGTTGCGACAAAGCCCGTGATTTTAAACCGGCACGGCCATTCCGGCCCGTGTCAGGGGGTCTAGCGGCCGCGCCGCTTGCCGCCGCCGGGGCCGCCGAAGCCACCGCCTCCAGGCCCGTTGCCGCGACGTGGCGGCCCCTGACGCTGTTCCTTGCGCTGGCGCGAGAAGCTGTCGGCGCCGATGTAGCCGAGCGAGGTCTTCATGGGATCGGGCTGGTTGGCACCGCCCGGCGCCGCCGGACCCTCGCCGCGCCGGCCACCACGCGCACCGGCGCCGGCATTGCCCGGCCCGCCGGCACCGGGGCCGCCCTTGCCGTAGCCCTGGAAACCACCCGCGCCACCCGCGCCGCGCCGGCCCTGGGGCGGACCGCCCGCATTGCCGCCGGCCTTGCGGTTGCCGTTGTCGTTGCCCCGACGCGGCCCGCGTCCGTTGCGGCCGCCGCCACCGGCATCGGCATTCGGACCGCGCGGTCCGGCGCCGGGCCGGGGCGCCCCGCGCTCGCCACGCTCGCCGCCCACGGCCTGGAACAGCGACCGGATGTCGCGATCGTCGAGTTCCATCCAGGCGCCGCGCTTGAGACCGCGCGGCAGCAGCATGGCGCCATAGCGGATGCGGATCAGGCGGCTGACGGCATGGCCGACCGATTCGAACAGGCGGCGCACCTCGCGGTTGCGGCCCTCCGAGATCGTCACGCGATACCAGTGGTTGGAGCCTTCGCCGCCGCCCTCCTCGATGGTGCCGAACTGGGCCATGCCATCGTCGAGACGCACGCCTTCGAGCAGCTTCTTCTTCTCCTCGGCATTGATGGCGCCGAGCACGCGCACGGCATATTCGCGCTCCAGTCCGAAGCGCGGATGCATCAGCTGGTTGGCCAGGTCGCCGGAACTGGTGAACAGCAGCAGTCCCTCGGTGTTGAGGTCGAGCCGGCCGACCGACTGCCACTTGCCCTGGTGCAGGCGCGGCAGCTTGCGGAACACGGTCGGACGATTCTGCGGATCGTCGTGCGAGACCACCTCGCCGACCGGCTTGTGATAGGCGATGACGCGGGCCGGCGGCGGCTCGATCCGATAGCGGATCGGCTTGCCGTTGACCTTGATCTGGTCGCCGAACTGGATGCGCTGGCCGACGTGCGCCGGCTCGCCATTGACCGAGATGCGGCCCTGCACGATGAGCGCTTCCATCTCCAGGCGCGAACCCAGCCCGGCCTGCGCGAGCACCTTGTGCAGCTTGGGCGAATCGGCCTCGGGCAGCAGCACGCGCTTGAGCGGCGGCACCTCGGGGCTCTCCTCGTCGGCATCGAACTGGCCGGAGATCACATCGGCGAAGCGGATCGGCTGCGGCGGCGGCGCGTTGCGCAACGCGCGGTCGAGGGCACGACGCTCGCGATCGAGATCGTCCTCCTCGTCGTCGGGCTCCTCGTCCTCCTCGTCGAGGCCGTCGTCGGATGCTTCGGTGGCGACGGGCCTGTCGGTGGCGGGGCCCGATCGCGGACCGGGGGCCGGGACATCGCCGGCGGCGGCCGAGGCGACCGGCGCCGGCACGACGGGCGTGGCGTCGGTGGCCGCTGTGTCGGCGACGTCCGCGTCGGCGGCGGCCGGCGCATCGGTGGACGGGCTCGCCAGGGCGGGCTCGGCCTCCGTCGGCGCCGCGACGGGCTTGCGCCGGCGCGGCCGCTTCTTGGGCTCGGCGGCAGCGGCAGCGGCGTCCGGCGACGCGGGGGTGGGATCTTCGGCGGCGGGTGCGCCGGTATCGTCGGGGACCGAGGAACTCATGGAGGATTTCTTCCGGATGCCGGGGACGGCAGGATGGATGTCGCGTCGTCGACGGATGCGACGCGGGGATCGGCGACGGCCGGCCCGGCGCCGACCTCGGACGCGGACACGGGTCGGGGAACGCCGGCGAGCACCGGCGTCGAGGCCGCCGGCGGAGCCGGCGTCTCGATCAGGGGGAGTTGGTCGAGGGAATCCAGGCCCAGGTCGTCGAGGAACTGGCGCGTCGTCGCGTAGAGCGCGGGGCGGCCGACGGTCTCGCGATGGCCGATCACCTCGATCCAGTTGCGGTCCTCGAGCTGCTTGAGGATGAGCGAGTTGATCGTCACGCCGCGGATGTCCTCCATGTCGCCGCGCGTGACGGGCTGGCGGTAGGCGATGATGGCCAGCGTCTCCAGCACGGCACGGGTGTAGCGCGGCGGCTTCTCGGGATGCAGGCGGTCGAGGTGCTCGCGCATCTCGGGGCGGCTCTGGAAGCGCCAGCCGCTGGCGACGCTCGCGAGTTCGAGCCCGCGCTGCGCCCAGTCGTCCTGGAGTTCGAGCAGCAGCGCCTTGATGGTGTCGGCGCCGAGTTCGTCGTCGAACAGGGTGCGCAGTTCGCGCACCGGCAGGGGTTGCGTCGAACAGATCAGGGCGGTCTCGAGAATGCGCTTGGCATCCGCCGTATTCATGGTTCGCGTGGTCCAGGCGCCAGGGGCGCGCGTTCGGGTTGGATCGAGAAGAGAGGGAAGCGGGAAGCGCGGCCGGCTCGTGGCGGGCGATCGCGCCGGAGCCGATCTTGGGAACCGGTGAGGACCGGTGGGCCCCGGGGGGCCGTCAGGCGCGATTGTAGTCCAGACCCCAGACCGAGAAGGCATCCTGCAGATCGGCCGGCGGCGGCGCCAGGAAGACCATCGGCGCCCGTGTCACCGGGTGCACGAAGGCGAGCCGGAACGCATGCAGTCCCTGTCGGTACAGCCCCGCGGCCGGGGCGCCTCCGTAGAGCGCGTCGCCCACCAGCGGATGGCCGATGGATGCCATGTGGACGCGGATCTGGTGCGTGCGTCCGGTCTCCAGCGTGCAGCGCACGGCGCAGCCGTCGGCATGGCCGTCGAGCCGCTCGATCAGCGTGCGGGCGGTCTTGCCGGGATGGCGGGCCAGGTCGACCACCGCCATGCGCAGCCGGTTGCGCGGATCGCGCCCGATCGGCGCGTCGACCTGGCGCGCCGCCCCACCCTCCCAGGGCCGGTGCGCCAGCGCGATGTACTGCCGCTTGACCTCGCGCGCCGCGATCAGCGCCACCAGCGCGTCCATGGCGGCGCGCGTGCGGGCGACCACCATCAGACCGCTGGTGTCGCGGTCGAGCCGGTGGACGATGCCGGCGCGCGGCAGATCGGCGGCCCGGGCATCGAGCGCCAGCAGGCCGTTGAGCAGCGTGCCGCTCCAGTGGCCCGGCGCCGGATGCACCACCAGGCCCGCGGGCTTGTCGATGACGCGCAGGTGGTCGTCCTCGTGCAGCACGCGGATCGGCATCGCCTCGGACTTGAAGGCGCGGCTCTGGGGCGTCGGGCGCAGCTCGACATGGCCGGTCTCGCCCGCGTGCACCGAGGCCGCCGCCTTGGTCGCGGGCCGCCCGCGCAGGACGACGCCGCCGGCTTCGATGAGCTGCTGGAGGTAGCTGCGGGAGAACTCGGGCACCAGCGCGGCGAGCGCACGGTCGAGTCGCCCGCCATGCTGCTCGGGACCGATGACGAAATGACGGGTCTCGACCGACTCGCCGGGGTCGGCGCCCTCGTCGGCGTCGACCGGGACGCCGGTACGGGTATCTTCGCCCGGAGGGGCGGTCGATATAATCAAAGGCTCTTGTTTCAAGGAAGCTTCATAGATGGTTCGTGCCAAATTATCGACGGCCTCCGCTTGGCTGGCGCTCGCAGTGGCCGGGACTCTGTTGGCCGGATGTGGCTCGGCCAAGGTCGACGAGACCGCCAAGTGGAGCCCCAACCGCATCTACAGCGAAGCCAAGGACGAGGCCGGTTCGGGCGCCTACGACAAGGCCATCCCGCTGTTCGAGAAGCTCGAGGGCCGCGCCGCCGGCACGCCGCTGGCCCAGCAGGCCCAGCTCGACAAGGCCTACGCCCAGTACAAGGCCGGTGAGCGCCCCGGCGCCATCGCCACCCTCGACCGCTTCATCAAGCTCCACCCGGCCAGCCCGGCGCTGGACTATGCGCTCTACCTCAAGGGCGTGGTCAACTTCAACGACGACCTGGGCATGTTCGCTTCGCTGACCCGCCAGGATCTCTCCGAGCGCGACCAGAAGGCCGCCAAGGAATCCTTCCAGTCGTTCAAGGACCTCGTCACGCGCTTCCCCGACTCCCGCTACACCCCCGATGCGCGCCAGCGCATGAACTACATCGTCAATTCCCTGGCGCAGTACGAGGTGCACGTCGCGCGCTACTACTACAACCGTGGCGCCTACCTGGCGGCGATCAACCGCTCGCAGCTCGCGCTGGCCGACTATCGCGAGGTGCCGGCGCTGGAGGAAGCGCTCTACATCATGGTGCAGTCCTACGATGCGCTCGGCCTGACCGACCTGCGCGACGACGCGCGCCGCGTGCTGACCACCAACTACCCCAAGAGCGAGTACCTGACGCGCGGCTTCCGCGCCAAGGACGATCCGTGGTGGAAGGTCTGGTAGCCCGGACCTGAAGCCAGCGGCACCGGTTCCTCAGACCGATGCCTCCGGTGGTGATCGCAGCGCATCGATCGCCGCCTCGAATTCCCCCACGTCCTTGAGGCGTCGCATCGGCGGCAGCGCCGACAGCAGCCGGCGCCCATAGCCCATCGTGGCGAGTCGCGTATCGCAGATCGCCAGCACCCCCGCATCGCTCTCGCGCCGGATCAGGCGGCCCGCCCCCTGCTTCAGGGCCACGGCGGCCTCGGGCAGCGAATAGTCCCCGAACGCGTTGCGGCCCTGCGCCTCCAGGCGACGGGACCGCGCCTCCACCAGCGGATCGTGAGGGGGCGGAAACGGCAGCTTGTCGATCACCACGAACTGCAGCGCATCGCCCGGCGCGTCGAAACCTTCCCAGAACGACGCCGAGGCGACCAGCACGCAGCCCGCCTGCGGGACGGCCCCCGATCCCTCCTCGCCCGTCGGGCCCACGCCGGCGCGAAAACGGTCCATCAGCACCCGCTTGGGCAGCTCGCCCTGCACCAGCACCTCGGGCCGGTCGGCGTCGGGCACCAGTTCCAGATGTCGACGCAGGGCATCCGCGATGGTGCGCAGCGCGCGCAGCGTGGTGGTGAGCACCAGGGTGCGCCCGCCCAGCCGTGAGGCGCCCCGCGCGGCCAGCCGGGCGACCTGTTCGCCATGCGACGGATCGTTAGGTTTCGGAAAGTCGCGCGGCACGTAGAGCGAGGCCTGGCGCGCATAGTCGAACGGGCTGTGCACGCGCAGCACCTCGGCATCCTCGAGGCCGCAGGGCTCGGTGAACCAGCGCAGCCGCGCGTCGTCGCCCAGCGTGGCCGAGGTGAAGACCCAGGCCCGGCCGGTGCCGGCGGGATCCTCGGCGGCATCGACCGCCCGGCCGAGCACGCGCGCGCGCATGGCATCGGCGATGTCGAGCGGCGATTCCACCAGCCGCAGCTGCGAGCCGACGTCGACCCAGCGCACCGAACCGAGCGCGCAGGGCCGCGCGAACCGCGCCGCGCGCTCGGCCAGCCGGACCGCGCGCTCGTGCAGGCGGACGAAGTCCGGCGCCAGCTCGCTCACCATGTCCAGGCCTTCGGCCGCCGCCTCGAAGGCTTCGCGCATCAGCTGCAGGGCCTCGTTCCAGGGTCCTGGCGGGATGCCTTCGGGTGCCATCGTACCGGCCGCCTCGTCGTGGCCTTCATCCATGCCGTCGCCACGTGGCGGCAGCACGGCACTGCTCCAGCGCAGCCGCGTGCCGGGCCGCTGCGCGCCAGCGGCCAGCCGCAATTCGCGCGTGCTGCGTTCGACCTCGGCGACCAGCCGAGTCCAGTCGACCAGCCCGCGCGCCTGCTGCAGTCCGGCGGCGAGCATGTCGCGCGCGAAATCGAGGGTCTGGCCGGTTCCCAGCTGGGTGCCGAGGAACTGCACGCCGGTCTCGTTGAGCTGGTGGGCTTCGTCGAACACCACCACCCGCACGCTCGGCAGCAGCTCGGCCATGCCGGACTCGCGCACCGCCAGGTCGGCGAAGAACAGGTGATGGTTGATGACCACCACGTCGGCCGCCAGCGCTTCGCGGCGTGCCAGGTTGACATGGCAGGGCTTGAACTGCGGGCACTGCTGACCCAGGCAGTTCTCGCGCGTGGAGGTGATCAGGGGAATGAGCGGGGAGCGCTCGTCGAGTCCGGGCAGCTCGGCCAGGTCGCCGCTGCGCGTGGCCTGCGCCCAGCGCTCGATCTTCGCCAGCATGCGGACACCGCCGCGTTCGGGCAGCGAGGCGTCGTGGCGCGCCAGGTCGAGCCGGTGCAGGCACAGGTAGCTCGCGCGACCCTTGAGCAGCGCGGTGCGCACCGGCAGTCCGAGCGCTTCGACCAGCCGGGGCAGGTCGCGGCCGAAGAGCTGGTCCTGCAACGCCTTGGTGGCGGTCGACAGCAGCACGCGCTCGCCGCTCAGCAGCGCCGGCACGAGATACGAGAAGGTCTTGCCGACGCCGGTGCCGGCCTCCACCACCAGCACGCCGCCGTTCTCGATGGTGCGGGCCACGGCCAGGGCCATCTGGGTCTGGCCGTCGCGTTCGCGGAACTGCTCGGCCGCGCGCGACAGCACGCCATCGGGCTCGAAGGCGCGCAACACCTCGGACGACAGCGTCTGGTCGTCGGATCCGGCGGCCGGCGGGGGCGGAGAAATCGGAAATTCCAAGGGGCGTGATGGTGGTGCCGGCACCGTGACGACGGCTGGCGGCGAGTGGATGGGGAGAGACGACGAACGCCGCTTCGGGCGACACCACCACACGAATGGCTCCGAAGCGCTGGCCGGAAGCGCCATCGGGCGTGTCGTCTTCACTCGATAATACGGCCCCTCACAGCTTCTCCGATTCCCCCCGATCCAGCGCCCCGGCGCTGCCGCGTCCATGACACGAGGCTTCAGATTCGCCGCCGCCACCGGTCTTCACAAAGGCGATCGTCCCTACCAGCAGGACCAGGTCGCGGTGCTCGGCCATCCCCGCACGTCCGGCTGCATCCTGGTGGTGCTGGCCGATGGCATGGGCGGGCGCAGCGGCGGCCGCAAGGCCTCCGACCAGGTCATGATGACCGCGCACCAGCTGTTCGCGCGCTACCGGCCCGGCCTGGACGATCCGGCGGCCCTGCTGCGTCAGCTGCTCGACGACGCGCACATGGTCATCAAGCTCACGGCGCTCTCCAGCGAGCAGGAGCCGCACAGCACGCTCGCGGCCTTCCTCGTGACCCCGCGCGGCGAAGGCACCTGGATCCATGCCGGCGATTCGCGCATCTATCACTTCCGCGGCGGCCGACTGCTCAAGCGCACGCGCGACCACTCCTATGTTCAGATGCTGGTCGACCGGGGCGAGATCACCGAGGAGCAGGCGATCTCGCATCCGCAGAGCAACATCCTGATGGGTTGCCTGGGCATGACAGCCACCGCGCCGCCGCTCTCGATCGAGGCCAACGAACCGCTGCAGCCGGGCGACGTGCTGATGGCCTGCAGCGACGGGCTGTGGCACTACTTCGAGACGGAGGAGCTGGGCTCGGTGCTGGCGCGTCAGCCGCCCCGCGTGGCGGTGGAACTGCTGGTGAACGAGGCGCGGACGCGGGCACGCGGCACCGGCGACAACATCTCGCTGGCTGTGCTGAAGGTCGAGGCCCTGATCGATCCGCCACCGGCCTGAGGAGCCGTGCGTCGGCCCGCACGCATCAGGGCGGCGGCGCGGGCAGTGGCGCGGCGTTCTTGGTGCGCTCGGCGTTGCGCCGATCCCGCTCCGCCTTGCGCCGGGCGGCTTCCTCGATGCGGCGTTCGTAGGTGGCACGCCGCTCGGGGGCGTCCTCGCGCATGCGGGCCGCCCGCGCCTGCTCCTCGGCATTGGCGGCCTGGCGACGCTGCAGGGCCTCGCGATTGGACTGCGCCTGGGCCGCCGTCTCGGCGCGCTGCTTCGCATGGTCGGCGGCACGCTGTTCGCGATCCTGCTGCGACTGCAGCGCCTGGTCGCGTTCGTCCTGCGAGCGCGGAGCCTCCTTCTGCTCCAGGCGATCGAGCTGCGCCGCGCCGCGCTGCTTGCGCTCGATGTCGCTGATGGCGGCTTCCTGCCGCCGCAGGTCGTCGTCCTCGACGCGGCGGCGCCGGCGGCTGTCCTGCAGGCAGTCCTCGACGGCGAAGCGCTGGTAGCACGCCACCTGCTCCGCCTTGACGCGACGGTCGAGGGCGGCGCGCTCGGCCGACAGCCGGTCGCGCTCGGCCTTGAGATCGAGCGCCCCAGTGGTGGCGAGCGTCTGGGCCCAGGCCGGCGCGGTGGCCAGGAGCACGGCGAGGCACAGGATCTTCGAGCGAGGCGGTTTCATCAGGTCAGGCGGGTGTCGACGGTGCGGCGTTCGAGCGCGAGGAACTCGGCCGACTGCATCTCGTTGAGCCGGGAGACCGTGCGCGGGAACTCGTGGGCCAGCTGGCCTTCGGTATACAACGCCTCCGGTGGCACCTGGGCCGACATGACGAGCTTCACACGGCGATCGTAGAAGACATCGACCAGCCAGGTGAAGCGCCGCGCCTCGGAGGCCCGGTTCGCCGCCATCGCCGGCACGTCCGAGAGCAGCACGGTGTGGAACTGCGTCGCGATCTCGAGGTAGTCGTTCTGGGAGCGCGGTCCGCCGCACAGCGTGCGGAAGTCGAACCACACCACGCCGCCGGCCTTGCGGCGCGCCTGGATCTCGCGCTGCTCGATGTGCAGCACCGGATCCTCGTCGGCCGTCTCCGCCAGCTTGTCGAAGGCCTGGTCCATCTCGGCATCGGCCTCGGGCCCGTTGGGCGTGAGGTACATGCGCAGCTGCTCGAGGGTGCGGCGCCGGTAGTCGGTGCCGTTGTCGACGCTCAGCACCTCCAGCTTCTCGTTGAGCAGCGCGATGGCCGGCAGGATGCGGTCGCGATGCAGGCCGTCGGGATAGAGGTCGTCGGGCCTGAAATTGGACGTCGTCACGAAGCCCACGCCGTTGTCGAACAGCGCCGCCAGCAGGCGGTGCAGGATCATGGCGTCGGTGATGTCGGCGACGTGGAATTCGTCGAAGCAGATCAGCTTGAAGCGCTTGGAGATGCGTCGCCCCAGCTCGTCGAGCGGGTTGACGATGCCCTGCAGCTCGGCGAGCTCGCGATGCACCTCGCGCATGAATTCATGGAAGTGCAGGCGGGTCTTGCGCCGGATCGGCACCGCGTTGAAGAAGCAGTCCATGAGGAAGCTCTTGCCGCGGCCGACGCCTCCGTACATGTAGACGCCGCGCGGCACCTGCGGGCGATGGATGAGCTTCTTCAGCGCGTTGGAGCGCTGGGTCTTGTAGGCGGCCCACTCGTTGGCGCAGCGTTCCAGCGCGGCCACCGCGCGCAGCTGCGCGGGATCGCTCTGGAACCCGCGCGCGACGAGCTCCGCCTCGTAGGCTTGCTGGACGCTCAAGGGACGGTCAGAAGTTCAGCGTGCGCTTGTCGACCGCCAGCGCCGCTTCCTTGGTCGCCTCGGAGAGCGAAGGATGGGCGTGGCAGATGCGGGCGATGTCCTCGGCGCTGGCCTTGAACTCCATCGCGACCACGGCCTCGGAGATCAGCTCGCTGACCTGCGGGCCGACCATGTGCACGCCGAGGATCTCGTCCGTGGCGGCATCGGCCAGGAACTTGACCATGCCGGTCGTGTCGCCCAGCGCGCGGGCGCGGCCGTTGGCCAGGAACGGGAAGGTACCGGCCTTGTAGGCGCGGCCGCTGGCCTTGAGCTGCTGCTCGGTCTGGCCAACCCAGGCGATCTCCGGATGGGTGTAGATGACCCAGGGGATGGTGTTGAAGTTGACGTGTCCGTGCTGGCCGGCGATGCGCTCGGCCACCGCCACGCCCTCTTCCTCGGCCTTGTGCGCGAGCATCGGGCCGCGCACCACGTCGCCGACCGCCCAGACGTTGGGCAGGTTGGTCCTGCACTCGTCGTCCACCACGATGGCGCCACGCTCGTCGAGCGCCAGGCCGACGGCTTCCGCGTTCAGGCCGATGGTGTTGGGCACGCGGCCGATCGAGACGATCAGCTTGTCGACCTCGAGCGTCACGGCCTCGCCCTTGGCGCTGGTGTAGGCCACCGACACGCCGGCGTCCGACGACGCGATCTCGCCGACCTTCACGCCCAGCTCGATCTTCAGGCCCTGCTTGTCGAAGGCCTTCTTGGCTTCCTTGGCGATCTGCTCGTCGACCGCGCCGAGGAAGGTCGGCAGGCCTTCGAGCACGGTGACCTCGGCACCCAGGCGGCGCCAGACCGAGCCCATTTCCAGGCCGATGACGCCGGAGCCGATCAGCGCAAGCTTCTTGGGCACCGCGCCGATGCGCAGCGCGCCGTCGTTGGACAAAATGTTCTTCTCGTCGAAGGGAGCGCCCGGCAGTGCCCGGGCATTGGAGCCGGTGGCCACCACGATGTGCTTGCCGGAGATGCTCTCCTCGGCGGCGCCGGCGACCTTCAGCTCGTAGCCGCCCTCGGCGGCCTTCACGAACGACGCGCGGCCGTGGAAGAAGGCGATCTTGTTCTTCTTGAACAGGTACAGGATGCCATCGTTGTTCTGCTTCACGACGGTGTCCTTGCGCGCCAGCATCCGGCCGACGTCGAGGCTCAGGCCCTGGACGTCGATGCCATGGTCGGCGAACGAATGGCCGGCCTGCTCGAAATGCTCGGACGACTGCAGCAGCGCCTTCGACGGGATGCACCCGACGTTGGTGCAGGTGCCGCCCGGAGCCGGGCCGCCCTTGGCATTGGTCCACTCGTCGACGCAGGCGACATTGAAGCCGAGCTGCGCCGCGCGGATCGCCGCGATATAGCCACCGGGACCGCCACCGATCACGACGACGTCGAATTGCTTAGACATAAAACTCTTTCAGGGAGCGCCTCTTCGCCAGGACACCGTGGAACCGGCTTTGCCGGGCCGCCGGTGTCGCCCCCCGAGAGGGGGTTGGCGAAGCGACACGAAGTGCGCGAAGACTGGGGGTTGGATCAGATGTCAAACAGGAGGCGCGACGGATCTTCCAGCGCTTCCTTCATGGCCACCAGGCCCAGCACGGCTTCGCGGCCGTCGATGATGCGGTGGTCGTAGCTCATGGCGAGGTAGTTCATCGGACGGATCACGATCTGGCCGTTCTCCACCACGGCGCGGTCCTTGGTCGCATGCACGCCCAGGATGGCCGACTGGGGCGGGTTGATGATCGGGGTCGACAGCATCGAGCCGAAGGTGCCGCCATTGGAGATCGAGAAGGTGCCGCCGGTCATGTCCTCGATGCCGAGCTTGCCGTCCTGGGCCTTCTTGCCGAACTCGGCGATCTTCTTCTCGATGTCCGCGAAGCTCATCTGGTCGGCGTTGCGCAGGATCGGCACCACCAGGCCGCGCGGCGAACCCACCGCGATGCCGATGTCGAAGTAGCCGTGGTAGACGATGTCGTTGCCGTCGACCGAGGCATTGATGACCGGGAACTTCTTGAGCGCGTGGACCGCCGCCTTGACGAAGAAGCTCATGAAGCCCAGCTTCACGCCGTGCTCCTTGGTGAAGGAGTCCTGGAACTTCTTGCGCATGTCCATGACCGGCGCCATGTTCACTTCGTTGAAGGTCGTCAGGATGGCGTTGGTCGACTGCGACTGCAGCAGGCGCTCGGCGATGCGGGCGCGCAGGCGGCTCATGGGCACGCGCTGCTCCGGACGCTCGCCCAGGTCCTGCGGCGCCGAGGGGGCCGCGACCTGCTGCAGGGCCGGCTTGGCGGCGGCTGCCGGAGCGGCCGCCTTCGCGGTCGTGCCCGAGGCCACGGCGCCGAGCACGTCGCCCTTGGTGACGCGGCCGTCGCGGCCGGTGCCGGAGACGTCGCCGGCGGTGAGCTGGTTGTCGGCCAGCAGCTTGGCCGCGGCCGGCATGGCGACGTCCGACTTCGAACCGCCCGAGACGGGGGCGGCGGCCGGCGCGGGAGCGGCGGCCGGTGCGGGCGCCGAAGCGGCCGGCGCGGGGGCGGCAGCGGCCGGAGCGGCGGCGCCGGCCTTGGCTTCGGTGTCGATGCGCGCGATCACCTGGTCGGCGACCACGGTGGCGCCATCGCCCTGGACGATCTCGGCCAGCACGCCGGCCGAGGGGGCCGGCACTTCGAGCACGACCTTGTCGGTCTCGATCTCGATCAGGATCTCGTCGATGGCGACGGCTTCGCCGGCCTTCTTCTTCCAGGTCAGCATGGTGGCTTCGGCCACGGATTCGGAGAGCTGCGGGACTTTGACTTCAACGATGGACATGGTGGTTGTTCTCTTCTTTATGACTTGCGGGGTGGCGGGACGGCGCCGTGCGGAAAGCGCGAGCGCGCCGGGGCGCGTCCGCGACTTCCCGGGCCGGATTTACTTGGTGAGGACGAAGCCCTTGAGCTTGGCGAAGGCGGCATCGACCAGCGCCTTCTGCTGCTCCTGGTGGAGGTGCGAGTAGCCCACCGCCGGCGAGGCCGAGGCGGTGCGCCCGGCATAGCCGAGCTTCTGGCCTTCGGAGAGGTTCTCGTGGATGTAGTGCTGCACGAAGAACCAGGCGCCCTGGTTCTGCGGCTCGTCCTGCGTCCAGACGACATCCACCAGGTTCGGATACTTGCGGATCTCGGTGGCGAACGCCTTGTGCGGGAACGGATAGAGCTGCTCGACGCGGATGATGGCGACGTCGTCGGCACCCTTCTCCTCGCGCTTCTTGGCCAGGTCGTAGTAGACCTTGCCCGAGCACGCGATCACGCGGCGGACCTTCTCCGCCTTCAGGTTGCGGCTGTCGGGGATGACGGTCTGGAACGAGCCCTTGGTGAACTCGGCCAGCGGCGAGGTCGCGTCCTTGTTGCGCAGCAGCGACTTGGGCGTGAGGATGACCAGCGGCTTGCGCAGGTTGCGCACCATCTGGCGGCGCAGCAGGTGGAAGATCTGGCTGGCGGTGGTGGGCTGCACGACCTGCATGTTGGTGTCGGCGCTCAGCTGCATGAAGCGCTCCAGGCGCGCCGAGCTGTGCTCCGGACCCTGGCCCTCGTAGCCGTGCGGCAGCATCATGGTCAGGCCGTTGACGCGGCCCCACTTCACTTCGCCGGAGGCGATGAACTGGTCGATCACGACCTGCGCGCCGTTGACGAAGTCGCCGAACTGCGCTTCCCAGATCACCAGCGTGTTGGGATCGTTCGAGGCATAGCCGTATTCGAAGGCCAGCACGGCCTCCTCCGACAGGATCGAGTCGATGACGACGAACGGAGCCTGGTTGTCGGTCACGTTCTGCAGCGGCACGTAGGTGCCCTCGTCGAACTTCTCGCGGTTCTGGTCGTGCAGCACGGCGTGGCGGTGCGTGAACGTGCCACGACCGCAATCCTCGCCCGACAGGCGCACCGGATAGCCGCTGGCCACCAGCGAGGCGAAGGCCATGTGCTCGCCCATGCCCCAGTCGACGTTGACGTCGCCGCGACCCATGGCGGCGCGATCGTCGAGCACCTTCTTGACCAGCGGATGCACCGTGAAGCCAGCGGGCACGGTGGTGATGCGCTCGGCCAGACGCTTCCACTCCGCCGTCGGCAGGGCGGTGTCGGCGGCATCGGTCCACTTCTTGTTGAGGTAGGGACTCCAGTCGACGGCGTACTTGCTCTTGAAGTTCGTCAGCACCGGGTTGGTGGTGTTCTTGCCGGCGTCGAAGGCGGCGCGCTGCGCCTTGACCATGTCGTCGCCGAGCGTGTCGCCCAGACCCTGGGCGGCGAGCTTGTCGGCGTAGAGACGGCGCGTGCCCGGATGCTGGGCAATCTTCTTGTACATCAGCGGCTGGGTCAGCGAGGGGGTGTCCTGCTCGTTGTGGCCCAGCTTGCGGAAACAGATGATGTCGACGACCACGTCCTTCTGGAATTCCATGCGGAAGTCCAGCGCCAGTTGCGAGGCCAGCACCACGGCTTCGGGGTCGTCGCCGTTCACGTGCAGCACCGGCGCCTCGATCATCTTGACGATGTCCGAGCAGTACAGCGTCGAGCGGCTGTCGCGCGGATCGCTGGTGGTGAAGCCGATCTGGTTGTTGATGACCAGGTGCACCGTGCCGCCGGTGTGATAGCCGCGCGTCTCGGCGAGCGCCAGCGTCTCCATGACGACGCCCTGGCCGGCGAAGGCCGCGTCGCCGTGCACGATGATGGGCAGCACCTGCTTGCCCTGCGGGTCGTCGCGACGGTCCATGCGCGCGCGCACCGAGCCCTCGACCACCGGGTTGACGATCTCCAGGTGCGACGGGTTGAACGCCAGGCTCAGGTGCACCGGGCCGCCACGCGTGGTGACGTCGGAGCTGAAGCCCTGGTGGTACTTGACGTCGCCGCTGGGCAGGTCCTCGGGCGCGGTGTGGTCGAACTCGGCGAACAGGTCGGCCGGCAGCTTGCCCAGCGAATTCACCAGCACGTTCAGGCGGCCACGGTGGGCCATGCCGATCACGATCTCCTGCACGCCCTTCTCGCCGGCGCCGTTGATGATCTCGTCCATCGAGACGATGAAGCTCTCGCCGCCTTCGAGCGAGAAGCGCTTCTGGCCGACGTACTTGGTGTGCAGGAAGCGCTCCAGGCCCTCGGCCGCCGTCAGGCGCTCGAGCACGTGCCTCTTCTGCTCGGCATTGAATTTCGGGTTGGCGCGATCGCTCTCGAGCCGTTGCTGCCACCAGCGCTTCTGGTTCTGGTCGGTGGTGTACATGTACTCCACGCCGATCGTGCCGCAATAGGTCTCGCGCAGGGCGTTGAGCAGATCGCGCAGGGACATCGTGTCCTTGCCGAAGAAGGTGTTGCTGGTGTTGAAGACCGTTTCGAGGTCGGCGTCGGTGAAGCCGTAGAACGACGGCTCCAGCTCGGGGATCGACGGCCGCTCGGTGCGCTTGAGCGGATCGAGGTCGGCCCAGCGGGCGCCGACGTTGCGGTAGGCCGCGATCAGCTGCTGGACGGCGGTGCGCTGGCGACCGAGCTCGGAATCGGCGCCGCTCGCGTGCACGACGCGGGTCGTGCCCTGCTTGGCGCGCTCGGCGAAGGCATTGACCACGGGCAGGTGCGGCACGTCGCGGGTGTTGCCACCGTCGGCCGAGGGCACATGCTGCAGGGCGTCGAAGTAGGTGCGCCAGTTGTCGGGCACGCTGCCGGGATTGGCCAGATAGTTTTCGTACATCTCCTCGACATACGGCGCGTTGCCGCCGAAGAGATAGGTACTGCCTTCATAGGCTTGATAGATCTGGTGGGCAGACGCCGAGGGCGTCGTTGAATCGCTCATTATTCCGCTGACCTTCGCTCCCCTCTGGGAAGCATTAGCTGGTTTGAGAAACCTTCCGCGACACGGCTGAACCGATTGGCGGATGCGACTGTGGCTGGGGAAGGGCCTAGTACTTTACGATTGTGCCACGACGCGTCGAAAGCCCTTTCGACGACATGTCGTCCCAATCCCACAGATTCATGCGGGCCGATGCCCCAGCCGGGGCAGGCCGGCCTCCCGGAGGTTCAGCGGATCAGCTCGAGGAATTCGCGGAACCGGGGATGCTCGGCCGTGCCCAGCCACTCGAAGCCCACCATCTCGGTCGTGACCAGTTCGGCACCGGCGCCGGCCAAGCGGTCGAAGGCCGCATCGCGATTGCGTTCGGTGCGCGAACTGCAGGCGTCGGTCACGACCCAGACCTCGAACTCCTCCTCCAGCAGATCCAGCGCCGTCTGCAGCAGGCAGACATGCGCCTCGCAGCCGGCGATGACGATGGTGTTGCGCTCCTCGGCGGCGGCCGGTTTCTGCAGGTGCTTGGGCAGGCTGCGCGCATTGCCCTGTGGAGCCTTGGCCGGGGCCCGCAGCCATTCGCCGAGTCCTTCCTCGACACCGCTGAAGTGCATCTTGGCCAGGGTCCGGCGGCACAGCGTGCGGATCTCCGGCAGGTTCTCGCCGAGCTTGGACGGGTTCTGTTCGGTGCCCCAGACCGGCACGTCGACCAGCGCGGCGATGCGGGCCAGCCGCACCGCGTTGGCCACCGTCGCATCGCCTTCGAGGATGGCGGGCATCAGGCGGGACTGGTAGTCGACCAGCACGAGCTGGGATTGGGAAGCGTCGAGCAGCATGGAATCGGTGGGTTCAAAAAATGACGAAGGATGGGTGGCTGGCACGCACGTCGCGGCATGCAGACCGAACCGTACCACCGCGGCGCACCGGCCAGGCGCCCGGCGCGCATAGACTGCGGCGATGCGCCGAATCTCCTCCCTGTCGATCGCGCTCTGCGCCCTGCTCGGCGCCGGGTGCGCCTCGCGTCCGGCCTCCGTGCCGATGCCCCTGCGCTTCGACGCCGGCGCCTGTTTGGCGCAGACCTCGACGCTGCTGGTGCTGCTGCCGGGAGCGCGCTCGTCGATCGACGAGTTCGAACGCGAGGGCTTCATGGATGCCGTCCGGCAGCGCCGGCTGGCGGTCGACATGGTGCGGGCGGATGCGCACCTGGGCTACTACGACGACACGCTCGCCGTGGTGCGCCGCCTGCGCGAGGACGTGATCGAGCCGGCCCGCGCACGTGGCTACCGCTCGATCTGGATCGCCGGCATTTCGCTCGGCGGACTCGGCGGCGTGCTGTATGCCCAGGCGCATCCGACCGAACTCGACGGCCTGGTGCTGATCGCGCCGTATCTGGGCGAACGCGCCACGGCCACCGAGATCGGCAATGCCGGCGGCCTGGCGCGCTGGCAGGCGCCGACCGGGCCGGTGCTGCCGGCGCGCAGCGAGCCGCGCGAATCGCGCGACCCGGCTCTGTGGCGCTGGCTGCAGGCGCAGACGCAGGCGGCGCAGGACCCGGCCATGAAAGGACCCCCGCTCTATCTGGGTTATGGCCAGGACGACCGCTTCGCCTTCAGCCATCGTCTGCTCGCCGCCGCCCTGCCCGCCGGGCGTGTGGCGACCACGCCGGGCGGCCACGACTGGCCGGAATGGAAGCGCCTCTGGCAGTCGCTGCTGTCGACGCTGCCCCTGCCGTCCTGCGGCTGAGTGGTGTCCCCGTGGCGTGCGGCCTGGGGAGTCAGTCGGCCTGCAGCCGGATGAGCTTGCCGCGCGACTCGTCGGTCAGCACGTAGAGCCAGCCATCGGGACCCTGCTTGACGTCGCGGATGCGCGCCCGGCCATCCTCGAGCAGCTTGTGCTCGGCGACGACCTTGCCGTCCTTGAGCTCGATGCGGTCGAGATAGCCGAACTTCAGCGAGCCGACGAAGAGATTGCCCTTCCAGCCCGCGCCATAGCGGTCGCTGGTCAGGAAGGCCATGCCCGAGGTCGCGATCGACGGCACCCAGTAGTGCACCGGTTGCTCCATGCCATCGCGGGCGGTGCTGCCATCGCCGATCCTGCCGCCGCCATAGTTCTCGCCATAGGTGATCACCGGCCAGCCATAGTTCCTGCCGGCTTCGGGCACGTTGATCTCGTCGCCGCCCTGCGGGCCATGCTCGGTCATCCAGAGACGGCCATCGGGCGCCAGCGTGGCGCCCTGGCCATTGCGGTGCCCATAGCTCCAGATCTCGGGCAGGGCTCCGGCGCGCCGGACGAACGGATTGTCCGGCGGCACCGTGCCATCCTTGCGGATGCGCACGACCTTGCCCAGATGGTTGTCGAGCTTCTGCGCGTCCTCCTTGCGGCTGAAACGATCGCCCAGCGTGAGGAACAGCGTGCCGTCGCGGGCTTCGACGATGCGGCAGCCGAAGTGCGCCGAACTCGCGACCTTGGGCTTCTGACTGAACAGGACCCGCACCGTCTCAAGCCGGGTGCGGTCGGCCGACAGCCGCGCACTGGCCAGTGCCGTGCTGTTGCCGGAGGCTCCGGCCGCGGCGGGTTCAGAAAAACAGAAATAGATCGTGCGGTTGGTCGCGACGGCCGAATCGGCCAGCACGTCGAGCAGTCCGCCCTGCCCGCCCGAGGCGATCGCCGGCAGGCCCTGGAGCGCCGCGCCGACCTTGCCGTCGGGCTCCACGACGCGCAGGCGTCCCGTCTTCTCGCTGACCAGGAAACGTCCCTCCGGCAGGAACGCCAGACCCCACGGATTCTCCAGCTCGGCAGTCAGGATCTGTCCCCGCACCTGCGCCATGGCCGATCCGGCCACGAGCGCCAGACCCAGGACGAGCAGGCGCCACTTCGGCTGCCGATCAGTGATTTCTGGCCGCAAGGTCATGGTTGGCTCTCTCAAAAAGTGGAATTTAGTTTTAGTAAAAATGACTACAACATCACATAACTTAATAAACTTTTGTTGTACTTTATAATTGACAGCTTGCTTTCTTCTGATCAACGATTTCATAGCCGATTTGCAAAAAAATAATAAAATCCATTTGAAACAACAACTTGCACGAGGTAAGTAATGTTGATTCGAGGTTGACACTCACTGTCGTCGTCAATATCCTACGCGGCATGCGTTTTACCGTCCTACTTGCCGCGCTCGTCCTGGTTTCGACTGCTCATGCCTCACCTCCCCAGGACCGCTCGGAAGCCATGGACCGGCTGCTGTTCGAACGCGGGCTGATCAGCCACCTGCAGCAGGTCCGGCAGAACGTCGTCGATCGCACCTCCAGCCTGGTCGACACCGCCTTCGGTTTTCTCGGTGTCCCCTATCGCCGTGGCGGCAACTCCGCCGAGACCGGCTTCGACTGCAGCGGCTTCGTCCGCGCCATCTATACCCAGACCATCGGTCACCTGCTGCCACGTCGTGCCGAGGAACAGGCCGCCGCCACCGAGAAGATCGACCGCACCGACCTGAAGCCGGGTGATCTGGTGTTCTTCAACACGATGCGCCGTGCCTTCAGCCATGTCGGCATCTACATCGGCGACGGCAAGTTCATCCATGCACCCAAGCCGGGTGCCACGGTGCGGGTCGAGAACTTCGACGGCAACTACTGGCAGCGCCGCTTCGATGGCGCCCGGCGCGTCCAGGCATCGGCCGCCGACCGGGTGCCGGCCACCATCACCAACGCGTCGGAGGCGGGTGGCGAATGAGGACGCCCCGCCCCGCCGGCTCGACCGACTGATCGACGCTCCATCCGGAGGCCGGACGACAAAAAACCCGCCGAGGCGGGTTTTTTGTCGTCTGCTGGCGGCGCACCGGACACGGAGCGACGCCTCGGAGCCGCCGGTTCCGCCGGCGCCCCCGGCCACTCACTTCTTCTTCACCGGCGGCAGGTCGGTGCAACTGCCATGCGCGACCTCCGCCGCCATGCCGATGCTCTCGCCCAGCGTGGGATGCGGATGGATCGTCTTGCCGATGTCGATGGCGTCGGCACCCATCTCGATGGCCAGGGCCACCTCGCCGATCATGTCGCCGGCATGCGTGCCGACGATGCCGCCGCCGACGATGCGATGGCTCTCGTCGAACAGCAGCTTGGTGAAGCCCTCGTCGCGCCCGTTGGCGATGGCCCGGCCCGAGGCGGTCCAGGGGAACAGTCCCTTGGTCACCTTGATGCCTTCGGCCTTGGCCTGGTCCTCGGTCAGGCCGACCCAGGCCACTTCCGGATCGGTATAGGCCACGCTCGGGATCACGCGGGCATTGAAGGCGGCGCTCGCCAGCTCCTTGTTGCCCTGCTGCTCGCCGGCGATCACCTCGGCCGCCACATGCGCCTCGTGCACCGCCTTGTGCGCCAGCATCGGCTGGCCGACGATGTCGCCGATGGCGAAGATGTGGCCGACGTTGGTGCGCATCTGGATGTCGACCGGGATGAAGCCGCGATCGCTCACCGCCACGCCGGCCTTCTCGGCCCCGATCTTCTTGCCGTTCGGGCTGCGGCCGACGGCCTGCAGCACCAGGTCGTACACCTGCGGTTCCTTGGGGGCGTTCTCACCCTCGAACGTCACCTTGATGCCCTCCGGCGTCGCCTCGGCGCCCACCGTCTTGGTCTTGAGCATGATGTTGTCGAAGCGCGGCGCGTTCATCTTCTGCCAGACCTTGACCAGGTCGCGGTCGGCGCCCTGCATCAGGCCATCGAGCATCTCGACCACGTCCAGCCGCGCGCCGAGCGACGAATACACCGAGCCCATCTCCAGGCCGATGATGCCGCCGCCCAGGATCAGCATGCGCTTGGGTTCCACGGCCAGCGCCAGCGCGCCGGTCGAGTCGACCACGCGCGGGTCCTTGGGCATGAACGGCAGGTGCACGGCCTGCGAGCCCGCCGCGATGATGCAGTGGCGGAACTTGACGGTCTGCGCCTTGCCGGTGGTGTCGCGGCCCTCGCCCGAGGTCTCCTGCACCGTGACGTGGTAGGGGTCGACGAATTCGCCGACGCCACGCACCACCGTCACCTTGCGCATCTTGGCCATGGCGGCCAGGCCGCCGGTCAACTTGCCGACGACCTGTTCCTTGCGGCCACGCAGCTTCGCGCGGTCGATCACCGGCTCGCCGAAGTCGACGCCGATGTCGGCGAAATGCTTGACCTCGTCCATGACGGCGGCCACGTGCAGCAGGGCCTTCGAGGGAATGCAGCCGACGTTCAGGCAGACGCCGCCGAGGGTGGCGTAGCGCTCGACCATCACGACCTTGAGGCCGAGGTCGGCGGCGCGGAAGGCGGCGGAATAGCCACCGGGGCCGGCACCGAGCACCAGCACGTCGCATTCGACGTCGACCGGGCCGCCATACGATCCCGCGGGCTGGGGCGCGGCCGGCGCCTGGGCCTGCGCCGCGGCCGCCGGAGCGGGCGCGGGCGCCTGGCTCTCGCCGACCGTGGCCGGCCTGGAGGCCGCATCGTCGGCGGCGGCGGCCGGTGCGGGAGCCGGCGCGCTCGCGCCCACGGCCGCTTCCAGCACCAGCACGACCGACCCCTCCTTGACCTTGTCGCCCACCTTCACGGCCAGCGACTTCACGACGCCCGCGGCGGACGACGGAATCTCCATCGATGCCTTGTCCGATTCCACCGTGATCAGCGACTGCTCGGCCTTGACCGTGTCGCCCACCTTCACCAGCACCTCGATCACCGCGACTTCGTCGAAATCGCCGATGTCCGGCACCTTGATCTGTTGTTCGCTCATCTCGATCGTCCCTTGGTTCTTAGAGCAGGACCCGGCGGAAGTCGGCGAGGACCTGGCCCAGGTAGGCGTTGAAGCGCGCGGCCAGGGCACCGTCGATGACCCGGTGGTCGAACGACAGCGACAGCGGCAGCATCAGGCGCGGGACGAACTGCTTGCCGTCCCACACCGGCTTCATCGCGCCCTTGGACAGGCCGAGGATCGCCACTTCCGGCGCGTTGATGATGGGCGTGAAGTGCGTGCCGCCGATGCCGCCGAGCGAGCTGATGGAGATCGAGCCGCCCTGCATGTCGGCCGCGCCGAGCTTGCCGTCGCGCGCCTTCTTGGCCAGCTCGCCCATCTCGGCGCTGATCTGCATGATGCCCTTCTTGTCGGCGTCCTTGAGGACCGGCACGACCAGCCCGTTGGGCGTGTCGGCGGCGAAGCCGATGTTGAAGTACTGCTTGTAGACCAGCTGGTCGCCGTCGAGGCTGGCGTTGAACTCGGGGAACTTGCGCAGTGCCGAGACCATGGCCTTGATCACGAAGGCCAGCATCGTGACCTTCACGCCCGACTTCTCGTTCTCCTTGTTGGTGGCGACGCGGAAGGCCTCCAGCTCGGTGATGTCGGCTTCGTCGTTGTTGGTGACGTGCGGGATCATCACCCAGTTGCGGTGCAGGTTGGCGCCGCTGATCTTCTTGATGCGCGAGAGGTCCTTGCGCTCGACCGGACCGAACTTCGCGAAGTCGACCTTCGGCCAGGGGATCAGACCCAGCGCGGCGCCATCGCCACCACCCGATGCGGCGGCCGGTGCCTTGGCGCTGACGGCGCGGGTGGTCGTCTGGCCGCTCATGACGGCGCGCGTGAAGCCCTGGATGTCCTCCTGCGTGATGCGGCCCTTGGGACCGGTGCCCTTGACCTCGTCGAGCGGCACGCCCAGTTCGCGCGCGAACTTGCGCACCGACGGCGACGCGTGCGGCAAGCTGCCCGAGGGCGCCACCGTCGGGTTGTGCGCGCCGGGCGCGGGCGCCGACGCGGTGGCCGGAGCCGCCGCCGGGGCGCTGGCCGTCGCCGTTGCGGGTGCGGGCGCCGATGCGGCGGGTGCGGGCGCCGACGCGGCGGGCGCCGGTGCTGGTGCCGCACCGCCGCCCGTGCCTTCCAGCACGGCGATCAGGTCGCCGATGTTCACGGTGTCGCCGACCTTGACCTTCAGTTCCTTGAGCACGCCGGCGCTCGACGACGGGATCTCCATCGACGCCTTGTCCGACTCCACCGTGATCAGCGACTGCTCGGCCTTGACCGTGTCGCCCACCTTCACCAGCAGCTCGATCACCGCGACATCCTTGAAGTCGCCGATGTCGGGCACCTTGACCTCGACCGGACCGCCCGAGGCGGCCGGGGCCGGGGCCGGTGACGCTGCAGCCGGTGCCGGTGCCGGTGCCGGTGCCGGTGCCGGCGCCGGCGCGGCGGCGGCCGGCGCGGGAGCCGCGCTGGCGGCGCCCTCGGCCTCCACGATCAGCACGACCGATCCTTCCTTGACCTTGCCGCCGACCTCGACCTTGATTTCCTTGACGACACCGGCGGTCGACGACGGGATCTCCATCGACGCCTTGTCCGACTCCACCGTGATCAGCGACTGTTCGGCCTTGACCGTGTCGCCCACCTTCACCAGCACCTCGATCACCGCGACTTCATCGAAATCGCCGATGTCCGGCACCTTGACTTCCACTGCTGCCATGTCTGTTGTCTCCCGCCCGTGGGGCGCATCGGTTGTGGGTTGCGCTTGGTTTATGCGTAGAGCGGGTTGACCTTTTCGGCATTGATGCCGTACTTGGCGATCGCCTCGGCGACCTTCGAGGCCGGCAGCACGCCATCCTCGGCCAGCGCCTTGAGCGCGGAGACGACGATGAAATGGCGGTTGATCTCGAAATGCTCGCGCAGCTTGCTGCGGAAGTCGCTGCGACCGAAGCCATCGGTGCCCAGCACCTTGTAGTTGCGGCCCTTGGGGATGTAGGGACGGATCTGCTCGGCGTAGGCCTTCATGTAGTCGGTCGAGGCCACCACCGGACCCTCGCTGGCGGCGAGCTGCTGCGCCACATACGACAGACGCGGTTCGCTCGTCGGGTGCAGCAGGTTCCAGCGGTCGGCATCCTGGCCGTCGCGGGTCAGTTCGTTGAAGCTGGTGCAGCTCCACACCGCCGCGCTCACGCCCCAGTCCTTCTCCAGCAGTTCCTGGGCGAAGAAGCTCTCGCGCAGGATGGTGCCGCTGCCCAGCAGCTGCACGGTCGGAGCCGCCTTCTCGCCCTTGGCGGGCTTGACCACCGTCGCCTGGCGGCACAGGTACATGCCCTTGATGATCTGTTCCTCGGTGCCGGGCTGCAGGCCGGGCATGGGGTAGTTCTCGTTGAGCAGCGTCAGGTAGTAGTAGACGTTGTCCTGCTTCTCCACCATGCGCTTCAAGCCGTGGTGCAGGATCACGCCGACCTCGTGCGCGAACGTCGGGTCGTAGCTCACGCAGTTGGGGATGGTATTGGCCAGGATGTGGCTGTGACCGTCCTCGTGCTGCAGGCCCTCGCCGTTGAGCGTGGTGCGACCCGAGGTGCCACCCAGCAGGAAGCCGCGCGCCTGCATGTCGCCCGCCGCCCAGGCCAGGTCGCCGATGCGCTGGAAGCCGAACATCGAGTAGTAGACGTAGAACGGCACCATGATGCGGTTGTTGGTGCTGTACGAGGTCGCCGCGGCGATCCAGCTGGACATGCCGCCGGCCTCGTTGATGCCTTCCTGCAGGATCTGGCCGGCCTTGTCTTCCTTGTAGTACATGACCTGGTCCTTGTCGACCGGGGTGTACTGCTGGCCGGCGGGGTTGTAGATGCCGATCTGGCGGAACAACCCCTCCATGCCGAAGGTGCGTGCCTCGTCGACCAGGATCGGCACCACGCGCGGGCCCAGGGCCTGGTCGCGCAGCAGCTGCGTCAGGAAGCGCACGTAGGCCTGGGTGGTGGAGATCTCGCGGCCTTCGGCGGTCGGCTCCAGCACCGACTTGAAGGTCTCCAGCGCCGGCACGGTGAAGCTCTCGTCGGCCTTGACGCGGCGATGCGGCAGGTAGCCGCCGAGCGCCTTGCGGCGTTCGTGCAGGTACTTCATCTCCGGCGTGTCGTCGGCCGGCTTGTAGAACGGGATGTCGGCGAGCTGGCTGTCGGGGATCGGGATGTTGAAGCGGTCGCGGAAGATCTTGATGTCCTCGTCGGCCAGCTTCTTGGTCTGGTGGACGTTGTTCTTGCCTTCGCCGATCTTGCCCATGCCGAAGCCCTTGACGGTCTTGACCAGCAGCACCGTCGGCTGACCCTGGTGCTTGACCGCCGCGTCGAAGGCCGCGTAGACCTTCTGGGCATCGTGGCCACCACGGCGCAGGGCCCAGATGTCGTCGTCGCTCATCTTGGAGACCATCTCCAGCGTGCGCGGGTCACGGCCGAAGAAGTTCTTGCGCACGTAGGCGCCGTCGTTGGCCTTGAACGACTGATAGTCACCGTCGTTGGTTTCCATCATCAGCTTGCGCAGCGCGCCTTCCTTGTCGCGCGCCAGCAGCGGATCCCAGCCGGAGCCCCAGATCAGCTTGATGACGTTCCAGCCGGCACCACGGAATTCGCCCTCGAGCTCCTGGATGATCTTGCCGTTGCCGCGCACCGGGCCGTCCAGGCGCTGCAGGTTGCAGTTGATGACGAACACCAGGTTGTCGAGCTTCTCGCGCGCGGCCAGGCCGATCGCTCCCAGCGACTCGACCTCGTCCATCTCGCCGTCGCCGCAGAACACCCAGACCTTGCGGTTCTCGGTGTTGGCGATGCCACGGGCATGCAGGTACTTCAGGAAACGCGCCTGGTAGATCGCCATGAGCGGACCCAGGCCCATCGACACGGTCGGGAACTGCCAGAACTCGGGCATCAGCTTCGGGTGCGGATAGCTGGAGAGTCCCTTGCCGTCGACTTCCTGGCGGAAGTTGAGCAGCTGCTCCTCGGTCAGGCGGCCCTCGAGATAGGCGCGGGCATAGATGCCGGGCGAGACGTGGCCCTGGATGTAGAGGCAATCGCCGCCATGGTTCTCGCTCTCGGCGTGCCAGAAGTGGTTGAAGCCGGCACCGAACATGCTCGCGAGCGAGGCGAAGGAGCCGATGTGGCCGCCCAGGTCACCGCCTTCGGGCGGGTGCAGGCGGTTGGCCTTGACCACCATGGCCATCGCGTTCCAGCGCATGTAGGACCGCAGGCGTTCCTCGATCTCCAGGTTGCCCGGCGAACGCTCCTCCTGATCGGGCTCCAGGGTGTTGATGTAGGCCGTGTTGGCCGAGAACGGCTTGTCGATGCTGTTCTGGCGCGCGTGCTCGAGCAGTTGTTCGAGCAGGAAGTGCGCCCGTTCGGGGCCTTCGCTCTGGATCACTGCGGACAGCGCATCGGTCCATTCACGGGTCTCTTGTGCATCCGCGTCGTTCGCGGCCGAGCCGTGGGTGTTCTCGGGATTTGCCGACATGCTTGTCTCCTGGGGGGTGCGTGGCGAAAAAAATTAAGCGGAAATGTCTCACAGAACCAAGCTGATTTCAAATGGTGTTTTATGTTTTCTTCATGTGAAATTTGGGCGTTATAAGAAATTGCCGAAGACCTGACCGGGACAGGCGGTTGTCAGTCTGAACGGTTTTTCAAAAGGCGTCGTGACCGACACATTAGGGGCTTCCCCTACACTCGGTCGGATGCCCCCTTTCAGCCCGCTAGCCGCTGCCCGAAGCGCCGTGAAGACGTCGCCGCTGTCGTGGTGGCGCCGCTGGTGGCGCCGCCAGACACCGGTGCTCCAGGACGCGGTGGCCATGCTGGCGCCCCTGGCCGCGGTGGTGCTGTTCCTGGCGGCCATCGTGTCCGCCTTCTGGTATCTGCGCGCCGAGGAAGTCGAGCGCGAGCAGGAGTCGGTCAAGCGCGATGTGGAATACGCCCAGCAGCGCCTGCGCCTGCGTCTGCTGGAGCGTCAGGAGCAGCTCATGCGACTGGCGCGCGATGCCTCCAACCGGGAGATCGACGGGCCCGAATTCACCAGCCGGGCGGAATCGCTCATCAGCCAATACCCCGAGCTGCAGGCCCTCAGCTGGATCGACGACCGCCGCCGTTTCAAGGCCAGCCACGCCGCCCCGAGCGTGCATCCCGCGCAGCAGCATCCGCTCGACGAGGTGTTGCGGCCGGGCGAGATCGAGAGCAACTACGCCCTGGCGCGCGAGCTGAGCCAGCCGGTCTATTCGCAGCCGATGAAGAGCGACGACCCCAACAGCATGCTGCAGCTGCACATCCCGCTCTACGAGCAGGGCCTGTTCGCCGGCGTCGTGCTCGGGGAGTTCTCCATCGACAGCCTGCTGCGCTATGGCGTGCCGCCCGAGGTGGCCGCGCGCTATGCCGTCTCGCTGCTCGACGGCAAGGGCGGCATGCTGGCGGGCAACACGGCCAATCCGCGCGAGAGCGGGACGCGCATGCTGCCCTGGGCCGAGCGCATCAACGAATACGAGGTCCCGGTCTCGCCGGTGGGCAACGGCCTGATCCTGCGCGCCCAGGCCTATCGCACGTCCCCGGGCCTGGTGGGCAACGGACTGTTCTGGCTGGTCGGCGCACTGAGCGTGCTCACCGCCTGGATGCTGATCGGCACCTGGCGCCACACCCGGCGCCGGCTGCAGACGCAGCAGGCCCTGGTGGCCGAGACCAACTTCCGCCGCGCGATGGAGAACTCCATGCTGACCGGCATGCGCGTGCTCGATCTCGAGGGCCGCATCACCTATGTCAATGCCGCCTTCTGCGCCATGACGGGCTGGAGCGAGGCCGACCTGGTCGGCAAGAAGCCGCCTTTCCCCTACTGGCTGGAGTCCGAACGCGAGGTCATGAACGAACGGCTGGAGGAGGAGATCCACGGCCGCGCCCTGCCCGGCGGCTTCCAGGTGCGGGTCCGGCGCAAGAACGGCACCGTCTTCAACGCCCGGCTCTATGTCTCGCCACTGATCGACGCCCGCGGCCATCAGGCCGGCTGGATGACCTCGATGACCGACATCACCGAGCCCACCCGCATCCGCGAGCAGCTGTCGGCCTCCTACGAGCGCTTCACGACGGTGCTGGAAGCCCTCGACGCGGCGGTGTCGGTGGCGCCCATCGGCAGCGAGGAGCTGCTGTTCGCCAACAAGCTCTACCGGCTCTGGTTCGGTTCCGACACCATCGGCCACCTGGGCATGGTGGCGCAGGCGGGTGTGCCGGCCTCGGCCGCGCACGACGATGCGCTCGACGACGTCGATCCGTTCGCCGGCCTGCCGATCGACACCCTGACCGCCGCCCAGCCGGCCAACAACGAGATCTTCGTGCCGCAACTGGGCAAGTGGCTGGAGGTGCGCTCGCGCTATCTCACCTGGGTCGACGGCCGGCTCGCTCAGCTCGTCATCGCCACCGACATCACGCCGCGACGCGATGCCGAGGAACTCGCCGCCGCGCAGGCCGACCGGGCGCATGCGTCGAGCCGGCTCATCACGATGGGCGAGATGGCCTCGAGCGTGGCACACGAACTCAACCAGCCGCTGACCGCCATCACCAACTACTGCAACGGGATGATGTCGCGCATCCGCAACCAGCAGATCGACACCGACGCCCTGCTCGCCGCACTCGACAAGACCTCCAAGCAGGCGCAGCGCGCCGGCCAGATCATCCAGCGCATCCGCTCGTTCGTGAAGCGCAGCGAGCCCAATCGCACGCCTTCGGACGTGGCGACGATGGTCAGCGAGGCGGTCGAACTCGCCGGCATCGAATTGCGCCGTCACAACGTGCGGCTCAACCACTATGTCGCGGCGCGGCTGCCGATCGTGCGGGTCGATCCCATCCTGATCGAGCAGGTGCTGGTCAACCTGCTGAAGAACGCGGCCGAGTCGATCGACAACGCCGGCCGGCCGCTGGCGCGGCGCAGCGTCGAACTCCGGGTGCTGCCCAAGACCATCGAGGGCCAGGCGGCGGTCGAGTTCTCGGTCCAGGACACCGGACGCGGTCTGGCGCCCGAGGTCATGGACCGGCTCTACGAGGCCTTCTTCTCCACCAAGCCCGAAGGCATGGGCATCGGCCTGAATCTCTGCCGCACCATCGTCGAGTCCCATCGCGGCCGGATGCAGGCGGAGAACATCTACAATGGTTCGGATGTGGTCGGATGCCGTTTCTCCTTCTGGATTCCGGTGATGGACGCTACGAATTCCATAGCAAACGACGAGGCAAAGGTACCCGCATGAGCTTGATTCCGAAGAAGGGCACGGTCTACGTCGTCGACGATGACGAAGCGGTGCGCGACTCGCTCCAATGGCTGCTCGAGGGCAAGGACTACCGGGTCCGCTGCTTCGATTCCGCCGAGTCCTTTCTCTCCCGCTACGACCCGCGCGAAGTCGCCTGCCTGATCGTCGACATCCGCATGAGCGGCATGTCGGGCATCGAGCTGCAGGACCGCCTGATCGAGCGCCGCTCGCCCCTGCCGATCGTCGTCATCACCGGCCATGGCGATGTGCCGATGGCGGTCGACTCGATGAAGAAGGGCGCCATGGACTTCATCCAGAAGCCCTTCAACGAAGACCAGCTCGTGACGCTGGTCGAGCGCATGCTCGAGCACGCCCGCGATGCTTTCGCCCAGCACCAGCAGTCGGCCAGCCGCGACGCGCTGCTGTCCAAGCTCACCGGCCGCGAGGCGCAGGTGCTCGAACGCATCGTCGCCGGACGCCTGAACAAGCAGATCGCCGACGACCTGGGCATCAGCATCAAGACGGTGGAGGCGCATCGCGCCAACATCATGGAGAAACTCAACGCCAACACCGTCGCCGATCTGCTGAAGATTGCGCTCGGGCAGGTCCAGCCGGCCGTCAAGACCCCTTGATCCCGCTATCGCACGGATAGCGACAACCGTTCAGAACGCCTGCGCAAGCGGGCGTTTCCACTTGGAAAATCGACCCCTCCCATGACAGCCCAATCGATCGACGGCAACGCCCTCTCGCACACCCTGCGCGCCGACGTGGCCGCCCGCGCCGCCGCCCTGAGGGCGCGCGGCACCACGCCCGGCCTGGCCGTGGTGCTGGTTGGCGACAACCCCGCCAGCCAGGTCTACGTGCGCAACAAGGTCAAGGCCTGCGAGGACAACGGCCTGCATTCGGTGCTGGAGAGATATCCGGCCGAGCTTGGCGAGGCCGAGCTGCTCGCGCGCGTCGAGGCCCTCAACGAGGACCCGGCGATCCACGGCATCCTGGTGCAGCTGCCCCTGCCCGCGCACATCGACGCCCAGAAGGTGATCGAGGCGATCGCACCGCACAAGGACGTCGACGGCTTCCACGTCGCGAGTGCCGGCGCGCTGATGACCGGCGCCCCCGGCTTCTGGCCCTGCACGCCGTATGGCTGCATGAAGATGCTCGAATCGATCGGCTACGACCTGCGCGGCAAGCACGCGGTGGTCATCGGTCGCAGCAACATCGTGGGCAAGCCGATGGCCCTGATGCTGCTGGCGAAGAATGCCACCGTCACCATGTGCCACAGCGCCACCGCCGACCTCGGTGCCTTCACGCGCCAGGCCGACGTCGTGGTCGCCGCCGTCGGCAAACGCGACGTGCTGACCGCCGACATGGTCAAGCCCGGCGCCGTCGTCATCGACGTCGGCATGAACCGCAACGAGGCCGGCAAGCTGTGCGGCGATGTGGATTTCGCCGGCGTGCGCGAGGTCGCCGGCTGGATCACGCCGGTGCCCGGCGGCGTCGGCCCCATGACCATCACGATGCTGCTCGTCAACACGCTGGAAGCAGCCGAACGGGCGGCCCAGACGACTTGAACTTGCCGCACCGCGGCGCCAGATGATCTCCATGAACACCATGTCCAATCCGCTTCTCGACTTCACCGACCTGCCGCTCTTCGACCGGATCCGGCCCGAGCACGTCGCGCCCGCCGTCGATGCCCTCCTCGCCGAATCGGAAACCGCGCTGCAGACCGTGACCGCACCGGAGTTCCCGGCGGATTGGCTTGCCATCTCGAAGGTGCTGGACGTCGCCTCCGAGCGTTTCGGGCGCGCCTGGGGCGCCGTCGGACACCTGAACGCCGTGGCCGATACGCCCGAGCTGCGCGCCGCCTACAACGAGGCCATGCCCCGCGTCACCGCGTTCTGGACCCGCCTGGGATCCGACGAACGCCTGTTCGCCAAGTACAAGGCCATCGACCCTTCCGCGCTCAATGCGGAGCAGCGCCAGGCCCATCGCAACGCGGTGCGCAATTTCGTGCTGGGCGGTGCCGATCTGCAGGGTACGGCCAAGGAGCGTTTCGCCGAGATCCAGGAACGGCAGGCCGAGCTGGGTCAGAAGTTCAGCGAGAACTCGCTCGACGCGACCGATGCCTTCGCTTATTACGCCGATGCGAGCGAGCTCGAGGGCCTGCCCGAGGACGTCGTGAACGCCGCCCGCGCCGCTGCCGAGGCCGAGGGCAAGGCCGGCTACAAGCTCACGCTGAAGATGCCCTGCTACCTGCCGGTCATGCAGTTCGCCAGAAGCAGCGCCCTGCGCGAACGGCTCTACCGCGCCTTCGGCACCCGCGCCAGCGACCTGGGCGATCCGGCCTTCGACAACACCGCGCTCATCGGCGAGATCCTCGCGCTGCGCGAGGAGGAAGCGCGGTTGCTGGGTTACCGGAACTTCGGCGAACTCTCGGTCGTGCCCAAGATGGCCGACTCGCCCGAGCAGGTCGTGAAGTTCCTGCGCGACCTGGCCGTCAAGGCCCGCCCCTATGGCGAGCGCGACCTGGTCGACCTGCGTTCCTTCGCGGCCTCGCAGCTGAACCTCGACGATCCGCAGCCCTGGGACTGGAGCTACATCGGCGAGAAGCTGAAGGAAGCGCGCTATGCCTTCAGCGAACAGGAAGTGAAGCCGTATTTCCCGGCACCCAAGGTGATGGCCGGCCTGTTCAAGATCGTCGAGACGCTGTTCGAGGTGTCGATCCGTCGCGACTCGGCACCGGTCTGGCATCCGACCGTGGAGTTCTATCGGATCGAGCGCGAGGGCGAGCTCGTCGGCCAGTTCTATCTCGATCCGTCGGCTCGCCAGGGCAAGCGCGGCGGTGCCTGGATGGACGACGTGCGCGGACGCTGGGTCCGCCCGGACAGCGGGGCCCTGCAGACGCCCGTCGCGCAGCTGGTGTGCAATTTCGCCGAAGGCGTGGGCGGCAAGCCGCCCCTCCTCACGCACGACGACGTGACCACGTTGTTCCACGAGTTCGGCCATGGACTGCATCACATGCTCACCCGCGTGAACGAGCGCGACGTCTCCGGCATCAGTGGCGTCGAGTGGGACGCGGTCGAACTGCCGAGCCAGTTCATGGAGAACTTCTGCTGGGAGTGGGATGTGCTGCGCCACATGACTTCGCATGTCGACACCGGCCTGCCGTTGCCGCGCGAGCTGTTCGACAAGATGACGGCGGCCAAGAACTTCCAGAGCGGCCTGCAGACCCTGCGCCAGATCGAGCTGTCGCTGTTCGACATGCTGCTGCACACCGAGTACCAGGCCGCCACGGCGCCGGCCGGTGGCGTGCTGGCACTGCTGGCCGATGTACGTCGCGAAGTGGCGGTGATGCCATCGCCGCCCTTCAGTCGCACGCCCAACACCTTCAGCCACATCTTCGCGGGCGGCTACGCGGCCGGCTACTACAGCTACAAGTGGGCCGAGGTGCTGAGCGCCGACGCCTATGCGGCCTTCGAGGAGACGGTCGGCGACAACGGCGAGCCGAGCGTCGAGACCGGACGCAAGTACCGTCAGGCCATCCTGGAGGCCGGTGGCAGCCGCAGCGCCATGGAGTCCTTCAAGGCCTTCCGGGGCCGCGAACCCCAGCTCGACGCGCTGCTGCGCCACCAGGGCATGTCCGAGGCACAGCCGGCCTGAGGCGGGGCCGCAGGGAGACGCGGCGCCGGGCGCGCCTGACATACTCGTGCCGTTCTCCACATCACGAAGGCCTTCATTCTCATGATGACTGCTGCTTCATTGGCCCGGACGCTCGGTGGCGTCGTCACGTTGTGGGCGGCAGCCGGACCGGCGCTGGTCCTGGCCCAGCCGATCTACCGCCATCTCGACCGCAATGGCCAGGTCGTGTTCTCGGATCAGCCTCCGGCGGCCGGTGTCCAGCCCCTGGCGCCTTCCGGCGCCTCGGCGCTCGACGGCAGCGCGGTCGGTCTGCCCTATGAGCTGCGGCAGGTCATGCAGCGTTATCCGGTCACGCTTTACACACGCGATGCCTGCGAGCCGTGCGATGCCGGACGGGCCCTGCTCGCCGCGCGCGGCATCCCGTTCGACGAGCGACAGGTCAGGACGGTCGCCGACAGCGATGCCCTGCAGCGGCTGAGCGGGCAGAACGTCCTGCCCTTGCTGTCGATCGGGGCGCAGCAGCTCAAGGGCTTCGCGGACACCGAATGGTCCCAGTATCTCGATGCAGCGGGCTATCCGAGGAGCATCGCGCTGCCGGCTGGCTATCGGCGCCCGGCGGCGCAGCCGCTGGTGGCACTGACGCCGGCCCCAGCAACGCCTGCGGGCTCGCCGGCACGGGATCCGGTGTCGGCATCCGACCTGCCGGCGCCCGCCGTCCCCGTTCCGCGCGGTCCGTCGCCGCAGAACCCGGCGGGCATCCAGTTCTAGCCGGCGCCGGATCGCCGGCCGGCCAGCGCGTCAGGCCGTCTGGTCGAAGCGCAGGGTGCGGACGCCCTCGGGCGTGGCCAGCAGGCAGACATGGGCACGCTGGCGGGCGAAGACGCCCACCGTCACCACGCCCGGCCACTGGTTGACCTCGCTCTCGAAGCCGAGCGGATCGGTGATCCTCAGGCCGGTCACGTCGACGATGTGCTGGCCGTTGTCGGTCACCAGGGCCACGCCCTCCTTCTCGCGCACCTGGGCGATGCCTCCGAGCCGCTCGAACTCGCGCATGATGCGCCGCGCCGCCATGGGAATCACCTCGACCGGCAGCGGGAACCCACCGAGCACCTCGACGCGCTTGGAGGCATCGGCGATGCAGACGAAGGTACGTGACTGGGCGGCGACGATCTTCTCGCGCGTGAGCGCCGCGCCGCCGCCCTTGATCATGAAGCCCCGGCCGTCGATCTCGTCGGCGCCGTCGATGTAGACGGCCAGTTCATCGACCTCGTTGCTGTCGAACACCCGAATGCCGAGCGCCCGCAACCGTTCGGTCGAAGCCTGCGAGCTCGACACCGCGCCTTCGATGTCGTCCTTGATGTCGGCCAGCGCGTCGATGAACTTGTTGACCGTGGAGCCAGTTCCCACGCCGACGATCGCGCCTCTGACGACGTGATCGAGCGCGGCGCGTCCGACCTGCGATTTGAGTTCGTCCTGGGTGAAGCGAGGGGTGGTCATCGGGGAGAATCCTGGGTTGTCTTGAACACATCGAAGCCGGGAATTATCCGATGCCGCTGACCTCGTCCCTCTATGGACTCGCCCGCCCCCTGCTCTTCGGACTCGATCCCGAACATGCTCACGAAATCACGCTCGATGCCCTGCAGCGCAGCCAGAACACGCCACTGGAACATCTCTACCGGGTCCGGCGGGTCGACGATCCGGTCACCCTGGCCGGCCTGACGTTTCCCAATCGGGTCGGACTCGCCGCCGGGCTCGACAAGAACGCGCGCTGCATCGACGCCTTCTCGGCGATGGGCTTCGGTTTCGTGGAGGTCGGCACCGTCACGCCCAAGCCCCAGCAGGGCAATCCGAGACCGCGCATCTTCCGCCTGCCGGAGCGCCATGCGTTGATCAACCGATTGGGCTTCAACAACGACGGGCTCGATGCCTTCCTGGACAACGTCCAGCGCTCGCGCTTCCGCCAGCGGCACGGCGCCGCTGGAGGCCCGCCACCGATGTTGCTGGGCCTGAACATCGGCAAGAACGCCTCGACGCCGATCGAGCGTGCCACCGACGATTACCTGGCCTGCCTGGAAGGCGTCTATCCGCACGCCGACTACGTGACGGTCAATGTCTCCAGCCCGAACACCGCCAACCTGCGCTCGCTGCAGAGCGACGAGGCGCTCGACCGCCTGCTGGAGATCCTGGTGGAACGGCGCGAGCGCCTGGCGCAAGCGCAGTCGCGACGGGTGCCGCTCTTCCTCAAGATCGCACCGGATCTCGTGGCGACGCAGGTCGAGGTCATCGCCGCCGCTCTCCGACGCCACGGCGTCGACGGCGTCGTCGCGACCAACACCACCCTGTCCCGGGAAGCGGTCCAGGGCCTGGCCCATGCGGGCGAGACCGGCGGACTGTCGGGCGCTCCGGTGCGGGAGACGAGCAATCAGGTCATCAGGCAACTGCGCGGTGCGCTCGGAACCGGGTATCCGATCATCGGCGTCGGCGGCATCCTCGATGCCGACGATGCCGTGGCCAAGATCGAGGCGGGAGCCGATGTCGTGCAGATCTATACCGGACTGATCTATCGTGGGCCCGGACTGATCACGCAGACGGCCCAGGCCCTGCGCCGCTCCAAGCCCTGAGCGGCTCATTCGAAGGATTCGAGGCTGCGTCGATCGCGACGCTGGACGTCGTCAGCGTCGCGTCGAGATCAGCAGGCCCACCAGCAGACCGACGGCCATGGCACCCGCAGCGATCTGCCAGGGCTCGTCGTGAGCATAGGCATTGGCCGTGTTGGCGGCTTCCTTCGCCTTCTGGGCCGCTATCTTGGCCTTCTCGGCCGCGAGCTCACGCGCGATCGTGATCTTGGCTTCCAGACGCTGTCGCAGTGCCTTGATCTGGGGATTGGCCGCCAGCTCCGCGTTGCCCAGCACGACCTTGACTTCGCTCGCGATATCCTCGATGACCGCATTGGACGCGGCTTCGAGATTGTTGGCTGCACTCATGGGAGAAACGTTCCTTCAAGCGAAATGCCGGCCGAGCGCCGGTAACTCGCATGCCTGCAAATGGCATGCCAATCGATGTGACGGACGACTCAGACGGTCGCCAGCATGCCCGCCACGCGGGCACCGATGGCCAGGCTGCTGGTGAGCCCCGGCGACTCGATCCCGAACAGGTTCACCAGACCCGGGATGCCATGCACCTCGGGACCCTGGATGCAGAAATCCGCAGCCGGCTCGCCGGGCGCCGAAATCTTCGGCCGCATGCCGGCGTAGGCCGGCACCAGGCTGTCGTCCTTCAAACCCGGCCAGTAGCGTCGCACCTCGGCATAGAAACCGGCGCAGCGCCGGGGGTCGACGACCAGATCGTCGGGCGACGTCACCCATTCGACATCGGGACCGAATCGAGCCTGTCCGCCCAGGTCCAGCGTCAGGTGCACGCCCAACCCAGCGGCTTCGGGCACCGGATAGATGAGACGATCGAAGGGCGCCTTGCCAGCCAGGGTGAAATAGCTGCCCTTGGCGTAATAGGGCGTGGGCACGAGATCGGCCCGCAATCCATCCAGATTCCGCGCCAGCGCGGGTGCGCCGAGACCGGCGGCATTCACCAGCGTCCGGCATCGCACGAGCGTATCGTCGCCCAGGTCCAGTTCGATGCCCTCGGCATCGCAACGTCCGTGAACCACATGGGAACGGAACACGACCATACCCCCCATGCCTTCGATGTCGCCCTGGTAGGCGAGCATGAGCGCATGACTGTCGATGATGCCGGTGCTGGGGGAATGCAGTGCCGCCTGGCATTTAAGCTGTGGCTCCATCTCCTTGGCTTCCTCGGCGCCGAGGAGGGAGAGATCGGATATGCCATTGGCGATGCCGCTGGCCAGGATCTTCTGCAGATAGCCTACCTGCGCCGCGGATGTCGCGACGATCAGCTTGCCACAGCGTCGATGCGCGACGCCACGCTCGTTGACGTAGGCATAGAGCAGACCCCTGCCCTCGACGCACAACTGGGCCTTCAGTGAACCCTGGGGGTAATACATGCCGGCATGGATGACTTCGCTGCTGCGTGAACTGATGCCCGTGCCAATAGAGGAAGCCGACTCCAGCACCATCACTTCACGCCCCTGCAGGGCCAATGCGCGGGCTACGGCCAAGCCCACGACTCCCGCACCGACGACAACACAATCAAGATCGTTCATGCGGCCAGCTTATCTCAAGCCGGCAAAGTATCTACTCCGCTAGATCCGGCTCATCGAGGCCTTGGCATCGGGCCAGCGAAATGACGCCGCGCGCATGAATTGGCGATTGGCCCTGAAGCGCAAGGCCGTCGCGGTGTGCAGCAGGCGCGTGCCGCCGACGATGGTCTTGGCCATCAGAAAACCGGCGACGCTCAACGGCTTGGTGGGGCTTGCGGGATCGAGCTCGGGCTCGACCGGAAGTTGGGATGGATCGGACTCGACGGGATCCGGCGTCGTGATGGGGGTCGGAAGATCGGGAACCGGAAGATCGCTGCCATGTGCCATGTGAGACTCCTTGAATGGCTTCTTTTTAGAAGCCGATCCACGCGCTCGCGCAAGCAGCGAAGCCCATGTGGCGTCGGCGCGGACCGACAGGGCGCCAGACATCTGCCCGCCATGAATCGTGGAACGCAAAAGCATCAACCCTGCTTACGCGCGTGTCTGCAGCGCTCCGAGCAGTACTTGACCTCCTCCCAGTCCTTGCTCCATTTCTTCCGCCAGGCAAAGGGCAAACCGCAAGCCAGGCAGTTCTTCTGCGGCAGATCGGCCTTCTTTCGCATTCGCATGTCGTCCGGTTCTCTCGAGCAATGAGCCTGGAAACGGCCAGGACACCGTACACCGCAGCGCCAAATTAAAGATTGTTTCTTTTTTTCTTACAAAAACATCTCAAATAAGGACGTATATTAAAAATGCATTACTGTGCATTAAGACACATAAAACTTTAATATTTTCTTGACACAGGACATTTTTGGTCCAGCGAAAGACTGACAACCCATGATCGTGCTTCATGTCACAGGCACTCCCGACCAGCGTCACCATCGCGAGTTGACGGGTGTGCTCCAGCAGTTCGACAACATCGTTCTGACCCCTGACCTGGACAAGGCGGAAGTCATCGTCATGAGCGACGGCGAGGCCGCATCCATCCGCCAGATGGACGCCTATCACCGGTTTCCGGAGAAGTGCGTGACGATCTCCGATTCGGATGTCATGGACTACTACATCCCGGCCCTGTATGCATCGAACTACACCGGTCTGCTGTCACGCCATCGGGCCCTGACCTGCAGCCCCTACACCTCGCTCTTTTCGGCACAGGGCAAGCGCAACGGCTGGATCGATCGACTGATCGACGAGCCGATGGACAAGACGCTGCTCTACAGCTTCATGGGCGGCAGCACCTGCATGCTGCGCAAGCGGCTGTTCCGGCACTACAAGTCGCTCGATCTGCCGGACGTGCATGTGGCACCGACCGACTACTACAAGCATTGGGCTCCGGACGCCGGCGGCAAGGTCGACAAGAGCACCCAGCAGCGCGTGTATGTCGAGACGATGCGGGCTTCGAAATTCGCCCTGTGTCCAAGAGGCGCCAGTCCCTCGAGCATCCGCATGTTCGAGGCCATGGAGATGGGCATCGCACCCGTGGTGATGGCGGATACCTGGATTCCGGTCGAGGGTGTCGACTGGAGTTTCTGCTTGTTCGTGAAAGAGAAGCAGCTTCCTCAACTCGACGCCATCATTCGCTCGCGCGAGCACGAGTGGCAGGAGCGCGGCGCCGCCGCCCGCAGGGTCTTCGACGAACATTTCGGCCCCGCCTCGCTGGGCATCACTCTCGAGCGGCAGTTTCGTCAGCTTCGCAAGCAGCGCAGTGCAAGTCGTGAGGCGATGATCCATGCGTTCTACCCGGCGCGCCAGGCTTTCACCCATGGCAAGGTCACGGCACGCAAGCATCTGCGCGCGCTTGTCCTGGCGGGGTTCCGGATCGCAGGACGCAATTTCCCGTACGAGCTCAATCGATGATGTCGGGCCGACCTGCCGAGCGCGGGGTCGGCGAAAAGAAAAAAGGGTTGGCAACCGTGAAGTTGCCAACCCTTTTCCATGTTGGTCGGTGTGAAAGGATTCGAACCTTCGACCCCTTGCACCCCATGCAAGTGCGCTACCAGGCTGCGCCACACACCGAAGCCTTCGATTATAGCTGTCGCGCGCCGGGCTCCAGAGCAAAGAGCTCCCGAATTTCCAACAATTCGCGTCTCAGATCCTGCCATCGCGCGAGATCCCTCTCGTCGTTCGATGCAGGCATGGCGTCGAGCGAGGTCGTGGTCAGCGTCGTGGACATCGGTGCGAAGGGCTCGTGCACAGCCGCATCCCAGACTTCCTGATCGATATCCGTCGCTTCGACCCCCTCCACGCCGTACTCCTCGGGGCCATCGGGGTCATCGACTTCGTCTGGCGTGAAACGAGTGGCCATGACGTTTTCCACCATGGCCCGGCGCCGCTCCCGCTCCGATTGCGCCAGTTCCTGCAGCTTGTTGCGGGCCCCACTGATGGTGAAGCCCTGGTCGTAGAGCAGATCCCGGATCCGGCGGATCATCAGCACTTCATGGTGCTGGTAGTAGCGTCGGTTGCCGCGTCGCTTCATGGGACGCAGTTGGGTGAACTCCTGCTCCCAATAACGCAGAACGTGCGGCTTCACGCCACACAGCTCACCGACCTCACCGATCGTGAAGTAACGCTTGGCAGGAATCGGTGGAAGCATTTTCTCCATTGAAATCAATACGGTGCAGGCCAAATCTCGAAGATTACTCCACGTGCCCGCAGCGGACCAAGCACTTATTCGGCGCCCACCCGCCAAACTTCGATCTCGGTCGCATCGACATTCGAGACCGCTTCGGACCCACTGCCTCCACCGTTCTGGATCTGCTCCTTGAGCTTGGCGCTTGCATGGAAGGTGGCAACGCGACGTTCGCCGATCGGAATGGCTTCCCCGGTCCTGGGATTGCGCCCGGGACGGGGCGCCTTCATGCGGATCTGGAAATTGCCAAATCCGGAGATCTTGACGTCGGTACCTTCGATCAGGCTGGTCGCCACCAGCTCGAAGAAGGCCTCGATCATGTCCTTCGATTCACGCTTGTTGAGGCCGATCTGCTCGAACAGCAATTCGGCCAGATGTGCCTTGGTCAAGGCAGGCGTTTCCAGTGCTTCGAGCGTGAAATCCATGATCCTGTTCATCCTCGCTGACGCGCGCCCAGGGTCGATGCCAATTGCTCGACGATGGCGCGCACGACCGGTTCGACCTGTTCGTCGTTCAGGGCTTGACCTTCGGACCGGAAGACCAGCCGCACCGCCATGCTCTTCTCTCCCGATGCCAGGCCGGCCGTTCCGGACGTGGCACCCTCGCGCGCGGGTTGCGGACGATAGATGTCGAACAGGACGGCATCACGCAGCATGCCCTGCGTCGACGTCGCCTTGATGGTATCGATCAAACGCTGGTGAGTGACTTCCTCTGCCACGATCACGGCGATGTCGCGTTCGATGGGCTGATGCTTCGGCACGGGCCGGGCGACCGGCACCGGTCTCGGCGTGACCGCCTCCAGATCGAGTTCGAACAGCAGCGGCGCCTGGGCCAGATCCCAGCTCTGGCGCCAGCGAGGATGCAGCTCGCCGACGACACCGATGGCTTGGCCGTCGATCATCACGCGCGCCGAGCGGCCCGGATGCAGCGCCGGATGCTCGACGGGCTCGAAGGTCGCCAGACGCGGTGCCAGCAAGGCTTCGACGTCGCCCTTGACGTCATAGAAATCGACCCGCTGCGGCTTGCCATTCCAGCGCGAGGCGGCATCGTCGCCCCAGGCCAGACCGGTCAGCCGCATGGGTTGATGGATGCCCTTGACCGTGGTGTCGGTGGTCGCGACGCTCGCATCACGCATGAACACGCGACCGATCTCGAAGACCCGCACGCTCTGCGCCTTGCGGTCGAGATTGAACTTGAGCACCTGCAGCAACGATCCCATGAGGGAGGAACGCATGACGCTCATCGGACTGGCGATCGGATTGAGCAGCTTCACCGGATCGGCGTTGCCCGCGAGTTCATGCTCCCAGTGGGCTTCCACGAAACTGAAATTGACCGTCTCCTGGTAGCCGAGTCCGGCCACCTGATGGCGCACGGCGAAACGACCACGGTGATCTTCGGGACGGATGCGGGCGGTGATGGGAGCGAGTGGCGGCGTCGTGGGCAGCTTGTCGTAGCCGATCAGCCGTACGACCTCCTCGATCAGGTCTTCCTCGATCCGCAGGTCGAACCGGTGGGGCGCCGGCGTGACGATGACGACGCCGTCGCCCTCCTCGACCGACAGCCCGAGACGTCGCATCGCATCGACGCACTGTGCCTGGGTGACCGGCATGCCGATGACCCGGGCCGCGCGTGCGACGCGCAGCGTGACCGGCTCGGCTTCGGGCAACCGGAGGATCTTGTCGTCGACCGGACCGACCGAGCCACCGCAGATGTCGACGATCAGCCGAGTGATGCGTTCGATGATCTCGACGGTGCGGCTCGGATCGACGCCACGTTCGAAGCGGTGCCCGGCATCGGTCGTGAAGCCGAAGCGTCGCGACCGGCCCTGGATCGCTTCGGGCCACCAGAACGCCGCCTCGACATAGATGTGTCGGGTGCTGTCGGACACCGCGGTCGCATCGCCGCCCATGATGCCCGCGAGCGACTCGATGCCGCGCGCATCGGCGATCACGCCCACCTTCTCGTCGATCGTCACGTTGCTGCCGTTGAGCAGCTTGAGCTGCTCGCCCGCGTGCCCCCAGCGCACCACGAGACCTCCGTGGATCTTGTCCAGGTCGAAGATGTGGGTCGGCTGGCCATACTCGAACATCACGTAGTTGGAGATGTCGACCAGCGGCGACACGCTTCTCTGACCGCAACGCGCGAGCCGGTCGACCATCCAGGCGGGCGTCCTGACGGTGGTGTCGACATCGCGGATCACGCGCCCTGAGAAGCGTCCGCACAGTTCGGCAGCCTCCACGCTGACGGGCAGCATGTCGTCCAGCGATGCCGCCACGGGCGCGATGGCCGGTGTCTCCAGGGGCGCGCCGGTCAGCGCGGACAATTCGCGCGCGATGCCATGGACGCTCAGGCCATGCGCCAGATTGGGCGTGAGCTTGAGCGTGAGGAGCAGATCGTCGAGCGCGAGGACGTCGCGGACATCGGCACCCAGGGGCGCATCGTTGTCCAGCTCCAGCAATCCCTCGTGGTCTTCGCTGAGCTTGAGTTCGCGCGCCGAGCAGAGCATGCCCTGGCTCTCGACGCCACGCAGCTTGCCGAGCTTGATCAGGAAGGGCTTGCCATCCTCACCGGGCGGCAGCTCGGCCCCCACCAACGCGCAGGGCACCTTGATGCCGACGCGCGCGTTGGGCGCACCGCAGACGATGTTGAGCAGCGCATCCCGGCCGACGTCGACCTGGCATACGCGCAGGCGGTCCGCGTTGGGATGCTGCACGGCCTCCTTGATCTCGCCGACGACGATGCGGCTGAACGGCGGCGCCACGGGGCTTCGCTCTTCGACTTCGAAGCCGCCCATGGTGAGCGTCTCGGCCAATTCGGCACTGGACAGCGGCGGGTTGCAGAACTCGCGCAACCAGGACTCGGGAAATTGCATTCGTTGTTCTCTCAGGGATCGATGGGTGACGCGGGAAGTCCGAAGCGCGTCACTGGAATTGCGACAGGAATCGCAGGTCGCCGTCGAAGAAGAGGCGCAGGTCGTTCACGCCATAGCGCAGCATGGTGAGCCGGTCGGGACCCATGCCGAAAGCGAAGCCGATATAGCGTTCGGGATCGAGACCCATGTTGCGCACCACGTTCGGATGCACCTGGCCCGATCCGGCCACTTCCAGCCAACGCCCTGCCAATGGCCCGCTCTGGAACTGGATGTCGATCTCCGCGCTCGGCTCGGTGAACGGAAAGAAGCTCGGGCGAAAGCGCAGCACCAGATCGTCGCTCTCGAAGAAGGTACGGCAGAAGTCCGTGAAAACGACCTTGAGGTCCTTGAAGCTGACGTTCTCACCCAGCCACAGGCCTTCGCACTGATGGAACATGGGCGAATGCGTGGCATCGCTGTCGACACGATAGGTGCGTCCCGGAGCGATCACCCGGATCTCGGGCGCCTTGACCATTCCGCTGGTGTCGTTCGCTGCGGCCTGGAAGGCGGCCGCGTGCTTGGCGATGTGCTGATGGGCATAGCGCACCTGCATCGGACTCGTATGGGGACGCAGGTTGTACGACACGCCATCCTCGCCCTTGATGTCGACATAGAACGTGTCCTGCATCGAACGGGCCGGATGGTTCGGAGGATTGTTCAGCGAGGTGAAGCTGTGCCAGTCGCTCTCGATCTCTGGACCATCGGCGACATCGAAACCCATGCTGGAAAAGATGGCCTCGATGCGTTCCATCGTTCGACTCACCGGGTGCAGACCTCCCGTCGTGCGGCGACGCCCCGGCAGGGTCACGTCGAGTGCCTCCGCCCGCAACTGTACTTCCAGTTCCAGGTCTGCCAGCTGCTGGCGACGTTCGGACAATGCGGTCTCGATGGCCTGCTTGGCGACGTTGATCGCGGCACCGCGAAACTTCTTCTCGTCGACGGGCAGCTGCGCCATGCCCTTCATCAGCTCGGTGATGCGTCCGGACTTGCCGATGAAACGCGCCTTGGCGTTCTCAAGCTCCGCAGGCAATGCCGCAGCGGCGAAGGCGGCCCGTGCAGTCTCGACCAGGGATTCCAGCTCGTTCATGAAATTCTTCAGGGAGAAAATAAAAAAGGGCTGGTGCTTTCTTCAAGCGCCAGCCCTCGTGCCATGGGCGCGGTCGACCGCCCGAAGGGTCGACCTCCCGGCAAACGGAAATCAAGCTGCCAGCTTCGCCTTGACTTGTTCCACGATGCCGGCAAAAGCGGCCTTGTCATGCACGGCGATATCGGCAAGGACCTTGCGGTCGATCTCGATGCCGGCCTTGCGGATGCCATTGGCGAATTGGCTGTAGGTCATGCCCAATTCACGCGATGCGGCGTTGATGCGCGCGATCCACAATTGACGGAAGACGCGCTTCTTGGTGCGGCGATCACGGTAGGCATATTGGCCAGCCTTCATCACCGCCTGTTTGGCGATGCGGAAGACATTGCCGCGGCGACCGCGGAAACCCTTGGCGAGCTTGAGAACTTTCTTGTGGCGGGCGCGAGCCGTTACACCACGTTTGACGCGAGGCATGTATTTACTCCTTGTTCGTCTGAATTAAATGCCCATGCCGGGCAGCATCGCGGCCATCGAAACCATGTTGGTCTCGTGGACGGTGACTGCACCACGCAGATGGCGCTTGTTCTTGGTGGTCTTCTTGGTCAGGATGTGACGCTTGAAGGCTTGACCGCGCTTGACGGTGCCACCGGGACGAACGCGGAAACGTTTTTTCGCGCTGCTCTTGGTCTTCATTTTGGGCATGTGAATGCTCCTTTAATTTGTGCTCGTGAGGCGCTGCAGATGATCCGCAGACTTGTTGGCCCCGAGACACTTCTTTTTTCCGACTGGTCGACGACTCGCACCATCCACCACCCGAAACCCTGTGACTAATCCTTCGACCTGAAAACGCATCAGCCGCGAACGGCCAGGAATGCGGTTCAGGCGGTCGCCGGCGATTGCGTCGTGACGTCGCTCGTCGGCTTGGCGGCACCCGCCTTCTTTCGGCCCGGCGCGATCATCATGATCATCTGACGCCCTTCGAGCTTCGGAAACTGCTCGACCATGATGGTGTCTCCCAATTCATCGCGAATGCGCTGCAGAAGTGCCAGACCCAGTTCCTGGTGCGTGATCTCGCGACCGCGAAAACGCAACGTGATCTTGCACTTGTCCCCTTCTTCAAGGAAGCGCTTGATGTTGCGCATCTTGATGTTGTAGTCACCATCATCGGTGCCCGGGCGGAACTTGATTTCCTTGACTTCGACGATCTTCTGCTTGGACTTCGCCTCAGCCGCCTTCTTCTGCTCGTGATACTTGAACTTGCCGTACTCGATCAGACGACAAACCGGGGGGTTGGCCGCAGCGACGACCTCCACGAGGTCGACATCCTGATCGCCGGCGAGGCGCAGAGCCTCCATGAGACTCACGACGCCCAACGGCTCGTTCTCGGGCCCGATCAGGCGGACTTCCGGGGCCATGATTTCCCGGTTAAGGCGGTGTTGGCGTTCCTCGCGGTGGCGGCGGTCGCGGAATGCAGTAGCGATGGTCAGGATCCTTCAAACAGTTTGCGGCCGGAATGGCAGCGATCGCCATGCAGATTGCGCCCACAAACCTGTTTTTCAATCGAAAAATCAGCGCTTGTGCTGGATATCGTCGGCGACCTTCTGTAAGAACGCCTCCACCGACATGGCACCGAGGTCAATGTTGCCCCGGGCGCGCACTGCGACGGCACCTGCTTCCTTCTCCTTGTCACCCACGACGAGGATATAGGGAAGCTTTTGCAACGAATGCTTCCGTATTTTATACGTAATCTTTTCGTTGTGCAGGTCAAGCTGAACCCTAAGCCCTTGATTCTGCAGCGTTTTAGCGACGGAAGCAGCGTAATCGGCCTGCCCCTCGCTGATATTGAGCACCGCGACCTGTACCGGCGCGAGCCAGGAAGGCAATGCACCTGCATGGTGCTCGATCAGCATGCCGATGAAGCGCTCCAGGCTGCCGACGATCGCCCGATGCAGCATGACAGGATAGGCACGGCCGCTGGTCTCGGTCACGTACTCGCCACCCAGACGCTCGGCCATGTTGAAGTCGACCTGCATCGTGCCGCACTGCCATTGCCGGCCGATGGCGTCCCTGAGCGTGTATTCGATCTTCGGACCGTAGAAGGCCCCGTCCCCGGGCGCGATGACGAAATCGACCCCCGACCGACGCAGCGCCTCCATGACGGCATGTTCCGCCTTGTCCCAGAGCGCATCGGAGCCGATGCGGTTCTCGGGGCGAGTCGCCACCTTGTAGAGGATGTCGGTGAAACCGAAATCGGCATAGACCTTCTGGAGCTGCGCGGTGTAGTTCACGCACTCTTCCAGGATCTGGTCCTCGGTGCAGAAGATGTGACCATCGTCCTGCGTGAAGCCGCGCACCCGCATGATCCCGTGCAGCGCGCCGCTGGGTTCGTTGCGATGGCACTGGCCGAATTCACCATAGCGCAGTGGCAGATCGCGATAGCTGCGCAGGTCCGACTTGAAGATCAGCACATGGCCCGGGCAGTTCATCGGCTTCAGCGCATATTCACGCTTTTCCGACTCGGTGACGAACATGTTGTCGCGATAGTTCTGCCAATGGCCCGTCTTCTCCCACAGGCTCTTGTCGAGAATCTGCGGGCCTTTCACTTCCTGATAGCCCGTGTCCTTGTAGATCTGGCGCATGTACTGCTCGACGGCCTGCCAGACCGCCCATCCCTTCGGATGCCAGAAGACCACGCCGGGCGCGACCTCGTCGATGTGGAAGAGGTCGAGCTCCTTGCCCAGACGGCGGTGATCGCGCTTCTCGGCTTCCTCGATGCGCTGGATGTATTGATCGAGTTGCTTCTTGTCGGCCCAGGCCGTGCCGTAGATCCGCTGGAGCTGTTCGTTCTTGGCATCGCCACGCCAGTAGGCACCGGCGAGCTTGGTCAGCTTGAAGACCTTCAGGAAACGCGTGTTGGGCACGTGCGGGCCACGGCACATGTCGACGTACTCCTGGTGGTAGTACAGGCCCATGGCCTGTTCGTCGGGCATGTCCTCGACCAGGCGAAGCTTGTAGTCCTCGCCACGCGACCTGAAGACCTCGATCACCTCGGCGCGAGGCGTCATCTTCTTGACGACCTCGTAGTCCTGCGCGATCAGTTCCTTCATGCGTTGCTCGATCGCCGCCATGTCCTCGGGCGTGAACGGGCGCTCGTACGAGATGTCGTAGTAGAAGCCCTCCTCGATCACCGGACCGATGACCATCTTCGCCGTCGGATAGAGCTGCTTGACCGCGTGGCCCACCAGATGGGCCGTCGAGTGGCGGATGATCTCGAGGCCCTCGTCGTCCTTGGGGGTGATGATCTGGACCTTGGCATCGCGGTCGATGATGTCGCTGGCGTCGACCAGGCGACCATCGATCTTGCCCGCCACCGTCATCTTCGCGAGTCCGGGGCCGATCGATCGGGCGACGTCGGCCACCGAGACCGGGCCGGGATACTCGCGCTGGGAGTTGTCGGGAAGCGTGATTTGAATCATGAGGAAATCTTGAGCGTGAAAAACAAAAAAGCGCGGTGACGACCGCGCTTTGCTGGTGGACTGACGGCGATCGCCGACGCGCGGGATTACCGGCGCGCTCCTTCGGAGGTAGCGCCGGGGCAGGCGTCGGACGTAGTTCGCGGTGTCATAACCAGAATGCCTTTCTCGCTCTTGTTGCGGGGACGGAGCCGGAGATTCTATCTGCCAGACTCCGTCCGTCCGCCGAAGGGTCAGTGGAACTGTTCTTCCTCGGTCGAACCCGTCAGTGCCGTCACACTCGACTTTCCGCCCTGGATGACCGTGGTCACCTCGTCGAAGTAGCCGGTACCGACTTCCTGCTGGTGCGAGACGAAGGTGTAGCCACGGTCGCGGGCCGCGAATTCGGGTTCCTGGACCTTCTCGACATAGGCCGACATGCCGCGCTGTGCATAGTCCTGCGCCAGGTCGAACATGTTGAACCACATCGAGTGGATGCCGGCGAGGGTGATGAACTGGTACTTGTAGCCCATCGCACCGAGTTCGCGCTGGAACTTGGCGATGGTCGCATCGTCGAGGTTCTTCTTCCAGTTGAACGACGGCGAGCAGTTGTACGCCAGCATCTTGCCCGGATGCACCTTGTGCACGGCCTCGGCGAACTTGCGGGCGAATTCCAGGTCGGGCGTGCCGGTTTCGCACCACACCAGATCGGCGTAGTGGGCATAGGCCACGGCGCGGCTGATCGCCTGATCCATGCCCTTGCGGGTCCGATAGAAGCCTTCGGCCGTGCGCTCACCGGTGATGAAGGCCTTGTCGTTCTCGTCGTAGTCGCTCGTGATGAGATCGGCGGCTTCCGCATCGGTGCGGGCGATGACCAGCGTCGGCGTGCCGCAGACGTCGGCCGCCATGCGTGCGGCGATCAGCTTCTGGACCGCTTCGGTCGTCGGCACCAGCACCTTGCCACCCATGTGGCCGCACTTCTTGACCGAGGCCAGCTGATCCTCGAAGTGGACGCCGCCGGCACCGGCCTTGATCATGGCCTTCATCAGCTCGAAGGCATTGAGCACGCCGCCGAAGCCGGCTTCCGCATCGGCCACGATCGGCGCGAAATAATCGATGTAGCCGGCATCGCCCGGATTGGTGCCCTTGGACCACTGGATCTCGTCGGCACGACGGAAGGTGTTGTTGATGCGTTCGACCACCGTCGGCACCGAGTCGACCGGATAGAGCGACTGGTCCGGATACATCGAGGCATAGCTGTTGTTGTCCGCGGCGACCTGCCAGCCCGACAGGTAGATGGCCTTGATGCCGGCCTTCACCTGCTGCATCGCCTGGCCGCCCGTCAACGCGCCGAGGCAGTTGACATAGGGCTCGTCATGCACGAGGTCCCAGAGCTTCTCGGCGCCACGGCGCGCCAGCGTGTGCTCGATGGGGAAGGAACCGCGCAGGCGGACCACTTCGGCGGCACTGTAGCCCCGCTTGATGCCCTTCCAGCGCGGGTTGGTCGCCCAATCCTTTTCGAGGGCGGCGATCTGCTGTTCGCGGCTGAGCTGTTCGGTGAGGGTCTGAGGCATGGTGAGTCACTCCGGGAGGTTGTTGATCTTTGCTTGGCATCAGCTGATCGAGTGCTGCTGCCATGACATGACTTTAACGGCTTTGAAATGTCTTATGTCTTATATAAGAGTTATTTTTTCATTAATGAAATCAACATCTTACGATGACAATTTTTCAATGCGGAATTCGATATCTCATATCGAGAAAATATACCGCAGCGCAACATATCAATTTCCCATGATGCGGAATCCGTTCCTGACTGTGAAAAAGGCAGGTCCCGGGCCATCTGGTCGGGAGCGTGTATGCATCGGGCATCATCGGCCGCCTCTTCGAATTCACGCCCGGCCCGACCCGCTTCGCCCTTGAACAGTTCCGATTCCCCAGGCAGCCGCTGGGTCGCCTATGGCTGCCTCGCGCTCAGCACGACGCTGGTCGGCAGCTACGTCGCGCTGTCCAAGCCCCTGGTGGCGGTGTTCCCCGTTCTGCTGCTGGCCTGGTTGCGCTTCGGGATCGCCGCCCTCGCCATGCCCCACTGGTTGCGACGCGGTGCGGACGAACCGGCCATGACCATGGGAACCCGGGGCCTGGTGTTCCTGGAGTCGTTCCTGGGCAATTTCATGTTCTCGATCTGCATGCTGTTCGGCGTCAGCCTGACGAGCGCCGTGTCGGCGGGCGTGATCATGGCGTCGATCCCGGCCGCCGTCGCCGCCGCCAGCTTCGTCTTCCTGAAGGAGCGCATCACGTGGCGCACGGGACTGGCGATCGGCTGCGCGGCCTGCGGCATCGGGCTGCTGGCGCTGGCCCCATCGACGACCTCGATGCATGCGCCGGATGCGTCGGATGCCGGCGCGATGCGGCGGTCCTGGCCATGGCTGGGCAATGCGCTGGTGTTCTGCGCCGTCCTGTGCGAGGCCGCCTATGCCGTGATCGGCAAATCCCTCACCCGCCGACTCGGTCCCAAGCGCATCTCCTCGCTCATCAATCTCTGGGGCTTCGCGCTGTCGACCCCGTTCGGCCTGTGGCTGGCCTGGCACTTCGACTTCGGCGCGGTCGGCAGCGGGATGTGGCTGCTGCTCGTGTTCTATGCGATGGCCGCCAGCATCTGGACGGTGTGGCTCTGGATGACCGGCCTGGCGCACGTACCCGCCGCGCAGGCCGGCGTCTTCACCGTCATGCTGCCCGTCAGCGCCGCGCTGGTGGGTGTGTTCGCGCTGGGTGAATCGCTCTCCGGTGCGCAGTTGCTGGCCTTCGTGCCGGCGCTGTCCGGCGTGGTGCTGGCGACCTGGCCGCCACGTGGTGGCGGAAGTCCATCGCACTGATGCCACGATGTTCCTCGACGCCCCGGATTCGGGAATGGCGAAACGGCTTCGCGGAGCCTCGGAAAAAAGCAACAGGGCCCAGCGAAAAGTCCCTTTTTCCCTTGGAAACGTGTTTCTTCTCCTTTAGCATGCGATCTTCCAATGGAGACCTGATTTTTCATTGGCGAGACCTCCAAATCCAACAAGGAAATCAACCATGGCAACTGCAAAGAAGGCTCCGGCCAAGAAGACCGAGGCCTCGAAGGCCGCGGCACCTGCGAAGAAGGCCGCAGCTCCCGCGAAGACAGCCACGGCCGACCAGGGCGCGCCGGCCAAGAAGGCTGCTGCTTCCAAGACCGCCGCACCGGCGAAGAAGCGCACGCCCAACGCCGCCTTCATGAAGGAACTGACCCCCAGCGCGGAGCTCGCAGCCGTCGTCGGCTCCACGCCCCTGCCCCGCACCGCGGTGGTCAGCAAGCTGTGGGACTACATCAAGAAGAACAACCTGCAGGACAAGGACAACAAGCGCAACATCAATGCCGACGACAAGCTCAAGGCCATCTTCGGCAAGTCGCAGGTGTCGATGTTCGAACTCGCCGCTTTGATCGGCAAGCACGTCAAGTGATCGGATCGGGCGGCCGCGCTGGCGGACCTCCCGGACCCACAGAAGAAGCCGGCCCCGTGCCGGCTTTTTTTTCGTCCCGCAGCCGGGAAGTCACACCGGCCGGATGGTCGCAACGCCCGTGACAGCATGGCCCCGTCGCCCTGCCTAGAATCGGTTCCGCTCCGGTCCTGCCGGAGCATCCAAGCGTTCTCAGGGCGGGGCGGAACTCCCCACCGGCGGTGATGGCGATCCATTCGCACAAGCCCGCGAGCGCCTGCCGTGCCCAGCGCGTGGCGGGGTCAGCAGACCCGGTTCGACTCCGGGGCCGACGGTCACAGTCCGGATGAAAGAGAGCGCGAACCGATGGTCGGCCATCAGGCATCGCGCATGCCGGATCGATCATGGGCTTCGTGCGCCCTGATTCAGGAAAACCCGCTTCGCCCGTTCGAAGCCCGAGGCCCACCATGAGTCAGATCAACGACCTTCCCCTCTCCGCCATGTCCTCAGCGAGCGCCGACGACGGCGCCCGCCGCATCGCCTTCGTCGAGGCCCAGTGGCATGCCGACATCGTCCACCAGGCACGCGATGCCTTCCTCGCCGAGATGGCGCGCCAAGGCTTTCCACGCGAGCGCATCGACGTCATCGACGTGCCGGGCGCCTTCGAGATTCCGCTGCATGCGCGCCGGCTCGCGCTGTCGGGCCGCTATGCCGCCATCGTGGGCTGCGCCCTGGTGGTCGATGGCGGCATCTACCGCCACGAGTTCGTCGCCGCCACGGTGGTCGAGGCACTGATGTCGCTGCAGCTTCAGACCGATGTGCCGGTGCTGTCGGCGGTCCTCACGCCGCACCATTTCCACGAGCACGTGGAGCATCGCAAGTACTTCCACCAGCACTTCGCCGTCAAGGGCACCGAGGTGGCCGATGCCTGCATGAAGACGATCACCGGCCTGCACGCGCTCGATGCGCTGCTGGCACCCGCACGGGCCTAGACGGCACGCGGCGTCCGGCCGACGCTAGCATCGGCCGCATGGATTCCCTGACCCAGATCGTGCTCGGCGGCGCCGTGGCCGCCGCCATCGCCCCGGCCCGCCAGCGCCGCGCCGCCCTCCTCGCCGGTGCCGCGCTCGGCACGCTGCCCGATCTCGACGGGCTGCTGCTGAAGCTGTTCACCGACGATCCGGTGACCCTGATGACGATGCATCGCAGCTTCAGCCATTCGCTGCTGGTGCTGCCCTTCGTCGGCCTGCTGATCTGGTGGCTGTTCAGGCGCCGGGGCGGACGCGTGGGCGAGGCGCCGGGACGCTGGTTCTGGGCCATCGAACTGGCGCTGGTCACGCATCCCCTGCTCGACGCCTTCACGGTCTACGGCACGCAGCTGTGGTGGCCGCTGCCGACGCCGCCGGTGTCGTGGTCGAGCATCTTCATCATCGACCCGGCCTACACGCTGTGGCTGCTGGCCGCCTGCGTCTACGCCTGGTGGGCCGCCGCCGATGCACGGGCGCGGCGACCGCTGCGGATGCGCCGGGCGCAGCAGGCGCTCGTGGGCGCGCTCGCGATCAGCAGCATCTACCTGGGCGGATCGCTGCTGGCGCGCCAGGCGGCCGAGCGCGAGGCCGATCGCGCGCTGGCCGCCCTGGGCCTGGCGGACGCGCCGCGCCTGGCCGGACCGACTCCGCTGAACACGCTGCTCTGGCGCGTCGTCGCGCTGACGCCGACGGGCTATCTCGAAGGCGAACATTCGCTGATCGCCGACCGGGGCCCGATGGCCTTCCGCGCCTATCCGTCGGACACGCGAGCGCTGGGTGAAGCGGGCGACGTGCCGGCCGTGCGCCGGCTCGCCTGGTTCAATGGTGGCTTCATGCGGGCGCAGCGCACGCCCGACGGCCTCCTGGTGCTGTCGGACCTGCGGATGGGCGAGGCACCGAGCTACACCTTCCAGTTCGAGGTGGCGCGCAGCGACGGCACCGGACGCTGGCGGGCGATCCCGCCGCGCCAGCAGCCCTGGAAGGCGCCCATCGACGGCCTCGGAGCGCTCTGGCACCGCATCTGGAACGAACCCCGCGCGCCGACGCCGTGACGCGCCGAGGAAGCCGCCTCAGCGCGCCCACAACACCGGCAGCGATCCCGCCAGCAGGGCCAGCCCCGATGCCGTCAGCAATGCCAGCACCAGTTGGCGGAAGGCCGCATCGCTGATGCCGACGTAGAGGCGCGCGCCCAGCAGCACCGGCACCAGCACGCAGACCGCCACCAGCGCCAGCAGGGGCAGCATGGCCGCCGTGACGTGTCCGGCCGCGGCATGGACCGCGAACGACACGGCCAGCATGGACAGGTTGAAGTTCTGCACGATCGAGCGCTGCACGTCGCGCTCGAGCCCGCGCAGCGTGCACCACAGGGTCGGCACCGGGCCGGTGAAGCCGCCGATGCCACCGCACACCCCACCCAGCAGGCCCGAGACGCCATCGGCCACCCGCCCACCCCATCGCAGGCGAGGCAGGCGGCGCGCCATCAGCATGGCCGAGCACCAGACCACCAGCAGCGCACCGAGACCGGCATTGAACGCGACCGCATCGATCCGGGGCAGCAGCCAGACGCCGACCGGCACGCCCACCAGGCCACCCAGCACGAACGGCAGCAGCAGGCGCGGGTCGAAACCGCGCCGCACGGTGACGGCGGCGATCACCTGGCCCGTCAACGCGCCGAAGACCGCCAGCACGGCGGCCAGCCGGGGCTCGACCGTCCAGGCCCAGAACGACATCGCCACCAGCCCGAAGGCGAAACCCGAGAGGCCCTGCACGAAACCCGCGACGGCGGCACCGAGCGCGACGATCAGGTAGAGCGATGGCGCGAAGTCGCTCATGCCGACGCGGAGACCGGCAGCAGGGCTTCCCGACGCGCGCGGCGCACGTTGAAGGCGCTGGCGATCAGCACCGCCTGCACGATCGCCAGACCGACGATCACGCTGCGATAGCGGCCCTGGTCCATCAGGCCACCGAAGACCAGCGGCGCGGCCGCCTGGCCGATGTCCAGCCCGGCGTACACGACGCCATAGACGCGGCCGGTGGCGTTGGGCGGCGTCGAGCGCTTGACCAGCAGGTCGCGCGACGGCCCGGCGATGCCCGAGGCGAAGCCCATGGCACCGAAGATCACCGGCACCATGAGCGGCGCGAAGTCGGCGAAGGCCAGCACCAGCGCCAGCGACGCGGCGATGCCGAATCCCGCTCCCACGATGCGCTCGCAGCGCGACGGATCGGACGCCAGGAAGCCGCCCAGCACCATGCCCGCCGCTCCCGCGCCCATGTAGATCGTCAGGCACATCGCCACCAGCGCCAGCGGCACCGCGTGCAGATGGCCGGCGGCCACCGGCGCGAAGGTCTGCACGATGCTGATGACCATGGCGTAGAAGAAGAAGAATCCGAAGCACATCCAGACCGCCGGGATGCGCAGGAAATCGAACTGCCCCGACACGGCCGCGTGCGGCGCGCCCGGCACGCCCTGCCCCGTCGCCTTGAGCACCGCCTTGACGTCGAGCGCGAGCACTCCGCGATACAGCCAGAGCAGCAGCAGCACCGCCAGCGCCACGCCACCGGCCGCCGCCAGCGCCACACGCCACGAATACGCCATGGCCAGCGGCACCACGAACGCCGGTGCCAGCGCCCAGCCCAGGCTGCCGGTGATGCCGTGGACGCTGTAGGCGTGGCCAAGGCGCGTCGGCGCCACCTTGCGGTTGAACAGCGTGTAGTTGACCGGATGGAACACCCCGTTGCCCACGCCCCCCACCATGGCGCTGATCAGCAGCATCCAGTAGCTCTGCGCCACGGCATAACCGAAGGCGGCCAATGCGAGCATCGCCAGGCCGACGAACAGCACCGGCCGCGGACCGAGCTTGTCGACCACGAAGCCGGAGGCCGCCTGCACCAGGCACGACACCACGAAGAACACCGTCAGCACGGCGCCGAGCTGGATGTAGCTGACGTCGAAGGCTTCCTTCAGCCACGGGAAGAGCGGCGCCAGCACCAGCTGGCTGAAGTGGCTGACCGCGTGCCCGAGGCCGACGAGGCCGATCAGCTGGGCATCGGCCCTGAGGGTGGGTGTCGCGACGGACGCGGACGGCGCGTGGGGAGCAGGCATGATGGCGGGCCGAGAGAAAAACCGGGAGGTCTTGATCGTAGGCCGCTCGGCGGCGTCAGAATGGCGATAGAAGGACAACCTATGTCGAAACCATGACAGTCGATTCCGTCGATCCCGAGCAACCCGCCGCTTCCGGGTCCGCAGCAGCCATCCCTTCCCGCAGGCGCAACCACCTGCGCCTCGCCGCCACCGGTTCGACGACCCATGTGGGTCCGCTCACGCCGCACCTCTATGCGCCCGATGCCGTGCGGCCGCTGCGGGCCAAGGAGCATTTCCTCAAGGCCGACACGCATGTCGAGCTGCACGTGCACCCCTGGCCCCAGCTCACCTTCTCCACCCGTGGCGTGATCCGCCTGAGCACGCGCGACGGCAGCTACATCGTGCCGCCGTCGCGCGCCCTGTGGGTGCCGGCGAACGTACCGCACAGCATCACGCTGATCGAGGACGCCGAGCTGCGCACGGTCTACCTGCATGCCTGGCTGGCGCCGGGCTGGGAGCGTTGCGAGGTGCTGGAGATCAGCCCGCTGCTGCGTGCCCTGATGCTGGCCCTGGACACCACGCCCGACGGCCTGCCACCGGCCGACAGCCACGCGCCCCAGCGCGAGCGCATGATCGCGCCGCTCCTGATCGACGAACTCGGCCGCGCCCCGCAGATCCGCATCGACGTCCCGCTGCCGGCCGACAAGCGCCTGCGCCAGCTGTGCGAGACGCTGCTGCGCAACCCGGCCGACCGCGCCACGCTGGCCGAGCGCGCGGCGGCCATCGGCGCCAGCGAACGCACCGTGGCGCGCCTGTTCCGCGATCAGCTCGGCATGGGCTGGCAGCAGTGGCGCCAGCATGCGGTGATGGCGCACGCCCTGCCGCTGCTCGCGCGCGGCATGCCCGTCAGCCAGGTCGCCAGTGCCAGCGGCTATGCCACCGACAGTGCCTTCTGCGCCATGTTCAAGGCCGCCACCGGCCGCTCGCCCACCACCTTCCAGCACCGCAAACCACGGCTTTCGTCCAGGCCCGAGGACCGATGAGCAGATCGACGACCCGCGCGCACCTGACGCGCTGGCTGCCCTTCCTGGGCTGGCCCCGCCCCGATCGCGCCACGCTGCGCGGCGAGATCGTCGCCGGCCTGACGGTGGCGATGTTCGTGATCCCGCAAGGCGTGGCCTATGCCGCGCTCGCCGGCATGCCGCTGGTGACCGGCATCTACGCCTCGTTCCTGCCGGCCCTCGTCGGCGTGCTGTGGAGCGCCTCGGCGCGCCTGTCGGTCGGACCGACCGCGCTGACCAGCCTGCTGATCGGCGCCTCGCTCGCACCGCTGGCGATCCCGGGCAGCGCCGAATGGGTGTCCCTGGCGGTGTGGCTGGCGCTGCTGTCCGGCGCGATCCAGCTGGTGCTGGGCATCGGTCGCTTCGGCTGGCTCCTCAAGCTCGTCAATTCGCCGGTGCTGATCGGCTTCACCCAGGGCGCGGCGCTGCTGATCGTGGCCTCGCAGCTGCCGGCGCTGCTGGGCTTCACGGGCCGGCCGATCGCGCGCGTGCTCGACGGGCCACCGCCCGACGTCGCCGCCATCGTCTTCGGACTCGGCACCATGGCCGCGCTGTGGCTCGCCAAGCAGCGCTGGCCCCGGCTGCCGGCGGCGATGATCGTCGTCGTCATCGGTGCCCTGGCGAGCATGGCGTTCGGCTATGCGCTGCGCGGCGGGGCGGTGGTCGGCGCGCTGCCGGGCGGGCTGCCCTCGTTCTACTGGCCGGGCGCGGTCTCCATCGGCACCCTGGGCACGCTGCTGCTGCCGGCCTGCATGATCACGCTGGTGAGCTTCCTGGAGACGGCCTCGAGCGCCAAGATCGACAACGGCCGCGCCGGCAAGCTGTGGAACGAGAACCAGGACCTGATCGGCCAGGGGCTGGCGAAGATCGCCTCCGGCTTCTCGGGCGGCTTCGCCACCAGCTCGTCGTTCTCGCGCTCGGCCATCAACCTCTATGCCGGTGCCCAGACGGGCTGGGCCACCATCGTGTGCGTGGTGCTGATCGGGCTGGCGCTGCTGTGGATGATGCCGCTGCTCTATCACGTGCCGCAGGCCGTGCTGGCGGGGCTGGTGGTGACGGCCATCCTGGGTCTCATCAAGCCGCGCGCCTTCGTGCAGCTCTGGCGCGTCTCGCGCGTCGAGGCGATCACGGCGCTGGTGACGTTCGCGCTGACGGTCGTCACGACACCGGACATCTACTGGGGCGTGCTCGCCGGCCTGCTGATGAGCCTGAGCCACTACATGTACCGGCACCTGCATCCGCGCATCATCGAGGTCGGGCTGCATGCCGACGGCAGCCTGCGCGACCGCCACCTGTGGCACCTGCCGCCGCTCGCGCCCGACGTCTATGCGCTGCGCATGGATGCCGAGCTCGACTTCGCCTCGGCCAGCACGCTCGAACGCGCCATCGGCCAGCAGATCGCGGCGCGGCCCGGGCTGCGGGCGGTGTGCCTGTTCGCGCAACCCATCAACCGCATCGACGTGACCGGCGCGGAGGTCTTCGGCTCGATCCGCCAGACGCTGGCCGGCCGTGGCATCGCCCTGCTCCTGAGCGGCCTGAAGCTGCCGGCGCAGACGGTGCTGGAGAACGCCGGGCTGCTGACGCCGGATCCGCTGCTGGCGAGCTACCGGACGGATGCCGAAGCGCTGGCCGCCCTGGCGGCACTCGAGCGGCCGGGGCCACAGGACGCGCCGGTCGCCGTCCGGTCGGTGGCCGAACCGGGGCACGCGGCCGGCACGGCCGGCCAGGCCATCGCGACCGGCGAGGTGGCGCTCAATCCCTCACCCGCCCACGCAGATTCTTGATCTCCGAGCGCTGGCTCTTGCCCTCCAGCCGTCGCTGCTTAGAGCCATAGGAAGGCTTGGTGGCGCGGCGGATGCGTGGCGGCACGGCGACGCTGTCGACCACCGCCTGCAATCGCGCCAGCGCATCGGCGCGGTTCATCTCCTGGGTGCGGTGCTGCTGCGCCTTGAGCACCAGCACGCCTTCCTGGGTGATGCGGCTGTCGCGCAGGGCGAGCAGCCGCTCCTTGACATCCGGCGGCAGCGAACTCGCGCCGATGTCGTAGCGCAGGTGCACGGCGCTCGACACCTTGTTGACGTTCTGCCCACCCGCGCCCTGGGCGCGGATGGCGCTCAGCTCGACCTCGTCGGGGTCGATGGGGATGGAGGTCGGGCGCGTGCTCATGGCGCCGATTGTCCCGGAAGCTGGGCCCGCCGGCGATGCCGCGCGCCCCCGGGCCGCCGGCCGCCCGATCGTGTCAGGCCGCCGCGAGGGCCGCCTCGACCGCCAGCGCGACCGCCGCCAGCCGCGCGTCGTCGCCGCGCACCGACGACAGCATCAGCCCCACCGGCAGGTCGCCCGCGCGCTGGCACGGCAGGCTGAAGGCGCAGCCATCGAGGAAGTTGATGGCGAAGGTGTTGCGCAGCAGCAGGCCGTTGGCCTTGAAGAACTCGGCATCGACGGCGAGCGCGTCGATCGCCGGCGCCACGATCGGCACCGTCGGGCAGAGCAGCGCGTCGAAGCCTTCGAGCGCGCCCTCGACGCGGCCGATCCAGTCGCGCCGCCGGTCCTGCATGACGATGTAGTCGGCCGCGGCGACCGACATGCCCAGCTCGACGCGCGCGGCGACGCGCGGGTCGAAGCGCTCACGATGCGCGCTGATGCGATCGCGATGCACCGCCGCCGCCTCCACGGGCGAGAAGCCGCCGGGCGCGTTGATCTGCGCGATCTCGGCCAGCTCGGCCAGCGGCACGTCGACGATCCGGGCACCGGCCGCCGACAGCCGGTCGACCGCGCGGTCGAAGGCCTGGGCCACCGCCGGCTCGATGCCGTCGAACATCACGGTGCGCGGCACCGCCAGGCGCAGGCCCTGCAGCGGCCGATGGCGCACCACCAGCGGGGCGTCGGCGATGGCGGCATCGACCCACAGGCAGTCGGCCACGCTGCGCGTCATGGCGCAGACGGTGTCGAGCGAACGCGCCAGCTCGAACGCGCCGGTGCGCGGCACGCGCGACTGCGTGCTCTTGAAGCCCACCAGGCCGCAGAGCGCGGCCGGGATGCGGATCGAGCCGCCGGTGTCCGAGCCGAGCCCGGCCACCGCCAGCCCGAGCGCCACGGACACCGCCGCGCCCGACGACGAGCCGCCCGGGATGCGCGCCACGGCCGGATCGGCCGGATGGCGCGGCGTTCCCAGATGCGGGTTGATGCCGACGCCGGAGAAGGCGAACTCGGTCATGTTGGTCTTGCCGACGATGGCGGCGCCGGCGGTGCGCAGGCGCGCCACCGCCACCGCGTCGGCCACCGCCGCGGGTTCGCCCTCGCAGACCACCGAGCCGGCCAGCGTGGTCTCGCCGGCGACGTCGTAGAGGTCCTTCACCGTCACCGGCAGGCCCGCCAGGACCGGCAGCGCGACACCGGCGCGCCGGGCGGCATCCGCGTGGCGGGCGGCGGCCAGGGCCGCGTCGGCATAGAGCCGGGTGAACACGTACCGCGCCGGGGCGGCGGCCGCGCCGTCGAGCGCCTGCGTCACCAGGGCCTCGTGGGACAGCGCGCCGCTCGCGATGCGCTCGCGCAGGGCGGCGATGCCATGGCCCGCCGTCCCACCCGCGCCCAGGTCCGCCGCGGCCGTCACGCGATCACCTCCAGCGCCTGCACGGCGTAGCGGTGGACGATGCTGCGCCGGTGGCGCGGGTCGTGGATCTCCAGCTCCATCTCGGTGGCCGGCCGGATGCCTTCGCCGCGCGCGTTCGGGATCGCGCCGAGCGTGCCGCAGGTCATGAACCGGCCCTCGATGCCGCCTTCGGCCGCATAGATGCCGTCGCGCAGGCCGGCCAGCGGCCGGATCGATGCGAAGGTGCCCTCCTGGTAGTCGACCCACCGGCCCTCCTCCAGGATGCGCGAGCGCAGCTGCAGCTCGTCCTGGTGACCGGCGACATCGCTCCAGCGCCAGGCGGTGGTGGCCACGGGCTTGGCGCACATCTGCTTGGAGACGGCGACCGAATAGGTCTCGACCTGGCGGTCGGTGTGGTCGGAGGCGACCGTGAGCCACCATTCGCCGGCGGCGAAGAACAGCATCGGCTCGGCCTCGCCCGAGCTGTGCGGCCCCAGCGCCTCGATGACGCCCGACTGCGTGAGCAGCGCGGCGCCGACGCGGTAGTAGAGCGGCACGCTGGACGGCCGGGGCACGCCGATGGCCTCGAGCTCCTCGATGTGGTGCTCGATGGCGGCGGCGTCGCGCCCGGTCCAGCCGGCGATGACCAGCTGGCGCGGCGCCACGTGCAAGAGCCGCGTCGCGCGGGTGCCGTCGGCGGCCACGGCCTCGCAGGCGAAGGAGAGATGCGGAAGGGTCGATGACATGGATGAACCTGTGCGGGAGGGAGTCACATGAGATAGGCCGGCAGCCACAGCGCGATGGCGGGGAACACCATCAGCACGATGATCGCGAGCATGTAGACGAACATGAAGGGCAGCACGCCGGCGAAGACGTCGGTGATCGGCCCGGGCTGCCGGCGCATGCCCTGCAACACGTAGAGCACGGTGCCGTCGGGTGGGCTGATCATGGCGATCTCCACCAGCATGGTGATGACCACGCCGAACCAGATCGGATCGTAGCCCAGCGCCGTCACCACCGGGAACAGCAGCGGGATGGTGGTGATCACCATCGACATGCCCTCCATGAAGGTGCCCAGCGCCAGGTAGAAGCCGATGATCACCAGCATGATCACCCAGCCCGGAAATGGCAGGCCGGTGAGGAACTTCGCCAGCATCTGCGGGATGCCCAGGGACGACAGGATGTAGTTGAGGAAGTAGGCGCCGAACAGGATCAGCGCGATCATCGAGGTCGTGCGCGCGGTCGCCTTCATCGATTCCGACAGCATCTTCCACTTCAGTTTGCGGTCGGCCAGCGCCAGCACCAGGCTGCCCGCCACGCCGAGCGCGGCCGACTCGGTGGGCGTGGCCCAGCCGGCGTAGATGGTGCCCAGCACCAGGGTGATCAGCAGCGCCGTCGGCACCAGGTCCGACAGGCTGGCGATGCGGTGCTTCCAGGTGATGGCCCGCGAGGCCTCGTCGCCATGCAGCTTGAGCCTGTAGCTGTAGTACAGGATGACGGCGGTGAACAGCGCCACCACCAGGATGCTCGGGCCGACCGCCGCCAGGTACAGCGCGCCCACCGAGGTCTCGGTGATCAGGCCGTAGATGATGAAGGTGATGCCCGGCGGGATCAGGTTGCCCAGCGCGCCACCGGCGGCCAGCGAACCCAGCACCAGCTTGGGCGGATAGTGGCTCTTCTCGAAGTACGGCAGCGCGACCGAGCCCATGGTGGCGGCGGTCGCCACGCTGGAGCCGGCCACGGCCGAGAACACGCCGCAGGAGATGATGTTGGTGTGCAGCAGGCCGCCGGGCAGGCGCCCCATCCAGATGTTGAGGGCGCGGTAGAGCCGCTCCGACAGGCCGGCGCGCAGCATCACCTCCCCCATCAGCAGGAACAGCGGCACCGACACCAGCACGAAGTTGGTCGACGGGCTCCAGATCATCTCGCCGATGAAGTTCCAGAACGGCCGGTCCGACAATCCGAAGCCCGCCAGCAGCGACAGCACGGCCAGGGCCGCGCCGACATAGATGCCGCCGGCGAAGAAGCCGACGAAGGCGACCAGCACGCTGGCCAGGGCCCACCACGGCACGCTGGCCGAGGCGGCCGCGGCCGGGCCCTGCACGCCGAAGAGCGAGGCGCCGCCGATCAGCAGGCCGATGGCGACGATGAAGACGATGGCGATCATCGGGCGGCTCCCGCGGTGGCCGGCTGCGGCACGGGCGACTGCATGCCCTGCTGCGCCTCGGCCACGGCCTCCAGGGTCTCGGTGGCCTCGTCGACATAGGTGCGGGCCATCAGCATGCGGTCCATGCCGTCGGCATCGCCAGTGGCGAGCTGGCGCACGGCGCGCGCGGCCAGGGCCACCACGGCCAGCAGCAGCAGGCCGAGGCCGGCGGCCCACAGGCCCTGCGGCACCGCCAGCGGCGTGTGCAGCGCCGACAGGTCGGTCGAGCCGAAGTCCCACGAATCCCGGGTCAGCGAGAAGGCGCCCCAGGCGAAGAAGCCAGAGGCCACCATCAGCGCCACTAGGGAGGCCAGGTGCAGCCAGACGCGCACGCCCAGCGGCATCTTCTGCACCAGCACGTCGATGCGGACGTGGCCGCGCTCGAACAGGGTGCCCGCCAGGCCCCAGCTCATGCCGATCGCCATCAGGTAGCCGGTGATCTCGGTGGTCGCCTCGGTCGAGAAGCCCAGCAGGCGCCGCGCGGCGATGTCGAAGCAGATCAGCAGCGTGATCACCAGATAGCACCAGCCGGCGATGGTCATCGCCTTGGCACTCACCCATTCGAGCGCGCGGAACATCACTTGGCCGTGTACTTGATGCCGGTGATCGGGGCGATCACCTGGGTGTAGGTCGTGGCGCAGCGTTCACCGCAGCGCTTGACCCAGCCGGGCAGCACGTCGTCGGCGACGTGCTTCTGCAGCGCGGCGGCGACGGCGGCCTCGGGCTTGGCCTCGACCATCGGCTTCTTCATCAGCGTGTGCAGCTTGCAGCCATCGGCGCGGCCGACGTTGCAGGCGACGCCGTCGTTGGTGGCCTCCACGCCCAGCTTCCACTGCGCCTCCTGGACCTCGGACATGGTCTTCTCGAACTGCGCGCGGATGGCCGGGTCGAGCTTGTTCCACCACGCCAGGTTGACGAAGTAGCCCGAGGTCGACCACGACAGCGGCAGCGTGTAGAGGTGCGTCGAGACTTCCGGCCACTTCACGCCGTTGCCCGATCCGGCGCCGGTGATGCCGCAGTCGACCGTGCCGCGTTCCAGCGCGGTGTAGACCTCGCCGAAGGCTAGCGACACCGGCTGGCCGCCGAGCGACTTGATGAGGTCGGAGGCCGACGGACCGTTGGTGCGCACCTTCAGGCCCTTGAGGTCGGCCAGGCTCGCCACCGGCTTGCGGCAGAACAGCATCTGGCCGGAGAACGGATAGGTCGCCACCAGCTTGATCCCCAGGCGTTCGAGATCCTTGTTGGCCACCGGCACCATGGCATCGGCCACCTTGCGGGCCTGCGCGATGTCGGCGTTCATGCCGGCGAGGTCGACGCCGTCGAGCATCGGCACGTCGCCCGAGACGGTGGTCAGCGGCGCGGCGGCGATGTCGACCTGGCCCGAGCGCACCAGGCGCAGCACCTCGGGGCCGTTCACGTTGCGCTCCGGCCAGGACGACAGCGTGACCTCGACGCGGCCGTTGGTGGCCTTGGCGATGCCGTCGCGCAGCAGGGGCTGGTCGACCTTGGTGTACTGCGGCAGGTTCGGCGATACCTGGGTGATGGCCTGCACGGCGACCTTGGGGCCGGCGGGCACCTGGGCGACGGCGGTGCCGGCCAGCAGCAGGACGGCCGCGGCCACGGAGGCGACGGCGGCGAGGGGGGACGGGGAACGCTTCATCGGATGGACTCCTGGGGGACGCGAAGAGGGAACGGGAAGGAAAGGTACGGGGCGAGGGATCGCGCGCGGTCCGCGCTAGAAACTGGCGATGCGGTGGTTCAGCAGGTCCGTGATCAGCATGCAGCCGGGCGCGTGCGTGATGCACAACGGCGGCCGGGCGGCCATCACCACCGACTGCGGCGTCACGCCGCAGGCCCAGAACACGGGCAGCTCGTCGTCCAGGATGGCGACCGGTTCGCCGAAGTCGGGCCTGGCGAGGTCGGCGATGCCGATCAGGTCGGGCCGGCCCAGGTGCACCGGCGCGCCATGCACCTGCGGGAAGCGCGAGGTCACCTGCACCGCGCGGATCGCATCGGCCGCGTTCATGGGCCGCATCGACACCACCAGCGGACCCTGGAAGATGCCGGCGGGCACCGTCGGGACGCTGGTTCGGTACATGGCGACGTTGCGGCCCTCGGCGACGTGGCGCAAGGGCACCCCGGCTTCGAGCAGCGCCTCCTCGAACGAGAACGAGCAGCCGATCACGAAGCTCACGAGGTCGTCGCGCCAGAGAGCGGTGACATCCGTCGGCTCGTCGACCAGCACGCCATCGCGCCAGACGCGATAGCGCGGCACGTCGCTGCGGATGTCGATGTCCCGGCCGAGCGACGGCAGCGCCGGATCGCCCGGCTCCGAGACCGCCAGCAGCGGGCACGACTTGGGGTTGCGCTGGCAGAAGCGCAGGAAATCGTCGGCCTGGGCCTGCGGCAGGATCACCAGGTTGCCCTGCACGTGACCCGGCGCCATGCCGGCGGTGTGGCCGGCATGGCCGCCGTCGCGCACCCGCCGGCGGGCGTCGAGGCCGGCGCCGGTCGTCGCGCCGGTGGCCGGGGTGGAAGCGGGGAAAGAGGCGACGGTGTTCATTCGTAGTACTGGATCTCGAACAGCACGCAGCCGGTTCGCGAGGTGAAGGGACCATGCACGGCGCCCGGAGGCCGGCAGGCGAAGGTGTAGGGGCCGAAGCTCTCACCGCCCTCGCCCCGGTCGTCGCAGCCGACCACCAGATCGCCCTCGACGACGAACACCTGCTCGTGGAAGTCGTGGACCACCGGCCGGTCGATCAGCGCGCCGGGCGACCAGCGCGCGAGCCGGGTGCGCGACCCCGTGGCGGCGACCGTGTCGAGGTCGTCGACCAGCAGGATCTCGTCGATGCGCCCGGCCGTGCAGGCCACGGGCGACCACGCGGTGGAGGCGTCATCGGGACGGATCGCGAAGAACTCGCGATGGCGCCGGGCGATCATGGGACTGTGCATGGCGCGCAGTGTTGTCGCGCGACCGCCCGGGGTCAAACGGGAAATTCTTTCGACGATCGATAGGGTTTCGTGATGCACGGCCCTGGCGCATCGGCCCGCCCCACGATCGGGCGCGGCATGCGCCGGATCAGGGCGCGCGCGCGTCGTCGCGGCAGGTCGACAGGAACTGGTCGCAGGAGGTCTGCGCCATGCCGACGAGCGCTTCGGCCAGCGGCGATGTCGGCTCCAGCCGCCGGCTGGCCACCAGCGGCAGCGCGATCGGCACCGGATCGACATCGAGCGCGACCAGCCGGCCGTCGCGCAGGTCCTGCTGGATCACGGCCGGTGGCAGCAGCGCCGTGCCGAAGCCGCTGCGCGCCAGGTCGACCATCGCGCCGATCGACGAGAAGTAGCTCACCCGCAGTTTGGCGCAGCCGGCGGCGTTCTGCGCGATGTTGCGATAGACGCTCGACTCGCGGTTGAACGAGATGATCGGTTGCTCCGCGATGTCGGCGAAGGACAGCAGGCGGCGCGAGGGGAACCTCAGCGCCAGCGAGGGGCTGGCCACCCAGCGCATCGCCAGGTTGGCGATGCGCCGGTTGTCGATGAAGCCGGGCGTGATCTCCTCCGACAGGATCACGCAGTCGAGCGTGCCGCGCAGCAGGTCGTCGCGCAGGCGCGGGGTGATGTCGCACACCAGGTTGAGCGTGGCGTTGGGATAGCGCTCGGCGAAACGCGAGAACAGGTCGGGCAGCCAGGTATGGGCCACGGTCTCGATGACGCCGATGCGCAGCATGCCCGAGAAGGCGTCGGTCTGGCCCATGGCCACGACCATGCGGGCCTGCAGTTCGAGCATGCGTTCCGCATGGGGCAGCAGCTCGGTGCCGTGGTAGGTCAGCATGACGCCCCGGTGCTCGCGGTCGAACAGGCGCACGCCGAACTGCTCCTCCAGCGTGGCGATGCGGCTGGAGATGCCGGCCTGGGTGGTGTTCATCTTCTCGGCGGCAGCCTTGAAACTGCCGAGCTTGACGACCCAGACGAAGGCTTCGAGGAAACGCACGTTCATACGCTCAGTCTATCGAGGGATGACCGGACGCGGCCGCTGCGGCCGCTTCAGCCCCGACCGCGCACCCGTGCGCGGAGCGGCGCACGCGTGGCGTGGGAGGTCAGTCGTTGCGCGCCGCCGGTCGGGCGCGCACGTCGGTCACGTCGTCGGCCGGACCCAGCGCGACCGGACTGCGCACCGACTCGCCCCGGGCGCGCGCGCCGACCACGTCGGCGGCACTCGGCTCGGCCGCCCGGCCCGCCGCGCGGAAACGCTCGAAGCCGCTGCGCGGATCGAAACGGCCCGCCATGGCGGCCCAGGGCGACACCGGCTTGCCGGTCAGGCGCGCCCAGCCATAGCGGGCACCCCAGACGGCGGCCAGCACGGCCACCAGGAAGAACAGGCCCGTCGCGACGATCAAGCCCAGGAGGAACAGGACGATACGAATGAAAAAGTTCATCATCGGCATTAGGCCAGAGCCTCTGCCGATGGTTCCCCCATGCGCTTGAAGGTGAATTGTCCCGGCGACTGGATCGGATCGGTGGCGACGTGGATCGTGTCCTTCGGCCCGAAGCTGCCATCGAGCAGCAGCTTCGAGAGCGGATTCTCGATGCGCTGCTGGATGGCGCGCTTGAGCGGCCGCGCGCCGAACACCGGATCGAAGCCGACCTTGGCGATCTCGGCCAATGCCGCCGCCGAGACGTCGAGGAACAGGTCCATCTTCGCCAGCCGCGCCTGCAGCACCTTGAGCTGGATCGCCGCGATCGATTCGATGTTCCTGGCATCGAGCGCATGGAACACCACGGTCTCGTCGATGCGGTTGAGGAATTCCGGGCGGAAGTAGTTCTTCAGCTCGTCCCACACCGCTTCCTTGATCTCCTCGGACGGCCGGCCCACCATCGACTGGATGATCGGCGAGCCGATGTTGCTGGTCATGACGATGACGGTGTTCTTGAAATCCACCGTGCGGCCCTGGCCATCGGTCAGCCGGCCGTCGTCGAGCACCTGCAGCAGCACGTTGAAGACATCCGGATGGGCCTTCTCGACCTCGTCGAGCAGCACCACGCTGTAGGGCTTGCGGCGCACCGCCTCGGTCAGGTAGCCGCCCTCCTCGTAGCCGACGTAGCCCGGTGGCGCGCCGATCAGGCGCGCGACCGAATGCTTCTCCATGAACTCGCTCATGTCGATGCGGATGAGATGGTCCTCGCTGTCGAACAGGAAGCCCGCGAGCGCCTTGCACAGCTCGGTCTTGCCCACGCCCGTGGGACCCAGGAACAGGAAGCTGCCGGTCGGGCGGTTCGGGTCCGACAGGCCCGAGCGCGAGCGCCGGATCGCATTGGCGACCGCGCCGATGGCCTCGTCCTGGCCGACCACGCGCTCGTGCAGCTTGTCCTCCATGACCAGCAGCTTGTCGCGCTCGCCCTGCATCAGCTTGGCCACCGGGATGCCGGTGGCGCGCGCCACGACCTCGGCGATCTCCTCGGCGCCGACCTGCGTGCGCAGCAGCGTGGGCGTGCTGCCCTTGCCACGGTGGGTCTCGCTCTCCTGCGCCTCCCTCAGGCGCTTCTCCAGGCCGGGCAGCTGCCCGTACTGCAGCTCGGCGACCTTGTTGAAGTCGCCCTTGCGCGTGAACTCGTCGATCTGGAACTTGAGCTTGTCGATCTCCTCGCGGATGTGCGCGCTGCCCTGGGCCTGGGCCTTCTCGGCCTGCCAGATCTCGTCGTAGTCGGCGATCTCCTTCTGCAGCCGCGCGATCTCCTCCTCGATCAGGCCGAAGCGCTTCTGCGAGGACTCGTCCTTCTCGCGACGCACGGCCTCGCGCTCGATCTGCAGCTGGATCAGCCGGCGGTCGAGCCGGTCCATGACCTCGGGCTTGGAGTCCATCTCGATCTTGATCTTGGCCGCCGCCTCGTCGATCAGGTCGATCGCCTTGTCGGGCAGGAAGCGGTCGGTGATGTAGCGGTCGGACAGCTCGGCGGCCGCGACGATGGCCGGGTCGGTAATGTCGACGCCATGGTGCACCTCGTACTTCTCCTGCAGGCCGCGCAGGATGGCGATGGTCGCCTCCACGGTCGGCTCGCCCACCAGGATCTTCTGGAAGCGGCGCTCCAGCGCGGCATCCTTCTCGATGTACTTGCGGTATTCGTCCAGGGTGGTGGCGCCCACGCAGTGCAGTTCGCCGCGCGCGAGCGCGGGCTTGAGCATGTTGCCCGCGTCCATCGCGCCCTCGGCCTTGCCGGCGCCCACCATGGTGTGCAGCTCGTCGATGAAGACGATGGTCTGGCCCTCGTCCTTGGCCAGCTCGTTGAGCACGCTCTTCAGGCGCTCCTCGAACTCGCCGCGGAACTTGGCGCCGGCCAGCAGCGCGGCCATGTCGAGCGACAGCACGCGCTTGCCCTTGAGCGACTCGGGCACCTCGCCGGCGACGATGCGCTGCGCCAGGCCTTCGACGATGGCGGTCTTGCCCACGCCCGGCTCGCCGATCAGCACGGGGTTGTTCTTGGTGCGGCGCTGCAGCACCTGGATGGCGCGGCGGATCTCCTCGTCGCGGCCGATCACGGGATCGAGCTTGCCGCGACGGGCGCGCTCGGTGAGGTCCATGGTGTATTTCTTCAACGATTCGCGCTGGCCCTCGGCATCGGCGCTGTGGACGCCCTGCCCGCCGCGCACGGCATCGATGGCCGACTCGAGCGACTTGCGCGCCAGGCCCTGGCCGCGCGCCAGGTTGCCGATGTCGGCCTTGCTGTCGGCGAGCGCCAGCAGGAAGAGCTCGCCGGCGATGAACTGGTCGTTGCGCTTGATGGCTTCCTTCTCGGTCGCCTGCAGCAGGCGGTTGAGCTCGGGGCCGACCTGCACCGCTTCGCCGCCCTGGACCTGCGGCAATTTCTTGATGGCGGCCTCGGCCGCCTGCGACAGGCCGGCGACGTTGACGCCGGCGCGCTCGAGCAGAGCGCGCGGTCCCTCGTCCTGGCGCAGCATGGCCGCGAGCAGATGGACCGGCTCGATGTAGGCGTTGTCGTTGCCCAGGGCGAGCGACTGGGCGTCGCCGAGGGCTTCCTGGAATTTGGTGGTGAGTTTGTCTTGACGCATGGCGAATGTTTCCTTGGACTGAAAATAAGACCATGGCGCCGCGATTCAAGGGCCGGCCGGGCCATGTGGCCGCGCGTTCCATGTCTCTCAATCTACTCCCTCCTTCGACGCAAACCTATGACATCGATCATGCGAACCCCTCCTTCACGGCGCGATGTGCTGGCAGCCGGCCTGGGTGGCCTGGCGGCCCTGGCCGCCGGCCCCACCCGCGCGCAGGGCGGTGGCGCGCCCATCCGCCTGCTGGTGGGTTTTCCGGCCGGTGCCGGCAGCGATGCCATCGCGCGCGCGCTGGGCGAGAAGCTCAAGGACGAACTCGGCGCCCCGGTGGTGGTGGAGAACCGCGCCGGCGCCGGTGGCCAGATCGCGGCCCAGGCGCTCAAGGCCGCGCCGGCCGACGGCCACACCCTGATGCTGTCGCACGACCACACCATCTCGATCCTGCCGCAGGTGGTGAAGAACCCGGGCTTCGACCCGGCGCTCGACTTCGTGCCGGTGGCCGGCTTCGCCAGCTTCGCCAACGTGCTGGCCGTCTCGGGTGGCACGCCGGCGCGTGGCTTCGACGAGTACATCGCCTGGGTGCGCAACCGGCGCGGCGGACGCGACACCATCGGCGTGCCGGCGCCGGCGTCGATCCCGGAGTTCCTGGTGCGGCTGATCGCCGAGCGCACCCGCCTGGACATCCAGGCCGCGCCCTACCGCGGTAGCGCGCCCCTCATGGCCGACATGCTGGGCGACCAGATCGGCGCCGGCATCGCCTCGGTGCCCGACTTCATCGAGAACCACCGCGCCGGCAAGGTCCGCATCGTCGCGACCATCGGCGCCAGGCGCCAGCCGCTGCTGCCGCAGGTGCCGACCTTCGGCGAACTCGGTTTCGCCAACCTCGACGACCTGCCCTACTACGGCATCTTCGCGCCGGTGGGCACGCCGCAACCGGTGATCGACCGCTTCGGCGCGGCCCTGGCCAAGGTGCTGGCGATGCCCGACGTGCGCCAGCGACTGACCACGATGGGCCTGAGCGTGGGCTACGAGCCGCAGGGCCAGTTCGCCGGGCGGGTGCGCACCTATACGCAGTCGTGGCAGCGGATCATCCGCGCCAACGGCTTCCGGCCCGCCTGAGGCCGGCGCCGGGGCCCGCTCAGGCGTTGGAGGCCTCGATGCCCCAGCGCGCGAGCGCGGCATCGTCGGCGACGCGGGCGTCGACCCAGCGCGCGCCCTCGGGTGTCTGTTCCTTCTTCCAGAACGGCGCCTGGGTCTTGAGATAGTCCATCAGGAACTCGCAGGCCTGGAAGCTGGCGCCGCGATGCGCCGACACCACGGCGACCATCATGATGCGCTCGAGCGGCTGCAGCAGGCCGACCCGGTGCACGACGCGGGCGCCGACGATGTCGAAGCGGGCGTGGGCCTGGTCGATCATGGCCTCGATCGCCCGCTCGGTCATGCCCGGGTAGTGCTCCAGCTCCATCGAGGCGACCTGGCTGCCGTCGTTGCGGTCGCGCACCGTGCCGACGAAGCTGCAGACGGCGCCCACGCGCGCGTCCGTGCCGTGCAGCGCCTCGATCTCGCGCTGCAGGTCGAAGTCCTGCGTCTGGATCGAGACGCGCGCTGGACGGGGGTCGATCTGCGCCATGCTCAACCGCCGGTGACCGGGGGGAAGAAGGCGATCTCGGCGCCGTCCTCCAGGATCGCGTCCTCCGGGCTCATGACCTGGTCGCGCGCCATGCGCACGGCCTTGCCGCGCGCCAGCGCCGTGGCATGGGCGCCGCCGCGTGCGATGAGTTCGTCGCGCAGGCCGGCCAGGGTCGCGGCCTCGGACCGGATCGTCTCGCCGCTGCCCAGTGCCTCCCGCACGGAAGCGAAGTAGCGGATGCGGATGGTTTTCATGGCGGGATCGGGAAATGTCTGGTCGGTCGTCGGACGAGGCGGGCCATCAGGCCAGCAGGCCATCGAACGGGATGAACCGAACGATGTCGCCCCGCCGCAGGGGCTGGCCGGCCGGCGTGTCGATCACGCCATCGCCCCAGGCCATGGAGGTCAGCACGCCCGAACTCTGGTTGGGGAACAGGTCGAGCCCGCCCGCGGCATTGCGGCGCGCCCGCAGGAATTCGCGCCGCCGGTCGGGGCGCGGCCAGTCGGCGTCGATGCGCATCGACACGGCCTGCGGCTCGACCTGCTCGACGCCCTGCAGCCGCAGCACGAAGGGCCGTACCAGCAGCAGGAAGGTCATGAAGCTCGACACCGGATTGCCCGGCAGTCCGGTGACGTGCGCCGCGCCGATGCGGCCGTACGCGAAGGGCTTGCCGGGCTTGATCGCCAGCGACCACAACGAGAGCCGGCCGAGCGATTCGATCGCGACCCGGATGTGGTCCTCCTCGCCGACCGAGACGCCGCCGGTGGTGACGATCAGGTCGTTCGAGACCGCCGCCGTGCGCAGGGCGTCGATGGTGGCGTCGAGCCGGTCCGCCACCAGGCCCAGGTCGGTGACCTCGCACCCCAGTCGCGCGAGCAGGGCCCGCATGAAGAAGCGGTTGGAGTTGTAGATGGTGCCGGGCTTCATCGCCTCGGGCGCGACCTCGCCCGGCATCACCAGCTCGTCGCCGGTGGACAGCAGCGCGACGCGCGGACGGCGCGCCACCTGAAGACGGTCGAGGCCCACGCTGGCGGCCAGTCCCAGGGCGGCGGGCGTCAGGCGCCGGCCACGGACGAGCACGACGTCGCCCCGGGCCACGTCCTCGCCGGCGCGGCGGATCCACTGGCCGGCGCTCGGCGTGCTGCCGATGCGGACCTGATCGGGACCATTGCCGGGGACGACGTCCTCCTGCATCACGACCGCGTCGGCGCCCGCCGGGATCGGCGCGCCGGTGAAGATGCGCGCGACGCTGCCGATGGCCAGCGGCGCGCCCACGCTGCCAGCCGGGATGCGCTGGGACACCGGCAGCTCGACCCCGGGCACGGCGCAATCGGCGCTGCGCACGGCATAGCCGTCCATCGAGCTGTTGTCGTGCGGCGGCACGGTCAGGCCGGAGACGACATCGAGCGCCAGCACGCGGCCGTCGGCCTCGAAGGTCGAGACGCTCTCGGTCGCCGGCTCCGGCGCGGCCTGCGACAGCAGGGTCGCCAGCGCGGTCTCCAGCGGCATCAGGGCAGGCCGTGGGGCGGGAGCGGCCGGAGTGGCGGAGACGATCGGTTCAGGCATGGGCAGGGAGCTTGTAGTCGAAGCGGTCGGACTGTGCGAGCAGCCAGGCCACGACCGCGTCGGCGTCATTGATATCAAGCACCGGCAAGGCGGTCGGATGCGGCAGGCGTCCTGGCGCGTCGGTGGCGACGGCCACCACGTGGGGATCCTCGGCATAGTGCGGCGGCCGCGGCGCGGCTTCGGGGGCGGCCTCGCGCCAGACTTCGATCTTGGGCAGATCGGCATGCCGGAAGCCTTCGACCAGCACCCAGTCGACCCCGTGATCGAGCTCGGCGATGAGCTGGTGCACGGAGGGCTGCGCCGGCTGCTCGAACTCGCGGATCAGCGCCAGGCGGCGGTCGGAGGCCACCACCACCTCGAAGGCGCCGGCCTCGCGATGGCGATAGGTGTCCTTGCCGGGGTGATCGATGTCGAAGCGATGGTGCGCATGCTTGACCACCGACACGCGCTGGCCCCGGGCCTTGAGCAACGGGATCAGGCGCTCGACCAGGGTCGTCTTGCCCGCGCCCGAATAGCCGGCGAAGCCGATGGCTTTCATGCGGTGGAGCCGCCGGACCGGCCGCTCACGCGGTCGCCGGTTCGCAGTGCTGCGCGATGAAGGCCTTGACGGCCCGGGCATCGGCGGCCAGCTTGTGCACCCGCTTGGGCAAGGCCTCGATGCCCTCGAACCTCGCCGGCCGATCCGGCTCGTGACCGAGCGCCTCGACGATGGTGGAGGCGAACTTGATCGGCAGGGCCGTCTCCAGCACGATCATCGGCACGCCGGGCGTCAGGTGCTCGCGCGCGGCCTTCAGGCCATCGGCGGTGTGAGTGTCGATCAGGGTGGCGAAGCGCCGGTCGGTGTCGCGGATGGTGGCCAGGCGATCGGCATGCGTGCTGCGGCTGCTGGCGAAGCCGAAGCGCGTCGCGGCCTCGGCGAAGCGCGGGTCGGCGCTCAGGTCGAAGCGGCCATGACGGCCGATCTCGCCCTCGAACAGATTGCGCGTGAGTGCGCCGTCGCGGCCGAGCAGGTCGAAGACGAAACGCTCGAAGTTGCTGGCCTTGCTGATGTCCATCGAGGGACTGGAGGTCTCGTGCGTGTCGGCGGCCGAACGCACGCGATAGACGCCGGTGCGGAAGAACTCGTCGAGCACGTCGTTCTCGTTGGTGGCCACCACCAAGGTGCGGATCGGCAGGCCCATCATGCGCGCCACGTGGCCGGCGCATACGTTGCCGAAGTTGCCCGAGGGCACCGAGAAGCTGACCTGCCGGTCGTTCGAGGGCGTGGCCTGGAAATAGCCGGCGAAGTAGTAGACCACCTGCGCCAGCAGGCGCGCCCAGTTGATCGAGTTGACCGTGCCGATGCGGTACTGGCGCTTGAAAGGCAGGTCGTTGGAGACCGCCTTGACGATGTCCTGGCAGTCGTCGAACACGCCGTCGATGGCGATGTTGTGGATGTTGGCGTCCTGCAGGCTGAACATCTGCGCCTGCTGGAACGGGCTCATGCGCCCGTCCGGCGAGGTCATGAAGACCCGGATGCCGCGCTTGCCGCGCATCGCGTATTCCGCCGCGCTGCCGGTGTCGCCGCTGGTGGCGCCGAGGATGTTGAGCGTCTCGCCGCGGCGCGCCAGTTCGTATTCGAACAGGTTGCCCAGCAGCTGCATCGCCATGTCCTTGAAGGCCAGCGTCGGGCCGTTGGACAGGGCCTCGAGGTAGGTGGCGTCCTCCAGCTCGCGCAGCGGCACGATCTCGGCGCTGCCGAAGACCTCGGCCGTGTACGTCTTCGCGCACAGCGCGCGCAGGTCCTCGGCCGGGATGTCGTCGATGTAGAGCGAGAGGATCTCGAAGGCCAGCTCGGCATAGGGCAGCGCGCGCCAGCGCCCGAGCGTGGCGGCGTCGACCTGCGGATAGTGCGCCGGCAGGTACAGGCCGCCATCGGGCGCCAGGCCCTCGAGCAGGATGTCGCAGAAGCGGCGCGGCGTGGCGTCGCCGCGGGTGGAGAGGTAGTGCATCAGCTCAGCTCCTCCTTGCGCAGGCGCACGATCGGCGCCAGCACGGTGGGCAGGGCCTGCAGCTGGGCGATGGCGTCGTCGAGCGTGCCTTCGCGCGTGTCGTGGGTCAGGATGATGACGTCGGTCTGGGTCGAGCCCTCGCCGCCGATCTCGTCGGCCTCGCGCTGCAGCACGGCGTCGATGCTGATGCCGGCCTCGGCCAGCAGCCCGGTCACCTTGGCCAGCACGCCGGCCTCGTCGGCCACGCGCAGGCGCAGGTAGTAGCTGGTGACGACCTCGCGCATGGGCACGACGTCGAGGTGGTCGTTCATGGCGTCGGGGTGGAAGGCGAGGGGCGGCACGCGCTGCGCGGCGTCGGCCTCGTGCAGGCGCGTGATGTCGACCAGGTCGGCGATCACGGCGCTCGCCGTCGGTTCGCTGCCGGCGCCCTTGCCGTAGTAGAGCGTGGTGCCGACGGCATCGCCGTGCACCACCACCGCGTTCATGGCGCCCTCGACGTTGGCCAGCAGCCGCTTGGCCGGCACCAGCGCCGGATGCACGCGCAGCTCGATGCCGCCGGCGGCGCGGCGCGTGATGCCCAGGAGCTTGATGCGGTAGCCCAGCTGCTCGGCGTACTTGATGTCCTGGGCGGCGAGCTGGGTGATGCCCTCGACGTGCGCCTTGTCGAACTGCACCGGCATGCCGAAGGCGATGGCGCTCATCAGCGTGATCTTGTGGGCGGCGTCGACGCCCTCGATGTCGAAGGTCGGATCGGCCTCGGCATAGCCCAGGCGCTGCGCCTCCTTGAGCACGGTCGCGAAGTCGAGCCCCTTGTCCCGCATCTCCGAGAGGATGAAGTTGGTGGTGCCGTTGATGATGCCGGCGATCCACTGGATGCTGTTGGCCGTGAGGCCCTCGCGCAGCGCCTTGATGATCGGGATGCCACCGGCCACGGCGGCCTCGAAGGCCACCATCACGCCGCGCTGCTGCGCCGCCGCGAAGATCTCGGTGCCGTGCACGGCCAGCAGCGCCTTGTTGGCCGTCACCACGTGCTTGCCCGCGGCGATGGCCTCGAGCACCAGCTGCCGGGCGATGCCATAGCCGCCGATCAGCTCGACGACGATGTCGATGTCGGGGTTCGCGATGACCTCGCGCGCATCGGCGACGACGCGCGCGCCCTCGCCCACGACGGCGCGGGCGCGCTCGACGTCGAGGTCGGCCACCATCGCGATCTCGATGCCGCGGCCGGCGCGGCGCTTGATCTCTTCCTGGTTGCGGCGCAGCACGTTGAACGTGCCGCTGCCGACGGTGCCGATGCCCAGCAGGCCGACTTGGATGGGTTTCATGGATACAGCAGTCATGTCAAAGGAACGGGCGGAACGGAACGGATTGCCGGACGCTCCGGCTCGCGCATCGCAGGCGAAGGCGCGCGGCCGCGGCGTCGGGAGGGGTCAGACCGTGGCGGTCGTGCGCAGGCGGCTGCGATAGCGCTCGAGGAACTTCGCGATGCGCCCGATGGCCTCGCGCAGGTCTTCCTCGTGCGGCAGGAAGACGATGCGGAAGTGGTCGGGCGTGGCCCAGTTGAAGCCGGTCCCCTGCACCAGCATCACCTTGGTCTCCTTGAGCAGTTCGAGGAAGAACTGGCGGTCGTCCTCGATCGGATAGACCCGGGGATCGAGCTTCGGGAACATGTAGAGCGCCGCCACGGGCTTGACGCAGGTCACGCCGGGGATCGCGGTGATGAGTTCGTAGGCCAGGTCGCGCTGGCGGCGCAGGCGCCCACCGGTGCCCACCAGGTCCTTGATGCTCTGGTAGCCACCCAGCGCGGTCTGGATCGCCCACTGGCCCGGCACGTTGGCGCACAGGCGCATGTTCGAGAGCATGTTGAGCCCCTCGATGTAGTCACCCGCCAGCTTCTTGTCGCCCGAGACCACCATCCAGCCGGCGCGATAGCCGCAGGAGCGGTAGCTCTTGGACAGCGAATTGAAGGTCAGCGTCAGCACGTCGTTCGACAGGCTGGCGATGGCCGTGTGGCGCACGCCGTCGTAGAGGACCTTGTCGTAGACCTCGTCGGCGAAGATCACCAGGCCATGCTCGCGCGCGATGTCGATGATGCCGCGCAGCAGCCCTTCGGAATACAGCGCACCGGTCGGGTTGTTGGGGTTGATGACGACGATGCCCTTGGTGCGCGGCGTGATCTTGGCGCGGATGTCGGCCAGGTCGGGCATCCAGCCATTGTCCTCGTCGCACAGGTAGTGCACCGGACGGCCGCCCGACAGGCTGGTCGAGGCGGTCCACAGCGGATAGTCGGGCGTCGGCACCAGCAGTTCGTCGCCGTCGTCGAGCAGCGCGTTGGTGGACATGGCGATCAACTCGCTGGCACCGTTGCCCAGGTAGATGTCGTCGAGCGTCACGCCCGCGATGCCCTGCTTCTGGGTCTCGTGCATCACGGCCTTGCGCGCGGCGAAGATGCCCTTGCTGTCCGAATAGCCCGCCGAGGCCGGCAGGTTGCGGATCATGTCCTGCTGGACTTCCTCGGGTGCATCGAAGCCGAACACGGCGAGGTTGCCGATGTTGAGCTTGATGATCTTCTGGCCCTCTTCCTCCATCTGCTTGGCGGCGTCCATGATGGGGCCGCGGATGTCGTAGAGCACGTTGGCCAGCTTGGCCGATTTCTTGAGCTGCTTCAAAGTCCCTCCGGGGGCCGCCTGCATAGGGGAAAACCTATAATTTGACCACAGTTCCACCCTGCCCCCATGAAGCTCCAGCCCGACAAATCCGAGGTCCAGACCATCACCGCCTATGGCCCGGGCTGGATCGCGATCAATCACGAACGCCTCGAAACCAGCATGGTCGTCGGCTCCGGCGGCGAACGTTTCGCCTGGGACTGCACGAGCTTCGAGAGCCTCGGCGCCGCGCATTTCGCTCCATTGGCGGCGCTCGACGCGGAGATGGTGATCTTCGGCAGCGGCACTCGGCTGCGCTTCCCGCACCCCTCCTGGCTGCAGCCCCTCATGGCACGCCGCGTGGGGGTCGAAACCATGGATACGGCGGCGGCCTGCCGTACCTACAACATCCTGGCCGCCGAGGGACGGCGCGTGCTGGCGGCCCTTCTGATAGAGCATCCCCCGGGTGGAATCTGAGAACCATTTCGCGTTAAAATCGCAGGCTTGCGACTTGGCGATCCGCCTTCCCGATCCGCCCTCAAAGTGAGCAACGACCAATCCCCCATCGTCACGACGGCGCGGCCCGCGATGGAACCCAACGGAGAAAACAAGTTTCATGGCGATCGTTGTCAACAAACCCATTCCCGAATTCGAATCCACCGCCACCGGCGGCCTGAAGGTTTCGAACACCTCGCATCTCGGGCACGTTCTGGTGATGTACTTCTATCCCAAGGACAACACGCCGGGCTGCACCACCGAGGCCATGCAGTTCCGCGACCGCTACAAGGATTTCGTCAAGGCCGGTGCCACCGTCTTCGGCGTGTCGCGCGACAACATGAAGTCGCATGAGGAGTTCAAGGCCAAGCTCGAACTGCCCTTCGAACTCATCGCCGACACCGAGGAAAAGATGTGTCACATGTTCGGCGTGGTCAAGAACAAGATCATGTATGGCAAGAAGGTCAAGGGCATCGAGCGCAGCACCTTCCTGGTCGGCGCCGACGGCATCCTCAAGGCCGAATGGCGTGGTCTCAAGGTTCCGGGCCACGTGGACGACGTGCTCAAGGCTGTCAAGGCATTGAAGAAACCCGCCTGATCCCACGCCTCACGCGGGCCAAGCGCGATGTGCATAATGAATCTATGCCTTTGAGCGCTTCGACCGCATTCTCCGAACAAAGCCGCGCTGGTTTCCAGGCGGCTTTTTCGCTTTCTGGCCCCTTTCCCTTCGCGAGCAGAACGCCACATGCCCTTGCCTCCCGCACCCACGAAACGCGCAGCCCTTCTTTCACCGGACGTTCTCGAAGCACCCGTGCGTTCCTCCTCCAAGTCCTCGCGCCGCGGCGGCAGCACGCGGATCGGTGACACGGCCCGCGACGATGCGTCGCAGGATCTCGCCTTGCTCGACCGCCCCCAGTCCGGTCGACTCGACCCCGAGAAGACCACCAGTCCCGTCACGACGGCCGTGCCGCGCGCGTTCGGCCATGTGAGTGGCGCCGAGCCGGCGCAGCAGGTCGAGACCCGGCCCCGCCCGATGGCCACGCCGCAAGAGAAGGCGGCGACGGAAGTGGTCTCGTCCGACGTCCCGACCCGTGGTCAGGAAACCGTCGAGTCGCAGGAACGTTCTAGTGCGCGCGGCACGTCCCGCAGACGTGGCAGCCGCACGGTGGTGGCGACGGAAGCGTCGGCGATCCCGACCGACGAACTCGTCGCGCGCGACCCGTCGCCGACCGCTCCGACGCCATCGCCATCGCCATCGGCAATGCCCTCGTCCGTGCCCGCGTCCCCATCGGCGCGCCCACGCGTCGAACGGGTGGCGCAGGAAGGCACGCGCTCGCGACGCACGGCACGCCAGAGCGGCCCGGCCAAGCTCTTCGTGCTCGATACCAATGTGCTCCTGCACGACCCGATGTGCCTGTTCCGCTTCGAGGAGCACGACGTCTTCCTGCCGATGATCGTGCTGGAGGAACTCGACGGCCACAAGAAGGGCACGACCGAGGTCGCACGCAACGGGCGCCAGACCAGCCGCACGCTCGACGCCCTCGCCGGTGCGCAGGGTGCGGACATCGCCAAGGGCCTGAAGCTCGACACGACCGGTCATCGCGAGGCTGGCGGCAAGTTGTTCTTCCAGACCTCTCCGCTGGATTACTCGCTTCCCACCAGCCTGCCCCAGGGCAAGGCCGACAACCAGATCCTGGGCGTGGTGCAGGCCTTGAGCGAGTTGCATGCCGAGGACCGCCCGGGCCATCCGAAGCGCGACGTGGTCCTGGTGTCCAAGGACATCAACATGCGTGTCAAGGCACGGGCCCTGGGCCTGGCGACCGACGACTACCAGAACGACAAGACGCTCGAGGACGGTGATCTGCTCTATGCCGGTTCACTCGCACTGCCTGCGGACTTCTGGACGAGGCAGAGCAAGACGGTGGAGAGCTGGCAGAGCGGCAGCAGCACGTTCTACCGCATCAGCGGACCGATCGTGCCGAGCCTGCACATCAACCAGTTCGTCTTCTTCGAGGCGCCGGGCGAACCGAGCATGTATGCGCGCGTGACCGAGATCCGCGACAAGACCGCGGTGCTCAAGACGCTCAAGGACTATGGTTCGGCAAAGAACGCCGTCTGGGGTGTTGCGACCAAGAACCGGGAGCAGAACTTCGCCATGAACGTGCTGATGGACCCGGACATCGATTTCGTCACCCTCGCCGGCACGGCCGGCACCGGCAAGACGCTGATGGCACTGGCCTCCGGCCTCACCCAGGTGCTCGACGATCGGCGCTACACCGAGATCATCATGACGCGCGCGACCGTGAGCGTGGGAGAGGACATCGGCTTCCTGCCAGGCACCGAGGAAGAGAAGATGGGTCCCTGGATGGGCGCGCTCGACGACAACCTCGAGTTCCTCGCCAAGGGCGACGGAGGCGGCGCCGGCGAATGGGGACGCGCCGCCACCAACGAGCTGATCCGCAGCCGCATCAAGATCAAGAGCATGAATTTCATGCGCGGACGCACTTTCCTCAACAAGTACGTGATCATCGACGAGGCCCAGAACCTCACGCCCAAGCAGATGAAGACCCTCATCACGCGCGCAGGGCCCGGCACCAAGATCATCTGCATGGGCAACCTCGCGCAGATCGACACACCCTATCTGACCGAGGGTTCGTCGGGTCTCACCTTCGCCGTCGACAAGTTCAAGGGTTGGCCCCACAGCGGGCACATCACGCTCGCGCGGGGTGAACGGTCACGACTGGCCGACTTCGCCAGCGAAGTGCTGTAGCCGCCGTCGTCCCGTGGTCCGGATCCGTTCCGGACCGAAGCCCGCGTGCCCCTGGCATCGCGGGCTTTTTTTATCGTCGACGCGCCGAGCGATCCTCAGCCTCCGTGGCGATCAGTACTCGCTGCCATAGCTGCCACTCGCCAGGCTCTCGAACTTGGTGATGGGCTTCAGGAAGGCGAGCTTGACCGTCCCGGTGGGGCCGTTGCGCTGCTTGCTGATGATGACTTCCGCGACGCCGGGCTCCTTGGAGTCCTTGTTGTAGTAGTCGTCGCGATAGATGAACATGATCACGTCGGCATCCTGCTCGATGGCGCCGGATTCCCGCAGATCGCTCATCATGGGGCGCTTGTCGGTGCGGCTCTCGACGCCCCGGCTGAGCTGCGACAGCGCGATCACCGGACATTTCAGTTCCTTCGCCAGCATCTTGAGCCCGCGCGAGATCTCGCCCACCGCCGTGGCGCGGTTCTCGTCGTTCATGCTGGTCGACACGCTCATGAGTTGAAGGTAGTCGACCACGATCAGTCCGAGTTGCCCGCAGGTGCGCGACAGACGCCGGGCGTTGGCGCGCAGTTCGCTGGTCGTCAGGCCAGGCGTCTCGTCGATGTGGAGCGAGATGTTGCGCAGTTTCTCGATCGCCTCGGTCAGACGCGGCCACTCCTCGTCGGTCAGCTTGCCGGTACGCAGATGGGTCTGGTCGATGCGCCCGATCGAACCGACGATCCGCACCGCGAGCTGAGAGGCTCCCATTTCCATCGAGAACACGGCCACCGGCAGCCCCTCGTTGAGGGCCACGTGCTCGGCGATGTTGATGGCCAGCGCGGTCTTGCCCATCGACGGGCGTGCCGCCAGCACCACCATGTCTCCAGCCTGGAAGCCCGAGGTCATGCGGTCGAGATCGATGAAACCCGTCGGCACGCCGGTGATGTCGTTGGGGTTGTCCGCCATCTCGGTGACACGGTCGAGCAGATCGACGACCAGGGAATCCATGCCCTGGAAACCCTGCTTCATCCGCGAGCCTTCCTCGCCGATGTTGAAGATCTTCTGCTCGGCCTCGTCGAGAATCTTGTCGACCGCCTTGCCCTGCGTGTTGAAGGCATTGGTGGCGATCTCGTCGGCCGCCGAGACCAGCTTGCGCAGGATCGAGCGCTCACGCACGATCTCCGCATAGCGCCGGATGTTGCTGGCACTCGGCACATACTGGGCGAGCGAATTCAGGTAGATCAGTCCACCGGTCTCGTCCGCCTTGCCAAGGTTCTTCAACTGCTCGAAGACGGTGATCACGTCGGCCGGTTTCGATGCGTTGATCAGTGTGCCGATGGCCGCATAGATCAACTTGTGCTCGAAACGATAGAAGTCGCCATCGACCAGCAGATCGCCCATGCGGTCCCAAGCGCCGTTGTCGAGCAGCAGCCCGCCCAGGACGCTCGACTCGGCCTCGATCGAATGCGGCGGAATGCGAAGCTGGGCGACCTGGCGATCGTTCGATGAATCGTTCTCGGCGTGGGAAAAGACAGCGGACATGTAATCTCAGGTGGGAAACGGTGGTCGATGCTACGGCCCGCATGCGCCAGCGTCACGGGATAACTTTGTGGATAAACGGTGGCTATGCGGTGCAAAGCAGGGGATAAGCCTTCGAGGCAGCACCAAAGACAAAGCCGCCCGAAGGCGGCTTTCAGAGGAGGAAGAAGGAGAAATGGCGCTCCGGATCCTCAGGATTCGACGCTGTTGGAAAACAACGTCGAATCGAGCATCAGGCGGTTTCGCCGTAGACCGTCACGGTGATGTCCACCACCACGTCGGTATGCAGGGACACGCTGACCGTGCTGTCGCCTGTGGTCTTGATCGGGCCATTGGGCAGACGGATCTGCGACTTCACGACCTTGTAGCCCTGCTTGTTGAGCTCGTCGGCCACATCGTGATTGGTGACGGAACCGAACAGACGACCGTCGACGCCGGCCTTCTGCGTGATCTTGATGCTCGTGCCAGCGAGCTTTTCGCCCTGGGCTTGCGAATCGGCCAGCTTGGCGGCGGCAGCCTTCTCGAGCTCGACGCGCTTGGCTTCGAATTCGGCCTTGTTGGCTTCGGTCGCACGGCGTGCGCGGCCCGACGGAATCAGGAAATTGCGTGCGTAGCCGTCCTTGACCTTGACGATCTCGCCGAGCGAGCCGAGGTTGACGACCTTGTCCAAAAGAATGACTTGCATGATGGTCCTTTCCTTAGACGCGATGCTGATCGCTGTACGGCACCATCGCGAGGAAGCGTGCACGCTTGATCGCGGTGTTGAGCTGGCGTTGATAGATCGCACGCGTGCCGGTCAGACGCGCGGGAATGATCTTGCCGTTCTCACCGATGAAGTCGCGCAGGGTGTCGATGTCCTTGTAGTCGATTTCCTCGACGCCGGCGACGGTGAAACGGCAGAAGCGCTTGCGCTTGAACAGCAGCGACTGGGTGTTGCGCTTCGGGCGCTTGTCTTTGTTGAATTTCTTGAACGTGGCCATTGCTGGACCTCTCTTCGAAAATTAATCTTGCTGAAAATCCTGGATATGGAGCACGGGATGCTTGGCATTGCCCGGGGTCGCGAGGAACCCGCGGAATCGCCAATGACTGCCCATGGTCTGCCCTGCAAGCCTTTCCGCCACAGCGCCAAAAGCGATGGCTTTCAAGACGGCTTTCACCTGGCGGGACTTTCCCGCTTCATCGAGGGTCGAGGCATGCTCGAGTCTGAGATCGATGGCCGGCAAACCGGCAGGCGTGAAGCGCAAGGCACCAAGCTCGATGACGGAGGCGGTCAGCATCAGCTGATTGATCGCCACGGGCGTCACCGCGCCTGTCACATCATCAATTGCTGTTGTTGGCAGCGGCGTACTCGGCCTGCTGAGCCTTGCGGGCTTCCTCGCGCTCGACCGTCTTCATCATCGACGACGGTCCGGTATCGGCCTTCTTCTTGACGACGGTGAGATGGCGCAGGACGGCATCGTTGAACTTGAAGGCATGCTCCAGTTCGGCCATCACGGCCTGCTCGGCCTCGATATTGACGCACAGGTAGTGAGCCTTGCTGAGCTTGTTGATCTGGTAGGCCAGCTGACGACGGCCCCAGTCTTCCACCCGATGGACCTTGCCACCGCCAGCCGTGATCAGGCCCTTGTAACGTTCCAGCATGGCCGGAACCTGCTCGCTCTGATCCGGATGGATCAGCAAAATGATTTCGTAGTGACGCATTGGCGCTCCTTGTGGGTCTTCCGCAGAAGGGTTAAAGCCACCCGCAGCGTCGGGCGCGGTGTGGCAAGGCAAAGCCGACGATTATAGCGCGTCGGCGCCGCTCCCGGCACTCAGCGTTTCGCGAGTTGCTGCCAGGTGTCGATCACGCTGTCCGGGTTCAGGGAGATCGATTCGATGCCCTGGTCGGCCAGCCACAACGCGAAGTCGGGGTGGTCGCTCGGACCCTGACCGCAGATGCCGACATACTTGCCCTTCGACTTGCATGCCTTGATCGCACGGCTGAGCATGGCCTTCACGGCCGGATCGCGCTCGTCGAAGTCGGCGGCCAGCAGTTCGAGGCCGGAGTCTCGATCGAGTCCTAGTGTCAGCTGCGTCAGGTCGTTCGATCCGATCGAGAAGCCATCGAAGAACTCCAGGAACTCGTCGGCAAGGATGGCGTTGCTCGGCACCTCGCACATCATGATGATCTTGAGTTCGTTCTCGCCCCGCTGGAGACCCTGATCGGCCAGCAGTCCGGTGACGCGTTCGGCCTGCTTCAGGGTGCGCACGAAGGGCACCATGATCTGCACGTTGGTCAGGCCCATGTCGTTGCGCACGCGCTTGAGTGCCTCGCACTCCATCAGGAATGCTTCGCGGAATTCCTCGCTCACATACCGCGCGGCGCCGCGGAAACCGAGCATCGGGTTTTCCTCTTCCGGCTCGTAGCGGCTGCCACCGATCAGCTTGCGATATTCGTTGGACTTGAAGTCCGACAGGCGAACGATGACCGGCTTCGGCCAGAAGGCCGCAGCGATGGTGGCGATCCCTTCGGCCACCTTGTCGACATAGAAGGCGCGCGGTGACGCATGGCCGCGTGCAACGGATTCGACCGCTTTCTTCAGGTCGGCGTCGACGTTCGGATAGTCGAGGATGGCCTTCGGATGCACGCCGATGTTGTTGTTGATGATGAATTCGAGTCGCGCCAGACCGACACCGTGGTTGGGCAGCTGTGCGAAATCGAAGGCCAGCTGCGGATTGCCGACGTTCATCATGATCTTCAGATCGATCGGCGCCATCTCGCCGCGCTGTACCTCGGTCACTTCGGTCTCGAGCAGGCCGTCGTAGATGTAGCCCGTATCGCCCTCGGCGCAGCTCACGGTGACGAGCGTGCCTTCCTTGAGCAGATCGGTGGCATCGCCGCAGCCCACCACGGCCGGGATGCCGAGTTCGCGCGCGATGATGGCGGCATGGCAGGTGCGTCCGCCACGGTTCGTCACGATGGCACTGGCCCGCTTCATGACCGGCTCCCAGTTCGGGTCGGTCATGTCGGTGACCAGCACGTCGCCGGCCTGCACCTTGTCCATTTCACTGATGTTGTAGACCAGACGCACAGGCCCGGTTCCGATCTTCTGGCCGATCGCGCGGCCCTCGGCCAGCACAGCGCCGCGCCCGAGCAGCTTGTAGCGTTGTTCGGGCTTGCCCTGCTGCTGACTCTTCACCGTCTCGGGACGCGCCTGCAGGATGTAGAGTTGGCCATCGGTGCCATCCTTGCCCCACTCGATATCCATTGGACGGCCGTAATGTTCCTCGATGACCAACGCGTACTTCGCGAGTTGTTCGACATCCGCATCGGAAAGCGAATAGCGATTGCGCAGCTCGGACTTGACGTCGGTGGTCTTGACGAGCTTGCCGGTGGCAGCCTTCTCCTCGGGCGTCGCGAACTCCATCTGGATCAGCTTGGAACCCAGGTTCCGACGGATGACCGCCCGATTGCCGGCCTTGAGCATCTGCTTGTGGACATAGAACTCGTCGGGATTGACGGCACCCTGCACCACCGTCTCGCCCAGACCGTAGCTGGAGGTGATGAAGACCACATCCTCGAAACCCGATTCGGTATCGATGGTGAACATGACGCCGGCGGCTCCCAGATCCGAGCGCACCATGCGCTGCACACCTGCCGAGAGAGCCACGACGTCATGCGCGAATCCCTTGTGGACGCGGTAGCTGATCGCGCGGTCGTTGTAGAGCGAAGCGAACACTTCCTTCATCTTGTGCAGGACGTCCTCGATGCCCACGACGTTCAGGAAGGTCTCCTGCTGGCCGGCGAAAGAGGCATCGGGCAGGTCTTCGGCAGTGGCCGACGAGCGCACGGCAAAAGACGCCGCCGGGTTGCCGGCGCTCAGCGTGGCGAATGCATCGCCGATGGCTTTTTGCAGGTCGTCGGGAAATGGCTGGGCCTCGACCATGCCCCGGATCTCGGCGCCGGCGATGGCCAACGCACGTACGTCCTCTGTATCCAGCGAGGCCAGACGCTTGCTGATGCGATCGGCCAGGCCGTCATGGGCCAGGAACTGCCGGAACGCATGTGCCGTGGTGGCGAAACCCGTTGGCACACGCACGCCTTGGGGCAGTTGGGAAATCATCTCGCCGAGGCTGGCATTCTTGCCACCGACCGACTCGACGTCGGTCATCCTCAGGTTTTCAAACGGTACGACCAGGGCGGTCGCTTCGAAAAGTGCAGACATGGGAAAGCTCCAGAAGTTGAAAACGGTAATCCATGCCGGACGCACTGCACGATCGTTGTGGTTGTTGGGGGTGCGGGAACGGCAGACATGGAGGAACAGGGATCGTCAGGACTGTTTGCATCCGGTCGGGCATGGGACCAGCTTCGGAAAAACTGACCAGGCCGGACCAAATCCTGATAATGCTTTCGATTGTAGGCGCGACACACTCGAAGGCGCTGGAAGGCAAGGCTGCTGAATATGACAACTCGTTCCGTTTTCTTCGTCTCGGATGGCACCGGCATCACGGCCGAGACCTTCGGCAATGCCGTTCTGGCGCAGTTCGAATTCAAGCCGCGTCACATCCGGCTGCCTTTCACCGATACCGTCGACAAGGCGCATCAGGCGGTCCGGCAGATCAACCACACGGCGGAGATCGAAGGGCAGCGGCCGATCGTCTTCACCACCTTGGCCAACATGGAGGTGCTCGAAGTCATCGAAACCGGCTGCAAGGGCATGCTGCTGGACATGTTCGGTACTTTCGTGCGGCCGCTGGAGATCGAACTGGCCATGAAGTCGAACCATCGCATCGGCCGCTTCAGCGACGTCAGCAAGAGCAAGGAGTACAACGACCGCATCGCCGCGATCGACTTCAGCCTGCAGCATGACGACGGCCAGAGCAATCGTGACCTGCAGGGTGCCGATGTGATCCTGGTGGGAGTCAGTCGCAGCGGCAAGACGCCCACGTCTCTCTATCTGGCCATGCAGCATGGACTCAAGGCCGCCAACTATCCTCTGATCCCCGAGGATTTCGACCGTCGGCAACTGCCCCCTGCCCTGTTGCCTCATCGCAAGAAGATGTTCGGGTTGACGATCCAGCCCGAGCGATTGAGCGAAATACGCAATGAACGCCGACCCAACTCGCGCTATGCGAGCATCGAGAACTGCCGTCACGAGGTCAGCGAGGCCGAAGCCATGATGCGACGCGCCGGCGTGCGTTGGTTGAGCACCACCACCAAATCGATCGAGGAGATCGCCACAACCATCCTGCAGGAACTGCAACCGCAGCGCCTCACCTACTGAATGAAGAAAGCCACGACCAAGGCCTGAGGCCCTGGTCGTGGCTCGATGTCGAAGCCCGGCAGGACCGGCTTCCCAGACTCAGGCGACGGCTGCTTCTTCCCTGGCCTGCGGTGCCGGCACCGGCGTCCGGATCAGGTGGTCGAAGGCGCTCAACGCGGCCTTGGCACCATCGCCCGCCGCGATGATGATCTGCTTGAAGGGCACCGTCGTCGCATCGCCAGCGGCGAACACGCCGGGCACCGAGGTCTGCCCCTTGGCATCGACCAGAATCTCACCGTGCTTGGACAATTCGAGCGTGCCCTTGAGCCAGTCCGTGTTGGGCACGAGACCGATCTGCACGAAGACACCCTCCAACGCCACCGTGCGCACTTCGCCCGACACGCGATCCTTGTAGACCAGGCCGTCGACCTTCTGGCCGTCGCCGGTGATCTCGGTCGTCTGCGCGTTCAGATGCACCGTCACGTTGGACAGGCTGTTGAGCTTGCGCTGGAGCACGGCGTCGGCGCGTAGCTGCTGGTCGAATTCGATCAGGGTCACGTGTCCCACGATGCCGGCGAGATCGATCGCCGCCTCGACACCCGAATTGCCGCCGCCGATCACCGCCACGCGCTTGCCCTTGAACAGCGGGCCATCACAATGCGGGCAGTAAGCGACCCCCTTGTTCTTGTACTCCTGTTCGCCGGGCACATTGACGGTACGCCAGCGCGCACCGGTGGAGATGATGACCGTCCGGCTCTTCAGGGAGGCACCGCTCTCCAACTTGATCTCGATGTGATCGTCGCCGGGCACCAAGGCGGCAGCGCGCTGCAGATTCATGATGTCCACGTCGTAGTGGCGGACGTGCTCCTCCAGCGCATGGGCGAACTTCGGCCCTTCGGTTTCCTTGATGGAAATGAAATTCTCGATGCCCAAGGTGTCCAGCACTTGGCCGCCGAAACGCTCCGATGCCACGCCGGTGCGGATGCCCTTGCGCGCCGCGTAGACCGCAGCTGCCGCGCCAGCAGGTCCGCCGCCGACGATCAACACTTCGAACGGAGCCTTGGCGCTGATCTTCTTCGCTTCGCGTTCGACGCCGCTGGTATCGATCTTGGCGAGGATCTCCTCCAGCGTCATGCGACCCTGGCCGAACTCCGTGCCGTTGAGGAACACGGTGGGAACCGCCATGATCTGGCGTTCCTTGATCTCGTCCTGGAAGGTGCCACCCTCGATCATCGTCGCGCGGATGCGGGGGTTCTGCACCGCCATCACATTGAGTGCCTGCACCACATCAGGACAGTTGTGGCAGGTCAACGAAACGTAGATCTCGAAGTCGAAATCACCGTCGAGCGCGCGGATCTGCTCGAGCACGGCTGCATCGACCTTGGGTGGATAGCCGCCCACCTGAAGCAGTGCGAGCACCAGCGACGTGAATTCATGACCCATCGGCAGGCCGGCAAAACGCGGGCCGTGGTTCTCGCTGGGCCGATTGATGGAAAACGAAGGCTTGCGCTGCGTGTCGTCCCGACTCTCCGTCAGCTTGACCAGCGTCGAGGCTTGCGCAATGTCCGCCAGCAACGAACGGACATCGGCCGACGCCTTGCTGTCGTCGAGCGAAGCAACGATCTCGATGGGCTGCGAGATGCGTTCGAGATAGCTTTTCAGCTGGGCTTGGGTGGCGGCGTCGAGCATGGACGAACTCACTTCCTGGAAGAATGAATGCGGGGGGAATGAAAAAGCCCGGGAGCCAACGCACCCGGGCTTGGGAGTCGGAGCGTGCTTAGATCTTGCCGACCAGGTCGAACGAGGGCTTGAGCGTCTCGGCGCCTTCCGTCCACTTGGCAGGGCAGACTTCACCCGGATGAGCAGCGACGTACTGGGCAGCCTTGACTTTGCGCAGCAGATCGGTGGCATCGCGACCGATGCCCTCGGCCGTGATCTCGAGAGCCTGGATCACGCCTTGCGGATCGACGATGAACGTGCCGCGATCGGCCAGACCCTCTGCTTCGCGCATGACTTCGAAGTTGCGGGTGATGTTGCCGGTCGGGTCACCGATCATCGTGTACTGGATCTTGCCGATGGTTTCCGACGAGTCGTGCCACGCCTTGTGGGTGAAGTGCGTATCAGTCGACACCGAATAGATTTCGACGCCAAGCTTCTGGAATTCAGCGTAATGGTCGGCCACGTCGCCCAGCTCGGTCGGGCAGACGAAGGTGAAGTCGGCCGGATAGAAAAAGAACACGGCCCACTTGTTCTTGACGTCCGTGTCGGACACCTCGATGAACTTGCCGTTCTTGTAGGCACTGGCTTTGAAAGGCTTGATGGCGGTATTGATGACAGACATTCAGATGATCCAATGAGTTGATGAAGTGACGATGAAGTCGATTGTACATATCGTTTACCCTGAATCAATAGAATAAAACTATCTACCAGATGCGAACGCCTATCGCCCTTACACGCATGCAGACCGCTGACAAGAGGGCTTGGCTTGCTCCTGGATGAGCGGCCACACACAATCAAGGAATTCAGAAAAGCAAGGAAGAATCATGAAGGGCGACCCCCAAGTCATCGAACATCTGCAGGCCCAGCTCAAGAACGAGTTGACTGCCATCAATCAGTACTTCCTGCACTATCGGATGCTCAAGCACTGGGGCTTTGACAAGCTGGCCAAGAAGGAATATGCCGAATCCATCGGTGAAATGAAGCACGCCGACTGGTTGATGGACCGGATCTTCATGCTCGATGGTCTGCCGAACCTTCAGGATCTGGGCAAGCTGAGCGTGGGTGAAGACGTCCCGGAGATTCTGTCCTGTGATCTCGGCCTCGAATATGGCGCTCAGGCGACCATCAAGGCTGGCATGGCCCACTGCGAGGCTGTGCGCGACTATGTTTCCCGGGATCTGCTCCAGAAGATCCTGGACGATACCGAGGAGCACATCGACTTCCTCGAAACGCAGATCGATCTTCTCGGCAAGGTTGGCCTCCAGAACTATCTCCAGTCGCAGATGGGCGAGATCGAGGCCTGAGGTCTCGAACCGGTCGGACACGTGCGGCCGACGGAAGCAAGGGCGAACCCTGGAAGTCGCCAAGCTCGCACGATCTCCCGCCCTGCAACCTGCAGGCTCGGGACATCGAAGAGTTCGTCGATTCCAGCGCGAAGCGCACGAATGCTCTTGCATGAAACCGTGATTCGATCGGATGCCGGTCGACCAAGCCGCATGCTCGATCGCCTGAGCTCATGCGCAGCTGGTCGCTGGAGGAAACTGGGTTCGGGTTCGGCCACGGAATATTCTTGAGGAACTCCGGGTCCAGGCCCATGCGCTCCTTGCAACATTCGCTCTGCATCATGTGGGTGGAAATCGTGAACGACGGGGCTTCGGCCCCGTTTCTTCGTCTGGATTGTCGACAAGACCGGGTGAAAGTCCCACATGGCCAATAGATATTGCAAATGCGAAGAATTCGTATTTATAATCGGGTTTTGACAACCAGCCAGCCAAAGCTTTCACACGCCATGATCGTCTGCGTTTGCCGCCGTGTATCAGACCGAGAGATCGCCCGCCATGCACGCGCCGGCATGAGCTTCGATGAAGTGCAGTTCGAGCTCGGTGTGGCAACGCAATGCGGCCGATGCGAATCGTGTGCACGTGACGTGGTCGCCCAGTGCAACGCCCTCCATCCGACGGCAGCCATTCATCGTGAAACCGGAGTGAAGTCCATCCAGCTCGCCACGTCCATTCAGGAGAGCAAGGCATGGAAATCATCTGGGCATTCACTGGCAGCCTGATTCTGGTCATCGTCTCGACATGGTGGATCTTTCGTAAGTAATCCGCGGTCTGTGCTATCAGGAGGTGCGTTGCTTACGACGCATCCCGTTCTCTTATTGGTGAATCGTGTCCGACCGCTTCTCTCGTCCCGCTCCCACGACCTTCGGCCTGTCGCGCACGGCGGTCATCACCGGTGGCGTGGTCCTGTTCCACGTCGCCGCGCTTTGGGCGCTGCAGAGCGGCCTGATCCGCAAGGCGGCCGAGGTGGTGATCCCGGTCACGCTGCTGAGCGAGTTCGTCGAGCCACCCCGCCCCCGGGATCCGCCACCGCCGCCCCCGCCCCCACCGCCGCCCGCGCCGCGACCCCAGATCACCAAGGCACCGCCGCCGCCTCGACCGGTGGCCGTGCGCACGCCCGCGCCTGCGCCCACTGCCCCCGTCGGCGTCGTCGAGCCACAGCCACCCGCGCCGCCACTCGCGCCGCCGGCACCTCCTGCTCCACCAGTGCCCCCCGCACCGCCGCCAGCCCCGCCTGCACCGCCAGCCGTCACGCTGCCTTCGTCCAACGCCGACTACCTCAACAACCCCAAGCCGGTCTACCCGGCCATGAGCCGGCGGCTCAACGAACAGGGCAAGACCGTCGTGCGTGTGCTCATCGGCGTCGATGGCCTGCCTCGTAGTGCCACCATCCACCAGTCCAGTGGCTATGAACGCCTCGACGAGGCCGCACGCAACGCCGTCATGAGCTGGCGCTACGTGCCGGGCAAGCGCAATGGCGTGGTCGAGCCCATGGAGTTCAACGTGCCGGTGAATTGGGTGCTCAATTGATTCCTGTCCCGCCTTCCTGCTTCCCGCCGCTTTTTCCTGTCTTCTTTGGAGCCTAGTCCTATGGAATCTCAATTTGGTCTGATGAACGTATGGAGTCAGGGTGACTTCGTCACCAAGTTCGTCGCCGTGCTGCTCATGGGCATGTCACTCGCGAGCTGGATCGTCATCATCCTGAAGGCGTTCGACGTCATCCGCTACAAGCGCTTGGCGCGCCACTCGCAAGACTTCTGGCACAGTGAGGACTTCGCCACCGCCCTCAACAAGCTCGGCCCGGACGAGACCAACCCCTTTCGAGCCCTCGCCCTGGAGGGCCGCGAGGCCGCTGCTCACCACCGCAACACCAAGGCCCACCTGCACGACTCGCTCGACGTGAGCGACTGGATCACGCGCTCGCTGCGCAACGGAATCGACGAATTCACCGCCCGGCTTCAGGCCGGCTTGGCCATCCTGGCCTCGGTGGGCTCGACCGCGCCCTTCATCGGCCTGTTCGGCACGGTCTGGGGCATCTACCACGCCCTCATGAGCATCGGCTCGGCCGGCCAGGCCACCATCGACAAGGTCGCCGGTCCCATTGGCGAGGCCCTGATCATGACCGCCCTGGGTCTGGCCGTGGCCATCCCGGCGGTGCTGGGCTACAACGCGCTGGTGCGTGGCAACAAGTTCGTCCTGACCAAGCTCAACAGCTTCGCCCACGACCTGCACGCCTACCTGCTCACCGGAGCGCGCGTGCAGTCCACTGATGCGACCGTCGTCGCACTCAAGAAGGGCTGACGCGCCATGGCCTTCGGAACCCAGGACGAAGCCGACGAGGTGATGAACGAAATCAACATGACGCCGTTGGTCGATGTCATGCTGGTGCTGCTGATCATCTTCATCATCACCGTGCCGGTGATGAAGCACGCCGTGAACATCGAGCTGCCCCAAGCCACCAGCGAGCCCGAGCGTGCCCAGCCGCAGAACATCCTCTTCACCGTGGCTGCCGACGGCAGCTACTACTGGAACGAGAACAGGATCGAGGACAGCGCCCTGGCCCCTCTGCTCGCCGAACAGGCTGCCAAGGACCCCCAGCCAGAGCTCCACATCCGCGGTGACAAGGCCGTGCGCTACGAGCGCGTCGCCCAGGCCATGTCGGCCGCGCGTCGAGCCGGCGTGCGCAAGATCGGCTTCATCACCGAGCCTGATGCGTCCAACTGAGTACGGTCGAGACTGCCGTTGACAGACAAGCCATCGGCAGCCTGCCATCGACCCCTAGAAAAACATTGACTTCTGATTGAGAATAATTATCATTAAGATAACAACTCTTGAAGGAGCCCACCTATGCAAGCCGCCTACGACAACACTTTTCCAGCTCTGAAGCATTCGTCCGTGGATCAGACGGCCGGCGGCGGCGCTGCATCTGCCAAGGTTCAGGGTCGAGACATCTCGATCGAGAGCACGGACCTGCTACGTGGCAGCAAGACGCTCGAGATCCGGCACAACGGCTCTCTCTACCTCCTTCGAACCACCAAACTCAACAAGCTGATCCTTACCAAGTGAGGCGTCGACTTCTCGTCTTGCGCAAGTTTCATCGTGGGGCGACTCCAGGAGATTCATCTCCGAGGGTCGTTTTTTGCTAGCCACCGGTTCTGTACCGACCAGCCAAGCTTTTTTCTCCCCCCACCCTCTTCTGCAAGACATGTCTTGAATGAAAAACGCCGGATGGCTTCAATGCCATCCGGCGTTTTTTTCATTCTCATGGACGCCATCGATAGTGGTTTGCCGAACGCCTTTGGAACGTTCGCAGCGCCGATCGGAGCCTTCTAGGATTCAAAACCCAAAGCCAGAATACCCGCCTTGGCGACCTGCGCGTCTTCCGAAGCCTTGACACCGCTGACGCCCACGGCGCCGATCACATGACCATCCTTGATGATGGGAACACCGCCTTCAAGGAGGCCACTCACTGCCGGTGCCGAGAGAAATGCGGTTCGGCCTCCGTTGATCATGTCTTCGTAGCCCTTGGTCTCCCGACGGCCTAGGGCGGCAGCATGTGCTTTTGCAGGCGCGATGTGCGCGGAGATCGCGGCAGCTCCATCCAGCCGCTGAAGCCACAACAGGTTGCCGCCGTCGTCGACGATCGCGATCGTCACGGCCCATTGGTGCTTGAGAGCCTCCGCCTCGGCTGCTTGGGCGACGAGCCTGGCATCGGCCAGTTCAAGAAAGGACTTGGTTTTCATGGTGTAGAAAATCGCAGTATTGATGAAAGACGGCCGAGCATACCGCCGGCCCGACCGTGTCCACTGCACGTGGCCGAGCCATACGGCCGTCTTGCCAAAGCCTCTGGCTGGTCGATCACCCGAAGTCCTAGAATGATCCGGTTGACCACGATGGTCGTATTTTCAGGAGTCCACTCATGAACGATCGCCTCACCACGCCAGACCTCGTTGCAGGTCAAGGAAGCACGCTCCTGGGGGAGCAGCGCCATCGGGTTCTACGCAACACCTACTGGTTGCTGGCCTTGAGCATGCTGCCGACCGTCCTGGGTGCCTGGATCGGCATCCAGACAGGCATCACCCGCTCGCTCACGGGAGGCCTGGGACTCATGGTCTTCATGGCAGGCGCCTTCGGTTTCATGTTCGCCATCGAGAAGACCAAGAATTCCGCCACGGGCGTACCCGTGCTGCTCGCGTTCACCTTTTTCATGGGTCTGATGCTGTCCCGCCTGATCGCCATGGTGCTGGGCTTCAAAAATGGTTCGGAACTCATCATGATGGCCTTCGGCGGCACGGCTGGAGTGTTTTTCGTCATGGCGTCTCTGGCCAGCATCATCAAGCGCGACCTTTCGGGCCTGGGCAAATGGCTCTTCGTCGGGGCGCTGGTACTGATGGCGGGAGCCATCATCAATGTCTTCGTGGCCTCCACGGCGGGAGTCATGATGATCTCGGTGCTGGCGATCGGCATCTTCTCCGCCTTCATGCTCTATGACCTGAAGCGCATTCTCGATGGTGGCGAGACCAACTACATCAGCGCGACGCTGGCGCTCTATCTCGATCTCTTCAATGTCTTCCAGAGTCTGCTGGCATTGCTTGGGATTGCCGGCGGCGAACGCGATTGATGCATGGCCGCGCGGCCGCTCATGCGAGCGCCGCCGCTCGAAGCATCGACAAGACATCGCACGGCATGTTGGTTGCCCGCTCCGGTTCACCAAACCTTCAGACGAGAGCGGGAAGTCCTTCTCGCACTGAGTCGACAGGCAGTTCGACCTCCGACACCAGATCGAAGACGGCGATCGATTCGACGTGCGCCGTATGAGGAAACATGTTCACGACTCCGGCAAACGTGCATCGATAGCCTGCTTGATGGACCAGCAGGCCCGCATCGCGTGCGAGGGTCGACGGATTGCAACTGACGTAGACGATGCGTTTTGGTGCTGTCCAGATCTCCATGGACGGTTCGGCGACGGACGCTTCGATACCGGACTGGAGTTTTTGCTGATGCAGATCGGCCAACGCCTTGACCAGGGCGAAGGCGCCCTCGCGAGGAGGATCGACCAGCCACTTGTCGGCCTTGCCGTCGGCGACCAGCATGTCGGAGGTCATATCGAACAGGTTGCGCATTGCGAAGCTCACCGGTGCCAGGGCATCGCGGTTCGAACGACCTGACCGCATGGCAGGTCGGTTGCGGGCGTAGTTCTGCGTTGCGCGTGCAACCAGCATGTCGCTGCCTTCGATGCCCATCACTTCCCGTGCGCGCGATGCCAGCGGCAAGGTGAAATTCCCCAGGCCGCAGAACCAGTCGATGACGCGCTCATGCGGTTTCACGTCGAGCAAACGCAACGCACGGCTCACCAGCACGCGATTGATGTGAGGATTGACCTGGGTGAAATCCGTCGGCTTGAACGGCATGGTGATGCCGAACTCCGGCAGCTCATAGACCAGCGGCATCGAGTCCTCGTCGAGCAGCTTGACTGTCTCCGGGCCCTTGGCTTGCAGCCACCACTGCACGCCTTCGTGACGCGCTGCGAAATCGCGCAGACGTCGGACATCGGCCGTCGACAGGGGTGCCAAGTGGCGCAGTACCAGGGCGATGCTTCCGAGTCGTGCCGACGCATGCGAACCCGTATCCGTTTCCGAGGGCGCATCACCACATGCCAATTCGATCTGGGGGCAGGTATCGCGTGCGTCGAGCGAGCCGATCAGCTCACGCAACGGCATCAACATGGCACTGACGGCTTGCGGCAGTACCGGGCAGACCTGCATGTCCGCGAGATAGCGGCTCTTGCGTTCATGGAAGCCGATCAGCACCGTCCCCTTCTTGGCCACGTAACGCATCGACAGGCGCGCGCGATAGCGATAGTGCCAGGCCGGTCCCTCGAGCGGACGCAGCAAAGTCGAAGCACGTACCTTGCCGAGATGCCAGAGGTTGTCCTCGAGTACCCGCTGTTTGACGGCCACCTGGGCGGTGGCGTCCAGGTGCTGCATCTTGCAGCCGCCGCAGGCACCAGGATGCAGACCGAAATGAGGGCAGCCGGGCTGGACGCGCTGGGAGGACTCGCGCCGGATCGTTCGGACGGTGCCCTGCTCCCAGTTGTTCTTGCCACGATTCACATCGATCTGCACCTCTTCGAACGGAAGTGCGCCCTCGATGAATACCACCATGCCATCGGGCTTGTGCGCCACGCCTTGCGCCTCGAGATCGAGCGACTCGACCTCGAGCCATTCGTCGAAGGACGCGGGTGGCGCGCTTTTTCTGCTTCTCTTGGAATCCGTCATGACCGATGTATTTCTTGACCGGCGCTCAGGCCGGTCTCGGAGAGACCGTCGTGGCGGTCTCCCGGGGTTCAACGGGCCGGCAGATAGCGCGCGGGATCGACAGGTTTGCCCTGCTTGCGGATCTCGAAATGCAGCTTCACTCGATCCGCATCGCTGTTTCCCATCTCGGCGATCTTCTGACCCTTCTGCACGGACTGGTCTTCCTTCACGAGCAGCGTCTGGTTGTGCGCGTAGGCCGTGAGATACGTGTTGTTGTGCTTGAGGATGATCAGATTGCCATATCCACGCAGACCGGCACCGGCATAGACGACCCGGCCGTCGGCTGCGGCGATCACGGGATCGCCCGCTTTGCCACCGATGTCGAGACCCTTGTTCTTGACCTCGCTGAAACCGGCGATCAGGGCTCCCTGTGCAGGCCAGATCCACCCCACCTCCTCGTCGCCTCCCGCGGCGGGCGCCGACCGGGACGGAGGCACGGCAGCCGCCGCGCTCGATGCACTGGCACCGGGCACGATCGCGGTTTGCGGCGCCACGGGACGAGTCACCACGCCCGTCGCCGGATCGACGCTGCTGCCTGCGGCAGCGGTTCCCACCGGGTTGGCACCCGGCGGAATCACCCGCAGGACCTGCCCCACCTCGATGATGTCCGGACGCTCCAGATTGTTCCAGCGCACCAGGTTCTGCCAGGTCTGACCGGTTTCGACACCGATGCGGCGGATGGTGTCTCCCGGACGAACCGTGTAGTAGCCGGGCTTGCCATAGTTCTCGATTCCAGGCAGGGGTCTGCCATATGGATCGGTCGTCAACATCGGCGTGCCAGAAGCTGAGGAGGCGCCTGCCGCGCCCACCATGGTGCCGCGGTCTTCCACCGGAGCGGCGGGCCTGCTGGGGGCGGCACAGCCCACCACCATCAGCGCCACTCCCAGCGTCACGCCAGCGAGCCAACTTCCGTTACCAAAACCCTGCATGTGTTCCATCCCTTCAAGCGATCCCTGATTTTAGAGGGACGAACTGAACCGCCTCCAGGGCCTGACGCCGCACCCCGAGGTGAGTGCGGTCGATCACGACCAGCACCTGCTGTCCACCGGAGGAGCGTGTGGGAGCCACGATCCGCCCCCCGGGCGCCAGCTGGTCGATCCAGGCCTCGGGTACCGCGTCGCCACTCGCAGCGGCGATGATGCCGGCATAGGGCGCCCCTCGGGCATACCCGAGCATTCCGTCGCCGAGCAACAAGTGCACCGTCGCAAGGCGGAAAGGCCGGAGATTGATGCGCGCGCGCTCATGCATGCCGCGCACTCGCTCGATGCTGTAGACCTCCTTCGCAACGTGACTCAGGAGCGTTGCCTGATAGCCGCATCCGGTTCCGATCTCGAGCACGCGACCCAGACGTGCATCGGGCTGATGGGCGAGTGCCGGCGCACCCAGCAACAATTCGATCATGCGCCCCACGACATTGGGCTTCGAGATCGTCTGTCCGAATCCAATGGGCAGGCTGGTGTCCTCGTAGGCCTGGCTGGACAAGGCACTGTCGACGAAACGATGTCGTTCCACCTGGGTCAACGCGTGCAGCACGCGCGGGTCCGATATGCCCTGGGCGGCAAGTCGCTGGACCATGCGCGAACGCATCGCGGCCGACGACGCCGCGGTCTCGGGCGCGAACCCCGTGCGCCCGGCTGGCATGGTGCCTCGCGTGCCAGTGATGGATGGAACGAGTGGCGAAGTCGACCCCAACTGCACTGGAAAGCCCGGCCGCCGGGTCATCCGAGCAGACGCACCAGGGTTTCGCGCCACTGGCCGAGGTTGTCGTGGTCGGTCAGATCCACCTGCAATGGCGTCATGGCCACATGGCCTTGGGAGGTCGCATGGAAATCCGTTCCCTCGCCGCTGTCCCGCGCCCCGCTCGCACCGGCGATCCAATACATCTTGTCGCCCCGCGGGCTGTCCTGGACGATGACGCGCTCCGATGCATGACGGCGTCCCAGTCGGCACACCTTGACGGGTTGCAGATCGTCGAAGGGACGATTCGGTATGTTGACATTGAGCAACCAGGCCGGACCTTCGACCATCCGCTCGCGTTCGATCTGCTGCACCAGCCGTCGCGCGACACGGGCGGCATCATCGATGTGGGCCCAGCCCTTGTCGACCTGCGAGAAGGCAATGGCCGGGACGCCGAAGAGATAGGCCTCCATGGCAGCGCCGACGGTGCCCGAGTAGATGGTGTCGTCACCCATGTTGGCGCCATTGTTGATGCCCGACACCACCAGATCCGGGCGGTAGTCGAGCAGGCCCTTCAATGCGATGTGGACACAGTCGGCGGGCGTTCCGGTCACATAGCGGAACCCGTTGTGCGCCTGATGCACGTAGAGCGGTGCCGACAGGGTGAGCGCGTTCGACTTCGCGCTGTTGTTGAGTTCGGGTGCGATCACCTCGACTTCCGCCACATCCTTGAGCGCTTGGTGGAGCGCCACGATGCCGGGGGCCTGGAAGCCGTCGTCGTTGGAAATCAGTATCTTCATGGCGGATGGATGTGCTTTCAATTGTAGGGTGCCCCCACGTCACGGCTGGGACAACGACGCCTTTGGGGGCACATCTATCATGCAGCGCGCTCGCGCCCTGTCCGCGACCGACCAAGGAGACATTGCATGCATGCCTGGCTTTGCGAGAACCCCACCGGCGTCGACGCGCTGGTCTGGAAGGAGTTGCCGACGCCCGAACCGGCACCTGGCGAAGTACTGATCGAGATCCAGGCTGCGAGCCTGAATTTCCCGGATCTGCTGATCGTCCAGAACAAGTATCAGATGAAGCCGCCACTGCCCTTCGTGCCCGGTTCCGAATATGCAGGCGTCGTACGCAAGCTGGGGGCGGGCGTCGAGGATCTCTCGATCGGCCAGAACGTGGCGTGCCTGACAGGCACGGGTGGGTTCGCGACCCATGTGGTCGCGGCCGCATCCAAATGCATGCCGCTGCCGGACGGTCTCGGCCATGTGGACGCCGCAGCCTTCATCATGACCTACGGTACGTCCTGGCATGCGCTCATGGACCGGGGCCAGCTCCAGGCCGGCGAGACAGTACTGATCCTGGGCGCCGCCGGTGGTGTGGGCACCGCGGCAATCCAAATTGCCAAGGCCGCTGGCGCCCGGGTGATTGCGGCCGCCTCGACCGACGAGAAATGCGATCTGTGTCGATCGATCGGTGCCGACCTGACCATCAACTACACCACTCACCCGGCTCCCACCGCGTTTCGCGACGCTATCAAGGCGGCGACGGATGGAAAAGGCCCGGACCTGATCTACGATCCGATCGGTGGCGATTTCGCCGAGCCGGCCTTTCGCTCGATCGGCTGGCGTGGTCGCTATTTGGTGGTCGGCTTTGCCGCCGGCGCGATACCGGCACTGCCTCTGAATTTGATGCTGCTCAAAGGGGCGTCGCTGGTCGGCGTCTTCTGGGGAGAATTCGCCCGACGCGAACCCGAGGCGAATGCCGACATGCTGGATCAATTGGCACGCTGGTATCTCGACGGGAAGATCAAGCCGGTCATTGACCGGACGCTGCCGATGGCGGAATTGAAGCAAGCGTATGCTTACATGGGCTCCAGAGGCGTCAAGGGAAAGGTCGTGATGATCCGCTGATGCCCGTCGGCAGGAATTCCGTCTTGGCCCAAGGCCAACGTCGTACGGATCGCGAAATCGAAAAAGCCCGCAGACGCGGGCTTTTTTGCATCGGTTCGATGTGCTTACTTGATCTCGAAGTCGGACAGGGATTTGCCTGCGGCCAATGCTTCGGTCACCCAACGCGGCTTGCGACCCCGGCCACCCGACCAGGTCTCGCCGTTGTCGCTGCGATACTTGGCCGCGGCCTTGGCAGGCGCTGCAGTCACACTCCGCTTGCCACCAGTGGCTGCGCTCGCGCGTCCGCCTGACAATTTCAAATCGGCTGCCGTCAGACCGTATTCTGCGATTTTCTTGCGCACGTCGTCGATCACGCCGGCACGCTCGCGATTGCGCAGTTCGTCAGCTTGCTTGCGCAATTGAGCGATCTGCTCTTCGTTCTTCTGGATCTGGGAATTGATGTCTTCGAGTGTGGATGCCATTCGGAATGTCCGTCGGAATGATGAGGGTGAAGCCGAAATTCTAATTGAAAAATTCATTCGTCATCAACCGCCTCGTCGCACAAAGGCTCCTCGACCAGGAATTTGATATTAAATTCTTACGATTTTGCGGAACTTCCAACAATTTTCGGGAACATGGATCATGATGGAATTGCGCTGACGGTGGTGACTGCCCGGCACTCGAATGCGTTGAAGTGCACGCTTTCAATGGCTCGAAGCCTTGTCGGCGCAGCGCCTCAATACCCGCGGATTTGCACGAGCGTGGCGACTGGGCAGGCCGACCATTCCGAATTGCTGTGCTTTCCGCATTGGAATCCCCACCGCCAATGGCTTCCCGGTCCTCGGCTAAGCGCAATCAGGTGCGCGGTGCCAAAGCGGTCTTTGCTCGAAATCCACCTTCCATTTCGGAACATCCCCAGGCGACATGGGCCGGGCGATGCCATAGCCCTGGCCCAGCGTACAGCCCAATGCCATCAGCGCCTGACCATGGGCGACCGATTCGACGCCTTCGGCGATGGCCTTGCGTCCCAGTCCTTCAGCCAACAGCATGATGCCTTTGAGGATGGCTCGATCCTGGAGGTTGTCGATCACGCCGCGCACGAAGGACTGGTCGAGCTTGAGCGTGGCCACCGGCAATTGCCGCAGACAGGTCAGCGACGAATAACCGGTACCGAAATCGTCCATCGCCACGGAAACACCCAGCGCCGTGCAGGCTTCGATGAATTGCGCCGCAGCGGCGAAGTCCTTGATGGCGGATGTCTCCAGGATCTCCAGTTCCAACACACTCCGGGGCAACTGTGGGAATCGTTCCAGATGGGCGCCAAGACGCTCGAGGAAGTCGGGCCGTTGCATGTGGCGCGGACTGATGTTGACGCTGATCGCGGTCGCGACGCCTCCCGCCTGCCACAGCGTCAGCTGCCGCAGCGCCTCGCCGATGGCCCAATCGCCCAGGCGCTCCACCAGTTCGTGGTCCTCGATCAGCGGGATGAAGGACCCGGGCTGCAACAGACCACGCTCGGGATGCTGCCATCGGATCAATGCCTCGAAGCCGATCACCCGGCCACACTGCATGTCGACCTTGGGTTGATAGGCGAGGCGGAATTCATCCCGCACCAGGCCTTCGGCGATGCGTTGGCGCGCCTCCAGGCCCTGTTGCTCCTCCAGGGCCTGCCCGGCATCGAAGAAATGGATCTGGCTGCTGCCCGCGCGCTTGGCGAAGAAGACGGATTGCTGGGCGTGCTGCAGCATCACTTCCGTGGGTTGCTCACCATGGGTCATGAGGGCGACTCCGATGCTCGCGCGGATGCGAGCCAGGCGATCCTGCAGGCGGATCGGATGCCCGATCCGGGCCAGCAACTGGCTCAGCAGCATTTCGCACTGCGGCTGGCTCGCCACCGAGATCACCAGCGCGAACTCATCGCCACCGACGCGCGCGACGGCCGCGTCGTGCGGCAATGCGCTCCGGATGCGACGTGCCACTTCCCGCAGGACGGTATCGCCGCCGATGGGACCGAACTCCCCATTGATGTCGCGAAGCCGATCGATGTCCAGGTAGCACACCGCCAGGAGACGCTCGGCGTCCTCGGCGTGGGCACGCACCGGCATGTCGTCGAGCGACGGCACCCGGTTGGCCAAGCGCGTCAGGGCATCGCGTCGCTCCAGCAGACCCAGGCGCTCGGCGCGCAGTCCGGTGGCTGCGGGAATGAGCGTCCACAGGATGCAGCGGTCGTCCATGCGCTCGGCGCGCATGTCGACCAGCACGGCATGTCCATTGCGCGTGCACAACGCCACGCGCGAGCGTTCGGTCGCACCCAGGGCCGGCACCGGGATGTCATCCGTCGACGGCGTCCTGCCGTCCTCCGACGCCACGGCGCAGATGTCGGCGAGCGGCATCTCGACCAGGGCGCCGATGGCATAGCCAAGCAGATTATGGGCATCCTCGTCGGCCCACAGGATCTGGCCGTCGCAGGTCTTGAGATGGCCGAAAGGCGCGCGCAGCGTCATGACGAGCTCGCCGCCGGCGGCCGGCGCGTGGCGCCTTGCGCCACGTAATGCTTGACCTTGTCCTGGTACATCGACTTGTCCGCGCGCATGAGCGCAGTGTCGATCATCTCGCCGCTCGTGCAGGTCGCGGTGCCGATGGCGAAACTCAGGGTGTGGCCACTGCGCCCGGCGTAGAACTGATTGTTGAGTTCGAGCAGCGACATCAGGCGCTCGTGCATGGCCTGGACACCGCGCTCGTCGGTCGCCGGCAGCAGGACGACGAACTCGTCGCCACCGATGCGCGCCGGCCAGGCCGGACCATCCACCGCTTTCGAGAGCACCTCGCCCGCGCGCCGCAGCAGCGCGTCGCCCGCGGCATGACCTTCCTCGTCGTTGATCTGCTTCAGACCATTGAGATCGATCGACATCACCGAGACCGGCCACGGTCCCTTGCGCTGCAGGCGATTGAGCTCCTCCGTATAGAAGGTGCGGTTGCGCAGTTGCGTGAGCACATCGTGCTTGCCGAGATATTCGAGATAGGCCTCCGCCTTCTTGCGGGCTGTGATGTCCATGAGCGAGACCAGCACCATGCTCCAGTCGTCCAGATGGTCGTCCAGCACCGAGAACTGCATGTGGATGTGCACCGGCTCGCCGGTGAGCGAATAGTTGCAGACCTCGCGATGCTGCTGGGTCTTGCCCGCCCAGAGGTCCTGCAGCTGCTCGGCGAACGATTCGCGCATCTCGTCGCGGAAGATGCGTGAGATGTTCTCCAGCAGGGTTTTCTTGTCGGGTGCCGCGAACATGCGCAGCGTTTCCCGGTTCACGTCGATCACGCGGATCTCCTGCATGCAGCGCATGACGAACTCGGGATGGACCTTGAGGAAAGTGTTGAAGTCGCTGATGTCGCGTTCGCGCAGCGCGTCGAGCAGGCGCTTGACGGCGCTGAAATCCTCCACCCACAGAGAGACGGGCGAGTGCTCGAACAGACCGCGCGCGTACCGGGCCCCCTCCTCGCGCTGCCGCTCCGCCTGTGCCTGGCGGGTGATGTCGTCGAGCGAGACCAGCGCGCGATCCCAGCTGTCCTCGTGACCGGGAAGGATGCGCACCCGCAGCTGCACATCCAGCCGCCGACCATCGAGCGCATAGTTGACGGTGCGGTTCTCCACCAGCGGGCATCCACGCCAGAACTGATCCAACTCGTGGATCACGCTGTCGACCATGTCGCCGCGGAAGATGCGATCGAGATTGGCGACCAGCTCGTCCTGGCTCGATGCGGCGAAGAGCGTCAACGTGGTCTCGTTGACGCGCAGCACGCGCAGTTGAGACATGCATTCCTTGACGCGCGCGCCATCGGCCCGGAGGAAATCCACCAGATCGACGATGCCCTCGGCCCGCCAGCGGTCGAAGAGTTGCTTCAGACCGCTGTAGTCCTCCAGCCAGAGGGAGACGGGCGCCAGGTCGAACATGGCTTCGAAATCGGTGACGGGTGACATGAGGCTTTGTTGCGGAATCATCGGACTGCGGCTTGCAAGACGCGAGCCGGACGCTCGCGGGTGACCCAGGTGAAGAGCGGCGTGGCCATCAACGTCGTCAGGATCGCCATGAGCACCAGGATCGAGAACAGACCTTGTTCGATCACGCCGGCCTGCAGGCCGATGTTGATGATGATGAGTTCCATCAGACCGCGCGCATTCATCAGCGCGCCGATGGCCAGCGCGTCGCGTCGACTCTCGCCCGACAGGCGCGCCGCCGCCCAGCAGGCGATGCCCTTGCCACCCACCGATGCCGCGACGATGGCCAGCGCGGCCCACAGGATGCCGGGATCCAGCAGCACGGCCAGGTGCGTGTTGAGGCCCGAATAGGTGAAGAACATCGGCAGCAGGAAGACCACCACGAAGGGGCGGAGCTGCTCGCGCAGCTTGTGCGTCAGCGCGCCGCGCGGCATCACCGCGCCCAGCAGGAAGCCGCCGAACACCGCATGGATGCCGATGGCGTCCATGGCGAACGCACTCAGCGCGAACAGCGCCAGCACCGTGGCCAGCAGGGTCGAGCCGAGCGGGACATCGGGTCGCACGTACCGGGTCAGTCGTCGCAACAGGCGCGAGCCGATGAAGATCATGAACAGGGCGTAGGCGATGCCTCCACCGATCGCCACGTAGGCGCCACCCCAGCTGCCGTTGAAACTCGCCAGCACGATGGCCAGGATGCACCAGGCGGCGGCGTCGTCGACGGCACCGGCCGTGAGCGCCAGCGTGCCCAGCGGCGTGCCGGCGAGGCCACGCTCCTGGATGATGCGAGCGAGCATCGGAAAGGCCGTGATCGCGATCGCCGCGCCCAGGAACAACGACGCCTCCAGCGGACGGGTCTTGGCAGCGAACAGACCCGGTACCGTCTGCAGCCAGGGCACCAGCGCGAAGGCCAGCACGAACGGCGCCAGGATTCCGGCCATGGACACCGTGGCGGCGCTGCGGAACCGGCTCCTGAAATGGTCGCTGCGGAATTCGGTGCCGACCAGGAACATGTACAACCCCACACCGAGTTGTCCGGCGACGTACAGCATCCCCAGGGTTTCCTTGGGAAACAAGGCGTGCTGCAGGCCAGGCAGCAGCAGACCCAACAGCGACGGGCCGAGCAGGACGCCGGCGATCATCTCGCCCACGACCTGCGGCTGACCCACCTTCCTTGCCAGTCGACCGACCAGCTGGCACGCGCCGAGGACGACGGCGGCCTGCAGGAAGAAGTAGATGGAGAGCTGCGTCGTGGGCATGGAATGGAGGCGAAGGGGCGACAGGTCGCGACAGCGACGACCGAGCCTCGACCTGAAGGATTGCGACGGCGGATTATCCGCGTCCGGTCAGGAGAAAGATTGCAATCCGCTCGCAATCGTCGGATGGCGCAGCCGCAATCTCAGCTCTCGCTTGAGGCGGGTGTTGTCCAGCCGTCTCGATTCGCCCATGAAGCTCAATGTCGTGGCGGGCAGGCGCGCCGATGCCTCGTCCCGTGCGATGCGAGGCGGACGCGACAGGCCGTAGAGGTCGGCGGCGAAATCCATGTAGTCGCCCATCTTCATTTCGGTGTCGTCGCTCGCGTGGAACACGCGCTGGGGACCGCCGCGCCACAGGGCCGCCACGCAGGCCCGCGCCAGGTCGTCGGCCTGGATGTGGTTGGTGTAGACGTCGTCCTCGGCACGCAGCACCGGCGTGCCCTTGTCCAGACGGGCGCGAGGCGTACCACCGTCTCGATCGCTCGCATAGATGCCGGGAATCCGCAGGATGCGAACCGCGACCCCGGTGGTGCGCCCGAACCAGCGCACCGCGCGCTCGGCGTCGACGCGCCGGTGCGCGCGCGGATTGCGCGGTCGCACGGCGCGGGTCTCGTCGATGCGCGCGCCGCCGCAATCGCCATAGACGCCGCTGGTCGAACCGTAGACCAGCGCCGTCGGCAACGAGCGCCGCATGAACGCGCGAACCAATGCGCCGGTGCGCATGTCGCGCCACCAGCGTCCGCCGGCGTCGCCACCCGGCGGTGGCGCGAGATGGATCACGCGGGTGGCGATGCCCGCGAGCCGGTGCAGGCTGGCGGGCACATCCAGATCGGCGATCAGCGGCACTGTCCCGGCGGCTCGCAGCTCGGGCACGCGCTCGGGGGAGGACGTCAGTGCGATCAGCCGGACGCGCCCGCGCAGCAGCGCGACGGCACGCAGGCCGACATCGCCGCACCCGACGATCAGGACGCGCTGGCGACGAAAGCGCGCGGGCAGCGCGCCGGAGGGTCGGGCGATTGAGGGCAAAATCCGTGATTCCTGTCGAGAACGAGCCCCCGAGAATACCCATGACCAGCGCAGCGCCGCCCGAAACCGGTTTCCAGATCACCGTCGAACCCAGCGGGCGCGGCTTCGTGGCGCAAGGCGACGAAACCATCCTATCGGCGGCCATCCGCCAGGGCATCGGACTGCCCTATGGCTGCAAGGACGGTGCCTGCGGCTCCTGCAAGTGCAAAAAACTCTCCGGCGAGGTCACGCATGGCCCGCACCAGAGCAAGGCGCTCAGCGCCGAGGAGGAGGTCGCCGGCTTCGTGCTCACCTGCTGCGCCACCGCGCGAAGCGACGTGATGCTCGAATCGCGCCAGGTGACCGACATCGGCGCCTTTCCGATCCGCAAGATGCCCGCCCGCGTGCTGACACTGCTGCGCAAGTCGCACGATGTCATGCAGCTGCGCCTGCAACTGCCCGCCGGCGAGCCGATGCGCTTCCATGCCGGACAGTACGTGGAATTCATCCTGCGCGATGGTGCCCGGCGCAGCTACTCGATGGCGAACGCACCTCATACCCTGCTCGAACCGGGCACCGGCATCGAACTCCACGTCCGCCACATGCCCGGTGGCCGCTTCACCGACCACGTGTTCGGCGCCATGAAGGAAAAGGAGATCCTGCGCATCGAGGGCCCCTACGGCAGCTTCTTCCTGCGCGAGGAATCCTCCAAGCCGATCGTGCTCCTGGCCTCGGGAACCGGCTTCGCGCCGATCAAGGCCTTGCTGGAACACATGAGGTTCAAGCGCATCGACCGCCCCGCGACGCTCTATTGGGGTGGCCGCCGGCCGGAGGATCTCTACATGGACGACTGGCTGCAGGAGCAGCTCGCCGAGATGCCCAACCTGCGCTACGTGCCGGTGGTCTCCAATGCCACGCCGCAGGACAACTGGACCGGCCGGACCGGCTTCGTCCATCGCGCCGTGCTGGAGGACTTCGCCGATCTCTCCGGCCATCAGGTCTATGCCTGTGGCGCACCGATCGTCGTCGAATCAGCCAAGCGCGACTACATCGCGGAAGCTGGCCTGCCGGAAGAGGAATTCTTCGCCGACGCCTTCACGACCGAAGCCGACAAGGCCCTCCCCTGATGCCCCGCACCATGCAAAAACGTACCTTTCTCGCCACCCTGGGACTCGGCGCCCTGTCGCTGTCGACCACGGCGCTCCATGCGCAGCCCGGCACGCATCCCCTGCGCCTGATCGTTCCCTATGCGCCCGGTGGTCCGATCGACGTCACGGCGCGCATCCTGGCGGAGCGCGTCAAGGATTCGCTGGGCACTGTCATCATCGAGAACAAGCCCGGTGCCGGTGGCAACATCGGCGTCGATGCGATCGCCAAGGCGGCGCCCGACGGTCTCACGTTCGGCATCGCGGCCACGGCGACCCACGCCGTGAATCCGTGGCTCTACGCCAAGATGCCCTTCAACGCCGCGACCGATTTCGCCCCCATCACGCAGATGGTGCGAGTGCCCAACGTCCTGGTGATGAACGCCGAGGTCGCCCAGCGCCTGAAGATCGGCACGCTGGCGCAGCTGATCGCCTATGCCAAGGCCAATCCCGGCAAGCTCAACTACGGCAGTGGTGGCAACGGCAGCGCCGGACACCTGGCTGGCGAGATGTTCAAGAAGGAAGCGGGCATCTTCGCCCTGCACATCCCCTACAACGGCGGCAATCCGGCGCAGCTGGCGCTGCTCTCGGGTCAGGTGGACTTCAACTTCGACAATCTGGCCACCGCGGCGCCGAACATCCGTTCCGGCAAGCTGCGCGCCATCGCCGTGACGACCCTGCAGCGCAGCGACGCTCTGCCGGGCGTGGCGCCCATCGCCGACACGCTCAAGGGATTCTCCATCGACACCTGGTGGGGCCTGGTGGCGCCGGCGGGCACGCCGCCGGACACCATCGCCCGCCTGAATCAGGCATTCGTGACGGCCCTGAACACGCCTGAGGCACGCAGCCGTTTCGCCGGTCTGCTGGCCGAGCCGGCTCCCAACACGCCCGAGCAGTTCGGTGCCTTCATGAAGACCGAACTCGCCAAATACCGCGAAGTGGTGAGGACGACCGGCGCCCGGGTCGACTGATTCCAACCCATCCCGGCCGGCGTGGCCCGACTTCGCGCCGGGCCGGGATCCATCACTCCCCGAGGTAGGCGGCGCGGACCTTGGGATCGTCGAGCATGGTGCGGGCGTCACCGGACATCGTGACCATTCCCGACTCCATCACGTAGCCGCGATCGGCGATCTGCAAGGCACGGCTGGCGTTCTGCTCGACCAGCAGCACCGTCACACCCTGGCCATGCACGGTCTGCACGACCTCGAAGATCTTGTCGACCATGATGGGCGACAGGCCCATCGAAGGCTCGTCGAGCAGCAGGACCTTCGGGCGCGCCATCAGCGCGCGGCCCATGGCGAGCATCTGCTGCTCGCCGCCGGACATCGTGCCGGCCAGCTGGTCCTTGCGCTCCCGCAGGCGGGGGAAGATCTCGAACATGCGCTCGATGTCGGCCGCGATGCCCGCCTTGTCGTTGCGCACGTAGGCACCGATCTGCAGGTTTTCCGTGATCGTCATGCGCGTGAAGACGCCACGGCCCTCGGGCACCATGACCAGGCCCTCACCCACCAGATCCCAGGCGCCGCGCCCCTTGATGCTGCGGCCCAGGTACAGGATGTCGCCCTCGACATAGGGCAGCGTGCCGGTGATGGCCTTCATGGTGGTCGTCTTGCCGGCGCCGTTGGAGCCGATGAGCGACACCAGTTCACCCTCGCGTACCTCGAAGTCGACGCCCTTGACGGCCTGGATGCCACCATATGCCACCTTCAGCCCGGTGACCTTCAGAAGAATCTCGCTCATGCTCAGTGGCCTCCCGTGCCGAGGTAGGCCTCGATCACCTTTTCGTTGCGCTGCACCTCGGCGGGTGTTCCTTCGGCGATCTGCTTGCCGTAATCGAGCACGGTCAGCCGGTCGCACAGCCCCATCACCAGCTTCACGTCGTGCTCGATCAGCAGGATCGTGCGGTTGTCGGCTCGGATACGGCTGATGAGCTCGCGCAGCATCACCTTCTCGGTCGCGTTCATGCCGGCAGCCGGTTCGTCGAGCGCGATGAGCTGGGGGTCGGTGGCCAACGCGCGGGCGATCTCGAGCCGGCGCTGATCGCCATAGCTGAGCGTGCGCGCCTTGTAGTCGGCGAACTTGCCGATCCCCACGTAGTCGAGCAGCTCGTGGGCACGCTCCGCGATGGCGCGCTCCTCGGCCTTGAAGCTGGACGTGCGCAGGATCGCGCCGATCACGCCCGAATTCGTGCGCACGTGACGTCCAACCATCACGTTCTCCAGCGCGGTCATGTCCGCGAAGAGCCGGATGTTCTGGAAAGTGCGGGCGATGCCCGCCTTGGCGACCTCGTGCACTGCCGTCGGCTGATAGGGTTTGCCAGCCAGCTCGAAGCTTCCGCTGTCGGGCGTGTAGAGGCCGGTGATGACATTGAAGAACGTCGTCTTGCCTGCGCCGTTGGGGCCGATCAATCCGTAGACCTGGCCGCGGCGGATCGTGATGCCCACTTCGGACAGGGCCTGCAGGCCGCCGAAGCGCTTGGAGATGCCACGCACCTCGAGAATGGTGTCAGTCATTGTGGGGTTCCCGGCTCTGTGTGCGTGGCCGTCACGGATTGATCGACATCGGCCGTGCCGGCGAACCCGGCACCTCGTCGGCCGGACTGTCGACGCCAGGAGCCTCGATCGGCGTGCCCGGCGCGGCATCCCCCGGCCTTCGCCTGAGCGATCTGCCGTGTTCCGGCGAAGGCCACAGTCCGCGTGGACGCAGCAGCATGATGACGATCATCGCCAGTGCGATGAAGAGCTGCCGCAGGATGGAGGCGTCGAGGCGTCCGTCGGTCATCGCCTGCAGCGGGCCGGCGACATAGCGCAATACCTCGGGCAACGCGGCCAGCAGCACCGCCCCCAGGATCACGCCTGGCAGGTGGCCGATGCCGCCCAGCACCACCATGGCGACGATCATCACCGACTCCATCAGGCTGAACGACTCGGGCGAGACGAAGCCCTGGAAGGCCGCGAACATCGCGCCCGAGATGCCACCGAAGCTCGCTCCCATGCCGAAGGCCAGCAGCTTCATGTTGCGCGTGTTGATGCCCATCGCCTTGGCGGCAATCTCGTCCTCGCGGATCGCCATCCAGGCGCGGCCGACGCGCGAGAGCTGCAGGCGGTGCGACACGATCACGGTGAAGATCACGAGCACCAGGAACAGGTAGTAGTAGAGCGAGACCGAGGAGATGGTGTAGTCGCCGATCTTGAGCGGCCGGCCCAGGTTCAGGCCCCAGATGCGGATCGAATCGATGGCATCGAGGCCCTTGGGACCGTTCGTGATGTTGATCGGGTGATCGAGCGTGTTGAGGAACACGCGGATGATCTCGCCGAAACCGAGCGTCACGATGGCCAGATAGTCGCCGCGCAGGCGCAGCGTCGGCGCGCCCAGCATCACACCCAATATGCCCGCGAGCACGAAGGCCAGCGGCAGCACGATCAGCAGCGAGGTATGGACGCCGTTCGGGAACATCGCCTTGAACGCCGGAAAGGTCTCGGCGAGGTGCGGCGAGCCCATCAGGGCGTAGAGATAGGCGCCGATGGCGAAGAAAGCCACATAGCCCAGGTCGAGCAGGCCGGCATAGCCGACGACGATGTTCAGACCCAGCGCGAGCAGTACATAGAGCAATGCGATGTCGACGATGCGGACCCAGGCATTGCCCTGGGTCTGCAGCACCAGGGGCAGCGCCAGCAGCAGCACCGCCGCCACCAGGAACACGGCCAGGTTCTTGACGTTGTTGGATTTCATGCGGACGTCCCTCCTTCAGGCACGGTCGGCCACGCGTTCGCCCAGCAGGCCCGAAGGTCGCACGGTCAGCGTGAGGATGAGGATGACGAAGGCGAAGATGTCGCTGTGCTGGCTGCCCAGGATACCGCCCGTGACGGTCCCGAGGTAGCCGGCGCCGATGGCTTCGATGAGTCCCAGCAGGATGCCGCCGACGACCGCGCCGGCGAGGTTGCCGATGCCGCCGAAGACCGCGGCGGTGAAGGCCTTCAGGCCGGGGCCGAAACCCATGGCGTGCTGGGCGATGCCATAGTTGCTGGCGTACATCACGCCGGCGATGGCGGCCAGCACCGCGCCGATGATGAATGTCGCGGAGATCACCATGTCGGGGCGGATGCCCATCAGGGACGCGACGCGTGGGTTCTCCGCCGTGGCCCGCATGGCGCGCCCGAGCTTGGTGTAGTTGACCAGCCACGTCAGGATGGCCAGCGAGATCGCCGTCACCACCAGGATCATGATCTGCGTCGGCGAGATGGAGGCGCCGGCCACATCGATGGATGCGCTCGGCAACAGCGTCGGATAGGCCTTGTTGGTGGGCCGCCAGATGATCATGGCCAGGGTCTGGAGCAGGATCGACATGCCGATCGCGGTGATGAGCGGCGCCAGCTTGGGACTGTTGCGCAACGGCCGGTAGGCGACCTTCTCGATCACGAAGTTGAGGCTGGCTGCGACGATGCAGGCGATGACCAGGGCGATGAGCAGCATGAGCCAGCCCGGCAGCCAGGGCATCGATTCGCGCATCATGCCGATGATGGTCCAGCTCGTCAGAGCGCCGACCATCAACACTTCGCCATGCGCGAAATTGATGAGGTTGATGATGCCGTACACCATCGTATAGCCCAGGGCTATCAAGGCATACATGCTGCCCAACACCAGACCGTTGATGATCTGCTGCAGCAGGATTTCCATATTTCTGTCCAGTGTGTTGGCACCTGTTCCAAGGTGCTTTCGAGAGCCTTGAACGCCGGATCGGCGTCAGGGATCCACTTAGCAAAAAACCCGCCAGCATGTGTCGCTCGACGGATTCAAGGGCGGGATTGTAGGCATGCGGGCGAACCACCATGGTGCATCTCGCCCAGGGGTTTACCCCTTGAAACCTCTCGCATTGCCAACAACGATCGTTGCGATGTCAACCAAAGGACGAACATCGTCGAACCGCGTCGACAGCTTTGTACGACTTCGTCTTCGGCCGCATCCGCAATTCAGATGAAAGCGTCGAGAAGGAGTGTGGTCCGCAGGACATGCATCGCGCTCATTCACCGACGATCGAATAGCGATCGGGGCCCAATTGGAAATCCTGCCATCGATTCGGCACGACTCGTGCGTCACCCGCACGGAGCGCCCTGGCGACATTCCGCCCGACGGCGGCTCTTTGACCGGAACTCACCACGGAGCCCAGTTTCACCCACGCTCCATCCTCGATCCCGAACACCTGACTCGAGAAGCTGTCGAAAAAGACGATCTCATCGACATGGTCGCCATCCAGATCGACGAGCCAGACCTGGCATGGGAAATCGCTGCTGAAGCACCTCGGCATCATCTTCCTGTCATTGATCTGCTTGAGCAATGCGCGCAGGAATTGGGGCTCCAGGGTCGCCGTCTCGGGATAGAGCTCGATCTTCTGGCTCATCTCGCTTTCATTCAAGGTGGCGACATCGAAGATCCTGCCGGGCGCATCCTTCCTCTTGATCTGCGCCATGGCCAATGCACGGATCCGATCGTTCTGGGCATGCCCGGAAACGTCGGCCAACTCGTGAAGCCTGTCGTTGCCATATTTCCCGGACTTGAAACGAAGATAGGAGAAATCGAAGTCGTCCGGTGCGGTCTTGCCGGACATCAGGCGCTCGATCTGACTGTCGACCACCATGCGTGTGGGATTCAACAGAGGCGTCGCCGTCAATGTCAGGAGGACGCAGATCGCAAAGGCTGCGAAGATGTTGACCTTGCGTGCGTCGTCCATCCAGACCACCCGTCTTTTCATGGATGCGACAGCGTAGCCAAAGGAATAGATGGCCAGTACGACGATGATCATCGCGCCCCAGAAACGACCTAGCGACCATCCATACTGGGTCACTCGCAGGCCGAGCGAATAAGCGCACAGCATGCTGTAGATGGGCATGACGAAGATGCACAGCGAAACGAAACGAAGCAGCCAGCCGGGAAGATTGATCCCTTGTCGATAGTCCTGCCATGCGGTATTGAGGAAGAAGACGAACGCACCAGCAGTGTGGTCATCAGCGGGGTCGCGATGCCGGTTCTCCAAAGTCCCTGGATTCCGGTGAACGGGAGACTGAGAAGGAACAAGGTGGCGATCAGCGCGACCAGCGGCAGTAGCGATCCCAGGACGTTGAGGGCCGCGCGGTAGATTCCCACCACCACCTCCTCCTTGGCGGCATACAGCGCAAGGCCGATGCTCAAGGCCAGGGATGTCGCTGGGTAGATGAATATCTGCTTCGACAGGACATGCGTGATCAGATCGATCTTCAGGATTTCGAAGAGACCTGCCCACAGGAACAACAGTCCCCAGAACAAGACGACGAACAGTATCGAAGTCGCGAGCTTGACTGCATTTCCCCACGCATTGGAAAACAGGATGCCATAGTCGCCGAACCACGTTGTTCTTGCCAACCGATGCTGCGCGAAAGGCATCAGGACGAACCAGCAAGTCGAAACCACACTCAGGATATGGAGCGCACTGGCTGGATGGCGATATTCCACCGGGCCTGCTTTTCCGGTCCAGGTCTGAAAGGCGATATAGCTCGAAGCAGCAGCCATGATCAAGCCGAAAGACACGCTCGATATCCACATCAGTGGTTCTGATCGATGAGAGGACATCATCTGCATGGTCAGGGAAATTGAAATGACCAGGATGTACAGAGGCCAGAGGACGTGGGGCCTCATTGTTTCAGGGGTCAGCGTGACGATCCACCGGTGAAGCAGGTACAGCGCCAAACCCGCCAGAATGCCCCATGCGAGCACCCACGCCCGCTCGCTTTTTTCAATCATTATTCGCTCCCTCGATGCTCGATCGGCCCGCTTGATTTTCGATCCGTCGATGCCTCGACCGCGACAGGACCGACGGGCACCGACTCTACATCAGCAGCATCCTGCGAATAACTCAGCTTCCCTTCATTGGGCTTCGTTCGCCTTTGGAAAAGACATGGCATTCGACAAGCCGAGGAAACAGATTCGAATTCCTCCAATATTCTGAAAAATCGTTTGCATTAATACATGGCAATAAAACCATTCCATTAATGTCAAATTTTTATTGAGCCATTCGATAACATCCGAGCCGTCCTCGAAGCATCTGGAAAATCAGGACGATGTCGAAACCTGGATCTCCGATCCGCCATCGCTGGTCGACCAGGTTGACGCGCTGACCATCCACCCATCGCTCCACATCTCCTGTGGCAGGAAGGCGAGTGGAAGTCGCTCGTCGGAAAGGCAAGGCATGCAATCGGTCGCGAGACCCTCCCCCTGCTGCCCTCAGTCCTTGCTCGCCTCTTCGTCGAGTCGGCGCAGCTGTGCCAGCTTGTCCGCGATCTTGGCTTCCACACCCCTGGGGACGGGACGGTACCAGCCAGGCTCGGGCATGCCATCGGGCAGATAGCTTTCCCCGGCGGCATAGGCTTGTGGTTCGTCGTGCGCATAGCGGTAGGCCTTGCCATGCCCCAGTTCCTTCATCAGCTTCGTGGGAGCGTTGCGCAGATGGTTAGGCACTTCCCGCGACTTGTCCTTCTTGATGAAGGCCTTGGCCTGGTTGTAGGCCATGTAGCCAGCGTTGCTCTTTGGAGCGACCGCCAGATAGAGGACCGCCTGCGCCAATGCGAGCTCGCCTTCGGGTGAACCCAGGCGCTCGAATGTGGCGGCAGCATCGTTGGCGATCTGCAGGGCACGCGGATCCGCGAGCCCGATGTCCTCCCAGGCCATGCGGACGATGCGGCGGGACAGGTACTTCGCGTCGGCCCCGCCATCGAGCATGCGGCACAGCCAGTAGAGCGAGGCATCGGGATGGGAGCCACGAACCGACTTGTGCAGGGCCGAGATCTGGTCGTAGAAGTTGTCGCCGCCCTTGTCGAAGCGTCTGGCGTTGAGCGTCAAGGCACTCTGCAGGAAGTCGGCGTCCACCTGCTGGATGCCGGCGGCACGCGCGGCGGTCTCGGTCTGCTCGACCAGATTCAGCAGCCGTCGCGCATCGCCGTCCGCATAGCCGACCAGGGTATCGATGGCCACCTCGTCCATCTGCAGATGAGTCAGCACCTGGTCCAGCGCCCGCTTGACCAGCAGCCGCAGTTCGTCGTCCGACAAGGTCTCGAGCACATACACCTGAGCCCTCGACAACAAGGCCGAGTTGACTTCGAAGGACGGATTCTCGGTCGTCGCGCCGACGAAGGTCACGAGGCCGGATTCGACGAAAGGCAGCAATCCGTCCTGCTGGCTCTTGTTGAACCGGTGGATCTCGTCGACGAACAGGATGGTCCTTCGTCCGCGTGCGAGGTTGTGTTCGGCCTGCTCCATGGAGGCACGGATCTCCTTCACACCCGAGAAGACCGCCGAGAGTGCGATGAACTCATAGCCAAAGGCCTGCGCCGTCAATCGCGCCAGAGTCGTCTTGCCGACCCCGGGCGGTCCCCACAGGATCATGGAGTGAGGTTTGCCGGACTCGAACGCCAGACGCAAGGGCCGACCCGGTCCGATCAGGTGCGATTGACCAACGACCTCGTCCAGGCTCGCCGGGCGCAAGGCCTCGGCCAGCGGTGCCGTCGGAGAAACATTGAAAAGATCAGCCATGGGTTTTCATCCACGGGCCGATGACCCGGTGTCTGTACGTGAAAGGCTTCGCCCGGCCGGATAGACCCGGCCCCTGGCGGAACGGACGTGGACCGAGTGACCGAGGTCACGCCGGCATGACGCCTTATTGCTTGAGCACGTCGGCACCCGCGGGTGCCTTGAATGCGAAAGTGGCCGCCGCCAGGGTCGGATTGGTTTCGACCTTGCCGAACTTGAGCACGGAGCGCTGGCCGAAGCTGTCGAGGATCTCGAGCGCCGCGAGCACATTGCCCTGGAAGCCGACCTCGATGCTCTGCAGTTGCCCGTCGCGTGCCAGCGGCGTCGCCTTGACCCACTGCAGACCGTCGCGCGAGGGTGCCGCTTCGAGCTTGAAGTCCGCCTGCAGCATGCGAAGGTCGGGTGCGGCAGCGATCAGCGCGGCTGGCGTGGAACCCAGCGCCTGCGCCTGCGAACGCTGGGTCACCTGGTTCAGGTCGGCATCATGCAGCCAGAGGGTCTGGCCATCGGCGACGATGGTCTGGGTGAAGGGCTTGCGGTAGTCGAACCGGAATTTGCCGGGCCGCTGGAATTCGAACGTGCCGCTCGATGTCTTGACGCGGCCGGGTTGGCCTTCCCGCGATGGCGCGGTGACGGTCTGGACGAAATCGGCACGCCCCGACTTCACATCGCGCACGAACGCCTCCAGGCTCTGCAGCCCGTCGGCCCAGGCGCCGCTGGCGGACATGGCGATCGCCAGTGCGGTCAGGATCTTCTTCATGGTCGATGTTCTCGTGTGTCTTCTCGAAGGTCTATTCGGCACGGGCGGGGACCAGGATCTCGCGCTGGCCGGCACCGCTCATGGCGCTGACCAACCCGGCCTTCTCCATGTCCTCGACCAGCCGCGCAGCGCGGTTGTAGCCGATCTTCAGGTGACGCTGCACGAGCGAGATGCTCGCCTTGCGGTTCTTGAGCACGACTTCGACCGCCTGGTCGTACATCGGATCCTTCTCGCCATCGCCACCATCGCCCAATAGATCACCATCACCGTCGACGGTTCCCCCTTCGAGCACACCTTCGATGTAATCAGGCTCACCCTGCGACTTGAGGTAAGCCACCACGCGATGCACCTCCTCGTCGCTGACGAAGGCTCCGTGCACGCGGATCGGCAAGCCGGTGCCGCTGGGCATGTAGAGCATGTCGCCCATGCCCAGCAATGCCTCCGCCCCCATCTGGTCGAGGATGGTGCGGCTGTCGATCTTGCTCGAGACCTGGAAGGCGATGCGGGTCGGGATGTTCGCCTTGATCAGGCCCGTGATGACGTCCACGCTGGGCCGCTGGGTCGCGAGGATCAGGTGGATGCCCGCCGCGCGCGCCTTCTGCGCCAGCCGGGCGATCAGCTCCTCGATCTTCTTGCCCACCACCATCATCAGGTCGGCGAGTTCGTCGATGACGACCACGATGTGCGGCTCGCGCTTGAGCGGTTCCGGATCGTCCGGCGTCAGGCTGAAGGGGTTGTAGATGAATTCCTCGCGGGCCTTGGCCTCGTCGATCTTGGTGTTGTAGCCCGCCAGATTACGCACGCCCAGCTTGCTCATGAGCTTGTAGCGGCGTTCCATCTCGGCCACGCACCAGTTCAGGCCATGGGCGGCCTGCCGCATGTCGGTGACCACCGGCGCGAGCAGGTGCGGAATGCCCTCGTAGACCGACATCTCCAGCATCTTCGGATCGATCATGAGCAGCCGCACGTCACGCGCCTCGGCCTTGTACAGCAGGCTCAGGATCATGGCGTTGATGCCCACCGACTTGCCCGATCCCGTGGTGCCCGCCACCAGCACGTGCGGCATCTTCGCGAGATCGGCCACCACCGGATTGCCCACGATGTCCTTGCCCAGGCCCATGGTCAGCATGGACTTGCCGTCGTTGTAGATCTGCGAACCGAGGATCTCGCTCAGACGGATCGACTGCCGCTTGGCGTTGGGCAGTTCGAGCGCCATGTAGTTCTTGCCGGGAATCGTCTCGACGACCCGGATCGACACCAGGGACAGCGAACGCGCCAGATCCTTGGCCAGTCCGACGATCTGCGAACCCTTGACCCCGGTGGCGGGCTCGATCTCGTAGCGCGTGATCACCGGACCGGGCGAGGCGAGCACCACCCGCACTTCCACGCCGAAATCCTTGAGCTTCTTCTCGATCATGCGGGAGGTCATCTCCAGCGTGTCGGACGATACGGTCTCCTGACGCAGTTGCGGTGCATCGAGCAGGTCCACGCGCGGCAGCTTGCCCTCGCCGTTCTCGCGGAACAGGGGCTTCTGGTTCTCCTTGACCACGCGCTCGCTCTTGGGAATCTCGGCCACGGCTGGTTGGATCGGTACCGGCGCAGCCGCCGCACGCTTCGTGCTGGCGCGTGGCATGGGCGCCGCCACGGGTGCGGGCGCCTCGGCAGCCATCTTGGGCGCCGATCTCGAAGGCGCGAAATCGTCCATCGTCGGTTCGCTTTCGCGCAGGGTCGGGGATGACAGTTCGGCACCCTCCTCGCGCTCGCGCACGGCGCGGCGGCCCATCGCCAGATCCTCGGCGATCTCGCGCTTCTCGCGACGCGACTCGAACAGCGAGAACACACGCGAGCCGACCCGCTCGGCCACCTGCGCCCACGAGAAACGGAACACCAGGGCCGATCCGATGACCCCAGCGGCAATGGCGATCAACGCCGAACCCGTGAAGCCGATCCATTTCACGCTCAGCGGACCGACGAAATATCCCAGCACGCCGCCGCCGTGACCGGGAAGACGGAACTCGAGCCGATAGAGTCGCGACCACTCGAGCATCGCACTGGCACCCAGCAACAACAGCAGACCGAACCAGAACGCCAGACGGCTTCGATCGAGGCGACCCCAGGGTGGCGTCTCGACCGCAGCCGGTGTTGCCTCACCGCCACGCAGCCAGGCCGCGAGCGACGAGAGCCAGACGCGCGCGCCCGCGATCAGGCACCACCAGATCGAATAGCCGGCCAGGAAATAGCTGCCATCGGCGATCCAGGCACCGATGCGCCCGCCCCAATTCTTGACTTCGCCTCCAGTGCCCGAGGTCGACCACGCCGCATCCGAAGGCGTGAAGCTGAGCATCGAGATCAGCCAGAAGAGAAGAGCCACGAAGCCGGCGATCAATGTGATCTCCTGGGCGAAGCGCATCGCGCGCAGGCGGACCGGGGGTGGCGTGGAAGCGTTGGGAGTCTGGAGTGAGTTCAGCGAGTAAGTCATGAAAACGCGGTATGGCCTGCGACCCAGGCCGTCAACGTACCGAGCCTACAACGGAAAGGGCCCCGCACGGACGGTGGTGTTGCGTCGACCGGCCCTCCTGCAGCAGCCTCAGGTCAGGGAAGAGAGGCGCTCCTTGACGAGCATGGAACCATCGGCCTGGGTCTGGACGAAGCCACGCTCCTCCAGGTCCTTCATCACACGGCTGACCATCTCGCGCGACGCACCCACCATCTTGGCCAGATCCTGGCGCGAGATCTTGTCGCGGATCTTGAGATTGCCCTGGCCATCGTCGATCGCAAATTCGATCAGCGAGCGGGCGACGCGACCATAGACGTCCATGAGCGCCAGCGATTCGATCTTGCGATCCGCCTGACGCAGGCGCTGCACCAATCCTCGCATGATGTTGTACGACATCGATGCGTTTTCCGGCAGGCAGCGGCCGAAGGCTTCGCGCGCCAGCACCAGCACGTCGGTCTGGATCTCGGTGCGGACCGTGGCGGAATGCGGCTCGTCGTCGATCAGGCTCATCTCGCCGAGATAGTCGCCCTGGTTCAGGGTCGCGAGGATGACCTCGCGTCCACGATTGTCCGTACTCATCACACGGGCTCGACCCGTGAGGATGATGTAGAGGGCATCCGATTTCTTGCCCTGCTCGACGATCACTTCGGATCGCTTGAATCGCTTCTTGACGATCGCATCTGCGATGCTCGCCGACTGCGACGGCGTGAGCGCGGAGAACAAGGGAACGCGTCTGAGCAATTCAAGATTGGACAGCATGGACATCTTCGAATCCCGGATAACGCGCCATTGGAGAACTTATTGGTTAATTACAATTGCGCGCATTGAAAACGTCCCTCATCGGGGACGGCCCTGAAGGTGATACTTTGAAGTTCACCCCCGGAAAATGTACACGCTGATACAGCAAATTTTAGGTTTTTAGGAATGTCAAATAAACAACACGCACAGGTTCTGATATTGGGTTCGGGCCCGGCCGGATATACCGCGGCGGTTTACGCCGCCCGTGCCAATCTGAAGCCCTTGCTCATCACGGGCATGGCGCAGGGCGGACAGCTCATGACGACCACCGAAGTCGACAACTGGCCGGCCGATGTGCAAGGCGTCCAGGGCCCGGAGCTCATGCAGCGCTTCCTCGAGCATGCGGAGCGTTTCAACACGCAGGTCGTCTTCGACCACATCAGCCAGGTGGATTTCAGCCAGCGCCCTTTCCTTCTGACCGGCGACAGCGGGAGCTATACCTGCGATGCGCTGATCATCGCCACCGGCGCTTCGGCCAAGTACCTAGGCCTGGAATCGGAGCAGCATTTCATGGGACGCGGCGTCTCGGGTTGCGCGACCTGCGACGGCTTCTTCTATCGCGAGCAGGAGGTCTGCGTGATCGGCGGCGGCAATACGGCGGTGGAAGAAGCACTCTACCTGTCCAACATCGCCAGCAAGGTGACGCTGGTGCACCGGCGCGACCGGTTCAAGGCCGAACCGATCCTGGTCGACAAGCTGCATGAAAAGGTCGCGGAAGGAAAGATCGTCCTGAAGACCCACAACGTGCTCGATGAAGTCCTGGGCGACGATTCCGGCGTCACGGGCATCCGGCTGAAGCATGTCGATACCGGGGCCACGGAGCAGATCGATCTCAAGGGGTGTTTCATCGCCATCGGACATCACCCGAACACCGACATCTTCCAGGGCCAGTTGACGATGAAGGACGGCTACATCGTCACGCGCTCGGGCCTGCAGGGCCTGGCCACCATGACCAGCGTCGAGGGTGTCTTCGCGGCGGGCGACGTGCAGGACAACATCTATCGCCAGGCCATCACCAGTGCCGGTACCGGCTGCATGGCGGCCCTGGACGCGCAGCGTTATCTGGAAACCAACGGCACGCTATAATCGCAGGCTTTGCCGAACAAGGGGCTGTCTCGCAGCTCACGGCAGAGCCGGGGTACCGCCACCCGTTTTCATGGCGAGGTCAAGCTGCAGAACGTCCACACCCACGGTGTTCGGACGCCAGCTGTTCAAAAGAAGAGAGTGTCCACATGGCACGCGTCTGCGAAGTCACGGGCAAGGGCCCGATGGTGGGAAACAACGTTTCCCACGCCAACAACAAAACCAAGCGCCGGTTCCTGCCGAACCTGCAATATCGTCGTTTCTGGGTCGAAACCGAGAACCGTTGGGTTCGCCTGCGGGTTTCCAGCGCTGCCCTGCGCTTGATCGACAAGAACGGCATCGATGCCGTGCTCGCAGACCTGCGCGCACGCGGCCAAGCTTAAGGAGCGCAATCATGGCAACGAGCAAAGGCGGACGCGAGAAGATCAAGCTGGAATCCACTGCGGGTACCGGCCATTTCTACACCACCAGCAAGAACAAGAAGACGACGCCTGAAAAGCTGTCGATCATGAAGTTCGACCCCAAGGCGCGCAAGCACGTCGAATACAAGGAAATCAAGCTGAAGTGATTCAGGCCTGATGTCCCCGAGGTCGAGGTGTTTCGCCTCTTCCTTCCAGAACCCGCTGTGACCCAGCGGGTTTTTTCATGCCCTCTTCCACCATGGCGAGCCAGCCGGGATTCGAGCGCCCATGAAAAAACCGACCTGATGAGGTCGGTTCTTTCAAACTCGCGCAGGCAGGATCAGTCGCCTGCCCTGCCCGCCCCGCTCAGGCCCGGGCCGCGCGCAGTCGTGTGGAGAACTCGCGCAGACCGGCAATGCCGCTGGCTTCCGCGCGATGACACCAGGCTGCCAGATCCGATGCCAGCTGTTCGCGCGACTGCGAGGTGTTGAGCCACATCTGACGCAGCTCCTCGCGCATCGTGACCATCTTGTCGAGCACCGGATGCGCGGCACGCGCCTGGACGAGATGGGTGCGCACCGATGCAGGCACCTTGTCGTCGTCGCGATGCAACCATTGCTTGGCAGCCTTCAACACCGACAAGTCGGCACCCTTGGCCTTGAGCTGGGCCAGTTCGTCGCGCGTCGTGCGACGCATCTCACGCGCGAATCCAGCCATCACCTCGTAACGGTTGGCGATCAGGGCCTCCAGCGTCTTCTCGTCCGCCACGGGCTGGACATCGCCCATCTGCATCTTCGGCGGGAGCTTCTTCACCTTGGCCCAGCCGATCTTCTGCATCATGCTGATATAGACCCAGCCGATGTCGAACTCGTACTTCTTGACGGAGAACTTGGCCGAGGTCGGGTAGGTGTGGTGGTTGTTGTGCAACTCCTCACCGCCGATGATGATGCCCCAGGGAATGAGGTTGGTGCTGGCATCGGTCGCCTCGAAGTTGCGATAGCCCCAGAAGTGACCGATGCCGTTGACGACACCCGCCGCCCAGAACGGGATCCAGACCATCTGCACCGCCCACACCGCCAGACCGATGGCACCGAACATGACCACGTTCAGGACCATCATCAGGCCGACGCCCTGCCAGCTGTAGCGCGAATACAGATTGCGCTCGATCCAGTCGTCCGGCGTGCCATGGCCGAAGCGCTCGACGGTGTCCCGGTTCTTGGACTCCTTGCGATAGAGCTCGGCACCGCGCCACATGACTTCGTCGAAACCCTTGACCTGCGGGCTGTGCGGATCGTCCACGGTCTCGCACTTCGCATGGTGCTTGCGGTGGATGGCGACCCACTCCTTCGTGACCATGCCGGTGCCCAGCCAGAGCCAGAAGCGGAAGAAATGCGAAGGGATGGGACCCAGTTCCATGGCCCGATGCGTCTGCGTGCGGTGCAGGAAGATGGTCACCGCGGAGATCGTGATGTGGGTGGTCACCAGCGTGTAGAGCACGATCTGCCACCACGCGAGGTCCCACATGCCGTGGGCGAGCCAATCGACAGCCGCGTTCAACACGGCAGAGTCAGTAAGGAACATTGAGTCAAATACTCCATCACCGCACGAAGGTGCAGTTCTATAGATAGCTGAGGATTTTAAAGGTTAGCCTTCCGGAGCAAGGCTAAAGCCTTGATCAGCCGGGCCTTTCCCCTTCGTTTTGGAGCGCCGGACCTAGCTGCGGTTCCACACGGCGGCAAAGAAACCATCGGTCGCGTGGCGATGCGGCCACAGTCGCAGATAGCGTCTGCCGTCGTCGCCACCCGCGCAGAGCCGCGCCGCGTCCTCGATCTTCAGGCCATCGAGCAGATCGCCCGCATCCTGGCACACGAAATCGGGATTGGCCGCTGTGAATGCCTCCGCGATGGCTTCGTTCTCCTCCGGCAACACGCTGCAGGTCGCATAGACCAGACGCCCGCCGGATTTGACCAGTCGCGCGGCGCTCTGCAGGATGGCGGTCTGCTTGGCAGTCAGCTCATCGACCGACTTCTGGGACTGCCGCCACTTGAGATCGGGGTTGCGTCGCAGCGTGCCCAGGCCGGAGCAAGGCGCGTCGACCAGCACCCGGTCGATCTTGCCCGACAGCCGCTTGATGCGTTCGTCGCGCTCGTGGGCGATGGCCGCCGGATGCACGTTCGACAGCTGGCTGCGCGCCAGTCGGGGCTTGAGCGCATCGAGCCGGTGCGCCGACGTGTCGAACGCATAGAGGCGACCCGTGTTGCGCATGGTGGCGCCGATCGCCAGCGTCTTGCCGCCCGCGCCGGCACAGAAATCCACCACCATCTCGCCACGCTTGGCGTCCAGCAGCAGGGCCAGCAGCTGGGATCCTTCGTCCTGGACCTCGACAGCGCCGCGGGCGAAGGCATCCAGCTTCGTCAGGGCCGGCTTGCCGTCGATGCGCAAGCCCCAGGGCGAGAACGGCGTGGCGACCGCCTTGATGCCGGCCAGCGACAGTTCCTTTTGCACGTCGGGTCGCTTGTCGTGCAGCGTGTTCACGCGCAGATCGAGCGGCGCGGGCTGCTGCAGGCTATGGACCAGTGGCCAGAATCCGTCGCCGAGCTGCGCCTTGAGCGGCTTGACCAGCCATTCGGGCAGGTTGTGGCGATGGCGTTCCAGCAGGTCGCTCTCGCTGACGCCGTCGCAGTTGTCGAGCCAGCGCTTCTCGACGTCGTTGAGCGCGCTCTTGAGGAAATCGCGCGGGCCGTGGAAGCCCAGGATGGCCATGCGCCGCTCCTTCGAGCCGGTGCCCGAGGGCGACAGGTGATCGAACAGCAGCTTCTTGCGCAACACGGTGTAGACCGTCTCGGCCAGCGTGGCGCGTTCGCGGGGACCGAACTCGCGGTGGTCGCGGAAGAAGCGCGACACCACCTGGTCGGCGGGATGATCGAATTTCAGGACGAGGCCGACCAGATCGGCACTGGCCTCCAACAGGGCTTTGGGATGCATGAGGGGGATTGTCTCAGCCGGCGCCCCCTCTGCTCCGACAATGCCATCCCGACCCGCCCGACCCGCCTCCCATGACCGACGACGACCTGCCACCCCTCATCGAAACCCCGCCGGGTCTCTATCGCCACTACAAGGGAGGCGAATACGAGGTCGTCGGCACCGTGCGCCACAGCGAGACGCTGGAGCCCATGACGCTGTATCGGGCCCTGTATGGCCAGCGTGGACTGTGGGTCCGGCCCGCAGCGATGTTCAACGGGACGGTGGAGATCGACGGCGTGGCGCGGCCGCGCTTCCTGCGTCTGGTCTGAGTCGCCGCCCTCAGCGCCGGGCGGCCAGCCAGCCGGCGATGGCACGCGGGTAGAGGAGATGCTCCTGGCTGAGCACGCGCGTGGCCAGCAGGACCTCGGTATCGCCGGGCAGCACCGGCACGACGGCCTGGTCGAGGATCGGACCGTGATCGAGTTCGGCCGTCACCTGATGGACCGTGACACCGGCGACGCGGCAGCCGGCCTCGATGGCGCGACGATGCGTGTGCAGCCCCGGGAACGCCGGCAGCAGCGACGGGTGGATGTTCAGCAGCCGTCCCTCGTAGCGCTCGACGAAGCCCGGTGTCAGGATGCGCATGAAGCCCGCGAGCACCACCAGCGCGGGATCGTGCCCGTCGATCGCCCGGGCCAGTTCGGCATCGAAATCCTCGCGCGTCGCGAAATCCCCGTGCGGCACCACGGCGGTCGCGATGCCTTGCGCCTGCGCGAAGGCGAGCCCGGCGGCATCGGCCTTGTTGCTGACGACGGCGGCCACGCGGGCGTCGAAGCGCTCCGCCCAGCCGCCGGCGGCGGCGGCGCGCACGATGGCGGCCATGTTGGAGCCGGCACCGGAGATGAGGATGACGATGTTCTTCTTCATGGGAGCGCGGGATTATCCGTGTCGCTGCAAGGACAACGCAGAAGCGCACGACCATGCTAAAACCATCGGCTCCGGAGACACGCCGAATCGCCCGCCCCAGGGCGCGGCAACACCACAGCGAGGCACGCATGGATTTGAGCTTCACCCCCGAAGAGCAGGCGTTTCGAGAAGAGATCCGCGCCTGGGTCAAGGACCACCTTCCGTCCGACATTTCGCACAAGGTGCACAACGCCCTCGAACTCACGCGCGAGGATCACCAGCGCTGGGCCAAGATCCTGGGCGGCAAGGGCTGGCTGGGCTACGGCTGGCCAAAGGAATTCGGCGGACCGGGCTGGACCTCGATCCAGCGCCACCTGTTCGAGGAGGAGACCGCGCTGGCCGGCGCGCCGCGCATCATTCCCTTCGGACCGGTGATGGTGGCGCCCGTGATCCAGGCCTTCGGCAATGCCGAACAGCAGCAGCGCTTCCTGCCGGGCATCGCCAGCGGCGACGTCTGGTGGAGCCAGGGCTACAGCGAACCCGGTTCGGGCTCGGACCTGGCCTCGGTCAAGACCCGGGCCGAACGCCAGGGCGACAAATACATCGTCAACGGCCAGAAGACGTGGACCACGCTCGGCCAGTATGGCGAGTGGATCTTCTGCCTGGTGCGCACCAGCAACGAGGGCAAGCCCCAGACCGGCATCAGCTTCCTGCTGATCGACATGAAGTCGCCCGGCGTCACGGTGCGCCCGATCAAGCTGATGGACGGCAGCGTCGAGGTCAACGAGGTCTGGTTCGACAACGTCGAGGTGCCGGCCGAGAACCTGATCGGCGAGGAGAACAAGGGCTGGACCTACGCCAAGCACCTGCTGAGCCACGAGCGCACCAACATCGCCGATGTCAACCGCGCCAAGCGCGAACTCGAGCGTTTGAAGCGCATCGCCAGGAGCGAGGGCGTCTGGGACGACCTGCGCTTCCGCGACGAGATCGCCAAGCTCGAGGTCGACGTCGTGGCCCTGGAGATGCTGGTGCTGCGCGTGCTGGCGGCGTCGACCTCGGGCAAGAATTCGCTCGACATCGCCGGCCTGCTCAAGATCAAGGGCAGCGAGATCCAGCAGCGCTACAGCGAACTCATGATGCTCGCCGGCGGCCCCTATGCCTTGCCGCTGGTGCGCGAAGCCATGGAGGCCGGCTGGCAGGGCGACTTCCCCGGCGGCAACGCCGGCCTGGCGCCGCTCGCCTCGACCTACTTCAACATGCGCAAGACCACCATCTACGGCGGCTCCAACGAAGTGCAGCGCAACATCGTCGCGCAGACCGTTCTGGGCTGAGTCCCGGCCCCCGCTCAGGAACACGGAGACAACCATGGATTTCGATTTTTCCGACGACCAGGAACAACTGCGCGACGCGGTGCGCAAATGGGTCGACAAGGGCTACGACTTCGAGCGCCGCCGGCGCATCGAGGCCGCTGGCGGCTTCTCGCGCGAGGCCTGGGACGAACTCGCCGGGCTGGGCCTGGGCGGGCTCTACATCGCCGAGGACGACGGCGGACTCGGCATGGGTCCGATGGCCGGCATGGTGGTGATGGAGGAACTCGGACGCGGCATCGTCGCCGAGCCGTTCGCGCAGGCCCTGATCAGCGGCGCGCTGCTGAGCCACCATGCCGACGCCGCCCTGAAGGGCGACTGGCTGGCGCGCATCGCGGGCGGCGAGGCGCTGGTGGTGCTGGCCCATCAGGAACGCAAGGCGCGCTATCGCCTCGACGTGTGCGAGACGCGCGCCGAAGCGGCCGGCGATGGCTGGACGGTCTCGGGCACCAAGAGCCTGGTGCCGGCCGGCGACCAGGCCGATGCCTTCCTGGTGCCCGCGCAGGCCGATGGCGGGATCGCCCTGTTCCTGGTCGAGCGTGGCGCCGCCGGCGTCGCGGCGCGCGGTTACGGCACACAGGACGGGGCCCGTGCGGCGGAGGTGGTGTTCGACCGCGCCGCGGCCCGGCTCGTCACGACCGACGGCCTGGCCGCGCTGGAGCATGGCGTCGACATCGGCATCGCGGCCCTGTGCGCGGAGGCGGTCGGCGTGATGGACAAGACCCTCGCCGTCACGGTCGACTACATGAACACGCGCAAGCAGTTCAACGTCACCATCGCCAGCTTCCAGGCCCTGCGCCATCGCGTGGCCGACATGAAGATGCAGCTCGAACTGGCCCGCTCGATGAGCTACTACGCGAGCCTGAAGCTGGATGCGCCGGCCGACGAGCGCCGCCAGGCGATCGCCCGCGCCAAGTACCAGTTGGGGGTGTCGATGCGCTTCGTGGGACAGCAGGCCGTGCAGCTGCACGGCGGCATCGGCGTGACCGACGAATATGTCGTGAGCCACTACTTCAGGCGCCTGACCCAGATGGAGATGACCTTCGGCGACACCCTGCACCACCTGGGCGAGGTGTCGGCGCGCATGAACGACACCGCGGGCGTCTTCGCCTAGGCGGCGGGCCGGCGCCTCACGGATGGAGCCGCGAACTGAGCGGCAGATGCATCATCAGGAACTCCATCTGGTCGGCCAGGATGCGGCGGTTGCGCAGGATGAAGTCCTCCCACAGGCTGGGCACGTACGGCGCGTAGAGCAGCGGCATGCCCGCCTGCTCGGGCGTCCGGCTGCTCTTGCGGTGGTTGCAGGGCCGGCACGCCGTGACCACGTTCATCCACACGTCGATGCCCTGCTGGGCGAACGGGATGATGTGCTCGCGCGTGAGTTCGTCCTCGTGGAAGTGGTCGCCGCAATAGGCGCAGATGTTGCGGTCGCGGGCGAACAGCTTGCTGTTGGTAAGTCCCGGGCGCTGGGTGAAGGGATTGATGCGCGGCACGCCCTTGGTGCCGATGATGCTGTTGACCGCGATCTGCGACTGCTGGCCGGTCACCGCGTTGTGACCGCCGCGGAACAGCGCCACGTGCGCGCCCGATTCCCAGCGCACCTCGTCGGCGGCGTAGTGAAGGACCGCCTGTTCCAGCGAAATCCAGGATTGCGGCAGCCCCTGTGCCGACAGCTTCAAGACCTTCACGCCACGTCTCCTCGAGAAAAGAAGAACCACGCAGGAATCCGGCGAGCGGCACGGCCCTCGTGAGGACGCCGCCGCCGGGCAGTGCGTCACAATATACCGGCTTTGTGACAAGTTGCCCTTTCACCGTCCGCAAGCCCATCCACCGGGCCTGAGGCGCTATCAAAAACAGATCGATCCATGCAGGTTTTTCGTGGGTTCCGGCATCCCGGCGTGGCGACGGCCTGTGCCCTGACCATCGGCAATTTCGACGGCGTCCATCGCGGCCACCAGGCCATGCTGGCGCTCCTGAACACCGAGGCACGCCAGCGTGGCCTTCCCAGCTGTGTGCTGACCTTCGAGCCGCATCCGCGCGACTACTTCGCCGCCGTCAACAAGCGGCCCGAACTGGCGCCCGCGCGCATCGGCACGCTGCGCGACAAGCTCGGCGAACTCGCCGCGTGCGGCGTGGCGCAGACCATCGTGCTGCCCTTCGACGCGCGATTGGCCGCGCGCACGCCGGAGGACTTCATCGACCACGTGCTGCGCGACGGCCTGGGCGCGCGCTATGTGCTGGTGGGCGACGACTTCCGCTTCGGCGCGCGGCGTGCCGGCGACTACGCCATGCTCGACGAGGCCGGCGCGCGCCACGGCTTCGACGTCGCGCGCATGAACAGCTACGAGGTCCACGGCCTGCGCGTCTCCAGCTCGGCGGTGCGCGAGGCGCTGGTCGAAGGCCGCATGGCCGATGCGCAGCGCCTGCTCGGACGGCCCTATGCGATCTCCGGCCACGTGGTGCACGGACGCAAGCTCGGCCGGGCCCTGGGCGCGTCGGCGCCCGGGCGCGACGACGGCTTCCGCACGCTCAACCTGCGCTTCAAGCACTGGAAGCCGGCCGCCAGCGGCATCTTCGCGGTGCTGGTGCATGGCCTGTCGGCGCGGCCGCTCCAGGGCGTCGCCAACCTCGGCGTGCGGCCGTCGCTCGATGCCAACGACGTCAACGCCGGGCGCGTGCTGCTGGAGACCCATTGCCTGGACTGGCCCGCCGAACTCGGCCGCGAAGGGGCCTACGGTAAAATCGTCCGCGTGGAACTGCTGCACAAACTGCACGACGAATTGCGCTACACCAGCCTCGAGGCCCTCACCGCGGGCATCGCCAGGGATGGCCGCGACGCACGTGCGTTCTTCGCCGCCGCGCCTGCCCAGACGCATGCGGAGACGCACCGGCAGACCACGCGCGATCGAATTTAGCGCCGCACGTCCCGCGCTGCCGCTCCTGGACAAGCTCGGGGCGAACGGCCGTCCCCTTCCCCGCACCGATCCGCACCACTCCGGGATCGAGCCTGTCGAAGCCCTTCTACGCCCTGCCCCGATCCTGCCCACCATGTCCGACGCCGCCCCCCATCCCGACTACCGAGCCACGCTCAACCTGCCCGACACCCCCTTCCCGATGCGTGGCGACATGGCCAAGCGCGAGCCCGGCTGGGTCAAGCAGTGGAACGACGAAGGCCGCTACCACCGGCTGCGCGATGCCCGCCACGGCGCGCCCAAGTTCATCCTGCACGACGGCCCGCCCTATGCCAACGGTCAGATCCACATGGGCCACGCCGTCAACAAGATCCTGAAGGACATGATCACCAAGGCCCGGCAGCTCGAGGGCTTCGATGCCCTGTACGTGCCGGGCTGGGACTGCCATGGCCTGCCGATCGAGAACGCCATCGAGAAGAAATACGGCCGCAACCTCGGGCGCGACGACATGCAGGCCAAGAGCCGCGCCTTCGCCACCGAGCAGATCGCCCAGCAGATGGCCGACTTCCAGCGCCTGGGCGTGCTGGGCGAATGGGACCACCCGTACAAGACGATGGACTTCGCCAACGAGGCCGGCGAGCTGCGCGCCTTCAAGCGCGTGATCGAGCGCGGCTTCGTCTATCGCGGCCTGAAGCCGGTGTACTGGTGCTTCGACTGCGGCTCCTCGCTGGCCGAATTCGAGATCGAGTACGCCGACAAGAAGTCGCAGACGATCGACGTCGCCTTCAAGGCGCACGAGCGCGAGAAGGTGCTGGTGGCCTTCGGCGCCGACCACATGATCCTGGGCGACATCTTCGCCGTCATCTGGACCACCACCGCCTGGACGATCCCCGCCAACCAGGCGATCAACCTGAATCCGGAGATCGAGTATTCGCTGGTCGACACCGAGCGCGGGCTGCTGATCCTGGCCGCCTCGCTGGTCGAGATGTGCATGACCCGCTACGCGCTCGACGGCCAGGTGCTGGCCACGGTCAAGGGCGAGGCGCTGGGGGGCCTCGAGTTCGAGCATCCGCTGTACGACGTCGATGCCGGCTTCCGGCGCCTGTCGCCGGTCTACCTGGCCGACTACGCCACCGCCACCGACGGCACCGGCCTGGTCCATTCGTCCCCCGCCTATGGCGTGGACGACTTCAACTCCTGCGTCGCGCACGGCATGGCCTACGACGACATCCTCAACCCGGTGCAGGGCAACGGCGCCTACGCGGCCGATTTCCCGCTCTTCGGCGGCCTGCACATCTGGAAGGCGGTGCCGGAGATCATCGCCGCGCTGCGCGACGCGCATCGCCTGCTGGCCACCGAGACCATCACCCACAGCTATCCGCACTGCTGGCGCCACAAGACCCCGGTGATCTATCGCGCCGCGGCGCAGTGGTTCATCCGCATGGACGAGGGCGAAGGCGTCTTCACCAGCGACAAGGCCCCGAAGACCCTGCGCCAGACCGCGCTCGAGGCCATCGAGGAGACGCACTTCTATCCGGAGAACGGCAAGGCGCGCCTGCACGACATGATCGCCAACCGGCCCGACTGGTGCATCTCGCGCCAGCGCAGCTGGGGCGTGCCGATCCCGTTCTTCCTGCACAAGGATTCGGGCGAGCTGCATCCGCGCACCATGGAGATCCTCGACCAGGCCGCCGACATCGTCGAGCACGGCGGCATCGAGGCCTGGAGCCGCGTGAGCGTCGAGGACATCCTCGGCGCCGAGGACGCGCCGCACTACACCAAGAGCACCGACATCCTGGAGGTCTGGTTCGACTCCGGCTCGACCTTCTTCCACGTGCTGCGCGGCACGCATCCGAACGTCCACCACGACAGCGGCCCCGAAGCCGACCTCTACCTCGAGGGCCACGACCAGCATCGCGGCTGGTTCCATTCGTCGCTGCTGCTGGCCTCGGCCCTGGAGGGCCGGGCGCCCTATCGCGGCCTGCTCACGCATGGCTTCACGGTCGACAGCCAGGGCCGCAAGATGAGCAAGTCGCTGGGCAACGGCATCGACCCGCAGGAGGTCAGCAAGAAGCTGGGCGCCGAGATCATCCGCCTGTGGGTGGCCGCGAGCGACTATTCCGGCGACATCGCGGGCGACGACAAGATCCTCGCGCGCGTGGTCGACGCCTACCGGCGCATCCGCAACACGCTGCGCTTCCTGCTGGCCAACACCAGCGACTTCGACCGTGCCCGGGACGAGGTGCCGCTCGACCAGCTGCTGGAGATCGACCGCTACGCGCTCGATCGCGCCGCGCAGTTCCAGGCCGAGATCCTGGCCCACTACCAGGTCTACGAATTCCATCCGGTGGTGGCCAAGCTGCAGGTCTACTGCTCCGAGGACCTGGGCGCCTTCTACCTCGACGTGCTGAAGGACCGGCTCTACACCACCGCGCCGGGCTCGCACGCCAGGCGCAGCGCGCAGACCGCGCTGTGGCACATCACGCAGGCGATGCTGCGCTGGATGGCGCCGTTCCTGAGCTTCACGGCCGAGGAGGCCTGGACGCTGGTGGGCACCGCCGCGCCCGGCGAGTCGATCTTCACCCAGGTCTACAGCGACCTCGGCACGCCCGACGGGACCCGCCTGGCCAAGTGGACCCGCATCCGCGAGATCCGCGATGCCGTCAACAAGGACATCGAGGCGGTGCGCACCACCGGCCGGGTCGGCTCCTCGCTGCAGGCCAACGTCGTCCTGACCGCCGCGCCCGACGACCACGCCCTGCTGGCGTCGCTCGGCGACGACCTGAAGTTCGTGTTCATCACGTCGGTCGTCGACCTGGTCGCCGGCGAGATGCTGGCCATCGAGGTCACGCCCAGCGCCGACACCAAGTGCGAACGCTGCTGGCACTGGCGCGACGACGTCGGCCACGACGCGGCGCATCCGACCCTCTGCGGCCGCTGCACCAGCAACCTCTATGGCGCCGGCGAAGCGCGGAGCATCGCCTGATGGCCCGCGGCACCACCCCCTCGCGCGGCCCCGCCTCGAACCGCAGCGGCCGGGCCTCGGCCTTCTCAAGCGACACACCCTGGCCCTGGCTCGGGCTGGCCCTGGTGCTGTTCATCGTCGACCAGTTCACCAAGACCCTGATCCTGGGCTACTACCGGCTGGGCGACGCCACCTACGTCACGAGCTTCTTCAATGTCGTGCGGGCCCATAACACCGGCGCGGCCTTCTCGTTCCTGGCCGACCACTCGGGCTGGCAGCGCTGGCTGTTCACCGGCATCGGCGTGGCCGCGGCGGTGTTCATCGTCTGGATGCTGCGCACCCACGCCGGCCAGAAGCTCTTCAGCTTCGCGATGGCCTGCATCCTGGGCGGCGCCATCGGCAACGTGATCGACCGGCTGATGCACGGCTACGTGGTCGACTTCCTCGACTTCCACTGGGCCGGCACGCACTTCCCGGCCTTCAACGTGGCCGATGCCGCCATCACCATCGGCGCCATCTGCCTGATCTGGGACGAGGTCCGCCGCGTGCGACGCGGGCGCTGAGGACCGCGCGCGCCGCGCCCGCGTGGAAGCCCTGGCGGCGCGGATCGAACGAATGCGGCATTTCTAGGACAGCTGGCCGAACCAATCGTGCCGACAATGAACCTGTCGAACACGCACCGAGAAAGTCCTCCGCCGTCCATGAAACATCTGCTGAACCTGCTGGCGGCCATCGCCCTCCTCGTCTGGGGCACCCACCTCGTACGCACCGGCGTGCTGCGCGTCTTTGGCGCCAACCTGCGCACCCTGCTGGCGAGCGGCATGCGCAACCGCTTCACCGCCGCGCTCTCGGGCATCGGCGTGACGGCGCTGGTGCAGTCGAGCACCGCGACGTCGCTGATGACCTCGTCCTTCGTCGGCCAGGGCCTGATCGCGCTGCCGGCGGCGCTGGCGGTGATGCGCGGCGCCGACATCGGCACGGCCCTGATGTCGGTGCTGTTCTCGACCGACCTGTCGTGGCTGTCCCCGTTGTTCATCTTCGTCGGCGTGGTGCTCTCGATCACGCGGCCGGCCAGCCCGGCCGGGCGCTTCGGGCGCGTGCTGATCGGGCTCGGCCTCATGCTGCTGGCCTTGCGCCTGGTGGTGGAGGCGACCGGGCCCTTGTTCGAGTCGGCCGCGATGCGCGCCGTGCTGGCCTCCATCAGCAGCGACGTGCTGCTCGAGGTCACCATCGGCGCGGCCTTCGCCGTCGTCGCGTATTCGAGCCTGGCGGTGGTGCTGCTGGTCGCGGCGATGGCCAGCTCGGCGGTGGTGCCGCTGGACGTGGCGCTGGGCCTGGTGCTGGGCGCCAACCTCGGCAGCGGCGTGCTGGCCGTGCTCACCACGGCCAAGTCGGAGATCGCGGTGCGGCAGGTCACGGTGGGCAACCTGATCTTCAAGTTGCTGGGCGTGGCGGTGGCGATCCCCTTCATCGACCTGTACCTGGCGCACGCGCGGCCCTACATGGCCGACGCGACGCAGCTGGTGGTGCTCTACCACCTGGCGTTCAACGTGGTGGTCAGCATCGGCTTCATCGGGCTGACCGGCTGGGTCGCCGGGCTGGTCAAGCGCCTGATGCCGGTGCCCAAGCAGTCGTCGTCGACCTCGCGGCCGCAGCACCTGGACCCGTCGGCGCTGTCCACGCCCTCGCTGGCGATCTCCAACGCGGCGCGCGAGGCCCTGCACCAGGCCGACATCGTCGAGACCATGCTGATCGGCATGCTCAACGTCATCCGCCACAACGACCTGCGCCTGGCCGACGAGCTGCGCAAGCTCGACGACACGGTCGACCGGCTCTACTCCGACATCAAGTACTACCTGACCAAGATCTCGCGCGAGGCGCTGGGCGAGGAGGAGAGCAAGCGCTGGACCGACATCATCAGCTTCACCATCAACATGGAGCAGGTCGGCGACATCATCGAGCGCGTGATCATCGACATCGAGGACAAGAAGATCAAGCCGAAGCGCAACTTCTCCCCCGCCGGCATGGCCGAGATCGTCGAGCTGCACGAGCGGCTGGTGGCCAACCTGCGCCTGGGGATGAGCGTGTTCCTCAACGGCAACGTGCGTGACGCCCAGAAGCTGCTGGAGGAGAAGGCGCGCTTCCGCGACCTGGAGCGCGCCTATGCCGGCACCCACCTGAGCCGTCTGATGGACCGCACCACGCCCAGCATGGAGACGAGTTCGCTGCACATCGACCTGATCAGCGACCTCAAGCGCATCAACTCGCACATCTGCTCGATCGCCTACCCGATCCTCGACTCGGCCGGCGCGCTGGCACCCAGCCGCCTGCGCTCCTCGAGGCTGATGCCGCTGGACCCCTGAATCCCGGGGCCGCCGGGTCCGCTAGGTCCGCGTCCGGCCCGGGGCCACGGGCACCGTTGATGCCGATGCCGATGCCGATGCCGGCACGGCCGCCGACGGAGCCGGCAGGACGGCCTCCTCGCCGGCTTCCGGCGGCCGCCGCGCATAGCGCTGCGCCAGCACCGCGCAGACCATCAGCTGCATCTGGTGGAACAGCATCAGCGGCAGCACGATGGTGCCCACCGTGGCGGCCGCGAACAGCACGTGCGCCATCGGGATGCCGCTGGCCAGGCTCTTCTTGGAGCCACAGAACACGATCGTGATCTCGTCGGCCTTGCTGAAGCCGAGCCGGCGCGCGGTCCAGGTGGTCACGGTCAGCGCCAGCGCCAGCAGCACGGCGCACACGCCCAGCAGGCCGACCAGCGCGCTCGGCGGGACCTGCTTCCACAGGCCCTCGATGACGGCGGCGCTGAAGGCGGTGTAGACCACCAGTAGGATCGAGCTGCGGTCGACCAGTGTCAGCACCTTGGCGTGCTTCTTGACCCAGCCGCCGATCAGCGGGCGCAGCAGGTGGCCGGCCACGAACGGCGCCATCAGCTGCAGCAGGATGCTGCCGATCGATTCGAGCGAGGCGGCGGCGCCGGCGCCGTCGGTCGACACCAGCAGCCCGACCAGCAGCGGCGTGATGAACACGCCCAGCACGGTCGAGGCCGACGCGCTGCACACCGCCGCCGGGATGTTGCCGCGCGCCATCGAGGTGAAGGCGATGGCCGACTGCACGGTCGCCGGCAGCACGCACAGGTACATCACGCCGACATAGAGCGCCGGCGTCACCAGCGGCGCGAGCACCGGCCGCAGTAGCAGTCCCAGCAGCGGGAACAGCACGAAGGTGCAGGCGAAGATCAACAGGTGCAGCCGCCAGTGCCCGGCGCCGGCCAGGATGGCCTCGCGCGAGAGCTTGGCGCCGTGCAGGAAGAACAGCAGCCCGATCGCGAAGGTCGTCACGTACTTGGCGTAGACCGCCATGTCGCCGGAGACCGGCAGGAGACTCGCGGCCACCACGGTAGCGACGAGGGCGAGGGTGAAGTTGTCGGGGAGGAAGCGTGAGCGTGCCATGGAGCCGATTGGACCCGGGGCGGGGCCGAAAGGGAAATGGATTTATCTGATGGTTCTATGATTCCAGCGCATGAATGTCACGCTGCGCCAGCTCCGGGTGTTCCGCGCCGCCGCGCAGGAGCGCAATTTCAGCCGGGCCGGCGCCGCCGTCGGACTCACCCAGCCGGCGGTCAGCCGCTCGATCCTCGAACTCGAGTCGCAGCTCGGCCTCAAGCTGCTCGACCGCACCACGCGCGAGGTGGTGCTGACCGAGGCCGGCGCCTCGCTGGCGGCGCGCCTGGACCGCGTGCTCGACGAACTCGACCAGACCCTGCAGGATGTCAGCGGCATGGCCAGCGGCCGGCGCGGCAAGGTGCGCGTGGCCAGCAGCCCGACGTTGTCGGCGCACCTGATGCCCGCCTGCATCGCCGCCTGCGCCCGGCGCGAGCCCGACATCGAGCTGGTGCTGCTCGACCGCGTGCAGCAGGACGTGCTGGACAGCGTGCGGGGCGGCGAGGTGGACTTCGGCGTCGTGATCGAGCCCTCGGCGGCCGACGACCTGCAGAGCGAGACCATCCTGGTCGACCCGTTCGTCCTGGTGGTGGCGCCCGACCACGCCTGGGCGCGACGGCGCGGCGTGCGCTGGCAGGAACTCGCCGACCGGCCGCTGGTGCTGCTCGATCACTCGTCGGGCAGCCGTCGCCTGATCGACGATGCCCTGCGCGCCCATGGCGTGGTGCCGCGCGTGGCGCAGCAGCTGGGCCATCCGACGACCGTCTTCCGCATGATCGAGGCTGGCATCGGCATCGGCGTCATGCCGGCGCTGGCGGCGCCGCCGCGCGGGCTGGCGCCCCTGCGGGTGCTGCCGCTCGCGCCCCGGGTGCAGCGCCGCGTGATGCTGGTGCACCGGCGCAACCGGGTGCCGTCGCCCCTCGCGCAGCGCGTCTGGCGGCTGATCGCCGACGTGGCCCGGGACGGCGATGGCGTCCCGGATCCGGCGGCCGACGACGCGGTGGCGGCTACAGGGTGAGGATGGTGCAGCCGGTGGTCTTGCGCGCCTCGAGGTCGCGATGCGCCTGCTGAATGTCCTCGAGCGCATAGCGCTGGCCGATGGCGATCTCGACGGCGCCGCTCTGCACGACGTCGAACAGGTCGTCGGCCATCGCCTGCGTGGCCTCGCGCGTGGCGATGTGGGTGAACAACGTCGGCCGGGTGACGTAGAGCGAACCCTTGGCGGCCAGCAGGCCCAGGTTGATCGGTGGCACCGGACCGGAGCCGTTGCCGAAGATCGCCAGCAGGCCGAAGGGCCGCAGGCTGTCGACCGAGCCCTCGAAGGTGTCCTTGCCGACCGAGTCGTAGACCACCTTCACGCCCTGGCCGCCGGTGATCTCGCGCACGCGGGCGGCGAAGTCGGGGGTGGTGGTGTAGTTGATGGCGTGGGCCGCGCCGTGCGCCAGCGCCAAGTCGCACTTGGCATCCGAGCCGGCCGTGCCGATGAGCCGCAGGCCCAGGGCCCTGGCCCACTGGCAGGCGATCAGGCCGACGCCGCCGGCGGCGGCGTGGAACAGCACGAAGTCGCCCGGCTGCAGGCCCTCGACCGGCAAGGTCTTCTTCAGCAGGTACTGCGCGGTCAGGCCCTTGAGCATCATGGCCGCGCCGGTCTCGAAGGAGATCGCGTCGGGCAGCCGGCAGACGCACTTGGCGGGCATCACGCGCGCCTCGCAGTAGGCGCCGGGCGGCTGGCTGGCATAGGCGGCGCGATCGCCCTCGCGCAGGTGCGTGACGCCCTCGCCCACCGCCTCGACGATGCCGGCGGCCTCCATGCCCAGGCGCAGCGGCATCGCGAACGGATAGAGGCCGCTGCGCTGGTAGGTGTCGATGAAGTTCAGGCCCACCGCCCGGTGACGGATGCGGATCTCGCCGGGACCGGGATCGCCGACCTCCGCCTCGACGATCTTCAGTTCTTCGGGACCGCCGGCGCGGTCGATCTGGACGGCTCGGGTTGTGCTCATCGGTGCATGCCTCGGGTTGTGGGAAACGGGAAAAGCGTCTCGCATACTGCCACGCGAGCGCTGGTCCCGTCGACCGCTAAAGTCCTGCCCCTATGACCCCGAATCCCACCCGCCTGACGCCCGCCACCGCCCTGCTGCTGACGGTGCCGCCGCTGCTGTGGGCCGGCAACGCGGTGGTCGGCCGCCTGCTGCGCGATGCGATCTCGCCGCTCACCCTCAACTTCGCCCGCTGGGGCCTGGCCCTGGTGCTGCTGCTGCCATTGGCCGCGGTCGTGCTGCGCGGCGCGAGCCCGCTGTGGGCGCACTGGCGGCGCTATGCCATGCTCGGCCTGCTGGGCATCGGGCTCTACAACGCCCTGCAGTACCTGGCCCTGCAGACCTCCTCGGCCCTGAACGTGACCCTCGTCGGCGCCAGCCTGCCGTTCTGGATGCTGGCGGTGGGCACCTTGTGCTTCGGCCAGCGGGTGCGCCCGGCGCAGGTCGCCGGCGCCGTGCTGTCCATGATCGGCGTGCTGCTGGTGCTGGGCCAGGGCGACTGGCGCCACCTGCTGGCGCTGCGACTGGTGCCGGGCGACCTCTACATGATGCTGGCGACGGCCTGCTGGGCCTTCTACAGCTGGCTGCTGGTGGGCACGCGCGAGCCGGCCGGCATCCGCCAGGACTGGGCCGCGTTCCTGCTGGCGCAGGTGGTCTTCGGCGCGGCGTGGTCGGGCGTGTTCGCACTGGGCGAGTGGGGCCTGGGCGCGGGTCGCCTCGAGGCCGGCTGGACGCTCGCCGCCGCCCTCGCCTTCATCGCCATCGGCCCGGCGGTGATCGCCTTCCGCTGCTGGAGCGGCGGCGTGCAGCGCGCCGGCCCGACGGCGGCGGCCTTCTTCATCAACCTCACCCCGCTCTTCGCCGCCCTGCTCTCGGCCGCCTTCCTGCACGAACTCCCGCACTGGTACCACGGCGCCGCCTTCGCCCTGATCGTCGGCGGCATCGTGCTCTCCTCGCGCAAGTAGCCCCCAGCCCTTGCTCTCCTCACCCTCACCCTCACTCCGGCCACCCGTTCACCATCGCGCCCAGGCAAGGGCACCGAAGATCCGGCTCCGCCGGTCTTCCAGTGCCGCCCCCTGCAAGGGGGTGGGCGAAGCGACACGCAGTGCGCGCAGCCTGGGGGTGGGCTCAGTACGTTCCGGGGTAGGCGCCGCCGTCGGCCAGCACGTTCTGGCCGGTGACATAGCCGGCCTGCAGGCTGCACAGGAAGGCGCAGATGGCGCCGAACTCCTCGGCATTGCCGAAGCGGCCGGCCGGGATGGTCTTGCGGCGATTGGCGCGGATCGCCTCGACGTCCTGGCCCGACTTCTTCGCCGCCCCGGCCATGGTGCCCTTCAGGCGATCGGTGTCGAAGGCGCCGGGCAGCAGGTTGTTGATCGTCACGCCCTTGGCGGCGATGGGCGTGCGCGCCACGCCGGCGACGAAGCCGGTCAGGCCGCTGCGCGCGCCATTGGACAAGCCCAGGATGTCGATCGGCGACTTCACCGAGCTCGACGTGATGTTCACGATGCGGCCATAGCCGCGCTCGGCCATGCCGTCGACCGTCGCCTTGATCAGCTCGATCGGCGTCAGCATGTTGGCGTCGACCGCCTTGATCCAGGCCTCGCGGTCCCAGTCGCGGAAGTCGCCCGGCGGCGGACCGCCGGCATTGGTGACGACGATGTCGTAGTCGGCCTGCGCGGCGAAGGCGGCGGCGCGGCCCTCGGGCGTGGTGATGTCGGCGGCGACCTGCCGCACGAAGGGCCGCTCGGCCCCGGCCCTGTCGCGCGTCGCGGCGGCGTATTCGGCGGCGACCATCTCCAGCCGCGCGGCGGCGGTGGCCAATGCCTCGGCGCCGCGCGCCACGATCACCACGTTCACGCCCTCGCGCACCAGCGCCTCGGCGCAACCCAGGCCGAGTCCCTTGCTCGCGCCGCATACCAGGGCCGTGCGGCCCGCGATTCCGAAGTCCATGTGTCGATTCCCGTGGGCGCTAGCGCCCGGTTCTTGTGAAGACGAAGATGCCTGCGATCACCAGCAGCGTGCCGGTGGCGGTCCAGGCGGTGAAAGGTTCGCCGAGTATGACGACGCCCATCAGGATGGTCGATACCGGGCCGACCATGCCGGTCTGCGCCGCCATCGCCGGACCGATGCGCTCGATGGCCATCATCACCGCCAGCACCGGCAGCGCGGTGCAGACGACGGCATTGAGCAGCGACAGCCAGATCACGGCCGGCGCCAGCGTCTGCACGCTGCCGAGCGGCCGCAGCACCAGGAACTGCACGATGCACAGCACGCAGGCCACGCTGGTCGCGAGCCCGACCAGCCGCAGCGAGCCCAGCCGCTTGACGAATTCGCCACTCGCGATCATGTAGACGGCATAGCTCACCGCGCTCAGGAACACCAGCAGCGTGCCCCAGGCCGTCGCCGAGGCCTCGCCGATCCTGACCTCGTGGCCGAACACCACCAGCGCCCCCGCGTAGCTGATCGCCATGCCCAGGGCCTGCCAGCGCGTGATGCGGCGCCGGTAGAGCAGCCAGCCCAGCAGCAGCACCAGCGTCGGGTTGAGATACAGGATCAGGCGCTCCAGGCCGGCCGTGATGTAGGCCAGCCCGGCGAAATCGAGAAAGCTCGACAGGTAGTAGCCCGAGAATCCCAGGCCCGCCACCCCGGCCCAGTCGCGCCGCGTCAAGGCGGGCTTCCCGCGCCCCGCCCACCATGCCATGCCCAGGAACAGCGGCAGCGCGAACAGCATCCGCAGCATGATCAGCGTCACCGCGTCCATCCCGTGCCGGTACGCCAGCTTGACGATGATCGCCTTGCCGCTGAATGCGATCGCCCCCAGCGCCGCCAGCGCCAGCCCGACCCCGCGCCGCTGCTCAGCAGTCCTCACGCCCACCCCTCACCCTCGGCGCACCTCATCCCGGAAACACCGCGGACCTGGCTCCGCCAGTCCGCCAGTGTTGCCCCCGGCAGGGGGTGGGCGGCCACACGAAGTGGGCAAGCCTGGGGGCGAGCATCAGAACCCGGCGGCGACGCCGTCGCGGCGGGGATCGCTGGCGGCCACGTAGCCCTCGACCGCCGGGTCGCCCGCGCGCCAGATGAACTGCCCGGCGCCGAAGTCCTGGTAGGAGTCGTTGATGACATCCATCTCGTGGCCGAGCGCCGCCAGGCCCTGCACCGTCTGCGGATTCATGGCCGCCTCGACATTCAGGTTGAGGCCGGTGTTGAAGCGCCAGCGCGGCGCGTCGCAGGCCGCCTGCGGGCTCTGCCCATGGTCGAGGATGCGCACCAGCGTCTGCATGTGGCCCTGCGGCTGCATGTTGCCGCCCATGACGCCGAAGCTCATGACCGGCTGGCCGTCCTTGGTGAGGAAGGCCGGGATGATGGTATGGAAGGGACGCTTGCCCGGCGCCACGACGTTCGGGCTGTCGGCCTGGAGGCTGAAGCCATGGCCGCGGTTCTGCAGGCTGATGCCGAAGCCGGGTTCGACGCAGCCCGAGCCGAAGCCCATGTAGTTGCTCTGGATGAAGCTGACCATCATGCCGCTCTCGTCGGCCGCCGTGAGGTAGATGGTGCCGCCCTTGACCGGGTTGCCGGCCTGGAAGTCCTGCGCCTTGTTCACGTCGATGAGTCTCGCACGCGAGGCCAGGTAGGCGTCATCGAGCATTTGCGCGGGGGTCAGCGTCATCGACGATGGCTCCGACACATAGCGGTAGACATCGGCGAAGGCCAGCTTCATGGCCTCGATCTGCAGGTGCTGCGACTCGACCGAGTCGACCCGCAGCGACGCCATGTCGAACTTCTCCAGGATGCCCAGCGCGATCAGCGCGGCGATGCCCTGGCCGTTGGGCGGGATCTCGTGCAGCGTGTGGCCGCGATAGTCGCGCGAGATCGGCGTCACCCATTCCGGCTGGTAGGCCGCCAGGTCCTCGACCGTGAGCGCGCCGCCCTGCTCGTCGGAGAACTTCGCCAGCGCGTGGGCGATCTCGCCGCTGTAGAAGGCCTCGCCCTCGGTCTGCGCGATGGCCCGCAGCGCCCGCCCGGCGGCGGCGAAGCGGAACAGCTCGCCCACCTCGGGCGCCCGGCCCCAGGGCAGGAAGGCCTGGGCGAAGCCCGGCTGCGCCTGCAGGATCGGCGTGCCGGCGGCCCACTTCTGCTGCACCACCGGTGGCACCAGGTAGCCGCGCTCGGCGATGTCGATGGCGGGTGCGAACAGGTCGGCGAATGGCAGCTTGCCGAAGCGCTTGCTCAGGGCGACCCAGCCGCGCACGGCGCCCGGCACGGTGACCGAGTCGATGCCGCGCATCGGGGGCGCCAGGACGCCATCGCCATACTTCCTGAGGAAGTACTCGCGCGTCCAGGCCCGGGGCGCCGGACCCGAGGCATTGAGGCCATGGAGTTGCTCGCCGTCCCAGAGGATCGCGAAGGCATCGCTGCCCAGGCCGTTGCTGACCGGCTCGACCAGCGTCATGACGGCCGCCGTGGCGATCGCGGCGTCGACCGCGTTGCCGCCCTGCTGCAGGATGCGCAGGCCGGCCTGCGCGGCCAGCGGGTGCGAGGTCGACACGACGTTGCGCGCAAACACCGGGATGCGGGCGGAGAGATAGGGATTGGCGTGATCGAATTTCATGGTGAGGCTGTCTGTCTCGTTCTTGGAAAGGAGGAAGGGATCGCGGCCGCCGCGTGCGCTCAGTCGCCCTTGATGTGGCGCTCGACGACGGTCTTCTTCCACTTGGCGGCATCGGTGGCCACCATCGTGGCGAGCTGCTGCGGCGTGCTGGTGACCGGCTCGATGCCCAGGCGCGCGAGCTTGTCCTTGACCTCCGGATCGGCCAGGGCCTGGTTGGCGGCGGCATTGACGCGCGCGACGATGTCGCCCGGCAGCGCCTTCGGCCCGTACAGGCCGAACCAGGTGCTCGACTCGAAGCCCGGGAGCGTGTCGGCGATCGGCGGCAGCTCGGGCGCGAGCGGACTGCGCTTCTGCGAGGTCACGCCCAGCGCGCGCAGGCGGCCATCGCGCACGTGCGGCATGCCCGTGGGCAGCGAGTCGAACAGCACGTCGACATTGCCGGCGATGAGGTCGGGAATGGCCAGCGCCGTGCCCTTGTAGGGGATGTGCGTGACGAACACGCCGGCCTGCGCCTTGAACAGCTCGGCGGTGAGCTGCACGATGGTGCCGTTGCCGCTGGAGGCGTAGTTGAGCCGGCCGGGATTCTTCTTCGCGTAGTCGATCCATTCGCGCACCGTCCTGGCCGGCGAGTCGTTGGGCACCAGCATGATGCTCGGCGCGTTGCCCACGTGCGCGATCGGCGTGAAGTCGCGCACCGTGTCGTAGGGCAGCTTCTGGCCCATGGCCGGGCCGATCGAATGCGTGCTGGTGGTGACCAGCAGCAGCGTGTAGCCGTCGGGCGGCGCCTTGGCCGCCAGGTCCGAGCCGATGGCGCCACCGGCGCCGGGCTTGTTGTCGATGACCAGCGACGCGCCCAGGCGCTCGCCCATCTTCTGCGCCAGCGTGCGCGCGAACAGGTCGGTGGCGCCGGCGGCCGGGAACGGCACGATCAGGCGGATCGGCTTGGCCGGCCAGGCCTGCGCCAGGCTGGCCGAGGCGGCGGCGGCGCACAGCGCGAGTGCCATGCCCTGGAGGAACCGGAGTCGCTTCATGAGGGGGTCGATTCTGCGAGATGAGGATGCGGGGACGGGACTCGCCATCCTAGGCAACGCGTTGACATCAAAACAGATAATTCAACTTATTCGACTATGAACGGGATTGATGTCAAGAAAAGCCAATGACGAAGTCTCGATGCAGCAGCTGCGCGCGCTGGCCGCCATCGCCGACACCGGCAGCTTCACGCTGGCGGCCGAGGCGCTGCAGCTGACCCAGCCGGCGGTCAGCCATCTCGTCAAGCGCATGGAGGAGGAGCTCGGCCAGCCGCTGGTGGTGCGCGGGCGGCGCATCCGCCTGACCGGCGCCGGCCGCATGATGGCCGACACCGCGGCGCGCGCGCTGCGCATGGTCGACGACGCGGTGGATGCCTGCCGCTCGCAGTCGCAGCTGCGCGAGGGCCAGGTGGTGCTGGCGGTCGGCCACCTGACGGCCGGCGCGCTGATGCCGGCATTGCTCGGGCGCTTCTCGCGCGCCCATCCGCAGCTCGCCATCACGCTGCTGGACAGCACGGCCGAGCAGATGATGTCGCGCGTGCTGGCGCGCGAGGCCGACCTGGGCTTCGGCTCGGACATCGGCCAGAAGCATTCCGAACTCGCGACCGAGGCCTTGTTCTCCGAGGCGATGGCCCTGTTCCTGCGCGACGACCATCCGCTGGCGCGGCAGTCCGTGGTGGAGGCCGAACAGCTGGAGACCCTGGACTTCATCCACGTGAACCGCGACGCCACGGTCTGGCGCGCCATCAGCGCGCAGCTCGCGGGCGTGGCGCATGTCTATCCGCGGGTGGTGCAGCATGTCTCGATGCTGTCGACCGCCTTCGGCATGGTGCAGTCGGGAGCGGGCGTGGCGTTGTTGCCGCGCTATGTGGAGATCCTGATGCCAGGCAACCTGAGGGCCGTGGCGGTGGCGAATCCGACGCTGGAGTTTCCGGTCGTGGCCATTCGCCTGGCCAAGCATCCGCTCAGTCCGGCCGCCATGGCGTTTCTCGCCATGGCGCGGCAGCACATGAAGCCGCCGCGCAAGGACCGGAGCTGAGGGAGGCGGTCGGGGATCAGTCCTCGACGAAGGCTTCTTCGCGCTTGGACTTCACGGCCGGCAGCAGCACGATCACCAGCAGCAGGGCCGCGGCGGCGAGCAGGCCGAGCGAGATCGGACGCGTGACGAACACGCTCCAGTCGCCGCGCGAGAGCAGCAGCGCGCGACGCAGGTTCTCTTCCATCATTGGGCCCAGGATGAAGCCCAGCAGCAGCGGCGCGGGTTCGCAGCCGAGCTTGAAGAAGGTGTAGCCGACCAGACCGAAGATGCCCACCATCCAGATGTCGAAGGTGTTGTTGTTGGTCGAGTACACGCCGATGGCGCAGAACAGCACGATGGCCGGGAACAGGAACTTGTAGGGCACCGACAGCAGCTTGATCCACATGCCGATCAGCGGCAGGTTCAGGATGACCAGCATCGCGTTGCCGAGCCACATCGAGGCGATCAGGCCCCAGAACAGTTCGGGGTTGCTGGTCATGACCTGCGGACCCGGCTGGATGTTGTGGATCGTCATCGCGCCCACCATCAGCGCCATCACGGCGTTGGGCGGGATGCCCAGCGTCAGCAGCGGGATGAAGGAGGTCTGCGCGCCGGCGTTGTTGGCCGCCTCGGGTGCCGCGACGCCGCGGATGTTGCCCTTGCCGAAGGGCACTTCGCCCGGGTTCAGCTTGGTCTTCTTCTCGATGGTGTAGGCCGCGAAGGCCGCCAGCAGCGCGCCGCCGCCGGGCAGGATGCCCAGGGACGCGCCGAGTGCCGTGCCGCGCAGGACCGCGGGCACCATGCGCTTGAAGTCCTCCTTGGTCGGCATCAGGCCGGAGACCTTGGCCGTGAAGACCTCGCGGTCCTCTTCCGGACGCGACAGGTTGGCGATGATCTCGCCGTAGCCGAACACGCCCATGGCGATGGCCACGAAGCCGATGCCGTCGGTCAGCTCGGGGATGTCGAAGCTGAAGCGGGCGACGCCCGAGTTCACGTCGGTGCCGACCAGGCCCATCAGCAGGCCCAGCACGATCATCGCGATGGCCTTGAGCAGCGAGCCCGAAGCCAGCACCACGGCGCCGATCAGGCCCAGGATCATCAGCGAGAAGTACTCGGCCGGGCCGAACTTGAAGGCGATCTCGGTCAGGGGCGGCGCGAAGGCGGCCAGGATCAGCGTGCCGACGCAGCCGGCGAAGAACGAGCCCAGGCCGGCGGCCGCGAGCGCGGGACCCGCCCGCCCTCGTCGCGCCATCTGGTAGCCGTCGATCACGGTCACGACGGAGGACGATTCACCCGGCAGGTTGACCAGGATGGCGGTGGTGGAGCCGCCGTACTGCGCGCCGTAGTAGATGCCGGCCAGCATGATGAGGGCCGAGACGGGCGGCAGCGCGTAGGTGGCGGGCAGCAGCATCGCGATCGTCGCGACGGGGCCGATGCCGGGCAGCACGCCGATCAGCGTACCCAGGATACAGCCGACCAGGCAGTACAGCAGGTTCGTGAAGGTGAACGCGACGCCGAAGCCCAGCGAGAGGTTGTTGATCAGATCCATTTTTGTATTCCTCAGCCGGTGATGAAGGTCGGCCAGACCTGGATCTGGAGCTTGAGCGCCCAGATGAAGGCGATGTAGCTGCCGATCGCCAGGACGGTCGCGAGGATCAGCACCTTCTTGAGGTCGAACTCGTTGCCCGCCAGGCTGGAGATGAGCACCAGCGCGTAGATGGCGATGATCATTCCCATGGCCGGGACGCCCACGCTCGGCAGGCCGCCCAGCAGGACACCGAAGGCCAGGTTGGCGCCCAGGATGAAGACGACCTGCTTCCAGGCCCACTTCCCGATGTGCTCGCCATCGTTGGTCTCCACGGTCAGGGATGTGAACATGATGCCGGCGCCGATGACCGCCATCAGGATGCCCAGCATCAGCGGGAAGTAGCCCGGGCCCATGCGTGCGCCACTGCCCACGTTGTAGGTCGACGCACCCCACGCGAAGGCGATGCCCACGGCGGTGAACATCAACCCCGAGAAAAAGTCCTTCTGACTTTTGATTTTCACGAACGGTCTCCTCGAATCAATCGAACGGCAGATTCTCAGTGGGGGAGATCAGCCGTTCGATGTGGATTCCACCTAGCCAGCGCCTAGGGATTACCCCGGCCCGGAGCCTGTTCCAGCGGGGGCGTCGCGCTCAGGACCTCCTCGATGGTGGTCAGGCCCTCGGCCACGCGCAGGGCGCCGGCCAGGCGCAGCGGGCGCATGCCATCGGTCACGGCCTGGCGCCGCAGCGCGCCGAGGTCGGGCGTCTTGTCGACCCGGGTCTTGAACTCCTCGCCGATGCTCAGCAGTTCGTAGAGTCCCATGCGGCCCCGGTAGCCGGTCATGCGGCAGTCGACGCAGCCCACCGGCCGGTAGGCCCGCACGGCGCCGCTGATCTGCCAGGGCCGGACGAACTCGGCCAGCCGTTCGCGCGTCATCGTCTCGTCAGGCTGCTTGCAGTGCGGGCACAGCGTGCGCACCAGCCGCTGGGCCAGCACGCCCAGCATCACGGCATTGATGAGATAGGACGGCACGCCCAGCTCCATCATCCGCGTGATCGCGCTCGGCGCGTCGTTGGTGTGCAGGGTGCTGAAGACCAGGTGGCCGGTGAGCGCCGCCTGCACCGCCATCTCGGCCGTCGCCAGGTCGCGGATCTCGCCGACCATGATGATGTCCGGGTCCTGCCGCATCAGCGCGCGCAGACCCTCGGTGAAGCCGAAGTCCAGCTGCGGCTGGACCTGCGTCTGGTTGAAGGAGGCCTCGATCATCTCGATCGGGTCCTCGATGGTGCTGACGTTGACCTGCTCGGTCGCCACCCGCTTCAGGGTCGAGTAGAGCGTCGTCGTCTTGCCCGAGCCGGTCGGCCCGGTCACCAGCACGATGCCATGCGGCCGCGTCACCAGCCGCTCCCAGCGCTGGGCGTCGTGCTGCGAGAAGCCGAGCGCGTCGAGGTCCTTGACCGCCGTGTCGGGGTCGAAGATGCGCATCACCATCTTCTCGCCGAAGGCCGTGGGCAGGGTCGACAGCCGCATCTCGACCTCGTCGCCGCGCATGTTGCGCGTCTTGATGCGGCCGTCGAGCGGGCGCCGCTTCTCCACCACGTCCATGCGTCCGAGCAGTTTGATGCGCGCCACCATCGCGTTCATGACGCCCATGGGCATCTGGTAGGCCGGGTGCAGCACGCCGTCGATGCGGAAGCGGATCACGCCCTGCTCGCGCCGCGGCTCCAGGTGGATGTCGCTGGCGCGCTGGTCGAAGGCGTATTGCCAGAGCCAGTCGACCACCTGCACCACGCTCTGGTCGTTGGCGTCGAGCGGGCGGGTGCTCTTGCCCAGCTCGACGAGCTGCTCGAAGCTGGCGCCGCCGGCGTTGCCACCCGACTTCTGCGCCGCGCGCACCGACTTCGCGAGCGCGAAGAACTCGGCCGTGTAGCGCTGGATGTCGGTCGGGTTGGCCACCACGCGGCGCACCGTGCGCCGCGACTGGCGCTCGACCTCGGCGATCCAGTCGGTCAGGAAGGGCTCGGCCGTCGCCACCACCACCTCGGTCGCCGAGACCTGCACCGGCAGCACCTTGTGGCGCTCGGCATAGGCCGCGCTCATGGTGTCGGCGACCTTGCCGACATCGACCTTGAGCGGATCGATGCGCAGGTAGGCCAGTGCGGCGCGGCCGGCCAGCCACTGGGTGAGCAGCTCCAGGTCGAGCGGCTTGCCATCGGCCTCGCGCGTCATCGCGACATTGGCCAGCCGCACCAGGGGCGCCTGGCGGCTGGCGGCCTGGGCGCAGCGCGCGATGGTGCGCTGCGCCTCGGATGCCGAGATCACGTGGTCCTGGGCCAGCCACTCGATGAGCTGGCGCAGCTCGAGCGGGCCTTCGTGGCGCGGGACCGGTGGCGCGGCGGCCGGCGGGGAGGGATCGCTGGTGGACATCGGTCGGTCGCCGCGGCGGCGGCGCGGTTCAGGGTTGCAGGGGCTTGAAGACCCGCAGCCACTTGGCGGCCGGCAGTCCCCAGCGGGTCTGGATGGCCTCGGCGCGCCCGGCGAGCAGGTCGCGCCTGGGGCGCGTCGGCGTGCGCTGCGCCAGCACCACCGTGTTGCCTTCGCGCGTGGGCTTGAAGGCCCACACCGCCTCGGCGCCGAAGGCGGCGGCGATCTTCTCCAGGCTGTGCTCGTAGCTCGACGAGCGGCCGAAGAGATTGACCGTCATGGCGCCCTCCTCGGTCAGCAGCGCGCGGCAGTCGGCATAGAAGTCGGCGCCGTCGAGCACCGGGGCCGCCGCCTCGTGGTCGTAGAGGTCGACCTGCAGCGCATCGACCGTCGCATGCCAGCGCGGGTCGCGGATCTCGGTGCCGGCATCGGCCAGCACGACGCGCAGCCGGGCGTCGTCGGCCGGCAGCTTGAACCAGCCCCGGCAGGCCGCGATCACCTGCGGATTGATCTCGACGGCGGTGGTGCGCATGCGCAGCTGCTTGCGGCTGAACTTGGTCAGCGTGGCGGCCCCCAGGCCCAGCTGCATCGCATGGCGCTTGGCGACGCTGGCGGGGTCGACGAACAGCAGCCAGGCCATCATGCGCTGCACGTACTCGAGCTCGATCTCGAACGGCGCGTCCATCTTCATGGAGCCCTGGATCCATTCGGTGCCCAGGTGCAGGTAGCGGATGTCGCCCCAGTCGGAGAAGTTGACTTCCGGCAATGCCGGCTTGGACCGGGGCGCCATCAGCGCCGGCCTCGCGCGGTGGCGCGCGCGGCCCGGGCCGCGGGGTGACGGACGTCCGCGGCGGACGGGGAGCGAGGGAACCGGAGGACTGGCAAGGGAAGGAGCATCCGTGAGGGGTTGACGACGAACGGGCATGGTACTGCCCCGTCCGAGCGCGGACCATGCGGACCACGCGGACGAAAAAAAACCCGCCGTGGCGGGTTGCTCCGGATCGATGGCGTGCCGGTCGATCCACCGGCCGGGCGCGCGGCGCTGAGGCCGCCCGCCGGCCGGGGCCGGATCACTTGCCGGTCGCGGCGGCGTTCTGGGCGGTACCGGGGATCTTCTCGCCGATCTTGTCGCCCGCGGCGCGGACGCCGCCGGCCGCGCGGGAGGCCGTGTTGGAGACGACGTTGCCGGTCTTCTTGGCGGCGCGCTTGGTGGCGTTGCCGGCACGCTTGGCCGTGCGCTTGGTCGCGTTGCCGGCGCGCTTGGCGCCATCGACCGCGCGTTCGCCGACGGTGGGCTGGGCCGGAGCCGCCATGGCGGGGGTGGCCGGGCGCATCGGCGCGGCCTGGGGTGCCGTCATCGGTGCCGCGGGTGCGGGACCCGGGGTGGCGGTCTGGGCCACGGCCGAGAAGCCGATGGAAGCGATGCCCAGCGCGAGGATCGCGGGAACGGTACGGATGAAAGACGATGTCATTGCAAAGCTCCAGGGAGTTGTAGTCACGGGTCGCGAACTGCGTCGCGCCGAAGGAACAACGGGCCGCCGACGGGCGCGGATGACACGCCGTCGCCGTCCGCCGCACTTTTTTTCAGGCGCCGCCGACGGCGGGCTCCAGCAGCGCGCCCAGGCGCGGCAGCGCGGCCACGGCGTTGCGCGTGGTGATCTCGGCCAGCATCTCCGGACTGGTGCCCCGCAACCCGGCCAGCACGGCGGCGATGCGCGGCAGTTCCGCCGGTTCGTTGCGCCCCTGCGCCTGCCCGGCCTCGCGCGCCTCGCGCGTCCGGTACAGCCAGTGCGGCTGGATGTCCGGCGCATCGGTCTCCATGACGATGGCCTCCGGCGGCAATGCCGTCGCGAGGCGGCGCACCTGCAGGGCCCGCTCGAAGGTCAGCGTGCCGCCGAAGCCCAGCTTCAGTCCCAGGTCGAGGCAGGCCCGTGCCTGCTGTTCGCTGCCGTTGAAGGCATGCGCGATGCCGCGCCACGGCCGCCCGCCGCCGACCTGGCGCAGGTGCTTGAGCACGCGATCGACCGAGCGCCGCACATGCACGATCACCGGCAGGTCGTGCGCGCGCGCGAGCTGCAGCTGGCCGCGGAAGAAGCGTTGCTGCCGCTCGTCGTCGAGAGCGGCAACGAAGTAGTCCAGGCCGATCTCGCCGATGGCCACCAGCCGGGGATCGTCGCGGCGCGCACGCAGCTCGGCGTCGAGCAGTTCCAGGTCGCCCTCGCGCGCCTCGCCGGTGCACAGGGGATGGATGCCCAGTGCATAGGCATCGCCCTGGCGGTGCGCGAGTTCGCGCACGATGCCGAAGTTGGCGACGGCCACCGCCGGGATCACGCACAGCGACACGCCGGCGGCCGTCGCGCGGGCCCGCACGGCGGGTTGTTCGGTGCCGAACTCCGACGCATCCAGGTGACAGTGGGTATCGATGAAACCAGTCATCGGCCCATGATGCCCGAAGGCATGCAAGGGGGCATAAAGCGTGCTACTGTGATTTACTCCGCGTGCTCGTTAAGGTGTTCTTCTTACTGCAAGAACACAACGACGGTGCATCACATGTCCCCGGTCACACGTCACTTTTGCTGGAGGTGCCGATGCGCAGGCAAGCTTTTCTCGGCTGGCAACCCGGTCGGCGCGCCTTCGCCGTCATGGCGCTGCTGTTCCTGTCCCTGGCCGTCGGCACGGCGGTGCTGTGGCCGCGCCAGGCGCCGCACACGCTGACGCAGAAGGACATCGACGCGGCGGTGCTGCGCACGCTGCAGACCACCTCCCTGCCCTCGCCGGCGGCTCGCGCCGCGGCCACCGTGCGACCGGCGGTCGTGCGCGTCGTCGCCTATGGCCACGAGCGAGCCACGCCCGAGGCCAGGACCCAGAAGCGCGGCCGCAACATGGCGCGCGGCAAGCCGCCAGAGGCCGACGGCCCGCCCGGCGAGGAGGAGGAGCGCGGCGTCGGCACCGGCGTGGTGATCGTCGACAAGGGAATCATCCTGACCAACCTGCATGTCGTGGCCGGCGCGGAGAAGATCAAGGTGACCTTCTTCGACGGCCTCGAATCGATCGCCACCGTCACCGGCACGCAGCCCGAGAACGACCTGGCGGTGCTGCAGGCGCAGAAGATCCCCGACGACCTGATCGCCGCGACGATGCGCTCGACGGCCGACCTGCAGCCGGGCGACCAGGTGGCGGCGGTGGGCTTTCCGTTCGGCATCGGACCCTCGGTCTCGGCCGGCGTGGTGTCGGGACTGCGGCGCTCGTTCCGCTCGCCCGAGGGCAGGCAGGAGCTGGGCAACCTGATCCAGTTCGATGCCGCGGCCAACCCCGGCAATTCGGGCGGTCCGCTGATCAACATGGATGGCGAGGTGCTGGGCATCGTGACGGCCATCCTCAACCCGACCCAGCAGCGCACCTTCATCGGCATCGGTTTCGCGGTGCCGATCGAGAACGCGGCCTCGGCGGCCGGCTCGCCACCGTTCTGAGCCGACGCATCCCGAGACCTATCCACCGATCTTCCCGGTCCCCTCCTTCCTTCAGGAAAGTCCCGCATGAGCATCGCAGAGTCCTCCCCTTCCAGTGCGCCACCGGCTACCGCCGAACTGATGGAGCAGATCCTCTACGAGGTTAAGCGCGTGGTGGTCGGCCAGGACCGCTTCCTGGAGCGCGTGATGGTGGCCATCCTGGCCGGCGGCCACCTGCTGGTCGAGGGCGTTCCCGGCCTGGCCAAGACGCTGACCATCAAGACCCTGGCCGACACCATCCGCGGCCAGTTCAAGCGCATCCAGTTCACGCCCGACCTGGTGCCCTCCGACCTGGTGGGCACGCGCATCTACAACCAGAAGAGCGGCGAGTTCACGACCTCGCTGGGACCGGTGTTCGCCAACCTGCTGCTGGCCGACGAGATCAACCGCGCGCCGGCCAAGGTGCAGAGCGCGCTGCTGGAGGTGATGCAGGAGCGCCAGGTGACCATCGCCGGCGAGACGCACAAGGTGCCGCGCCCGTTCCTGGTGATGGCGACGCAGAACCCGATCGAGACCGAGGGCACCTATCCCTTGCCGGAGGCGCAGGTCGACCGCTTCATGATGAAGGTGATGGTCGACTATCCGAGCGACGAGGAGGAGTTCGTGATCGTCCAGCGCGTGATCGGCCCGCCGGTGGTGGCCAGTCCGGTGGCCGACACGACGCAGCTCGCCGCCCTGCAGGCCGAGGCGCGCCGGGTGTATGTCGATCCGTCGCTGATCCAGTACGCGGTGAAGCTGGTGTCGGCCACGCGCAATCCGGAGAAGCACGGCCTGCGCGACATGAAGCGCTTCATCACCTTCGGCGCCAGCCCGCGCGCCACCATCAACCTGACCGAGGGCGCGCGCGCCCTGGCGCTGCTGCGCGGCCGCAGCTACGCGTTGCCCGAGGACATGACGGCCCTGGTGCCCGACGTGCTGCGCCATCGCGTGACGCTGTCGTACGAGGGATTGTCGGAGGGCCTGACCTCGGACGGCCTGATCGACAAGATCATGCGTGCCGTGCCGGCGCCGCCCAAGCCGCTGGAACACGAGAAGCTGGCGGCCTGACCATGAGCACCCCCAGCATGCGCACCCCCGGTCCTCGCGCACTGCGTGTCGCTGCGCCAACCCCCTTGCGGGGAGCCATGCCGGCGGACCGGCGCGGCCGGATCGACGGCATCCCGGGAGGTCGTTCGTGAAGCTGTGGTGGCGATTGAAGGCGCGTGCGCCGGAAGCGGGGTCGGAGCCGGTCGCGGTGGCGGCCAACGATGCCGGGGCCGGCGGGGCGGAGCGGCTGCTGGCGCGGCTGGAGTGGACCGTGATCCGGCGCCTCGACGGCCTGCTGCAGGGCAACTACCGCACGCTGATGCGCGGCGCCGGGCTGGACCTGGCGGACCTGCGTGAATACCAGTTGCACGACGACGTGCGCCACATCGACTGGAATGTCACGGCGCGGCTGGAGACGCCCCACGTGCGCGTGTTCACCGAGGACCGCGAGATGACGGCCTGGTTCGTGCTCGACCTGAGCCGCTCGGTCGACTTCGGCTCCGGCGTCAAGGCCAAGCGCGAGGTGTCGATCGGCTTCGTCGGCGCGCTGGCGCGACTGCTGACGCGCCATGGCAACCGGGTCGGCGCGCTGGTCTATGGCCACGACATCGAGGCGGTGATCCCGCCGCGCACCGGACGGCGCCACGTGCTGCACCTGCTCCACGCCATGGAACGCCGCGCCGTCGAGGCACCGCCGACGCAGAAGGGCATGACGCGCCTGTCGGACCTGCTCGCCTCCGCCGCCGGCCTGATGCCGCGGCGCTCGACGGTGTTCGTGGTCTCCGATTTCCTGAGCGAGCCCGGCTGGGAGGAGCCGCTCGGCCGGCTGGCATTGCGCCACGAGGTGGTCGCGGTGCGACTGTTCGACCCGCTGGAGCTGGAGCTGCCCGATCTCGGCCTGGTGCCGCTGCGCGATGCCGAGACCGGCGAGCAGCTGTGGGTCGACACGCACGACCCCGGCTTCAGGAAGCGCTTCGCCCGGCTCGCCGCCGAACGCGAGCAGACCCTGCGCGCGGCGCTGGCGAAGGCGCGCGTGGACACGCTCGAACTCTCGACCGCCGACGACCTCGCCGCCGCCATCCTGCGCTTCGCCGACACGCGCAAGCAGCGCATGCGCGCGAGTGGCGGCGCCCATGCGAATTTCACGAAGACGGCTGCGGCCACATGACGCACGCGGAGACGCCATGAATTTCCTCTGGCCCCAGTTCCTCTGGCTGCTGACCCTGCTGCCGATCCTGCTGCTGCTCTACCTGTGGCTGCTGCGCCGCAAGAAGAAGCTGGCCCTGCGCTATGCCAGCCTGTCGCTGGTGCGCGAGGCGATGGGCGGCGGCCAGAGCGTGCGCCGCCACATCCCGCCGCTGCTGTTCCTGCTGGCCATCGCCGCCATGCTGGTGGCCGCGGCGCGGCCGATGGCGGTGGTGGTGCTGCCCTCGAACCAGCAGACCATCATCCTGGCGATGGACGTCTCCGGCAGCATGCGCGCGACCGATGTGCTGCCCAACCGGCTGGTGGCGGCGCAGGAGGCGGCCAAGGCCTTCATCAAGGACCTGCCGCGCACCGTCAAGGTCGGCATCGTCGCCTTCGCCGGCAGCGCCCAGGTGGCGCAGCTGCCCACGGTCAACCACGACGACCTGATGACCGCCATCGACGGCTTCCAGCTGCAGCGGGCCACCGCCACCGGCAATGCCATCGTGGTCTCGCTGGCCACGCTGTTCCCCGACCAGGGCATCGACGTCGCCAACTTCGGCCCGCCCAGCCGCTCGCGCGGCGTGCCGATCGAGCAGGCCGGCCGCGCGCCGCCCAAGGCCTTCGTGCCGGTGGCGCCGGGCTCCTACACCTCGGCCGCGATCATCATGCTGACCGATGGCCAGCGCACCACCGGCGTCGATCCGCTGGATGCCGCCAAGGCCGCCGCCGAGCGCGGCGTGCGGGTCTACACGGTGGGCGTGGGCACGGTCGATGGCGAGACCATCGGCTTCGAGGGCTGGTCGATGCGCGTGCGGCTCGACGAGGACACGCTCAAGGCGGTGGCCAACCAGACGCAGGCCGACTATTTCTATGCCGGCACGGCGGCCGACCTGAAGAAGGTCTACGACACGCTCAGCTCGCGCCTGACGGTCGAGAAGAAGGAGACCGAGGTCTCGGCCCTGTTCGCGCTCGGCGCGGCGCTGCTGGCCCTGCTGTCGGCCGGGCTCTCGCTGTTCTGGTTCAACCGCATCCTCTGATGGCCGAGACCCCGTCCCTCCCCGGCGCGACCATCGACGCGCGCGGCCCGTTCGACCTCGGCGGCCGCGTCGCCCTCGTGACCGGCGGCAATGGCGGCATCGGCCTGGGCATGGCGCTGGGACTGGCCCGCGCCGGCGCCCGCGTGGTGGTGGCGGGGCGCAACGCGGGGAAATCGGCCGCCGCGGTCGCGGCGCTGGTCGAGGCCGGCAGCAGCGACAGCTTCGCCCTGGCGGCCGACGTCACCGACGAGGCCTCCGTGCAATCGATGTTCGACGCGCTGGCCGAGCGCACCGATGGCCGGCTCGACATCCTGGTGAACAACGCCGGCACCACGGTGCGCAAGCCAGTCGACCAGCTCTCGCTCGCCGAATGGCACGCGGTGATGGACACCAACCTCACCAGCGCCTTCCTGTGCTGCCGGGCGGCGCATCCACTGCTGAAGGCGGCGGGCGGCGGCAAGATCATCAACATCGGCTCGATGATGTCGATCTTCGGCGCCGCCTACGCGCCGGCCTATGGCGCGAGCAAGGGCGGCATCGTGCAGCTGACCCGGTCGCTGGCCGCGGCCTGGGCCGCCGACCGCATCCAGGCCAATGCGGTGCTGCCCGGCTGGATCCGGACCGAACTCACCGAGAGCGCGCGCACCCATGTGCCGGGCCTGAACGAACGCGTGATCGCGCGCACCGCCGCCGGACGCTGGGGCGAGCCGCCCGACCTGGCCGGCATCGCGGTGTTCCTGGCCGGTGCGGGATCGGACTTCGTCACCGGCACGGCGATCCCGGTGGACGGCGGCTATTCGATCGCCGCCTGACGCGGCCTCAGCCGCAGACCACCGTCGTGCCCACCGGGCGGCAGGTCCGGCCATCGGGGCGCACATAGCGGTCGAGCCGGCCGGCGCGGTCGTAGTGGTTGCCCTGGGTGTCCTGGCAGCCGGCGCCATCGCAGCCACGCAGCCGTGGACGCAGGTCGGGCAGGGGCGCCGGCGGGCCGCGATGGATGCCGCCATACGCGCCGCCGTAGACGCCCCCATAAGGAACGACGCCATAGGGAACGCCATAGGGAACGCCGTAGGGATCGACCTGGACGTTCGAGCGCGGATCCAGGCGCGCGGCTTCCGCCTGCTCGCGCTGGCGCCGCTGCTCGGCGGCGCGTCGGTTCTGCTCCTCCTGCCAGAGGCGTGGATCGGTGGCCGGCGTCGCGACCGGTGGCCGGTCGGCGCGCGTGACGGCATCGACCGTCTCGCGCTGCAGCCGGCGCGCGCGCTCGACGCCGTCGAGCTGCTGCTGCAGGCGGTCCGGGCCCGGGGCGTCATCGCGCCCGGCATAGGCGCCCGGGTCGAGTCCGAGGTCGACGCGCTGCTCCCCGGCCTTGCAGCCGGTGTCGTTGTAGCTGACCTTGCCGGCGGCATCGCGGCAGCGCACCACCTGGGCGCCGGACGCCGTGGCCAGGGCCAGCAGCAGCGCGAGGACGAGCGGTGCGCGCATGCGGGAGCGACTCAGGCCGGGACCGCGAAGCCGGCGAAGCAGTCGTCGAGCCGGCGCAGGTAGCCGGCCCGCTCGGCCTCGTCGATGAAGCTGCCTTCGAAGCTGTTGGCCGCCAGCTGCCAGGCATGGCGCGCCGTCAGGCCGGTGGCGGCGAAGGTCTGGAGGAAGTTGTCGTTCATGTAGCCGCCGAAGTAGGCCGGATCGTCGGAGTTCACGGTCGCGACGAGGCCGGCGTCGAGCAGCTCGCGCAGGTTGTGCGCGGCCAGGTCGGGAAACACGCACAGCTTCAGGTTCGACAGCGGGCACACCGTCAGCGGGATGCGGTCGCGCGCCAGGCGCCGCATCAGCTCGGGGTCCTTGGGGCTTTGCACGCCATGGTCGATGCGCTCGACGTGGAGCACGTCCAGCGCGCTCCAGACATAGGCCGGCGGGCCCTCCTCGCCCGCGTGCGCCACCAGGTGCAGGCCGAGCTCGCGGCAGCGGGCGAAGACGCGGGCGAACTTCTCCGGCGGATGGCCGACCTCGCTGGAATCCAGTCCGACGCCGATGAAGCGGTCACGCAGCGGCAGCGCGTCCTCCAGCGTGGCGAAGGCGTCCTCCTCGCTCAGGTGGCGCAGGAAGCACAGGATGAGCGAGGCGCTGACGCCCAGCTTCTCGCGCGCCTCGACGCAGGCGCGGTGCAGGCCGTCGATCACGGTGCGCATCGGCACGCCGCGCGCGGTGTGGGTCTGCGGGTCGAAGAACATCTCGGTGTGCACGACGTGGTCGGCGGCGGCGCGCTCCAGGTAGGCCCACGCCATGTCGTGGAAATCCTGCTCGTGCAGCAGCACGCTGGCGCCGGCGTAGTAGATGTCGAGAAAGCTCTGCAGGTCGGTGAAGGCATAGGCGCGACGCAGGGCCTCGACATCGGCGTAGGGCAGCGCGACGCCGTTGCGCCGCGCGAGCGCGAAGATCAGCTCCGGTTCGAGCGAACCCTCGATGTGCATGTGCAGCTCGGCCTTGGGCATGGCGCGCAGCAGGTCCGGCAGGCGGTCGTGGGGGATGGTGTCGAAGTCGGGGCGGGTCATGCGCGTACTCTAAATCTTCCCGCCACCCTCCTGGTGGCGCGGGGGGTCTCGCCTACCATCGGAGGATGCATTTCTCTCGTCTGCGCGCCGAGTGGTGTCCGACCACCATCCCCCGCGAACTGATGGCCGGTGCCGTCGCCACCTTCGCCCTCATCCCCGAAGTCATCGCCTTCTCCTTCGTCGCCGGCGTCGACCCGGCCGTGGGCCTGTTCGCCTCCTTCGTCATCGGCATCGTGATCGCCTTCGCCGGTGGGCGGCCGGCCATGATCTCGGCGGCGGCCGGTTCGGTGGCCCTGGTGGCGGCGCCGCTGGTGCAGTCGCATGGCCTGCGCTATCTGCTGGCGGCGGGCGTGCTGGCCGGACTGATGCAGATCGTCTTCGGACTGCTGCGGCTGGGCGCGCTGATGCGCTTCGTCTCCAGCTCGGTGCGCACCGGCTTCGTCAACGCCCTGGCGATCCTGATCTTCTCGGCGCAGCTGCCGCATCTGATGGGCGCCAGCGCCACCACCTGGGCCGTGCTGGCCGCCGGCCTGGCGATCATCTACCTGCTGCCGCGGCTGACCAGCGCCGTGCCGTCCCCATTGGTGTGCATCGTGGTGCTGACCATCGCCGCCTCCGCCTTCGGCCTGCCGCTCAGGACGGTGGCCGATCTGGGCCAGCTGCCCGACGCGATGCCGGTCTTCACCCTGCTCGACGTGCCCTTCACGCTGGAGACCCTGCGCCTGATCGCCCTGCCCGCGCTGGCCATCGCGATGGTCGGCCTGCTCGAATCGATGATGACCGCCAGCGTGGTCGACGAACTCACCGACACGCCCAGCGACAAGAACCGCGAATGCGCCGGCCTCGGCCTGGCCAACGTGGCGGCCAGCTTCTTCGGCGGCATCGCCGGCTGCGGGATGATCGGCCAGACCGTCAGCAACGTGCGCTATGGCGGGCGCGGACGGCTGTCGACGCTGTTCGCCGGCGTGTTCCTGCTGATCCTGATGGTGGTCCTCAAGCCGTGGGTGTCGCAGGTGCCGGTGGCCGCGCTGGTGGCGATCATGGTGATGGTCTCGGTCTCCACCTTTGACTGGGGCTCGCTGCGCGGCATGGTGCGCCGCCCGCGCATGTCGAGCGCCGTCATGATGGCGACCGTGGCCGTCACGGTCGCCACGCACAACCTGGCCGCCGGCGTGGCCGTGGGCGTGATGCTCAGCGGCGTGTTCTTCACCTTCAAGGTCTCGCGGCTGCTCGACGTCAGCGCGCACGACGACGTCACCATCGACATGGCGGCAGCCGTCGACCGCGACACCACCGACCTCGGCGCGCTGCCCGGCGCCATCCTCGGAGCGCGCACCTACCGCGTGCGCGGCCAGGTCTTCTTCGCCTCGGCCGACCTGTTCATCGATGCCTTCGACACCCGCGACACCGAAGGTCGCCCGGTCCGCATCGACCTCTCCCAGGCCCACTTCTGGGACGTCACCGCCGTCGCCGCCCTCGACAAGGTCGTCGAGCGCCTGCGCAAGCACGGCAGCCCCGTCGAGGTCATCGGCCTCAACACCGCCAGCGAAGTCCTGATCGACCGCCTAGGCCCCAAGGCGTAAAAAAATCCCCTTCCCCCACCCGCCCGCCCCGCGAAGCGACGCGAAGCGAGCAAGCCCCGCCAGAGACACCGTGGATCCGGCTGCGCCGGTCCACCGGTGTCGCCCCCGGACGGGGGTGGGCGCTGCTACACGCAGTGAGCAAGCCTGGGGGCGAACCTCATTTTCCGGGCACCTTGCCCTCGACGCCCTTGACGTAGAACCCCACGCCCGAGAGGAACTGGTCGTCCGCGACCGTGTCCTTGGCGACCAGCTCCTTGCCGTCCTGGCCGACGATCGGGCCCTTCCAGATCGAGAAGCTGCCATCCTTCAGGCCCGCCTTGACGGTCTCGACCTTGGTCCTGATCTCGGCCGGCACGTCCTCGGCGATGGAGACGATGTCGATCGCGCCCTCCTTCACGCCCCACCAGCTGCGCCCGGTGGTCCACTTGCCCTCGAGCGCGTCGCGGGTCGTCTTGATGTAGTACGGGGCCCAGTTGATGACGGCCGAGGCCAGGTGCGCCTTGGGGCCATAGGCGGTCATGTCCGAGTCCCAGCCGAAGGCGCGCTTGCCCTTCTCCTGCGCCGTCTTGAGCACGGCGGGCGAGTCGGTGTTCTGGAACAGCACGTCGGCGCCGCCGTTGATGAGCGCCGTCGCGGCCTCGGTCTCCTTGGGCGGGCTGAACCACTCGTTGACCCACACCACCTTGGTCGTGATCTTCGGGTTCACCGACTGCGCGCCCATGGTGAAGCTGTTGATGTTGCGCAGCACCTCGGGGATCGGCACCGAGCCGACCACGCCCAGCGTGTTCGACTTGGTCATGCCGCCGGCGATGATGCCCGCCAGGTACGCGCCCTCGTAGGTGCGGCTGTCGTAGGTACGCAGGTTCTCGGCCGTCTTGTAGCCGGTGGCGTGCTCGAACCTGACGTCCTTGCTGTCGTTGGCGACCTTCAGGATCGGCTCCATGTAGCCGAAGGTGGTGCCGAAGACCAGCTTGTTGCCCTGGCCGACGAAGTCGCGGAACACGCGCTCGGCATCGGCCGACTCGGGCACGCTCTCGACGAAGGTGGTCTTGATGCGATCGCCGAATTCCTTCTCCAGCGCCTTGCGGCCGTTGTCGTGCGCGAACGACCAGCCGCCGTCGCCGACCGGGCCGACATAGGCGAAGGCGATGTTCAGCGGCGCGGCCGGGGTGGCGGCCGGCGCGGCGGCGGTGGCCGGCGCCGATGTCGCGGGCGCGGCGGCGGCGGCGGGCGCTTCTTCCTTCTTGCCGCAGCCCACCAGGGCGGCGGAGGCGACGGCGGAGAAGGCGGCGAGCTTGAGCAGGGAGCGCTTGTTCAGTTCGGTCATGGGCGGGAGGTCCTCGAGAGAAAGACGGAGAGTGGTTGGAAACAGACGAAACGGAATGGACGGGTCAGGACCGTGGTTCAGGCGCCCGGATGGAACGGCTTGCCGATCGATGCGGGCATGTTGATGCGGATGAACGCCGGGTTGCGCGAGATCAGGGCCAGCACCACGATCGGGGCAATGTACTGCAGCATGCTCAGGAACTGGCTCGGCACGTCGACGCCGGTGCTCTGCAGATGGAAGCCCAGCATCGAGACGCCGCCGAACAGATAGGCGCCCAGCAGCACCCGCACCGGCCGCCAGGTGGCGAAGGTGGTGAGCGCCAGGGCGATCCAGCCGCGCCCGGCGGTCATGCCCTCGACCCACAGCGGCGTGTAGACCGTCGAGAGGTAGGCCCCCGACAGCCCGCACAGCGCGCCGCCGGCCACCACCGCCAGGAAGCGGATGCGCCGCACCGGATAGCCCAGCGCGTGCGACGACTCCGGCGACTCGCCCACCGAGCGCAGCACCAGCCCGGCGCGCGTGCGATAGAGGAACCAGATCAGTCCCGCCGTCAGCGCCACCGCGCCATAGACCATCGGGTGGTGCCGGAACAGCGCCGGCCCGACCAGCGGCAGGTCGCCCAGCACCGGCAGCGCATAAGACACGCTCGCGGGCAGCTTGGCCTGCACGAAGTTGATGCCGACGAAGGCCGAGAAGCCGACCCCGAACAGGCTCAGCGCCAGGCCGGTGGCGTACTGGTTGGTGTTGAGCCAGATCACCAGCACGCCGAAGATCGCCGCCAGCGCCGCGCCGGCGGCCATGCCGGCGACGAAGCCCAGCCAGGGCTGGTGCGTGATCGACACCGTGGCGAAGCCGGCGATGGCCGCGCACAGCATCATGCCCTCGGCGCCGAGATTGACGATGCCGGCCTTCTCGTTGATCAGCAGGCCCAGCGCCGCGAGGGCGAGCACCGTGCCGGCGGCCAGCGACGAGCCCAGGAGGAGTGCGTAGTTGTCCATCAGACGGATCCTTGGGTGGCGGTGGTGGCGGCGATGGCGGTGCCGGCGGCGGCGGGCACGGTCAGGGGCGTGGCGGCCTGCAGCGAGGCGGCACTGGCGGCGGCGGCGGTGTTCGAGCCGGACGCGGCGGCCGGCGCCTTGCGGCGCAGGCGATAGGCGATCAGGGTGTCGCAGGCCAGCAGCGAGAACAGCAGCAGGCCCTGGAACACGCCGGTCAGCGACTTCGGCAGCCCCAGGCGCGACTGCGCGAGTTCGCCGCCGATGTAGAACATGCTCATCAGCACGGCCGAGAAGATCATGCCCACCGGATGCAGCCGTCCGACGAAGGCCACGATGATGGCCGCGAAGCCATAGCCGGCCGGCACGTAGGGCGTGAGCTGCCCGATCGGTCCGGCGACCTCCAGCGCGCCGGCCAGGCCGGCCGCGCCGCCCGAGGTCAGCAGCGCGACCCACACCGCGCGCCGCGCCGAGAAGCCGGCATAGCGCGCCGCCGCCGGCGCCAGGCCACCGACCTGCTGGGCGAAGCCGGCGCGCGTGCGGAACAGGAACACCCACAGCGCCGCCGCCCCGGCCAGCGCGATCAGGAGACCGATGCTGGCGCGCGAGCCCTTGAACAGGCGCGGGATCTGCGTCACGGCATCGAAGGTGCGGGTCTGCGGGAAGTTGTAGCCCATCGGGTCCTTCCAGGGTCCGTAGACCAGCCAGCCCAGCAGCAGCGTCGCCACGTACACCAGCATCAGGCTGACCAGGATCTCGCTGGCGTTGCAGCGGTCGCGCAGGAAGGCGACGATGCCGGCCCAGACCATGCCCCCGGCGATGCCCGCCAGCAGGATCGCCGCGATGATCCACGGCCCGGTGCTCTTGTCGGCCAGCAGCGCCACGCCACCGGCGGCGATGGCGCCGCAGACGAACTGGCCCTCGGCGCCGATGTTCCAGATGTTGGAGCGGAAGCACACCGCCAGCCCGAGCGCGATGATCAGCAGCGGCGTCGCCTTGACCATCAGCTCGCCCAGCGCGTAGCCGCTCTTGATGGGCTCCCAGAAGAACACCAGCAGGCCCTTGACCGGGTCCTTGCCCAGCAGCGCGAACAGCGCCGTGCCGATGGCCACCGTGACGAGCAGCGCCAGCACCGGCGAGGCATAGCTCCAGAAGCGCGAGAGCTGCGGGCGGGGTTCGAGCTTAAGCATGGGCCACCTCCTGGCGAGCGGCTGCCGCCGGGGTGGCGGCGGGTGCGTCCCACAGTCCGCTCATCCATTCGCCGATGCGCGGCACGGTGGCGTCGGCGCGGTCGACCGAGGGCGACAGCCGGCCCTTGGCGATCACGTGCAGCCGGTCGCTGAGGTCGAACAGCTCGTCGAGCTCCTCGCTCACCACCAGCACCGCGCAGCCGGCGTCGCGCAAGGCCAGGATCTCGTTGCGGATCAGGGCCGCCGCGCCGACGTCGACGCCCCAGGTCGGCTGCGAGACGATGAACAGCCTGGGCCGGGCGTCGATCTCGCGCCCGACGATGAACTTCTGCAGGTTGCCGCCCGACAGCGAGCGCGCCGCCGCGTCGGGTCCGCCGGCCTTGACGTTGAAGCGCCGGATGATCTCCCGGGCCTGCGCGGCCAGCGCGCCGGTGCGGATCCAGCCACCGGCGCCGATGGCGTCGCCGCGCGTGAGCAGCAGGTTGTGCGCCAGGCCCAGCGAGGGCACGGCGCCGCGGCCGAGCCGCTCCTCCGGCACGAAATGCACGCCCAGCGCGCGCCGGGCCCGTGGCCGCAGGCGCGCCGCCGGCTGGCCGAAGACCTCGATCATGGCCGGCTCGGCGCGCGTGTCCTCGCCCGAGAGCGCATAGAGCAGTTCCTTCTGGCCGTTGCCCGAGACCCCGGCGATGCCCACCACCTCGCCGGCGCGCACGTCCATCGAGATCCCCTCGAGGTCGACGCCGAACTGGTCCTCGCGCGCCAGCGTCAGGCCGGCCACGCGCAATGCCACCGCGCCGGCCTTCGAGGGCCGGTGCACCAGCGGCGGCGGCTCGGCGCCGATCATCAGGCGCGAGAGCGATTCGTTGCTCTCCTGCTGCGGGTTGCACACGCCCGTCACCTTGCCGCCGCGCAGCACGGTGCAGGCGGTGCACAGCTCGCGGATCTCGTGGAGCTTGTGGCTGATGTAGAGGATGCTGCAGCCCTGCGAGGCCAGCTTCTTGAGCACCACGAACAGCCGCCCCACGGCCTGCGGCGTCAGCACCGAGGTCGGCTCGTCGAGGATCAGCAGCTGCGGATCGGTCAGCAGCGCGCGGATGATCTCCACGCGCTGCATCTCGCCCACCGACAGCGTGTGCACCGGGCGCGACGGATCGATGTCGAGGCCGTACTCGCCGGCCTTGGCCTCGATGCGGCGCGTGACCTCGGCCAGCGCCAGCGACTTGTCCAGGCCGAGCCAGACGTTCTCGGCCACCGTCAGGGTGTCGAACAGGCTGAAGTGCTGGAACACCATGCTGATGCCCAGCGCCCGCGCCTCCTGCGGATTGCGCACGTTGACGGCGCGGCCGTTGAAGCCGACGCTGCCCTCGTCGGGCTTGACGGCGCCGTAGATGATCTTCATCAGCGTCGACTTGCCGGCGCCGTTCTCGCCCAGCACGGCATGCGTCTCGCCCGGGCGGACGATCAGCGAGACGTCGCTGTTGGCCACCACCGACGGGTAGCGCTTGGTGATGTGGTCGAGCTGGAGCCGGTTCGCGGCCGGCATCGGGATCGGGGTCGTGGGAGTGGTGCTCATGCCTGTGCCGCGGCCGGGGTGACCGGCGTCGTTGTCGTCGTTGTTGGAATGGGGGTGTCCGGGGCCTCCGCGCGCAGCGACGCGGCGACCGCCTTGATGCGCTCGCGCAGCCAGCGCGCCGCGGCCGAGGCATGCGTGCGCTCGTGCCACAGCTGGTAGTAGACAAGGCGCGGGAACTCGACCGGGCAGGCGACGATGCGCACCGGCAGCCGGCTGGCGAAGCGCTCGCAGTACTGGCGCCCGGTGGTCAGCACCAGCAGGCTCGCGGCCACCATGTCCGGGATCAGCCCGAAGTGCGCGCAGCGCGCGGCGATGCGGCGCTCCAGCCGCTGCGCGTCGAGCATCTGGTCGATGATGCCGCGCGCCCCCGGATGCGTGGGCGTGGGCGCGACGTGCTCCGAGTCGAGCCACTGCGCCACGGTCCAGCCGCGCCGCGCCGCCGGATGCCCGTGGGCCACCAGCGACACCACCTCGTCCTCGAACAGGCGCGCCATGTGCAGATCGTCGGGCGGCTTCTGCCAGTTGCCCACCACCACGTCGACGTCGCCGATCGCCAGGTTGGCGTGATAGCTGGCCTCCGCCGACAGGGCCTGGATCTCGATGGCGCAGCGCGGCGCCTGCGCCTTCACCTGCGCCACCAGCAGGGGCAGGAACAATGGATCGAGGTAGTCGCTGGCGGCGATGCGGAAGACATGCTCGGTGGTCTGCGGCTCGAAGCCGCGCGCGTCGGAGAACAGCGCCTCGGCCGAGCGCAGGATGCTGGCGGCCGGCTCGATCATGCGCAATGCCGCGTCGGTCGGCGCCATGCCGGCGCCGGAGCGCACCAGCAGCGGATCGCCGGCGAGCTCGCGCAGCCGCTTGAGCGCGGCGGAGACGGCCGGCTGATGCATGCCCAGGCGCAGCGCCGCGCGCGAGACGCTGCGCTCGGTCAGCACCGTGTGCAGCACGCGGATGAGGTGCAGGTCGATCTTGTCGAAGGCAATCTGGTCTCTCATGGCCATCCCCGCATTGTCACGACCCGCGCGGGCTCACGCCACGGGGTGGCCACCGACGACCGGCCGCGTCGTCATTGCACCGCCGCGATGGCGTCGAGGATGGCCTCGGCGGTGGCGGGGGCGCGCAGCGGCGGATCGGCGCGGTGGCCGCCGGCGGCGGAGACGGCATCGCGGATGGCGAAGAAGACCGAGAACGGCAGCAGCAGCGGCGGCTCGCCGACGGCCTTGCTGCGGTGGATCGAATCCTCCGCGTTGGGCCGGTCGAACAGCCGCACGTTGAACACCGGCGGGCAGTCGTTGGCCGTCGGGATCTTGTAGGTGCTGGGGGCGTGCGTGGCGAGCTTGCCGGTCGTCGGATGCCAGACCAGCTCCTCGGTGGTGAGCCAGCCCATGCCCTGGATGAAGGCGCCCTCGACCTGGCCGATGTCGATCGCCGGATTGAGCGAGCGGCCGGCATCCTGCAGGATGTCCGCGCGCAGCAGCTTCCACTCGCCGGTGAGCGTGTCCACCACCACCTCGCTGACCGCCGCGCCATAGGCGAAGTAGTAGAACGGCCGGCCCTTGAGCGTGTCGCGGTCCCAGCTCAGTCCGGGCGTGGCGTAGAAGCCGTCGGACCACAGCTGCACGCGGTCGAGGTAGGCCTCGCCCACCAGCGTGCCGAAGCCCAGCGTGCGGCCGTTGACCTCGACCTTGTCGTTGGCGAAGCGCACGTCCGAGGCCAGTCCGCCATGGCGCGCTGCGGCGCAGGCGGCGAGCCGCTCGCGCACCTGGCGCGCGGCATCCTGCGCCGCCTTGCCGTTGAGGTCGGCGCCGGTGGAGGCCGCCGTGGCCGAGGTGTTGGCGACCTTGGCGGTGTCGGTGGCCGTGACGCGCACGCTCTCGAAGCTCACGCCCAGCTCGTGCGCCACCACCTGCGCCACCTTGGTGTTCAAGCCCTGACCCATCTCGGTGCCGCCATGGTTCACCAGGATCGAGCCGTCGTTGTAGACATGCACCAGCGCGCCGGCCTGGTTGAAGTGCGGCACGTTGAACGAGATGCCGAACTTCAGCGGCGACAGCGCGATGCCGCGCTTGAGCACCGGACTGGCGGCGTTGAAGTCGGCGATGGCGGCGCGGCGCGCGCGATAGTCGCTGGTCGACTCCAGCTCGGCCACCAGCTCGTGGATGATGTTGTCGGTGACCGGCTGGGCATAGGGCGTGACGTTGCGCTCGTCGCGGCCGTAGAAGTTGATGCGCCGGACGTCGAGCGGATCGCGCCCCAGCGCGCGGGCCACGCCATCGAGGATGTTCTCGACCGCGATCGCGCCCTGCGGGCCGCCGAAGCCGCGGAACGCCGTGTTGCTCTGGGTGTGGGTGCGGCCGGAGTAGCCGTGGATCGCCACCTCCGGCAGCCAGTAGGCATTGTCGAAGTGGCACAGCGCCCGGGTCATCACCGGACCGGAGAGATCGGCCGAGTGGCCGGCGCGCGAGACCATCGAGATCTCGGCGCCGAGGATGCGGCCCTCGTCGTCGTGGCCGACCTGGTAGGTGTACCAGAAGCAGTGGCGCCGGCCGGTGATCAGGAAGTCGTCGTCGCGGTCGAGCCGCAACTTGACCGGGCGGCGCAGCCGGCTCGCCGCCACCGCCGCGACGCAGGCGAACAGGCCCGACTGCGACTCCTTGCCACCGAAGCCGCCACCCATGCGCCGGCACTCGACATGCACCTCGTTGGCCTGCAGGTGCAGCGCGTGGGCCACCAGGTGCTGCATCTCGGTGGGATGCTGCGTCGAGCAGTGCACGTGCATGCCGCCGCCCTCCTTCGGGATGGCGTAGCTGATCTGTCCTTCCAGGTAGAACTGCTCCTGGCCACCGACGTCGAAGCTGCCTTCGAGCCGATGCGGCGCGGCGGCGATGGCGGCGCGCACGGCGGCCTCGCCCGGCGCGCGATCGCCGTGGTCGGCGGCATCGCCCAGGCTGGCGCTGCGCACCAGGTGCATCGGCGGCACCACGTACGCGCCGCGCGCATGGGCCTCGCGCGGCGTCAGCACCGGAGGCGCGGCCTCGACCGCGATCACGTCCCGGGCCCGGGCGGCGGCGCGGCGGGCATCGTCGCGCGTGCGGGCGACGACGGCGAACACCGGCTGGCCGAGATAGCGGATGTCGCCGGCGCACAGGATCGGATCGTCGTGGACGATCGAGCCGCAGTCGTTGCTTCCCGGGATGTCGTCGGCCGCCAGCACGTCGACCACGCCGGGCAGCGCCCGGATGAGGTCGAGGTCGAGCCCGGTCACGCGCCCGGCCGCCACCGGCGCCAGGCCCAGCGCGCAATGCAGCGTGCCGGCCAGTTCGGGCAGGTCGTCGACATAGGCCGCCTCGCCCGCGACATGCAGTGCGGCCGACTCGTGCGGCCGGCTGATGCCGACCCGGATGCCGGCGTCGCGCGCGCGCGCCTCGGCGTCCTCGTCTATGCGCGCGGCGGTGTTGGCCCGGTAGTCGGCGAAGGCGGTGACCGGCTGGAGGAAGGCGGTATCGACCGGTTTGTTCATGACGGGCTCCCCGAGGTGGTGGCGGGCGACGCGGCGAGGCCCGGCAAGGCGTGCGGCATCGAATCCCAGACGCTGGTGGCGGACGGCGGCAGCGGATCGTCGGCGCGGGTCTCCAGCCACAGTCGCTGCAGCAGGTTCTGCGCCACCTTCAGCCGATAGGCGGCGGAGGCCCGCAGGTCCGACAGCGGCTCGAAATCCTCGGCCAGCGCGGCCTGCGCGGCGACCACGGACGCCCGCGTCCACGGCCGGCCGACCAGGGCGGCCTCGGCACGGGCGGCGCGGCTCACCGTCGCGGCCATGCCGCCGAAGGCCAGCCGCACGGCCTTGACCACCGGCTCCGGCGTCGCGCCATCGGCGTCGAGCTCGATGGCGAAGCCCGCGCACAGCGCCGAGATGTCGCAGTCGAAGCGCTTGCTGATCTTGTAGGCCCGCACGGTGCGCTCCAGGGCCGCCAGCGGCACGGCGATGGCCTGGACGAACTCGCCCGCCTCGAGCCGGTTCTTCATGTAGCCGAGATAGAACTCGTCGAGCCGCAGGCGCCGCACGCGCGCGCCGCGCCGCAGTTCGACCTCGGCATCGAGCGCCATCAGCACCGGCGGCGCGTCGCCGATCGGCGAGCCGTTGGCGACGTTGCCCCCCAGCGTGCCGGCATGCCGGATCGGTGGCGAGGCGAAGCGCAGCCAGACGTCGGCCAGCGACGGCACGCGCCGCACCAGCGCGCGCCAGGCCTCCTCCAGCGAGGCGCCGGCGCCGATGTGGAGCTCGGCCGAAGCGCCCGTGCCGCGCTCACCGATGATCTTGAGTTCCTCGACGCCGCCGACGAAGACGATGTCGCCCAGGTCGCGGAACTGCTTGTTGACCCACAGGCCGACATCGGTCGAACCGGCCAGCAGCTGCGCGGCCGGCAGCCGTTCGCGCAGCGCGGCCAGTTCGTCGAGCGTGACCGGGGCGTGGAAGGTGTCGACGCGGCCATGGCGCGCCGCCGCATAGCGCAAGCCCGTCCCGCCGGCGGCCGCGCGCGTCGCCTCGTCCTCGGCCCGCAGGCGCGTCAGCGCCGCCACGGCCGGCTGGACGGCATAGGGCGCGGCCGGCAGGTCGAACATGCGCTGGCCGGCATCGAGGATCGGGCGGTAGCCGGTGCAGCGGCAGAGGTTGCCCGACAGGTCGTCGGCGAGCTGCTGGCGCGTGGGCCGCGTGCCGGCATCCAGGTGCCGCTCGTAGGTCGACCACAGCGACATCACGAAGCCCGGCGTGCAGAAGCCGCATTGCGAGCCATGGCACTCGACCATCGCCTGCTGCACCGGATGCAGCCGCCGCACCGGATGCTTCTCGTGCGGCGAATCGCAGCGCGCGACGCCATCCGTGCGGCCGGTCTGCGTCTTCAGGTCCTCGACGGTGAATAGCGCCTTGCCATGGAGCGTCGGCAGGAACTGGATGCAGGCATTGACCGTCTGCAGCCGCAATCCGCCGACCACGTCGTCGGCGGCCCGGCCGTCGATGGCATCCGCGGATGCGAGCTCGCCCACCACCACCGTGCAGGCGCCGCAATCGCCTTCGTTGCAGCCCTCCTTGGTGCCGGTGCAGCGGGCATCCTCGCGCAGCCAGTCGAGCACCGAGCGGGTCGGATGGACATCCGTGACTTCGACGATCCGCCCCTGGTGGAAGAAGCGGACCGGCTGTGTGGAGGCGGCTGAGTGGGTCATCGTGGTGCCAGACGTTCGTTCGAGGTTGCTGCGACAGGACGGGGAATGCTGGAACTTAAGGGTGATGGAGGCACGCACGCATACGGCAGCGGCCATAGCCTGTATGCAGGCACCGGTATGCACGTTCGGCGTGCGCTGCCGCGCATGCAGCAAGTGTCGGGCCAGGGCATCCAACTTTTTTTCGGATCCTGCCTCCCGTATCGCGTCGACGACACGTTTGAATTGTTAAGAGTTTGCCGCATCCCCCCCTTCCTATGATCGCAACTCGTTACAAGTTTCAATCAGGGAGAAACATATCTTGCGCCCCATCATCCGTGCCGCCAGCGGCCTCCTCCTCGGCCTCTGCGCCGCCCAGGCCTTGGCCATCACCCTGACGCCCAACGCCATCGGCGGCGGCAACATCCCCGGCACCTACCCGACGGTGGACTTCCAGACCTGGGACGGCAACTGGGCACCCGTGCTCAGGCTGCCTGCCTCGGCGGCGGGTGGCGCCTCGATCACCTTCCATCCGAACGCGACCTGGTCCTCGAGCCTCGCGACGGACAACACCGACCTCCCCATGCGGGCGCTGACGCTCAACAAGGGCGACACGATCACCTTCACCTGGGATGCCTGGGAGCGCCGCTGGCTCGCCGCCGCGACGGACTACAAGGACTTGCGCACCGTCACGATCGTGCCGAGCCCGACGACCCGGGTGACGCGCGTGTCCATCGACCGCAAGGACATGGTCGAGTCGGTGGTCCTGCCTCCCACGGCAACGCCGAACGCCATCGTGATCGTGCAATCGACCTCCTCGCGGCCGGGACGCGTCGACTCCGCCAACGTGCTGCATCCGACTCCCATGCCCCTGGGCATGAATGTCCGCTACGCCTTCGTCTTCCATCCCCAGCTGCAGAAGTGGTATCTCGCCGAATGAGCCGGGCCGGCATCGCTCAGCGCAGCAGGTCGACCAGCATCATCGCGACCGCGCCGCCCATCAGCGCGGTGCCGCCCCAGCCGAGCCAGCGTGTGCGGCGGCTCGACGTGAAGGACCCCATCACGCTCTCGCGCGCGACCAGCATCATCATGGCCGCCATGATCGGCACGGCCACGACGCCATTGACCACCGCGCTCCAGTAGAGCGCCTTCATCGGATCGACCGGCGTGAAGTCCAGCGCCGTGCCGGCCAGGGTCGCGATGGCGATGATGGCGTAGAACTTCCTGGCCTCGCGCCACCGGTGCTCCAGTCCCTCGGTCCAGCCGAAGGCCTCGGCCACGGCATAGGCGGCCGACGAGGCCAGCACCGGCACGGCCAGCAGGCCGGTGGCGATGATGCCGCCGGCGAACAGCCAGAAGGCGAAGTCGCCGGCCAGCGGACGCAGCGCCTCGGCCGCCTGCGCCGCCGAGGTGACGTCGTGGACGCCGGCCGCGTACAGCGCCGCCGCGCCCACCACCATCACGAAGAAGGCGATGAGGTTGGAGAAGATCATGCCGGTCCAGGTGTCGATCTTGACGCGCCGCAGGGCGCCGCGCACCTGGGCATCGGTGCCGCGCGCCCCGCCCTTCTGGCGCAGTTCCTCGACCTCCTGCGAGGCCTGCCAGAAGAACAGGTAGGGCGAGATCGTGGTGCCCAGCAGGGCCACCACCATCATCCAGTAGTCGCCGCTCCACTGGAACCGCGGCATCACCAGGTCGTGCAGCACCCGACCCCACGGCACCTGCACCGTGAAGACCGCCGCCACATAGGCGAACAGCGTGAGCGTCAGCCACTTGAGCACGTGCGCGAGCCGCCGGTAGGGCACGAACACCTGCAGCAGCACCGTCACCACGCCGAAGACCAGTGAATGGAAGTGCTGGCCGCCCCCGGCGACGAGCTGCAGGGCCTCGCCCATCGCCGCGATGTCGGCGGCGATGTTGATGGTGTTGGCCACCACCAGCAGCCCGACCAGCGCCACCAGCAGCCAGCGCGGCATGTGGTCGCGCAGGTTGGCCGCCACGCCCTTGCCGGTGACGCGGCCGATGCGCGCCGACACCATCTGGATGGCGATCATGAAGGGCAGCGACAGGAACACCGTCCACAGCAGCCCGTAGCCGAACTGCGCCCCGGCCTGCGTGTAGGTGGCGATGCCCGACGGATCGTCGTCGGCCGCGCCGGTGACGACGCCGGGCCCGACGTGCCGCAGGAAGGACGGGATGCGCTTTTTCATGGCCGCCAACTTACCAAGCGCAGCTGACCACCAGCCGACCAGCCCACCGGCCGGACCGCTGCCGCGCGGCTACAGCAGCAGCAGGGCGCGGAAGTCGTTGACGTTGGTGTGCGTGGGGCCGGTCACCAGCAGATCGCCGATCGCCTCGAAGTAGCCGTAGGCGTCGTTGCGGTCGAGGTGGTCGGCGAGCTTGCGGCCGGCGGCCTCGGCGCGCGCGAGCGTGTCGGGCGCGACGAAGGCGCCGGCGTTGTCCTCGATGCCGTCGATGCCGTCGGTGTCGGCGGCCAGCGCCCACACGCCCGGCTGGCCGGCCAGCGCGCCGGCCAGCCCGAGGCAGAACTCGCCCGCGCGCCCGCCCCGGCCCCGGGCCTGGCCGGGCTGGCGCGGCCGGATCGTGACGGTGGTCTCGCCGCCCGAGAGCACCACGCAGGGCCGCTCGAAGGGCGCGCCGCGCCGCGCCACCGCGCGCGCCAGCGCGCCCAGCACCTTGCCGACCTCGCGCGATTCGCCCTCGATCTCGTCGCTCAGCACATGAGCGGCGAGACCGGCGGCGCGCGCGGCCTCGGCGGCGGCCTCGAGCGACTGCTGCGGCGCGGCGATGACATGCGTCTCGTGGCCGGCGAACACGGCATCGCCGGGCTTGGGCGTCTCCAGCGTGCCATCCACGAGCCGGGCGCGGACGGCCGGCGGCACCTCGATGCGATAGCGCTCGAGGATCGCCAGCGCATCGGCGCAGGTGCTGGCGTCGGGCACGGTCGGACCGCTGGCGATGACCGCCGGATCGTCGCCCGGCACGTCGCTGATGGTGAGCGTGACGACCCGCGCGGGCGCGCAGGCCGCCGCCAGCCGTCCGCCCTTGATGCGCGAGAGATGCTTGCGCACGCAGTTCATCTCGCCGATGTGGGCGCCGCTGGCCAGCAGTTCCTTGTTGATGCGCTGCTTGTCGGCGAGCGTCAGGCCCTCGGCCGGCAGGGTCAGCAGCGACGAGCCGCCACCGGAGATCAGGCACAGCACCAGGTCGTCGGCGCCCAGGCCCTCGGTCAGGGCCAGGATGCGCTCGGCGGCGGCCATGCCGGCGGCATCGGGCACCGGATGCGCGGCCTCGACCAGCTCGATGCGCTCGGCCAGCCCCTCGGGGCGCGGCGGGATGTGGCCATAGCGCGTGACCACCAGGCCCGACAGCGGCGCGTCGGCCGGCCACAGCGCCTCCAGCGCCTGCGCCATCGAGCCCCCGGCCTTGCCCGCGCCGAGCACCAGGGTGCGGCCCCTGGGCGGCGGCGGCAGGTGCGCGCCCAGGCTGGCCAGGGGCAGCGCGCGCTCGACGGCGACGCGATAGAGGTGGGTGAGGAAGTCGCGTGGCGCGTCGGAGGGCGCGGCGGCATCAGCGGACCAGGTGGAAGTCGGGGGTGTCGGGTGCTGCGAGGTCATTGGTTTCTTGTCTCCAGTCCCCTATTCTCGCGTCATGCCCACGCTCCTGATCCGTAATGCCCGCCGCCTGGCGACCTTCGACGACGCGCGCACCGAACTGGCCGACGCCTCGATCCTGATCCGCGACCACCGCATCGAAGCCATCGGTCCGGCGGCCGCGCTGCCGACGACGGCCGACGAGGTGATCGACGCCAGCCGGCACCTGGTGGTGCCGGGCCTGGTCAACACGCACCACCACATGTACCAGTCGCTCACGCGCGCCATCCCGGCGGTGCAGGACGCCGAGCTGTTCTCCTGGCTGCGCGGGCTCTATCCGATCTGGGCCGGCCTGACGCCGGAGATGGTGCGGGTGTCGACGCAGGTCGCCATGGCCGAGCTGCTGCTGTCGGGCTGCACCACCAGCAGCGACCATCTCTACATCTATCCCAACGGCGTGCGGCTGGACGACAGCATCGAGGCGGCGCGCGAGATCGGCATGCGCTTCGTCGCCACGCGCGGCAGCATGAGCGTCGGCCGGTCGCAGGGCGGCCTGCCCCCCGATGCCGTGGTGGAGCGCGAGGAGGACATCCTGCGCGACACGCGCCGCCTGATCGAGACCTGGCACGACGCCGCGCCCGGCGCCATGACGCAGGTCGCCGTCGCGCCCTGCTCGCCCTTCAGCGTCAGCCGCGACCTGATGCGCGAATCGGCCGCGCTGGCGCGCTCCTTCAGGGGCCAGGGCGTGCGGCTGCACACGCACCTGGCGGAGAACGACCACGACGTCGCCTACAGCCGAGAGAAGTTCAACCGCACGCCGGCCGAGTACGCGCAGGATCTCGGCTGGGTCGGCCCCGACGTCTGGCACGCGCACTGCGTGAAGCTCGATGCCGATGCCATCGCGCTGTTCGCGCGCACCCGCACCGGCGTCGCGCACTGCCCGTGCAGCAACATGCGGCTGGCCTCGGGCATCGCGCCGATCCGCCGCCTGCTGGACGCGGGCGTGCCGGTCGGTCTGGGCGTGGACGGCAGCGCCAGCAACGACGGCGCGCAGATGGTGGGCGAGGCGCGCCAGGCCCTGCTGCTGGCGCGCGTGGGCCGCGCGCTGGAGCCCTTCGGCTGCGACCACGGCCCCGCCGAGATGACGGCGCGCGACGCGCTGGCCCTGGCCACGCGCGGCGGCGCCGAGGTGCTGGGCCGCGCCGACATCGGCCGGCTCGAGCCCGGCCTGTGCGCCGACCTAGCGCTGTTCGACCTGGACACGCTCGGCTTCGCCGGCGGCGCGGTGCACGACCCCGTCGCCAGCCTGCTGCTGTGCGCGAGCCCGCAGGCGGCGTTCACGGTGGTCCACGGGCGCGTGGTGGTGCGCGAGGGCCGGCTCGCGACCGTCGACCTCGGCCCGCTGGTGGAGCGCCACAACCGCCTGGCGCTGCAGCTGGCGCGCTCCGCCGCGACGGCCTGAGGCCCGGCCGGGCCAGGCCGGCCCCGACCCGTGCCGCGCGCCGGCCGGGAGGGCTGGCGTCGCGCCGGCGCCGGGGCCACCCCGCGCCCCACCGGCCGTTCCGCCCGACCCCCACCCTCCTGCGGCTCAGAGCAGGAAACGCAGCAGCTGCAGCAGGTTGTTGATGAAGTCGAGGATGACCTGCATGGGGCGAGCGTCGTGGGAAGTGCCTGGACGGCAGGGTGGAGGACACCCGAGTGTGCCGGCGAACGATGGCCGGGGCTACCACAGCCCCGCCGGATCACGAACACTTTCGCGCATCTTTTTGGAAGGGATTTCCATAGTGAAAACTCTTTCCACATATTGCTAGGATGGCGGCCGGTCGATCCACCCCGCCGCCGGCGAGTCCGGTGCCGGGCGCCTCCGGCCCAGACGCAGGAAGCGTGCGGCCGTCGTCGCTGGCGGGACACCGATCCTGCGACGAGCGCGCCATCCATTCGCAAAGGAGACTCCCTTGAAACCCGCCCCCACATTCGTCCTGAGACTCGCATCGACCAGCGCCCTGGCGCTGGCGATCGCCGCCTGCGGAGGCGGAGGAGACGACACCGCCAGCGCCACGCCCGGGACCTCGCCGGCGGTGACGCCGCCCGCCACCACCACGCCCGTGACGACGCCGCCCGCGACGACGACGCCGGTCACCGACAAGAGCTTCGACACCTACTACAACGTCTGCCGCGGCACCGATCCGAAGTGCTACAACGAATGGGGCGCGTTCGCCAACACCCCGAACCGGGTGCTGGTGTATTCGCGCACCGCCGGCCCGCGCCACGCCAACCTCGGCACGCCGATGGGACCCGGGCTCAATCCGGTGATGAATCCCGACAACGCCATGCAGGCCGGGCTCAAGCGGATGCTGGAGGCCGCCGGCATCACGGTCGACTGGACCGAAGACGTGGCCGTCCTGGGCAGCCGCATCAACAACTACAAGGCCATCATCTTCGCCAGTTCCAACCGCGACACGCTCTGGAACAGCGAGGTGGCGACCAGCAACGACGCCGCCCGCACGGCATTGCGCAACTACATGCGGCGCGGCGGCGGCTTCGTCGGGCTGCACAACGCCTTCGGCGCCGAATACAACTGGCCCTACTACGAGGGCCTGCTGGGCAACGCCAACTTCTACAACCACGCGCCCAACCGCGCGGGCACGGTCGAACTCATGGGCAAGGACGCCTCGACCGAGGGCGTGCCGGCGCGCTTCGACTTCCAGGACGAGTGGTACAACCTGACGCCGTTCCCGACCAACGTCAAGTTCCTGGCGAAGGTCGACACCGACACCCTGCGCCCGCTGACGGCGGCGCCGCATCCCGGGCATGCCGGCTTCCATCCGGTGGCCTGGTGCCAGTACTACGACGGTGGCCGCGCCTGGCTGTCCACCCTTGGCCACAACACGCATTCGTTCGCCGCCGACCTCAGCGGACCGGGCGCGGAGGCGTTCCAGCGCATGGTCGTCCAGGGCGTGAAGTCCGCGATGGGCCTGATCCCCTTCTGCACCACCGAATGACGCCCGCGCGCGCGTCCGTTCCACCGTCGAACCGAAAGATCTCCATGAAACTCAGACCCCTGGCAGCGCTGCTGACCTGCGGCACGATCGCCGCCCCCCTGCTCCTGTACGGCTGCGGCGGCAGCGACGACAACGGCGCCAGCGCCGGTGGCGGCACCACGCCGCCGGCCACGACCACGCCGACGCCGCAGCCGACGCCGGCCGTGGCGGCCAACCTGAAGGACTGCTGCACCGCCGGCGACAAGGACTTCCCCAAGGTCGGCGGCAACCTGGGCAACCAGAACTACTCCAGCCTCAAGCAGGTCACGCGCGAGCAGGTCGGCCAGCTCGGCGGCGCCTGGGTCAACCGCATCGAGGGCGGCCTGACCACGGGCACCAACCAGAGCACCACGGTGGTGGTCGATGGCGTGATCTACATCGAGTCGGCGCTCGGCAACGTCATCGCCGTCGATGGCAGGACCGGCGTGACGAAATGGAAATGGACGACGCCGCACGGCGTGGTCACCCGGCGCGGCGTGGCCGTCGCCAAGGACCTGGGACTGGTCTACACGCTGGCCGGTGGCAACCGCCTGATCGCGCTGCGCACCGACACCGGCGAGGTCGCGTGGACCAAGCAGTACCCCGGCTCGACCGAGGCCAACTTCGTCGGCGCGGTGCAGAAGGTGGCCCTGGTCTATCACGACAAGCGCCTGTACATCGGCACCAACGACGGCAACCGCGGCGCCGCGTTCTCGGCCGATGCGACCAACGGCAACGTGCTGACGGCGTTCTGGGGCGTGCCGCGTCAGGGCGAGATGGGCTACGAGACCTGGGGCAATGCCTCGGAGGCCAACCGCACCGGCGCGACGCCCTGGATCCATCCGGCCGTCGACCCGGAACTCGGCCTGGTCTACTGGACCTTCGGCAACACGCGCGGCGGCTCGTCGCAGGACGGCTCCTCGCGCCCCGGCCTCAACCTGTTCGCCAACTCGATCGTCGCGCTCGATCTCAAGACCGGTGCCTACAAGTGGCACTTCCAGTCGGTGCACCACGACATCTGGGACATGGACAACGTCATGGCCCCGGTGCTGGCCGACGTCAAGATCCAGGGCCGGGACCGCAAGGTGGTCATCTACGGCAGCAAGACCGGCATGTACTACATCCTCGACCGCAAGGACGGCACCGCGCCGCTGGGCATCGACGAGGTCCCGGTCAAGCAGGACGCCCGCCAGGCGACCTGGCCGACCCAGCCGATCCCGCGCCAGGGCGCCTGGACGGCGACCTGCATGGTCGACCAGCCGCTGGGCACGGCGGCCCCGGGCGACCCGAACCGAGCCGTGCCCAACTACGTCACCGGCTGCCTCTACGACCCGCACTGGGACATCCCGCTGCTGTCGGCGCCCGGCCACGGCGGCGGCGCCAACTGGAACCACCAGTCCTTCAGTCCCGCCACGGGCCTGGTCTACACCGGCACCGGCTATGTCGCGGCGGCGCATTCGCTGACCGAGGCCAGCAACGGCCTGCGCCCGCCCGGCGCCTACATGACGGGTGGCATCGTCGCCGTCGATCCCGGCACCAATCTGGTCAAGTGGAAGAAGGCCATGCCCTACTCCCTGGCGCATGGCAACGGCATCCTGACCACCGCGTCGGGGCTGCTGTTCATCGGCCAGCCCGATGGCAACCTGCTGGCCATGGATGGCGACGACGGCAAGGAACTCTGGCGCTTCCAGACCGGCGCGGCCATCAGCGCCAGCCCGGTGACCTACGAGATCGACGGCCAGCAGTACGTCGCCGTGTATGCCGGCGGCACCAGCATCCCGTACGGCGATTCGGCGAGCCGGGGCGACTACCTGTGGGCCTTCAAGGTCGGCGGCACGGTGCCGCCGGCGGCAACGCCACCGGCGCCGGTGGTGCGGCGCCCGGTCTCGGGCGCGGCCGTCGAAGGCGCCGCCCTGCCGACGCCCTACACGGTGTTCCTGGGACGCGTGCAGACCGCGGCCAACCAGCCCGGCGCGACGGAGTCGACCGCCGTCAACGCCATGACGCCGACCTGGATGCGCGTGCCGGTCAACACCACCGTGACCTTCACCAACCCGGCCGGCAACGCCAACACGCGCTGCGCCACGCAGTTCTTCGAAGGCGAATACAACTTCAAGCTGCTGCCCGGCACCTCGGCCAAGCACACCTTCAACAAACCGGGCGAGTACTTCTACAACGACTGCCACAGCCCCCGGTCGACCGGGAAGATCGTGGTGTACTGAGCGGGCGGGCGCAGCGGCCGGGCCTCAGGAGGCGCGGCGCTTGAGCAGCGTGGAGGCGCCGCTGGCCAGCGCCAGCTGCTCGGTCGCCGCCAGCAGCGCCGGGCCCAGGGCCACCATGCGCTCCTCGGTCAGCCGGGCCAGCGGCCCGGCGATCGTCACCACCCCGATCACCGTGCCGGCACTGTTGCGCACCGGCGCCGCCATGGCCGTCATGGCGGGCGCGAAGACCTCCACGATCATGCTGAAGCCGCGCTGGCGCGTCGCCTTCAGGCAGGCCAGCAGCGCCTTCACCGACGTGATCGCGCGCGGCCCGAACTCCTTGGGCGTGCCGAAGCCCTGGCGCGAGACCAGCTCCAGCGCGCGCTCGTCGCTCATGGTCGAGAGCCAGGCATGGCCGGCGGAACTGCACGACAGGTTGACCGAGAGCCCCATGTCGGGGTCGTAGCGCAGGCCGCGCGTCGCGCCCTGCGCCTTGGCCACGAAGATCAGCTGGTCGCCGTCGACGATGCCCAGGCGCACCAGTTCCTGCGACTCGGCGGCCAGGCGGTCCAGCGGTGGTTGCGCGATGTCGACGATGCCGCTCGCGCTCAGGAAGCTCAGGCCGAGCGAGACCAGCTTGATGGTCAGCATGTAGTCGCTGTGGTTCTGGTGCTGGCGCACGTAGCCGCAGCGCACCAGCTCGGCCAGCAGCCGGTGCGTGGCGCTCAGCGGCATGTCGAGCTCGGAGGCCAATGTCGACAGCGGCACGCCCTCCGGACAGGTGGCGAGGTGTTCGAGGACTTTGAAGCTGCGTTCGAGGATCGTGCTCATCGGGGTGGGTGTGGTTGGTTTCGCCGGGTCCGGGGCCTGAAGCCTGCAGGGACTGTAGCAAAGTCCGCAGAGGGTTTCCACTATGGAAACTTTTTCCACTTATTCATACGATCCACGCCATCGGTGGCATCCGCCGCCGCACTGCCCGACCCGAGAGGACCCATCCGTGAGAACCATCCTTCGTTCACTGGCGATCGCCGGAATTTCGAGCCTGCTGGCCTGGCCCGCGCTCGCGCAGCAACCCCAGGACCGCGTGATCCGCTTCGGCCACCTGAACAATGCCGACCACCCGGTGAGCTTCGGAGTCAAGCGCTTCGCCGAACTGCTCGCGACCAAGAGCGGCGGGCGCATGAAGGTGCAGGAGTTCCCGGCCTCGCAGCTGGGCAACGAGATGCAGCAGCAGTCCGCGCTGCAGGGCGGCGTGCAGCAGATGTCGGCACCGGCGACGACGTCGCTGGCGGGCATCGTCAAGGAGTTCGGCCTGGTCGACTTCCCGTTCGCCGTCAGCACCTTCGAGCAGGCCGACGCCCTGCTCGACGGCCCGCTGGGCCGGGCCCTGATCGCCAAGCTGCCCGAGAAGGGCCTGGTGGCGCTGGGCTACTGGGACCTGGGCTTCCGCAACGTGACCAACAGCAAGCGCCCGATCGCCCGGGCCGAGGACCTCGACGGACTGAAGATCCGCGTCATCCCCAACCCGGTGTTCCTGGACACCTTCCGCACCTTCAAGGCCAACCCGGTGCCGATGCCGTTCGCCGAGCTGTATGGCGCGCTGGAGGCCAAGGCGGTGGACGGCCAGGAGAACCCCTACGCCGTCATCCTGTCGAACAAGTTCTTCGAGGTGCAGAAGTTCGTCAGCGCCACCAACCACGTCTATGCCGCCAACATCGTGCTGGTGAGCAAGAAGTTCTGGGACTCGCTGACGCCGGCCGAGCAGAAGATGATGAACGACTCGGCCGACGAGGCGCGCGGCTACCAGCGCCAGGTCAGCCGGGCGGCGGCGCAGCGCGCGGTCGGCGACCTGCGGGCCAAGGGCATGCAGTACAACGAGGTGGCGCCGGCCGAACAGGCGCGCATGCGCCAGCTCGTCAAGCCGGTGACCGACAAGTTCGCGGCCAGCTACGACCCGTCGCTCGTCAAGCTCTACAACGACGAACTCGCCCGCATCCGCAAGTGAACGGCCCCGGAGACACCCCCATGCGCATCCTCGTCCTCCACGGCCCCAACCTGAACCTGTTCGGCCGCCGCGAACCCCACATCTACGGCCACACGACGCTGGCGGAGATCGACGCCCGGCTGGAGCGGCTGGCGCAGGAGCTCGGCGTCGAGCTGGCCACCCTGCAGTCCAATCACGAAGGCGCGCTGGTCGACTTCCTGCACGAGAACATCGACTCGGCGCATGGCGCGCTGGTCAACCCGGCCGGCCTCACGCAGCATGGCGTGCCCCTGCACGACGCCATCAAGGCGATGCCGTTCCCGACGATCGAGGTGCACATGTCGAACATCGCCGCCCGCGAGGCCTGGCGCGCCCATTCGATCATCTCGCCGGCGGTCAAGGCCACCATCCAGGGCCTGGGACCGGTGTCCTACCTGGCCGCCCTGCGCGCCCTGGTGGAGACGCTCCAGGCCAGCGCCCGCTGAACCCGCCGCCCGAGGAAGACGCATGAATCGATGGGTGGACGGCGCGTGCCGGGTGATCGAGGGCCTCATCGCCCTCATGCTGGCGGTGATGGTGGTGCTGGTGTTCGGCAACGTCGTGCTGCGCTACGGCTTCAACTCGGGCATCACGGTCTCGGAGGAGATCTCGCGCTGGCTCTTCATCTGGATGACCTTCCTGGGCGCCGTCGTGGCCCTCAGGGAACGCGGCCACCTGGGCGTGGACATGGTGGTGCAGCGGCTGCCGCGCTGGGGCAAGAAGGCCTGCCTGGCGATCGGCCACCTGGTGATGCTCTACATCGTGTGGTTGCTGTTCCAGGGCAGCCTGACGCAGGCGCGCATCAACTGGGACGTCGAGGCACCCACGACCGGCGCCTCCATGGCCACGGTCTATGCCGCCGGCGTGGTGTTCGCGGCGCTGGCCGCGCTCATCCTGCTGATCGATCTCTGGCGCATGGCCACCGGCCGGCTCGGCGACGCCGAGCTGGTGATGGTGCAGGAATCGGAGGAAGCCGTGCAGTTGCGGCAGATCCTCGGTGACGCGGCCGATGCGGCCGACGCGTCCGGCGCCGCGCCCGCGCGGCCCGCAGTGAACGGGGTGAACGGGGTGAAGCGATGACCATTCTTGTTTTCGTCGGCGCCCTGCTGCTGGCGATGGCGCTGGGGATCCCCATCGCCTTCTCGCTGCTGGCCAGCGGCGTCGCCCTGATGTGGCACCTGGACCTGTTCGATCCGCAGATCCTGGCGCAGAACGTGATCGGCGGGGCCGACAGCTTTCCGCTGCTGGCCGTGCCGTTCTTCATGCTGGCCGGCGAGATCATGAACGTCGGCGGCCTGTCGCGGCGCATCGTCGACTTCGCGCTGGCGCTGGTCGGGCACGTCAAGGGCGGCCTGGGCTACGTCACGATCATGGCCGGCTGCCTGCTCTCGGCGCTGTCGGGCTCGGCCGTCGCCGACGCCGCCGCGCTGACCGCCCTGCTGCTGCCGATGATGGTGGGCGCCGGCCACGACAAGCCGCGCGCGGCCGGCCTCATCGCGGCCACCGGCGTGATCGGCCCGGTGATCCCGCCCTCCATCGGACTGGTGATCTTCGGCGTCGCGGCCAACGTCTCGATCTCCAAGCTGTTCCTCGCCGCCATCGTGCCCGGCCTGCTGATCGGCGGTGCGCTGTGGGTCACCTGGGCCTGGCTGGTGCGGCGCGAGCACATCGTCGCGCCGCCGCGCAAGTCGGGCGCGGAGGTGATGACGGCCCTGCGCAAGGCGCTGTGGGCGCTGATGCTGCCGGTGATCATCCTGGTTGGCCTGCGCATGGGCGTCTTCACGCCGACCGAGGCGGCCGTGGTGGCCGCCGTCTACGCGCTGTTCGTCTCCACCGTGGTCTACCGCGAACTGACCTGGCGCGACCTGTACGGCGTCTTCGTCGGCGCCGCCAAGACCAGCGCGATCGTGATGTTCCTGATCGCCGCGGCCATGGTCAGCGCCTGGCTCATCACCGTCGCGGACCTGCCCTCGAAGGTGATCGCGCTGCTCCAGCCGGTGATGGACAACAAGATCCTGCTGATGCTGGCCATCATGGTGCTGGTGATGGTGGTCGGCACGGCCATGGACATGACGCCCACCATCCTGATCCTGACGCCGGTGCTGATGCCGGTGGTCAACGCGGCGGGCATCGACCCGGTCTACTTCGGCGTGATGTTCATCATCAACAACTCGATCGGGCTGGTCACGCCGCCGGTCGGCACGGTGCTCAACGTCGTCGCCGGCGTCGGGCGGATGTCGATGGACGACGTGACGCGCGGCGTGCTGCCCTTCATGCTGGCGGAGTTCGCGGTCATGTTCCTGATAGTGCTGTTCCCCTGGCTGGTGATCTGGCCGGCCCGGCTGTTCGCCGGCTGAGATGGCGGCCTGACTGACGGATCGCCCGCCGGTCAGGCCGGCGCCGGCGCCAGGTATTCCTTGGAGATGCCCGCGCCCACGGTGTACTTGGGATCGACGAAGTTGCCCAGGCGCACCTTGCCGCACTGGCTGAGCATCATGTAGGCATCCCAGCGGTCGTAGCCGTACTCGGCCTCCATCCACAGGATCAGCTCCTTGTAGGCGATGCGCGTCGCGTCCTCCAGCGGCCGGGCGCTGCCGATGGCCATGATCATGTGCTCGGTCTCCAGGCGCGGCCAGGACAGCGTCCAGCCCTTGATGAGATCGACGCGGATGGTCGTCAGGCTCGGGTACTCGACCGCCGTGCCGCAGACCTCGCCATCGCCCTGGCAGGCATGCGCGTCGCCGATGAACAGGCGCGCCCCCGGTGTCCACACCGGCAGGTAGGTGATGCTGCCGGGGCCCATGTCGGGCAGGTCCATGTTGCCGCCGTGCTGGTCGGGCGTGAGGCTGTTGATGGAGTCGAGCTGGGGCGAGCAGCTCAGGGTGCCGATGTGCGGCCGGTAGGGCAGCGTGACCCGCTTGCTCCAGTAGACGCCCTCCTCGTCGACGTCGATCTTGCGCACCCGCTCGGGCAGCGACTCGTTGAGCAGCGCGGTGAAGGCGGTGCCGCTCAGGGCGCCGAAGTCCGGGATCATGCAGCAGGTGCCACGCGGGTTGTCGCCGCGCGGGGCCATCGATTCGATGTGCACCGCGACCGTGTCGCCGGGCTCGGCGCCCTCGATCATGATCGGGCCGTTCTGCGGGTTGACGAAGGGCAGTGTCAGCACCTTCGAGGGCAGGTCCTGCTCGGTGCGGATCTTGCCCTCGAAGGCGTCGCGCGTCTCCACCACGATGCGGTCGCCGGGCCTGACCGTCATCACCGGCTGCGAATACGGGCCGATGGTGTAGTGGAAGGTGCCCTGTCGCGCCTCGGTGAGTTCGTGCGTCGTGATGCTGGCGCCGCGGCCCTCGCCGCGCGTGTGCATGATCGATCGGTCGAGCCAGGTCATGGGAAGTCTCTCCTTCGGGGGGTGGTCAGAGCATCAGGTGGCCGCGTACCGTGGCCGCGTCCAGGTGGCCCGGCTCGATGCGCGCGACCACCCGGCCCTTCTCCATGACGTAGGCGCGCTCGCCGACGTCGAGGATGGTGTCGAGGTTCTGCTCGACGAACAGGATCGTGGTGCCCAGATCCTTGCGGATCGCGCGCAGCACGTCGCAGATGAGCTGCACGATCGAGGGCTGGATGCCCTCGGAGGGCTCGTCGAGCAGCATCAGCGCCGGGTTGCCCACCAGCGCGCGGCCGATGGCCAGTTGCTGCTGCTCGCCACCGGACATGGTGCCGGCGAGCTGGTGGCGGCGCTCGGCCAGGCGCGGGAAGTACTGGTAGACCAGGTCGGGCTGCTTCCGGCCCCTGGGGCCGCCCACCAGCTCGCCCACGGCCAGGTTCTCGGCCACCGTCATGCGCGCGAACACCTCGCGGCCCTGCGGCACGTAGCCGATGCCCAGCCGCGCGCGGGCGTCGCTCGACAGCGTGGTGATGTCGCGCCCGAGCAGCGCGATGCCGCCGCCGCGCGCGCGCAGCAGGCCCATCAGGCAGCGCAGGGTGGTGGTCTTGCCAACGCCGTTGCGCCCGATGAGGGCGACGATCTCGCCCCGGCCGACCGTCATGTCGACGCCCTGCAGGATCGGCGTCTCGCCATAGGCGGCGCGCAGGCCCTGGACCTCGAGGACGGGAGTGCCGGAGGCGGCGGAGGCGGCGGAGTCGGCGGTCATTGCGTCTTGCCCAGGTAGATTTCGGCCACCCGCGGGTCGGCCACGATGTCCTCGATCGAGCCCTCGGCGAAGACCTTGCCGAAGTGCAGCACCGTCACGCGCTGCGCGATCTGGCGCACGAAGGCCATGTCGTGCTCCACCGCCAGCACCGTCATGCCCTCGATGTTGAGGCGCCGGATCAGCTCGCCGGTCTTGAAGGTCTCCTCGGGCGACAGACCGGCGGTGGGCTCGTCCATCAGCAGCAATGCCGGACGCAGCGCGATCGCCATGCCGATCTCCAGCCACTGCTGCTGGCCGTGGGCCAGCGCGCCGGCGGGCTTGGCGTGGTCGTGCGCGAGGTCGAGGAGTTCGAGCAGGCGCTCCTCCTCGCGCGCCAGCTCGGCGCCGGCCACGTGGTGCTGCAGCGCGATGTGCAGGTTCTGGCGCACCGGCAGTTCCCTGAACACGCTGGGGGTCTGCATCTTGATGCTCATGCCCTGCTGCACGCGCTGGTAGGGCCGCTCGCGCGTGACGTCGCGGTCGCGGAACTCGATGCGCCCGGCCGATGGCTCGTGCATGCCCACGATCAGCTTGAAGAGCGTGCTCTTGCCGGCGCCGTTGGGGCCGATCAGGCAGTGGATCTCTCCTTGGCCGACCTCGATGCCGACCTCCGAGACCGCCGTGTGGCCGCCGAAGCGCTTGGTCAGGCCGGTGGTCCTGAGCAGGGGGGCCGCGGCGCTCATGCGCGGCCCTCCTCGGCCAGCGCGGCGGCGGCCTCGCGGCGGCGCGGCGCGAGGAAGCCGCGCGCGAGCTGCACCATGCCGATGACGAAGCCCTGCGGCGCCAGCATCACGGTGGCCAGCAGCATGGCGCCCATCAGCAGCAGCGCGGCCTGCTGGCTGTAGACCGTCAGGGTCTGGAACGCCCACAGCACCAGGAACGCGCCGACGGTGGTGGCCGTCAGGTCGCTGCGGCCCGAGAACGCCACCCACACGATCGGCATCGACGCCGCCGGCAGGCCGACGCTGGCCGGCGTGATGAACTGGCCCCACGAGGTGTAGAGCACGCCGCTGAGACCGGCGAGCATGGAGCCGATGACGAAGGTCGCGAGCTGGTACTTGCGCACGTCGTAGCCCAGCAGCTCGGCGCGCTGGGGGTCCTCGCGCATCGCCACCACCACGTTGCCGAAGCGCGAGTTCAGCAGCATGCGCAGGCCCAGGTAGACCACCAGCAGCAGCCCCACCACCAGGTAGTAGAGCGGCACGCCCTCGAAGTAGAGCGGCTCGCCACCGATCCACGGGATGTTCAGCGGCGCCATGTCCTTCATGCCGTTGAAGCCGTTCAGGCGGGCCTCGCCGATGCGCCATTCGGGGCCGGCCGTCTGGCCCAGGAAGAAGGCCAGCACCAGGGTCGAGGACAGCGTGACGATGCCGAAGAAGACCCCGCCGACGCGACCCCAGATCATGAAGTACCCCAGCACGGCGGCCACCACCCCGGAGGCCGCGATCGCCAGCACCAGCGCCAGCACGGTGGTGCCGGACTCGCCGCCCAGGTTGATCGCCAGCACGCCATAGCCATAGCCGCCGATGCCAAAGAACAGGGTCTGGCCGAACGACAGGATGCCGCCATAGCCCCACACCAGGCACAGCCCCATGGCCATGAAGACCCACAGCAGCAGATAGGCCATGTTGCCCACGCTGTAGGCATCGGCGAACAGCGGATAGACCAGCATGGCGGCGACCACCGCCACGAACGGCAGCCAGAACACGCGGGTGGCGCCCAGCGTCTGCGGACCGTTGATGAGCTTCAGCATGAGGGGACTTCCTTGGGTGGAGGGGACCGGGGACGCGCGATGCGGGGGAGCCGTGGCGGGGCGTCAGCGCGTGCGCCGCGCCAGCCAGCCCGACAGGCCCTCGGGCAGCAGGCGGATGACCACGATGACGGCCAGCAGCATGCCGATCTGGCCGATGATCTGGCCGCCCCAGCCATTGAGCGCGGTGCGCACCACCGCCAGCAGCATGCCCGCGGGCGCCGTGCCCAGCAGCACGTTGGCGCCGCCGACCACCACCGTGACGAAGCTCTCGATCAGGAAGGCGGCGCCCATGGTGGGCATCAGGGTCATGGTGGGCGCGTACATCGCGCCGCAGAAGCCCGCCAGCGCCGCGCCCAGGCCGAAGCTCAGCGCGTAGACGCGGCCCACGCGCACGCCGGTGGCCTGCGCGATCGAGGCGTTCTGCATCGTGGCGCGCGCATGGATGCCGAAGCGGGTGCGCATGAAGACGACGTAGATCACCGCCAGCACCGCCAGCGCGCAGCCGAACAGCACCAGGCGGTAGGTCGAGAAGGTATAGGCCCCGATCGAGAAGCTGCCCTGCGGCGTGCCGATGCCCGCGAGCGAGGAGCCGAAGATCAGCAGCATGCCCTGCGTGACGATCAGGCTCAGGCCCCAGGTCGCCAGCAGCGAGTCCAGCGGGCGCTTGTAGAGCTTGCGCACGATGGTCCATTCGACCGCCACGCCCGCCAGCCCGGCCGCCAGCGTGCCCAGCACCTGGGCCGGCACCAGCGGCAGGCCGGCGTGCACCAGCCCCACCGTCACGTAGGCGCCGCACATGATGAACTCGCCATGCGCCATGTTGATCACGCCCATCATCCCGAAGACGATGGCCAGGCCGGCCGCCGCCAGGATCAGGAACGCGAAGACGTCGGCGAACTGGTAGGCGAAGGAGAAGATTTCGGCGAACACGCGGCGCTACCGGTGGCGTCAGGACTTCTTCGGCAGGTCCGAAGGCGTGTACTGCTTCCGGTCGTTCTTCTTCGTCAGGTCGCAGCCGATCTGGCCGAGCCAGTAGGGCTGGATCGTGCCGTAGTCCTTGATCACCTTGACGGCGTGCTTGTCGTCCACCGCGATCAGGCGCATGCGGTGCGAGGTGTGCTGGCTCTTGGGCTCGATGCAGACCTGGCCCTCCGGCGCGGCGATGCAGGCCTGCCCGGTGGCGATGACCTTGCGCAGGTCGGCCAGCTTGGTCGACTTGGCCTTCTCCACCAGGTCCTTGTACATGTAGAGCGCGGTGTAGGCGTTGTAGCCCATGTCGTTGATGTAGGGCTCGTTGGGGAACTTGGCGTGCCAGCGCTTCTTGAAGTCGGTCGCCTCGGGCGTGTCGATCTCCTCGAACCAGTTGGCCGCCGCGTGCATGCGGTTGAGCGCCGGTGGCGCGAAGCGCTTGTGCTCGAAGCCCAGCATGACCTTGATCGACGAGCCCATCGGCAGGTTCAGCTTGGCGGCGGCGGCCTGCTCGAAGAACGAGTCCTGCGCGGCGCCGACGTTGATGGTGAGGATCCAGTCGGGCTTGGCGCGCTGGATGTTCTGGATCGTCTGCGCGAACTGCGAGACACCCAGCGGGATGAACTCCTCGCCCACCACGGTGCCGCCGAGCTCCTTGAGGATGGTGCGGTTCCACTCCGAGGAGATCTGGCCGAAGTTGTAGTCGGCCGCCACCACGTAGACCTTCTTGCCGAACTTCTCGACCATGTAGGGGATGAGCGTGGAGAACTGCTGCTCCGGGATGGCGCCCATGCTGATCATGTTGGCGTCGCACACGCCGCCCTCGTATTGGTTGGTATAGAAGTACGGCGTCTGGGTGCGGTCGACGATCGGCCGCACGGCCTCGCGCGAGGCCGAGGTGATGCCGCCGATGAGGACATCGACCTTGTCCTTGCTCAGCAGGCGGCGGGTGAATTCCTGGTAGCGCGCGTTGTCGCCCTGCGGATCGAGGTGGATCAGCTCCAGCGGCCGGCCCATCACGCCGCCGGCCTTGTTGATCTCCTCCACCGCCAGCTGCGAGCCATGCAGCTTGGGCAGGCCGATGACGGCCAGGTCGCCCGAGATGTCCTCCATCAGGCCGACCTTCAGCGGTTCGGCGGCCGAGGCGGCGACGGCCAGTCCCGCGAGGGCGAGCGCGCAGGCGAGCGGGGCGAGCATGGGGCGCAGTGTCATGGTGAGCTTTCGAATCGGTGGAGTCGGGGGACGGGGTGGGTGGATGCGGAGCGGGAACGGGAGAAACGGAGGACACGCGGAGGACACGCGGGGGACCGGCGACGGCCGGCCGCCGTCGTCGTCACCGCCTCAGAGCGCCGGATGGCGGCGATGCCAGTCGGTGGCCTGCTGGAAGGCCCAGCCGGCGCGCACCAGCAGGTGCTCCTCGAAGTGGCGGCCGATGAGCTGGAAGCCGACCGGCATGCCCGCCTCCGTGAAGCCGCCGGGCAAGGTGATCGTCGGGCTGCCGGTCATGTCGAACGGGCAGGTGTAGCGCAGCACGGCGGAGATCAGCTCGGCGTCCTCGCCCATCCTGGACATGCGATCCATGGTGGGCGAGGCGATGCCCGTGGCCGGGGCGATCAGCAGGTCGATGTCCTCGAACAGGGCCTTCACGCGACCGCTGAAGTCGAGCCGGTGCAGCACGATCTTCTGGTAGTCGAGACCGGTCTGCGCGCGGCCGAGCTCGATCAGGCCGGCCAGCCCGGAGCCATAGTCGGCCTTGCGCGCCGGGTAGGTGGTCTCGTGCACCACCGCGGCCTCCATGCCGCACAGCGGGAACCAGTCCGAGATGACCTGGGCCGCATCGGGGAACACCACCGCGCGCAGCTCGCCGCCGAGCGACTTCACGGTCGCGATCGCGGCATCGAGCACCGCGCGCGTCGGCGCGTCGACGCCCTCGGTGATCCAGCGCGCATCCAGCCCGATGCGCAGGCCGCTCAGGTCCGGCCGCAGTCCGCCCAGGTAGTCGGGCACCGGCAGCAGGCTCGCCGTCGGGTCCTTGGCATCGGCCCCGGCGATGGCGCCGAGCATGGCGCCGGCATCGCCGGCGCTGCGCGTCATCGGGCCGATGTGATCGAGCGTGGCGGCGAGCTCGAAGGCGCCATACCGGCTGACCCGGCCCCAGGTCGGCTTCAGCCCGGTCAGGCCGTTGGCCGCCGACGGGAAGCGGATCGAGCCGCCGGTGTCGGTGCCCAGCGACCCATAGCACAGCCCGGCGGCCGTCGCCACGCCCGAGCCGCTCGACGACACGCCCGGCCAGTGCGCGGCATTCCAGGGATTGCGCGGCGCCGCGATGCTCGGGTGGTGATCGGCATAGGCGCTCTCGGTCATCTGCAACTTGCCCAGGATCACCGCGCCGGCCTCGCGCAGCTTGCGCACCACCGTGGCGTCCTCGGTCGGCTTGAAGTCGGCATGGAGCGTCATGCCGGCGGCGGTGACGACGTCCTTCGTCCAGCACAGGTCCTTGATGCCGATCGGCACGCCATGCAGCGGACCGCGCAATTCCCCGCGCGCGATCTCCTCGTCGGCCCGGCGGGCGTCGGCCAGGGCCTGCTCGCCCAGCACCAGGGCATAGCTGCCGAGCCGGTCGTCGAGCGCCGCGATGCGATCGAGCTGGGCCTGCGTCGCCTCGACGCTGGAGAGCTCCCTGGACTGGACGAGCCTGGAGACGTCCAGCAGTTCGAGGTAGTGCAGTTCGGTGTCGGCCATGGGCGGGAGCTCGCGGTTGGGTGCAATGGGAGGTCGGGACTCGGGCCGGCGGCGTGGGCCACGCAGCCGTCACGGTCACTTTAGGCAGCGCCGCCCGCCATGGCTTGTCCCGCAGCGCCAGCGGATGTGCTGGTCGCGCCATCGCGCAGCACGGGCGCGCGGCGATGGAAATCGGTCGCCTGCTGGAAGGCATGGCCGGCGCGCAGCAGGGTCGCCTCGGCGAACGGCCGGCCGATGATCTGCAGGCCCATGGGCATGCCGTCGGCATCGAAGCCGCAGGGCACGTTGAGCGCCGGCAGCCCCGTCAGGCTGGCCACGCCGGTGAACTGCATGATGGCCGAGAGCATGTCCTCGGGCCGGCCCTCGTCGATGGCGACGGTGGTCTCGCCCAGTCGTGTGGCGGTGAATGGCAGCGTCGGGCAGACGAAGACGTCGACCGAGGTCTCGAACGCCGCCATGAACTCGCCGCGCAGCAGCGTCCGGTAGCGCTGCGCCTGCAGGTAGTGCGTGGCCAGCAGCAGCTCGCCGACGTCGAGCAGCGCGCGCACGTCGTCGCCATAGTCCTGCGGCCGCTCGCGCAGGTCGCGCTGGTGGTAGGCGCTGGGCTCGGCCGACTCGATGGTCAGCTGGGCCGAGATGTTGCCGTGGATGTGCCGGATGTCGACCTCCACGAGCTCGGCGCCGAGCTCGACGAAGGTGTCCAGGGCCTGCTTCAGGCCCGCCAGCACGCTCGGCTGCAGGTGCTCGAAGAAGTAGCCCGGCACGATGCCGATGCGCAGGTGGCGGCAGCCGCCGCCCAGGCGCTGCAGATAGTCGTCGCATGGCCGCTGCGCGCTGCCGGCGTCGCGCGGATCGAAGCCGGCCATGGCGCCGAACATCAGCGCGCAGTCCTCCACCGTGCGGGCCATCGGGCCGACGGTGTCCATGCTCCAGGCCAGCGGCACCACGCCATGGTTGCTCACCCGCCCGTAGGTGGGTCGCAGTCCGGCGATGCCGTTGATGGCCGAGGGCAGGCGGATCGAGCCGCCGGTGTCGGTGCCCACGGCGCCGAAGCACAGCCGCGCCGCCACCGCGACCGCCGAGCCGCCGCTCGAGCCGGCCGGGAAGCGGCTGGTGTCCCACGGATTGCGGACCGCGCCATAGTGCGGATTGGCCGAGGTGCCGCCCCAGGCGAACTCGTGCATGTTGGTCTTGCCGATGAAGATCGCGCCGCTCTGGCGCAGGCGCGTCGTCACCGTGGCGTCGGCCTCCGGATGCCAGTCGGCCAGGATCCTGCTGCCGGCGGTGGTGCGCAGGCCGCGAACGGCGACGTTGTCCTTCAGCGCGATCGGCACGCCATGCAGCGGCCCGAGCTCGTGGCCGGCGGCCGAGAGCATCTCGGCGGCCCGCGCGACCTGCAGCGCCTGCTCCTCGAAGACGGTGATGAACGAGCGCAGCACGTCGTCGTGGGCGCGGATGCGCGCCAATGCCGCCTCGACCAGCTCGACCGGCGAGACCTCGCGCCGGCGCACCCGGCGCGCCGCCTCGGCCAGCGTGAGTTCCAGCAGCCCGCTCATGCGTGGCTCCCGTTGGTGTTGGCGGCGCCGAACGTGCTCGGCGGATCCGCCACGTCAGACTGATCCGGCGCATGCGCGAACACGGTCGCCGGCATCAATGCGCGATGCTCGGGCGCGCTCATCTTGCGGCTGAGCTCGTGCGCCGCCGGCAGCCAGGCCGCCAGGATCGCCGCCGCCGCGGCGGCCCGTTCCGGGCTCAGCGGCAGGGCCGCATGGGTGGCGAGCGGCGCGATCGCGGCGCCGTCGGCGAGAGGGTCGTGGTCCATCGGTGTCTCCAGTCGTTCATGCATGACACGACGATAGGAAACCCCGCCCGCGCGCACTTGGCTGCCATCGCCAACTCGATGGCCTGAGCGCGCCAATCCAAAGACAGCCCTCCGCCCGCGGTGCGCGGGAAGCCCGGGGGCGGGTCAGTGCTTCAGGAGCGTGTGCGGCGTGGTGCCATAGGCCTTCTTGAAGACCCGGCAGAAATGCGAGAGATCGCTGAAGCCGCACTGGAACGCGGCCTGCGTCACCTGCTGCACGCGGCCCTCGGCCAGGGCGCAGTGGCTGGCTTCGAGGCGCTGCTTCCACAACCACTGCATCGGCGTGGTGCCATGGCCGGCGAAGACGCGCGTGAGCGTGCGCGCCGACACATGCTGCGCCGCCGCGATGCGCGCGACATCGAGCTCGCAGTCGTCCAGGTGATCGCCGATGTAGGCGCAGGCGCGCCGGAACAGCGCGTCGTGCGGCGACTGCACCGCCGACGGGCCGTCCTGGCGCATCTGCAGCACCACCGCGAGCATGTCCAGCAGCGAATTCGCCAGCGGTCCCTGGGCGCCCTCGTGGCCGGAGAACTCGAGCACCGCCGCCTCGCGCATCATGCTCGCCAGCAGCATCGCCACCGAGGACCCCTCGCTCAGGGGTGTGGCCGTCAGGCGCTCGGCATCGGGCACCAGCGCCAGCAGCCGCCGGCGCGGAATGCGCAGCAGCAGGAACGATTCGGGCTCGAGCTCGTAGGTGAAGGGACGCGCCGCGTCGTAGAGGGCGATGTCGCCCGCGCGCTGCACCATCCAGCGCCCCGACTGCGACAGGCGTCCCTGCCCGCTGACCATCAGGCTGAGCATGAAGTCGTCGTTCGGACCGGTGCGCAGGTGCTGCGCGGTGCGTTCCCAGGCATGCGCGGGCGAGGACATCCGCGCCAGCGTCAGGCTGCCCAGCGGCCGCACCGACAGGCAGGCATCGAAGTCGTCGCGGCAGGGCACCGTGCTGGCCGCCGGGATGAAATGACTGCAGACCACGTCGCTCCAGTACGCGAAGCGATGCGCGGTGTCGGCAGCATGCGTCGAGAAGTTCAGTTCCATGATCGGCACCCGGCGCGAAACGCGTTGGGGGCACTGTAGTGAGGTCCGTGTCCCCACGCAACTTCCATGCCTCCGGCCGCGCGACGGCATGGTGCCGCGACGGGCCGCGACTACCGCGTCCTGGCGCCCGCCAGGAACCACTTGCCGATCAGCGAACGCTCGTCCTCGGTGATGCCGGTGGCGTTGTTCATCGGCATGATCTTCGTCACCACGGCCTGCTGGTAGACCGCCTGGGCATGCAGGGCGACCTGGTCGGGCGTGTCCAGGCGCACGTTCTTCATCTGCACGGCGGCGCCATGGCACATGTAGCAGCGCTGCTCCAGCACCTTCTGCACCTCGCCGAAGGACACCTGCTGCACGGCCGCGCCCGGCGCCGGCGCGGCCACCGGCTCGGGCTTCATCCAGACGATGGTCAGGCCCAGCACCGCGATGCCGACCATCGCATAGGGCAGCGGGTTGCCGGCGTTGCCCAGCTTGAAGCGGTGGCGCACGACGAAGAACTGCCGGATGGCCGCGCCGCCGAGCATGATCAGCAGCAGCACCACCCAGTTGTACTTGTGGGTGTAGGTGAAGCTGTAGTGGTTGCTCAGCATCGCGAACAGCACCGGCAGCGTGAAGTAGGTGTTGTGCACGCTGCGCTGCTTGCCGCGCTGGCCGTGCACCGGATTGACCGGCTTGCCCTCGCGCAGCAGGCCCACGTTCTCGCGCTGGCCGGGAATGATCCAGAAGAACACGTTGGCGCTCATGGTCGTGGCCATCATGGCGCCCACCAGCAGGAAGGCGGCGCGGCCGGCGAACCACTGGCAGGCCAGCCAGGTCGCGAAGGCGATGAAGATCGCGATCAGCACGCCGACGATGGTGTCGCCGTTCTTGCGGCGGCCGAAGATCTGGCAGATGCCGTCGTAGACGATCCAGAAGACGACGAAGAAGGCCAGCGCCACCGAGATGGCCGCGCCGGGCTGCCAGTCCATCTTCGACTTGTCGATCAGGTAGGTGCTCGCGTTCCACAGGTAGGACATGGTGAACAGCGAGAAGCCGGTGATCCAGGTCGAGTAGCTCTCCCAGTACGACCAGTGCAGGTGCTCCGGCAGCTTCTTCGGCGCCAGGGCGTACTTCTGCATGTTGTAGAAGCCGCCGCCGTGCACGGCCCATTGCTCGCCGCCGACGCCCTTGTCGAGCGATTCGGCGTCCTGCGGTTTCTCCAGGCTGTTGTCCAGCATCACGAAGTAGAACGAGGCGCCGATCCAGGCGATGGCGGTGATGACGTGGACCCAGCGCAGCAGCAGGTTCGCCCAGTCGAGGTAATAGCTTTCCATGGCTTTTTTTCTTTCGCTTTCAGCCGTGCCGGCGCAGCCTTGCGCCGGACGGTGGGTGCCTGCTCACCACTGCGGGCGCTGTAAGCAGAAAGAAGGCCGCGAACGCAGGCTCTGGTGGCCTCGCTCCGCTGCGGCGTGGGGTCGGGAGTGTAAACACGGGTGTCGGGTCGGGTGGGCGGCCTCCGGGAAACTCCTCAGCCGCGCGGGCCGAGCGACTGCAACAACTGTGCCGCCACGCCCACGGCGATCACCTCGGGCTCCTTGCCGGCGATGCCGCCCAGGCCGATCGGGCAGGTGACGCGGTCCATCTCGGCCTCGCCGAAGCCGCGCGCGGCCAGGCGGTGGCGGAAGGTGGCCCATTTCGTCTTGCTGCCGATCAGGCCGACATAAGGGAGGTCGTCGCGCGCGCGCAGGCGCTTCAGGCAGGCGATCACGATGTCGAGGTCCTCGGCGTGGCTGAAGCTCATGATCAGCACGCGCGAGCCCGGCGCCAGACCGGCGACGGCGTCCTGCACCGGCTCGGAATGCTCGGTGGCGATCTGCGCCGGCAGCAGCGGCGCGAAGACGCCCTCGCGGCTGTCGATCCAGCGCACCGCGAACGGCAGCGTCGCCAGCAGCCGGGCCAGCGCGGCGCCGACATGGCCGCCGCCGAACAATGCCACCGGACTCAGGCGCAGGACGAACTCGGCGCGCAATGCCGCCGCGTCCGCCGCGCCGACGCGGCGGTACGACAGCACCACGACGCCGCCGCAGCATTGCCCCAGGGCCGGGCCGAGCGCATGGCGCCGCGGCGCCTCGATGGCCGCGCCGCCGGCGAGCCAGTCGCGCCCGGCCTGCGCGGCCTGGAACTCCAGGTGGCCGCCGCCGATGGTGCCGGTCAGGGTGCCATCGGCCCAGACCGCCATCCAGGTCCCGGCCTCGCGCGGCACCGAGCCCTGGGTGGCATCGACGCGCACCAGGATGGCATCCTCGATGCGCAGGCGCTCCAGCAGCAGGTCGAGCATCGATGTCATGCGAGGCTCCCGCACCCGGGGCGGGTCCGTCCGGCGTGGCCACGCGGCCACCGAAACCTCCGGTTGCGCCCGTCCTGCGGGGGCACGGTATAACCGCGCCGATGACCCATCTCCCGTTCGCGCCGCGCCGCCTCGCCCTCGCCGGCGCCCTCCTCGCCACCGTCTGGCTCGCCGGCTGCGGCAGCAGCCCGACGGCGCCGATCACGCGCCCGGTGCCCGGCCAGCTCACCAGCGCCACGCCCGAGCCGACACCCGGCCGCTCGCCACTGCCGCGCGCCTCCGATGCCGCCACCGCGCGCGACTACCGGCGCGACGCCGCCCGCCACGTCTACGACGCCAACCGCGAGCGCATCTATGGCGGCAGGCTGCCCGCCCTGCTCTACGCCGTCGGCACGCTGCAGGTCAACCTCGATGCCAGCGGCAAGGTGGTCTCGATGCACTGGATGCGTGCGCCCAGGCACGCGCCCGAGGTGGTCGCCGAGATCGAGCGCACCGTGCTGGCGGCCTCGCCCTTCCCGGCGGCCAGCCGCCTGGGCAAGGTCACGTGGACCGACACCTGGCTGTGGGACAAGGGCGGTCATTTCCAGCTCGACACCTTGACCGAGGGGCAGCTGTAACCGCAGCCGCGACCCGGGCACCGGCGGGCGCGAAGCTTGCAAGGCATGCTCAGGAACCGCGGTAGGTCGAATAGCTCCACGGGCTCACCAGCAGCGGCACGTGGTAGTGCTGGTCGGTGCGCGCGACGCCGAAGTCGATCGCCACGCGGTCGAGAAAGTTAGGCTCGGGCAGCTCGACGTGGCGCGACGCGAAGTACGCCGCGACGTCGAACACCAGCCGGTAGGTGCCGGTCTTCAGGGTCTGGTTGTCGTAGAGCGGGCCGTCGCTGCGGCCGTCGGCGTTGAGGACGAAGCGCTTGACCAGCGTCGCCTCGTCGCCCCGCGTGGTGAAGAGCGCGACCGACATGCCGGCGGCGGGCGCGCCGTGCATCGTGTCGAGGACGTGGGTGCTGAGGCCCATGGGAAGCTCCTGATAATTCCGGTGGACAAAAGTGTATACACATTCCCGGTTGCCGCCTATCATGGCCGCATGGAATCCTCCACCACCGCCGCCATCGTCGACGCCCTGACCCGGGCCATCGTCGAGCACCGGCTGCATCCGGGCAGCAAGCTCGCCGAGCAGAAGCTCGCCGACCACTTCGGCGTCTCGCGCACCCTGGTGAGGCAGGCCCTGTTCCAGCTGTCGCAGAACCGGTTGATCCGGCTCGAGCCCGCGCGCGGCGCGTTCGTCGCCTCGCCCTCGGTCGAGGAGGCGCGCGAGGTGTTCGCGGTGCGGCGGATGCTGGAGGTCGAGATGACGCGCAGCTTCGTGCGCGGCGTGACGCCGGCGCGCCTGAAGGCCCTGCGCGAGCACGTGGCGGCCGAGCGGGCCGCCGTCGCCGCCGGTGACGCCACCGGCCGCACCGAGCTGCTGGGCGACTTCCACGTCCGCATGGCCGAGCTGATCGGCAACCGCGTGCTGGCCCAGATGCTGGGCGAGCTGATCTCGCGCTGCGCCCTCATCACGTTGATGTACCAGAGCCCGAGCGCCGCCGCCCATTCCAACGACGAGCACGCCGACATCGTGCGCGCCCTCGCCGCCAAGGACGAGGCGCTGGCCGTGCGCCTGATGAGCGAGCATCTCGACCACGTCGAGGCCAGCCTGACCTTCGACCGCAAGGTGCCCACGCACGACGTCGCGCTGGCGCTGGCCTGACCCCGCCAACCGCCATCCGCTCCCCGCCCCCCGTTCCAACGCCCTCCGCCCACCGCCCCGCCCCGCCCCGCCATGACCGTCTACGACTCGACGCTTCCTTATCCCCGCGACCTGGTCGGCTACGGCCGCAACCCGCCGCACGCGCGCTGGCCCGGCGGTGCCCGCATCGCGGTGCAGTTCGTCCTCAACTACGAGGAAGGCGGCGAGAACAGCGTGCTGCACGGCGATGCTGGCTCGGAGCAGTTCCTCTCGGAGATGTTCAATCCGGCCAGCTACCCCGAGCGCCACATCAGCATGGAAGGCATCTACGAGTACGGCTCGCGCGCCGGCGTCTGGCGCCTGCTGCGCGAGTTCGAGAAGCGCGGCCTGCCGCTGACGGTGTTCGGCGTCGGCATGGCCCTGGAGCGCCATCCCGAGCTCACCGCCGCCTTCGTCGAGCTCGGCCACGAGATCGCCTGCCACGGCTGGCGCTGGATCCACTACCAGGCCATCGACGAGGCGACCGAGCGCGAGCACATGGCGCTGGGCATGGCCGCCATCGAGCGGCTCACCGGCGCGCGCGCGCTCGGCTGGTACACCGGCCGCGACAGCCCGCGCACCCGCCGCCTGGTGGCCGACTGGGGCGGCTTCGAATACGACAGCGACTACTACGGCGACGACCTGCCCTTCTGGATGCGGGTCGAGAAGAGCGATGGCGAGGTGGTGCCGCAGCTCATCGTGCCCTACACGCTCGACTGCAACGACATGCGCTTCGCGCTGCCGCAGGGCTACTCGCACGCCGATCCGTTCTTCCAGTACCTGAAGGACACCTTCGACGCCCTCTACGCCGAGGGCGATCCGGCCGGCGAAGACCGGCCCAGGATGATGAGCGTGGGCATGCACTGCCGCCTGCTCGGCCGGCCCGGACGCATCACGGCGCTGCAGCGCTTTCTCGACCACATCGCCGCCCATGCGGACGTCTGGGTGTGCCGGCGCGTGGACATCGCGCGGCACTGGCGCCAGACCCACCCCTACACGGCCGCAGCCACAGGAGCCTGAACCATGAACGCACCGACCGCGCCACAAGCCCCGCGCGCCACGCTGACCCTCGAGGCCCTCAACGCCGCCACGCCCGAGGCGGCCGTGATGCTGCTCGATGGCACCTACGAGCATTCGCCCTGGGTGGCGCAGGCGGCCCTGGCCGAGCGGCCGTTCCGCTCGCTGCAGCACCTCAAGCACGCGCTGGCGCGGGTCGTCGACGCGGCGCCGGCCGAGCGCCAGCTGTTCCTGATCCGCGCCCACCCGGAACTCGCCGGCAAGGCCATGGAGAGCGGCGCGCTCACGGCCGAGTCGACCCACGAGCAGGGAAAGGCCGGCCTCACGAACTGCACGCCCGACGAGCTCGCGCACATCCGCGCGCTGAACGCCGCCTATGGCGCGAAGTTCGGCTTCCCCTTCATCCTGGCGGTGCGCGGGCCGCGCGGCACCGGGCTGGGCAAGCGCGAGATCGTCCAGACCTTCGAGCGCCGGCTGCACCACCATCCCTCCTTCGAGCGCGGCGAGGCACTGCGCAACATCCACCGCATCGCCGAGATCCGCCTGCACGACAAGTTCGGCGCCCACACCGCGCTGGGCGACGACGTCTGGGACTGGCAGGAGGCATTGGCCGCGCACACCGACCCGGGCTATGCCGAGCTCGGCCAGCTCACCGTCACCTATCTCACCGACGCGCACCGCGCCTGCGCCTCGCAGATCGCCCAGGGCATGCGCGACTGCGGCTTCGACTCGGTGGGCATTGACGCCGTGGGCAACGTGGTGGGCCGCTACGAGGCCGCCACGCCGGGGGCGAAGGCGCTCTTGACCGGCTCGCACTACGACACCGTGCGCAACGGCGGCAAGTACGACGGCCGGCTGGGCATCTTCGTGCCGATGGCCTGCGTGCGCGAACTGCACCGCCAGGGCCGGCGCCTGCCCTTCGCCATCGAGGTGGTCGGCTTCGCGGAGGAGGAGGGCCAGCGCTACAAGGCGACCTTCCTCGGCTCCGGCGCGCTGATCGGGCAGTTCGATCCGGCCTGGCTCGACCAGCGGGACGCCGACGGCGTGACGATGCGCGAGGCGATGCGCCACGCCGGCCTGGACGAGGCCGCCATCGCCGCCATCCGGCGCGACCCGGCGCGCTACCTCGGCTTCGTCGAGGTGCACATCGAGCAGGGTCCGGTGCTGACCGAGCTCGACCTGCCGCTGGGCGTGGTGTCGTCCATCAACGGCAGCGTGCGCTACCTGGGCGAGATCCACGGCATGGCCAGCCACGCCGGCACCACGCCGATGGACCGGCGCCGCGATGCCGCCGCGGCGGTGGCCGAACTCATCCTGTTCGCCGAGCAGCGCGCCGCGCGCGATGGCGACTCGGTCGCCACCGTGGGCATGCTGGAAGTGCCCAACGGCTCGATCAACGTCGTGCCCGGCCTGTGCCGCTTCAGCCTCGACATCCGCGCGCCGGACGACGCGCAGCGCGACGCGGTCGCGCGTGACGTGCTGGCCGCGCTGGCCGCCATCTGCGAGCGCCGTTTCGTCCGCCACACGCTGGAGGAGACCATGCGCGCCGCCGCCGCGCCCAGCGCTCCCGACTGGCAGCGGCGCTGGGAGCGCGCGGTCGAGTCGCTCGGCCTGCCGGTGCATCGCATGCCCAGCGGCGCCGGCCACGACGCCATGAAACTGCACGAGGTGATGCCGCAGGCGATGCTGTTCGTGCGCGGCCTCAATTCGGGCATCAGCCACAACCCGCTCGAGTCGAGCACGTCGGCCGACATCGACCTCTCGGTGCGCGCCTTCCAGTTCCTGCTCGAGGACCTGGCGCGCGACGTGATGACGACCGCGCCCTCGACCCCCCCTTCCACTTCCCTCGCCTGACCCCCCATGACCGACTATCAACGCCTCGACGACTGGATCGACGCCCATTTCGACGAGGAGGTGCGCTTCCTGCAGGAGCTGGTGCGCGTGCCGACCGACACGCCGCCGGGCAACAACGCGCCGCACGCCGAGCGCACCGCCGAGCTGCTGGCCGGCTTCGGCTTCGAGGCCGAGCGCCATGCCGTGCCCGAGCAGACCGTGAGGGACTATGGCCTCGAATCGATCACCAACCTGATCGTGCGCCGCCGCTTCGGCGCCGGCGACGAGGGCCCGACGGTGGCGCTCAATGCCCATGGCGACGTCGTGCCGCCGGGCGAGGGCTGGACGCACGATCCCTATGGCGGCGAGATCGAGGACGGCCGGCTCTATGCCCGCGCCGCCGCCGTCAGCAAGAGCGACTTCGCCAGCTTCACCTTCGCCCTGCGCGCATTGGAGGCCGTGGCCCGGCCGTCGAAGGGCGCGGTCGAATTGCACTTCACCTACGACGAGGAGTTCGGCGGCCTGCTCGGGCCGGGCTGGCTGCTCGCGCAGGGCCTGACGAAGCCCGACCTGATGATCGCCGCCGGCTTCAGCTACGAGGTGGTGACCGCGCACAACGGCTGCCTGCAGATGGAGGTGACCGTGCACGGCAAGATGGCCCACGCGGCGATCCCCGACACCGGCGTCGACGCGCTGCAGGGCGCGGTCCGGATCCTGAACGCGCTCTATGCGCAGAACACCGCCTACAAGCAGGTCCGCTCGGAAGTCGCCGGCATCACCCACCCCTACCTGAACGTCGGGCGCATCGAGGGCGGCACCAACACCAACGTCGTGCCCGGCAAGGTGGTCTTCAAGCTCGACCGCCGCATGATCCCGGAGGAGAATCCGGCCGAGGTCGAGGCCGACATCCGCCAGGTCATCGCCGACGCCGCCACGCCGCTGGTGGGCGTCACGGTCGACATCAAGCGCCTGCTGCTGGCCAACTCCATGAAGCCGCTGGCCGGCAACCAGCCATTGGTCGACGCCATCCAGAAGCACGGCGAGGCGATCTTCGGCGAGCCCATCCCGGCCATGGGCACGCCGCTCTACACCGACGTGCGCCTCTATGGCGAGGCCGGCATCCCCGGCGTGATCTACGGCGCCGGCCCGCGCACCGTGCTGGAGTCGCATGCCAAGCGCGCCGACGAGCGCCTGGTGCTGGAGGACCTGCGCCGGGCGACGAAGGTCGTGGCGCGCACGCTGGCGGATCTGCTGAGCTAGCAGTCGGGGAGCGTCGAGCAGGGACTCATTGACGCTCCATCTCCAAGTCCGTCGCCCAGCAATGGGTTTGTCCGAAATACAGCCACATTTTTCGGACAAATATCATTTCATTGAGTCCGAAAAACGCATACAAATATCGGACATGGAGGTTTCATGTCGGATATCGGTAGCCGCATCGCATCGCTCATCAACGCCGCTGGCCCTGGCATCGTCTGGACACCCTCCGACTTCGCGCCGCTGGGCTCGCGCGACGTGATCGACAAGACGCTTCAGCGCATGGTGACCAAGGCGACGCTGCGCCGTATCGACAGAGGCCTGTACGACCTGCCTGCAGCCAACCGGCTGACCCGGAAGGCAACCACGACCGATTACCGGGCCGTGATCGACGCCATGGCTCGGCGTGACCGGTTGCGTCTGCTCGTGGATGGCATGACCGCCGCCAACGATCTCGGTCTCACCGATGCCGTTCCCGCCCGGGTGACCATTCACACCGATGCGCGCCGCCGATCGATCCGACTCGACAAGTTGTTCATCGAGTTCAAGCAGACCGCGCCCAGCCGCCTCTACTGGGCCGACCGGCCCGCCATGCGCGTCGTGCAGGCGCTGCACTGGCTCAAGGACACCCTGCCCGACGATGGCGATCGGGTTCGTGATCGGCTACACGCCATCCTCGCCGATGCGAAGCATGGAAACGGCATCACGCAGGACCTGATTCAGGGCTTCTCGCATCTGCCCGCCTGGATGCAGGCGTTCCTGCGCACGGTACCGGACTTCGATCCCATCCCGGCACCCACTGTCCCGCGTAACTCCGCGCCTGCGCTCGACAGGACCTCGATACCTGCACGCTCGAACGCTCCCGCGCGTCAGCGGCGATGAACGAGGCCTTGCGGGAAGTCGTCGCGGCCAGCGATGCCGACCGCCGGGATCTGTTTCTCGGCACCGCGGCGCGTCTGGGAACGGCGGTGCAGAACGTCGAAAAGGACTTCTGGGTCTGCCGGGTTCTGGATGTTCTTTTCAATGGCATGGCACCCGACGGCCCACGCCTGCTCTTCAAGGGCGGCACGTCGCTGTCCAAGGCCTTCGGATTGATCTCCCGTTTCTCGGAAGACATCGACATCACGGTCTTTCGGGACGATCTTGGGCAGCACGTCGAGCCCGAAGAGCTGGAGACATTGAGCGGCAAGCAACGCCGCATCCGACTCGATGCCATCCGCACGGCCTGCCGGATATTCATCCAGAGTGATCTGAAGGAACAGTTGCACGCGCATGCCGCCAGATCCATTCCGCAGGGATTCACTCTGGAGCTGGACCCCGACGATGCGGACGGTCAGACTCTGCTGCTGTGGTATCCGGCGGTGACGGCCCGCCCGGGCGACTACGTCCGTTCCGCCGTCAAGATCGAATCCGGCGCGAAATCCGCACTCGATCCCCATGTGACGGCTGTGATCACACCCTACGTTGCCGCCGATCTACCGCATCTTGATTTGCGGGTGGTGAATGTCACGACGGTCCGGCCCGAGCGCACGTTCTGGGACAAGCTCATGATCCTGCATGGCCTGCGCCAATGGCACGAACGGCGCGGAGAACTGCGCCGTGGTGGTCAACGGGTCTCGCGGCACCACTACGACGTGCACCAGCTCCTGCAGAGTGAACAGGCCGCCGGATGGATAGCCAACCGGCCGCTGGCGCAGGACTGTGCACGCCATGCGCGGCTGTTCTTTGGCAATCCGGATCTGGGACTGGAGACGGCCCGGCACGGTACTTTCACGCTGACGCCGACCACAGACATGCACGATGCACTGCGGCGCGACTACGACGCCATGACCGGCATGATCTTCCATGGCATTCCTTCCCTGGACGAGGTACTGGCCAGCGTGGCGTTGATCGAAACCGCCATCAATATCTGAGAAGGCAACCGGGACAGCGCGGCGCTTCGGCGCCGTTTTCTTTTGGCGCGCAACTTGCATCGCGGCATCCGTCCCACCGGAGCGACCACCGACTAAGCGTTTTCCGCAATGCGCGCTGACGTATGTTTTGTATACAGTTTCGCGTACAAAGCGGATGCCGCGTGCCCGCGCGGTGGCCCGTCGCGCTCGTTGCCGTCGTCCTTTCCCCAGGAGCCACGTGATGTCCTCTTCCCCCGCTTCAGCCGTCTCGTCCCCGGACGCCGCTCCAGCCGCCTCCGCCGTCCATCCCGTCGACCAGCGCCTGCCCATGGGCAAGCTCACCGCCCTGGGCCTGCAGCACGTGCTGGTGATGTACGCGGGCGCGGTGGCGGTGCCACTGATCGTGGGGCGGGCGCTGCGCCTGAGCCCGGCCGAGGTGGCGCTGCTGATCTCGGCCGACCTGTTCTGCTGCGGCATCGCCACGCTGATCCAGTCGCTCGGGGCGACGCAGTGGTTCGGCATCAAGCTGCCGGTGATGATGGGCGTGACCTTCGCGTCGGTGGCGCCGATGGTGGCCATCGCCAACGCCAACCCGGGCATCGCCGGGGCGCAGCTGCTGTTCGGCTCGATCATCGGCGCCGGCGTGGTGGCGATCCTGATCGCGCCGATGGTCAGCAGGATGCTGCGCTTCTTCCCGCCGGTGGTGACCGGCACCATCATCGCGGTCATCGGCATCAGCCTGATGCGCGTGGGCATCAACTGGATCTTCGGCAATCCCTTCGGCCCGACCGCTCCGGCCATCGTCGACCCGGTCTACGCCAAGTGGCTGGCCGACGTCACCTCGCCGGGCAGCTCGATCCCGCCGGTGCCCAAGGGCTTCGCCATCCTGCCGACGGTGCCCAATCCGCGCTATGCCGACCTCACGGGCTTCGGCGTCGCCGCCGTCGTGCTGGTGTCGATCCTGCTGATCGTCAAGTACGCCCGGGGCTTCGTCGCCAACATCTCGGTGCTGCTGGGCATCGCCATCGGCGCGGTGGTGGCCTCGGCGATGGGCATCATGACCTACGAGAAGGTCGGCCGCGCGCCCTGGTTCGACCTCGTGCTGCCGTTCCATTTCGGCCTGCCGCAGTTCGATCCGGTGCTGATCCTGACCATGACGCTGATCATGATCGTGGTGATGATCGAGTCGACCGGGATGTTCCTGGCGCTGGGCGAGATGACCGGGCGCAGGATCGACCAGAAGGACCTGGCCAAGGGCCTGCGCACCGACGGCCTGGGCACGCTCATCGGCGGCATCTTCAACACCTTCCCATACACCAGCTTCTCGCAGAACGTCGGCCTGGTGGCCGTGACGGGCGTCAAGAGCCGCTATGTGTGCGTGGCCGGCGGCGTCATCCTGATCGTGCTGGGCCTGCTGCCCAAGATGGCGGCGTTGATCGAGTCGCTGCCCACGGTGGTGCTCGGCGGCGCCGGTCTGGTGATGTTCGGCATGGTGGCGGCCACCGGCATCCGCATCCTCTCGGGCGTCGACTTCAAGACCAACCGCCACAACCCGATGATCGTCGCGGTGTCGATCGGCATCGGCATGATTCCGCTGATCGCGCCCAACTTCAAGCAGTGGATGCCGCACGCCCTGCACTCGCTGATCGAGTCCGGCATCCTGCTCGCGTCCATCACGGCGGTGCTGCTCAACCTGTTCCTCAACGGCGCCCGGCACGACGAGGCCGCCATCATCGCGGCGGCCAAGCAGGCCGAGGCGCACTGATTCCCCCCAGCGAGAGACGACACCCATGCCCACCCCCGCCCTGCACGGCGTCCCCGGATCGGACGAACGCCTCATCAACCACGACCTCGCGCCCGTCACGGGCGAGCGCAAGAACTGGTCCTCGTACAGCATCTTCGCGATGTGGATGTCCGACATCCACAGCGTGGGCGGCTACACCTTCGCGGCCAGCCTGTTCCTGCTCGGGCTGAGCGGCTGGCAGGTGCTGGCGGCGCTGGTGGTGGGCATCGCCATCGTCAACGTGCTGATGAACTGGATCGGCAAGCCCAGCCAGCACCACGGCATCCCCTATCCGGTGATGGCGCGCGTGAGCATGGGCGTGATGGGCGCAAACTTCGCCGCCCTCATCCGCGGCGTCGTCGGCGTGGTCTGGTATGGCGTGCAGACCTACTTCGCCTCCAAGGCGGTGGCCACGCTGGTGCTGGTGTTCGTGCCGGCGGCGGCGGCCTGGCAGTCGAGCAGCTTCCTGCGGCTGGACCTGCTGGGCTGGGCCAGCTTCATGTTCATGTGGATCTTCCAGCTGCTGATCTTCCAGCGTGGCATGGACTCGATCCGCAGGTTCATCGACTTCTGCGGCCCGGCGGTCTACGTGGTGATGTTCCTGCTGGCCGGCTGGATCGTCTGGAAGGCCGGCTGGGACTCGCTGGATCTGTCGCTCAGCGACAAGGTGCTGACCGGCGGCCAATCCTTCGTCGCCATGGGCAGCGCGATCCTGCTGGTGGTGAGCTACTTCGCGGCGCTGCTGCTGAACTTCGGCGACTTCTCGCGCTACGCGCGCACCGAGCGCGACATGAAGGTCGGCAACTTCCTGGGCCTGCCGGTCAACTTCATCCTGTTCGCCGTCATCGTGGTGGTCGTCACGGCCGGCAGCGCCAAGGTGTTCGGCCACATGATCATGGACCCGATCGAGATCGTCTCGAAGATCGACAACAAGTGGGCCGTGGTGCTGGGCAGCGTGACCTTCATCATCGCCACCATGGGCATCAACATCGTCGCCAACTTCGTCTCGCCGGCCTACGACTTCGCCAACCTGTTCCCCAAGCACGTCGACTTCAGGCGCGGCGGCCTCATCACCTCGGTGCTGGCGGTGGCGGTGTGTCCGTGGATCTTCGTCGACAGCCCCAAGGCCATCACGGTGTTCGTCAGCGTGTTCGGCGCCGTGCTGGCGCCGCTCTTCGGCGTCATGGTGGCGGACTTCTACCTGCTCAAGAAGCAGGTGCTGAAGGTCGAGGACCTCTACACCATGGCTCCCGGCGGACGCTACCACTACGACGGCGGCTGGAACCGGGTCGGCGTGACGGCCCTGGTGCTGGCCAGCGTGATCTCGATCGGCTGGGAGCTGTGCACGCAGCTGTTCAAGGTGCTGCCGCAGAACAACTTCGGCTGGGTCATCGGCGCCGTCGCCGGCGCGCTGATCTATGTCGCGATGATGCGCGGCGCCAAGCGCACCTGAGGCGCATCGAGGGCCGTCCCGGACCTACGTCAGATCGGCGTGCCCTTGTCGTTGTGGTGGTCGCCGACGTCGCCGGAGTTGGCGAACAGGCTCCACGCCGCCATGAACAGGGCCGCGATGACCGGGCCGATGACGAAGCCGTTGATGCCGAACAGCGCCATGCCGCCGATGGTGGACATCAGCACGATGTAGTCGGGCATCTGCGTGTCCTTGCCCACCAGGATCGGGCGCAGGATGTTGTCGACCAGGCCGATCACGAAGACGCCGACGAAGATCAGCACCAGGCCCTGCCAGATGCGGCCGGTGGCCAGGAAGTACACCGCCACCGGGCCCCAGATGAGCGCCGCGCCCACCGCCGGCAGTAGCGACAGGAAGGCCATCAGCACGGCCCACAGCAGCGCGCCCTGCACGCCCAGGAACCAGAACGCCAGCCCGCCCAGGGTGCCCTGGGCGATCGCCACCGCCACGTTGCCCTTGATGGTGGCGCGGATCACGGTGGTGAACTTGTTGAGCAGGTAGTGCGTGTGCGGCTTGGCCAATGGCAATGCGTCGCGCACCGTCTTCGACAAGGCGGCGCCGTCGCGCATCAGGAAGTACAGGAGATACAGCATCACGAAGAAGCTGACGAAGAAATCGAAGGTGTTCTGGCCGATGGTCAGGGCCTGGCCGGCGACCACCTGGCTGCCCTGCGCGGCGCCGGCGGTGATGCGGGCCTCCAGCGAGGCCATGTTGCCGAGGTCGAAGCGGTCCAGGATGTTCATGACCCAGCGCGGCATGGCGCCCAGGATCTGCTGGAAGTAGGCGGCGAAGTTGATCTGGCCGGTGCGGATGTCCTGCGTCACCACCGCCACCTGCTGCACCAGCGAGACGCCGATCATGGCCAGCGGCAGGATCACGATCACCAGGCAGATCGCCAGGGTCAGGAGCGCGGCGGTGTTCTTGCGGCCCGGGAACTTACGCAGCAGCCACTTGTAGAGCGGCGTGAAGAGGATGGCCAGCGCGACACCCCAGAGCACGGCGCCGAAGAACGGCATCAGGATCCAGATGAAGGCGACCGTGACGATGGCGAGCAGTGCGAAGAACACGCCGCGCTGGAGTTGGGGGGAATTCATAGGTGACGCAATGTAGTCGAGTGCCCCCGACGGCGCATGTACGTCAGGCGCCGGACTTGGCGCCAGCCAGCCGCCGTCGTGGCGGCCGCGCAACGCTCCAGCCATCCGCACCGGCATCCACCCGGGCGCCGCAAGGGTCGGCGCATGACGCATCATCCAGGGCATGAACACTGTGAAGACCCTCGACCTGCCGGCGGGACCGGCGATGCCCGTGCTCGGCCTGGGCACCTGGCGCCTGGGCGAGGACCCGGCGCGCCGTCCGGCCGAGGTGGCCGCCGTGCGCGCCGCCCTGCGCATGGGCTACCGCCTGATCGACACGGCGGAGATGTATGGCGACGGCGGCTCGGAGGAGGTCGTCGGCCAGGCCATCGCCGAGGCGATCGCTGCCGGCGAGGTGCGGCGCGACGCGCTCTACGTGGTCAGCAAGGTGCTGCCCCACAACGCCAGCCGGCGGGGCACGTCGAGCGCCTGCGCGCGCAGCCTGGCGCGGCTCGGCCTGGAGCGCCTCGACCTCTACCTGCTGCACTGGCGCGGTCCGCACCGGCTGGCCGACACCGTGGCGGCGCTGGAAGCCCTGGTGGCCGAGGGCCGCATCGGCGCCTGGGGCGTGAGCAACTTCGACACCGACGACATGGACGAGCTGGCCGCATTGCCCGGCGGCGGGCATTGCGTGGCCGACCAGGTCTACTACTCGGTCGCCGAGCGCGGCCCCGGATTCAGCCTGGCGCCCTGGCTGCGCGCGCATGGCCAGGCCCTGATGGCCTACAGCCCGATCGACCAGGGCGCGCTGGCATCGGACCAGGGGCTGGCGGCGCTGGCGCGCGCGCGCGGCGTGACGGCGGCGCAGCTGGCGCTGGCGCGGCTGCTGGCCGAGCCGGGCGTGGTCGCGATCCCCAAGGCCACGCAGGAGGCGCACCTGCGCGAGAACCTGGCGGCGGCATCGCTGGCGCTGTCGGCCGAGGACATCGCCGCGATCGACCGGCTGCACCCGCCGCCGCGCCGCAAGACGCCGCTGGCGATGATCTGAGGGGCCGGGCCGGTTCGGCTGCCGCGTCAGGGCGCCGGCGTCTCCCACCAGCGCGCGCCGAAGCGCCCCTGCAGGAAGGCTACGAAGCCGGCGACCCGCCCACCCACCAGCCGGGGTGACGGGAAGACGGCATGGATCTCCTGGCCGGCCAGCGCGTGGTCGGCCAGCACCTCCACCACCCGTCCGGTGGCCAGCGATTCCGCCGCCACGTAGCGCGGCATCAGCGCCACCCCGAGGCCGTCGCGCACCGCCGCCAGCACCGCCGAGACATTGTTCGAGCGCAGCCGCGCCGCCACCGGCACCGACACCGGCTCGCCCCGCGGCGTGCGCAAGTGCCAGACATCGTCGCCCACCACGCTGCTGTAGATGATCGCCACGTGGGCGCTCAGGTCGCTCGCGTGCCGGGGCACGCCATGCCGCGCCAGGTAGTCCGGCGCCGCCACCGCCAGCCACGGATTGAGACCCAGGAAGCGCGCGCCGAGCGAGGAATCGGCCAGCCGGCCCATGCGGATCGCCACGTCGATGCCCTGCGCCACCAGATCGACATAACGGTCCTCGAAGCTGAGGTCGAGCCGCACCTGCGGATGGCGCGCCATGAATTCGAGCGCCAGCGGCACCACCACGCGCCGCCCGAAGGCGACCGAGGTGCCGATGCGCAGCAGTCCCTGCGCCGCCGAGGGCTGCAGGCGCACGCTGGCATCGGCCTCCTCGGCATCGCGCACGAGGGCCTTGCACTTCTCGTAGTACAGCGTCCCCGCCTCGGTCGGGCTGACGCCGCGCGTGTTGCGATGGAGCAGCCGCACCGCCAGCCGCGCCTCGATGGCCGCGACCTGCTTGGTCACGGTCGGCTGGGTGGTGTTGAACTCGCTCGCCGCCCGGGAGAAGCTGCCGGTCTCCACCACCCGCACGAAGATCGCCATCGCCTGCAGTCGGTCCATGCGGGGATGCTAGCCACTCGCGCGCGCCCGGCCATTCCGTGGCGGAATAGTTTTTATGGCGCGGCGGCGCCTTCCGGCCGCGCCGGCCGTTTCCTAGAGTCGGTCCATCGACAACAAGGAGACAGCCACATGACGAAGATGAGCGCCATCGAGGCGGCGGTGCTGGTGCTGGAGAAGGAAGGCGTGACGCAGGCCTTCGGCGTGCCTGGCGCGGCCATCAACCCGCTCTACGCGGCCCTGCGCCGCCACGGCGGCATCGCCCACATCCTGGCGCGCCACGTCGAGGGCGCCTCGCACATGGCCGAGGGCTACACGCGCGCCGTGGCCGGCAACATCGGCGTGTGCATCGGCACCTCGGGGCCGGCCGGCACGGACATGATCACCGGGCTCTACTCGGCCTCGGCCGACTCCATCCCGATCCTGTGCATCACCGGCCAGGCGCCGCGCGCGCGGCTGCACAAGGAGGACTTCCAGGCGGTCGACATCGAGTCGATCGCGCGTCCGGTCACCAAGTGGTCGATCACGGTGCGCGAGCCCGGCCAGGTGCCGCAGGTGTTCCAGCAGGCCTTCCACCTGATGCGCTCGGGCCGACCCGGGCCGGTGCTGATCGACCTGCCCCTGGACGTGCAGATGGCCACCATCGAGTTCGACATCGACCGCTACGCGCCGCTCGCGCCCTGGCGGCCGTGCGCCACGCGCGACCAGATCGGGCACGCGCTGATGCTGCTCGAGGCCGCCGAGCGGCCGGTGATCGTGGCCGGCGGCGGCGTGATCAACGCCGACGCCTGCGCGCTGCTGGTGCGCTTCGCCGAGCTCACCGGCGTGCCGGTGATCCCGACGCTGATGGGCTGGGGCGCGATCCCCGACGACCACCCGCTGATGGCCGGCATGTGCGGGCTGCAGACCAGCCACCGCTATGGCAACGCGACGCTGCTGGCCTCGGACTTCGTGCTGGGCATCGGCAACCGCTGGGCCAACCGCCACACCGGCTCGATCGAGGTCTACACCCGGGGCCGCACCTTCGTGCACGTGGACATCGAACCGACGCAGATCGGCCGCGTCTTCACGCCCGACTTCGGCATCGTCTCGGACGCCGGGGCGGCGCTGGCGCTGTTCGTCGAGGTCGCCGAGGCGCGGCGGGCCGAGGGCCGGCTGCGCGACCGCGCGGCGTGGTCGCAGTCATGCCGCGAACGCAAGCGCACGCTGCTGCGCAAGACGCACTTCGACGACGCGCCGATGAAGCCGCAGCGCGTCTACCAGTGCCTCAACGCGCACTTCGGCCCCGAGACCTGCTATGTCAGCACCATCGGCCTGTCGCAGATCGCGGCGGCGCAGTTCCTGCACGTCTTCCGGCCGCGCCACTGGATCAACTGCGGCCAGGCCGGTCCGCTGGGCTGGACGCTGCCGGCCGCGCTGGGGGTGCGCGCGGCCGATCCGACGCGGCGCATCGTCGCGCTGTCGGGCGACTACGACTTCCAGTTCATGGTCGAGGAGCTGGCCGTGGGCGCGCAGTTCAAGCTGCCCTACCTGCACGTGGTGGTGAACAACAGCTACCTCGGGCTGATTCGCCAGAGCCAGCGCGCGTTCGACATGGACTACTGCGTGCAGCTGGGCTTCGACAACATCAATGCCGGCCCCGACGCCGGCATCGAGGCGGGCTATGGCGTCGATCACGTCAAGGTGGCCGAGGGCCTGGGCTGCAAGGCGATCCGCGTCCAGCGTCCCGAGGAGATGCAGCCGGCGCTCGAACAGGCCGAGCGCCTGATGGCCCGCCACCGCGTGCCGGTGGTGCTGGAGGTGATGCTGGCGCGCGTCACCGACATCGCCATGGGCACCGAGATCGACGCCATCCGCGAGTTCGAACCGCTCGCCGGATCGATCGAGGACGCGCCGACCGCGCTGGCCGCCACCCTGCCGCGCTGAGCGGTCCGCCCTCGCCATCCCCGTCGCCATCCCGATCGCCATCCCGCCAGGAGCCCCGCGCATGCCCCGCCTCGCCGCCAACCTCTCCATGCTGTTCACCGAGCTGCCCTTCATGCGGCGCTTCGAGGCCGCGGCCCGGGCCGGCTTCGAGGCGGTGGAATACCTCTTCCCCTATGCCCTGCCGGCGCGCGAACTCGCCGCCGCCCTGCGCGCCAACGGACTGGCGCAGGTGCTGCACAACCTGCCCGCCGGCCGCTGGGAGGACGGCGAGCGCGGCATCGCCTGCCACCCGGGGCGCGTGGCCGAGTTCCGCGCCGGTGTCGGGCTGGCCATCGGCTATGCGCAGGCCCTGGGCTGCCCGCAGCTCAACTGCCTGGCCGGTCGCGTGCCCGGGGATGCGAGCGCGGCCGACGGTCGCCGCACGCTGGTCGACAACCTGCGCTTCGCCGCCGCGCAACTGCGCGCGGCCGGCATCGGGCTGCTGGTGGAGCCGGTCAACCATTTCGACATCCCCGGCTTCGCGCTGACGACCACCGCGCAGGCACTGGCGCTGATGGACGAGGTCGAGGCGCCCAACCTGCGCCTGCAGTACGACATCTATCACGCGCAGCGCATGGAGGGCGAACTCGGCGCCACGCTGGCGGCGCATCTCGGACGCATCGGCCACATCCAGCTCGCCGACAACCCCGGGCGCGGCGAGCCCGGCAGCGGCGAGATCCACTTCCCCTGGCTGCTGCGGCACATCGACGCCCTGGGCTACGACGGCTGGATCGGCTGCGAGTACCGGCCGCGCGGCGACACCGTCGCCGGCCTCGGATGGCGCGCGGCATGCGGGGTGGACGACCGGCGCGCGGCCCGGGGCCGTGGTTCCCATGAGACGGAAAGTATCGGTTTTGGAGTAGCCTCCTGATCGTTTTCGTCGTTTGAACCCAGGAGACTTCTTTCCATGTCCGCTCCCCTCTCCCCCGCAGAAGAAGCCTTGCGCGAAGCCGCACGCGACTACCACCGCAATCCGGTGCGCGGCAAGATCTCGATCACGCCGACCAAGCCGCTGGTCAACCAGCGCGACCTGTCGCTGGCCTACTCGCCCGGCGTCGCCTATCCCTGCCTGGACATCGAGGCCGACCCGGCCATGGCGGCCGAGTACACCTCGCGCGGCAACCTGGTGGGCGTGGTCACCAACGGCACCGCCGTGCTGGGCCTGGGCAACATCGGCCCGCTGGCCGCCAAGCCGGTGATGGAAGGCAAGGGCTGCCTGTTCAAGAAGTTCGCCGGCATCGACGTCTTCGACATCGAGCTGGCCGAGAACGACCCCGACAAGCTGGTCGAGATCATCGCGGCGCTGGAGCCCACGCTCGGGGGCATCAACCTCGAGGACATCAAGGCGCCCGAGTGCTTCTACATCGAGAAGAAGCTGCGCGAGCGCATGAACATCCCGGTGTTCCACGACGACCAGCACGGCACCGCCATCATCTCGGCCGCCGCGCTGCTCAACGGACTCGAACTCGTCGGCAAGAGGATCGAGGACGTGAAGATCGCCGTCTCCGGCGCCGGCGCCGCCGCGCTGGCCTGCCTGGACGTGATGGTCGGGCTGGGCGCCAAGCCGGCCAACATCTACGCCGTCGACTCCAAGGGCCTGATCTACACCGGCCGCGCCGGCGGCTTCGACGAGTCGAAGGCGCGCTTCGCCCAGCCCGACACCGGCAAGCGCACGCTGGCCGACGTGGTCGACCAGGCCGACGTGTTCCTCGGCTGCTCGGCCCCCGGCGTGCTGACGGCCGACATGGTCAAGACGATGGGCTCGCAGCCGATCATCCTGGCGCTGGCCAACCCAGAGCCCGAGATCCGCCCCGAGCTGGCCAAGGCCGTGCGCCCGGACTGCATCATCGCCACCGGCCGCTCGGACTATCCCAACCAGGTCAACAACGTCCTGTGCTTCCCCTACATCTTCCGCGGCGCGCTCGATTGCGGCGCCAGCAAGATCACCGAGGAGATGAAGCTGGCCTGCGTGCGCGAGATCGCCGACCTGACCAAGGCCGACATCAGCGAGGAGGTGGCCACCGCCTACGAGGGCCAGGAGTTGTCCTTCGGCCCCGACTACCTGATCCCCAAGCCCTTCGACTCGCGCCTGATCCTGCGCATCGCCCCGGCCGTGGCCAAGGCGGCGCAGGAATCGGGCGTCGCGGCGCGCCCGATCGAGGACCTGGAGGCCTATCGCCAGCAGCTCACCCGCTTCGTCTACCAGACCGGCATGTTCATGCGCCCGGTGTTCGCGGCCGCCAAGATCGCCACCGCCAAGCGCGTGGCCTATGCCGAGGGCGAGGACGACCGCGTGCTGCGCGCGGCGCAGCTGGCCATCGACGAGGACCTGGCGCGACCGATCCTGATCGGCCGGCCGGCGGTGATCGAGGCACGCATCAAGAAGGCCGGCCTGCGCCTGCGCCTGGGCGACGACTACGAGGTCGTCGATCCCGAGAACGACACGCGCTTCCGCCAGTACTGGGAGGCCTACCACCGCAGCATGGGCCGCCGCGGCATCTCGCCCGAGGCCTCCAAGGCGATGGTGCGGCGCTCCAACACCACCATCGCCGCGCTGATGGTGCAGCTCGGCGATGCCGACGCCATGCTCTGCGGCCTGGTCGGGCGCTTCGACAGCCACCTGAAGATCCTCGACCAGCTGCTCGGCCCCAAGGAGGGCGCGCCCGCGTTCGCCACGCTCAACGCATTGACGCTGACCAACCACACGCTGTTCATCGCCGACACCAACGTGCACGAGGACCCGAGCGCCGAGCTGCTGGCCAACATCGCCGTCATGGCCGCGCAGGAGGTGCGCCGCTTCGGCCTGCCGCCCAAGGTCGCCTTCCTGTCGCACTCGAACTTCGGCTCGTCCGACCGCGCCTCGGCGCGCAAGATGCGCCAGGCGCGCGACCTGTTCGTGAAGCTGGCGCCGGACATCGAATGCGATGGCGAGATGCATGGCGACTCGGCCCTGTCCGAGGACGTGCGCACGCACGCCCTGCCCGAGACCACCCTCACGGGCTCGGCCAACCTGCTGATCTGCCCCAACCTCGACGCCGCGAACATCCTGTTCAACGTGCTCAAGATCACCGGCGGCAACGGCGTCACGGTCGGCCCGATCCTGCTGGGCGCGGCGCGCTCGGCGCATGTCCTGACGCCTTCGGCGACGGTGCGGCGGCTGGTCAACATGACCGCCCTGGCCGTGGCCCAGGCGGCGATCGAGAAGTAGCCGGACGCGCGGGCGGCGCCGGCGCCATGCGCGTCGGGTTGCCGGTCCTCAGGTGGCGCTCGAGCGGCGGCGCTGGTGCCGCTTGCCGGCCTCCTTGCGCAGCGCCAGCGAGAGCTGGTCGAAGGAATAGGGCTTCTGCAGCAGCTCGAAGTCGCCGGCCCCGCCATGCACCAGCGCGTCGCTGTAGCCCGAGGTCAGCACCACCGGCACGTCCGGATGCCGACGGCTGATCTCGCGCGCCAGCTCGACGCCGTTCATGCCCGGCATCACGACATCGGAGAACACGACGTCGAAGGCCTCGGGCGTGCGGTCGAGCTCGGCCAGCGCCTGCTGCGCATCGACGGCCCAGGCCGTCACGTAGCCCAGTTCGGCCAGGGTCTGCGTCGCCAGGGCGCCGACCTCCACGTTGTCCTCGACCACCAGCACGCGGGTGCCATGCCCGACCAGCAGCGGCTCGGGCACGCCGAGCTCCGGCTCGGCCGGCAGCGCGGTGGCCCACGGCAGGTAGAGCGTGAAGGTGCTGCCGCGCCCCGGCGTGCTGTCGACCTGCACCTCGCCCCCCGACTGCTTGGCGAAGCCATAGACCTGCGACAGTCCCAGCCCCGTGCCCAGGCCGACCGACTTGGTGGTGAAGAAGGGCTCGAAGATCTTCTTCAGGTGGTCGGCCGGGATGCCGGTGCCGGTGTCCTTGAGCGAGACCTCGACATAGGAGCCCTGGCGCACCGGATGCGAACGGATCGCCGGCAGCGACTCGACCCGGCGCACGCGCAAGGTCAGCCGGCCCTCGCCATCCATCGCGTCGCGGGCGTTGACGGCCATGTTGACGATGGCGGTGTCGAACTGGCTGGCATCGGCATGCACGTAGCAGGGATGGGGTGGCAGGTCGATGCGCACCCGGATGCGCGAGCCGGTCAGCGTGTCCATCATCTCGCCCACCAGGCGGATGTTGCGCACGACGTCGAACACCGTGGGCGTGAGCGCCTGGCGGCGCGCGAAGGCCAGCAACTGGCCGGTGAGCTTGGCGGCGCGATCGACGGCGTCGGAGATCGACTGGATGTAGCGTCGGCGTTTGTCGGCGGCCGCCGGATCGACGCGGCGCAGCAGTTCGACCGACGAGCGCACCACCGTCAGCAGGTTATTGAAGTCGTGCGCCACGCCGCCGGTGAGCTGGCCCACGGCCTCGAGCTTCTGCGACTGGCGCAATTGCTCCTGCGATGCCGCCAGTGCGTTGGATTGCGCGAGTTCATCGGTGACGTCACGGCCGACCGCGTTGATGAGCCCGTGGGCCGTGCGGGTCGACCAGCTGATGTGGCGATAAGTGCCGTCCTTGTGGCGATAGCGGTTGTCGAAGCGCGGGAACGACTGGCCTTCGGCCGACGCGCTGGCGCCGGCAATGGTGGCGGGCAGATCGTCGGGATGGATGAGGTCGAACAGCGAGGAGCCGAGCAATTCCGACTCCTCCCAGCCCAGCACGCGCTGCCAGGCAGGATTGATCGCGACCATGCGGCCGTCGAAGCCGCAGCGCAGCATCAGGTCCGACGACAGCTCCCACAGCGCGTTGCGGTCGCGCGTGCGCTCCTCGACCAGCAGCGACAGATGCTCGGTGAGGTCGCGCAGTTCGGCCGCCGAGGCATCGCGCTGCTGTTCGGCCATCACCTGCTGGGTGATCTCGCTGCCCTGATTGAGCAGGCCGGCGATGCGGCCGTCCTCGCCCCGGATCGGCGTGGCGGTGAAGTCCCACCAGCTCTGCTCGCTGCGGCCATGGCGCTCGATCAGGAGCGGGACCTTGCGCCGGATCATGCCGCGGCCGGTGAGCGTCACGCGATGGAAGTCGGCGGCGACGGCGCTCCAGGCGTCGCCCCAGACCTCGGCCACCGGCTGGCCGAGGGCGCCCGGATGGCGCTCGCCCATCGATTCGATATAGGCGTCGTTGTAGAGCATGCGCAACTCCGGCCCCCACAGGATGCAGCACAGCACCGGCGAGTTCAGGCATGCCGAGACCATCGAGCGCAGCGACTGCGGCCACACCACTGGCGGCCCGAGCGGGTGCTCGCGCCAGTCCTTGGTCCGGATGAGTTCGCCCAGCACGCCGCCGTCGCGGAGGAAATCCAGGGCATCCGGGCCAGGTTCGGGAAACGATGAGGTCATGACGGGTGGGGTCTCTCTTCGAGGGGCAAGGCGATCCGGCAGAAGGATGCTGGCACCGGCGCGAGGGCGTCCGTGTCAGTCGGGGACTGCCGCGACCCTTCCGGATTCGCCATGAACGCGGCGCCGATCCGGTGCGGGCACCGTTATTGCTTCCGTTCGAGCCATTCCTTCTCCAGATGCCACCGAAGATGAACAAGCGCCACCTGCTCCAGTCCCTCCTCGCCGTTTCCGCCCTCGCCTTCGGCCTCGCCGGTGGCGCGCAGGCGCAGACGCCCGTCAAGTTCCAGCTCGACTGGCGCTTCGAGGGGCCGGCCGCCCTGTTCCTGCATCCGGCGGCCAAGGGATATTTCAAGAATGCCGGGCTCGACGTGACGATCGATGCCGGCAACGGCTCGGGCGGCACGGTCACGCGGGTGGCCTCGGGCGCCTACGACATGGGCTTCGCCGACCTGGCCGCGCTGATGGAGTTCCACGCCAACAATCCCGATGCGCCCAACAAGCCGGTGGCGGTCATGATGGTCTACAACAACACGCCCGCCTCGGTGATGGCGTTGAAGAAGAGCGGCATCGCCAAGCCGGCCGACCTGGCCGGCAAGAAGCTCGGCGCCCCGGTGTTCGACGCCGGCCGGCGCGCGTTCCCGATCTTCGCCAAGGCCAACAACATCGGCGCGGTGAACTGGACCGCCATGGATCCGTCGCTGCGCGAGACGATGCTGATGCGCGGCGACATCGATGCCATCACCGGCTTCACCTTCACCTCGCTGCTCAACCTGGAGGCGCGCGGCGCCAAGGCGGCCGACGTGGTGGTGCTGCCCTACCCCGACTACGGCGTGAAGCTGTATGGCAACGCGATCATCGTCTCGCCGAAGATGCTCAAGGACAACCCGGCGGCGGTGAAGGCCTTCCTGTCGGCCTTCGCCAAGGGCGCCAGGGAGGTCATCGCCAACCCGGCGGTGGCGATCGAATCGGTCAAGGCGCGCGACGGCATCATCGACAGCAAGCTGGAGACGCGCCGCCTGCAGCTGGCGATCGACACCGTGATCAACAGCGCCGACGCGCGCGCCGAGGGCTTCGGCGCCGCCAATGCCGGCCGCCTGGCGCTGATGGCCTCGCAGGTGTCGGACGCCTTCGCGACCAAGACGCGGGTCGACCCGGCCACGGTCTGGAACGCGTCCCTGCTGCCGCCGGCCGCGGAACTCGCCATCCTCAAGAAGTAGCTCACCCCTGCGCGTCCCATCGAACCCATGTCCGAACCCACCCACTTCGTCGATTTCCAGGATGTCTGGCTGGCCTACAACGAGCAGTTGCTGCGGGAGAACCATTTCGCGGTCGAGGCGATCGACCTGAAGATCCGGCGTGGCGAGTTCATCGCCATCGTCGGGCCCTCGGGCTGCGGCAAGTCGACCTTCATGAAGCTGGCCACCGGCCTGAAGATGCCCTCGATGGGCCGCATCCGCATCGACGGCGCGCCGGTGACCGGGCCGCTGAAGATCTCGGGCATGGCCTTCCAGGCGCCGTCGCTGCTGCCCTGGCGCACCACGGTCGACAACGTGCTGCTGCCGCTGGAGATCGTCGAGCCCTATCGCTCCACCTTCCGCGCCAGGAGGAAGGAGTACGAGGAGCGCGCCCGCCGCCTGCTGCAGAAGGTCGGCCTGGCCGGCTACGAGGACAAGTTCCCGTGGCAGCTCTCCGGCGGCATGCAGCAGCGCGCGAGCATCTGCCGCGCGCTCATCCACGAGCCCAAGATGCTGCTGCTCGACGAGCCCTTCGGCGCGCTCGACGCCTTCACGCGCGAGGAGCTGTGGTGCATCCTGCGCGATCTCTGGACCGAGCAGCGCTTCAACGTCATCCTGGTGACCCACGACCTGCGCGAGAGCGTCTTCCTGGCCGACACGGTCTATGTCATGAGCAAGAGTCCGGGCCGCTTCGTGGTCCGCCGCGAGATCGAGCTGCCGCGCCCGCGCGAGCTCGAAGTCACCTACACCAAGGAGTTCACCGACATCGTGCTGGAACTGCGCGGACACATCGGCGCCATCCGCAACACGGGCATCGGCGCGGCCCGGACCTCGGCCTCGGCGGTGGCGTCATGAGCGCGATGCAGAGGAACGCCAGGCAGATCGAACGCTGGTCGCCCTGGCTGCTGCTGGTGGCCGTGCTGGTGCTGTGGCAGATCGTCTGTTCGGGCTTGGGCATCTCCGAATTCATCTTCCCGAGCCCGCTGCGCATCTGGACCCAGTTCTGGGAGTTCAAGGAGATCATCGCCGGCCATGCCTGGCGCACCTTCTGGGTCACGATGGCGGGCTTCGGGCTGGCCATCGTGGTGGGCGTGCTGCTGGGCTTCGTCGTCGGCAGCTCGCGGCTGGCCTACGCGGCCATGTATCCGCTGATGACGGCCTTCAACGCCCTGCCCAAGGCGGCCTTCGTGCCGATCCTGGTGGTCTGGTTCGGCATCGGCATCGGACCGGCGATCCTGACGGCCTTCCTCATCAGCTTCTTCCCGATCATGGTCAACATCGCCACCGGCCTGGCCACGCTGGAGCCGGAACTGGAGGACGTGCTGCGCGTGCTGGGCGCCAAGCGCTGGGACGTGCTGATGAAGATCGGCCTGCCGCGCTCCATGCCGTACTTCTTCGCCTCGCTCAAGGTCGCCATCACGCTGGCCTTCGTCGGCACCACGGTCTCGGAGATGACGGCGGCCAACGAGGGCATCGGCTACCTGCTGATCTCGGCCGGCTCGGCCATGCAGATGGGCCTGGCCTTCGCCGGCCTGATGGTGGTGGGCGCGATGGCCATGGTCATGTACGAACTCTTCAGCCTGATCGAGAAGCACACCACCGGCTGGGCGCACCGCGGCTCGCAGGGCGGCTGACGCCGATGACGCGCGAACAGATGATCGCCGCCCTGCGGCGCGCCGACCTGGTGGCGCGGCGGGCCATGGCGATGGGGCGGCATCCGTTCGGGGCGCTGCTGGTGGCCCCGGATGGCGAGACGGTGCTGGCCGAGCAGGGCAACATCGACACCGTGCAGCATGCCGAGGCCACCCTGGCGCGCCACGCCTGGCTGAACTACCCGGGCGCCTACCTGCGCCAGTGCACGCTGGTCACCACCTTCGAGCCCTGCGCGATGTGCGCCGGCACCGTGTACTGGGCCGACATCGGCCGGGTCGTCTATGGCGCCGGCGAGGACGCGCTGCTGGCCCTGACCGGCGACCACCCGGAGAACCCGACCCTGGCGCTGCCCTGCCGCGAGGTCTTCGCGCGCGGCCAGAAATCGATCGAGGTGACCGGGCCGGTGCCCGAGGTGGCCGACGAGATGGTCGAGACGCATCGCGGGTTCTGGGCCGCGCGTGGCAGCTAGCCACTGCGCCGGTCCGCCTCCCCTTCTCCCGGCTCCTCCCGCTCCTGCCGTTTTCATCGGCGTCGCCGCCTCGCGCGCGGCGGTTCGCGAGAATGGCCGTCCCGCAGCCGCCCACCTCCCCCCATGACCACCCGCCAATCCCGCCGCAAGCTCATCGTCGTCGTGCTCCTCCTGCTGGCCGTGACGGGCGCGGCGATCCGCCATTTCGCCCCGCCCGGCACCACCACGCGCGACATCGGCACCCTGATGCTGCTGCTGTGGATCCCGGTGATCGGCAATGTCGTGGGCTGGCTGATGGCGCGCCTGAAGCGACCTCCGAAGCCCGCGCCCGCGCCCCTGGCGGAAGCCGCAGCGGCCGCCGGCGCCAGCATCGCGAAGGCGCTGGAGACGCCCTTTCGCGCCCACCTGCGCTGCGACATCACATTGCGCCCCGCCGCCGTGCCGGCCGAGGACCTGCTGATCGCCGAAGGCGAGCACTTCTGCGCCTTCGTGGTCGGCAAGGAAGGCTTCTCCGGGCGCTGGCAGGTGCCCGCGGGGGGCGCCTTCCGGCGCGGCACGACCCAGCGCCTGCCGATCGAACTGCTGTCGCCGGCCGTGGCGCTGCCCCGCCTGACGCCCGGCACGGCCTTCCGCATGCTGGTGGGCGAGGCCTTCATCGGCGATGGCAGGGTCGTCGGCACCCTCGACGAGGAGGCCGGTGCGGTGTCCACGACCGCCGTGCCGGCCGCCGCGACATCGGCTTCCTGAGGCCGCTGTTCCTCGACGCGGGCACCCGTCGCGCACGCGGGATCGGCAATGGCTGACAAGCCGTTACAAAAAGTGACCCAGACTATGTTCCATGGTCAATTTCCTCATCACCGTTGTCATTTCGACGGCTTCTGCTGCGATCTTCATGTTGGCGGTGCCTGCGGATGCGGCCAGCGCTGATTGGGAGATTCCGACAGTGGCGACCTTCGAACGCTGATCGCTGCGGCTCGTGCCGGGTCATCCGGGTGACCTGAGCGATGCGGGAAGTGCTTCCCGCATCGCCAGGACCTAGGATGTGGGCATGCCCACCGATTCATCCATTGCCGATTTCGGCAACCCCTATTCGCACGGCTTCGCCCGCCTGGCCGTGGCCGTGCCGCGCAACCGCGTGGCCGATCCGGCCTTCAACGTCGAGGAGACCCTGCGTCTCTACCGCGAGGCCGCCGCCGAGGGCGTCGCGCTGGTCGCCTTCCCGGAGCTGGGCCTGTCGGCCTATACCTGCGACGACCTGTTCCACCAGAGCGCATTGCTCGACGCCTGCGAGGCCGCCCTCGGGCAGGTGGTGGCGGCCTCGCGCGGGCTGCCCACCATCGCCGTCGTCGGCCTGCCCCTGCGGGTGGACCACCGGCTCTACAACTGCGCGGCGGTGGTCGCCGGCGGCGCCCTGCTGGGCGTGCTGCCCAAGACCTACCTGCCCAACTACGCCGAGTTCTACGAGGGCCGCCAGTTCAGCCCCGCCGACAGCGCCCTGGCCACCGAGATCGAGCTGTGCGGCGCGCGCGTGCCCTTCGGCGCCGAACTGCTGTTCAGGGCGCGCGGCCTGCCGCTGCTGACCTTCCACGTCGAGATCTGCGAGGACGTGTGGGTGCCCATCCCGCCGTCGAGCCAGGCCGCGCTCGCGGGCGCGACGGTGCTGGTCAACCTCTCGGCATCGAACATCACGGTGGGCAAGTCCGACTACCGCCACCAGCTGGTGCGCTCGCAGTCGGCGCGCTGCCTGGCGGCCTACCTGTACTCGTCGGCGGGCATCGGCGAGTCGACCACCGACCTGGCCTGGGACGGCCAGGCGCTGATCTACGAGAACGGCGAGCTGCTCGCCCAGAGCGAGCGCTTCAGCAACCGCTCCCACATGATCGTGGCCGATGCCGACCTGGAGCGCCTGGCCCACGAGCGCATGCGCCAGAACTCCTTCGGCGTCTCGGCCCAGCGCCACAAGGACGCGCTGAGGCACTGGCGCACCGTCGAGTTCGACCTGCCCGGGCTGGGGTGCGCGGCCCCCGGGGCGCTGCGCCGCACGGTGGAGCGCTTCCCCTACGTGCCGGCCGACGCGGCCACGCGCGACGAGCGCTGCCGCGAGGTCTTCAACATCCAGGTGCAGTCGCTGGTCCAGCGGGTGGAGGCCGCGGGCATCGCCAAGCTGGTCATCGGCGTCTCCGGCGGGCTGGACTCGACCCACGCGCTGCTGGTGTGCGCCCAGGCGATGGACCGCCTGGGGCGCCCGCGCAGCGACATCCTGGGCTTCACGATGCCCGGCTACGCCACCACCGGGCGCACCCTGCGCCAGGCGCACGGGCTGATGGCGGCCATCGGCTGCACCGCGCGCGAGATCGACATCCGCCCGAGCTGCCGCCAGATGCTCGCCGACCTGGGCCACCCCTTCGCCGAGGGCGTGGCGCAGTACGACATCACCTTCGAGAACGTGCAGGCCGGCGAGCGCACCAGCCACCTGTTCCGCCTGGCCAACCACCACGGCGGCATCGTCGTGGGCACGGGCGACCTCAGCGAGCTGGCGCTGGGCTGGTGCACCTATGGCGTGGGCGACCACATGTCGCACTACAACGTCAACGCCAGCGTGCCCAAGACGCTGATCAAGCACCTGGTGCGCTGGGTCGCCGGCGCGGGCGTGCTCGACGCGGCCGGCAGCGAGGTGCTGCGCGCCATCGTGGCCACCGAGGTCAGCCCGGAGCTGGTGCCGGTCGACGCGCCGGCGGACGGCGCCCAGGGCCAGGGCCAGGACGAAGGCAAGAGCGAGGCCCGGGACGTCGCCTCGCGCGAGCAGCCCGGCCAGCGCACCGAGGACACCATCGGCCCCTACGAGCTGCAGGACTTCCACCTCTACTACATCACGCGCCACGGCTTCCGCCCCTCGAAGGTGGCGTTCCTCGCGCACGCGGCCTGGAGCGAGCGCGAACGCGGTCCCTGGCCCGAGGCGCTGGAGGGCGAGGAGCGCAATGCCTATGGGCTCGCGGCCATCCGCGCCCACCTGCGCACCTTCGTCTGGCGCTTCTTCAAGACCAGCCAGTTCAAGCGCTCGTGCGTGCCCAACGGGCCGAAGGTGGGTTCGGGCGGCTCGCTCTCGCCGCGCGGCGACTGGCGCGCCCCCAGCGACTCCGAGGCCGAGGTCTGGCTGGCCGAGCTCGATCGGATCCCGCTCGAGGCGCCGGCCCAGGCACCGCTCGCGCCCCCGGCGCCGCTCAGTACGCCTTGAAGTTGGCCGCGATGCGCTGGTTGAGGAAATCGCCGGCGCTGATCGGCGCGTGCGTCCCGCCCGGGCTCTCGATCATCGCGTCGCGATTGGCCTGGGCGAAGAAGGCGATGCTGTAGCGCGAGCCCATGTACTCGCCCGGCAGCGGGTTCTTCACGCGATGAAAGTTGCTCGGCAGGCGGTCGTCGCTCCAGCGCATCAGCATGTCGCCGATGTTGCAGGTGATGGCGTCGCCGTCGGGCGCGATGGGGGTCCATTCCTGCGCGTCCATCTCCTTGCCGGGACACACCTCCAGGCCGCCCTGGCCATGGCGCTGGTAGAGCAGCGTCAGGCAGTCGAAATCGGTGTGCGCGCCGGCGCGCCACAGTTCGAGCCGGTCCTGCGCCTCGGGCGGGATCGCGTAGTAGTGCAGCAGGCGCAGGGTGCTCTGGTAGCTGGGACGCTCCGGATCGTGCGCGCGGGCGAAGAAGTCGCGCTCGAAGCCCAGCTTGGTCGCGAAGCACGACAGCACGCGCATGCCGACCTCCCAGCTCTCGCGCTCGAAGGCGAGCAGGGTCTGGCGCAATCCCGGCAGTTCCTCCTCGGTCGGCCACAGGTCCGCCATGTGCGGGCGGGTGATCTGGTAGCTCTCCTTCTGGTCGGGCGTGCCGGTGGAGGGCCGGACCTGCGCCTTGCTCTCCCAGCCGGCGTTGAGGGCCTTCTTCAGCGGGTACTGCGCCTTGACCGCTTCGGGCAGGGCGAACAGGCGCTCGGCCATACCGAAGGCCTCGCGGATCCTCGACAGCTCGATGCCGTGGTTGACGAGCTGGAAGAAGCCGACGTCGACGGCGGCGTCCCACAGCTCCTGGGCGATGACGTCGCGGCGATGCTCGAAGTCGGAGAGGTCGATGCGGCGGATCTCGCGCGCGGTGGTGGTGCGGCCCGGCGCGCCCATGCGGGTCTCGCGCTGGAGTTCGGTGAGGACGTGGTCGGTGGCGCTCATGGCAATGGATCTCCTGAAGAAAGTCGGAACTCGGGCTTCAAGAGCAATTTCCTGCCAGCCTCAGACGGCTTGCGGCTGGTGAACGCTTCTACTCTGTGCGACCCCGATGATCGCCCAGGGTGGAAGGGAGCGACAAATTCACCGGGACGGTGCCCCCTCGGCGGGGTCGTACTTTTCCGGTGCGCGGCGTGCCGCTTCGTGGTGCATGGCGTGCGCCGGACCGTGCGCCGCCCGGCGCCAGGGGATTTCCGGCGCTCGCCGTGGCATGCCTCCTGCTTGCCGGTGCCCGAGTCCCTGAACCTCCCGGAACCGTCCGGCATTTCGAGCACGAGCCATTGGCCGCCGTCTGAATCCGAAGCGATTTCTCCACCGATGCGCGGAAACCGGAACGAAGATCGTGGCGCTCGCGCGGCTTCGATGTCGAACGACGCGAGCCGGCGGCATGTGCCCGGCTCGCTTTCTCCGGTACGGCGTTCCGTCGCCATCGTGCGGTGGACACAGGCACGAATGCATCAACGAACGATCCGACCATGACTTCTCATTTCTCCTCCTCCTCCTCCTCGTCGTCGTCAGCGACATGGCCGCGCGCCAGCGCCGGTGCCGGCCTGCCGGCCGAGCAGCCGCTCGACGAGCGCGACGGCCGCTACCTGCGCAAGGCGATCTACTGGTCGCACGCGGCGAGCCGGCGCGGCAACCGGCCGTTCGGCGCCATCGTGGTCTCGGCCGCCGGCGACGTCATCGCCGAGGCCTACAACGCCACCGCCGAGAACGGCGACTGCACCTCCCACGCCGAGATGGGCGCCATCCGGGCGCTGGCCGCGCGGCGCCCGACGCGCGAGGAACTCGCCGGCGCCACGCTCTATTCGTCGGCCGAGCCGTGCGTGATGTGCGCCGGCGCGATCTTCTGGTCGAACATCGGACGCGTGGTGTTCGGCATCGACGCCGAGCGCCTGCGCGTCTTCCGTGGCGAGCGCCAGGACCAGCGCGATGCCGAGCTGTCCTGCCGCGATGTCTTCGCCGCCTCGCCCCATCCGATCGAATGCATCGGCCCCGCCCTGATCGACGAGGCCACCGCTCCCCACGAGGGCGCCTGGAGGATTTGACCCACCCCCAGGCTTCGCGCACTTCATGTCGCTTCGCCAACCCCCTTCCAGGGGGCGACACCGGCGGCCCGGCGAAGCCGGTTCCACGGTGTCCTGAGCTCACCCCCAGGCTTCGCGCACTTCGTGTCGCTTCGCCAACCCCCTTCCAGGGGGCGACACCGGCGGCCCGGCGAAGCCGGTTCCACGGTGTCCTCGGCCTACCCCGGGGTTGCGGGCGCGGGGCGGGTTTGGCTTCTAGACTCCACGGATGCCCTGGCACGCCCGACTCGCGCTCGACTACAGCGCCCCGACCCCCTCACGCACCATCGCGCGTTTCCGGCACGATGGCCCGCTGCGCATCCTGCAGAGCCTGTATCCGGAGGGCGACGCGGTCTGCCACAACGTGCTGGTGCATCCACCGGGCGGACTGGTCGGTGGCGACACGCTCGACATCGACGTGAGCGCCGCGCCGGGCAGCCACGGCTTGCTGACCACGCCGGGCGCGACGCGCTTCTATCGCAGCGAGGGCGAGGTCGCGGTGCAGCGCACCACCCTGCGGCTGGCCGCCGGCGCGCGGCTCGAATGGTTGCCGCTGGAGGCGCTCTGCTACAGCGGCTGCCGGGCCGAGAACCGGCTGCGCATCGAGGCCGCGCCCGGCGCCGAGCTGATCGGCTGGGACGTGACCGCGCTCGGCCTGCCCGCCGCCGGCCTACCGTTCGAACGCGGCAGCCTGCTGCAGCACATCGAGGTGCCGGGGATGTGGCTGGAGCGCGGCCGCATCGATGCCGCCGACCACCGGCTGCTCGCCAGTCCGCTCGGGCTGGCGGGGCAGCGCTGCATCGCCTCGCTGTTCCTGGTCGCGGGCACGCCGCTCGCGCGCGCGCGGCGCGAGTCGCTGCTCGAGCTGGCGCGCGGATGGGCCGACGCGCACGAACTGGCGGCGAGCGCCGGCGCCACCAGCCCGCATGGCGGGATCGTGGTGCTGCGCGTGCTGGCGCCGGTGGTCGAGCCCGCCATGCAGCTGCTGCGGCAGGTCTGGCAGGCCTGGCGCGGCGAACTCTGGCAGCGGCCGGCCGGCCTGCCGCGCATCTGGTCGATGTAGGCACGGCGCGCGGGGATTTGGCCAGCAGAGGGTGAACCCGCGCGCCTAGACTGCCGCGCCATGCAGAGAAGAAACTTCCTCGGCGCCGCCGGCGTCCTCGGCCTCGCGGGTTGCGCGAGCGGCGCGCGGCCCCTCGACACGGCGACCCCGGCGATCGCCCCCGCCGCGCGCGCCGCCGGCCTGAAGCCGCTCGGCGGCACGCAGCGCGGCTTCGACTACGCCTGGCTCAAGGGCGCGGCGCGCAACCTCTCCGAACGCGCCTACGAACCGCATGGCCGGCCGTTGCCGGCCGATGTCGCCGCGCTCGACTGGGATGGCTACCAGGCCCTGCGCTTCCGCCCCGAACACGGCCTGTGGGCCGATGCAGGCCTGCGCTTCCAGATCCGGCTGTTCCACCTGGGGCTGTTCTTCAAGCGGCCGGTGCGCATGTTCGACGTCGTCGGCGACGAGGCCCGCCAGCTGGCCTACGACCCGGCGATGTTCGACTACGGCAGGAGCGGACTCGATGGCGCCAGGCAGCCCGACGACCTCGGCTTCGCCGGCTTCCGCGTGCTGGGCGCGCCGGCCTTCCGCAACGACGTGGCGGCGTTCCTGGGCGCGAGCTACTTCCGCGCCGTCGGCGCCGAGGGCCAGTACGGCCTGTCGGCGCGCGGCCTGGCGGTGGACACCGCCCTGCCCCGGCCGGAGGAATTCCCGGACTTCACCGACTTCTACTTCGAGCGCCCGGCGCCGGGCGCCACCACCGTGGTGGTCTACGCGATGCTCGATTCGCCCAGCGTGGCCGGCGCCTACCGCTTCGCCATCACGCCGGGCGAGGTGCTGACGATGGACGTCGACGCCGCGCTCTACCCGCGCCGCGCCATCGAGCGCATCGGCATCGCGCCCTGCACCAGCATGTACCAGACCGGCGAGAACGACCGCCGCCTGGCCAACGACTGGCGCCCCGAGATCCACGACTCCGACGGCCTGCAGCTGCACACCGGCGCCGGCGAATGGATCTGGCGGCCGCTGTCGAACCCGGCGCGGCTGCGCTTCAACGCCTTCGCCGACCGGGGTCCACGCGGCTTCGGGCTGATGCAGCGCGATCGCGACTTCGACCACTACCAGGACGATGGCGTGTTCTACGAGAAGCGGCCCTCGCTGTGGGTCGAACCCCGGGGCGACTGGGGCGAGGGCTCGGTGCAGCTGGTCGAGATCCCGACGCAGGACGAGACCTTCGACAACATCGTCGCCTTCTGGAACCCGGCCACGCCGCCCCGGGCCGGCGAGGAACTGCTGTACGCCTACCGGCTGCACTGGGGCGCACGCGCACCGGTGGCGCCGGCGCAGGCCGGCCTGGCGCATTGCGTGGCCACGCGCACCGGCATCGGCGGCGTCATCGGCCGGCCGCGCACCTACGCGTCGCATCGCTTCGCGCTCGACTTCGCGGGCGGCCGGCTGGCCGCGCTGGCGGCGGCGGGCACGGCGATCGAGCCGGTCGTCGAGGTCTCGCGCGGGCGGGTGGAGATCACGTCGGCACGGCCGCTGGCGGCGGTGCGGGGCATCCGGGCGATGTTCGACCTGGTGGCCGAGGGCGACGAGCCGGTCGCGCTGCGGGTCCACCTGCGCAGCGGCGATGCGGCGGTCAGCGAGACCTGGGTGTACGAGTGGACGCCGCCGCCCGCCGGGCGCGGGGGCTAGGCCGGGTCCCGGCCGCCCGACCGATCGGCGGCGCCGTCGCCGCTCAGGCCGTCCGGGCCACGCGCGCGACGCGGTCGCTCAGGAACAGCAGGCCCGCCGCCAATGCCAGCGTGCCGCCCATCAGGCAGACGCCGCTCCAGCCGTGGAAGGCATAGACCGCCGCCGAGACGCCGGAGGCGACGGCCGCGCACAGGAAGATGAAGGTCATGAACAGGCCGTTGAGTCGTCCGCGCAGTTCCGGCGCCAGCACATAGAGGCTGCGCAGGTTGAGCACCTGGCACAGCTGCACCGCGCCGTCGAGCAGGATGCCGGCGAAGACCAGCCCGGCGAGCGAATGGAAATGCACCGACACCGCGCCGATGACGAAGGACAGCAGGGCCGCGCCGATGGCCGCGCCGGTGGCCGGCCGCGTCAGTCCGCGATCGGCCAGCCGCCCGGCCCAGGGCGCCGCCAGCGCGCCGGCGGCGCCAGCCAGCGCGAACAGCGCGATGCCGCCCTGCCCCATGCCGAACTCGTGCACCAGCAGCAGCGGCACGGCGGTCCAGAAGGCCTGGAAACCGGCGAACAGCATGCCCTGGTAGAAGCCCCGGCGCTGCAGCACCGGCGTGCGCCAGACGATGCCGGGCAGCGACGCCATGGTGCGCGCATAGCCGATGGAGCCGTGCGGCACGCGCTGCGGCAGGGCCCGCCAGAGCACCGCGATCAGCCCCACCATCAGCAGCGCCGAGATGGCGAACACCGCGCGCCAGCCGAAGGCCGATGCCACCAGGCTGGAGAAGGGACGCGCCAGCATGATGCCGGCGATGAGCCCGGCCATGATGTTGCCCACCACCCGGCCCCGGCTGGCCTCCGGCGCCAGATGCGATGCCAGGGGCACCAGCACCTGCGCCGCCACCGCGCACAGGCCGACCACGAACGACGCCGCCAGGAAGGTGGCGGCCGAGTTCGACAGCGCCACGGCCACCAGGCCCAGCACCGCGCCGGCCATCGCCAGCAGGATCAGGCGGCGGTTCTCGACCACGTCGGCCAGCGGCACCAGCAGCAGCAGGCCGGTGCCGTAGCCCAGCTGCGTGAGCGTGACGACCAGGCCCGCCAGCCCGGCATGCAGCCGCAGCGTCTCGGCGATCGGGCCGACCAATGGCTGCGCGAAGTACAGGTTGGCCACGCACAGGCCGCAGGCGATGGCGAACAGCCAGGTCAGGCGCGGCGAGAGACCGGCGGCGGTCGATGCGGTGGCGGTGGCGGTGGCGGCATCGGCCTGGGTGGCCTGGGTGGCGCGCGCGGCGCGCGCGGCGCGCGCGGCGCTCGGGACGGGGGGGTCGGGAAGGGGCACGGGGGACTCGGTGACGGGATCGCGGACCGGGGACGATCCGGGCGGCGGCGACCTTAGCACGCAGCCCGTTCCCGCGCGCACGCGGGGTCGTCGGGGGCGTTGCCGGCCGACAGACGCGCATCGCAGAAGCGGCGTAAGGTCGTGGATCCGCGCCGACCCCCCGCCTGGTGCCCCGATGCCCGGCACCCGCCACCCGGTCGCGCCCTCCGCCTCATGCGCGCCCTCCGCGGGCGCGCCTTCATCCACGCTTTTCGAGGATTCCCGCCATGACCCGACTCACGCACGCCTACGCGGCCCGCTCCGCCACCACGCCGCTGGCACCCTTCACCTTCGAGCGCCGCGACCCGGCCGCGCGCGATGTCGCCATCGACATCCTGCATTGCGGCGTCTGCCATTCCGACCTGCACACCGCGCGCAGTGAATGGGGCCCGGCCACCTACCCCTGCGTGCCCGGCCACGAGATCGTCGGCCGCGTCACCGCCATCGGCGACGGCGTCTCGAAGTTCGCCGTCGGCGACATCGTCGGCGTGGGCTGCATGGTCGACAGCTGCCAGCACTGCCAGCCCTGCGCCGACGGCCTGGAGCAGTACTGCGACAACGGCTTCACCGGCACCTACGACAGCCCCGAGCAGGTCTCGCGCGCCATCACGCTGGGCGGCTATTCCGACCACATCGTGGTGCACGAGAAGTTCGTGCTGAAGGTCAACCACGACGAGGCCGACCTGGCCGCCGTCGCGCCGCTGCTGTGCGCGGGCATCACCACCTACTCGCCCCTGCGCCAGTGGAAGGTCGGTCCGGGCATGAAGGTCGGCATCGTCGGCCTGGGCGGCCTGGGCCACATGGGCGTGAAGATCGCCGCCGCGATGGGCGCGCACGTGGTGCTGTTCACCACCTCGCCCGACAAGCGGGAGGATGCCTTGCGCCTGGGTGCCAGGGAGGTCGTGGTGTCGAGGAACGCCGACGAGATGGCCGCCCACGGCAACAGCTTCGACTTCATCCTCAACACCGTCGCCGCCGCCCACGACCTCGACCCGTTCCTGGCGCTGCTCAAGCTCGACGGCACCATGACGCTGGTCGGCGCGCCGGCCACGCCGCATCCCTCGCCCACCGTCTTCAACCTGATCTTCAAGCGCCGCCGCCTGGCCGGCTCGCTCATCGGCGGCATCGCCGAGACGCAGGAGATGCTGGACTTCTGCGCCGAGCACGGCATCGTCTCGGACATCGAACCGATCCGCATGTCGCAGATCAACGAAGCCTACGAGCGCATGCTCAGGAGCGACGTGAAGTACCGCTTCGTGGTCGACATGTCGACCGTCGAGGAAGGCGCGACGGCCTGAGGCGGCGGCGCCTCAGCGCTCGAACAGGCTGCCCCAGCGCGCCAGCTGGCGCGTGTCCACGCCCGCCAGGCGCAGCGACTTCCACACCACCGTGGCGATGGTGTCGTAGACCGGCACCCCGAACTCGGCCTCGAGCCGCGCGGCCATCGGCGCGCCGCGCAGGTTGGTGCAATAGATGGCGATGGCCTCGGGCCGCGTCTCAACGGGGCCGGACATGACATCGCGCGCCATCGCGTGGAGTTCGTCCTCGGTCACCTGCGAGAACGAGAAGTTGTCCTGCAGGCCCAGATGGCGCTCGGTCGAGCAGTCGATGCCCTCGTGCGCGTAGTTGCGCACGATGGCCGCCTGCACGTCGTCGCGGTAGGGCGACACCAGGCCGAGCCGGCGCACGCCGGTGTCGCGCAGGATCTCGTTGAGCGCCAGGATCGAGGTGCAGGCCAGGGCGCCGGTCGTGTGCTCGATGGCCGTGCACAGCGCGCGGTCCGATTCGAAACCCAGCCAGCCGGCGGCGGTGCCGTTCCAGCCGATCACGTGGCAGCGCGCATGCGAGAGCAGTTCGGCCGCCGCGAGGATCTCGCGGTTGTCGAACTGGGCCAGGGCACCGGCCGACAGGGCGATCTCGGTGACCCGGAAGCGCCCGAAATGGGCGCTGACCCCGGGCAGGTCCGCCAGCATGGCGGCGGTGACGGGTTCAAGGATGGTGTTCGACGAGGGAGTGAGCATCCCGAGCAGCTTGCGATCCGGCATCTTGTCCTTTGGAGCATGAAGGAAGCCGGATCAACGCCAGAAGCGTGCCAGCGCCGTCGACATTGGATACGATCCCGATCGTTCCTGTATCCACCCCTTCCGCCTTTTCGGACTCGAACGCGTGCACGACTCTTGCAACCGCCTGGCCCGATGACCTCCTCCAGATCCCGCACCGCCTCGACCCCGCCAGCCACGCCATCGGCGACGCCGGCGCCGCCCGCCACGCGCAGCGGCGCCAGCCGGGCCGACATCCACCAGAGCATCTACGACGCCATCGTCGAGCACCGGCTGCTGCCGGGCACCAAGCTGTCGGAGGAGCGCGTGGCCGAATTGTTCGCGGTCAGCCGCACGCAGGTGCGCGGCGCGCTGCAGCGGCTGGCGGTGGAGCAGCTGGTGACGCTGATCCCCAATCGCGGCGCCTTCGTGACCAAGCCCAGCGCGGAGGAGGCGCACGACGTGCTCGCGGTGCGCCGCACGCTGGAACCGGCCGCCGTCGCGCGGCTGATCGAGCGCATCGCCGCGGGCAAGGCGCCCACGGCGATCCGGCAGCTGCGCGCGCTGGTGCGGCGCGAGCAGCAGGCCCACGCGCGCGGCGAGCGCCGGCAGGCGGTGCGGCTGTCGGGCGACTTCCACGTGCTGCTGGCCGAGCTCTCGGGCAGCAGCATCCTGGCGCGCCTGATGCGCGAGCTGACCCCCCTGACCTGCCTGGCGATCCTGACCTTCGAGGCGCCCACGGCGGTCGCCTGCCCGAACGACGAGCACGCCTGGCTGATCGACGCCATCGAACGCGGCGACACCGATGGCGCCGCCCGCCTGATGACCGAGCACCTGACGCACATCGAGAGCGCGCTGAAGCTCGATGCGCAGGAGGTCGGCGAGGTGGACCTGGCGGAAGTGCTGTTCGGCTGAAGCCGGCGCGCCGCCGCCTCAATCCATCAACGGCGAGGCAGGGCCGGTACCGAGCACCTGCTCCGCGTGCCACGCCAGCCGCAGCACCAGCGCGTCGGCGAAGCGCGGTCCGGCGATCTGCAGGCCCACCGGCAGGCCGCGCCGCCCGGTGCCGCAGGGCAGCGAGATCGCCGGCACGCCGCCATAGTTGAAGATCGGCGTGAAGGCGGCATGGCCGCGCGGGCCGGCCGGCAGACCGCCGATCTCCGCCGGACCCAGGCTGCCCAGCGGCCATGCCTCGACCGGACTCACCGGGCACAGCAGCGCATCGAAGCCCGCGGTGCCGCCCTCGCCTTCGAACAGGCGCGTGAAGCTGGCGTGGAAGTCCTCGCGCAGCTTCATCAGCTCCATCACCCGCGCGCCCGAGATCGCGAAGCCGAGTTCGATCTGGGCGCCGATGTCGGGGTCGAGCCGCTCGGGCGTCTCGCGCCAGACCCGGCCGAAGCGCTGCGCCAGCGCGGCCTGCTGCAGCGCGATCAGCGGGTACTCGGCGGCCCCGGGCGGCCACACCGGGTCGGCCTCCTCGATGCGCCAGCCGGCCCGGCGCAAGGCCTCGACCGCCTGCTCCAGCGTGGCACGCACGTCGGCATCGACCGGCAGACCGCAACCCAGGTGCGGCGACCACGCCAGGCGCAGCGGCCGCAGCGGCGCCTTCAGCGCGGCCAGCGCGTCGGGCGCGGCGAAGGCCGGCGACGACAGCGTGTCGGCCGGCTCCCAGGCGGTGAGCGCGTCCAGCATCAGGGCCACGTCCTCGACGTCGCGGCCGATCTGCCCGATGACCGACAGCAGGTGGTTGGGATCGTCGAAGCCCCACGGGTTGGGCACCCGGCCGAGCGTGGGCTTCATGCCGACCAGCCCGGTGTGCGCGGCCGGGCGGCGCACCGAGCCGCCGGCATCGGTCGCCAGCGCGATCGGACCCAGCCCGGCCGCGACGGCCGCCACGGCGCCGCCGGAGGAGCCACCGGTGGTGCGCTCCAGGTCCCACGGATTGCGCGTCTCGCCATGCAATGGCGTGGCGGTGATGCCCTTGCAGGCGAATTCGGAACAGTTCGTCACCCCCAGCGGCACCGCGCCCAGCGCGCGCAGGCGGGCCACGCACCACGAGTCGCGCGGCGCGACGAAGTCCTCGAACACCTTCGAGCCGAAGGTGGCGCGCCGGCCGCCCAGCCACAGGTTGTCCTTGACGGTGAAGGGCACGCCGGCGAGCGGCAGGTGCTCGCCGGCGGCCAGCCGCGCATCCACCGCGCGGGCGGCGGCCAGCGGCACGGCGGGATCGAAGTCGGTGAAGGCGTTGAGCCGCGGCTGCAGGCGCTCGACGCGCTCGACCATCCCGCGCGCGATCTCGACGGCGGACAGTTCGCGCTGGTTCACCCGCGCGGCCAGGTGCCGGGCGGTCCAGCGATGCGGTTCAGGAGTCATGGGCGTGGCGTTCCTCGAAAAAGGGGCTCTGGGAGCATTGGAAAAAGGCGGTCGACCGGTTCCGGCCCGATGCGATTGCATGCACCACCGAATCCACTTTGTATCCAATCTGGTGCGGCGGCGCACCGGATTGCGGCATGGACCGGTACGAGGCATCCCCCATGCAAGGACGGTTCCAGGGCGCCGTACCGCAGAAAGATTGGATACAAAAATCTGGCACAGCGATTGCATGGTGGGCCGTCATGGAATCGACCGCCGGACAAAGCCTCACCCTCGACGACATCGTGCACCGCTATGGCGGCTCGGTGGCGGTGGATCACGTCACGCTGGAGGTCGCCGCCGGCGAGCTGGTCGCCCTGCTGGGTCCCAGCGGCTGCGGCAAGACGACCCTGCTGCGCATCATCGCGGGCTTCATCACGCAGACCTCGGGCAAGGTGGTGATCGGCGGGCGCCGCATCGACGAGCTGCCGCCGGCGCGCCGCAACGTCGGCATCGTGTTCCAGAACTACGCCCTGTTCCCGCACATGACGGTGGCCGAGAACGTCGGCTATGGCCTGGCGGCGCGCGGCACCGACCGCGCCGCGGCCGCCAGGCGCACCGCCGACATGCTGGAGATGGTGCAGCTCGGCCACCTCGCCGGGCGCCTGACCAAGCAGCTCTCGGGCGGCCAGCAGCAGCGCGTGGCGCTGGCGCGGGCGCTGGCCATCGAGCCGCGCGTGCTGCTGCTCGACGAGCCCTTCTCGGCCCTGGACAAGAGCCTGCGGCTGGACATGCAGATCGAGATCAAGCGCATCCAGCGCGCCGCCGGCACCACGGCCATCATCGTCACGCACGACCAGGAGGAGGCACTGGGCATGGCCGACCGCGTGGCCGTGCTCAGCCAGGGCCGGCTGGAGCAGTTCGCCGCGCCGTCCCAGGTCTACGACACGCCCGCCACCTATTTCGTCAACCAGTTCGTCGGCACCGCCAACGTGCTGCCCGGCACGCTCGATGCGCTCGCGGCCGATGGCGCCCACGTGCGGCTGGCCGATGGCACCCTGCTGGCCACCCGCGCGCCGGCCGGCCTGGCCGCCGGCAGCCGGGTCGTGGCCTGCGTGCGGCCGGAGAACCTGCGCCTGTGCGAGGCGCCGCAGGGCGCGCTCGAGGGCACGGTCGAGCTGGGCATGCCGCTGGGCGCCACCATCGTCCACGAGATCCGCACGCGCGATGGCGCGCGGCTCAAGCTGTCGGAGCCGCGCGCGCCGGGCACCGTGCCGCGCGAGCCCGGCACGCGGGTCTGGGTGCGGCCGGCCAGCGCCTCGAGCGTGACGGTGTTCGCGGCGCCCTGAGGCCAAGTCCGCGCCATCGCCACCCTGTCCGCTCCCTCTTCAGTCTTGCGTCTTCCGTCTTCTGTTTCCTTCTTCGTTCCCCCACCTTTTTCACGAGGTCCATCCATGCAACTCTCCCGTCGTCAACTGCTCGGCAGCGCGCTCACCCTGGGCGCCATGGAGCTGTTTCCCGGCATCAGCCACGCGCAGGCGCGCAAGCTGGTGTTCGCCACCTTCACCGGCAGCTGGGAGGAAGCCCATCGCGCGGTGCTGGTGCCGGCCTTCAAGAAGGAGACCGGCCAGGACGTGCTGCTCGACGCCATGCTCTCGGTCGACCAGATCGCCAAGGTCTCGGCCGCGCGCGCCAACCCGCCGATCGACGTCATGCTGCACGATCCGGGTCCGGCCCTCACCGCCATCCGCCAGGACCTGGTCGAGCCCTTCCCGGTGGCCACCAGCAAGCACTACAAGGACCTGATCCCCGAGGCGCAGGACCCGATGGGCCCGTCGATGTTCTTCCAGGTCGTGGGCCTCACCTACAACCCGGAGAAGGTCAAGACCCCGCCGACCTCCTGGGCCGACCTGTGGAAGCCCGAGTACAAGGGCCGCGTCGGCATCACCAACCTCAACTCGACCCTGGGCACCGGCTTCCTGGTGGAGATCGCGCGCATGCACGGCGGCAACGAGGGCAACGTCGAGGAAGGCTTCAAGGCCATCGACAGGCTCAAGCCCAACCTGGCGGCCGTGGCGGCCAATCCCGGCGCGCTGGCCGCGCTGTTCCAGCAGGGCCAGATCGACATCAGCCCGGGCAACTTCAACGCCATCCAGATCCTGAAGGCGCGCGGCGTGCCGGTGGAATTCGTGGCGCCCAAGGAAGGCGCCATCGCCTTCAAGACCAGCATCCACATCGTCAAGAACTCGCCCAACAAGGCCCTGGCCGCGCAGCTCATCGACGTCGCGCTGTCGCCCGAGGTGCAGGCCAAGCTGATGCAGGCACCCTACCTGGTGGTGCCGACCAACGCCAAGGTGAAGATGGAGGGCGAGATCGCCCGCGTGCTGGCCAAGGACACGGCCGACATGAAGAAGAAGTTCGTCTTCCAGGACTGGAAGAAGATCAACGAGAACCGCTCGGCCTGGATCGACCGCTTCAACAAAGAGATCAAGGTCTGATCGGAACGGATCGCATCCCATGAGCACCGCCGCCATCAAGGGGCCGCCCGTCACGGGCTACAGCCTGGCCTTCGCGTCGCCCCTGGGGGCGTTCTTCGTGCTGTTCTTCCTGGCGCCGCTGCTGCTGCTGATCGTCATCAGCTTCTACGCCACGCCGGACCTGACGTCCTTCGGACTCGACCAGTACGCCAAGATCGCCGGCGACGGCTTCACGCTGCCGGTGCTGCTCGACACGCTGTGGCTGGGCGTGCAGACCACCCTGCTGTGCCTGCTGCTGGGCTACGCGCTGGCCTGGAGCTATGTGCGCAGCCCGGCGGCGCTGCAGAAGGTGCTGATGCTCATCATCATCCTGCCGCTGCTCACCAGCGTGGTGGTGCGCACCTTCGCCTGGGTCGTGATCCTCGGCCGCCAGGGCATCGTGAACTCGGTGCTCGCGGAGTTCGGCTGGATCGAGTCGCCGCTCAAGCTGCTCTACACGCGCGGCGGCCTGATCGTCGCGCTGGCCAACGTGCAGCTGCCCCTGATGGCGCTGCCGCTCATCACGGCGCTGCAGAAACTCGACCCCAACCTCGAGGACGCCTCCGCCGCCCTGGGCGCCAGCGCGCTGCGCACCTTCTGGCGCATCACGCTGCCGCTGACCCTGCCGGGCATCCTGGCGGGCTGCCTGCTGACCTTCGCGGCCAGCATCACGGCCTTCATCTCGCAGTCGCTCATCGGCGGCGGCCAGATGCTGTTCATGCCGATGTACATCTACCAGCAGGCCTCGTCGCTGCAGAACTGGCCCTTCGCGGCCGCCATCTCGCTGGTCTTCCTGGTCGCGGTGATGGCCTGCGTCACGCTCTTCAACTACCTCGGCCGGCTCAGCCGCGGCCATGTAGCAGCCTGAAATGAAATACACCCCCAGTCTTCGCGCACTGCGTGTCGCTACGCCAACCCCCTTGCAGGGGGCAACACCGGCGGCCCGGCGGAGCCGGTTCCGCGGTGTTTCCCGCCCTGGCCGCGTCCTGGCGAACCGATCATGAGCGCAGGACGCAGACACGAACCCTCCAGCATCGCGCTGACCGCCGTGCTGGGCACCATCGCCACGCTCGCCACCTTGCTGCTGCTCGCGCCCACGGTCGTGGTGATCGTGCTGTCGTTCACCAACGGCTTCTCGCTGAAGTTCCCGCCACCGGGCTACTCGCTGCGCTGGTACGAATCCCTGCCCGATGCCTTCCAGCTGCAGTACGCCGCGCTCAACAGCCTGAAGGTCGCCAGCGCGGCCACGCTGATCGCCGTGGTGCTGGGGGTGGCCGCCGCGATGGCCATCGCCCGCTCGGAGCGCGCCATGGCGCGCGTGCTCGACTCCTTCTTCATGTCGCCCTTGATCCTGCCGGCACTGGCCTTCGGCCTGGCCTCGCTGATCTACTTCTCGCGCATCGGCATCGAGCTGTCGCTCGCCACCTTGGTGGTCGGCCACACGGTCGTCGGCGTGCCCTATGTCATCCGCACCACCGTGGCGGCGCTCTCGCAGATGCCGCCGGCCCTGCTGGAGAGCTCGGCCAGCCTGGGCGCCGACCGCCTCTACACCTTCCGCCGCGTCACGCTGCCGCTGATCGCGCCGGGCATCGCGGCCGGAGCCTTCATCTGCTTCATGTCCTCGTTCGACAACGTGCCGGTGTCGCTGTTCCTGCGCGACGCCTCCACCGACATGCTGCCCATCCGCATGTGGCAGGACCTCGAGGGCCGGCTCGACGTCAGCATCGCCGCCGTCTCCAGCCTGATGGTGCTCGTCACCCTGGTGCTGATGATCGTCATGGAACGCCTGACCGGCATCAGCAAGCGCATCCGATGAACGCGCCGACCGCCACGTCCACGTCCACGTCCACGCCCATGAAGACGCCCGACCCCGCCGATGCCACGCCGCGCCACCACGACTTCGACCTGCTCCTGCTGGAGGCCATCGCGCTGACCGCCGACCCGCGCCGGCCCGAGCTGCGCGACTGCGCCATCGGCATCCGGGACGGCCGCATCGCCTGGCTCGACCGCGCGCCGCCCGAACGCTTCACGGCCGCGCGCACATTGCGCCTGCCGGGCCATTTCGTCACGCCCGGCTTCGTCAACCCGCACACCCACGGCGTGCTGACCATGGTGCGCGGCGTGGCGGCCGACCTCGGCTTCGCGCCCTCCTACACCCCCGGCATCCCCAAGGGCACCGCCGTCACGCCGGCGCAGGCCCGCGCGCTGGCCCGGCTGGGCGCGCTGGAGGCGCTGCTGTTCGGCTCGACCGTCATCGGCGACAACTTCGTGCATGCCGACATCGGCACCGAGGCGATGGTCGAGCTCGGCGCGCGGCTGTGCCCGAGCTGGCGCATCCACGACGTCGACTTCGCGCGCGTGGCGCATGGCGACTGGCACCACGACGCCGCCATCGGCCGCCGCACGCTCGATGCCGGCCTGGCGCTGCGCGAGCGCTGGGCCGGCCACCCGCGCGTGCGCGTGAACCTGGCCGCCCACGCGGTCGACACCTGCTCGAACGACTTCCTGCGCGAGATCGCCGCCGCCGCCCAAGCGCACGACATGGTGGTCAGCACCCACCTCGGCCAGAGCCGGACCGAGGTCGAGCGCGTGAAGGAACGCACCGGCCGCAGCTCGACCGAGGTGCTGGAGGAGACCGGCCTGCTCAACCACCGGCTGATGGGCGGCCACTGCATCTATGTCAGCCAGGGCGATGTCGAACGCATGGCGAAGGCCGGCGCGCATGCCGTGCACATCCCCAAGTGCAACGCCACCTCCGGCCGCCTCGCGCCGACGCCGATGCTGCAGCGCGCGGGCGTCAACATCGCGCTGGCGACCGACACCCAGCATGGCGACATGGTCGAGCTGATGCGCTGGGCGCTGATCACCGCGCGCGTGCAGGAGGGCGGCGTCGACGCGCAATGGCAGCCGCACCACGTCTTCCACATGGCGACCATGGGCGGCGCGCGGGCGCTCGGCCTGGACGACGAGATCGGCAGCATCGAGGTCGGCAAGGCGGCCGACCTGGTGGTCTTCGACGCCAACCGGCCGCACCTGCGCCCGCATGTCAATCCGCTGGGCAACCTGGTGCACACCGGCCAGGGCCGCGACGTGCGCCTGGTGATGGTGGCCGGCGACATCCTGGTCGAGGACGGCCGGCCGACGAAGGTCGACATGGACGCCGTCTGCGCCGAGGCCGAATCGGCCGCGCGCGAACTCTGGGGCGCCGAGGGCAAGGCCTACTGGGCCTGAGCCCCGCCCTTGGTGCGCCATGCACCATCGATGGTCGTTTTGTATCCAATTTGGCGATCTCCAATCTGGCGGATTCCATCGTTTCCCTGGGAAAGATCGAATCCTGATTGGATACAGTTTTTGGCACGGCACTTGCAAGACCCGGTGGAGGCGGCACCCCGTCGTCCATCCAACCTTCCGGGGAATCCATGTTCAGACTCATCGCCCAATTCGTGCTGGCCGCCGCCGCCGTGCTGCCGCTGGCCGGCCCGGCCCAGGCCCAGGCCGTGCCCGAGATCAAGCTCGGCTATGCCAAGTGCGCGCACTGCACGCCGCTGTCGCTCACGCCGCAGAACGCCGCCAACGTCAAGCTCGAGGCCATCGGCTTCAACACCGGTAACGACGTGCTCACCGCCCTGCTCTCCAAGAGCATCGATGTCGCCCAGGTCACCTATCTGCACTACGCCACCGCGCTCGACAAGGGCTTCGACGTCGTCGCCATCTCCGGCCAGGTCAACGGCGGCTCGCAGATCCTGGTGGGCAACGACCTGCCCATCAAGGAGAACGACTGGGCCAGCCTGAAGAAGGTCATCGCCGACTACAAGGCCGCCGGCAAGCCGTTCCGCGTCGCCGCCTCGCGTGGCAACGCCCAGGACATCCACATGCGCGGCGCCTTCGCCAAGCAGGGCATCGACGTCAACAAGGACGTGCAGTTCATCAACATCCCCAATCCGTCGGACCACGTGCAGGCCCTGCGTCGCGGCGAGATCGAGCTGATCTGCTCGGTCGACCCCTTCGCGACCCAGATCCGCCAGCTCAACGCCGCCAAGTTCTTCGCCTATCCCTACGACCAGGCCGCCGGCAAGCTGACCAACCTCATCGTCACGCGCTCCGATGTCATCGCGGGCAAGTCCAAGGGCGTCGAGGAGACGGTGCGCGCGATCGTCAAGGTCAACGACCTGATGACCGCCGACAAGGGCCTGTTCGTCGACACCATCCAGAAGGTCACCGGCCTGGACAAGGCCATCGCCGCCGGCGCGGTCGAGAACCTCTATCCCGACTACCGCATGTACCGCGCCCCGGCCGTGGCCATCGGCGCCATGATGCGCGACCTCAAGTACATCGGCTCCGATGTCTCCGGCGCGGTCGAGAAGAACATGGACTACCGCTTCCTCGAAGCGGCCACGGGCAAGCCGAAGTCGGCGCTGGGCTACTGAGCCCGCGCGACGCCCCCCGAACCCGCCCCTCCCACCCCCCGGACATCGCCATGGCCCGCCGCTCGCCGCTCGCCCGCTTCTACCTCCGCATCGAGCGCGCCATCGTGCCGGTGCTGCTCCTGGTCGGCTGGGAGCTGTTCTCCCGCTCCGGCATCCTGCCGCGCGCGCTGCTGCCGGCGCCCTCGCAGGTGCTCACGGCCTGGGCCGACTGGGTCTTCGCGACCGATGGCAACACCCAGAGCTACAGCGGCCACTGGCTGATGGACACCGCCGCCAGCGCCAGCCGCGTGTTCTCCGGCTTCGCGCTGGCCACCGTGCTGGGCGTGGGCATCGGCATGGCGATCGGCTGGTCGCGCACCGTCGAGAAGCTGATCGAGCCGGTGCTGCAGGTGCTGCGGCCGGTGCCGCCGGTGTCGTGGATCCCGCTGGCCATCATCTGGTTCGGCATCGCCGACAAGCCGGCCATCTTCCTGGTCTTCCTGGGCTCGTTCTTCCCGGTCCTGCTGAGCACCATCCATGGCGTGAAGACGGTCGACCGCAACCTGCTGCGCGCCGGCGCCATGACCGGCGGCACGCCGCACAAGCTGCTGCGCCACATCGTCTTCCCGGCCGCGCTGCCGAGCATCTTCTCGGGCCTGCGCATCGCCATCGGCTCGGCCTGGATGCTGACCGTCACGGCGGAGATGGTGGCCGTCAAGAGCGGCGTCGGCTACGTGCTGTGGGACTCCTACTACTTCCTGCGCTACGACCTGGTGATCGCGGCCATGGCCAGCATCGGCCTGCTCGGCTTCCTCAGCGACTTCGCCATCAAGCGCGTCGCCGCCCACGTGCTGCGCTGGCAGCGCGGCTCCACTTTGCAAGCGAAGGAAGGCTGACGCCATGACGCTCATCACCATCGATCACGTCTCGCGCCTGTTCGAGGACCCCAAGCGCGGCACGCCCGTGAAGGCGCTCGACGACATCAGCCTGAATGTCGGGCGCAACGAGTTCCTGTGCCTGCTGGGTCCCAGCGGCTGCGGCAAGTCGACCCTGCTCAACATGATCGCGGGCTTCGACCATCCCACCAGCGGCACCGTGTCGGTGGGCGGGCAGGTCGTCAGCGAGCCGGGCTCGGATCGCGGCTTCGTGTTCCAGCAGCCGACCCTGATGCCGTGGCTGACGGTGTGGGAGAACGTGGCCTTCCACCTGACCATGCGCGGCATGGACCGGCGCGAGCGCCGCGAGCACGCCCAGCGCTTCATCGACATGGTGCGCCTGACCGGCTTCGAGAACCACTTCCCCAGCGAGCTCTCCGGCGGCATGAACCAGCGCGTGGGCATCGCACGCGCGTTGCTGATGAACCCCGAGGTGATCCTGATGGACGAGCCCTTCGGCGCGCTCGACGAGCAGACCAAGATGGAGATGCACGCCGAGCTGGTGCGCATCTGGCGCGAGAGCCAGGCGACCATCGTCTTCGTGACCCACGGCATCGACGAGTCGCTGGCGCTGGGCACGCACGTGGCCGTGATGTCGGCGCGCCCGGGCCGCATCCGCGAGCTGCTGCCGATCGACCTGGAGCGCCCGCGCGACGCCACCAGCCCGCGCTTCAACGACTACAAGCGCCACATCCTGCAGCTGCTGCGGCCCGAGGCGGCCGTCGCCGCCTGAGCGCGATGACGACGCGCGCCGCCACCGCCGCCACCGTCCTGATCACCGGCGCCAGCGGCTTCGTCGGCCTGGCGCTGGCGGAGCACCTGCTGGCGCGCGGCGACCACGTGGTCGGCTACGACCTGGCGCCGCCGCCGGCCATCGCGCTGCGCGCCTTCGCGGCCCTGCCGGGTCGCTTCGAGGCCGTCCGGGGCGACGTCCGCGACGCGGCGGCGATCGGCCGGGCGCTGCGCGACCACGCGGTCGACCGCGCCGTGCTGCTGGCCGCCCTCACCGCCGATGCCGCGCGCGAACGGGCGACGCCGCAGGCGATCTTCGAGGTCAATGTCGGTGGCGTGCTGGCGGCGCTGGATGCCGCCGCGTCGGCCGGCGTCGCCCGCGTGGTGCTGGGCAGCTCCGGCGCGGTCTATGGCGCCAGCGGCTACGCCACGACGACGCCGCTCGACGAGCTCGACACGCCCCTGCGGCCCGAGGGCCTCTACGGCATCTCCAAGCAGGCCGCCGAGGCCGCCGCCGCGCGGCTGGCGATGCTGCACGGCATCGACCTGCGCATCGGCCGGCTCGGCACCTGCTTCGGCCCGTGGGAAGCCGCCACCGGCGCGCGCGACACCCTGAGCGCGCCCTGGCAGGTGCTGCATCACGCGCGCCAGGGCCGGGCGGTGCGGCTGCCGCGCGACAGCCGGCGCGACTGGCTCTATGTGCGCGATGCCGCCACGGCGCTGGCCGCGCTGCTGGACGCTCCCGCCCTGCCGACGCCGGTGCACCACCTGTCGGCGGGCTTCGAATGGTCGCTCGGCCAATGGTGCGATCGCGTGGCCGACTGGTATCCGGGCTTCGAGTGGCGCATCGACGGGGCCTCCGGCGACGCGGGCGCAGCGACCGATGACGCCGTCCTCGTCGACTGCTATGGACCGCGCGACCGCGCATCGCTGTCGATCCGGCGCCTGTGCGCCGACACCGGCTTCGTCCCGCGTTTCGACCTGCCCCGGGCCGCGGCCGATTTCCATGCCTGGCTGGCGGCGACCGCTGCCTGAGCGACCATGACCGACCTGACCCCCCCGCCCCTCGACCCCGCCGCCCGCCGCATGCGGGACCGCGTCTGCATCGTCACCGGCGCCGCCTCGGGCATCGGCCGCGCCATCGCCCGGCTGCTCGCGCGCCATGGCGCGATGGTGGTCGTGGCCGACCTCGGCGTCGCCGTCATCGAGGGCGGCGCGCCGACCGCCGAGGTGATCGCGGCCGAGGGCGGCCGGGCCGAATTCGTGCGCACCGACGTGGCCGACGGCGCGCAGGTCGAGGCCTTGGTCGCCCACACCGTCGAGCGCCACGGCCGGCTCGACGTGCTGGTCAACAACGCCTGCATCCGCCATGCCCGGCCGCTGCTCGAGCTCGACGAGGCCGACTGGCAACGCGTGCTCGACGTCAATCTCGGCGGCGTCTTCCGCTGCTGCCGTGCGGCGGTGCGGCGGATGGTCGCGCAGATGCCCATGGCGCCCGACGGCGAGGTGCGCGGGCGCATCGTCAACCTGTCGTCGCAGCACGGCATCATCGCCGCGCCCGGCGACCTCGCCTATGGCACCAGCAAGGCCGGCATTGCCTACCTGACGCGCCAGGTGGCGGCCGACTACGCCGCGCAGGGCATCGTCTGCAACGCGGTCGCGCCCGGCAAGATCCAGACCGGCGCCGGCGGCCGCGCCGTCGATCCCGACGTGCTGGCGCGCGCACACCGCCGCACGCCCTGGCCGCGCCTGGGCCACCCCGACGACGTCGCGCGGGCCGTGCTGTTCCTGGCCAGCGACGAGGCCACCTTCCTGACCGGCGCCGAGCTGCTGGTCGATGGCGGCTGGATCGCCGCCTGAGACGCGCCACGCATCCGCCGTCCCCCGTTCCCCCACGCCACCCCCACGAGACACCCATGACCGACTTCGACCTCGTCGTGCGCAACGCGCGCGTCGTCACCGCTTCCGACACCTTCGACTGCGACATCGGCATCGTCGCCGGCCGCATCGCGCAGCTGGGCCGCGGGCTCGGCCCCGGCGCGCGCGAGATCGACGCCGCCGGGCGCACCGTGACGCCCGGCGGCGTCGATGCCCACTGCCACCTGGACCAGCCGATGCCGCCGCCGACGCGCAATGCCGACGACTTCGACAGCGGCACGCGCTCGGCGGCCTGCGGCGGCACCACCACCGTGATCCCGTTCGCCGCGCAGCACAAGGGCCAGTCGCTGCGCGCGGCGGTCGAGGACTATCGCGCGCGCGCGGCCGGCAAGGCGCATGTCGACTACGCCTTCCACCTGATCGTGAGCGACCCGACGCCCGCGGTGCTCAACGACGAGCTGCCCGCGCTCATCGCCGAGGGCTTCACCTCGTTCAAGATCTACATGACCTACGACGACATGAAGCTCGACGACGGCCAGATCCTGGACGTGCTCGACGTCGCGCGCCGCCATGGCGCGATGGCCATGCTGCATGCCGAGAACTCCGACTGCATCGAGTGGCTGACCAAGCGCCTGGAGGCCGCCGGGCGCACCGCGCCGCGCTTCCACGCGCACGCGCGCCCGCTGCTGGTCGAGCGCGAGGCCACGCATCGCGCGATCGCATTGGCCGAGCTGGTGGACGTGCCGATCCTGATCGTCCACGTCTCCGGGCGCGAGGCGGTCGAGCAGATCCGCTGGGCGCGCGCGCATGGCCTCAACGTCTTCGCCGAGACCTGCCCGCAATACCTGTTCCTGACCGCCGAGGACCTGGGGATCGACGACAGCTACAAGGGCGCGCAGTGCGTCTGCAGCCCGCCGCCGCGCGACAAGGCCAACCAGCAGGTGATCTGGGACGGCCTGAACGACGGCCTGTTCTCGGTCTTCTCGTCCGACCACGCGCCCTTCAAGTACGACGCGCCCGAGGGCAAGAAGCCCGGTGGCGAGGAGGTCTCGTTCCGCCACATCCCCAATGGCATCCCGGGCCTGGAGACGCGCATGCCGCTCTTGTGGTCCGAGGGCGTGCTGGCCGGCCGCATGACCGAGAACCGCTTCGTCGAGCTGACCGCCACCGGCCCGGCCAAGGCCTACGGCCTGCATCCGCGCAAGGGCACCATCGCCATCGGCGCCGATGCCGACCTGGTGATCTGGGACGAGCGCGACGTCACGCTGACCAACGCCCTGCTGCACCACGAGGTCGACTACACGCCCTACGAGGGCATGAGGCTCAAGGCCTGGCCCGGCCTCACGTTGAGCCGGGGCGAGGTGGTGTGGGACGGCAGCGAATTCCATCCCCGGCCCGGCCGTGGCGAGCTGCTGGCCTGCGGCCTGCCCACGCTGATGCCGCGCCGGCGCTGAGCGGGAACCATCCCATGCGCCTGCTGGTCATCAACCCCAACATCTCCGAGAGCGTCAGCGCGCTGATCGAGGCCGAGGCCCGGCGCAGCGCCGAGCCCGGCACCGAGATCACGATGAAGACCGCCGCCTTCGGCGTCGCCTACATCGAGACGCGCTTCGAGGCGCTGATCGGCGCCTATGCCACGGCGCAGCTGGCCGCCGAGCACCATGCCGGCCACGACGCGGTGATCGTCGCGGCCTTCGGCGACCCCGGCCTGGCCGGCCTGCGCGAGGCCCTGCCCGTGCCGGTGCTGGGCATGACCGAGTCGGCGCTGGCCACCGCCGCGCTGCTGGGCCACCGCTTCTCCATCATCGCGATCTCGCAGCGCATCCAGGCCTGGTATCGCGAGATGGTCGAGAGCCACGGACTGATCGGCCGGCTGGCCAGCATCCGCGCGCTCGACCGCCCGCTGGCGAGCATCGGCCACGTGCAGGACGAGCATGCCCAGGCGCTGCTCGCGCTGTGCGAGCGCGCGGTGCGCGAGGACGGCGCCGAGGTCATCGTGCTGGCCGGCGCGCCGCTCGCCGGCCTGGCCCGCACGCTGCGCGGGCGCCTGCCGGTGCCGGTGGTCGATGGCGTCTCCAGCGCCGTGCGGCACGCGGCGACCCTGGTGGCGCTGGCGCCGGGCCGGGCCACGGCCGGCAGCTTCGCGCCCCCGCCGGCCAAGCCGCACCAGGGCCTGCCGGAGGCCATCGCCCGCCTGCTGGACGGCCGGGCGGCGCCCCCGGCTTGAAGCCCGGGCCGGGCGCGCGCGCCGGCGCCGACGACCGCGACGGCCGCGCCGGCCGCGCCGGCCGCGACGACCGCGACGACCGCGACGCCCCGGACGCCCTGGACGACCTGCATGGGCCGTCGGATCGCGCGGTCGCGCGCGCCCTGCCGACGCTGACGGCAGTGCAGGCGGTGGTCGCCATGGGCAGCTTCGCACTGTCGGTGCTGGCGCCGCAGCTGGGCGTCGACCTCGGCCGCCTCGGCGGACTGGGCGGGCTGCTGTTCGGCGTCGGCGCGCTGGCCTCGCTGGCCTCGGGCCGGCTGATCCGCTGGCTGGGCGACCTGCGGCTGGCCGCGCTGTGCACCGGCTGCGTGCTGCTGGCCATGGCCGGCCTGGCGGCGGAGGCGATGGCCACCGGCGGCGTGGGCGCGATGCTGTGGCCGGCCGCGCTGCTGCTGGGCCTGGCCTTCGGACCCGAGACCCCGGCCAGCGCCTCGGTGCTGATGCGCGTCACGCCACCGGCCCGCCGGCCCTGGGTGTTCTCGATCCGCCAGACCGGCAACCAGATCGGCGCCATGGCCGGCTCGCTCGGCCTGCCGGCGCTGCTGCCGCTGCATGCGGCGGCGCCGTTCGCGCTGGTCGCGCTGCTGGCGGCGGCGGTCGCCCTGGCCTGCCTGCGGCTGGCGCGCGGCGCCGGCCCCGGCACCCGCCCGGTCGCCGCGCCCGGTCCGACTGCCGCTGCCGATGTTGATGCCGCTGCCGATGCCATGGACGATGCCGCGTCCTCGGCCACGACGACGACACCGGCGTCGTCGTCATCGGCCGCCACGCGCTCCGGCGACCACGCCAGCGGCCTGCGCGAGCTGGCGGCCTCGCCGGCGCTGCGCCTGCTGACCCTGACGATGGTGGTCTTCATGGCCAACCAGGTCTGCCTGAACCTGTTCGTCATGAGCCATGCCGTGCGCCACTGGCGGCTCGACGTGCCGGCGGCCGCCGGCTGGGTGGCGCTGATGCAGGGCGCGGGCCTGGCCGGCCGCCTGCTGTGGGGCCGCGTGGCGCAGCGCCCGGGCGTCTCGACGCGGCGCCTGCTGGGCGGGCTCGGGCTGCTCACGGGCGGCTCGGGGCTGCTGCTGTTCCTGTGGCCGGCGACGCCGCCGGCCGCCGCGCTGGCGCTGCTGATCGCCTTGCTGGGACTGAGCGCGAGCGGCTGGAATGGCGTCATGGTGGCCGAGCTCGCGCGCCTGGCCGGGCCGGCGCGCGCCGGCGCGGTCACCGGCGCGGCCCTGCTGTTCGGCTATGCCGGCCTGGCGCTGGCGCCCCCGGGCTTCGCCGTCCTCGGCGGCGCCCTGGGCACCGCGACGGCCTTCGCCCTGCCGCTGGCGGCGACGGCGGCGCTCGGCGCGCGCCTGCTGTGGGCGGCCGATCGGCGCACCGCATAAAGTGTGGCCGATGACGAATCGCAGCATCGCCTCGCCCCCTTCCGCCCCGCCCACCCCTGCCACTCCTTCCTCCTCGGCCACCGGCCCGCGCCACCGCACCACCGACATCCCGGCCCGCCTCGACCGCCTGCCCTGGTCGCGCTGGCACTGGCGCGTGGTGATCGCGCTGGGCATCGCGTGGGTGCTCGACGGCCTGGAGGTGACGCTGGTCGGCTCGGTCGGCGGCGTGCTGGAGCGCCCGGACACCCTGGGCCTGTCGGCGGCGCAGATCGGCGCCGCCGGTTCGCTCTACATCGGCGGCGCGGTGCTCGGCGCGCTGGTGTTCGGGCGCATGGCCGACCGGCTCGGGCGCAAGAAGCTGTTCCTCATCACGCTCGCGGTCTACACGGCGGCCAGCTTCGCCACCGCGTTCTCGCCCGACTTCCTGTTCTTCGCGGTCTGCCGCTTCATCACCGGCGTGGGCATCGGCGGCGAGTACGCGGCCATCAACTCGGCCATCGACGAGCTGATCCCGGCCCGGGTCCGGGGCCGCGTCAACCTGGCGATCAATGGCAGCTTCTGGCTCGGCGCGGCGCTGGGCGCCGGCCTCAGCCTGGTGCTGCTCGACCCGCGCGTGCTCGGGCCGGTGTGGGGCTGGCGCGTCGGCTTCGGGCTGGGCGCGCTGCTGGCGCTGGCGATTCTGCTGATCCGGCGCGACGTGCCGGAGAGTCCGCGCTGGCTGATGGCGCACGGCCGCGAGGCCGAGGCCCTGGCCGTGATCGAGGCCATCGAGGCCCGGGTCGCCGCCGAGCACGGGCCGCTGCCGCCGGTGCCCGTCGAGCAGCACCATGCCTTCGTCGCCGGCGGCACGGCGCCCTCGCTGCGGCGGGTGGCGCAGGTGCTGTTCCACCGCTATCGCCAGCGCAGCATCGTCGCGCTGGCGCTGATGGTGTCGCAGGCCTTCTTCTACAACGCGATCTTCTTCACCTACGCCCTGGTGCTGACGCGCTTCCACGGCGTGCCGGCCGGTCGCGTGGCGCTCTACATCTTCCCGTTCGCGCTGGGCAACGTGCTCGGGCCGCTGCTGCTCGGGCCGCTGTTCGACCGCGTCGGGCGGCGCCGGATGATCGCGCTGACGTACACCCTGTCGGGGGTCGGCCTGGCGCTCACGGGCGCGGCCTTCATGGCCGGCTGGCTGAACGCGCTGACGCAGGCGCTGTGCTGGTCGGCGGTGTTCTTCCTGGCCTCGGCGGCGGCGAGCTCGGCCTACCTGACGGTCAGCGAGGTGTTCCCGCTGGAGATGCGCGCCCTGGCGATCTCGCTGTTCTACGCCGTCGGCACGGGCGCCGGCGGCTTCGCGGCGCCCTTCCTGTTCGGCCTGCTGATCGAGACCGGCAGCCGGGGCGCGGTGGCGGTGGGCTATGCCATCGGCGCCGTGCTGGTCGTGGCCGCCGGCCTGATCGCGCTGCGCTGGGGGGTGGACGCGGAGCGGCGCTCGCTGGAGGACATCGCGCCGCCGCTGGGCAGCGAGGACGGCGCGCGCGGCTGACGCGCCGGATCGGGCGCCGGGCCTCGGGCGTCAGGCGTGGGCGGCGACGGTCCGCAGCGTGCGCCGCTCGACCGCCAGCGACCACGCGAACATGCCCAGGCCGGCGATGCCCAGCAAGGCGCCGACCCAGCCGGTAGAGGTCCAGCCCAGGCCGGCCGTGATCGCCACGCCGCCGAGCCAGGCGCCCAGGGCATTGGCCATGTTGAAGGCCGAATGGTTGAGCGCGGCGGCCAGGGTCTGCGCCTCGCCCGCCACGTCCATCAGGCGGATCTGCAGCGCCGGGCCGATGGCGACGACGGTGCCGATCAGGAAGGTGCCGAGCGCCGCCGTCACCACGTGGTGCGCCATGAAGACGAAGGCCACCAGCACCACCACCGACCACGCCAGCAGGGTGCCGATGGTCCGCATCAATGCCTTGTCGGCCAGCCGGGCGCCCACCAGGTTGCCCGTGACCATGCCCAGGCCGAACAGCGCCAGCACGAACGGCACGCCGCCCACCGGCATGCCCGCGACCTCCGTCAATGTCGGCTTGATGTAGCTGAAGACCGCGAACATGCCGCCGAAGCCGATCGCCGCGATGCCCAAGGTCAGCCAGACCTGCTTGCGGCGCAGCGCGTCGAGCTCGCGCATCGGGCTGGCGCCCGGTGCCGGCGCCAGGTCGGGCACGCCACGGCGCAGCATGACCATGGCCAGCAACGCGATGGCGCCGACGAAGACGAAGGCCGCGCGCCAGCCGAACTCCTGCCCCAGCCAGGCCGCGATCGGCACGCCCACCAGGGTCGCGCCGGTGAGGCCGAGCATCACCAGCCCGACGGCGCGGGCGCGCTTGCCCGCCGGCGCCAGCGAGGCCGCCACCAGCGCCGCGACGCCGAAGTACGTGCCGTGCGGCAGCCCGGTCAGGAAACGCATCAGGTTGAGCGAGAGATAGCCCGGCGCCAGCGCCGAGGCGAAGTTGCCGATGGCGAACACCGCCATCAGCGCGATGAGCAGCGTGCGCCGGCGCCAGCCCGCCGCCAGCACCGCCAGCAGGGGCGCGCCGAGCACCACGCCGACGGCATAGGCGCTGATCACGTGGCCGGCCTGCGGGATGCTGACGCCGATGTCCTTCGCCACCTCGGGCAGCAGGCCCATGATGACGAACTCGCCGGTGCCCAGGGCGAAGCCGCCGACGCCCAATGCCAGCACGGCGCGCAGCAGCGTGCGGTCGGCGGCGGCGTCGCGCGCGGCGGGCGAGGAGGAGGAGGAGGATGAAGTGGTCGCGGATGCCGGGGCGGCATCGAGGTCGTCGGAGAAGATCGGGGTGGTCATGGGCAGGCAGGCGGGCGCGGGCACGGACGGGATGCGGATGATGCCGAACCACGGCCCGGCACGGCGATCTAGGGGTTAACCCTGGCGCGCGACCTTACCATGCGGGACCGCCGGGAAGCGCCGCGAGGCCGTCGTTCTAGGCATGGCGCCCTCGCCTCGCCCAAGCCTGCGCACGCCCTCAGATCGCGACCAGCTGGCGCACGCCGTGGGCTTCCATGTCCTTGCCCTGGCCGCGCGCGATGACCTCGCCGCGCTCCATCACCAGGTAGTCGTCGGCCAGTTCCTGGGCGAAGTCGTAGTACTGCTCGCACAGCACGATCGCCATGTCGCCGCGATCGGCCAGCATGCGGATGACGCGGCCGATGTCCTTGATGATCGACGGCTGGATGCCCTCGGTGGGTTCGTCCAGGATCAGCAGCTTGGGTCCCGGCGCCAGGGCGCGGGCGATGGCGAGCTGCTGCTGCTGGCCGCCGGAGAGATCGCCGCCGCGCCGGTGCAGCATCTGCTTCAGGACCGGGAACAGGTCGTAGAGCTCGGCCGGGATCGGCGTGCCGCCACTCCTGTAGGCCAGGCCCATGCGCAGGTTCTCCTCCACCGTGAGGCGGGCGAAGATCTCGCGGCCCTGCGGCACGAAGCCCATGCCGGCGCGCGCGCGCTCGTAGGGCGTCCGGCGGTGGATCGGCTGGCCGTCGAGCTCGATGCTGCCGCTCTTGATGGGCACCAGGCCCATGATCGACTTCAGCAGCGTGGTCTTGCCCACGCCGTTGCGCCCGAGCAGCACGCTGACCTTGCCGAGCGTGGCCGTGAAGCTGACGTCGCGCAGGATGTGCGAGCCGCCGTAGTACTGGTGGATGTTCTTTACGGTGAGCATGTCGTGTTCTTCCTTGCTCCCTTTCCCGGAGGAAGAGGGAAAAGAGGGGCCATCGTCCCGGCCACGTGCGAGAAAAGAGGATGTCCCACGACCGCCCGCCGACGCCCCCCGCCCGACGACCTCGACGGCCTCATCGTCCAAGGTAGACCTCGATCACGCGTTCGTCGGCCTGCACTTCGTCGAGGGTGCCCTGCGCCAGCACGGAGCCGTCGCACAGCACGGTGACGATCTCCGAGATGGTGCGGATGAAGCTCATGTCGTGCTCCACCACCATCAGCGAGTGCTTGCCCTTGAGCGTGAGGAAGAGCTCGGCCGTGCGGGCGGTCTCCTCGTCGGTCATGCCCGCGACCGGCTCGTCGAGCAGCAGCAGCCTGGGGTCCTGCATCAGCAGCATGCCGATCTCCAGCCACTGCTTCTGGCCGTGGCTGAGGGTGCCGGCCAGGCGCGAGACGCTGTCGGCCAGGTGGATCGTGCCGATGATCTCGGCCAGCCGGTCGCTCTGCGCCGAATCGAGCCGGAAGCGCATCGAGCGCGCCACGCCCTTGTCGGTCTTGAGCGCCAGCTCCAGGTTCTCGAACACCGTCAGCTGCTCGAACACCGTCGGCTTCTGGAACTTGCGGCCGATGCCCAGCTGGGCGATCTCGGCCTCGCGGTGGCGCAGCAGGTCGATGGTGCTGCCGAAGAAGACGGTGCCGGAGTCGGGCCGCGTCTTGCCGGTGATGATGTCCATCATCGTGGTCTTGCCCGCGCCGTTGGGCCCGATGATGCAGCGCAGCTCGCCCGGGGCGATGTCCAGCGACAGGTTGTTGATGGCCTTGAAGCCGTCGAAGCTGACGCACACGTCCTCCAGGTAGAGGATGCGGCCGTGCGTGACGTCGACCTCGCCCGGCGTGGCGATGCGGCCCGAGCCGGCCTCGCGTCCGCCGGATTCGGTGTTGCCCGTCGCGCCCGCCGGGCCGCCCCGCCGCCCGAGGCGCTGCGCGCCCTGCTCCATCAGATCGGGCGTCATGCGCGCGCTCCCTTCGTCTCGATGCCACCGACGGCGGCGGCCGTCACGCCCACGGGCGGCAGCGCCTCGGGCTCCATGCCCTCGCCGGCGGCCAGGGCGCGCTGCGCCTCGTGCCGGGCATCGTCCGACGCCACGGCGCCGCGATCCCCGGGCGCGAGCCACTTGCGCACCAGCCCGACGATGCCCTGCGGCAGGAACAGCGTCACGGCGATGAACAGCGCGCCCAGGAAGTACAGCCAGTATTCCGGATACGCCACCGTCAGCCAGCTCTTGGCGCCGTTGACGATGAAGGCGCCGACGATCGGCCCGATCAGCGTGGCGCGGCCGCCCACCGCCGTCCAGATCGCGATCTCGATCGAGTTGGCCGCGCTCATCTCGCCGGGATTGATGATGCCCACCTGCGGCACGTACAGCGCGCCGGCCACGCCGCACATCACGGCCGAGATGACCCAGATCGTCAGCTTGTAGGGCAGCGGGTTGTAGCCCGAGAACATGACCCGCGTCTCGGCGTCGCGGATGGCCTGCAGCACGCGGCCGAACTTGCTCGCGATCAGCCAGCGGGCGAACAGGAAGCACCCCAGCAGCACCAGCCCGGTGATCACGAACAGCGTCATGCGCGTGCCTTGGGTGGCGATCGGGATGTCGAGGATGCGCTTGAAGTCGGTGAAGCCGTTGTTGCCGCCGAAACCGGTCTCGTTGCGGAAGAACAGGAGCATCGCCGCGAAGGTCAGGGCCTGCGTGATGATCGAGAAATACACGCCCTTGATGCGCGAGCGGAAGGCGAAGAAGCCGAACACCAGCGCGATCAGGCCCGGCACCGCCACCACCAGGACCAGCGTCATCGCGAAGCTGCCGCTGAAGGTCCAGTGCCAGGGCAGCTCCTTCCAGTCGAGGAACACCATGAAGTCGGGCAGGTCGCTCTTGTAGTTGCCATCGCGCCCGATCTGGCGCATCAGGTACATGCCCATCATGTAGCCGCCGAGCGCGAAGAACAGCCCGTGGCCGAGCGACAGGATGCCGGTGTAGCCCCAGATCAGGTCCATCGCCAGCGCGCAGATGGCGTAGCACATGATCTTGGCCGTCAGCGCGACGGCGTAGTCGCTCATGTGGAAGGGGCTGTCCGGGCTCACCCACAGGTTGAGCGCCGGCGCCACCGCGCACACCGCGATCAGCGCCACGAAGAACGCGGTCCAGCCCTTGCCGCGCAGCAGCGGGCCCTTGGTCGGCAAAGTCACGGCGGTCATGCCTCACGGCCTTTCATTGCGAAGATTCCCTGGGGCCGCTTCTGGATGAACACGATGATGAACACCAGCACCGCGATCTTGGCCAGCACCGCGCCGGCCCAGCCCTCGATGAACTTGTTGAGGATGCCCAGCCCCATCGCCGCGTACACCGTGCCGGCGAGCTGGCCGACGCCACCCATCACCACCACCATGAACGAGTCGACGATGTAGCTCTGGCCCAGGTCGGGGCCGACGTTGCCGATCTGGCTGAGCGCGCAGCCGGCCAGTCCGGCGATGCCCGATCCCAGCGCGAAGGCATAGGTGTCGATGCGCGCGGTGTTCACGCCCATGCACGAGGCGATCGGACGGTTCTGCGTCACGCCGCGCACGAACAGCCCGAGCCGCGTGCGGCCGATCAGCCAGCCCATCGCCAGCAGCACGCCGACCGCGAAGACGATGATGCCGATGCGGTTCCACGGCAGCGACACGTTGCCCAGCATGGTGAAGCCGCCGCTCATCCACGAGGGGTTCTCCACGCCGACGTTCTGGGCGCCGAACAGCGAGCGCACCAGCTGCTGCAGCATCAGGCTGATGCCCCAGGTCGCCAGCAGCGTCTCCAGCGGCCGGCCGTACAGGAAGCGGATCACGCCGCGCTCGAGCACCGCGCCGACCAGCGCCGAGGCCAGGAACGAGACCGGGATGGCGGCGATCAGGTAGCCGCCGAACCAGGCCTCGGGCAGGTAGCGCTGGAACACGCCCTGCATCAGGTAGGTGGCATAGGCGCCGATCATCATCAGCTCGCCGTGCGCCATGTTGATGACGCCCATCAGGCCGTAGGTGATGGCCAGGCCCAGCGCGGCGAGCAGCAGCACCGAGCCCAGGCTGATGCCGCTGAAGACGGCGTTGATGCGGTCGCCCCAGACCAGGCGGTCGTCGATGCGCCGGACGGCGGCGACCAGCGCGGCCTTGACCTCGACGTCGTCCTCCTTGGCCAGGCGCTCGTTGAGCAGCAGCTTGACCTCGGGGCTGCCGCTGCCCGCCAGCGTGCCGGCGGCCTCGATGCGGCGCGCGCGATCGGCGCTGTCGAGCATGCTGGCCGCGCGCACGCGCTCCAGCCGGGCCTTGATGGCGGGCACCCGCTCGGCCGCCAGCGCGCGCTCGATCAGCGGCAGGCGCGATTCGTCGGGCTCGTTCAGGAGCGTCTGCACGGCATCGCCGCGCACCTTCTCGTCGGTGCTGGTGAGCCGGAGCGCGGCCATCGCCGACTCCAGCGTGCTGCGCAGGAGGTTGTTGTTGACGATGTCCTCGGCATCCTCGGGCACCCGGGCCTCGGCGCCGCTGACCGGGTCGAAGCCCTGGTCGTCCTTCATCACGAAGACGCGCCCGGGCGTCGTCTTCACGGCGTCGTCGGCCATGGCCTGGAAGAACTCGGCGGTCCTGGCATCGGCCGTCGGCACGGCCTTGTTGATGGCCGCCACGCGATCGTCGGTCTCGCCGCTCGCCATGGCCCGCGCCTCGTCGGCCGTCAGCGCCTGGGCCGGCCAGGCCACCAGCAGCGCGAGCGCCACCGCGCAGGAATGAAGAAAGCGCATGGTCATGGATGGATGCGACACGGCATGGATGGATGTGAAAACCCGGCAGGAACCGGCGCAGCCGGTCTGCTGTTCATCGCCCCCTCAGGGGGCAGGCCTCGCCCCACGAAGTGGGCGAGCCTGGGGGAATGCCGGAAACACCGCGGAACTGGCTCTGCCAGGCCGCAGGTGTTGCCCCCGGCAGGGGGGTGGGCGAAGCGACACGCAGTGCGCGAAGCCTGGGGGGTTACATGGTCTTTCCAGCGGGCTGGTCGGGCTTCTTGTCGTTGCCTTCGATGAACGGACTCCACGGCTGGGCCTTGATCGGCGCCGGGGTCTTCCACACCACGCCGAACTGGCCGTCGGCCTTGATCTCGCCGATGAACACCGGCTTGTGCAGGTGGTGGTTCTTCGGGTCCATCTCGACCGTGAAGCCGTCCGGTGCCTTGAAGGTCTGGCCGGCCATGGCGGCGATGACCTTGTCGGTGTCGGTCGACTTGGCCTTCTCCACGGCCTGCTTCCACATGTGCATGCCGATGTAGGTGGCTTCCATCGGGTCGTTGGTCAGCGGCTTGTCGGCCTGGCCGGGCAGCTTCTTGGCCTTGGCGTAGTCGCTCCACTGCTTGATGAAGGCCGTGTTGGTCGGGTTCTTGACCGACATGAAGTAGTTCCAGGCGGCCAGGTGGCCCACCAGCGGCTTGGTGTCGACGCCGCGCAGCTCCTCCTCGCCGACCGAGAAGGCGACGACCGGCACGTCCTTGGCCTTCAGGCCGGCATTGCCCAGCTCCTTGTAGAACGGCACGTTGGAGTCGCCGTTGATGGTGGAGATCACGGCCGTCTTGCCGCCCTGGGAGAACTTCTTGATGTCGGCGACGATGGTCTGGTAGTCGCTGTGGCCGAACGGCGTGTACTTCTCGTCGATGTCCGAGTCCTTCACGCCCTTGCTCTTGAGGAAGGCGCGCAGGATCTTGTTGGTGGTGCGCGGGTAGACATAGTCGGTGCCCAGCAGCACGAAGCGCTTGGCGCCGCCGCCGGCCTTGCTCATCAGGTACTCGACCGCCGGGATGGCCTGCTGGTTGGGCGCGGCACCGGTGTAGAACACGTTCTTCGACAGCTCCTCGCCCTCGTACTGGACGGGGTAGAACAGGAGGCCGTTCTGCTCCTCGACCACCGGCAGCACCGACTTGCGCGACACCGAGGTCCAGCAGCCGAAGATGACGGCGACCTTGTCCTGGCCGAGCAGCTGCTTGGTCTTCTCGGCGAACAGCGGCCAGTTGGAGGCCGGGTCGACGATCACGGGTTCGAGCTTCTTGCCCATCACGCCGCCCTTGGCGTTGATCTCCTCGATGGTCATCAGGGCCACGTCCTTGAGCGCGGTCTCGGAGATGGCCATGGTGCCCGAGAGCGAGTGCAGGATGCCGACCTTGATGGTGTCGGCGGCGAAGGCCGGCGCGACGCCGAGCCCGGCGAAGGCGACGGCGGCGGTGATCGCCTTGAGGGTGAAACGGCGTTGCTGCTGCTGCATGATGACTTCTTCCTTCTCGGTGGTGTCTGGATGGAAGGAGTCTGCGCAGCGCGGCGACTTCGGCCAATACGCCGGGTGGCGTACGGCGTCGAGACCGCCCGTTCCCGGGGTGTCAGCCGCCCGGCATCAGGCGCGGCAACGGCGCGCCATCCAGCCAGGCCTGCACACCCTCGGCCGCGTCCCGGTAGAAGCGCTCGAACACCGGTTGCGACACGAACCCCAGGTGCGGCGACAGCAATGCGTTGGGGAGTCCGCGCAGCGGATGCGCGACGGGCAGCGGCTCGCTCGAGTACACATCGAGCGCCGCCGCGCCCGGACGGCCGGCGCGCAGGGCGTCGACCAGCGCGGCCTCGTCGACCAGGCCGGCGCGCGAGGTGTTCACGAACACGGCATCCGGACGCATCCGCGCCAGCCGCCCGGCATCGAACAGGTGGCGCGTCGCCTCGGTCATCACCAGGTGCAGGCTCACGACCTTCGAGGTCGCCACCAGCTCGTCGAGCGACACCGCGTGCGCGCCATGCTCGGCCGCCCGCTCGGCGGTCATGCGCGGGCTCCAGGCCACCACCTCCATGCCGAAGGCCCGGGCCACGCGGGCCATGCGCGCGCCGATCTCGCCCAGACCGACCAGGCCCAGCCGTTCGCCATGCAGCACCTGACCGAGCGGGCCGCCATCGCGCCACCGGCCCTCCCCCATCGCCGCCACGGCCTGTGGCAGGCGCTTGACCGCCGCCAGGATCAGGGCCCATGCGAGTTCGCAGGTGCTCTCCTTGGACGGTCCCCAGGCCGTGTGGCACACCGGCACGCCACGCGCCCGCAGCGCGGCGACATCGAGCGCCGCGTTGCGCGTGCCGGTGAAGGCCAGGTACTTCAGCCTGGGCATGGCCGCGACCAGCGCGGCATCGACCGGCGTCCGGTCGCGCATCAGCACCAGGGCGTCGGCGTCCTTCACGGCATCGAGCAGATCGGCGTCCCGCAGCTGGGCGGTGTGGATGCGCAGGTCGGCGCGCCGTTCGATGGCCGACCAGTCGGCCAGCCGGCGGGCGGCATCTTCGAGGTCGTCGAGCACGACGACGAGGGGGCGGGGATTCATGTCGGGTCGATCAGGAGGCTGGGGTCCAGGGCACGGATGCGCGGGTCGACGTAGTAGCCGCCGTATTCCGTGTAGCGCAGGAACGGTCGGGCACAGTTCACGCAGCGCCAGAGTTCGCAGCGGTTGTAGGGGAAGTGGGCGAGCGAGATGGGGGCATCGGGCGCGTCGTAGCGGGTGCCGTCGGGGTGGAATTCCTCCAGCGTCGGCTCGTCGTAGGCATCGCCCTCGCGCAGGCTGCCGACGCATTCGAGCAGCGCGCCGTCGAAGGTCGCCGGCAGGCTCTCCCAGCCCCGGCACCGCAGCGCCCCGCACGGGCAGGCCGGGTCCGGCGCGTGGCGCGCGGCGGCGGCGCGCAGGTCCGCGATCGTCAGTGCCGCCATGTCAGTCGGGGGTCGCGCCCGAGGTCTTGACGACCTTGGTCCACTTGTCCAGGTCCTTCTGCGCGAAGGCCTGGAAGTCGGCCGACGACATGTTCATCGGCTCGGCGCCGAGGGCGAAGATCCGGGCCTTCATCTCGGTGCTGGCGAGCGCCTCGCGCACGACCTCGTTGAGCTTCCTGGCGATGGCGGGGTCCAGGCCGGCCGGGGCCAGCAGGCCGTACCACGGCTTGGCATCGAAGCCCGGCAGGCCGAGTTCGGCGACCGTCGGGATGTCGGGGAAGGCGGCCGATCGCGTGAGGCCGGTGCTGGCCAGCACCTTGACCTTGCCGGCCTTGACGTGGGGCATCGCCGGCACCGGGTTCTCGAACGACACCGGCACCTGGCCCGCCAGCAGGTCGTTCATGGCCGGACCCGATCCCTTGTACGGGATGTGCTGCATCTTGATGCCGGCGCTCTGGTTGAACATCTCGCCGATGATGTGCTGCGGCGTGCCGGAGCCGGCCGAGGCGAAGTTGATCTTGTCGCCCTTCTTGGCGCGCGCGATCAGGTCCTTGATGGAGGTGATGCCCGAGGCCGGATTGGCCAGCACCACGAAGGCCGCGTTGGCCACCGGCGCAACGAAGGTGAAGTCCGCGATCGGCTGGTAGGGCAGCTTGGCGTAGAGCGACGGCGAGATGACGATCGGTCCGCTCGCCGCCAGCAGCAGCGTGTAGCCGTCGGGCGCGGCCTTGGACACGTAGTCGGTGCCGACGTTGCCGCCGGCGCCGCCCTTGTTCTCCACCACCACGGTCTGGCCGAGCTTCTGCTGGAGCGGAATCGCCAGGAGCCGCGCCATGACGTCCGTGGTGCCGCCCGGGGCGTAGGGCGAGATGATCTTGATGGGCTGCTTCGCGGGCCAGGCCTGCGCCAGCGCGACGGCGGGCAGGAGCGCGGCGGCGAGGAGCGCCGGGACGAAGAGGCGGCGAGGGGTCATGGGAGTCTCCTGATTCTTGGGTGGGGGAACGAGGCGACGTTCATATCACAGGCTTGAACTGCTTCTGCACGAAGGCCCACAGCAGGCGCGAGGCATCCGGGCCGGCCGGGTCGCTGTAGGCGACGCTCTTGAGGCCACCGCTCCAGGCGTGGCCGAGCTTCTCGATCTGGCACAGCGTGACGACGGTGCGGCGGCCGCGCTTGAAGTCGGTGACGCGCATCGGATGGCGCTGGCCGCGCCGCACCAGGCGCTCGGGCGAGGGGCGCGCCGCCGTCGCCGCCGCCCACACCATGGCGGCGCTGTGGGCGTTGCTCGCCGCCACCACATGATCGGCATCGCCATGCAGCACCAGCAGGGGCGGCAGCACCGCGCCCTGCGCGGCCGCGCCGATGGCCTTGCCCACGGCGGTGGTCGGGATGGAGGCGGCGCGGCGGCCATGCATGGCGCTGATGGCGGTGGCGGTGGACTGCGCGGCGCCAGGCGCCACGCCCGAATGCATCACCACCGCCGCGAAGCGGCCGGGCTGGCGGGTCGCCAGCAATGCCGCCATGCCGGCGCCGGCGGACAGGCCCGCCACCGCCACGCGCGCGCGGTCGACCGCGTACAGCAGGCAGACCTGGTCGATGGCGGCCATCAATGTCGCCGCCTCGCGGTCGGCATTGCCCGAGCGGGTGTCATACCAGTTCCAGCAGCCCTGCGGATGGTGCAGACGGTCCTGCTCGGGATAGAGCACCAGGAAGCGCTCGCGCGCCGCCAGCCGGTTCATGCGGGTGCTGGTGGCGAATTCGCGGCCGGTCTGGCCGCAGCCATGCAGCATCACCATCAGCGGCAGCTTCTCGCCGAAGGCCAGCTGGAGGCCCGGCGGCCGATAGAGGTGATAGCCGCGCGTGCCGCCGGGTCCCATGGCGATGCCGCTGATCCAGTCGCCCGGTCCGGGTGGCGGCTTGCGCTGCTCGGCGGCGGCGTCGGCGACCTTCTTCGTCACCTGCCTGGCGATGCGCCGGCCGTTGCCGATCGCGGCCTGGGTGAAGGCCTGGAGGTTGCGCTGGTACGCGCGCGTGAGCGCGGACGTGGCGGAGGAAGCGGAGAAGGAGGAGCGTCGGGCCATGGGAAACAGTGTGACGCCTCGTCCAGGGGTCCGGCGTCGGCCTTTGGCCCAATCCGCCCGGGCCGTCGGCGCTCAGTAGATTTCGGGGACGATCATGTTCGCCGGCACCGGCTGGCGGAAATAGTCCGGGTTGCGCATCCGCGCGGGCAGGCTGATGGGTGGATGCTCGATCTCGTGATAGGGCAGCTGGCCCAGCAGGTGGGCGATGCAGTTCAGGCGCGCCTTCTTCTTGTCGACCGCCTGCACCACCCACCACGGCGCCTCCTCGATGTGGGTGCGCTCCAGCATGATCTCCTTGGCCTTGGTGTATTCCTCCCAGCGGCGGCGGCTCTCCAGGTCCATCGGGCTGAGCTTCCACTGCTTGAGCGGATCGTGGATGCGGCCGAGGAAGCGCAGGTGCTGCTCGTCGTCGGTGATGGAGAACCAGTACTTGATCAGCTTGATGCCCGAGCGCACCAGCATGCGCTCGAAATCCGGCACGCTGCGGAAGAACTCCTCGTACTCGTCGTCGCTGCAGAAGCCCATGACCCGCTCGACGCCGGCGCGGTTGTACCAGCTGCGGTCGAACAGCACGATCTCGCCGGCGGCCGGCAGGTGCGCGACATAGCGCTGGAAATACCACTGCGTGCGTTCGCGGTCGTTGGGCGCGGGCAGCGCCGCCACGCGCGCCACGCGCGGGTTGAGCCGCTGCGTGATGCGCTTGATCACGCCGCCCTTGCCGGCGGCGTCGCGGCCCTCGAACAGGATCACCACCTTCTGCCGGCTGTGCTGCACCCAGTCCTGCAGCTTGACCAGCTCGCCCTGCAGGCGGAACAGCTCCTTGAAGTAGGAAGCCCGCGCGACCCGGTCGACGCCGACCGGATCGCCGGCTTCGTCGACGTGGCGATCCTCGATCTCCAGTTCCAGCTCCTCGTCGTAGCTGTCGACGAGGTCGCGGGCGATGCGCTGCATGAGTTCGTCTGGGTCGGGATGGAAGCTGGCCGGCATGGTGTCGTCGAAGGATGGAGAGGGATGGAAGAAGGACTGCGCAGGAACGCCGCGATGCTGCCGTGGCCCCATGACGGCCGCATGACAGTGTCGCGCCACCGACATCTGCCTGTCACATGCCGGCGCGAACATCCTCGCACCGCTCCCCTCTCCGATGCAACGCGAGTTTCCATGACGCTGCCCGTGCCCGATGCGACGGGTCCGCCGCCCCACCCCGGCGACGACGCCGGCCTGATCTGCGGCTACCTGTTCGCCGCCGCCCCCGGCGTGGACGCCGTGCGGCCGCTGGACATCGGCGAGGCGGCGGCCTGGCTGGGCCGCGACACCGGACCTGGCGACGACGACGGCGATGCCTCCGGCGCCTTCGCCTGGCTGCACTTCAACCTGAGCCACGCCCACGCCGAGCGCTGGATCGAGCGCCACGCCGGCCTCTCCGATGCCTTCTTCGAGGCGCTCAAGGACGGCTCCCATTCGACCCGCATCGAGCGCGACGACGACGCCCTGGTGGCGGTGATCAACGACGTGCACTTCGATTTCGGCTTCGAGCCCTCGGACATCGCGACGCTGTGGGTCAGCGTCGGTCCGCGCCTGGTGGTGACGGCGCGCACGCGCCCGCTGCGCTCGGTGGACGTCCTGCGCACGGCCGTGCGCCGGGGCGACGCGCCGGGCTCCAGCATCGGCCTGCTGGAACAGCTCATGCGCACGCAGGCCGATGGCCTGGTGGGCATCGTGCGCGGCGTGACCACGCGCGTCGACGATGTCGAGGATGCCCTGCTGAGCGGCCGGCTCGACCGCAAGCGTGCGCGGCTGGGCGTGCTGCGCCGGCTGCTGGTGCGGCTGCAGCGCCTGCTGGCGCCCGAGCCGGCGGCCCTGTTCCGCCTGCTGCAGCACCCGCCGGCCTGGGTGCCCGAGGACGACCTGCAGGAACTGCGTGGCGCCAGCGAGGAGTTCTCGGTCGTGCTGCGCGACATGCAGGGCCTGCAGGAGCGCATCAAGCTGCTGCAGGAGGAGATCGCCGCCAGCGTCAACGAGGACAACAACCGCAGCCTGTTCGTGCTGACGGTGGTCACGGTGCTGGCATTGCCGATCAACATCCTCGCCGGCCTGTTCGGCATGAACGTCGGCGGCATCCCGCTGGCCGAGGACGCCCATGGCTTCTGGATCGTGGTGGCGATCGTGCTGGGCTTCACCGCCGTGGCCGGCTGGGTCACCTTGCGGCGCCACCGGGACGGCTGACGAGCGGAGCCGGCCCCGGCCGGGCATGCCGCCCCGGTGTGGCCGAGGCGACGACGGGGGCATGTCGCCGGCGCGCTGCGCGAGGTCGCCCTTCGCGAATAAGATCGGCGGGTGCCTTCCATCCTCAACGCCGACCTGCATTGCCATTCCGTGGTCTCCGATGGCACGCTCACGCCCGAAGCCCTGGCCGAGCGCGCCGCCGCCAATGGCGTCGAGCTCTGGGCCCTGACCGACCACGACGAGGTGGCCGGCCAGCAGCGCGCCCGCGATGCCGCCCACGCGCATGGCATGCGCTACCTGACCGGCGCCGAGATCTCGGTCACCTTCGCCGGCGAGACCGTCCACATCGTCGGCCTGGGCTTCGACGCCGACGACACCCGCATCCGCGACGGCCTGCACGCCACGCGCGGCGGTCGTCAGGCGCGCGCGCAGGAGATGGCCGCCGGACTGGCCAAGGTCGGCATCGCCGGCGCCTACGAGGGCGCCCTGCGCTTCGTCGGCAATCCCGAACTGATCTCGCGCACGCACTTCGCGCGCTTCCTGGTCGAGAGCGGCGTCTGCAAGGACACGCCCGAGGTGTTCCGCAAGTACCTGACCGAGGGCAAGCCCGGCTACGTGCCGCATCGCTGGGCCAGCCTGAAGGACGCGGTGCACTGGATCACCGAGGCCGGCGGCATCGCGGTGGTCGCGCATCCCGGGCGCTATCGCTTCACGGCCAACGAGGAGCACGCGCTCTTCACCGAATTCCAGGCCCACGGCGGCCGCGCCATCGAGGTCGTGACCGGCAGCCACACGCCGGCCGAGTACGTCGAGTACGCCGACAAGGCGCTCGAATACGGCTTCGCCGCCTCGCGCGGCAGCGATTTCCACAGTCCCGACGAAAGCCACACCGATCTCGGCCAACTGCCCTGGCTGCCCGGCACCCTGACGCCGGTCTGGGAACTGCTCGAAGACCGCATCCGGTGAGCGCGCTGCCCGGCGATCGGTCCCCGGGCGAGACCCGACCGACGCGCGACCTCGAATCCGAACGGATCCTCGCCGGCATCGGCCTGCTGATCCTGGCGGTGGCCTGCTTCACCACGCTGGACACCGCGACCAAGATCTCCGTGGCCGGCGTGCCGATCCTGATGGGCGTGTGGTTCCGCTATGCCTTCCAGGCCGTCGCGACCACCCTGTTCCTGCTGCCTCGCCACGGCACGGCGATCCTGCGCACCGCGCACCCCCGCTTCCACGCCTTGCGTGGCGCCCTGCTGCTGAGCACCAGCATCTTCGCGTTCCTGAGCCTGCGCTACATGCCGCTGGCGGAGTTCACGGCGGTGGTGCTGATCGCGCCGCTGGTGGTGACCCTGCTGGCCGCCACGGTGCTCAAGGAGCAGGTGTCGGCGCTGCGCTGGAGTCTGGTGGCCGGCGGCTTCGTCGGCACCCTGGTCATCCTGCGGCCGGGCAGCGGCACCTTCAGCTGGGCCATCCTGCTGCCGCTCGGCCTGGTGCTGACCAATGCCTGCTTCCAGGTCCTCACCAGCCGGCTGGCGCAGACCGAGAGTCCGCTGACGATGCATTTCTACACCGGCTGGGTCGGCACGCTGATCGCCTCGTGCGCCCTGCCGTTCGCCTGGACGGCGCTGCCCTCGTGGCACCTGTGGGGCGTGCTGTGCATCATGGGCGTGATGGGCTCGATCGGACATTTCCTGTTGATCCTGGCCTACCAGCGCGCCCCCGCCTCCACCCTCACACCCTATCTCTATGCGCAGATCGGCTTCGCGACGCTCGGCGGCTGGCTGGTCTTCTCGCACATCCCCGACACCGGGTCGCTGATCGGCATGGGAATGATCGCGGCCTGCGGCGCGGCCGGCGCCTGGCTGACGGTGCGCGAGCGGCGCGTGCCGATCGAACCGGCCGAGACCTGAGCGAAAGGAGCCCGCCAATGGCACAGTTTTTCGAAGTCCACCCCGACAACCCCCAGCAGCGCCTGCTCAAGCAGGCCGTGACCCTGCTCCAGCGCGGCGAAGTCATCGCCGTGCCGACCGATTCGAGCTATGCTTTCGTCTGCCACCTCGACGACAAGGAAGCGGTCGACCGGCTGCGGCGCGTGCGCCAGGTCGACGACAAGCACCACCTCACCCTGCTGTGCCGCGACCTGGGCGAGCTGTCGAACTACGCCCGCGTCGACAACAAGCAGTACCGCCTGCTCAAGGCCGCCACGCCCGGTCCCTACACCTTCATCCTGGAGGCGACCAAGGAGGTGCCGCGGCGCGTCAGCCATCCGCAGCGCAAGACCATCGGCCTGCGCGTGCCCGACCACAAGGTGCTGTGCGAGCTGCTGACATTGCTGGGCGAGCCGCTGCTGGCGACCACCCTGATCCCGCCGGGCGAGACCGAACCGATGAACGACGCGCAGGAGATCCGCGAGCGCTTCGAGAAGCTCATCGGCGCCGTGATCGATGCCGGCGCCTGCGCGTCGGAGCCGACCACGGTGGTCGACCTGACGCCGGTGGGCGACGGCGACGAACCGGTCATCCTGCGCCAGGGCCGGGGCGCGCTGGCGCCGCTCGGGCTGTAGGTCCAGGCTGCGTGCCGGCCCCCTCTGAGACAATCGACCGGTGGACCTTTTCCAGTTTCCCCAGCTCTCCCAGCTCATCCAGACCGTCGCGATCTATGCCCTGCCGGTCATCTTCGCCATCACGGTCCACGAGGCGGCGCACGGTTACGCGGCGCGCCATTTCGGCGACGACACCGCCTATGTCCTGGGCCGCATGACGCTCAATCCGCTGCGCCACATCGACCCGGTCGGCACCATCCTGATGCCGCTGCTGCTGTATTTCGCCACCTCCGGCGCCTTCCTGTTCGGCTACGCCAAGCCGGTGCCGGTGCAGTTCGGCAACCTGCGCCATCCCAAGCGCGACATGATCTGGGTGGCGCTGGCCGGGCCGGCGTCGAACTTCGTCATGGCGATCGGCTGGGCGCTGGTGCTGCTGGCGCTGGTCGCGCTGGGCGTCGACGAGACCTTCTTCATCCGCATGGCGCAGGGCGGCATCATGGTGAACCTGGTGATGTGGGCCTTCAACCTGTTTCCCCTGCCCCCGCTCGACGGCGGCCGCGTGCTGGCCGGCCTGCTGCCGCGCGGGCGCGCCCAGGACGTCCTGATGCGCATCGAGCCCTTCGGCTTTTTCATCGTCCTGGCGCTGGTGCTCGCCGGCGTCGTCGGCACCTGGTGGCTGCAGCCGCTGATGCAATTCGGCCTGAAGGCGATCGGCGTGCTGGTGTCGCCGTTCGAATTCCTGCTGCGCTAGCCGCCCGCCGCACCCCCTTCCATCTTTCCGACCGTTCCCATGACGCCGCCCTCCACGCCGCCCTCCACGCCGCCCTTCACCCGCTACCTCACCGGCATCACGACCACCGGCACGCCACACCTGGGCAACTACGTCGGCTCGGTGCGCCATGCCGTGCGCTTCAGCCGCCGCGCCGATGTGCAGAGCTTCTATTTCCTGGCCGACTACCACTCGCTGATCAAGGTCGACGATCCGGCGCGCATCCAGCGCTCGACCCTGGAGATCGCCGCCACCTGGCTGGCCTGCGGGCTCGACCCCGAGCGCGTGACCTTCTACCGCCAGTCCGACATCCCGGAGATCGCCGAGCTGACCTGGTTCCTGACCTGCGTCACCGGCAAGGGCCTGCTCAACCGAGCCCACGCCTACAAGGCGGCGGTCGACCGCAACACCGCCCGCGCCGAGGACCCCGACGCCGACGTCACCGCCGGCCTGTTCATGTACCCGGTATTGATGGGCGCCGACATCCTGATGTTCAACGCCCACAAGGTGCCGGTCGGCCGCGACCAGGTCCAGCACATCGAGATGGCGCGCGACATGGCGCAGCGCTTCAACCACCTCTACGGCGACCACTTCACGCTGCCCGAGGCCGCGATCGACGAGGCGGTGGCGACCCTGCCCGGCCTCGACGGCCGCAAGATGAGCAAGAGCTACGACAACACGATCCCGCTGTTCACGCCGCGCGCCCAGCTGCAGAAGCTCATCGGCGGCATCGTGACCGACTCGCGCGCGCCGGGCGAACCCAAGGAGACCGAGGGCTCGGCCCTGTTCCAGCTCTACCAGGCCTTCGCCGATGCCGACGAGACCGCCACCCTGCGCCGCTCCTTCGCCGAGGGCATCGGCTGGGGCGACGCCAAGCAAGTGGTGTTCGAGCGCGTCGACCGCGAGATCGCGCCGCTGCGGGCGCAGTACGAGGCCCTGATGGCCGATCCGGCGCACATCGAGCGCGTGCTGCTGGCCGGCGCCGAGAAGGCCCGCGCGATCTCGCGCCCCTTCATCGCCGAGCTGCGCCACGCGGTCGGCCTGCGCCGGCTGGAGCCGGCCCGTCAGCCCGCCGCGGCGAAGGCGGCCAGGGCCGCGCGCCCGAGCTTCAAGCAATATCGCGAGCGCGACGGATCGTTCCGTTTCAAGTTCCTCGATGCCCAGGGCCAGCTGCTGCTGCAGAGCCAGGGTTTCGGGACGCCGCAGGAGGCCGGCCGGGCCATCGCCTTGTTGCAGGAGCAGCGGGGAGAAGCATTGAACACACTCGCCAATCGCCTCGAACCCATCGACAATGAAACAATACGTATAACCATCGAGGCGTTGGAGACGCTGGCTAATACGTCCAGCGGCGTTTGAACAACGGCGAATCGCGTCCCGGAGCCCGCAGGGCCGCCGGGGCATCTACCAAGAGAGCAGACCATGAGTATCTATGTCATTGACGACCACCCCCTGATGCGTGACGCCATCGTCATGGTGTTGAGGCGCCTGCGACCGGCCGAAAGCATCGTGGAGCTGGAGCGCCTCGACAAGCTGACCGGCGCCGTCAAGCAGCATGGCATGCCCGACCTCTTCTGCCTCGACCTCAAGCTGCCCGACACCACGGGCTGCTCGGGCGTGATCGCGGTCAAGGAGGTCTATCCGAACGTGCCGATCGCCGTGTACTCGGCTTCTCCGGCGGCCGACATGGAGGAGGCCTGCATCGAGGCCGGCGCCGACACCTACATCGAGAAGTCGGCCAGCTCGGCCGAACTCACCGCGGCCCTGCGCGGCCTGCTGATGGCCGACAGCGAAGCCGAGGAACCCGTCGCGACCTCCGCCAGCGGCAAGCTCTCGAAGCGCCAGACCCAGCTGATCGCCATGCTCGACAAGGGCATGAGCAACCGCGACATCGCCGCCGAACTCGAGATCAGCGAGCACACCGTGAAGGTGCACCTGTGGCGCCTGTTCCGCCGCCTGGGCGTCAAGAGCCGCACCCAGGCCCTGCATCACGCGCGCAGCCACGGGCTGTTGTCCGGCTCGATGTGATCCGGATACGACAGAACGCTCTGATTCTGTAACCGGCCCCGGGGCTCAGCCGACGGCGCCCGAGATCCGGGTCTGGGCCGTCGACTCGTCGGCGTCGTGCAACGCGACCCTGAAGACACTGCCCCGCCCCAGGCGCGAACGCACGCTCACCGGATGTCCCAATGCATGGGACAGCCGCGCCACGATCGCCAGGCCCAGGCCGAAGCCATCCGACGTGCCGGCGTGGTCGGCCACCTTGTAGAACTCCAGGAACACGTCGCGCAGGTGCTCGCGCGCGATGCCGATGCCGGTGTCCCAGACCTCGACCCGCAGGCCCTCGCGGGTCTGCCGCGCGGCCAGCAGCACGCCGCCCTCGGCGGTGTACTTGATGGCGTTGGCCAGCAGGTTGCCCAGCATGCGGCGCACGCGGATCGGATCGGTCAGGATGACGTCGGAGGTCGTGTGGACGCGGAAGCGCAGGCCCTTGGCCTCGGCCACCGGCCGGTACTGCAGCTCGAGGTCGTGCAGCAGCTGGGCCACGTCGACGCGCTCGATGTGCAGCTTCACCTGGCCGGAGTCGATCCGCGCCAGATCGAACAGCGAGTCGAACAGGGCATTCACCGCGTGCGTCGCGCGCACGATCTTGGGAGCGATCTCCTCCACCAGCTCGGGCTCGTTGCGCAGCCAGTCGGCATAGAGCGACAGGGCCAGCACGGGCTGGCGCATGTCGTGCGCCGCGCTGGCGAGGAAGCGGTTCTTCATGGCCACGGCCGAGACGGCGGCCTGGCGCTGCTGCGTGAGGGAACTGATGAGGATGTGGTTGTGGAACAGCAATTCGAAGCTGTTGCGGGCGGTCTCGTGGATGCGCCGTCCCGAGCGCAGCAGCAGGCCCCAGTGCAGGACCGGCAGCAGCAGGAAACCGTAATGGAAGTGCGGCCGCATGAATTCCAGCTGCACCACCCGATAGGCGACCGCCGACATCATCGTCATGAACAGCATGTTCACGTAGCGCTTGAGCAGCGGCGGATAGAGCGCCAGGCCGTTGAGCGGGAAGGTCGCCACGCCGGCGACGATCAGCCAGCTCATGAACTGGTTCACGATCGGCGTGCGCTCGAAGAAGATCAGGATCGACAGGCCCCAGGCGAAGGCGCTGCCCATCCAGAGGAAGCTGTAGCGGTCGACATATTCCTGCTGCGCCGTCGAATCCTTGTCGGCATAGTCGCGCATGTAGACGCGTTCGCCCCAGACGCGGAAGCTGGTGGCGACGATGCCCAGGAAGAGCCAGAGGAACAGCTGCCAGCGCGGCACGTGACCCCAGCTCAGTCCGACCATGGCGGGCATCAGGGCGGCGGCCAGTAGATAGGAGCCGCGCGCCGCGCGCATCAGACTGCGGATGAGCTCGCCGCGGACCCAGGGTTCGGCTTCGTCGGCCGTGGCCGGCGCGGGCGTCAGGCTCGCGAACGAGGAGTTGCCGAGACCCACGAAAGACGAATTACCCTTCATGACTCACTACCTTTGTCGGCCGGGGAAATTGCATTGGATTCATCGCTCCCAGACGGATGAACTTGCTCGCGGAGGCACCATGGCCGGAGGCGAGAAGCAAAAAAAATGGCGCCTCGATGGGCGCCACTGGAGGAGAGGGAGGCATCATCGGATCGAGCTGCATGGCGGTCTGGACGCCGGTCTTCCGCTCGTCTCGCTGTACCCCGGGTCCCCAATGATTCCCCCAAGCCGAAAGTTGATTCCTGGATTGTCAGTGCCTGCTGCGCCATGCACTTGTAACCATCGAGAAACTTTTCGAAGTGTAGCGCAGCAACAACTTTGGTTCGTGCGACCGAGTTGCCGCGCACTTTCGCTTGCGCCTGCGATGGCTCAGCAGTCGAACGACCTCATGGCCCGGCACTGGGCGAAGGCCTTCACGCTCACCGGCATGAGCGTGGTGACGGCCATCGCCTCGCCGGCCTCCCGATAGGGAACGAACCGCGCGCCGACGAGCGCGCGCTGCGCGGCGCCATCGAGCACCGCGCTGCCGCTGCTGGTCTCGAGCGAGGTCCTGCGCACGATGCCGAGTTCGTCCACATGCACGCGCAGCACGGCGGTGCCGTTGGGCATGGGATCGCCCAGGTTCCGGCGCGGCATCGTGAGGCGCAGGCGTTCCGCGGGTCGAAGCTGGTCCGACGCGACGATCCTGGCGGGCCACGCATGGGCGTCGCCGCCGGTCGCGCATCCCTGGCTGCCGAGCGCGCCACAGAGCGCGAGAGCGAGGGCACAGGTCTTCAGGCGCTGGATCTTCATGATGGCGGCGGCGGGTGGCTGGTCGTGATCGGATTCTGCCCTCGGTGGCGATGCCGATGCATCGCCGCCCTGCGATGGACGCGCACGATCCCTCTTCGTGCCCTCGCCACGGTCGAAGCCGAGAAGACGTGTGACATCACAATGCCGTAACAGCCGGTGTCGTGGAGGTGATCGACCCTCGACGGAAGCATCGACGCGCGACCCCATGCGACCGGACGCAAAAAAGCCCCGGCTGGCGGGGCTTTGATGGGCTTTTCGGTGACACCGCGTGGTGCCATCAGGAAGCCGGTCCTGGAGGAGAGGGAGGGATTCGAACCCTCGGTACGTTCGCACGTACGCCTGATTTCGAGTCAGGTACATTCGACCACTCTGCCACCTCTCCGGTGTCTGTCGAGCCTGCGATTCTAGCAGCAAGTCACATTGTTTCCGGCAGCCCGGCCGCATAAAAAAAGTGCGGCACCCCGGGAATCGCGAGCGCCGGGCGGTCCGTCAGGCCCGCAGCACGTCGAGTCCGCCCAGGTAGGGCCGTAGCGCCACCGGCAGGCGGATCGAACCGTCTTCGTCCTGATGGTTCTCCAGCACCGCCACCAGGGCCCGGCCGACCGCCAGCCCGGAGCCGTTGAGGGTGTGCACCAGCTCGTTCTTGCCCTGGGCGTTCTTGAAGCGCGCCTGCAGCCGGCGGGCCTGGAACGCCTCGCAGTTGGAGATCGAGCTGATCTCGCGATAGGTGTCCTGGGCCGGCAGCCACACTTCGAGGTCGTAGGTCTTGCTCGATGCGAAACCCATGTCGCCGGTGCACAGCAGCACCACCCGATAGGGCAGCTCGAGCGCCTGCAGCACGGCCTCGGCATGGCCGGTCATGGTCTCCAGGGCGTCGTAGCTGTGGTCGGGATGCGTGATCTGCACCATCTCGACCTTGTCGAACTGGTGCTGGCGGATCATGCCGCGCGTGTCGCGTCCGGAGCTGCCGGCCTCGGAGCGGAAGCATGGCGTGTGCGCGGTCAGGCGGATCGGCAGGCGCGATTCGGCCACCACCTCGTCGCGCACGAAGTTGGTCAGCGGCACCTCGCTGGTCGGGATGAGGTAGAGCGCCGAGTGGTCCGGCACCGGCTCGCCCTCCTGGCCGCCCTTCTTGGCGGCGAACAGGTCGCCCTCGAACTTGGGCAGCTGCGCCGTGCCGCGCAGCGAGTCGGCATTGACGATGTAGGGGACATAGCACTCGGTGTAGCCGTGGCGCTCGGTCTGGAAGTCGAGCATGAACTGCGCGAGCGCGCGGTGCAGGCGTGCGATCGGCCCCTTCATGACATTGAAGCGCGCGCCCGCGAGCTTGGCTCCCATCTCGAAGTCCAGGCCCAGCGGCGTGCCGAGGTCGACGTGGTCGCGCGGCGTGAAGCCCAGCGGCGTGGCCGAGGCGCCCGCGCCGCCCTGCGGGCTCCAGCGCCGCACCTCGACATTGCCGCTCTCGTCCTCGCCCAGCGGCACGCTGGCGTGCGGCAGGTTGGGCACGGCCAGCAGCAGCGCCTGCAATTCGGGCTGGATGGCTTCGAGCCGGGCGCCCTGGGATTCCTGCTCGGCCTTGAGGGCGTTGACCTCGGCCATCAGCGCGTCGACCGGCTCGCCCCGGCCCTTGAGCGGGCCGATCTGCTTGTTGAGGGTGTTGCGGCGCGCCTGCAGCTCCTCGGTGCGGGTCTGCAGGATCTTGCGTTCGGCCTCGAGGGCGCCGAAGGCGTTGACGTCGAGGAAGGTCTGGTTCTTCTTGCGCGTTTCGAGACGGGCCACGGCCGAGGCCAGGTCCTTGCGCAGCAGGGTGATATCGAGCATCGGGCGATTTTATGAAGGGTTGCGTGTCAGCCCAGCGTGGCCGGGTCGACGTTGGCGCCGCAGACGATCAGGCAGATCTTCTCGCCCGGGCGTGGCACGTAGGCGCCGGTCTGCAATGCCGCCAGGGGCAGCGCGGCGGCGGGCTCGACCGCCAGCTTGAGTTCGCGCCAGAGCCAGGACTGGGCGGCGCGGATCGCCGCGTCGTCGAGCAGCAGCGCCTCGTGCAGGTGCTGCTGGACGATGTCCCAGGACAGCGCGCCGATGCGCCGCGCGCCGAGCGAATCGGCCGCGATGCCGCCGACCTCGACATCCACCGGCATGCCGGCCTCGCGGGCGCGGAACAGGGTCGGCGCGCGTTCGGGCTCCAGCGCGACCACGCGGCTGCGCCCGGCGAACCAGGCCGCGAGTCCGCCGACCAGACCACCGCCGCCGACGCTGACCAGCACCGAATCGGGCAGGCCGCCCTGCGCCTCGATCTCGCGGCCGAGCGTGCCGGCGCCGGCCACCACCTCGACCTGGTCGTAGGCATGGGTGAGCAGCGCCCCGCTCTCGCGCTGGCGCGCCAGGCAGGCGGCGAGCGCGTCGGCATAGGCATCGCCGGCGACCGTCACCCGGGCGCCGAGGGCGCGCAGGCGCTCGCGCTTGGCTTCCGGCGACAGGCCGGGCACGAACACCTCGCACGGCACGCCCAGGGCGCGCGCGGCGGCGGCGGTGGCGATGCCGGCATTGCCGCCCGAGGCGACGATCACGCCGCTGGCCGGCAGGGCTCCGGCCAGCAGCCGGTTCATCATGCCGCGCGCCTTGAAGCTGCCGCCGGCCTGCAGATGCTCGAGCTTGAGCCAGATCTCAACACCCGAGGCCGCCAGCGTCGCCGGCAGGCCGAAGACCTCGGGCGACAGCTTCCACAGCGGCGTCTCGCGCACGAAGGCGCCCTGGCGCTCGCGCTGGCCTTCCAGCCGCGCGGCGGCCCGCTCGATCTCGGCGTGCCAGTCGATCCGCGGCGCGGCGGCACCGGGCAGACCGACGGCGCCGGGCGCGGGGGCCGATGCCATCGCCGCGCCGGCATCGAGCTTGAGACCCTTGGGCAGCGGGAACTTGAGCGTCTCCTTGACGCCGTCCATGGTCCGCACCGACACCGCGCCGAGCGCCTTCAGGCGGTCGATCACCTCGCGCACCAGCACCTCGGGCGCCGAGGCGCCGGCGGTCAGGCCGACGCGCGTCTTGCCCTCGAACCATTCGGGGCGCAGTTCGTCGGCCGAGTCGACCATGTGGCTCTCGGTGCCCAGGCGCTGCGCCAGCTCGCGCAGCCGGTTGCTGTTGGAGCTGGTCGGGCTGCCCACCACGATCACGATGTCGACCTCCGGGCTCATGAGCTTGACCGCGTCCTGGCGGTTCTGCGTCGCGTAGCAGATGTCCTGGTGCTTGGGCTCGCGCACCATCGGAAAGCGCTGGCGCACGGCCTGGGCGATCTCGGCGGCGTCGTCGACCGACAGCGTGGTCTGCGTCACGACCGCCAGCTTCCGCTCCTGCGCCGGCTGCACGCGCGCCACGTCGGCCACGTCCTCCACCAGGTGGATGCCGCTGGACAGCTGGCCCATGGTGCCCTCGACCTCGGGATGGCCCTTGTGGCCGATCATGATGAATTCGTAGCCCTCGCGCGCCAGCTTGGCGACCTCGACGTGGACCTTGGTGACCAGCGGGCAGGTGGCGTCGAAGATCTCGAAGCCGCGCGCGCGGGCCTCGGCCTGGACCGCCTTGCTCACGCCATGGGCGCTGAAGACCAGGGTCGAGCCGGGCGGCACGTCGGCCAGGTCCTCGATGAAGATCGCGCCCTTGGCCTTGAGGTCGTTGACGACGAAGGTGTTGTGCACGATCTCGTGGCGCACGTAGATCGGCGCGCCGAACTTGGCCAGCGCCCGCTCGACGATCTCGATGGCGCGGTCGACGCCGGCGCAGAAACCGCGCGGCTCGGCCAGCAGGATGTCGTCGATGGCCATCAGAGCACCCCGATCAGTTCGACCTCGAAGGTCACGGGCTGGCCGGCGAGCGGGTGGTTGAAGTCGAACTGCACCGCGCTGTCGTTGGCGGCGACGACCGCTCCCGCGTAGCTGCCCTGGCCGTCGGGCGTCGGGAACTGCACCACGTCGCCCACGGCATAGCGCTCGTCGGGGTCCCCCAGGCGGGCCAGCAGCGTGCGCGCCACCCACTGCAGCATCTCCGGGTTGCGCTCGCCGAAGGCCTCCCCGGCGGGCAGCTCGAAGCGGGTGCGCGTGCCCTCGGCCAGGCCCAGCAGTCGCTGCTCGACCGCCGGCGACAGCTCGCCGGTGCCCAGCGACAGCGTGGCGGGCTTGTCGGCGAAGGTGTTGATGATGTCGCCCGCCGGGCCGGACAGCCGGTAGTGCAGCGTGAGGAAGGAACCGGCGGTGACGACCGCGGAGGTGGAGGGCAAAGACAAGATGGGCGTCCCTATAAACTGAACCGACCGATTTTAGGGAGCCGTCTTCGTGCCTGCCGTCGCAATGACTTTCAAGGACCTGCCGCCGGGCATGCGGCCGCGCGAGAAACTCGTCGCGCGCGGCGCCTCGGCGCTGGGCGATGCCGAACTGCTCGCACTGCTGCTGCGCACCGGCCTGCCGGGCAAGAACGTGCTGCAGCTGGCGCAGGAGGTGCTGGAACGCTTCGGCGGCCTGGCCGGCCTGCTGCGCGCCAGCCTGGACGACCTCAAGGCCGTCAAGGGCCTGGGCGGCACCGCCAAGCGGGCGCAGCTCGCCGCCGTGCTCGAGATCGCGCGCCGCGCGCTGGGCGAGCAGCTCAGGGCGCGCGCCGTCTTCGATTCGCCCGAATCGGTCGGCCAGTACCTGCAGCTGCACCTGGGCGGCCGCCCGCACGAAGTGTTCGCGGTGCTGTTCCTGGACGCGCAGCATCGGCTGATCGCGCTGGAGGAGCTGTTCCGCGGCACCCTGACGCAGACCAGCGTCTACCCGCGCGAGGTCGTGGTGCGCGCCCTGCACCACCATGCCGCCGCCGTGGTGCTGGCGCACAACCATCCGAGCGGCGACGTCACGCCCTCGCGCGCCGACGAGATGCTCACGCGCACGCTCCAGGGCGCGCTGGCGCTGGTCGACGTGCGCGTGCTCGACCATGTCGTCGTCGGCGCCGGCGGCACGCTGTCGATGGCGCAGAAAGGACTGCTCTGATGCCCTCCTCCCCCCGCCCCACCCGACCGACCGGCCTCAAGAGCCTGTCCGACCTGAAGAGCGTGCAGCGCGCCCTGGCCGAGACCCGCGAGCGCGAGGCCGCCGCGACCGCCGCGCGCGCCGAGGCCGAGCGCCGGCAGGCCAACGAGCGCGACCTGTTCAACCGCGCCATCGGCGCCACCCAGCCCCTGCGCCGGGTCGCGTCCGTGCCGCTGGCGCCGGAACGCCCGCCGCCGATCCCGGTGCAGCACCAGCTCGACGAGCAGCGCGTGCTGCGCGAATCGCTCTCCGACGAGTTCGACGTCGAGACCCTGCTCGACGTCGACGACGCCATGAGCTTCCGCCGCCCGGGCATCGGCACCGAGATCACGCGGCGCCTGCGCGCCGGCGAATGGGCCATCCAGCAGCAGCTCGACCTGCACGGCATGCGCAGCGACGAGGCGCGCGAGGCCCTGGGCGCCTTCATCCGCACCGCCAACCGCCAGGGCGTGCGCTGCGTGCGCGTGGTCCATGGCAAGGGCCTGGGCTCGCCGGGCAAGCAGCCGGTGCTCAAGACCAAGACCCAGCGCTGGCTGATCCAGAAGAACGAGGTGCTGGCCTTCGTCCAGGCCAAGCCGGCCGAGGGCGGCGCCGGGGCGCTGGTGGTGCTGCTGGCGCCGGTGAAGCGCTAGGCGCCGGGCGCCGGCGCGGACCTCAGGTCCGCATCCAGTCGGCGGTCTGGAAGAACGAGCCGCGCAGGCGCTCGCGCAATGGCGGATCGACCCCGATGTCGCCCATCGCCTGGTCCATGCAGGCGAGCCATTCGTCGCGCTCGCGGATGCCGATCGAATGGCCGCCGATGCTGCGCGGCAGGTGGCGCGCGCGCAGCATCGGATGGCCGAAGCGGTCGGTGTAGTGCTGCGGCCCGCCGAGCCAGCCGCACAGGAACCAGAACAGTCGCTGGCGCGCGTTCTCCAATGTCGTGCCGTGCACCGCGCGCAACCGGGCGTAGGCCGGCTCCAGCTCCATCAGGTCGTAGAAGCGGTCGACCAGCAGCCGCACCCGCTCCTCGCCGCCGATCCATTCGAAGGGCGTGTCGAAGGGTGGCTTGTCCTGGATCTGCATGGTGTCGCTCCTCATCCCTTGCGCAGGGTCTCGACCACCGGCCGGCGCAGCACGTCGCGCAGGCCCCACCAGCCCGCCGCCAGGGCCAGTCCGGCGCCGGCCAGCGCGCCGGCCAGCGGCACCAGCGGCGACGCCGTCCAGGCAAAGTCGAACACATAGCGCGCCAGGCCCCAGCCGATGGCCGAGGCGGCGATGCTGGCCAGGAAGCCCGCCAGCAGGCCGACGCCGGCCAGTTCGGCGCGCTGCACCTGGCGCAGCAGGCTGGCGCGGGCGCCGACCGCGCGCATCACGGCGAATTCCCGCGCGCGCTCCTCGCGCGTGGCCGTGACGGCGGCGAACAGCACCACCAGCCCGGCCGCCAGCGTGAAGCCGAACAGGAACTCGACCGCGCGAATCACCTGGTCGAGCACGCGCTGGACCTGGCCGATGGTGGCGCTCATGTCGACATTGGTCACGTTCGGGTAGGCGCGCACCAGGGCGTTGTCGAAGCCCCGGGTCGATGGCGCCCGGAAGGCGCCCATGTAGGTCACCGGGATGTCCTCGGCCAGCCGGGCGACGCTGTACATGACGAAGAAGTTGGCGCGCAGCGAGCCCCAGTCGACCTTGCGCAGCGAGGTAATGCGCGCCTCGTTGGTCACGCCGCCGATGTCGAAGCGCAGCATGTCGCCCAGCTTCAGGCCCAGGGTCTCGGCCAGGCCGTCCTCGACGCTGAGCTCGCCGCGCGCGTCGGGCGTCCAGGCGCCGGCGACGATCTGGTTGTGCGCCGGCGCCTCGGCGCTGTTGCTGAGGTTGAACTCGCGGTCGACCAGGCGCCGGGCGCGGTCCTCGGTGTAGTCCTCCGGGTTGACCGGGCGGTCGTTGATGGCCACCAGCCGGCCGCGGATCATCGGATACCAGTCGAAGCCCTTGACGCCGCCATCGCGCAGCGACTGCTGGAACGCCTCGCTCTGGTCGGGCATGACATTGATGACGAAGCGATTGGGCGCGTCCGGTGGCGTCGCGCGACGCCAGCTCGACACCAGGTCGGTGCGCAGCAGCACCAGCAGCACCAGGGCCAGCAGGCCGACGGCCAGCGCGCTGACCTGGACCACCGCATAGGCCGGCCGGGCCGAGATCTGCCGCGTCGCCAGCACCAGCCAGCGCGGCGCGGTGGCCTCGTTGACCACGCGCCGCAGCACCTTCACCGCCAGCCAGCTCAGCAGCGCGAACACCGCCACCGCCGCGGCGAAGCCGCCGACGGCGATCAGGCCCAGTTTCAGGTCGCTGCTGGCCGCCAGCAGCAGCGCGACGAAACCCAGCGCGCCGATGCCCAGCACCGCCAGCGAGGCCGGCTTGAGTCCGCCGACGTCGCGCCGGATGACGCGCAGCGGCGGCACCCGCGCAAGCTGCAGCACCGGCGGCAGGCCGAAGGTGAACAGCAGCGTGAGGCCCATGCCCAGGCCGAACAGGGCCGGCCGGAAGGTCGGCGCCGGCAGCGCGGTCTCGACCAGGCCGGCGAGCAGCAGCACGAAGGCGTAATGCACGGCGAAGCCGATCGCCACGCCCAGCGCGCTGGCGCCCAGCCCGACCAGCGCGAACTCGAAGGCATAGGCGCCGGCGATGGTGCGCTGGCTCTGGCCGAGCACCCGCAGCATGGCGCAGTCGTCGAGGTGGCTGGCGGCGAAGCCGCGCGCCGCCAGCGCCACCGCCACGGCGCTCAGCAGCGCCGCCAGCAATGCCACCAGGTTGAGGAATTTCTCGGCCCGGTCGAGCGTCTGGCGCATCTCCGGGCGGCCGCTCTCGAAGGATTCGAGCCGCGCGCCGCGCAGTCCGCCCTGCTTGAGCCGCGCCTCGGTCGAGCGGGTGAAGGCCAGCACGGCGGCATCCGATCCGGCGACGGCGAAGCGGTAGGTCACGCGGCTGGCCGGCTGCACGAGCGCGGTGCGCGCGACATCGGCCTGGTTGAGCATCACGCGCGGCGAGAAGCTCATGAAGCCGCCGCCGCGATCGGGCTCCAGCACGATCACGCGCGCGATGCGCAGGCTGGCGTCGCCCAGCAGCAATGGATCGCCCACCCGCAGGCCCAGCGCGTCGAGCAGCGAGGCGTCGACCCAGACCTCGCCCGGGCCGGGGACGTCGCGCGTGGTCTGGCCGGCGGTGTCGGGGGCGCTGGCGGTCAGCAGGCTGCCGCGCAGCGGATAGCCGGGCGCGACGGCCTTGAGCGAGACCAGCTTGCTGGCGCCGCCCTGGGCATCGGTGGCACGCGCCATGGTCGGGAAGCCATAGGTCATGGCGCCCTGCAATCCCAGTCTCCCGGCCTCGCCGGTGAAGGCGCCCGGCGTCGCGCTGTCGGTGACCAGCACCGCGTCGCCGCCCAGGAGCTGGCGGGCGTCGCGCTGCAGGCCGCCCTTGAGCCGGTCGGCGAAGAAGCCGACGGCGGTCAATGCCGCCACGGCCAGCAGGACGGCCACGATGAGCAGGCGCAGTTCGCCGGCGCGCAGATCGCGCCACAACGTGCGCCAGCCGAGACGGAGGGAGGATTTCATCGCCGCGACGATAGCCGAGCGCGAAAGGGCCGCGCTGCCCCGGGTTGATCGCAAGACAAGGTTGGAAGGCTGTCGCTAAACTGTTTCAAGACTTGTACGGTGGCCCTCCGGGCCGTACCCAAGGAGAACCCCTTGACCCCACGAAAAACGATCCTCCGAACTCCCGGCGCCCTGCTGGCCGCGCTGTCGCTGGCCGGCCTGGCGTTGCTGGCGGGCTGCGACCGCAAGCCTTCCTCGCCCCCCACGCCCTCGGCCGGCGGCACCACCACGGGACCGACCGCCGCCTCCGGCGGAGCGCCCTCGGCCGAGTATCCGGCCGGCATCAAGGCGGCGCCTTCGGGCGACACGGTGTCCAAGTCCGGCACCCGCGAGGGTCCCGGCGAGGGCGCCACCGCCATCGGCGGCGTCACCCCGAGCGCCAACGTGACGCCTCCGCCGACCGGCAACGCCACCGCCCCGACCGCCGGCGACGGCGCCCCGACCGCGCCCAAGCCCTGAACCGTTTTCCGTCCCCTCGCTCCCTTTCGCCCCTTCGCTTTCACACCCACCCCACAAGAGTCACGATGAAGCATCCCATCCACTGTCCGACGGAGGTGTCCCTATGGACATGAGTCGCCGTCAGTTCTTCCGCGTCAGCGGCGCCGGCCTGGTCGGCTCCAGCATCGCGGCGCTCGGTTTCTCGCCGGCCGCGGCGCTCGCCGAGACACGCAACTTCAAGCTCGCCCGCACCACCGAGACGCGCAACACCTGCCCGTACTGCTCGGTCGGCTGCGGCCTGATCATGTACAGCCTGGGCGACCGGGCCAAGAACGTGGTGCCGGCCATCCTGCACATCGAGGGCGACCCGGACCACCCGGTCAACCGCGGCACGCTCTGCCCCAAGGGCGCCGGCCTGCTCGACTTCGTCCACAGCCCCCACCGCCTGAAGTTCCCCGAGGTCCGCGAGGCGGGCAGCAACGAATGGAAGCGCATCAGCTGGGACAGCGCGCTCGACCGCATCGCCAAGCTGCTCAAGGACGACCGCGACGCCAACTTCCAGCGCACCGGCGCCGATGGCCGCATCGTCAACCGCTGGACCACCACCGGCATGCTGGCCGCGTCGGCCTCCTCCAACGAAACCGGCTACATCACGCACAAGGCATTCCGCTCGCTGGGGATGCTGGTCTTCGACAACCAGGCCCGCGTTTGACACGGACCGACGGTGGCCAGTCTGGCCCCGACGTTCGGCAGAGGCGCGATGACCAACCATTGGCAGGACATCCAGCATGCGGATGTCGTGCTCATCATGGGTGGCAATGCCGCTGAGGCGCATCCGTGCGGCTTCAAGTGGGTGATCGAAGCCAAGAAACACAACAAGGCCCGCCTGGTGGTGGTCGACCCGCGCTTCACGCGGTCGGCGGCCATGGCGGATTACTACGCGCCGGTGCGCGCGGGCTCGGACATCGCGTTCCTGTCGGGGGTGCTCAACTACCTCCTGACGAACGACAAGATCCAGACCGAGTACGTGCGCCACTACACCAACGCGCCGTTCATCGTCGGGCCCGACTACAAGTTCGAGGACGGCCTGTTCAGCGGCTATGACGCGGCCAACCGCAAGTACGACGCCAGGTCCTGGGGCTATGCGCTCGACGAGCAGGGCATGGCCCGGGTCGACATGACGATGCAGGACCCGCAATGCGTGCTGCAGGTCATGAAGCGGCATTTCTCGCGCTACACGCCCGATGTGGTGAGCAGGATCACCGGCACCCCGCAGGACAAGTTCCTGAAGGTCTGCGAATACATCGCCAGCTGCAGCACGCCCGACCGCACCATGACGGTGATGTACGCGCTCGGCTGGACGCAGCACAGCCAGGGCTCGCAGATCATCCGCACCGGCGCGATCATGCAACTGCTCCTGGGCAACATGGGCGTGGCCGGCGGCGGCATGAACGCCCTGCGCGGCCACAGCAACATCCAGGGCCTGACCGACCTGGGTCTGCTGTCGAACTCGCTGCCGGGCTACCTGTCGCTGGCCCGCGAGGGCGAGCAGACGCTGGACGACTACTACAAGACCCGCTCGCTCAAGCCGCTGCGTCCCAACCAGATGAGCTACTGGCAGAACTACCCCAAGTTCTTCGTCAGTCTGCAGAAGGCCTGGTGGGGCAATGCCGCGACGGCGCAGAACGACTGGGCCTTCCACTACCTGCCCAAGCTCGACAAGCTCTACGACGTGCTGCAGGCCTTCGAGCTGATGAACAAGGGCCTGATCAACGGCTACATCTGCCAGGGCTTCAACCCGGTCGCCTCGTTCCCGAACAAGCACAAGACGGTCGCTGGCCTGTCCAAGCTGAAGTTCCTGGTGACCATCGATCCGCTGATGACCGAGACGAGCGAGTTCTGGAAGAACTATGGCGAGTACAACGACGTCAAGACGGCCGACATCCAGACCACCGTGTTCCGCCTGCCGTCGACCTGCTTCGCCGAGGAGGAAGGCTCGCTGACCAACTCCAGCCGCTGGCTGCAGTGGCACTGGAAGGGCGCCGAGCCGCCGGGCGAGGCGATGGGCGACATCGACATCGTCGCGGGCATCTTCAACCGCATCCGCGTGGCCTATGCCAAGGATGGCGGCGCCTTCCCCGATCCGATCGTCAACCTGACCTGGAACTACAAGATCCCGCATTCGCCCTCCGCGCAGGAGCTGGCGATGGAATACAACGGGAAGGCGCTGGTCGATCTGGTCGATCCGAAGGATCCGACCAAGGTGCTGGCCCGGGCCGGCGAACAGCTCTCGGGCTTCGGACTGCTGCGCGACGATGGCAGCACGTCCTCGGGCTGCTGGATCTACTCCGGCGCCTGGACGCAGGCCGGCAACCAGATGGCGCGGCGCGACAACGCCGACCCCTATGGCATCGGCCAGGCGCTGAACTGGTCGTGGGCCTGGCCGGCGAACCGGCGCATCCTCTACAACGCCGCCTCGGTCGACCCGACGACGGGACAGCCGTGGATCGCCCGGCGCATGCTGGTGAAGTGGGACGGCGCCAAGTGGGCCGGCTCGGACATCCCGGACATCCGCCCGGATGCCAATCCGATGGAGGCCGAGGCGGTGCGCCCGTTCATCATGAACGCCGAGGGCGTGGCGCGCCTGTTCGCGCCCAGCGGCATGGCCGAGGGACCGCTGCCGGAGCACTACGAGCCCTTCGAGTCGCCGCTGGTGAACAACCCGATGCACCCGAACAATCCGGTGGCGCGCGCCAACCCGGCCGCGCGGGTGTTCCAGGGCGACCTGGAGATGCTGGGGGTGCCCAAGGACTTTCCGTACGTCGCCACCAGCTACCGGCTCACCGAGCACTTCCACTACTGGACCAAGCACGTCCGCAGCAACGCCATCATCCAGCCGCAGCAGTTCGTCGAGATCGGCGTCGAGCTGGCCGAGGCGAAGGGCATCACCAACGGATCGATGGTCAAGGTCAGCAGCAAGCGCGGCTACATCAAGGCCGTGGCCCTGGTGACACGGCGCATCCAGGCGCTGCAGGTCCAGGGCCAGACCGTCCATACGGTGGGATTGCCCAACCATTGGGGCTTCCTCGGCCTCACCAAGCCGGGCTTCCTGGTGAACACGCTGACGCCCGTCGTCGGCGATGCGAACACCCAGACGCCCGAGTACAAGTCCTTCACGGTCAACATCGAAAAAGCCTGAGCCCCATGTCGTCCCTCCAATCCCTCGACATCGCGGCGCGCTCGGCCACCACCGTGCAGCCGCCCGACATCCGCCACCGCCCGCAGGTGCAGGAAGTCGCCAAGCTGATCGACGTCTCCGCCTGCATCGGCTGCAAGGCCTGCCAGGTGGCGTGCATGCAGTGGAACGACCTGCGCGACGAGGTCGGCGTCACCGGCGGCACCTACGACAACCCGACCGACCTCACGCCGTCGTCCTGGACGGTGATGCGCTACGCGGAGGTCGAGCCCGAGCCCGGCCACCTCGAGTGGCTGATCCGCAAGGACGGCTGCATGCACTGCGAGGACCCGGGCTGCCTGAAGTCGTGTCCGGCGCCCGGCGCCATCGTCAAGTACAGCAACGGCATCGTCGACTTCATCAGCGAGAACTGCGTGGGCTGCGGCAACTGCGTGACCGGCTGCCCGTTCGACGTGCCGCGCATCAGCAAGACCGACAACCGCGCCTACAAGTGCTCGCTGTGCTCGGACCGCGTCACCGTCGGCCTGGAGCCGGCCTGCGTGAAGGTCTGCCCGACCGGCGCCATCCACTTCGGCACCAAGGAAGCCATGCACCAGTACGCCGACGAGCGCATCGTCGACCTCAAGGAGCGCGGCTTCAAGAACGCCGGGACCTACGATCCGGCCGGTGTCGGCGGCACGCACGTCATGTACGTGCTGCAGCATGCCGACCGCCCCGGCCTCTACAGCAACCTGCCCAAGGATCCGCACATCAGTCCGCTGGTGTCGCTCTGGAAGGGCGTGGCCAAGCCGCTGGCGGTGCTGGCGATGGTCGGCACCGTGGTGGGCAGCTTCTTCCACTACATGAAGGTCGGTCCGGTGGAAGCCAAGGAAGGCGCCAGCGACGAGGACGACGACGGCCACGGCGTCAAGGCCGAGATCATCGAGGCGCCACCCGCCCCGGGCGAGTCGCCGCCGTCGTCCGTGCCCCCGGCGCGGACGGTGCACGATCCCGCGTCCCCACCGCCCCGCGTCTGAACCAGGAGCCTCGCGATGACCACCGTCCGCTATCTGCGCCGCTACCGCGACGCCACGCGCATGAACCACTGGTACGTGGTGCTCATGTTCATTGCCGCCGGGCTCTCGGGCCTGGCGTTCTTCCATCCCTCGCTGTTCTTCTTTACCGCCTTCTTCGGCGGCGGCCAGTGGACGCGGATCCTGCACCCCTTCTTCGGATTGGCCATGGTGCTGGGCTTCGCGTTCCTGTTCTTCACCATGTGGCGCGAGAACGTGCTCGACCGCGCCGACCGCGAATGGCTCGCCAAGGCGCCGGAGATGCTCAAGGGCAACAAGGAGGGCATGCCGGCCGTGGGCAAGTACAACGCCGGCCAGAAGCTGGTGTTCTGGGCCTTCGCCGTCAGCCTGCTGCTGCTCCTGGTGACCGGCTTCATGTTCTGGAGTCCGTGGTTCGTGCACTTCTTCCCGATCACGCTGCGGCGCATCGCCGTGGTGGTGCATGCCGCCTCGGCATTCGTGCTGGTGATCTCGGTGATGACGCACATCTATGCCGCCATCTGGATCAAGGGCACCATGCGCGCCATGACGCGCGGCACGGTGACCGAGGGCTGGGCCCGGTTGAATCACCCGCTGTGGCACCGGAAGATGACGCGCGGCGAATAATCGCCGGATGACCCGCAACGACAACGACAGTCCTTCCCCCCAAGACGGTGCCCCGGGCGCCCCGGGTGCACCGCCACCGGCCTACACCACGCGCGTCCTCTCGGTCGAGGAGATCGCGCTGCAGGCCGGGCGGCAGATGCCGTTCCTGCGCCTGCCGCAACGCGCGCTGGTGTTCTCCGACCGCCAGCTGCGCCTGCGCCAGCTCGCCGCGTCGCATGCGATGCGCGACTACCTGCTGTTCGTCGCCGACCTGGCTTCGGCCCAGCACCAGGTGCTGCAGGACTATCCCGAAGTCGCCCTACCCGATGACGACGCCTGCGCCGCCGCCGCCAAGGCCCTCAAGCCACCGGTGCCGGCCTTCGGCTGGCCGCGCGACGCGCTCTGGCGCGACCAGCTCCGGCGGCTGCTGGGCCTGGTGCGTGCGCGGCTGCCCGACGGCCCGGCGCGCGCCATGGTCGACCGCGTGGCCGCCAGCCCCGACGACTGGCTGGAGAGCCAAGCCGACCGCCTGCTCAGGCGCCAGACCCTGGAGCTCGACCTCGGCGCCGCGCCGCTGATCGCCGCCGGCCTGCAGACCTACTGGACCCAGCTGGCCCTGCGGACCACCGACGTGCATGGCGAGCGCGTCTTCGGCCACACCGATCCCGCCACCCAGTGCCCGTGCTGCGGCAGCCCGCCGACCGCCTCGGTCACGCGCATCGGCGCCGACGACGCCGGCTTCCGCTACCTGCATTGCGCGCTGTGCAGCACGCAATGGCACTACGTGCGCATCAAGTGCGCCCACTGCGAGAGCACCAAGGGCATCCACTACGAGACGCTGGAGCCGGCCCACGAGGGCGTGGAGGTCGCCGCCACCGGAGCGCGCCCCGGCGCCGTCAAGGCCGAATGCTGCGATACCTGCGGTCACTATCTCAAGCAGGTCTCGATGGAGAAGGACCACGAGGTCGAGCCGGTGGCCGACGACCTGGCCAGCGTGGCGCTCGACCTGCTGGTGGCCGATGCCGGCTTCGAGCGCAGCGGCCACAACCTGATGCTGCTGTTCGGCGACGCCGAGCCGAGCGGCGACGGCGGGGACGCCTGATGGCGGCGCCCGGAGGGTCCGTGGTCCACGGTCCGAAGGCCCGCCCCCAGGACCTGCCTTCCGTCGACCGCCTGCTGCGCGCCGCCGGTGTGCCCGAGCTGCTGGCCGCGCATGGCCACACGCTCGTCGCCACCGAGGCGCGCGCCCTGCTCGACCTGCTGCGCGCCGGCGCGCTGGCCGGCGACCTGGCGAGCGGGAAGATCGCGCCGGACGCGCTGGCGACGGCCCTGGCCGAACGCATCGAGTTCCGGCTGGCGCCGCGGATGCGGCCGGTGTTCAACCTCACCGGCACCGTCATCCACACCAACCTCGGGCGCGCCGTGCTGGCCGATGCCGCGCTGCAGCGGCTCATGACCCTGATGGCGGCGCCCAACAACCTCGAGTACGACCTCGCCACCGGCGGCCGCGGCGACCGCGATTCGCTGGTCGAGGAACTGCTGTGCACCCTGACCGGCGCCGAGGCCGCGACGGTGGTCAACAACAACGCCGCCGCCGTGCTGCTGACCATCGGCGCGCTGGCGCACGGCCGCGAGGTGATCGTCTCGCGCGGCGAGCTGGTCGAGATCGGCGGCGCCTTCCGCATGCCCGACGTCATGGCCGCCGCCGGCGCGCGCATGGTCGAGGTCGGCACCACCAACCGCACCCACCCGGGCGACTACGAACGCGCCATCGGCAAGCACACGGCGCTGGTGATGAAGGTCCACACCAGCAACTACGAGGTGCAGGGCTTCACCGCCGCCGTCGACGAGGCCGTGCTGGCGCCCATCGCGCGCGCGCGCGGCGTGCCGCTGGCCACCGACCTGGGCAGTGGCTCGCTGGTCGACCTGGCGCGCTACGGCCTGCCGCGCGAGCCGCTGCCGCAGGAGATGATCGCCGCCGGCTGCGATGTCGTGACCTTCTCGGGCGACAAGCTGCTGGGCGGCCCGCAGGCCGGGCTGATCGTGGGCAGCAAGGCGGCCGTCGACCGTATCCGCAAGTACCCGCTCAAGCGCGCGCTGCGCATGAGCAAGCTGCCACTGGCCGCGCTGGAGGCCACGCTGTCGCTCTACCTGCGGCCCGAGCGGCTGGCGCAGGACCTGCCGACGCTGCGCCTGCTGACGCGGCCGACCGAGGCCATCCAGGCCATGGCCGAGGCGCTGCGGCCGCACGTCGCCGCCGCCGTCGCCCCGCATTTCACGGTCGAGGTGGTGCTGCTGCAGGGCCAGATCGGCTCGGGCTCGCTGCCGGTCGAGCGCCTGCCCTCGGCCGGACTGGCGCTGACGCCGGCCGGCACCGCGCGCAAGGGCATGGGCCGGCTGCTCGACGCGCTGGCGACGGCCCTGCGCGCGCTGCCCCGGCCGGTGCTCGGCCGCATCGCCGACGACCGGCTGCTGCTGGACCTGCGCTGCCTGGAAGCGCACGACCGCGCCGCCTTCATGGCCCAGATCGACCTGCTGCGCCAGCGCCTGGGCTGAGGACCGCGCGCCATGATCATCGGCACCGCCGGCCACATCGACCACGGCAAGACCACGCTGGTGCGCGCCCTCACGGGCGTCGACACCGACCGCCTGCCCGAGGAGAAGCGCCGCGGCATCTCCATCGAGCTGGGCTATGCCTACCTGCGCGCGGACGACGGCATCACGCTCGGCTTCGTCGACGTGCCGGGCCACGAGCGCCTGCTGCACACCATGCTCGCCGGCGCCACCGGCATCGACCACGCCCTGCTGGTGGTGGCGGCCGACGATGGCGTGATGCCGCAGACGCGCGAGCACCTGGCGGTGATGGCGCTGCTGGGCCTGGCGCGCGGCAGCGTCGCGCTGACCAAGATCGACCGGATCGACGCCGCCGAGCGCCCGGCCCGGCTGGCGCGCGTGCGCGCCGAGATCGACGCCCTGCTGGCGCCGACGTCGCTGGCCGGCGCGCCGGTCTTCCCGCTGTCGGCGACCAGCGGCGAGGGACTCGACATCCTGCGCGCGCACCTGCTCGATGCGGCGCGCGAGACCCGGATGCGGGACGACGCGCTCGCCTTCCGCATGGCGGTCGACCGCGCCTTCACCCTGGCCGGCGTCGGCACGGTGGTGACCGGCTCGGCGGTGGCCGGCCGGGTCGCCATCGGCGACGAGCTGCTGCTGATGCCGGGCGAGCATCGGGTGCGGGTGCGCGGCATCCACGCGCAGAACGCCCGGACCGACGACGCGCATGCCGGCCAGCGCTGCGCACTGGCATTGGCCGGAGTGGCCAAGGACGAGATCCGGCGCGGCCAGTGGGTCTGCGCGCCCGGCATCGCCCTGGCCACCGCGCGCATCGACGTCGAGCTCGCGCTCTGGCCCGACGAGGCCCGCGCGCTGCGCTCCGGCACCCCGGTGCACGTGCACCTGGGCGCCAGCGACACCCTGGCTTCGGTCGCCCTGCTCGATCGCGATGCCCTGGCGCCGGGCGAGACCGCGCTGGCCCAGCTGGTGCTGCGCGAGCCGGTCGGCGCCTGGCATGGCGACCGCGGCGTGCTGCGCGATGCGTCGGCCAGCCGCACCGTCGCCGGCGTGCGGGTGCTCGATCCCTTCGCGCCGGTGCGTTACCGGCGCACGGCGCAGCGCCTGGCGCAGCTCGCGGCCTGGCGCCACGACGACCGGTCCCGACGCATCGCCGCCCTGCTCGACAGTGCCCCGTCCGGACTCGACACGGCGCAGCTGGCCCGGACCCTGGCCCTGCGCGCCGATGTCGCCCTGCCGCTGCCGGCCGATGCCGTGCGCCTGGAGCGCGCCGCCATCGCCGGCACGCATGCCCAGGCCCTGCGTGGTCACATCGTCGAGCGGCTGGAGGCGTTCCATCGCGCCACGCCCGACGAGGTCGGCCCCGATGCGCGGCGCCTGAAGCGGCTGGCCGGTCCGCGCGTGGACGACGCGCCATGGCGCCACGCCATCGAGACCCTGGTGGAGCGCGGCCTGGTGGCGCGCAGCGGCCACTGGCTGCACCTGCCGGCGCACGCGGCGGTGCTCGGCGCGGTCGAGGAGCGGCTGGCGCAGAAGCTGCTGCCGAAGCTGGCCGATGGCGGTTTCGATCCGCCCTGGGTGCGCGACCTGGCCCGCGACACCGGCGCCACCGAGCCCGTGGTGCGCCAGACGCTCGCCAGCCTGGCGCGACGCGGCCAGACCTTCCAGGTCGTCAAGGATCTCTACTATCCCGCGGGGACGATCGAGCGGCTGGCCGCGCTGGCGCGCGATTGCCTGCAGAATGCGGCGGGCCTGCAGGCCGCGAGTTTTCGCGATGCGACCGGGCTGGGTCGCAAGCGCGCGATCCAGCTGCTCGAGTTCTTCGACCGCATCGGCTACACGCGGCGCGTGCAGGACAGGCACCTGCTGCGGCCCGACACGATGCTGTTCGGCGCCACGCCAGGCAGCCCGTGAGACGCATGCGCGACGACGCGCATGGGATCCGTGGGAGGGAAGCGTCCCTGGTGGGGCGGCCGGGCTTCAAACCCGGTGGGTGGCGCCACGCGTCGCCGGGAGGGTTCGACTCCCTCTCCCTCCCGCCCCGACATCCTCGCGCGCTCCTCAGCGCCGCCCGGTCATGGCGCCGATGCGCGCGGCGAAGGCATCGAGCGTGAACGGCTTGGTCAGCAGGTGGTCGCCCGGGGCGAGCAGGCCCTCGCCGACGACCGCGCTCTCGGCATAGCCGGTGACATACAGCACCTTGAGGTTCGGACGCAGCGGCCGCGCCGCCTCGATCATCTGGCGCCCGTTCATGCCGCCGGGCAGGCCGATGTCGGTCACCACCAGATCGATCACGGCATCCGAGCGCAGGATGCGCAGGCCGGCGATGCCGTCCTCGGCCTCCCGCACCTCCAGCCCCTGCTCGCGCAGCACCTCGGCCATCAGCGACCGCATCGAGGGCTCGTCCTCCACCAGCAGCGCCGTGCCCGCGCGCTCGTTGGCGCCATAGCTCGAGTCGGCTGGCGGCTCCGCGGCCTCGCCCGGGCCGACGTGGCGCGGGAAGTACAGCGCGACGATGGTGCCCCGGCCCGGTCGCGACTCGATGCGCGCCTGGCCGCCCGACTGCCGCGCGAAGCCATAGACCATCGACAGGCCGAGCCCGGTGCCATGCCCCATCGGCTTGGTGGTGAAGAAGGGCTCGAAGGCGCGCGTGCGGGTGTCCTCGGACATGCCGGCGCCGGTGTCGGCGACGCGGACCGACACGTACTCGCCGGGCGGCAGGTCGCGCTCGCGGGCCGCGCGGTCGTCGAACGCGTGATTCGATGCCGCGATGGTGATGGTGCCGCCCTCGGGCATGGCATCGCGCGAATTGATGCACAGGTTGAGGATCGCGTTCTCCAGCTGGTGGCCGTCCAGGCGGGCCGTCCACAGCCCGGGCGCGGCGGGCGTCTCGAGCTCGATCGTCGGCCCGACGGTGCGCTGCACGAGTTCGCGCATGTCGGCGATGCGGGCATCGACGTCGACCGGGCGTGGATCGAGCGGCTGGCGGCGCGAGAAGGCCAGCAGCCGGTGCGTCAGCGAGGCCGCGCGCACGGCCGCGCCGCGCGCGGTGGCGATGTAGCGGCTCTGGGACTCGGCCGAGAGCTGGCCGAGCGCGATACGCCGCTGCATCAGTTCCAGCGCTCCCATGATGCCGGCGAGCAGGTTGTTGAAGTCGTGCGCCAGGCCGCCGGTGAGCTGGCCGACGGCTTCCATCTTCTGCGACTGGCGCAGCTGCTCCTCCAGGTGGTGCCGGGACGCCTCGGCCTCCAGCCGGTCCGTGATGTCGCGCCCCACGGCGTTGAAGCCGTCGCCTTCCGGGTTGGGAGAGAGCGACCAGTCGATGGTGCGCCACGAGCCATCGGCATGCCGCAGGCGGGTCGAGCGCCGGGTCGAGCGGCCCTCGCGCCGCAGGATGCGCATGTTGGCGATCACGCCCTCGACGTCCTCCGGATGGGCCAGCTCCAGGTAGGGCGTCGCCTCCAGGAAGGCCGGGTCGTGGCCCAGCGTGCGGCTCCAGGACGGACTGCGGCGGATGATCGTGCCGTCGAAATCGCCATGCACCAGCAGATCGACGCTGGTGTCCCAGAGCCGGTCGCGCTCGCGCGTGCGCTCGCCGATCTGGTTCTCCAGCGACCGGGCGAGCCGGCGCAGGTCGAGCTCGGCGCGGCGACGCTCGATGTTGAGCCGGGCGCGCTCTGCCACGTTGCGGATGAAGCCGAGCTCCGACGGCGTCCAGTGGCGCACCTGCCGGCACAGCACGAAGAACATCGCCACATAGCGCCCGCCCTCGAGCACCGGCACGTTGACGGCGGCGCGCACGCCCAGGGCCCGCCAGGAGGCGGCGGTGGTGGCCGTGCGGGGGTCGTGCTCGATGTCGTCGACGATGAAGTCATGGCCCCGGCGCAGCAGGTCGGCGAAGTCGCCATAGTCGGACAGCCGGTGGGGCCCGACGATGCTGGGGGCGCCCGGCACGCTCCAGCCGCGCAGCACCTCCAGCGTCTCGTCGTCCTCGAGCATGGTGCCGAAGCCGGTCATCGCGACCTCGAGCGTCTCGCCCACCACCCGCGCGCACAGGGCGGCGATGGTGTCGGGGTCGTCGAGGTCGCGCAGCTGGTCGTCCAGCCGGCCGACGACGTGGCGCAGGTCGGCATCGTCGACGCCGCGCCGCGCGTCGACCAGGCTCACCAGCGTGCGCGAGCGCAGGCTGTCGGTGGTGAGGTCGCGCGCCCGGTGGAAGGCACCGAAGATGGCGCCGCTGGCATCGCGCAGGGGCGCATAGGAGATCTCCCACCGCGGCACGCCCCGATCGGGCTGGCCGAAGGCCTCGACCACCGTGAACGATTCACCGGCGAGCGCGCGCTTCATCAGGCTGCGCATCAGCGTGGCCTGCTCGCCCACGAAGAGATCGGGGAAGACGTCGCCGATGCGCGGACGGAAGCCGTAGATGCGCAGGAACTCGTCGTCGTGGGCCCGGTTGAAGGCGATCAGCCGGTAGCCGGTGTCGAACATGCAGATCGGCTCGGGATCGAGCTGCCCCACCAGTTGCCAGAGATCGAGGTCGTTGGGTTCCATGAGGCCGCCGGGACTGCCGTCGACACGGGTCGCGCGGCTGGTTTCAAGGTCGGGGCGGATTCTGCCATCGGCCCGGCGCCGCGCTCCCGGCGCGCCGAAAACCCTTCAGGCGTCGACCCGCAATCGCGGCGCGCCGGCTTCGGCGCGGCCGATCACGGCGGCCTCGGCGAAGCCCTCGGCGCGGAAGATCGCCAGCACCTCGTCGACGGCCTCGCTCGCGCAGCTCACCAGCAGTCCGCCGGAGGTCTGCGGGTCGGTGAGCAGGTCGCGCGCCGTGGCGGGCAGGCCGTCGGCCAGCATCACCTCGGCGCCATAGCCCTGCCAGTTGCGGTCCGAGGCGCCGGTGACGAAGCCCTCGGCCGCCAGGGCCTCCGCGCCCTCGATCAGCGGCACCCGGGACCATTCGACGACGGCCGTCAGGTCGGCGCCGCGCGCCAGTTCGAGCACATGGCCGGCGAGGCCGAAACCGGTGACGTCGGTCAGGGCGTGCACGCCATCCAGGGCCGCCAGGGCGATGCCGGGCGTGTTCAGGCGGGTGGTGGTCTCGATCATCCGCCGGTAGCCCTCCTGCGGCAGCTGCTCCCGCTTCAGCGCGGCCGAGAGCACGCCCACGCCGATCGGCTTGCCCAGCACCAGCACGTCGCCGGGCCGGGCATCGGCGTTGCGCCGCACGCGATCCGGATGCACCAGGCCGAGCGCGACCAGGCCATAGATCGGCTCGACCGAATCGATGGTGTGGCCGCCCGCGATCGGGATGCCGGCGGCGCGGCAGACCGCCTGGCCGCCGCGCACGATCTCGCCGATCACCTCCACCGGCAGCTGGGCCACCGGCATCGCCACCAGGGCCAGCGCCATGATCGGCCGGCCGCCCATGGCGTAGACGTCGCTGATGGCATTGGTGGCGGCGATGCGGCCGAACTCGTAGGGGTCGTCCACGATCGGCATGAAGAAGTCGGTGGTGGCGATGAGCGCCTGGGTGTCGTTGAGGCGGTAGACGGCGGCATCGTCGGCGGTCTCGATGCCCACCATCAGCTCGGGCGGGATCAGGCCGCCGGCGCTGTTCTTCAGGATCTCGGACAGCACGCCGGGCGCGATCTTGCAGCCGCAGCCGCCGCCATGCGAGAGCGAGGTCAGGCGCGGACCGTGCCATGGCGCGGGCGACGTCGGGTCGGAGGAAACGGGCGGGGTCGAAGAAGGGGTCATGCAGCGGTCTCCAGCATTGCGGCCAGCAGCGCGGACAGGGTCGCGCGCTCGCGGGCGGGGTCGAACAGGGGAGCGCGCAACGCGCATTGCGCACCCAGGCGATCGAGTATCGCCGGGTCGTCCCGGCAGCCTTCGAGCAGGGTCGCGAGACCCCGGGCGTCGCCCGGCTCGAAATAGCCCGCGTAGTCGGCCCCCAGCATGCCGACGTTGCCGGCGACGCGGCTGGCCAGCACGGGCGTGCCGCCGCGCACCGCCTCCATCACGACATGGGCGCCGCCCTCCATCCAGCTCGGATGCACCAGCACGTGGGCGGCCTGGATGCGGCGGCGCGTCTGGGCATGCGGCCGCGCGCCGAGCCAGCGATAGGCGGGATGCTCGTCCTGCAGCGCCCGCGCCTCGCGCCCGAGCGCCGGGTCGAGCGCGGCGCCGATGTGGTCGAGCAGGATGTCCGGGCGGCCGGCCAGCCGGCGCACGGCATCGAAATACGTCTGCGGCGCCTTCTCGGCGCGCAGGTGGCCGACCATCAGGGCGCGCAGGTGGCGGCGGGGCTTGGGCAGGGCGGCGCGCGTGGTGGTCGACTGGAAGCAGACCACGGCCTTGGCGCGGAAGGCCGCCGGCAGGTCGGCGATGGCGCCCTCGTGCAGCACGATCAGCCGGTCGGCCAGCCGCAGCGAGCGCTCGGCGTCGATGTCGTGGCCGATGTCGCGATAGAGGTCGGTGCCGGTGAGCACCACGGCCAGCGGCCGCTGCGGCAGGGCCTCGGACCAGCGCGCGACGGAGTCGGCCGAGCGCCGCGCGTGCAGGGCGATCAGGGCATCGGCCGGGGTGCCGTCCCAGCGGTCGACGACCTCGATCCGATAATGCGCTCCCAGCATCCGGGACCACCGCCGGGCCGTCTGCCAGTTGCCGTTGTTGGCATCGGCCAGGGCCGGCGTGACGATGCAGATCGAGGGACGATTCATGGACGAGCTTATAGCGGAGGACGCGGACCCGCGCGCGGGCGGGGCCGCGGCGGGCCTGTCGATGCGCCACGCCGGGCCGGCCGACCTGGAGGCCGCGCTCGCGGCCGGCCGCGCCCGGCTGCTGGCGCTGTTCGACGGCTTCCGCCGGGCGCTCGGGCCGGACGGGCTGCGCATCGCGCAGGACCCGGCGGTGAACCTGCCGCTGTGGGAACTGGGCCACATCGGCTGGTTCGAGGAGGTCTGGCTGGCGCGCAACACCGGCCGGTCGCGCGGCGCGGACTGCGATCCGCTGGCCGCGCGCATGCCTTCCCTGCTGCCCGATGCCGATGCCTTCTACGACTCGTCGGCGGTGGCGCATGGCACCCGCTGGCGGCTGGCGCTGCCCGACCCCGAGGCCACCCTCGCCTACCTCGATGCGGTGCGCGAGACGACGCTGGCCTTGCTGCGCGCTGGCGACGCCTCCGACCGCGCGCTCTATTTCTTCCGGCTGGTGCTGTTCCACGAATCGATGCATTGCGAGGCCTGGCACTTCATGGCCGCGCGGCTGGGCCTCGACCTGGGACCGGCCCGACTCGGTCCCGCGCCCCGCGCGCGGCCGACCCACCCGGGCGGACTGCGCGTGGCGGCGGGCCGGCGCGTGATCGGCATGACGGCGCCGGGGTTCGCGTTCGACAACGAGCAGGGCGCCCACGAGGTCGAGCTGGCGGCCTTCGACATCGACCGCGCGCCGGTCGCCTGGGGCGCCTTCCTGGCGTTCGTCGAGGCCGGTGGCTATGCCGACGACGCCGCCTGGACCCCGGCCGGACGCGCCTGGCGCCACCGCCAGGGCGCCACGATGCCCCTGCATCTGCGTCGCGCGCCGGGCGGCTGGGAACACGCGGTGTGCGGGCGCTGGGAGCCGCTCGATCCGGCCGCGCCCGCCTGCCACCTGAGCGTGCACGAGGCCGAGGCGTGGTGCCGCTGGGCCGGGCGCCAGCTGCCGACCGAGGCGCAATGGGAGACGGCGGCCCGGGAGGCGACCGAGCCGCGGGAGTTCGCCTGGGGCGAGGTCTGGGAATGGACCGCCAGCGCGTTCGCGCCCTATCCGGGCTTCGCGCCGCATCCCTACCGCGACTACTCGCAGCCCTGGTTCGACGACGGCCGGCGCGTGCTGCGCGGGGCCTCGTTCGCGACCGCGCCATGGCTGCGTCACCCGTGCTATCGCAACTTCTTCCCCGGCGAGCGCACCGATGTCTTCGCCGGCTTCCGGTCCTGCGCCCGATCCTAGGCACCGACCCACGACCCAGGACCCGGCGAGACCCGGCCATCGTGTCGAGCAGGACCCGCTTCCTACAATGCGGGCCCTGTCCGTCGCGTCGCCATGGCGCCGTTCCATCCCTTCTTCCGAGACTTGCCCCGATGCCCTTCGCCCTTCGTTCGTCCTCGCTCGGTCGCCTGGCCGCCGCGCTCACCCTCACGTTCGCCGCCGTCGGTGCCCTGGCCCAGGGCGTGCTGCGCGTCTCGGCCATCCCCGACGAGGCGCCCACCGAGCTGCAGCGCAAGTTCACGCCGCTGGGCGACTACCTGAAGAAGGAGACCGGCATGGACGTGCAGTTCACGCCCGTGACCGACTACGCCGCCGTCGTCGAGGGCCTGGCGACGAACAAGATCGACCTCGCCTGGCTGGGCGGCTTCACCTTCGTGCAGGCGCGCATCCGCACCCAGGGCGGCGCGGTGCCGATCGTCCAGCGCGCCGAGGACAAGGTCTTCACCAGCAAGTTCATCGTGCCGACCGACAGCCCGGCCAAAACGCTGGCCGACCTCAAGGGCAAAACCTTCGCCTTCGGCGCGCCGTCGTCGACCTCCGGCAGCCTGATGCCGCGCTACTTCCTGCTGCAGGCCGGCATCGATCCCGAGAAGGACTTCAAGAGCGTCGCCTTCTCCGGCGCGCACGACGCCACCGTGGCCTTCGTCGCCGCCTCGCGCGCCGAGGCTGGCGTGCTCAACGCATCGGTGTGGGACAAGCTGGTCGAGTCGAAGAACCCCAACGCCGCCAAGGTGCGTGTGCTGGCCACCACGCCGACCTACTACGACTACAACTGGACCGTGCGTCCCGGCATGGACCCGGCGCTGCGCCAGAAGCTGACCGACGCCTTCCTCAAGCTCGACCCGGCCAACCCGGCGCACAAGGAGATCATGGCGCTGCAGCGGGCCAGCAGGTTCATCCCGACGCAGTCGTCGAACTACGACGGCATCGAAGCCGCGGCCAAGTCGGCCGGCCTGGTGAAGTGAGCGGGCCGGACCTGGTTCCAGGCACGCGATGAGCTTCCGGCTCGACGCCGTCGGCGTGGTGCATCCCAATGGCCAGCGCGCGCTGGCCGCGCTGTCGCTGGCGGCGATGGCGGGCGAGCGCGTCGCGGTGATCGGTCCGTCGGGTGCCGGCAAGACGACCCTGCTGCGCGTCCTGGGCGCCGCGCTGCGGCCGGCCGAGGGCGATGTGCGGGTGCTCGACGCGGCGCCCTGGGACTCGTCGGCCGGCGCGCTGAAGGCGCTGCGCGCGCGCATCGGCACCGTGCACCAGGCGCCGCCGATCGCGCCGCGCCTGCGGGTGGTGACGGCGGTGCTGTCGGGGCGGCTGGGCCGCTGGTCGACGGCGCGCGCGCTGCGCTCGCTGCTGCATCCCTCCGACATCGAGGGCGCGCACGAGGTGCTGTCGCGCCTGGCCCTGGAGGACCGCCTGTTCGAGCGCTGCGACCGCCTCTCCGGCGGCCAGTTCCAGCGCGTGGGCGTGGCGCGCGCCCTCTACCAGCGCCCCGACCTGCTGCTGGCCGACGAGCCGGTCTCGGCGCTCGACCCGACCCTGGCCGATGCCACGCTCGGCGCGCTGGTGGTCCAGGGCGAGGCGACGGGCGCGACGCTGGTCGCCTCGCTGCACGCGGTCGACCTGGCCTTGCGCTGGTTCCCGCGCATCGTCGGCCTGCGCGAGGGCCGCGTGGCCTTCGACCGGCCGGCCACCGAAGTCACGCCGGCCCTGCTGCAGGCGCTCTATGCCAGCGAAGGCGGACCGGCCACGCAGGCGCCGCCGCCGCCCGGGAGCGACGCGATGCCCGGGCTGCCCGGGCTGCCCGCCGCGGCCGATGCCCGCGGCCTCCGGTCGGTCTGCCGTTGAACACCGCCACAGCCTCCCGCGAGCGGCGTGTCCCCCGCGCGCCGCGCGTCGATCCGCAGGCGCGGCGCCGGCTGGCGACCACGCTGGCGGCGCTGGTGGTCGCCTGGCCGATGCTGGTGCTGTCGGACTTCCAGCCCTGGCGACTGTTCGATCGCGACAGTCTGGCCGTGCTCGGCGGTTTCCTGGGCGCCTTCCTGCCGCCGGAGACGGCGCCGGACTTCCTGCGCCTGCTGGCGCGCGCCACCCTGGAGACCTTGGCCATGGCCACCGCCGGCACCGCGCTGGCCTTCGCCATCGGCGCGCCGCTGGCGATCCTGGGCACGCGCGCGCTGTCGATCTCGCGCATCGGCCCCGGACCGCTCCGGTGGCGCGGCGCGGCCCTGCGCCAGATGGTGCGCTCGCTGCTGATGGTGCTGCGCGCCATCCCCGAGATCGTCTGGGCCCTGCTGTTCGTGCGCGCACTGGGGCTGGGCCCGGCTGCCGGGGTGCTGGCGCTGGCCATCACCTATGGCGGCATGCTCGGCAAGGTGTATGCCGAGATCCTCGAATCGACCGACACCCGGCCGGCGCGCGCCCTGCTCGAGGGCGGCGGCGGCCGGCTGGCGGCGCTGTGCTACGGCCTGCTGCCCTCGACCGCGCAGGAACTGGTCTCCTACACCGTCTACCGCTGGGAGTGCGCGGTGCGCGCCTCGGTCGTGATGGGCTTCGTCGGCGCCGGCGGCCTGGGCCAGCTGATGGACCAGTCGATGAAGATGCTCAACGGCGGCGAGGCCAGCAGCATCCTGCTGGTGTTCCTGGGCCTGGTGCTGCTGGCCGACCTGCTGAGCACCTTCCTGCGCCGGCTGTTCGCATGAACGCCGAGCGCCGCCCCCTCCCCGCTCTGCCCGCCCGGCCCGCGCCGTGCCTGCGCTGCCGCGTCGTGCTGCTGGCGGTGCTGGCGGCGGTGGTCGCCAGCTTCGTCTACCTGGGCCTGGGCTTCGGCGCGCTGCTGTCGGCGGAATCGCTCGGCCACATGGGGCGTTTCGTGGCCGAGTTCTTCCCCCCCGACCTGGCGCCGGACTTCCTGCGCAAGGTCGGCACGGGCGCGCTGCAGACGCTGGCGGTGTCGGCGCTCGGCACCTTGCTGGCCGCCCTCGCCGGGATGTTGCTGGCGCTGCCGGCCTCGGGCCGCGCCGGCCGGCCGGCCCGCCGGATGGCGCGCTTCACGCTCAACGTGCTGCGCAGCGTGCCCGAGCTGGTGTGGGCCGCCGTGATGGTGCTGGCCGCCGGCATCGGCCCCTTCGCCGGCGCGCTGGCGCTGGCGCTGCACACCACCGGCGTGCTCGGCCGCCTGTTCGGCGAGACCCTGGAGAACGTGCCGCCCGAGCCCGAGAGGGCGCTCGCCGAGTCGGGCGCCGGCCGCGTCGCGGCCTTCGCCTACGCCAGCCTGCCGCTGGCGCTGCCGCAATGGGTCGCCTACACGCTCTATCGCTGGGAGATGAACATCCGGATGGCGGCGGTGCTGGGTTTCGTCGGCGGCGGCGGACTCGGCCAGCTGCTGTACTTCCACCTGTCGATCTTCCAGCAGCCGCAGGCCATGACGGTGCTGCTCGCGATGTTCGCGATCGTCGCCGCAGTGGACGCGGCCAGCGCCCACCTGCGGCGCGGCCTCGGTCCGGCCTATGCCTGAGAACCCTTCGCCCCGACCCCTTCCCAACTCGCCATGAACTCCCATCGCCAACCCGTCCGCGTCGCGGACATCGCCGGCTTCGACACGGTGATCGACGCCCGCTCCCCGGCCGAATTCGCGCTCGACCACATCCCCGGCGCCATCAACTGCCCGGTGCTCAGCGACGAGGAGCGCGTCGTCGTCGGCACGCTCTACAAGCAGCAGGGCGCGTTCGAGGCGCGGCGCGTGGGCGGCGCGATGGTCGCGGCCAACCTGGCGCGGCACCTGCAGACGCAGCTGGCCGACAAGCCAATCAAGTGGCGTCCGCTGGTCTACTGCTGGCGCGGCGGCCTGCGCAGCGGCTCGATGGTGGCCTGGCTGCGGCTGGTCGGCTGGGACGCGCAGCAGCTCGCCGGCGGCTACAAGAGCTTCCGCCATCACGTGCTCGAGCGCATCGACACGCTCGCCCCCCGGCTCGACCTGCGCGTGCTGTGCGGCGCCACCGGCAGCGCCAAGACGCGCGTGCTGCAGGCGCTGGCCGCGCGCGGCGAACAGGTGCTCGACCTGGAGGACTTCGCGCGCCACAAGGGCTCGCTGCTGGGCAACCTGCCGGGCATCCCGCAGCCCTCGCAGAAGGCCTTCGAGACGCGCATCGCGACGGTGCTCGAGGCGCTCGACCCGGCGCGTCCGCTGTATGTCGAGGGCGAGAGCGCGCGCATCGGCCGGCTGTCGGTGCCGGTGCCGCTGGTGGCGCGCATGCGCGAGGCCGCCTGCATCGAGATCGCCGCCACGCCCGCCGCCCGGCTCGACTACCTGCTGCGCGACTACGCCTACCTGGGCGACGACCGCGAGGGCCTGGCCGGGAAGATGGGCGCCCTGAAGGAACTGCAAGGCAAGGAGACGGTCGCGCGCTGGCAGCAGTGGGCGCGCGAGGCCGACCTGCCCCGGCTGTTCGCCGAGCTGATGGCGCTGCACTACGACCCGCACTACGAGAACTCGCAGGCCCGGCACTTCAAGGCCTGGTCGCAGCGCCGCTCGGTGGCGACGGCCGACCTGACCGATGCCGGCATCGACGCCGCCGCCGAGGCGGTGCTGGCGCTGGCATCGGCGCCGCTGCCCGAGGCGCCGGAACCGGTGGCTCAGGCGCGCGGCGCGCTGTCCTCGGACAGGCCGTCGGCATAGAGCACCGCGCGCGGCGCGCGGCACAGGCCCCAGAAGCGCACGCCGGCGAGTTCGGCCATGCGCACGCCCATGGCGGTCGGCGCCGAGATCGTCGCCAGCGCCGCGATGCCCAGGCGCGCGCACTTGCGCACCAGTTCGTGGCTGCCCCGGCTCGACATCACCACGAAACCCGGCTCGGCCAGCCGGCCCGCGCGCGCCAGGCGGCCGAGCAGCTTGTCGAGCGCGTTGTGGCGACCGACGTCCTCCAGCACCTCGACCAGCGCGCCATCGACCGTGGCCCAGCCGGCGGCATGGATGGCGCCGGCCTGCGCGTTGAGCAGCTGGCGCGCCGGCAGGTCGGCGAAGGCGCGCAGCACGGTGGCGGCGTCGATGCGCCCGATCCAGTCGCGCGCGGGCACGCGCTGCGGCGTGATGTCGAGCGCGGCGAAGCTCTCGACGCCGCAGATGCCGCAGCCGGTGCGCCCGGCGATGCTGCGGCGGCGGCCCTTCAGGCGCTCGAAGCTGCGGGTGGAGATCTCCAGGCGCGCCTCGATGGCGGGGATGCCCTCGGGCAGGCCGGCATCGGCGGCGGAGACGGTCCGGACCTCGATGTCGCGGCAGTCGGACGCGGCATCGAGGATGCCCTCGCTGAGCGCGAAGCCGAGGGCGAAGTCCTCGATGTCCTGCGGCGTGGCCATCATGACGGCATGCGAGATGCCGTTGAAGACCAGCGCCACGGGCACCTCGGCGGCCAGCGTGTCGTCGCGCCAGGCGTTCCCGGAGGGCAGGCCGGCCTCTCCCTGCAGCTGCAGCTGAACCTGCACGGGCAGGCGGACGAGCGGGGGCGGGACGGTGGGTGTCGGATCAGCGGACATGGCGGACGGATGGATCGGGTTCGGCCCGTGGTGGATGAAGGAAAAGGCGCATCGTTTCCTTGAATATTGACCACCTCGTGGTCAAAATACAAGGATGATCGAACGCTTTCTGGATGTCGTGCTGCGCGAGCGACTGGGTTTTTATCCTGGCATGGTGTTGTTGGGTCCGCGCCAGGTCGGCAAGACGACGATGGCGCGCGCCATCGCCGCGACCTACCCCCAGGCGCTGATGCTCGATCTGGAGCGGGCGTCCGATCGCGCGCAGCTGGCCGAGCCCGGACTGTTCCTGTCGCAGCATCGCGACAGGCTGGTGGTCCTGGACGAAGTCCAGATGATGCCCGACCTGTTCACCCACCTGCGCCCCGAGATCGATGCCGACCGGCGCCCCGGACGCTTCCTGCTGCTGGGTTCGGCCAGCGGTGCGTTGCTGCGTCAGCGCGCCGAATCGCTGGCCGGCCGCGTCGGCTATCTGGAACTGACGCCACTGACGGCGGCGGAACTGCCTCGGGATCTGTCGACCCTGCAGCGACTGTGGCTGCGCGGCGGCTTTCCGCTGGCCTATCTGGCGCCGAGCGAACGGCTGGCCTTCACCTGGCGGCAGGATTTCATCCAGACGTTCATCCAACGCGATCTCCCGCTGATGGGAACCGGCGTGGCCACCGACTCGCTGCACCGCTTCTGGCGCATGCTGGCCCATCTGCAGGGTCAATTGTTCAATGCGTCCCAACTCGGGCGCTCGCTCGGCGGCGTCAGCCACAACACGACCACACGGTACCTCGACCTGCTGGTCGACACGCTGCTGGTGCGCCGGCTGGAGCCCTTCTTCCCCAACGTGGGCAAGCGCCTCGTCAAGTCTCCCAAGGTGTACCTGCGCGACAGCGGACTGCTGCATGCCTTGCTCGGCATCGCCAACCTGTCGGATCTTCAGGGCCATCCGATCGTCGGCGCATCGTGGGAGGGCTTCGTCGTCGAGCAGGTTGCCGCCCATCTGCCGGAAGGAGGCCAGCTCGGCTTCTACCGCACCGCGGCCGGCACGGAACTGGACATCGTGGTGGAAGCGGGCTCCAGGCGCCTGGGCATCGAGGTCAAGTTCTCCGCCGCTCCCACGGTGAGCAAGGGCTTCTGGCACGCCAGGGACGACCTCGGACTCGCGCGGGCGCTGGTGGTGGCTCCCGTCGAGCGCGCCTATCCGCTGCGCGAAGGCGTGGACGTGGTACCCGTCTGGCAACTGCCCGCGCTGCTGCGCGAGTTCGGTTGAGCGATGCCTCAGGTGTCCTTGCTGACCATGATGGTCGGGAATTTCGACGAGAAGTCCTTCGACTTCTCCGCGATGCTCACCGCCACGCGTCGCGCCACGTCCTTGTAGATGGCGGCGATCTCGCCATCGGGCTCGGCCACCACGGTGGGCGTGCCGCTGTCGGCCTGCAGCCGGATGCCCATGGCCAGCGGCAACGCGCCGAGGTAGTCCATCCGGTATTCGGCCGCCATCTTCTTGCCGCCCTCGGCGCCGAAGATGTGCTCGACGTGGCCGCAGTTCGTGCAGACGTGGACCGCCATGTTCTCGACGATGCCCAGGATCGGCACGCCGACCTTCTCGAACATGCGAATGCCCTTCTTGGCATCCAGCAGGGCGATGTCCTGCGGCGTGGTGACGATCACCGCGCCGGTCATGGGCACGCGCTGGCTCAGCGTGAGCTGGATGTCGCCGGTGCCCGGGGGCATGTCGACGATCAGGTAGTCCAGGTCCTTCCAGGCGGTCTGGCGCAGCAGCTGCTCCAGCGCCTGCGTGGCCATCGGGCCGCGCCAGATCAGCGCCTGGTCGGCATCGACCAGGAAGCCGATCGACATCACCTGCACGCCGTGTCCGATCAGGGGCTGCATGATCTTGCCGTCGGTGCTCTCGGGCTGGCCGGAGACGCCCATCATCATGGGCTGGCTCGGACCGTAGATGTCGGCATCGAGCAGGCCGACGGTGGCGCCCTCGGCGGCCAGCGCCAATGCCAGGTTGGCGGCGGTGGTGCTCTTGCCCACGCCGCCCTTGCCCGAGGCCACGGCGACGATGTTCTTCACGCCCGGCAGCAGCTGCACGCCGCGCTGGACGGCGTGGCTGGCGACCTGGGTGATGATGTTGACCGAGACGTTGTCCACGCCCGGCACGGTGCGCGCCGCGGCGACGAAGGCCCGGCGCAGGGCGGCGTGCTGGCTCTTGGCCGGATAGCCCAGCTCGACGTCGAAGGCGACGTCGCCCTCGTTGATCTGTACGTTCTTGACCGCCCGGCTGGCGACGAAGCCCTTGGACGTGTGGGGATCGAGGACGGACGCCAGCGCGTCCAGGAGTCCCGCTTGCGTGACTGACATGTGTTCAAACTCCAGAGTGGCGCGTAGTCTACGGGCGCGCCCCGGCGGCGGCCGACGGGCGCGGCAATGCCCCCACCGGCACGCCCCGGGACCTCAGGCGTCGACCGCGATGCCCAGCTCCGAGCAGACCCGCTCCAGCACCGAGCGCAGCCGCGCGACCTCGGCCTCCAGGCGCGTCACGTTCGATTTCAGCGCGGCGAGCTCGCCCAGCGCCAGGTCGGCGCCGGCCGCGCCACCACCACCGCCGCCATGGCCGGCGCCGGACTCGGCGCCACGCGCGGGCATCGGGTCCTCGGGCGGCGGGCCGGCCAGCAGCTGGGCCCAGCGCCCCTCGCGCGCGCCGGGCAGGCGCGCGAGCTTGGTCACCAGCGCGCCGGCCGGGCGCTCGGCCATCTCGTCGAGGAAGCCCTCGACGGCCGAGATGTCGGCGAAGTTGTGCATGCGGTCGCAGGCGATGCGCAGTTCGCCGGCCGTCTGCGGGCCACGCAGCATCAGCACCGCCAGCAGGATGGTGGACTGCGAGGGCACGCGCAGCACGCGGTCGAGGTTGTGCGAGTAGCGGAAGGTGCGCCCGCCGCTGGTCTCGCCGACCAGGCTGTAGCCCTTGAGGCTGTCGAGCGCGGCCTGGGCCTCGGCATCGGCGACCTCCAGCACCGGATGGCGGCTGGTCTTCTGGTTGCAGCCCGCGACCAGCGCGTTGAGCGTCAGCGGATAGCTGTCGGGCACGGTGCGCTGCTTCTCGATCAGGACGCCGAGCACGCGCGTCTCCAGCAGCGACAGCGTCGCCAGCGGGGAGCCCAGGGCGGTATGGATGACGGCGGGAGTGGGGTTCATCGGTGGCGCGCCTCAGCCGTTGGCGATGCGGGCCACCAGGGCGCGCGTGAATTCGGCGGTGGTGGCCTTGCCGCGCAGGTCGCCGGTGCGCACCTGGTCGATGTTGAGCGTCTCGTCGATGGCGCGGCGCAGGCGCGTGGCGAGCTCGGGCCGGCGCACGTGGTCGAGCATCAGGGCCGCGGCCAGCAGGATCGCCGTCGGATTGGCGATGCCCTTGCCGGCGATGTCGGGCGCCGAGCCGTGCACGGCCTCGAAGATCGCCGCGTCGGCGCCGATGTTGGCCCCCGGCGCCATGCCCAGGCCGCCCACCAGGCCGGCCACCAGGTCCGAGAGGATGTCGCCGAACAGGTTGGTGGTCACCAGCATGTCGAACTGCCACGGGTCGAGCACCAGCTTCATCGCGCAGGCGTCCACGATGATGGTGTCGAGCTCGAAGCGCCCCTTGTACTTCTCCTCGTAGAGCCGCAGGCCGGTCTCCAGGAACAGGCCGGTCAGCACCTTCATGATGTTCGCCTTGTGCACCAGCGTGACCTTGCGGCGGCCGGTGGCGATGGCGGTCTCGAAGGCGTATTCGAGCAGGCGCCGGCAGCCCTGGCGGGTATTGATGCCGGTGGCCATGCCCACGGCGTGCGGGTCGTCGTCGATGCGCACGTAGTGCTCGTGGCCGATGTAGAGGCCCTCGAGGTTCTCGCGCACCACCATCAGGTCGATCTTCTCGAAGCGCCCGCCGGGGATGATGGTCAGGGCCGGGCGCAGGTTGGCGTAGAGCTGGAACTCCTCGCGCAGCCGCACGTTGGAGGAGCGGTAGCCGCCGCCCGAGGGCGTCTCCAGCGGCCCCTTGAGCGCCAGCCGGGTGCGGCGGATGCTCTCCAGGGTGGCGGCGGGCAGCGGATCGCCGGCCGCCTGCACGCCGCCGAGGCCGGCGATCTGGCGGTCCCAGGCGAAGGGCGCGCCCAGGGCGTCGAGCGCGGCGAGGGTCGCATCGACGATCTCGGGGCCGATGCCGTCGCCGGGGATGAGGGTGGCGGGGATGGGGGTGGTGGAGGTGCTCATGGCTCGCACTCTAATCCGTGCCACCGGTCGTTTCCAGGCGCGCGGCGTCGGAATCCGGCGCCGACCGGAGGCCGCCGCCTAAAATGCCCGACCGCCCCCTCGTCGCTCCGCACCCGCACCGGCGGGGCCGCCTCCCACCCTTCTTCGTCCCGCCCCAGAAAGCGCCCTCCGATGTCTCCGCGCAAGCTCTTCGTCACCACCGCCCTGCCCTATGCCAACGGCAAGTTCCACATCGGCCACATCATGGAATACATCCAGGCCGACATCTGGGTGCGGTTCCAGCGGATGAACGACGCCGAGGTCAACTTCGTCTGCGCCGACGACGCGCACGGCGCGGCCATCACCATCGCGGCGGACAAGGCGGGCATCACGCCGCAGGCCTTCGTCGCCGAGATCGCGGCCGGACGCAAGCCCTACCTCGACGGCTTCCACATCGCCTTCGACAACTGGCACTCCACCGACGCGCCGGAGAACCACGAGCTGGCCCAGGCCATCTACCGCGACCTGCGCGACGTCGCCGGCCTGATCGAGACCCGCAGCGTCGAGCAGTTCTACGATCCCGAGAAGGGCATGTTCCTGGCCGACCGCTTCATCAAGGGCGAGTGCCCCAACTGCCACGCCAAGGACCAGTACGGCGACAACTGCGAGGTCTGCGGCGCGGTCTACGCGCCGACCGAGCTGATCGCTCCCTATTCGGCGCTCTCCGGCGCCCGGCCGGAACTGCGCAGCTCGGAGCATTTCTTCTTCAAGCTCTCCGACCCGCGTTGCGAGGCCTTCCTCAAGGCCTGGACCACCGCCCCCGGCCACGTGCAGCCCGAGGTGCAGAACAAGATCCGCGAATGGCTCGACCGGGACGAGCCCGCCGCCGACGCCGCCGCCCCGGCGGCGGCCACCGAGGGCGCCGCCGCGCCCGCCCCCGCGCGCACCGGCCTGGGCGACTGGGACATCAGCCGCGACGCGCCCTACTTCGGCATCGAGATCCCGGACGCCCCGGGCAAGTACTTCTACGTCTGGCTCGACGCGCCGGTGGGCTACCTGGCGTCGCTGAAGAACCTGCTGGACCGCCGCTCGATCGAGGCCGGCGGCGACGGCATCACCTATGCCGAATACATGGCCGACCCGGCGCTGGAGCAGGTGCACTTCATCGGCAAGGACATCATCACCTTCCACACGCTGTTCTGGCCGGCGATGCTGCATTTCAGCGGCCGCAAGGCGCCCGACGCGATCTACGTGCACGGCCACCTGACCGTCGGCGGCGAGAAGATGAGCAAGAGCCGCGGCACCGGCATCGACCCGCTGCGCTACCTCTCGGTCGGGCTCGACCCCGAGCACCTGCGCTACTACCTCGCGGCCAAGCTCAACGGCCGCAACGAGGACATCGACTTCAACCCCGACGACTTCATCGCCCGCGTCAACAGCGACCTGGTGGGCAAGTACATCAACATCGCCAGCCGCGCGGCCGGCTTCACCGCCAAGCGCTTCGGCGGCCGGCTGGGCGAGGTGTCGGCCGACGGCGCCGCCCTGCTCCAGGAGCTGCGCGAGGCCGGCGCCGGCCTGCGCACCCTGCACGATGCCCGCGACACCGCCCGCGCCATGCGCGACACCATGGCGCTGGCCGACCGCGTGAACGAGTACGTCGATGCCAACAAGCCCTGGGAGCTGGCCAAGAAGGAAGGCGCCGAGGCGCGCCTGCACGATGTCTGCACGACCTGCATCCAGGCCTTCCGCCTGCTGACGATCTACTTGAAGCCGGTGCTGCCGGCGCTGGCCGCCGATGTCGAGCGCTTCCTCAACGTCGCCTCGCTGCGCTGGCGCGACGCCGACACCACGCTGCCGCCCGGCCACGTCATCGCCGACTACCGCCACCTGACCCAGCGCGTCGATCCGAAGCGGATCGACGCGCTGTTCGAGGCCCCGGCACCGGCTCCGGCGGCGGCGCCCGTCGCCGCGCCGCCGGCGGCCACCGCGCCGGAAATGGCCGGCGACGCCACGGCCATGCCCGGTGGCGAGGCCGTCGCGCCGATCATCGGCATCGACGATTTCGCGAAGATCGACCTGCGCATCGCCCGCATCGTGGACTGCGCGCCGGTCGAGGGCTCGACCAAGCTGCTGCGCCTGACGCTCGACGTCGGCGAGGGCCGCATGCGCAACGTCTTCAGCGGCATCGCCTCGGCCTATGCGCCGGCGCAGCTGGTGGGCAAGCTGACCGTCATGGTCGCCAACCTGGCGCCGCGCAAGATGAAGTTCGGCGTCAGCGAGGGCATGGTGCTGGCCGCGAGCCACGCCGACGAGAAGGCCGCGCCGGGCATCCACGTGCTGGAACCCTGGCCGGGCGCGGTGCCCGGCATGCGGGTGCGGTGACCGCCATGCGCGCGCCCGGTTCGTCCCATCGGGGTCGCCGGCGCCATGCCGCCCTCGTCGCGCTGGCCCTCGGCGTGGCCACGACGGCGCTGGGCGGCTGCGCGGTCGTCAGCGTGGCCGGTGCCGCCGTCTCGGTCGCGGGCACGGCGGTCGGCGTCGGAGCCTCGGCGGTCGGGCTGGCGGCCGATGCCGCCATCGGCACCGTGCGCCTGGGCGGCAAGGCGATCGGCGCGGCGGCCGATGCGGTGATCCCGGACGGGAAGCCCTGATCGGGACCTCAGTTCGGCTCGACGGCGCGATCGGCCGACGAGCCGCTGCGCACCACGCGCTGGTCGCTGTCGAGCACGGCGGTGAAGACCATCGGCGTGTTCGGCGGCTGCACCCAGCGCCATTCCCACTCGGTCTCGCGCTTGAGCGCGTAGGGCGTCACCTTGGCCGGCTTGCCCAGCAGCTTGCGCAGGTCCTCCATCGCCATGCCGGGGCGCACGCGGGCGAAGTTCTCGGGTGTGAGCACCTGGCGCAGCGCGCTCATGCGGCCATCCGCGCCGATGGTGATCATGTAGTTCTTCTGGCCCTGCGGCTGGCGGTTGTATTCGAACACCCGGCCGCCCGATGCGCCCGGGGCATCCCAGATGTTCTCCGGCTGGCCGAAGCTCTCGCGCACGTCGGCCTCGGTCGACACGCCCTCCTCCAGCCGCTCGATGCGTTTGGAATCACAGGCCGCCAGCGCCACCAGGGCGGCCAACGCGACCAGAGAAGCCGCAAACCGGTTGCCACCGGATCGTGTTGACATGCCGTCCCCCCGTAAAATCGATGCAAAGGATTCCAGTCTATGTCCATCTTCAATCGCCCCCACTACACCTCCGAGATCACGCAGTTCATCGACGAGCTCAAGCAGAAGCGGCCCCATCTCGAAGCCGACCAGCGCACCGGCCGGGCCCTCCTGTGGGACAAGCAGCCGGTCGACCTCGGCGTACTGAAGGAAGACCTGGACGCCCGGGTCGCGCAACAGCCCTACGTCTACCAGACGCAGGTCAAGTAGGCCGGTGCGTGTCCCGCCGGTCACCGCGCCGGGCGGCACGGACTCCGCCTTCATCGATCTCGCCGCGCCCGGCGACGTCGATCCGGTCGCCCTGGCGCGCCTCTATGGCGAGCCGCTCTTCGCGCTGCCGAACGACCTCTACATCCCGCCCGAGGCCCTGCAGGTCTTCCTCGATGCCTTCGAGGGCCCCCTGGATCTGCTGCTCTACCTGATCCGCAAGCAGAACTTCAACATCCTCGACATCCCGATGGCGGGCCTGACGCGCCAGTACCTCGCCTATGTCGACCAGGTGCGGCGCACGCACCTCGAACTGGCGGCCGAGTACCTGCTGATGGCGGCGATGCTGATCGAGATCAAGTCCCGCATGCTGCTGCCGCCCCGGCGGGTGGCCGATGGCGAGGAAGCCGAGGACCCGCGCGCCGAGCTCGTGCGCCGCCTGCTGGAGTACGAGCAGGCCAAGCTCCAGGCCGCCGCCCTCGGCGCCCAGCCCACCCTGGGACGCGACTACTGGACCGCCCAGGCGCATCTCGAGCAGTCCCGCGCGCCGCGCTTTCCCGATGTCGACCCGATCGACCTGCGCGATGCCTGGGCCGACATCCTGCGGCGCGCGAAGCTGGTCCAGCACCACACCATCTCGCGCGAGGCGCTGAGCGTGCGCGAGCACATGAGCATCGTGCTGCGGCACCTGCAGGGACGGCGCTTCGTCGAGTTCGAGCGGCTCTTCGACGTCGCGCGCGGCGTGCCGGTGCTGGTGGTGACCTTCATCGCGATGCTGGAGCTCGCCAAGGAGACGCTGATCGACATCACGCAGGCCGAGGCCTTCGCGCCGATCTACGTGCGGCTCGCCTATTCGCCGGTGGCGTCCGTCGAGCCGGTGGCGCCGCTCGACGCGCCGCAGACCGACCGCGTCCACCGCCTGCCCCCGGATCCGACGTCCTCGTCGCCAGCGGCGACCTGATCGATCAGGCGGGCCGGCGCGACGGCGGGCCGGCCCCGTGGGCGGTGCCCGCGACCACGCGCGACGTGCCAGGGAAACAGGCACGCGGCTCCCAGGCCCGGCAGCACATGCAGCCAGTGCGCCCAGGCGCGCCCCGCTTCCGGACCATAGAGCAGCGCCAGCGCGGACAGCAGTGCCGCCAGCAGCAGGCCGCCGGCCATGCCTCCGGCCAGGCGGTTGCGGCGACCGCGCCAGCTCACCACGACATGCTGCGGCAGCGCGCTGCCCAGGGCCAGCACGGTGACGAAGCCGGCGACGCCATGCGCGATCCACCAGAACGTCAGCCGTGGCGGCAGCCATCGGCAACCATCCATCAGGACGAACCAGACCACGCCGGACAGTGCGCAGGCACCCAATGCGCCATGGGTGAAGTACCGCTGCCAACGCGGCACGCGACCGATGCGGGAAGACCGATCGGACGGCGACGTCATGAGACATGGCCCCGCGCCCCGAAGTGCGCCAGACACGGCGCGGCGAGGCGGCCGCGCAGCGCCAGGACCTTGGTCAGCCCATCGGCCACGGCGCAGCGCGGAGCGATCACGCTGAAGCTGCATGCGCTGGTGACGCTGCGGCCATCGAGCGGGTCCACCAGGGCGGAGTCGAACGTGCCGTCCGCCCGCGTGGCGCGCGAGAAATAGGCGCCGGACGTGGCGATGGCGCCGTCGGCCAGTTCGCCCAGTGGAACCAGTTCCGACGGCCGTGCCGGGTGGCGGACATGGATCAGGCGCGGGCGCGGGCCCAGGACCCGCAGGTCGCCACCCGCGTTCACCATGGCGTCGCGCACGCCCCGGATCCGGAGCGCCTCGATGGCCCGGTCCACCGCGAAACCCTTGGCGATGCCACCCAGGTCCAGGCACACGCGTGCCCGGAGATGCACGCGGGCGCCGGATCGCGGTTCGATGTCCGCCAGTGTGCTGCGCCCGACGGCTCCGCACGGTCCCGTCGCCGATGCCGGCAGCAGGCCCCGTGCCACCAGACGTGCCGCCACGCCACAGTCGAACGCGCCGTCGGAGACCGCATGCAATGCCAACGCCAAGGCCAGCACTTCGGCGGTCCAGGGGTCGACGTGCAGCGTCGTCCCGGGCCGCGCCGCGTTGATGCGCCCGAGGTCGGAGTCCGCGCGGTGGAAGGACATCAGCGATTCGACGCGGGCGATCGCCCCGTAGGCGGACTCCAGGGCATCCCGCGCGTCGGCATCCCCGGCATCGTCCAGGGCGATGTCGACATAGGTTCCCAGGGCCGGGCGACAGCGGCGCAACGCATTCATCGATCAATGCCCCCGCAGCAGCAGAGCATGCACGGCCAGCACGCGCCTGACGCCATCGCTCAGGTGCTTGGCCGACAGGGTGGCACCCGAGATGGCTTCGACGTCCTGGCCCAGCCTGAGGGGGGCCTGGCGGTCCTTGCCGACGAACTGCCGCAACCACCGGGCCTCCGCCACCTCCTGGCCATAGGACTCCTGGTACTCCATGACCTCGACCCGGCGCACCGCGCCATCGGCATCGATGCCCACCGCGTAGGTGATCATTTCATGCTTCCCGACCACCTCGTCGATGACCAGCCAGCCCCCGTCGGCCGCCTTCCATATCCGGTTGCCCTGGAATGGATGGGACACCGAGGAGGCCTGCCGGACGGCGTCCTGCTGCGCCGGCGTCAACGCGACCGGAAACGCGGTCAGGACCTGGTCGCCGAAGATCGCGTGCTGGGCCTGCGGCACCGACAGGTAGACCCTGGCGGCCGCCACGACCGGGGAGAGCGCCGCGCCGAGCGCGACGAGCGGCCAGATGCCCGCGGGTCTCCATTCCATGCGCGCCCCAATTCAGCAGGAAGCCGACCTTGACCATGAACTGGTCGCGCCCGTGGTTGTCCCACACCCGGCCCAGGGAGCAATCGGCAGTGCCGTCGGCATGGCAATGCCCGCCGATCTGGTGGCGCCAGGCGGCGGTGACCCACCAGTCCTTCTGCGCATAGTGGAGGTTGGGCCCGATGAAGTTGGCGGTCTGGGTCAGCCGGTCGAATCCATAGCCGTCGTGGTCGGTGTGATAGCGGCCTTCCACGCCGGCGGACCACCGGGGCCGGAACCGATAGCTCGCGCCCCACAGCAGGTCGGCCATGGAATTGCGGATGATGCCGCCCGCCGGGTCGTACTTCTCCTTCTCGATCTCGACCAGGAGGTTGGCCGCCAGCACGAGCCGGTCGTCCAGGAAATTCGACTGCATCAGCAGGCGGAACTCCAGCTCGTCCTCCAGACGGCCCCAGGTCGGCTCCAGATACAGGCCGACACCCACGGGCGAAGTGACGGGGTTGCTGAGCCGCCAGATGGCTTCGAGCGAACCGCCATCGGCGCGACGTTTCCGGTAGGGCATCGTCGCGGCCGTGCTGGGCACGCCGAAACCGGCCGTGCAAGGCACGCTGTCGCAGGTCTCGGGACTCAGATAGTTGTCATGGGCCCGAAGGGAGGTGGCATTGACATACGCTCCCAGTTGAAGATCGTCGGTCAGACCGTATTCCAGTTCCGAGCGATAGAGACCGAAGTCGTAGGTTCCGACCGCCTGCCGGTGGGTGACATCCACCTTCTGCTCGAATTCCAGCTTGCCCCTGGGCTGCAGATCGAGCGTATAGACCCAGCCCATGACGCCCTCGCCCGCATGGGCCGAAGGCAGGCACGTACAGGTGGCGCAGGCGAGCACTGCCAACAGCCGACGGACCGGCCCACTCCCTTTTCTTCTCATGAAGACTCCCTTTTTGTATGGTTTTGGAGGACTCAAATGCGACTATATCTCATTCGCATCTTAGAGATCCACCATGCCATGTCGGCCATGCGGCGCCGAACTCCACCGGCATCCGCAGCCCTGCTTTGTCCCCGCGGGGAACGGTCGCTCGCCGACTATGGGAAAATCCGGCCCTCTCCACGTCCGGCGCACCCTGCACGCCCGACCGGCCTTCTCTGCGAAACCAATGTCCGGGTGTGCCCCACCCCGGCCGCCAGGCACCGATGCCCATGACGCCCCGCCCCGCGGCGCGTGGCCACGGGACGATGCCGGCGACATCACGATCACTGCCACATGGCCTACAGCGTCAAGGAAATCTTCTACACCCTGCAAGGCGAAGGCGGACAGGCCGGCATGCCGGCCGTGTTCTGCCGCTTCGCCGGCTGCAACCTCTGGAGCGGCCGGGAAATCGATCGCGAGCGCGCCATCTGCCGGTTCTGCGACACCGATTTCGTCGGCACCGACGGCACGCTCGGTGGCAAGTTCGCCGACGCGCAGCAGTTGGCCGACACCATCGCCGCGCAATGGCCGGCCGATGCCGCCGGCGCCGCCTCGCGCCTGACGGTGCTGACCGGCGGCGAGCCGCTGCTGCAGGTGGACGCCGCGCTGGTCGACGCCCTGCACGAGCGCGGCTTCCGCATCGCCTTGGAGAGCAACGGCACCGTCGTCGCGCCGGCGGGCATCGACTGGCTGTGCATCAGCCCGAAGGCCGGGGCGCCCTGGGTCCAGCGCAGCGGCCAGGAGCTCAAGGTGGTCTGGCCGCAGCCGGGCCTCGACCTGGAGACCCTGCATGCCGAAAGCGATTTCGCCCACCGCTTCCTCCAGCCCATGGATGGCCCGGCGCAGCTGGAGAACACGGCGCTGTGCATCGACACCTGCCTGCGCCATCCGGCCTGGCGCCTGAGCCTGCAGACCCACAAACTGACCGGCATCCGCTGACCGGATGCCCCGTCCCGCTCCGGGATCCAGCCGCGCCACGCGGCCATCGCCCCGCCCATCGACCATGTCCCATCCGCAATTCACCCTCAGCCAGCGTTTCTTCTTCGACGCCGCCCACACCCTCCAGCGCGAGATCGAGGCCGAAGGCAGCCGCCGCATCCATGGCCACACCTACCACGCCGAGGTCGCCGTGCGCGGACCGCGCGACGCGGTCACCGGCATGGTCATCGACCTGGGGCACCTGCGCGCCCGCTGCGAGGCGCTGCGCGAACGGCTCGATCACCACCTGCTCGACGACGTCCCCGGCCTCGGTCCGGCGACCCTGGAGAACCTGTGCGTCTTCATCGCCAAGGACCTGGCCGACCTGCGGCCGCCGGTCAGCCAGGTGCGCGTCTGGCGCGCGGCCGCGGGCGACGCCTGCGTGCTCGATCTGACCTGAAGCGCCTTCCTCCGTCCCCTCCTTCCTCAACCGACCTCCTAGCGAGTCATCCACCATGCCGCATCTGATCATCGAATACAGCAGCAACCTGACGGACTTTCCGCAGACCCGGGTCCTGGACGAGCTCAACGCCGCCGTCACGGCCAGCCCCGAGATCCTGAACGAGGCCGATCTGAAGACGCGCTTCGTGAACGTCGAGCGCTTCGCCATCGGCACCGCGCCCCAGGATCGCGCCTTCGTCCATGCGCAGCTGCGCGTGCTGTCGGGCCGCAACGCCGAGACCAAGCAGGACCTCACCGGCCGCATCGCCGACGTCCTGCGCCGGCTCGTGCCGCGCCCTCAGGGCGTGCTGGTGCAGCTGAGCGTGGAGATCGTGGACATGGACCGCCCCTCCTACGTCAAGGAACGACTGGTCTAGGGTTCGACGCCCGGTTCGCGCCCCATCAGGTCGACCACCGCCTCGTCCGGCCGCATGCGGCCGTCGAGCAGTGCGACCACGCTGCGGGCGATCGGCATGTCAATGCCCAGATGCCGGGCGCGCTGCACCACGGTGCGCGCGCAATAGACGCCCTCGGCCACGTGGCCGAGCGATTCCACCGCCTGCGCCAGAGTCCGGCCCTGCGCCAGCAGCAGGCCGATCTTGCGGTTGCGCGACAGGTCCCCTGTCGCCGTCAGCACCAGGTCGCCCAGCCCGGACAGGCCCATGAAGGTCTCGGCCCGCGCGCCCAGGGCCAGGCCGAAGCGCGTCATCTCGGCCAGGCCCCGCGTGATGAGGGCGGCGCGCGCGTTGAGCCCGAGCGACAGTCCGTCGCACAGCCCGGTGGCGATCGCCAGCACGTTCTTCAGGGCGCCGCCGACCTCGACCCCGACGATGTCGTCGTTGGCATAGACCCGCAATCGGGGACCGTGGAAGGCCTCGACCAGCAGCTGGCGCACGTCGGCGTGGACGCTGGCGGCCACCAGTGCCGTCGGCTGGCCGCGAGCCACCTCCAGCGCGAAGCTCGGACCGCTCAACGCCCCCGCCCGCAGGTCCGGCGCGACCCGCGCCTGGACCTCGTGCGGCAGCAGGCCATGGCCGCCGTCCGTGGCTTCGTCATCACCGGCGGGCATCGGCTCGATGCCCTTGCTCAGCCAGGCGAGCGGGACGCGCAGATCGCGCAGTGCCACCAGCTGCCCGCGCAGGGCGGCCATCGGGGTGGCGACGACGACGAGATCGGCGGCCTGGGCGAGTGAGCGGGCATCGCCGGCGGCGACGCGCAGGGACGTCGGCAGCGCGATGCCGGGCAGATAGCGGGTGTTCTCGCGCGCGGCGGTGATGGCCGCGACCTGGACCGCATCGCGCGCCCACAGCGTCACGTCGTGACGCATGGCGGCATTGACCGCCACCGCCGTGCCCCAGGCACCGGCACCGAGGACGCAGATCCTCATGGGCGGCCTCCGGGCTGCTCGCCTCGACGCCCGACGGCGAACCGCGGCAGCACCGAGACGGGCGGGATCACTGCGTGAGGATCGCGGACGGCTGGCCGGCGGCCTGGGCCTGCTGCTGCTCGAACATGGCCTGGAAGTTGATCTCGGCCAGGTGCACCGGCGGGAAACCGCCGCGCTGGATGACATCGGCCACGTTGCCGCGCAGGTAGGGATAGACGATCTGCGGGCAGGCGATGCCCAGGATCGGGCTCATCTGGTCTTCCGGCAGGTTGCGGATCTCGAAGATGCCGGCCTGCTTGGCCTCGACCAGGAACACGGTCTTGTCGCCGATCTTGGTCTGCACGGTGGCCGACACGGTGACCTCGAACACGCCATCGGCCACCGGCTGGGCGTCGACGCCGAGCTGGATGTCGACGGTCGGCTGTTCCTGCTCGAGCAGGATGCCGGGGGAATTGGGTTGCTCCAGCGACAGGTCTTTCAGGTAGACGCGTTGAATCTGGAACACGGGATCTGGAGTGTCGGCCATGGCTGAGCTTTCGGAGTCAAACGAGGGACCTGCGGTGGAGACGGAAGTCTCGACAACGCGGGCCGGAGGAGAACGAGCCGACGATTATGGCTTGCGCCACGGCCCGTTCCGGGAGGCCCGGGAACGCGGCGCCCGGGCCCGTTCAGGCGCCCTGCAGCAGGGGAACGAGGCCGCCGCGGCTGTCGAGCGCGATCAGGTCGTCGCAGCCGCCGACGTGCGTGTCGCCGATGAAGATCTGCGGCACGGTGCGGCGCCGGGTCGTCTCCATCATGGTGGCGCGGGCCTGCGGGTCGCTGTCGATGCGGATCTCCTCGATCTGCTCGACGCCCTTGGACTTGAGGATCTGCTTGGCGCGAATGCAATAGGGGCAGACGGCCGTCGTGTACATCTTGACGGTTTGCATGGGAAAGGACGTGTCGGGTTGCGGAACGCCGGCCCGGCCGGTCGGCCGGGAACGGCATGGAGAGCGGACGAGCCGTCCGGCTCAGGCCTTCTCGATGGGCAGGTTAGCCTCTTTCCACGACTTGAGCCCGCCCGTCACGACTTGGGCCTGCTCGTAGCCGAGCTTCTTGGCCGTCGCCAGCGCGCGCTGGGCGCGCGTGCCACTGGCGCACATCAGCAGCAGCGGCACCGACTTGTTCTTGACAGTGGTGCCGAGCTTCTGTTCGAGCTGGCCGAAGGGCACGTTGCGCGCGCCGGTCGCATGGCCGGCAGCGAATTCGTCGGGCTCCCGCACATCGACCATGACCGCCCGCTGGCGATTGATGAGCTGCACCGCGCCCTGGGCCGTGAGGGATCCGCCGCGCCCGCCGCTGATCAGCGGCCAGGCCAGCATGCCGCCCGAGCTCAGCGCGATCAGGATCAGCATCCAGTTGTCGACGATGAATTTCACGATGTTCCTTGAATGGCAAACCACGGATTTTAGAATGCTGCCTTTCGCAGTCCGCTGCCTCCGCATTCAAAGGCCCCTCCCATGCACAAACTGGTACTGATCCGCCACGGCGAATCGACCTGGAATCTCGAGAACCGTTTCACCGGCTGGACCGATGTCGATCTGACGCCCACCGGCGTCGAGCAAGCCAAGCAGGCGGGCCGGCTGCTGAAGGCGGAGGGTTACGACTTCGACGTCGCCTACACCAGCGTCCTCAAGCGCGCCACCCGCACGCTCTGGCACACGCTCGACGAGCTCGACCGCACCTGGCTGCCGGTGGTGCACTCCTGGCGCCTCAACGAGCGCCACTATGGCGGGCTGCAGGGCCTCAACAAGGGCGAGACCGCCAAGAAGTACGGCGACGAGCAGGTGCTGGTCTGGCGGCGCAGCTACGACACCCCGCCGCCGCCGCTCGAGCCGGGCGATCCGCGCAGCGAGCGCGGCGACATCCGCTACGCCAAGCTGGACCAGGAACAGATCCCGCTGACGGAATGCCTCAAGGACACCGTCGCGCGCGTGCTGCCGTTCTGGAACGAGTCGATGGCGCCGGCCATCCGCAGCGGCCGCCGCCTGGTGGTCGCGGCGCACGGCAATTCGATCCGCGCCCTGGTCAAGTACCTCGACGGCATCTCCGACAGCGAGATCGTCGGCCTGAACATCCCCAACGGCATTCCCCTGGTCTACGAACTCGACGAACAGCTGAAGCCGCTGCGCCACTACTACCTGGGCGATGCCGAGGCGGTGGCCAAGGCGGCGGCCGCCGTCGCCTCCCAGGGCAAGGCCTGACACGCGCGAACCCGGACGCCGCGCCAGGGGAACCATGGCGCTCCGACCACTTCCAAGCAGCGGGCTGTATATTGATCCGACAGCCGACAAGGAATCACACATGGGCCAGAAACTGAAAATCACCGGCTGGGTCGCCGCCGGCGCCGTTGCCGGTGTGTTGACCACCGTCTCGCTGCAGACCGTCGCGCGCGGTTCGCTGGCGCCGCTGCCCCTGGAGGAGCTGCAGCAGCTCGCCGCCGTCTTCGGCATGGTCAAGAGCGACTATGTCGAGACCGTCGACGAGAAGAAGCTCATCTCCGACGCGATCTCCGGCATGGTGGCCGGGCTCGATCCGCACTCGCAGTATTTCGACAAGAAGTCCTTCAAGGAATTCCGTGAGGGCACCTCCGGACGCTTCGTCGGCGTCGGCATCGAGATCTCGCAGGAGGACGGTCTGATCAAGGTCGTCTCCCCCATCGAAGGCTCGCCCGCGTTCCGCGCCGGCATCAAGCCCAACGACATGATCACCCGCATCGACGACACCGCCGTGCGCGGCCTGTCGCTCAACGACGCGGTCAAGAAGATGCGCGGCGACGCCAACACCAAGGTGCTGCTGACGATCTTCCGCAAGGACGAGAACCGCAGCTTCCCGGTCACCATCACGCGCGAGGAGATCCGCACGCAGTCCGTGCGCGGCAAGATCGTGGAGCCGGGCTATGCCTGGATCCGGCTGTCGCAGTTCCAGGAGCGCACGGTCGAGGACTTCGTGAAGAAGGTCGACGAGATCTACAAGCAGGACCCCAACCTCAAGGGCCTGGTGCTCGACCTGCGCAACGATCCGGGCGGCCTGCTCGACGCGGCCGTGGCGATCTCCACGGCCTTCCTGCCGGCCAATGTCACCGTGGTGTCGACCGATGGCCAGCTCGCCGAGAGCAAGGCGGTCTACAAGGCGGCGCCCGAGTTCTACCAGCGCCGGGCGAGCGACAGCGACGTGCTGCGCAGCCTCCCCGCCGCGCTCAAGACGGTGCCGCTGGTGGTACTGGTGAACGAGGGCTCGGCCTCGGCCAGCGAGATCGTGGCCGGCGCGCTGCAGGACCACAAGCGCGCCACCATCATCGGCAGCCAGACCTTCGGCAAGGGTTCGGTGCAGACCGTGCGTCCGCTCGGTCCGGACACCGGCCTCAAGATCACGACGGCGCGCTACTACACGCCCAATGGCACCTCGATCCAGGCCAAGGGCATCGTGCCGAACGTGCTGGTCGACGAGACCGCCGAGGGCAGCCCCTATGCCGCCCTGCGCATGCGCGAGGCCGACCTGGAGAAGCACCTGGCCAGCGGCCAGGGTCCGGAGCAGAAGGATCCCGAGCGCGAGAAGGCGCGCGACGAGGCACGCAAGCGCCTCGAGGAGGAAGCCAAGAAGCCGCCGCAGGATCGCAAGACGCCCGAATTCGGCAGCGCCGAGGACTTCCCCCTGCGCCAAGCGCTCAACAATCTCAAGGGCGTGCCGGTGATCGCCAGCAAGACCCAGGTCGTGGTCGAGAACAAGGAAGAGAAGAAGGAGAACTGAGACGCTCGCGGGACGTCGTCGCGCACGACGGTCCCATGACGTCTCGGCCGCTCCGGTCTGGCATGGACGACGCCCACCTGCTGCGTTATTCGCGGCACATCATGCTGGAGGAGTTCGGCATCGACGGCCAGGCGCGCGTCGATGCCGCGCACGCGCTGGTGGTCGGCGCGGGCGGACTGGGCTCGCCGGTGGCCCTCTATCTGGCCGCGGCGGGTGTCGGGCGCATCACGCTGGTCGACGACGACCTCGTCGACGTGACCAACCTGCAGCGCCAGATCATCCACACGACCGCGCAGGTGGGCCGCTCCAAGGTGGCATCCGCCGCGGCGGCCATGCGCGCCCTCAATCCCGGCATCGTCGTCGCGACGCACGAGCGGCGCGCCGATCCGGCCTGGCTGGGCGACATGGTCGGCACCGCCGATGTCGTGGTCGACTGCAGCGACAACTTCGCCACCCGGCACGACATCAACCGCGCCTGCATGGCCGCTGGCGTACCGCTGGTCTCGGGCGCGGCCATCCGCTTCGACGGCCAGCTGAGCGTCTACGACCCGAGGGATCCCGCCTCGCCCTGCTATGCCTGCGTCTTCCCGCCCGAGGCGACCTTCGAGGAGACGCGCTGCGCCGTGCTGGGGGCCTTCTCGACCGTCGTCGGCACGATCGGCACCCTGCAGGCCGGCGAAGCGCTCAAGCTGCTGGCGGGCATCGGACCCTCGCTGGCCGGCCGGCTGCTGATCCACGACGGGCGCGATGTCTCGTTCGACACCCTGCGCCTGACACGCGATCCGCAATGCCCGGCGTGCCGGGATCGCGCATCGCCGGCATCCGGCTGAATCGACCGCCGCCCAGGCTCACTGGCCGGCGGTCTTGCCCTTGGCGGCACCCGCCTTGGCGGCGCTGGACTGCGGCGTGCGCGCCTCCTTCAGGATCTCCTGGCAGTCGGCGTTCTCGCCCGGACCGGTCTCCACCGTCGCCGCCAGGGCGAGCAGCGGATTGATCGCGCCCAGCGCCAGCGCCGCCAGGCCTCGCGCCACCAGCGGCGCGGCCTCCACGCCCGCCGTGGGCGAGCCGAGCGTGCCACCGATGACCAGCGGCGTGCGCAGCGACAGGATGCTCATGTCCTTGGGCTGGGGCTTGATGACGAAGTCGAGCGTCTCCTTGCCCAGATTCACATTGCCTTCGGCATGGAACACGGTGTCGGTGGTGTCGAAGACCAGGCTACGACCGGCCATGACGCCCTTGTCGACGTCGAAGGCGACGGCGGCGCAGCGCAGGACGACATTGCGGTCGCCGCGCAGGAAGAACTTGATGATCTCGGCACCGTCGAGGCCCATGAACTCCAGCAGCAGGTTGCTGAACTCGCCCCGACCCGTCAGGGCCGCGATGTCGCCCGATGCGTTGCCCAGCCACGACGCGACCGAGGTGCCGCGTCCGGACAGGTTGATGCGTCCGTCGAGCTTTCCGAAGCTGGTGCGCAAGGTCTCGACCTTGGGGATCAGGCGGTTGATCTGCATCGCGCTGACCTGCAGCGAGGCCCGGATGTCGGCCGGATTCTGGGAGGCATCGATGCGGATGGCACCAGCGACCTTGCCGCCCGCCACGCCCAGATCGAGCGGATCCAGCGTCAGGATCCCGTCCTTGAGCGACACCTGCACGCTGCCGCGATCGAGCGGCACGTCGCGCACGTTGCGGATGCGGTCCGCCGTGTACTTGACGTCGGCATTGACGGCGCGCAGGCGCGTGAAGTCGAGCGTCGAGGTGGGCAGCACCTTGTCCTGTCCGCTGCGTCGCGCCTGCTTGGCCTCGGCCACGCTCTGCGGCGCCGCCACGCCCTCGATGGCCTTGGCCGATCGCTCGGTGGGAGGCAGGCCGATCAGCGGACCCAGGTCGTCCATGTCCATGATCTTGGAGCGCAGCGCGCCGCTCAGTCGAGGGACCTTCTGCGCCTGGTCGAACTGCATCGTGCCTTCGATGTCCGAGAGTCCCAGCTTGCCCTGGAGACCCTGGACCTTCCACAGCGCGGCCTCCTTGATGATGCGACCACTCAACGCATAGGGCGAGGTGTCCGGCAGCGCGACGCCGAGCAGCGAGAACAGTTCGCCCAGGCTCTGTCCCCGCAGCGCGAAATCGGCCTGGATGCCGTCGAGGCCTTCCAGCGCCGCCACCGTGCCCGAGGCCTTCAGCCGGGTCTGGCCGGCGGCGGCATCGATCTCCAGCGGGAACGGCGGCGACGCGGTCTCGGTGGACCTGGTGAGCTGCAGCACGTTGCCCGTGCGGCCCTGGGCGGTCAGCGGCTGGTTCCTGTAGGTGCCCTTGATGCGGTAGTCCAGGGGCATCTCGCCGCGGTTGTTGTCGAAATCGACATCGGCATGCAGATCGACGCCCAGGTGACCGGCCAGGAAATCGATCGACCCCTTGTCGATCTGCACGCGGCCGATCTCGGGAACCGTCTTCTCGTCCGAGCTGCTCTTGTCGAACGCCCAGGTCCGGCGCCCGTCCTGCTCCATCTGCAGTCCCACCGACGGCGACGTCAGCATGATGCGAGGCAGCACGATGCGACTGGCGAGCAGGGGCCAGATGCGGATGTCGATCTCGGCCCGCTCGGCGCGCACCAGATAGGGATCGCGCGCCCAGGCCGGATTCGCGAACTCGATGCCATCGAGCTTCACGGTGGCGGTGCGCAAGCCCAGGCCGACGTCGAGCCGGCGCGTGATCTCGAACTTGCGGCCGGTCTTCTCGCTGACGAATCGATTGACCGGACCCCGCAGCAAGTCCCAGGGAAAGAACACCGCGACGATCACCAGCACCAGCAGCAGAGATGCCAGGACGATGCCGATGCGCTTGAGGAGGAGCATTCGCCGCGACGTGTCAGTGGTTTGCATGAGCTGTTGGCCTCCCGGATCGAACATTGGATGGTCAGATGCCGAACCCCGGCACGCGCACCTGCCGCAGACTTCACCCTAAGGGATCCGATGCCCGTGGACAGGTCGTCTCTGGGCCGGACGGCCTGTGGGGCTTGGCCTACGACCGAACATGCCCGATGTTCAGGTAAGACCCATCCGACAGCCGCAGACCTTCAAGCCTTGCACGGAGGCGGCTTCGGCCACGCCTACCATCCATGCATTCCTGCTTGGCATTCCAGAGCTGGTTCGCACGATCGGATGGCTTCGGTATGGACTCCAGATTGAAAACATTCATCGTCGAAGACAACTCCATGATTCGCGAGAATCTGGTCGGCACGCTGGAGGAACTGACGTGCATCGTGGCCGTGGGCTATGCCGAGGCCGAAGACGAGGCCAGGGATTGGCTCAACCGCAACACGCAGAGTTGGGAACTGGCCATCGTCGACCTGTTCCTCAAGCAGGGCAGCGGTCTGGGTGTGCTCCAGGGCAGCCGGGAGCGGCTGCCGCATCAGAAGATCGTCGTCCTGAGCAACTACGCCACGGCGGACATCCGCAAGCGCTGCCTGCAACTGGGCGCCGATGCCGTCTTCGATAAATCCAACGAGATCGATGCCCTGATCGATTTCTGCGTCGCACAGGCCTCGGCCCGACCGGCGCGCATGACCTGAATCCGGACACGAAAAAAGGGCACTCCACGTCCATCGACGTGCCGTGCCCTTTCCGCTTCGCGACCGCGACGGGCGGCCTGCGGAAGGATCAATCGATCAGCTTGTTCTTCAGGGCGTAGTAGGTCAGATCGCTGTTCGACGAGAGATTCATCTTCTCCATCAAACGGGTGCGATAGGTACTGACCGTCTTGACCGACAACGACAGCGTCTTGGCGATGTCGCCGGCCGTTTCGCCCTTGGCGAGCTTCAGGAAGACCTGGAACTCGCGCTCGGAGAGCTGCTCGTGCGGTGCCGCATCGTCCTTGCGGTCGAGCTGGCGCGCCAGCAGTTCGGCCACCGCCGGCGTGATGTAGCGCCGGCCGAGCGAGATGGTGCGGATCGCGTTGACGATCTCGATCGGATCGCATTCCTTGTTGAGATAGCCGCTGGCGCCCTGACGGATCAGGTTCATCGCGTAATGCTCTTCGGGGTAGCCGCTCAGGATGAGGATGCCCACATCCGGTGCCTTGGCACGGATCATGGCCAGCGCGTCGATGCCGCTTTGGCCGGGCATCGACAGATCCATCACGAGCACATCCAGCTCGGTGGTGCGCACCAGCTCGATGGCTTCGCGTCCCGTACCTGCTTCACCGACCACCCTGAGGTCGACGTGTTCCGAGAAAAACTGGCGCAAACCGGAGCGCACGATGGCGTGGTCGTCCACAATTCCGATCTTGATCATCTTTTACCTTGTTCGTTGTCCTGCGCGGTTGAGCGTCGCAACTTGCTGATTATTGGTCGGCTTCGATTATTCCCGAATTTGAATCACCGACATCTCGCGGAAACCTCATGCGTTGGTTAGCTTTATCGAAGATGGCTCTGGGTCTCACGCTGGCCACGCTGGCCGCGCTGGCCGTGGTGGGCATCAACGAAGCCGGCTACCTGCGATCGGGCAACGCGCTCGAGGCCGTACGCACTGCGCAGAAGGTCCGAACGACGCTGCTGCGACTCCTGCAGAACATCCTGGATGCTGAAACGGGCCAGCGTGGTTATCTGTTGACCGGCGAGCCGAGTTATCGCGAACCTTATGACACGGCCGTCGCGCAGGTCGACGGCCGCCTGGCCGAACTGCGGCAGCTCTACGCAGGCCAGCAGGAGGATATGCGTCGCCTCGAGATCCTGACGCGCCACGTCGCCCGCAAGATGGCGGAGATGGACACCAGCGTCCGGTTGCGTCGCAGTGGCGACGAGCAGGCCTGGAAATTCGTCATGACGACCGACGTCGGACGCGAGGAGATGGTCGCCATCCGCACGCAGACCGAGATGCTCATCGACGCCAGCAACGAAGCCATGCGCCTGGGACAGATGCAGATCGAGAACGCCCTGCGCTTCGGACGCCTGGGCATCCTGGCGATCGTCGTGACCGCCTGGCTCGCCTTCTGGCTGTACCTGCGGCAGTCCCATGCGCTGCGTCGGATCGGGGAACGCCAGCAGAAGGCCCTGCAGCTCGAACGCAACGCGCTCGAACTGCAGGTCCAGGAGCGCACGGCCAACCTGAAGGAGCTCGCCACCCATCTCCAGGAGGTCAGGGAAACCGAGCGTGGCTATCTGGCGCGCGAACTGCACGACGAACTCGGCTCGCTCCTGACCGCGGCCAAGCTCGACGTGGCGCGCCTGAAGTCGCGACTCGCCGATGCGCCCGATGCGATCCAGCGCCTGCAGCACCTGACCGAACTGCTCAACAGCGGCATCGCGCTGAAGCGGCGCATCATCGAGGACCTGCGTCCTTCGTCGCTGTCCAACCTCGGTCTCGTCGCGTCGCTGGAGATCCTGGGCCGCGAGTTCGCCGACCAGTCGGGACTGCAGGTCGAGATGCGCCTGGAGCCGATCGAGACCGACGAGTCGCGCAAGCTCACGATCTATCGCATGGTGCAGGAGAGCCTGACCAACATCGGCAAATACGCCAAGGCGACCGAGGTGACGATCGTGATGCGCAATCACCAGAATCACGTGACCATCGAGGTGGCCGACAACGGCAATGGCTTCGACACCTTCCATGTGCGCGCCTCGACCCATGGCCTGGCGGGCATGCGCCATCGCGTCGAAGCCGCGCGCGGCGAGTTGGAAGTGCAATCGGAGCCTGGAAATGGCACGCGCCTGGTCGCCGTGCTTCCACTGGCGGGCTGAAACGGGAATTATGATTTCGGTCCTATGAAGGACCGCGATACGTCGCTCTCCTACGGCTCTAATCCCATGCTGCTGACAGGAGATTTCGGACCACGGGGTAGATTGCATTTCGCGTCTTTATTTCATGGATTTTGAAGTTCTGGAAATGCTTCACTAACGGAAATTTGGCCGGTATATTCAATGGAACCAAGGAAAGGATTTCTTCATGAACACCAAGTCAGCCACGCAACTCGCCGATGATGCAAACAAGACGGCCAATGACGCCATCGAGAGCACCCGCACCTATGCGCAGAATGCCGTGAACGCGGCGGGCGAGAAGGTCCGCGACCTGCGTCGGGAAGCGGAGCCGGCCGTCGAGCAGATCGCCGCACGGGTCCAGCAGGCGGTCCAGCGTGGTCTCGAAGCCGCTTCCACCACCAGTGCACGCGCCCAGCGCCGCCTCGAACAGGCAGCGGACGTGACCGGCAGGTACATTTCCGACCAGCCGGTGCGCTCGGTCCTGATCGCCGCCGCCGCCGGTGCCGCGATCACCGCCCTCATCGTCCTGGCCAGCCGCAGCGGTCGCGACGAATACTGATTGCTCGAGCGACATGATTCCTCCGGGTGCGCCATGGCATGCCCGGGGGAATCGAATTGATTTTCTTTCGACTTTCGTTCGCGGGCCGCTGATTCCATGTTTCATCCTATTTATTCCACATTGCTGGGGCATCCCGAGCTCGTTGCGGATCATCTGGCCAATTACGGTGCCCTGATCAAGGCCGAAGCGCTGGAAGTCAAACGCAATGCGGTGAAAAGAGCGATTGCCGCTGCCATTGCGGTGGTGGCCGGATTGCTTGGATTGACGTTCACCGGCATCGCCATCATGCTGGGCGGAGTCAATGGATCTTTCCATTGGGTATTGGTACTGGTCCCCGGACTGACCCTGCTGGTTGCGGCGATCGCCGGATCCATTGCGGCACGTTCATCCACTTTCCACGGATTCCAGGACCTGCAGGCGCAATTGGCTGCCGACATGCATGCCTTGCACGTTGCTGGAGCACGCGATGGCCATTGATAATTCGAGTCTCACTCCCCAACAACGCCTGGCCGTCTCGCGCCGCGCGCTCTTCAACCAGATCGAATCCAAGGTCGAGCGTGAGGCCAGGCCGTCGCGCTTCTCCTCGACCCGGGTGGAAACACCCGTCGACGGCACCGCGCCCCTGGTCTCCCCCAGGAAGAAACGCGGTCTGTTCGACAGCCTGCCCTGGCTGAGCGTGGCCCAGAGCTTCGGTGCCCGCTGGTGGCGCAGGCATCCGGCCAATGCCGCCCTGCAACTGGCCCAGCCCCTGCTGCAGCGCTATGCGCGCAAGCAGCCCGGCAAGTTGATCGCCATCGCGGCCGGAACCGGCGCGGTCATCATGCTGGTGAAGCCCTGGCGCCTGCTGTCCGTGACGGCGCTGGTCGCCGCCGTGCTGAAGACTTCGGACGTGGCCGACATGGTGACGACGCTGATGCACAGTCAGCTGGCCGATCAGGACACCGACAGGACCTAAGTCCGGAACGAAAAAAAAGCCTGATTCAACATCAGGCTTTTTTCATTGCGAGCGCAGGACTCAGAGCTTGTCGGCGCCGGACTTCACGGCATCCTTGGCGCTTTCCTTGGTGTCGCCATAGGTGCTCTGGACCTTGCCTGCGGCTTGGTCCACATTGCCCTTGGCTTCCAGTTCCTCGTTGCCGACCACACGGCCAGCGACTTCCTTGATCTTGCCCTTGACTTGATCAACGCGGCCTTCGACTTGGTCCTTGTTCATGGCTTCTCCTAGATGAATGGTGAGAGGGATCGATACATGGCGTTCAAGCCATGGAAGTCATGATGGCCACGTTCCACCCGTCTGTCGTTGGCGGTTGTCCCGAGCGACTGTAGGACCGTCGGCAGACCGATCCGCGACCCCTTGGATGGCTGCCGCGGACCCGATACGAGGAGAGGCGTCAGTTGCGCACGCCCACCGCGGCCGTCGCCATCAGCTCCTCCAGCAGGGCCAGCGACACGCGGCCCGGCACCGCGTAGGGATCGAGCTCCGCGCGCTCGGAGAACCGCATCAGCGTCGAGGCATGCACGCGTGTGAGATGCACCTGGCCCATGGTCCAGCCCCCGAAGCGACGCTCGGCGATCTCCTCGAAATACACCAGTGCCACGTCCTTGTGCCGGGGATCCTTGACGATGTGCCCATAGAGCTCGTTGACCGCCGTGCGGCTGCCCTCGATGGCCTGCAGGATCACGCCATTGCCATAGCAGAGGATGCCCGTGATGCCACAGGCGGTGTTGTGGGCACGTGCCTGGGCCAGGATCGTGTCGATCGCCTTGGGGCTGTCGTCGACGGCGCGGCTGGCATACAAGAGACGGACGAGCATGATTTCCTTCAGCGTTGACGAGGCAGCAGCGACAGAAATTCGCGGCGCAGGTTGGGATCCTTGAGGAAGACGCCACGCATGACGGAGTTGATCATCTTGCTGTCCATCTCCTTCACGCCGCGCCAGGCCATGCAGAAATGCTCCGCCTCCATGACGAGGGCCAGGCCGTCGGGCTGGGTCTTGCGCTGGATCAGGTCGGCGAGCTGCACCACCGCCTCCTCCTGGATCTGCGGGCGTCCCATGATCCATTCGGCCAGGCGTGCGTATTTCGACAGGCCGATCACGTTGGTGTGCTCGTTGGGCATCACGCCGATCCACAGCTTGCCGATGATCGGGCAGAAGTGGTGCGAGCAGGCGCTGCGCACCGTGATGGGCCCGACGATCATGAGTTCGTTCAGATGCTCGGCGTTGGGGAACTCGGTGAGGCTGGGCGCCGGCACGTAGCGTCCCCTGAAGACCTCGTTGAGGTACATCTTGGCCACCCGGCGCGCCGTGTTGTCGGTGTTGTGATCGTTGGTGATGTCGATCACCAGACTCTCGAGCACGGCCTTCATCTTGATCTCGACCTCGTCGAGCAACGCATCCAGGTCGCCGGGTTCGAGGAACTCCGCGATGTTGTCGTTGGCATTGAAGCGCTGCTGGGCGGCCTTCAGGCGTTCGCGAATCTTGACCGAAACCGGCGTGCCCTCGTCCCCGGCGCCATCGACGGGGCTTGGGAGGGCATCGATCATCCTTGACATGTACAAATCCTATCAGCGGAGAAAGCGTGGAGCATCGGCCGGGGACGCCGCGCAGACGGCCTCCCCCCGGCGCGACGCTAGCGCGCGGGGAGCGAGAAATCGGTGAGCAGGGGCAGGTGGTCGGACATGCGGGCCCAGACCGGGCCGCGCGGCACGCTGCAGGACACCGGCGCGATGCGCCGGGCGTAGATGAAGTCCAGCTGCGTGACCGGCAGGCGCGACGGGTAGGTCAGGGTCGGCGGGCCGCGCAGATCGCTGGAGTCGCGCATGCCCATCGCGTTCATGGCGTGGCGCATGCGCGCACCCCAGTCGTTGAAGTCGCCGGCCACGATGACCGCCTCGTCGGCCGGGATCTCGCGCTCGATGAATTCGCGCAACCGGCTGATCTGGCGCACGCGACTGCCCTTGATGAGGCCCAGGTGCACCACGATGGCATGGACCGGCACGCCATCGACGTCGATCAGCACGTGCAGCAGTCCGCGCTGCTCGAAGCGGTGGTCGGAGATGTCCTGGTGGCCCGAGCGGATCACCGGCCAGCGCGTGAGGAGCGCGTTGCCATGCTCGCCGTGGCGCGTGACCGCATTGGTCTCGTAGACCGCCGTGTAGCCTTCGGGCGCCAGGAAGTCGGCCTGGGGCTGCTCGGGCCAGCGCGCGAACCGGCGCGCGCCCATGCGATTCATCTTGCGCACTTCCTGCAGGCAGACGATGTCGGCATCGAGCTGCTCGATGGCATGGCCGAGGTTGTGGATCTCCAGCCTGCGCGCCGGGCCGATGCCCTGCACGCCCTTGTGGATGTTGTAAGTCGCCACCCGCAATGGAGTGCCCGTCGTCGCGTTCATGGCGCGAATTGTGGCAGCAGCAGGATCGCTTCCGCATTGGAAGGCGAAAAGCAGCGGTCCGCGGCCTCGCGGTGGGGCAACCATTGCCACGCCGTGTGTTCGCGCGGCGCCAGCACGGGCTCGATGCGCTGCGGCAGGCACAGACCGAACAGATGCTCGGTGTTGCGGGTCACGCCCGGCGCATAGCGCGAGCGCCATTGCGGATAGATGTCGTACACGTTGCGCAGGCGCCAGTCGCCCAGCCGCGCCGCGAGCGCACTGCCGGGTCCGCAGTCGATGCCGGTCTCCTCCTTCACCTCGCGCGCGGCGGTGAGGGCCAGCGGCTCGTCCTCGGTCTCCCTGCTGCCGGTGACGGATTGCCAGAAATCGGGCGCATCGGCACGACGGATGAGCAGCACGTCGAGCGCTGGCGTGTGGATCACGACCAGCACGGATTGGGGGATCTTGAAGGGTCGCATCGTCGCACCTATAAAATTCGCGATCACGCATCGGTCGCAGTTCCGGGCTCGCCCCGGAAATCCGCGAACACCAAGGAGCCCCGTGGACATTCGACGTCCACCGCGCGAGCCTCCAGCGTCCCGTCACTCCGGTGGCCGGGTCGTCGATGCAGGAGACATGACCATTCTCGAACAGAGGCCCGACCTCGGCCTTGCCGTTTCCGTATCCCGAACCCATGAATCAGATGACGTTGAAGAAGATGTACCCGGCCCTGGCGGGCGTGGCCCTGTCGGTGACGCTGGCCAGCGCCCAAGCGGCCGAACCCAGGAAGGTGGATGTGCTGCTGATCGGCGGTGGCATCATGAGCTCGACCCTGGGCGTGCTGCTGAACGAACTCGAGCCCGGCTGGACGATGGAGATGGTGGAACGCCTCGATGGCGTCGCCCAGGAAAGCTCCAACGGCTGGAACAACGCCGGCACCGGCCATTCGGCGCTGGCCGAGCTCAACTACACCCCGCAGGACAAGACCGGCAAGGTCCAGATCGCCAAGGCGATCGAGATCAACGAGGCGTTCCAGGTCTCGCGCCAGTTCTGGGCCTCCCAGGTCAGGAACAACGTGCTGAAGAATCCGCGCTCGTTCATCAACTCGACCCCGCACATGAGCTTCGTCTGGGGCGACGAGAACGTCGGCTTCCTGAGGAAGCGCTACGACGCGCTGCAGGCCAGCCCGCTGTTCCGCGGCATGCAGTATTCGGAAGATCCCGAGCAGATCAGGAAGTGGGTGCCTCTGATGATGGAGGGCCGCGATGGCACGCAGAAGGTCGCCGCCACGTGGAGCCCGGTCGGCACGGACGTCAACTTCGGCGAGATCACGCGCCAGTTCGTCGGCCATCTGCAGACCCGACCCAACTTCTCGCTCAGACTCTCCAGCGAGGTGCAGGATCTCAAGCGCAACGCCGACGGCAGCTGGCGCGTCGTCTCCAGGAACGTGAAGGACGGCAGCACCACCCAGACCGACGCCAGGTTCGTCTTCGTCGGCGCGGGTGGCGGTGCCCTTCACCTGCTGCAGAAGTCGGGCATCCCGGAAGCCAAGGACTACGCCGGCTTTCCGGTCGGCGGCTCGTTCCTGGTCACGGAGAACCCGGCGGTGGCCGATCGCCACCTGGCGAAGGCCTATGGCAAGGCGTCGGTGGGCTCGCCGCCGATGTCGGTGCCGCACCTCGACACGCGCATGCTCGACGGCAAGCGCGTGATCCTCTTCGGTCCGTTCGCCACCTTCTCGACCAAGTTCCTGAAGGAAGGCTCCTATCTCGACCTGCTCGCCACCACCACGCCGCACAACGTCTGGCCGATGATGAAGGTGGGGGTCGCCGAATATTCGCTGGTCGAGTATCTGGCGGGCCAGGTCATGCTGTCGGACGACGATCGCATGAAGGCACTGCGCGAGTATTTCCCGAACGCGAAGAAGGAGGACTGGCGCCTCTGGCAGGCCGGCCAGCGCGTCCAGATCATCAAGCGCGACAAGGACAAGGGCGGCGTGTTGAAACTGGGCACCGAGATCGTCAGCGCGCGCGACGGCAGCCTCGCGGGCCTGCTGGGTGCCTCGCCGGGCGCCTCGACCGCCGCGCCGATCATGCTGGACCTGATGAAGCAGGTCTTCAAGGACAAGCTGGCCACGCCGGCCTGGCAGACCAGGATCCGCGCCATGGTGCCCAGCTATGGCATGGCGCTCAACGACAGTCCCGAGAAGGTCCAGCAGGAATGGATCGCGACCAGCCAGGTCCTGCAGCTGGCACCGCCGCCGGTGATCGATCTCGCGACCCCGGCACCGGCGCCCACCTCGACCCCCACCTCCCGGCCCGCGCCGAGCGGCCAGCCGTCCATGCGCCAGCCATCCAGGGCCTCGAGCGACATGGCGCTCTGAGACGGGCGCCTCGCCCGCCGGTGGGGCCGATGCAGGCGGGCGACGACGGCCCGCAACGAAAAAGGGGCACCTCGCGGTGCCCCTTTCTTCGTTGCCGTCCCCGTCGCGTGGCGTTCGCCACACGCGGGGGAGGCTGCTCAGGCCTTGGCCTCGACGTTGCGCAGGCGGATGTGCAGCTCGCGCAGCTGCTTCTCGTCGACCGGGCTGGGCGCCTGCGTCAGCAGGTCCTGCGCGCGCTGGGTCTTCGGGAAGGCGATGACATCGCGGATCGACTCGGCGCCGGTCATGAGCATCACCAGGCGGTCCAGGCCGATGGCGATGCCGCCATGCGGGGGGGCGCCGTACTGGAGGGCGTCGAGCAGGAAGCCGAACTTCAGCTGCGCGTCCTCGGCGCTGATCTTGAGCGCGCGGAACACCTTGCTCTGCACCTCCTCGCGGTGGATACGCACCGAACCGCCCCCCATCTCGATGCCGTTGAGCACCATGTCGTAGGCCTTGGCGATGCATTTCTCCGGCGCGGTGTCCATCAGGTTCTCGTGGCCGTCCTTCGGCGCCGTGAACGGATGGTGCACGGCGGACCAGCGCTGGCCCTCCTCGTCGAATTCGAACATCGGGAAGTCGACCACCCACAGCGGTGCCCAGCGATCGTCGAACAGGCCGTTCTTGCGGCCGAACGCGCTGTGGCCGATCTTCACGCGCAGGGCGCCGATCGCGTCGTTGACGACCTTCTCCTTGTCGGCGCCGAAGAACAGGATGTCGCCATTGCGCGCGCCGGTGCGGGCGATGATCTCGGCCAGCACGGCATCGTCGAGGTTCTTGACGATCGGGCTCTGGAGGCCGTCGCGGCCGGCCTGCGCATCGTTGACCTTGATGTAGGCCAGGCCCTTGGCGCCGTAGATCTTCACGAACTCCTGGTAGGCATCGATCTCGCCGCGCGACAGGCCGCCCTCGGCGCCGCCGCCGGGCACGCGCAGGGCGACGACGCGGCCGCCCTTCATGGTCGCGGCATTGGAGAAGACCTTGAACTCGACGCGCTTCATCAGCTCGGTGAGTTCGGTGAACTCCAGCTTGACGCGCAGGTCGGGCTTGTCGGAGCCGTACTTGAACATGGCGTCGCCATACGTCATCGTCGGGAACACCGGCAGGTCGATGCCCGCGGCATTGCGGAAGACGTTGCGGATCATGCCTTCGAACATCTCGCGGATCTCCTCCTCCGCCATGAACGAGGTCTCGATGTCGATCTGCGTGAACTCGGGCTGGCGGTCGGCGCGCAGGTCCTCGTCGCGGAAGCACTTGACGATCTGGTAGTAACGGTCGTAGCCCGCGACCATCAGCAGCTGCTTGAAGAGCTGGGGCGACTGCGGCAGCGCGAAGAAGCTGCCGTCGTGCACGCGGCTGGGCACCAGGTAGTCGCGCGCGCCTTCGGGCGTGGACTTGCCCAGCATCGGCGTCTCGATGTCGATGAAGCCGTTGGCGTCGAGGAACTTGCGCGCCTCCATGGTGACCTTGTAGCGCAGCATCATGTTGCGCTGCATCGCCGGGCGGCGCAGGTCGAGCACGCGGTGCGTGAGACGCGTGGTCTCGCTCAGGTTGTCGTCGTCGAGCAGGAACGGCGGCGTGACCGACGGGTTGAGCACCTTGAGGTCGTGGCACAGCACCTCGATCTTGCCGCTCTTGAGGTTGTCGTTGGTGGTGCCCTCCGGACGCGCCCGCACCAGGCCCGTGACCTGCACGCAGAACTCGTTGCGCAGGTCCTCGGCGATGGCGAACGTGGCGGCGCGATCGGGATCGCACACCACCTGCACGTAGCCTTCACGGTCGCGCACGTCGATGAAGATGACGCCGCCATGGTCGCGGCGGCGGTTGACCCAGCCGCAGAGGGTCACGGTCTGGCCCATCAGGGCTTCGGTCACGAGACCGCAATAGTGGGAACGCATGGTCATGGATCGATTCCGGCGCCAGGGGCGCAATGGGTCTGTCTTATCTGTGGGTCGCGAGGGTCGCAGGGCCGCCGGGGACGACCACGCCCATCGAGACGATGTACTTGAGGGCCTCGTCCACGGTCATCTTGAGCTCGATGCAGTCGCTGCGTCGCAGCATGACGAAGTAGCCGCCGGTCGGATTGGGCGTTGTCGGCACGTAGACGCCCAGGTAGTCGCCGCCGCCGAGCTGCTCGCGCACCTCGTTGCCGGGCGTGCCGGTGACGAAGGCGATGGTCCAGGAGCCCTCGCGCGGCCACTGGATGAGCACGGCGGTGCGGAAGGCGTTGCCGTTCTCGGAGAACAGCGTGTCCGACACCTGCTTGACGCTCGAGTAGATCGAGCGCACCACCGGGATGCGGCGCACCAGGGCATCGCCCCAGCCCAGCAGGCGCTTGCCGACGAAGTTGCTGGCGACGGCGCCGACCACCAGCAGGATGGCCAGCGTGAGCAGCACGCCCAGGCCGCGCACGCGATGGGCATTGAGCCAGTCGGTCCATTCGGTGGGCAGCAGCCACAGCGTCTGGTCGAGCGTGCCGATGATCCAGTTGAGCACCCCCAGCGTGATGACCAGCGGCACGATGACCAGCAGGCCCGAGAGCAGCCATTTGCGCAGCGCATGCATGCCGTCGGCCTTCAATCGCTCTTGGCGGGAGGTGCCGGCGCCGGTGATGGCGCGGGACTGGCCGAGGGCGCGGGAGCCGCCGCGGTCGAGCCGCCACCGGCGGCGGCCGGCTCGGAGGAGGATGAAGGCGAGGCGGCCGGCTTGGCCGTGTCGCCCGCGTCCTTCGAGGTGCTCGATTCGGCCGGCTTCTTGCCACTGCCGCCTTCGCGGAAGTCGGTCACGTACCAGCCGGACCCCTTGAGCTGGAAGCCGGCCGCGGTGACCTGCTTCTCGAATGTGCTCGCGCCGCACGCCGGACACACCGTCAGGGGTGCATCGGACATTTTCTGCAGGGCGTCCTTGGCGAAGCCGCAGGCGCTGCACTTGTAGGCGTAGATGGGCATGGGATTGGGAGTGAGGAAACGCGGCGCGGCGGCCGCTCGCAAAGCCCGCGATTATAGGTCGGCGGGTCCGCGGCCACGACCCTTGCCCGGGCGTGCCGACGGGCCCGGCGGCCCGCCCGCGCCGTCAGGCCGGGTCGACGGCGAGGAGGCGATGCGGCGTGCGCACGTCGGCCAGCCACTGGGGTGCCAGCGAGCCGGCCCCCATGCCCGCGAAGGCCGCCAGCACGCCGGCGAGCTGGGCCGGGAACGCCTCGCCCCAGGGCAGGGCCAGGAACAGCAGCCACACGCCGATGCCCAGCAGCACGGCCGCCACGGCGCCCTGGGTGGTCGCGCGGCGCCAGTAGAGCCCGCACACCAGCGGCACGAAGGCACCCACCAGCGGCACCTGGTAGGCGCCCGAGACCAGCTCGTAGATCGGCGTGCCCTGCATGCGGATCGCATAGACCAGCACGACGATGCTGAACACCAGCACCGTCACGCGCATGGTGCGCAGGTTCTCGCGGTCGGTGCCCGCCGGACGCCACTGGCGCCAGATGTTCTCGGTGAAGGTGACGCTCGGCGCCAGCAGCGTGGCCGACGCGGTCGACTTGATCGCCGACAGCAGCGCGCCGAAGAACAGCACCTGCATCGCGAACGGCATCCGCTCCAGCACCAGCGTCGGCAGCAGCTTCTGCGGATCGTCGTGGAGCAGCGTCTGGGCCTGCTCCGGCATGATCAGCAGCGCGCTCGCCACCAGGAACATGGGGACGAAGGCGAACAGGATGTAGGCCAGGCCGCCGATGACCGGGCCGCGCGTCGCCGAGCGCAGGTTGTTGGCCGACATCACGCGCTGGAACACGTCCTGCTGCGGGATCGAGCCCAGCATCATGGTGATGGCGGCGGCGACGAAGAACACGATGTCGCGCAGGGTCGGTTCCGGCCAGAAGCGGAACAGGTCGCGGCTGAGGGCGAACGCCACCACCCGGTCGGCGCCGCCGGCCATGTGGCCGGCGAACACCGCGATCACGCCCAGGCCCGCCACCAGGATGATCATCTGGATGAAGTCGGTCACCGCCACCGACCACATGCCGCCGAACAGCGTATAGGCCAGGATCGAGACGACGCCGATCACCATGCCCACGGGAATCGTGATGGCGCCGGCCGACAGGACGTTGAAGACCAGCCCCAGCGCCGTCACCTGCGCCGAGACCCAGCCGAGGTAGCTCACCATGATGATGAGCGAGCACGCCACCTCCACGGTGCGGCCGTAGCGCTCGCGGTAGTAGTCGCTGATGGTCAGCAGCGTCATGCGATAGAGCTTGCCGGCGAAGAACAGCCCGACCAGGATCAGGCAGGTCCCGGCGCCGAACGGATCCTCGATGACGCCGTGCAGCCCGCCCTCGATGAACTTGGCCGGGATGCCCAGCACGGTCTCGGAGCCGAACCACGTCGCGAAGGTGGTCGTCACGATCATGAACAGCGGCAGGTGCCGCCCGGCGATGGCGAAATCGGCCGTGTTCTTGACGCGCCGGGCCGCCACCAGGCCGATGGCGATCGTGAGCAGCAGGTAGACGGCGACCAGGGTCAGCAGCACGGGAATCTCTCCGGGAGGAATGCGGGGGGGTGTCTAGAAAACCTTCACGCGCAGCAGCAGCTGCATCGCCAGCAGACCCAGTGCGAAACCCATGCCACCGTAGATCACGGCCTGCAGCAGCCCGATGGTCTTCTTCTGCGCCTGCAGCAGTTCGAGCAGTTCGCGCCGGTGGTCGTCCGGGCGATGCTCCAGGTATTCGTGCAGCAGTCGCGGCAGCTGGGGCAGCAGCTTGGCATAGCGCGGCGCTTCCTCGCGCAATTGGGCGAACAGCTGCTTCGGCCCGATCTGGTCGAGCATCCACTTCTCCAGGAACGGCTTGGCCGTCGCCCAGAGGTCGAGCTCGGGATCGAGCTCGCGGCCCAGGCCCTCGATGTTGAGCAGCGTCTTCTGCAGCAGCACCAGCTGCGGCTGGATCTCGACGTGGAAGCGGCGCGAGGTCTGGAACAGGCGCATGAGCACCATGCCCAGCGAGATCTCCCGCAGCGGCCGGTCGAAGTACGGCTCGCAGACGGTGCGGATCGCCGCCTCGAGCTCGTCGATGCGCGTGCCCACGGGCACCCAGCCGCTCTCCAGGTGCAGCTCGGCGACGCGCTTGTAGTCGCGCCGGAAGAAGGCGACGAAGTTCTGCGCCAGGTATTCCTTGTCCGATTCCGTCAGGGTGCCGACGATGCCGAAGTCGAGCGAGATGTAGCGCCCGAAGGTCGCCTCCTCCAGGCTGACCTGGATATTGCCGGGATGCATGTCGGCATGGAAGAAGCCGTCGCGGAAGACCTGGGTGAAGAAGATCGTGACGCCATCGCGCGCCAGCTTGGGGATGTCGACGCCGGCCGCGCGCAGGCGCTCGAGCTGGCCGATGGGCACGCCGTTCATGCGCTCCATCACCATGACCTCGGGATGGCAGAAGTCCCAGATCATCTCGGGGATCAGCACCAGCTCCAGCTCGGCCATGTTGCGTCGCAGCTGGGCGGCATTGGCGGCCTCGCGCACCAGATCGAGCTCGTCGTGCAGGTACTTGTTGAACTCGGCCACCACCTCGCGCGGCTTCAGGCGCTTGCCATCGGCCGACAGGCTCTCGACCCAGCCGGCCATCATGGCCATCAGCGCCAGGTCCTTCTCCATCACGCGCCGCATGCCGGGGCGCAGCACCTTGACGGCGACGTCACGCACCCGGCCCTGGGCGTTGCGGATGGTGGCGAAGTGCACCTGCGCGATCGAGGCGCTGGCCACCGGCGTCTCGTCGAAGCGCTCGAAGACCTCGCCCACCGGGCGCTTGAAGGCGCGTTCGATGGTGGCGATGGCCACCGCCGAGGGAAACGGCGCCACGCGGTCCTGCAGCCAGGCCAGCTCGTCGGCGATGTCGGGCGGCAGCAGGTCGCGCCGCGTCGAGAGCACCTGGCCGAACTTCACGAAGATGGGACCGAGCCGCTCCAGCGCCTCGCGCAGGCGCTGGCCGCGTGGCGCATCCAGCCGCCGGCCGAACGAGACGATGCGCGCCAGCACGCGCAGCCACGGCTTCTGGAAGCTCGTGAGCACCAGCTCGTCGAGTCCGTAGCGCAGCGCGATCCAGACGATGAACAGACCGCGGGAGAAACGGTTCATTCGTTGCTCGCGCTCCCGGAGGCCGTGCCCGCGCGGCCGCGGCCACCGGCGGCCTTGCCGACGAACTGGCGCAGTGCCGCCGCCACGCGGCGCGCGGCGTTGCCCAGCGTGTGCGCGGGCACGTCGCCGATCACGCGCGCGAGGTCGTCCTCGACATCCCAGCGCACGTGGTCGACCAGCCAGTTGACCTCGGCCGCCAGCTGCACGTCGCCGACGATGCGCACCGTGGGCTTGTCGCCGCGCAGGGTCGCGCCGGCCAGGCGCAGCGGCGAGGTCTCGGTGACGATCAGGGTGAGTTCGGGAACGGCGCCCTCGGGCGCCAGGTCGAGCAGGCCGGCGGGCGTGGCCACCAGCTGCAGTGTGACGAAGCGCCATTCGAAGCGCACCACCCGGCCCTGCTGGCGCGTCAGGCGCTGCTGGGCCTCGGGCTCCTGCTGCAGGACGTGGTTGAGGAACAGCACGGCGCGCTGCTGGATCTCGTGCACCGCCCAGGTCGGGGGTTTGAGGCGGCTGCCGATGCGGTCGAACAGGCCGTCGAGAAAAGAAAATGGGGACGATGGTGTAGCCATGTCCCCATTATCCGGTCCGCCCGCGCTCCGGCCGTCGGCCGGTGCGCCGCGATGACGCCGAGTCAGGTCATTGCAGGGCCTGGACGCCCGCCACCAGCCAGCCGCCCGAGCCGCTCACGGGCTTGGTCATGTTCCAGACTTCGCGGAACGGGCTCGGACCGGCCGAGGCATCCTCGCGGATCATGCCGGAGAACTCGACGCTCGCCATATAGACATCGGGCAGTTCCTCGATGCCCAGCAGCTTGGCGTCGAGCATCACGACCTCGGTCTTGTTGGGCTGGCCGCCGGTGTGCGTCTCGCGCTCGGAGAGCTGCGACTTGATCTCGCTGAGCATGCCGTCGGTCATCATCGAGCGCAGGTTGCCGACATCGGCGCGGTCCCAGGCATCCTGCAGCGTCACGAAGTTGCGCTTGGCGGCGGTCAGGAAGCCGTCGACGTCGAAGCCCGCGGGGATGCCCCAGGACTGCGCGCCGGCCAGGGCCGAGCCGATCATGCTGCCACCGGTGGCGCCCACGGCGCCGGCACCGGCCGCATTGGCCATCGAGGAGATGCCCGACGAGGCGCCGGGGCGCTGCGCGTTGGCGTCGAACGAGGTCGCGCCGGTCTCCCAGGGACGGGCCGAGGCGTCGTTGCCGACCTTGGCGGGGCTGTACTGCGTGGGCGTCGGCGCGTCGGCCGGGCCGCTGCCGGCACCCTGGAACGCGAAGTCGCCATTGCGGGAAGCGCCACCGTTGTTGTTGCGCGAACGGGCGGCGAAGAAACGCCAGGCCATCACGCCGGCCATGACCAGCAGCAGGATCAGCAGGATGTTGCCGAAGCCGGCACCCAGGCCGAGCGAATGCGCCAGCCAGGCCAGTCCCAGGCCGGCGGCCAGACCGCCCAGCATGCCGCCCCAGTTGCGCTTGGGCGCGGCGGCGGCCGGCGCCGCGGCGCCGGGACGCGCGGCCGCGTTGTTGGCGTTCTGTGTCGGCGCGCCGGGCGTCATGGGCGAGGCCGGTGGCGACGCCTCGCGTTGCGTCACGTTGTTCGACTGGCGGCCCATCGACTGTCCGCCCCCCATGCGCTTGGCATCGGCCTCGACGCTCACGAGCACCATGGCGCACATCAGGCATACGGCCAGAAAATTCTTCATCTCATCGTCTCCTCAACGGGAAGGTCCCGGAAAAAGTCAACACTCAACACTTGATTCCAACATGCAGGGCGACGATGCCCCCCGTCATGTTGTGATAGTCCACATGACCGAAACCACCCTCCTTCATGAGGGTCTTGAGTTCATCCTGTGAGGGATGCATGCGGATGGATTCGGCCAGGTACCGATAGCTCGCGTCGTCGCCCGCCACCACCTTGCCCAGGCGCGGCAGCACCTTGAACGAATACCAGTCGTAGGCCTTGCGCAATGGCTGCGCGACCTTGGAGAACTCCAGCACCAGCAGCTTGCCGCGCGGCTTGAGCACCCGGTTCATCTCCTTGAGCGCCAGATCCTTGTGCGTCATGTTGCGCAGGCCGAAGGCGACGGTCACGACATCGAAATGGTCGTCGGGGAACGGCAGCTTCTCGGCGTCGCAGACCATCGTCGGCAGGCTGACGCCGGCGTCGAGCAGGCGCTCGCGGCCGGTGCGCAGCATCGCCTCGTTGATGTCGGTATGGACCACCTGGCCGGACGCCCCCACCTTCTTGGAGAAGGCCAGGGCCAGGTCGCCCGTGCCGCCCGCGATGTCCAGCACGCGGGAGCCCTCGCCGACGTTGGCGACCATCACGGTGTAGGCCTTCCAGGCGCGATGCAGACCGACCGACATCAGGTCGTTCATGAGGTCGTAGCGCGTGGCGACCGAATCGAACACGCCGCGGACGCGACGTGCCTTGTCCTGTTCGTCGACGTTCTCGAAACCGAAATGGGTGGTACTCATGCCCACCATGTTAGGGCGGAAGCCCGGCACTCAAGCCGACGACCCCGCGAGAACGGCGGACATTGACGACCGCCGCGCCCGTCAGTGGCTGCCGCAGGCGTGTCCGCCACCGCCGCCGGAAGCCGCCATCGGCGCATCGCGGTCGACGCCGGCCGCGGCCAGGCGCTGCTCGTAGCGCGCCCACAGCGCGTCCTGCTGCGAGCCGAGTTCGTAGAGCAGGGCCCACGAGAAGATGCCGCTCTCGTGGCCGTCGGTGAAGACCGGCTTGACCGCGTAGTTGCCCACCGGCTCCAGGGACAGCAGGCCGACCTGGCGCTTGCCGGTCTGCAGCACCTCCTGGCCCGGGCCGTGGCCCTGCACCTCGGCCGAGGGCGAGTACACGCGCATCAGCTCGAACGGGATGCGGAAGCTCGCGCCGTCGGAGAAGCCCACCTCCAGCACGCGCGACTGGCCGTGGACGGTGATCGATTGGGGCGTCGGTGCGCCGATGTGCAGGCCTGCCATGGGAATCCTCGGAATGTGTGTTCAGCCGTGATGGGTGAGGCGCAGATGCTCGACGAGCGTGCGTTCGAGCGCCGGCAGCAGCGCGGCGACGGCGGCCTCCCGCGCGGCATCGCGCGGGCGCCGGGCCTCGGCCCAGACGGGGGCGGGAAAGTGGCTGTCGTCCTCGAAGCGGGCGATGACGTGCCAGTGCAGGTGGGGCACCATGTTGCCGAGCGCGGCGAGGTTGATCTTGGCCGGTGCCAGGTGCTCGCGCAGCACGCGCTCGACCGTGGCCACCGCCTCCATGCAGCGGATGCGGGACTCCGCGTCCAGGTCGGAGAACTCGGCCACGTGGTCGCTCCAGACGACCCGGTAGAAGGCGGGGAACCCGGCTTCGTCGGCGTGGATGACGCGGAAGTCCGGACCCTCGAAGACCGGGCGCCCGCCGGCGGCCTCGCACAGCGGGCAGCCGGCGCGGCGCGATGCGGACGACGACGGCCGGGGCGGCGAGGTCGGCACGATGGCGCTCACACCAGCACCCGCTCGATGCCGCCGGCGTTGGCGGCGGCCACGTACTCGGGCAGCCAGTTCTCGCCCAGGATGCGGCGGGCCATCTCGACGACGATGTAGTCGGCCTCCAGCAGGCCGTTGTTCAGGTCGCCGCCATAGCGCGACAGGCCCTGCAGGCAGCTCGGGCAGCTGGTGAGGATCTTGACGTCGCCCTGCGCCGGGACCCGTCCCGTCGCGCGCAGCGCCGCCTCGCCCTTCTTCAGCTCCTCCTCCTTGCGGAAGCGGATCTGCGTCGAGATGTCCGGCCGGCTCACGCCCAGGGTGCCCGACTCGCCGCAGCAGCGGTCGTTCTTCATCACGCCGTCGCCGACCAGCGACTTGACGGTCTTCATCGGGTCCTGCAGCTTCATCGGGCTGTGGCAGGGGTCGTGGTAGAGATAGCCGCCACCGCCCGCGCCATCGATCGAATCCGCCAGCGTGATGCCCTTCTCCAGCAGGTATTCGTGGATGTCGATGATCCGGCAGCCGGGGAAGATCTTGTCGAACTGGTAGCCCTGGAGCTGGTCGTAGCAGGTGCCGCAGCTCACCACCACGGTCTTGATGTCGAGGTAGTTGAGCGTGTTGGCGACGCGGTGGAAGAGCACGCGGTTGTCGGTGATCATCTTCTCGGCCTTGTCGAACTGGCCGCTGCCGCGCTGCGGATAGCCGCAGCACAGATAGCCCGGCGGCAGCACGGTCTGCACGCCGGCGCGCCAGAGCATCGCCTGCGTCGCCAGGCCGACCTGCGAGAACAGGCGTTCCGAGCCGCACCCCGGGAAGTAGAAGACCGCCTCGGTCTCGGCGCTGGTGGCCCTGGGGTCGCGGATGATCGGCACGTAGTCGGCATCCTCGATGTCGAGCAGCGCGCGCGCCGTCTGCTTGGGCAGGCCGCCGGGCATCTTCTTGTTGATGAAGTGGATCACCTGCTCCTTGAGCGGAGCCGGGCCGAGCGTGGCCGGCGGCAGGGCCGTCTGCTTCTTCGCCGGCAGGCGGAGGAAGTCGTGGGCCAGGCGCTGGGCCTTGAAGCCGATGTCCACCATGCCCACGCGCATCGCCTTGATGGTCGACGGGTTGGTGGCGTTGAGGAACATCATGGCCGCCGCGTTGCCGGGGCGGAAGCTCTTCTGGCCCATCTTGCGCAGCAGGTTGCGCATGTTCATGGAGACGTCGCCGAAGTCGATCTTCACCGGGCATGGCGTCAGGCACTTGTGGCAGACCGTGCAATGGTCGGCCACGTCCTCGAACTCCTCCCAGTGCCGCAGGCTGACGCCGCGCCGGGTCTGTTCCTCGTACAGGAAGGCCTCGACCAGCAGCGAGGTGGCGAGGATCTTGTTGCGCGGGCTGTAGAGCAGGTTGGCGCGCGGCACGTGGGTGGCGCACACCGGCTTGCACTTGCCGCAGCGCAGGCAGTCCTTGACCGAATCGGCGATGGCGCCGATGTCGCTCTGCTGCATGATCAGCGACTCGTGGCCCATCAGGCCGAAGCTGGGCGTGTAGGCGTGCGTCAGGTCGGCCTGCAGGCCGTGCGAGGCCTGGCCGTCGCGCAGCAGCTTGCCCTTGTTGAAGCGCCCCTCCGGGTCGACGCGCTGCTTGTATTCGGTGAACGGCCGCAGCTCGTCGTCGGACAGGAATTCGAGCTTGGTGATGCCGATGCCGTGCTCGCCGGAGATCACGCCGTCGAGCGAGCGCGCCAGCGCCATGATGCGCACCACCGCCGCGTGGGCGGTCTGCAGCATCTCGTAGTTGTCGCTGTTGACCGGCAGGTTGGTGTGGACGTTGCCGTCGCCCGCGTGCATGTGCAGCGCGACCCACACGCGGCCCTTGAGCACGCGCTGGTGGATGGCGGCGCACTCGTCCAGGATCGGCGCGAACTCGGCGCCGGAGAAGATCTGCTGCAGCGGCGCGCGGATCTGCGTCTTCCAGCTCGCGCGCAGCGAGTGGTCCTGCAGCCGCGCGAACAGCGCATCGACGTCGCGCAGCCAGCCGCTCCACGTCGCGCGCACCTCGCGCACCAGCGCCAGGGCCTGCGCGACGCGATCCTCCAGCAGCTCGGCCGGCGGGATGTCGTGGGCATCGTCGGTCTTGCCCAGGGGCAGGTTGCCGCGCGCGAGGAATTCCTCCAGCGCATCGGCGAAGGCGATCTTGTTCTGCAGCGACAGCTCGATGTTGATGCGCTCGATGCCATCGGTGTACTCGGCCATGCGCGGCAGCGGGATCACCACGTCCTCGTTGATCTTGAAGGCGTTGGTGTGGCGGCTGATGGCGGCCGTGCGCTTGCGGTCGAGCCAGAACTTCTTGCGCGCCTCGGGGCTGATGGCGACGAAGCCCTCGCCGCTGCGCGAATTGGCGATGCGCACCACCTCCGAGGTGGCGCGCGCCACAGCATCGGCGTCGTCGCCGGCGATGTCGCCGAACAGCACCATCTTCGGCAGCCCGCCGTGCTTCTTCGACTTGGTGGCATAGCCGACCGCCTTGAGGTAGCGGTCGTCCAGGTGCTCCAGGCCGGCGAGCAGCACGCCCGAGCGCTTCTGCTCGGCGAACATGAAATCCTTGATCTCGACGATGCTGGGCACCGCGTCCTTGGCGTTGCCGAAGAATTCGAGGCACACCGTGCGCGTGTGCGAGGGCATGCGATGGACGATCCAGCGGCAGCTGGTGATCAGGCCGTCGCAGCCCTCCTTCTGGATGCCCGGCAGGCCGGAGAGGAACTTGTCCGTGACGTCCTTGCCCAGGCCCTCCTTGCGGAAGGTGCGGCCGGGGATCTCCAGCCGCTCGGCGCGCAGCTTCGTCGTCCCGTCGGCGGCGAAGTACTGCAGCTCGAAGACGGCCGACTCGGCATCGTGGATCTTGCCGAGGTTGTGGCCGATGCGCGTGACCTCCAGCCACTCGGCCTGCGGCGTCACCATGCGCCAGGACGCCAGGTTGTCCAGCGCCGTGCCCCACAGCACGGCCTTCTTGCCGCCGGCGTTCATGGCGACGTTGCCGCCCACGCAGGAGGCCTCGGCCGAGGTCGGGTCGACCGCGAACACGTAGCCCGCGCGCTCGGCGGCATCGGCCACGCGCTGGGTGACCACGCCGGCGCCGGTCCAGATGGTGGGTACCGGCGCATCGAGACCCGGCAGCGCGACCAGCTCCACCTCGGTCATGGCCTCCAGCTTCTCGGTGTTGATGACCGCGCTGTTCCAGGTCAGCGGGATCGCGCCGCCGGTGTAGCCGGTGCCGCCGCCGCGCGGGATGATCGTCAGGCCCAGCTCGATGCAGCCCTTGACCAGCAATGCCATCTCGGCCTCGGTGTCCGGGCACAGCACGACGAAGGGGTACTCCACGCGCCAGTCGGTGGCATCGGTCACGTGCGCCACGCGCGACAGGCCGTCGAACTTGATGTTGTCCTTGGCCGTGAGCCGGCGGAACGCGCGCGTCGCCTTGCGCCGCAGGGCGGCGACGTCGCGGAACATGGCATCGAAGTCGGCGATGGCGCGCGCCACCAGCGTCGACAGCTCGCCCACCAGCGCGTCGCGCTGGGCGTCGAGTTCCGGCGTGCGGCGCTTGCCGACCTCGCCCAGCCGATGGTTCAGCGCCTCGACCAGCTGGCCGCGCCGGCGCGGGTTGTCCAGCAGGTCGTCGACCAGGTAGGGATTGCGCTGCACCACCCAGATGTCGCCTAGCACCTCGTAGAGCATGCGCGCCGAGCGGCCCGTGCGGCGCTCGTCGCGCAGCGACTGCAGCAGCGTCCAGCCGCGCTCGCCCAGGAGGCGCATCACGATCTCCCGGTCGGAGAAGCTGGTGTAGTTGTAGGGGATCTCGCGAAGTCGCGCGGGCTCTGCGGCCTGCGACAACAACGCCGTCAGCGCGGTGGGTGCATTCATCGGGGAAATGGCCTCGGCCGGGCGCTGCGCACCCGCTTGCCGGGGCGGGGATTTTAGGTCAGCCCGGTCGTTCGCATGCCGGCAGGGTCAACCCCCCGCGCCGGCGCGCCGCCGGCGCCGGGCCCGGCTCCCGCTAGAACAGCACCCGGCTGCGGATCGTCCCCGACACCGCCGCGAGCTTCTCCAGCGCCAGGTCCGAGGACGCCGCGTCGATGTCGATCACGACATAGCCCACCTTCTCGTCGGTCTGCAGGTACTGCGAGGCGATGTTGATGTGGTTCTCGGAGAAGATGCGGTTGATCTCCGACAGCACGCCCGGCACGTTCTGGTGGATGTGCAGCAGCCGGTGCTTGCCCGGGTGCGCCGGCAGCGCCACCTCGGGGAAGTTGACCGAGGAGATCGAGGTGCCGTTGTCGCTGTACTTGACCAGCTTCTCGGCCACCTCGCCGCCGATGTTGGCCTGCGCCTCCATCGTCGAGCCACCCACGTGCGGCGTCAGGATCACGTTGTCGAGGCCGCGCAGGGGGGAGACGAACTCCTCGTTGTTGCTGCCCGGCTCGACCGGGAACACGTCGATCGCCGCGCCCCAGAGCTTCTTGGCCTTGAGCGCCGCGGCCAGGGCGTCGATGTCGACCACCTTGCCGCGCGCCGCGTTGATCAGGATGCCGCCGGGCTTCATGGCGGCGATCTCGTCGGGGCCGATCATCCATTGCGTCGAGGGCAGCTCGGGCACGTGCAGCGTCACGATGTCGCTCTGGGCCAGCAGGTCGTGCAGGCGTTGCACCTGGCGCGCGTTGCCCAGCGGCAGCTTGTTGACCACGTCGTAGAACGCGACATGCATGCCCAGGGACTCGGCCAGCACCGACAGCTGCGTGCCGATGGAGCCATAGCCCACGATGCCCAGTGTCTTGCCACGCGCCTCGTGCGAGTGGGTGGCCGACTTCAGCCAGCCGCCCCGGTGCGCCAGCGCGTTCTTCTCCGGCACGCCGCGCAGCAGCAGGATGGCTTCGGCCAGCACCAGTTCGGCCACCGAGCGGGTATTGGAATAAGGCGCGTTGAACACCGCCACGCCGCGCTCGCGCGCCGCCGCCAGGTCGACCTGGTTGGTGCCGATGCAGAAGCAGCCCACGGCCACCAGCTTGGGCGCCGCGGCCAGCACGTCGGCCGTCAGCTGGCTCTGCGAGCGGATGCCGAGGAAATGCACGTCGGCCAGCTTGGCCTTGAGCTCCTCGCCCTGCAGCGCCTTGGGCAGGGTCTCGATCTGCGAATAGCCCGCGCCGCGCAGCACCTCCACGGCCGAGGGATGGATGCCCTCCAGCAACAGGAACCGGATCTTGCTTTTGTCGAGTGAGGTCTTGGTCATGGCGCGTGCCGCTGCTGCGGCTGGTACGCCCCGGTGCGGACCCGGTCGGATCCGGTGCGGGGCCAGCGGAATGCTGGGGAAAAGGGAGGACGATGCTAGCATGGTGCATTGCAGCAAGCAGCTTGTTCGCCGTGGCGCCAGGAGGGTTTCCCCCCTTGGAGAAAACACCGTCCGGCGGCACAAACCGGGGTCGCCGCCGTGTCACGAGCACGGTCTAGCATGCGCGCCTTCCGCGTTCCGGCGCACCCACCCGCGCTTTTCCCTTCAGGAGTCCTCCCTCATGCGATTCAAGACGCTCGCCCTGTGCACGGCACTGGCGGCCACCACCCTCGCCGGCACGGCCCAGGCCCAGACCGAGATCCAGTGGTGGCACTCGATGACCGCCGTCAACAACGAATGGGTCAACGACCTGGCCAAGCAGTTCAACGAAAGCCAGAAGGACTACAAGATCGTCCCGACCTACAAGGGCCAGTACGAGGAGTCGATGACGGCCGCGGTTGCCGCCTTCCGCGCCGGCAACGCGCCGGACATCCTGCAGGTGTTCGAGGTCGGCACCGCCACCATGATGGCCAGCAAGGGCGCCATCGTGCCGGTGGGCAAGGTGATGAAGGACGCCGGCGAGAAGTTCGATCCGGCGGCCTACATCCCCGCCGTCGCCGGCTACTACACGGCACCCAACGGGCAGATGCTCAGCTTCCCCTTCAACAGCTCGACCACGGTCTTTTACTTCAACAAGGACGCCTTCAAGGCGGCCGGCCTGCCCACCGACAAGGCGCCCTCGACCTGGCCGGAGGTGGTCTCCGCCGCCGCCAAGCTCAAGGCCAGCGGCCACAAGTGCCCGTTCACGACGGCCTGGCAGAACTGGACCCAGGTCGAGAGCTTCTCGGCCTGGCACAACGTCGAGTTCGCCAGCAAGAGCAACGGCCTGGCCGGCCTCGACGCGCGCCTGAAGGTCGACTCGCCACTGCACCTGCGCCATGTCGAGAACCTCGCGAGCATGGTCAAGCAGGGCCTGTTCATCTACAAGGGACGCTCCAACATCCCCGAGGCCTCGTTCATCTCCGGCGAGTGCGCCATGATCAACACGTCCTCGGGCTTCTACGGCAACGTCGCCAAGAACGCCAAGTTCGGCTATGGCGTCGCGCCCCTGCCCTACTACCCCGACGTCCCCGGCGCGCCGCAGAACACCGTCATCGGTGGCGCCAGCCTGTGGGTGATGTCGGGCAAGACACCCGAGAAGTACAAGGGCGTCGCCAAGTTCTTCAGCTTCATCTCGACGCCCGAAGTGCAGTCCGCCAGCCACAAGCGCACCGGCTACCTGCCGGTCACCACGGCGGCCTACAAGCTGACCGAGGACTCGGGCTTCTACAAGCAGAACCCCGGCACCGACGTCGCCGTGACGCAGATGATCCGCAAGGTGACCGACAAGAGCCGCGGCATCCGCCTGGGCAACTACGTGCAGATCCGCGCCATCGAGGACGAGGAACTCGAGCAGGTCTGGAACGGCAAGAAGACCGCCAAGGAGGCGCTCGACGCCATCGTCAAGCGCGGCAACGAGCAGCTCGAGCGCTTCCAGAAGGCCAACAAGGGCTGACACGACACCCCCATCTTCCTGAACGCCAAGGCGGCGCGACGACCAGGGATACCGAGGAGCCGGCTTCGCCGGGCCTCAGGTATCGTCCCCTGCAAGGGGGTTGGCGAAAGCGACACGCGGTGCACGAAGACCGGGGGTGGGTTTGAATCATGGAAAAACGAGTCTTCTTCCGTTCCGGCGGCCTGCCATGGCTGCTGCTCGCGCCACAGATGCTGGTCATCCTGGTGTTCTTCTTCTGGCCGGCCGGCCAGGCCCTCTACCAGTCGCTGCAGCAGCAGGACCCCTTCGGGACCTCGATCGAGTTCGTGGGCCTGGACAACTTCCGCCAGCTGTTCGCCGATCCGGGCTATGTCGAATCGTTCAAGACCACGGCGCTGTTCTCCGTGCTGGTCGCGGGCATCGGCATCTCGCTGTCGCTGATGCTGGCCGTCTTCGCCGACCGCATCACGCGCGGCGGCACTTTCTACAAGACCATGCTGATCCTGCCCTACGCGGTGGCGCCGGCGGTGGCGGCGGTGCTGTGGGTGTTCATGTTCTCGCCCTCGCTGGGCGTGGTGGCCTATGCGCTGGGCAAGCTCGGCATCGACTGGAACCACCTCATGAACTCCGGCCACGCCATGACGCTGATCGTGATGGCGGCGATCTGGAAGCAGCTCTCCTACAACTTCCTGTTCTTCCTCGCCGGCCTGCAGTCGATCCCGCGCTCGCTGATCGAGGCCGCCGCGATCGACGGCGCGCGCCCGTGGCGCCGCTTCTGGACGGTTCAGTTCCCGCTGCTGTCGCCCACCACCTTCTTCCTGCTGGTCATCAACGTCGTCTATGCCTTCTTCGACACCTTCGCGATCGTCGATGCCGCCACCCACGGCGGACCGGGCACGGACACCGCCATCCTGGTCTACAAGGTCTACTACGACGGCTTCAAGGCCATGGACCTGGGGGGTTCGGCCGCGCAGTCGGTGGTGCTGATGGGCATCGTGGTGGTCCTCACCGTCATCCAGTTCCGCTACGTCGAGAAGAAAGTGAATTACTGACATGGTCGAGAAACGCGGCACCCAGGGCATCCTGGCGCACGTGATCGTGATGCTGGGCGTGCTGATCGTCGCCTTCCCGCTCTACCTGGCGTTCGTGGCGTCCACCCACACCGCGCAGGAGATCGTGCAGGCGCCCATGCCCCTGCTGCCGGGGTCGCACATGCGCGAGAGCTACACGGCGGCGCTGTTCGGACGCGAGAGCAGCGTCGGCTCCAACGCGCCGGTGGCGCACATGATGTGGGTCAGCCTGGTGACGGCGCTGGTCATCGCCATCGGCAAGATCACGATCTCGCTGCTGTCGGCCTTCGCCATCGTCTACTTCCGCTTCCCGTTCAGGAAGACGGTGTTCTGGGCCATCTTCGTGACGCTGATGCTGCCGGTGGAGGTGCGCATCCTGCCCACCTACGAGGTGCTGGCCAACCTGCACATGCTCAACACCTACGCCGGCCTCACGGTGCCGCTGATCGCCTCGGCGACGGCGACCTTCCTGCTGCGCCAGTTCTTCCTGACGGTGCCCGAGGAGCTGACCGAGGCCTCGCGCATGGATGGCGCGAGCCCGATGCGCTTCTTCTTCGATGTCCTGCTGCCGCTGTCGAAGACCTCGATCGCGGCGCTGTTCGTGATCCAGTTCATCTATGGCTGGAACCAGTATCTCTGGCCCCTGATCGCCACCACCGGCGAGGACATGTACCCGGTCGTGGTGGGCATCAAGCGCATGATCGCCGGCGGCGACGGCCAGAACGAATGGAACGTCGTGATGGCCACCGCCATCCTGGCGATGCTGCCTCCCGCCCTGGTGGTGGTGCTGATGCAGAAGTGGTTCGTCAAGGGACTCGTGGATACCGAGAAGTAGGCTCGCCCCCAGGCTGCGCGCACTTCGTGTCGCTTCGCCTCCCCCCTACCGGGGGCAATACCTGCGGCCCGGCGGAGCCGGTTCCGCGGTATTTCTGGCATTTGAGATTCAGGGCTCCTCTTGCGGGGCCATCAACGGAAAAAAATGGCTGCTCTTTCGTTTCGCAATGTCATCAAGCGCTATGGCGCAGGGCCGAAGGCCAATCAGGTCATCCATGGGGTGAGCGCGGAGATCGGGGATCGGGAATTCGTCGTCATCGTCGGGCCGTCGGGCTGCGGCAAGTCGACGCTGCTGCGCATGGTCGCCGGACTGGAGGAGGTCTCGGCCGGCGAGATCGCCATCGGCGGTCGGGTCGTCAACACGCTCGAGCCCTCGGAACGCGACATCGCGATGGTGTTCCAGAACTACGCGCTCTATCCGCACATGACGGTCTTCGACAACATGGCCTACGGGCTGAAGATCGCCAAGGTGCCGCGGGACGAGATCAAGACGCGCGTGGACAAGGCCGCGCGCATCCTCGAACTCGGCGCCCTGCTCGCGCGCAAGCCGCGCGAGCTCTCCGGCGGCCAGCGCCAGCGCGTGGCGATGGGACGCGCGATCGTGCGCCAGCCGCAGGTCTTCCTGTTCGACGAACCGCTGTCCAACCTCGACGCCAAGCTGCGCGCGCAGACCCGCATCGAGATCCAGAAGCTGCATCGCGAGCTCGGCATCACCTCGCTGTTCGTCACGCACGACCAGGTCGAGGCGATGACGCTGGCGCAGCGCATCATCGTCATGAACGGCGGCGTCATGGACCAGTTCGGCACGCCCGAGGAGGTCTACAACCGCCCCGCCACGACCTTCGTCGCCAGCTTCATCGGCTCGCCGCCGATGAACCTGCTGCGCCACGCGCCGGGCGTGCGGCCGGGACAGATCCTGGGCGTGCGGCCGGAACACCTGAAGCTCGACCCGGCCGGCTGGGTGGTGCAGGTCGAGTACGTCGAGCTGCTGGGCGCCGAGCGCCTGGTGTATGGCCACATCGGCGAGGAGCCGGTGATCGTGCGCATCGACGAGGCCGAGACGCCGCCGCGCGCGGGCGACACCGTGCACGTGGGCGCGCCGCCCGAGCGGCTGCATGCCTTCGACGCCGGTTCGGGCAAACGCGTCGACTGAGCGGCACGGACGCGCCAGCCCCCGACCAGGACCTCCATCGACCCGGGACCTCCCTGCCATGACCTCCACCGTGCCACCGACCACGGCTCCCGCCGCCAGTTCCACCCTGGGCGCGGACTGGCCCTATCCGCGCTGGATCGCGCATCGCGGCGCCGGCCGCCTCGCGCCCGAGAACACGCTGGTGGCGTTCCGCGCCGGCGCCGCCCATGGCTTTCGCATGTTCGAGTGCGACGTGAAGCTCAGCGCCGACGGCGTGCCCTTCCTGCTGCACGACAGCACCCTGGAGCGCACCACCGATGGCCATGGCGATGCCGGGAACCTCGACTGGCACCGGTTGTCGCAGCTCGATGCCGGCGGCTGGCATTCGCGCGCCCATGCCGGCGAGCCCCTGGCGCGGCTGGAGAACGTCGCGCGCTTCTGCCTGCGCAACGGCCATCACCTGAACATCGAGATCAAGCCCGTGCCCGGCACCGAGCGCCGCACCGGCGAGGTGGTGGCGCGGCAGGCCGCGCAGCTCTGGGCCGGCCAGCCGGTGCCACCGCTGCTCACCTCGTTCCAGCCCAAGTCGCTCGAGGGGGCGCGCCACGGCGCCCCGGAGCTGCCTCGCGGCCTGCTGCTCGACACCCTGCCCGAGGGCTGGCTCGAGGAGGCGCTGCGGCTGGGCTGCGTCGCCGTCGTCTGCCACCAGGCGCTGTGGGACACGCGGACGGTGGCGCTCGCGCGCGACGCCGGCCTGCGCATGCTGAGCTACACCGTGAACGACGAATGGGCCGCGCAACGGCTGATCGCGCTCGGCACGGACGGCGTCATCACCGACCGCGTCGATCTCTTCGCTCCGGCAAGCTAGGGGCCTTCTCCCCGCTTCTCCCGCTTCTCCGCCGCCGATGAGACCGATCCTCCGCACGCCCGCCTTCCTCGCCCTCCTCCTCTGGCTGACCCTCGCCCTGGGTGGGCCGGCCATGGCGCAGCAGCCGTCGCCATCGACGCAGCAGCAACAGCAGCAGCAATCGGCGGCGAGCTCCGCCGCCGGCGATCCCGACGCCGCCGACGCGCCCCAGATCACCGTGCCCGCGCTGCGCAAGCGGCTCGACCAGGTGCCCGAGACCGTCGAGGACAGCGCGGAAGTGCCGCGTCTGATCAGCGAGACGCAGGACATCGTCGCGCAGGCGCAGCGTTTCGTGGCCTCGCGCGACGGCCAATTGGCCGACCTGAACGCGCGCCTGGGCGAACTCGGCGCGGCGCCGGCCGCCGGCGCCTCCGAGGCGCCGGACATCACGCGCCAGCGCGCCACCCTGGAGAAGGAACGCAACACGCTCGATGCCGACATCCGCCTGGCGCGCCTGGTCGCCGTGGATGCCCAGCAACGCACCGCCGACCTGCAGGCGCGGCGCCGCGCGCTGTTCGAGGCGCGCGTCCTGGAGCGTGTCGAGTCGCCACTGGGAGCGGCCTTCTGGCGCCGCATCGTGGCCGCCTGGCCGGCCGACCAGGCACGCCTGCGGGCGCTGGGCGACGACATCCGCACCGGGCTGGGCAGCGCCTGGGACGAGCGCGGCCGCAGCCGGTTCATCGCCTCGTTCGCCGGCGCGCTGCTCCTGATCGTGCTGGGCAGCTGGGCCGCCGAGCATGGGCTGATCAAGCTGGCGGTGCGCGTCTTCCCGGTCGGGCGGCTGCGCCGCTCGCTGCTGGCCGTCGCCACCGTCACCTCCACCACCCTCATCACCGCGCTGGGGACCGAATGGGCCTGGCAGACATTGCTGCGCCAGGGCGACTGGTCGCCCGTGGCGCAGGGCCTGGGCGATTCGGCGACCCGGTTCGCCGCCTTCATCGGTTTCGTCATCGGCCTGGGCCGCGCCCTCCTGGCCAACCATCGCACGAGCTGGCGCCTGCCGCCGATGTCCGATGCCATCGCCTCGCGCCTGGCCCCGCTGCCGTGGGTCATGGCCGGCGTCGCCACGCTGATCTGGCTGGTCACGCAGGTCAACACCGCCGTCGCGGCGAGCCTGGCGGCGGTGGTGGCCACGCATGCGCTGACCGCGCTCGCGCTGGCGGCGCTGTCGGCCTGGATGCTGCTGCGGCTGCGGCTGCGCACGTCGAGCGTCGTCGATGCCGCCGGCGGCGCGACGCCCTCAGCGGGCAAGTCCGGCAAGTCCGGCGCCCCGGAGCCGGCGGACGACCGCTCCGAAGCCGGCGTCCCTCCCATCGAGAGTGCCGCCGTGGCGGCCGGCCGGCCGCTCTGGGTCGGCATCGTCACCGGCGTGATGACCGCCCTGCTGATCGCGATCTGCGTGCTGGTCGCGCTGGGCTTCGTCTCGCTCGCGAGCTTCGTGGCCAGCCAGCTCACCTGGGCCGGCATCGTCGCCGCCGCGGCCTACCTGCTGTTCAAGTTCGCCGACGACCTGTTCATGGCCCTGCTGTCGTCGCGCGGCAGCGCCGGCCAGCGCCTGCACAAGAGCTTCAACATCGCGCCGCACACGCTCGACCAGGCCGCCGTGGTGCTGTCGGCGGTCAGCCGCGTCACGCTCTTCTTCTACCTGGTGATCGCCTTGCTGGCGCCGCTGGGCACCACGCCCGACGAGCTGTTCCAGCGCAGCGGCACCATCGGCGCCAGCCTGAAGGTCGGCCAGTTCGAACTCGTGCCCGGCGCGCTGCTGGGCGCCTTCGCGGTGCTGGTGGGGGGCTTCGTCGCCATGCGCGTGGCGCGCTACTGGCTCGACAACAGCTACCTGCCGACGACCACGCTCGAGCCCGGCATGCGCAGTTCGCTGCTGACCCTGCTGGGCTACGTCGGCGGGGCGGTGGTGATCGGCTCGGCGCTGTCGGCGCTGGGCCTGGGCATCGAACGCATCGCATGGGTGGCCAGCGCGCTGTCGGTGGGCATCGGTTTCGGTCTGCAGGCGATCGTGCAGAACTTCATCTCCGGGCTGATCCTGCTGGCCGAGCGGCCCGTGAAGGTGGGCGACTGGGTGGTGCTGGGCAATGCCGAGGGCGACGTGCGGCGCATCAACGTGCGCGCCACCGAGATCCAGCTGGGCGATCGCTCGACCCTGATCGTGCCCAACTCGGAGTTCATCACCAAGACCGTGCGCAACATGACGCTGGTCAACGCCGAGGGCCGGGTGCTGATCCGCCTGCCGATGCCGCTCACCACCGACGCCCACCAGGCGCGCGAGGTGCTGCTCGCGGCCTGCGTCGAGCACCAGGGCGTGCTGGAGACGCCCGCGCCATCGGTCTCGCTCGACGGCATCGAGGGTGGCTTCCTGATCTTCCAGGTGATCGCCTACGTGGCCAGTCCCCGTCTGGCCGGAGGCGTGCGCAGCGAACTGCTCTTCACGATGCTCGACCAGCTGCGCCAGCGCGACCTGCCGCTGGCCGCCTATGCCGCCGCGCCGGCGCCGACGTCGGCGCCGGTGGTGCCGGCCTCGGCCTCCAGCCCGCTGCCCCCGCCCTCCACTCCGGCCGCCTGAACCAGAGCAAGAGCCAGAGCCGGAGCCGGAGGGCGGGAACGCGACCCGGCCGCTCAGTTCCTCCAGCCGCGCGCGGCGGCCCACTGCACGCTGCCGCACACCAGGACCAGGGCGACATAGCTGGCCATCCGCCCGTCGCGGCCGAACAGCCCCAGGCCGATCGCCAGCACCGCCACCCCGGCCGCGAAGTTGAGCGCGACCTGCATCCAGAACCCCGGCGCCGCCGCGTCGCGGCGTAGCATCCAGCGCCCGGCCAGCGCCAGCACCGGCGCCAGGAACAGCGCCGGCGCGACGAAGTTCGACAGGGCATCGAGGAGCTGGAGAAAAGACATGGCGGGAATCCCCGGGAGTGAAAAAGAGTTGCATTCCGCAGGCCCCGAGCGGGACATGCGCCAGCCATGCGGCCAGGGGCGGCGACAAATTTTATAATCGGGGACTATGTCAGTCTGGGCCCTCGGCTTGAACCACACGACCGCGCCGCTCGATCTGCGCGGTCGTTTCGCGTTCGCGGTCGACCAGATCCCGCCGACCCTCAACAGCCTGCGCCAGTCCTTCGGCTCCGGCCGCCACCCCGAGGTCGAGGCGGCGATCATCTCCACCTGCAACCGCACCGAGATCTACTGGGTCTCCGACCACCAGGCCGCGCTCGACCACACGGTCGGCTGGCTGGCCGACAGCGGTGGCGTCAGCCGCGACGTGCTGCGCTCGCACACCTACACCCTGCACGACGACGCCGTCGCGCGCCATGCCTTCCGCGTCGCCAGCGGACTCGACTCGATGGTGCTGGGCGAGGCGCAGATCCTGGGCCAGATGAAGGATGCCGTGCGCGCCGCCGAGACCGCCGGCGCGCTGGGCAGCACGCTCAACCAGCTGTTCCAGCGTTCCTTCGCCGTCGCCAAGGAGGTGCGCACCGCCACCGAGATCGGAGCGCACTCGATCAGCATGGCCGCCGCCGCGGTGCGCCTGGCCGGCCAGTTGTTCGAGGATCTGCGCGAGACCCGCATCCTGTTCGTCGGCGCGGGCGAGATGATCGAGCTGGCCGCGACGCACTTCGCCGCCCGCCAGCCGAAATCGATCACCATCGCCAACCGCACCCCCGAGCGTGGCGAGCAGCTCGCCGCGCGCTTCGGCGGCCAGGCGATGCGGCTGGCCGACCTGCCCGCGCGGCTGGGCGACTTCGACATCGTCGTCAGCTGCACCGCCAGCACGCTGCCGCTGATCGGCCTGGGCGCGGTCGAGCGGGCCCTGCGGCAACGCCGGCACCGTCCGATGTTCATGGTCGACCTGGCGGTGCCGCGCGACATCGAATCCGAGGTCAAGGACCTGGAGGACGTCTATCTCTACACCGTCGACGACCTCGCCGCCGTGGTGCAGCAGGGCCAGGCCAGCCGGCAGGCGGCGGTGGCGCAGGCCGAGGTCATCATCGACGCCGGCGTCGCGAGCTTCATGCACTGGCTCGGCCAGCGCGACACGGTACCGCTGATCCGCCAGCTCAATGCCCAGACCGAGGAATGGCGCGCGCTCGAACTGGCCCGCGCCCGCAAGCTGCTGGCCAAGGGCGAGCCGGTCGAGGCCGTGCTCGAGGCCCTGGCGCGCGGCCTGACGCAGAAGATGCTGCATGGCGCCATGGCCGAGCTCCATGCCGGCGACGCCGAGTCGCGCGAGCAGACCGCGCACACCATCTCGCGCCTGTTCCTGCGCGGCGACGCCGCGCGCAAAGAGCGTTAGCGACGCTCTCTCCCTCCAGCGCCTGCGGTTCGCGCCGGGCGCCGGGGCAGCGGGATGGCCGCCGATCCGTGAGCCAGCCGCATGGTCCGGAACCCACGCCATCCCCGCGAGCGCTTCCGGTGCCGCCATGGGCCCGCGAGCCCGCCGATCCGCACTCCGACGCCCGTTCCAACCGCCCGCCTTTCCTGTTCCCTGTCTTCCGAGGTCCGCCGTGAAACCCTTCCTCCGCCACCAGCTCGAGCGTTATGTCCAGCGACTGGGCGAACTCGACTTCCTGCTCTCGCGCGAGGACATCATGGCCGACATGGCGCAATACCGCGCCATCTCGCGCGAGCATGCCGAAGTCACGCAGATCGCCGGGCGCCATGCCCGCTTCGTGCAGCGCGAAGCCGATCTGGCGGGCGCGCGCGAGATGCTCGCCGACCCCGAGATGGCCGAGATGGCGCGCGAGGAGGTCACCGCCGCCGAGGCCGACCTGCTGCGGCTCGAGGACGAACTGCAGCGCCTGCTGCTGCCCAAGGACCCGGACGACGCGCGCAATGCCTTCCTGGAGATCCGCGCCGGCACCGGCGGCGACGAATCGGCGCTGTTCGCGGGCGACCTGCTGCGCATGTACACGCGCCATTGCGAACGCGCCGGCTGGCGCTGCGAGATCGTCAGCGAGAGCCCGAGCGAGCTCGGCGGCTTCAAGGAGGTCGTGATCCGGGTCGTCGGCGACGATGTCTTCGGCCAGCTGCGCTTCGAGTCCGGCGGCCATCGCGTGCAGCGCGTGCCGGCCACCGAGACGCAGGGCCGCATCCACACCAGCGCCTGCACCGTCGCCGCGCTGGCCGAGCCCGACGAGGCGGTCGCCGTGCAGATCAATCCGGCCGACCTGCGCATCGACACCTATCGCGCCAGCGGCGCCGGCGGGCAGCACATCAACAAGACCGATTCGGCGGTCCGCATCACGCACCTGCCGACCGGCATCGTGGCCGAGTGCCAGGACGATCGCAGCCAGCACCGCAACAAGGCCAAGGCGCTGCAGGTGCTGTCGGCCCGCATCCAGGACAAGGACCGCAGCGAGCGCGCCGCCAAGGATGCCGCCCTGCGCAAGGGCCTGGTGGGCAGCGGCGACCGCAGCGACCGCATCCGCACCTACAACTTCCCGCAGGGCCGCCTCACCGACCACCGCATCAACCTGACGCTCTACAAGCTGCAGTCGATCATGGAGGGCGACCTCGGCGACGTCCTGGCCGCCCTGCGCGGCGCGCGCGAGGCCGAACAGCTGGCCGACCTGGAAGCGAGCCTGCCGGCATGAGCATCGTGCCGGACGGCTCGCCGACGCCCGCCGCGACCCTCGCGCGCGCCCTGCGCGACGCGGCGGCCTGCGGACTCGACCGGCTCGACGCCCAGCTGCTGCTGCTGCACGCGCTCGGACGACCCGCGCATGACCGCGCCTGGCTGCTGGCCCACGACGACGACGCATTGCCCGAGGCGGCCGGCGCATGCTTCGCGCGGCACGTCGCGCGCCGCGTCGCCGGCGAACCCGTGGCCTACCTGCTCGGCGAGAAGGAATTCCACGGCCTCGCCCTGCGGGTCGATGCCCGCGTGCTGGTGCCACGCCCGGACACCGAGACCCTGGTCGAATGGGCATTGGAGATCCTGCGGCGATCCTCCCCCGCGGCCGCCGATGCGCCGCCGCGCGTGCTCGACCTCGGCACCGGCAGCGGCGCCATCGCGCTGGCCCTGCAGCAGGCCCGGCCCGATGCTGATGTCGATGCCGTCGACGCCAGTGCCGGCGCGCTCGACGTGGCGCGCGGCAACGCACTGCGCCTGGGGCTGCCGGTGCGGTTCCGGCAGGCCGACTGGTTGGAGGGCGCGCCGTCCGCGTGCTACGACCTGATCGTCTCCAATCCGCCCTACATCGCAGCCGGCGATCCGCATCTGCCGGCGCTGGCGCACGAACCGGCGGCGGCGCTGGTGGCCGGTGCCGACGGGCTCGACGACCTGCGCCGCATCGTGGCCGACGCCCCGGCCCATCTGCGCGGCGATGGCTGGCTGCTGCTCGAGCATGGCCACGACCAGGCCGTCGCGGTGCGTGCCCTGCTGGCCGCGCATGGGTTCTCCGCAGTGGCCAGTCGCCTGGATCTCGCCGGCATCGAACGCTGCTCCGGGGGCCGGCTGACCATGCCGCGCGGGCTTCCCGGCCAGCGGGATTTGGCATGCGACGCCGGCGCCCCCGGCGCCACGGTGAAATAATCCCCGCAGTCCTTTTTTCCTCCTCAGGAGCGCTCCCATGCCCGATTCCAAGCAACGCATCGACGACCTCGTCAAGACCAACGACATCGTGCTCTTCATGAAGGGCAACGCCAGCTTCCCCATGTGCGGCTTCTCCGGCCGCGCCATCCAGATCCTCAAGGCCATCGGCGTCGACACCAGGTCGCTCAAGACGGTCAACGTGCTCGACGACGCCGAGATCCGCCAGGGCATCAAGGAATACAGCAACTGGCCCACCATCCCCCAGCTCTACGTCAAGGGCGAGTTCATCGGCGGCTCGGACATCATGATGGAGATGTACGAGTCGGGCGAGCTGCAGCAGGTCGTCGCCGGCGGCGCCGTCTGATCCTGATGGGTCGCCCGGCGGATGCCGGGGCCCGGAGCGACCGGCGGCACCACCGCGCCGTGCCGGCTCGCGCAAATTCTCAGTCATCCGCGCATCCTCCGGACTCACACTCGCTGCCATGAGCCTGATCCAGAGCCTGCTGCTCATCCTGGCGCTGATCGTCACCAGCGCCTTCTTCTCCCTGGCCGAGATCACGCTGGCGGCCTCGCGTCGCCTGCGCCTGCGCCAGATGGCCGACGAGGGCGATGCGCGCGCCGAGCGGGTGCTGCGCGTGCAGGAGCAGCCGGGCCACTACTTCACCGTCGTGCAGATCGGCCTCAACGCGGTGGCCATCCTCGGCGGCGTGGTCGGCGAAGGTGCCCTGAGTCCCTACTTCGCCCGGCTCTTCACCCTGTGGCTGAGTCCGGAGACCGCCGCCGGCGCGGCCTTCGCCGCATCCTTCGTCACCATCATCTCGGTCTTCCTGGTCTTCGCCGACCTGTTCCCCAAGCGCCTGGGCATGAGCGAGCCCGAGCGGCTGGCGGTGCGCATGGTGGGGCCGATGCAGGTCCTCATCACCACCTTCAAGCCCTTGGTGTGGCTCTTCACGCGCAGCACCGACGGCCTGTTCAAGCTGATGGGCCTGCCATTGCATCGCGTCGAGCAGATCACCTCGGCCGACATCCTGGCCATGACCGAGGCCGGTGCCCGAGCGGGCGTGCTGGCGCTGCGCGAGCAGCAGGTCATCGCCAATGTCTTCGAGCTCGACACGCGGCTGGTCAGCAGCGTCATGACGCCGCGCGAACGCGTCGCCTGGTTCTTCGACGACGATCCCGAATCGGTACTGCGCGCGCGCATCGTGGCCGAGCCGTTCTCCGCCTACCCGGTGTGCGATGGCGACATCGACCATGTGCTGGGCTATGTCGATGCCAAGGACATGTTCCAGCGCGTGCTCAGCGGCCAGCCGCTGGCGCTCGACCAGGGCGTGCCGCTGCACAAGGCACTGGTGGTGCCCGACCGGCTCTCCCTCACCGAGGTGCTGGAGCAGTTCAGGCAGGCGCGCGAGGACTTCGCCATTGTCGTCAACGAATACAGCCTGGTGGTCGGCGTGATCACGCTGAACGACGTGATGAGCACCGTGATGGGCGATCTGGTCGGCCCGCAGGACGAGGAGCCGCAGATTGTGCGGCGCGACGATCAGTCCTGGCTGATCGATGGCGTGACGCCGATCCAGGATGTGCTGCGGGCGCTGGACATCGACGCCCTGCCCCATCCCGACGAGTACGAGACGCTGGCGGGCTTCCTGATGACGATGCTGCGGCGCGTCCCCAAGCGCACCGACAGCGTGACCTGCGCGGGTCACACCTTCGAGGTGATGGACGTGGACAGCCACCGGATCGACCAGGTCATGGTCACCCGGCTCGACCCCAGGCCGGTCCACTCCGCGTAGCGGCGCCTCCTCTCGCAGGGGCGACACCGGTGGCCCCTGCAGGGTGGCCCACGCGGTGTCTCAGGCGTCGGCGCGGTCCCTGAAGAGCCAGAGGCGCTGGTTGGCGAAGACGGCCTCGGGATAGGGCGCGCGGCCACGGCTGCCGTTGTAGCGTCCGAGGGTCAGGAAGAGATCGCCGCGCTCGCGGTCGAGGTAGTGGCGCAGGATCACGCAACCGAAGCGCAGGTTGGTCTGCATGTGGAACAGCTTGGCCGGGTCGGCGTCGCCGATCACGCGGGTCCAGAACGGCATCACCTGCATGTAGCCGCGCGCGCCGGCGCTGGAGACGGCGAACTTGCGGAAGTTGCTCTCGACCTGCACCAGCCCCAGTACCAGGCTCACGTCGAGCCCGGCGCGCCTGGCCTCGTACCAGACGGTCCGGAGGAATTCGATGCGCGTGGCCGCGTCGGGCAGCCGGTTCTTGAGCCGCTGGCTCATCTCGCCGAGCCAGCGCAGGTGGGCGAGCCGGGCCTCGGTGCTGGCGAATTCCGGGATCGGCGGCGCCTTGTTGTGGACCGCCGAACTCAATGCCGTGCGCACCGAATCGATCAGGGGCTCCTCGACCTGCGCGCCGGCGCGCGCCGGCGTCGGCAGTGTCAGCAGCCAGGGCGCCACGGCCGCGACGGCCGCGCCGCCCAGACACTGGCGCCGCGACAGCCGCAGGCTCATCGTGGCGTCGCGAGCCGTTGCTCGATGAAGCTTGCGATGGCGGCGGCCGGCACCTTGGTGGCCACCGTGTCGCGCCGACCCTGGTACTCGACCTCGCCCTCCTTGAGTCCGCGGTCGGAGAGCACCACGCGATGCGGCACGCCGATGAGTTCCCAGTCGGCGAACATCGCGCCCGGCCGCTCCCCGCGATCGTCGAGCAACACGTCGACACCGGCCGCCAGCAACTGCTCGTGGAGCGACTCGGCGGCGGCCTTGACCTCGGCGCTGCGGTCCATGCCGATCGGGCAGATCACCACGGTGAAGGGCGCGATGGCATCGGGCCAGACGATGCCGCGCTCGTCGTGGTTCTGCTCGATGGCCGCAGCCGGCAGCCGCGTGATGCCGATGCCATAGCAGCCCATCTCCAGGAACTGCGGCTTGCCACCCTCGTCGAGGAAGGTGGCGCCCATGGGCTTGCTGTACTTGGTGCCGAGGTAGAACACGTGGCCGACCTCGATGCCGCGCTCGATCGCCAGAGCGCCCCGGCCGTCGGGCGAGGCATCGCCGGCGACGACATTGCGGATGTCCGCCACCTGGTCCGGCTCGGGCAGATCGCGGCCCCAGTTGACGCCGGTGAGGTGGAAGTCGGGCGCGTTGGCGCCGCAGATCCAGTCGGCCATGACGGCGACGTCGCGGTCGGCCACCACCTTGACCGGCCGGGCGAGACCGATCGGGCCCAGATAGCCGGGCCGGCAGCCGAAGTGGTCCTCGATCTCCGTCGTGGTCGCGAAGCGGAAGCCGCGGTCGAGACCGGCGAGCTTGCCGACCTTGATCTCGTTCATGTCGTGGTCGCCACGCAGCAGCAGCAGCCAGATCTGCGCGCCGGCCACGTTGCCGGCGGCGTCGAGCGTGTCGGTGGCCAGCACCAGCGACTTCACCGTGGTCGCGAGCGGCACGCCCAGCAGTTCGGCGACGTCGGCGCACGTGCTCTTTCCGGGCGTGGGCGTCTTCGCGAGCGATCGCGTGGCCGCGCGGCGCGGTTCGCCCGGCGCGAGCGCCTCGGCCTTTTCCATGTTCGCGGCGTAGTCGCTGTCGGGGCAGTAGACGATGGCGTCCTCGCCGGTCGCGGCGATGACCTGGAATTCCTCGCTCAGATCGCCACCGATCGCGCCGCTGTCGGCCGCCACGGCGCGATAGCGCAGTCCGAAGCGGTCGAAGATGCGACGGTAGGCCTGGGCCATGACCTGGTAGCTCGCCTTGGCGGCATCGGGACTGCGATCGAAGCTGTAGGCATCCTTCATGACGAATTCGCGGCCGCGCATCAGGCCGAAGCGCGGCCGGCGCTCGTCGCGGAATTTGGTCTGGATCTGATAGAAATTCTTCGGCAACTGCTTGTAGCTGCGGAATTCCTGGCGCGCGATGTCGGTGACGACTTCCTCGCTGGTGGGCTGCACGATGAAGTCGCGATCGTGCCGGTCCTTGATGCGCAGCAGCTCCGGGCCCATCGCCTCGAAGCGGCCGGTCTCCTGCCACGGTTCGGCCGGCTGGATCACGGGCATGGTGAGCTCGACGGCACCGGCGCGATTCATCTCCTCGCGCACGATGGCCTCGACCTTGCGGATCACCCGCAGGCCCATGGGCATGTAGGTGTAGATGCCGGCGCCCAGCTTCTTGATCATGCCGGCGCGCATCATGAGGCGATGGCTCGCCACCTCGGCATCGGCCGGCGCTTCCTTCAGGGTGGAGACAAAGAAACGGGAAGCTTTCATCGATCGCGTTCGGAAAAGAAGAGGAAGAAGAGCGTCGTCGCGACCGGACCCCGGGGCCGGCGGCCGGGTGGCGGGAGCCGACCATCCCAGACCGCACCGACAGCGCGACGGTGGGTTCACTGCCGACATGACGAACCCTGAATGTGGTCCGGCATGCATAATCAATGCAGTTTAAAAATTGGGGTTTGATTATGCTCGACCGGGACGGCTTCAGGCCCAACGTCGGCATCATCCTGCTCAACCAGAGAAACCAGGTTTTCTGGGGCAAACGCATCCGCACCCACTCCTGGCAGTTTCCGCAAGGCGGCATCGACCGCGGCGAGAGTCCCGAGCAAGCCATGTTCCGGGAACTGCATGAGGAGGTGGGGCTCCACCCGGAGCACGTGCGGATCATGGCCCGTACCCGCGACTGGTTGCGCTACGAGGTGCCGGACCGATTCATCCGACGCGACGCACGTGGCCATTACAAGGGCCAGAAGCAGATCTGGTATCTGCTCCAGCTGGTCGGCCACGACTGGGATCTCAACCTGCGCGCGACCGACCATCCGGAATTCGATGCCTGGCGCTGGCACGACTACTGGGTGCCGCTCGACGTGGTGGTCGAGTTCAAGCGTGGGGTCTACGAGATGGCCTTGACCGAACTGTCGCGCTACCTGCCGCGTCAGGACTTCCGCAACCGCTTCCTGCGCAGCAATGCCCGTGTCAGGGAATTCGATCGCTCGGCCTCCACGAACGGCCTGGATCCCCATTTCGACCTGCCTCCGGGCGCCACCTTCGACCCGGACCCCAATGCAAGCCTTCCTGCCTCCGCCAGCGACGTCCCGCCTTTCGCCACCTCTGCCGAGATCCCCGGAACCCCGCGCGAGCGCTAGGGCCCGTCGTCTGGCGACCCTGCTGGCCGTCTGCCTGTCGTGCGCGGCCGGTGGCGCGTCGGCACAGGTGTTCGGCGATGCCGAATGGAAGGAGAGCCCCGCGCCCCCGCCCCCGACGCTCAATGTCGAGGGCTTGGTGGCGATCGGCATGCCGGGCTACATGACGCTGAAGTTCGGCATCGATCCCGCCACGATCGTCGTGACCGGCGATGGTGTGGTGCGCTATGTGGTCGTGGCGCGCAATCCCTCGGGTGGCGCGGTGAATGCCTTCTACGAAGGCGTGCGCTGCGCCACGGAACAGATGAAGAGCTATGCGCGCTCGAGCGGCGGACCGTGGGAGATGGCCACCGATGCGCAATGGAAGTCGTTCCGGACCATGAACTCGAGCTACACGAAGGCGATCGCGCAGCAGGCCCTGTGCCAGGGCGGTGCGCCGCGCCAGTCGGTGGGCGAGATGATCAGCCGCCTGAAGAATCCGATCCGCGAGACCGAGTGAGCGCGTCCCGTCGCCACCATCGACTGGCTGGCGATCGGGGACGTCCGACTCAACGCGAAGCGGCTTCCCTCGCCAGCGTCATCAGCACCATGTTGTCGCGGTGCACCATCTCCGGCTCCGCCGAGTAGCCCAGCAGGCGCTCGAACTCGGTCGAGGGCTTGCGACACAGCAACCGGGCCTCGGCGCTCGAGTAGTTCGCCAGGCCACGGGCCAGCTCGCTGCCCTGCGCATCGCGCACCGCGATCACGTCGCCGCGCGAGAACTCGCCCTCGACGCCGGTCATGCCGATCGGCAGCAGGCTCTTGCCCTCGGCACGCACCTTCTCGGCCGCGCCCCCATCGACCGTCACGGAACCGCGCAGCTGCAGGTGGTCGGCCATCCAGCGCTTGCGCGCCTGATATTTGGCGGTCTGCGCCACCAGCAGCGTACCGATCGCCTCGCCACGCATCAGTCGCAGGAGGGCATCCGGCTCGCGCCCCCAGGCGATGACGGTCGATGCCCCCGAGCCGGCGGCACGCTTGGCCGCCAGGATCTTGGTGATCATCCCGCCGCTGCCGATGGCCGAGCCGACACCACCGGCCATCGCCTCCAGCGCCGGATCGCCCGCCATGGCCTCGTGCACGAAACGGGCATCGGGATCGCGCCTCGGATCGGCGGTGAACAGGCCCTTCTGGTCGGTCAGGATGACCAGCGCATCGGCTTCCACCAGGTTGGCGACCAGCGCGCCCAGGGTGTCGTTGTCACCGAACTTGATCTCGTCGTTGACGACCGTGTCGTTCTCGTTGATGACGGGCACCACGCCGAGCTTGAGGAGGGTCAAGAGGGTCGACCGCGCATTCAGATAGCGCTCGCGATCGGCCAGGTCGGCATGCGTGAGCAGCACCTGGGCGCTGCCGGCGCCATGCTCGCGCAGCTTGGTCTCGTAGATGTGCGCGAGACCCATCTGCCCGACGGCGGCGGCGGCCTGGAGCTCGTTGATCTCTTTGGGACGGACGCGCCAACCCAGGCGCTTCATGCCCTCGGCGATGGCGCCGCTCGAGACCATCACCACCTCGCGACCGTCGCGCATCAGTGCGCCGAGCTGGCGACACCATTCGCCGATGGCGACGTCGTCGAGCCCCCGCCCCTCGTTGGTGACCAGGCTGGAGCCGACCTTGACGACGATGCGCCGCGCATGGCGCAGCGTCGTGGAGAGGTTCTGCGGAGCGTTCATGTGAAACGCGGATCGATGTCGACGGGTGGCTGCTCGGCCGTCTGCTGCGCCTTCACGTGCTGGTAGATGGCCTGCACCAGCGGCTCGCAGCCTTCGCGCGTCAATGCGGAGATCTCGAAGACCGGGCCCTTGAAACGCATGCGCTTGACGAAGTCCTTGACGCGTGCGGCGCGTTCGTCGTCGGGGACCATGTCGAGCTTGTTGAGCACCAGCCAGCGTGGCTTGGCATGCAGGCCGGCGTCGTACTTCTTGAGTTCGCCGACGATAGCCTTGGCCTGGGCCACCGGATCCACGCCTTCGTCGAACGGCGCGATGTCGATCACGTGCAGCAGCAATCGCGTGCGCTGCAGGTGGCGAAGGAACAGATGGCCGAGTCCGGCGCCCTCGGACGCGCCCTCGATCAGTCCCGGCAGGTCGGCGACGACGAAGCTCTGCTCCGGCCCGACCCGCACCACGCCCAGGTTCGGATGCAGCGTGGTGAAGGGATAGTCGGCGATGCGTGGCCGGGCATTGGAGATGGCGCTGATCAGCGTCGACTTGCCGGCATTGGGCATGCCCAGCAGGCCGACGTCGGCCAGCACCTTCAGTTCGAGCTTGAGACTCTTCTTGTCGCCCGGCCAGCCAGGCGTCTTCTGGCGTGGCGCACGATTGATGGCGCTCTTGAAGCGCATGTTGCCGAAACCGCCATCGCCACCCTTGGCGATCATGACCATCTCGCCGGGCACCAGCAGCTCGTAGAGCACCTCGCCGGTCTCGGCATCGCTCACGATCGTGCCGACCGGCATCTTGAGCACCACGTCGTCGCCCGCGGCGCCGAACATGTCCGAGCCCATGCCGTGCTGGCCGCGCTTGGCTTCGTGGCGCCGTGAATAGCGGAAGTCGACCAAGGTGTTGAGATTGATGTCGGCCACGGCGAACACATGGCCGCCACGACCACCATCCCCACCGTTGGGACCGCCGAACTCCTTGTACTTCTCATGGCGGAACGACACGCAGCCGTTGCCGCCATCGCCCGCGGCGATGTCGATGAAGGCTTCGTCGACGAACTTCATGATGGACTCAGTCTACAAATGGATGCCGCGACGGAACGCGGCGGAAAACGAAAAAGCCCCGACGAGCGGGGCTTCGAACCGATCGGAACGGCAACGCGCTCAGGCTTGTGCAGCCGCCGGCGTCACGCTGATCGTGTGCTTGTTCAGCGCGCCCTTGAAGCCGAAGGACACGTGTCCGTCGACCAGGGCGAACAGCGTGTGGTCCTTGCCCACGCCGACGTTGGCGCCGGGGTGGAACTGGGTGCCACGCTGGCGCACGATGATCGAGCCAGCGCTGATCAGTTCGCCGCCGAACGCCTTGACGCCGAGCATCTTGGGCTTGGAATCGCGCCCGTTTCGCGTGGAGCCGCCGCCTTTTTTCTGTGCCATGGTGTGGGCTCCTGCTTAACCGGCGATCGCGCCGATTTGCAGTTCCGTGAACTGCTGGCGATGGCCTTGACGTTTCTGATAGTGCTTGCGACGGCGCATCTTGAAGATGTGCACCTTGTCGTGCAAGCCGTGGGACAGCACGGTGGCTGTGACCGTTGCGCCGGACACCAGGGGCGTGCCGATCTTGATGTCCGAGCCGTTGCCGACTGCGAGGATCTGATCGATCACGATTTCCTGGCCTACGTCCGCAGCAATCTGTTCTACTTTAATTTTTTCGCCGGCGGCAACGCGATACTGCTTGCCTCCGGTTTTTATGACCGCGTACATGTTGACCTCTTAGGGAAGATGGCTCCGCGGCGAATTCCGCAGAGCCCAAGATTCTAGCACGGCCCCTGTCACTGGAGCGACCCCATGGGATGGTCCGGGTGCTCGACGCACGGCGCTCTTTATAATCCGCGCGTTCCGGCCACACGCGCCGGCATCCCTCCTTCGCTGTACCCAGGCGCCCTCGTTTTGCCAGTTTCCGATACCGACAACTCCTCCACCGCCGCCATCCTGGGCCTCATCGCCGACGACATGGTGCAGGTCGATCGTGTGATCTCCGAACGGCTCGACACCGGAGTGCCACTGGTCAGCGAGGTGTCGCGCTACATCATCTCGGCCGGTGGCAAGCGCCTGCGCCCGGCGCTGCTGCTGCTCATGAGCGGCGCGCTCGGCTACACGGGAGCGCAGCGCTTCAACATCGCCGCCGTCGTTGAATTCATCCACACGGCATCGCTGCTGCACGACGACGTCGTCGACGAGTCGACCCTGCGCCGCGGGCGGCCCACGGCCAACGAGTCCTTCGGCAATCCGGCCAGCGTGCTGGTGGGCGACTTCCTGCATTCGCGCGCGTTCCAGATGATGGTCGACTGCAACGACATGCGCGTGATGCAGATCCTGGCCGACGCGACCAACGTGATCGCCGAGGGCGAAGTGCTCCAGCTGATGAACATGCACGACGCCTCGCTGAACGAGGAGGCCTATCTTCGCGTGATCCGCTCCAAGACGGCCAAGCTGTTCGAGGCCAGCACCCGCGTGGCCGCCGTGCTGGCCAAGGCGCCGGCGGAGATCGAGGAAGCCTGCGGCATCTACGGCCAGGCGCTCGGCACGGCCTTCCAGGTCATCGACGACGTGCTCGACTATGCCGGCGACGCCAGCGAGACCGGCAAGAACCTCGGCGACGACCTGCGCGAGGGCAAGACCACACTGCCGCTCATCCTGGCGATGCAGCGTGCCGATGCCGAAGCGGGCGCGCTCATCCGCAAGGCCATCGAGGCCGGCGACACGACACAGCTCGAACGCATCGTCGACATCGTCCGTGCCACTGGCGCGCTCGATGCCACGCGTGCCGCCGCCGCCGCCGAGGCGCAACGCGCGATCGATGCATTGATCGATCTGCCGCGGAATTCCTACACGCAAGGTTTGCTACAATTAGCGGCTCAGCTGCTTGAGCGCCGCGCCTGATCCATCTCCCATCCGGGAGTGCGATGCGGCCCTCTCGTCGAGACACCATCGGGGTGTAGCTTAGCCTGGTAGAGCGCTACGTTCGGGACGTAGAGGCCGGAGGTTCGAATCCTCTCACCCCGACCATCAACAATGAATGAAGCCCTGTCGGATCACTCCGACAGGGCTTTTTTCATGTCCGTCCCGATCCCGTGGTTTCGTGGCGGGAGGCACCGATGCTCCGGGATCCATCGGGTCGCATGGCCTCGGGCCCCGAGGCCATGGTGCCGTCCGCGTAGCCACGCACGAGCGCCAGCAGTTCCTCCTCGCCATAGGGCTTGCCGATGTAGTGGTTCACCCCCAGGCGCTGGGCATGCTCGCGATGCTTGGGCGCGATGCGCGAGGTGATCATGATGATCGGCAGTCCGGCGAGCGTCGCGTCCGCGCGGATCTGGCGCGCCAGATCGAAGCCATCCATGCGCGGCATCTCGATGTCGGAGAGCATGACGGCCGGGCGCTCCTGGCGCAGGATCTCCAGGGCCTGCAGGCCATCGGCGGCCAGCGCGACCCGGAAGCCCTCGCGCTGGAGCAGGCGCTGCGTCACGCGGCGCACGGTCAGCGAATCGTCCACCACCAGCACCAGGGGCGTGGTCGGCTGCGACGGGTCCTGGCCCTGACCGGGCACGGCCTGGTCGCCCGACTGCAGGCGCCAGGCGGCCTCGCCATGCACGTCGGCCAGCGCGACCGGGTTGTAGATCAGCGCCACGGCGCCCGAGGACAGCACCGACGCGGCCACCATGCCGGCGAGCCGCGAGAGTTGCGGGCCGAGGTTGCGCACGACGACATCCTGGTTGCCCTGCACCTCGTCGACATGCAGCGCCACGCGTCGCGCGGCGCTGCGCATGACGACGACGAAATGCGTGCGCACCGCGAACTGGTCGCTGCGCGCGGACGATTGCAGCAGCGCGCCGGCCCAGTAGAACGGTACCGACTCGCCTTCGAAGGCATGACGCCGCTCGGCATAGGCGGCGGCCAGGTCGTCGGCGCTGACGCGCTGCACGCGTTCGACCAGGTTCGACGGCACGCCGATGGTCGTGTCGCCGGCGCGCAGCATCACCACGTGGGTGACGGCGGTGGTCAGCGGCAGCACCAGCTTGAAGCACGTGCCCTGCCCCGGCGTGCTGTCGATCTCGATGCGCCCGCCCAGGGCCGCGACGCTGGTGCGCACCACGTCCATGCCGATGCCGCGTCCGGACAGCTCGGAGATCTGTCCGGCGGTGGAGAACCCGGGCGTGAAGATGAAATCGGCTGCCTGCCCGGTCGTGAGCCGGCCCTGGGCGCCGGCGAGGCCGAGCGAGCGAGCGCGCTCGGCGATGCGTTCCACGTCCAGGCCGCCGCCATCGTCGCGGAAGCTCACGGCCACGTCGTTGCCTTCCTGCTGCAGGTCGATGGCGATCAGGCCGGCCGGCGGCTTGCCGGCGCGCTCGCGCAGTCGGCCGTCCTCGATGCCATGGGCGACGCAGTTGCGCAGCAGATGCTCGAAGGCCGGCGTCATGCGTTCGAGGACGCCACGATCGATCTCGATCGAGCCGCCATGGATGTCCAGGCGCACCTGCTTGCCGCTGTCGCGCGAAGCCTGCCGCACGACGCCATAGAGCCGCTCGGCGATGCTCTCGAAATCGACCATGCGCGTGCGCAGCAGGTCGCGCTGCAGTTCGCGCGTCTGGCGCGCCTGCGAGCCCAGGGCGTCCTCGCTGCCCTGCAGGCTCTTCTGCAGGGCGCGCTGCACGGTGGCCACGTCGTCGACCGACTCCGCCATCATCCGCGTCAGTTCCTGCACCCGCGTGAAGCGGTCGAACTCGAGCGGGTCGAAGCCCTGCTGGGAGTCCTTGGCCTGGGCCAGGCGCGACTGCATCTGGCTCTCGGCCTGGAGTTCGACATCGCGCAGCTGCTGACGCAGCCGATCCAGGTTGCCCGTGAGCTCCCCGAGCGACAGGCGCATCTGCGCCAGGCCGGTGACCAGCCGGGAGCGCGTCACCACCACCTCGCCGGCCTGGGCGACCATGCGGTCGAGCAGCTGGGTGCGGATGCGCACGGTCTGGCTGGCCGCGGCGTGCGGGGACGCCGCCTCCGTGGCACTGTCGACCGGTGCGTCGACCCCCTCGGCGGGAGCGCCGCCACCGCCGGCGCGCAGCTGGTCCAGCGCCGACTGCAGCGCATCGAAGCGCTCGAACAGTTCCTCGATCGCCGCCGGCCCGGCCACGCGCTTCTGCCGGACGGCGAGTTCGATGGCCGATTCCATGCGATGCGCGCGCTCGCCCAGGCGCATCGCGCCGGCGAGCCGGGCACCGCCCTTGAGCGTGTGCAGCGTGCGCAGCGCGGAGGCGCGGGGCCCGTCGGCGCCCGGCTGCCGCGCCCATTCGCGCAAGGCGCCGCCGAGCTGGTGCAGCAGTTCCACGGCCTCCTCCTCGAACACCGGAAACAGGTCGGCATCGACCGCATCCGTGGTGTCGAAGGCATCCTCGCCCGGCAGCAGCGGCACCACCGCGCGCGCCGGCGGCGCCTGCGCCAGGACGTCGCCCAGCGCCCGCAGCGTCGCCGGTGCGGGCGCGTCGACGAAGCCGGCGGCGAACCGGTCCAGCAGGCGACGCAGTTCGTCGACCCCGGCGACCACGGCCGCGTCCTGCACCGCCGTGCCGCGTCCCTGGCGCCGCAACTGCTGCAGCACGCGCTCGACGAGACGCGCCAATTCCGACAGGTCGCTCAGGCCGATGGTGGCCGAGCTGCCGATGAGCGCATGCGCGAGGCCGATGGTCGAAGGCGCCACGGGCTGGCGCGGATCGCCGGCCCAGGCGGCGATCTCGGCGACCAGTTCGTTCGACCAGCCGTCGGCCTCGGCCAGATAGACGTCGTGGAGGCGCCGGTCGATGCGCAGGGGTCCGACCACCCGGATGTCGTCGTCGACAGCGGTCTCGACCCGCGACCGCGACGGGCGTTCGCGCGCGGCGCGACGCGGCGTCGCCAGCGCATCGTTCGCGGACGCGTCCGCGCTGTCTCCCTTCAAGGCGTCGGCCGCCCGCCGGAACGGTTCCGAGCGCCAGTCCTGCGCCCGTTGCGCCTCGATGGCGTCGATCCACTGAGCGAATTCCCGCAGGGCCGCGCGGATGGCGTCGAGCAGTTCCGGCGTCGCCGGGCGCTGGTCGGCCAGCCAGGTGTTGAGCAGTTGCTCGAAGGCCGCCGCCGCTTCGCCCAGCGCCGTCAGCGCGACCATGCGCGCGCTGCCCTTGAGCGTGTGGAAGGCCCGGCGCAGCGCGGTCATGCGCGCGGTGTCGGCGGCCTCGGCGGCCAGGGCGGCGACGGCGTCGCCGGCCTGGCGCAGCACCCCGCGCGCCTCGTCCAGGAAGATGGCGCGGAGTTCGGCCTCCTCGTCGTCCTCGACGGCGTCGGCCCGGTCGCCGGTCGTCACGGCGTCACCGCGTCCGGAACCGGCGCCGTCGCCACCGCTCGATGGGGCCGGTGAAGCCGTGGCGGCGACCGGAGTCGTCGCCGGTGGCGCCCGCAGCTCGCCCGTGGCGGCATCGAAGACGAAGGCACGCCGCGCCAGTTCCGGCTGGTAGCCGAGCATGTCCACCAGCAGGCCGAGCGCATCCAGGCTGGCGCCCAGCGCATCGACATCCTGCGGCCGCGGGTCGTCCTGCGCCGCCTCGGCCGTCAGCAGGCGCCGGACGTCGTCGTGCATGCGCCGCGCGGCCCGCGCGCCATCGACCAGGCCGAGCACCGACAGCGCATCGCCCAGGTCGCGCAGCTGCGCCACCACGGCATGCAATGGCGTCCGGGTCTCGGGCCGGCGGTAGAAGCGGTCGAGTCCGCGCCCGATGTCGTCGAGCCGTTCGCGCAGTTCCGCCAGCGCCGGCGCGCCGACCTCGGCGAAGCGCTCGAACAGCGCGAAATGATCGAGGGCGGGCGCGGCGCGGTCCGTGGCCAGCGCTTCCAGGTGCTCGACCAGCAGTCGCCCCGTGCGCTCGATGGCCTCGAGGCCGGCACCGGCGGCCGGCGAGCCGGGTGCTTCGACGCGGTCGATCCAGGCGCGGGCGGCGATTTCCATCGCGGCGACGACGCGGGCCGGCTCCGGCTGCTCGACCATGGTCAGCACGCCGCCGGCCTGGCGCAGGGCCCGCAGCGCCTCCGTCTGCTCGCCGGCCTTGCTGCCAGGAGTCCCGGGGCGCAGCGCAGCGACGACGCCGTCGAGCGCGGCGCGGATCTCGTCGAGCACCCAGCCGAGCGACTCCCGCAGGATGGCGGCCGGGTCGCGGGGACCAGCGGAGGCGGACGGCTGCCGCGACGGGTCTTGGGTCGAATCCACCACCTGAGGCGCTCCCGGCTTCACGCGATCTTGAAGCGCGCGACCGACAGGCGCAGCTCCTCGGCCATGTGGGAGAGTTCGCGCACCTGCTTGGCGGTGGTGCGCGTGCCGTCGCCGGTCTGCTCGGTGACGGCGAAGATGTGCTGGATGTTGGCCGCCACGACGTTGGCCGATGCCGCCTCGTGCGATGCCGAGCGGGTGATCTGCTCGATCAGCTCGGCCAGGCGGCGCGAGACGCGATCGATCTCCGACAGCGCCGTGCCGGCATGGTCGGACAGGCGGGCGCCCTCGACCACGCCCTGCGTGGAGCGCTCCATGGCGCCGACGGCGTCCTGCGTGTCGGTCTGGATGGCACGCACCAGCGCGGCGATCTGGCGCGTGGCGTCGGCCGAGCGTTCGGCCAGGCGCTGCACCTCCTCCGCCACCACCGAGAAGCCGCGCCCGGCCTCGCCGGCCGATGCCGCCTGGATCGCGGCATTCAGGGCGAGCACGTTGGTCTGTTCGGTGATGTCGGAGATCAGCTCGGTGATCTCGCCGATCTCCTGCGACGACTCGCCCAGGCGCTTCAGGCGCTTGGCGGTGTCCTGGATCTGGTCGCGGATCGCGTTCATGCCGCCGATCGCGTCCTCCACCGCGCGCAGGCCGGTCGAGGCGGCCTGCAGCGACTGGCGCGCCACCGTCGCCGATTCCTGCGACTGCGATGCCACCTCGTTGATGCGCTCGGCCATCGTCAGCACCGCCTGGCCGGTCTCGCGGATCTCGCGCAGCTGCTCGGTCGAGGCGGCCAGCAGCTCGGTCGAGGTGCTCTCCACCTGCGAGGTGGTCTCGGCGACGCGGCCGGCCGTGTTCTGCACGTTGCTCACCAGCAGGCGCAGTTCCTCGACGGTGTAGTTGACCGAATCGGCGATGGCGCCGGTGATGTCCTCGGTGACGGTCGCCTGCTGGGTGAGGTCGCCCTCGGCCACCATCTGCAATTCGTTCATGAGGCGCAGGATGGCCGCCTGGTTGGCGGCGTTGACGCGGCTGGCCTCCTCGCCCAGGCGCTCGGCCTCGGAGCGGGTGCGCTCGGTGGTGGCGACGCGTTCACGTCCGGCGCGCGCCTGGGCGAAGCCGGCGACGGCGGCCATCGCCAGCGCCGCCAGCGGCAGCAGGCCCAGGCCGGCGACGGTGGCCAGGTCCAGTCCGGTGCGCGCCGCATGCAGCAGCAGGAAGCCGGTGACCACCAGCAGCAGCGCCACGGCGATGGCCAGGGCGATGGCGAACGGACTGCGCGCGCGCGCCGCGGCGATCTCGGGCCGGGCGTCCTTGCGCTCGGTCGCCGTGGTGTCGGCGTGCATGATGCCCGCCGACAGGATCGGGTCGCCGGCGCTGTCGGTCGCATGAGACGCGGCGGCGGCGGCGGCGTCCGGCGCCGGCGGCTGGGCGGGTGGATGGGAGAGCACGGGATCGGTCGTCGGGTTCACGGTCGGTTCCTTCGGGGACGCGGTCGGTCGTCAGGCGGGTCGGGTGCCGACGTTCAGGAATCGGGGATGGCGCGCGAGCGCCTGCAGGTCCAGGGCCTGCCAGTGCGTGCCGGCCGCGTCGACGAAACGCCGGGCGTGCCAGGCCGGCACGATGCCCGGCTCGGCGGCCGGTTCGGCCCCGGCCTCGGGTACGTGCACGGGCTCGAACAGCTCCCTGCTGCGCAGGCCGAGCACGCGATCGACCTGCAGCGCGCAGTTGACGTCGAAGCGCGCGTGCAGCGCGACCAGGCGCGTGGGCGCGGGCGCCGGGGCTTCGGCCGACCGGCGCATGGCGGCGACGTCGTCGGGATCGGCGTCGGCGGCGACGAAGGCCTCCAGGCGCACCACGCCATAGAGCCCCCCGCGCAGGTTGGCCACTCCCAGGAACCACGCCACGGTGTGCGGCACCGGCTGCGGCAGCGTCCAGGGAAAGATCTCGCCGGTGTCGCCCAGCGCCAGCAGGTAGTGCTGCTGCCCGGCCTCGACGGCCAGCCAGGCGGCGGCGATCTCGCGCGGATCGGCGCCCGGCGCGGGCGTGGCGGCGGGGACGTGGAAGGCGCTGGACGTGTCGCTGGGAACCATGGGCGGGCGGTGGGGAATTCGGGTGGGGTGATGTGGATCGGCGGTCCGGGCGGCGGCGGCCTCAGCCCAGGGCGGCGATCTTGGCCAGCAGGATCGCCGGATCGACCGGCTTGACGATGAAATCGCGCGCTCCCTGGCGCAGTCCCCAGATGCGGTCGGTCTCCTGGTTCTTGCTGGTGCACAGGATGATCGGCACCCCGGCATAGAGCGGATCGCGCGCGAGCGAGCGCGCCAGCTGGAAGCCGTTGCGTCCGGGCATGACGACGTCCAGCAGGATCAGGTCGGGCTGCCGCTGCGCCAGGCAGCCCATGGCGTCGTCGGCGCTGTCGGCCGTCCGCACCGAGAAGCCATGACTCTGGAGCAGGCGGGCGAGCGACAGCGACTCGGTCTTCGAGTCGTCGACGACGAGCACCTCGCGGATCGGCATCAGGCCTCCGGGCCGGCAGGTTCGCCGGTCAGGCGCCGCACCGCATCGAGCAGCTGCTCGCCGGTGAAGGGCTTGACGAGATGCTCGCCACTCCCGTCCATCCGGTCGCGCTGGTCCTCGAAGGCACTCTCGCTGGCCGACAGCAGCACCACCGGCAGGGTGCGGAAGCGCGGATGGCGCCGCACGATGGCGCAGGTGCGCCAGCCGTCCAGGCGCGGCATCTGGAGATCGCAGAAGACGATGTCGGGCCGCTCGCTCGCCACCAGGGCGAGACCCTCGAAGCCGTCGGCGGCCAGCAGCACCTCGCAGCCGCCCTGCGCGAGAAGGATCTCGGCGCTGCGCCGGACGGTGTGGCTGTCGTCGATGACCAGCACCCGCCTGCGCGATCCGTTCGTGCCCATCGTCCGACTCCTTGGTTATCAGAACCAACGCCGGCCGCCGCGCATCCCATCGGGAACCCGGACCGCCGGCGCTGTGCCATGCTTCAGATCTCGACCATCTCGAAATCTTCCTTGCGCGCACCGCATTCAGGACATGTCCAGTTCATCGGCACGTCGGCCCAGGCCGTGTTGGGCGCAATACCATCCTCGGGCACGCCGGCCGACTCGTCATAGATCCATCCACAGATCAGACACATCCAGGTTTTCGTATTCATCGCTACTCAAAGTCCGTATTCTAAAAATGCAACCCATGTATTCAATCGCATCCAGGCTTGCGGCATATCGTTTTCGAGAATCACCTTTGGAAGGCGAATGAAAAACCAATTACTACCAGCAAGTGACAGCGCCGCAGGGTCCGCGGATCTTAACGATCCCCCTGGCGACGACCCCGAAATCGTCGATGGCGTGGAAGTCGAGCTCGACCTCGATCCACCCTGCGTCATGGTCTTCAACGCGAGCGACCCGAGCGGCGCCGGCGGCCTCAATGGCGACGCCCTGGCGATCGCCTCGGTCGGCGCGCACATGCTGCCGGTCGTGACCGGCGCCTACGCGCGCGACACGGCGGAGATCTTCGACCACTTCGCGTTCGACGAGGAAGCCGTGGCCGAGCAGGCGCGTGCCATCCTGGAGGACGTCGAGGTGCAGCTCATCAAGATCGGCTTCGCCGGTTCGCCGGAGAACCTGGCCAGCATCGCCGGCATCGCCACCGACTATCCCGACACGCCCGTCGTCGCCTACATGCCCAACCTCTCGTGGTGGGACGAGAACCGCATCGAGGCCTACCTCGACGCCTTCCGCGAACTGGTGCTGCCGCAGACCACCGTGCTGGTGGGCAACCACAGCACCCTGCGGCGCTGGCTGCTGCCCGACTGGGCCGGCGAGCGGCCGCCCACGGCGCGCGACATCGCCCGCGCCGCCGGCGAGCAGGGCACGCCCTTCACGCTGGTCACTGGCATCGTCCTGCCCGATCAGTATTTCGACAACGTGCTGGCGTCGCCCCAGGCGGTGCTGACCAACGAGAAGTACGAGCGCCTGGAAGCCGTGTTCACCGGCGCCGGCGACACGCTGTCGGCCGCGCTCGCGGCACTGCTGGCGAGCGGCACCGACCTGGTCGCCGCCACCGGCGAGGCCCTGAGCTACATGGACCGCTGCCTCGACGCGGGCTTCCGGCCCGGCATGGGTCACGTGCTGCCCGACCGCCTGTTCTGGGCCCAGCCCGAGGACGAGGACGACGACGAGGAGGACGGCGGCAGTCCACCCGAGCCCTCCGACTTCGGCCTGCCGCCGCACGACACCCGCCACTGAAAGCGCTGGCGCCCTCCTCGATCCCCGATCACCCGATCCCCCGTTCCCGAGTCCCCATGGCCCACACCGATACCAACGACATCCTCTTCGAGCGCGCCCGCGCCGTGATCCCCGGCGGCGTGAATTCGCCCGTGCGCGCCTTCCGCGCGGTGGGCGGCACGCCGCGCTTCGTGCAGCGCGCCCACGGCGCCTACTTCTGGGACGCGAACGACAAGCGCTACATCGACTACATCGGCTCCTGGGGTCCGATGATCCTGGGACATGGCCATCCGGCGGTGGTCGAGGCGGTGCAGAAGGCCGTGCTCGACGGCTTCTCGTTCGGCGCCCCGACCGAGCGCGAGATCGAGCTGGCCGAGGCGATCCTGGGGCTGGTGCCGTCGATGGAGATGGTGCGGCTGGTCAGCTCCGGCACCGAGGCGGCGATGAGCGCCCTGCGGCTGGCGCGCGGCGCCACCGGGCGCAAGATGATCGTCAAGTTCGAGGGCTGCTACCACGGCCACGCCGACGCGCTGCTGGTGAAGGCCGGCTCCGGCCTGGCGACCTTCGGCAACCCGACCTCGGCCGGCGTGCCACCCGAGGTCGTGCAGCACACGCTGGTGCTCGAGTACAACAACCTCGAGCAGCTGGAGGAGGCCTTCGCGCTGCATGGCGCCGACATCGCCTGCCTGATGATCGAGGCCATCGCGGGCAACATGAACTTCATCCGCGCCACGCCCGAGTTCGCGCGGCGCTGCCGCGAGCTGTGCACCCGGCATGGCGCGCTGCTGGTGTTCGACGAGGTCATGACGGGCTTCCGCGTCGGCCTGCACGGCGCCCAGGGGGTGCTGGGCGTGACGCCCGACCTCACGGTGCTGGGCAAGGTCATCGGCGGCGGCATGCCGCTGGCGGCCTTCGGCGGCCCGCGCGCGATCATGGAGCTGCTCGCACCGCTCGGGCCGGTCTACCAGGCCGGCACGCTGTCGGGCAATCCGGTGGCGACGGCCTGCGGCCTGGCGACGCTCAAGGAGATCGCCCGTCCCGGTTTCTACGAGGCGCTGTCGGCGCGCACCCGCTCGCTGGTCGATGGCCTGACGGCGGCCGCGGCGGCCGAGGGCGTGCCGTTCTGCGCCGACAGCGAAGGCGGCATGTTCGGCTTCTTCCTGATGGACGCCCTGCCGCAGAACTACGCCACCGTCATGACCACCGACAACGCGCGGTTCAACACCCTGTTCCACGGCCTGCTCGACCGCGGCGTCTACATCGCGCCAGCGCTCTACGAAGCCGGCTTCGTGAGCTCGGCGCACACCGGCGAGGACATCGCGGCGACCGTCGAGGCCGCGCGCGAGATCTTCCGCACGCTGGACTGAACCGGACGTCCGGGCATCCAGGCGTCCGGATGCCCGGACGGCGGCGCTAGCCGCCCATCAGGCGCCAGCCGATGTTGAGCATGCCGGCCATCACCATCGCCATGACGATGACGATGAGCCAGGCCACCCAGCGGGGCCGGGGCGTGTCGAGGTCCTCGCGCTCGGGTTTCGGGGCCATCGGGTTCAATGCCGGAAGTGGCGCACGCCGGAGAGCACCATCACCACGCCGCGCTCGTCGGCCGCGTCGATCACCTCCTGGTCGCGCATCGAGCCGCCTGGCTGGATGACGCAGCTGGCACCGGCATCGACCACCACGTCCAGGCCATCGCGGAACGGGAAGAAGGCATCGCTCGCGACCGCCGTGTCCTTCAGCGAGAGACCGGCATGCTCGGCCTTGATGCTGGCGATGCGCGCCGAATCGAGCCGGCTCATCTGGCCCGCGCCGACGCCCATCGTCATGCCGCCGGCGCAGAACACGATGGCGTTGCTCTTGACGTACTTGGCGACCTTCCAGGCGAACAGCAGGTCCTGCAGCTGCTCGGGCGTCGGCTGGCGCTTGCTCACGACCTTGAGCTCGCTCTCGGCCAGCACGCGGTTGTCGGCCGTCTGCATCAGCAGACCGGAGCCGACGCGCTTGACGTCCATGGCGTTGCGGCCGTTGTCCCAGTCGGAGGCGCCGAGCGCGGGCAGCGCGATCTCCAGCACGCGCACATTGGCCTTGGCCTTGAACACGGCGAGCGCCTCGGGTGTGAAGGCGGGCGCCATCAGCACCTCGACGAACTGCTTGCTCACGGCCTGCGCGGCGGCCGCGTCGACCGGCCGGTTGAAGGCGATGATGCCGCCGAAGGCCGAGGTCGGATCGGTCCTGAAGGCCTTGCCATAGGCTTCCAGCGCATCGGCTCCGATGGCCACGCCGCACGGATTGGCGTGCTTGACGATGACGCAGGCCGGCACGTCGAAGCTCTTGACGCACTCCCAGGCGGCATCGGCGTCGGCGATGTTGTTGTAGCTCAGTTCCTTGCCCTGCAGCTGCCGGGCGGTGACCAGCGAGCCGGGCGCCGGATGCAGGTCGCGATAGAACGCGGCCTGCTGGTGCGGGTTCTCGCCATAGCGCAGGTCCTGCAGCTTGACGAAGCGGCCGTTGGACTGCGCCGGGAACGCCGCGCGCACCGGCGCGGCCTGGCCGGCGCTGGCCTCGAAGTCGATCGCCGAGAGGTAGTCGCTGATGGCGCCGTCGTAGTCGGCGATGCGGTTGAAGGCGGCCACGGAGAAACCGAACTTGGTGCGCTCGCTCAGGCGGCCGTCGGCCTTCAGCTCGGCCAGGGCGGTGGCGTATTGCGAGGCATCGGTCAGCACGCCGACGTCCTTCCAGTTCTTGGCGGCGCTGCGCACCATGGCCGGGCCGCCGATGTCGATGTTCTCGATCGCGTCCTCCAGCGTGCAGCCGGGCCGGGCGACGGTGGCCTCGAACGGATAGAGATTCACCACCAGCAGGTCGATGGTGTCGATGCCGTGCGCCTCGATGGCGGCGACGTGGGCCGGCAGGTCGCGCCGCGCCAGCAGGCCGCCATGGATCTTGGGATGCAGGGTCTTCACGCGGCCGTCGAGCATCTCGGGGAAGCCGGTGTGGTCGGCCACCTCGGTGACGGGCAGACCGGCATCGGCCAGCAGCTTCGCGGTCCCGCCGGTCGACAGGAGCTTGATGCCCAGCCCGTGCAGCGCCTGGGCGAATTCGAGAATGCCGGTCTTGTCGGAGACGGAGAGGAGTGCGGTCGATGCCATGAAGGGAAGTTCTCGGTTGATGCGATGGAAATGGGGGGCACGAAGGCCAGGGCTGCCGCAGAACCGGCTCTGCCGGGCCGCCGGCAGCGCCCCCTGCAAGGGGGTGGGCGAAGCGACACGCAGTGCGCGCAGCCTGGGGGCTTACTTGATTAATTTGTGGTCGACGAGCTTCTTGCGCAGCGTGTTGCGGTTGAGTCCGAGCCATTGCGCGGCGCGCGACTGGTTGCCTTCGGCGCGCGCCATGACGACCTCCAGCAGGGGTTTCTCCACCACCCGCACCAGCATGTCGTACATGCCGTCGGGTTCGATCCCGTGGAGATCGCGGAAATAGATTTCGAGGCTGTTCCTGACGCACTCGTCGATGTTCTTCTTGCTCATGTGCTCGAGGCCTGTTGTTGGTTCTGTCGTTGTGGTCGGCCCGGTCGGCCGCCGCCCACGACGCTCACTGCGTGGCCGCGGTGGCGGCCTCCTCGTCCGGATCGGTGTCGTCGGCATCCGGTGTCGCGATGTCGCGATGGACCGGGATGCGTTCCATGCGGCGCGCCAGCGTCTCGAAATAATCCGACACCGCCTGCCACTGCGCCTCGCAATCCTCGATGGCGTTCATGGTGGCGCGGAAGTCCTCGCCGCCGGGCAATGCGCGCACGTACCAGCCGATGTGCTTGCGCGCGGTGCGCACGCCGCTGTAGTCGCCATAGAGCGCGTAGTGCTCGCGCAGGTGGTCCAGCAGCAGGCGGCGCACCTCGGCGACGAGCGGCGGCGCAAGGTGCGTGCCGGTCGCGAGGAAATGCGCGATCTCGCGGAAGATCCAGGGCCGACCCTGCGCCGCGCGGCCGATCATCACGGCATCGGCGCCGGTCGCGGCCAGCACGTCGCGCGCCTTCTCGGGCGTCGTGATGTCGCCGTTGGCCACCACCGGCACCCGCACGGCGGCCTTGACGGCGGCGATGGTGTCGTATTCGGCGCTGCCCTTGTAGCCCTGCTCGCGCGTGCGACCATGCACGGTGAGCATCTGCACGCCGGCGGCCTCGAAGTCGCGCGCCAGCTTGACGGCGTTGCGGTGATCGGCGCTCCAGCCGGTGCGCATCTTGAGCGTCACCGGCACGCCGTGCGGGGCGGCGGCGTCGACCACGGCCCGCACGATCTCCAGCGCCAGCGGCTCGTCGCGCATCAGCGCCGAGCCGGCCCACTTGTTGCAGACCTTCTTGGCCGGACAACCCATGTTGATGTCGATGATCTGGGCGCCGCGCTCGATGTTGTAGCGCGCCGCGTCGGCCATCATGTCGGCGTCGGTGCCGGCGATCTGCACCGAGATCGGACCGGGCTCGCCGGCGTGGTCGGCCCGCCGCGAGGTCTTGAGCGTGTGCCAGAGATCGCGGCGCGACGTCACCATCTCGCTGACCGCGTAGCCCGCGCCGAGCGATCGGCACAGGCTGCGGAACGGCCGGTCCGTGACGCCCGCCATGGGCGCGACGAAAAGACGGTTCTCCAGCGCGATGGTGCCGATCTGCATGGTGGGAGGAAGAGGAAAGCGAGCGGGTCGCTGCTGAAAAATGAGGCACGATTCTAACGAGTTCACATTCCGGAGAGTGAAATGATTTGTGCCCCACGGCCTCGGTCGCGCCGCTCCCCGGCAAGCGGCGCGCCCTCCGACGCGGGCGCGGTGGAGGCGTTCCTATACTGCGGCGCACATGCAAGCCTGGCTCGACTCCCTCTTGGCGCTGCTGGCGCTGCCTGAATATGGACTTTCCACCGTCTTCATCGCCGCCTTCGTGTCGGCGACGCTGGTCCCGGTGGGCTCGGAGCCGATCCTCTTCGGCCTCCTCAAGCTCAATCCGGACATGCTGTGGTCGGCCATCGCCATCGCCACCCTGGGCAACACGCTCGGCGGCATGGTGACCTGGTGGATGGGCTATGGCGCCCACCAGGTGGCCGACAAGTACTCCCATTCGAAGCATCACGTGCGCGTGCTCGGCTGGCTCGAGCGGCTCGGCCCCAAGGCCTGTCTGCTGAGCTGGCTGCCGCTGGTGGGTGATCCGCTGTGCGCCGTGGCCGGCTGGCTGAAGATGCCGTTCTGGCGCTGCACCGGCTACATGGCGATCGGCAAGCTGGCGCGCTATGTGACGATGACATTCGCGCTGCTCTACATGTTTCCCGAGTGAGTCCGGACTCCCGCGCGGAGTCCCGTTTTCTCGCGCCACCCGGGTCTCGACCCCCTCCCCGATACCCTGCGGACCTCGCATCCCTCAGGGTAAATGCCGACGCGCAAACGTTTGCGCAAACGTTTGCCTTACTTAGAATCGCCGTCCCGGCCGGTCGCGCCGGTCATTCAATCCCTGACGGAGACGCCATGCCAATCACCCGCCGCACCTTTCGCCATGCCATCGCCCTGACCGTGCTGGGCACCATCGCCGGCTCGCCCGCGCTCGCCCAGGACAAGCCCAAGGTCGCCCTGGTCATGAAATCGCTCGCCAACGAGTTCTTCCGCACCATGGAGGATGGCGCCAAGGCGCATCAGAAGGCCCATGCCGGCGACTACACGCTGGTGGCCAACGGCATCAAGGACGAGACCGACACGGCCGCGCAGATCAAGATGGTCGAGCAGATGGTGGCGCAGCGCATCAACGCGCTCGTCATCGCCCCGGCCGATTCGAAGGCGCTGGTGCCGGTGGTCAAGGCGGCGATCGACAAGGGCATCCTGGTGGTCAACATCGACAACCAGTTCGATGCCGCCGCGCTCAAGGAGAAGAACATCGTCGTGCCCTTCGTCGGCCCGGACAACCGCGCCGGCGCCAAGCTGGTGGGCGACTACCTGGCCAAGGACCTGAAGGCGGGCGACAAGGTCGGCATCATCGAAGGCGTCTCGACCACCTTCAACGCGCAGCAGCGCACCCTGGGCTACCAGGACGCCATGAAGGCCGCCGGCATCACGGTGGTGGGCGTGCAGTCGGGCCAGTGGGAGATCGACAAGGGCAACACGGTGGCCGCCGGCATGCTGCGCGAGCATCCCGACCTGAAGGCGCTGCTGGCGGGCAACGACAGCATGGCGCTGGGCGCGGTCGCGGCGGTCAAGGCGGCCGGCAAGACCGGCAAGGTCCAGGTCGTGGGCTACGACAACATCAACGCCATCAAGCCGATGCTCAAGGACGGCCGCGTGCTCGCCACCGCCGACCAGTTCGCCGCCAAGCAGGCCGTCTTCGGCATCGAGACCGCGCTCAAGGCGATCGCCGAGAAGAAGCCGCAGTCGGCCATGCCCGCGACGGTCAAGACCGACGTGGTGCTGGTCACCAAGGACGCCAAGTAAGGCCTCCGCGGACCATGCCCTCGCACGTCTTCGCCCCTTCCCCGGCCGCCGTCGGCGGGTCCGGCACCGCCACGCCGGTGCTCTCGATCGACAGGGTCGGCAAGGACTACGCGGCGCCGGTGCTCGACGCGGTCACGCTCGACCTGCGCGCGGGCGAGGTGCTGGCGCTCACCGGCGAGAACGGCGCGGGCAAGAGCACGCTGTCGAAGATCGTCTGCGGCCTGGTGCAGGCCACGCGCGGCCAGATGCGGCTCGACGGCCGGCCCTTCGCGCCCGGCTCGCGGCGCGATGCCGAGCGCCAGGGCGTGCGCATGGTGATGCAGGAACTCGGCCTGGTGTCGACCCTGTCGGTGGCCGAGAACCTGCTGCTCGACCGGCTGCCCCACAACGGCGGCTGGCTGCGCCGCAAGGAACTCCACGCCCGCGCCGCCACGCAGCTCGCCAAGATCGGCATGCAGGGCATCGACCCCGGCACGCTGGTCGCCACCCTGGGCATCGGCCAGCAGCAGATGGTGGAGATCGCGCGCAACCTGCAGGACGACACGCGCGTGCTGGTGCTCGACGAGCCGACCGCCATGCTGACGCCGCGCGAGACCACGCACCTGTTCGCGCAGATCGAGCGGCTCAAGTCCCGCGGCGTCGCGATCGTCTATGTCTCGCACCGGCTGGAGGAACTCCAGCGCATCGCCGACCGGGTCGCGGTGCTGCGCGACGGCCGCCTGGTCGACGTGCGGCCGATGGCCGGCGTGCGCGAATCGGAGCTGGTCGAGCGCATGGTCGGACGCGCCGTGCACGAACACGAGGGCCGGCCGCGCCGTGTCGCCGGACCGGTGCTGATGCGCGCGCACGGCATCGGCCGCGCGAACGCGGTGCGCGACGTCGACCTCTCATTGCACGCCGGCGAGGTCATGGGCCTGGCCGGCCTCGTCGGCTCGGGCCGCACGGAGCTGGTGCGCCTGCTGTTCGGCGCCGACCGGGCCGACCGGGGCGCGATCACGCTGCATGCGGCCGGTGCCGCCGACGTCGCGCAGCGCGTGACGCCGAACTGGCGCTCGCCGCTGCAGGCGATCCGCGCCGGCATCGGCCTCGTGACCGAGGACCGCAAGTCGCAGGGCCTGCTGCTGGCGCAGTCGATCCGCGTCAACACCACGCTGAGCGACCTGCGCGCCGTCGCGCGCGCCGGCTGGCTGCGTCCGGCGCTGGAGCGCGGCATCGCCCAGCGGCTGGTCGAGCGGCTGCGCGTGCGCTCGCACAGCATCGAGCAGCCGGTCTCCACGCTGAGCGGCGGTAACCAGCAGAAGGTGGTGTTCGCGCGCTGGCTGCATCGCGAATGCCGCGTCCTGCTGCTCGACGAGCCCACGCGCGGCGTCGACGTCGGCGCGCGCGCCGACCTCTATGCCGAGATCGACCGCATGACCGATGCCGGCAAGGCCGTGCTGATGGTGTCGAGCGACCTGCGCGAACTCATGGCGATGTGCGATCGCATCGGCGTGATGAGCGCCGGCCGCCTGGTAGCGGTGTTTGAGCGCGGCGCCTGGACCGAGCAGTCGCTGCTGGCCGCGGCCTTCAGCGATGCCGCGCCGACCACGGCCGCCGCCGCCCCGGTGTCCGATGTTTCCCCCGTGCCGACGCCCTCGGCCGTCACCCCCTCCCAGACGCCATGACGACGACCGCCCCGCCCCATCCCTCGCCCGACACCGCCGGCGCCACGCCGGCCCGGCGCTCCGCGCTGCGCGGCCAGCTCGGCACCTACCTCGGCCTGGCCGCCGTGCTGATCGGCATGATCGCCCTGTTCGGCAGCCTGAGCGACTACTTCCTCACGCGCGAGACCTTCATCACCATCGCCAACGAGATCCCGGCGCTGGCCGTGATGGCGGTGGGCATGACCTTCGTGCTGGTGATCGCCGGCATCGACCTGTCGGTCGGCTCGGTCCTGGCGCTCAGCGCCGCGGCGACGGCCGCCGCGATCCTGCAGCTGAAGTGGAGCGTGCCGGCCGCCGCCGCGCTCGGGCTGGCCACCGGCCTGGCCTGCGGCGCCGTCACCGGCGCCGTCTCGGTGGCCTGGCGGCTGCCATCCTTCATCGTCTCGCTGGGCATGCTCGAGGCGGTGCGCGGCGGCGCCTACCTGGTGACCGACTCGCGCACGCAGTACGTGGGCGATGCCATCTCCGGCCTGGCCGCGCCCTGGATCGGCGGCATCTCGGTGGCCTTCGTGCTGGCGGTGGCGCTGGTCGTGATCGGCCAGGCGGTGCTCACGCGCACGGTCTTCGGCCGCCATGTCGTGGGCATCGGCACCAACGAGGAAGCGATGCGCCTGGCGGGCGTGGACCCGCGGCCGATCCGCATCATCGTGTTCGCGCTGACCGGCCTGCTCGCCGGACTCGCCGGCCTGATGCAGTCGGCCCGGCTGGAGGCGGCCGACCCGAACGCGGGCGTGGGCATCGAACTGCAGGTGATCGCGGCCGTGGTCATCGGCGGCACCAGCCTGATGGGCGGTCGCGGCTCGGTGGTCAACACCTTCTTCGGCGTGCTGATCATCGCGGTGCTCGAAGCCGGCCTGGCGCAGGTCGGCGCCAGCGAGCCGAGCAAGCGGATCATCACCGGCGCGGTCATCGTGGTGGCCGTGATCATCGACACGCTGCGCCAGCGCCGCGCCGACCGCCGCGCCGGCGGCCACTGACCGGCGGGCCATGGCCACCATCAGGGACGTCGCATCGCGCGCGGGGGTGTCGGTCACCACCGTGTCGCATGTGGTCAACACCACCCGCCCGGTCAGCGCGGCGGTGCGCGCCCGGGTGGACGAGGCGATCCGGACGCTGGGCTACGTGCCCAGCGCCGTGGCGCGCAGCCTCAAGAGCAACACCACCCGCACGCTGGGCATGCTGATCCCCAACAGCTCGAACCCGTATTTCGCCGAGATCGTGCGGGCGGTCGAGGATCGCTGCTTCGCCAGCGGCTATGCGCTGATCCTGTGCAACACCGACGACGCGCCCAAGCGCCAGAGCGTCTACCTGACGGTGCTGGCCGAACGCCGCATCGATGGCCTGATCGTGGTGTCCACCGGCGACGACGATGCCCTCGTGGCCCAGCTCCACGGCCTGAAGATGCCCACCGTGCTGCTCGACCGCGAGATCGGCGATCCCGGCTGCGACATGGTCGAGACCGCGCACAGGGAAGGCGCCCTGCTCGCCGTGCGGCACCTGCTGGCGCTGGGCCACCGGCGCATCGCCTGCATCGCCGGGCCGGCCCACGTGATCGCCGGCGAGCAACGCGTGGAAGGCTGGCGCGAGGCGCTGGCCGCGGCTGGCGTCGCGCCGTCGGCGATCCCGCCGCTGCGGCGCGGCGGCTTCACCAGCCAGGGCGGCTACGAGGCGATGCGCGCCATCCTGGACGACGAGCCCGACGCGATGCGGCGGCCCTCGGCGGTCTTCGTCTGCAACGACCTCATGGCCATCGGCGCCTTGCGCGCCGCGCACGAACGCGCGGTGCGCGTGCCCGAGGACCTCTCGCTCGTCGGCTTCGACGACATCGAACTCGCGGCCTACACCAGCCCGCCGCTGACCACCGTGGCGCAACCCAAGGAGCGCATCGGCGCCCTGGCGGTCGACCTGCTGATCGAGCGCCTGAGCGGCCGACGGCACGAGGCGCGCAAGGTGATGCTGCAGCCCGAACTGCGCGTGCGCGCCTCCACCGCGACCGCGCGCCACGCGGCGGCGGCCAGGGCGGCCGCGCGGACTTCCTCCCCGACCTCCTCCCGCACATCGTGACCCTTCCGACTCCCTCCGCCGACACGCCGCGCATCGTGGTCCTCGGCAGCCTCAACATGGACCTGGTGCTGCGCGTGCCGCACGCGCCAGCGGCCGGCGAGACCCTGCAGGGCCGCTCGATCCACCACATCCCCGGCGGCAAGGGCGGCAACCAGGCCGTCGGCTGCGCGCGCCAGGGCGCCCACGTGCGGCTGGTGGGCTGCGTGGGCGACGACGGCGACGGCCGCGCGCTGCGCGAGGCGCTGACGCGCGACGGCATCGACACCACGGCCGTCGCCATCGACGCCACCGAGCCCACCGGCACCGCGCTGGTGATGGTCGACGATGCCGGGCAGAACCGGATCGTCGTCGTGGCCGGCGCGAACGCCCGGGTGGTGGTCGACGAGGACGCGCTCGCCCGAGCGCTGAGCGACGCGGATTTCCTGATCGCCCAGTTCGAGACGCCGATCGCGCAGGTCGAGCGCGCGCTCCACGCGGCCCGGCGCGGCGGCTGCAAGGTGCTGCTCAATCCGTCGCCGGCGCAACCCGTCGACATCGCCTGGTGGCCGCTGATCGACACGCTGGTGGTCAACGAGGTCGAGGCCGCCATGCTCAGCGGCCTGGCCGCCGATTCCCCCGGAGAGGCCGCCGCCGCCGGACGGGCGCTGCGGCGGCTGGGCGTGGCGCGCGTGGTCGTGACGCTGGGCTCGCGCGGCGCCGTGGCCATCGACGCCAATGGCGCGCGCCATCACACGGCCCCGAAGGTCACCGCCGTCGACACCACCGCCGCTGGCGACACCTTCCTGGGCGCGCTGGCCGTGGCGCTGGCGCGCGACGACGCCGACTTCGATGCCGCCGTGCGCCTGGGCATCCGCGCCGGCGCGCTGTGCGTCACGCGGCCCGGGGCGCAGCCTTCCATCCCGTGGCGCGACGACGTGCTGCGCGGTCCCCTACCCCCCGACTGGATCGTCCTGTGAAACGCACCGCCCTCCTCCACGCCGAACTCTCCCGCACCATCGCCGCACTCGGCCATGGCGACATGGTCGTGATCGGCGATGCCGGCCTGCCGGTGCCCGACGGACCGCTGCGCATCGACCTGGCACTGACGCCGGGCATCCCGCGCGTCGCCGACGTGCTGCGCGTGGTGCTGACGGAGATGCAGGTGGAACGCGCCGTGATCGCGCGCGAGGCGCTCGACGCCACCGGCGGCGCGCTGCCGGCGTGGTGCGAGGGCCAGCTCGGCACCCTGGTGCCCGAGACCCTGCCGCACGACGAGTTCAAGCGCCTGAGCGCGCGCGCCAAGGCGGTCGTCCGCACGGGCGAATGCTCGCCCTACGCCAACATCGTGCTGATCGCCGGCGTGACCTTCTGAGCGGGGCGACCGCTCAGGAACTGAACAGGAAGTTCATCACGTCGCCATCCTTGACGACGTACTCCTTGCCTTCGGCGCGCATCTTGCCGGCGTCCTTGGCACCCTGCTCACCCTTGAAGGCGACGAAGTCGGCATAGGCGATGGTCTGGGCGCGGATGTAGCCCTTCTCGAAATCGGTGTGGATCACGCCGGCCGCCTGCGGACCGGTGTCACCGACGTGGATGGTCCAGGCGCGCACCTCCTTCACGCCGGCGGTGAAGTAGGTCTGCAGGCCCAGGAGCCGGTAGGCCGCGCGGATCAGGCGGTTCAGGCCGGGTTCCTCCTGGCCGATCTCGGCCAGGAACATCGCCTTGTCCTCGTCGTCCATCTCCGAGAGTTCGGCCTCGATCTTGGCGCAGATCGCCACCACGGGCGCGTTCTGCCGGGTGGCGTACTCGGTCAGGCGATCGAGGAAGGGGTTGTTCTCGAAGCCGTCCTCGGCCACGTTGGCGACGAACATCGCCGGCTTGGCCGTGATCAGCGTGAACGACCGGACCAGCGGCTGCTCCTCCTTGGTGAAGGAGAGCGCCCGCACCGGCGTGTTCTCGTTGAGTGCCGCCTGGCAGCGCTCGAGCAGGCCGACCAGCTTCTGCGCCTCCTTGTCGCCCGAGCGGGCCACCTTGGTGTGGCGGTGCAATGCCTTCTCGACCGTGGCCAGGTCGGCCAGGCAGAGCTCGGTCTGGATCACCTCGATGTCGGAGATCGGGTCGACCTTGCCGGCGACGTGGATCACGTTGTCGTCCTCGAAGCAGCGCACCACGTTGACCGTGGCGTCGGTCTCGCGGATGTGGGCGAGGAACTTGTTGCCCAGGCCCTCGCCGGTGCTGGCGCCGGCCACCAGGCCGGCGATGTCGACGAATTCGACGATCGCCGGCACGATGCGCTCGGGCTGGACGATCTCGCTCAGCGCCGCGAGCCGCGGATCGGGCACTTCGACCACGCCGACGTTCGGCTCGATGGTGCAGAACGGATAGTTCTCCGCCGCGATGCCGGCCTTGGTCAGCGCGTTGAACAGGGTTGATTTACCGACGTTGGGCAGGCCGACGATGCCGCACTTCAAGCTCATGGATGTCCTCTGGAATCAACCGGCGATTTTAGGGCGCGGGTGGACGCCGCCGCCGCCCGGTCGCCGAAACCCCTCGCCGGGTCATTCGAAGACATAGTTCGCCCGCACCGCCTGCCCGACCCGCAGCAGGTGGTCGATGCCGGAGACGACGACCGCGTTCATGCCGAAGGTGATCGCGCCGCCGACCCGCGCGTCGCTGCGGTAGCCGCGCAGCGTGTCGCCCACTTCGGGGCTGCTGCGCGCGGTGGCCGGATCGATGTCCGGGACCGGGCAGCGCGAGCAGGGCTTGGCGGGGCGCAGTTCGGCCGGCGCGTCCCGGTCGCCACCGGTCGCGATGCGCAGCAGGTCGAAGCGGTCCTCGTCGTGCGACTCGATGCCGCCGAGCACGATGTTGGGCCGGAAGCGCTCCATGCCGACGGCGGCATGGCCAGCTGCGGCCAGGCGCGCGTTGAGCTCGGCCAGCGATGCCTCGCTCGTCACCAGCACGGCGAAGCCGTCGGAGAACTGGTTCTGCGCCTCCAGGCCGCCGGTCCATTTCGGATTGGACAATCGGCGGTGCGCCGGATCGAAGCGCACCAGCCGCAGGCGCCGCGGCGCGCCGGGTTCGGAGAGGAAGTCGCTGAACCACTGCGCCGCGACATCGCCCATGTCGTAGGCGGCGACCTCGTCCTTCCAGACCCGCACGCGCACCGGCTGCTCGACGCGGTCGAAGGCCACGTGCAGCGCCAGCATGCCGGGCGCGCGCAGCACCATCTCGTAGTGCCTGAGCTGCGGCCGGATCAGCACCATGCGCGGCAGCTCGCGCTGGCTGACGAACACGCCGTCGGCATCGACCACCATCCAGGCGCGGTCGAACTCGAGACCGGTCTCGGTCAGCAGCACCTCGGGCAGGTCGACGCCGGCGCAGGACTTGACCGGATAGACCAGCAGCCGCGCGATGCGGCCGTGGAGATCGAAGGCGGCGGATTCGGAAACATCGGAGACGGCGGAAGCATCGGAGCCGGTGGCGGGGAGAGTCACGCGTGAGCACCTCGGGTGGGAGGAATCGGAGGGTCGAAGGGGCAAGAACGCCGCGATTGTCCCCGCCGGACCCCCCCTCCTACAATGCCCCGATGGCACTATCCCCCGAGGTTTGCATTCGCGGCGGCGGCATCGTCGGCCGCACCCTGGCACTGCTCCTGGCGCGCGAACGCGTGCGCGTGGCGCTGGTGGCACCGACGTCTCCGGCCGCCGGCCACGCCCACGACGACGTGCGTGCCTATGCGCTCAACACGGCGTCCAAGGCACTGCTCGAATCGCTGCGCGCCTGGCCCGATGCGGCGCATGCCACGCCGGTCGGCGGGATGCGGGTGCATGGCGACGACGGCGGCCAGGTGAGCTTCGATGCCGCGCAGCAGCGGGTCGACGCCCTGGCCTGGATCGTCGACGTGCCGGCGCTGGAGCGCCAGCTGACCGACGCGGTGCGTTTCCAGCCGCAGGTCGAGGTGGTCGAGGCACCCGTCGCGGCCGCGCTCACGGTGGTCTGCGAAGGCAAGACCAGCACGACGCGCGACGCCCTGGGCGTGGGCTACGACGTGACGCCCTATCCGCAGCACGCCATCGCCGCGCGCCTGACCGCCCGGCGGCCGCATGGCGGCATCGCGCGCCAGTGGTTCGGCCCGCGTGGCGAGGTGCTGGCGCTGCTGCCGCTCGGCGCGGCGGCCGCGACCGGCGCCCCGGGCGCCGCCGATGCCGGCAGCGACGGCGTCGACGATCCGCTCACCTCCGGCGCGAGCCGCGCGCTGGCCCTGGTGTGGTCGGTCGACCAGTTCCGCGCGCCGATCCTGCTGGCCCAGGGCCCGGAGGAATTCGCCGCCGCCCTGCGCGAGGCCAGCCACGACGCGCTCGGCGAGTTCACGCTCACGAGCGAGCGCGCCGCTTGGCCGCTGCAGCGCGCCATCGCCGACCGCTGGACCGGCCGCTTCGCCACCGATGCCGCCGATCCGGCCGCCGGCAAGGCCTGGGCGCTGGCCGGCGATGCCGCCCACACCGTGCACCCGCTGGCTGGCCAGGGCCTCAACCTCGGCCTCGCCGATGTCGCCATGCTGGCCCGCGTCATCCGCGAGCGCGACTACTGGCGCGGCGTCGGCGATGCGCGCCTGCTGCGCCGCTACGAGCGTTCGCGCCGCACCGACGTGCTGTCGATGAGCCTGGCCACCGACGGCCTCCAGCAGCTCTTCTCGCAGAGCGCCGAGCCGCTGCCGGCGCTGCGCAACTGGGGCATGCGCGGCTTCGACCGCACGCGGCTGGTCAAGCAGTGGATCGCGCGCCAGGCCATGGGCCTGGGGGCCTGACCCCCGCGCCGTCCGCCACGCCTCCACCGCCTTCATCCTCACTCCCCACCCCGAGCATCGGCTCCGGCCCCGCGACCTCCTCACCCGACCCCTTCCCCGACTGGATCCTCGATGAAGCCTTTCCGCCCCCTCCTGCTCCGCTGTCTCCTGACCGTCGCCGCCCTGGGCGCGAGCGGCCTGCTCGCCGCCCATGCGGGCGAAGCCGAGATCCGCAAGAATCTCGCCGCGCAGATCCCGCAGTTCGCCAAGATCGACGAGGTCCGCAAGAGTCCCGTCGAGGGCCTCTACGAGGTGCGCATCAACAACACCGAGATCTACTACGCCGACGAACAGGGCACCTACCTGCTGCAGGGCAACCTGATCGACGTGCAGGCGCGCAAGAACCTCACCGAGGAACGGGTCGAGAAGCTGAGCCAGATCGACTTCGACAAGCTGCCCCTGAAGGATGCCTTCAAGATCGTGCGCGGCAATGGCAAGCGGCAGCTGGCGGTGTTCGAGGATCCGAACTGCGGCTATTGCAAGCAGTTCGAGCGCGACCTGAAGAACGTCGACAACGTCACCGTGCACCTGTTCCTGTATCCGGTGCTCGGCCCGGATTCGACCGCCAAGTCGCGCGACATCTGGTGCAGCAAGGACAAGGGCAAGACCTGGAGCGACTGGATGACCGCCGGCACCCGGCCCGAAGCCGCCGCCGCCGGCTGCGACACCGCCGCCCTGCAGCGCAACATCGAGTTCGGCCGCAAGCACAACATCACCGGCACGCCGACGCTGATCTTCAGCGACGGCACGCGCGCGCCCGGCGCGATCCCGTCGGCGCAGGTCGAGAAGCAGCTGACCGCGGCCGCCGCCGCGGCGCCCAAGCGATGAGCAGGGCCGCCGCGACCGCCGTCGTCGCGCCCGCCGCCCCCTCCGCCGTCCCGGGACTGCGCTATCGCGTCGAATGCGCCGACCGCAACGCGCATCTCTTCGCCGTCACGCTGACCATCGATGCGCCCGCTGCCTCCCAGCGCGTGTCGCTGCCGGTGTGGATCCCGGGCAGCTACCTGGTGCGCGAATTCGCCCGTAACCTGCAGAACCTGCGCGCGATGCAGGGCCGGCGCCCGGCCACCGTCACGCAACTCGACAAGCACAGCTGGACCATCGAGGCGACGCCCGGCAAGCCGCTGGTGCTGCGCTACGAGGTCTGCGCCTACGACCACTCGGTGCGCACCGCCTGGCTCGACGCCGACCGGGGCTTCTTCAACGGCACCAGCCTGTGCCTGCGCGTCGAGGGACGCACCGACATCGCGCATGCGCTGGAGATCGTCGCTCCGCCCACGCCCGCCGGGACGGCGCGCTGGTCGTGCGCCACGGCGCTGGTGCCGCAGCGCCGCGACGCGCAGGGCTTCGGCCACTACCTCGCCACCGACTACGACGAACTGGCCGACAGTCCGGTCGAGATGGGTGCCTTCTGGAGCGGCGACTTCGAGGCCTGCGGCGTGCCGCATCGCTTCGTCGTCGCGGGGGCGCCGCCCTCCTTCGACGGCGCGCGCCTGATCGACGACGCGCGCGCCATCTGCGAGGCGCAGATGCGCTTCTGGCATGGCGCCGACGTCGGCAGGAGCCGCCGGCGCGGCGCGCCCCGACCCCCTCACGACCGCTATGTCTTCATGCTCAACGCCGTCGACGACGGCTATGGGGGCCTCGAGCATCGCCATTCCACCGCCCTGATCTGCACGCGGCGCGACCTGCCGCAGAAGAAGGCCCGCAAGCAGCCCGAGGGCTACACCACGTTGCTGGGTCTCATCAGCCACGAGTATTTCCACACCTGGAACGTCAAGCGCCTGCGACCGGCCGAGTTCGCGCGCTACGACTATGACCGCGAGAACTACACGCATCTGCTGTGGTTCTTCGAGGGCTTCACCAGCTACTACGACGACCTGCTGCTGCGCCGCGCCGGCCGCATCGACGACACGACCTACCTGCGCCTGCTCAACAAGACCATCAACCAGGTCCTGCAGGCACCGGGGCGCCACGTGCAGTCGGTGGCCGACGCCAGCTTCGACGCCTGGGTCAAGTACTACCGTCAGGACGAGCAGACGCCCAACCAGACCATCAGCTACTACACCAAGGGCGCGCTGGTCGCGCTGTGCCTGGACCTGACGCTGCGCCGCGAAGGCCATGGCACGCTCGACGACGTCATGCGGCACCTGTGGCGGCACAGCGGTGGCGGCCCGATCGACGAGGCGGCCATCGCCGCCGCGCTCGAGGCGGTCGGCGGGCGTCCGTATGCGCAGGAGCTCGCGGCCTGGGTCCACGGCACCGGTGAACTGCCGCTGTCGGACCTGCTGCGCGCCCATGGCGTGGCGACACTGGACGATCCGGCGGCACGGGCGCAGGAACTCGGCCTGCGCGTGGCCGAGGCCAATGGCGGCGTGCAGATCAAGGTGGTGTTGCGCGGCGGCGCCGCCGAGCGCGCCGGCTTCAGCACCAACGACGAGTGGATCGGCATCGAGCATCCGGCCGCCAAGGGCCAGCCGGTGCAGGGCTGGCGCCTGACTAAGCTCGACGACCTGGCGCTCTACCTCGGCGAGAGCGAGCGCGTCGTGGCGCTGGTGGCGCGCGACCGGCGCCTGTTGCGGCTGCCACTGACGCTGCCGACCGGCGCCACGACATGGCGCCTGTTCGCGCAGGACGCGGCCCGGCTCGGCACCTGGCTGGCGGCGCCGGCCTGAGTCGGCCCGCGTCGGCCGCGCCCGGTCCCCGCTCCTTCCCCGTTCCCGTTTTCCCCTCACTCCACGGAGACACCATGAGCTACGACAACATCGAAGTGCGCACCGAGGCCGGCAAGGTCGGCATCATCACCCTGAACCGTCCGAAGGCGCTCAACGCCCTGAACGACGCCCTCATGACCGAACTGGGCGCCGCGCTCCAGGCCTTCGATGCCAACGAGGCCATCGGCTGCATCGTCGTCACCGGCAGCGAGCGCGCGTTCGCCGCCGGCGCCGACATCGGCGCCATGGCCGGGTTCAGCTTCGTCGATGCCTACAAGGGCGACTACATCACCCGCAACTGGGAAGTCATCCGCTCGATCCGCAAGCCGGTGATCGCCGCCGTCAGCGGCTTCGCGCTGGGCGGCGGCTGCGAACTGGCCATGATGTGCGACTTCATCATCGCCGCCGACAACGCGAAGTTCGGCCAGCCCGAGATCAAGCTGGGCGTCATTCCCGGCGCCGGCGGCACGCAGCGCCTGCCGCGCGCGGTGGGCAAGAGCAAGGCCATGGACATGGCGCTGACCGGCCGCATGATGGATGCCGCCGAAGCCGAGCGGGCCGGCCTGGTCAGCCGCGTCGTCCCCTTCGAGAAGCTGGCCGACGAGGCGCTCGGTGCCGCCCTGGTGATCGCCGACTTCTCGCGGATCGCCGTCATGGCGGCCAAGGAATCGGTCAACCGCGCCTTCGAGAGCGGCCTGTCCGATGGCGTCATGTTCGAGCGCCGTCTGTTCCATGCGCTGTTCGCGACGGCCGACCAGAAGGAAGGCATGGACGCCTTCGTCAACAAGCGCAAGGCGGCGTTCACGCACAACTGAGCCGGGCCGGGCGCGACGGACCGGCTCCGCTGGACGGCCGGCTCGCCGGGGCCTTCCGGCGCGCGCGGCTCAGCGACCCGCCGTGCTACCGCGCCCCTGGGCCGGCACTTCCACCGGCACCGGCGCGGTCCTGTTGCCGGCCGCCGGCACGGCACTCGTCGCCGCACCCGACGCGGGTTCGTCGAACACGTTCTCCAGCATCTCGCGCACGCTGTCGAGCGATCCTGGCGGCGGCGTGCCGACACCCGGCGCGGCGCCGTTCTCGATCCAGCGAACCTGATTGCCGGCCAGTTCCACCCGCGCGAGCGTCTGCCCGTTGCGTTCCAGGCTAACCCGCCAGTCGACACGGCCCCGGACCGGCTCCGCGCCACCACCGGCCAGCGCCGCCGAACCGAGCAGCGCGCCGAGTTCGCGCGCGTCGGCCTTGGAGCGCCGGCGGGTGCTGCCATCGGCGCGTGTCATCGTGAGTTGGTTCCATTGCGACAGGGCCGTGAAGGTCGGTGGCCCCGGTGGCAGCGCCTCGGGTGCCGGCTTGGCGACCGGACTGCCGCCCGCCGCGCCGAGCGAGGCCGTGACCCGGCCCCCGGGCGGTGTCGTCGTCGGGGACGGCATCGGCGCGCGTCCGGCCGTGGCGCCGGCCGAGGCCTCCGGGACCGGCACCGCCGCGGATGGGAGTGCCGGGACCGGGGTCCTGGAGGACGCCATCGGCGCGGTCGCCGGCTGAGTCGGCGTCGGCGTCGGCGATGCCGATGAAGGCGTGGACGCCAAGGGTGTCGATGGCGTGGCCGGCGTCACGGCCTTGGCCGTCGTCGACGGCGGCGTCGGCGTCGTCGCGGGCAGCGCCGGTGGCTCGCTGGGCGGCAGCGTGACGCGCGGGGCGAACAGGATCTTCTCCGCCTCCGACAGGACCGGTGGCGCGCTGGCAGCGGCCACCGCGGCGGAGGCCGCGGTCTCGGCGGGCGGCGTCGGCGCATTCGCGGCCGAAGCCGTCGGCGCCGCCGATGGCGCGGCCGCCTCGGGTGCCGGGGTGGCGGGCCGCGAGCCGGAAGGCCCCGGCTCGCGATGCCAGGTCACCGCCGCCACGATCACGACCAGCAGCGCGGCGACGACCAGGTTGCGCAGCAGGCGGCTGCGACGCGAGCGCGTGCGTGCTTCCAGGCCCGTGGGGCCCTCCCCGGCACGCCGACTCCGCAGGCCCGCGCGCCCCGAAGGCAGCGACGGCGCGACCGATTCGTGCGCGAAGGACCGGATCGCCTGGCGCAGTTCGTCGGTCGGCTCGTGGCCGCGATCGGGAGCGTGGTCGAGCGCGCGGCGCAAGGCCGGATGGCCGGGATGCACGGTGGGCTCCGCTTCGCCGAAGACCGGGTCGGGATCGAAGGTGGGGTCGAGATCGGGTTGTCGTTCGTCGGTCATGCGGGGTTCTCCATCCGGTCGGCGCCCTGGCCATCGCTGCTGTCGGGGTCCCGCATGCACGCGTGCAGGATCCGGGCGCCATGACGCAGGCCGCTGCGCACGGTGTCGACCGGCAGGCCGAGCGTGTCGACCAGCATCGGCGTGGTGAAGCCGTGGTCGTGGCGCAGCAGCAGCATGGCGCGCTGCTCGGCGGGCAGGCCGTTGAGGCCGTCGAGCAGACGGCGTCCGGCGGCGCGCCACAGGGCGGCATCGTCGAGCGCCGGATAGCGGGCGACGCCGCCATCGGCCGCATCGGTCCTGTCGTCGAGGTCCGGACCCTCGTCAGCGCCGGCGCCTTCGTCGACGGCATCGATGTCGGCATCGTTGCGTGGCGGGAAGAACCTGACCTGGCGGCCGCTCGCGCCCAGGCGGTCGAGCGCCAGCCCACAGACGAAGGCGAAGGCCCAGGTGCGCCAGGCCAGCGACTGCTGCGCGAAGCCCGCCCGTGCCGCGACGACGCGGATCCAGGCTTCCTGGAACACCTCGTCGCTCTCGGCCGCCTGCGCGCCCAGCAGGCGCCGCACGAAGCGATAGAGCGGCATCTCGTGGCGCGCGTACAGGGCATCGAAGGCGCCGATGTCGCCTTCGTTGGCATAGGCGAGCATGAGGGCCTCGTCGGACCGGTCGCCCGCCTCCGTGGAAATCGGAGGCGGTGAAAGTGTGTCGGGAGGTGTGGACATAAGCACGAATTCTCACCTCGGCACGGCTCATCCGGTGTGCCGGGGGTTTCGGTTCGCCTCGCATACGACCGACTTGTGCACTGACACCGGACTTTTTTGGGATGCCAGTGCTCGCCGGAGCCACATCGGGTTGCGTCGAGCTGATCGACGAGACTCTTTCCAAGACGAAAAAGTCCGAGCTATAATCCTAGGCTCGGCTCTTTAGCTCAGTCGGTTAGAGCGATGGAATCATAATCCACAGGTCCGCGGTTCGAATCCGTGAAGAGCCACCACCCACACCGCCTTCGAAATTCCTTCGGAGGCTCGAAAGCCTCAGACAGATCAAACTGCCTGAGGCTTTTCTCATTCCCCTGTGCAACGCTGGATCTCGACCGTCGAATGCACGATCTCCTCGTGCATCGAGAACGTCGCGCGCACCTCGTCGGCCGTGAGCGTGGGCGAATGGGTGACGACCGTGAGCGCGCATGAATAGACATCGCGGCCGACGCGCCAGACGTGCAGGTCGGCCACGCGTGTGTGCGAGTCGGCAAGGCCGTGCTCGATGCCTTCCCGGATCTCGTCGACCACCGGGTGGTCCATCTCGCGATCGAGCAGCGCGCGGCCGGTTTCCTTGAGCAGTCCGCGGGCCCAATGCGCGACCAGCATGGCGCCGACGATGCCCATGGCGGGATCGAGCCAGGACCAGCCCCAGATCCAGCCACCCACCAGCGCGACGATCGCCAGCACCGACGTGGCGGCATCGGCCAGCACGTGGAGGTAGGCGGATTTCAGATTCAGGTCCGTTCCATGGCCATGGCCGTGCGGGTGGCCATGCTCGTGCGGATGCCCATGCACATGCCCATGCCCATGCCCATGACCGTGATGCCCCTCCCCATGCGCGTGGTGTGCCCCTCCCAGCAGGCGCGCGCAGAAGAGATTCACCAGCAGGCCCAGCACCGTCACGGCGATCGCCTCGCGATAGTGGATCGGTTCGGGCGACCACAGCCGCTCCAGCGAACCCACCACCATCAGCGCCGCCACGCCGAGCAGGAACAGCGCGCTCGCGAAACCCGCGAGCACCTCGATCTTCCAGGTGCCGAAGGCGAAGCGGGGATCGCTGGCATGACGTCGCATGGCCGCATAGGCGAAGGCGCTCAGGCCGATCGCGAAGGCGTGCGAGCTCATGTGCCAGCCGTCGGCGAGCAGCGCCATCGAATTGAACCACCAGCCGGCGCCGATCTCGACCAGCATCACCACCGCCGTGATCCACATCACCAGGCGGGTGCCGCGCTCACCGGCGGAGTCGTCGGAGCCGAACTGATGGCTGTGGCGCCAGGCGGAGAGATCGTGTGCGTGCATGTCGCTTGTCGTTTCGTTGGATGCCCGATTCCCGGCTCAGCCGAACAGGCCGCCTTCGGCGCGCTGCGGCGGCGCCACGCCCAGATGGCGATAGGCCGCCAGCGTGGCGATGCGTCCGCGCGGCGTGCGCTGCAGGTAGCCCTGCTGGATCAGATAGGGTTCGATCACGTCCTCGATGGTGCCGGGTTCCTCGCCGATGCTGGCGGCGATGTTGTCCAGGCCGACCGGGCCGCCGTCGAAGCGATGGATGACGGCCTCGAGCATCTTGCGGTCCATGAGGTCGAAGCCCTGCGGATCGACATCCAGCATGGCCAGCGCCCGGTTGGCGATCTCCTGGGTGATGCGGCCCTCGCCCTTGACTTGGGCATAGTCGCGGACCCGGCGCAGCAGCCGGTTGGCGATGCGCGGCGTGCCGCGCGAGCGCCGCGCGATCTCGAAGCCGCCCTCGGCATCGGTGGGCACGTCGAGCAGCCGGGCGCTGCGCGTGACGATGCGCGCGAGTTCCTCGGGCGTGTAGAACTCCAGCCGCGAGACGATGCCGAAGCGGTCGCGCAGCGGGTTGGTGAGCATGCCCGCGCGCGTGGTGGCGCCCACCAGCGTGAATGGCTGCAGGTCGAGCTTGATGCTGCGCGCGGCCGGGCCCTCGCCGATCATGATGTCGATCTGGTAGTCCTCCAGCGCGGGATACAGGATCTCCTCGACGACCGGCGAGAGCCGGTGGATCTCGTCGATGAACAGGACGTCGTTGCGCTCCAGGTTGGTCAGCAGCGCCGCCAGGTCCTTGGGCTTCTCCAGCACCGGGCCGGAGGTCTGGCGCAGGTTCACGCCGAGCTCGGCGGCGATGATGTGCGACAACGTGGTCTTGCCCAGGCCGGGCGGGCCGAACAGCAGGACGTGGTCGAGCGCCTCGGAGCGCTTCTTGGCCGCGCCGATGAAGATCTCCAGCTGCTCGCGCACCTTGGCCTGGCCCACGTACTCGTCGAGCAGCCGGGGGCGCAGGGCGCGCTCGATGGCCTCCTCGTTGGGCGAGGCGGGAGCGGCCGACACCATGCGAGGCGGAGCCGGGGCGAAATCGTCGGTCTGGATGGTCATGGTGCGCAGGGGTTGCCAGACAGTTTAGTAGCCTGCCTCCGATTCCGGGGCAAGTGCGGTTTTCCCGGGAAGGCGCTGGCAGAATGCGCCCCTTGTCACAGAGAGCCGCCGGCATCGCACGCATCGGAGCCCGTCCTTCGTCGTCGATGACCCGCTCCTCGCCCAGCCCGCGACCGACGCGCGAAACCGCCGCGTCGACCTCGACGAGGCACGTCGAGCGTTCCTTGAACCACAGAGATTCCATGACCCAGCCCCGCGTGCCGCAGGAGCACCATTTCCACACCCACGACGGCGTCGCGCTCTTCTACCGCCACTGGCCCGCGACCACGCAGCCCCGGCGTGGTGCCGTCGTCCTGCTGCATCGTCCCCACGAGCATGGCGAGCGCATGGCGCACCTGGCCGACGAACTCGACCTGCCCGACTTCGACGTCTTCGCCTGGGATGCGCGCGGCCATGGCCGCTCCATCGCCGCGCGCTTCGAAGCCATCGAGTTCGCGACCGCTGTGCGCGACCTGCAGACCTTCATCGACCACCTGGCCTTCGCCCATGGGACGCCCGCGCGGGCCATCCACATCGTCGCCGAGGGCGGTGGCGCGGTGGTCGCGGCGACGTGGGCGCACGACCACGCGCCCCGGCTGCGTGGCCTGACGCTGGTGGCGCCCACCTTCGAGAGCCGCCGGCTCCTGCGCCGGCCACGTGCCGGCGAGGCGTCGACCATCGCCGGCCCGGCGGGCGGCGCCGTCAGCCGCGATCCCCGCCGCGCCGCCGATCACGATGCCGATGCGCTGGCGCGCCAGCCGCTCGACGCGCGCTTCCTGCTCGGCCTGCGGGACGCGGCGGTCCGCGTGGTGGCCGATGCCAATGCCATCGTGCTGCCGCTCCAGCTGCTGGTGGCGGGGAGCGACCGCATCGCGCGGGACCGGCCGCAGCACCTGTTCTTCGACCGTCTGGGCAGCGCCCACAAGAGCCGGCTCGAACTGCCGGACGCGGCCCACGACGCCCTGGGCGACAGGGACCGCGAGGCCGCCGTGCAGGCCGTGCGCGCCTTCGTGCTGCGACTCTTCGATGCCACGCCGGCGGAGGTCGACCTGCGCGAGGCCCACCTGCACGGGGAGACGGCCGACGAATCCCATGCGCTGGCCACCGCCTTGCCGCTGCTGTCGCCGCGCGGCCTGCGCTGGATGCTGCTGCGCCTGGGGATCCGCGTCGGCGCGTGGTCCTCGCACGGCCTGAAGCTGGGCCGCGAGACCGGCTTCGATTCGGGTGCCACCCTCGACCACGTCTATCGCAACCAGGCGCAGGGCCGCAACGCCATCGGCCGCCGGGTCGACCGCCACTACCTCGACGCGCTCGGCTGGCGGGCGATCCGCACGCGTCGCCTGCATGTCGAGGAACTGATGCGCGACGCCATGGAGCGGCTGGGCGAGAAGCACCGCGACATCCGCATCCTGGACATCGCCTCGGGCCCCGGGCGCTATGTGCTCGACGCCGTGCGGGCCAGCCCGATCCGCACCAGCTCGATCCTGCTGCGCGACGTCTGCGAGGACAGCGGCCGCGAAGCGCGGGCCCTGATCGAAGAGCGCGAACTCGGGCACGTCGCCCGCTTCGAGACGGGCGACGCGTTCGACCGCCTGGGACTGGCCAACCTGCGGCCGCGGCCGACGCTGGCCGTGGCGTCGGGGCTCTACGAGCTGTATCCGGGCAACGAGATGGTGCGCCGCTCGCTCGCCGGCGTCGGCGATGCCGTGGAGGACGGCGGCTACTTCGTCTACACCAACCAGCCCTGGCATCCGCAGCTCGAACTGATCGCGCGCGCGCTCGTCAGTCGCCGCGAGCACGACGGCGAGCCCTGGGTCATGCGCCGGCGCACGCAGGCCGAGCTCGACCAGCTCGTCGAGGAAGCGGGCTTCAAAAAGATCGCCCAGCGCATCGACGCCCATGGCATCTTCACGGTCTCGCTCGCCATCCGGCGGGAATGAATCCCGCCCCGTCCGTCCGCCCAGGAGGTCCGTGCCATGAACGATCCGGATCGCGCGCTGTGCGCCGCCACCGCGCACCTGCTGCGCGCCGCCGGCGCGCTGGCCACGTGCGGCCTGGCGCTGGGGCTCATCGCCATCGCCGTGCTGGCCCTGACCGGACGCTCGCTCTCGCTGCTGTCGTGCATGGGGTTCGGCGCCGTCGCGGTGATCGGCGTGCTGGAGCGTTATCTGGCCCAGCGCCTGCGCCTGGAGGCCGGTCTGTTCGATGGCCTGGCCGCCGGCGGCATCGCCTCGCTCGCCGTGCTCGACACGGCCTTGGCGCGGCTGGGCCTGCGCTTCGCGTCGAACGCGCCGGGCCAGCTCGACGAGCGGGTCGCCGTCGCGCGTCAGCTGATGCAGCGCCACGTCACCACGGTGGCGTGCCAGGCGGCGATGTTCCTGCTGGCGCTGTTGACGCAGGACCTGCGCTGAGATCCCGGAGCGACGCGGCGCCGCATCGGCGGGAACACCGGGCGGGCTATTTCGCCAATGCGCGCAGTGCCAGCTTGATGCCCTCGCCCACCGTCGCGTCCTTGGGCAGCGCCTTGAGCGACGCGGCGGCCTCCTTGTCGCTGTAGCCGAGCGCGAGCAGCGCCTGGAGGATGTCGGCCTGCGCATCGGTGGCGGCATGGGCCGGCAACGCGATGTCGGCGCCGAGCTTGCCCTTGAGTTCGAGCAGCAGGCGCTCGGCCGTCTTCTTGCCGATGCCCGGGAGCTTCACGAGCCGGCCGGTGTCCTGCAGCGTGACGATCTGGGCCAGTTCGCCCACGCTCAGGCCCGAGAGCACGCCGAGCGCCATGCGTGGGCCGACGCCGGTGATCTTGATGAGATGGCGGAACGCCGCGCGCTCCTGGTGCGTGCCGAAGCCGTAGAGGATCTGCGCGTCCTCGCGCACCACGAAATGCGTCAGCAGCGAGATCCGCTCGCCGATGTGCGGCAGGTTGTAGAACGTGCTCATCGGCACGTCGACCTCGTAGCCGACCCCGTTGCAGTCCACCACCACCTGGGGTGGATTGCGCTCGGCCAGCGTGCCGGTCAATTTGCCTATCATGGGTTCCCTTCCAACGAACCCGGAATTATCCTTTGATCGTCCGCCACACCTTCAAGCCCCTCAACAACGCGCGCCTGGGTCATCTCTGCGGCCCGCTCGACGAGCATCTGCGCCGCATCGAGGAAGCCCTGGGCGTGACGATCGCGCATCGCCACGAGCAGTTCAAGGTCGACGGGCCCAAGGCCATCGCGGACCAGGCGATCGAGGTGCTGCAGGCGCTCTACGAGATCGCCGACCGGCCGATCGATGCCGCCGTGGTCCAGCTCACCCTGGCCAGCGATTCGGGCATGGCCGCCGACGGCCAGGACGGCCCGATGCTGGTCACGCGCCGCGCCGACCTGCGCGCCCGCACGCCGACGCAAGCCGGCTATCTGGCCAACATCGCCGGCCACGACATCACCTTCGGCATCGGTCCGGCGGGCACCGGCAAGACCTATCTCGCGGTCGCCTGCGCGGTCGACGCGCTGGAGCGCAGCGCGGTGCAGCGCATCGTGCTCACGCGTCCGGCGGTCGAGGCCGGCGAGCGGCTGGGCTTCCTGCCGGGCGACCTGTCCCAGAAGGTCGACCCCTACCTGCGCCCGCTCTACGACGCGCTCTACGACCTCATGGGCTACGACAAGGTGCAGAAGGCCTTCGAGCGCAACGCGCTGGAGATCGCGCCACTGGCCTTCATGCGCGGGCGCACGCTCAACAACGCCTTCGTCATCCTCGACGAGGCGCAGAACACCACGCCCGAGCAGATGAAGATGTTCCTCACCCGCATCGGCTTCGGCGCCAAGGCGGTGGTGACGGGCGACGTCAGCCAGATCGACCTGCCCAAGTCGCAACTCTCGGGGCTGGTCGATGCCGAGCGCGTGCTCAAGCGCGTCAAGGGCATCGCCACCACGCGCTTCACCAGCGCCGACGTGGTGCGCCATCCGCTGGTGGCTCGCATCGTCGATGCCTACGATGGCCAGCGCAAGCGCGCCGGCACGGCCTGAGCATGGCGGCGCCCCTGCATCAGTTGTCCCTGTCGCTGCAGTTCGCCCGCTTCGACGGCGCGGCGGCGCATCGTGAGGCCCTGCCCCGGCATCGCGTGGCGCGCTGGATCCGCCATGCCCTGGCGGCCGATGGCGAGATCACGGTGCGCATCGTCGATGCCGAGGAAGGCCAGCGCCTGAACCGCGAATTCCGCGGCAAGGACTACGCCACCAACGTGCTGACCTTCGACTATGCGCAGGAACCGGTCGTGATGGCCGATCTCGTGTTGTGCGCTCCGGTGGTCGCCCGTGAGGCCGCCAAACAGGGCAAGCCGCTGGTCGAGCACTACGCCCACCTGCTGGTGCATGGCGCGTTGCACGCGCAGGGCTGGGACCACGAGACCGGCGATGCCGATGCCGAGGAGATGGAAGCCTACGAGATCGAGATCCTCGCCGGACTGGGCATCCGCAACCCGTACGCGGACGCGGACGGCCTCGCGACCTGAGGCGGGGGCGCCGGTCGCGCGACTCAGTTCATCTGCAGCGGGATCGTCACCGGCCCGTCGTTGACCAGGTGCACCTGCATGTCGGCCGCGAAGACGCCGGTCTCGACCACCGGATGCGCGCCGCGCGCCTGCGCCACGAAACGCTCATAGAGACGCCGGCCCTCGTCGGGCGCGGCGGCCCGGGTGAAGCTCGGCCGGTTGCCGCTGCTGGCATCGGCCGCCAGGGTGAACTGGCTCACGATCAGCAGGCCCCCACCGACGTCCTGCACGCTGCGGTTCATGCGGCCGGCCTCGTCGGAGAAGATGCGCAGCTTGAGGATCTTGGCCAGCAGCCGGTCGCCGATGGCATCGGTGTCCTCGCGCTCGGCGCACAGCAGCACCAGCAGTCCGGTGCCGATCCGGCCGACGACGTTGCCGTCGATCTCGACGCGCGCCTCGCGGACGCGTTGCAGCACGGCCTTCACGCGACGCCCTGCTCTTCGGCGAGCAGCGAGGCGCGCGCCTCCATGTCCAGCGGCAGCAGCTGGATGGTGACGCGCAGCCCCGGCAGCGCATCCATCAGTGCCTGCTCGAGCTCGTCGCGCAGCGCCGCCGCGCGACGCAACGCCCAGTCGCCTGGCACGTGCATGTGCAGGTCGGCGAAACGGCGCTGGCCGGCGCTGCGGGTGGCGATGTCGTCGAAGCGCAGCGTCACGCCGCCGGGCTGGGCCGCGAAGCGCGCCAGCACGGTGTCCAGCGTGGCGCGGGATTCGGCGTCGAACGCCTGGTCCATCAGGCCTTGCGATGAGCGCCACACCAGGTGCACGCCCTCGCGCGCGATGTTGAGCGCCACGCCGATGGCCAGCAGCGGATCGAGCCAGAGCCAGCCGGTGAAATGCACCCCGACGATGCCCACCACCACGGCGGCCGACGTCCACACATCGGTCACGAGATGGCGCGCATCGGCCTCCAGCGCGATCGAGCGGTGTTCACGCCCGGCCTGGAACAGCATCCAGGCCAGGCCGGCATTGAAGCCGGAACTGACGATCGACAGCGCCAGTCCCCAGCCCAGGTCCTCCAGCGGCTGCGGCTCGAGCAGCCGCACGACCGCCGCCGCCCCGATCGCCGCGGACGCGCCCAGGATCAGGATGCCTTCGAAGCCGGAGGAGAAGTACTCGGCCTTGTGGTGGCCATAGGGATGGTCGTCGTCCGGCGGCCGGGTCGCGATGGTCACCATGCCCAGCGCGAAGGTGGCGCTGGCGAGGTTGACGAACGACTCCATGGCATCCGAGATCAGGCCCATCGAATTCGTCACGTACCCGGCCAGGCCCTTGAGCACGATGGTGACCAGGGCCACCACGATCGACAGGCGCAGCAGGGTGCGCGGCTGCATCAGGCGGCGACGCAGGGCGGATCTCGGCGGTGCGGGCATGGGCGTCGTCCGGGCCGGCGGGCGGGGGTGGCGCGTCCGGCCGGCTCAGGCCAGCGTCACGCGCGCGAACTTGCGCTTGCCCACCTGGACGACATAGCGCCCGGCGTCGAGTCTCAGTCCGCGATCGCTCACCACGGCCGAATCGACGCGGACACCGCCACCGTCGATCAGCCGGTTGCCCTCGGAGGTCGACGGTGCGAGACCGGCCTGCTTGAGCAGTTGCGCGATGCCCATCGGCGCGCCGGAGAGCGTCACCTCGGGCATCTCGTCGGGCACCCCGCCCTTGCTGCGGTTGCTGAAATCCTGCTCGGCCGCATCGGCGGCGGCGTGGCTGTGGAAACGCGCCGTGATCTCCCGGGCCAGCGCGACCTTGGCATCCTTGGGATTGCGACCGGCCGCCACCTCGGCCTTCAGCGCCGCGATGTCGGCGAGCGAGCGGAAGCTCAGCAGCGTGTACCAGCGCCACATGAGGTCGTCGGAGATCGACAGCACCTTGGCGAACATGGCATTGGGCTCCTCGGTCACGCCGATGTAGTTGCCCTTGCTCTTGGACATCTTCTCGACGCCATCGAGGCCCTCGAGCAGCGGCATCGTCAGGATGCACTGCGGCTCCTGGCCGTATTCCTGCTGCAGATGGCGGCCCATGAGCAGGTTGAACTTCTGATCGGTGCCGCCGAGCTCGAGGTCCGACCGGAGCGCCACCGAGTCGTAGCCCTGCAGCAGCGGATAGAGGAATTCGTGCACGGAGATCGATTGCCCACCCTTGAAGCGCTTGTCGAAATCGTCGCGCTCCATCATCCGCGCCACCGTGTACTTGGCCGCGAGCTGGATCAGGCCGCGCGCGCCCAACGGATCGTTCCACTCGGAGTTGTAGCGGATCTCGGTCTTCGCCGGGTCGAGCACCAGGCTGGCCTGGCGGTAGTAGGTCTGGGCGTTGACCTCGATCTGTTCGCGCGTGAGCGGCGGCCGGGTGCTGTTGCGGCCCGACGGGTCGCCGATGGTGGTCGTGAAATCGCCGATCAGGAAGATCACGGTATGTCCGAGATCCTGCAGCTGGCGCATCTTGTTGAGCACCACCGTGTGGCCGATGTGGATGTCGGGCGCCGTCGGATCGAGCCCGAGCTTGATGCGCAACGGCTCGCCGGTGGCCTCGGAACGCTGCAGCTTGCGCACCCATTCGGGCTGGGGCAGCAGTTCGTCGGCGCCACGCAAGGAGATTTCGAGCGCGTTTCCTACACGATCGGACACATTTTGGTCTGTAACAGGGACGGCGGTCATGGGGGGTTTGGGCTGTTTTCCGGGTGGCCGAAGCTATACTCACCCCGACTTTTTCTCAGGCGCCGGATTCTAAGCGGCGCTCCCGTCCGTACTGTCCTACCGTCTCGCTTCGCGAGTTCCTGCAGCGCGGATCCGCCGACCCACCTGGAACTCAGACGTTGATCCAAGCCATTCTTGCAGCCGAAGAGCTGATCGCTTCCCGCATTTCCCGGACCCTCCGTACCTATCCCCGGCAGATCACCGCGGTCATCGGTGCCGCACTGCTGTGCGCCGGTGGTGGCGCCTTCGCCGTGGCGTCCCTGGGCGACGACCCCGCCGACATGCCGGTCCATCAGGTGATCGAGGCCGTCAAGCCGTTCGCCGCCACGCCCCAGACCGAGGCTCTGGAGTCGCACGACTTCACGCTCTTCCGGACCGAGATCACGCGCTCCAGCGACACGGCCGAGGCGCTGCTCAAGCGCCTGGGCATCTCCGATCCGGCCGCCGCCGCCTTCGTGCGCGGCAACGCGCAGGCGCGTGGCGCCCTGCTCAGCCGCTCGGGACGCACCATCACCGCCGAGGCCGCACGCGACAACTCGCTGCGCCGCCTGATCGCGCGCTGGATTCCCGATGGCTCGGGCGCCTTCAAGCGCCTCGTGGTGGCACGGGTCGGCAACGGCTTCACCGTGCAGGTCGAGAACGAGCAGCTCGTCGCCGCCAGCAAGCTCGCCAGCGGCATCGTCCGGACCTCGCTGTTCGCCGCCACCGACGACGCCGGCATTCCCGATGCCGTGGCCAGCCAACTGGCCGACGTGTTCGACGGCGCCATCGACTTCCGCTCGCTGCGCAAGGGCGACCGCTTCGCCGTGGTCTACGAGACCTTCGAAGCCGACGGGCAGGCCCTGCGCACCGGCCGTGTGCTCTCCGCCGAGATCGAGAGCGGCAGCAAGACACACCAGGCGATCTGGTTCCAGGAGCCCGGCCAGAAGGGTGCCTACTACCAACCGGACGGCAAGAGCCTGGCCGCCGCCTACCTGGCCTCGCCGGTGGAGTTCTCGCGCATCTCCAGCGGCTTCGCGATGCGCCTGCACCCGATCCTCAACAGCTGGCGCCAGCACAAGGGCACCGACTTCGCCGCACCGACCGGCACGGCCGTGCGCACCGTGGGCGACGGCGTGGTCGAGTTCGCCGGCACGCAGAGCGGCTACGGCAACATGATCGTCATCAAGCACCGCGGCAACCAGGAAACGGCCTATGCCCACCTGAGCCGCATCGACGTGAAGGTCGGCCAGAGCGTGAGCCAGGGTCAGTTCATCGGCGCCGTCGGCTCGACCGGCTGGGCCACCGGACCCCACCTGCACTTCGAGTTCCGCGTCAACGGCGAGCAGGCCGATCCGGCGACCCTGGCCCAGCAGACCGGTGGCACGCCCCTGAGCGCTGCGGCCCGTCCGGCCTTCGAGCGCCTGGCGGTTACGACCCGCATCGAACTCGCCGCTGCCTTCTCCGTCGTCCAGGCCAGCGCCGACTGATCCTCTTTCCGGCGATTCCGAGCCATCTCATGTGTCGCCCGACCTCACGCGCATGATGTCGGGTGATCGCTACATCGGTCTCATGTCGGGCACCTCGCTCGACGGAGTCGATGGCGTCCTGGTCCGGTTCGCCGAAGACGGCCCGGGCCTCGAGGTGCTCCGCCATGCGAGCATCGATCTGCCAGCCACCCTGCGCGCCGAACTGCTAGCCCTCAACACGCCTGGCGACAACGAGATCCATCGGGCGGCATTGGGCGCCAATGCCCTGATGCGTTGCTATGCCGAGGTCGTCATGCAGTTGCTGCCCATGACAGGCGCTGCGGAAGCCGGAGCACCGGGGGTCGTCGCCATTGGCGCCCACGGCCAGACGGTGCGCCACCGGCCGGGCGAGTTCGATGGCATCGGCTATACGCTCCAGCTGAACAACCCGGCCCTGCTCGCCGAACTGACCGGCATCGACGTGATCGGCGACTTCCGCACCCGCGACATCGCCGCCGGCGGTCAGGGCGCGCCCTTGGTGCCGGCCTTCCATCGCGCCATTTTCGGCCGTCCCGATGCCACGGTCGCCGTACTCAACATCGGTGGCATCTCCAACCTGAGCGTGCTGCCGCCCACCGATGGGACTGCCGCCGCTGTCGGGCAGACCGCAGATGGCGTCGTGCTGGGCTTCGATTGCGGCCCCGGCAATGCCTTGATGGACCACTGGTGCCAACTCCACATCGGCCAGCCGTTCGACCGCGCCGGTGGCTGGGCCGCAAGTGGTCAGGTGGTGCCCGAGTTGCTGGACGAGATGCTGCAGGAACCCTATTTCGCCAGGCTCCCACCCAAGAGCACCGGCCGCGACCTGTTCCACCCGGACTGGCTCGACGCGCGACTGCGGGGCCGGACGGTGGCGCCGGCCGACGTGCAGGCCACCCTCACCGAGCTGACCGCGATCGCCTGTGCCGTCGACGTGAGCCGGCATGCGGGCCCGGCACGCGAACTCGTCGTCTGTGGCGGCGGTGCATTCAACGATCACCTGATGGCGCGTCTGGCCGCCCGGCTGCCAGGGATCGACGTCGTGTCGTCGACCGCGCGTGGATTGCCGCCCCAGCAGGTCGAGGCCGCGGCCTTCGCCTGGCTGGCGCGCGCCATGGTGCGACGCGAGAACGGCAATCTCGCCAGCGTCACGGGCGCCCGGGGCGGGCGCGTGCTGGGTGCCCTGTATCCGGCCTGAGAAGACATGAAAAAACCGCCCTGAGGCGGTTTCTTCGTCGGTGCCGGAATCGTCTTCGCTTCAGGCGGAGAAGCTCGATCCGCAACCGCAGGTGCTGGTGGCATTGGGATTCTTGATCACGAACTGCGCGCCTTGCAGATCTTCCTTGTAGTCGATCTCGGCGCCGACCAGATACTGGTAGCTCATGGCATCGATGAGCAGCGAGACACCATGCTTGCTCATGATGGTGTCGTCCTCGTTGGTGATCTCGTCGAACGTGAAACCATACTGGAAGCCCGAGCAACCGCCGCCCTGCACGAACACCCGCAGCTTGAGATCGGGATTGCCCTCCTCCGCGATCAGATCGGCCACCTTGGCGGCCGCGCTGTCGGTGAACAGGATCGGTTCGGGCATCTGGGTCTGGATATCTTCTGCAACTGCGCTCATGAGGAAACTCCGGTAGGGGTGCGTCGAGGCGTCGAGGCGCCGACGCAAGGGAGAAATGCTATCGCAATCGGCCGATTGCAAGACCATCGCCTGAATTTGCCGCTGATCGCAGTGCGGACTCTTGGCAGATGTCGCGCCCAAAGAAAAACCGCCCGAAGGCGGTCTTTCCGTGCCATCGGCAAAACCGATCAGCGCTTGGAGAACTGCTTGCGGCGACGTGCCGAATGCAGACCGACCTTCTTGCGCTCGACTTCGCGCGCGTCACGCGTCACGAAACCAGCCTGGCTCAGGACCGGCTTGAGCGTTGCGTCATAGTCGATCAGCGCGCGGGTGATGCCGTGGCGTGCCGCGCCGGCCTGGCCGGACTCGCCGCCGCCGTTCACGTTGATCATGATGTCGAAGGTCTCGACATTGTTCGTCAGAAACAGCGGCTGCTTCGCGATCATGATGGAGGTCTCGCGGCCGAAATAGGCCTGGATGTCCTTGCCATTGACCGTGATCTTGCCGGTGCCCTTTTTCAGAAACACACGGGCGACGCTGGATTTGCGACGGCCGGTGCCATTGTTCCATTCACCAATCATCTCAAGGCTCCTTACAGTTCCAGCACTTTGGGCTGTTGGGCGGTATGCGGGTGCTCTGCGCCACCGTAGACCTTGAGTTTCTTGATCATGGCGTAACCGAGCGGGCCCTTGGGCAGCATGCCCTTGACGGCCTTTTCCAGGGCGCGGCCCGGGTGCTTGGCTTGCATGTCGCGGAAGTTGGTGGCCGTGATGCCGCCCGGATAGCCCGAGTGACGGTAGTACACCTTGTCGATCGGCTTGGCGCCGGTCACACGGAGTTGCGATGCGTTGATGATGACGATGAAGTCACCGGTATCGACGTGAGGCGTGTAAATGGCCTTGTGTTTGCCGCGCAAACGGAGAGCAACTTCGCTGGCTACTCGTCCGAGGACCTTGTCGGTCGCGTCAATCACAAACCACTCGTGCGTCACGTCAGCGGGCTTGGCGCTGAACGTTTTGGTCATGAGTTTTCTCTGTTGGAGAGGAGGTTTGCGGGGCCCTTTTCCACGGTCGGCGTTCCTCTGACGGGAATCTCTTAGGTGGGAATTTGCACTTCGCCGCGGGGCCGCTCGAACGCTGCGAAGCCCATGATTCTATGCTGGCGGCGAACAGCCGGCAACCCTGACGCCGGGTCGGTCGTCAGAAGCGATGACGCATGCCCACGCCGACGCTGTTGCCACTGTTGCGATCGGTGATGTGATCCCGCATCGCGATGGCGTAGACGTCGGTGCGCTTGGACAGGAAGTAGTCGTAGCCGATGCTGCCGGTCGTGCGCGTGCCATCGTAGGTGCCATCCACCTTGGTGCGGGCGACGGCGCCGATGAGGCTGCCCAGGCCGATCGGCACGCTCAGGCCGAGCGAGGTGGTCCTGGCGTCGTAGTCGGCGATCTCGGTCTTGGCGCCTCCATAGGTCAGGAAGAAGCGCGCGAAGTTGGCGTTGTAGCTGCCGCCGACCATCCAGTCCTTCTTGGTCTCCGGCACGCCCACGCCGTTGATCGTGGTCGTCAGCAGGCCCGTGACGGGATTGTTGACCTGGTCGCGCTCGTAGAAGGCGACCGCGGTCCAGGGGCCGCTGATGTAGAGCACGTTCATGCCGACATTGCGCTTGCTGCCGTTGCCGGTGTCGCTGCCCTGCTCGCCGAACTGGTACTGGACCGTCGCGGCGAGGCCGTTGTAGTTGGGCGTGGTGTAGGCGATCTGGTTGCCCCAGCCCGTGTCCGACGGCGTCGTGCGATAGGCCCAGGCGGCCGTGTTGACGTTGGCGTGCAGCACCAGCGGCGAATAGGCGAAGGAGTCGCCGAACGGATTGGCGAAGATCGTCGGCAGGAAATTGGGTGCCGTCCCGCGACCCAGGCGCACCGAGCCGAACCCGCCGGTCAGGCCGACGTTGGCATCGCGCGAGAAGGACGTGTCACCATTGAAACGTCCATACACACCACTGTCGGCACGGATGAACGACGTCAGGGCATAGGTGGCCTTCAGGCCACCACCCAGGTCCTCGGTGCCGCGAAAGCCGATCCACGAGGTGGTCAGACCGCCCGAGCCGACCTCGGTGACGCGGCCCGGCGCACCCGCCATGCGGGTCGAGGCCACATACACATCCACGAGCCCGGAGATGGCCACACTGGATTGCGCACGGACCGGTGCGGCCAGACCAGCCAGGGCTATGGCGGCAGCGAGGGCACCCAGACGGTGAGAATTCATGACGATATTCCGTTAGAAGTTGAAAATATATGGAGGCGAATGTATCCGTCCCGGCATTCGTATCCAATCTTTTCCTCGAAGCAAGCGTTGTGCCAATCCCTACGTCGGCCGACACGCCGAGTCGTCCGGGTGGCCGATGCCAACTCGAATCGCCGGACAGGTGAAAGGCGATGTCCCCGGCACGCCGGACGGCGACAGTTACCATCGCCGCATGTTCAGTTATCGCCACGCGTTCCATGCCGGCAACCACGCCGACGTGCTCAAGCACACGGTGCTGATTGCCACCCTCGACCACATGCTCGAGAAAGAAGCCGCGCTCACCGTCGTCGACACGCACGCGGGCGCCGGGCTCTACCGGCTCGACGGCGACTATGCCGACACCAGCGGCGAGGCCGCGCAAGGCGTGTTGCGGCTGGTCGGCGCCCCCGCGCCCGCCGATGCCTCGGCGGCCGGCAAGGCGGCCGCCACGCCCGCCGCTCCGGCCGAGGCCATCGCACGCTATCTGGAGGTGGTCGCGGCCTTCAATCCCAAGGGCGGTGCGCGCGTCTATCCGGGCTCGCCCTTCATCGTGCAGCACCTGCTGCGCGACCACGACAAGCTCAAGCTGTTCGAGCTGCATCCGACCGATGCGCGCACGCTCGACGCCAACATCGCCCAGCTCGAGGCCGGACGGCGCATCGCGGTGCTGCGCGAGGACGGCTTCGGCAGCGCAACCAAGTTCCTGCCACCGCCTTCGCGGCGCGCCCTGGTGCTGTGCGATCCGAGCTACGAGATCAAGAGCGACTATGCCCGCGTGCTCGACTTCGTGGCCGAGACGCTCAAGCGTTTCGCCACCGGCACCTACGCGGTCTGGTATCCCATCATTCCCAGGCCCGAGGCGCACGACCTGCCGCGCCGGCTGAAGACGATGGCGACCAAGGCCGGCAAACCCTGGCTGCATGCCACGCTGACGGTGAAGTCGAGCCGCATCGTCACGGCGCCGACCGGCGAGACGCGACGCCCCGGCCTGCCCGCGAGCGGCATGTTCCTGATCAATCCGCCCTACACGCTCAAGGCCAAGCTGGAAGCGGCGCTGCCGCAACTGGTGGAGCGGCTGGCGCAGGACCGCCACGCGACGTTCTCGGTCGACGCCGGCGGCTGAAGTCGCCGACGCCGCGACGCGGTTTCTTCAGCGCCGGCCGCGCGTCCCGGCCGTGCGACGCGAGATGGCCGCCCGGGGCGCGACCTCCTCGCTGCTGCCGCCCTCCGCGCCGGCGGCCAGGGCCGTCAATGCGGCGCGATCGACCGGCGCGCCTGCGCAACGCATGCCGCCGGCCTCCTTGTCCACCACGGTGAGCGCGACCTGCTTGATGCCCAGGCCGACCATGTCGATCGCCTCCGCCGCCGCCCGGCTCAGGTCGATGACGCGACCGGGGCCGAACGGCCCGCGATCGTTGACGCGCACCAGCACTTCGCGACCATTGGTGAGACTGCGCACGCACACCGCCGTGCCGAAGGGCAGGGTGCGATGCGCGGCCGTGAAGGCCGACATGTCGAAACGCTCGCCATTGGCCGTGCGGCGCTGGTGGAACTGGATGCCGTACCAGGAAGCGCCCCCGCGCTGGAAGAACTCGCCCGAGGGCCGGTCGCCCGGAATGCCATCGTCGCCACCGGCGAACGGATCGTCGTTGCCGGCTGTGGACAGGTCGTAATTGACGGTCGCCACCGTGGAACGCGGTGGCGCACCCGAGGGCACGCTGATGCCCCGCAACAGGGGTCGCAGACCGGTGCCCGACGATGGCGCCGTCGCCGTCGCCGTCGCCGTGATCGGGCCGGCCGGCAAGGCGACCGCCCCGTCCCCGGCCATGGGATCGGGCGTGGCGCTGCAGCCGTCGAGCAGGAGCAGCGCGGCGACCGCGCACGCGACGCCGGCCGCGGCGCGGGCGGCGCGTCGCCGCAGGCGACCCGCCGCCGTCATGCTCATGTGCCCCAGCCGAGCCGATCGAGCACGGCCAATGGCGCGGCGGCCTGGTTCATCGTGTAGAAATGCAGCGAGGGCGCCCCGCCGTCGCGCAGGCGCTCGCACAGCGCGGCCACGACGTCGAGGCCGAACGACTTGATGGATTCGACGTCGTCGCCGAAGCCGTTCAGGCGCAGCCGGATCCAGCGCGGGATCTCGGCGCCGCAGGCATCCGAGAAGCGCATCAGCTGGGTCGAGCTGGTGATGGGCATCACGCCCGGCACGATCGGGATGTCGACCCCCAGGCGCCGCGCATCGTCGACGAAGCGGAAATACGCCTCGGCGCTGAAGAAGTACTGCGTGATCGCCGAATCGGCGCCGGCGCGCGCCTTGGTCGCGAAGGCCTGCAGGTCGGCCTCCGGGGAACGCGCCTGCGGATGGATCTCGGGGTAGCAGGCGACCTCGATGTGGAAGTCGCGTCCGGTCTCTTCGCGGATGAAGGTCACCAGATCGCTCGCGTAGTGGAATTCGCCGCCGATGCCATAGCCGCTGGGCAGGTCGCCGCGCAATGCCACCAGGCGGCGCACGCCCATCGCATGCAGTTCGGCCAGCTGGGCGCGCACCGTGGCGCGCGTGGCGCCGATGCACGAGAAGTGGCTCGCCGCGGGGATGCCCTCCTCGACGATCTCGCGCACGGCGGCGAAGGTGCCTTCGTGCGTCGAGCCGCCGGCGCCATAGGTCACCGAGCAGAACTCGGGCCGCGTGGCGTAGAGCTGCCGGCGCACGGCGCGCAGCTTGGCGGCACCCTCGGGCGTCTTGGTCGGGAAGAATTCAAAGCTCAGGGGAATGCGCATGCGCGGCTCCTGGGTCGGGAACGCCGTCGTCGCGCCCGGTGGCGGACACGGCGTGGATGAAGAACTCGCGGTTGCCGTCGCCGCCGGCGATCGGACTGTCGAACCAGCGCGCGACGCGCAGGCCGAGCGCGGCGCAGGCCTCGCGCAGACGCGCCTCGACCACCGCGTAGAGCGCCGCGTCGCGCACGATGCCGCCCTTGCCGACCTGTCCCGGCTGCAGCTCGAACTGGGGCTTGACCAGCATCAGCAGGTCGCCACCGGGCGCGAGGAAGGGCACGACGGCGGGCAGCACCAGCGTCTGCGAGATGAACGACAGGTCGCCCACCACGAGGTCGAACTCGGCGCGTTCGTCCTCCGGCAGATCGGCACGCGTCAGGGCGCGCGCATTGACGCGCTCGATGGCCGTGACGCGCTCGTCCTCGCGGATGCGCGCATGCAGCTGGCCGTGGCCGACGTCGATGCCCACCACATGGGCCGCGCCGTGCTGCAGCAGGCAGTCGGTGAAGCCACCGGTCGACTGCCCGATGTCCAGGCAGTGGCGGCCGCGCGCGTCGATGCCGGCGGTGGCCAGCGCGCCTTCGAGCTTCAGCCCGCCGCGCGAGACGAAACGCGACTCGGCCGCGTCGGCCAGGTCGAGTTCGGCCGTCTCGGGGATGTCGTCGCGGTTCTTGCCGACCGGGCGCCAGGCATCGGTGCTGCCGGCGTCGCGCCAGCGAAGTCCGCCGGCGATCAGCCGCACGGCCTGCGACCGCGACGCCGCCAGTCCACGCTCCACCAACAGTTGATCAGCGCGCATGACAGCTCCTGCCAGCAACACCGCGGAACGGGTTCCGCCCGGCCGCCGGTGTCGCCCCCGGCAGGGGGTTGGCGAAGCGACACGCAGTGCGCGAAGACTGGGGGCGAGCCATTCAGTACCTGTAGGTGTCCGCCTTGTACGGGCCGGCCTTGTCCACGCCGATGTAGGCGGCCTGGGCATCGCTGAGTTCGGTCAGCATCGCGCCGACCTTCTTCAGGTGCAGGCGTGCGACCTTCTCGTCGAGGTGCTTGGGCAGCACGTAGACCTTGCCGGACTCGTAGGCATCGGGCTTGGTGAACAGCTCGATCTGCGCGATCGTCTGGTTGGCGAAGGACGACGACATCACGAAGCTCGGATGGCCGGTGCCGCAGCCCAGGTTCACCAGGCGGCCCTTGGCCAGCAGGATGATGCGCTTGCCGTCGGGGAACTCGACATGGTCGACCTGCGGCTTGATCTCCTCCCACTGGTACTTCTCGATCGACGCGATGTCGATCTCGTTGTCGAAGTGGCCGATGTTGCAGACGATGGCCTGGTCCTTCATGGCGACCATGTGCTCGTGGCGGATGACGTCGCGGTTGCCGGTGGTGGTGACGAAGATGTCGGCCTTGTCGGCGGCGTACTCCATGGTCACGACCTTGTAGCCTTCCATGGCGGCCTGCAGGGCGTTGATGGGGTCGATCTCGGTCACCCAGACCTGGGCCGAGAGGGCGCGCAGCGCCTGCGCCGAGCCCTTGCCCACGTCGCCGTAGCCGGCCACGACGGCCACCTTGCCGGCGATCATCACGTCGGTCGCGCGCTTGATGCCATCGACCAGCGATTCGCGGCAGCCATAGAGGTTGTCGAACTTGCTCTTGGTGACGGAGTCGTTGACGTTGATGGCGCGGAACTTCAGCAGGCCCTTGGCCGACATGTCGTTCAGGCGGTGCACGCCGGTGGTGGTCTCCTCGGTCACGCCGATGATCTCGGCCGACTTGCGGCTGTACCAGGTCGGGTCCTCGGCCAGCTTCTTGCGGATGGCGGCATACAGGATGCGTTCCTCCTCGCTCGAATGCGTGTCGATGAGCGACAGGTCCTGCTCGGCGCGCTGGCCCAGGTGCATGAGCAGCGTGGCGTCGCCGCCATCGTCCAGGATCATGTTGGGGCCTTCGCCCGGCGTGCCCTCGGCACCGAAGTCGAAGATGCGGTGGGTGTAGTCCCAGTAGTCCTCCAGCGACTCGCCCTTGATGGCGAACACCGGCGTGCCGGCCGCGGCGATGGCGGCGGCGGCGTGGTCCTGCGTCGAGAAGATGTTGCAGGAGGCCCAGCGCACCTGGGCACCGAGCGCCTGCAGCGTCTCGATGAGCACCGCCGTCTGGATGGTCATGTGCAGCGAACCGGTGATGCGCGCGCCCTTGAGCGGCTGCGCGGCCGAGAATTCCTCGCGGATGGCCATCAGGCCGGGCATCTCGGTCTCGGCGATGCGGATCTCCTTGCGGCCCCAGGCGGCGAGCGAGATGTCGGTGATGGCCTGGTCGGCGGCCCGGGCGGACGCGGCCGCGGTGGGCAGCACGGGGGAGACGGAAGACGGGGATTCGAGAACGGCGCTCATGAGGAAGACACTCCAAGGCTGATTGCGGATGCCGCTGGATCGAGGGATGTGCGTCTGACGGAGACGGAACTCACCGCGATGGACAGCGGATGAGCGTGGTTGCGATGTGTTCCGAGCCTCACGCCTGATGGCGCTGCAACGCTCCTCGGAGGCGGAATTTTAGCCCAGCACCGGTTTCGCCCTGCCCCGGACCGGCTCGAATCCCTGCATGGGCGACGGTCGCGACGCTCCTAGAGTCGCATCCGACACGCGTTCCGGGGCCATCGCGGCACCCGGCGCGGTCGAATCTTCGACAAGGCCTTCCACCATGACGCGCAAGCACACCACCGCCCTCCTCCGCCCGCTGTTCCGTTCGTTCGCCGCCGCCCCGCTCGCCGCGGCCGGCCTCGTGGCCAGCCTGCTGGTCCTGCCGCAGGCGGCCTGGAGCCAGCCCGCCCGACCGGCCGTCCCCATGGGCGCGATGCCCGCGCCCCCGGCGCCCCCGACCCCGGCGACGCCCACGGTGCGCGTGCGCGGCACGGTCGTCTATGTCGATGCCACCCGGCTGATCGTCAAGGATCGCGGCGGCGAGGTCGTGAGCATGGCGCGGGCGGCCGACCTGCCGGTCTCGGAGGTCTATCCGATCCGGCTGGCCGACATCAAGCAGGGTAGCTATGTCGGCACCGCCGCCATGCCGCAGCCCGACGGCACGCAGCGCGCGCTCGAGGTGCTGGTGTTCCCGGCCGAGGCGCGCGGCACCGGCGAGGGGCATTTCCCCTGGGACCTGGAACCCCGCAGCACCATGACCAACGCCACCGTCGCCGATCTCGCGGCGGCACCGGCTTCGGGCCGTGGCGGTCAGCAGCTGCGCCTGGCCTACAAGGGCGGCGAGAAGACCGTGATCGTGCCGCGCGACGTGCCGGTCGTGACCTTCCGGCCCGCGACCGACGCGCTGCTGACGCCCGGCGCGCGGGTGCTGGTCAATGCGCAGGAACGCAACGGCCAGCCGACCGCCGTGCGCGTGCTGGCCGGCCGCAACGGCTTCGTGCCGCCGATGTGAGAACCGTGGAGGCGGCCCCGGCGACGCGAGAATCAGGGCCATGACGCTGACCGACACGCTCCACATCGCCACGCCCAATCCCGATGGCTCCATCACGCCGCCGCCCAGCGCGGACGAGTTGCGCCAGGCGCTCGAGGCGCGCAACGCGCAGCTGATGGACCGGCTCGGCCAGCTGGAGGAGATCCTGGCCCGGCCGCTCGACCAGATCCTGGCCGAACGCGACCGCTTCAAGGAGGCCGCGGCCGCCTGGGACTCCTTCGGCGCGATGTGGATGCTGTCGCAGCGCGCCATGAAGCGTGTCGCGCTGGACCTCGCCGCGCAACAGGGCGTCGACGAGGCCGAGGTGGTGGCGCGCGCGCTCGACTTCGCCAACGACGTGCTCAATGGCGACGGCGTCGACCTCGGCGGCACCATCGCCGAGGCGCAGCTGGCGCACATCGCGCGCCACCGGCCGTTCCTGCGCAAGCAGTTCCGGCGCGGCTGAGCCGGCACGCCCTGAGGGACAATAGCGGCCATCGCGGCCTCCCGCCCGCCTCCGCCGCCGGCGTCGTGCCGGCCGCCCCCTCCCCCCTTGAATCCTGCCCGATGTCGAACGACAAATTCCTCGAAGAAACCAAGCGTCGCCGCACCTTCGCGATCATCTCCCACCCCGACGCCGGCAAGACCACGCTGACGGAGAAGCTGCTGCTGTTCTCGGGCGCGATCCAGATCGCCGGCTCGGTCAAGGCCCGCAAGGCGACGCGCCACGCCACCTCCGACTGGATGGAGATCGAGAAGCAGCGTGGCATCTCGGTGGCCTCGTCGGTGATGCAGATGCTCTATCGCGAGCACGTCATCAACCTGCTGGACACGCCCGGCCACAAGGACTTTTCCGAGGACACCTACCGCGTGCTGACGGCGGTCGATTCGGCCCTGATGGTGATCGACGCGGCCAACGGCGTGGAAGCGCAGACGCGGCGCCTGATCGAGGTCTGCCGCCAGCGCGACACGCCCATCATCACCTTCGTCAACAAGATGGACCGCGAGGTCCGCGAGCCGCTGGACATCCTCGACGAGATCGAGCGCGAGCTGGGCATGCCCTGCGTGCCGATGACCTGGCCGGTGGGCCAGGGCAAGAGCTTCGGCGGCATCATGAACCTGCGCACGCAGACCATGACGGTGTTCGACTCGGGCAAGGAGCGCCTGCCGCAGGAATTCGAGACCATCGCGCTGGACGACCGCGCCGAGCTCATCCGGCGCTTCGGCGCCGAGTTCGAGAATGCCGAGCAGAGCATGGAGCTGGCCGCCGGCGCCTCGCCGGCCTGGGACCGCGAGGCCTTCCTGGCCGGCCGCCAGACACCGGTGTTCTTCGGCTCCGGCGTCAACAACTTCGGCGTCATGGAGGTGCTCGACGCCCTGGTCGACCTCGCGCCCCCGCCACAGTCGCGCACCAGCACCACGCTGGTCAACCGCCAGCCGGTGGTCAAGGAGATCAGGCCGGAGGACAAGGACTTCGCCGGCGTCGTCTTCAAGGTGCAGGCCAACATGGACCCGGCGCACCGCGACCGCATCGCCTTCGTGCGCATGGCCTCGGGCCGCTACACGCCGGGCATGAAGCTCAAGGTGCAGCGCACGGCCAAGGAACTGCGTCCGACCAGCGTCGTGACCTTCATGAGCCAGCGCCGCGAGGCGGTGGAGGAAGCCTTCGCCGGCGACATCGTGGGCTTCACCACGCACGGTGGCGTGCAGCTGGGCGACACCATCACCGACGGCGCCAACCTGATGTTCACCGGCCTGCCGTTCTTCGCGCCGGAACTCTTCATGACCGTGATCCTGAAGAACCCGCTGCGCACCAAGCAGCTGCAGCAGGGCCTGGCGCAGCTCGGCGAGGAAGGCGCGATCCAGGTGTTCCGCCCCGAGATCGGCGGGCCGATGCTGCTGGGCGCGGTCGGCCAGCTGCAGTTCGAGGTCGTGCAGCACCGCCTGAAGGGCGAGTACGACTGCGACGTGCGGCTCGAGGGCTGCCAGTACACCGGCGCGCGCTGGATCACCGCCGACACGCCGGCCGAACTGCGCGAGTTCGTCAACGCCTATCCGGCGCGCATGGCGCTGGATGCGGCCAATACGCTGGCCTACCTGTGCACCTCGCCCTACGACGTCCGGCTGGCGCAGGAACGCTTTCCCAAGATCCATTTCCACCCGCTGCGCGAACACGCCGGCCTGTCGCTGCAGAACGCGGGTTGACGCCCGACGCCGCCGTCCGTGGCATCGCACCCGCTCGGCTTCGCGCTCGCGCAGTACGCCCTGCTGGGCACCTGGCTGTTCGGTTGCTGGGGCATCGGGCGGTGGCTGCTGGGCGAGCGCCTCGCGGCGCCGGCGCCCACCGCACCGGGCCGGCCCTCGCCCGGATTGCTTCACCCGATCGGCGACCTGACGGGGCCGATCGCGACGACGCTGGGAATCGGCATCTGGATCTGCGTGCTGCAGGTGCTGGGCATCGCCGGTCGACTGGACCGGGCACCGGTGCTGGCACTGGTCGCGACCGGTGTCGGCCTGGGGGCATGGCGGCTGCTGCGGGATGCGGGGCGGCACCCGCCGGGCCCGGCGGCCCCACCCGGCGGGTCGCGCCGCTGGCGCTGGCGCGACGCCTGGTCCTGCGGCACCACCGCCGAGCGCTGGACCCTCGTCGCCGTCGCCCTGCTGATCCTGCCCACGCTGCTGGCGCCGCTGGCGCCGCCGATGGCGTGGGACGAACTGGCCTATCACCTGCCGCACGCCCGCGAATGGGCGCGCACGGGCCGCCTGGTGGTCAGCGACTGGCTGCGCTATCCCTGGTTCCCCTACAACTTCGACCTGCTCTTCGCCGTGCCGCTGCTCTGGGGCGACGATGTGCTGCCCCATCTCGTGCATGCCGCGACGGGCTGGCTGACGGCCTGGCTGATCCATCTGCTGGCCGTGCGCCACCTGCGCGATCGCGTGGTGGCCGGCATGGCGGCGGCGATCTGGCTGCTGCTCTCCAAGGGCCAGTACGACCGCGCCTATGTCGACATGGGCGTGACGCTGTTCGCGACGGTCGCCTTCGCCGCGCTGCACGAATGGCGCAGCGACGCGGCGCGCGGCCGGTGCTGGCTGCTGGTCTGCGCCTTCTGCCTGGGCATCGCGGCCGGCGCCAAGTACCAGGCGCTGGCGCTGCTGCCGTTCTTCGCCTTCGTGCTGGCGCTGCGCGACCGCCGGCCCTCGACCTGGCTGTGGGTCGCGGGCGTGCTGCTGCTGCCGTGCGGCTACTGGTACGCGCGCAACGCCCTCCTCGCCGGCGATCCGTTCAGCCCGCTGGGCGGCAGGTGGTTCGGCTTCACCGACTGGAACCTGGCCGACTACCAGGGCCAGCTGGCCGACCTGCGCGACAAGGCCGGCTGGCCCGACTGGCTGCTCTGGCCGGCGCTGGTGGTGCCCTTCCTGCCACGGGCGCGTCGCGACGCGACGGTGCGCGGCCTGCTGCTGGCGAGCACCTGGATGCTGCTGGTGTGGGTCGCGAGTTCGCGTTACCCGCGCTACCTGATGACGGCCTCGCCATTGCTCGCATTGCTCGCCGCCATTGGCTGGGCGCGGGGCGCGCGGGCCCTGCGCGAACGTTTCGCGCCGCTGCGCACGCCGCGCGCCACGCGCCTCGCCGGCGCGCTGCTGATGGCGAGCATCGGCGTGGCGAGCATCGCCTGGAGCCTGCGCCACGCCCGGTACATCGTGCCCGAGCCGCTGGCGCGCGAGGCGCTGCTGCGCCAGCGCGTCAACGGCCATGGCATGTGGACCTGGCTGCGCGACCACGCGGACGGCTCCGGCATCCGGCGCGTCTACCAGCTGGGCTTCGAGGAGTCGCTCTACTACGCCCCGGTCGCGCTGCTGCCAATCCATGGCGATGCCTTCGGTCCCTGGCGCTACGACGACCTCGTCGACCTGGCGCCACGGGACATGCACCGCCGGCTGGTGGCGCAGGGCTTCGACACCCTGGTGCTCAACGCCGAGCGCTGGCCCGAGCTGGCGCCGCAGGCGGACTTCGAACGCTTCTTCCTGCCGCTGCACGCGGAGGGCACGGCGCGCGTGTATCGCCTGGCGCCCGCTGCTACGTCCGCCTCGCCGATGGTCGATCATCGACCGCCCGAGGCTTCCCGTCCTTCGCTTCCCAACGACGCCCGCCCATGACGCCCATTTCCCACCCGGCCCTCGCGCCGTCTCCCGCCGCATGAAAGAGACATCGATGCCCCTGATCCACCGGCTCCTGCGGGGCCAGTTCCTGCGTTTCGCCGTCGTCGGCGTGGTCGGCCTCGGGGTCGACCTGGCCGTGCTGCACGTGCTGGCGCCCCTGCTGGGCTGGCATGCCGGACGCGTGGTGTCGTTCCTGGCCGCCGCGTCGGCGACCTGGTGGCTCAACCGGCGCTTCACCTTCGCCCGGCGCGCGCGGTCCCATGCGACGGCGCGCTCGATCGGCCGCGAATACGCGCGCTACATCGTGTCGATGCTGGGCGGCGCCGCCATCAATTACGCGATCTATGCCCTGACCCTGCACCTGCTCGATCACCCGCTCGCGCCCACCCTGGGCGTGGCGCTGGGCAGCCTGGGCGGCATGTTCGCCAACTTCGCGGCGGCGCGCTACCTGGTCTTCGGCGTGGCCGGCGGCGACGACGACCTCCCGGCCACGGCGCCGGACGGACGGCCGGGGACTGCCGCCGCTTCGGCATCGCCATCGGCGCGCATGCGCCCGCTGGCGACCTGGCCGGCGGCCGAGCGCGCCGCGCTCACCGGCGTCTTCACCGACATCGACGACACGCTGACCACCGAGGGCGCCATCACGCCCGACGCCCTGCGCGCCCTGGCCGACCTGCGCGCCGCCGGCTTGAAGGTCGTCGCCATCACCGGCCGGCCGGTCGGCTGGAGCCTGCCCTTCATCGCCACCTGGCCGGTCGATGCCATCGTGGCCGAGAACGGCGCCGTGGCACTGCTGCCACCGCCACCCTGGCGGCCCGGCGACAGCCTGCATCCGGTGCCGCCACGACGGTATTTCCTGCGCGACGCCGCGCGGCGGGCCGCCAACTTCGCCCGCATGCAGCGCGTGCTCGAGCGCATCGAGCGCGAGATCCCGGGCGCACGCCGCGCCACCGATTCGGCCGGCCGCGAGACCGACATCGCCATCGACCACAGCGAATTCACGCACCTCGACGAGGCCGCGATCGACGCCGTGGTCGCGCTGATGCGCAGCGAGGGCCTGCACGCCACCGTCAGCAGCATCCATGTCAATGGCTGGCTGGGCGACAACGACAAGCTCGCCGGCGCGCGCTGGATCGTCGACGAGCTGTGGCAGCAGCCGCTCGACACCACCGCCGAGCGCGACCGCTGGGCCTACGTGGGCGACTCCACCAACGACCAGCTCATGTTCGAGGCCTTCGCCCACAGCATCGGCGTGGCCAACGTGGCGCGCTTCGTGCCCAAGCTGACGCACCTGCCGCGCTACGTGACGCAGGGCGAGCGCGGCGCGGGATTCGCGGAAGTGGCGCGGGCGGTGCTGGGGGTGCGGTGAAGGCCTGACGCCCGCGACCGGGACGAGGCCCCCTCACTGCGGCGGCTTCGCCAGTCCCAGCTTCTCGATCACCACCTTCTCCTTGGCCACGGTGTCCTGCGCGAACTGCGTGTACTGGGCGGTGCTCTTGTAGTCCGGCAGCATGTCGTAGCGGCCGAGGGCGGCGACATAGCTGGGCTCCTCCATGGCCTGCTTGAAGGCGTCGTGCAGCTTCTTCACGACGTCGGGCGGGGTGCCCTTGGGCGCGCCGATGCCGAAGGGCGAGTTCTGCACGATGTCGTAGCCCAGCTCCTTCAGCGTGGGCGCGTCGGGGAACTTGGCCAGGCGCTTGTCGCCCCAGGTGTTGAGCACGCGCAGCTTGCCGGCCTCGACCTGCGGCGCGAAGCCGGTGCTGTCGGCCGCCGCCATCAGCTGGCCGCTGACCGTGGCGAGCATCAGGTCGGCGCTGCCCTTGTACGGCACGTGCTGCAGCTGGATGCCGGCGCGCTGGGCCAGGGTCTCCATGGTGAGGTGCGGACTGGTCAGGTTGCCGGTCGAGCCATAGGTCAGGCGGCCCGGGTTGGCCTTGGCGTAGGCGACGAAATCGGCCCAGGTCTTGAACGGGCTGTCGGCCGGCACCACCACGCCGAAGGCATAGCCCGTGACGTTGATGACATAGCTGATGTCCTTGATCGGGTCCCAGTTGAGCTTGGTCGTGTAGCCCAGGCGGAACACGCCCAGCGGAATCTGCGCGATGGTGTAGCCGTCGGCCTGCGAGGTCTGCAGCGCCTGGGCCGGCAGGGTGCCACCGGCGCCGGGCTTGTTGTCGACGATGACGGGCTGGCCGAGGATCCTGGAGGCGTTGTCCGCCAGCTGGCGCATCGTGATGTCGGTCGGCCCGCCGGCCGGGAAGGCGATCACGAGCTTGACGGGCTTGTTGGGAAAGCCCTGGGCCTGCGCGGCGGCGAAGGGCATGGCGGCCGCCGCCGCGGTCACGGAGAAGACGGCGGCGCGGACGAAGAAACGACGAAACATGGATACGGCTCCTGGGCACATGGATACCTCCATTAGAGACGCCCCGGCCGTGCCGGTCATCGGGTCTCACCCGCGTGACGGGTCGCCTGGGCGACTCGCCACCGGGCGGCCGGATCGCGGCCCGCGCCTCAGCCCGCGCGGGCGGCGCGCGCCAGCACCGGCGCCAACGCCACGCCGGTGTGCGTGCCCAGCCGCACCACCTCCTCCGGCGTCGCCGCCGCGACGATGCGGCCGCCGGCGTTGCCGCCCTCCGGCCCCAGGTCGATCAGCCAGTCGGCCTCGGCGATGACGTCGAGGTCGTGCTCGATCACCACCACGCTGTGGCCGCCGTTGACCAGCCGGTGCAGCACGTGGATCAGCTTCTCGACGTCGGCCATGTGCAAGCCCACCGTCGGCTCGTCGAGCACATAGAGCGTGTGCGGCGCCTTCTGGCCCCGGCGCGTGACATCGTCGCGCACCTTGCTCAGCTCGGTCACCAGCTTGATGCGCTGCGCCTCGCCGCCCGACAGCGTCGGCGACGGCTGGCCGAGCGTCAGGTAGCCCAGGCCGACATCCACCAGCAGCTGCAGCGGGTGGCTGATGTGGGGCATGCTGGCGAAGAAGCCGACCGCCTCGTCGACCTCCATCTGCAGCACGTCGCCGATGCTCTTGCCGCGCCAGGTGACGGCCAGCGTCTCGGGGTTGAAGCGCGCGCCGTGGCAGACCTCGCAGGGCACCTTGACGTCCGGCAGGAAGCTCATCTCGATGGTGCGCACGCCCGCGCCATCGCAGCCCGGGCAGCGGCCCTCGCCGGTGTTGAAGCTGAAGCGCGCCGGCGTGTAGCCGCGTGCCTTGGCCTCCAGGGTGTCGGCGAAGAGCTTGCGGATGGTGTCCCAGAAGCCGATGTAGGTCGCCGGGCAGCTGCGCGGCGTCTTGCCGATCGGCGTCTGGTCGACTTCCAGCACGCGGTCGATGACCTCGTAGCCCTCGACCGTGTCGCAACCCGTCCAGGCCGGGCGCTTGCCGGCGGCATCGGCATCGCGGCCGGCCTTGGTCATGCGCTGGATGACGATCGCCTGCACGTTGGCCAGCAGCACGTCGCGCGCCAGCGTCGACTTGCCCGAACCGCTGACACCCGTGATGGCGACCAGCCGGTGCAGGGGCAGCGTCGTCGTGACGTCCTGCAGGTTGTGCAGGTCGGCGCCGCGCACGGTCAGCCAGGCATCGGCATCCTCCGTTTCTTTGGCCTTGGCCTTCGGGGCCGCCACCGGGGGCAGCACATCGCGACGCGCCTGCAGCGGATGGCGGATGGCATCGCGCAGGTAGCGGCCGGTCTGCGAATCGCCGGCGGCCTCGATGTCGGCGACGCTGCCCTCGGCGACCAGCCGGCCGCCACGCTTGCCGGCGCTCGGGCCGATGTCGATGATGTGGTCGGCGCGGCGGATGGTGTCCTCGTCGTGCTCCACCACCACCAGGGTGTTGCCCTTGTCGCCGAGCTTGTGCAGCGCGTCGAGCAGGATGCGGTTGTCGCGCGCGTGCAGGCCGATGGTCGGCTCGTCGAGCACGTAGCACACGCCCTGCAGGTTGCTGCCGAGCTGCGCGGCCAGGCGGATGCGCTGGGCTTCGCCGCCCGAGAGCGTGGGCGCGCCGCGGTCGAGCGTCAGATAGCCCAGGCCGACCTCCTCCAGGAACTCGAGCCGGCTCCTGATCTCGGGCACCAGGTCGCGCGCGATCTCGGCATCGCGGCCGGTCAGGGTCAGGCGCTCGAACCACTGGCGGATGTCGGTCACGCTCAGGCGGGCGATGTCGGTGATGGCGATGCCCAGCCCCTCGCCGTGGCGCTCCTCGTGCGGCACGGGCAGCGCGCCGGCGCCGACGCCGTCGAGCAGCACCGCGCGCGCCACGGCATTGAGCCGCGTGCCATGGCAGGTCGGGCAGACGACATCGCCGACGTCCTCGGCCTCGGGTTCGGCGAAGGTCTGCTCGCGGCCCTTCTGGTCGTCGGCCAGCACCGAGTCGTCGAAGACCTGGCGCTGGTCGCGCGTCAGCTTGACGCCGGTGCCCACGCAGTCGGGGCACCAGCCATGCTTGCTGTTGTAGCTGAACAGGCGCGGATCGAGTTCGGCATAGCTGGTGCTGCAGATCGGGCAGGCGCGCAGGGTCGAGAACACCTGCGTGCGGCCGATGCCGGCGGTGAGCGAGCCATCGGCGAGCGCCTCCTTCAGGCCGTCGAGCTCGCTCATGACGTGCACCACGCCCTTGCCGTGCTCCAGCGCCCGGGTCAGGGCCTCGCGCAGGGCCGGCTCGCCGGCGGCCGAGATGTCCAGGCTGGCGATCGGCAGCTCGATGCTGTGTTCCTTGAAGCGGTCCAGCCGCGGGAACGGCGTCACCGGCAGGAAGCCGCCATCGACCCGCAGGTGCGTGAAGCCGCGCGGGCGCGCCCAGTCGGCCAGCTCGGTGTAGACGCCCTTGCGGTTGCTCACCAGCGGCGCCAGCAGGCCGATGTGCTGGCCATGGAAGCGGCGCATGAGCTGCGCCACGATGCTGTCGGGCGTCTGCGGCTGCACGGCGGCGCCGTCGTGGATGCAGTGCTGGGTGCCGAGCTTGACGTAGAGCAGGCGCAGGAAGTGCCAGACCTCGGTGGTGGTGCCGACCGTGCTCTTGCGCCCGCCGCGCGACAGGCGCTGCTCGATCGCCACCGTCGGCGGGATGCCATAGACGGCGTCGACCTCGGGCCGCCCGGCCGGCTGCACGATGCTGCGCGCATAGGCGTTGAGCGATTCGAGATAGCGGCGCTGGCCTTCGTTGAACAGGATGTCGAAAGCCAGGGTCGACTTGCCCGAGCCGCTGACGCCGGTGACGACGCTGAACTTGCCGCGCGGGATGTCGACCGAGAGGTTCTTCAGGTTGTGCTCGCGGGCATTGACGATCTGGATCGCGCCCTCGCCCCTGGGCGGACGCAACGGCCGCGGGCCGGGCGCCTGGCCCTGGACCGCCGCCCGGGGCGCGGCGCGTTCGGCCACGCGGCGCGACGGGCCGATGGCAAGCTCGTAGTCGCGCAGGGCCTCGCCGGTGAGCGAGTCGGCGCGCTCCCTGACCTGCTCGGGCGTGCCCACCGCCACCACCTGACCACCGGCGTCGCCGCCCTCGGGGCCGAGGTCGATCAGCCAGTCGCTGGCACGGATGACATCCAGGTTGTGCTCGATCACGACCAGCGAATGGCCGGCGTCGAGCAGCTTGCGCAGGGCGCGCATGAGGCGCGCGATGTCGTCGAAGTGCAGTCCGGTGGTGGGCTCGTCGAACAGGAACAGGGTGCCCTTGCGGGCCAGGGCCTGCCGGCTGGCGCTGGCGCTCTTGGCCGACTCGGCCAGGAAGCCCGCCAGCTTGAGCCGCTGCGCCTCGCCGCCCGAGAGCGTGGGCACCGGCTGGCCGAGCTTCACGTAGTCGAGCCCGACGTCGACGATCGGCTGCAGCACGCGCAGCACCTCGCGGTCGCCGGCGAAGGCGTGCGCGGCCTCGGCCACGGTGAGATCGAGCACATCGGCGACGTTCATCGCCACCAGGCGCGCCGCGCCGGCGGCTCCGGTGTCGGCGGTGTCGCCCGGACGCGCCGGCAGCGGACGCTCGATCGTCACCTCCAGGATCTCCGGCCGATAGCGCTGGCCGTCGCAGTCCGGGCAGCGCAGATAGACGTCGGAGAGGAACTGCATCTCGACATGCTCGAAGCCCGAGCCGCCGCAGGTCGGGCAGCGGCCGTCGCCGCTGTTGAAGCTGAACTTGCTGGCCGTGTAGCCGCGCTGGCGCGACAGCGCGGCGGTGGCGAAGATCTCGCGCACCGCGTCCCAGGCGCCGACATAGCTCGCCGGGTTGGAACGCGCGGTCTTGCCGATGGGGGACTGGTCGACGAACACCACGTCGCCCAGGTGGTCGGCGCCCAGCAGGCGGTCGTGCGCGCCGGGCGTCTCCGTGGCCTTGCCGAAATGGCGCATCAGCGCCGGCGCCAGCACGTCCTGCACCAGGGTCGACTTGCCCGAGCCGCTCACGCCGGTGACCACCACCAGGCGCTGCAGCGGGAACTCCACCGACACGTCGCGCAGGTTGTGCTCGCGCGCGCCCTCCAGGATCAGGCGTGGCGTGGCCTCGGTCACGGCGCGCTTGAAGCCCATGCCGATCTGGCGGCGCCCGCCGAGGTAGTCGCCGGTGAGCGTGGCGGCATTGCGCAGGTCGTCGGTGCTGCCGTCGAAGACGATCTGGCCGCCGCGGATGCCGGGCCCGGGGCCCATGTCGATCACGCGGTCGGCCGCCAGCATCACGGCCGGGTCGTGCTCCACCACCACCAGGGTGTTGCCGGCGTCGCGCAGGCGCAGCATGGCCTCGGTGATGCGGTTCATGTCGCGCGGGTGCAGGCCGATGCTGGGCTCGTCGAGCACGAACAGGGTGTTGACCAGCGAGGTGCCCAGCGCCGTCGTCAGGTTGATGCGCTGGACCTCGCCGCCCGACAGCGTGCGGCTCTGGCGATCGAGCGTGAGATAGCCGATGCCGACATCGTGCAGGTAGCGCAGGCGGGTCGTGATCTCCTCGAACAGCAGCTTGAGGGCCTGGGCGTCGCCGTGCCCCGCCTGCGGCGCGGCCGGCTCCCCGGTCGCCGGCAGGCCCGGATGGGCGCCGGCGGCCAGCGCCGGCGCCTGCAGGTCGAAGAACTTCCGCAATCGCTCGATCGGCAGCAGCATCAGGTCGTGCAGGCACAGCCCCGGCAGGGCCTCGAGCTGCTCGCGCGACCAGGTCACCCCGGCGGGCATGAAGCGCTTCTCCGGCGCCAGCACGGCATCGGCGTCGGCTTTGCCGCCGATGCGCCACAGCAGGCTCTCCAGCTTCAGCCGCGCGCCCGCGCAGACCGGGCATTGCGTGTAGCTGCGGTACTTCGACAGCAGCACGCGGATGTGCATCTTGTAGGCCTTGCTCTCCAGGTAGCCGAAGAAGCGCTTGATGCCGAACCACTGCTGGTTCCACTTGCCGTTCCAGTTCGGCGAACCCTCGATGACCCATTCCTTCTGCGCCGCGGAGAGCTTGTTCCAGGGCGTGTCGCGCGGGATGCCGGCGGCCTCGGCATGGCGCATCAGGTCGTCCTGGGCTTCCTTCCAGGCCGGCGTCTGCATCGGCTTGATGGCGCCGGCGCGCAGCGTGAGCCGCTCGTCGGGGATCACCAATCCGAAATCGACGCCGATCACGCGGCCGAAGCCTCGGCAGGTCTCGCAGGCGCCGACGGCCGAGTTGAACGAGAACATCGACGGGATCGGATCGGCATAGCGGATGTCGCTCTCCGGGCAGTGCAGGCCGGTGGAGAAGCGCCAGATCTCCGGCTCCGCCTCGGTCGTCGCGGCGGCGCCCTCGCCGCCCTCGGCTCCGGCACCCGTGGCCGGCAGCACGTACACCCGGAGCCGGCCGGCGCCGCGCTTCAGGCCGGTCTCGATGGCTTCGAGCACGCGCACGCGCTCGGCGCCGGCGATGCGGAAGCGGTCGGCCACGACGTCGAGCACCTTGCGCGCGCCGGTCGGCGTGGCGACCTCGCGCTCGGCCTGCACGCGCGTGAAGCCGCTGGCCGACAGCCACTGCGCGACCTCGTCGGGCGTGGTCGTGGCCGGCAGCTCGACCGGGAAGGTCACCGCCAGGCGCGGATCGCCCGCCGCCGCCGCGCGCTCGGCCAGGGTGGCGTAGATGCTGTCGGGGGAGTCGTGGCGCACCGGCAGCGCGGTCGCGCGATCGAACAGGTTGGCGGCCCGGGCGAACAGCAGCTTCAGGTGGTCGTTGAGCTCGGTCATCGTGCCGACCGTGGAGCGCGAGGAGCGCACCGGGTTGGTCTGGTCGATGGCGATGGCCGGGGGCACGCCCTCGACGCGGTCGACCGCCGGCTTGTCCATGCGATCGAGGAACTGCCGCGCGTAGGCCGAGAAGGTCTCGACATAGCGGCGCTGCCCTTCGGCATACAGGGTGTCGAAGACCAGGCTCGACTTGCCCGAGCCGCTCGGCCCGGTGACCACCGTCATCTCACCGGTGTGGATGTCGAGATCGAGGTTCTGGAGGTTGTGCTGGCGGGCGCCACGGATGCGGATGGAACCTTGTGTCATGCAGGCCTTGGGGGATGGGGCAAGCATTCTAGGAACGGGCTCCGCGGCCCGCGCCGCAGGGCGACATGCCGCACGCGGGAGAGGGTTTTCCCCGCCCGCGCGCGGCCCATCCTCAGAAGTTGTGCCGCACGCCCAGGGCCAGCGACCTGAAGTCCACGCCCGCCAGCCCGCTCTGGTAGGACGCCGCCGCGTGGTTGTTCACGCGCGTGTAGTAGCCATAGACCTTGGTGCGCTTGCTCAGGTTGTAGTTGTAGCCGAGCGTGTATTGCGTGGCGGCGGTGTCGGGCAGGTTGTCGTAGTCGCCGGCGCGCCCGACGTTGAGGTGGAACTCCGAGGCGCCCAGCAGGTAGGCTCCCGACAGGCGCACCGAGTTGCGCTTGCCGCCATTGGCGAAGAAGGCGTTCTCGTCGCGCTGCACATAGCCCCCGAGCAGGAACGGACCGATCGCGTAGAAGGCCCGCAGCGCGAACTGGTCGACCCGGTCGAGCTTGGTGTAGCCGGCGCCCAGCGCCAGGGCGCCGAGCTTGTAGTTGGCCGCGACGTCGTACGAGTTCTTGCCGTCGGCGCCGGCCACCGGGGCGGTGCCGGGGCCGGGGACGGGCGTGCCGGAAGCCTGCTCGTGCAGGCCGACCGAGCCCTCCAGCGTGAAGTCGCGCCAGACCGGCGTGCGGTAGGCCACCTTGTTGGTGTCGCGGCTGACATAGGCATACAGCGCATCGGCCGACGAGCCGGTGTCGTGGTTGTGCAGGCTGACATAGTCGGCGGTCGCGAAATACGACTCGGCGATCCAGCGGCCCAGGCGCAGGCGGCCGAAGTCGCCCGAGAGATCGACCTCGCTGCGGCGGGCGAAGAACGGGCTGGCGGCGACGCCGGTGTCGGAGGCGAAGCCACTCTCGAGCCCGAAGCCGATCTTCAGGCCGCCGCCCAGGTCCTCCACCCCCCTCTGAAGCCGAAGCGCGACGAGTTGTTGAACAGCCCGGTCGTGCGCGCCTCGCCGGTCCTCTGGTTCTCCACCGTGGTGTTGACGCGGCCATAGAGCGTCACGTCGCTCTGCGCCGAAGCGCTCGTGACGGCCAGCAGCGTGCCGGCCGCGGCCAGGGCGCAATGGAACTTCTTCATGTGTAGTCCTTGGAACGACTCCGCAACCGCCCGGAATGGACGGCCCTCTCCTCCGGTCGCTGGGCGACCGGCGCGGGGTCGAGCGCCGACTGTAAGAAGGGGGAACCGGGACGTCGAGCGATTCGTTCACGCTCGTTGCCGGCGCGCCGCACGGACGGGACGGCCGCGCGAGGTCGGTGGGTCGGCGCGCCCTCAGGCGACCGGCTCGGATCCGGTCGTCCGCCGCCCGGCGGCATCGATGGTCGACACCAGGCGGTCGGCGTCGTGCCAGGACGGGCCGTCGAACCAGGCCTCGCCCCGCAGGGCGGCGCGCAGCATCTCCAGCCCCTCGAAACCCCAGAACAGCCGGCCCTCGGCGACGCAGGCCGGCACGCCGAAGACGCCGCTCGCGATGGCCTCGGCCGTGTTGGCGCGCAGTTGCGCCCTGGCCGCCTCGCCCTGGCCATCGCGCACCGCCGGCGGCAGGCGCTGGGCCAGCGCCGCCAACCGCGCCGGATCGACCGCGTCGGCGCCGCCGCCGCGCCAGATGTCGCGGAAGATGGTTTCCGCCACCAGGCGGCTGATGGCGCCATCGCGCGTGGTGGCGAGCGCGAGCCGCAGGTGCGGCAGCGGATCGTACGGATGCGCGGCCGGCAGCTCGATCGGGATGCCATGCGCCTGGCCCAGCCACAGCGCGTGGCGGTAGATCCAGGTGCGCTTGGCCGGCAGCGTCACCGGCGGCGTGTGGCCGTGGTGCCGGAACAGCGCGCCGAGCACGATCGGCTTGTAGGCGACCTCGCAGCTCAGTCCCTCGAGCACCTCGGGCAGGCGCTCGAAGGCCAGGTAGGCATAGGGCGAGACGAAGTCGAGATGGAAGTCGATGTGGGTCATCGGAAGGACTCCAGGGTCGGGCTCAGGACGGTGCGGACGCCGTCGCCGGCATCGGCGAGGACAGCCGGGTGCGCAACTCGATGGCGCGCCAGACGCGGCGCTTGCAGGCGTCCTCCATGCGGCTCCAGCCGGCGATCTCGTCGAGCGTGCGCAGGCAGCCGGTGCACAGTCCGCTCGCCGCGTCCATGCGGCAGACCGAGACGCAGGGCGACGGCACGTCGCGCATCGCGCGCTGCGCCCCGGCGGCCCGCAGCGCGAGCGCGGCGCGTTCGTCGAGCCGGTGGCGCGCGATGTCGTCGGCCGTGGTCGTGGCGGTGGTGGCCTCGCGGCCGTCGTCGGCGAGCGCGCTCATCCGGCGGTTTCCAGCCGCTTGTTGCGGATCGCCTTGGAGGCGCGCGAGTTCGGCTCGCGACCCAGCGCCTGGCTGATGTAGACGCCGGCGTCGATCAGCCGGTCGAGGTCGATGCCGGTCTCGATGCCCATGCCGTGGAGCATGTAGACCACGTCCTCGGTCGCGACGTTGCCGGTCGCGCCCTTGGCATAGGGACAGCCGCCCAGTCCGGCCGACGAGGTGTCGAACTGCCACACGCCCAGCTCCAGGCTGGCCAGCGTGTTGCCCAGCGCCTGGCCATAGGTGTCGTGGAAGTGGCCCGAGACGTCGTCGACCCCGAAGTGGCGCAGGGTCGCCTCGATGGCGCGCTGCACCTTGAGCGGCGTGCCCACGCCGATGGTGTCGGCCACGCCCACGTGCTGCACGCCGATGTCCTTCATCAGCCCGGCCAGCATCGCCACGCGCGACGGGTCGATCTCGCCCTCGTAGGGACAGCCCACCGTGCACGACATCGCCCCGCGCACGTGGATGCCGTGCGCGCGCGCGGCCTCCACCACCGGCGCGAAGCGCTCGATGCTCTCGGCGATGGAGCAGTTGATGTTGCGCTGGCTGAAGGCCTCGCTGGCTGCGCCGAAGACCACGATCTCGTCGGGCCACTCCTCGCGCGGCGCCGCGATGGCGGCCTCGAAACCCTTCATGTTGGGCGTCAGCACCGAATAGCGCACGCCGGGCTTGCGCGCGATGCCATGCATGACCTCGGCGTTGTCGGCCATCTGCGGCACCCACTTCGGACTGACGAAGCTGGTGACCTCGATCTCGCGCAGGCCGGCGTCCTGCAGCCGGTGGACGAGGCCGATCTTGATGTCGGCCGCCACGGGCTGCTTCTCGTTCTGCAGGCCGTCACGCGGGCCGACGTCGACGAGCTTGACGCGGGTGGGAAGGTTGTTCATGGTCATGGCACGGCCTCTTCATCGATTGAATGCTGCATGTTCACAGATCGCGGGGCGCGGCAGGAAGGTCCGCGATCGAGCGGGCACCGCTCAATACCCGCGCCCCACATCCACCACGCCCGCCAGCGTGTCGAAGTCCGCGCCCTCCTCCACGGCGCGGATCTTGCCGGCGATCTGCAGGATCGACTCGTCGCGCAGCGTGCGCGCCGAGGCATGCGGCGTCACCGTGATCCTCGGATGGCGCCAGAACGCATGGCCGGGCGGCAGCGGCTCGGTCTGGAAGACATCCAGCGTGGCGCCGGCGAGGCGGCCGCCATCGAGCAGCGGGATCAGGTCGTCCTCGACCAGATGGGCGCCGCGCGCCACGTTGATGACATAGCCGCCGGGCGCGCCGCCGTTGAGCTTCTCCAGCGTCTCGCGCCGCAGGATGCCGCGCGTGTCGTCGGTCAACGGCAGCAGGCAGACGACGACGCGGCTGGCGGCCAGGAAGTCGTCGAAGCCGGCCGTCCCGGAGAAGGTGCGCACACCCGCGACCTCGCGCGGCGTGCGGCTCCAGCCGTTGACCGGGAACTCGAACTGCGCCACGGCCTTCGCCACGCGCTGGCCGAGCACGCCCAGGCCCATGACGCCGACCGGAAAGTCCTGCCGCAGGCGCGGCCGGCGGAAGCTCCACCGGCCGTCCCGGGCATCGGCCTCGTAGCCGTCGAATTCGCGGAAATGCCGGATCAGCGCGTGGCAGACGTACTCGGCCATCTGCACCGACATGCCGGCGTCGTCGAGCCGCACGATGCGCATCGAGTCGGGGATGCGCAGGGCCAGCAGGGCATCGACGCCGGCGCCGATGTTGAAGATGCCGCGCAGGGTCGGCCGCTGCTCGTCGATGAACCGCTGCGACGGTGCCCAGACCACCGCGTGGTCGGCCGGCGCCGCGCCGGGCGTCCAGGCCTCGACCACGGCATCGGGCAGTTCGCGTTGCAGGCCGGCGATCCAGGCGTCGGGGCGTTCGGGGAGGGAGACGGTGATGCGCATGATGCGGCCGAGCTTATCCACTCAGGCGGCGACGGCGGCCGCGGCGCCCACCGAGATCCGCAGCAGCTCCGCCCCCTCGGCCACCTGGTCGCCGGGCGCGTAGAGCAGCTCGTCGACCGTGCCATCGGCCGGCGCGGCGATGGTGTGCTCCATCTTCATGGCTTCCATCACCGCCAGCGGCTGACCGCGCGTGACGGCATCGCCGGCCTTCACGGCGAAGGACACCACCTTGCCCGGCATCGGCGCGGTCAGGCGGCCGCCTTCGGCCTGCGCCTCGCCGGCATGGGCGAGCCGGTCGACCAGCGTGATGCGCGTGGCGCCGCGCGCGGTGAAGACGTGGCCGGTGCGCAGGCCGTGCCCGCCCTCGACCCAGGCCACCTGCACCACCTCGCGCGTGCCGTCGCTCAGGCGCAGCTCGAAGTCGTCGTCGGCGCCAGTGCCGGCGTCGGGGCCGTCCGGCCCGGCCGTCGTCATCGGGTCGCAGGCCAATGTGGTCTCGACACCGCCGACCGTCAGGCGCAACGTGCCATCGCGCTCGTGGGCGAGCGTGGCGGACTCGGTGGCGCCATGGAACTCGAGCTCGAAGCGGCGCGTGAACCGGCCATGCGAGCGCCAGCCGTCGCGCCGCGCGAACGGGCCGCCCTCGGCCGCCGCGGCGCGGCGCTCGTCGAGCACCACGCGCGCCACCACCGCCGCCGCCGCCAGCGGCAGGCCCAGCGGCTCGCGCTCGAACAGCACCGCGCGCTCGCGCTCGATCAATGCCGTGTCGAGGTCGGGCTTCGAGAACGACGCGGTCGCCAGCACCCCGCGCAGGAACTGCACGTTGGTCGCCAGGCCGACGATGCGGGTGCCCGCCAGGGCCTGGTCGAGCCGCGCCAGCGCCTCGTCGCGCGTGGCGCCATGCACGATCAGCTTGGCGATCATCGAGTCGTAGAAGGGCGAGATCGCGTCGCCCTGGCGCACGCCGTCGTCGATGCGCACCGGGGCGCGGCCGCCATCCGGGGCCAGGCGCTCGAAGGCCGTGGCGGCCGGCTTGCGGTAGACCCGCAGGGTGCCGGTGGCGGGCAGGAAATCGTTGTCCGGGTTCTCGGCGCAGATGCGCGCCTCGATCGCGTGGCCGCTGATGGCGAGCTGGTCCTGGCGCAGCGGCAGCGGCTCGCCCGAGGCGATGCGCAATTGCCACTCCACCAGGTCGAGCCCGGTGATGGCCTCGGTCACCGGATGCTCGACCTGCAGGCGGGTGTTCATCTCCATGAAGAAGAATTCCATCCCGCCGCCGGCGCGCTGCTCGACGATGAATTCCACCGTGCCGGCGCCGACATAGCCCACGGCCCGCGCCGCCGCCACCGCCGCGGCGCCCATGCGCTGGCGCATCGACTCGGTCATACCGGGCGCGGGCGCCTCCTCCAGCACCTTCTGGTGGCGCCGCTGCACCGAGCAGTCGCGCTCGAACAGGTGGACGCAGCCGCCCTGGGCGTCGCCGAAGACCTGGATCTCGATGTGGCGCGGACGCTGGACGTATTTCTCGATCAGCACGGCGTCGTCGCCGAAGCTGTTGATGGCCTCGCGCCGGCACGAGGCCAGCGCGGCGGCGAAGTCGCCGGACCGGTCGACCGCGCGCATGCCCTTGCCGCCGCCGCCAGCGCTGGCCTTGATCAGCACCGGATAGCCGATGCGGTCGGCCTCGCGCCGCAGCAGCTCGGCATCCTGGTCGGCGCCGTGGTAGCCGGGCACCAGCGGCACGCCGGCCGCTTCCATCAGCCGCTTGGATTCGGCCTTCAGCCCCATCGCCTGGATCGCCGAGGGCGGCGGGCCGATGAAGACCAGCCCGGCCTCGGCGCAGGCGCGGGCGAACTCCTCGTTCTCGCTCAGGAAGCCATAGCCCGGGTGGATCGCCTCGGCGCCGGTGGCGCGCGCGGCCTCCAGGATGCGCTCCCAGCGCAGGTAGCTGTCCTTGGGCGCGCTGCCGCCCAGATGCACCGCTTCGTCGCAGGCGCGCACGTGGCGGGCATCGGCATCGGCATCGGAATACACGGCGACGCTGCGCACGCCCAGGCGGCGCGCGGTGGCGGCGACGCGGCAGGCGATCTCGCCACGGTTGGCGATCAGGATCTTCTTGAACATGTCATCGGTCTCCGGGAGGGCTGTGCTTGGAAAGTCGGAAGGCGGGCGCCACGCCCGGGTCGGGCCGGCCGCTGAAGATGCGCGCGACGCGGGCGACCAGTCCGCGCAGGAAGCGCCAGCTGCGCGCGATGAGCCACACGCTCAGTGCCAGCACGGCGGCGAACATCAGCGCGAACACCAGCGGATGCATCACCGCCAGCCACAGGCCGGCGGGCACCATGCCGTCCTCCAGCAGCGACGCGCCGACGTTGGTGAAGGGCTCGGGCGAGGTGTTGAGGGCGGCGCGCGTGGTGGCCTTGGCCGCGTGCGCGGTGGCCGCGAAGCCGCCGCCGACCAGGGCCGCCACCACGGCCATGGCGCCGTGGTCGGCGCCGAAGACGCCGGCCGCCAGGGCCGCGCCGGCCGGGATGCGGATCGCGGTGTGGACCAGGTCCCAGAGCGAGTCCAGCCCCGGGATCTTGTCGGCGCAGAACTCGACGAAGACCATGAAGCCGCTCGCCGCCAGCACCACCGGATGCGCCAGCAGCTGCAGTCCGCCGGGCAATGGCACCCAGCCGAAGTGGCCCGCCAGCCCGGTCAGCAGCACCACCAGATAGAGCCGCACGCCGCTGGCCCAGCCGAGCGCGGCGGCCAGGGCCAGCAGCTGCGGCAGGTCGAGTGCGTTCATCACTGGCGCGTCACTCGCGCGCAGCCAGCCAGGACGGCTTGCGCTTCTGCAGGAAGGCCTGCACGCCCTCGCGACCCTCGGCGCTGGCGCGGATGTCGGCGATGCCCTCGACGGTGCGCTCGATCAGGGCGGCGTCGATCTCGCGCCCGGCGACCTCGGCGACCAGGCGCTTGCAGGTCGCGACGGCGTCCGGGCCGGCGCCACGCAGGGCCTTCAGGAGTTGGTCGACCTGGGCGTCGATGGCCTCGGCGGCATCGACCACCTCGTGCACCAGGCCCAGGCGATGCGCCTCGGCGGCCGTGAAGCGCTCGGCCGTCAGGAACCAGCGCTGCGCCGCGCGCGCGCCCATGGCGCGGATGACATACGGGCTGATGGTGGCGGGGACCAGGCCGATCCTGACCTCGCTCAGGCAGAACCAGGCGGTGTCGACGGCGACGGCCATGTCGCAGGCCGCGACCAGTCCCATGCCACCGGCGTAGACGTCGCCCTGCACGCGCGCGATGGTCGGCTTGGGGCACTCGGCGATGGTGCGCAGCATGGTGGCCAGGGTGCCGGCATCGGCCAGGTTCTGCTCGCGCGTGTAGTCGGCCATGCGGCGCATCCAGTTCAGGTCGGCGCCGGCGCAGAAGGCCGGCCCGCGCGCGCCCAGCACCACGGCGCGCACCGCCGGCATGGCGCCGGCCTCGGCGAAGGCGCGCGTCAGCTCGCCGATGACGACATCGTCGAAGGCATTGCGCGTCGCCGGCCGGTCGAGCCAGATGCGGGCGACGGCGCCATCGGCGTCGAGCGCGAATTCGAGGGTCTCGAAGCTCATCTCATCTCCTTTCCGTGCCCCCGGCGGTCGCGGCGGCGCAGGGCGCGCGGGGACCGGGGACGATTCATGGTCGGTCACATCCGGAAGACGCCGAAGCGCGGCGCCGGGATCGGCGCGTGGCGCGCGGCGGCCAGGCCCAGCGCCAGCACGCGGCGCGTGTCGGCCGGGTCGATGACGCCGTCGTCCCACAGCCGGGCGGTGGCGTAGTAGGGGTGGCCCTGTTCCTCGTACTGGCGCCGCAGCGGCGCCTTGAAGGCCTCCTCCTCCTCGGCGCTCCAGCGCCCGCCCTTGCCCTCGATGCCATCGCGCTTGACGGTCGCCAGCACGCTGGCGGCCTGCTCGCCGCCCATCACGCTGATGCGCGCGTTGGGCCACATCCAGAGGAAGCGCGGCGAGAACGCGCGGCCGCACATGCCGTAGTTGCCGGCGCCGAAGCTGCCGCCGATGATGATCGTGAACTTGGGCACGTTGGCCGTGGCCACGGCCGTCACCATCTTGGCGCCGTGGCGCGCGATGCCCTCGTTCTCGTACTTGCGCCCCACCATGAAACCGGTGATGTTCTGCAGGAACACCAGCGGCGTCCCGCGCTGGCAGCACAGCTCGATGAAGTGCGCGCCCTTCTGGGCCGACTCGGAGAACAGGATGCCGTTGTTGGCGACGATGCCCACCGGCATGCCCTCGATGGTGGCGAAGCCGCACACCAGCGTGGCGCCGAAGCGCGCCTTGAACTCGTGGAACTCGCTGCCGTCGACGATGCGGGCGATGATCTCGCGCACGTCGAAGGGCTTGCGCGTGTCGGTCGGGATGACGCCGTAGAGTTCCTCGGCGGGCAGGGCCGGCGGCGTGCCCGACGGTGCGGCGTCGGCCGGCCGGTTCAGGTTCGCCACCGCCGAGCGCGCCAGCGCCAATGCGTGCAGGTCGTTCTGCGCCAGGTGGTCGGCCACGCCAGACAGCCGCGTGTGCACGTCGCCACCGCCCAGGTCCTCGGCCGTCACCACCTCGCCGGTGGCCGCCTTCACCAGCGGCGGGCCGCCCAGGAAGATGGTGCCCTGGTCCTTGACGATGATCGATTCGTCGCTCATGGCCGGCACGTAGGCGCCGCCGGCCGTGCACGAGCCCATGACCACGGCGATCTGCGCGATGCCCCGGGCGCTCATCTGCGCCTGGTTGTAGAAGATGCGGCCGAAGTGGTCGCGGTCGGGGAAGACCTCGTCCTGGTTGGGCAGGTTGGCGCCGCCGGAGTCGACCAGGTAGATGCACGGCAGATGGTTCTGCTCGGCGATCTCCTGGGCGCGCAGGTGCTTCTTGACGGTCAGCGGGAAGTAGGTGCCGCCCTTCACCGTGGCGTCGTTGCACACGATCATGCAGTCGACGCCGCTGACGCGGCCGATGCCGGCGATCAGGCCGGCGCCGGGCGCGGACTCGGCGCCGGCCGCATCGAGGTACATGCCGCAGGCCGCCAGCGGCGCGATCTCCAGGAACGGCGTGCCGGGGTCGAGCAGCTCGGCCACGCGATCGCGCGGCAGCAGCTTGCCGCGCGCGACGTGCCTGGCGCGCGCGACCTCGCCGCCACCGGCCTCGACCCGGGCGAAGCGCGCCTGCAGGTCGTCGACCAGCGCGCGCATGGCGGTCGCGTTGGCCTGGAAATCCGCGGAGCGGGCATTGAGTCGGGTTTCGATTCTGCTCATGGCTGGGGGTCCTTCATGCGGTCTTCACCTCGTCGAGGCCCAGGCGCTCGCGCATGGTCTCGCGGATCCTGAATTTCTGGATCTTGCCGGTCACGGTCATCGGGAAGGCATCGACGAACAGGATGTACCGGGGCACCTTGTAGTGCGCGATGCGGCCGGCGCAGAAGGCGCGGATGTCGTCCTCGGTCGGCGCCTGGCCGGGGCGCGGGATGATCCAGGCGCACAGCTCCTCGCCATAGCGGACGTCGGGCAGGCCGACCACCTGCACGTCCTGCACCTGCGGATGGCCGTAGAGGAATTCCTCGATCTCGCGCGGATAGATGTTCTCGCCGCCGCGGATCACCATGTCCTTGCTGCGCCCGACGATGTTGACGTACCCCTCGTCGTCCATGGTGGCGAGGTCGCCGGTGTGCATCCAGCCCTCGGCGTCGATGGCCTCGCGCGTGCGCGGCTCGTCGTCCCAGTAGCCGTGCATCACCAGGTAGCCGCGCGCGCACAGCTCGCCCGAGGTGCCGCGCGGCACCGTCCGGCCGGTCTGCGCGTCGATGATCTTCACCTCCACGTGCGGCTGCACCGTGCCGACGGTGGCGACGCGGCGGGCCAATGGCGTGTCGGTCGAGCTCTGGCAGCTCACCGGGCTGGTCTCGGTCATGCCGTAGGCGATGGTGATCTCGCGCAGGTTCATGCGCTCGACCACGCGCTTCATGACCTCGATCGGGCAGGCGGTGCCGGCCATGATGCCGGTGCGCAGGGTCGAGAGATCGAACTCGGCGAAGCGCGGATGGTCGAGCTCGGCGATGAACATCGTCGGCACGCCGTGCAGGCCGGTGCAGCGCTCGGCCTGCACCGTCTCCAGCACCGACAGCGCGTCGAAGCCGTCGTTCGGGAACACGATGGTGCTGCCGTGCGTGAGGCAGGCCAGGCTGCCCAGCACCATGCCGAAGCAGTGGTACATGGGCACCGGGATGCACAGGCGGTCGTCTGGCCCGAGCTTCATGCATTCGCCGATGAAGAAGCCGTTGTTCAGGATGTTGCGGTGCGTCAGCGTGGCACCCTTGGGGAAGCCGGTGGTGCCGCTGGTGAACTGGATGTTGATGGGCTCGTCGGCGCGCAGGCCGCGCTGCGCCTCGGCCACGCGCGGGTCGCGCGCATCGCCGCTGGCGAGCAGCCGCGAGAAGCGCCGCATGCCGGGGACCTCCTCGCCGTCCCCGCCCGGCGCATCGATCCAGACGACGTGGCGCAGCCTGGGCAGCCGCGCGGCATGCAGGGCGGTGGCGCCCTCCACGCCCGCCGCGCCGGCCGCTTCCAGCTCCGGCGCCAGTTCGCGCAGCATGCCGAGGTAGTCGCTGGTCTTGAAGCGCGGCATCGTCACCAGCACCGCGCAGTCGACCTTGTCGAGCGCGTATTCGACCTCGGAGGTGCGATAGGCCGGATTGATGTTCACCAGCACCAGCCCGACCCGGGCCGTGGCGAGCTGCAGCAGCACCCAGGCCGCGTTGTTGTGCGACCAGATGCCCACGCGCTCGCCGGGCGCCAGGCCCAGCCGCAGCAGGGCGCTGGCCAGCTGGCGCGAGGCGTCGCGCAGTTCCTCGTAGGTGTAGCGCAGGCCCTCGTGGCGGCTGACCAGCGCCTCGCGCCCGGGCTGGCGCTGGGCCATGGCATCGAAGAAGTCGCCGATCGTCTGCTCGATCAGCGGGGCGTCGGTGGCGCCCCGGGCATAGCTCGCGCTCGTGTCCATGTGCATGTCTCCTGTCTCTGTGTCCGTGCCGGCGCGCCCGCGCGGGCGCATCCGGCTCAAGCGGTCTCGGCGAACAGCTCGCGGCCGATCAGCATGCGGCGGATCTCGCTGGTGCCGGCGCCGATCTCGTAGAGCTTGGCGTCGCGCCACAGGCGCTCGACCGGGAAATCCTTGGTGTAGCCGACGCCGCCCAAGGCCTGGATCGCCTCGCCGGCCATCCAGGTCGCCTTCTCGGCCGAATACAGGATGGCGCCGGCGGCGTCCTTCCTGAAGCTGCGCGCGTGGTCGTTGCGGTCGCAGGCCTTGCCCACGGCATACACGTAGGCGCGGGTGGCCTGCCAGGTCGAGTACATGTCGGCCAGCTTGCCCTGCATCAGCTGGAACTCGCCGATGCTCTGGCCGAACTGCCGGCGCTCGTGCACGAACGGGATCACCGCGTCCATGCAGGCGGCCATGATGCCCAGCGGCCCGCCCGAGAGCACCGCGCGCTCGTAGTCGAGACCGCTCATCAGCACCTTCGCGCCCTGCCCCTCGCCACCCAGCACGTTCTCCTCGGGCACCTCGCAGTCGTCGAAGAACAGCGGATAGGTGTTGGAGCCGCGCATGCCCAGCTTGTCGAGCTTGGTGCCGGCGGAGAAGCCCTTGAAGCCGCGCTCGACGATGAAGGCGGTCATGCCGCGCGCGCCCATCTCGGGCTCGGTCTTGGCATAGATCACCAGGGTGTCGGCATCGCCGCCGTTGGTGATCCACATCTTGCCGCCGTTGAGCACGTAGCGGTCGCCGCGCTTCTCGGCGCGCAGCTTCATGCTGACCACATCCGAGCCGGCGCCGGGCTCGCTCATGGCCAGCGCGCCGACATGCTCGCCGCTCACCAGCTTCGGCAGGTACTTCGCCTTCTGCGCCGCGCTGCCGTTGCGGTGGATCTGGTTCACGCACAGGTTGGAATGGGCGCCATAGGACAGCCCGACCGAGGCCGAGGCGCGCGAGACCTCCTCCATGGCGACGATGTGGGCCAGGTAGCCCAGCTCGGTGCCGCCGTACTCCTCCTTCACGGTCATGCCGTGCAGGCCGAGCTCGCCAAGCTTCCTCCAGAGGTCATGGGGGAACAGGTTGTCGGCATCGACGGCGGCGGCGCGGGGCGCGATCTCCTCGGCGGCGAAATCGGCGATCGCCTCGCGCAGGGCGTCGACGGTGTCGCCGAGGTCGAAATTCAGTCCGGGCAGGCTGGCTGCGGGCATGGCTTGTCTCCTCCGGTGGGGATGGTCGGGCAAGGCCGCAGCTTACGCCCGGCGCACCCGCATATGGCGCCATCGCGGTTGCAGATCGTGCCAGCCCCCCGCGCAAATCCAGCACCGGCCGATGGTCTTTGACCGCTCCGGCCGGGCTGCTGCATCATCGGCCGATCCCCATCCTCTCCCCTACTCCCATGGACAGTCTGCAAGCCTTGTTCTCCGACCCCACGGCGTGGGCCGCCCTGCTGGCGCTGGTGGTCATGGAGGTCGTGCTGGGCATCGACAACCTGATCTTCATCTCCATCCTGTCCAACAAGCTGCCGGAGCACCAGCGCAAGAACGCCCGGCGCATCGGCATCGGGCTGGCGCTGGTGATGCGGCTCGCGCTGCTGTCGATGATCGCGTGGATCGTCGGCCTGACCGCGCCGGTGTTCGACCTCGGTTGGGCCGGCCCGCCCAACGCCGCCGGACTGCCCAGCTTCGAGACCCAGTTCTCCTGGCGCGACCTGATCCTGATCGTCGGCGGCCTGTTCCTGATCTGGAAGGCGACCAAGGAGATCCACCACGTCGTCGACCCCACGCCCACGGGCGATGTCTTCGACACCGCCGGCAAGAAGGCCACGGTGGCGTTCTCCTCGGTGCTGGTGCAGATCGTGCTGCTGGACATGGTGTTCTCGGTCGACTCGATCCTGACCGCCGTGGGCATGACCGACAACCTGGCGGTGATGGTGATCGCCGTGGTCACCGCCGTCACCGTGATGCTGCTGGCGGCCGAGCCGCTGGCCAATTTCATCAACCGCAATCCGACGGTGGTGATGCTGGCGCTGGGCTTCCTGCTGATGATCGGCGCCGTGCTGATCGCCGACGGCTTCGGCGTCCACGTGCCCAAGGGCTACATCTACGCGGCGATGGCGTTCTCCACGCTGGTCGAGGTGCTCAACATGTTCTCCCGCCGCGCCCAGCAGCGCAAGGCGGCGCGGCCGTCTTGACCGGAGCCCCGGCCGGCGCGCCGGTGGCGGATCGCGCCAGGACGCCGGCGTGACGACCCCGGCGGACGCCGACCGGTCGCCGCGCGCCGCCACGGCATCCCGGCCGCCCCGCGCGGCGACGCCGATGGCCTTCGTGCGCGCCATCGTCGCCGCCTACGCGCAGCGGGGCCTCGATCCGGCCGGCGCCCTGCGCGCCGCCCGGATCGCGCCAGGCGAACTCGCCGATGCGGCCGCCCGCGTGACGGCGCTCCAGTTCGAGGCCCTCAACGCCCATGCGATGCAGGAGCTCGACGACGAGGCGCTCGGCTGGTTCTCGCGCCGCCTGCCCTGGGGCAGCTACGGCATGCTGTGTCGCGCCTCGCTGGGGTCGCCCGACCTGGGCGTGGCCCTCAAGCGCTGGTGCCGCCACCACCGGCTGCTGACCGAGGACATCGTGCTCGACCTGCGGGTGGCCGATGGCGTGGCCAGCGTGCACATCGAGGAGCGGCATCCGCCGGGGCCCGGATTCCGCGAGTTCTGCCTGGTGTCGAGCCTGCGCTTCCTGCTGGGCTATGCCTGCTGGGCCATCGACTCGCAGATCGCGTTGCGCGAGGCGCATTTCGCCTTCGAGGCGCCCTCGCACCACGAGGCCTACGGATTGATGTTCGGCCCCCGCGTCGTCTTCGATCCGCGCCGGGGCACCGGCATCGCCTTCGACGAGCGCTACCTGGCGCTGCCGCTGCGGCGCGACGAGCGCGCGCTGCGCGCCATGCTGCGCCGCGCCCTGCCCCTGACGGTGCTGCAGTACCGGCGCGACCGGCTGCTCGGGCGCCGGGTGCGCGAGCTGCTGCGGGCGCACAGCACCGACGCGGTGACGGCCGAGACCGTCGCCGGCTGGCTGGCGATCTCGCCACGCACCCTGCATCGCCAGCTGCACGACGAGGGCGTCTCGCTGCAGCTGCTCAAGGACGAGGTGCGCCGGACGCGGGCCTGCGAACTGCTGCGGCGCACCACGCGGCCGCTCCGGCAGGTCGCGCTGGCGGTCGGTTTCCGCAACGAGAAGAGCTTCGCGCGCGCCTTCCGCCAGTGGACCGGGACGACGCCGGGCCGCTTCAGGAGCGGCGCGCCCGACTGAGCGGGCGCGCACCCCACCGACGAAAGGGTCAAGTCGGCGCGCGGAGTGCCGATAGAAAAGCCAGAATGACTCCCGATGGCCGCCGGACAACCCGTTCGCGGGCGCCTGCACGGGATGCATGCCGCGCCCGGCGTCCCGCGCCCTCCCCACATCCCTACTTCGACAAAGGTATTTCCATGATCGAGACCCAGGCCCCGGCCTTCGACTCACCCGGACTCGTCGAGCGGCTCGACATCCTGACCGACGCCGAGCTCGACGAACTCGATTTCGGCGTCATCGGTTTCGACGCCGGCGGTGTCGTGCGGCGCTACAACACCTTCGAATCCAGGGCGGCCGGGCTGTCCTCGCCACGCGTGGTCGGCCATGCCCTCTTCACCGTCGTCGCGCCCTGCATGAACAACTACCTCGTGGCCCAGCGCTTCGAGGACACGGCGGCCGAAGGCGGCACCCTCGACGACACCATCGACTACGTGCTCACCCTGCGCATGCGCCCGATCAAGGTCCGGCTGCGACTGCTGGCCGCGCCATCCGCCGCCCATCGCTACGTGCTCGTCCAGCGCTCGGTGTGAACCTCGATCTCATGTCGCAGGCCGACCAGGAAGAGTACGAGGCGCTGCTCCAGTTCCTCTACATCGCGCCCATCGGCCTGGCGCAGATCCGTGCCGACGGCACCATCGTGATGGTCAACCCGCTGTGCGCCCAGCTGCTCATGCCGCTGTCGCGCGATGGCGACCTGGCCAATCTGTTCGTGGCGGTGGAGGACGTGGCGCCCGACCTGCGCCACCGCACGGCCACCTTCACGGCATCGAGCGGGACGATCTGCGATGCCATGCATCTGCACGTCGAGGCCGCGCGCTCCGGGCGCCGGGAGGTGCAGGTGCTGTCGCTGAGCCTGCTCAAGCTCGACGCGGAACGCTTCATGGCCGTCCTCGACGACGTCACGCAGGCCGTGCGCCGCGAGCGCGAACTGCGCCAGAGCCAGGCCTGGATCCACACCATCGTCACCGGCCTGACCGACTACGCGCTGGTGTCGCTGGACGAGCACGGGCGCTGCTGCGACTGGAATCCCGGCATCGAGCGCGTCACCGGTTTCGGCCAGGCCGCCGTCCTCGGCGCCGACTACGCCCTGTTCTATCCACCCGAGGCCCTGGACTCGACCCGCGCGCTCGATCGCCTGCACGAGGCCGACCACAGTGGCTGGAGCCTGGACGAGGGCTGGCGCCGGCGTGCCGATGGCAGCCGCTACTGGGGCAGCTGCCTGATCGCGCCGGTCTACGAGCCGGGCGAGCACGGCGCCGATCCGCATGCCGCCGGTCCGCGCGGCTACAGCCTGATCCTGCGCGATGTCTCCGAGCGCCGCGAGGCGACCGACGCGATGCGCCGCTCGCTGTGGTCGGACCACCTCACCGGGCTGTCCAACCGGCGCGTGCTGTTCGAGGCGATGGAGCTCGAACTCGAGCGCTGGCGCCGCGCGCTGCGCCCGCTGTCGGTGGTGATGATCGACGCCGACCACTTCAAGCTGATCAACGACCGCTTCGGCCATGCCGCCGGCGACGCCGTACTGCGCCACCTGGCCACCGCCATGGTGGCGACCTTCGGCGCCCACGACACCATCGCGCGACTGGGCGGCGAGGAGTTCGTGGCGCTGCTGCCGGGCACCGGCGCCGCCGCCGCGGCCGCCGCCGCCGAGCGCCTGTGCCGCGCCGTCGAGGCCCAGCCCGTGCGGGTCGGCGAGCACGCCATCGCCTACACCGTCAGCGCGGGCGTGGCGGCCATGGAAGCCGCCGTGGCCCATGTCGACGGCCTGCTGCAACGCGCCGACGCGGCCATGTACGCGGCCAAGGCCGGCGGGCGCAACCGCGTCGCGTGCTGGGAACCGGGTTTGCGCGAGGCGCGGCGGCCCGACGCCCGCGCCGGCCGCGCCTAGCCGATCGCCGTGATGTCCGAAGGCTCCGCCACCACGCACGAGGCACTGATCCAGTTTCTCTACCGTGCGCCGATCGGTCTCGTGCAGACCTCGCTCACGGGCGAGATCGCCATGATCAATCCCATGGCGGCGCGACTGCTCATGCCCTTGGTCGCCGGTGGCAACCTGTTCAACCTGTTCGACGTGCTGGATGCGCTCGCGCCGCAGCTGCGATCGCTGGCGCAGCAGCCGCTCGAGGCCGGCGACCTGATCTGCGACGACCTGCACCTGCCGCTGCCCACGGCCGCCAACGCGCCCGATGCCGCGCCGCGCACGCTGGCATTGCAGCTGCTGCGGCTGGACGACGCGACCCTCATGGCCACCCTGAGCGACGCCACGGCCGCGGTCCAGCGCGAGCAGCAGCGGCTCGCCGCCCGCGTGCACGCGGCCACCCGCACCGACGGCCTGACCGCCCTGCCCAACCGCCTGGCGCTGCTGGAGGCCATCGACCTCGCGCTGGAACAACGCTCACGCGACATCGATGCCCGCTGGACCGTGCTGCTGATCAACGCCGACCGCTTCGAGCGCATCAACGTCACGCTCGGGCCGGCCGCCGGCGACGCCGTGCTGCGCCAGATGGCCGCGCGCATCCGCGCGACCATCGGCGCGCGGGTGCCGGGCGCCCTGACGGCGCGCTTCGGCAGCGACGAATTCGCCGTGCTGCTGCGGCTGGATGGCATGCACGGCACGGCCACCGCCACCGCCACCGATGCGGCGTCCGGCGACGACGACCTCGCCATCTGCGAGGTCCTGGCCCAGCGCGTGGTCGACGCCCTGGGCGCGCCCTATGCCGTGGGCGGCACCAGCGTGCATGCGAGCGCCAGCGTCGGCGTGGTGCGCATCGCCACCTCGCACCACCGCGCCGTGACCGTGATGCAGGACGCCGATCTGGCGATGCGCGAGGCCAAGCGTCTGGGTGGCGGCCGCCACGGCCTGTTCACGCCCGCCGTGCGCGCCCAGGCCTGGCAGCGCGGCAGCCTGGAGGCCGACCTGCGCCGCGCCCTGGACGAGGATCAGCTCTTCGTCGTCTACCAGCCCATCGTCGCTCTGGCCGATGGCGCGGTCGTCGGCATGGAGGCGCTGGTGCGCTGGCGGCATCCGCAGCGCGGCGTCGTGCCGCCGGACCGCTTCATCGGCATCGCCGAGGAGACCGGGATGATCGTGGCGCTGGGCGAACGGGTGCTGCGCCAGGCCTGCGACCAGCTCGCCACCTGGCGGCGCACGCTCGGCCCGCTGGCGCCGCGCTCGATGTCGGTCAACCTGTCGCGCGCGCAGGTCCTGGAACCCTCGATCGTGGGCACCGTGGCGCGCGCGCTGGCCGCGAGCGGCCTGGACGCCGGCGCCCTCCAGCTGGAGGTCACGGAGAGCCTGGCGGCGCAGGACGCCATCGTCCAGCAGCGCCTGGGCGAGCTCAAGGCGCTCGGCCTGAGCCTGGCGCTGGACGATTTCGGCACCGGCTATTCCTCGCTGGCCAGCCTGCACCTGCTGCCGGTGGATGTCGTCAAGATCGACCGCTCCTTCGTCGGCCCGTCGGTCAAGAGCGCGCATCACCGGGTGCTGATCGAAGCCGTCTCCAAGGTGGCGCGCAGCCTGGGCATGAGCACCGTGGCCGAGGGCGTGGAGACCCGCGAGCAGGCCGAACTGCTCGCCGCGCTCGACTGCGACAAGGCGCAGGGCTATTTCTATGCGCGGCCGATGCCGGCCGACGATGCTACCGCCTGGCTACAGGCGCAGCTCGAACGCAGCTGCGGCTGAGCCCCCGGCCGGGGCGCTCACGCCGCCGCGCGCCAGGCGGCGAGCACCGCCGGCAGCTCGGCCATGTCGGTGAAGATGCGCGCGACGCCGACCGCGCGCAGGGCCTCGGCGCCGCTGTGGCCCAGGCCGCCCGGGCTGTAGCCGAAGACCGTGGCGCCGGCGGCGACACCGGCCGTGGCGCCGGTCACGGTGTCCTCGATCACGGCGCAGCGCGCCGGCTCGACCCCCAGCGCCGCCGCCGCCGCCAGGTAGACATCGGGAAAGGGCTTGGAGCGCGGCGTCTCGTGACCGCTGAAGATGCGGCCCTCGAAGGCGTCCAGCAGGCCGATCTTGGCCAGTTGCAGCTCGATCTTGCCGCGGTCGGCGCCCGAGGCGCAGGCGATGCGCCCGTCCAGCGCCGCGTGCAGCGCGCGCACCGCGCCCGGCGCGCCGGCGACCTCGACCAGCTCGCGGTCGAGCGCCTCGTTGCGCCGGCGCCAGAAGCCCTGCAGCCACTCGGATGTCACCGGCCGGCCGGTGCGCGCCTCGATCAGCGCGGCCTCGTCCTTGACGGCCTTGCCGACGAACAGGCGCATGCACTCCTCCTTCGTCAGCATCCAGCCGCCCTCCTCGAGCATGTCGCGCAGCACGCCGTTGGTGATGGGCTCGGAGTCGACCAGCACGCCGTCGCAGTCGAACAGCACGGCATCGAAGGGGATCGTCGGGGCGTCGGGGGAGAGCTGCGGAGTCGTCATGCGTCGATCGTAGCAAGGCGCCCCTCAGGACTTCTCCTCGCGGATCGGGATGTAGAGCTCGCCGCCGCCGGCGCGGAACTCGGCCGACTTGTCGGCCATGCCGCCCGACACGGCATCGGCCTCGTCGAGCCCGCGTCGCGCCGCGTACTCGCGCACCTCCTGGGTGATCTTCATGGAGCAGAACTTGGGCCCGCACATGGAGCAGAAGTGCGCGCTCTTGCTGGCGTCCTTGGGCAGGGTCTCGTCGTGGAAGTCGCGCGCGGTGTCGGGGTCGAGGCCGAGGTTGAACTGGTCCTGCCAGCGGAACTCGAAGCGCGCCCTGGACAACGCGTCGTCGCGCGAGCGCGCGCCCGGGTGGCCCTTGGCGACATCGGCCGCGTGGGCGGCGATCTTGTAGGCGATGATGCCCTGCTTGACGTCGTCGCGGTCGGGCAGCCCCAGGTGCTCCTTGGGCGTGACGTAGCACAGCATGGCGGTGCCGGCCCAGCCGATCATGGCCGCGCCGATGGCGCTGGAGATGTGGTCGTAGCCCGGCGCGATGTCGATGGTCAGCGGCCCCAGCGTGTAGAAGGGCGCCTCGTGGCAATGTCTGATCTGCTCGTCCATGTTGGCCTGGATCATGTGCATGGGCACGTGGCCGGGCCCTTCGATCATGGTCTGCACGTCGTGCCGCCAGGCCACCTGCGTGAGCTCGCCCAGCGTGCGCAGCTCGGCGAACTGGGCCTCGTCGTTGGCATCGGCGCCGCTGCCCGGGCGCAGGCCGTCGCCCAGCGAGAAGCTGACGTCGTAGGCCTTCATGATCTCGCAGATCTCCTCGAAGCGCGTGTAGAGGAAGCTCTCGCGGTGGTGCGCGATGCACCACTTGGCCATGATCGAGCCGCCGCGCGAGACGATGCCGGTCATGCGCCCGGCCGTCAGGTGGATGAAGGGCAGGCGCACGCCGGCGTGGATGGTGAAGTAGTCGACGCCCTGCTCGGCCTGCTCGATCAGCGTGTCGCGATAGAGCTCCCAGGTCAGGTCCTCGGCCACGCCGCCGACCTTCTCCAGCGCCTGGTAGATCGGCACCGTGCCGATGGGCACCGGCGAGTTGCGCACGATCCAGTCGCGCGTGGTGTGGATGTTGCGGCCGGTGGACAGGTCCATCACGTTGTCGGCGCCCCAGCGGATCGCCCAGACCAGCTTCTCGACCTCCTCCTCGATGCTCGAGGTGACGGCCGAGTTGCCGATGTTGGCGTTGATCTTGACCTTGAAGTTGCGCCCGATGGCCATCGGCTCGACCTCGGGGTGGTTGATGTTGGCCGGGATGATGGCGCGGCCGCGCGCCACCTCGTCGCGCACGAACTCGGGCGTGATCAGATGCGGGATCGACGCGCCCATGGGATTGCCGCGCACGCGCCGGGCGCGCGCCTCGTCGGCCAGGTACTCGGCCATCCACTCGCGCCGGCCGTTCTCGCGCAGGGCGACGTATTCCATCTCGGGCGTGACGATGCCGCGCCGGGCGTAGTGCATCTGCGTGACGTTGGCGCCGGCACGGGCGCGGCGCGGCGTGCGCTGCAACGCGGCGGCATCGCGGCGCAGGCGCTCGATGCGCTCGCGCTCCTGCGGCGTCAGGGCGTCGCTCTCGTGGCGCGCGCCATCGTCCAGCGCGCGATGCAGCCGGCCCGCGTAGGGCTCGGTGTCGCCGCGCTCGGCGATCCAGGCGCCGCGCACGTCGGGCAGGCCGCGGCGCACGTCGATGTCGACGGCCGGATCGGTATAAGGACCGGAGGTGTCGTAGAGGGAGACGATCTCGCCGTTGGTCAGCGCGACGTCGCGCACCGGCACGCGCAGGTCGGCGCGGCTGCCGGCGATGGCGGTCTTGGTGGAGGCGGGAAAGGGCTCGCGGGTGAGCGAGAGCAGCGGGGCGAACTTGTCGAGGGCGTTCATGGGGCACTCCGTCGGGGATGGATGGGTGCTCCGCGATCGCTCGACGGATCCGTGGCCCGCCCCATGCACGAGACAGGGGGACCACCGGATCAGGGGAACTGCAGCTCTTCTTCCGCCGGTACTAACCGGTTCAAGTTCGCGGGTTCGGCGGATCGGTCGCCATCTCAGCACGCTGTTCGCGCGTGCACCCCGGAGCGCTGCGGATTCTAGGCCGCGTCCGGCGCGCGGCCAAGCGATCCGACCCCGGGGGAACCCCCGAGCCGCAGGAAACGCGTGCCCACCGCCTCGGCGATGTCGTCGTCGTGCGTGACCAGCAGCAGCGCCGTGCCGGCGCCGGCGCCGCCCTCGGCCGCGTCCTCCTCCAGCACGTCGAGCAGCAGCATCAGCGTCTCGCGCTGCGTCGCGGGGTCGAGCCGCGACGTCGGCTCGTCGGCGAACAGCAGCGCCGGCCGGGCCATCAGCACGCGCGCCAGGGCCAGGCGCTGGAGCTCGCCGCCCGACACCTCCGACGGCCGGCGCGACAGCAGCCGCGTCGACAGCCCCAGGCGCTCCAGGCGCTCGACCAGCTTCGGCCATGGATGGCCATGGCGCCGGGCGACGTCGCCCAGGGAGCGCGCCAGGCTGACATGGGGCGCGAACGAGGCGACCGGATCCTGGTAGAGCTTCTGCAGCGCGGTCGGCCCCAGGCCATCGGCGCGCCGCACGCTGCCCCGGTCCGGCGCCAGCAGGCCGAGCAGCACGTTGCCCAGCGTGCTCTTGCCGACGCCGCTGGGGCCGCGCACCACCCAGCGCTCGCCGCGCCGCACGTCGAGGTCGAGGCCGTCGAACAGCACGCCGTCGCCGAAGTCCTTGGAAAGGCCGCGCGCGGTCAGCACCGCGGCGCCGGCCGCCGGCGCCGGGCGCCGGGGCCAGTTCGCCGGCTCGGCCTGGATCAGGCGCTGCGTGAACGCATCGGACGGCCGCGCCAGGATGGCCCGCGTGTCGCCCTGCTCCGTCACCCGGCCCGCGCGCAGCACGATCAGCTGGCCGCCCAGCGCCCGCGCCACCCGCAGGTCGTGCGTGATGACGACCACGCAGCCGCCGGCCTGCCGGACCGCGTCCAGCATCCCGATCGTGCGGTCGCGCCAGTGGGCGTCGAGGCCCTTGGTCGGCTCGTCGGCCAGCAGGATCCGGGCCCCGCCGGCCAACGCCACGGCGGCGGCGGCGCGCTGCGCCATGCCACCCGAGAACTGCCAGGGATAGCGCCGCGCCGCGTCCCCCAGGCCGGCGGCGTCGAGGTCGCGCCGGGCCTCGGCCATGGCCGGGGACGCGCCGACGCCGCGCACCAGCTCGTGGGTGCGGGCCAGTTGCGGCAGCACGCGGATCATGGGATCGAGCGCCAGCGCCGGCTCCTGCGGCAGCAGGGCCAGCGTGCGGCCCCACAGCGGGCGACGCGCGCGCTGGTCCTCCGCCCGCAGCCGCGCGCCACCGACCGTCAGGCCGCCGCCGACCCGCAGCGCGGCCGGCAGGTTGCCCATCACGGCCTGCGCCAGCAGCGACTTGCCCGCGCCGCTCTCGCCGACGACGATCAGCGCCTCGCCCGCGCGCAGTTCGAACGACAGGTCGTGCAGCAGCACCGGGCCGCCATCGACGCGCACCGTCAGCCGCTCGGCCGACAACAGGACGGGACCGCTCATGCGCCCTCCGCGTCGCCGGCGAGCAGCAGCATGCCCAGCACCAGCAGCATCAGCAGCGCCACCGGGGCGCCGATGAGCCAGGGCGCCTCCTCGTAGTGCGGCAGGTATTCGGTCATCATCAATCCCAGTTCCGGCGTGGGCGGTTGCAGCCCGACGCCGACGAAACCCAGCGCGGCCAGCGCCAGCACGGCCTGCGCCGCGCTGAAGGCCAGCAGCGTGCCGGTCACGGGCGCCAGCGCCGGCAGCAGGTGCCAGCGCAGCACGTGGCCGGGTCCGAAGCCCAGCAGCCGCGACGCCTGCACGGCATCGCTGGCCAGCACGGCGCGGCTGGCGGCCCGCGCGACGCGGAAGTACTCGACCCACAGCGACAGCGACAGGCCGACGTAGAGCGCCTCGCCGCGCCCCGGCACCAGCGCCGCGAACAGCAGCACCAGCAGCAGGCCGGGCACCGACAGCACGACATCCGACAGCATCACCAGCGCGCGCTCCACGCCCGCGCCGCGCCAGCTCGCCGCGATGCCCAGCAGCACGCCGGGCACCGCCGCCGTGATGGCCGCCAGCAACGCCAGCCCGAACGACAGCCGCGCCGCGTGCATCAGGCGCGCCAGGACGTCGCGGCCCAGCACGTCGGTGCCCAGGAGGTGCGATCCATCGGGCGCCCGCAGGCTGTCGGCCAGCACCTGCCGCGTCGGATCGACATCCAGCAGCCAGGGGCCGAGCAGCGAGAACAGCGCCAGTCCCAGCAGCACGCCGAGGCCGGCGCGGCGCGAGACCGAGACCCGCCTCGACCTCTCCGGCGCCGCCGGCGGCATGGCCTGCCACGCCGGCTTCATCGCGCACCTCCCGTGCGCCGCCGCGGATCGAGCGCCAGGCAGATCGCGTCGACGCCCAGGTTGAACAGCACGAACAGCAAGCCCATGCACAGCGCCGCGCCCTGGATCATCGGCACGTCGCGCCCGAAGACCGCGTGCACCAGCTCGTGGCCGATGCCCGGCCAGGCGAACAGCGTCTCGACGACCAGCGCGCCCTCGATCAGGAACACCGCCTGCAGGCCCAGGTAGGTGACGACCGGCACCGCCGCCTGCCGCAATCCGTGGTGCACCAGCGCCTGCCGATCCGACAGCCCCTTGGTGCGGGCGAACTCGTACGACGGCGAGCGCGCCACCTCGTGGAGCGCGCCGCGCGTGACGCGCGCCAGCCCGGCCGCCAGGCCGAGCCCGAGCGTGAGGGCCGGCAGCAGCACGCTGCCCGCCGCGTCCCCGCCGGCCACCGGCAACGCGCCCAGGCGCACCGCCACGCCCACCATCAGCAGCACCGCCAGCAGGAACGACGGCAGCGCCCGCAGCGCCACGGCCATGACCAGCACCACGCGGTCGACCCACCCACCCGCGTGCAGGCCCGACCAGATGCCCAGCGGCAATCCCAGTGCGGCGCCGATGGCGAGCGCCACCGCCGAGAGCAGCAGCGTGCGGCCGAGCGCGTGCGCGATCTCCGCCCAGACGGCGGCGCCGGTGACCAGCGACACCCCCAGGTGGAAGCGGGCGATGTCGCCCCACCAGTGCAGCAGCGCCAGGCCGACCGGGCGATCGAGTCCGAGCTCGGCGCGCACGGCATCGGCCGCCGCGTTGCTCACCAGGTCGTAGCCATAGCGGCCGGCGGCGATGCGCGTGGCCATGTCGCCCGGCAGCGCGCGCGCCATGAAGAAGCACACCGTGCCGACCAGCAGGGCCAGCGCGACGAGCTGGAACAGGCGGCGCAGCAGCAGCCGCAGCCAGGGGGAATGCGACAGCGTCGTCGGTTTCATGCGGGTCGCCGGAGGAGGTCCGGATGGGGTCGTGGGGGTTCGGCCCGGCACCGGGCCGGGGCGGGATGCGGTGGTGGCGCTCATGCGCGCCACCGCATGCGGGTGAGCCGGTAGGAGCGCTCCAATGGATCGAGGCTGACGCCATCGATGCGATCGCCGAGCGCCACCTGCTGGCGATACCAGGCCACCGGGATCACCGGCAGGCCCTCCTGCAGGGCCGCCGCCACCCGCTCGCGCAGCACGGCCGCGCGCTCCGGCGTCGGCCGGCCGCGCCGCAGCTCGTCCAGCGCCCGCGTCAGGCCGTCGTCGTGCCAGCCCATGGCGCCCCAGTCGCCGCCCTTCGGCCCGAAGTCCTGCGCCAGCGTGCCGGTCGGGTCGGGCACGGTGGCGTAGTTGCGCGCCGCCAGCGCCAGCTGCAGGCTGCCGTCGCGATGGCCGATCGGCACGTCGCCGGAGTTGCCGATGGCCACCCGCACGGCGATGCCGGCCTCGCGCCACTGGGCCTGGAGCGCGGTCGCGATGACGGGCAGTTCCGGCCGGTCGACGAAGGTGCGCAGGGCCAGCCGCAGCGGCTGGCCATCGGGGTCGAGCAGGCCGTCGGCTCCGGCATGCCAGCCGGCCTCGGTCAGCAGGCGCGCGGCGGCCGCGGGATCGTGGGTCAGGGGCGCCAGGGCCGGATCGTGCCAGCCGGCGAGCGTCGGCGGGAACAGCTGCGTGGCCGCCAGATCGGGGTCGCGCAGCAGCGCCCTGGCGATGCCGGCGCGGTCGATCGACAGGCTCAGCGCGCGCCGCACGCGCACGTCGGCGAGCTGCTTCAGGCCGGCATTGACCTTGACGATCACCGTGCGCGGCAGCGTGACGGCGGCGATGCGCACCCGGCCGCGCCGCCGCAGCCGGGCGAGGCTGACCGGGTCGAGCCCGTAGGCCAGGTCGGCCTGGCCGCTCTCGGCCATCAGGGCGCGGGTCTCGGGGCGGCTGGCGCACAGGTACTCGACGCGCTCGATGGCCGGGCGCGGACCGTCCCAGCCCTCGAACACCACCGTCGCCACCCGCTGCGGGGGCTCCACCACCACCGCGCGGTACGGGCCGCTGCCGACGATGGCGCGCACGCCGCCGTCGGCCGCGTAGCTCGAGGGCGCCAGCACCAGCGTGCTGCTGTGGGCCAGCAGCGACGGCAGGCCGTCGTGCGGCGTGGCCAGGCGGATCGTCACGATGCCGGCGCCGTCGTCGGGCTCGATGGCCACGATGGGCGCCTGGCTCAGCAGCGCCGGTGGCGTGCGCGCCGCGCGCAGGCAGCGCGCGACGGCATCGGCGGTGACCGCCGTGCCATCGTGGAAGCGCGCGCCCGGACGCAGCTCGAAGCGCCACGCCAGGCCGTCGTCGGACACGCGCCAGCGCGCGGCCAGGCCGGGCAGCGGCGTGCCGTCGTCGTGCGCGTCCATCAGGGTCTCGGCGATCTGCAGGCGCGTGAAGACATGGCCGCTGCTGGCCGGCGCGAGTCCGGCGATCTCCCACGGACCGACGATGCGCAATGGCGCGCGCGCCGCCTGGGCGCGCGATGGCGGCGGCGCCAGCACGGCCGCGCCGGCGGCGGCCAGCGACAGGCCGAGCGCCGCGCGGCGCGTCACGGGCCCGGCGGCGATGGGGTCGATGGGGTCGATGTGGTCGATGTGGTCGATGTGGTCGTCCATCCTCAGAACCTCGCCTGCACGCCGAGCGTGACCATGCGCGCGGTGCCCGGCGTCACCCAGACGCGGTTGAAGGCGCTGGCGTAGTAGGTGCGGTCGAACACATTGTCGACATCGAGCGTCAGGCGCAGCCGGGGGTTCAGGCGCCAGTAGCCCACCAGCTTGGCGGTGGTGTAGGCCGGCAGGTCGAACGCCGGCGTGCCGGCGGCGGCCTCGGCCTGCGTGCGGGCCTGGCCCAGGCGCCGGCCGGTGTGCGTGAGGCCGCCGCCGACGCCATAGCGCTGGCCGTTGGCCAGGGCGTCCTCGTACATCGCCAGCATGCTGCCGTTGACCCGGGGCACGTTGAGCAGCCGGCCGCCGATCTCCAGGGTGTTGTCGCGCGTGACCTCGACATCGTTGAGCGCCAGGCTGGCATTGACGCGCCAGCGCCGGCTCAGCTGGCCGGCGAGGTCGAACTCCGCGCCCCGGCTGCGGATCTCGCCGGCGGCCACCGAGAAGCCGGCGTTGGCCGCGTCGGCCGTCAGCACGTTGCGCTTGCGGATGTCGAACAGCGCCGCCGTCGCGCCCAGGCGCCGGTCCGCGCGCTCCCACTTGGCGCCCAGTTCCAGCGCCTTGCCGGACTCCGGCGCGAAGGCCCGCGACGCCACGTCGGAGCCGGCATTGGGGCGGAAGGAGCGCCCGGTGTTGGCATACAGCGTCCATTGCGCATCGGGCAGCCAGCTCAGGCCGAGGCGCGGCGAGGTCGAGGACGGCTGCTGCGTCGTCAGCGCGCCATTGCGGCGGTTCTCCAGCGACTGGTCGTAGCGGTCGCCGCGCAACCCGGCGATCAGGCGCCACTGCGGCGCCAGCTGGATGGCGTCCTGCACGTAGAAGGCGGTGTTGCGCTGGCGTTCCCGGGTGTCGGTGTTGGGCAATGGCGTCGGTCGCGCCTGGCCATAGACCGGGTCGTAGATGTTGATGGCGTAGGGCGCGGCGATGCTCGGATTGACGCGCAGCAGCAGCGTGTCCATGTCGAAGCGATAGCTCTCCAGGCCCAGCAGCAGCTCGTGCGCCACCGCCCCGGTCTTCACCACCCCCTGCAGTTCGGCCTGCAGCGCGATGTCGTCGGAGGCGTAGTCGCGGAAGCGGCGCTGGCGCGTGAGATCGCCATTGGCGCGCAGCGCGGTGGCCTCGCTCGAGAAGCCCTCGATCGCGGCCTCCCGGTACGACAGGCCGATGCGGCTGCGCCAGGCCGGATTCCACTCGTGCGACAGCACCAGCTGGTGCGTCTGGTTGGTCACCGTGGCGGGGCCGTCGGCCGGCTCGCCCAGGAACGTGCGGCGCGAGATCGCGCCCAGGCGGTCGCCGACGGCCACCACGCCACGGTCGAGCGGCGTCTCGTGGCGCAGGTACTCGCCCACGTAGTCGAGCAGCGTGTCGCGCCCGAGCTTCCAGGTGAAGGCCGGCGCGACCACCTGGCGCTTGACGCCCACCCGGTCGCGGAAGCTGTCGCGGTCCTCCACCGCCACGTTCAGGCGGTAGGCGAGGCGCTCGCCCAGCGGGCCGGTGCTGTCGAACGCGCCGCGCCGCATGCCGTGGCTGCCGGCATAGCCCTCGACCGAATGGGCCGCCGTCCACAGCGGCCGCTTGGAGACGATGTTGAGGGTGCCGCCGGGCTCGCTGCTGCCGTAGAGCGCGGCGGCCGGGCCCTTGAGGAATTCGATGCGCTCGACCGCCGCCAGGTCGCGCGGCGCGTTGAAGCCCCGGTTGGACGAGAAGCCGTTGAACAGCGTCGCCATGCCGGTGCTGTCGCTGCCCGGCAGTCCGCGGATGGCGATGTTGTCCCAGAGGCCGCCGAAATTGTTCTGGCGCGACACGCCACCCACGTAGTCGAGCACGTCGTCGAGCCGGGTCGCGCCCAGGTCGTCGATGGCCTGGCGCGTGACGATGCGCACCGACTGCGGCAACTCGCGCAGCGGCAGATCGGTCTTGGCGCCGGCGGCCTCGTCGGCGTGATAGGCGCCCGATTCGGTGCGGCCGACCACCTCGACGGTGGCGAGCTCGGCGGCGGGCGACCCAGCGGCGGCGGCGGTGGCGGTGGCGGCGATGGCGGGGGTGGGAGCGGGCGCGGCGGACTGCGCCAGCGCGGGCGGCGCCGCGAACAACGTGGCAGCGGCCAGCGCCAGCGGCGACCGGTGGGCGCGCGCGAGGACGGCGGGCAGGGAGATTCCGGGGAACTGGATGACGGTCATGGAAGGAGCGATCGGGAGGTCGGGCGCCGGAACGCGCGCGCGCGGCCGGAGCCTGGGGGGACGGACGGGCCGCGCCGCGCGGGACACCCGGCGGGCGGCGGGACGGAACGTGCGGACACGTCCGTGAGCGTTCGACGACGACGGCGACCGGCCCCCCGTGGATCACACCACGCTACGACAGGTCGGAGGACGCGGGTCCGCGACGCGCGAGGGGATCGGTCGGCGGAAGTCCCGGCGGATCGCGGGCGGCGAAGCGCCAGCGGTCGGGCCGGGGGACGAAGGCGACCTCGCGCCGGGGAACGGGTTGCCCGCCCATGGTGGCGCTGGCGAGCGGCGCGGGTGGCGACGCCGCGAGCGCCGATGCGAGCTGCGACAGGGCCGCGCACCACGCGCACAGGGCCTCGGCCGAGCCGCCATGGCCGCTCTGGCCGCCCTGGCCGATGGCCGCGCCATCGAGGACGCCGGTCCGCGCGCCGGCACCGGCATCGGTCTCGAATGCGATGGCTGCGATGTCGATGGCGGGCCATGCCGATGGCGGCGCGCCCTCGGCCGGCAGGGCCACCCGCGCGATGCGCTGCTGGAGCAGGTGCGTCGCCTCGTGCGCGGGCCGGCCCACCACCGTGTGGAAGCACACGGCGAGCAGCAGGAGACGGATCAGGACGCGACGCAGCAACATGGGAGCGGCGCGATCTTACGGGCACAGGAATTGCTGGTCACCGTCGTCGCGTTTCCCCTCCCCCGCGCGCGCCTCCTCCCCTTCCCTCCGGAGCCCCCGACATGACGAAGAACCACACGAAGACAACGACGACGACCACGGCGCTGGCGCCGACCCGGCGCGGCCTCGCCACCCTGGGCCTGGCGCTCGGCACGCTGGCGGCGGCGACCACGCTGCTGAGCCCCCTGACCGCCGGCGCCGCCGACAAGTATCCCGACCATCCCGTCAAGGTGATGGTGGCGCTGCCCGCCGGTGGCGGCGTCGACATGATCGCGCGCCTGGTCGGCCAGAAGCTGGCGACCGAGACCGGCCAGCCCTTCGTGGTGGACAACCGCGCCGGCGCCTCCGGCCGCATCGGCCTGCCGGTGGTGGCCAAGGCGCCGCCGGACGGCTACACGCTGATGGCATCGCCGGCTTCCTTCCTGACCACCAACGTCAGCATCTTCAAGTCGCTGCCCTACGACCCGCAGGCCGACTTCGCGCCCATCACCAAGCTGGCCGACCAGTCGATGGTGCTGGTGATCAAGGACCGGCTGAAGTTCCCGACCGCCGGCGCCGTGCTCGCCGCCGCCCGGGCCAAGCCCGAGGCGCTGACCTATGCCTCCTCGGGCGACGGCAGCCCCCAGCATCTGGCCGGCCTGATGTTCGAGTCGCGCATGAAGGTGCGCATGGTGCACATCCCCTACAAGGGCGGCGCGCTGGCCATCAACGACCTGCTCGGCGGCAATGTCGATCTCCTCTTCGCGCCCCTGCCCGAGGCCCTGCCACACATCAAGTCCGGCAAGCTGACCGCGCTGGCCATCATGAACGACAAGCGCTCGCCGCTGATCGCCGAGACGCCCACCATGAAGGAGGCCGGCATCGACAACATGAACATGGTCACCTGGATCGGCCTGCTGGCGCCGGCCAGGACGCCCCGGCCGCTGATCGACCAGCTCAACCGCCAGGTCCACGCGATCCTGAAGAGCCCCGAGGTCACGGCCCAGCTGCGCGATGCCGGCATGGATGTCATGCCCACCACGCCCGAGCAGTTCCAGAAGACCATCGCGCAGGAGATCAAGCTGCACGCGGAGCTGGTGAAGGCCTCGGGGCTGGTGCCTCAGTGAGCGACGAGGCCGGCCGGACGGCCGACGGAGCGCCGCGAACGCCGTGAACGTCGTGAATGCCCTCGCTCAGGAGCCCGGCCGCGACAGCACCCAGGCCCCGAGCAGCTTGGCCTCCGCCTCCGTCACCTGCGTCTGGCGCGGCATGATGATCCGCCCCCACGTGCCGACGCTGCCGTTGCGGATCTTCTGCGGGATGCGCTCGTCGGCTTCCGGATCGGCGCGATAGCGCGCGGCGATCTGCGCGAAGCCGGGGCCGACGCGCTTGCCATCCGGCGCGTGGCAGGCGGTGCAGCCGCGCTCGCGGCTCAGGGCCTGGCCGCGGGCGTCGAGCTCGGGCGTGGTCGGGCGCTTGACCGCCACGGCGGGCGCCGCCGGGGTGGGGGTGGCGGATGCGGCGCCGGCCGTCGGCGCGCCCTGGGCGGCGGCGGCCAGGGGCCCCATGGCCAGCGCCACGACCATGGCGAGGGCAAGGGCGACCCGGGACGGTCCTCGGCGCGGCGTCATCTCAGCTCGCCATCGACATAGAACCAGCGCCCCACCTCGCCCTGGCTCTCGTCGCCCTCGCGCACGAAGCGGCTGCGCTCGTGCAGCCGGGTGGCGACGCCGGTGGCGTCGCGGCGCCGGGCCACGAACTCGACCTCGGCATGCTCGGCATCCAGCACGGAGCGCGAGCGTACGTCCAGGCCCAGCCACTTCACGCCGGACTCGAACTCGATCGACGCCGGCCGCGTGCTGGCATGCCAGGTGGCGAGCAGGTAGTCGGCGCGCTCGCGCACGAAGGCGCTGTAGCGCGAGCGCATGAGGGCCTCGGCGTCGGGCGCGGGCGTGGCGCCGGTGGCGTCCTCGATGTAGCGACCGCAGCACATCGAATAGGCCATCGGGGCATCGCGCCGGTCGCGGCGGCCGCAGGGGCACGACTCGGGCTTGCCGTTGATGGCGGTGTAGGTGTAGGGGTTCGTCATGCCGTCAACGCCCGCTGGATCAGCAGCTTCTGGATGTCCGAGGTGCCCTCGTAGATCTGGCAGACGCGCACGTCGCGATAGATGCGCTCGAGCGGGAAGTCGTTGACATAGCCATAGCCGCCGAGCGTCTGGATGGCCGCGCTGCAGACCTGCTCGGCCATCTCGCTGGCGAACAGCTTGGCCATGGCGGCCTCCTTCAGGCACGGCAGTCCGGCGTCGCGCAGGCTGGCCGCATGCCAGGTCAGCTGGCGCGCGGCCTCGATGCGGGTGGCGCAGTCGGCCAGCCGGAAGCCCACGGCCTGCTGCTCGAGGATCGGGCCGCCGAAGGCCTGGCGCTCCCTGGCATAGGCCAGCGCGACCTCGAAGGCGCTGCGCGCCATGCCGATGCTCTGCGCGGCGATGCCGATGCGCCCGCCCTCCAGCGCGCCCAGGGCGATGCGATAGCCCTCGCCCTCGGCGCCGAGCCGGTGGGACGCCGGCACGCGGCAGCCGTCGAAGTTGATCTGCGCGGTGTCGCTGCTGTGCTGGCCGAGCTTGTCCTCCAGTCGCGCGACGTGATAGCCGGGCGCGTCGGTGGGCACCAGGAAGGCGCTCATGCCGCGCTTGCCGGCGTCCCGGTCGGTCACGGCGATGACGATGGCGACGTGGCCGTGCTTGCCGCTGGTGATGAACTGCTTGACGCCATCGATGACGTAGTCGTCGCCATCGCGCCGCGCGGTGGTGCGCAGGCTGGAGGCGTCGCTGCCGGCCTGCGGCTCGGTCAGGCAGAAGGCGCCGAGCATGCGGCCCTGCGCCAGCGGCCAGAGCCAGTCCTTCTTCTGCCGCTCGTCGCCGTGGCGCATGAGGATGGCGTTGACCGGGCAGTTGGTGACGCTGATGGCGGTGCTGGTGCCGCCGTCGCCGGCGGCGATCTCCTCGAGCACCAGCGCCAGCGTGAGGTAGTCGAGCCCGGCGCCGCCGTCGGCCTCGGGCACGCAGATGCCATAGGCGCCGAGCTCGGCCAGGCCCTGGTGGGCCTCGCGGGGGAAGTGGTGCTCGCGGTCCCAGCGCGCGGCATGGGGCACGAGTTCGGCCTGGCAGAAGTCGCGCACCGCGTCGCGGATGGCTTCCTGGTCGGGGGTCAGCAGCATGTCGAGAAATCCTTCCGTGTCCGCGCGCGGGCGGACGTGACCATTGTCGATCGTCGTGGGTCGGCGGCGTGGATCCGTGGCGTCACCGGGTGCCGAGGTCCATGATCAGCCGCGTCGCCATGTAGAGCCGGCGCGGGATGGCGTCGATCATCACGTACTCGGCCTTGTCGCTGTGATAGCCAAAACCCGGGAGTCCCAGGCTCTCGATCACCGGCTTGCCCGACAGCGCGGCATAGGCCGCGTCGGTGCCGCCGCCGGTGCGCTCCTCGATCTCGACGGTGCCGCCGGCCTCGCGGTAGAAGGCCACGGCCTTGTCCACCAGCCGGCGCCCGCCCTCGCCGGCGTTGAAGGCCGGGCGGCCGCGCGTGACGGCCACGGCGACCTCGGCGCCGGGCAGCCGCTTCGCCTGGGCGCGCTCCTCCAGCGTCCTGAGCGTGGCCTCCAGGTCCTCGGGGCGCGCATAGCGCAGGTCGGCATTGAGCGTGGCGCTCTCGGGGATCACGTTGGATGCGCTGCCGGCGCGCGCCAGGGTCCAGTTGAAGCGCAGGCCGCGCGCCTTGTCGTCGAGGTCCTGCGTGCGCGCCACCAGGTCGGCGGCTTCCACCAGGGCGTTGACGCCGGTCTCCGGCGCCACGCCGGCATGCGCGGCGCGGCCCTTGATGTCGGCCTGCACGTAGGCGATGCCGGAGGTGCCCAGCACGAAGCTCTCGCGCTCGGCGCTGGTCGGCTCGAAGGACAGCACGTAGTCGGCCGCCAGGGCCTCCTGCTGGATCAGCTCGCGCGAGCCGAAGGAGCCCTTCTCCTCGTCGGTGTTGAACAGCACGGTGATGCTGCCGAAGTCGCGGAAGCCATAGGTGGTGAGCAGCCGGAGCGCGTGCAGGATGACCGCCGCGCCGCCCTTGTCGTCGGCGATGCCGGGGCCGTAGGCGCGCGCGCCCTCGATGCGGAACGGCGTCCGCGCCAGCGTGCCGCGCGGATGCACGGTGTCCATGTGCGAGAGCAGCAGCAGGTGCTTGCCGCCCTTGCCGTCGAGCCGGCCGGCCAGCCGGCCGACGATGTTGTCGCCCACCGCCGGCGCCACCGCCTTGTGGCGCGCGACTTGGAAGCCGAGCGCCCTGAGCTCGGCCTCCAGCAGCTGAGCGGCGGCGGCCATGCCGGCGGCATCGCCGGTCGGCGTCTCGATCGCGACCAGGCGCTCCAGGGTCCGCACCACCGCCGGCTGCTCGGCCGTGGCGGCCTCGAACAGGGCGCTGTCGCGCTTCTGGGCCCAGCCCGCCGTCGCGACGCCGGCCAGCGCGAGCGCCAGCATCGCCATCCGTTGCCTGGCGCGCATGGTCATGCCAGTTCGATGGCCACGGCCGTGCCCTCGCCCCCGCCGATGCACAGCGTGGCCACGCCGCGCTTCAGGCCACGCGCGCGCAGCGCGTGGATCAGCGTGACCATGATGCGGGCCCCGCTGGCGCCGATCGGATGGCCCAGCGCGCAGGCGCCGCCGTGCACGTTGACGATGTCGTGCGACACGCCCAGCTCCTCCATCAAGGCCATCGGCACCACGGCGAAGGCCTCGTTGACCTCCCACAGGTCGACGTCCGCGACGCTCCAGCCGGTCTTGGCGAACAGCTTGTGCACCGCGCCCACCGGCGCGGTGGAGAACCACTCGGGCTGCTGCGCGTGCGTGGCGTGGCCGACGATGCGCGCGAGCGGCGTCACGCCCAGGCGCTCGGCATGCGAGCCGGTGGTCATCACCAGCGCGGCGGCGCCGTCGTTGATCGACGAGCTCGATGCCGCCGTGATGGTGCCGCCATCCTTCCTGAACGCCGGGCGCAGCGTGGCGATCTTGTCGAGCCGGGCCTTGCCCGGGCCCTCGTCGATGGCGACCAAGGTGTCGCCGTTGCGGCCCTTGAGCGTGACCGGCGCGATCTCGGCGGCGAACAGGCCATCGGCGATGGCATGGCGGGCGCGCTCGACGCTGGCCGTGGCGAAGGCATCCTGCTGCTCGCGCGTGAAGCCGTACTTGGCCGCGCAGTCCTCGCCGAAGGTGCCCATCGAGCGGCCCGGCTGGTAGGCGTCCTCCAGGCCGTCGAGCATCATGTGGTCGAACAGGCGGTCGTGGCCCATGCGGTAGCCGCCGCGGCCCTTGAGCATCAGGTAGGGCGCGTTGGTCATGCTCTCCATGCCGCCCGCGACGATGACCTCGTGCGTGCCGGCGAGCAGCAGGTCGTGCGCGAGCATCGCCGCCTTCATGGCCGAGCCGCACATCTTGCTGAGCGTGACGGCCCCGGCGCTGTCGGGCAGGCCGCCTTTGTAGGCCGCCTGGCGCGCCGGCGCCTGGCCCTGGCCGGCCATCAGGCAGTTGCCGAACAGCACCTCGCCGACGGCCGCCGGCGCGATGCCCGAGCGCTCGACGGCCGCACGGATGGCCGCGCCGCCCAGGTCGTGCGCGGCGAGTGACGAGAAATCGCCCTGGAAGGCGCCCATGGGGGTGCGGGCGGCGCCGGCGATGACGATGGATTCGGTCATGGGGAGGTCTCCTGGTTGGGAAAGTGGGATCGGTCCGGGGCGACGGCCGCGTCCTCGCGCGGGAAGCGCCGGGCCTCGTCGTAGGGGAACACGTCGGGCATCTGGCCGGCCTGGATGCGCGCCTTGTGGTGCTGCCAGAACGCCGCGTCGAGCAGGTCGGCGTGGTGCGCCATGAAGGTCTCGCGCACCCGGTCGTTGCCCAGCAGGAAGGGCGCGAAGGTCTCCGGGAACACGTCGCGCGGGCCGACGGCGTACCAGATCTCGCCGCTCATCTCGTCCTCCTCGTTGCGCGGCGCGGGCACCCGGCGGAAGTTGCAGTCGGTGAGGTACTCGATCTCGTCGTAGTCGTAGAACACCACCTTGCCGTTGAGCGTGACGCCGAAGTTCTTCCACAGCATGTCGCCGGGGAAGATGTTGGCCGCGACCATGTCCTTGATGGCGTTGCCGTACTCGACCACCGCGTGCGCGAGCTGCGACTGCGCGCGCTGCGCCTGCGCCGGGCCCTCCGGCCGGGCGATGGCGTCGAACATCTCCTGCAGGTAGAGGTTCAGCGGGATCATGCGGCGCTCGATGTAGACGTGGCGCAGCACCAGCTCCAGCTCGCCGTTGCCGTCGCGGTCGGCGATCTCCAGCTGGCTCGGGGCGAAGGCCTCGATCTCGGCCACCAGCGCGGGATCGAAGCGCGCCAGCGGGAAGCCGACCTCGCTGTACTCCAGCGTGTCGGCCATGCGGCCGACGCGGTCGTGGTGCTTGACCAGCTGGTACTTGGCCTTGATCTGCTCGCGCGAGGTGTCCTTCTGCGGCGGGTAGTGGTCCTTGATGACCTTGAAGACATAGGGGAACGAGGGCAGGTCGAACACCAGCATCACCATGCCCTTGATGCCCGGGGCGATGCGGAAGCGGTCGCTGCTGTAGTTCAGGTGCGAGAGGAAGTCGCGGTAGAACAGCGTCTTGCCCTGCTTGGCCAGGCCGAGCGCGGCGTAGATCTCGGCGCGCGGCTTGCGCGGCATCAGGGCGCGCAGGAAGCGCACATAGGCCGAGGGCACCTCCATGTCGACCATGAAATATGCCCGCGCGAAGCTGAAGAGCATCTGCAGCTCGTCCTCGCCGAAGAGCGCGGCGTCGATGCGCAGGCGACCCTCGTCGTCGTGCAGGAGCGGCAACGCGAAGGGCAGCTCCGTGAAGCCGTTCATGACGCGCCCGACCACGTAGGCGCCCTTGTTGCGATAGAACAGCGAGGCCAGCACCTGGAGCTGGAAGTTGGCGCGCAGGCGCACCTGCTGGAAGCGCCCGCGCAGCGCCTGGGCCACGCGCTCGGCATCGCGGCGCCGGTCGACGAAGCGGCCCTGCAGGGCGTAGTCCTCGAGCATGCGCTCGACGCAGTCGGCCAGGGTCTCGTGGGTCGGGTAGTAGGCGCGGTAGGTCGGCGCGCCGCGCGGCTCGATGTACTCGGTGCTGATGGCCGGGCGCACGAAGATGAAGTCGTTCTGGAAGTACGCCCGGTGCAGGATCTTGGTGGTGACGGAGTTGAAGAAGCTCTCGCCGAGTTCCGGCTGGCGGTGGTCCACCAGCAGGCCGATGAAGTGCAGCTTGACCTGCTGCCAGACCTCCATCGGCTGCTCGCCGGCGCCGAACTCCTTGGTCAGCCGCGCCACCGCCTCGGCCACCCGCAGGTCGTAGAACTCGATGCGCTCGCGCTGGGCGCGCCGCTGGCCGTGCCAGTCGGCGGTCTCGAAGCGGTGCTTGGCGCGCGCCGACTCGGCGCGGAACAGCCGGTAGTGCCGGTCGAAGCCGTCGATCAGCGCCTTGGCGATGTCGTAGGCGAGCGGCGAATCAAGGCGCTGGGGAAACATGGTCCTGGCTGCTGCCGACGGCGGCCGGCGCCTCGAGCGTGGGTTGCGCCGTCGGCGCGGGCGGCGGCGTGCGCACGACGGACTCGGCGCGCGGGCGCGGCGGGATCACCAGCGGCTCGGCGGGCTTGCCCCACTTGTGGCGGATGCGCTGCACGGCGGCCTTGTAGATGGCGTCGAGCGGCTTGCTGCCATCGACCGACAGGCGCAGGTCCTGCAGCAGGCCGTCGTGCACGCCATAGCACCAGCCGTGGATGCGCACCTTCTGGCCGCGGCTCCAGGCATCCACCATGACGGTGCTGACCGCCACGTTGACCACCTGCTCGGCCACGTTGAGCTCGCACAGCGCGTCCACGCGCACCGGCTCGGGCAGGGTGTCGAGCATCACGTGGTGGCGGTCGCGCACGTCCTGGATGTGGCGGATCCAGTTGTCGGCCAGGCCGATGCGCGTGCCGCTGAGCGCCGCCTTGACGCCGGCGCAGCCGTAGTGGCCCACCACCATGATGTGCTCGACCTTCAGGTGCTCGACCGCGAACTGGATCGCCGAGAGCGCGTTGAGATCGGAATGGACCACGATGTTGGCGACGTTGCGATGCACGAACACCTCGCCCGGCTCCAGCCCGGTGATCTGGTTGGCGGGCACCCGGCTGTCGGAGCAGCCGATCCACATGTAGCGCGGCGTCTGCTGCTTGACCAGGCCGGTGAAGAAGCCGGGGCGGTCGCGCTCCATCTGGGCGGCCCAGGCGCGGTTGTGGGCGAACAGGTCTTCGAGGGTGTCTTCGGAATCGGACATGGGTGGAAGGTGGGGAAGTGGGTGGAACGAAGGCGGTGGAGGCGGTGGAGGCGTCCGGTCGGGGCCGTGGCGCGTCAGAGCGGCGCGGCGGCTGCGCGGGGCGTGCGGCGCGGCGGCTTGCGCGGAGGCCCGGGCGGGGCGGCCGGCCCGCGTGCCCGCGCCAGCGCGGCGCGGGCCTGCTCCTCCTGCAGGCGGACGTCGTCGAGGTTGCCCTGCAGCTCGGCCAGCTGGCGCTCGAGCTGCGCGCGGTGCTCGCCCAGCACACCCAGGAACCGCTCCAGCTGCGCCACGGTGTCGCGCGGGCTGTCGTACATGTCGAGGATGTCCTTGACCTCGTTCAGGCTCAGCCCCAGACGCTTGGCGCGCAGGGTCAGCGCGAGCCGGGTGCGGTCGCGCGCGCCATAGACGCGCTGCCGCCCGCCCGGGCCGGTGCGCGCCGGCGCGAGCAGGCCCTTGTCCTCGTAGAAGCGCATGGCCCGGGTCGTGAGCTCGAACTCGCGGGCGAGCTCGCCGATGGTGAAGGTCTGTACGGACATGGAAGGAAGGCACGGGTTGCGGGAGCGACAGGCGGGCGGAGGGGCCGTGCCTACAATGAAAACCCCGCCGCATGACGTTGACGTCAACGTCAACCTCGCCGCCATACTATCCCATGAACCTCCTCGAACGCGAACTCCACTACCCGCTGGGCGACCGCCTGCCGACCCCCGGCGAGGCCATCGACGTGGCGCCCGGCATCCGCTGGATCCGCATGGGCCTGCCCTTCGCGCTCGACCACGTCAACATCTGGCTCCTGCGCGACGAGCAGGACGGCCCCGACGGCCGCGTCGAGGGCTGGACGGTGGTCGACTGCTGCATCGCCAGCGACGCCTCGCGCGCCCAGTGGGAGGAGATCTTCGCCACGCGGCTGGAGGGCCTGCCGATCCTGCGCGTGATCGTCACGCACATGCATCCCGACCACATCGGCCTGGCCGACTGGATCTGCCGCCGCTGGAACGCGCCGCTGTGGATCAGCGCCACCGACTTCCACGTCGCGCGCGGCCTGACCGCCCCCGGCGCGGCGGACAACACCGCCGGCGGCGACGAGGCGGCCGACTTCTTCGCCAGCCACGGGCTGGTCGCGGGCGAGGCCGTGCAGCGCATCCGCGACCGCACCGGCTACTACCGCAACCTGGTGCCGTCGGTGCCGCGCAGCTTCGTGCGGCTGCTCGACGGCGGCGGCGTGACCATCGGCGGGCGCGCCTGGCGCTGCATCGACGGCCACGGCCACGCGCCGGAGCACATCGCCATGTACTGCGAGGAGCTCAACGTGCTGATCGCCGGCGACATGATGCTGCCGCGCATCTCGACCAACGTGAGCGTGCATTCGGACGAACCCGAGGCCGATTCGCTGCGGCTCTTCCTGGAGAGCATCGTCCGCTTCCGCGAGCTGCCGGCCGACGTGCTGGCCCTGCCCTCGCACGGCAAGCCCTTCACCGGCGTGCACCGCCGCATCGAGCAGCTCCAGGAGCATCACCGCGACCGCCTGGCCGACCTGTTCGCGGCCTGCGCCGCGCGGCCGCTGTCGGCGGCCGAGGCGCTGCCGGTGCTGTTCAAGCGCGAGCTCGACGTCCACCAGCTGACCTTCGCGATGGGCGAGACGGTGGCGCACCTGAACCTGCTGTGGCATGCCGGGCAGCTGCAGCGCCGCCAGGGCGCGGACGGCATCCTGCGCTTCGGCATCCGCGCCGCATGAGCGGCCCGTCCGCGCCCGGCGCGCCGGCGAAGGGCGCCGGCGACGAGACCCTGCGCCGCCTGCGCGCCGGCTCACTGGCGGGGGCGCGCCGTGTCGCGCTGGCCTGCGGCCTGACGGAATTCCCGCGCGAACTGTTCGCGCTGGCCGATTCGCTGGAGATCCTCGACCTCTCCGGCAATGCGCTCGACGCCCTGCCCGACGACCTGCACCGGCTGCACCGGCTGCGCGTGCTGTTCTGCTCCGACAACCGTTTCACCACCCTGCCCGCGAGCCTGGGCGCCTGCGCGCGCCTGGAGATGGTCGGCTTCAAGGCCAACCGCATCGACCACGTGCCGGCCGCCGCGCTGCCGCCGCGCCTGCGCTGGCTGATCCTGACCGACAACGCCATCGCCGAGCTGCCCGACGCCCTGGGCGAACGGCCCCGGCTGCAGAAGCTGATGCTGGCGGGCAACCGGCTGGACCATCTGCCCGACACGCTGGCCGATGCCGGACGGCTCGAATTGCTGCGCATCGCGGCCAACCGCTTCGAGCGGCTGCCGCCCTGGCTCGTGCGATTGCCGCGCCTGGCGTGGCTGGCCTTCGGCGGCAATCCGATGTGTCGCGCGCGCGAGGACGCCGCGCTCGCGGCCCACAGCCTGCCGCGCATCGAGGCCGCCGACCTGGTGGTGCAGGAGCATCTGGGCGAAGGCGCCTCGGGCGTGATCCGGCGGGCGCTGTGGCATCGGCGCGATGGCGCTGGCGCTGGCGCTGGCGCTGGCGAAGGCGAAGGCGAAGGCGGGGGCGCGGGCGCTCCGCTCGCCATCGCCGTCAAGCGTTTCAAGGGCGCCATGACCAGCGACGGCACGCCGCGCAGCGAGCGCGCCGCCTGCATCGCCGCCGGCGACCATCCCGGCCTGATCGGCGCGCTGGCCACGGTCGAGGCCGATGCCGCCGGCGAGGGCCTGGCGCTGCGCCTGATCGATCCGGCCTTCGCCGTGCTGGCCGGGCCGCCGAGCCTGGAGTCCTGCACGCGCGATGTCTATGCCGCCGACCTGCGCCTCGCGCCCGCCCGGGCGCTGGGCATCGCGCGCGACATCGCCGCGGCGGCGGCGCACCTGCACGCGCGCGGCCTGCTGCATGGCGATCTCTATGCCCACAACATCCTGTGGCGGCGCGACGCGCCGGGCGGCGACGATGGCACCGCCCTGCTGGGCGATTTCGGCGCCGCCTCGTTCATCGCCGCCGACGCCGATGCCACCGCGCTGGAACGCATCGAGGTGCGCGCCTTCGGCTGCCTGCTGGAGGAACTGGCCGAGCGCTGCGACGAGACGGCGACGGCGACGGCGTTGCGCGACCTCGGCGACAGGTGCCTCGATGCCGATCCTGCGGTGCGTCCCGATTTCGCGCGGATCGACGCCGCGCTGCGCGCCCTGCGCCCGGACTGATCCCGGCGCGCTCGCGGAGCACCGGCGCGGGGACCGCCCGGCGGCACGGGCCGGATCGCCGCTGCTGCTGCCGCCACGGCCGCTGCCGCCGTGGCTGCCGCCACTTCGCCTGGCATTGGCGCCTGCGCGACGCCGCGTGCTCCCCGCCCCTCTTAAGCTGCCCCGGCCCGGTCGCAACGGTGCGCCGGCGCATCACGGAGACACCCCCCATGAACACCACCGACCTCTTCTCGCTCCGGGGCCGCAGCGCCCTCGTCACCGGCGGCTCGCGCGGCATCGGCCGCATGATCGCCGAGGGTTTCCTCGGCCAGGGCGCCCGCGTCTACATCTCCGCGCGCAAGGCCGAGGCCTGCGATCGCGCCGCCGCCGAGATGTCGGCGCTGGGCCCGTGCGTCTCGCTGCCGGCCGATGTCTCGACGCCCGAGGGCGTGAGCGCCCTGGTGGCCGCCTACGCGCGGCACGAGTCCACGCTCGACATCCTGGTCAACAACGCCGGCGCCGCCTGGGGCGCGCCCTTCGACGAGTTTCCCGAGAGCGGCTGGGACAAGGTGGTCGACCTGAACCTGAAGGCGCCCTTCTTCCTCACGCAGGCGCTGGCGCCGATGCTGCGCGCCGCCGCCACCGACCATCTCGCCAAGGTGATCCACATCGCCTCGATCGACGGCCTGTCGGTCAATCCCATGGAGACCTACTCGTATGCCGCGAGCAAGGCCGGCCTGATCCACCTCACGCGCCGCATGGCGCTGCGCCTGGCGCCCGATCGCATCGCGGTCAGCGCCATCGCGCCGGGCGCCTTCGCCTCGGACATGAACCGCACCGCCCGCGACCATGCCGACGCGGTGACGCCGCGCATCCCCGGCGGTCGCATCGGCCGGCCCGAGGACATGGCCGGCGCGGCCATCTACCTGGCCTCGCGCGCCGGCGACTACGTCATGGGGACCACGCTCACAGTGGACGGCGGCTCGTCGCTGGTGCGGCCGGCATAGGCACCGTCGCCTGGGCCATGGTGCGGCCCGGGTCGCCGATGGAGGCATCCGACGGGTCGCCCGGCACGAAGGGCTCGACCGGGGTCGCTGGCGCGGCGGGTGTGGCGGGCGCGCGCTCGGCGCCGAAGACCTCGGCGAACATCGGCACCAGCAGCTTGTTGCCGTACTCGCTCATGTGGTCGTCGTCGAAGTAGATCGGCCGGCCCGCGTGGGCGCCGCGGCAGACGCCATCGGCGCACAGGTAGGGCAGCGGGTCGAGGATCTTCACGCCGCACTGGTCGCGCGCGGCATCCTGCGCGGCCCAGATGAAGTCGTGCCGGCGGTGGTAGCTCGCCAGGGTGATGCCGACCTCCTGCCGCTCGCCCCAGACCATCGCGCGCGCGGTGCTCGGCACGTCGCGGCTCATCTCCGGCACCGGGCGCACCAGGTAGACCGGGTGATCCTTGGCCAGGCGGCAGGCCATGGCGGTCAGGCGATCGGTGTATTCCTTCCTGAAGGCCGGCTCCGGGGTGGCGTAGCGCTGGGTGAAGTAGACCCAGGGCGTGGCGGGATGGTCCTCGTCCACGATGTCGCCGAAGACATACTGGCCATGGCGGTTGATGATGACCACCGGCGTCGTCGCGGGCACCCGCTTCAGCTGCTCCAGCGTCCAGTCGACGAATTCGCTGCAGCGGCGTCCCGAGGCCTCCTGCAGGTGCGCGCCCTCCAGCGTCGGGCAGGCGCTGTAGGACCACTCCATGACGCCCTGCGCCGCCGTCGGCAGCGCGGCGGCCACCGCCGTCACCAGCGCGTTGGCATGGCTGTCGCCGATGACGACGGCATCGATCCGCGGCCCGCCGTACACGCACGAGGGCGAGACGATGCCGGTGTTGAGATTGCACTCCTCGCGACGCGGGTTGAAGTTGCGCGCCTCGGCCGCCACGGCCTCGATCTCCGGCGCGAAGCGGCCGGCGACGCCGTCCCGGGCGACCACGCCCAGCCCCGGCGCCACCACCATGGCGGCGGCGGCGGCCATGGCCAGCGCGCCCCAGCCGCGCGGCAGCCGGCCGAGGCCGACGCGCGCCGGCGTCTCGATCAGGCGATAGGACAGGTCGCCCAGCGCCAGGGTCAGTGCCAGGCCGGCCGCGATGGCCACGGGCTGGGCCAGCCAGCCGGCGTAGTTCAGCGCCACCACGATCGGCCAGTGCCACAGGTAGATCGAATACGAGCGCGTGCCGAGCCACTGGGCCACCGGGTTGCCGGTCCAGGGCGAGGCCGGACGCGCCGCCAGCAGCACCGCCACCGCGCCGGCCACCGGCACCATCGCCCGCCAGCCCGGCCAGGCCGAAGTGGCGTCGAAGGCGGCCAGCGAGACGATCACCAGGCCCAGGCCGACCGCTTCGAGACCGGTGCGCTGGCGCGCCGTGAAGGCCCAGCGGTTGGCCAGCATCCAGGCCAGCCCGCCGGCGAGCATCTCCCAGGCCCGCGTGGGCAGCATGAAGAAGGCGCCGATCGGCTTGAGCGGCGTGCCGACCACCGACAGGGCGAGCGAGCCCAGCAGGCCGATGCCCATCACCCACAGCAGCATGGCGCGGCCGGGACGCAGCTTCCACGCCGCCAGCAGCACCAGCGGCAGCACCAGGTAGAACTGCCACTCCACCGCCAGCGACCAGGTGTGCAGCAGCCACTTGTCGTGCGAGCCGGCGTCGAAGTAGCCGGACTCGCGCCAGTACTTGAAGTTGGACATGAAGGCCACGCTCGACCAGGCATGCGTGCCGAGCGCCTTGTAGTCGATCGGCAGCAGCCAGCGCCAGCCCGCCGCCAGCAGGACCGCGCACAGCACGGCCAGCGCCGGCACGATGCGCCGCGCCCGCGCCAGGTAGAACTCCCAGACCGAGAAGCGGCCGCGCTCCAGCGCCTTGACCACGATGCCGGTCATCAGGAAGCCCGAGATGGCGAAGAACACGTCGACGCCGACGAAGCCGCCACGCAGACCCGGCAGGCCGAAGTGGAAGAGCACGACGGCAGCGACGGCCCAGGCGCGCAAGCCGTTGATGTCGTCCCGGAAACCGGGTGCACCGAGGGTGTGTGAAGTCACGAGACCGTCCTGCTGAGTAGTTACAGGATGTAGTCTTGTGTATATTGTTAATACTTTAAAGTTACTTATTTCACCAAAACGAGCTTTATGACGATTGCGTGAAAAAGTACCGGGCCGGCGTCGCCCGGGATGGCACCGGCCCTCAGCCGCGCCGCAGCCGCGTGAACACCTTCCAGAACGCGGCATCCTGCGCCGTCGCGAAGTTGATCCGCATCAGCGTGCCGGGCGTGCGGGCGGCATGGAACAGCGAGCCGGGCGCCAGCAGGTAGCCCTGGTCGAGCATGCGCTGGGTCAGCGCGTCGGTGTCGACGCCGGTGTCGACCCAGCCGAACAGGCCGGCGGGCTCGGACTCGAAGCGGCAGCCATGCGCGAGCGCCAGCTTGACGGTGCGGGCGCGGGCGCCGTCGAGCCGGGTGCGCACGCGTTCGGCATGCCGGCGCAGCTGGCCCTGGTCGATGCACGAGGCCAGCGCGCGCTCGAACAATGCCGGCGTGGTGAGGGTGGACAGCAGCTTGGTCTCCAGCAGCCGCCCGCTGAGTTCCGGCGAGGCGGCCAGGAAGCCGATGCGCCAGTTGGGCGCCAGGATCTTGGCGAAGCCGCTGACATAGATGGTGCGGCGCAGGCCGTCGAGCGCGCACAGCCGCGTGGCGTGCTCGGGCGCGAGGTGGCTGTAGGTGTCGTCCTCGACGATGTGGAAGTCGTGCTGGGCGGCGAGCTGCAGCACGCGATGCGCGCTGCCGGGCGTGAGGCTGTAGCCGGTCGGGTTGTGCAGCACGCTGACGCTGACGAACAGCTTGGGCGCGTACGTCTCGCAATAGCGCGCCATCACCGCCAGGTCGGGGCCGTCGGCACGCCGGGGCACCGGCAGGATGCGCATGCCCAGCGATTCCAGCCGCGCGAACTCGATCGCCCAGCCGGGCTCCTCCACCATCACCGGATCACCCGCGCGCAGCAGCGTGCGGCTGACGACGTCGAGCGCGTGGGTGGCCCCCACGGTGGTCACGATCTGCTCCGGCGCGGCCGGGACGTCGATGCCCGCGAGCTTCTGCGACAGGCTGCGCCGCAGGGCCGTGTCGCCGGCCGGTTCGCCGTACTGCAGGGAGAGCTCCTGCAGGGCGCGGGTGCCGGTCAGGCGCCGCAATGCCGTCGGCATGAAGGTGGAGTCCATCCAGTCGGGCGGGAACACGCCCATGCCGGGCTGCGGCTTGTCGCTCTGGCGATGGAACATGCCGCGGATCAGCGAGCTGGCATCGGCCGGCAGGCGCCCGGATGGTGGCGCGACGGCCACGCCGGCGGCACGCGCGCCGATGCCGTCGTCCGGGCGCGCCGGCTCGCGCACCGCGTCGCGCACGTAGAAGCCGCGCTGGCGCCGCGCCTCCACCAGGCCCTGGGCGAGCAGTTGGTCGTAGGCCGCGACCACCGTGTGCGGGCTGACGCCCTGCTGCCGCGCGCACTCGCGCACCGAGGGCAGGCGCGCGCCGGGCGCCAGCAGGCGGGTGCGGATGCGCTCGGCGAAACGCTCGGCCAACTGCGAGGTGAGGGACTGGCTGGAGGTGCGGGTGAGCATGGGAGGGGTCGTCCTGGACGGCGTGGCGCCGCGATCTGTGTCTGGCAGCGGCCCCATACAGTCGTCGCCTGTGTGCCGCAAACTGTATTGGTACTGTAATGGTCATGAGTCTAGAGTCCGTGACATGGACTGGCAAGAATTCACCGCGCTGCTGGTGTTGGCCACGGCGATGAGTTTCTCGCCCGGACCCAACACCACCCTCTCCACCGCCCTGGCCGCGAATGGCGGCCTGCCGCGCGCGATGCGCTTCGTGCTGGCCGTGCCGCTGGGCTGGACCCTGCTGCTGGCGCTGTGCGCGGCCGGCCTGGGTTCGCTGCTGGTCGCCGCCCCGGCGCTGCGCTGGGCCGTGAAGGCGGTCGGCATCGGCTATCTGCTGTGGCTGGCGGCCCGGCTCTCGCGCAGCGGCGCGCTCGGCGCCGCCGAGGCCCGCCGGCTCGACGTCGGCTTCACGCAGGGCGTGCTGCTGCAGTTCCTCAACATCAAGGCCTGGCTGCTGGCGCTGACGCTGGTGGCCGGCTGGATCGCCGGGCAGGCCGACGCGCTGCAGCGCTTCGCCGTCGTGGCGCCGGTGATGGCCGCCTTCGCCCTGGCCAGCAACTTCGCGTATGCGCTGGTCGGCGCGCTGCTGCGGGGCTGGCTGGCACGGGGCCGCCGCCTGCTGTGGTTCAACCGGGCGATGGCCCTGCTGCTGGTGCTGACGGCGACCTGGATGGTGCGCGCATGAGACGCGCGGCCCTCGTCGCGACGGCATCGCCCCGCGCCCTCCCCTTCGGCCTGCGGCGCGAGACCCTGGGCCTGTGGCTGGGCCTGCTCGGCGTGGCGATCTTCGCGGTCACCCTGCCGATGACGCGGCTGGCCACCGGCACCGAGGCGGCGCCGCAGCTCTCGCCCTGGTTCGTGACCTTCGCCCGCGCCGTGCTTGCCGGCGTGCTGTCGATCGGCCTGCTGGTGGCCCTGCGCGCGCCGCGCCCGCAGCGCCACGAGTGGCTGCCGCTGGCCTGCGCGGTGCTGGGCAACGCCATCGGCTATCCGCTGCTGCTGGGCCTGGCGCTGCGGGTGGTCACGGCCAGCCACGCGGCCGTGGTCACGGCGCTGCTGCCGCTGGCGACGGCGGCGGTGGCGGCGCTACTGCTGCGCCAGCGCGCGCGGCCGGGCTTCTGGATCTGCGCCGTGGCCGGCAGCGCGCTGGTGGTGGCCTTCTCGCTGCTGCGCGCGCGCGGTGGCGGCCACGGCTTCGGCTTCGGCTTCGAATGGGCCGACCTGCTGCTGGTGGGCGCCGTGCTGGCGGCGGCGCTGGGCTACATCCAGGGCGCGCGCGTGACGCCCTCGCTGGGCGCCGAGCGCGTGATCTGCTGGGTCTGCGTGCTGGCCCTGCCGCTCACGCTGCCGGGCATGCTGCTGACCTGGCCGCGCCAGCCGGTGGAAGCCTCGGCCTGGGCCGCATTGGCCTATGTCGGCGTGTTCTCGATGTGGCTGGGCTTCTTCGCCTGGTATCGCGGCCTGGCCATGGGCGGGGCGCTGCGGGTAAGCCAGCTGCAGCTGCTGCAGCCCTTCCTGTCGATCCTCGCGGCCGTGCCCTTGCTGGGCGAACCCCTGGAGCGCGTCACACTCGGCTTCGCGCTGGCGGTGGTCGCCACGGTGGTCGCCGGCCGGAAGCTGGCCGCGCCGTGAGGCCCGCGCCCGTTTCACCGATCCCGATTCCCATATCCCGACCTTCAAGGAGCTCCCTCATGACAAGCTGGAAACTGGCCCGCCGCGCCGACAAGATGAATCCCTCGGTGCTGCGCGAGATCCTCAAGGTCGCCGACCGCCCGGGCATCATCAGCCTGGCCGGCGGCCTGCCCTCGCCCGCGACCTTCCCGGTCACGGCCTTCGCCGAGGCCTGCGCCCACGTGCTCGCCACCGACGGCCCGGCCGCGCTGCAGTACGCGGCCAGCGAGGGCTACGGCCCGCTGCGCCAGGCGGTGGCCGACATGCTGCCGTGGAACGTCGATCCGGCCCAGGTGCTCATCACCACCGGCTCGCAGCAGGGCCTGGACCTGGTCGCCAAGGTGCTGCTGGACGCCGGCAGCCGGGTGCTGGTGGAGACCCCGACCTACCTCGGCGCGCTGCAGGCCTTCTCGCCGATGGAGCCGGTGCCGGTGGCGGTGGCCAGCGACGCCGGCGGCGTGGTGGTCGAGGACATGGTGGCCCAGGCCCGCGCCACGGCCACCACCGAGGCGGCGCGCTTCATCTACCTGCTGCCCAACTTCCAGAACCCGACCGGGCGCACCATGGACGAGGCGCGCCGCGCCGCCGTCTCGGCCGCCGCCGCGGCGGCGAACCTGCCGATCGTCGAGGACAACCCCTATGGCGACCTCTGGTTCGACGAGGCGCCGCCATTGCCGCTGACCGCGCGCAACCCCGAAGGCTGCATCTACCTGGGCTCGTTCTCCAAGGTGCTGGCGCCCGGCCTGCGCCTGGGCTTCCTGGTGGCGCCCAAGGCGATCTACCCGAAGCTGCTGCAGGCCAAGCAGGCGGTCGACCTGCACACGCCGATCTTCACGCAGCGCATGGTCTGCGAGGTCATCAGGGACGGCTTCCTGGAACGCCACGTGCCCACCATCCGCGCGCTCTACAAGCGCCAGCGCGACGCCATGGTGGCGGCGCTGCGGCGCGAGATGGAGGGCCTGGACGTGAGCTTCGAATTGCCGGTCGGCGGCATGTTCCTGTGGGCGCGCATGCCCGCGGGCATCGACACCACGGCGCTGCTGCCGCTGGCGGTCGAGCGCGGCGTCGCCTTCGTGCCGGGCGCGCCCTTCCATGCCGATGGCCACGGCGACGCGCGCACATTGCGCCTGTCGTTCGTGACGGCCAGCGTCGAGCAGATCGACATCGCCATCGCCGCCCTGGCCGCGACCCTGCGCGAGCAGCTGGCGCACAACGCCGCCGTGCAGGTGCAGCGCGAACTCGCGGCCGCCCACTGAGCCCCGCAGGAGTCGCGCCATGCTCAACATCTGGGGCCGCATCAGCTCGATCAACGTGCGCAAGGTGGTCTGGTGCGCGCAGGAACTGGGGCTCGATTTCCAGCGCACCGAGGCCGGCGGCCGCTTCGGCGTGGTGCGCACGCCCGAGTACCTGGCGCTCAACCCGAACGCGCTGGTGCCGTGCATCGACGACGGCGAGGGCGCGCAGCGCCTGGTGCTGTGGGAGTCGAACGTGATCGTGCGCTACCTGTGCGCCCGCCACGCGCCCGGCACGCTCTACCCCGAGCCACTCGACGCGCGCTTCGACGCCGAGCGCTGGATGGACTGGCAGCAGACCACCCTCAACCCGGCGAGCGGCGGCGCCTTCAGGCAGTGGATCCGCACGCCGGCGGCCGAGCGCGATGCCGATGCGATCGCGCGCTCGGTCGCCGCCACCGAGCCATTGTTCGCGCTGCTCGATGCGCACCTGGCCACGCGGGAGTTCGTGACCGGCGACACCTTCACCATGGCCGACATCCCGCTCGGCTGCGAGGCGCATCGCTGGTTCGGCCTGCCGCCCACCGACTACGCCCGGCCGGCCTGGCCGCACGTCGAGCGCTGGTTCTCCGGATTGCGGGCGCGCTCCGCCGCGCGCGGCGTGCTCGACCTCGCCCTCGAATGACGAGGACCGGCCCATGACCACCTCCACACGACGACGACGAAGAAGAAGATGACGACGATGACGCCCCCGACCAGCTCTCGCCCCTTCCAGCAGATCGACGTCTTCACCGCCGTGCCCTGCCAGGGCAATCCCCTCGCGGTGGTGCTCGACGGCACCGGCCTGGACGACGCGCGGATGCAGCGCTTCGCCCGCTGGACGAACCTGTCGGAAACCGCCTTCGTGCTGCCGCCGACCGATCCGGCGGCCGACTACCGCGTGCGCATCTTCACGCCCGGCGCCGAACTGCCCTTCGCCGGCCATCCGACGCTCGGCACCTGCCATGCCTGGCTGGCCGCCGGTGGCCGGCCGAAGTCGCCCGAGCGCATCGTCCAGCAGTGCGGCATCGGCCTGGTGACATTGCGCCGCGAGGCCGCCGGCGGGGCCCCGGGCGGCGGCCGGCTGGCCTTCGCGGCGCCGCCGCTCGCGCGCAGCGCGCCGAGTCCGAGCCTGCTGGCCAAGGTGGCCCGGGCGCTCGGCCTGGAGGCCACGCAGCTGATCGCCGCGCAGGTGCTCGACAACGGTCCGGTCTGGCTCGGCCTGCTGCTCGACGACGCCGAGACCGTGCTCGCGCTGCAGCCCGACCACCGCGCGCTCAGGACCCTGGGCGTGAAGGTCGGCGTGGCGGGCCTGCACGCCGCCGACGAGACGCCCCTGCTGGCGCGGCGCTCCAACCGCGAGGCGCGCGCCTTCGCCCACGTGGCCGCCGTCTCGGCGAGCGCGGCGTCGGCCGGCGCCCCCTCGGCCCCGGAGGCCGCCACGGCGGCGGCGGAACGGCCGGCGCTGGAGGTGCGCGCCTTCGCCGCTCCGATCGGCGTCGACGAGGACCCGGTCACCGGCAGCCTCAATGCCAGCCTGGCGCAATGGCTCATCGCCGAGGGCCACCTCGACGAGCGCTATGTCGCCGGCCAGGGCCGCTGCCTGGGCCGCGACGGCCGGGTGCACGTCGCGCGCGATGCCCAGGGACAGGTCTGGATCGGCGGCGATTCGGTCACCTGCATCGAGGGTTCGGTGCGCCTCTGAACCTGGGGAGAACCGCCATGCACGCCGCCCGCATCGACCATCTCGTGATCGCCGCCCGCACGCTCGACGAGGGCGTGCGATGGTGCGAGGCCACGCTGGGCGTCGCGCCCGGGCCGGGCGGCACGCATCCGCTGATGGGCACGCACAACCGCCTGCTGTCGATCGCGAGCGACGAATTCGCCCAGGCCTACCTGGAGATCATCGCGATCGACCCGGCGCGGCGTCCCCTGCGCGAGCCGGGCCGGCAGCGCTGGTTCGACCTCGACGACGCGATGCTGCAGGACGGCCTGGCGCGCCACGGACCGCGCCTGATCCATTTCGTCGCCCGCGTCGGCGATGCCCAGGCCGCGCTGCACGCGCTGGCCACCGGTCCCGTGCCGATCGATCGCGGCGCGCTGATCGAGGCCTCGCGCGACTCCGTGGCCGGCCGGCTCGACTGGAAGATCAGCGTGCGCGACGACGGCCAGCGCCTGTTCTATGGCGCCCTGCCCACGGTGATCGAATGGGGGCCGGTGCATCCGGCCGACATGCTGCCGGCGTCGGGCATCGCCCTGCGCTCGCTGCGCGCCCGCCATCCACGGCACGCCGTGCTGCGCGACGCGCTCGACACGCTCGGCCTGGCGGACGTCGTCGTCCAGCCTGGTCCGCCCGACCTGATGGCCGTGCTGGCGACGCCGCGCGGCGTCGTGACGCTCGCATCGGCAGGTCTCTGAGGTCGCGACCATGTTCACCGTCCCCGAACTCGCTTGGTTCGCGTTCGCCTCGCTGCTGCTGGTGCTGACGCCCGGGCCCAACATGATCTATTGCGTGTCGCGCACGCTGTGCCAGGGCCGCCGCGCCGGCGTCGTGTCGCTGGCCGGGGTGCTGGTCGGCTTCCTGGTCCACCTGGTGGCCGCCACCCTGGGCCTGACGGCGCTGCTGGCGGCCGTGCCCTTCGCCTTCGACGCCGTGCGCCTGGCCGGCGCGACCTACCTGCTGTGGCTGGCCTGGCAGGCGGTGCGGCCGGGCGGACAGGCGCCCTTCGCGCCGCGCGCGCTGCCGGCCGATCCACCGGCCCGGCTGTTCCGCATGGGGTTCCTGACCAACGTCCTGAACCCCAAGGTCGCGATGTTCTACCTGTCGTTCTTCCCACAGTTCATCCATCCCGAGCGCGGCCCGGTGCTGTGGCAGAGCGCGACGCTGGGCGCCGTGCAGATCGCGCTGAGCGGCCTGGTCAACCTGCTGCTGGTGCTGGGCGCCGCCTCGATCACCGCGCGGCTCGCGCGCAGCGAGGGCTGGCTGCGCGCGCAGCGCCGGGTGATGGGCAGCGTGCTGGCGCTGCTGGCGCTGCGCATCGCCACCGACACGCGCCGCCCGCAGGCCTGAGCCGCGCGCTCCTGGCCTACCAGCGGGCCTTGACGCCGATCGAGCCCTGCACGCCGCTCTTGATGCGCGTGTCGCCGCCAGCCGAGAAGAGCCGGCCGACCTCGCCATAGACGCTCCAGGTGCGGCCGAGCGCGAGGGTGCTGCCGATGGCGGCCTCGGCCCAGGTGCCGCCGGTGCGCGTGGCGATGTCGGTCGACGCCGCCGGGCCGACGAAGCGGGCGATGTCGGTGCCATGCGTGGCGCCATAGACGTTCACTCGGGCATAGGGCTGCAGCAGACCGGCGCGGGTCGTCATCTCGCCCTTCAGGCGCACGCCGGCGCGGGCGATCCAGCCGTTGTCGGTGTCGTGCCGCACGGTGGCGCCGGAGATGGTGCTGTCGTCGAGGTCGATGCGCTGGTGGATCAGCTGCACCTGCGGCTCGATGCGCCAGCCACCGCCGAGCGCGAACGACTGGCCGGCCTCGATCGACGCCAGCAGGCTGTCGCCGCGCACCGGCGCCGTCGCGTTGCCCAGGGGCTCGACGGTGACGCGGTGGTTGCCGGCCTGCAGCACGGCATCGGCATAGAAGCCCGACGCGTTCATGTAGGTGGCATAGGCGCCGAGGTAGCGCGAGCGCAGGTCGTTGCTGCCCACGCGACCCCAGGTGCCGCCGGCGAAACCGCTGGTGGCGACGCGGCCGTCGAGCTGGCCGACATAGACGCCGGCGCGCCAGTCCTTGCCGGTCAGCAGGTCGGTGCCGACCTGGAAGCCATCGACGCGGCCCCGGCTGGCCGGATCGACGGTGCCCTGCTGGCGGACGTCGATGCGGGTCGAGATGACGCGGCCCCAGGCATTGCGACGGGCGCCGTCGGCGGCGGCGGGCGTGCCGGTGGCGACGGCCATGCCGGCGGGTTCGTCGCCGATGCGCTGGTGCAGGTTGCCCAGCATGGCGAGGTCGGCCTGGCGCAACTGCTGCGGCAGCGCGGCGAACAGCGGCACCTCGGCGCGGTAGTTGGGCACGCCGGCGCTGCCGGCCTGGAGCTCGGGTCGCAGCGTGGCCGACAGCGTGGCTTCCGGCGTCACGCCGGTCGACGGCGTGGTGGGCGTGGTGGGCGTGGTGGCCGGCGTCGTGGGGGTGGTCGCCGGCGTCGTGGGGGTGGTCGCCGGCGTCGTGGGGGTGGTCGCCGGCGTCGTGGTCGGCGTGGTCGGTGTGGTCGGTGTGGTCGGCGTCGTCGTCACGGGTGTGGTCGGCGTCGCGACCGGCGTCGTCGGCGTGGTCACGGGCGTGGTGGGTGTCGTGACCGGCGTCGTCGGCGTCGTGGGGGTGGTCACGGGCGTCGTCGGCGTCGTGACCGGGGTGGTCGGGGTGGTCGGCGTCGTCACGGCCGGCGTGGTCGAGCGCAGGTACCAGCTCTCGCCGGCGCCGCTGGCATCGGCCGCGTGCAGCGTGTAGGCATAGGCACCGGCATCGACGTGGCCGCCGGCCAGCGCGAAGGCGCTGCGCGTGGTCTGCGCGGTGGTGGTGGCGCCGTTGCGCGCCGCGACGATCTCGATGCCGTCGCCGGTGGTCAGCGCACCCAGGCCGCCGAGGTTGGTGACCTGCACCGTGGTGCGGCCGCTGGCGCTGGCGCCGGCGCCGTCGAGCACCAGGCGATCGCTGACGCTGGCGCTGTTGCCCAGGGCGGTGCCCAGGCGCAGCGTGCCGCCATTGCCGACATAGGCGCCGGTCACCGTCAGGTCGGTGCCCGGCGTGGCGCCCAGTACCGAGACGACGCCGCTGTTGGAGAGCGAGGCGACGCGCTGGCTCAGGCCGGCGAGGTCGAGCGTGGCGCCGACGGCCACCGCGTGGGCCGAGGCCGCGCTCAGCGTGTAGCGCGCGCCGGCCTTCAGCGTGCCGGTGTCGATGGTGGTGGCGCCGGTGTGGCTGTTGGCACCCGAGAGCACCAGCGTGCCGCTGCCGCTCTTGACGATGGCGCCGCCGCTGCCGCCGGCCGCGCCGCCGTCCTGGATCACGCCGGAGATGGCGTTGTCGAGGTTCAGGCCGCCCAGCGTCAGGGTGCTGCCGCCCAGGCGCACGTCGCCGGCGCCGTCGAGCGAGCCGATGGCGCTGGCGCCGGTGCGCGAGACGTCGACGAAGCCGGCGTTGGCGACCTTCAGGTCGGCCAGCGTGGCGCCGGCGCCCACGCGCAGGCCGGCATCCGCGCCGACCCGCACGGCGCCGCTGCCCAGCGCGCCGGTGGTCTGCATGTCGATCAGGCCCTGGCGCAGGTCGGTGCCGCCGGAGAAGCCGTTGGCCGTCGTCAGTTCGAGCGTGCCGGCGCCGGTCTTGACCAGGCCCTGGCTGCCGCCGCTCTCGCCGATGGCGCCGGACTGGCGCACGCTGCCGCCGTCGACGTTGAGCGTCGCGGTGCCGGTCAGGGTGATCGCATTGGCGATCTGCGCGACGCGGGTGGTGTCGTAGTCGAGCGTGGTGCCGCCGGCCAGCGCGAGGCCGCCGGTGCCCAGCGCGCTGTCGTGGGCCACGCGCAGCGTGCCGCCCTCGACGGTGGTGCCGCCGGAATGGCTGTTGGCGCCCGACAGCGTGAAGACGCCTGGGCCGTACTTGACGATCCGGCCATCGGCCGCGACGCCCGGCACGCCGGCATCGGAGATGGTGCCGGAGAAATCGCCGGCGCCGGTGCGCAACGTGCTCGAACCCAGCACGATGGTGCCGTCGCCCTGCAGCGCGCCGATGGTCTCGGTCAGGCCGGGGCGCAGGAACAGCATGCCCGGCAGGTGCGTGCGCTCGCCGGTGTAGGGGTTGTCGAGCGCGAAGCCCTGGCTGCGGATGGTGACGGTCGAGCCATCGGCGATCTGCTCGCTCTCCAGGAAGGCGACGCTCGAGGTGCCCTGCACCAGCAGGTCGCCGGCGATGGAGGTGGCGCCGCCGGTGCGCGCCAGGCCCAGCACGGTGCTGCCCTGGACCGTCGTCAGGCCGGTGTAGGTGTTGGACTTGCCGCCGACGAAGTCGAGGTCGCCCCAGTAGCGGTTCGAGGCCGGAGCCTCGATGGTCAGGCCCTGCGTGCCCGAGACCACGCCGCCCATCTCGAGCAGATAGGTCACCGACGAGGGCGGCGCGACGAAGCGGATGGTGGGCGTGGTGGCGGTATCGAGCCTCACGTCGCCGTCGAGCCTGAGACTGCGCTGGGCCGCCGCGGGCGTGCTGTTCTGGTCGAGCGGCGCGACGGTGAAGTCGCCGTTGACGACGATGTCGTTGGCCAGCGTCACGCCACCGCGTAGGGTGCCGCCGTTGATCGTCAACGTGCCGGTGCCCAGCGAGCCGGCGTGCGTCACGGCCAGCGTGCCCTCGTCGAGCACGGTGCCGCCGGTGTGGGTGTTGGCGCTGCTCGCGGCCGGGAAGTCGCGGCCCAGCACCAGCGTGCCCGCGCCCTGCTTGACGATGGTGCCGGCGCCCGAGATCAGGCCGGTCTGGTTGGCTTCGGCGTCCGGCGCCGCGATGCTCAGGACCTGTCGGGTCGACGCGGCGACGTCGATGGCCTCGGCGCGCACCTGGCCGTCGAGGTAATGGATGTCCTGCTGCGCGCTCGCGCCGGTCGCCAGCACCAGCGCTCCGGCCAGCACCAGTGCCGAGCGCACGCCACGACCGTGACCGCATGCACGGTCCACCTCGGAAATCGCGACCCAGGCACCCAGCGCTTGATTCCAAACGCTACGATAAGACTTGTTCATTACATCGACTCCATGGAGTTGGGGTGTCACCCGGACTGGCTTCTGAGAACCAATCCAAATGTATTAATCTGAAAGTATTCATTGTTTCAGAATGAACACATTTTTATTAACTTGGTAACAACTTCCATGGGCGACCGTGCGTTAAGGCACACCCGCTCACGTCTCCGGGTCGTCGCGGCGGCGACCGCCCCCCGATCGCCGCCTGCCCAGAATCGCCGGCATGGGAACCCTCTATCTCGTGCGTCATGGACAGGCCAGCCTCGGCGCGGCCGATTACGACCAGCTGAGCGAACTCGGCCATCGGCAGGCCGTGCGCCTGGGGGCGTACTGGCGGGAACGGGGGCTGCGCTTCGATGCCGTCATCACCGGCACGCTGCGACGCCATCGCCAGACCTGGGAGGGCATCGCCGAGGGCCTGGGACTGTCGACGCGTGACGCGACGCCCTGGCCGGGTCTCGACGAGTACGACAGCGACGCGGTGATCGCCACCCTGCAGGCCGGCCCGCTCGCCAGGCCCGACACGCCCGAGCTGTACAAGCGCCATTTCCGCCTGCTGCGCGAGGGCCTGTCGGGCTGGATGGAGGGCCGCACCGCGCCGGTGGGGATGCCCAGCTACGTGGACTTCCTGGCCGGCGTGACGAGCGCGCTCGACCACGTGCGCCAGCATCACCACGGCGCGCGCGTGCTGGTGGTCTCCAGTGGCGGGCCGATCGGCACGGCGGTGAGCCATGTGCTGGCGGCCGGCACCGCGACGGCCATCGAACTCAACATGCGCCTGCGCAACACCGCCGTGACCGAGCTGGTCTTCACGCCGCGCCGCCAGTCCCTGCTGACCTTCAACACGCTGCCGCACCTCGACGGCCCGGCCTACGAGGACTGGGTGACCTATGCCTGACCGGTCCGCCACCGGCGCCGCATCAAAAATCTGAAGAATGCTGCATCAGATTTTGTAAGCATCGCATCGGGTCGTAAGCTGTCCGCCGCCGTGATTTCCATGGCGACGATGACCGCAGGGAAGCCGACCTCATGATCTCAGCACAGCGTGCGTCCTCCGCGCAATCGGGTGTCCTCGCCCTGGGGCTCGCCCTGCTGATGATCGTCTTCGTCGCCATGTTCGCGGCCCTGGTCTATGTCGGCCCGCACCCCCCGCCACCGGGTACCGACCAGGACGCGATCCTGCAATGGGCCGAGGAGGCGATCGAGGGTTTCGCCACCACCCGGGGCCGGCTGCCGTGTCCGTCCCGGACGCCGGGTGGCGCGGAGGATTGCGGCGCGGCCTTCGCCAAGGGCTGGCTGCCGGTCGCGTCGATCGAGCCCGTCGCGCCCATCCCACCCGTCGCACCGGGCTCGCACGACCGGTCGGCCGCATCCGTGATCTACGTGGTCTATCGCGGGGCCGGCGGCGGCGACCCCGACCTCGCGGAAGCCGGCGATGCCTACCGGCCGACGCAGGATCCCGGCTATCCCTCGATCGGCGGACGCAATGCCGACCTGTGCGGCAAGCTGCGGGCGACCACCCCCCCGCCCGATGGGCGCGCGAGTGTCGTCGACCCGGCCGACGCCGCGGGCGTCACGCGCATCGCCTATGGCATCGCCGTCGCGTTCCAGGGCCAGTCGGTCGCCGACTCGGCCCTCAACGCCGGCCCCGCGCCGCGCCTGGAGAGTCCGTGGCGCCCCGCCGAGGCGACCTATCGCGACCGCGTGCGGGTCCAGGACTTCGACGCCTTCGCACAGGTGATGTCGTGCGGCATCACGCTGGCCTCGCTCGACACCCTGGCCGTGGCCACCACCTGGACGGAGGACTCGACGGCCAAGCGCAAGGACTCGATCGAAGGCAGCTTCGAGATCGTGAAGATCGAGTCCGTGATCATCGCATCGGAGATCGTCGACCTGATCTCCTCGACGATCGACACGGTGGCCAGCATCGTGACCGCGGCACAGGCGCAGGGACTGGTCGTGGTGGCCACGGCCGGACTGCCGTTCACGCTGCCGGTCCTCGTGCTGGCGGAACTCGGCGTCGCCACATCGATCAGCGCCCACGCGATGGCGATCGTCGACACCATCGTCACGGCGTTGGGCCTGACGACCGAAGCGCTCTACAGCCTCTCGTATCTCGACCTGGCCCTCAGGGCCGAGGCCTCGCGCGTCTGGCCCGACGCGTTGCCGCTGCTGGCCGCGGCCGATGCGAAAGGCAGCGCCCCGTGACGACGCGACACCCGGGACGCCGGCGGGGGCCGCACGGCTGGATCCTGATCGAATCCGCCCTGACCCTGAGCCTGGTCGCCGTGCTGACCGTGACGACCTTCACCGCCATCGACAGGATCCAGGGCCGGCTGGCATCGGACCTCGCGCTGCAGGATCTCGAGCGGTCCGAGAACGCCCTCGTGGGTTATGCCCAGGCCCATGCGCGACTGCCCGCGCCCGACGACGGCGCGCCCAGTGCGACGCGCCCGGGCTATGTCGAGGGATGGCTGCCGCTCGATGCCCTGGGCCTGAGCTCGACGCGGCGGATGCGCTACATCGTCGAGGCATCGCTGCTGCACGCGCCGCCACCCTACGACCCCGATCCGCTACGCCTCACGGCCGGCCGCATCGGCGCGCGCGGCACCATCAACGGCCTGGACCTGTGCTGGCAGCTGATGCGGCTCGAACGAGCCGGCACGGCGCTGCCGGGTGGCATGCGGCTCGGATTCGGCATCCAGCAGGCGGTCTGGCCCCACAGCGGCGCGCCGTTCGACGCCTCGCAGATGTGGCTGGAGGACGCCAGCCCGGGCACCCCGCCGGCGGGTGTGCGCCTGGACACGCGAACCCGGGGGCCGGGCGAATTCGCCGCCACGCTGGGCTGCTTCGAACGCTTCTCTCGACTCTCCGCCGGCGTCCGCTCGACGGCCGCCGCCCTCGACCTCCTGCGGCTGGCCCGGCAGGAGATGACGCTGCGCCAACTCAACCTGGACCTCCTCGAGGACTCGCTGCTCAACATGAAATGGCGCCTGATCAACTGGAGCATCGCCATCGAGAAGTTCGTCCTGTCGATGGTGCTGGAGTTCATCGGCATGGAAACGACGCCCATCTCCATCGCCAAGAGCATCCTGAACGTCATCTCGCTGGCGGGCGCCATCGCCGGCACCAGCTGGCTCATCAACACCGACCGCGAGGGCATCGACAAGGGCAACGAGGCACTCGATCAGCTACGGACCCGGCGGGACCACGCGAAAGCCCAGGTCGCGCGGCTCCAGGCCGAGGTCGAGGCCCAGACGCGACGGACCCTGCGGCTGCAGGCCTCGGGGCTGAACCCATGAGCGCACGCCACGGACGCCCGGCGGCGCGCCGGACCCCGGGACAGCGCGGCATCTCGCTGATCGAGATCGCCATCGCCGTGTCGGTGATCGGCGTCTGCGCGGTGCTGCTGTGGAAGGCGGTCGACCACCGGCTCTGGCGCGAGCAGAGCCAGCGGGCCTCGTCGATGATCGGCCGCGCGCACGACGCGCTGCTCGCCTTCGCCTACCTGCACGGACATCTGCCGTGCCCCGCGCCCTCCACCGCGGGCACGGCGACATGCGGCCCGGACGAGGGCTACCTGCCCTACCTCACGCTGGGCCTGCCCGCTCCGGAAGCCGGGCACATCCGCTATCGCGTCTCCACCCACGTGCCCACGCTCGCCACGCGCGCCAGCGCGCCCTATTCGGTGGTCGTGGCGCAGGCGGTGGGCAGGTACGGCGACCTCGAGCCGCGCGACGCGACGCTGGCCGACCTCACGTCCCATGGCCAGGAGGCCCTCTACGACCTGTGCACCGCGCTCGGGGGCGCGCCACTCGGCGAACCGGCCTACGAACTCTCGATGCGCCCCGACGCCGGTTTGATGGACACCGCCACCAACAGCCTCGGCACGGCACCGGCGCGCGTCGGGCGCGCCATGCTCGCCGCGCGGCTCGGCTGCGCGCCCCTGTCGGCAGCCATGCGGTCGCACTTCCATGCGGCGCTCGGCGCCCGGATCATGGCGCGCGCCATGCGCGACTACCGGGACCAGTTCGATCTGGCCTTCCACATGTACCTGGCCGACCTGGCCCAGGGCCTCTTCTTCGCCGCCTCGGCCAGCTATGGCACCAAGCGCGCGGTCACGAAGATGATGGTGGCCAAGGCCGAGGCCGAGGGCACCGCCCTGCTGCACGACGTCCCGTTCGTGAAGGCGATGCTCACCGTGGGCACCAGCGGCATCTATGCAGGAGCCATGGTCTCCAACGTCGCGCGCTTCTCGAAGAACATCGCGACGGCGGTGGTCCGCCTGGGGACCGTCCAGGACCTGGAACGGTCGACCCGGAGCACGGCCGACGACATCGGACGACGCGCCGTCACGAGCGCCCGGCCCGAGTCCTTCGGCGTCACCCGGCCCTAGGCGAAGCGGGGCGACGCGCGCCACGCCGCTGCGTCCGCAGTCCGTGGCGGATCAGCGACGGCCCTTGATCAGTCCCCACAGGACCAGCAGGACGATCGCGCCGACCACCGAGGCGATGAATCCCGCGCCCTGGGCCGCCGTGTACCAGCCCATCGCCTGGCCGACATAGGTCGCGCCGAGCGATCCCAGCACGCCGATCACGGTGGTGACGATGAAACCGGCGGCATCGTTGCCCGGCTTGATGGCACGCGCCACGAGGCCGACGACGAATCCGATCACGATGGTCCAGACGATGCCCATGATGAAGAAACTTCCTGAAAGAATGGTTGAGTGGGTGGGAGGAAACGGATTCCGGCTCACAGCGCCGTGGCGTTCTCGGGCAACGCCTTGATCACCGCGCTGGCCAGCGTGGAGATATCGAAAGGTTTGACGAGGATGGACTGGGTGCCCAGCACCCGGCCGACCTGGGCCATGTCGGCATAGCCGGTCGCCAGGATCACCGGGATGTCGCCCACCAGCTCGCGGGCCCGGGCGATCACTTCGGCGCCATTGAGGCCGGGCATGGCGTAGTCGACGATCAACAGGTCGTGCGTTCCGGCACTCAGGGCCTGCAGGCCGCTGGCGCCGTCGGCCGCCTCCGTGACGACGTAGCCGAGCATGGTCAGGCTCTCGACGATGGCGCGCCGCACCTCGGCGTCGTCCTCGATCACCAGCACCTTGCGGTGCCGGGCGTCGCCGAGACCGGGCTGCGGGCGATCGCAGTCCGCCACGGCGTCGCTGCGCTCGTTCGAGACCGGGAACAGCATGTCGACGGCCGTGCCGACCGACTCCTGGCTGCGCAGCGCCGTCATGCCACCCGACTGGTGCACGAAACCGTACACCTGGCTCAGACCCAGCCCGGTGCCACTGCCCACCGGCTTGGTGGTGAAGAACGGATCGAACACCTTGTTGAGCAGGTGCGGCGCGATGCCCATGCCGGTGTCCGCCACCGACACCACCACGTGCTCGACGGCCGACTGCGCGCCATCGCCGGTGATCTCGCGCAACTGCGTCGACACGGTGAGCGTGCCGCCCGCCGCCATGGCGTCGCGCGCGTTGACCGCGAGATTGAGCACCGCCATCTCCAGCTGGTTGGCATCGAGCACGGCCCAGGCCGGCTCCTCGCACAGCCGCAGGTCGACCCGGATCGCCGGTCCGACGGACACCACCACCAGTTCGCGCATGCCCTCCAGCAGCGCGTTGACGTCGGTCAGGCGCGGCAGCAGCGACTGGTTGCGGGCGAACGACAGCAACTGGCCGGTGAGCTTGGCGCCCCGCCCGACCGCACTCTTGGCGCGCGCCGCGATGCCCAGTACCTTCTCGTCGCGCGCGACGCGCGCCACCAGGTCGAGGTTCATGTTGACGACGTGCAGCAGGTTGTTGAAGTCGTGCGCGATGCCGCCGGTGAGGCGACCGATGGCTTCCATCTTCTGCACCTGGATCAACGCCGCCTGGGCTCGCTCGCGCTCGGCGATCTCGGCCATGAGGCGGTCGTTGGCGCTGGCGAGTTCACGCGTTCGGGCGGCGATGCGTTCCTCGAGCTGGGCGTTGAGCCGCTCGACCTCGGCCCGGGTGTCCTCCAGCTGGTGCAGGTTCAGCCGGGTCGCGTACTGCCGCGAACGCGCGCGCACGGCCGCGTCGACGGCGCGCGCCAGCGTCTCGGTGTGCACCGGCCGCTCCAGCACGAAGGCGTTGCCCAATGTCTGCAGCAGCCGCAAGGCCTGGCGCGAGCGCGTTCCGGCTTCGCGCGAGGCCAGCACGATGAAGGGGAAATCCGACCAGCTGGGCTGCCCGGTGAGCCAGGCGCGCAGTGGCGCCTCGGGCAGCTTCAACAACGATTCCTCGGTCAGGATGGCGGCCGCGGCGCCTTGGTCGAGCTGGATGATCAGCACTTCGGCCGAAGTGCAGATCACCGCCACCAGATTGAGACCCTGGAGCAGTCGCTGGATGACGTCGGCATCGCGGCCGCGCGGTGCGTGGATGAGGACCCGACGTTCCACCTCAGGCTCCGATGCCGGGCGATGCCGGCTCGCCCAGCATCGCGATGTCGCCCCGGTACGACGGCACGCCGCTGAGGACGCCCTCGAAATCGGTCAGTGCCTGGCCGACCTCGATGCCCTGGTCGCACAGGCGGAACTCGCGGATGGTCAGTTCGTGGCGGGTGATACGGCTCTTGACCACCGACACGGCCTTGAGCAGCCGACCGCGAGCCTCGAAGAAACGGAACAGCAGGATGCCATCCGACAGGTAGCTGAGGTCGATGTCGCTGCGCACGTCGCCGACGATGCCATGCTGGCCCAGCACCAGCACCGTGATCACGCCCTGCTGGTTGAGGAAGGTCAGGAGCTCGTGCATCTGCAGCAGCAGGAACTTGGTCCCGGGCATGGCCTGCAGGTAGGCATTGAGGCTGTCGATCACGACGGTGCCGGAACCGCGCTGCTGCACCGCGTCGCGCACCATGTTGGAGAACTGCCCGGCCGACATCTCGGCCGGATCCAGCAGCAGCACTTCGAGCTGGCCGTTGGCGATGTAGTCCTCGAGCGGCAGGCCGAGCGCCGCGCAGCGATGCATCAGCGTGCCCAGACCCTCGTCGAACAGATAGTAGGAGGCCTTCTCGCCCCGGCGCAGGGCCGCCATCACGACCGACATCGCGGTCGTGGTCTTGCCCACGCCCGAGGGGCCGACGAACAGCATGTTGCTGCCGCGCGCGAGACCGCCGCCGAGCAGCTGGTCCATCGCCGTCGTGCCGCTCGAGGCCATCGAGGAGACGAAACCGGTGCGATGCTCCGAGGCCACCAGCCGCGGAAAGACCTGGATGCCGCCGGTGTCGAGCACGACGTCGTGTTCGCCGCCCCGGTAGCGCACGCCGCGCATCTTCACGATGCGCAGGTGCCGCCGGCCGGGACCGTATTCACCCGTCACCTGGTCGAGTCCCAGCACGCCATGGGCGATGCTATGCAGCTGCAGGTCGCCGCCCTGGGTGCTCTTGTCGTCGAGCAGCAGGACGGTGCAGGCGCGCGAAGCGAAGAAATGCTTCAGCGCCAGGATCTGCCGGCGATAGCGCAGCGGGTCCTGGGCCAGCAGGCGCATCTCGGACAGACTGTCGAAGACCAGCCGCGTGGGCGACAGCTGCTCGACCACCGTCATGATGCCGCGCACGGTCTCGCCGAGTTCGACTTCCGACGGGTAGAGGATCGACTGTTCGGCCGAGGCGCTCAGGCCCTCCTCGTTCACCAGTTCGAACAGGTCGATGCCCTCGAGCGACCAGCCATGCGAGGCGGCGACGATGCGCAGTTCGTTCGAGGTCTCCGACAGCGTCACATAGAGGCTGCGCTCGCCCTCGGCGCGACCCTGGAGCAGGAACTGCAGGCCCAGCGTGGTCTTGCCGGCACCGGGCGTGCCTTCCACCAGATAGAGATGGCCACAGGGCAGACCGCCGCCCAGGACGTTGTCGAGGCCATCGATGCCGGTGGCCGCCCGGCGCTGAGGAGGAGAAGGGTTGGGAGGAACGGGGGCGGCGGTGGGCATCGGAACGGGCACTTTCGAGATGAGGAGACGGAATGCTCCCGCAGGCCCGCATTCTGCCGACGCGTCCGGCGGAAGGCTGTCGTGTCGATTCCTACATACGGCAGGACAAAGGCGCGATATACCTCGGAAATGCTTGAAAAACTTCCCGACGCCATCGGCCATGCCCTGCACAACGTTCGCGCCGGTCTCGACGCGATCGTCTTCAACACCCTCGGTCTGCGCCAGGGGATGGCGTCGATCGCCGTCAGCAGTCTCGCCTTCGGCGACCATGCCCCGCTGCCGGCGCGCTATACCGCCGACGGCATCGGCGTCTCGCCGCCGCTGCAGTGGAGCGGCCTGCCCGTGGGCACGGTCTCGGTCGTACTGCTGGTCGAGGATGCCGATTCACCGACGCCCAGCCCGCTGGTGCACGCCATCGTGGTGGGCCTGCCGACCACCGACCACGCGCTGGCCGAGGGCGCGCTGCCCAGTCCGGAGCGCGAGGAGACCGAGTTGCGCGTCGGTCGCAATTCGTACCTGCAGGCGGCCTGGCTGCCACCCGACCCGCCGCCGGGACATGGCATCCACCGCTATGCCTTCCAGGTCTACGCGCTCGACGTCGCGCCGCCGTTCTCCGACACCCCGGGACGCGACGAGGTGGTCGAGGCCCTGCAGGCCCATGCGATCGCCAGCGGCCTGCTGATCGGCACCTGCGAGCGTCCCGACGGTTCGATCAAGATCGAGGACGAGGCTCCCGCCGGCCCGCTCGCCGCGGCCTGAGCCCATCCCGGTCACGGCGGCCTCAGCCGGTCCGGCCGGATGGTCCGGGTCGGGAGCGCGGCGTGCCGATCATGTCGAGCGGCAGGCGCGACACCTCGGCCAGCAGCAGGACCAGCTGCGTCGCCGCCGCCTCGACCAGCGCCCGCCCCCGTCGGGCATCGGCCGCCGCCGCATTGCCGGCCGCGCCATCGACGTTGTAGTCCTCCATGGCCCAGCCCAGCTTGGCGCTGCGGCCATCGCCCAGCAGCGGATAGTGGGTGGAGCGGTCGCGCGATGCCGAGGAGAAATCCCGCGCCAGCGCCAGGTCGACCAGCGTGGGCGCCAGCGCCAGCATCATCGAGGTCTCGATCTCCCCGGCATGGACGCCGAAGCGATGCTCGTCGGCGCTGAAGCCGGCGCCGGCCTCGCCCAGCGGCAGATTGAACCAGCTGACGCCATAGACGATGAGGCCATGCACGGCGCGCAGTTCGCGCGCCACGATGTCCATCGCGCCGACATGGCCGCCATGGGCATTGAAAAGCACCAGCTTGCGCACCCCGGCGCGCGCCACGCCGGCGCCGATGTCCTTCCAGAGCCGGATCAGGGTCTCGGAGGACAGGCTGAGGGTGCCGGGAAAGTTGGCGTGCTCCGGACTCAGGCCGATCACCTGCGTCGGCAGGAACAGGGCCGGCAGGGCCACCGGCAGCAGCGGCAGCGCCGCAGCGACGATGCCGTCGACCAGCATCGAATCCACTCCCAGGGGCAGATGCGGCCCATGCTGCTCGGTGGCGCCCAGCGGCAGCACGGCGACCGTGGTGGCGGGATCGAGCGTGGCGAAATCGGGACTCGACAGCTGCGACCAGAAGCGGCGCGGCATGGCGGCGGCGGAAGCGGTGGTCGGAAGCGAGGCGGAAGCGGAAGCGGCGGTCATGTCCGCGATGGTAGGTTTTCGGGACGCGACGCATGCCGGCCGGGCGCTGAAATCCATCCGCGGCGCATCCTGGCGGCCCGGCTCATGCCTCGGCCTCGAACCGCTCGGCCAGGAAATCGACCAGCGCGCGCACCCGGGCCGGCACGAAGCGCCCGCTCGGCAGCAGCGCGTGCAGCGGATAGGGCTCGGTGTCCCAGTCGGTCAGCAGGCGCACCAGCGCACCGGCCGCCTCGTCCCGGCGCACGTCGAGTTCCGACTTGAAGGTGATGCCGCGACCGTCGAGCGCCCACTGGCGCGCCAGCGACGCATCGTCGACCACGCGATCGCCATCGACCCGCACCTCCGTCCACTGACCCTGGCGCGCGAAGCGCCAGACCCGCTGGCGCCGGCCGCCGCGATGGAAGGTCAGGCAGTTGTGCTGCTGCAGGTCCTGCGGCACGCGTGGCGTCCCGTGCCGCGCCAGGTAGGCGGGCGAGGCCCACAGCCGGGGCCGGTTCAGCGCCAGCGGCCGCGCCACCAGGCCGGAATCGGCCAGGGCGCCATAGCGCAGCGCCACGTCGACCTCGTCGCGCAGCACGTCGAGCGGCCGGTCGCCCACCGACAGCGCGAGCTGCACGCCGGGATGGGCATCGAGGAAGTCGTCGAACCATGGCAGCAGGGTGCCGCGCGTCAGGTCGGAGGGCGAGGCGACGCGCACCGTGCCGACCAGCGCCCCGCCCTCGGCGGCGACCTGCGACTCGCCCTCGGCCAGCAGGTCGAGCGCGCGGGTCGCGTAGTCGAGCAGGGTCTGGCCCTGCGGCGTCAGGCGCATGGCGCGCGTGGAACGCTCGAACAGCCGCGCGCCGAGCCGCGTCTCCAGCCGCTTGAGGGCCGCGCTGGCCGCCGCCGGCGTGAGACCGAGCGCGCGCCCCGCCGCGCTCAGGGTGCCGCCCCGGGCGGTGAGCACGAGCACCCGCAGGTCCACGAGATTGTCAATTTTCATTTGAAGGTGATGGGTATCCGGGCCAGCTTATCAAGCCGCGCCCGAACCTCTAGAGTCATGGCATCCCCATTCCGATCCGAGGACCCGCCATGAAAGCCATCGGCTACCACACCCCCCTGTCCATCGACCATCCCGACGCCCTGCAGGATCTCGAGCTGCCCGATCCCGTGGCCGGCCCGCGCGACCTGCTGGTGCGGGTGGCCGCCGTCTCGGTCAATCCGGTCGACACCAAGGTGCGCCGCAATGCCGCGCCCGAGGCCGGCCAGGCCAAGGTGCTGGGCTGGGACGCAGTCGGTCGCGTCGAGGCGGTCGGCTCCCAGGTCACCGGCTTCCAGGTCGGCGACCGCATCTACTACGCCGGCTCGATCATCCGCCCCGGCGCCAATTCGGAGCTGCATCTGGTCGACGAGCGGATCGCGGCGCGCGCTCCGGCCAGTCTCGACGACGCGCAGGCCGCGGCCCTGCCGCTGACCAGCATCACCGCCTGGGAACTGCTGTTCGACCGCCTCGGCGTGCCGCAGGGCGGCGGCGCCGGACAGACCCTGCTGATCACCGGCGGCGCGGGTGGCGTGGGCTCGATCCTGATCCAGCTGGCCCGCCAACTGACCCAGCTGCGCGTGGTCGCCACCGCATCGCGCCCCGAGACGCGCCAGTGGTGCCTCGACCTGGGCGCGCATGCCGTCATCGATCACTCCAGGCCGCTGGCCGCCGAGCTGAAGGCCGCAGGCATCGGCGAGGTCGACATGGTCGCCAGCCTGACCCAGACCTCGCAGCACTACGCGCAGATCATCGAGAGCCTGAAGCCGCAGGGCAAGATCGGCGTGATCGACGACATGCCCTCGCTCGACGTCATGCCGCTCAAGGGCAAGAGCCTGTCGCTGCACTGGGAACTGATGTTCGTGCGCTCGCGCTTCGAGACGCCCGACATGGCCGAGCAGGGCAGGCTGCTGGCCGAGGTCGCCGCGCTGGTGGACGCCGGCCGCGTGCGCACCACCTTCGGCGAGCATTTCGGCACCATCGATGCCGCCAACCTGCGGCGCGCCCATGCCTTCATGGAGAGCGGGCAGGCGCGCGGCAAGGTCGTGCTGGAGGGCTTCTAGGACCCGTCGCCCTGCTGCGTCCGAAGCCTCACTGCTTCGACACGCGCCAGACCGCGTTGCCGACGTCGTCGGCCACCAGCAGGGCGCCGGACTTGTCCAGCGTCACGCCCACCGGCCGGCCCTGGGCCTTGCCATCGGCGCTCAGGAAGCCCGTGAGCACCTCGACCGGCTTGCCCGCCGGCTTGCCGCCGATGAAGGGCACGAACACCACGTTGTAGCCGGCCATCGGCTTGCGGTTCCAGGAACCATGCTGGCCGACGAAGGCGCCATTGGCGAATTCCGGCGGCATGCCGCGCGGGCTGGAGAAGGTCAGGCCGAGCGCGGCGACGTGCGTGCCCAGGGCGTAGTCGGGCGCGATGGCCTTGGCCACCATGTCAGGGCGCTGCGGCTGCACCCGGGCGTCGACCGTACCGCCGTAGTAGCTCCACGGCCAGCCGTAGAAGCCGCCATCCTTGACCGAGGTCAGGTAGTCGGGCACCAGATCGCTGCCGATCTCGTCGCGTTCGTTGGCCACGGTCCACAGCACGTTGGTGTCGGGCTCCCAGGCCATGCCGTTGGGATTGCGCAGGCCGCTGGCGAACAGGCGCTTCTGGCCGCTTTTCGTGTCGACCTCCCAGATCGCGGCGCGGCCTTCCTCGGCCTGCATGCCGTTCTCGCCGATGTTGCTGTTGGAGCCGACCGTCACATACAGCTTGCTGCCATCGCGGCTGGCGATGACGTTCTTGGTCCAGTGGTGGTTGATGCCCGCGGGCAGGTCGGTCACCCTGACGGGCGCGGCGGTGGCGCTGGTCTGGCCCTCGACATAGGGCACCTTCACCAGCGCGTCGGCGTTGGCGATGAACAGCTCGTTGCCCACCAGCACCACGCCGAAGGGTGAATTCAGGCCCTGGATGAACACGTTGCGCGTCTCGGCCACGCCATCGTTGTTGGCATCGCGCAGCAGGGTGATGCGATTGGCGCTGGGCACCTCGGCGCCGGCGCGCTTCATGACCATGCCCTGGACCACGCCCTTGGCCTTCTGGAACAGGCTCTTCTCGGCCTGCGGCGCGCCCGGTTCCTTGGGTGGCTTGTTGCTCTCGACGACCAGCACGTCGCCGTTGGGCAGCGTGTAGACCCAACGCGGATGGTCAAGCCCGCGGGCCAGCGCCACCACCTTGAAGCCGGCGGCCGCGGTCGGGCCAGCGGTGTCGTTCCAGCCACTGGCCTCGGCGATCTTCAGGGTCGGGATCAATGTCTTGTTGGGCGCGGGCAGCTGGGGATTGGGACCGACGCCGGCTTCGAACGGCAGCTTGGCGGTCTCGCCGCAGGCGACCATCATCAGGGCGGCGAGCGGGATCAGGCAGAGGCGGGGCAGATTCATGGCGGATTTCCTTTCGGGCGGGACGCGGCGAGGGCGCATCCGAATGCCCTCGAGCATCGGCAGACCAGTGAGCGCGCGCTGTCGGTTTCCGACGCTTTGTGTCGTGGGCGATCCGGGCGCGGAAGGCGCCGCTACCATGGGCGCCGCGGTCCGGCCTTCATGTTCAGGACTCCCGGAACCATCCGACCGCCCCACCGCTCCGAGTGCCGGCATGCCAAGCTACCGTTCGTTCCCCTCCTTCGTCCCCCGCGCCCGCGTCGGCGTCGGTCTCGCATCCGTGCTGGCGATGCTGGCCCTGCTGCTCCTCGGCGGCGCGGCGCCGCCCGCCGCAGCCCAGTTCACCCCGACCCCGGGCGCCACCACGGTGTCCTCGGTGGTCACGACGCCGCACGTGCGGGCCGAACTGGTGGCCCAGGCGCCGGATGGCATCGCCCCCGGCGCGCCGGTGCGGCTCGGGCTGCGTCTCGTCCACCAGCCGGAATGGCACACCTACTGGAAGAACGCCGGCGATTCCGGCCTGCCCACCGAGCTGGTCTGGAACCTGCCCGCCGGCCTGGTCGCCGGCGACATCGCCTGGCCGGTGCCCAAGAAGATCCCGATCGGCACGCTGGCCAACTATGGCTACGACGGCACGGTGCTGCTGCCGGTGCCGCTGACCGTGGCGGCGGATTTCACGCCGCCCGCCGCGTTGACCGGGAGCGCGTCGGTCGACGTCCGCCTGCGGGCCTCGTGGCTGGTGTGCCGCCAGGAGTGCATTCCCGAGGAAGGCGAGTTCGCGCTGCGGCTGCCGGTGCGGGGCTCGACGGCGATGGATGCGCCGGCCTTCGACGCCGCCCGCGCCGCGCAACCCGTGGCGCTGGCCGCGCCGGGCCGGATCGCGATCGAGGGCGGGCTGCTGCGCATCCGGCTCGACGGCCTGCCGCCCGAGGCCCGCGGCAGGTCGCTCGAGGTCTTCGCCGAGACCGCCGACGTGATCCGCACGGCCGCCACCCCGGAGCAGTCGTGGGAGGGTGATCGCTGGAGCGCGAGCGTGCCGCTGGCCGACCACCGCAGCGCCAGCCCGGGCGAGATGCCGATCGTGGTGGCGCTGGCCGAGGCCGACCGCCGCGCCGGCGCCCCCGTCGCCTGGCGCGCGGTGGCGCCGGTCGAGGGCGCCTGGCCCGCCACGCCGGCGCCGGCCACGGTGCCACCGGCGCTGCAGGCCGCGCTCGCGGCCAATGCGGCCGATGCCGCCAACGCCGCCACGCCACCGGCGCCGGTGACGCCCGCCGCGCCCGCCGGCTTCATCGCCGCGCTGCTGGGCGCCCTGCTCGGCGGCCTGCTGCTCAACCTGATGCCCTGCGTGTTCCCGGTGCTGGCGATCAAGGTGCTGGGCTTCGCGCGCCATGGCGGCGATCGCGTCAGCCACCGCCGCGCCGGACTGGCCTACACGGCGGGCGTGCTGCTCTCGTTCCTGGCGCTGGGCGCGGCCATGCTGGCCCTGCGCGCGGCCGGCTCGCAACTCGGCTGGGGTTTCCAATTGCAGTCGCCGGCGGTCGTGGCGGCGCTGGCGGCGCTCTTCACGTTGATCGGACTGAATCTCGCGGGAATGTTCGAGGTCCGACTGCCCGGCGTCGCCTCGCTCGGCGGCATGCAGGCGCGGCATCCGCGCGTCAACGACTTCCTCTCGGGCGTGCTGGCGGTCGTCGTCGCCTCGCCCTGCACCGCGCCGTTCATGGGCGCCTCGCTGGGGCTGGCGATCGGCCTGCCGCCGGCGCAGGCGCTGGCGCTGTTCGCGGCGCTGGGTCTCGGACTCGCGCTGCCCTACCTGGCGGCCAGCCTGGTGCCGGCCGTGGCGCGCCGGCTGCCGCGGCCGGGTCCCTGGATGGACACCCTGCGCCGGTTGCTGGCGTTCCCGATGTTCGCCACCGTCGCCTGGCTGGTCTGGGTGCTGGGCCAGCAGAGCGGCATCGACGGCGCCGGCTCGCTGCTGGCCCTGCTGGTGTGCCTGGCCGCCGTGGCCTGGGCCTTCACGCTGCGCGGACGGGCGCGCCTGGGCGTGAGCGGGGCGCTGCTGGCGGTGACGGCGCTGGTCGTGGCGACCCTCGGCGGCAACGTGGTGCAGCCGGTCGCACCGGCATCGTCGGCCGTGGCGGCCGCGCCCGGCACCGGCGGAGCGCCCGGCGAGCGCTGGGAAGCCTGGTCGAGCCGGCGCGTGGCCGACCTGCATGCCCAGGGCCGTCCGGTGTTCGTCGACTTCACGGCCGCCTGGTGCGTCACCTGCCAGTACAACAAGAAGACGACGCTCGCCGATCCGGCGCTGCTGGCCGACTTCGAGGCCCGCCGGGTCGCCCTGCTGCGCGCCGACTGGACGCGCCAGGACCCGGCCATCACCGCCGCCCTGGCCGCGCTGGGCCGCAGCGGCGTGCCGGTCTACGTGCTGCAGGCGCCGGGCCGGGCGCCGGTGGTGCTGACCGAGATCCTGAGCCGGGACGAGGTCCGCGCGGCGCTGTCGGGCCTGTGACCCCGACCCAAGCCCCTGCCCATCGCGCGGCTTGTCGAGCGAGGTCGAGCAAAGCGTTCTAAGCTCTGGCGGCCATTCGATTTTCCTGGTCTCTCCGGAGTCTTCAGATCATGCCTTCCCTGTCCTCGTCCGCCGCGCGCTCGGCGGAGATCGCCCGCAATGCCCAGGCCGCGCTCAGCCGCGCCTCGCGCCGCGCCGTCATGGCCGCCGCCGTCGCCCTGGGCGCGACGCTGCTGAGCGCGACGCCCGCGCTGGCGGTGCCGGCGGTGGGCGAGAAAGCGCCCGATTTCGTCGCCGTCGACACGCGCGGCACCGAGCGAAAGCTCTCGGATTTCGCCGGCAAGTACGTGGTCCTCGAATGGACCAATCCTGGCTGCCCTTTCGTGCGCAAGCACTACGACAGCGGCAACATGCCCGCCACGCAGAAGGCCGCCATCGCCCGGGGCGCCGTCTGGCTGGCGATCAACTCGACCGAGCGCGCCGCCAGCGACCACCTGCTGCCCGCCGCCCTGGACGAATGGATGCGCCAGCGCGCCGCCGCGCCGACCGCCGTGCTGCTCGACGAGGACGGCACCATCGGCCAGGCCTACGGGGCGCGCACCACGCCGCATCTCTTCATCATCGATCCCAAGGGCGTGCTGGTGTACGTGGGCGGCATCGACAGCGTGCCATCGGCGCGCGCCAGCGACATCAAGACCGCGACCAACTACGTCAACCAGGCCCTGGCCGAGGCCTATGGCGGCCAGCCGGTCACGGCGGCGGTGACCAAGCCCTACGGCTGCAGCATCAAGTACAAGAGCTGAAGCCAGGGCCGAAGCCGGATCGGCCGGCGACGGGCCTCAGGGCGGCCGGCAGCGTCCCCGGAGCGCGGCGAGTCCCAGCATGGGCAGGTTCAGCAGGCCCATGTCGTTGCCCTTGAATTCGCCGCGCAGACAGTCGCCCCGGGCCGCCGCCGCCACGCCCGTTTCCAGGCGGGTGTCCACCGAGGGTGGTGGCTTCGTGCCCAGGCGGGGATCGTCCTGCCAGGCGCGCTCCCCGGTCGCCAGCTCGCGCAGGGTCTCGTTGCGCAGGGTGCGCCGCAGCGGGGCGACGGGCGCCGCCGGAGGTGCCTCGTCGGCCGGGGCCGCCGCCGCTGGCGCGTTGGCATCGCGCGGTGCGAGGGTAGCCGCGACCGTCGGTGCCCGGGGTTCCCGGGGTTCCCGGGGTTCCCGGGGTGCCCGGGGTGCCGCCGGCGCGCGGGCGGTGGCCTGGACCGGCGGGCGCTCCGCGGGCCTGGGGGGCCCCGGAGACCTCGGAATCGATGGCGGCGCGATGGGGGCCCGGAGGGCGGGCGCCGGCTCCACCTGCACCATCACCACGCCTGGGCGCGACGGCTCGGGCCTGAGGCGCGGTCCGATGGCGAGGCCCAGCAGCCACAACGCCGCGCCATGCAGCGCCAGCACGCCGACGACCGTACCGATGCGGCGCCGGGATCGACCCGCCGCCAGGGCGCGCGCACCGTCCGGCGCCGGCCCGCGCGAAATGTTCTTCGACAATATGGGACTCCCTGATCCGGCGTTGCATGCGCGTATCGCGTCTTGTGCCGCCACCACATCGCGCCCCACGAGCGGTTCGCCGATGTCGCCGGGATTATGGAAGCGTCCTCCGACGGCCCCGTGGAGGCCGAGCGACAATCCGACGATGCCCTTCGCTCCCCTGCAAAACGACACCTTCCTGCGCGCCTGCTGGCGCCAGGCCACCGACCACACGCCGGTCTGGCTGATGCGCCAGGCCGGTCGCTACCTGCCGGAATATGTCGCCACGCGCGCCCGCGCCGGCAGCTTCATGGGCCTGGCCACCAACGTCGACTACGCCACCGAGGTCACGCTGCAGCCGCTGGAGCGCTTCCCGCTCGACGCCTCGATCCTCTTCTCGGACATCCTGACCGTGCCCGACGCCATGGGCCTGGGCCTGTCGTTCGAGGCCGGCGAGGGCCCGCGCTTCGCCCGGCCGCTGCGCGACGAGGCGGCGGTCATGGCGCTGGAGGTGCCCGACATGGAACGGCTGCGCTATGTCTTCGACGCCGTGGCCTCGATCCGGCGCGCGCTGGCCGGCCGGGTGCCGCTGATCGGCTTCTCGGGCAGCCCCTGGACCCTGGCCTGCTACATGGTCGAGGGCGCGGGCTCCAGCGACTATCGCAAGGTCAAGACGATGCTCTACGGCCGCCCGGACCTCATGCATCGCATCCTGGCGATCAACGCCGATGCGGTGGCCGACTACCTCAATGCCCAGATCGACGCCGGCGCCCAGGCGGTGATGGTGTTCGACAGCTGGGGCGGCGTGCTGGCCGATGGCGCGTTCCAGGAATTCAGCCTCGCCTACACCGCGCGCGTGCTGGCGCGCCTGAAGCGCACGGGCGCCGATGGCACGCCGGTGCCGCGCATCGTCTTCACCAAGGGCGGTGGCCTGTGGCTGGAGGCGATGCGCGAACTCGACTGCGAGGTGCTGGGCCTCGACTGGACCGTCAACCTCGGCGCCGCACGAGCCCGGGTGGGCGAAGGCATCGGCGCCAAGGCGCTGCAGGGCAACATCGATCCCAACGTGCTGTTCGCGCCGCCCGAGCGCATCGAGACCGAGGTGGGCAAGGTGCTGCGGAGCTTCGGACGCCCCCACACCGACCATGCCACCACCGGGCCGACGCACATCTTCAATCTCGGCCACGGCATCAGCCAGTTCACGCCACCCGAGCACGTCGCGACGCTGGTCGAGGCGGTCCATCGGCAATCGCGCGCCCTTCGCGCGTGAGCCCGGGCGGCGGCGGCGACGCCTGCACCAGTCGGGCGCGCCTTGCCCGCCCAAGGTGGGAAAGCCCCCCGTTTTCGGTTTGTCAAGCTTGAAATCATCTCGCGCATCTGACTTATGCACAAAAGATGTGGTACGGCTTTTGGGCATCACCCCTGCTCCAGGCTCCCCGCTCCTAAAGGTATAGCAACGCTAAGTCGTTGATTCATATGGCTTTCGGTTTTTTGAGGCTTTTCCGACGATGGCCTCCAAGCCCTTGATTCATGAGGCTTTTCGGGGTCCGCGAAGCACCTATCAACAAAGTTATCCACAGATGCCCTGGACAACCTGCAAAGCACTGAAAAATCAACTACTTAAGCCATCCTTCTTGCTTTTCATCGCAGCACGCCGTGGTTCCCTCGACTAGATCTCCCGCATGACGCGGCGCCTCGACATCGCCGTCCACACCCCGGCCCATGCGGCGCTGGGTGACCTGCTGAGCTATTCGGCCACGGTCGACCTGCCCGCCGGAACGCTGGTGCGCGTGCCGCTCGGGCGGCGCGAGGTGCTGGGCGTGGTCTGGGCCGGTGCCGAACTGGCCGAGGGCGAAGCCGAGGCGCTCCGGCCCGTGGGCGCGGCGCTGGACGCCCTGGCGCCGCTGGGCGAGGCCTGGCGCGATCTGGTCGTCTTCACGGCGCGCTACTACCAGCGCTCGCTCGGCGAGATCGCGCTGGCGGCCCTGCCGCCGCAGCTGCGCGACCTGAGCGGCGCGCAGCTGGCCCGGCGGCTCAAGCGGCGCGCGGCGGCGACGGGCGCTGTCGCGCCTGCCCCGGTGCTTCCGGTGGCCACGGAGGTCCCGGCGGGCCCGGACGCGACGCCCGAGCAGGCCGACGCGCTGCGCCGCATCGACGCCGAGCCCGGCCCGTTCCTGCTGTTCGGCAGCACCGGCAGCGGCAAGACCGAGGTCTACCTGCGCGCCGTCGATGCGCTGCTCGCGCGCGACGCCACCGCGCAGGCGCTGGTGATGGTGCCGGAGATCAACCTGACGCCCCAGCTGGAGGCCCGCTTCCGCGCCCGTTTCGAGCCTCGCTTCGGCGCCGATGCGGTGGTCTCGATGCACAGCGGCATGACGAATCCGCAGCGCCTGGCGAGCTGGCTGACCGCGCATGCCGGCGCCGCCCGCATCGTGCTGGGCACGCGCATGGCGGTGTTCGCCTCGATGCCGGGATTGCGGCTGATCGTGGTCGACGAAGAGCACGACCCCAGCTACAAGCAGCAGGAGGGCGCGCGCTACTCGGCCCGCGACTTGGCGATCTGGCGCGGACGGCGCGAGGACGCGAAGGTGATCCTCGGCTCGGCCACGCCCTCGCTGGAGAGCTGGTATCGAAGCCGCCCGGCCGAGGGGACCGAGCCGGCCGGCCCCTATGCGCGACTGGCCATGCCCAGCCGCATCGGCGCCGGCGCGCTGCCCAGCGTCCGGCTGGTCGACATGAGCCTGCAGCCGCCCAGGACGGTGCTCTCGGGCGCGCTGCTCGAGGCCATCGGCGCGCGTATCGCGCGTGGCGAGCAGAGCATGGTGTTCCTCAACCGCCGCGGCTACGCGCCGGTGCTGTCGTGCGGCGACTGCGGCTGGAAGAGCGAGTGCCCGCACTGCAGCGCCTACCGCGTCTTCCACAAGATCGACCGCACGCTGCGCTGCCACCACTGCGGCTTCACCGAACGCGTGCCGCGCGCCTGCCCAGCCTGCGGCAATCCGGACATCGCGCCGGTCGGCCGTGGCACCGAGCGGCTGGAGGAGCACCTGGGCGAGCTGTTCGCCTCGATCACGCGGCCCGGTGGCGGGGCGGTGCGTATCGCCCGCATCGATGCCGACAGCACGCGCGCCCAGGGCGCGCTGGAATCGCAGCTCGCCGCCGTGCACGCGGGCGAGGTCGACGTGCTGGTGGGCACGCAGATGATCGCCAAGGGCCACGACTTCCGGCGCATCACGCTGGTGGCGGCGGTCAACCCCGATGGCGCGCTGTTCTCCAGCGACTTCCGCGCGCCCGAGCGGCTGTTCAGCCTGCTGATGCAGTCGGCCGGCCGCGCCGGGCGCGATGCCGCCTACCTGGCGGCGCAGGGCGCGACGGCCGAGATGTGGATCCAGACGCACCACCCGGGCCACGCGCTGTTCCAGGCGCTGCGGCGGCACGACTACCCGGCCTTCGCCGGCCAGGAGCTCGCCGACCGCCGCGCCGCCGGCATGCCGCCCTTCGCCTTCCAGGCGCTGCTGCGCGCCGATGCCCGCACGCAGGAGGCGGCGCAGGCCTTCCTGGAAGCCGCCGCCAGCGCCGCCGACGCGCTCGATGCCGGCACGCCCGAGGCGCCCGAGGTCGCGCGCTATCCGGCGGTGCCACTGACGATCCAGCGCGTGGCCAATGTCGAGCGCGCGCAGATGCTGGTCGAGAGCCATTCGCGCATCGCCCTGCAGCGCCTGCTGGCGGGCTGGCAGCCACTGCTGCAGGAGCTGCGCCGCACCCCCGAGGGCAAGGGCGTGATCCGCTGGCTGATCGACGTCGACCCGGTGCAGATCTAGTACACCCCCAGTCTTCGCGCACTGCGTGTCGCTTCGCCAACCCCCTTGCAGGGGGCGCACCCGGCGGCCTGGCGGAGCCAGATCCGCGGGTGCCTTGCGAAGCTGCTTTGCTAGTTGAATGGTGATCAGCTGGATCGGTGCGCAGGGGGAAGTGAGAAGCAGGCGTTGGACGAACTGGCCCGACTCTCGCAGCACGCCAGGATGAAATTCCGAGGGTGGGCCACCGCACGGGGCTGGCCTTGGAGGCGACTCACGCCTCAAGAACAAAACGGGCGTTCAGTCGATCGAGCATCTCGAAAGTATTGATGCACTCGACGCCGTAGTGCTGGCAGACGTTCGGGATCAAGAACTTGCGTCGATTCCCAGCATTGAGCCGCTCATGGGTCACGACGGTATGGCCCAAGACCCTGGCTTTTGCGATCAGCCATGGGTCGGCTCCTCCAAGAAACTCCTCGAGCGCTCCGATCTTCATGCCGCCAGCCTGGGCTGCCAAATGACCGGCAACTTCTCCAAACGCGGTTTGGGTGTCTTCATCGGACTCTGGCAAGAACAAGTCTGCTTGCTGCATCGCCCATTGCGCGAGTTCGTCCGTACCTCTGCGAATTTCGGCACCGACGCTCTCGACACTGGCGAGCCGGCCGTCCTGCTTACTTCGAGTGAGCCATGTCCAGTACCCTGGACAGAAGCTCATCTGGTAATAGCGATTCTTGGCTTCGATGAGCGTGTTCGCGTCCAATAGATACGTCATATGCCCAGCTGTCCTGCGAACTCGCGAATCTTGCCGGGCTGGACACCCAGCAGACGGCCAGCGTCCCTCAGTAGCAGGCGGCCGCTGAGTGCTTCGGTGACCACCGCTTGCGAAAACCGCAAGCTGTTCTTGGCCCCTGCGGTTCGGAAGAAGTTGCCTCCGCCGCCCTCTTGATTTCTGAACGTTGTCAGAGCCACAAGGTAGTAGTCCGAATAGGTGGCCCGGTCGACAAGATTCAAATCCAGTGCTCGACGCATGATGACGATGCGGCTGACATGGAATCGCGTGGCCAGTGCAGCCACGCGAGTCGTCAACTCTGCGTCGCTGGCATTCCAGAGCGGTAGAAATACTTCGCCCGGAACCAAAAACTCACCCGCAACGGCATTGCAGAAAGTTTCCTCGTGGCGACTGTTGCCAGGAGCAACGTTCGATATTCCGCTGGCGCCAATCCAGACATGTGCCAACTCATGCAGCAGCGTGAATAGTCTCGCGGCTGGGGCGTCAGCGGAGTTGATGAACACGACGGGCGCCAGCGGGTCGACGATGGCGAATCCTCGGAATTCACCCACATCCAGTTTGCGATGGGTGTTGTTGCCTACGACACCGCTGCGCATCACCAGAACTCCTACTCGCTCTGCCGCTTCAATGAGTTCCCGGAAATAGACCTCCCATGTCCGCTGACCTTGCTCGTGCTCGACGGCAAGGACCGCACGGATATCCGCAGCCACGCATCGAGGATCAGCAACCATGGTGAAACGACCGACGAACGGCAACGGCTCGAGGCCGTGGTCGCGTTGGTAATCGAGATACCACTCCTGCCGTTGCAACGCGATGCGCACGGTTTCCATGAGGTCCACACTGGGCCGCCGGACCGGTACGCCGCCAACCGTTCTCAGGTCGGGCAAGGGTAGGGCCTCTTGCGGAGGCGCGTTCAGAAACAGGTAGCCGAACGGTGCGTGGAAGGAATGCGCCAGATTCTGTGCCTGCCGAAACGTGGGTCGACTTTCTCCACTTTCCCAAGCCAAGAGCTGTTCGGGCTTGACGCTGGCGCCTCGGGCAGCATCCTCGATCGTCAACCCACCTCGCTCACGCGCCCAACGCAGTTGCGCAGGATTGATGAGTGCTTGAGTCGCCATGGTCGAAGGATAAGGGAGGATCGAATGCTGCCAGCGCATGCGTGCCACGGATTGGGGCGCTACGTCCCGACCGGTCCCGAGCCTCCAGCGATCCTGGCGAACATCGCGCGGGGCCTGCCGGGGCGCCGTCCTGCAAGGGCTGCTTCGGCCGCGTGCCACGCTTCGCGCACCATGAACATCTCGACCTCGCGCGTGTCCGCGCCCTCCCGTCCGGCCTGGCGCTCGGTGACCCTGGCCGCCCTGCTGTTCGTCGCCCCGCTGGCCGCCCTGGCGCAGTCCTCGGCGGCGGCCGGTGATGGCGGGGACGCCGCAGCGGCCCTGCAGGCCAAGTACCGCAGCCTGCAGCCGCAGCTCCAGCGCAATGCCTTCGACCGGCCATTGGCGCTGACGTCCAACGAAGCCTCCGCCGGGCTGAGCGGCGACATCTACGCGGTGGTCGAGCATCCGATCGCCGACGTGCGGCGCGCCATGGAGTCGCCCGCCGTCTGGTGCGAGGTGCTGATGCTGCACCTCAACACCAAGTACTGCGCGGTGCGCGATGCCGAGGCCGGTGCCGCCGATGGCCGCACCGCCGCCTTGAACGTGGCGGTCGGGCGCAAGTTCGACCAGCCGCTCAAGGACGCCCAGCGGCTCGACTTCGGCTATCGCGTGGCCGCCACCCGCGCCGACTACCTCGACGTGCGCCTGAGCGCGGCGAGCGGTCCGCTGTCGACGCGCGACTACCGCATCGCGCTGGAAGCGGTGCCCATCGACGGCGGCAAGACCTTCATCCACCTGGGCTACTCCTATGCCTATGGCACGGCGGCGCGCCTGGCGATGAAGAGCTACCTGGCGACCATCGGCAGCGACAAGGTCGGCTTCACGACCACCGGCCAGGGGGGCCAGGGCGGTGGCGAATTCATCGGCGGCGTGCGTGGCGTGGTCGAGCGCAACACCATGCGCTACTACCTCGCGATCGATGCCTATCTCGACGCGCCGGGCCCGCAGGGCCGCGAGAAGCGCCTGGGCGACTGGTTCGACGACACCGAGCGCTATGCGCGCCAGCTCCACGAGATGGACCGCGACGACTACCTGGCGATGAAGCGTAACGAGTTCCAGCGCCTGCAGGCCGGAGCCAAGCCCTGAGCACGCGTGCCGGCGCCGCGCCGGCCGCGCTCAGTGCAGCCAGCGCGCGATCAGCGGAAAAGTGAAGAAGGTGCCCACCGTGGTCCACAGGATGATGCGCGCGATGCGGGCGTTGTCGGCGCCGAAGCGCTCGGCCAGCATCGACACGTTGCTCGCGCTCGACAGCGCCGCGACCAGCACGATGGCGACCAGCGCCTCGGGTTCCAGGTCCAGGCCGGCCGCCATGGCCAGCCGCCCGAGGCCCCAGATCAGCAGCGGATGCACCAGCAGCTTGGCGACCACCACCGGCAGCACGTCGCCCATCGGCGCGCGATGTGGGGCGATGCCCTGGCGCGCGGCCAGCACCGCCGGACGCGCCAGCACCGCGCCGATGGTGAAGAGCGCGGCCGGCGAGGCCGCCTCGGCCAGCATGGCGATGGCCTGATCGAGCGGCCCGGGCAGGGTCCGGCCGGTGGCCGAGAGCAGCGCGCCCAGCACGATCGACCAGGGCAGCGGATTCACCACCACGCCCCTGAACGCCTGCCGCAGCGCCGCCAGCGCGGCGCCGCCGCCGGCGGCGGCGGTCCCGGAAGCCGGACCGGCCGTTGCCGCCGTTCCCGGGCGCCGTGTCGTGCCGTCGAGCCGCGACAGCGCGATGCACAGCGAGGAGGTCAGCAGCATGTCGATCGAGATGGTGATCATCACCGGCCCCGCCACGCCCGCGCCCAGCAGGGCCGCCAGCAGCGGCACGCCCATGAAGCCGGTGTTGGGGAAGGACGCGACCAGGGCGCCGAAGGATGCGTCGTTCCAGCCGATGCGCCCGCGCCGCGTCACCGCGATCGTCGCGCCGACCATCAGCAGCGCGCCGATGCCCCAGACCAGGGCCACCGGGCCGTCGAGCAGCTGCGCGATCGGCGTGCGGGCGCCGAAGCGGAACAGCATGCACGGCAGGGCGAAGTAGAGGACGAAGACGTTGAGCCCGGGAATGGCCTCGATCGGCAGCAGCCGCCGGCGCGCCGCGATGTAGCCGGTCGCGACCAGCGCGAAGAACGGCAGCGTGACGGCGAGGATCTGCAGCATGACGCGCGCGGGCGGATCGGAGGACGGGGACGGATCGACGGGATCGCCAGGACGCGCGGCCGGCTCAGAGCTGCCAGGACAGCAGCGACGCCAGGTGCTCCAGCGCCTTCTCGCGCAGCGGCCGGTCGAGCCAGGCCTGGTGCGTGACGCGGCGCGACCGTTTCAGGTCGGCCTCGAAGACGGCGGTCTCCCGCGCGGCGAAGGCGGCATCGTAGATGTTCAGGTTGGCCTCGTCGTTGAGCCGGAAGGAGCGGTTGTCGAAATTGGTCGAACCCACCGACACCAGCAGGCCGTCGACCGTGAAGACCTTGCAGTGGAACATGGTCGGCTGGTACTCGCTGATCTCGGCGCCGGCTTCCAGCAGCGGCCCCCAGCTGGCGCGCGAGGCGCTGCGCACGGTCTCGGTGTCGATGTGCGGCCCCGGGGTGATCACGCGCAGGCGGACGCCGCGCCGCATGGCCGCCACCAGCGCGCGGATGGTCAGGTCGTCGGGCACGAAGTAGGCGCTCGACAGGTCGATCGTCTTGGTGGCCGCCGCGATGGCCATCAGATACATGATGTGCATGCTCTCGCCGCCGCCCGAGGGCGAGCTGCTGAAGACCTGGGCGCGCCCGCCGGCGGCGCCGCCGGTCTCGGGGATCGCGCTCTCGGCCTTCGTCGCCGCCGTCGATCCGCCCAGGGTCGGCACCGCCGGGCCGATGGCCGGGAAGTAGCGCTCGTCGTGCAGCACCTCGCCGGAGGCCTTGATCCAGTTGTCCATGAACACGGCCTGCATCTGCGCCACCACCGGGCCCTCGGCCCGGTAGTGCGAGTCGCGCCAGTGCTCGGGATCCTGCGCGTCGCCGGTCCAGGATGGCGCGATGCCCACGCCGCCGGTGAAGCCGATGTGGCCGTCGACGATCAGGAGCTTGCGGTGGGTGCGGTTGTTCAGGCGCGAGATGCCCCACCAGTCGGGCTTGTGGAACTTGCGGATCTGGACGCCCGAGCGCTCCATCTCGCGCAGGAACTCCTCGTCGATCTTGGCGCTGCCGACCCAGTCGAGCAGCACGTGGACCTGGACGCCGGCGCGGGCGCGCTCGGACAACGCCTCGGCGAAGGCGCGGCCGATGTCGCCCGACCAGTAGATGTAGGTCTCGAAGGTGATGCTGCGCCGGGCGCCACGGATGGCCGCCAGCATGGACGGGAAGATCTCGTCGCCGTTGTACAGGGCCTCGAAGCGGTTGCCGGCCGTGATCGGCGGGCCCAGCAGCACGCCGAGCGCGCGCTGGAACTGGTCGTCCTGCAGGGCATAGGCCCGCTCGACCTGCTCCTCGATGCGTTTCTCGCCACCGGTGAAGTTGACCATCGCGAGCGTCGCCACGAGCGTGACGACGAAGGTGACGAGCACCGCCACGAGGCGGCTTTTCTTGTTGTTGTCTCTGATCATTGGGGATGCGCGAGGGATGGATCGGGAAGCCCGGTGGCGGAGCCACCCGAGGCCCGCGAGGGCGGCGCAACGTAGCATGGCCACCGCCCCCGGCGCTGTAGGCCCAGCCGGTATCATGGCGCCCGTCCCTGGCGTTCCTGGCGTTCTCCGGCATTCCGTCACGGTCGCCCTGGCGGTGCCCGGCGGTCCGACCGCCGCTTCCCGCCGCTCGCGCCCGGATCCGTGTCGCCACCGACGTCTCCGGCGACCCTTCACGCTCCACCGATCGATCCTCGCCGCATGTCCTCCGGTCTCAATCTCGCCCAGCAGGAAGCCGTCAACTACCTGCACGGCCCCTGCCTGGTGCTCGCGGGCGCGGGTTCGGGCAAGACGCGCGTGATCACGCACAAGATCGCGCGGCTGATCCAGTCGGGCATGCCGCCGAAGAAGATCGCCGCCATCACCTTCACCAACAAGGCCGCCGCCGAGATGCGCGAGCGCGCCAAGGGCCTGATCGGGCGCGACGCCAAGCACGTGGTGATCTGCACCTTCCACGCGCTGGGCGTGCGCATGATGCGCGAGGACGGCGCCGTGCTCGGGCTGAAGCCGGCCTTCAGCATCCTCGACAGCGACGACGTCACCAAGATCCTGAAGGACGCCGGCGGCTCGGTCGACGCCGCCACGGCGCGCCTGTGGCAGTGGACCATCAGCCGTTGGAAGAACATGGGCCTGAACGCGGCCCAGGCCGAGGCCGTGGCGGCCGACGACTCCGAGCGCATCACGGCGCAGATCATGGCGCGCTACGAGGAGCGCCTGGCGGCCTACCAGAGCGTCGACTTCGACGACCTGATCGGCATGCCGCTGAAGCTGCTGCGCGAGCACGAAGCGGTGCGCGCCAAATGGCACGAGGCGCTCGGTCACGTGCTGGTCGACGAGTACCAGGACACCAACGCCACGCAATACGAGGTGCTCAAGGCCTTGGTCGGCGAGCGCGGGCGCTTCACCGCCGTGGGCGACGACGACCAGTCGATCTATGGCTGGCGCGGCGCCACGCTGGACAACCTGCGCAAGCTGCCGATCGACTATCCGACGCTCAAGGTGGTCAAGCTGGAGCAGAACTACCGCTCCACCAGCGCCATCCTGCGCGCGGCCAACAACGTGATCGGCCCCAATCCCAAGCTGTTCCCGAAGACGCTGTTCAGCGAGCTCGGCGAAGGCGAGCCGGTGCGCATCGTCGATGCCGACAACGAGGCCCACGAGGCCGAGCGCGCGGTGGCGCGCATCCAGAGCCTGCGCGGCGGCGCCACCGTGACGCAGGGCGAGCAGCACAAGGAGTTCCGCGACTTCGCCATCCTCTACCGCGCCAACCACATGGCGCGGGTCTTCGAGCAGGCCTTGCGCAAGGCGCAGATCCCCTACAAGGTCTCGGGCGGCCAGAGCTTCTTCGATCGCGCCGAGATCAAGGACCTGTGCGGCTGGTTCCGCCTGTGGGTCAACAGCGACGACGATCCGGCCTTCCTGCGCGCGGTGACCACGCCCAAGCGCGGCATCGGCCACACCACGCTGGCCGCGCTGGGCACCTTCGCCAGCCAGTACAAGCTCAGCCTCTTCGGCGCCCTGTTCAGCGCCTCGCTGCCCAGCGTGATCCCGGCGCGCGCCATTGGCGGGCTGCACGAGTTCGGCCGCTATGTGAACGACCTCGAATACAAGGCCCGCCAGACCATGGGCGCCGAGAGCGCGCGTGCCTTCCTGGCCGACTGGCTCAAGGAGATCGACTACGAGCGCCACATCTACGACGGCGAGGACAGCGAGCAGGCGGCAGCCAGTCGCTGGACCAACGTGCTGGAGTTCTGCGACTGGATGGCCGCGCGCTGCGGCGGCGAGGTCGACGACGCCTCCGGCGCCACCTCGGTCGTGAGCGAGCGCAAGAGCATGCTGGAGGTGGCGCAGACCATCTCGCTGCTCTCCACCATCAGCGATCGCGGCGACCAGGACCAGAACGTGGTCACGCTCTCCACCCTGCACGCCGCCAAGGGCCTGGAATGGCCGCACGTGATGCTCATCGGCGTCAACGAGGGCCTGCTGCCCTTCAAGCTCGACGACGACGACGGCCGCCAGCAGAAGGTCAGCGAGGACACGCTCACGCGCCTGCAGGAGGAGCGCCGCCTGATGTACGTGGGCATCACCCGGGCCCAGCGCAGCCTGGCCGTGAGCTGGACCAAGCGGCGCAAGAAGGGCCGCGAGACGGTCGCCGCCCAGCCCAGCCGCTTCATCGCCGAGATGGCGCTCGACCCGACCTCCGCCAAGGAGGACCCGCGCGAGAAGATCCGCGCGCTGCGCGCCGAGTTCGCCCGCCGGGCGCAGGACAGCGCCGCCGCCGCGGCCGCGGCGTCCTCGGCGCCCTGATGACCGCACGGCCGACCGCCCCGTGACCCCGTAGACCCGCACAACCCATGGACCCCCTGATCCCGGCCCCGGTGACCTCCCGGATGCGCGCCATGACGCCCCTCCTCGCGCGCCCCTCCCTCCCACGCTCCCGCGGCCGGTCGGCGCCCGCGCTGGCCGCGACCATGATGCTGGCGCTGCTGCTGGCGGCCCCGGGAGCCGCGCGGGCGCAGTCCGGAGCCGCCGCGTCATCGGCGCCCGCCCCGGTCGCCCAGACGGCCGACTGCCCGCGCAGCGCCGACGAACTGGCGCCCGAATTGCTGTACGGCCGCTGGGAGGCGCGCTTCGACGATGCCCCGGCGGCGTCCGTGCTGCGGCTCGCGCGCCACCCCGAATACGCCGGCAGCGTGCGCGGCACGCTCGCTCGCGCGGCGGGCGCCGGTGCCGGCGTCGACGCGCAGGTGGCCGGCGACATCGACGATGCCGGCGTGCTGACGCTGGACGAATCGGCCGACGGCCGCGCCATCGACGCGGTCTGGTCGGCCGACCTCGAACCCGGCTCGTGCGGCCGGACCTTCCGGGGCACCCGGCGCGACGCGCGCGACGACAGCACACGTACCTTCCTGCTCCACAAGACCGGCGAACTTCCATGACGACGTCCTCCCCTCCTCCCGCATCGCCCCCCGCCGCGCGCAGCGCCCGCGCACGGACGGCCGGCGCGATGCTCGCCGGGCTCGGCCTGGCGCTGGCCGCGCAGGCCCAGGGCCCCACCACCGGCGGCGTGGCCACGCCGGCATCGGCCGCCGCCAGCCTCGACTGGCAGCAATGCCAGCGGCTCGACGACAGCAAGGAGGCGCGCCTGGCCTGCTTCGACCGCTGGGCCCGCGAACAGCAGCAGCAGCAGGCGCCGGCGACGGTGGCGGCCGATGCGCCCGCGCTGGCGCCCTCGCCCACCCGGCCGCTGACGCCGGCCGGCACGCGCTCCGAGGTCGCGGTGACGCCGGCGGCCCCGGCCGGCAATGCCGCCCTGGCCAGCGCGCAGCCCGTGGCCGATCCCGCCGTGCCGGTCAAGCCGGTGATCGTCGTGGCCGCCTCCGAGGGTTGCCGCGACCGCCAGTACTCGTCGTTCTCGCGCTTCTGGGAACTGGAGGAAGGCAGCGACTGCGGCACCTTCGGCTTCCGCGGCTACCGGCCGCTGAGCGTGTCGGTCACCGCCGCCACGCGCCGGCCCGAGACGCCGACCTCGCCCGCGGCCGGCCATACCGGCGACGCCATCGACTACCAGGCCAACGAAATGCGCATCAATCTGTCGGTGCGCACCAAGCTGGCCCAGGGCCTGCTCACGGGCAACGACCCGCAGCGCAAGGACTCGCTGTGGTTCGGCTACACCCAGCAGTCGAGCTGGCAGCTCTTCAACGGCGCGATCTCGCGGCCGTTCCGCGCCACCGACCACGAGCCGGAGATGATGTATGTCTATCCGACCCGGCTCGCCCTGCCGGGCGGCTGGCGCTGGAGCTACCTGGGCGCGGGCATCGCCCACCAGTCGAACGGCCAGACCCTGCCCCTGTCGCGCAGCTGGAACCGCACCTACCTGATGAGCGGCATCGAGCTCGACGACCGCTTCCAGCTCGCGGCGCGCTTCTGGGACCGCATCAAGGAGGATCCGGCGAAGGACGACAACCCCGACATCGCCGACTACATCGGCCGCGCCGAGTTCATCGGGCGCTGGAACTACGACCGCGACAACACCTTCGGCGTCACGCTGCGCAACAACCTGCGCAGCAACGGCCATGGCTCGATCCGCCTCGAATGGCTCAAGGCCATCGGCGATCCGGTCACCAGCAACCTGCGCTTCCACACGCAGCTCTTCCATGGCTATGGCGACACGCTGGTCGACTACAACCGCAAGCGCACGGTGCTGAGCATCGGCCTGAGCCTGGTGGATTTCTAGGCTGGCGCAGCCACTCGCCCCGCCGTCGCGCGGGGCTCAGCGGCGCGTTCCTACAGTCGCGGCGGACGAACTGCGAAACACTGCCGTGACATGACAGGCACGGGACTCGCCCTCCATGCGCTGTCGACGGCCTCCACGAGACCGCTGCGAAACCGGTCCGTCCGCATCGCCCACCTTTCGTCCGACCGGCCATGCCGGTTCCCCGTCCACCGCCTCCCGTTCCGGATTCCGAGCCGCCATGCCTGTCCCACCACCCATCACATCGGCCGCCTGAACCATGCCCTGGCTCAAGCTGCTTCACGTGAGCGCGGTCATCGCCTGGGCCGGATCGCTCTTCTACCTGACCATCGCCCTGGCCCTGGCGAGCCGGGAGACCAGCCCGGCGGTGTTCTCCAACGCCCATCGGCGCACGCTGCTGCGCGGCCTGTTCGTCGGCGTCGCGACGCCGGCGGCCCTGTTGGCCATCGCCTCCGGCACGGCCATCTTCATGCTGTACGGGCCGCTGGCGCCGTGGCTGATCGTCAAGCTCGGCGTCGTCGGGCTGCTGGTGCTGGGCCATGCCTCGTGCGGCATGCTGGTGCTGCGCATCGAGCGCCAGGAGAGCCCCTGGACGAAGCTGGCCTATCTGGTCTGCGGCCTGTCGCTCCTGTGGTTCGCCACCATCGCCTGGCTCGCGCTGCGCAAGCCGTTCTGAAGCCGCAGCCATGACACCGCCCCACTTCCGCTCCCTTCGCCGCCCCGGATCAGTCCGACGTGTCCACGGCCACCGCGTGCTCGTAGACCAGCCGTCCGCCCAGGTAGGCCGCCAGGGCGATGAAGCCCGCCGTCACCAGCGTGATGCCGGCGCCCCAGGGATAGACGTGGGCGCCGGGATCGTCGCCCAGCCGGATCATCCAGTTCATCGAGGCCATCGACAGCATCATCACGGCGATGATCGCGTGGCCCCAGGCCGTGACCAGGCGCCGGATGCGCCCGACGGTGATCAGGTCGACCAGTCCGGCCATGCTGGCGCCCCAGCCACCGAGCGCGCCGACGCCGGCCAGCCACACGCCGACGCGGGCCCAGAACGGATCGCCGTTCCAGATGAATGCCGCATCGGCACCCACCAGGCCGACCAGCGCGGCGACCGGGAAGTGGATCAGCATCGGATGCAGCGGATGGCCGGCGATGGCGGCGCGGCTGAGGATCGGCTCGTTCGACGGCGGAGGGACCACGGGGGTGGTCGGGCGGGAGGGGCTGCTGCTGCTCATGGCCGCATTCTCGTGCCGGCCGCCATGGCCGTTGCCGCCTGGGGACTCGCCGGCTGCGCCGGACCGCAGTCGGTGCTCGATCCGGCCGGCCCGTCGGCGGCGGCGATCGCGATGGTGTGGTGGTGGATGTTCGGCGTCGCGGTGGTGGTGCTCGCGGGCATCTGCGTGATCTGGCTGCTGGCCATGCGGCCGCGCGCCGAGGCCCCCGACGAGGACGCCGCGCGCCGCATCCAGCGGCGCTGGCTGGTGGGCGGCGGACTGGTGCTGCCGGGCGTGAGCATCGTCGCGCTGCTGGTCTTCGGCTCGCCCGCGGGCTTCCACCAGCTGCCGCTGCCCGGCGCCGGTCCGGCGCCGCTGCGCGTCGACGCCATCGGCCACCAGTGGTGGTGGGAGATGCACTACCCGGACAACGGCGTGCGCCTGAAGAACGAGATGCGCGTGCCGGTCGGCCGGGCGGTCGACGTCCATACGCAGAGCTCCGACGTGATCCACTCCTTCTGGGTGCCGCGCCTGGGCGGCAAGCTCGACGCCGTGCCCGGACGCACGCTGGTCGTGCGCCTGCAGGCCGACCGCGCCGGCACCTATCGCGGCCAGTGCGCCGAGTTCTGCGGCACCGGCCACGCCCACATGACGATGACCGTGATCGCGATGGAGCCCGCCGATTTCGACGCCTGGCTGCGTACCGGCCAGGCGCCCGTCCCCCTCCTCACCGACAACGAACCGAAGACCCCCGTGACCCCCCACCCAGGCAGCGCCCGATGATCCCCGGTACCCCCTCCCCGGAGCGCGCCGCGCTGCACGACCAGCTGGAGAAGGTGTGGGGCAACCCGCGCGGCTGGCGCGCGCTGTCGCTGGTGAACCACTCGACCGTCGCCCAGCGCTTCATGGTGACGGGGGGCGTGTTCTTCGTGCTGGCCGGGCTGCTGTCGATGCTCATGCGCGCGCAGCTGGCCCTGCCCAACCACGACTTCATGGGCGCGGAGGCCTACAACCAGGCCTTCACCATGCACGGGACCATCATGATGTTCCTGTTCGCGGTGCCGATCCTGCAGGGCCTCGCGGCCTACCTGCTGCCCAAGATGCTGGGCGCGCGCGACCTGGTATTCCCGCGCCTGTCGTCCTTCGGCTACTGGTGCTACCTCTTCGGCGGCATCATCTTCTGCAGCAGCCTGCTGTTCGGCCTGGCGCCCGACGCCGGCTGGTTCATGTACACGCCGCTGTCGAGCAATGTCTACACGCCCGGGCTCAATTCCGACTTCTGGCTGCTGGGCATCACCTTCGTCGAGATCGCGACCATGGCCGCGGGCATCGAGATCGCGGTGTCGATCCTGCGCACGCGCGCGGCGGGCATGTCGCTCGATCGCATGCCGGTGTTCGCCTGGTCGATGCTGGTGACCTCGCTGATGATCGTGGTGGGTTTCCCGCCGCTGATCCTGGGCTCGATCCTGCTGGAACTCGAACGCGCCGCCGGCTGGGCCTTCTTCGACACCCTGCGCGGCGGCGATCCGCTGCTGTGGGCGCACCTGTTCTGGCTGTTCGGCCATCCGGAGGTCTACATCGTCTTCCTGCCGGCGGCCGGCGTGATCTCGACCATCGTGCCGGTGTTCGCGCGCAGGCCGTTGGTGGGCTATCGCTGGGTGGTGGTCTCGCTCATCAGCATCGGCTTCATCAGCTTCGGACTCTGGGTGCACCACATGTTCACGCTCGGCATCCCGGCGCTGGGCCAGGCCTTCTTCTCGGCCGCCAGCATGCTGGTGGGCATCCCGACCGGCGTGCAGCTGTTCTCCTGGATCGCCACGCTGTGGACCGGCCGGCCGGTGTGGCGCGCGCCGATGCTGTGGGTCGGCGCCTTCCTGACGGTGTTCGTGGCCGGCGGCCTGACGGGCGTGATGCTGGCGTTGGTGCCCTTCAACTGGCAGGTCCACGACACGCATTTCGTGGTGGCGCACTTCCACTACGTGCTGGTGGGCGGCATGCTGTTCCCGCTGCTGGCGGGGGTCTACTACTGGCTGCCGCACTTCAGCGGGCGCATGCCATCGGAGCGGCTGTCGAAGATCGGCTTCTGGGTCACCTTCGTCGGCTTCAACGGCACCTTCCTGGTGATGCACTGGACCGGCCTGCTGGGCATGCCGCGCCGCGTCTACACCTACGACAGCGGCCTGGGCTGGGACCTGCCCAACCTGATCTCCTCGGTCTTCAGCTTCCTGATGGCCTTCGGCGTGGCGACGGTGCTGCTGGACATCGCGCTGCATTTCCGCTTCGGCCGCAAGGCGCCGCCCAATCCGTGGGGCGCCGACACCATGGAGTGGGCCATGACGATGCCACCGCCCTCCTACAACTTCGCCAGCCAGCCGGCGCTGCCGATGCGCCATCCGCTGTGGGACGCGCCCGAGCTGCCCGACACCGTGGCCGAGGGTCGCCACGCGCTGGCCGAGGCCGGGCACGGGCGGCGCGAGACGCTCGGCAGCGACCCGGTCAGCGGCCGGCCGCGCGAGGTGTTCCATCTGCCGGGCAGCTCCTGGCTGCCCCTGATCTCCAGCCTGCTGCTGGCGCTGCTGTGCATCCTGCTGCTGCTCAAGCTGTATGTCGTGGCGCTGGTCACCGGGGTGGTGGTCGCGGCGGTGCTGCTGCGCTGGTCGTGGCTCAACGGCGGCCATCCGTGCATGAGCGGCACCGAGTCCGCCCACCTGCCCGACGGCCTGAAGCTGCACACCCACACCTTCGATGGTCCTGGCCTGTGGGGCATGGGCCTGACGATGCTGGCCGATGCCTCGCTCTATGGCTCGCTGGTGTTCGGCTGGCTGTTCCTGTGGACGGTGGCGCCGTCGTGGCAGCCGCCGGCCGTCTCGCCGATCGGCACCTGGCCCTTGCTCGGCGTGGCGCTGCTGCTGGGCGCCGGGCGCTGGTCGATGCAGGGCGTGGTGAAGCGGTTGCGCGGCTGCCAGGACGCCGGCGATGGTGGCGATGCCGGCGACGGCGCCGCCTCGACCGTCCGGCGCGAAGCGCCCGCCCTGCTCGGCAGCCTGTGGACCGCCGTCGGCTGCGCGCTGGCCGCCGCCGCCGGCCTGGTCGCGCTGCTGCTGATGGCACCGCTCGCGCCCACGCACAGCGCGCACGATGCCATGCTCGCCTTCCTGCTGTCGTTCCTGCTGCTGCACACACTGCTGGCGCTGGTGCTGTCGGTGCTGCAGGCGCTGCGGGTGCGACGCGGCTACGTCGGCATGAAGGCGCCCTACGAGCCGGTGGTGGTGTCGTCGTTCTGGAGCTTCACCGCCGGGGCGGCGGCCGTGGGCTGGCTGGCCTTCGCCCTGCTGCCGCTGGCCTTCGCCCGCTGAGCCGGGTCGCGGTCGGCCCACGCCTGCACTCCTCCACCCTCCACGCACCCCCCCGACGACCATGTCCGCTCCACCGTCTTCGCCGACGACGCCGAAGCCGTCGCCGCCCTCTCCCGGGCGCATCGCCGGCCTGGCGCCGGGCCACCCCTGGCAGCTCGGACTGGGACTGATCGCGTGGTCGGTCTGGTTCGTCGTCGTCTATGGCGGACTGTCGGTCGGCTGCGCCGTCGCCCCGCCGGCGCCGGAGAGCCGGCAGTTCAATGCCATCAACGGCACGCTGCTGCTGGTCACGCTGGTGCTGGTGCTGTGGCTGGTCGGCGCGGCCCGGACCTGCGCCCGCGCCGCGCGGCGCCCGGCCGACGTCGGAGCCGGAGCCGACGCCGCCGCGACGGCGCGCTTCATCGCCCACGCGGCCGCCTGGCTGCATGGCATCGCCGCCGGCGCCGCTGTCTTCGTCGGTCTGCCGCTGCTGGCCCTGTGGCCGTGCGTGTGATGGCGCGGCGCCGGCTCGGTCGCGGGCTGGGGCTGGGGGCAGGACTCGCGGCGCTGCCGCTGGCCGCCCTGGCGCATGGCAACGCCTTCACGGGCGAAGGCGCGCACGCGCCGATCTGGCTGTCGCAGGGCCTGTTCGCGCTGGCCTGGCTGGGCTATGGCGCCGGCGCCATGCGGCGGCGCCCGAGCTTCGCCGGACGACTGTGCTTCCACGGCGCCATGCTGGTCGCCGGCCTGGCGCTGTTCGGCCCGTTCGACGACTGGGCCGAGTCGAGCACCGCGCTGCACATGGTCCAGCACATGCTGCTGATCCTGGTGGTGGCGCCCCTGGCCGTCCTGGCCCGGCCGCTCGCCCAGTGGCGCGCCATCGCCGGGCCGGTGGCCGACGCCCTGTGGCGCCCGCTGCTGCGCCTGACGCGCCATCCCGGGGCCTGCGCGCTGCTGCACGCGGCGGCGATCTGGATCTGGCACGCGCCGGGCCCCTACATGGCGGCGGTGTTCGACAACTGGCTGCACGTGGCGGAGCACCTGTCGTTCCTGCTGACCGGCTGGCTGTTCTGGTGGTCGGTGCTGCGCGGCGGACGCCAGGGCACCTTGGCGGCGGCCTCGGCGCTGCTGTTCACCGCCATGCACACCGGGGCGCTGGGCGCCCTGTTGACCTTTTCCAGCCGGCCCCTGTACTGGCGCGAGTCGCGCGAGCTCTGGGACCAGCAGCTCGCCGGACTGGTCATGTGGGTGCCCGGGGGGTTGGCCTACCTGATCGCGGCCGCATGGGCGGCGTATCGGTGGCTGGCGGCGCGGCAGCATGACCTCCATGCATCCCGCGCCGTGCCGGATGCACCCTTGCCACCGTCCCAGGAGATGCATCCATGACCCGTGAAATCGACCACGAGAGCGGCGCCCCCATCAAGATCGAGGCCTACGACGGTCCGGTCGGTGGCTGGGGATCGGCCACCTCCATCGCCCACCACGTCAAGCACCACGCCGCCTTCGGCGCCCTGCCCGAACTGGTGCGGCAGAACAAGACCGATGGCTTCGCCTGCAGCAGCTGCGCCTGGGCCAAGCCGGCCAAGGCCAGCACGGCGGAATTCTGCGAGAACGGCGCCAAGGCGACCTTCGCCGAACTCACCAGCCTGCGCGCCGGACCCGACTTCTTCGCCCGCCACACCGTGGCCGAGCTGCTGACCTGGCCCGACCACGACCTCGAGCACGAGGGCCGCCTGACCGATCCGCTGCGCTACGACGCCGCCCAGGACCGCTATGTGCCGGTGCCCTGGCACGAAGCCTTCGCCGACATCGGCCAGCGCCTGCGGACCCTGGCGCGCGACGGCGGGCCGGACCAGACGGTCTTCTACGCCTCGGGCCGCGCCTCGCTGGAGACCTCCTACCTCTACCAGCTGTTCGCGCGCCTCTATGGCACCAACAACCTGCCCGACAGCTCCAACATGTGCCACGAGAGCACCTCGGTGGCGCTGAAGGAGGCCATCGGCGTGCCGGTGGGCACGGTGCGGCTGGAGGATTTCGAGCACACCGACTGCCTGTTGTTCTTCGGCCAGAACGTGGGCACCAACAGTCCGCGCATGCTCCATCCGCTGCAGGAGGCGCGCAAGCGCGACGTGCCGGTGATCGTCTTCAATCCATTGCGCGAGCGCGGCCTGGAGGCCTTCACCAACCCGCAGAGCCCGATCGAGATGGCCACGCGTTCGGAGACGCGCATCGCCACGCAGTACCTGCAGGTGCGCGCGGGCGGCGACATCGCCGCCATCGCCGGCATGTGCAAGGCGCTGCTCGACCTCGACGACGCGGCCATCGCCGAGGGCCGGCCGCGCGTCATCGATGTCGACTTCATCACCACCCACACCCACGGCTTCGAGGAGTTCGCGAGCTTCGTGCGCGCGCAGGACTGGGCGCGGCTGGAGACCGAGTCGGGCCTGTCGCGCGTCGCATTGACGGAAGCGGCACGGGTCTACGCCAAGGCCAAGGCGGTCATCGGTGTCTATGGCATGGGCCTCACGCAGCACAAGCTGGGCGTGGACAACGTGCGCATGCTGGTCAACCTGCTGCTGATGGGCGGCCACATCGGCAGGCGCGGCGCCGGCATCTGCCCGGTGCGCGGCCACTCCAACGTGCAGGGCCAGCGCACGGTCGGCATCTCGGAGAAGCCCGAACTGGTGCCGTTGGACAAGCTGGCCGAGCAGTACGGCTTCGAGCCGCCGCGCCACAAGGGCTTCAACACGGTCGAGGCCTGCGAGGCCATGCTCGACGGCCGCGTCAAGGCCTTCGTCGCGCTGGGCGGCAACTTCATCCGCGCCGTGCCCGACCACCACCGCATGGAGCCGGCCTGGCAGGCGCTCGAACTCTCGGTGCAGGTGGCGACCAAGCTCAACCGCAGCCACCTGCTGCATGGCAAGGTGGCCTACCTGCTGCCCTGCCTGGGCCGCATCGAGCGCGACGTGCAGCTCGGCGGCGTGCAGACCCTGACGGTCGAGGACAGCACCGCGCGCATCCACGCCTCGCGCGGCCACCACGCGCCGGCGAGCACGCGGCTGTTGTCGGAGATGCGCATCGTCGCCGGCCTGGCCAAGGCGACGCTCGACCCCAATCCGAAGATCGACTGGGATGCCTGGTGCGCCGACTACGCGCTCGTGCGCGATGCCATCGAGACCACCTACCCGAAGGATTTCAAGGACTTCAACCGGCGCATGCACCAGCCCGGTGGTTTCCCGCGCCCGCTGGCCGCCGCCGAACGCCGTTGGGAGACCCGGAGCGGCAAGGCCGAGTTCAAGGTGCCGCCGGCCCTGCATGCGGCCTTCGAGGGCGATGGCGGCGCCGACGTGATGCGCCTGGTCACCCTGCGCAGCAACGACCAGTTCAACACCACCATCTATGGCTACGACGACCGCCTGCGCGGCATCGACGGCACGCGCGAGGTGCTGCTGCTGAGCGCTTTCGACATCGACCGCCTGGGCCTGGAGAACGGCCAGCGCATCACGCTGGCCAGCGCCGCAGGCGACGGCATCGAGCGCCAGGTGAAGAACCTGCGCGTGACGGTGTACGACCTGCCCCCGGGCACCTGCGCGGCCTATTTCCCGGAATGCAATCCGGTGATCCCGCTCGCGCATCACGCCCAGGAGAGCAAGGTGCCGGCGGCCAAGTCGGTGCCGGTGCGGGTGCTGGCGACGGCGGCCTGACCTGGCGGCGGGCGACGGCGACGGCGACGGCGACGGCTTTCTTTCGCCGCCGCCCGCCACCCGCATCCGAGGCCGGACCAGGCCCGTCCCCGCCCGGGCCTCTACAGGCCCGCGACCCGTGCCGCGTCGTCCGCCGACGCCACGGCGCCCGGCCCGTACTGCACGATCACCGCCTTGATGGCGCTCACCGCGACCCCGAAGCGATCCTTGGCGGTGGCCAGCGCATAGGCCGTCGCCGTCTCGGCATTCAGCGTGGTGCCGCTGTCGGGCACCTGCACGGTCAGGACGCCATCGGGCAGCAGCGCGACACGCAGCGCCAGGGCGCCACCATCGGGCTGCAGCACCGCCGTCTCCGTGGTGCGTGTCCCCGTCGCCGTCACGGCCACCGGCTCGACGCGCGGCGCAGCCGTGCCGACGAGCGCGAGCGAGACATCGGTGCCGCGATCGGTCACCGCGTACTGGCCCTCGGAGCGGGGCGCGGCCTGGCCGGCACGCGCGCTGTAGACCGGCACCGAGCCCTGCACCGGTGCCGTCGCCACGCCGTTCTCCAGCGCCAGGCTCAGGCGGCCGCCGCCGGTGAGCACGGCATCGGCCAGCACCAGGGGGGCCTGGATCTGCGCCGTGGTGGAGCCGGCATTGGCCACCGAGGTCGGCTGCAGCGCCGTCGCGGTGGTCGGGCGACCGGTCACCACGACGGCCAGCGTGGCCTGCGCGGTCGCGTCGGTCGGCGCCGCAACGGGTTCGAGCGTGCGCGTCGAGATCACGGCCGTGCCATTGGCGCCCACCGGCGTGGCGACGAGCGCCGTCGCCGGGCTGGCGTCGTTGCGCAGCGGCACGATGCTCGCGCTGCCGCCGGTCACCGCGCGGTCGAGGGCGTAATTGCCCGCGTCAGGGCCGGCCAGGGAGAGCGCGCCCACCGTCACGACCTTGTCCAGGCCGACATCCGCCGAGGCGAAGCGGCCGGCGCCGCCCTGACCCACGACATCGTCGCCGGCCACCACGCCACCCAGGACCAGGCCGGTGACCTCGGCGAGCGCCGTGCCGTCGTAGAGCTTGTCGCTGACGGTGGCGCCGCTGGCCGTGAGCGTGCGGGGCGTGATGCGGCCGGTGCCGACCACCGCGCCGGTGTCGAGCGCGTAGTTGCCGGCCTCGCTGCCGGTCAGGCCCAGGCCACTGCCCGTCACCGCCTTGTCCGCGCCGACGTTCTTGTCGCCATAGCGGCCGGTGCCGCCCGCGGCCGTCACCCGGCCGACATCGCCGGCCACCACGCCCGCGAGCGTCACGCCGGTGATCTGCGCCAGCGTCGTGCCGTCGTAGACCTTGTCGCCGATGGTGCCGCTGGCCGTCACGGTCCGGGGCGTGATCGTCGCCGTGCCGATGGCGCGCGTGGCATCGATCCGGTAGTTGCGCGCATCGGCGCCGGCCAGCACGATGGCGCCGCCCGTCACGCTCTTGCCCGCGCCGGCGTTCTTGTCGGCGAAGGTGCCGACGCTGCCCGCGCCGCTGGCGAGCGCGTCGCCGGCGACCACGCCCGTGAAGGCGATGTTGCCGATGCTGGCGGTGGTGGTGCCGTCGTAGACCTTGCCGGCGACATCGGCCGTCGCCGTCAGCGTCCTGGGCGTGATCGACGCCGTGCCGATCACCGAGCCGGCATCGAGCGCGTAGTTGCCGGCGTCCGCGCCGGCCAGCACGATGGCGCCGCCCGTCACGTTCTTGCCCGCGCCGGCGTTCTTGTCGCCGAAGGTGCCGATGCTGCCCGCGCCGCTGGTCAGCACGTCGCCGTCGACCACGCCATTGAAGGCGACGTTGCCGAGTGTGGCGATGCGCGTGCCGTCGTAGACCTTGTCGGCCACATCGGCCGTCGCCGTCAGCGTCTTCGGCGTGATGGTGGCGCTGCCGACGGTGGCGGTGGGATCGACCGTGTAGTTGCCGGCGTCCGCGCCGGTCAGCACGATGGCGCCGCCCGTCACGGCCTTGCCCGCGCCGGCGTTCCTGTCGGCGAAGGTGCCGACGCTGCCCGCGCCGCTGGCGAGCGCATCGCCGTCGACCACGCCATTGAAGGCGACATTGCCGATCGTGGCGGTGCGCGTGCCGTCGTAGACCTTGTCGGCCACACTGGCGGTCGCCGTCAGGGTCTTGGGCGTGATGGTCGCCGTGCCGATCACCGAGCCGACGTCGAGCGCGTAATTGCCGGCGTCCATGCCGGCCAGCACGATGCCGGCGCCCGTGACGCTCTTGCCCGCGCCGACGTTCTTGTCGCCGAAGGTGCCGACGCTGCCCGCGCCGCTGGTCAGGGTGTCGCCGGCGACCACGCCATCGAAGGCGACGCTGCCGAGCGCCGCCGTGCGGCTGCCGTCATAGACCTTGTCGGCCACGCTGGCCGTCGCCGTCAGGGTCTTGGGCGTGATGGTGGCGCTGCCGATGGTCGTGGCCGGATCGATCGTGTAGTTGCCCGCGTCGGCGCCGGTCAGCACGATGGCGCCACCGGTGACGGCCTTGCCGGCGCCGGCATTCCTGTCGGCGAAGGTACCGATGCTGCCCGCGCCACTGGCGAGCGCGTCGCCGGCGACCACGCCATTGAAGGCGACATTGCCGATCGTGGCGGTGCGCGTGCCGTCGTAGACCTTGTCGGCCACATTGGCCGTCGCCGTCAGCGTCTTGGGCGTGATCGACGCCGTGCCGATCGCCGAGCCGGCGTCGAGCGTGTAGTTGCCCGCATCGGCACCGGTCAGCACGATGGCGCCGCCCGTCACGGCCTTGCCGGCGCCGGCATTCTTGTCGGCGAAGGTGCCGACGCTGCCCGCGCCGCTGGCGAGCGCATCGCCGGCGACCGCGCCATTGAAGGCGATGTTGCCGATCGTGGCGATGCGGGTGCCGTCGTAGACCTTGTCGGCCACATTGGCCGTCGCCGTGAGCGTCTTCGGCGTGATCGACGCCGTGCCGATCGCCGCGCTGGTGTTGACCACATAGTTGCCCGCGTCCGCGCCGGCCAGCGCGATGCCGCCGCCCGTGACGGTCTTGGCCGTGCCGACGTTCTTGTCGCCGAACAGGCCGACGCTGCCCGCGCCGCTGGTCAGCGTGTCGCCGGCGACCACGCCATTGAAGGCGACGTTGCCGAGCGTCGCCGTGCGGCTGCCGTCGTAGACCTTGTCGGTCACGCTGGCCGTCGCCGTCACGATCCTGGGCGTGATCGACGCGGTGCCGATCGCCGTCGCCGCATCGACCGTGTAGTTGCCCGCGTCCGCCCCGGTCAGCACGATGGCGCCGCCCGTCACGGCCTTGCCGGCGCCGGCATTCTTGTCGGCGAAGGTGCCGACGCTGCCCGCGCCACTGGCGAGCGCGTCGCCGGCGACCACGCCACTGAAGGCGATGTTGCCGATCGTGGCGGTGCGCGTGCCGTCGTAGACCTTGTCGGCCACATTGGCCGTCGCCGTCAGCGTCTTCGGGGTGATCGATGCCGTGCCGATCGCCGCGCGGGTGTCGAGCGTGTAGTTGCCGGCGTCGGCGCCGGCCAGCACGATGCCGCCGCCCGTGACGCTCTTGCCCGCGCCGGCGTTCCTGTCGGCGAAGGTGCCGACGCTGCCCGCGCCGCTGGCGAGCACGTCGCCGGCGACCACGCCATTGAAGGCGATGTTGCCGAGCGTCGCGGTGCGGTTGCCGTCGTAGACCTTGTCGGCCACGCCGGCCGTCGCCGTCAGCGTCCTGGGCGTGATCGACGCCGTGCCGATCGCCGAGTTGGCGTCGACCGTGTAGTTGCCCGCGTCGGCGCCGGCCAGCACGATCGCGCCGCCCGTGACGGTCTTGGCCGTGCCGGCGTTCTTGTCGGCGAAGGTGCCGATGCTGCCCGCGCCGCTGGCGAGCGTGTCGCCGGCGACGACGCCGTTGAAGGCGATGTTGCCGAGCGTCGCCGTCGTGGTGCCGTCGTAGACCTTGTCGGCCACGCCGGCGGTCGCCGTCAGGATCTTCGGCGTGATGTCGGCCGCGCCGATCCGCGCCGCCGTGTCGAAGACATAGTTGCCCGCGCCGCTGCCCGCCAGGGCGACGCCGCTGCCGGTGACGGTCTTGCCGCTGCCGGCGTTCTTGTCGGTGAAGCTGCCGATGGCGCCGGTCGTGCCGACCGCGCCCTGGTCGCCCGCGACGACGCCCACCAGCGCCACGTTGGCGAGCGTCGCCGTCGTAGTGCCGTCGTAGACCTTGCCGGCCACGCTGGCCGTCGCCGTCAGGGTCTTCGGCGTGATCGCCGCCGTGCCGATCACCGACGCCGGATCGACCGTGTAGTTGCCCGCGTCCGCGCCGGCCAGCACGATGGCGCCGCCGGTGACGGTCTTGGCGGTGCCGACGTTCCGGTCGCCGAAGCTGCCGACGCTGCCCGCGCCGCTGGCGAGCGCATCGCCGGCGACCACGCCGGTGAAGGCGATGTTGCCGAGCGTCGCCGTCGTGGTGCCGTCGTAGACCTTGTCGGCCACGCTGGCGGTCGCCGTCAGGGTCTTCGGCGTGATCGATGCGGTGCCGATCGCCGCCGTCGTGTCGACCGTGTAGTTGCCCGCGTCGGCGCCGGTCAGCACGATGGCGCTTCCCGTGACGTTCTTGGCCACGCCGACGTTCCGGTCGACGAAGGTGCCGACGCTGCCCGCGCCACCGGCGAGCGCGTCGCCGGCGACGACGCCGTTGAAGGCGATGTTGCCGATGCTGGCGGTGGTGGTGCCGTCGTAGACCTTGTCGGCCACGCTGGCCGTCGCCGTCAGCGTCCTGGGCGTGATCGACGCGGTGCCGATCGCCGTCGCCGCATCGACCGTGTAGTTGCCCGCGTCGGCGCCCGCCAGCACGATGGCGCCGCCGGTCACGGTCTTGGCCGTGCCGACGTTCTTGTCGGCGAAGGTGCCCACGCTGGCCGTGCCGTTGGCGACCACGTCGCCGGCGACGATGCCCGTGAAGGCGACATTGCCGATCGCGGCCGTGGTGCCGCCGTCGTAGACCTTGTCGGCGACGGTGGCCGTCGCGGCGAGGGTCTTGGGCGTGATGGCCGCGGTCGAGGTCGCGGTGGTGGCCGACAGGTCGTAGTTGCCGGCATCGGCGCCGCTGTACTGGATACCCGAGATCGTCACGGTCTTGCCGGCGCCGACATTGCGGGTGTCGAAGGCGGCGGCCGCCGCCGTGGCCGTCAGGTCGTCGCCGGCCACCTTGTTGGCCAATGTGATGCCGGTCACCGCCGCGGCGGTGCCGCCGTCGTAGACCTTGTCGGCGACCGCGGCCTGCAGGCCCACGCCGCTGCCGGACGCCGTCGTCAGCACGCGCTTGTCGACCTCGCCGACGACGGCGCTGGCGATGGGGTTGAACCGGTAGCCATAGACCCGCACGCCGCCATTGGTGGCCGAATCGATGGTGATGCCCGAGACGTCGACCTGCTTGGTCGCGCCGGCGTTGCGGGTGTCGTAGACGGCCGAGCCGTTGGCGCCCACCGCGAAGGTGACGGCGTCGCCGTCGATCGCGCCGCCGGTGTTGGTCAGGTTCGACGTCGCGACCGTCGCCGTGTTGGTGCCGTCGTATTCCTTGCGCACCGTGCCGGTGAGCGCCACGCCCACGATCGGCGCGATGCGATAGAGGAAGCCGTTGCCGGCGCCCAGCACCGTGTCGGTCGCCGCCGTGCCGCCATAGTTGATGTTGTATTGCTTGAAGTCGTTGACCAGGCCACCGCGCGTGTCGGCGCCCGGCGTGGTCGAGTAGACCAGCCAGCGGCCGTTGGCCGCCGAGATCGCCGAGGCGCTGGTGTTGTTGTCGACGAAGTTGCGGCCGGCCGCCAGCACCACGGCATTGCCGGTGCCCGAGGCGGCGACCGAGCCGGCCGGGGCGATCGTCACGTCGCCCTGCCCGGCCTGCGCCACGATGCGGCCGCTGGCGTTGCTGTTGCGCAGCGCGCCGTCGATGGCGATGGCGCCATTGAGCAGGCGCAGCGTGTCGCTGGCGCTGAAGGCGAAGCCGCCGGTCGGCACGGTGGTGGTGCCGGTGCCGTCGAGGCGGCCGATGGTCAGGTTCTTGATGCCGGAGAGCTTGGTGAAGGTGCTGGCGCGCGCGATGCCGGTGGCCGCGCCATTCAGATCGATGTTGGCGGCGACGTCGTAGGGCTGCAGCACCAGGCTCGCCGTCGAGACGTTGGTCAGCGTCGCGCCGCTGAAGTCGATGTCGGAGCCGCGCAGGGTCAGGGCCCGGGCGCCGGTGTTCAGGGCGACGCTGCTGGTGAACTTGATGTGGCCGTCGGTGAGGATGGATGCGCCACCGTTGACGGTCAGCGGGGTCGTGAAGTCGACGTCGCCGCTCAGGCTGAGCAGGCCGGCGAGCACCTTGGTGCCGGTCGAGGCGCCCAGGGCCTTGGTGCCCATGGCGTCGCCGAAGTAGAGCCGACCGGCGCCCAGGGTGATGTCGCCGGAGAGCGTGGCCGTGTAGCCGCTGCCGCCGAACGAGACATACAGGTTGCCGCCGTTGGTGGTGATGGGCGTCGACAGGGTGATGCTGCCCGCGCCGCCCCGGTCGGAATCGCCCGACAGGCGCACGTAACCGCCGTTGGTCCGCAAAGCGCCGGCGATGGTCAGGCCGTCGGCCCCCAGCAGCGTGATGGTGCCCGCGCCGGGCGTGCCACTGCCGATGGTCGTCACGGTGTGGTCGGGCAGGTTGGCGATCGCCGGGTTGTCTCCGGCGCCCAGAGCCGTGAGGTTGAAGACGTTGGTGATGTAGCCGGTGCCGCCACCGCCGGACTGCATGTAGATGCTGCCCGTGCCCGAGACGACGATGCCGTTGGCCTTGTTGGTGAAATTGATGTTCCCCGTGCCGCCGACGGATTCGGCGCGGAAGCTCACGTTGGGCTGCATCGTGATGACGCCGTCGCCGCCGTTGCCCGTCAGATCGTTGAACGTGATGTTGGTGGTCGCCTGCATCAGCACGTTGGCGGTCTGTGCCTCCAGCGTGCGCTCGTAGACGGTGACATCGCCCGCGGCGGTGCCGGTGTAGGTGCCGCTGGTGCCGGTGCCGCCGCTGACGGTGATGTTGGTCGGGTCGAGCAGCAGGTCGCCGGTGGTGCCGCGGGTGGCGCGGGCGTCGGTCACGCCATCGTAGGCCAGCGTCTGCTTGCCCGAGACCTCGGCCCTGCCGCCGTCGCCGCCCCGCTCACCGCCGCGCACGTCGATCCGGCCGGCGAAGCGCGTCGTGTCGTCGCTCCAGAACACCACCTGGCCGCCGTTGCCGTTGCCCGTCGCGTCGGCGCGCGCGGTCACGCCGGCATCGGCCGTGACGCTGGTGGCGTTGGCGATGGCCGCGTCCTGGCCCTGCCAGCCGCCGCCCACATTGACGGTGCCGCCCCCGGTCGCGCCGCTGGCATCGAGCAGCGCGCCGCCGTCGAGCGCGATGGTCTTGCCCGTCACCACGATGGCGCCGCCCCGGCCATCGGCCGAGGTGGCATCGAGCGTGCCGGCGACATGCGTGGCGCCGTTCGCGGCATCGCCGTCGAGCAGGATGCGGCCGTTGCGCGCGACCAGGCCATGCGCCTCGATCACGCCCGTGTTGTTGACCACGCTGCCGAGCACCGCGTCGGCGCCGCGCGCGCTCAACGTGACCAGGCCGCCCTCGGCGGCGATGCGGCCGCTGTTCTCCACGGCGGCCTCGGCCACGCCGCGCTCCACGCGCACGCTGACCAGGCCGTCGCCCTGGAAGTCCAGGCTGACCGTCTCGCCGGCGGCCAGGGCGGTACTGCCGCCGGGCGTGGCGATGGCGCCGGTGTTGACCACGCGTGGCGCGACCAGGGCCACCACGCCGCCCGAGGCGGTCCGGATCGTGCCGTGGTTGACCACCGCGCCCGCGCCGGCACCGCCGGAGAGTCGGGTGCGGCCGGCGAGGAAGTCGCCATCGGACAGGCCGAGCGACGAGGCCACCAGTCCGCCGACGTTGACCTGCGCGCCGCTGCCGAACACCACGCCGTTCGGGTTCAGCAGCCAGACCTGGCCATTGGCCGACAGGCTGCCGTCGATGGCGCTGGCCGCGCCGCCGCCGGTGACGCGGTTGAGCGCGATGGCGCTGGCGTTGGGCTGGACGAAGCGCACCGCGGCGCCGGCGCCGACATCGAAGGTGTTCCAGTTGGTCACCAGGCGCTGCGTGGCCTGCGTGATGGTCATCTGGGCGCCGCTCTGCGCGATCGAGGCCGAGCCGGCGGCGATGGCCGCCCCGGTGGGCAGGGCCTGCGCCATGGCGGCACCGCCCGCGAACAGCAGCGACGCGGCGACCAGCGCGCCGGCCACGCCGGAGGCGCGCTTGCCGCGCCCGGCGATGTGCTCGGCGACGGCGACATAGGTGTTCGTGGCTTCGTTCCAGACGAGGCGGTAGATGTGGTTGAGCGATGCGCTTTTCATGATGAAAAGTCCTTGAGGCGGGAGAAGGAAGAGGGACGGATGGCAGGCCGTGGCCCGGGGTCGACCCGGCCGCGCCGGGCGGCGGGGGGTCGACGGATCATTCGGTTGGTCGGTCGGTCAGTCGGTCGGCGGCCGGTCAGAACGCGTAGGCGGCCTGGACCCAGCCGCGCCACTTGCTGCTGCGGCCGTCGGCGTCGAGGCCCGCGAGGCTGCGCCCGGGGTTGTCGCCGAGGGTGCGGGCCACCGCCGCGCGCAGCGTCCAGCGTCCGATCCACAGGTTGGCGCCGACACCGGCGCCGGCCAGGCTGTATTCGTTGGTGCCGTCGGCGTTGGTCAGCGAACCCGGCCAGGCGCTCTTGTGCAGGCGCACGCGGCCGGCGTCCACGAAGGCCAGGCCCTGCAGCTTGCGGTCGCCGCCGATGTCGATGTTGCGGCGCAACTCGACCGTGCCCAGCACGCCCTGGTCGCCGGCGGCCTCGCCCACCGGATAGGCGCGCACACCCGAGGGGCCGCCCAGGATGAACTTCTCCGACGAGTCGAGGTTGCCGCTGGCGAGCTGGCCGGTGGCGCCGGCGAACAAGGTCCATTCCGCGCCCGGCGTGCCGCCCAGGTTCTGCAGCCGGTTGGCCCGCAGCACCACCTTCTGGAAGCTGCCGTCGGTGCGCGCGGTCAGGCTGTCGACGATGCGGTCGACGGCATTGCCGCCCAGATCGGCGCGGCCGGCCGTCAGCACGGCCGCGCCGTCCCACAGGCCGCCACCGGCGAAGGTGTCGATGCGGTTGCCCGCGAGCGCGAAGCTCAGCCCTTCGACCTGGCGGGAACGCACGCGCGCGCCCAGCGCGTCGTCGTCGAGCCGGCGCTGCTCGTAGGTGGCGCTGGCCGTGAGGTTGGCATTGCGGGTGCGCAGGACCGGATAGCTCAGGCCGAGCTGGCCCGCCTTGGCCGTGCCGCGCAGGTCGAGCGGCTCGAAGGCCTCCTGGTCGACGTGGTAGCGCAGGTAGGAGGCGCCGGCGTTGAGCCGCAGGCCGGAGGCGGTCAGCGGCACGCTGTAGTTGAACAGCGCCACCGTGCTGCCGGAGGACTTCGACACGCCGAGCGAGGCCGCGTCGCCCAGGCGCAGCGGATCGTTGAGCAGCACCTGCGCACCGACGCGGGCGCTGCCGGTGCTGCGGTTGCCGTAGTTGTCGGTCCAGGCGCTGCCCTGCACCGGCGCGCCCTCAGTGGCATCCACCACCAGGCGGCTGGTGCCGGGCTCGTTGCCGCGTTCGAGCGTCGAGCGCGCCGTGATGCCCGGCACGTCGTTGATCAGCAGCACGGCGCGCTCGAGGTCGTCGCCGCGCACCGGCCGGCCCTCGGGCAGCGCCGCCTCGGCGATGGCGCGCAGGCGCGCGGGATCGATGCGTGTCTGGCCGCGGACGGCGATGCGGTCGGCGCCCGACTGCAGGCGGCCGGCGACGATGGCGATCTCGAGGTCGCCCTCGGTCAGGTCCTGCCGGGGCAGGTAGGCGCGCGCGAGCACGTAACCCCGGGCGCGCAGCTGGCGCGTGGCCGCCTCGGCGATCTGCTGCAATTCGCCATGGCCGAGCGTGCGGCCGATGGAAGGCGCGGCCAGCGCGGCCAGGTTCTCGGACGCGGCGAGCTCGGTGGCGCCGGAAAAACGCACCGAGCGCAGCTGCACGGCCAGACCGGCGCTCTGGGACGCATCGGCGGCGGGCGCGGCGGGCGCGACACCGGTGGTGGGCGGAGCCACCCCGGCCGGCGGCGCCGGCGGCAGCGTGCGCTGCTGTTCGTTGAGCAATTGACCCGCGCTCGGGGGCACCTGCGCGGCCACGTCGGTCATGCCGACCATCAGGCATCCCAGGATCGCGACCGCTCGGCAGATGTCGCTTCGTCGAAGCGATGCGCTGGGGGCGGAGGCGTTGAGAGGGGTCGACATCAATTGCAAATCTCCATCTTTGAAAGCGTCTACAGTTGTTTTAATAATAGAAAAGAATTACTTCTATTGCAGACAACTGTCAAACTAATACTGGGGATGTAAATATATCTTTCGTTACATCCCATTTACTAGCTAATGCTTACAAACTTGGAAAACTGCTTCTATTCGACTGATCAAACGACACTTTTTGGAGACAAAGAATACTTTCTATTTATTAGTTGAAGAAAAAATCCATCCAATAAATAAAACTTTCTATTTATTTATATAAAGCATCTCTGCCTGATTCCGCCAGGCAGGCGACGCCCCATCTGGCTCTGCACAGGAGTGAGCGGATGCTGATGGACGCACGTTCGACCAGGGCGAGCCACCCCCGCCGCGCCGGGTCGAACAAAATTAATTCTTCGTACTTCAGCGGCCATCGGTGCCACCGGACCGCCGGACGCCCGGGAACGAGCGCGGAAGGTCGACTCAGTCGGCCGGCCGCAAGCTGCCGTTCTCGTCGATCAAGGCACCGGCGGCGACGCTGAGATCGATGGCGAGGTCCACGCGACGCGCGGCCTGCATCGTCATGGAGGTCGTGCCGATCAGTTCGCAGACCGACCGCGCCATGTCCGACCGCGTCGCCAGCCCGGCTTCGCGCAGCACGTGGTTGACCAGGTTCGCCAGCTCTTCCAGGCAGACCGCCTCGGCGGCGCGCCGGGAGGATGGCAGCTCGTCGTCGGCCACGCGGGCCACGTCCGACGCCCCGGGATCGGCGCCGGCCGACCAGTAGAAGCGCGTGCCGGGTCCCGCCTCCTCCACGGCCGACTCGGTCGTGCGGGGCACCTCGTCAGGCACCAGCGCGCGCAGGCGGTCGGCCAGGCGCGGGCTGACCCGCTCCAACCCCCAGGCGCGGGCCACGCGGGCGAACAACGTGACCTCGGGCAACGGGCCCTCGGCATCGGCGACCTCGCGCAACTGGGCCGCCAGCACGGGTTCGGACTCCTCGTCGAAGAACGACGCCGGATCGTTGGCGCCTGGCGCGGCCGGCGTGTAGACCGTCAGGCTCGCGGGCGGTGGCGGTGGCGGTGGCGGTGGCGGTGGCGGTGGCGCGGCGGCGTCCGGGGTCGCGGCCTCCTCGGGGAACGTCGATGCCGCCGGGTCGGCGACCGCCATGGCCGGCTCGGCCTGCGCCGGTTCTTCCGGCTGCGTCACCAGTGTCTCCAGCAGCCGGGTGATCTTTCCGATCTCGCCTTCCGGATCGAGCCACCAGTCGGTCGACCAGATGCGGTGGATCCGCCAGCCCAGGCTCTCGAGCACATGCTGGCGCAATCGGTCGCGGTCGCGCGCGGTGGCGCCGGAGTGGTAGGTGCGGCCATCGCACTCGATGCCCACCAGGTAGCGTCCCGGCGCCCGCGGATCGACCACCGCCAGGTCGATGCGGTAGCCCGAGCAGCCGACCTGCGGATGCACCACCCAGCCGCGCGAGCGCAGCATGCCGATCACCGCCACCTCGAACGGGCTGTCGGGGTCGAGCCCGGTGGGCGTGCTCTGCGCGGCCAGCGCGCGCGCGCCGCGGATGGCGAACTCCAGGTAGTGCTTCAAGTCGCGCACGCCGGCCGCGCGCACGCGGGCCAAGTCGATCTGCTCGGGCAGCAGGGTGCTGAAGATCACCACCGCCTCGCGCGCCCGCGAGATCGCCACGTTCAGCCGGCGGTGCCCGCCCTCGCCGTTGAGCGGGCCGAAGTTCATGGTCATCTTGCCGGCCGCGTCGGGGCCGTAGGTGATCGAGAAGAAGATGACGTCGCGCTCGTCGCCCTGCACGTTCTCCAGGTTCTTGATGAACAGCTTCTCCTGGGTGCCCTGCGAACGCGCGGCGATGGCGCGGTCGAGCGCCGGCGCGGCACGGCGCCGGGCGTCGAGCAGGGTCTCGATGAGCGCCTGCTGCGGCTGGTTGAAGGTCACCACGCCGAGCGTCAGGTGCGAGCGTGCGGGGTCGAGGTGGTGCGCCTCGATGGCGGCCACGATGGCATCGGCTTCGGCCCGGTTGGTGCGCGAGCCGCCGCGGTCGTAGACGCCCGCCACGCGCTCGAAGCGCACCGCCACGTCGTCGGTCACGGGCGAGGGGAAGGTCACCAGCCGCGAGTCGTAGTAGGTGACGTTGCTGAAGGTGATGAGGCTCTCGTGGCGGCTGCGGTAGTGCCACTGCAGACTCAGGCGGTTCATGCCGGCGCCCAGGCATTCGTCCAGGATGCTTTCGAGGTCCTGCACCTGCTCCTCGACGGCGACGCCCTCCTCGGGCTCGGCCGACTTGTTGAAGAAGTTGGTCGGCGGCAGCTGCTTGGGGTCGCCCACCACGGCCAGCTGGCGGCCGCGCGCGATCACGCCCACCGCGTCCCACACCGGGATCTGCGAGGCCTCGTCGAACACCACCAGGTCGAACTGCGCATAGCCGGCATCGAGGTACTGCGACACCGACAGTGGCGACATCAGCAGGCAGGGCTTCAGGCGCGGCAGCAGCGTCGGCAGGGCCTGCACCAGCTGGCGCACCGGCATGTGGCCGCGCTGCTTCTGGCGCTCGCGCCGCAGGCGGCCGAGCTCGCTGTCGGCGCTCGCGGCGGCACCGCCGGCGGCCGGGATGCGGCCGGCGAGCGTGGCGGCGATGTAGCGCTCGGTCAGCTTCTGGAAGCGCTGGTCGGCGGCGCGGAATTCGCGGATCTTGCGTTCGTGGTCGGCGCTGGAGAAGCCGCGCAGCACCGGGTCGCGGTCGATGACGCGCTTGAGCCACCAGCTGCGATAGCCGAGCTCGAAGTGCGACTCGACCTCGCCCAGCGCGATGGCGCCCGACTCCAGGTCGCCGACGACGCCCTGCAGGCCGCGCGCGATGGCCGCCTCGCGGGCGCTGCGCCACAGGCACCACGGCTGCAGCAGGCGCCGGGCGCCCTGCCAGGTCTGCATCAGGCCGCGCAGGCGCTCGAGCGCGCCATCGGCGTCCTCGTCGCCCACCAGCGGCGCGACCGGCTGCGCCAGGGCCTCGACGGCCGCCAGATGCTGGCGCAGGTCGAGCCAGGCCTCGCGATAGCCGACCAGCGCGCGGCCGGCGGCGCCGCCCGCCGCCAGCGTGGCGCGATGCTCGGTCACCAGGGGTTGCAGCGCGGCGCGCAGGGCATCGGCGCGCGCGCCGTCGCCGCCGGCCAGGCGCGCGACGGCCTCGGCGAAGCGCGCGGCCCAGGTCTCGTGCGCGGCCAGCGCGTTCCAGTCGGTCTCGGCACCGGCATAGGCGTCGTCGAGCAGCGCCTGCGCATCGGCCTGGGCGGCGCGCAGGAAGGCGTCCTCGTCGTTGATCTCGCCGAGCGGGCCGAGCATGGTGCGCACCTGCTCCGCCGTCGGGCGCCGGCCATCGGCGCGGAAGCCCGAGAGCCGGCCCGTGACGGCGCGCTGGGCGAACCAGGATTTCGGCCACCAGGTCGAGGTCGCGAGCGACCATTCGCCCAGCAGCGCGACGGCATCGAGCTTGGCCAGCGTCGCGCTCCAGCCATCGCCCAGCCGCAGCCAGGCGGCGTTGCGGGCCGCGCCATGGCGCGCCAGCGCCTGCAGCCGGGCGCGCGTGGGCGCGTCGTGCGCCTGGCGCGCCAGGCCGGTGGGCACGCCGGGCGCGGCCAGCAGCAGGTCGGCGAGTTCGTCGAGCAGGCCGTGCGCGCGCAGGCCCATGCCGCTCGCGCCGATGCCGAGTTGCGCGGCCAGGGTGGCGGTGCGCTCGCGCAGGACGGTCGCGGCCCGCTCCAGCGCCTGCGCCGCGCCCATCAGGTCGTCGCCCCAGCCGGGCGACCAGTCGGGCCGCCCGATCAGCGCCAGCGGATGGCCGCGCAGCTCGCCGATGGCGCCGGCGAGCGCCTGGATGCGCCGCGCCGCCTCGCGCAGGGCGTCGAGCGCGGCGCGATCGTGCGTGAGCGGATCGCTCCAGGGCATCGGCGCTGCGCGCTCGCCGGCATGCGCGATGGATGTGCCCATGGCCTCGTAGACCGTCAGGCCGTTGGGATATTCGCGATGCAGCGCATCGACCAGCCCATTGAGTTCCTGGCGCAGCACGGCGAGCCGCTCGGCCTCGCGCGACCAGTCGTCGGCGGTGCGCTGGCCGGCCAGGTCGAGCGAGCCGGCGAGCTGCTGGAGCACCTCCGACTTCTTCGACTTGGACGAGTGCAGCTCCAGGCAGAACGGGCCCAGGCCGATGTCGTTCAGGCGCCGGTGGACGACCGAAAGCGCGGCCATCTTCTCCGACACGAACAGCACCGTCTTGCCGCGCGCGAGCGAATGCGCGATGAGGTTGGTGATGGTCTGCGACTTGCCGGTACCGGGCGGGCCCTCGAGCACCAGGTCGCGTCCGGCGTCGATGGCGCAGATGGCCTTGAGCTGGGACGAGTCGGCCAGCAGCGGCGCCAGGATGTCCTGCGGCCGGTGCGTCTCGTCGAGGTGCTCGAACTCGGCCGGGTCGTGCTGCTCCTGCGCGAAGGCCTCGCCCGGATGGTCGATCAGGTGGCGCACCACGCGGTTGGCCTTGAGCTGCTCGGTGCGGTCCTGCAGGTCGCGCCACATCAGGTACTTGGTGAAGGAGAAGATGCCCAGGTGGGCCTGCTCCAGCACTTCCCACTTCGGGATCTCCGCCACGGCCAGCCGGAAGGCCTGCAGCACGCGCGCGACGTCGACGCCCTTCTCGTCGACCGGGATGGCATCGAGCCCCGTCACGCGCAACTCGAAGTTGGTGCGCAGCAGCTGCAGCAGGGTCGGATTGACGATCGCCTCGTCGTCGTGCCGCGCGAGCCGGAAACCGGCGCGTACCGACTGGCGCTGCAGCGTCACCGGGATCAGCAGGATCGGCGCGCCGTGCACGGTCTCGGCCTTCTCGTCCTCGGTCCACTGCAGCAGGCCCAGCGCCAGGTAGAGCGTGTTGGCGCCGCCCTCCTCGAGCCCGATGCGGGCGGCGGCGTGGATGGCCAGCAGGTGGCCGTCGAGCGCGTCGGGCTGCACGCGCGCCAGCAGCTCGTGCTGCGCCAGCGCATCGAGCGCCATGTCGTCGAGCGGCGCGCGGCCGGTGCCGCGGCTGGCGTGCACCTGCGCCACGCGCGGATCCAGGCCCTCCATCAATGGCGGCAATGCGCGCAGGTGGAAGTCGCGGCCCTCGGCCAGGGCATCCTCCAGCCGCGCCAGATCGGGCGCGACCAGGTGCAGCGTGGCCTTGGTCGGCTTGAAGTTGAGCAGCTTGTTGCGCAGCGTCAGGTCGAGCAGCTTCGACTTCCACTTGGCCAGCCGGCCCTCGGGCGTGTCGTCGGCCGGGCCGTCGAGCGTGACCAGCGTGTCGGCGTCGAGCGCGGGCAGCAGCGGCGTCGGCTCGATCGCCGCGGGCGGTTCCTCGCCCGGCGCGCCGGCCCCGGTGGCGCCCGGCGCGCCGGCGCGCGAGGGCAGCGGCTTGATCTGCAGTTCGCGCGCGCGATGGATGTCGACGGCATAGCGGAAGCCGTCGTCGTCGCGCAGGTGCGCCAGGCCCTGCTCCATCGCCACCCGCAGCGACGGCCGCAGGCTGTGGTGGTGGGCCACGCCGGTGGTCTCGAAGACCAGGAACTCGCCGCTGTCGACGCGCTTGCGCACGGCCTGCACGTCGTCGGTCAGCGGATCGGCGAAGCTCGCCGGATGCAGCCAGACGCCGACCCAGGCATGGCCCTCCTTGATCAGCACCACCGGCCGCAATCCGGCCTGCTCGAAGGCCGAGGCGAACAGCATCGCCAGGTCGAGGCAGGTGGCGACGCGGTGCTCGAGGATGCGATCGGGCGTGCGGATCTTCTGGCCGTCGCTGCCGAAGGAGGCCGGCGGCTCGGCGTACTGCAGGCCCTCGGCGCCGAGCGTGCTGTAGAGCGCCGAGATCTGCTTCCAGACCTGGTCGCGGCTCTTGGACTGGTAGCCGTTCATCGACAGCTCGCTGTGGGTCTCGCGCAGCAGCCGCGAGGCCTTGCCCACCAGGGTGTCGACGGCCGGGTTGTTGGGCATGCAGAAGGCCGCCAGCAGCTCGGGCAGCGCGCGCGTGCCGGCCCATTGGTCATAGGCCAGCACCTCGATGGCGCGCGCCTGCCGGTCGATCTCCAGGCCCTCGGCGCGCACCGTGACCTCGATGGCGGCGAGCACCGATTCCTGCAGCTCGCCGAGCCAGGCGTGGTCGGGTCGCAGGTCCACCGGCGCGATGCGGCGCGACTCGCCCGGCGCCAGCCGGTCGAAGCGCAGGCGGATGCCCTCGGCGAAGGGCGGATTGCATGCGATGCGCACCTCGACATCGACCAGCGCGCGCTCGCCCCGGTGCGTCAGCCGCAGCGAACGCACCACGGGCACGGCGTTCTGGATGGAGGCATAGCCGAGCGTGGCGTCGGCCTCGATCTCGATGTCGATGGCCCTCTGGCTGTCGATCCCGGCCCCGGTGGTGTCGGCGGCGGCCGATGCGGTCGCACCGGAGGCCGTGGCAGGGGCCGAAGCGGCCGGCCTGCCGGGGGACGCGGCGCGCTCGCCTGCCGTCGGAACCGGGTCGCGGCCCGGTTCGTCTTCTTGTTTGTTCATCTATCTGCTTCGGGGATCATTCAAGCGCACCGACCTGGGAGAAAACGTGTCGTGGCCATCGGCGCGCGAACATCTCTTATACCGTCGCCGCCGCCCGAAAACGGTGCGCCTCCACATCGACCCCTGGTTTTTGGCGGTCTCCCATCACCGCCTCGTCCGGGCATCATCGACGGACCATGCCACTCGCCGCGCTGCAATCCAATCCGTGGGCCTATCCGGCGCTCGAAACCCTCCACATCCTCGGCATCGCCCTGCTGCTGGGCAACCTCGTGGCCCTCGAGATCCGCGTCTGGGGCGGGATCGCGGCGCTGCCGGTGGCGCCGCTCGCGCGGCTGTCGCTCGGGCTGGCGCTGGCGGGCTTCGCGCTGGCGGCGGCCAGCGGCCTGCTGATGTTCGCCACGCAGGCGGCCGACCTGCTCGCCCAACGCACCTTCCTCGTCAAGATGGGCCTGCTGACGCTGGCCGGCTGCAACGCCGCCTGGTTCCATGGGCGCGGCTCGCTGCGCAAACTCGACCTGACGGCGCGGCTACAGATGCTGGTGTCCACTGCGCTCTGGCTCGGCGTCCTGATCTGCGGACGCTGGCTGGCCTACTGAATCGATCGACCGTCCCACTCCAGGAGTTCCGCCATGACGCCCTTCCCCTCGGATGCCCCGTTGTCCTCCCCGCTGGCGCGCGCCGGCATCGACGCGTCGCGCCGCCGCCTCGTGCTCGCCGCCGCCGCGGTGGTCGCCACGCCCCTGGCCGGAGGGCCCGCATGGGCGCACCACGGCTGGAGCGGGTTCGACCAGCAGCGACCGATCTACCTCGAAGGCCGCGTCGTCGCCAGCCGGTGGCAGAACCCGCATGCCGAGTTGACGCTCGAGCCGCCGTCCGGACTGGCCGTGCCGGCCGACCTGGCGCGACGCCCGGTGCCGGCGCAGAGCGCCAGCGTCGACGGCCCGGCGCTGCTGGCCCGGGCGGTGGCGCCGCGGCGCACCGATCGACGCTGGACCGTCGAGCTCGCGCCGCTCACGCGCATGTCGGCCTGGAACGTGGCCGAGATCAAGCCCGGCGATCGCATCGCCGCCGTCGGCTTCACGACCCAGGACGAGCAGGGCGAGACCGCGGTGCTGCGGGTCGAATACCTGTTCGCCGGCGGCAAGGTGTACGGGCTGCGGTCGAGCCCGGCCTGAAGCCGCCTCAGTGCAGCTTGACGCGCGGCTCGGTGCGCCGCGTCAGGGCCCGGGACGCGGTGCCCAGGGCCGTCTTCCAGGCGCCGTGGATGGCCACCTCGTGCATCTTGAAGAGCGACTGATACATCATGCGGGCGAAGAATCCCTCGACCCACAGGTTGCCGCCGATCAGGCCGCCCATCAGGTTGCCCACGGGCGAGCGATTGCCCAGCGATACCAGCGAGCCGAAGTCGCGGTACTGCCATTCGCGCACCGGCTGGCCGCGCAGGCGCCGTGCCAGTTCGCGCGCCAGATGCGAGGCCTGCTGGTGCGCGGCCTGGGCCCGTGGCGGCACGTTGCCGCCATGCTTGAGCCAGGGCGCGGCGGCGCAGTCGCCGATGGCGAAGATCGCCTCGTCGCGCGTGGTCTGCAGGGTCGGGCCGACCACCAGCTGATTGAGCTGGTTGGTCTCCAGGCCGGCGAGGTCCTTGAGCCACGGCGCGGCCTTGACGCCCGCCGCCCACACGACCAGCTGGGCGCGCAGGAACCGACCGTCCGCCAGCTGCACGCCATCCGGCATCACCGCCGTGACGCGCGTGCCGACCATCACCCGCACGCCCATGTCCACGAGCAGCTTCGTGGCCGCCTGCGCGATGCGCTCGGACAGCGGCGGCAGGATGCGCGGGCCGGCCTCGATCAGGTGGATGCGGATGTCGGTCTCGGGGTCGATGCTGTCCAGGCCATAGGACACCAGCGTGCGCATCGATCGATGCAGTTCCGCCGCCAGTTCCACGCCCGTGGCACCGGCGCCGATGATGGCGATCTCCACCAGGCGCGATTCGTTCTGCGTGCCACGCACGTGGGCGCTCATGCAGGCGTTGACCAGGCGGCTGTGGAAGCGCTCGGCCTCCTTGGGCGTCTCCAATGCGATGGCGTGCTCGGCGACACCGGGCGTGCCGAAGTCGTTGGTCTGGCTGCCCGCGGCGAGCACCAGCGTGTCGTAGTCGCGCTCGTAGGCCGGCGTGATGGGCAGGCCTTCGTCGTCGTGCGCCGAAGCCACCAGGACCTTGCGGCGCGCGCGGTCCAGGCCGGTGACCTCGCCGATGCGATAGCGGAAGCCATGCCAGTGCGATTGCGCCAGGTAGTTGGTCGCATGCTCGTTGAGGTCGACGCTGCCGGCGGCGATCTCGTGCAGGTGGGGCTTCCAGAAATGGGTGCGTGCCTTGTCGATCAGGGTGATGTGGGCCTTGCCCGGCTTGCCGAGCCTGTTGCCCAGGCGCGTGGCCAGTTCCAGTCCACCGGCGCCTCCGCCGACGATGACGATGCGATGCGGTTGATCGACTTTCAAGAAGGGCCCTTCGGATCGGAAGATGATGGTTCGCTCGATGTCCCGCGGTGGCCATGGGTGGGCGCCGGAGCCGCGCAGCGTAGCGCGGCCGGCGGACCGCGTCCAGCATGCCGCGCGGCGATCGAGGCCGGTCGGAAGAATGCCGAAAGCAGGCCCGCGGACCACCGGAGTTTTGCCCGTGAACTGTGGACAACTTTGTGCACAACCTTGTGGGCTTTTGCCGAAACCGTTGACTGGCGCGGCTTGCGACGCGATGCCCGCGAAATCAGCATGTGGATTGCAGCGCGCCCCGATGGCCGCCGCGCCCGGCCGGACCTGGCGCACCCGCAGGTGGCCGACGCGGTTCAGGCCGGTCGGCCGAAGACGGTCACCACGTAGTCGTCCATCTCGAAGCCCCGCTCGCGCGCGATGGCCGCGAGCCGGGCCTCGATCTGCGGATCGAAGAATTCGTGGACGGCGCCGTCGGCGAGCGACACCAGGTGCCCGTGGTGCTGTTCGCCATCGTTGAGTTCGTAGACGGCCTTGCCGGCGCCCAGCTGGCTCTTCTTGAGCAGTCCGGCCTGCTCGAACTGCGCCAGCACGCGGTAGACCGTGGCCAGGCCCAGGTCGGTGCCCAGCGCCAGCATCTGGCGATAGACATCCTCGGCCGCGAGATGGCGCTGGGCGCTGCGCTCGAAGAGCTCGAGCACCTGCATGCGCGGCAGGGTGGCTTTCAATCCGATGTGCTTGAGTTTGTCCAGGGGCGCCATGCTTTGTCCGAGGGATCGGAAGGGAAACGAGGAAGACGGAAGGACGCTGGCGCGACGAGCGATCGCGCGCTGGCGGTGCGTGGAAAAAATGCATGGCTGGCCGGACGAACCGATGGCTAGCAAAAAACGACCTTGGAGACGTTCGACGGTCTCGGGTCGCCCCACGATGAAACTGGCGAGAGGCGCATCGCGATGCCCCTTTCAAGATCCGAATACTACAACAAATGCGAATCTTTCTCATTTAATATTCCACTTCATCGCGATGCCGGCCTTGCGGCGGTCTCGCCTGCCGCGCGCCGGGCCCGCATCGGGGAACGCGAGCCGCTCCATTCCACCTCCAGGAGGTTCCATGCACCCGGGTCCCAACGACGTCGACGATCTGATCAACGAACATCTCGCGCTGCTGCGGCAGCATGGCCAGGCGCAGACGCGCTGCAGCGATCTGGTCGTGATGCAGTCACGGGAGATCGCACGCCTGCAGGCGCAGGTCGTGCGGCTGCGCGCGGCCGTCATCGTGCGCGATACCGCCCGGGCCTGGCAGGCTCAGCGGCACGCCGGATTCGATGCCGCCCGACACGGATCGCCCCGGCGGCTGGTGCTGGCCGATCGTGCTGGCGTGTTGATCGCACGGGTCCAGGAACTGCTGCGCGAGCGCTGGCACGAGCCGCACCGCGACTCGCCATCGCCAGTGCCATTGCCATTGCCATTGCCGCCGCAGGAGGCGCAGGAGACGGAACACGCGCAGGAGACGCGAGGCGATGCGGCGACCACGCTGCGCGTCGCGTCGACCGCGGATCCGGTCGCGCTGCGGGTGGAGAGCGCGGACGACCTGGCGCGGCTGGAGGACAGCCTCGTGGCCGCCGATCTGGTGATCTGCCAGACCGGCTGCCTGAGTCACGGCGCGTATTGGCGGGTGCGGGACCACTGCAGGCGCACCGGCAAGACCTGCGTGCTGGTCGAGGAACCGGACGCCTTGCGCATCGTGCGCATCCATCCAGCGCCGATGCTGGAAAGCCCGCTCGCGCCGCCGATGTGAGCCGGCCGGCGGACACGGGGCGCCGTGCGCGGCGCCGCCCTCCTCAGAAGCCGGCGGGCGGCGTCAGGTCCCTGCTGGGATTCAGCAGGAATTTCTCGCCCGTGGCGCGCTGGCCGTAGACCGCGATCGCCCCGGGATCCAGCATCTCGGCGAGCGACACCTCACGCGCGTAGTGGCTGGCAAAGGTGGTCCTGAGTTCGCTGGCGACGCGCTGCTTGAGCCGCTGCACCGCCTCGGGGCCGATCTTCTGCAGGAAGGGGAACAGCAGCCAGCCGCCGATGCCCCAGGCCATGCCGAAGTTGACATTGATCTCGGTCACGCCGGTGTCCAGGCGGCCATAGAGATAGACCTGCTTGTGCGTCGTGGAGCCATAGCGGCTGTACTCGGCGGCCGTCCGGTTGAGCGCGGCCTCCATGCAGCCGAGGATCTGGCCCGCGAGCCGGCCGCCCCCGGTGGCGTCGAACGCGAGGGTGGCGCCGGTGGCCACGAGGGCTTCGGTCAGGTCCTGCAGGAAGGTGGGCGCGCTGGCATCGCACACGTGCACCGCGCCGATCGACTTCAGCAGGTCCACCTGCTCCTGCCGGCGCACGATGTTCACCAGGCCGATGCCGTCCTGCCGGCAGATGCGGTTGAGCATCTGGCCGAGGTTGGAAGCGGCCGCCGTGTGGACCAGCGCCGTGTGGCCTTCGCGTCGCATCGTCTCGACCATGCCGAGCGCGGTCAGCGGATTGACGAAGGACGATGCGCCATCGGCGGGCGTCGCGTCCTCGGGCAGCAGCAGGCACTGGTCGGCCGGCAGCGACCGATATTGCGCGTACATGGCGCCACCGAGCACGGCGACGGTCCGGCCCAGCAGCGCCTGGGCCGCGGACGACGCGCCGGCCCGGACCACCCGTCCGGCGCCCTCGTTGCCCACCGGCAGCGACTGGCCCAGCCGCCCCGCCATGGCCTTCATCGCGGCCTCCGGGACGCGGGCGGTGACCATCGGCTGCGCCGGCGTGCCCGCGACCCGCAGCGTGCCCAGGTCGGCCGCGCCGAACAGCAGCCCGAGGTCGGACGGATTGATGGGCGAGGCCTCCAGGCGCACCAGCACCTCGTCGTCGGCGGGGATGGGAATGGGGACCTGGGCGAGCGTCAGCTGGAGCTCGCCCTCGGATGTGATCAGGGAGCGGAGCTGGAGGGCGGTGGGGGTGGTGGTCGTCTCGGTGGTCATCGGATGTTCCTCGGAGTGTCAGATCCAGTTTAGGTCGACGATCCGTGAAGCGCTCCGACAGAGCCGATGAATCCCGCATTCTCGAGGGATGGGGAAGCCCCAATGAGAAAGGCGCTGCGACCTTGGGAGTCGCAGCGCCTTGCTGTGTTTGGTGGCCTGGGTCGGAATCGAACCAACGACACGCGGATTTTCAATCCGCTGCTCTACCAACTGAGCTACCGGGCCATGAGTGCAGCCCGCGATTATACAGCGTTGCGGCGGCCGCGTGACAAATCAACACCGAGTTGCTTGAGCTTTCGGTAGAGATGGGTGCGTTCGAGTCCCGTCTTCTCGGCCACGCGGGTCATCGAACCGCCTTCCATGGCCAGGTGGAATTCGAAATAGGCCTTCTCGAAGCCATCGCGCGCATCGCGCAGGGGACGGTCGAGGTCGAAGCTCTGGCGCGACTGGGGTCCGGCATCGACCACCGCCGTGGCCGAGGCCGCCGGGAAGGCGGCCGCCGATGGCGTGATCAGCGCGCTCTCGCTGCCGAGTGTGGTGACCGGCGCCGTGAAGCCGCTGGCCGCGGGCACCACGCTGGCGGCCGCACGCCGGGCGCTCTCGCGCGCGAGTCCCTGCTCGACCGCCTTGAGCAGCTTCTGCATCGTGATCGGCTTCTCGAGGAAGGCGAAGGCACCGATGCGGGTGGCATCGACCGCCGTATCGATGGTGGCATGACCGCTCATCATGATGACGGGCATGCTCAGCAGACCGGCCGTCGACCACTCCTTGAGCAGCGTGACACCGTCGGTGTCGGGCATCCAGATGTCCAGCAGCACCAGATCGGGCCGGGCACGCTGACGCGCGGCGCGCGCCTCGGCGGCGTTCTCTGCGAGTTCCACATGGTGGCCTTCGTCATTGAGAATTTCGAAGAGCAGGTCCCGGATGCCCAGCTCGTCGTCGACCACGAGAATATTTGCCATGAGTGCTATCGATGCCTGTGCGCGATGTGACGAGCGCCTTGTCGATGGCGCTCAGCCGATGGATGGTCTGGCTTCGTCGGTGTGAGCGGACGCTCCCGGCGGCTCTACGGCCAGGGCAAATGATAGCGAGACTTGCGCCCCCGTCGTCGTGCCATCGGCGACACGGTTGGAAAGCTCGATGCGGGCGCCATGTTCGTCGGCGATCTTCTTGACCACCGCGAGTCCCAGACCGGTGCCCTTCGTCTTGGTCGTGACGTAGGGTTCGAAGGCGCGCTTGAGGATATGTTCGGCGAAGCCGGGACCGGTGTCCTGCACCGTCAGACGCACGCGCCGGCCGGAATCCCCCAGGCGCGTGCGCAGGGTGACTTCGCCAGCCCGGCCGGTGGCGCTCATCGCTGCCTCGGCGGCATCCTGGGCGTTCTGCAGCAGGTTGTGGATGATCTGGCGGATCTGCTGGGCATCGCCGCGCACCGGCGGGCAGCGTTCGTCGAGTTCGCAACGCAGGACCACGGGCAGCGTGTCGGCGCCATACAGCTGCAGGACGTCCGTCACCAGCGCATTCAGATCCACGGGGCGCAGGTCGGCCGCGGGCAGGCGCGCGTAGTCGCGGAATTCGTTGACCAGCCGCTTCATGGCGTCGACCTGGTCGACGATGGTCTTGACCGACTTGGTGAGGACCGCCTGCTCCGAGGGCGCGACCTTGCCCGACAGCTTCATTTCCAGTCGTTCGGCCGACAGCTGGATGGGCGTGAGCGGATTCTTGATCTCGTGCGCGAGGCGCCGCGCGACCTCCCCCCAGGCCTGCGCGCGCTGGGCCGAGGCGATCTCGGAGATGTCGTCGAACACCAGCAGGCGCTCGGCGCTGGGGAGTTCGGCGCCGCGCGCGACCAGGCTGATGACGTCCTGCTCCATGTCGAAGCTGCTCGCGCGCAGTTCGAAGGCGTGCTGCCAGTGGTCGAGCCCGTGATGGATGCGCTCGACCTCGAAGTCGTCGAACTGCTGCTGGACGTTCTGCGCGAAGTCGGCCAGGCCCGGCACGTCGCGCAGCGGACGACCCTCGTAGGCCGCCAGCGGCGCGCGCAGCACGCGGGTCGCGCCCGGATTGGTCGAGAGCACCGTGCCCGCCGCGTCGAGCACGATCACGCCGGAGGTCAGGTTGTCGAGGATGGTCTGCAGGTTGCCACGCGCGGCGTCGAGCTCGCCCACGGTCTTCTCGACGGCCGCGCGGGCATCGGCGAGCTGCTGCGTCATGACGGCGAACGAGCGCGTGAGGCCTCCGAGTTCGTCCTTGCCCTGCAGCACCGCCGTCGGCCGCAGATCGCCGGCGGCGACCTGGCGCACGCCATCGGCGAGCACCAGCAATGGCCGTGCGAGTCCGTTGCCGAACAACACGGCCAGCAGGACGGCGCCGAAGACGGCCAGGAACAGGCACAGCGTGAGCGTGCCGATGTACATGCGCCGCAGGCCTTCGCGAGCGAGCGAGCGTTCCTGGTACTCGCGATTGGCCTCCTGCACCGCCAGCGCATTGGCCACCACGGCCGGCGGCAAGGGCACCGTCACCTGCAGGAAGCGCGGCTCGGTGTTGAATTCGAAGCCCGGGCGCTGCACCAGCGCCAGTGCCCGCACGACGGCCGCCGGCAGCGAAGCGCCCTGCACCGTCGGTGCTTCGTCCAGCCCCTCGATGTGGGCGATGGGTCGCTCGGCGCGCACCTGCCGCAGCTGCTGCTGCGTCGGCCGCTCCGGATTGATCTGGAAGCGCGATGCCCCCGCCCCGGCGACGAGCTGGCCGGTACCGGTCCACAGCACGACGTCGCTGGCGTCGAGCTGGTCGCGGATGCGTTCGAGTGCCAGGCCGGCGCTGGCGTCGGCGACCTGGGAGAGCTGACCGCTCGCCGCGCGCGTCTTGACGGCCAGGTCGTCCGCGAGCGAATCGAGCGTGGCGCGACCGAGGTTGAGACCGGCATCGAGCGCGCCCTCGACCTTGACGTCGAACCAGCTCTCGATCGAGCGCGAGACGAACTGGTAGGAGACGAAATACACCAGCACGCCCGGCACCACTCCCACCAGCGCGAAGATGGCAGCCAGCTTGATCAGCAGCCGGCTGCCGAACTTGCCCTGCCGCAGGCGTCGCACCAGCCGCACGGCGACCCAGCCGATCACCAGCAGCAGGAGCGTGGCGACGACCACGTTGATGCCGAAGAGACGCGTGTAGTTCTCTTCGTAGAACACGCGGTTGTTGGTCGACACCGCGAGCAGGAACATGAGCACCAGGCCGATCGCCGTGACCAGCGCCGCGATCACGCCGATGGCCCAGCGCACCGCCTTGGCACGATGCGCGGCGCGTGGCGCGCCCTCGCCCGTGACGACGGGGCCGGTCGATGCGCCCCGCCCCGGCGTCATGGGCTCTTCTCCATGGCCAGACGCGCGCTGCGCTCGACCGAGATGTCCCAGTCGGCCAGACCCACCACGCCGATCTGGAACGGTCGCGGCAGTTGCGACGTGTCGAGTCTGAAGCGGAACACCACGAGATGCGTCGTGTCCTCGGCGATGTCGCCCACGTCGCCCAGGCGCAGCCGGCCGATGCGCTTGACGCTCTCGAGCGCGTCGTCGAGCGTGTCGAAATTCTGGTTGAGCTGCACGCCCAGTCCCGTGCTGCCGTTGGTCGGCACCACGTTGACGCGCCAGCGGCGCGTGAGGGGCTGGAACGCCACGCGCAACTGGCGCGTGGCATGGGCGACGCGGCGATCGGTCCAGTACCAGCGCTCCCGGAAGACCTCGGCCTCGGCGACGAAATGGATCGCGATGCCCTTGTCGAGCACTTCCTGGATCAGCGTGGGCAGCTGGAAGTCGACATTGGCGTTGAGATAGATGCCATCGTCGCTGCGTTCGAGCCGCATCTGCGTGACGCTGGCGTTGTGGGCCGACTGCGCGCGGGCCGGCACCGGTGCGCCGACGACCGCCGAGGCGGTCCAGACCAGCAGCAGGCCCCGAAGGAAATCACGTCTTCCATGCGCATCGAGGCGCTCCGCCGACAGCGGGTCAGCGGAAGGTCTTTTCGAGCAGTGCGTAGAAGAAGCCGTCGTGGTCACCGAGGGCATTGTCCGGGACGCCGTGGGCATTCGAGCCCGACTGCGGCAGCAAATGGCCTGGCGAAGGCCTCAATCGCGCATCGGTGTTGTGTGCAAGGAACGCCTCGATCTGGTGCGAGCCTTCCTCGCGAAAGACCGAACAGGTGCAATAGAGCAGTCGGCCGCCCGGACGCACCAGCGGCCACAGCGCAGCCAGCAGCATCGCCTGCTGGAGCGCGAGTTGCGCGGTGTCGCTTTCGCGCCGCAACCAGCGGACGTCCGGGTGGCGCCGCACGATGCCCGAGGCCGTGCAGGGCGCATCGAGCAGGATGGCGTCGAAGGGCACGCCGTCCCACCATGAAGCCGGACGACCGGCATCGGCCACCCGCACCCGCGCCTGTGCCTCCAGCCCCAGGCGGGACAGGGTCTCGCCGATCCGCTGGCTGCGCACGGCGTCGACCTCGATCGCCGTCACCTCGATCGGGAGCGAACCACTGGCTTCAAGCAGGTGGGCGGTCTTGCCGCCCGGCGCGGCGCAGGCATCCAGCACACGCAGCGGCGTTCCTTCGATGCCGGGCGTCAGGCCTTTCAGGAGCAGGGGCGCGGCGAGCTGCGCCGCGGCATCCTGTACCGAACTCTCGCCCGCATCGAAGCCCGGCAGCTGATGGACCGGCCGCGCCTGGGCGAGCTGCAGGCCGCTGGCGCCGACCGGTATCGCATCGAGTCCCACCTCGCGCAGGGCATTTAGGTGGTCGGCGACGCTCGTGCGACGCACATTGACGCGCAGCGTCATCGGCGCCTGCCGGTTGCTAGCCTGCAGCACGCGCTGCCATTCGCGCGGGTGGTCGCGCCGGAGCCGCTCGATCCACCAGCGTGGATGATTCCATTGGGCGACCGGCTCGTGCTCGGTGGCCGCGACCAGCTCGTCGCGCTCGCGCAGGAAGCGGCGCAGACAGGCATTGACGAAGCTGGCCTGCGCGCGGGTGGCCGGATTGCGCTTGGCGGCTTCGACCGTCTGGTCGACCAGCGTGAAGGCCTCGTAGGGCGCCGCGTCGGGATCCCAGGCCAATGCGAGGGCGGTGCACAGCAGCGCGTCGGCCTGGGGTGGCGGCGTGCGTTTGGCGAGATGGCGGCGCAAGGCCTCGGCGCGGCCGAGTCGGCGCAGCACCTGGAACCCCAGCGACTGGACACCGGGGCGTAGGGCCGGCTCGACGGCCTCGAAGGCGACCGAACCCGACATGCCACCGCGGATGGCGGCCAGCGCACCTGCGGTCAGCTGGAGCTGGCGCCAGAGCGGTGGCTGCGAAGGAAGAACAGCAGCAGAAGGAGTAGGAAAGTCTTGGGACAAGTTGCGCCGATGGTAAATGAGTCAGGATTAGGCGCTCACCTCAACGGTGCGGCGCGATGCATGCGCATCACCCAGGCGACGAGCACGGCCGGAAATTGCCGGATCGCGCCGTTGTAGTTGGCGACAGCGAGATTGAAGCGGCCGCGTGCCACTTCGGCATCGGGCGAGGGTTCGGGCCAGGCGATGGGCAGGCCGGCCGCCTCCTCGCCGACGGCGGCGGTGGCGAAGCGCACCACCGCATCGGGGTGGAGGGTCTGCCAGACACCCAGCATCACATGCAGCGCGGTATCGAGCGCTGCCATGCGCTGGGGATCGAGCGGACGCAGACGCGTCGCGGCCAGCTGGGTCGACAGCTGGGTCGTGGTGGCCTTGAGGGACACATAGGCCGCCGGGCCCGGGACGGTCGTCGCGGCGGGCGCGGGAGCGCCCTCTTCCGAGGTCCCGTCTGCCGGCCGATCGTCGCCGGACCCTTCGGAAGGCGCGGCCGCATCGGCATGGGCCGCCAGCGTGGCCACGGCCTGGGCCTGGACGAAATCGAGTTGCCGGACCAGGGCGGCGTCCAGCGCCGCATAGGCCTGCAGGGTCGCCGAGCGCAGGCGCACCAGGCGGTTGTAGGCCCCGACGAACCAGAACAGCAACACGGCCAGACCGATCCAGTAGCCGAACGATTCGGGCAAGGCGATCATGGCGCGTGCAGTGGTCGTAGAAACGCCCCCTTTCCGCGGACGGAAAGGGGGCGTGCAAGGCTACCGGTCATGAACCGGTACCCGTGAGTCGAGCGCGAGGCACCGAAGTTACTCGGCCGCCGCGCCTTCGCTCGCATCGACGGTCGTCGCCGTGGCGTCGTCGCTGCCCGAGCCCGCCAGTTCGGCGGCTTCGGAGTCGGCGATCGCGCGGCGCTCGGCCTCGTCCATCAGGTCCTTGGCCTTGCGTGCCTGGTGGTACGCCATGCCGGTGCCCGCGGGGATCAGGCGGCCGACGATGACGTTCTCCTTCAGACCGCGCAGCTCGTCGCGCTTGCCCATGATGGCCGCTTCGGTCAGCACGCGCGTCGTTTCCTGGAACGATGCGGCGGAGATGAACGAGTCGGTCGACAGGGATGCCTTCGTGATACCCAGCAGCAGATTGGTGAACGTCGCGGGGATCTTGCCTTCGGCGCGCAGGGCGTCGTTGGTGTTGAGCATTTCGCTGCGTTCGATCTGTTCGCCGGAGATGTAGGTCGTGTCGCCGATGTTGTCGACCACGACGCGGCGCAGCATCTGGCGAACGATCACCTCGATGTGCTTGTCGTTGATCTTCACACCCTGCAGACGATAGACGTCCTGCACTTCGTCGACGATGTAGCGCGCGAGTTCCTCCGAGCCCAGCAGACGCAGGATGTCCTGCGGATCGGCCGGTCCGTCGACCACGCTCTCGCCCTTGTTCACCACTTGGCCTTCGTGCACCAGGATGTTCTTCTCCTTGGGCACGAGCTCCTCGTAGACGTTGCCTTCGGGGTCGGTGATCTGCAGGCGCAGCTTGCCCTTGGTCTCCTTGCCGAACGACACGGTACCGGTCATCTCGGCCAGCATGCCCTTGTCCTTGGGCGAGCGGGCCTCGAACAGCTCGGCCACGCGAGGCAGACCGCCGGTGATGTCGCGCGTCTTCTGGCCTTCGACCGGAATGCGCGCCAGCACCTCGCCCGGACCCACGTCCTGGCCGTCGCGGATCTGCACCAGGGCGCCGATCGGGAAGCCGATCGTCACCGAGTGGTCGGTGCCGGGGATCTTCACTTCCTGGCCCTGCGCATCCACCAGCTTGACCTGCGGACGCACGACCTTGGCCGCGCCACGACGCTTCGGATCGATCACCACCAGCGTGGACAGACCGGTCACCTCGTCGACCTGCTTGGCCACGGTGAGGCCTTCCTCGACGTTCTCGAACTTCGCCTGACCGGCGAATTCCGTGATGATGGGTCGCGTGAGCGGATCCCAGTTGGCGAGGATGGCGCCGGCCTTGACCTGCTGGTCGGCCTTGACCGACAGCACGGCGCCGTAGGGCACCTTGTGACGTTCGCGCTCGCGGCCATGCTCGTCGTGGATGACGATCTCACCCGAACGCGAGATCACGACCAGCTCGTTCTTGCTGTTCGTCACGTAGCGCATCGTGGCGTTGAAGCCGATCGAGCCGTTCGACTTGGCTTCCACGTTGGACGCGATGGCCGCGCGCGATGCCGCGCCACCGATGTGGAAGGTCCGCATCGTCAGCTGCGTGCCGGGCTCGCCGATCGACTGCGCGGCGATCACGCCGACCGCTTCGCCAATGTTGATCAGGCCACCACGACCCAGGTCGCGGCCATAGCAGGTCGCGCAGATGCCGAAGCGCGTCTCGCAGGTCAGCGCGGTACGCACTTTGACCTCGTCGACGCCATGCGACTCGAGCATCTCGATGTTGTCTTCGTCGAACATCTGGCCGGCATTGAGCAGCACGGCCTGCGTTTCCGGGTGCAGCACGTCGTCGGCGGCGGAGCGGCCCAGGATGCGGTCGCGCAGCGATTCGATGACCTCGCCGCCTTCGACGATGGCGCGCATCAGATAACCGCCGTGCGTGCCGCAGTCCTGCTCGATCACGACCAGATCCTGCGTCACGTCGACCAGGCGACGCGTCAGGTAGCCCGAGTTCGCGGTCTTGAGCGCCGTGTCGGCCAGGCCCTTGCGGGCGCCGTGCGTGGAGATGAAGTACTCCAGCACGTTCAGGCCTTCACGGAAGTTCGCCGTGATGGGCGTCTCGATGATGGAGCCGTCGGGCTTGGCCATCAGACCCCGCATGCCGGCCACCTGGCGGATCTGCGCGGCGGAACCGCGCGCACCCGAGTCGGCCATCATGTAGATGGAGTTGAAGGATTCTTGCTCGACTTCCTTGCCGTGGCGATCGATGACCTTCTGCTTGGACAGCTTGGCCATCATGACCTTCGACACCTCGTCGCCGGCCTTGCCCCAGATGTCCACCACCTTGTTGTAGCGCTCGCCCGAGGTCACGAGACCGGAGACGTACTGCTGCTCGATCTCCTTCACCTCCTTGGCCGAACGATCGATGATGCCGTGCTTCTCCGCCGGCACCAGCATGTCGTCGATGGCGATGGAGATGCCGGCCTTGGTCGCGAGACGGAAGCCGTTCTGAAGCAGCTTGTCCGCGAACACCACGGTCTCCTTCAGGCCGCACTTGCGGAACGAGACGTTGATGAGCTTGGAGATCTCCTTCTTCTTCAGCGCCTTGTTGATGTTCGAGAACGGCAGCCCCTTGGGCAGGATCTCGGACAGCAGGGCACGGCCCACGGTGGTGTAGACCAGGGAGGTCGACGGCGTGAAGTCGCCGGTTTCCTTGTCCTTGGTGTATTCCGTGATGCGCACCGAGATCTTCGCGGTCAGCTCGACCTCGTTGGCGTCGAGCGCGCGCTGCACTTCACCGAGGTCGGAGAAGATCAGGCCCTCGCCCTTGCCGTTGATGCGATCGCGGGTCGTGTAGTACAGACCCAGCACCACGTCCTGCGACGGCACGATCGAGGGTTCGCCCGAAGCCGGGAAGAGCACGTTGTTGGAGGCCAGCATCAGCGTGCGGGCTTCCATCTGCGCTTCCACCGACAGCGGCACGTGGACGGCCATCTGGTCGCCGTCGAAGTCGGCGTTGAACGCCGCGCAGACCAGCGGGTGCAGCTGGATCGCCTTGCCTTCAATCAGGATCGGCTCGAAGGCCTGGATGCCCAGGCGGTGCAGCGTGGGAGCGCGGTTGAGCATCACGGGATGCTCGCGGATCACCTCTTCGAGGATGTCCCACACCACCGGCGTGCCGGATTCGACTTCCTTCTTGGCCGCCTTGATCGTCGTCGCGATGCCCATGGCTTCGAGGCGCGAGAAGATGAACGGCTTGAAGAGCTCGAGCGCCATCAGCTTGGGCAGGCCGCACTGGTGCAGCTTGAGCGTCGGGCCCACCACGATGACCGAACGGCCCGAGTAGTCGACGCGCTTGCCCAGCAGGTTCTGGCGGAAGCGACCGCTCTTGCCCTTGATCATGTCGGCCAGCGACTTCAGCGCACGCTTGTTGGCGCCCGTCATGGCCTTGCCGCGACGGCCGTTGTCCAGCAGCGAGTCGACCGCTTCCTGCAGCATCCGCTTCTCGTTGCGCGCGATGATCTCCGGCGCCTTCAGCTCCAGCAGGCGACGCAGGCGCGAGTTGCGGTTGATGACGCGGCGATACAGGTCGTTCAGGTCGGAGGTCGCGAAACGACCACCGTCCAGGGGCACCAGGGGACGCAGGTCCGGCGGCAGCACGGGCAGCACTTCGAGCACCATCCATTGCGGCTTGATGCCCGACTTGCGGAAGGCCTCGAGCACCTTCAGGCGCTTGGAGTTCTTCTTGACCTTGACTTCGGAGCCGGTCAGGTCGCCACGCAGGCGCTCGATCTCGCTGTCGAGTTCGATGCCTTCGAGCAGATCGCGGATGCCTTCGGCACCCATCTTGGCGACGAACTCGTCGCCGAATTCACGGCGCTTCGTGTCGTAGTCGTCCTCGGACATGATGTCGCGCTTCTTCAGCGGCGTCATGCCAGGGTCGGTGATCACGTAGGCTTCGAAATACAGCACGCGCTCGATGTCGCGCAGCGTCATGTCGAGCACCAGGCCCAGGCGCGACGGCAGCGACTTCAGGAACCAGATGTGCGCGCACGGTGCGGCCAGGTCGATGTGACCCATGCGCTCGCGACGGACCTTGGTCTGCGTGACTTCGACGCCGCACTTCTCGCAGATGACGCCGCGATGCTTCAGGCGCTTGTACTTGCCGCACAGGCATTCGTAGTCCTTGATGGGACCGAAGATCTTGGCGCAGAACAGGCCGTCACGCTCGGGCTTGAAGGTGCGGTAGTTGATCGTCTCGGGCTTCTTCACCTCGCCGAAAGACCACGAACGGATCTTCTCGGGCGATGCCATGCCGATCTTGATCGCATCGAAATGCTCGTCGGGCGTGAATTGCTTGAACAGGTCGAGTAATGACTTCATGTGACTCTTTCCTTGTCTGCTTAAGAACGTTCGAGTTCGATGTCCAGGCCCAAGGAACGGATTTCCTTGACCAGCACATTGAACGATTCCGGCATGCCGGCTTCGATGGAGTGTTCGCCCTTGACGATGCTCTCGTAGACCTTGGTACGGCCCACCACGTCGTCGGACTTCACCGTCAGCATCTCCTGCAGGACATAGGCGGCGCCATAGGCCTCCAGTGCCCACACTTCCATCTCACCGAAGCGCTGACCGCCGAACTGGGCCTTGCCGCCGAGCGGTTGCTGCGTGACCAGCGAGTACGGGCCGGTCGAGCGGGCGTGCATCTTGTCGTCCACCAGGTGGTGCAGCTTCAGGAAGTGCATGTAGCCGACGGTGACCGGACGCTCGAACTGCTCGCCAGTGCGGCCGTCGTACAGGTAGGCCTGCGTGCGGGTCTCGGTCAGGCCCTTGAGCTTGGCGATCTCGTCCGGATACGCGAGCTTCAGCATGCCGCGGATCTCCTCCTCGGAGGCACCATCGAACACCGGGGTCGCGAAGGTCACGCCGCTCGACAGGTTGGACGCCATTTCCAGCACTTCGGTGTCGCTGAGCTGGCTCAGGTCTTCCTTGCGGCCGGAGCCGTTGTAGAGCTGGTCCAGGAACGCGCGCAGTTCGGCGATCTTGGCTTCGGCCTGCAGAAGATCGCCGATGCGCTGGCCGACGCCCTTGCCGGCCCAGCCCAGGTGCACTTCCAGCACCTGTCCGACGTTCATCCGCGAGGGCACGCCCAGCGGGTTCAGGCAGATGTCGCACGGCGTGCCGTCGGCCATGTGAGGCATGTCCTCGACCGGCACGATCTTGGAGACCACACCCTTGTTGCCATGGCGGCCGGCCATCTTGTCGCCGGGCTGCAGGCGCCGCTTGACGGCCAGGTAGACCTTGACCATCTTGAGCACGCCCGCCGGCAGTTCATCGCCCTGCGTGAGCTTCTTGCGCTTTTCCTCGAACGCGAGGTCGAAGCTGTGGCGCGTCTGCTCCAGCGAGTTCTTGATCGATTCGAGCTGCGAAGCCACCTCGTCTTCCGCCGGGCGGATGTCGAACCAATGGAACTTCTCGATCGACGAGAGATAGGCCTTGTCCAGCTTGGTGCCCTTGGCGAGCTTGTTGGGCCCGCCATTGGCGACCTTGCCGCTGAGCAGCTTCTCGATCCGGTCGAACGCGTCGGCTTCGACGATGCGCAGCTGGTCGTTCAGGTCGAGACGGAAGCGCTTGAGCTCGTCGTCGATGATCTGCTGGGCACGCTTGTCGCGCTGGATGCCTTCGCGTGTGAACACCTGGACGTCGATCACGGTGCCTTGCGAGCCCTGATCCACGCGCAGCGAGGTGTCCTTCACATCGGATGCCTTCTCGCCGAAGATCGCGCGCAGCAGCTTTTCCTCGGGCGTCAGCGTGGTCTCGCCCTTGGGCGTGACCTTGCCCACCAGCGTGTCGCCGGGCATGACCTCGGCGCCGACATAGATGATCCCGGACTCGTCCAGGCGGTTGAGCTGCTGCTCGGCCAGGTTCGGAATGTCGCGCGTGATTTCCTCGGCACCCAGCTTGGTGTCGCGGGCCATCACCACCAGTTCCTCGATGTGGATCGAGGTGTAGCGGTCCTCGGCCACGACGCGTTCGGAGATCAGGATCGAGTCTTCGAAGTTGTAGCCGTTCCAGGGCATGAAGCCGATCAGCATGTTCTGGCCGAGGGCCAGTTCGCCCAGGTCGGTCGAGGCGCCGTCGGCCACCACGTCGCCCTTGGCGATCTTGTCGCCACGCTTGACGATCGGACGCTGATGGATGTTGGTGTTCTGGTTCGAACGCTGATACTTGATCAGGTTGTAGATGTCCACGCCGACCTCGCCAGCGGCTGCTTCGGCGTCGTTCACACGCACCACGACACGGGTCGCATCGACATAGTCGACGATGCCGCCGCGCGTTGCCGTGACCACGGTGCCGGAGTCGACCGCGGAGACGCGCTCGATGCCGGTGCCGACGAACGGCTTCTCGGGACGCAGCACCGGCACGGCCTGACGCTGCATGTTGGCACCCATCAGCGCGCGGTTGGCGTCGTCGTGCTCCAGGAACGGCACGAGCGATGCGGCCACCGACACGATCTGTGCCGGAGAGACGTCCATGTACTGGATGCGCTCGGCGCCCACCAGGATCGATTCGCCGGCTTCGCGGGCCGAGACCAGATCACCGGTCAGCACGCCGTCCTTGTCCAGGGCCGCATTGGCCTGGGCGATGACGTACTTGCCTTCCTCGATGGCCGACAGGTAGTCGATGTCCATCGTGACCTTGCCATCGACGACGCGGCGATAGGGCGTCTCGATGAAGCCGTACTCGTTCAGCCGGGCATAGAGCGCCAGCGAGTTGATCAGGCCGATGTTCGGTCCTTCGGGCGTTTCGATCGGGCACACACGGCCGTAATGGGTCACGTGCACGTCGCGGACTTCGAAGCCGGCGCGTTCGCGCGTCAGACCGCCCGGACCCAGGGCCGAGACGCGACGCTTGTGCGTGATTTCGGACAGCGGATTGGTCTGGTCCATGAACTGCGACAGCTGCGAGGCACCAAAGAATTCCTTGAGTGCGGCCGAGATCGGCTTGCTGTTGATCAGGTCGTGCGGCATCAGGGGTTCCTGCTCCGCCTGGCCCAGACGCTCCTTCACGGCCTTCTCGATGCGAGCCAGACCGGTGCGGTACTGGTTCTCGGCGAGCTCGCCGACGCAACGCACGCGTCGGTTGCCCAGGTGGTCGATGTCGTCCACCTCGCCATTGCCGTTGCGCAGGTCGACCAGGATCTTGACGACATGCAGGATGTCCTCGTTGGTCAGGACCATCGGGCCGGTCGATTCGTCGCGACCGACCTTGGCATTGAACTTCATACGGCCCACGCGCGACAGGTCGTACGTGTCCGGGTTGTAGAACAAGCGCTGGAACAGGGCCTGCACCGCGTCTTCCGTCGGCGGCTCACCGGGACGCATCATCCGATAGATGGCCACGCGTGCGGCGAACTCGTCGACCGTCTCGTCGATGCGCAGCGTCTGCGAGATGTAGGCGCCCTGGTCGAGCTCATTCGTGTAGATGACCTGCAGGTCCTGCACGCCAGCCGTACGCAGCTTCTTGAGCAGTGCCTCGGTCAGTTCGTCGTTGGCCTTGGCCAGGATCTCACCCGTGTCACCATCGACGATGTTGCGGGCCACCACGCGGCCGACGAGGAAGTCCTCGGGCACGCTGATGTGCGTGGTGCCGCTCTGCTCCAGTTCGCGCGTATGGCGGGCGGTGATGCGCTTGTCCTTGGCGACGACGACCTTGCCGGCCTTGTCGGTGATGTCGAAACGCGCCACTTCGCCACGCAGGCGCTCGGACACGAACTCCATCTGAGCGCCGCTGTCCATCAGGCGGAAGTTGTCGTTGACGAAGAAGTTCGCCAGGATCGACTCCGGATTCAATCCGATCGCCTTCAACAGGATCGTGACAGGCATCTTGCGACGGCGGTCCACTCGGAAGTACAGCATGTCCTTCGGGTCGAACTCGAAATCGAGCCACGAACCGCGGTAAGGAATGACACGCGCGGAGAACAACAGCTTTCCAGAGCTGTGGGTCTTGCCCTTGTCATGCTCGAAGAATACGCCCGGCGAACGATGCAACTGCGACACGATCACGCGCTCGGTGCCGTTGATGATGAACGAACCCTTCTCGGTCATGAGCGGCACTTCGCCCATGTAGACCTCCTGCTCCTTGACTTCCTTGACTACCTTCGACTGCGATGTCGACGATTCGCGGTCATAGATGATCAGCTGCACCTTGGCGCGCACCGCCGAAGCGAAGGTCAGGCCACGGGTCTGACACTCGCGCACGTCGAAAGCCGGTTTCGCCAGGTTGTATTCGAGAAATTTCATCTCGACGAAACCATTGTGCGAAACGATGGGGAATGCAGCCGTGAATGCGGCCTGGAGACCGTCGATGGTGCGCTTGGTCGGGGCGATGCCGGCTTGCAGGAATGCGGTGTAGGCATCCTTCTGCATTTGCAGCAGGTAGGGAATCTCGACGACGCTGTCGCGATTGCCGAAGTTCTTTCGGATGCGCTTGCGTTCGGTGTAGCTGTAGGAGGACGTTTGGGCCATGAGAGCTCCGGGGCTTGAAATCTTCAGCGACTTAGTCCGATGCTCGCGCACCGTGCTCCTTGGCGGCTGGCCACTACCAGCCGTTGGCGGACGGCGATGCATTGCACATCACCCGAACCAAGGGTTCTTCTGCAGTCGGGGTCAGAAGACACTCGCAAGCCCTGTCGAGCAGGGGCTTGCGGGTGCGCTCTGAAAGCGCCAAAGGCTGGAGGACCTTTTCAGGCACCTCCAGCCTTTTAGAGGGGAAAAATTACTTCAGTTCCACCTTGGCGCCGGCATCTTCCAGCTTCTTCTTGGCAGCTTCGGCGTCAGCCTTGGACAGGCCTTCCTTGACAGCCTTGGGGGCAGCTTCCACCAGATCCTTGGCTTCCTTGAGGCCCAGGCCGGTGATTTCACGCACGGCCTTGATCGCCGAAACCTTGTTCGCGCCGGCTTCCATGAGCATGACGTTGAACTCGGTCTGCTCTTCAGCGACCGGAGCAGCAGCGCCACCACCAGCGGCCGGAGCCGACATGGCGGCTGCGCTCACACCGAACTTCTCTTCGATGGCCTTGACCAGGTCGTTGAGTTCCAGGACCGTCATGCTGTCGAGCGCGGTCAGAAATGCGTCTTTATCGAATGCCATTTTTGTTTCCTAACAATTGGGTTGAATATTCAAGAACGCAAGCCGCCTCAAGCGGGCTGCGCTTCGGCTTCCGCCGGTGCATCGGTAGCTGCTGCCGTCTCACCGCCACCACGTTTCTCGGCCAGCGCCGCGAGCACGCGAGCGGTACGGGAAACAGGCGATTGCATCAGGCCCAGCAACTGGGCCAGCAGCACTTCCTTCGAAGGAATGCTCGCCAGTTGCTTCACACCGTTCACATCCAGGCTCTTGCCGGCGAAGGCGCCACCGCGGATGACCAACTTGTCGTTGGTCTTCGCGAATTCGGACACCACTTTCGCGGCGGCCACGGCGTCGACGGAAAAACCGTAGATCAGCGGACCCGTCATCTGGTCACCGATGACTTCAAAAGCGCTTCCCGCGACAGCACGGCGTGCCAGCGTGTTCTTCAACACGCTGAGCGTCACGCCCTGGCTGCGCGCGGTATTGCGCAATTTGGTCATGTCGGCAACCGTGATGCCACGGTATTCCGCCAGAACGAGCGTTTGAGCTTGGGCGGCGAGGGTGGTCACGTCGGTGATGACCGCTTCTTTCTCACTGCGATTCAGACTCAAGGTCTACTCCTTTTAATGTGTTTCTCGGCCTTGGCCTCGGAACACGCTTCATGCAGCGACCAACTGTTTCGGAAACAAATCCTTGCAGCGGGATCGCCATCTGCGCTGGTGGATGGCTTGGGAAAGTCATCGATTAAGTGCAGTGCATCGCACACCAGCGGTCTTGGATGGCCCGCCGTGGCAAATCTTCCTGAAGAAGAACTCCGCCCCGGTGACCCACCACATCGCCGGATCCCGAAAGGACCCGGCAAATTTCTCAGATCAACCCTGCTGGGCGATCGTCTGGGTATCGACGCGCACGCCCAGACCCATCGTCGACGACACGGCAACCTTGCGCAGGTAAACGCCCTTGCTCGTGGCCGGCTTGGCCTTTACCAGTGCGTCGATCAACGCCGCCAGGTTGCCTTGAAGCTTGTCAGTATCGAACGAACGACGACCAATCGTGCCATGGACGATGCCGGCCTTGTCGACACGGAATTGCACCTGACCAGCCTTGGCATTGCGCACGGCGGTAGCCACGTCGGGCGTCACCGTACCAACCTTCGGGTTGGGCATCAATCCACGCGGACCCAGGATCTGACCCAGGGTACCCACGACGCGCATGGCGTCGGGTGCTGCGATCACGACGTCGAAAGGCATGTCGCCAGCCTTCACCATGGCGGCCAGATCGTCCATGCCGACGATATCAGCGCCGGCAGCCTTGGCTTCCTCAGCCTTGGCGCCCTGAGCGAACACGGCGACGCGCTTGGTCTTGCCGGTGCCATTGGGCAGCACCACGGCGCCACGAACGACCTGGTCGGACTTCTTGGCATCGATGCCGAGCTGAACGGCCACATCGATGGATTCATCGAACTTGGCGGTTGCAGCTTCCTTGACGATGCCGATGGCGTCGACCAAGGGGTACAGCTTGGTGCTGTCGACCTTGCCCTCAAGGGCTTTTTGCTTCTTTGTCAGCTTGGACATTTACACGCCCTCCACATTCACGCCCATCGAACGGGCAGATCCGGCAATAGTGCGAACTGCGGCATCAAGGTCGGCAGCCGTCAGATCCTTCATCTTGGTCTTCGCGATCTCTTCGAGCTGTTCACGTGTGATCTTGCCAACCTTATCGGTATGCGGACGAGCAGAGCCCTTCTCCAGCTTGATCGCCTTCTTGATCAACGTGACCGCAGGCGGGGTCTTGATGATGAATGTGAAGCTCTTGTCCGCGAAGGCTGTGATGACCACCGGCAGCGGCAGACCCGGCTCGACGCCTTGGGTCTGGGCATTGAATGCCTTGCAGAACTCCATGATGTTCAAACCGCGCTGGCCCAGTGCGGGACCGATGGGCGGAGACGGATTGGCCTTGCCAGCTGGCACTTGCAGCTTGATGAAGCCAACGATTTTTTTCGCCATGACTTTACTCCTTGCGGGTGATAACGCTCAGGCAGTTAGCCCAAAGCTCCCCGGGGGTGAATAGCTCTCTAACGCCACATTTGCCGCCGAGCCTGAAAAGCAGCAAATGCCAAAATGCAATCTAAATACTTTAAAGAAGAACTGGATTGTTCTTCTCGAGGAATTCAAGTTTTCTCGACCTGACTGAATTCGAGTTCCACAGGGGTGGCACGGCCGAAAATCATGACCGAGACACGCACCTTGCTCTTTTCATAATTGACTTCTTCGACAGTGCCATTGAAATCAGTAAACGGACCTTCCTTGACCCGCACGAACTCACCCGCCATGAACTCGACCTTATGACGCGGCTTTTCCGTACCCTGCTGCATCTGGCTCACGATATCTTCGACTTCCTTTTGGGAAATCGGAGCTGGCCGGTTCTTCGCACCACCAACGAAGCCCGTCACCTTGTTGGTGTGCTTGACCAAGTGCCAACTCTCGTCGTTCATGATCATCTCGACCAACACATAGCCGGGAAAAAATCGGCGCTCCGTGGTCCGCTTTTGACCGTTCTTGATCTCGACCACTTCTTCGGTCGGAACCAAGATGCGACCGAACATGTTCTGCATGCCAGCACGATTGATCCGTTCAGTGATGTTGCGTTCGACCGCCTTTTCCATCCCCGAATAGGCATGCACTACGTACCAACGCAAATCAGGATTGGCTGGCGGCGCCAGTACCGGAACATCCTCCACCGAATCGTCTGCAACGCTGCTATTGATGTCATCAGTCATTATTTTCTCCAGCCCAGGATCAGGTCGAAAAACACCCATTCCAAGGTTTTGTCGGTTGCCCAAAGAAAAATCGACATGATTGCCACAAAAGCAAATACATAGGCAGTCATCTGCATTGCTTCTTTGCGCGCCGGCCAAACGACCTTCTTAACCTCACGCCACGAATCCCGACCGAATGCCACCAACTGACGGCCATTTTCAGAACTTGCAAACAACGCAACGGCAACAGCCAAACCAACAAGCAATGCCGCCCATTGAGCTACCGACCCCTGCCTAGCCAGCAAATAAAACGCCACAATGGCGCCTATTGCCAGTGCTACGGACCCAGCCAGTTTGGCTTTGTCAGCACCCGTGCTCACGGTTTCGATTTGAGTTGTAGCCATCGTCGGCAAGTTCCTGTGGCCGGATTCCGGCTTTCAATTCGTTGCGCCTCTTTAGACGCCGAAGCCCGTCGGGTTACGACGGGCCTTTTTTCGCCACCTATGTGGTGGCAGGGGCAGTAGGAATCGAACCTACAACCTTCGGTTTTGGAGACCGACGCTCTGCCAATTGAGCTATACCCCTTTAACGATCTAATCTCAGGCGAGGATCTTGGCCACGACGCCCGAGCCGACGGTGCGACCACCTTCACGGATGGCGAAGCGCAGGCCCTCTTCCATGGCGATGGGGTTGATCAGCTTGACGGTGATGCTGACGTTGTCGCCGGGCATGACCATTTCCTTGTCCTGGGGCAGCTCGATCGCGCCGGTCACGTCCGTCGTGCGGAAGTAGAACTGCGGGCGATAGTTGTTGAAGAACGGCGTGTGACGGCCGCCCTCGTCCTTCGACAGCACATACACCTCAGCCGTGAAATGCGTGTGCGGCTTGATCGAACCGGGCTTGCACAGCACTTGACCGCGCTCGACTTCTTCGCGCTTGGTGCCGCGCAGCAGCACACCGACGTTGTCGCCCGCCTGGCCCTGGTCGAGCAGCTTGCGGAACATCTCCACGCCCGTGCAGGTGGTCTTGACCGTCGGACGGATGCCCACGATCTCGATTTCCTCGCCCACCTTGATCACGCCGCGCTCGACCGCGCCGGTGACCACCGTTCCACGACCCGAGATCGAGAACACGTCTTCCACCGGCATCAGGAACGTGCCGTCCACGGCGCGCTCGGGCGTCGGGATGTACGAGTCCAGCGCGTCGGCCAGCTTCATGATGGCTTCCTCACCCAGCTTGCCCTTGTCGCCCTCGAGTGCGAGCTTGGCCGAGCCATGGATGATCGGGGTGTCGTCGCCCGGGAATTCGTACTTGTCGAGCAGCTCGCGCACTTCCATCTCGACGAGCTCGAGCAGTTCGGCATCGTCGACCATGTCGCACTTGTTGAGGAACACGATGATGTAGCCCACACCCACCTGACGCGCCAGCAGGATGTGCTCGCGGGTCTGGGGCATCGGGCCGTCGGCAGCCGAGCACACCAGGATCGCACCGTCCATCTGAGCAGCGCCGGTGATCATGTTCTTCACATAGTCGGCGTGGCCAGGGCAGTCAACGTGTGCGTAGTGGCGGTTGGCCGTCTCGTACTCGACGTGGGCGGTGTTGATCGTGATGCCGCGTGCTTTTTCTTCCGGCGCCGCATCGATCTGGTCATAGGCCTTGGCTTCGCCACCGAACTTCGCCGACAGCACCGTCGCGATCGCCGCCGTCAGCGTCGTCTTGCCGTGGTCCACGTGACCGATCGTGCCCACGTTCACGTGGGGCTTGGTGCGGGTGAATTTACCTTTTGCCATTCTCGACTCCGAAAATTAACTGGTTCAACAACACGTTCATATGAGGCTGCACCGTGCACATTGCAACCTCTCAATTGGTGCCCTTTGCGGGAATCGGACCCGCGACCTCTCCCTTACCAAGGGAGTGCTCTACCACTGAGCCAAAAGGGCGTGGCTTCAAAGCCAAAAAATCTACTACAACCAAACGGACCCTTGGAGCGGGAGACGGGAATCGAACCCGCGTCATTAGCTTGGAAGGCTAGGGTTCTACCATTGAACTACTCCCGCATCTTGACCCTTCGCCCTACCTGGCGTCGGCCTCATGCACTTGCATCCAAAGCGTCCTGAAATCCGTTTTGCTTCGCTGGTGGAGAGGGCTGGATTCGAACCAGCGTACTCGTAAGAGGGCAGATTTACAGTCTGCTGCCATTAACCACTCGGCCACCTCTCCAGCGAATCGCGGAATATAGCATAGTTCTATGAATCCGCGAAATTTTCGATCGTCGACAGGCGCGATTCTACACAGCGATACGCACTCAATAACCGTGTTGCTCGCGCCAGAGCTTGGCCTGCCCAAAGTGGCCGCAACCGATGAATGGCAGGGGCGGACGCAGTGCCGACAGCGGCGATGGATGGTTGGCCACGAGCACCTTGTGGCGCTGCACGTCGATCAGTGCCTTCTTGCTCTGGGCATGCGAGCCCCACAGCATGAAAACCACATCCCTTTCGCCCTCGGCGATGTGGCGGATGACGGCATCCGTCAGCACCTCCCATCCCTTGCCCGCGTGACTGGCGGCCTGGCCCTCCTCCACCGTCAGGCAGGTGTTCAGAAGCAGCACACCGTGCCTCGCCCACTGCACCAGGCTGCCGCCCGGGATGGGGAATCTTGGCGGCGGTGTGCCCAGATCGCGTTGCAGTTCCTTGAAAATGTTCCGTAGCGACGGAGGCAGTGCGACACCCGGCGCCACCGAAAACGCCAGTCCTTCGGCTTGGCCTCGACCGTGGTAAGGGTCCTGTCCGAGGATGACGACCCGTACGTCATCGGGCGGCGTGAGTTCGAGGGCCCGCAGTGGTTGAGGCGGGAAAATGACGGCGCCGGCGTCCAGACGTTCGCTCAGGAACGCCTGCAACCGCATGCCAGCGGGCTCGGCGAAGAAGGCGTCGACGAGCGTCTGCCAGCCAGCCGCCACCGGCCAGTCGGCCGGATCACTGGTGGTGAGTTGCGTGGGCACGGGTGAGGTCATGCGAAGAGTTCCGCCAGCGCGATACCGGGATCCGGAGCCCGCATGAATGTCTCGCCGACCAGGAAACTCTGCACACCGGCCTCGCGCAAGCGGACGACGTCGGCCTGCGTGCCAATGCCTGATTCGGTCACGAGCAGACGATCTGCCGGCACCCGAGGCCGCAGCCCGAGCGTGGTCTCGATCGAGACGTCGAAGGTGTTGAGGTTTCGGTTGTTGATGCCGATCAACGGTGTCCTGAGCTTCAGCGCACGATCGAGTTCGCCGCCGTCATGCACTTCCACCAGGACCGCCATGCCCAGATCGAGAGCGATGGCTTCGAAATCCTCCATCTGCGCATCCTCGAGGCAAGCGGCGATCAGCAGCACGGCATCGGCCCCCATCGCGCGTGATTCGTAGACCTGATAGGCGTCGACCAGAAAATCCTTGCGCAGCACCGGTAGTTCGCACGAGGCGCGAGCCTGTTTCAGGAAGTCGACACTGCCCTGGAAGAATTGCCGATCGGTGAGCACCGAGAGGCAGGCCGCGCTGATGATTCCGTCTCCCTCTGCATAGCTTTGGGCGATGTCCGCTGGCTCGAAGTCCTCGCGCAGCACGCCCTTGCTGGGACTGGCCTTCTTGACTTCGGCAATCACGGCAGCCTGACCGGCGTCGATCCTGCGACGCAGCGCACCCACGAAATCGCGCGTCAGGACCCGGCTCTCGGCATCGGCGCGCATCGCTTCCATGGACCTGCGTCGTCGGGCGGAAGCGACTTCCTCGTGCTTGACGGCAACGATCTTCTTCAGGATGTCGGACATGATTTCGATGTTTCCTTGTTTCTTCAGACTGTACCGACGACTTTCGGGATCGACAGAGCGCGAGTGACTTCGACCAGCCGGGCCAGTCGGGCCCGAGCCGCGCCACTGGCGATGGCTTCGCGTGCCAGCACCACGCCCGTGGCGATGGATTCGGCGACCCCGGCCGCGTACAGGGCAGCCGCCGCGTTGATCACCACGATGTCGTGCGCCGGACCCGGCACGCCATCGAGCACGCCACGCAGCATGGCCATCGATGCCTCGGGCGTCTCCACACGCAGCGCACGGTTGCTCGACATGGCGAGCCCGAAGTCCTCGGGATGCAATTCGTATTCGCGGATCTCACCTCGATGGAGCTCGCCCACCAGCGTGGCGGCGCCCAGGGAGATCTCGTCCATGCCATCGCGGCCATACACCACCAGTGCATGCTCGGCGCCCAGGCGTTGGAGGGCACGGACCTGGATGCCCACCAGATCGGCATGAAAGACACCCATCAGGATATTGGGCGCATCGGCCGGGTTGGTCAGGGGCCCGAGGATGTTGAAGATCGTCTTGATGCCCAGTTCCTTGCGCACCGGCGCGACGTTCTTCATCGCCGGATGATGGTTGGGCGCGAACATGAAACCGATGCCCACCTCGGCGATGCACTGCGCGATGCGTTCCGGAGCGAGATTGATCTCCACGCCCAGGGCCTCCAGCACATCGGCGCTGCCGGACTTGCTGCTCACGCTGCGACCACCGTGCTTGCTGACCTTGGCCCCGGCTGCTGCCGCAACGAACATGGCGCAGGTGGAGATATTGAAGGTGTGCGATCCATCGCCACCCGTACCCACGATGTCCACCAGGTGCCTGCGGTCGGCGACCGGAACCTTGGTCGAGACTTCCCGCATCACCTGCGCCGCGGCCGTGATCTCGCCGATGGTCTCCTTCTTGACACGCAGTCCGGTGATGAGAGCCGCCATCATGACGGGCGAACACTCGCCGCTCATGATCAGCCGGACGATGTGCAGCATTTCGTCGTGGAACACCTCGCGATGCTCGATGGTGCGTTGCAGCGCTTCCTGCGGCGTGATGGGCATGGGTCGTCTCCGGAACAAGAACGGGTTGCGGCGGGCTCAGGCGGTCAGGAAGGTGCGGATGGCTTCCGCGGCCGCATCCACGCCAGCCACGTCGACATCCAGGTGCGTGACGAAGCGCAGGCGATAGAGACCGGTGGCCAGGATGCCGTGCGACTTCAGGAATGCCAGCAGATCACCGGCGCGGGCCTGCGCCGGTCCTTCGAGGTCGACGAACACGATGTTGGTCTGTGGCGCCTGCACGCGCAGGCCTTCGATGCCGGCCAGGCTGTCGGCCAGGCGCTGGGCAAGCGCGTGGTCGTCGGCCAGCCGTGCCACGTGGTGATCGAGGGCGTGGCTGGCGGCGGCAGCCAGCGACCCGGCCTGACGCATGCCGCCGCCAGCCATCTTGCGGATGCGATGGGCGCGGGCAATGAACTCCCTGGAACCGCACAGCGCCGATCCCACCGGTGCGCCCAGGCCCTTGCTGAAGCAGACCGAGACACTGTCGAAGCACTGGGCGATACGACGCGCCTCGACCATCGCGGCCTCGGCGGGCGCGCCACCGGCAGGCAGGCCGATCAATGCCGCCTGCGCCGTGGCGGCGTTGAAGAGCCGGGCACCATCGAGATGGCGTTGCAGGCCCCTGGAGTGGGCCAGGGCGGTCGCGGCGCGCACGTAGTCGAACGGCAGCAGCCGGCCACCCAGCGTGTTCTCCAGGGCCAGCAGACGCGTGCGGGCGAAATGCGCATCGTCGGGCTTGATGGCGGCCTCGATCTGCGCCAGCTGCAGCGTGCCATCGTCGGCGTGGTCGAGCGGCTGGGGCTGCACGCTGCCGAACACTGCGGCACCGCCCCCCTCCCAGCGATAGCAATGCGCCTGCTGGCCGACGATGTACTCGTCACCGCGTCCGCAGTGCGCCAGCACGGCGCAGAGGTTGCTCTGCGTGCCCGTGGGCATGAACAACGCGGCCTCGAAACCGAGCAGCGCGGCGATCTTCTCCTGCAGCGCGTTGACGCTCGGGTCGGCACCGAAGACGTCATCGCCCAGGGGTGCGGTGGCCATCGCGTCGCGCATGGCGGCGGTCGGCTGCGTCACGGTGTCGCTGCGCAGATCGATGGTGGGACTCAGGACGGTCATGCCGGCGCTCTTTCAATCGAGGAAGTTCTTCAGCATGGCGTGACCATGCTCGGTGAGGATGGATTCGGGATGGAACTGCACGCCTTCCACACGTACCTCGTGGGCGAAGCCGGTGTGGCGCACGCCCATGATCTCGCCGTCGTCGGTCCAGGCGGTGATGGTCAGATCGCTCGGCCGGCTGTCGCGCTCGATGGACAGCGAGTGGTAGCGGTTGACGGTGAAACGCTCGGGCAGTCCGGCGAAGACACCTTCTCGCGTGGTGGTGATCTCGCTGGTCTTGCCATGCATGAGCTGCTGAGCGCGCACGATGGTGCCACCGAAAGCCGCGCCGATCGCCTGATGGCCCAGACAGACGCCCAGGATCGGCAGCGTACCGGCGAACTCACGGATGGCCGCCACCGAGATCCCGGCTTCGGCCGGCGAGCAGGGTCCGGGCGACACCACCAGTCGCTGCGTGCCGGCGGCGATGCGTTCGCCGATCTGCGCCAGCGTGACCTCGTCGTTGCGCACCACCTCGACCTCGGCGCCGAGTTCGCCCAGGTACTGGACGATGTTGTAGGTGAAGCTGTCGTAGTTGTCGATCATCAGCAGTTTCATGACTTCGCTCCGATCCGGTGCACGCCCTTGACCACCGGGAACACATTGAAATTGATCAGCAGCCCCAGTCGATGCCCCGACAGGCGCACGGCCGCCTGGGCCTGCGCGCGATGCTGGTCGTCCAGGGCATCGACCGCCCTCACCTGCACTACCATGGCCTGCTCGACCACGAAGTCGGCCCGACAGACTTCACCGAGCGGGCGTCCCTTGTAAGCCGCCATGATCGCCACGTCGCGCGCGAAGCCGATCTCGCGCTCGGCCAGTTCGATGGCCAGTGCCGCGGCATAAGTGGCACCAGGCAGCCCCGTGCCCAGCACACGCTGGACCTCCACGGCGGCACCGATGATGTCGTGCGAGAAATCGTTCGCTGGCATGCCCTGCCGTGTCTCTTCGGCCATCACTCGAGTCCCTCTTCGACCAGTTCGGCGGCCCTCAGCAATGCGCGCGCCTTGGCCTCGGTTTCCTTCCACTCCAGCTCCGGCACCGAATCGGCCACCACGCCAGCGGCGGCCTGCACGTGCAGCACCTGGTCCTTGACGATGCCGGTGCGGATCGTGATGGCCACATCCATGTCGCCTGCGTAGCTGATGTAGCCGCAGGCGCCGCCATAGAGACCGCGCTTGACGGGTTCCAGGCGGTCGATGAGCTCCATCGCGTGCACCTTGGGCGCGCCGGTCAGCGTGCCGGCCGGAAAGGTGGCCTTGAGCACGTCGATCGCGGTCATGCCGTCCTTGAGCGTCCCCTCCACGTTGCTCACGATGTGCATCACGTGGCTGTAGCGCTCGACCGCGAAAGCCTCAGTGACCTTCACGGTGCCGGTCTTGGCGATGCGACCGATGTCGTTGCGCGCCAGATCGATGAGCATCACGTGCTCGGCGCGCTCCTTGGGGTCGTTGACCAGTTCATGCTCGGCCGCCTTGTCGAGTTCGATCGAGGCACCGCGCGGACGCGTGCCGGCGAGTGGGCGGATCGTCACCTTCTGTTCGCCGTCGCTGGTGCGTTCCTGGCGCACCAGGATCTCCGGCGAGGCCGCGACGACATGGAAGTCACCCAGGTCGTAATAGAACATGTAGGGCGACGGATTGAGCGAGCGCAGCGCCCGGTAGAGCGACAGCGGCGACTCCGTGAAACGCTTGCTGATGCGCTGGCCGATCTGCACCTGCATGAAGTCGCCTGCGGCGATCAGCTCCTTGGCGCGCTCGACGGCGGCGATGTAGTCGGCCTTGGCGAACGAACGCTCGGGAGGATGCGATTGCGTCGCCTTGACCTGCGGTGCGCTGACCGAGTACTTCAGCTGTTCGCGCAACTCGCGCAATCGCCGCTTGGCGACCGCATAGGCCTCGGACTGCGACGGATCGGCGTAGACGATCAGGTAGAGCTTGCCCGACAGGTTGTCGATGACGGCCAGTTCCTCGCATTGCAGCAGCAGGATGTCGGGACAGCCGAGCGTGTCGGGCGGGCAGCTGTCTTCCAGCTTCTTCTCGACATAGCGCACCGCGTCGTAGCCAAAATAGCCGGCCAGGCCGCCGCAGAAACGCGGCAGTCCCGGACGCAGCGCGACCTTGAAGCGTTGCTGGTAGGCGGCGATGAAGTCGAGCGGATTGCCTTCGGCGGTCTCGACCACCTGGCCATCGGTGACGACCTCGGTGCGCGCCGCGGCCCCGAAGCCGCTCGCCCGGATGAGCGTGCGCGCGGGCAGGCCGATGAAGCTGTAGCGTCCGAAGCGCTCGCCGCCGACGACGGATTCGAGCAGGAAGCTGTACTTGCCGCCGTCGCGCGCATGCGCGAGCTTGAGATAGAGGGAGAGCGGTGTTTCCAGGTCGGCAAAGGCCTCGACCATCAGCGGAATGCGGTTGTAGCCCTGCGCGCTGAGGCTCTTGAATTCGAGTTCGGTGATCACGGGTGGGGTCTTCCTGGTCCGGCGGGCGCTTCGAAAATGCGGCCGTCGGCGATGTCGTTCGGGGAGATCGGCGCCACTGCGGAGAGGAGCGGAGCCTCGGGCGCACGGCGTGCGCCGTGCTATTCAAGCAAGCAAGGACGATGGCTTGCGCCAGGGCCAGGCTCCCCGGCTGTCTGGGCCTGTCCGAACGACGTGATGTGGCATGCGCATGGAGGAACGAGTTTAGCCGAGCCCTCGAGCGGCGCCAACTGGCGACGTCCACGAATCCAGGCGTGCGAGCGAGTCGAGGAAGCCGTCGGCATCGACCTCCTGCACCGGTTCGCCATGGTTGTAGCCATAGGTCACCAGCACCACCGGACACCCGGCGGCGCGGGCGGCGCGGGCGTCGTTGCTGGAATCCCCGACCATGAGGGTGCGTCCGGGGCGACTGCCGAGTGCCTCGCAGGTCTTCAAGAGCGGCAGCGGATCGGGCTTCTTGCGTTCGAAGGCATCGCCGCCGAAGACTGGATCGAAGAACACGTCGAGGCGCTTGGAGGTCAACAGCTGTCGAGCGAAGTCGGTCGGCTTGTTGGTCAGGCAGGCCAGCCGCAGGCGACGATCGCGCAACAGGCGCAGGCCTTCGACGGCACCCGGATAGACCTTCGAATGCAGTCCGTTGACGACGCCATAGTGACGCTGGTAATCGTCGAAGGCTTGGTCGTAAAGCGCATCGGACGCCCTCAGATGACGCAGCACCGACCGGACGAGATGCTCTGAGCCCTTGCCCACCATCGTCTCGACGACGCCCGCATCGACAGCCGGCAGTGCCAGATCGGCCAGCATGGCGTTGAGGGCGGCCGTGAAGTCGCCCAGGGTATCGACCAGGGTGCCGTCGAGGTCGACGATGACGGCGTCGAAATGTGCAAGATCGAGATTCATGCCCTGGAGAATAGTCGCAGCGTCACCGGTCACCAGCGTGGAACGGTCTCGTCCTTGAGCTGGCGCCGCAGCGCCGGATAGTTGGGCATCACGGCTTCCACCGTGGCCCAGAAGCGCGGGCTGTGGTCCATGGCACGCAGATGACTGAGCTCATGGACGACGACATAGTCGATCACCTCGAGGTGGAAGTGCATCAGTCGCCAGTGCAGACGGATCGCTCCGGTCGAACTGGCGCTGCCCCAGCGCGTCGCCGCATTCGAGAGTGCCAGCTTGTTCCACCGCACGCCGATCCGGGGTGCGAAATGGTCGAGACGCTCGGTGAAGAGCGCACGGGCCTGCCGCGTCATCCAGGCTCGCGCGGTGTCGCGGACGAGTTCGGGCGTGGCACCGTCGGGCAACGCGAGCCTCAGCACGCGGGGCGCCGCGGGATCTTCGGACGAAGGCTCCTCGAGCATCGCACCACCACCGCCGCGTCCGGCACTGCGCACCGGCTCGAATCGCAACATCATGGGTCGACCGAGGAACGGCAGGATCGTGCCGTCATGCCAGTCGATCCGCGCGGCCTCGAGCCTGGCATGACGCTGGCGCGTCTCGGCAAGCTTGCGCAGGATCCAGCCGGCCTTGTCGCGTACCGCCCGGTCGACGTCGTTCAATGCCAGCCAGCGCGGAGCGCGCACCGACAGTCCCTCGATGCCGATCACGAAGCCGATGGTGCGGCGCGGGCCCCGCGTGAATTCGTACGCGACCCGGGCCTCGCCGAGCAGCACCTCGCGTGTGGCGCGCGGATGGAAGAAGTGCGCCGCCTCGTGCGTGTCCGGTGGTGCCGTCAGGATGCCGTGCTCGCTGCCCATCTCTTCATGCTCGTCATGTCGTGTAGGCCTCCGGATCGAGGCGGCGCATCTCGCCCTCGATCCAGGCCTCGACCTCGTTCATCAACTCCTCGGCCCTGCGACCCGTGCTGGGAATGGCCGACCCGATCGACACGTCCACCACGCCCGGATACTTGATGAAGGCCTTGCGCGGCCAGACGCGTGCCGAGGTCACGGCCACGGGAATCACCGGCGCGCCGGTCTGGACGGCCAGTCGCGTGCCACCGTTCTTGTAGACGCCGCGCTGGCCGCGCGGGATGCGCGTGCCCTCGGGGAACATGATGATCCAGATGCCCTGGGCCAGCAGGACCCGGCCCTGTGCCACGACCTTGCTGAAGGCACGCGCGCCCTGCTTGCGGTCGATGTGGATCATGTCGAGCCGCGCCATGGCCCAGCCGAAGAAGGGCACGTAGATCAGTTCCTTCTTGAACACGTAGGCCAGCGGATGCGGCATCAGCGTGGGCATCAGGAAGGTCTCCAGCGTCGACTGGTGCTTGACCAGCAGCACCGCGCCGGCGCGCTGCTCCTGCGGCAGGTTCTCCATGCCGATGACGCGCGTGCGGATGCCCAGGATGACGCGGGCTCCCGCCATGGCCCAGCCCAGCCAGCGTTCGGCCATCCAGTAGAGGGGCTCGCCGCGCCGCCAGATCGACGCGACCACCATGATCAGTCCCCAGGGAATCACGGTGACCAGCATCCACAGCATGTGCACCACGGAACGCACGAACGCCACCAGCGTCGCTACCACGCCAGGGCGCTTCATCGTTCGGCCGCCTGCACCGCGGCGGCATCGGCCGCCTGACGGGCTTCACGCGCCAACAGGAACTCGACGAAGGCCGGCAGATCGGCATGCACCCGCGTCGTGGCCGGGTACTCGGGCGGCAGGGGCTGGACACCGCGCAGCGCAGCCCCCATCCCGGTCAGTAGCAGGTGCGGCTCGCAACCGGCGGCCGCACCGGCCTGGACGTCACGCAGACTGTCGCCGGCGGTGGGCACGTCGGCCAAATCGATGCCGTAACGCTCGCCAATCTGCTGGAACAATCCGGGGCGGGGTTTGCGACAGGCGCAATCCTCGTCGGGGCTGTGCGGGCAGTAGAAGACCGCATCGACGCGTCCGCCGACGGCGGCCAGCATCTTGTGCATCTTGGCGTGCATGGCATTGAGCGTGGCGACATCGAACAGTCCACGCCCGAGGCCGGACTGGTTCGAGGCGATGACCACGTGCCATCCGGCATGGTTGAGTCGGGCGATGGCTTCGAGTGCGCCGGGCATGGGCGTCCACTCGACTTCGCTCTTGACGAAGTCGTCGCGATGCAGGTTGACGCTGCCGTTGCGGTCGAGGATGACGAGTTTCATGGCGGACGTGCTGGCGCGCAGGGGCATGGGTGGATCGGGACGGCCTTCAGGCCGCCAGCCGCTCCAGCTGCGCCACGCGGTTCATCGCCACATGCAGGAACTTGAGAAGACCCAGGCGATTCAGGCGCAGGTCGATCTGCTCGGCGTTGACCATCACGTCGTCGAAGAAGGCATCGACCGGCTCGCGCAGCGCGGCCAATGTCTGGAGCGACTCCGTGTAGTCGCCCTCTTCGAACTGCGCGTCGGCCACCGGCAGGACATGCGCCATGGCGGCGTGCAAGGCCTTCTCCGCTGGCTCCTGTAGCAGGAGCTCGCTCACGTGGGCATCGGCTTCGGGCGACTTCTTCAGGATGTTGCCGATGCGCTTGTTGGCAGCGGCAAGCGCAGGCGCTTCCGGCAGGGCGGCGAAGGCACGCACGGCAGCGAGCAACCTGGATACCCGTCCCAGGCGCTGTGGCCTGGAAGCCAGCACGGCATCGACCTCCTGCGCACTGGCACCCTGCTCGCGCAGGCCACCGGCGAGGCGGTCGTAGATGAAGTTCAGCAGCAGCGCCTGGCGCTCGGCGGCCTGCCCCTCGAAGGGAGCGAACGGCGCGGCATCGCTGGCCGCGCCGGGCAGGTCGATGGCGGGTTGGTCGAACATGCCGAAGGCCAGGCCGATCAACCGGTCGACGTCCAGCGGCAGGTCCTTTTCAGCGAGCATCCGGATCACGCCCAGCGCATGACGGCGCAGCGCGAACGGATCGCGGTCGCCAGTGGGCAGGTTGCCGATGCCGAACATGCCCACCAGCGTCTCCAGCTTGTCGGCCAGCGCCACCACGACCCCGACCTCGCCGCGCGGCAGCGTGTCGCCGGCGAAGCGGGGCTTGTAGTGGTCCTCGATGGCATCGGCGACCTCGGGCGACAGGCCGTCGTGCAGCGCGTAGTAGCGGCCCATCGTGCCCTGCAGTTCGGGAAATTCGCCCACCATGTCGGTCACGAGATCGGCCTTGGCGAGCTGCGCGGCCTGCGCCGCGGCAGTGGCCAGATCCGCGCTGGCGAAGCCCGCGTCGACCAGCTGCCCGGCGATGCCCTGGGCGATGCGCACCACGCGCCCGACTCGCTCGCCCTGCGTTCCCAGCTTGTTGTGATAGACCACCTTGTCCAGAGACTCGACGCGCGCTGCGAGCGTCTTCCTGCGGTCCTGATCGAAGAAGAACTTGGCGTCGGCCAGGCGTGGACGTACCACGCGCTCATTGCCACCGATCACCGCGCTGGCGTCATCGGGCGAGATGTTGCTGACCACCAGGAAGCGATTCGTCAGCCGGTCGGATGCATCGAGCAGCGGGAAGTACTTCTGGTTGGCCTTCATCGTCAGGATGAGGCACTCCTGTGGCACGTCGAGGAATTCGCGCTCGAACTCGCACACCAGCACATTCGGGCGCTCGACCAGCGCCGTGACCTCGTCGAGCAATGCGGCATCGTCGATCGGCCGTACGCCGCCGCCGATGCGCTGCGCGGCGGCATCGAGCTGGCGCGCGATCTCGGCGCGCCGCTCGGCGAAGCCGGCGATGACGGCACCTTCGTCGGCGAGCTGCCTGGCATAGCTGTCGGCGTCGCCGAGCACCACGGGATCGACCTTGGCCTCGAAGCGATGGCCGTGCGTCTCGCGGCCGGACTTCAGACCGAGCGCCTCGACGGCGATGACATCGGCACCATGCAGGGCGACCAGTCCATGGGCCGGACGCACGAAGCTCACGCTGCTCCAGCCCGGCAGTTCGCTGCCCGATTCGGGCTGGTAGCTCATCACCTTGGGAATCGGCAGCTTGGCGATGGCTTCAGCGAGGGCTTTCTGGAGGCCTTCGGCCAGCGTTGCACCCCGTGCCGTGCTGTCGTGGAAGAGCGCCTCGCCCTTGCCATCGGGCGCACGCCGCAAGGCCGGCACGGCCGATGCGTCGGCGCCCAGCGCCGCGAGCCGCTTGAGCAGCGCCGGCGTGGCATTGCCGGCGGCATCGAGCCCCACGGCGACGGGCATCAGCTTCTGCGACACGGCCTTGTCCGCGGCGCGGTCCGCGACCGCGGTGAGATGCACGGCGAGGCGGCGCGGCGACGCATAGGCCGTCGACATGGACTGCGCATCGGCCAGTCCCAGCGAGCGCAGCTGCTCGTACAGCACATCGGCGAATGCCTCGCCCAGCTTGTGCAGTGCCTTGGGCGGCAGTTCTTCGACGAACAGTTCGACAAGCAGACTTTTCACGACGCGACCTTCTTCTTGGCTTCGGATTTTTCAGTGGGAGCGGATGCAGGGGAGTCGACGGCGCCATGCGCGACGTTGCGGGCACGCGCCGAGCGCAGGACATCCTGTCGCCGGGGATCGACCACGGTGTCGATGCCGTCGCCCAGCACGATCGCCGCGATTGCGGGATCGGCCATCGGAAAGCCCAGGCGCTGACGACTGTCGTAGTAACTGCGCGCGACGCTGCGCGCGAGATTGCGGATGCGACCGATGTAGGCGGCGCGTTCGGTCACGCTGATCGCACCACGCGCATCGAGCAGGTTGAAGCTGTGCGCGGCCTTGAGCACCTGCTCGTAGGCAGGGAGGGCCAGCTGGTTCTCCATCAGGTGACGCGCCTGCTTCTCGTGCGCGGCGAAGGCCGTGAACAGGAACTCGGCATCGCTGTGCTCGAAGTTGTAGGTCGACTGTTCGACCTCGTTCTGCTTGTAGACATCGCCATACGAGAGGCCCTGGGTCCAGGTCAGGTCGTAGACGTTGTCCACACCCTGGAGGTACATCGCCAGGCGTTCGAGGCCATAGGTAATCTCGCCCGTGATGGGACGGCAATCGATGCCTCCGACCTGCTGGAAATAGGTGAACTGCGTCACCTCCATGCCATTGAGCCAGACCTCCCATCCCAGTCCCCAGGCGCCCAGCGTCGGGTTCTCCCAGTCGTCCTCGACGAAGCGGATGTCGTTCTTCCTGAGATCGAAGCCGAGGGCCTCCAGCGAACCCAGGTACAGCTCAAGGATGTTGGACGGCGCCGGCTTGAGCACGACCTGGTACTGGTAGTAGTGCTGCAGACGATTGGGATTCTCGCCATAGCGGCCGTCCTTGGGACGACGACTGGGCTGCACATAGCCGGCCTTCCAGGGCTCGGGGCCGAGGGCACGCAGGAAGGTGGCCGTATGGGAAGTGCCGGCACCGACTTCCATGTCGTAGGGCTGCAGCAACGCGCAGCCTTGATCGGCCCAGTACGACTGGAGGGTGAGGATGATTTGCTGGAAGGTCAACATGAGGAGGCAGGCAGGCGCGGGGCCGGGCTTTGGAAGGACAGCAGCGGGACGGATCCGCGAAGGCCGCGATTTTACGGGTCGACTCGCGGCACGGGGCGCCGCTCTCCCACAGAGGCCCGGGACGCCGCCTGCTCCCGATATCCAGGCCGGGGCGGCATAACCGTCCTTCCATCGCGCATCTCAACTAGGCTCATCATGCCCGCTCCCATCCTTCGACCGGACACGCCATTGTTCATCGTGCTCAATGCCGGATCGGGTCGCTCCGATACCGATTCGGTCCGCAGGGAGATCGAGACGATTTGCGAGGCTGCCGGTCGACCCGTCCGGATTCTGCTGATCGACGGACCGAATCGTGCCCAGGCACTGGCTCGAGAAGCGGTGGAGAGCGCCCGCGCGGTCGGTGGCATCGTGGTCGCAGCCGGTGGTGATGGCACCATCAACACGGTAGCGCAAGCCACGCTCGGCAGTGGATGCGCCTTCGGCGTGCTGCCACAGGGCACCTTCAACTATTTCAGCCGCGCCAACGGCATCCCGGCTGAGACCAGCGCGGCACTCGACATACTGTTCACCGAACAGCCGCGCGAAGTACAGGTCGGTTTGGTGAACGACCGCGTCTTTCTGGTGAACGCGAGCATGGGCCTCTATGCCGAACTGCTCGAGGAGCGCGAAGCGGTCAAACGCGAGTACGGCCGTAGCCGCCTCGTCGCATTCGGTGCGGCCCTGATGACGATGCTGCGTGGCCATCGGCAATGGGACCTGCATCTGGCCTTCCATGGTACGGAGCGTGACATCCGGACGCCGACGCTGTTCGTGGGCAACAACCCGTTGCAACTGCGTCAGGTCGGTCTGGCGGAGGCGGAGATGCTGGAGAAAGAACGTCTGCTGGCCGCCGTGGCGCTCAAGCCGGCGGGCATGTTCGGACTCGCAGGCTTGTTGCTGCGCGGCGCGCTCGGCCGGCTGGGTGCGGCCGAGGGCATCACGAGCTTTGCGTTCGAGTCGCTCACGGTCAAGCCGCGTACCCTGTCGTCGAGTCGCAAGCCACGACGTGTCAAGGTCGCCACCGACGGCGAACTGGGCTGGCTCGACATGCCACTGCTGTTTCGCGTGGCTCCCGAGTCCTTGTGGCTGATCCGCCCCGAAGTGGCACCGGAACTGGAGGCAGCCAAGCAATGACCACGGCACCGCTGTTGCTGCAGATCTCGGATCCCCATTTCGGTACCGAGGTGCCGACCGCGGTGCGTGCGCTCGAGCGACTGGCGCGCGAGCATGCGCCCGACGTGGTGGTGTTCTCGGGCGACATCACGCAGCGTGCGACCCGCCAGCAGTTCGACGCCGCACGAGCCTTCGCCGATCGCCTGGGTGCGCGCGACGTGGTGGCGATTCCAGGCAATCACGACATTCCGCTGTTTCAGTTGGGTGCGCGACTGCTGAGTCCCTATGGAAGGTATAGGCGCGCGTTCGGCGACGACCTGGAGCCGGTGTTCGAATCGGATGCATGGCTGGTGATCGGCGTCAACACGACACGCTGGTATCGACATGAGGACGGCGAGGTTTCCACGGAGCAGATCGAACGCGTCGCCGAGCGGCTCTCGCGTGCTCGTCCGGAACAGGTGCGTCTCGTCGTGACTCATCAGCCAGTGTTGGTGACGCGAACCGAGGACGAGAAGAATCGTCTGCATGGACGCGAGGACGCCGTGGCGCGTTGGTCGGCCGCCGGAGCCGATCTGATCCTGGGAGGTCACATCCACCTGCCTTTCGTGCGGCCGTTGCAAGGCGCATTCACGCCCTGCCCTCGCGCGATGTGGGCGGTGCAGGCGGGAACCGCAGTGTCCACGCGCTTGCGGTCGGGGCAGCCGAATTCGGTCAACATCCTGCGACGTGCTTCGAGCATGGGCATGTCCAGACGAAGCTGCACGGTCGAACGCTGGGACTGCGCGATGGGCGATGACCGCTTCGTGAGGGCCGATGTGAAGGAACTGCTGCTGGACGACGCAGCCCTTTCGCCTTCCCTCCTGATGCATTCCTCCTCCATCCCGTCTTTCCGGGGAGCCGATCGATGAATGAGTCCTCGCTGCTCGTCGAGTGGGCACAGCGCATCGGCCCTCAAGCACTGCCGGCCTTCCTTGTCTTGCTGGTGGTGTCGACCACGACGGGCGGCGTGATCCATTCGGTCTGGCGGCGGCGGCGAATGCGTCTGGCCATGCGAGTTGATTCGCAACAGCCCGAACGTCTTCTGGGCGGATTGGCCATTGGCTTCGGCGGCATCGTGATGGCTGCCAGCCTGTTCGCCTGGATCGCATGGCACGTCACTTCCGGCGATTCGTTGGGTCTGGCAGACCAAGCGCTCGCCGATGCCATCGGCGCGCATCTGCCTCCTGCCGCGTTGCGATTCTTCGGTCACTTCACGCACGTGGGTGACCCTTCGGTCTTGATCACCCTGGCCGCGATCGTCGCCATCCTGTTGTGGCGTCGACGACAACGTCTCCTGATGTGGGGATGGCTGTTAGCCCTGGCCGGCAATGCGGTACTCAATCCGTCGCTCAAGCAGATCTTCGAACGGGTCCGGCCGGTTCATGACCATGGCCTCGCACAAGCCACCGGATTCAGTTTCCCGAGTGGACATTCCTCCGGCGCGATGGTGACCTACGGCATGCTCGCATATCTCGCGCTGCGCCTGCTGGCGCCGCGCTGGCACCTCCCCGTGGTGATGATTGCCATCGCGATGGTCATGACCACGGCCTGCAGCCGCATCTTTCTCCAAGTCCATTTCGCCAGCGATGTCGTCGCCGGCCTCCTCTCGGGCGCTGCCTGGCTGAGTGTCTGCGTCATCAGCCTGAGCCATGCGGAGCGTCGAGAGGCAAGGCGCGCCTAGCAGCAAGCCGATCGGGCGTCGCTCGGCGATTCGAAAGGCGCTTCTGTCAGCCCCTTGATCCGGTCCTTGAGTCCAACCGAGGCAAGTGACGCGGAGTCCGACGACATCGAGAGGCGATCAATATTCCCAGAAGATGCGCTGAAGATCCTTGGTGTCGCGTGTCTTGGTCATGGCCACCATCGCCAGGATGCGGGCCTTCTGCGGGCGCAGATCGTGTGCGACGACCCAGTCGTACTTGTCGTCCGGCTGCTCGGCATTGCGGATCACGAATCCATCAGGAACACGTGAGCTGCGAATGACCGCGACGCCGCCGGCACGTACTTTCTGGAGATGCGGCACGATCCGATCGGCCACCGAGCCATTGCCCGTGCCGCCGTGGATCAGCGCCTGGATGCCGCTGGATGCGAGGGCATCGATGGCCGTCGGTGAGACACCTTCGTACCCATAGGCGATCTGCACCGATGGCAGGGAGGTGATGTTGTCGATATCGAATTCGGATTGCATCGTGTGACGCTTGACGGGTGCCCGGAACCAGTAGTTCCGCCCTTCGACCACCATGCCCAATGGTCCCCATTGGCTCTTGAAGGCCTCGGTCTTGATATTGACGGTCTTGCTGACGTCACGTCCGCTCTGGATCTCGTCGTTCATCGTCACGAGTACGCCTTTGCCCCCGGCGTCCTTGCTCGCGGCGACATTGACGGCGTTGTAGAGGTTCAGTGCACCGTCGGCGGACAACGCCGTGCCAGGACGCATCGAACCCACCACGATGATCGGCTTGGACGTGTGCACGGTCAGTGTCAGGAAGTAGGCAGTCTCCTCCAGCGTGTCGGTACCGTGAGTGATGACGATGCCATCCACATCCGCTTGCTTGGAAAGGGCCGAGACGCGCTTGGCCAGCACGAGCAGGTTGTCGTCGGTCAGGCTTTCCGAGGCCACTTGGAATACCTGCTCGCCCTTCACATTGGCAACCTTGGACAACTCCGGCAAGCCGGCGATCAATTTTTCGACCCCGACCTTCGCTGCGGCATAAGTGGCGCTGTTGATGGCCGAGGCGCCCGCGCCAGCGATGGTGCCGCCCGTCGCGAGGATCGTGACGTTGGGCAATGCAGCCTGCTGGGCTTGCACCAATGCGGCCGTCGTGAAGAGTAGTGCGGCGGCAGCGAAGGCGCGGAGATGATGACGAGGATGCATGAGGAACGATCCTTGATATGTGAGGTATTGATGAAGACGATACGTAGTCCGAAGGGCGACGCCTGGGGGTTCCGCGCAGCGTGACGCGAGATTAACCTCGTTCCCGCAAGGTGCTCCCACGGCAGCCCGACGCATCGATGCGATTAGCGTGCCAGGGTCCGGCGATGGATCCATATGCCGAGTGCGACAACCAGCAGCGCCACAGTCCATAACGGAGCCAGTCCATAGCGTGAGACCCATTGCGCGAATGGCGTCAAATTGCCCCGCCCTTCGACGATCGCCGAAAGCACACCCCGCGTGAGCCGGGGCAACTGCTGCGTCACTTGACCTCGATGGTCGATCACAGCCGTTGCTCCGGTATTGGTTGCGCGTACCATGGGCCGCTCGAATTCGAGCGCTCTCATGCGCGAGATGGCCAGATGTTGATCGATGGCGACCGAGTCTCCGAACCAGGCGATATTGCTGACGTTCAGCAGGATCGTGGGCGCCTGGGCGCGATCGAGGAAGTTGGCGCCGATCTCGTCGCCGAACAGGTCTTCGTAGCAGATGTTCGTCGCGATTCGCTGTCCTTTCCATGCGAAGGGTGGCTGCGCAAGTGCACCACGATGGAAGTCGCCCAACGGGATGTTCATGAGATTGGTGAACCACCGGAACATCGACGGAACGAATTCCCCGAATGGCACCAGATGATGCTTCTCGTAGCGATAGGGCGTATCTGCACCAGGCTTGAAACCCAGGACGGCGTTCCGGTAGTCCCCATAGTCGATCGAACCATCGTCTGGAGCTGGTGACGACGACACGTCAGCGCTGCTTCCGCTGCCCTCCAATGGGATTCCGACGATGGCGGCCTGATCGCCGCTCGAATAGCGAGCAGCGACGGCATCGACATAGCCTTCCGGCAATTGCGATGGCAGCAATGGAAATGCGGTCTCCGGAGTGATCACGAGCGATGCCGTCGCGTCACGCAATTGCAGGCCATACCACTCGAGCGCTGTGTCGATCCCGCTGCCCATGACGAATTTTTCGTCTTGCGGGATGTTGCCTTGCAGCAGCTGGACATCCAGGGTTCCTCGTGAATCAGCCGCTTCGTCGGACGCGGTGCGCATCAGGTTGAGTGCCCGAGGGGCCAGCAAGAGCGCAATGGTGCAAGTGCTCAGTACCATCAATGATCGGATACGCCCGGACGTCGCCTGGGCGTGACCAGGAAATGGCGCCCCCTTCGTCGAAGTCGTGTTGAACGCACCCAAGACGACTCGTCCCCAAACCGCCATGACTGCCGCGACGGCACCAATGCCATAGACACCGATCCATGGTGCATAGGCGGCGAGAGGTCCATCCAGGTGCGCATAGCCGCCCGCCCCCCAGGGGAACCCTGTGAACCAACTTCCCCGAAGGAGCTCCCCGAGTGTCCACAACGCGGCAAAAAACAGCGCCGTGCCGATGTGGTTTCTCGCAGGGGCGTACGCCACGAAGATTCCACAGGCGACGGCGTAGTACAAAGAAAGTCCAGCTGCCAGCGCGAGCACTGCAAGCACGGCAAGCGGCGCGGCCAGTCCGCCATAGACGTGCAGTGAGATAAATAGCCACCAGAACGTACCGCACAACCAGGCCGTGGCAAACAACCAGCCTTCCATCGCGGCACGTAACCAGCGCCTGGGTTGGCCAGCGCGCCGCAAGACCTCGAGCCGCCAAACCAAGGCCATCAGCGACAGTATCTGCAGCCACCAGCGCGGCTGCCCATTCCAAGGCGCAGCCAGGGAGATCGCCTGTCCCCACCCCGCCAGAGCAAGAGCGATCAAGGGAAAACAAGTAGATGGAATGGTTGGCCTCGAGCTCCCAACCTTTGCAACGGCGCTCAATCCGCTGCGCCGGTACCGCGCGCGGGCGATACCCTGAACCATCGGACCGCGCCGCCCTTGGTGTGCAACACGACGAAGTCGAAGCCGCCCAAGGCATGGTGCTCGCCCTTCTTGGGCACATGACCCATCTTGTGAGCCACAAGTCCACCAATGGTGTCGAAGTCCTCACTCAAATCATCCGCATCGAGCGTGATGCCGAAAGCCTCGGCAACACGCTCGATCGGCGTATCCCCTGCCACGCGATAAGTGTGATCTGCCAATCCGAAAATGTCGCCCTCGTCCTCACCGATATCGAACTCGTCTTCTATCTCGCCCACGATCTGTTCCAGGACATCCTCGATCGTGATGAGTCCAGCCACACGACCAAACTCATCGATCACGATTGCCAAGTGGTTGCGATTGCCCCGGAATTCACGCAGCAGGTCATTCAGTCCCTTGCTTTCGGGCACGAACGCTGCGGGTCGAAGAAGCGCTCGGATGTTCAGTTCCGGTGCACGTTGAAGCTTGAGGAGATCCTTGGCAAGCAGGATTCCAATGATGTTCTCTTTTTCGCCCTCGTAAACGGGAAAACGGGAGTGCGCTGTATCGATCACTACATGCAGCAGGTCTTCGTACGGCGAATTGATGTCGACAAGATCCATGCGAGGCGCCGCTACCATGACTTCGCCGGCGGTCATGTCTGCCATGCGCAATACTCCCTCGAGCATGACACGAGACTCGGCGCCTATGACATCATTCTCCTCGGCATCAGCGAGCGTTTCGATCAGCTCGTCACGAGAGTCAGGCCCGGGATGAAGAAACTCGGCGAGCTTTTGGAGGAAACTACGTTTGTCTTCCCGTTCGACGGGACTGCGTTCAGGATGAGGGTCGGCCACTGCGTGAGGGCGGAGTTAGGGAGTGGCAAGGATACCGGATTGTGTCCGCAGCACCCATCACCCAGGGTATCAAGCAGAGGATTTTCCGCGTGCCGCGCGTAGTCCACTGCGCATCTCCTGCAAGCCTGCTAAGAAGCTCCAAAACTGCTTGGCTCGAGTTTTCAGCAAGAAATCAACTTCTGCAAAGTGCTCCAAAGCAATCTCGCTGAGATGACTGTCGAACGTAGCGGAAGGCAGCTGCAGATGCGCTTCCGATTCCGATCCACTTCGAACTACTGTCGCGCCCGCTTTGCGTGCAATCTTGAGCATTGCAGCGTTCTCGCTCAACGCATGAATGAACATCATGCCAACACCTTCATTACGCGCAACGACGACAGCACGATCGAACAGACGTGAGCCATAACCTCGGCCACGAGCGCTTGCTGACACCGAAACGCCAAATTCGGCACAATCGCTATGTTGGTGGGGGGGGGCAAATGCCAGATGCGCGATGGCGATCAGATCCAGCCGACGGTTGTAAATACCAAAAAGCTCGTCACGCTCGAAATCAAGCCCGTCAACATATTTGTTTACCTGCTCATCGGACGCAGCGTAACCAAACCGCAGGTAACGATCTGAAGGATTTAGACCCAAAAGATGCCGTCTGACCCTAGAACGCTCTCTGGGCCCGATGGATCGGATAGGTACGATGACCTGCCCGGGCGCTAGAGAAGAAACCTTGGGATCGAGTACATATAACTCATGCACGGTTCGACTCCCAGCAACAAAATTCAAGAGCGACGAGGTGATGGTCATCGCTGGAATATAAGGGTTCCTACCTATAGTGCAAGCTAGCATGTCACCTTGTGGACGATGACGTCTAAGGAAACACTCTAGCTTCATACAAAGCTCACCGCGCATCACTGAACTTAACGCAGAGACCGTTCAGCGCGTACCTGCTCTAGCGAATACAAGGGATGTGCTCTGTCGCCTCTCTGATATCAGACGAGATCAGTAATTCTTGCGCAGAAGCTCAAATTAGCCGAAACAATGCGCACTTACCAACGCCGGCATTACGGCCCACTCATCACACAATTACATGAGGAAGAACACGACGTCAGGACTCATTATTTCCATACCGCCTGCATCCGACGTCATACAAAATTAAATGGTAGACGTAGCTTCTGCGTCAAATTCTGCAATTGACACTGCCGCCTAGTTTCAATAACAGCACTCAAGCAAAACCAAAAAATATAAATGCCGATTTCCACAAGGCCGCATCTAATACATGCATCAATGCATAGAATTTACAAAGCACAAATAAAGAAAGCCCAATTACCGAAGTAATTGGGCTTTCTAGGCTGTAAGAGCCTGACGATGACCTACTTTCACACGGGAACCCGCACTATCATCGGCGCTGACGCGTTTCACTGTCCTGTTCGGGATGGGAAGGAGTGGTACCACGTCGCTATGGTCATCAGGCATAACTGGTTATTCGCTCGATTATGGAATCGAGCGAAAGAATTCATAGAGTTTGGAATCAGCTGTATTGGAGAATTATTATGACTGCGTCAACTTGGCATAACACCTTGATCATATCAATCAAAGTTATAGGGTCAAGCCTCACGAGCAATTAGTATCAGTTAGCTTAACGCATTACTGCGCTTCCACACCTGACCTATCAACGTCCTGGTCTTGAACGACTCTTTAGGGGGCTCAAGGCCCCGGCAGATCTCATCTTGAAACGAGTTTCCCGCTTAGATGCTTTCAGCGGTTATCTCTTCCACACTTAGCTACTCGGCAATGCCACTGGCGTGACAACCGATACACCAGAGGTGTGTCCACTCCGGTCCTCTCGTACTAGGAGCAGGCTTCCTCAAATCTGCAGCGCCCACGGAAGATAGGGACCAAACTGTCTCACGACGTTTTAAACCCAGCTCACGTACCTCTTTAAATGGCGAACAGCCATACCCTTGGGACCGGCTACAGCCCCAGGATGAGATGAGCCGACATCGAGGTGCCAAACACCGCCGTCGATATGAACTCTTGGGCGGTATCAGCCTGTTATCCCCAGAGTACCTTTTATCCGTTGAGCGATGGCCCTTCCATACAGAACCACCGGATCACTATGTCCTGCTTTCGCATCTGCTCGACTTGTCAGTCTCGCAGTTAAGCACGCTTATGCCATTGCACTATCGTCACGATGTCCGACCGTAACTAGCGTACCTTCGAACTCCTCCGTTACACTTTGGGAGGAGACCGCCCCAGTCAAACTGCCTACCATGCACTGTCCCCGATCCAGATAATGGACCTAGGTTAGAACCTCAAACACACCAGGGTGGTATTTCAACGTTGGCTCCACAAGATCTAGCGACCCTGCTTCAAAGCCTCCCACCTATCCTACACAGATCTGTTCAAAGTCCAATACAAAGCTACAGTAAAGGTTCATGGGGTCTTTCCGTCTTTCCGCGGGGAGATTGCATCATCACAAACATTTCAACTTCGCTGAGTCTCAGGAGGAGACAGTGTGGCCATCGTTACGCCATTCGTGCAGGTCGGAACTTACCCGACAAGGAATTTCGCTACCTTAGGACCGTTATAGTTACGGCCGCCGTTTACTGGGACTTCAATCAAGAGCTTGCACCCCATCATTTAATCTTCCAGCACCGGGCAGGCGTCACACCCTATACGTCCACTTTCGTGTTTGCAGAGTGCTGTGTTTTTAATAAACAGTCGCAGCCACCGATTTTTTGCAACCCATTCATGCTTCGTTGTTCACTACACACTAATAGGGCACACCTTCTTCCGAAGTTACGGTGTCAATTTGCCGAGTTCCTTCTCCTGAGTTCTCTCAAGCGCCTTAGAATACTCATCTCGCGCACCAGTGTCGGTTTGCGGTACGGTCGTGTATAGCTGAAGCTTAGTGGCTTTTCCTGGAACCTCGTTCAGTCACTTCACCAGCAAGCTGGCTCGATCATTGGCCTCGGTATATGTACGCCGGATTTGCCTAACGTACGCCTACATCCAATTAAACCGGGATATCCAACACCCGGATGACCTATTAAGATCCGTCCCCACATCGCACTATACATCGGTACAGGAATATTGACCTGTTTCCCATCAGCTACGCATCTCTGCCTCGCCTTAGGGGCCGACTCACTCTACGCCGATGAACGTTGCGTAGAAAACCTTGCGCTTACGGCGAGGGGGCTTTTCACCCCCTTTAACGCTACTCATGTCAGCATTCGCACTTCTGATACCTCCAGCACGCCTTACAACGCACCTTCACAGGCTTACAGAACGCTCTCCTACCACTTGCAATAAATTGCAAATCCGCAGCTTCGGTAACTGGCTTAGCCCCGTTACATCTTCCGCGCAGGACGACTCGATCAGTGAGCTATTACGCTTTCTTTAAATGATGGCTGCTTCTAAGCCAACATCCTGACTGTTTTAGCCTTCCCACTTCGTTTCCCACTTAGCCAATTTTAGGGACCTTAGCTGGCGGTCTGGGTTGTTTCCCTCTTGAGTCCGGACGTTAGCACCCGGTGCTCTGTCTCCCAAGCTGTACTCATCGGTATTCGGAGTTTGCCTTGGTTTGGTAAGTCGCCATGACCCCCTAGCCAAAACAGTGCTCTACCCCCGATGGTAATACTTGAGGCACTACCTAAATAGTTTTCGGAGAGAACCAGCTATTTCCAAGTTTGTTTAGCCTTTCACCCCTATCCACAGCTCATCCGCTAGTTTTGCAACACTAGTCGGTTCGGACCTCCAGTACCTGTTACGGCACCTTCATCCTGGCCATGGATAGATCACTTGGTTTCGGGTCTACACCCAGCGACTGATCGCCCTATTCGGACTCGATTTCTCTACGGCTTCCCTATTCGGTTAACCTTGCCACTGAATGTAAGTCGCTGACCCATTATACAAAAGGTACGCAGTCACCCTTGAGGGCTCCTACTTTTTGTAAGCACGCGGTTTCAGGATCTATTTCACTCCCCTCCCGGGGTTCTTTTCGCCTTTCCCTCACGGTACTAGTTCACTATCGGTCGATGATGAGTATTTAGCCTTGGAGGATGGTCCCCCCATATTCAGACAGGATTTCTCGTGTCCCGCCCTACTTTTCGTTAGCTTAGTACCACACAGGTCTTTTCACGTACGGGGCTATCACCCACTATGGCCAGTCTTTCCAAACTGTTCCGTTAAGTCTTGTGCTATTACTAACAGGCTTTTCCGATTTCGCTCGCCACTACTTTCGGAATCTCGGTTGATGTCTTTTCCTCGAGCTACTGAGATGTTTCAGTTCACCCGGTTCGCCTCGCACAACTATGTATTCATTGTGCGATACCTTTCGGTGGGTTTCCCCATTCGGAAATCTCCGGATCAAAGCTAATTTGCCAGCTCCCCGAAGCTTATCGCAGGCTATCACGTCCTTCGTCGCCTATCATCGCCAAGGCATCCACCACGTGCTCTTATTCACTTGACCCTATAACTTTGATTTCTCGCCAGACTGATCCAACGAAACAAAATTATCACAAGGAATATGTCAGGTCTTTCACCTGACGCGTTATGCCGTTTCATTCAATTCGAATTAACTCGAAATTGAAGTTCATTTGACGCAATCAAAAATTCTATGTTGCTGATGGCACGGTCTACACTAAACCCTTACGAATGTGTAGTTTCCATCAGCAACGCTGATTCGACTCTATGAATTTTTAAAGAACAGCCGATTGATCAAAGGATCTTGACCAACAGCAAAATGGCCTTTAGCAAAGCCACTTTGTTGTTGAACTTAATTATATCAGATATTGGTGGAGGTGACAGGACTCGAACCCGCTACCTACTGCTTGCAAAGCAGCCGCTCTCCCAGCTGAGCTACACCCCCAAATACTTAGGCACTGGATAAATGGTGGGTCGGGTTGGATTCGAACCAACGACCCCCGCCTTATCAAGACGGTGCTCTAACCAACTGAGCTACAGACCCGAATCGATCTCTTTTTACCAGCAGGAATTGTTTACCACGGGTTAAAAGGGACTGTTATCCAACAACCGATAAGTGTGAGCGTTCGAATTAAATTGCTGTTTCCAGAAAGGAGGTGATCCAGCCGCACCTTCCGATACGGCTACCTTGTTACGACTTCACCCCAGTCACGAACCCTGCCGTGGTAATCGCCCTCCTTGCGGTTAGGCTAACTACTTCTGGCAGAACCCGCTCCCATGGTGTGACGGGCGGTGTGTACAAGACCCGGGAACGTATTCACCGTGACATTCTGATCCACGATTACTAGCGATTCCGACTTCACGCAGTCGAGTTGCAGACTGCGATCCGGACTACGACTGGTTTTATGGGATTAGCTCCCCCTCGCGGGTTGGCAACCCTTTGTACCAGCCATTGTATGACGTGTGTAGCCCCACCTATAAGGGCCATGAGGACTTGACGTCATCCCCACCTTCCTCCGGTTTGTCACCGGCAGTCTCATTAGAGTGCCCAACTAAATGTAGCAACTAATGACAAGGGTTGCGCTCGTTGCGGGACTTAACCCAACATCTCACGACACGAGCTGACGACAGCCATGCAGCACCTGTGTTACGGTTCTCTTTCGAGCACTAAACCATCTCTGGTAAATTCCGTACATGTCAAAGGTGGGTAAGGTTTTTCGCGTTGCATCGAATTAAACCACATCATCCACCGCTTGTGCGGGTCCCCGTCAATTCCTTTGAGTTTCAACCTTGCGGCCGTACTCCCCAGGCGGTCAACTTCACGCGTTAGCTTCGTTACTGAGTCAGTGAAGACCCAACAACCAGTTGACATCGTTTAGGGCGTGGACTACCAGGGTATCTAATCCTGTTTGCTCCCCACGCTTTCGTGCATGAGCGTCAGTACAGGTCCAGGGGATTGCCTTCGCCATCGGTGTTCCTCCGCATATCTACGCATTTCACTGCTACACGCGGAATTCCATCCCCCTCTACCGTACTCTAGCTATGCAGTCACAGATGCAATTCCCAGGTTGAGCCCGGGGATTTCACAACTGTCTTACATAACCGCCTGCGCACGCTTTACGCCCAGTAATTCCGATTAACGCTTGCACCCTACGTATTACCGCGGCTGCTGGCACGTAGTTAGCCGGTGCTTATTCTTACGGTACCGTCATTAGCTCTCTTTATTAGAAAGAACCGTTTCGTTCCGTACAAAAGCAGTTTACAACCCGAAGGCCTTCATCCTGCACGCGGCATTGCTGGATCAGGCTTTCGCCCATTGTCCAAAATTCCCCACTGCTGCCTCCCGTAGGAGTCTGGGCCGTGTCTCAGTCCCAGTGTGGCTGGTCGTCCTCTCAGACCAGCTACAGATCGAAGGCTTGGTGAGCCTTTACCTCACCAACTACCTAATCTGCCATCGGCCGCTCCATTCGCGCAAGGCCTTGCGGTCCCCTGCTTTCATCCGTAGATCGTATGCGGTATTAGCACAGCTTTCGCTGCGTTATCCCCCACGATTGGGCACGTTCCGATGTATTACTCACCCGTTCGCCACTCGCCACCAGGATTGCTCCCGTGCTGCCGTTCGACTTGCATGTGTAAGGCATGCCGCCAGCGTTCAATCTGAGCCAGGATCAAACTCTATAGTTCGATCTTGATTTTTTAGCTCTTTCGAGCAACTCATAAATTGGAATTGACATGAACTTCATTTCTGAATTTCACATCTTTTTTACTTCATGAGCGTTTAAAGTCTTGCGACTTTGTTCCGAAGAACTTGGCAATTGCCTTCAAACGCCCACGCTTATCGGCTGTAAATTTTTAACGAACCTGACAAAACTTACCGTTTTGTCTTGCTTTACTGTGATCAGCGAAGCCTTGCATTCTAGCACGACATTTTTGAGTTTGTCAAACTTTTTTCGCTTTTTTTGACGCCGCCTTGGCAGCATCTCATTTCAGCGAAGCCTTCGATTCTAACATGCTTTTTTCAAAACCGTCAACTCGAAAACTGTTTTTGCTTCCGCAAACTGAGCCTGTCAAACAAGCTCACATCACTTCAGCGAAGTCTTCAATTATCACTCGAGAATCAATCTCTTGTCAAGCGCTAGTTGCACTCGCATAATTGATGGCTTACACAAATAAAGAAAGCCCAATTACCGAAGTAATTGGGCTTTCTAGGCTGTAAGAGCCTGACGATGACCTACTTTCACACGGGAACCCGCACTATCATCGGCGCTGACGCGTTTCACTGTCCTGTTCGGGATGGGAAGGAGTGGTACCACGTCGCTATGGTCATCAGGCATAACTGGTTATTCGCTCGATTATGGAATCGAGCGAAAGAATTCATAGAGTTTGGAATCAGCTGTATTGGAGAATTATTATGACTGCGTCAACTTGGCATAACACCTTGATCATATCAATCAAAGTTATAGGGTCAAGCCTCACGAGCAATTAGTATCAGTTAGCTTAACGCATTACTGCGCTTCCACACCTGACCTATCAACGTCCTGGTCTTGAACGACTCTTTAGGGGGCTCAAGGCCCCGGCAGATCTCATCTTGAAACGAGTTTCCCGCTTAGATGCTTTCAGCGGTTATCTCTTCCACACTTAGCTACTCGGCAATGCCACTGGCGTGACAACCGATACACCAGAGGTGTGTCCACTCCGGTCCTCTCGTACTAGGAGCAGGCTTCCTCAAATCTGCAGCGCCCACGGAAGATAGGGACCAAACTGTCTCACGACGTTTTAAACCCAGCTCACGTACCTCTTTAAATGGCGAACAGCCATACCCTTGGGACCGGCTACAGCCCCAGGATGAGATGAGCCGACATCGAGGTGCCAAACACCGCCGTCGATATGAACTCTTGGGCGGTATCAGCCTGTTATCCCCAGAGTACCTTTTATCCGTTGAGCGATGGCCCTTCCATACAGAACCACCGGATCACTATGTCCTGCTTTCGCATCTGCTCGACTTGTCAGTCTCGCAGTTAAGCACGCTTATGCCATTGCACTATCGTCACGATGTCCGACCGTAACTAGCGTACCTTCGAACTCCTCCGTTACACTTTGGGAGGAGACCGCCCCAGTCAAACTGCCTACCATGCACTGTCCCCGATCCAGATAATGGACCTAGGTTAGAACCTCAAACACACCAGGGTGGTATTTCAACGTTGGCTCCACAAGATCTAGCGACCCTGCTTCAAAGCCTCCCACCTATCCTACACAGATCTGTTCAAAGTCCAATACAAAGCTACAGTAAAGGTTCATGGGGTCTTTCCGTCTTTCCGCGGGGAGATTGCATCATCACAAACATTTCAACTTCGCTGAGTCTCAGGAGGAGACAGTGTGGCCATCGTTACGCCATTCGTGCAGGTCGGAACTTACCCGACAAGGAATTTCGCTACCTTAGGACCGTTATAGTTACGGCCGCCGTTTACTGGGACTTCAATCAAGAGCTTGCACCCCATCATTTAATCTTCCAGCACCGGGCAGGCGTCACACCCTATACGTCCACTTTCGTGTTTGCAGAGTGCTGTGTTTTTAATAAACAGTCGCAGCCACCGATTTTTTGCAACCCATTCATGCTTCGTTGTTCACTACACACTAATAGGGCACACCTTCTTCCGAAGTTACGGTGTCAATTTGCCGAGTTCCTTCTCCTGAGTTCTCTCAAGCGCCTTAGAATACTCATCTCGCGCACCAGTGTCGGTTTGCGGTACGGTCGTGTATAGCTGAAGCTTAGTGGCTTTTCCTGGAACCTCGTTCAGTCACTTCACCAGCAAGCTGGCTCGATCATTGGCCTCGGTATATGTACGCCGGATTTGCCTAACGTACGCCTACATCCAATTAAACCGGGATATCCAACACCCGGATGACCTATTAAGATCCGTCCCCACATCGCACTATACATCGGTACAGGAATATTGACCTGTTTCCCATCAGCTACGCATCTCTGCCTCGCCTTAGGGGCCGACTCACTCTACGCCGATGAACGTTGCGTAGAAAACCTTGCGCTTACGGCGAGGGGGCTTTTCACCCCCTTTAACGCTACTCATGTCAGCATTCGCACTTCTGATACCTCCAGCACGCCTTACAACGCACCTTCACAGGCTTACAGAACGCTCTCCTACCACTTGCAATAAATTGCAAATCCGCAGCTTCGGTAACTGGCTTAGCCCCGTTACATCTTCCGCGCAGGACGACTCGATCAGTGAGCTATTACGCTTTCTTTAAATGATGGCTGCTTCTAAGCCAACATCCTGACTGTTTTAGCCTTCCCACTTCGTTTCCCACTTAGCCAATTTTAGGGACCTTAGCTGGCGGTCTGGGTTGTTTCCCTCTTGAGTCCGGACGTTAGCACCCGGTGCTCTGTCTCCCAAGCTGTACTCATCGGTATTCGGAGTTTGCCTTGGTTTGGTAAGTCGCCATGACCCCCTAGCCAAAACAGTGCTCTACCCCCGATGGTAATACTTGAGGCACTACCTAAATAGTTTTCGGAGAGAACCAGCTATTTCCAAGTTTGTTTAGCCTTTCACCCCTATCCACAGCTCATCCGCTAGTTTTGCAACACTAGTCGGTTCGGACCTCCAGTACCTGTTACGGCACCTTCATCCTGGCCATGGATAGATCACTTGGTTTCGGGTCTACACCCAGCGACTGATCGCCCTATTCGGACTCGATTTCTCTACGGCTTCCCTATTCGGTTAACCTTGCCACTGAATGTAAGTCGCTGACCCATTATACAAAAGGTACGCAGTCACCCTTGAGGGCTCCTACTTTTTGTAAGCACGCGGTTTCAGGATCTATTTCACTCCCCTCCCGGGGTTCTTTTCGCCTTTCCCTCACGGTACTAGTTCACTATCGGTCGATGATGAGTATTTAGCCTTGGAGGATGGTCCCCCCATATTCAGACAGGATTTCTCGTGTCCCGCCCTACTTTTCGTTAGCTTAGTACCACACAGGTCTTTTCACGTACGGGGCTATCACCCACTATGGCCAGTCTTTCCAAACTGTTCCGTTAAGTCTTGTGCTATTACTAACAGGCTTTTCCGATTTCGCTCGCCACTACTTTCGGAATCTCGGTTGATGTCTTTTCCTCGAGCTACTGAGATGTTTCAGTTCACCCGGTTCGCCTCGCACAACTATGTATTCATTGTGCGATACCTTTCGGTGGGTTTCCCCATTCGGAAATCTCCGGATCAAAGCTAATTTGCCAGCTCCCCGAAGCTTATCGCAGGCTATCACGTCCTTCGTCGCCTATCATCGCCAAGGCATCCACCACGTGCTCTTATTCACTTGACCCTATAACTTTGATTTCTCGCCAGACTGATCCAACGAAACAAAATTATCACAAGGAATATGTCAGGTCTTTCACCTGACGCGTTATGCCGTTTCATTCAATTCGAATTAACTCGAAATTGAAGTTCATTTGACGCAATCAAAAATTCTATGTTGCTGATGGCACGGTCTACACTAAACCCTTACGAATGTGTAGTTTCCATCAGCAACGCTGATTCGACTCTATGAATTTTTAAAGAACAGCCGATTGATCAAAGGATCTTGACCAACAACAAAATGGCCTTTAGCAAAGCCACTTTGTTGTTGAACTTAATTATATCAGATATTGGTGGAGGTGACAGGACTCGAACCCGCTACCTACTGCTTGCAAAGCAGCCGCTCTCCCAGCTGAGCTACACCCCCAAATACTTAGGCACTGGATAAATGGTGGGTCGGGTTGGATTCGAACCAACGACCCCCGCCTTATCAAGACGGTGCTCTAACCAACTGAGCTACAGACCCGAATCGATCTCTTTTTACCAGCAGGAATTGTTTACCACGGGTTAAAAGGGACTGTTATCCAACAACCGATAAGTGTGAGCGTTCGAATTAAATTGCTGTTTCCAGAAAGGAGGTGATCCAGCCGCACCTTCCGATACGGCTACCTTGTTACGACTTCACCCCAGTCACGAACCCTGCCGTGGTAATCGCCCTCCTTGCGGTTAGGCTAACTACTTCTGGCAGAACCCGCTCCCATGGTGTGACGGGCGGTGTGTACAAGACCCGGGAACGTATTCACCGTGACATTCTGATCCACGATTACTAGCGATTCCGACTTCACGCAGTCGAGTTGCAGACTGCGATCCGGACTACGACTGGTTTTATGGGATTAGCTCCCCCTCGCGGGTTGGCAACCCTTTGTACCAGCCATTGTATGACGTGTGTAGCCCCACCTATAAGGGCCATGAGGACTTGACGTCATCCCCACCTTCCTCCGGTTTGTCACCGGCAGTCTCATTAGAGTGCCCAACTAAATGTAGCAACTAATGACAAGGGTTGCGCTCGTTGCGGGACTTAACCCAACATCTCACGACACGAGCTGACGACAGCCATGCAGCACCTGTGTTACGGTTCTCTTTCGAGCACTAAACCATCTCTGGTAAATTCCGTACATGTCAAAGGTGGGTAAGGTTTTTCGCGTTGCATCGAATTAAACCACATCATCCACCGCTTGTGCGGGTCCCCGTCAATTCCTTTGAGTTTCAACCTTGCGGCCGTACTCCCCAGGCGGTCAACTTCACGCGTTAGCTTCGTTACTGAGTCAGTGAAGACCCAACAACCAGTTGACATCGTTTAGGGCGTGGACTACCAGGGTATCTAATCCTGTTTGCTCCCCACGCTTTCGTGCATGAGCGTCAGTACAGGTCCAGGGGATTGCCTTCGCCATCGGTGTTCCTCCGCATATCTACGCATTTCACTGCTACACGCGGAATTCCATCCCCCTCTACCGTACTCTAGCTATGCAGTCACAGATGCAATTCCCAGGTTGAGCCCGGGGATTTCACAACTGTCTTACATAACCGCCTGCGCACGCTTTACGCCCAGTAATTCCGATTAACGCTTGCACCCTACGTATTACCGCGGCTGCTGGCACGTAGTTAGCCGGTGCTTATTCTTACGGTACCGTCATTAGCTCTCTTTATTAGAAAGAACCGTTTCGTTCCGTACAAAAGCAGTTTACAACCCGAAGGCCTTCATCCTGCACGCGGCATTGCTGGATCAGGCTTTCGCCCATTGTCCAAAATTCCCCACTGCTGCCTCCCGTAGGAGTCTGGGCCGTGTCTCAGTCCCAGTGTGGCTGGTCGTCCTCTCAGACCAGCTACAGATCGAAGGCTTGGTGAGCCTTTACCTCACCAACTACCTAATCTGCCATCGGCCGCTCCATTCGCGCAAGGCCTTGCGGTCCCCTGCTTTCATCCGTAGATCGTATGCGGTATTAGCACAGCTTTCGCTGCGTTATCCCCCACGATTGGGCACGTTCCGATGTATTACTCACCCGTTCGCCACTCGCCACCAGGATTGCTCCCGTGCTGCCGTTCGACTTGCATGTGTAAGGCATGCCGCCAGCGTTCAATCTGAGCCAGGATCAAACTCTATAGTTCGATCTTGATTTTTTAGCTCTTTCGAGCAACTCATAAATTGGAATTGACATGAACTTCATTTCTGAATTTCACATCTTTTTTACTTCATGAGCGTTTAAAGTCTTGCGACTTTGTTCCGAAGAACTTGGCAATTGCCTTCAAACGCCCACGCTTATCGGCTGTAAATTTTTAACGAACCTGACAAAACTTACCGTTTTGTCTTGCTTTACTGTGATCAGCGAAGCCTTGCATTCTAGCACGACATTTTTGAGTTTGTCAAACTTTTTTCGCTTTTTTTGACGCCGCCTTGGCAGCATCTCATTTCAGCGAAGCCTTCGATTCTAACATGCTTTTTTCAAAACCGTCAACTCGAAAACTGTTTTTGCTTCCGCAAACTGAGCCTGTCAAACAAGCTCACATCACTTCAGCGAAGTCTTCAATTATCACTCGAGAATCAATCTCTTGTCAACTTGAAGGTTATTCAACACTCGCATCAGATTGGCAAATCTTATCTGCCGGAACGCGGTGCGTTTTGTGCTGAGCTGCGTAGTATACGCATTCGTTCGCGTCGTGCAAGCAATCTTCGATGGCAACTGTCATCCAGTAGCGTTCAGGATTGAAAGAAGTTGGCGGTTTGCCTGAGGCGCTGCTGGAATGACTTTGATAGGCACTCCCATAATCGGTGCCACATGGCACTCATCACACTTCTTAACGCGCAGCTCGCGTTCGGTCACGTCCCGCTTCTCGATCAAGCGGATTTTTCCTTGCTTTCCGCGGAGCGCGTTGGCTTGATTGGCCGTAATGGCACAGGCAAGTCATCGATGCTGAAGATTTTGGGTGGGATGGAAAAGCCCGATGACGGAACACTGCAGTTGCAGCAAGGAATACGCGTTGCGTACGTCGCACAAGAGCCGATGCTTGACCCGGATGCAGACGTCTTTACTGCAGCGAGTGCAGGTCTCGGAGCAGTCATTGCCGTTCGCGACCTGTATCTATCAGGCGCTCCGGGGTTGGATCTTGACGCGTTGCAGTCTCAGATCGAGGCCTATGACGCCTGGAACTGGGAGCAGCGCGTGGAAGAAACGCTGCAGCGGCTTCATCTAGATGGTTCAGCGCAAGTGGGCGCTTTGTCAGGCGGAACGCGCAAGCGGGTAGCCCTGGCTCAGGCGCTGGTTGCGGCTCCCGACGTGTTACTTCTTGACGAGCCCACCAACCATCTGGATCTCGATTCCATTGAATGGCTGGAACAGTTGCTGATCGACTTCAAAGGCAGTGTCGTCACCATTACCCACGATCGTGCCTTTCTGGACCGCGTCGCGACCCGGATCGTCGAACTCGATCGCGGCAAGCTACGGTCCTATGCAGGAAATTTCGCTCAGTACCTGCTTCAGAAAGAGGAGCAGCTGGCCCAGGAAGCAGTCATCAATGCCAAGGCCGACAAGCTGCTCGCGCAGGAGGAGATATGGGTACGCAAAGGCGTCGAGGCACGCCGTACGCGGAGTCAGAGCCGAATCGGCCGTCTCGAGGCCCTGCGCGACCAACGTCAGAGCCGGCGCAACACCGTTGGCAGTGTCAACATGGATGTTGCCGTCGGAACCGCGACTGGCAAAATCGTTGCCGAACTGACCGAAGCATCGAAGTCGTTCGGTGAGCGCACGATCGTGCGAGGTTTCAGTGCGACCATCCTGCGCGGCGACAAGATCGGGCTGATCGGTCCCAACGGTGCCGGCAAGACGACGTTGCTGAAGTTGATTCTGGGCGACCTGGAACCCGACAGCGGCAAGATTAGGCGCGGGGCCAACCTTGAAGTGGCTTACTTCGACCAGATGCGCGAGATACTGGATCTCGATGCCACGCTGGAGGATTTCATCAGCCCTGGCAGCGAGTGGATCGAGATTGGCAAGCAGCGAAAGCATGTCAAAAGCTATCTGAGTGATTTCCTGTTCTCGCCCGCCCGCGCCAATTCGCCCGTGCGCACCCTCAGTGGTGGCGAGAGGAACCGATTGCTGCTCGCTCGTCTGTTCGCAAGGCCAGCCAACGTGCTGGTGCTCGACGAGCCCACCAACGACCTCGACATCGACACGCTGGAGCTGCTGGAAGATCTGCTGCAGAACTACGACGGAACCGTATTCCTCGTGAGTCACGATCGAACATTCCTCGACAACGTCGTGACCAGCACGATCGCTTTCGAGGGCGATGGTCGCTGGCGTGAATATGAAGGTGGCGTGCAGGACTGGCTGCTGCAGTCGCGACGTGCCAAGGAACTGGCCAGCCAGCGCTCCAGCACGGCGCCATCGACCACGATGACGGAGAACAGGGCGACAGCATCGGTCTCCGTCCTCGATGCTCCTGCAACGCGCAGTCCGACATCCTCCACACCGGTTAAGAAGAAGCCCAGCTACAAGGAGCAGCGCGAACTGGAGGCATTGCCGACGCGCATCGCCGCTCTGGAAGACGAACAGAAGAACATTGCCGACACGCTGGCTTCGAGTGGCGGCGCCATCTATGCGACCGATCCAACCCGCGCCGCAGCACTCGCTGCACGCCACGCGGCAATCGACGACGAACTTCTGGCGGCGCTGGAGCGCTGGGAAGTCCTGGGAACAGGCGGATAAGACAGGAACCGGAGGCGGATTCGCCCGCCTTGGCACATCAGGTCCCGATCCCGTCCGGTCACGCTCGATCCATGCTGCATCGTTCAGTATCCGGAAGTTGAAGGAATCCATCCCAATCCACCGACCTGTCTCGCTTCGACAGTCAGGACTGTGGTTGCCTTCGATTCGATATCAGGCGGAGTCGATCCCCCAACACAAGGCAGGACCGCCCGTACAGGCGTACCCGGTTCGCGCCCCGTGCTCTCCTCTCGCTCGGCTTTCGCCCGATTTCCTCATGAAACTAAGCCCTCTTTCCAGCCGACCGATTTCTCTTGCATTCCATGCACTGGGAGCGCTGGCGATCGTCCTGGCCCTTGTCGGCTGCGCACAACTCCCCATCGATGTCGCCCGACCCGTGTCGACGGCCCTGGCACCAGCGGCCGATAGCCCCCTGGTCGAACTGATGCAGAAACGGCGGCAGGCGGCGAGCGCACGTGCCGACTCCGGTTTCCTGCTGCTGGGTACGCCGCAGAGTGCCTATGGCAGCAGACTGGCGCTGGTCGATGCGGCACGTCGGACGCTCGATCTGCAGTACTACGCGATCCATGCGGATGCCAGTTCAGCACGTCTGTTGGGGGCAGTGCGCGGCGCGGCGCGGCGCGGTGTGCGAGTGCGGATCCTGCTCGACGATTTCCACAGCACCGGCCGTAACGCCTTGGTCATGGGGCTGGCTTTCGAACCCAACATCGAGATGCGGATGTTCAACCCGCTCGCCGGCGCACGGGGCTCCGCCCTGGGACGCCTGTTCAACTCGGTCAGCGACTTCGACCGGGTGCAGCAGCGCATGCACAACAAGTTGTTCATCGCCGATAACGCAATGGCCGTGACCGGTGGCCGCAATCTGGGTGACGCCTACTTCGGCATCGCACGGAACAGCAATTTCATCGATCTGGACATCCTTGCCGCCGGGCCGGTGGTTCGCGACCTGTCAGCCAGCTTCGACAGCTACTGGAACAACGAGCGCGCATATCCCGTGCAATCGCTGGTCTCGCAGGCGGAACTGCGCGAGATCCGCGAGCGCACGGTGGCTGCCCATGTCGATCGCCGGCAAGACGCGTCCCGCGCGGCGGCCGCCGGCGAGGCTGCAGTACCTGCAGGCCAGGAGCCCTCCGGCGGTGCGCCCAAGCTGCCCGATGGCGAACCACGTCCGAGCGACGCCGGGCCGACCGACGCACAGTTCGCCGCGGCTTGGGACCAGCAGCCGATGGACCTGGCCAACGCCGCCTTCGTCTGGGCACCCGCTGCTGTACTGGCCGACAAGCCGACCAAGATCCCTGCCGACACCGACCTGGCTGATCAGGGGCGAACGGATGCCATGGCCACTCCGACGCCCGCGTCGCAGGCGGCCACAGGACCCGCCCCCGAATTGGGAGACCATTCGCCCATGGACGGCGATGGCGTCACGGTCGTCGACGGGTTGCTGCAGCTCATCAGCCAGGCACGGCGCGAGTTGCTTGTCATCTCACCGTACTTCGTGCCTGGCGCGGACATGAAGGCCGCCTTTGCGGCGGCACGTGCGCGAGGTGTACAGGTGCGTGTGCTGACCAATTCGCTGTCCTCGAACGATGCGCCGATCGCTCACGTGGGCTATGCGCGCCACCGTGAGGAACTGCTGGCGATGGGCATCGAACTCCACGAGATGCGCAGCCGGCAGGCTGGCTTCGGCAGTGTGCTGGGATCGTCCGGCAGCGGCGGCAGCGGTGCATCGCGTGCCATGCTGCACTCGAAGGCCCTGGTGGTCGACGGCCGCTTGTTCGTGATCGGCTCCATGAATCTCGATCTGCGCTCCCAACTGCAGAACACCGAGATCGCGCTCCTCATCCGCAGCGCCGAACTCTCCAAGGTCGTCACCGAACGGATCGGCACGGTGATGAGCGAAGGCGCCTGGCGGGTCGAGCGCGAGAACGACCGGCTGGTCTGGCGCGCCCCCCGAGGCAGCGGTCTGTCGGATACGCAGACCGAACCCGACACGAGCGCCGGATTGCGCCTGCTGCTCAGGATCTTCGGCCCCCTGGCACCGGACGCATTGCTCTAGACGACGTGCCGGATGCCACTAGTGGCCGACCCACCGCGTCACGGTGTGGATCAACAGCCCTACCAGGCCGCCCACCAGCGTGCCGTTGATGCGGATGAACTGCAGGTCGCGTCCGATGTTGCGTTCCAGTTCGAGCGTCATCTCGTCGGCGTTCCATTGCCCCACGCGCTCGACGATGTAGCGCCTGATGTCCTCGCGGTAGCGCTCGATGGCGCGTGGCGCGGCCTCGGTGATCTGCTCGTTGATCCAGCGGCGCATCGGCTCGTCCTGCTGAAGACGCTCGCCCAGCGCCCCGGCCATCGTGACGATGCGCTGGCGCACGCTCGAGTCGGCCCGTCCGAGATCGTCGTCGAGCCAGGCACGCAGTTGGCCCCAGAGCCCCCCCAGGTATTCGCCAAGCGCGGGATGTGCCTGCAGATCGGCACGGATGCGTTCTCCGCGCTCGCGGAACGCGGGATCATGCTTGAGCCTGTCGATGAAATCGGTGACGAAGACATCGAAGCGCAAGCGCAACGGATGGCCGGGCTCGTCCGCCAGTTCGCCGATGGTGCGCGCGACGGCGGCAACGATCTTCCGCGTGGCCGCGCGCGCTGCGACCTGATCGAGTCCGACATAGCGCAGCGTCTTGACTTCGCGGGCAATGGCCTCGGTGATTCGCGCCTGCACCTCGTCGCCCTCGACCACCCGTGCGACCTGCGCCAGCACGTCGTCGAGCAGGGCCTGATGACGGCCGTCGGCCGTCAACGCATCCAGCCCCTGGCCGAGGAGGCGGGAGAGGTCGATCTGCGCCAGTCCAGCCGTCGCGCTACGGGCCAGAAAGGCCCGCACGCGTTCATCGTCGAAGGCGGCAAGCCCGTGGCGCGCCATCGCCACCGCGTGGTCGCCCAGTAACGCCGTCCGCGCCGGATCGGACAACCAGCGCGCCAGCCGCGCTGCTGGATCGAACTGCGCGAGCTTGGCGAGCACCTGTTGCGTGCTCAGGAAGTTGTCGACGATGAAACCGGCGAGCTTGGCGCCGATGCGATCCTTGTTGGCCGGAATGATGGCCGTATGCGGGATCGGCAGTCCCAGCGGATGACGAAACAGCGCCACCACCGCGAACCAGTCGGCGATGGCACCCACCATCGCGGCTTCGGCGAAGGCGGCGGCGTAGCCCCAGGCCGGATGACGCGCCTCCAGGATGCTCGCCACACCATAGAGCAGCGCCGCTGCGCCCAGCAGCCCGAGCGCGATGCGCTTCATGGCGTTCAGGGACCGCACCTGGGTTGAAGCGGGAACAGGAGATTCGGGCATGGCAGGCATGGGGCCGCATTCTCGGGGAAGCTCCATGCCCTCGGCGCCCAGCCTAGACTGTGTTGCATGAAACTCATCGATTCGATCCTCACCCAGGCCGCGGGCATCGCATCCATCCGTCGCGATCTCCATGCCCATCCCGAACTCTGCTTCCAGGAGGTGCGCACCGCCGATGTGGTGGCGACACGGCTCGCCGAATGGGGCATCCCGGTCCACCGCGGGCTGGGGAAGACCGGCGTGGTCGGCATCGTGAAGAACGGCAGCAGCCCACGCGCCATCGGATTGCGCGCCGACATGGACGCCCTGCCGGTGACCGAGCTCAACACCTTCGCGCATGCCAGCACGCATCCGGGCAAGATGCACGCCTGCGGCCACGATGGTCATACCGCCATGCTGCTGGCGGCCGCCCAGCACCTGGCCCGACACCGCAACTTCGACGGCACGGTCTACCTGATCTTCCAGCCGGCCGAGGAAGGCGGAGGTGGCGCGCGCGAGATGGTCAAGGAAGGCCTGTTCGAGCAGTTTCCGATGGATGCGGTCTTCGGCATGCACAACTGGCCAGGCATGAAGGCCGGCCAGTTCGCCGTCAGTCCCGGCCCGGCCATGGCATCAAGCAACGAATTCAAGGTGACGGTACGTGGCAAGGGCGGCCACGCGGCACTGCCGCATACCGGCATCGATCCGGTGCCGATCGCCTGCGAGATCGTGCAGGCCTTCCAGACGATCCTCACGCGCAGCAAGAAACCGACCGACGCTGGCGTCGTCTCGGTGACGATGATCCATGCCGGCGAGGCAGTGAACGTCATTCCCGACCGTTGCGAGCTGCGCGGCACGGTGCGCACCTTCTCGCTCGAAGTGCTCGACCTGATCGAATCGCGCATGGCGACCATCGCCGAGCACGTGGCGGCCGCCCATGGCGCCGAGTGCGATTTCCGGTTCGTGCGGAACTACCCGCCGACCATCAATACCGCTGCCGAGGCGAACTTCGCACGCCGCGTCATGGCCGGCATCGTGGGCGAGGAAAACGTGCTGCAGCAGGAAGCCGCCATGACGGCAGAGGATTTCTCCTTCATGCTGCTGGCCAAGCCGGGGGCCTATGCCTTCATCGGCAATGGCGATGGTGCCCATCGCGAGCCGTTGCATGGCGGCGGGCCTTGCACGCTGCACAACGCGAGCTACGACTTCAACGACGATCTGATCCCGCTCGGCGCGACCTGCTGGGTCAGACTGGCCGAGGAATTCCTGAAGCCGGGGGGCCTCGACCTGTCCTGAGAACGCGGGCTCAGCCCAGCACGGCGCCCGAGCGCGCCGCGGCGATCACCAGCAACCCGTCCATGATGAGGCCATCGACCAGTTCGAAGGGGCTGACCATCGACGGCGCCATCTTCCAGCCCGCGCCGCCGGTCATGTAGCAGGCCGGCTCGGCGCCGCAGTGACGCATGACATGCTGGCGCATGCGCTCGACCGCGCCGGCAATGGCGTAGGTGCCACCGCTGGTGAGGGCGTCGCTGGTGTTGGTGGGGAAATCGCAGACCTCGCCCGTCGGCACATGCAGGCCGGCGGTGCCCGACTCCAACGCGCGCAGCATGATGCCGTGACCCGGCAGGATCAGCCCGCCCAGGAATCGACCTTCGCCATCGATGGCCTCCACCGTGACGGCGGTGCCGATCATCACCACCACCATCGGCCGCGCCGGTCCCTGGGACAGCATGCGATGGCGCGCGCCGATCATCGCCACCCAGCGATCCGCCCCCAGACGCGTCGGATGGTCATAGCCATTGACGAGCCCTGCTTCCGACGCGCTCGGCACCACCCAACGCGGCGTGCAGTCGAAGCACTCCTCGATCTGCTCCTCGGCGCGACGGCGCACCGCATCGCCTGCGACCGCGCAGCCGAGCATCGAGGTCGGTGGTGGGAACCTGCTCAGTCCGGCCCATGGGCCCTCGGCCAGCCGCTCGATGTGATCAAGGAATTCCGCGCCATGCGCGAGCACCTCGGCCTCCGGCGCCGGCAGGTCGTAAAGCGCCCATTTGAGGCGGGTATTGCCGATGTCGATGGCCAGGAAAGTCATCATGGGATTATTGCGACGTTACCGATACTTTCGGTCTATTCCGACAAACAGCGTGACGCATCTCGCATATTTCGTCTCAGCCCCCACACAGGCATACGCGCCCACAACCTACGCTGGCATGCAGGCGTCGACCGTACAAGTTGGTACCGACTAGGGCCGAGTCCTCGGTCCTTCGGTCCACCACATCAACCATATCGAAGGAGTGAACCCATGGGATTGCTGAGTTTCATCAAGGAAGCGGGCGAAAAGCTGTTCGGCGGATCCTCCGCGCATGCCGCCGAAGCGGCACCCGGCGCTGCGGTCGACCCGAACGCAGCCAACACGGCCGCGGCCAATGCCATCAAGACCTACATCGAGACCCAGAACCTGGGCCTGACCAATCTGCAAGTTGGCTATGTGGCCACGACCGGAGTCGTCACCCTGTCGGGCAACGCCCCGTCGCAGGAAGCCAGCGAAAAAGCCAGTCTGGCTGCCGGCAACGTCGCCAACGTGACGAGCGTCGACAACAACCTGCAGGCACCCGCTGCGGCCGCCGCCCAGTACCACGACGTCGTGAGCGGTGACACCCTGTCGGCGATTTCGAAGAAGTATTACGGCGACGCCAACAAGTACAACGCGATCTTCGAGGCCAACAAGCCCATGCTCAAGAGCCCGGACAAGATCTATCCAGGTCAGAAGCTGCGCATTCCGGCGCTCTGATCCTCCATCGGGCTTCGGATGGGGTCGGCCAGCTGGCGGATCCTTCCGGAGTCCGATTTTTTTCGGCTCATCCCTGCATCCAGGGAAGACCATGGAAGCGCCACCCACCGATCCTGTTGCGGTGGCCTTCCGAATCGGGGTTGCCTTCGAATCCTTCGAGGATGTTATAGGCCTCGATGCCCAGTTCAGTCGCCCGCCGGGCCGCGGCGATTGAACGAACGCCGCTGCGGCATAGCAGCACCACACGCTTCCCTTCGCGGACAGACGCCTTCAACTGCGCGTCGAAATCCGGGTTGACCGCCATTCCGGGCCATTGCTTCCAGGCCACCGCCACGGCACCGGGCACACGGCCGACCCATTCCCGCTCGGCATCCGTGCGGACGTCGACCAATACCGCTTCGCCATCCTGGACCCAACGGAAGGCCTCCTGGGGAGAGACATCTCCGGCATAGCCCGACGGCCCGGGGGATGGTCCATCGGCTTTCGATGCGGCGGGTGGAGGAAAAGTGGATGCGGGTTCCGACATGAGTGATTCCTTGTGAAGTCCTGACGAATTCTGGCGTCAGGCGTCCTCCTTTGGTTGAAGGCAGAAAAAACATCCAACAACCATCCATTGACCATCCACATGGATGGTAATAAGATGCGGACATGGAAACGAAAACCGCTACCCCCCTGGCACGCATCAAGCCGTCGGACGCCGAGAAGATCACCATCAACCTCGGCTACGTCGACCTGGGTCAGATCGACCTGCTGGTGACCGAGAGCTTCTATTCGAACCGGACCGATTTCATCCGCACCGCGATACGCAACCAACTGGCCGTGCACGGCGACGTGGTGAAGCAGGCCGTGGCTCGCAAGATGCTGGTGCTCGGCCTGCAGCACTTCACCGCCTCCGACCTCGAAGCCGTACGCCGTGCCGGTGACCGACTTGAGATCCGCGTGCTGGGACTGGCCACCATCGCTGCCGACGTGAGCGTCGAACTGGCGCTCGAGACGATCGGCTCGATCACCGTCCTGGGTGCCCTGCACGCCAGCACGGCGGTGAAGGCGGCCCTGGCGTCCCGCATCCGCTAGGCCTCCGGCGGCCAGGCGGCGACCGCGTCTGGCTGCTGCTTTCCATCCCTTCCGTTTCCTCTCCCGCCCTCGTTGTCCCCGATTTCCTTTTCATCGTCACGACCTTCCCATTCACTTCAGCCTCACCGAAAGATCCCCATGAACTCCCTCCTGCAACGCTTGATGACCGACGCCTCCCGGATGACCCAGGATGGCCAGCTGCAAGCCGCGACCGAGGCGATCCAGCGTGCGCTTCGCGCCGCCCACCTCGAGCGTCCGGACGGCGCCGGACCATCGGCCGCCACGGATGCCTTCGATCCGATGGCGCAGTTCGAGTCCTTCATGCAGCGAGCGACCAGCGCGGCCGGTCATGGTGCTTTCGTGCCGGGCGCATTCACGCCGACGTCGCCGGCTTCTTCGGTCGTGCTCGACGGTTGCGTGCGCGTGATCGACGAGGAGACCGCCACACCCACGGCCACGCCGAGCGAACCCGTGGCCGACCGCAGGCCTGCCGATGGCGCCCAGGCCGAACGCTGGACCACGGGCAGCTTCACCCATCAGGGCCGCACCCTCGCCTACAAGCTCTACGTGCCGCCACGCGCCGCCGATGTCGCGACCACGGCTCGCCCCCTGGTGCTCATGCTCCACGGTTGCACCCAGAATCCCGACGATTTCGCTGCCGGAACGCGGATGAACGAACTCGCCCGCCAGGCCGGCGTGGTGGTCGTGTATCCGGCGCAGACGCAACATGCCAACTCGCAGAAATGCTGGAACTGGTTCAAGACCCAGCACCAGCAGCGTGGTCGCGGCGAACCGGCCCTGCTGGCGGCGCTCACGCAATCGATCGTCGCGTCCGAACACGTCGATCCGTCGCGCGTCTATGTCGCGGGTCTGTCGGCCGGCGGCGCCATGGCCGACATCCTCGGCCAGGTCTATCCGGACGTCTTCGCCGCGGTCGGTGTGCATTCGGGCCTGCCCGCGGGCTCGGCCACCGACCTGGTGTCGGCCCTGGCGGCGATGCGTGGCGCCCCCACGGGTGCATCCGTCGCCGTGCGTGCCCGGGATGCGCGCCGGGCGCCGGTGATCGTGTTCCATGGCGATGCCGATGCCACGGTGCATCCGGGCAACGCGGCCGGCGTGGTGAAGGCCGCGCTCGATGGTCGCGCGGCGGTGACGCCCAAGGCGGTCGAGGGCCGCTCGACCCAGGGCCAGTCGTTCGCCCGCACCGATCACGTCGATGCCGACGGCCGGGTCGCGGTCGAATCCTGGCTGCTGCGCGGCGCCGGCCATGCCTGGTCGGGCGGCAGCACGAGCGGCAGCTATACCGATCCGCGCGGCGTCGATGCCAGTGCCGAGATGCTGCGCTTCTTCATGGCGCATCCCCGCCTGGCATAAGCCGGTCCGGGTCCGGGGTCGAAGCCGGCCGACTACCATCCATGGCCCCGAGCGAGCCGCTCTTTCTTTGCCAGGCGCCATGTCCACATTCGACTTCGACCTCTTCGTCATCGGCGGCGGCAGCGGCGGCGTGCGCGCCGCCCGCATGGCCGCCCAGCGCGGCGTGCGCGTCGCCCTCGCCGAAGCGGCTGAACTCGGCGGCACCTGCGTCAACGTCGGCTGCATCCCCAAGAAGCTCTACAGCTACGCGGCGGGTTATGCCGAGTCCTTCGAGGAGGCGCGGGGCTATGGCTGGGACATGGCGGCGGCGCCGAGTTTCGACTGGGAACGCCTGAAGTCCCGCCGTGCCCACGAGATCCATCGCCTCAACGGCGTCTACAAGGGTCTTCTCGACGCCACCGGCGTCACGCTGCTGCGCGGCTGGGCCCAGGTGGCCGATGCCCACACCGTCACCATCGGCGAGCAGCGATACACCGCGCGACACGTGCTGGTGGCCACGGGCGGCATGCCGTTCGTGCCCGACCTGCCGGGCCGCGATCTGGTCGCGGTGTCGGACGACATGTTCGACCTGCCCGCGTTCCCGAAGCGCCTGGTGGTGGTGGGTGGTGGCTACATCGCCTGCGAGTTCGCCTCCATCTTCAACGGACTTGGTGCCAAGGTGACGCTGCTGCAGCGTCAGGCCCACATCCTCAGCAGCTTCGACGAGAACGCGCGCGAGTTCCTGGCGCGCGAGATGGGCAAAGCGGGCGTCGACATCCGCCTCAACGCACGGGTGGCATCGGTGGTCGCTTCGTCCTCCGGAAAGGGCGACGCCGCGCCGTTCGAGGTCGTCCTCGAGAGCGGCGCGCGCATCGAGGCCGACACGGTGCTCTATGCGACCGGACGCCGTCCCTGCACGCAGGGACTGGGACTGGAAGCAGCCGGCGTCGAGCTCGACGAGCACGGGGCCGTGGTGGTCGACCGGAACTATCGCAGCTCGGTGCCGTCGATCCATGCGCTGGGCGACGTCTCCACGCACGTGCAGCTCACGCCGGTGGCGTTGGCCGAGGCCATGGCGCTGGTCGACACGCTGTTCGGGGACGGCCAGCGCAAGGTCGACTACGACTACATCCCGACGGCCGTCTTCACGCACCCCAACCTCGGCACCTGCGGCCTCACGGAGGCCGCCGCGCGCAAGAAGTTCGACGACGACGTGACGGTCTTCGCCAGCGAGTTCAAGACGCTGCGCCACACGCTGTCCGGGCGCGAGGAACGCACGTTCATGAAGCTGCTGGTGCACACGTCGAGCGATCGCGTGGTCGGACTTCACATGGTGGGGCCGGACGCCGGCGAGGTGGTGCAGGGCTTCGCGGTGGCGATGCGCGCGGGTGCGACCAAGGCGCAGTTCGACACCACGATCGGCGTGCATCCGACCGTGGCCGAGGAATTCGTGACGATGCGCGAATCCCTGTCCGCCTGAAAACACGCCGGCGCGCGTCGGCTGCGGGCGTGCCGTCACGACGCCTTGGCACAATGGCCGCATGCCCTACATGCCGCCTTTCGTCGCTCCCGCCCGCTTCAACGACGCCGCCGCGGCGCTGGAACACGTCAAGAAGATCTACCAGGAGGGCCTCGCCCACCTGCGCGAGTCGATGCTGCGCTTCGTCGCCGGCGAGACCCTGCCGGGACGCGTGCGGGCCTGCTATCCCTTCGTGCGCGTGCACACGCACACCGTCTCGCTCTCGCGTCCGACGGCCTCCACCACCACCGGCCTGAGCTATGGCTTCGTGGCCGGGCCCGGCCGCTACGAGACCACGCTCACGCGGCCCGACCTGTTCGATCGCTACTACCTCGAACAATTCCGCCTGCTGCTGGAGAACCACGGCGTCGAGCTCGAGGTGGGCACCGCCAGCCAGCCGATCCCGATCCACTTCTCCTTCGCCGAGAACGACCACATCGAAGGCACCATGAGCGCCGACCGACGCGCCCTGATGCGCGACGTCTTCGATCTGCCCGACCTGGCGGCCATGGACGACGGCATCGCCAACGGCACCCATGTGCCCCGGCCGGGCGAGGCCGAACCGCTCGCGCTCTTCACCGCCGCGCGCGTGGACTACTCCCTGCACCGTCTGCGCCACTACACGGGCACGGCGCCGGAGTGGTTCCAGAACTTCGTGCTGTTCACCAACTACCAGTTCTACATCGACGAATTCATCGCGCTCGGACGCGAAGCGATGGCCGATCCCGACAGCCCCTATGTCGCCTTCATCGAACCGGGCAACGTGACGAGCTACCGGGTCGGTTACGACGGACCCGAAGGCGGTGTCGCCCCGGCGCGCCTGCCGCAGATGCCCGCCTACCATCTGGTGCGTGCCGACCGCAGCGGCATCACGATGGTCAACATCGGCGTTGGCCCCTCGAACGCCAAGACCATCACCGACCACATCGCGGTGCTGCGCCCGCATGCCTGGATGATGCTGGGCCACTGCGCCGGCCTGCGCAACAGCCAGCAGCTCGGCGACTACGTGCTGGCCCATGCCTACGTGCGCGAGGACCACGTGCTCGACGAGGAACTGCCGTTGTGGGTGCCCATCCCGGCCCTGGCCGAGATCCAGCTGGCGCTGGAGAAGGCGGTGGCCGACGTCACCCTGCTCGATGGTCCCGAACTCAAGACCATCATGCGCACCGGCACGGTGGCGAGCACCGACAACCGCAACTGGGAGCTGCTGCCGCAGAACGAGCCCCAGCGTCGTTTCAGCCAGAGCCGTGCCGTGGCGCTGGACATGGAGAGCGCCACCATCGCGGCCAACGGCTTCCGCTTCCGGGTGCCCTATGGCACGCTGCTCTGCGTCTCCGACAAGCCCCTGCATGGTGAGATCAAGCTGCCCGGGATGGCCAACCATTTCTATCGCGAGCGTGTGGAGCAGCATCTGCGCATCGGCATGCGCGCCATCGAGATCCTGCGCGCCGAGGGCTCCAGCCGGCTGCACAGCCGCAAGCTGCGCAGCTTCGCCGAAGTGGCATTCCAGTGACGCGACGACCCTGCGCGCGAACGAAGTTCGGCATTCGTTCCCACAAGCTCAGACGGTGACATCCGAAGACCTGCAACGTCTGGTCACACTGGAGATGCCGTTCGGCAAATACCAGGGCACCCTGATCGCCGACCTGCCGGCGACCTACCTGGCCTGGTTCGCCCGCACGGGTTTTCCCAAAGGAGAGATCGGACGACTGTTGCGACTCATGCACGAGATCGATCACAACGGGCTGTCCGCCCTGCTCGAGCCCCTGCGCGCCACGCGCCGCCCTCCGCGCGACCACGCCTGAAACCCCGTCCGCGGCATGGCGCGACGCGCTGCCGAACCAGGCGCGAGGCGTCGGAGTCGACTGACGCTCCGAGTTGGCATCGGCTGAGCATCCGGCCTCGATATGGCCACGTATCCATCGTTCAAGCCAATTTTTTCAAGCAACGAAGGACCTCTCCCATGCCAGTCAACTTCCCGTCCAGCAAACACATGCACTCGATGCGTGCCCTGACCATCGCGGCAGCGGTCTCCGTCCTCGCACTCTCGGCCCAGGCCCAGACGCAGGCGGCCGACCCCAGCGCGGGCAAGCCGAACCCGGTCACCAACGCCATTTCCAAGGCACTGGGCAAGCTGCGTGCCGATGCCGACATGATGACCGTGCTCGAAGCGCACGCCAGCCTGAACCCCAAGGCGATCGAGAAGCTCGGCGTGCCGGCGGCGCGTGCGCAGCCCACCATCGCCGATGCCGTCAACGTCGTGCTCAAGCAGCAGGGCAAGAGCACCAAGCCGGAGGATCTGGTCCCCGGCGTGACCAGCATGGACACCACCATCCAGGGTGCCGTCGGCAAGCTGCCGGCACGCATCTACACGCCCGATGGTCCGGGCCCGTTTCCGGTCGTGGTGTACTTCCACGGCGGCGGCTGGGTCATCGCCGACAAGCAGGTCTATGACGGTGGCGCGCGCGGCATCGCCAAGGAAGCCAATGCGGTCGTGATCTCCGTCGACTACCGGCGTGCCCCGGAAGCCAAGTTCCCGGCGGCCTGGGACGATGCCCTGGCGTCGTACAAGTGGGCCATCGAGAACGCCGGTCAGCACAAGGGCGACCCCAAGCGCATCGCCCTGGCCGGCGAAAGCGCGGGTGGCAACCTGGCGGTGGCCACGGCCATCGCGGCACGCGACGCGGGCCTGCAGGCACCGGTCCATGTGCTGTCGGTCTATCCGGTGGCGCAGAACAGCCTGAACACCGAGTCGTACATCGAGAACGCCATCGCCAAGCCGCTCAACCGCGCGATGGTGAAGTGGTTCGTCGACAAGGTGACGCGCACGCCGGCCGACCTCAAGGATCCCCGCATCCAGCTGATCGACGCCAAGCTGCAGGGCTTGGCACCGGTCACCATCATCAATGCACGCATCGATCCGCTGCGCAGCGACGGCGCCAAGCTCGAGGACGCCCTCAGGAACGCCAATGTGCCGGTCGAGCGGCGTGAGTACGAGGGCGTGACGCACGAATTCTTCGGCACCGCCGCCGTCGTGGCCAAGGCCAAGGAGGCACAGGCCTATGCCGGCCAGCGCCTGAAGGGTGCCTTCGGCTCCTGAGATCCCGGGGTCGGTCGTGTGTTCGCCCGCGAGCGACCGACCCGCTGATGCAAGCCGGCTTCAACGCCGGCTTTTTTCATGGCTGCGGCGCCCATGCCTCAGTCGTCCTGCGCCTTCCGCGCGGCGCGCAGCTTGTCCTTCTTGCTGGGTCGCCTGCCCTTGATGCCTCCTGTGCCGGGCGTCGCATCGACCGATGGGGCGCCGGCCACCGGCACGCCACCATCCATCGCCTCGCGAGGTTCGAAGCCGGTGATCCGCTCGCGCGCCACCGGCACTCCCTGCCGCTTCTCGATGAGGCGGAAATGCGCCTCGGTCGATGCGCTCACGAAGCTCACGGCCAGTCCGCCTTCTCCGGCGCGACCCGTGCGACCGATGCGATGCACGTGATCGACGGCGGAGCGGGCCAGGTCGTAGTTCACCACCACCGGCAGCGCGATCACGTCGATGCCGCGCGCCGCCAGGTCGGTGGCCACCACCACCTGTACACGCGATGCCTTGAGGTCGGCCAGCACCTGGCTGCGCTTGCCCTGGCTCAGCAGGCCATGGAAGGGCTCGGCCGTCAGTCCGGTCTTGCGCAGCTTGTCGGCCACGATCTCCGCCGCATGCTTGGTCGCCACGAAGACCAGCACACGCGTCCAGCCCTCGTCGCGCACCAGCCGCGCGAGCAGTTGCGTGCGTCGCGGCGGATCGACCTCGATCGCGCGCTGCGCGATGTCGCTCGCCGTGGCGAGATCATCCGCCACCTCGATGCGCACGGCATCGCGCAGCACGAGGCCCGCGAGTTTCTCGATGGCTGGTGGAAAGGTGGCCGAGAACATCACGGTCTGCCGCCGCACCGGCAGCTGCGCCAGGATGCGCTGCAGTTCCTCGTCGAAACCGAGATCGAGCAGGCGGTCGGCCTCGTCGAGAACCAGGATCGACAGGTCGCCCAGGTCGAGCGCCCGGTGCGCCACCAGGTCGAGCAGCCGGCCCGGCGTGGCGACCATGACATCGGCGCCACCACGCAGCGACATCAGCTGGGGATTGATCGACACGCCGCCGAACGCGACGGCGACGCGCACGGGCGTCGGCAATGTCCGGGCGATGCCCCGCATCACTTCGCCGACCTGCGCGGCGAGTTCACGCGTCGGCACCAGGACCAGGGACTGCAAGGACCGCCGGCCCGGCCCCTGCGCGCGCTCGGAGAGTCGCTGCAGCACCGGCAACGCGAAGGCGGCCGTCTTGCCGGAACCGGTGCGCGCCGTGGCCAGCACGTCGCGACCTCCGAGCACGGCTGGAATGGCTTCCTGCTGGATGGCGGTGGGCGTCAGGTAACCGAGATCGGCGAGCGCACGCGTGAGGGACGGGACGAGGCCCAGGCTGGTGAATGACATGCGACGTTCGCTGACGGAAAGGAGGCCGGGACGTGGCTGCTTCGAAGACTCGATCGAAGACGGCGATATCCCGGCGGGGAGAAGGGAAAACCGGACAAGGATAGCCACAGGCGGACCCGCCCCGTCGCAGCTTGGGAAAAACCCTGAAACGATGCGATTTCAGTACGAATGATGAAAGCAATCGCCCCAAAGCCGCCGGAGTGAACGACAATGCGCAAGTGTTTAGGTGGTCTTCCACCTGACACGAATCGGTGATCCGGTAGTTTCGCGCCACAGCGCTCTTCAAGTCAGTTGTGATTCTGGGACTCCATCGCTTTGTTATTTTGGTTTGAATTAGGAGTCCCTCCATGGGCAAGAAACTCTACGTAGGCAACCTGTCCTACTCCATCCGCGACAACGACCTCGAGCAAGCCTTCGGCGAATTCGGCGCCGTGGCCAGCGCCAAGGTCATGATGGAACGTGAAACCGGCCGCTCCAAGGGCTTTGGTTTCGTCGAAATGGGCACCGACGCTGAAGCGCAGGCTGCCATCGAAGGCCTGAACGGCCACACCCTCGACGGCCGTGCCCTCACGGTCAACGAAGCCCGCCCGATGGAACCCCGTCCGGCTGGTGGTGGTTATGGTGGTGGCGGCCGCAGCGGTGGCGGCGGTGGTGGTGGCTACGGCGGTGGCGGCGGCGGCTACGGCGGCGGCGGCAACGGCGGCGGCGGCAACGGTGGTGGCGGCTACGGCGGCGGTGGCCGCAGCGGTGGCGGCGGTGGTGGTGGTTACGGCGGCGGCGGTGGCCGCGGCGGCTACTAAGCCCTCGCCCCCTCACGATCCAGACACTTTTCGCCCAGGCCTCACAAGCGCCCAGGCGAAATGAAAAAAGCTCCTTCGGGAGCTTTTTTCATTTCCGATTCCCCGCTCGGAGTGTCGTGTCGGCCTGGTGTCGACACAGGCCGCCCCTGGCCATGCTCAGAACTGAAGTACCGACCCGTCTGACGCAGCCAGGGCACGCCGCAGCTCGATCGCGCACAACCCGACGGCGGTATGTGCCTCATCCAGCACGCCACCCATCGTGATGAATCCATGGATCTGTCGCTCGAAGCAGACATAGCTCACGCGGTTGCCGGCGTCGGAGAGACGCCGCGCGTAGTCCGCTCCCTCGTCGACCAGGGGATCATGGCCGGCCGTGATCACCAACGCCGGTGGCAGTCCGGCGAAGTCCTCCGCCAGCAGCGGCGAGGCCCGCCAGTCGAGGTCGTGCCGCGGATCGTCGATGTAGTGGTCGTGGTAGTAGGTGAGTGACTCGTGGGTCAACAGGTAACCCTGGCCATTGCGGGCGTGCGAGGCATGCTGGCGACGCATGTCGGTGGCCGGATAGATCAGCAACTGGAAAACGATCGGCGGATCGCCGGCATCGCGCGCGGCGATCGCGACCACGGCGGCGAGATTGCCACCGGCACTGTCTCCGCCCACCGCCAGCCGGCTCGCATCGACACCGAGCGCATCGGCTTCGCGCCCTATCCAGCGCGTGGCCGCCAGCGCATCGTCGATGGCGGCGGGAAAGCGGTGTTCCGGACCCATCCGGTAATCGACCGCGACGACGACGCAACCAGCGCCATTGGCGAGCTCGCGGCACAGCGTGTCATGCGTGTCGAGATCACCGATGGTCCAGCCGCCGCCGTGGAAATACACCAGCACCGGCAGCACGCCCGCGCCACCGCCCGCGGGCCGGTAGAGGCGCAGGGGGATGGGACCGTGCGGTCCTTCGGCTTGGAGATCGCGGACCTCGTGGACGGCGGGGGCCTCGGGCTGCGTGAAATGACGACGCTCGCGATAAGCCTGTCGCGCATCGGCCGGCGACAAGGTATGCGTGGCGGGCAGGCCACGCGCTTCCATCAGGTCGAGCAGGGAGCGGGCTTGGGGATGCAGCATGGTTCTCGGTCCTTGGTTTTCGAGCGGATTTCCCTGTCCTAGGGCGCGATCGACGGATCGGCCCGTGGGCTTCATGCCGCCCGCGGCTTGACGCGCGAGGCGGCTTCCTTGGCGCGATCGCGCGCGGTCTCGACATCCGCCGCGTGGGCCAGCGCGACGCCCATGCGGCGTTTCACGAAGCTCTCGGGTTTGCCGAACAGCCGCACGTCGGTGTCGGGCACGGCCAATGCATCGGCGACGCCATCGAAGACGATGCCGGACGCATCCACGCCGCCATAGATCACCGCGCTCGCGCCCGCGCTCTTGAGCGTGGTGTCCACCGGCAGGCCCAGGATGGCGCGAGCGTGCAGCTCGAACTCGTTCTGCCACTGCGTGGCCATGGTGACCATGCCGGTGTCGTGCGGTCGCGGACTGACCTCGCTGAACCAGACCTCGTCGCCCTTGACGAACAGCTCGACGCCGAAGAGCCCCTGCCCGCCCAGATCGTCGGTGACGGCACGCGCGATCCGGCGGGCCCGCTCCAGTGCCAGCGGCGCCATCGCCTGAGGCTGCCAGCTCTCCACGTAATCGCCGCCGACCTGCACATGGCCGATCGGTTCGCAGAAGCAGGTCTCGATCGCCCCGGAAGCGGCGCGCGCGCGCACGGTCAACAGCGTGATCTCATAGTCGAAGTCGACGAAACCCTCGACGATGATCCGGCCATGGCTCACCCGGCCGCCGGCCATGGCATGGTCCCAGGCGGCCCGTACGTCGCCGGGTCCGTCGATGCGACTCTGGCCCTTGCCGGAACTGCTCATCACCGGCTTGACGATGCATGGATAGCCGATGCCCCCTGCGTCGATGGCCGCCTGCAGCTCGGCGAGCGAATCGCAGAAGACATACGGGCTGGTCGGCAGGCCCAGCGTCTCGGCGGCCAGGCGACGGATGCCTTCGCGATCCATCGTCAATCGTGCGGCGCGGGCGGTCGGTATGACGCGCACCCGCCCGGCGTCCTCCAGCGTCTGGAGCATGCCGGTGGCGATGGCCTCGATCTCGGGCACGACCAGGTCGGGCCGTTCGGCCTCGATCAGCGCCTGCAGCTGCGCCGGGTCGCTCATGGAGATGGTGCGCGCGTGGTGCGCGACCTGCTGACCGGGTGCATGGTCGTAGCGGTCGACCGCGATGGTCTCGACACCCAGGCGCTGCAGGGCGATCAGCACCTCCTTGCCGAGTTCACCCGAGCCCAGGAGCATCACGCGGGTGGCGCGGGGAGACAGCGGAGTGCCGAGGACGGTGGTCATGGGAAACGTGCTTTCAGGGCTGAAACAGGGCACTTTAAATCAGGCCGATCCCCCGCGTGACGCCAGCGTGGCAGGTCGACCGGCCCCGCTGCGCCACAATCTTCGCGATGCGCGGCCGGCGACTCGCGCCGTTCCGCGTCCCGATCCTTCCACCTCATCTCCCCCCCCCCCTCTTCTCCAAGGAGTATTTCCATGAGCATCCAGACCGTCGGCATCATTGGCGCCGGAACGATGGGCAACGGCATTGCCCAGGCCTGCGCGGTCGTCGGCGTGAACGTCGTGATGGTCGACATCTCGCAGGCAGCCGTCGACAAGGGCCTCGGCGCCGTCGGCGCCAGCCTCGACCGGCTGATCAAGAAGGAGAAGCTGACCGGCGCGCAGAAGGACGCGGCGCTCGCGCTGATCAAGGGCTCGACGAACTACGACGACCTCCAGGGCGCGCAGCTGGTCATCGAGGCAGCCACCGAGAACCACGAGCTCAAGGTGAAGATCCTCAAGCAGGTCGACGCCCTGCTGGCGCCGGAGGTCATCATCGCGTCGAACACCTCGTCGATCTCCATCACGCAGCTGGCCGCCGCCACCTCGCGCCCCGACCGCTTCATCGGCATGCACTTCTTCAACCCCGTGCCGATGATGGCGCTGGTGGAGATCATCCGCGGCTACCTCACGAGCGATGCCACGCACGACGCGGTCAAGGCGCTGTCAGAGACCCTGGGCAAGTCGCCCATCACGGTGAAGAACGCGCCGGGCTTCGTGGTCAACCGCATCCTGGTGCCGATGATCAACGAGGCCTTCTTCGTGCTGTCCGAGGGCATCGCCACGGCCGAGGACATCGACGCGGGCATGAAGCTCGGCTGCAACCAGCCCATCGGCCCGCTGGCGCTGGCCGACATGATCGGCCTGGATGTGTGCCTGGCGGTGATGGAGGTGTACCTGCACGAGTTCGGCGACTCCAAATACCGGCCCTGTCCACTGCTGCGCGAGATGGTCGCGGCCGGCCAGCTCGGACGCAAGACGAAACGCGGCGTCTACGCCTACTGAAAAAACGCGCGAGACGATTAAAAACGCTAGGGCAGGAGGTTTCCAGCCATGGTGCCGGAACCCGCCGGGACATCCCGGCACCCTGATCGTCCCGTGCACTTTCAGGGTCATTGTCCAATTCAATCGCACGCAATCGAATTGGGCGCTACATTGGTATCCATGCCTTCCGCCACCGCCATGGACCCACTGCTGCAACTGGACAACCAGCTGTGCTTCGCGGTCTATTCGACCTCGCTGGCGATGACGCGTCTGTACAAGCCCCTGCTGGACCAGCTGGGCCTCACCTATCCGCAATACCTGGTGATGCTGGCTCTCTGGGAGCGGGATGGCGTCACGGTGTCCGAGCTGGGCGAACGGCTCTCGCTCGATTCCGGCACCCTCACTCCCCTGCTCAAGCGGCTGGAGGCGGGCGGACAGCTGACGCGGCTGCGCGACGCCGCCGACGAACGTCGCGTTCGCATCACGCTGACATCGACGGGCCGCAGATTGCGATTGCGCGCGGTCGACGTGCCGGCCTGCATGCTCACGGCCAGCGAGTGCTCGATCGACGAACTCGTGGCACTCACACGCCAGCTCCAGACCCTGCGCGATCGGCTCAGGGCCGCGGCCTGATCCACGGAAGCAGCAACGACCTCTCGAATTTCTCGCCGCCTTCGATCGAAGGCATTCCATCCACCCACCTTTCAACCACCCAAGGAAAACCATGGCCCACTCTCTCGAAAAAGTCCTCTACACCGCCGAAGCCACCGCCATCGGTGGCCGTGAAGGCACCGGCAAGAGCAGCGACGGCGCCCTCGACGTCAAGTTGAGCGCCCCGGGTTCCAACAAGCCCGGCACCAACCCGGAACAGCTCTTCGCCGTCGGCTATGCCGCCTGCTTCGTCGGTGCCCTGAAGGCCGTGAGCTCGAAGATCGGCATCAAGGTGCCCGACGACGTGTCGATCGATTCGAAGGTCTCGCTCGGCCCGATCAAGGGCGGCGCGGCCTATGGCATCGCGGTCAAGCTGGCGGTGAACCTGCCGGGCCTGGACGACGCGCAGAAGAAGCAGCTGGTCGACGCCGCCCACGAGGTGTGCCCGTACTCGAACGCCACCCGCGGCAACATCGACGTCGACCTGTCGATCGTCTGATCGGCCGGCACGCCGCGCGCGTGCCCGGGGATGCGAAACAGGCCGTGACGCGGGCATGGATGGCGACAATGGCCGCATGACCTCCTCTTCCAGCGCGCCACCCGATCCCCATCCCTACGAGAACCTCACGCCGGACGTGGTGCTCGATGCGCTGGCCGCGCTGGGCCTGCACGGCGATGGCCGGCTGACCGCCCTCAACTCCTACGAGAACCGCGTCTACCAGGTCTTCCTGGAAGACGCGGACCCGCATCCGGCCGTGGTCGTCAAGTTCTACCGGCCCGGCCGCTGGAGCGACGCCGAGATCCTCGAGGAGCACGAGTTCGCCCTCGAACTCGCCGTCGCCGAGGTCCCGGCGGTTCCTCCGCTGCGCCTGCAGGACCGGACCCTGCACCACCATGGCGACTTCGCCTTCAGCGTCAGTCCGTATCGCGGCGGCCGTGGTCCGGAGCTGGAGGATTTCGAGGTCCTCGAATGGGTGGGCCGCTTCCTGGCCCGCATCCACACCATCGGCGCCGCGCGACCTTTCGTGCATCGTCCGGCGCTCGACCTGCACACCTTCGGCGTCGCCTCGCGCGACTGGCTGCTGGCCCACGACAAGATTCCGCTCGACGTGCAGCGCGACTGGGAGAGCGCCTGCAACGCGGCCCTCGACCGCATCGCCGCGACGCCACTCGATCCCGTGGCGGCGCGCGGACCGGATGCGCCATCGCGCCGGCTCCGGCTGCATGGCGACGTCCATCCCGGCAACATCCTCTGGACGCCGACCGACCGGCCCCTGGGCGGACCGCATTTCGTCGATCTCGACGACGCGCGCACCGGCTTCGCGGTCCAGGACCTGTGGATGCTGCTGTCGGGCGAGCGCGCGCAGCGCACCGCCCAATTGAGCGGCCTGCTCGACGGCTACGAGCAGTTCCGCGAATTCGACCGCCGCGAACTGGCGCTCATCGAACCGCTGCGCACCCTGCGCCTGATCCACTACAGTGCCTGGCTGGCGCGCCGCTTCGAGGACCCGATCTTTCCGATCAACTTTCCGTGGTTCGGATCGAGCGACTACTGGAAGGGCCAGATCCTGGTGCTGCAGGACCAGTGCGAGCGCATGGACGAGGAGCCGTTGTACGCGTGATGGCGGATGCGCCCGACTTCGCCACGGGCTGGCGGCGGGCGACGGGCCGGCCGGATCAGTAGGGGCTGTCGGGCTGGGCCGGCCCGCCCGACGGACGCGTGGGCCGGGGATAGGACGTGGAAGGCGGGACCGACGACGACGGCACCACCACTCCCTGCTCCACGCCGCGGCTGGGTGGCGGCGACATCGGCGAGCGGGGCGCATTCGGGTCGTACAGCACGGTACCCGTGCCCACCCCGGCACCCAGTCGGGCACCACCACCGATGCCGGTGGAGGCACCGACGCCGGCACCGCCATAGACCTGCCCGCTGCCGTTGACACCGACGCCCACGCCCAGCGGCCCGACGCCGGTTCCCAGGCCGATGCTCGGCCCGCCCGAGCCGACCCCCACGCCCAGCGAGACGCCCGGCACCAGCGGAATCCCGATGCCCACGCCCGCCGCGCAGCCGGCGAGCCCGGCCGCGACCGCGATGACCGCGCCACGCAGCAGTCCGTCGATCGTCCCTTGCAAGGGGGAAGGCGTCGCGACGCGACGCGCGCGAAGGCTGGGGGTGGACATGGGCGCTAGACCAGCAGCGCGTTGACGCGCCGCACATAGGCCGCCGGATCGGCCGGCAGGCCCCCCTCGGCCAGCAGCGCCTGGTCGAACAGGATGTTCGCCAGATCGTCGAAGTGCCCGGTCTCGCCTTCGAGCTTCTTGACCAGCGGATGCTCCGCATTGACTTCCAGCACCGGCTTGAGGTCGGGCGCGGGTTGTCCGGCCTGGCGCAGCATGCGGGCGAGCTGGGTGCTCATGCCGCCGTCCTTGACCACCAGGCAGGCTGGCGAATCGACCAGACGCGTGGTCACGCGCACGTCCTCGGCCTTGTCCTTGAGCGCTTCCTTGAGCCGCTCCAGCACCGGCTTGAAGCTCTCGGCGGCTTCCTCGGCGGCCTTCTTCTCGGCCTCGTCCTGCAGGCCGCCCAGGTCGACCGCGCCCTTCGCCACGCTCTGCAGCGGCGTGCCGTCGAACTCGTTGAGGTAGTTCAGCGCCCACTCGTCGACGCGGTCGGTCATCAGCAGCACCTCGATGCCCTTCTTCTTGAAGAGTTCGAGCTGCGGGCTGTTCTTGGCGGCGGCCAGGGTGTCGGCGGTGATGTAGTAGATCGCCTCCTGGCCTTCCTTCATGCGTGCCTTGTAGTCGGCGAAGCTCACGCTCACGGCATCGCTGGTGGTGGAGGCGAAGCGCAGCAGCTTGGCGATGCGGTCGCGGTTGGCCATGTCCTCGCCCAGGCCTTCCTTGAGGACGGCGCCGAACTCGGCATAGAAGGCCGCGTACTTGCCGGCATCGGCATCGGCCGCGAACTCGGCGGCCGCCTCGGCGGCGGGCGTCGCCTTCTTGTCGGTGACGTCGGTGACGGCGTCGATCGGCTCGGTCGGCTCCGGCGCCGGCACCGATTCGCCCGAACCGACGTCGATCTTGGCGGCGGCGTTCTCGACGGCGGCCTTCTGCTTCCTCACCAGGTCCTCCAGCATCGACAGCACGCGCTTGGTGCTGCCCTCGCGGATCGCCTTGACGTCGCGGCTCTCCTGCAGCAGCTCGCGGCTGACGTTGAGCGGCAGGTCGGCCGAGTCGATCACGCCCTTGACGAAGCGCAGGTAGCTGGGCATCAGCGCCTCGGCGTCGTCCATGATGAAGACGCGCTTCACGTACAGCTTCACGCCGGCGGTCTTGTCGCGGTTGAACAGGTCCATCGGCGCCTTTGACGGGATGAACAGCAATTGCGTGTACTCGGTGCTGCCCTCGACGCGGTTGTGGCTCCAGGTCAGCGGGTCGGCGTAGTCGTGCGAGATGGTCTTGTAGAACTCGGCGTACTGCTCGTCGGTGATGTCCTTTTTCGGACGGGTCCACAGGGCGCTGGCCTTGTTGACGGGCTCCCATTCGCCGGTCTTGACCATGTCGCCGGGCTGGTCGTTCTCGCCTTCCTTCCACTCCTCCTTCTCCATCAGGATAGGCAGGGAGATGTGGTCGGAGTACTTGCCGATGACCGACTTGAGCTTCCAGGCGTTCAGGTACTCCTCGGCGTCCTCGCGCAGATGCAGCGTGACGCTGGTGCCGCGCTGGGGACGCTCGATGTCGTCGACCTCGAAGTCGCCCGCGCCGGTGCTCGTCCAGCGCACGCCCTGGCTGGTGGGCAGGCCGGCGCGGCGCGATTCCACCACGATGCGGTCGGCCACGATGAAGCCCGAATAGAAGCCCACGCCGAACTGGCCGATGAGCTGGGCGTCGGACTTCTGGTCGCCCGAGAGCTTGCTCATGAAGTCCTTGGTGCCGCTCTTGGCGATGGTGCCGAGGTTGTCGATCGCCTCCTGGCGCGACAGGCCGATGCCGTTGTCGGTAAAGGTCAGCGTGCGGGCGGCCTTGTCGAAGGACACGCGCACCTCGAGGTTGGGCGCGTCCTCGTAGAGCGAGGCATCGTTGATGGCCTCGAAGCGCAGCTTGTCGCAGGCGTCCGACGCGTTCGAGATCAGTTCGCGCAGGAAGATTTCCTTGTTCGAATAGAGCGAATGCGTGACGAGGTGCAGCAACTGTGCGACTTCGGCCTGGAAGGGGAGTTTGGTCGATGCGGTAGAGGTCATGGTGATCGTCTGTTCGTTCGTCGATGTCTGGGGACCGCCCCTGCGGCACGGTCGCGGGGCAGATGGCGGCACCCGGCGATTTTTCAATGCCGCCGGCGCGACACGTTCAATCGGCTCGCGCCGGCGCCCTGGCGACCTCGCGCAGGTGGCCCGCCAGCAGCAGCGCCGCCGGCGCGAGCCGGGCGCCGCGGCGCGTGACGATGCCGAAGCCCTCGTGCCGCGCCCCGATCGCGATCGGCAGGCGGCAGGCGATGCGGTGGCGCTCGCAGAAGTCCATCGTGCCCGAGGACATCAGCGCCACGAGCAGCGGATCCTCCTGCAGCATCAGCATGGTCGCGAAGGTGGAGGCGGTCTCGCTCGGATAGGCCGGCAGCGGCAGGCCGGCCTCGCGGAATTCGCGCTCGAGCAGGTGGCGCAGGGGCATGTGGGCCGGATAGCAGAGCCAGCGGAAGCCCGCGAGCTGGGCCAGCGTGACATCCGAGGCGCCGGCCAGCGGATGGCGCGGCCCCACGGCGACGGCGACCTGCTCGTCCATCAGCGGCTCGTAGTCGAACTGCTCGGGCCGCGCGGCGACCGTGGTGCGGCAGACCGCCAGATCCAGCCGCCCCTCGTCGACCAGCGTGAGCAGCTCGATCGAGGTGCTCTCGCGCACCTCGATCGACAACGCCGGCTGCTGCGCGCGCAGACGCGTCAGCGCCCCGACGAGCACCGGGTGCAGCGCCCCGGCGATGGCGCCCACCGCCAGCCGTCCGCCGGTGCCGCGCAGCACGCCATCGATCTCCTCGCGCAGGTGCGCCAGGTCGGCGTCGATCAGTCGCGCATAGCGCACCACGCAGCGTCCGAGCTCGTTGGCGTGCACGCCCTGCGACGAGCGGGTGAAGAGTTCGGTGCCGAAAGTGGTCTCGATCTCGCGCAGCGCCTTGGTCAGCCCCGGTTGCGTCATGCCCATGCGTTCGGCGGCGCGATGCAGCGAGCCATGCTCGTCGAGCGCCACCAGCAGCGACAACTGACGGAAACGCAGGCGCGAGGCGATGGAGGACGAGCTCGGCAGCATGGCTGGATGGGATTCAGGGGATACCCGGAGAGTCCGGGGAGTTATCGGCGGATCAGAAGCTCTCACTATGCAGCACCCCGCCCCCCTCCCACAATGCCGCGGCGATCCACAGACCCCCCGAGACCCAGAGACACCAGGAGATACACGGATGAAATTGCTGCGCTATGGCCCCCCGGGCCAGGAGAAACCCGGCCTGCTCGACGACGGCGGCACGCTGCGCGACCTGTCGGCCCATGTCGCCGACATCGATGGCACGGTGCTGTCGGCCGATGCGCTGGCCACCCTGCGCGCGCTCGATACCGCCACGCTGCCGGCCGTCGAGGGCTCGCCCCGCCTGGGCGCCTGCGTCGGCCGCATCGGCAAGTTCATCTGCATCGGCCTGAACTACGCCGACCACGCGGCCGAGTCGGGCCTGGCCGTGCCCTCGGAGCCGGTGGTGTTCAACAAGTGGCTGTCGGCCGTGGTCGGCCCCAACGACGACGTGCGGATCCCGCGCGGCTCGAAGAAGACCGACTGGGAGGTCGAGCTCGGCGTGGTGATCGGCAAGACTGCCAGCTACATCGAAGAGGCCGATGCCCTGGACCACGTGGCGGGCTATTGCGTCATCAACGACGTCTCCGAACGCGAATACCAGATCGAGCGCGGCGGCACCTGGGACAAGGGCAAGGGCTGCGACACCTTCGGCCCCATCGGCCCCTGGCTGGTGACCGCCGACGAGGTGCCCGACCCGCAGACGCTGGGCCTGTGGCTGGAGGTCGACGGCCACCGCTACCAGGACGGCAACACCCGCACCATGGTCTTCGGGGTGGCGCACCTGGTGGCCTACCTCAGCCGCTTCATGACGCTGCATCCCGGCGACGTGATCTCCACCGGCACGCCGCCGGGCGTCGGCATGGGCTGCAAGCCCGAGCCGGTCTACCTGCGCCCCGGCCAGACCATGCGCCTGGGCATCGACGGCCTGGGCGAGCAGCGCCAGCGCACGGTCGCGGCCTGACGCCTTCGGCTCCTTCCAACGCATCGAACGGAACTCCATGATCCAGTACAACTTCGAGGGCCGCGTGGCGGTCGTCACCGGTGGCGCGCAGGGCATCGGCCTGGCGGTGGTCCAGCGGCTCCTGGCCGGTGGCGCCCGCGTCGCCATCTGGGACGCCAACACCGCGGCGCTTGACGAGGCCCGGACCCTCCTGCGAAGCGACGCCGTGCAGACCGTGCGGGTCGACATCACCTCGCTGGCCGAGGTCGAGGCGGCCGTGCGGGAGACCGAGGGCACGAGCGGCCCGATCGCCATGCTGGTCCACAGCGCCGGCATCGCCGGCGCCAACGCGCCGGTGGCCGACTACGCGCCGGCCGAATGGCAGAAGGTGCTCGACGTCAACCTCACCGGCGCGTTCCACGTCAATCGCGCGGTCGTCGCGGGCATGGTGGCGCGCGACTACGGGCGCATCGTCAACGTGGCCTCCATCGCCGGCAAGGAAGGCAATCCCAACGCCGCCGCCTACAGCGCCTCCAAGGCCGGCGTCATCGCGCTGACCAAGAGCCTGGGCAAGGAGACGGCCGGGCGCAACGTCGCGGTCAACGCCATCACGCCGGCGGCCGCGCGCACCAAGATCTTCGAGCAGATGTCGCAGCAGCACATCGACTACATGCTCTCGAAGATCCCGCGCGGACGCTTCGTCGAGGTCGAGGAGATCGCGGCGATGGTGACCTGGCTGGTGTCGGAGGAGAACTCCTTCACCACCGGGGCCGTGTTCGACCTCTCGGGTGGCCGGGCCACGTATTGAGCGGCTCGCCCCCAGGCTGCGCGCACTGCGTGTCGCTTCGCCAACCCCCTGCCGGGGGCGATACCAGGGGCCCGGCGGAGCCGGTTCCCCGGTATCCCGGCCTTGGGCTGCGCCGGTTTCAGCGGGTGTGGGCGGTGGCGCGTGGCGCCATCGACGGCCCGACAACGACAACGACAACAAGACATCCTCAGGAGACCATCCCATGCATCCCCATCGCCGCCACCTCATCGCCGCCGCCTGCGCCTTCGCGCTGGCCGGGGCCTCCTTCGCCAGCAGCGCTGCCGACTATCCGAACCGGCCGATCGAGATCATCGTGCCGGTGGCGGCGGGGGGCGGCACCGACATGGTGGGCCGCGCCTTCGCCGAGGCGGCCAAGAAGTACCTGCCGCAGCAGCCGATGATCGTCAACAACAAGCCCGGCGCGAGCGGCGCCATCGGCATGGGCGAGCTGGTGGCGGCCAAGCCCGACGGCTACAAGATCGGCATCATCATCGTCGAGCTGACCATCATTCCCAACCTGGGCATCGCCAAGTTCACGGCCGCCGACCTGCGCCCCGTCGCGCGCCTCAACGCCGATCCCTCGGCCATCACCGTGCGCGCCGATGCGCCGTGGAAGACCGTCGAGGAGTTCATGGCCGATTCGCGCGCCCGCAAGGAGCCGATCTCCATCGGCAACGCGGGCATCGGCTCGATCTGGCACATGGCCGCCGCCGCGTTCTCCGACAAGACCGGCATCACCTACAACCACGTTCCGTTCCTCGGGGCCTCGCCGGCCGTGGTGGCGCTGCTGGGCGGCCATGTCGACGCGGTGGCCGTGAGCCCCGGCGAGGTGGCCCAGCACGTGGCCGCCGGCAAGCTGCGCACGCTCGCGGTGATGGCCGACCAGCGCGTGGCCGGTCCGATCTTCGAGAAGGTGCCGACGCTCAAGGAGCGCGGCGTCGACCTGTCGGTGGCCGTCTGGCGCGGCCTGGCGGTGCCCAAGGCGACGCCGCAGGAGATCGTCGACGTGCTGGGCGACGTGGCTCGGAAGGCGGCCGACGACGCCGTCTTCCGCGAGGCCCTCGCCAAGGCCAATCTCGGCTGGTCGTATGCCGACGCACCGACGTTCCAGGCCGTGATCGACAAGGACCGCGCGTTCTACAAGGCGCTGATCCCCAAGCTGGACATGGCGGCCAAGTAGGCCCGCGCTCAGAAGCGCTCGTCGGCCCCCAGATAGCGCCACTGCCCGGCCGGCAGATTGCCCAGCATCACGCGGCCGATGCGGATGCGCTTCAGGCCCACCACCTTCAGCCCGACCTGCTCGCACATGCGGCGGATCTGGCGCTTCTTGCCTTCGGTGAGCACGAAGCGCAGCTGCTCGGGGTTCTGCCAGTCGACCCGGGCCGGCTTGAGCGGCTGGCCGTCCAGGCTCAGTCCATGGCGCAGGCGCGCCAGCATGGCGGGCGGAAAGACGCGCTGCACGTCGGTCGTGACATCGCCCCGCGCGCCCGGGCCGCCGGTCGCGCCGGCCGTGGGCGACCAGGTCACCCGCACCAGGTATTCCTTCTCGATGCCCGAGTCCTCGCCGATCAGCTGGCGCGCCACGCGACCATCCTGCGTCAGCACCAGCAGACCGACCGAGTCGATGTCGAGCCGGCCGGCCGGCGCCAGACCGCGCAGCTGCGGCGGCGAGAAGCGATGCGTGCTGGTGTCCTCGCGCCAGTGGGTGCGCGGGTTGATGAGCATGACGGCGGGTTCGTGGCCATCCTCGGCCTGCCCGCTCACATAGCCCATCGGCTTGTGCAGCAGGATGGTGACCTGCGTCGCCTGCTGGCCCTGCGCCGCCTGGTCGATCTCGACGCGATCGGCGGGCGTCACCTTGACGCCCATCGGTGCCACCTCGCCATTGACCCTGACCCAGCCGCGCTCGATCCAGTCGTCGGCCTCGCGACGCGAGCACAGGCCGAGTTCGGCCATGCGCTTGTTCAGGCGCACCGGTCCGGCCGGCGAAGCGGGCGCGGCGGGCGATGGCACGATCGCCGAAGGCGCTGCGGGAGCGGCGCCGGGGCGCGGACGGGGAGAACGGAAAAAAGGGGGCGGCTGGTTCATCGTGGGTCGATTGTCCCCTCGCGCGCCACCTGGGGCAGGTCGTCCGGCGACCGATGCCCGATCAGGCCTGCTGGCGCTGGATCTGCCCGGTGCGGGGGGCCGATGTCCAGGGGCCGGCGTTCGCGGCCTCGGCCGGGCCGGCCTGGCCGCACAGGTACTGGCGCACCGCCGGGGTGGCATCGCCAGCGGCGCTGACGGCCGAGCGCAGGCGGGCCTCGCTCACGTGCAGGGCCTGGGTCCAGTAACGGACCTCCCTGGGCTCCTCGAGATTGATGCGACCCCGGTCGCGCGGCGCGTGGTTGATCGATACAGGGTCCATGTGAGTCTCCGGTTTGATGAGTCGCGAGCGACTGTGGGGGCAACCCGTCCCGACCGGGCGCCGGCCAGGACCGGGTGGCCCTGCAGGACTCATCCTGCAACGCGACAGGCGGTCGTCACCGTCAGGGCGACGAACAGATGCCCACCGCCACCCGGCAGGGCTCGGTCGGCAGGTGCGCGTCGCACTGCGCCACGGCGGCCCGGGTGGCGACGCCCTGATCGGTGCCGGTGGCCGTACCCCACTCGCCGAAGTTGCCGGTCGCCAGCGCGGCGCAGCCGCGCTGGAACCAGACCCGGATCTCGCAGGTGCCCCGACCTCCCGGTCGGTCCGTCGCCGCCGGCGCGGCGGACGACGTGCCCGCCGGACGCTCGCACTGAGCGCGGGCCACCTGCTCGGCGGCGGCACGCGAAGGCTGATTGAACGCATAGCCATAGCCATCGGCACGCGCGGCGATCGCGCCCCAGGTCGCGCCCGCGCGCGGCGTCTGCGGCACGGCCGCCGGCGCGGCGAGGCCGGCGGCCGCGCCGACCCCCAGCAGCAGGGCCACGAGCCCGGCACGCAGCCCGTGCCAGCGATGCGGCGGTCTCGGGGCACGACCGGTGCCGGACGGGCGGCGCGCCGGGTCGGCGGGCGGGCGGAAAGACATCTTCACGGATTCGTTCATGGTTCGGAAAACAGGCCCGGCACGGCGGGCACTCAGGGAAAGACGACCCCCGGCCCCGCGGCCGCCCGCCAGGGCGCATGGCGGCGCATGAGGATGGCGAAGGCCTCGGAGCCCTCCCAGGCGGCCAGGGCCTGGCGCAGGCGCGGCCAGGGCCGCTCGGCGAACCAGGCGGGATCGACGCCGGCGAACTGCCGCACGAACGGCAGGATGGCGGCATCGGCCAGCGTGGCATGGCCGCCGGCCAGGTACGGGCCGTGCGCGAGCCGGTCCTCGAGGCGGTCCAGGAAGGCGGCCCCCCGGTCCCGGTGGCGGTGCGCCGACGCGCGGGCCGCATCGGCACCGGCGAGCAGGTCGGGCCCCGGCGCGCGCGGATGGCGGTCGGGGTACTTGTAGCGGTCCAGGTCGGCCTTGAAGCCGCTATCGCAGGCATCGACGAGCGACAGCAGGTCCTCCAGCGTGCCGGTCGCGGGCACCAGCCAGTCCAGCGGATCATGGCGGCGCAGGGTCCACAGCATGATGTCCAGGCTGTGCGCGATCACCCGGCCGTCCTCGGCGGGCAGGACCAGCACCGGCACGGTCGCCGCGGGCGAGGCCGCGAGCAGCTCGGGCGGCTTGTCGCGCAGCACGACCTCGCGCAACTCGCAGCGCTGGCCGCTCGCGAGCAGCGCCATGCGCGCCCGCATCGCATAGGGGCAGCGGCGGAACGAATAGAGCACCGGCAACGGCTCAGCGATGGCGGGCATCCGCACGGCGCCTCTCAGTCGGGCACGAACTTCGACTTGAACCTCGCCTCGTCGGCGGCGTCCTCGAAGGTCGCCAGCTGGCCGGCCTTGTTGTCGGCCAGGCGATGGGCCGCGAACAGGCTGTAGCGGCCCTTCAGGTGGTAGCTCGCCATGTCGATGAGCATGTAGGGATGGGGCACGAAGACCTGGTGCGCGAAGACCACGCGGTGGAGGTTGCGCGGCGACGGGAAGAGCTTGTAGTCGGGGGTGGTAAGGGCTTGGGCGAGGGCCATGGGGCGGGGTCGGGAGGGAGGCGAGGGTCGGAGGGTCGATGGGAAGGCCGTGGAGCCGTCGGGAAACATTGTCGGACCGGATGCGGCATGGCGATACGCCCGCCCGGAGAAGCCCGCGCCGCCGCCTCGGCGCGGCTTCTCCGGGCTCCGGGCTCCGGGCTCCGGGCTCCGGGCGCTAGGTGGAGCCGGGATGCTCCGCGACGGCGAGGTCCGCGCCCGCCCCGCCCGCGCGAGATGTCCCGCCCCCAGGAACGACGCCCACGGCGCCGACGCCGGCCGTGCCACCGTCGCCACCGCCACCGCCCTGCCCGCCGCGTCCGCCGCCCGCGCCGGACGCCCGCGCGGCCGGACCGCCCCGTGCTCCCGAACCGGCCACGCGCACCGGCCCCTGCCGGGGAATCGGCAGGTCCGCCGGGATCGCCTCGAGATCGAGCACCTCGCGGATGAAGGCACGCAGCGAGGCCACCAGATCGGCGGTCTCGATGGCGCGGCCGGCCACCATGTCGTTGGCCGCCTGGACGGCCAGCCGCACCTGCTCCCGCGTGCCCAGCAGGATCACGTCGGAGAGCGCCGCCTCGACCGCGTCGCGGATGCGGCGTCGCCGGTCCGAGCCGGTCGCGCCGGGCGCATCGGCCGCAGCAATCCCATCGGCCGCGTCGGCTGGCGGCGGGTCCGCGCCGACGACGGCGTCGAGGCCTGCGTCCGCGACTGCGGCAGCGGCCACCCGGGCCTGCTGACGGCGCTCCCGCAGATGACTCGGGTCGACCGCCAGGTCGCCGGTGAAGGAGCCGCCCAAGGTCTTGTAGGCCGCGATGAGCGTCTTCAGGCGTTCGTTGATCTGGCGGTTCTGGCGCTCGCGACGCTGCTGCACGCTCTGCATCACCAGCAACCGGATGCCGACGGCCACCACGGACACCAGGACGAGCCCCAGCAGGGTGGACAGCACGCCTTGCCAGGAACTGAAATCGAGGGTGTTTCGCATGTCGTCTCAGCCGTCGAGCGCGGCGGCCGGGTCGGTGATCGGGCAAGCGGAGATGGTCATGGGCGGTGCTCCCTGGAGGCGGATGGCGAGGCGATCGCGCTGCTGCGCAGCGCCGCCGGATCGAGCACGCGCAGGCCGCCGTATTCGATGCGGATCGTGTGCTGCGCCTGCAGCATGTGGAGGGCCTGGTTCACGCGCTGACGCGACAGGCCCACGAGATAGGCGAGTTCCTGCTGCGTGATGCGCAGCAGATCGCCCACACCGGGGAACAGCACCGGATTGAACAGCGCCGCGAGGTTGCGCGCCACGCGGATGTCCGGATCGTTGAGCCGATCGGCCTCGCGCGCGGCGATGAACTGCGCCAGCCGCTCGTTGAGCTGATCCATGACGAAGCGGTTGAAGCCGATCGAGTGGTCGAGCAGCCAGTGGAATTCGTCGATCGGCAGTCCGGCCACGACGCTGCGGCGCAGGGCCTGGATGTTGTAGCGATAGGGCTCGCGCTTGAGCACCGTGCCTTCGCCGAACCAGCCGCCCGGGGGCAGGCCGCTGTAGGTCATCGAGGTGCCATCGGCGTTGTCCTTGCTCATCTTCAGCAGGCCCTCGACGACGCCGAACCAGTAGGTCGGCGGACGGCCGACGCGGCAGACCAGGTCGCCCGGCTCGGCCTCGCCGACCACCACCGCCGCCTCGGCGCGCCGGCGCTCGTCCGGCCGCAGGGCATCGAGCCAGGGGATGTTGCGCAGTTCCTCGGGCGAGGCGGGACGCACGCGGTCGCGGATCGAGGAGGTGCGCGAGGGAGCGGATGTCATGACGCGATGGCGGCGAGACGAGACGTGGTGAGGCAGCCTGAGGCGAGTGCGGATGCGGATCGCGGGGGCGGGAAAGTCCGGGGAGTGGTGTCCCTAGGATTGTCGTCGTAACGACAGATGGACGTCAAAGCCGGTCCTACAGTCCATCGCATCGTGACCTCCGACACCGACCGCCCCTCCCCCTCCAGCGCCATGGCCGCGGGCCGTGCCATGGCATCCGCGCCGATGCCGACATCGGGCGACGCCACCTTCCCGCGCCTGCTGCGCGGCCATGCCGCCACCCGGCCCACCGCCCCGGCGGTGCGCGAGAAGGACCTCGGCATCTGGCAGACCTGGACCTGGAGCGACGTCGCCCGGGAAGTGCGCGAGATCGCCTGCGGGCTCGCCAGCCTGGGCTTCGGCGCCGGCGACCACCTGGCCCTCGTGGGCGCCAACCGGCCGCACCTGTACTTCGCGGTGCTCGCAGCGCAGAGCCTGCGCGGCGTGCCGGTGCCGCTCTATCAGGACGCCGTGGCCGCCGAGATGGTCTTCATGCTCGACGACGCGGCGGTCGAGTTCGTGATCGTCGAGGACCAGGAACAGGTCGACAAGCTGCTCGAATGCCGCGAGCTGCAGCGCCAGCGGCAGGGCGGCAGCACGGCCCTGCGGCACCTGGTCTACGACGACCCGCGCGGCCTGCGCCACTACGACACGCCCGGCCTGATCGGCTACGACGCCCTGCGCGCCCTCGGCCGCGACTGGGACGCGGCGCATCCGGGCGCGTTCGAGGCCGGCGTCGAGGCCGGCCGGACCGACGACGTCGGCGTCATCCTCTACACCTCCGGCACCACCGGGCGGCCCAAGGGCGTGTGCCAGACGCATGCGAGCTTCATCGCCTCGGCCCAGGGCGGCGTCGCGACCGACCGGCTCGGCCCGGGCGACGACATCATGAGCTACCTGCCGATGGCCTGGGTCGGCGACCACCTGTTCTCGGTGGCGCAGTGGCTGGTCGGCGGCTTCACGCTCAACTGCCCCGAATCGGCCGCGACGGTGATGAACGACATGCGCGAGATCGGTCCGAGCTACTACTTCGGCCCGCCCCGCACCTTCGAGGGCCTGCTGACCGCGGTGTCGATCCGCATGGAGGACGCGGCGGCGCCCAAGCGCTGGCTGTATGCGAAAGCCATGGCGCTGGCCCGCCGCGTCGGCGCCGACCTGCTCAACGGCGCGCCGGTCGGCGCCCTCGACCGCCTCAAGTACCGCCTGGGCGACCTGCTGGTGTACGGGCCGCTGCGCAACGTGCTGGGCATGAGCCGCATCCGCGTGGCGTACACGGCGGGCGCTGCCATCGGGCCGGACCTGTTCCGCTTCTACCGCTCGATCGGCGTCAACCTGAAGCAGTTCTACGGCCAGACCGAGACCTGCGCCTATGTCTGCCTGCAGCGCGACGGCCACGTCCGGCTGCAGACGGTGGGCACCGCGGCGCCGGGCATCGAGCTGAAGATCGCCGACGATGGCGAGGTGCTGGTACGCGGCGTGTCGGTGCTCCAGGGCTATCACAACCGGCCCGACGCGACCGCCGAGGTGCTCGACGCCGAGGGCTACTTCCACACCGGCGATGCCGGCGTGCTCGACGCCGAGGGCCACCTGCGCATCATCGACCGCGCCAAGGACGTCGGGCGCATGGCCGGCGGCGCGATGTTCGCGCCCAACTACATCGAGAACAAGCTCAAGTTCTTCGCGCAGATCAAGGAGGCGGTGTGCTTCGGCGATGCGCGCTCCGAGGTCTGCGCCTTCGTCAACATCGACTTCGAGGCGGTGGGCAACTGGGCCGAGCGGCGCGGCCTGGCCTATGGCGGCTATGTCGACCTGGCCGGCAAGCCCGAGGTGCTGGCGCTGGTGGCCGAGTGCATCGGCCAGGTCAATGCCGACCTCGCCACCGAGCCCGGCATGGCCGACACCCAGATCGCGCGCTTCATCGTGCTGCACAAGGAGCTCGATCCGGACGACGACGAACTCACCCGCACGCGCAAGGTGCGCCGCGGCTTCATCGCGCAGAAGTACGCGGTGCTGGTCGAGGCCCTCTACGGCGGCCGCGCCGAGCAGTTCATCGAGACGCAGGTGAAGTTCGAGGACGGGCGCACCGGCACCGTGAGCGCGACATTGCGTGTGGTCGAGGCCCGGCGCTTCCCCGCGCTGGAGGCGGCGGCATGAGGCGCCCGGGCGAGGTGATCCTCGACGTGCGCAACATCTCGCTGGGCTTCGGCGGCGTGAAGGCGCTGACCGACATCAGCTTCGATGTCCGCGAGCACGAGGTGCGCGCCATCATCGGCCCGAACGGCGCGGGCAAGAGTTCGATGCTCAACTGCATCAACGGCGTCTATGCGCCGCAGCAGGGCTCGATCACGTTCCGCGGCAAGACCTTCAAGCACATGAACTCGCGCCAGGTCGCCGAGATGGGCGTGGCGCGCACGTTCCAGAACCTGGCCCTGTTCAAGGGCATGAGCGTGCTCGACAACCTCATGACCGGACGCAACCTGAAGATGAGGAGCGGCCTGCTGGCGCAGGCGTTTCGCAATCCGTTCGGCTGGGGCGGCGCCGAGCGCGAGGAGATCGCGCAGCGCGAGGTGGTCGAGCGGATCATCGATTTCCTGGAGATCCAGCCGCAGCGCAAGACGCCGGTGGGCCAGTTGCCCTATGGCCTGCAGAAGCGCGTCGACCTCGGCCGGGCCCTGGCGATGGAGCCCCAGGTGCTGCTGCTCGACGAGCCGATGGCCGGCATGAACGTCGAGGAGAAGCAGGACATGAGCCGCTTCATCCTCGACGTCAACGACGAGTTCGGCACCACCATCGTGCTGATCGAGCACGACATGGGCGTGGTGATGGACATCTCCGACCGCATCGTCGTGCTCGACTACGGCAGGAAGATCGGCGATGGCACCCCTGACGAGGTGCGCAACAACGAGGACGTGATCCGGGCCTATCTCGGAGCGGAGCACTGAATGAAGCTCACCCCCAGTCTTCGCGCACTTCGTGTCGCTTCGCCAACCCCCTTCCAGGGGGCGATGCCAGGGGCCCGGCAAAGCCGGTTCCCCGGCATCCCGGGTTTCGAGATGTGGCGGTTTCATTGGCTGCAGGTGGTGCATCGCGCCAGGGGGCATTGAGATGGGGTTCTTCCTTGAAACCGTCTTCGGCGGGCTGATGGCCGGCATGCTGTACGCGCTGGTGGCGCTGGGCTTCGTGCTGATCTTCAAGGCCTCGGGGGTCTTCAACTTCGCGCAGGGAGCGATGGTGCTGTTCGCGGCGCTGGCGATGGCGCGCTTCGCCGAGTGGATCCCGCGCTGGCTGGGCTTCGACAGCCTGCTGCTGGCCAACCTGCTGGCCTTCGTCGCCGCCGGCGCCTGCATGGTGGCGGTGGCCTGGCTGGTCGAGCGCCTGGCGCTGCGCCACCTGGTCAACCAGGAGGGCATCACGCTGCTGATGGCCACCCTGGGCATCGCGCACGTGCTCGATGGCGCCGGGCAGCTGCTGTTCGGCAGCGCGACCTACAAGATCGACGTCGGCATGCCCAAGGACCCGTTCATCGTGCTGGAGAACACCTTCGAGGGTGGCCTGCTGCTGAGCAAGGAGGATCTCTATGCCGCCGTCGCGGCCGGTGCCCTGGTGGCCCTGCTGACGCTGTTCTTCCAGAAGACGCGCACCGGCCGGGCGCTGCGCGCGGTGGCCGACGACCATCAGGCGGCGCAGTCGATCGGCATCCCGCTCGGACGCATCTGGGTCGTCGTGTGGTCGGTCGGCGGTCTGGTGGCGCTGGTCGCCGGCGTCATCTGGGGCAGCAAGCTGGGCGTGCAGTTCTCGATCTCGCTGGTCGCGCTCAAGGCCTTCCCGGTCGTCATCCTGGGCGGGCTGACCTCGGTGCCCGGCGCGATCCTGGGCGGGCTGATCATCGGCGTGGGCGAGAAGCTCTCGGAGATCTATCTCGGACCGTTCCTGGGCGGCGGCATCGAGAACTGGTTCGCCTACGCGCTGGCCCTGGCGGTGTTGCTGATCCGGCCACAAGGCCTGTTCGGCGACAAGATCATCGACAGAGTCTGAGGAAGAGCCCGTCATGTTCTACCGGGAAAATGGTCAGTTCAAGAGCAGCTACCGGGCCGACCTGGCGCTGTTCCCGATCGCGCAGGATCGATGGGCGATGGTGGCGCTGGCGGTGGTCGCCTTCGTCGCGGTGCCGCTGCTGGCGAGCGACTACGCCTTCCGCGCCGTCCTCATCCCGTTCCTGATCCTGTCGCTGGCGGCCATCGGCCTGAACATCCTTGTGGGCTATTGCGGGCAGATCTCGCTGGGCACGGGCGCGTTCATGGCCATCGGCGCCTATGCGGCCTACAACCTGCAGGTGCGCATCGAGGGCATGCCGCTGCTGCTGTCGATCCTCGGCGGCGGCCTGGCGGCCACGGTGCTGGGCGTGCTGTTCGGCATCCCGAGCCTGCGCATCCGTGGCCTCTACCTGGCGGTGGCGACACTGGCGGCCCAGTTCTTCACCGACTGGTTCACCAACCGCGTGAAGTGGGTGACCAACGATTCCTCCTCGGGCTCGGTGAGCGTGAACTCGCTGCAGATCCTGGGCTATTCGTTCACCTCGCCGGCCGAGCGCTATCTGCTGTGCCTGGCCCTGGTGGTGGTGTTCGGCCTGCTGGCCAAGAACCTGGTGCGCGGCGCCATCGGCCGCGAGTGGATGGCGATCCGCGACATGGACGTGGCCGCCGCCGTGATCGGCATCCGCCCGGTGTACGCCAAGCTGACGGCCTTCGCGGTCAGCAGCTTCATCGTCGGCATCGCCGGGGCGCTGTGGGGCTTCGTGCACCTGGGGGCCTGGGAGCCGGCCGCCTTCGGCATCGACAAGTCGCTGCAACTGCTGTTCATGATCATCATCGGCGGGCTGGGCTCGATCGCCGGCGCGTTCTTCGGCGCCGCCTTCATCGTGCTGCTGCCGCTGCTGCTCAACCACGTGCCGCACTGGCTGGGCCTGCCGCTGTCGACGGCCACGGCATCGCACCTGGAGCACATGATCTTCGGCGCGCTGATCGTGTTCTTCCTGATCGTCGAGCCGCACGGCCTGGCCAAGCTGTGGTCGACGGCGCGCCAAAAGCTGCGCCTCTGGCCCTTTCCCCATTAGACATGGCTCGCCCCCAGTCTTCGCGCACTTCGTGTCGCTGCGCCAACCCCCTGCCGGGGGCAACACCAGCGGACTGGCGGAGCCAGTTCCGCGGTGTTCCCGACAAAGGCGATCACGTCGTCGACCTGCCATTGGCTTTGTGTTTTCCATGATCCGATCAACCGAAGGAGACAAGACAATGAGATTCCAGATGCAATGTGCCGCCGCGGCGATGGCCGTGGCTTCGATCGCGGGTGGCGCCTCGGTGGCGTCGGCCCAGACGGCCGAGCAGTTCGTGCCGCTGCTGGTCTATCGCACCGGCCAGTTCGCGCCGCTGGGCATTCCATGGGCCGATGGCAAGCAGGACTACCTGAAGCTGGTGAACGCGCGCGACGGCGGCGTCAACGGCGTCAAGCTGACGTACGAGGAGTGCGAGACCGCCTACGACGCGGCCAAGGGCGTGGAATGCTACGAGCGCCTCAAGGGCAAGGGCTCGGGCGCCTCGGGCTTCGACACGCAGTCCACCGGCATCACCTTCGCCGTGACCGACAAGGCCTTCGTCGACCGGGTGGTGGTGGAGACGCCCGGCTATGGCCTGTCGCAGTCGGTCGACGGCACGGTGTTCGAATGGAACTTCCCGCTGCTGGGCACCTACTGGACCGCCGCCGACGTGATGATCCAGGACATCACCAAGAAGGAGAAGGGCAGCCTCAAGGGCAAGAAGATCGCGCTGGTCTATCACGACTCGCCCTATGGCAAGGAGCCGATCCCGCTGCTGCAGAAGCGCGCGGCGGCCGATGGCTTCGAGCTGTCGCTGTTCCCGGTCACGCCGCCCGGGGTCGAGCAGAAGTCGACCTGGCTGCAGATCCGCCAGCAGAAGCCCGACTACGTGCTGTTCTGGTCGGCCGGCGTGATGACGCCGGCGGGCATCCGCGAGGCCCAGGCCAGCGGTTATCCGCGCGAGAAGCTCTATGCGATCTGGTGGGCCGGCTCGGACCACGACGTCAAGGACATCGGCGCCGGCGCCAAGGGCTACAACGCCATCACCATCCACAACAGCGCCGCCAAGGACAAGGTCCACGACGACCTGCGCAAGTTCGTCTACGACAAGGGCCAGGGCACCGGCGCGCCCACCGGCATCGGCTCGCTCGCGCACACGCGCGGCATGATGATCTCGATGCTGCAGGTGGAGGCGATCCGCGCCGCGCAGGAGAAGTACGGCAAGGGCAAGGCGCTCACGCCCGAGCAGGTGCGCTGGGGCTTCGAGAACCTCGACCTGAGCGCCGACAAGCTCAAGGCGCTGGGCTTCGGCGAGGTCATGCGGCCGGTCAAGACGTCCTGCGCCAACCACATGGGCGACGACTGGGCGCGCATCGTGCAGTGGGACGGCGGCAAGTGGGAGGTGAAGTCCGACTGGTACCAGTCGGACAAGAAGTTCATCGACCCGCTGGTGAAGGAGTACGCGGCCAAGTACGCCAAGGACAAGAACGTCAAGCCCAGAGCGTGCTGAACGCCCCCACCCTTTCCCTTTCATGAGCACGTCCAAAACCCTCCTCGAAGTCAACGGCATCGAGGTCATCTACAACCACGTGATCCTGGTGCTCAAGGGGGTGTCGCTGTCGGTCCCGGAGGGCGGCATCGTGGCGCTCCTGGGCGGCAACGGCGCGGGCAAGACGACCACGCTGCGCGCGGTGAGCAACCTGCTCGTGGGCGAACGCGGCGCGGTCACCAAGGGCACCATCGAACTGCGCGGCGAACGCATCGAGGCGCTCACGCCCTCGGCGCTGGTGCGGCGCGGACTGGTGCAGGTGATGGAGGGCCGCCATTGCTTCGCCCACCTGAGCATCGAGGACAACCTCCTGACCGGCGCCTACACCCGCACCGATGGCAAGGCGGCCATCGCCCGCACGCTGGAGAAGGTGTATGCCTATTTCCCGCGCCTGAAGACCCGGCGCGCGTCCCAGGCGGCCTACACCTCGGGCGGCGAGCAGCAGATGTGCGCCATCGGCCGCGCGCTGATGGCCAATCCGTCGATGGTGCTGCTCGACGAGCCATCGATGGGCCTGGCGCCGCAGATCGTCGAGGAGGTCTTCGCCATCGTGAAGGACCTCAACGAGAAGGAGCGCGTGACCTTCCTGCTGGCCGAGCAGAACACCGCCATGGCGCTGCGCTTCGCCGACTACGGCTACATCCTGGAGAGCGGCCGCGTGGTGCTCGACGGGCCCGCCGCCGGTCTGCGCGAGAACGAGGACGTGAAGGAGTTCTACCTCGGCGTCGGTGGCGCCGACCGCAAGAGCTTCCGCGACGTCAAGAGCTACAAGCGCAGGAAACGGTGGCTGGCATGAGTGATTTCCACGACGACCTCGAAATCCGCGACCCGGTCGAGCGCGAGGCCGCCCTGATGGCCGCCCTGCCGGCCCAGCTGACGCACGCGCGATCGGCGGCGCCGGCCTTCGCCGAGCTCCTGGCGGGAGTCGACTGCGCCGCCGTCGCCAGCCGCGCGGCGCTGGCCGCCGTGCCGGTGACGCGCAAGTCGGACCTGCTGGAGCGGCAGAAGCGATTGCGCGCGAGCGATCCCTTCGGCGGCTTCAGCGCCATCGCGCGCGGACCGGCGATGCCGCGCGTGTTCGCGAGTCCCGGCACGATCTACGAGCCCGAGGGCACCGGACGCGACCCCTGGCGCACCGCCCGCGCGCTGCATGCCGCGGGCTTTCGCGCCGGCGACCTGGTCCACAACGGCTTCAGCTATCACCTGACGCCCGCCGGCTCGATCATGGAGAGCGGCGCACATGCGCTGGGCTGCACGGTCTTCCCCGGCGGGACCGGACAGACCGAGCAGCAGCTCGAAGCCATCGCCGATCTCCGACCGGCGGGCTACATGGGGACGCCGAGCCTGCTGCGCATCCTGCTCGAGAAAGCGACCGCCGCGAATCTCGCGCTGCCGGGCTTCTCGAAGGCGCTGCTGTCGGGCGAGGCCTTTCCGCCGAGCCTGCGCGACTGGCTGGCCGGGCGCGGCATCACCGCCCTGCAGTGCTATGCCACCGCCGACCTGGGCCTGATCGCCTACGAGACCACCGCCCGGGAGGGCCTGGTGCTCGACGAGGGCGTGCTGCTGGAGATCGTCCGCCCCGGCACCGGCGACCCCGTGCCCGACGGCGAGGTCGGCGAAGTGGTCGTCACCACCTTCAACCGCGCCTATCCACTGGTGCGCTTCGGCACCGGCGACCTGTCGGCCGTGCTGCCGGGCCGCTGCCCGAGCGGGCGGACCAATACGCGCATCCGGGGCTGGCTCGGCCGTGCCGACCAGACCACCAAGGTGCGCGGCATGTTCGTGCATCCGGGCCAGGTCGCCACGGTGCTGCGGCGCTTTCCCGGACTGGCGCGGGCTCGCCTGGTGGTCGAGGGCGAGATGGCCGACGACCGCATGACCCTGAAGGTCGAGGCCGTGCCCGACGCCGCCCTGGCAGCGCGCCTGGCCGAGGCGATGCGCGAGGTCACGCGATTGCGTTGCGCGGTGGAATGCGTTGCGCCCGGCAGTCTGGCCAACGATGGCCGGGTGATCGAGGACGCGCGCAGCTACCAGTGAGCGGCGGCGCGTCCGGCGCTCAGATCGCGCCGATGTCGCCCGTCACCGGCAGCACGATGCCGGTGATGTAGCTGGCGCAGACCGGCGACGCCAGGAAGACGTAGGCCGGCGACAGCTCCTCCGGTTGCGCGACGCGCTTGAAGGCGGTCTCGCGGCCGAACTTCGCGACGTCGGCGGGTTTCTTGTCGGCCGGGTTCAGCGGCGTCCAGACCGGCCCGGGCGCCACGGCGTTGACGCGGATGCCCTTGTCGATCAGGTTGATGGCCAGGGCCTTGGTGAAGGCGTGGATGGCACCCTTGGTAGCCGAATAGTCCAGCAGATTGCGGCTGCCGCTCAGCCCGGTGCGTGATCCGGTGTTGATGATCGAGCTGCCGTTCTTCAGGTGTGGCACCGCCGCCTGCGCCATCCGGATGTAGCCGCCCACGTTGGTCTGCAGTGTGAGGTCGATGCGCTCGTCGGTCAGGTCCTCGATCGAATCGGCATGCATCTGGAAGGCCGCGTTGTTGACCAGGATGTCGAGCTTGCCGAACGCCTTCACGGTGCGCTCGACCGCGCGCCGGCAGAACGCCGAGCGACGCACGTCGCCCTGGATCAGCAGGCAGCGTCGGCCCTCGGCCTCGACCGCGGCGCGGGTGGCCTCGGCATCCGCCTTCTCGTCCAGGTAGACGATGGCGACGTCGGCGCCCTCGCGCGCGAAGAGCACCGCCACCGAGCGGCCGATGCCCGAATCGCCGCCGGTGACGATGGCGCTCATGCCCTGCAGCTTCTGGCTGCCCTGGTAGCCGGGCGCGTTGAAGCGGGGCCGCAGCGACATGTCGCCCTCCTGGCCGGGCTTGCGCAGGTGTTCGGGCGGCAGCTCGACCGGCTGGACGCGGGCGCCGGCCTGCACGGCGCGTCGGCTCTTCTTGACGGGCGCCGCGGACCGGTCCTTGGCATCCTGCCGGCGCTGGATGGCGGTCTCCTTCCCGACCAGCGTCCTGGTGGCGTCGTCACCGGTGGTCGAGGCGGCGGAGCGCGGGGACTTGGAACGGGAAGCGGATGAGGAAGAGGAAGAACGGGCCAAACTGGACTCCTTGGATGAACATCGGCGAATCCGCGCCGCCGGCCATCGCGCGGCGGTGGGCTCCACGTGGTGGAAAGAGCGCGCGAGGCTAGGCCGAACCGGGCCTTTCCGCTGTCGTCCGGGATCGCTGAACGACCGCCGAATCGGGTGTCAGGCCCTACGACGCCAGGGGTCTTCGTAGGGGCTTATCAGGAGCTTCGCAGGGCATCCCGGAATTTAAGATCGCGACCTTTTGATCCTCGGAACCGCCATGAAAAAACTGTTCGCTCTCGCCGTGATCGCCGCCGCCGCCGCGGGTGCCCAGGCTCAGGACTTCCCCGGCAAGGACAAGGTCATCACCATCGTCGTGCCCTTCGCCGCCGGTGGCCCGACCGACCGCGTGGCGCGCGACATGGCCGAAGCCATGCGCAAGCCGCTGGGCGGCATCAGCATCGTGATCGACAACGCGGCTGGCGCCGGCAGCACCATCGGCAATGCCAAGGTCGCCCGCGCGCGCAACGACGGCTACACCCTGCTGTTGACCCACGTCGGCATGGCCACCACGCCGGTGCTCTATCGCAAGCTTCCCTACAACTACGAGACCGATTTCGAATACCTGGGGTTGATCAACGACGTGCCGATGACGCTCATCGGCAAGCCGACGCTCGAAGCCAAGAACATGGCCGAACTGCGCACGTGGATCGGCAAGAACGGCACCAAGGTGAATCTGGGCAATGCCGGCGTCGGATCGGCATCGCACCTGTGCGGCCTGCTGTTCCAGAACGAGCTGAAGACCGAGATGACGACCGTGCCCTACAAGGGAACCGCGCCCGCCATCGCCGACCTGCTCGGTGGGCAGATCGACCTGCTGTGCGACCAGACGACCAACACCACGAGCCAGATCGAGGCCAAGAAGGTCAAGCCCTATGCCGTGACGACGCTCAAGCGTCTGACCACGCCGGCGCTCAAGGACATTCCGACGCTGGACGAATCCGGCATGAAGAATTTCCAGGTCACGATCTGGCATGGCCTGTATGCCCCCAAGGGCACGCCGCCGGCCGTGCTGAAGACCTTGAACGACGCACTCAAGGTGGCCTTGAAGGATCCGGATTTCATCAAGAAGGAAGAAGGCCTGGGCGCGGTCGTCGTGACCGACAAGCGCATGGAACCGGCCGAGCACAAGAAATTCGTGCAGGCCGAGGTCGCGCGTTTCGGCCCGGTGGTGAAGGCTGCCGGCGCTTACGCGGACTGACGCTGGGATCGACCCTCACGTCGCCTCTCGAAGAGACGACGCCAGAAAGAAAAGCCGGCCATGCCGGCTTTTTTCCTTTCTCGGTCCGGTACTGTCCGCACGTGTGAACCACCGCTGCCCGATGTGGACAGCAAGGCACTCTCGATTGCAATTCGCACAGCGTGCAGCGCGCGATCTTGATCCTGCATATCACAGGACCCGGCATGCACGCGAGTCCAAAGCGGGCCGTGGCGCCCTCATGTCTTCGTCCACGGAGCGCATGAGCGGAGACTTGTCGTGAGGCCCCAGGCCCTCGTGGATCTGCTTCCGATCGTCAGCCGCTCAGACTCCCCAGACCACATCGCGCCCTTCGGCATGCGAACGCTTGAGCATGTCGAGAAAAGGCGCGGCACGCTGATGCAGACCGACGTGTTCGCGTTCCGCGACCTCGTCGTGGTCCTCCGCCGCGAGGGCATCGCGATTGTGCTTGCTGCTGTCGAGCTCTCGATGGATCGCCGTCTCCAGCGCCGAGATGGCAGCCGGAATCTGAGCGACGGTGACGATGCCTTGAGCTCCGGGCGTCTTGCCGATCACATCGAGCAATTGGCGGGCATTGGGTTCGAGCATGACCACGTCGGCGGTCGCCTGGGATTTGAATCGGTACAGCATGTCTGATGGCTCTTCGAGGAAAAATCGAGAAACAAGCGTACACGCATTGGTCGCATGTTCATGCAGGTCCATATCCGGACCTGATGACCTACGAAAGACATGCCGGGTATCAGAACGGCCAGGCATCGGCCCTGTTGGCGTACCCCCCTTTCGGGGCTTGCAACCACAGGGATGCGTTGCCGGCATCCTGGACCCGCTGGTCGTCGCCTGAGTCCTGCCGAAAGAAATTGGCCAAAGAAAAAGGGCCCTGTCAAAAAACAGGGCCCTTCAATTGGTTGCGCGAGCAAGATTTGAACTTGCGACCTTTGGGTTATGAGCCCAACGAGCTACCAGGCTGCTCCATCGCGCGGCAAGATGGAATTATATCTTATTCTTCAGACGTTGTCTCATTATTTTGATCTTCCGACACTTCGGGACGATCAACCAGTTCGACGAGCGCCATGGGAGCATTGTCACCCACGCGGAAACCCATCTTCAGGATGCGGGTGTAGCCGCCCGGACGGGCCTGGTAGCGGGGACCGAGTTCGCCGAAGAGCTTGACGACGCTGTCGCGGCTGCGCAGGCGATCGAAAGCGAGCCGCTTGTTGGCGACCGTCGGGTTCTTGGCCAGCGTGATCATCGGCTCGATGACACGGCGCAGTTCCTTGGCCTTGGGAACAGTGGTCTTGATGACTTCATGCTCGATGAGGGAGTTCATCATGTTCTGAAGCATGGCCAGCCGATGCGAGCTGGTGCGATTGAGTTTGCGGAGTCCGTGTCCGTGACGCATGGTGCTTTCCTTTACTTTATAAAACAGGCAGCCGTATCAGGTACTGCCCGATGCACTGCGGCTCCACAGAGCCGCTGGAGAATCAACGCTTGTCGAGGCCGGCCGGCGGCCAGCTTTCGAGCTTCATGCCCAAGGTCAGCCCACGAGATGCGAGCACTTCCTTGATTTCGTTGAGCGACTTGCGACCCAGGTTCGGGGTCTTGAGCAGTTCGTTCTCGGTGCGCTGGATCAGATCACCGATGTAGTAGATGTTTTCGGCCTTCAGGCAGTTGGCCGAACGCACGGTGAGCTCGAGCTCGTCCACCGGACGCAGCAGGATCGGATCGAACTGCTGGGCGCTCCGAGGAGCCGGTGCGTCGAACGCGGCGAGTTCGCCACCTTCGAGCTGCGCGAACACCGCGAGCTGTTCCACCAGGATCTTGGCCGATGCACGCACGGCATCTTCAGCCGTGATGGCACCATTGGTCTCGATCTCGATGAGCAGCTTGTCCAGATCGGTACGCTGCTCGACACGGGCGCTTTCCACGGTGTAGCTCACGCGCTTGACCGGGGAGAACGACGCGTCGAGGACGATGCGACCGATCGATTTCGTCGGCTCGTCGGCATAACGACGCATCGTGCCGGGCACATAGCCGCGGCCCTTCTCGACCTTGATCTGCATGTCGAGCTTGCCACCTTGCGACAGGTGAGCGATCACGTGATCGGGATTGATGATCTCGACATCGTGCGGCGTCTGGATGTCGGAAGCCGTCACGGCGCCCTCACCATCCTTGCGCAGGCTGAGCGTGACTTCATCGCGATTGTGCAACTTGAAGACGACGCCCTTCAGGTTCAGCAGGATGTTGACGACATCTTCCTGCACGCCATCGATCGACGAGTACTCATGGAGCACACCGGCGATGGTCACTTCCGTGGCGGAATAACCCACCATCGACGACAGCAATACACGACGAAGCGCATTGCCGAGCGTGTGTCCATAACCGCGCTCGAACGGCTCCAGCGTCACCTTGGCCTTGTTGGCGGCTAGTTGCTCGACCTGGATGGTCTTGGGTTTCAGCAGGGTGGTTTGCATGCGAACTTCCTCTCAATACCCCCGGTTCGTTACACCGGTAAGGCTGGCGAAGCGCCCGACGCACGCTCGTGTGCGCCAGGAACGAAACAGAAACAAAAAACAAGACGCATCAAAACGATGCGTGCTGCAAATCAACGCGAATACAGTTCGACGATCAACGACTCATTGATGTCGGCACCGAATTCGTCGCGATCCGGGACCTTCTTGAAGGTGCCTTCGCCCTTGTCGGCGTTGACTTCGACCCATGCGGGAATACCGACCTGCTGTGCCAGCTGGAGCGCTTCGACGATGCGGTTCTGCTTCTTCGACTTCTCGCGGACCGCAACGACGTCACCAGTCTTGACCAGATACGACGGAATGTTGACGGACTGGCCATTCACGGTGATGGCCTTGTGCGAGACGAGCTGACGTGCCTCGGCGCGCGTCGAGCCAAAGCCCATGCGGAAGACGACATTGTCCAGACGCGATTCCAGCAGGAACAGCAGATTGGCGCCCGTGTTGCCACGACGACGATCGGCTTCCTCGAAATAACGACGGAACTGCTTTTCGAGCACGCCATACATGCGCTTGACCTTCTGCTTCTCGCGCAGCTGCAGACCGTAATCGGACGTGCGTTGACCGGACGTGCGGCCATGCTGACCAGGCTTCGAATCGAACTTGGCCTTGTCCTGGATCGAGCGACGTGCGCTCTTCAGGAACAGGTCGGTACCTTCGCGACGGGAGAGTTTGGCCTTGGGGCCGAGATAGCGTGCCACTTGATCTTCCTTTTATGTCATCTACCGCAGGTCACCTGCGGGAGCCATCCGATGCGATATCGATGGCGGTGGGCTTGTTGAAAACAAAATGCGCAGCCGCCATGGAAGCGGACTGCGCGTTGCATCTGATGAATTAGATGCGACGACGCTTCTGAGGGCGGCAGCCGTTGTGCGGCACAGGCGTCACGTCGGCGATGGAATTGATCCGAATGCCAAGTGCGGCCAATGCGCGCACCGACGATTCGCGACCAGGACCAGGACCCTTGATCTCGACATCGAGGTTCTTGATGCCTTGCTCGACGGCAGCGCGACCTGCGACTTCCGAAGCGACCTGCGCTGCGAAAGGCGTCGATTTGCGCGAACCCTTGAAGCCCTGACCACCCGACGAAGCCCACGACAGGGCGTTGCCCTGGCGGTCCGTGATCGTGATGATCGTGTTGTTGAACGAGGCGTGCACGTGAGCAATACCGTCCGCGACGTTCTTGCGAACCTTCTTGCGGACGCGCTGTGCGGCGTTGTTGGCAGGAGCTTTAGCCATGCTGTTTCAATCCTTATTTCTTCAGGGACTGCGCAGCCTTGCGCGGTCCCTTGCGGGTGCGGGCATTGGTGCGCGTGCGCTGACCGCGCATCGGCAAGCCGCGGCGATGACGGAAACCGCGATAGCAACCGATGTCCATCAAACGCTTGATGTTCATCGTCGTCTCGCGGCGCAGGTCGCCTTCGATCGTGAAGAGAGCGATCTGGTCGCGAATCTTTTCGAGATCGGCGTCAGTCAGATCCTTGATCTTCTTGGAATATTCGATTCCGCTCGCTTCGCAGATCTGACGGGCGCGGGTGCGACCGATACCGAAGATAGCCGTCAGGCCGATTTCAGCGTGCTTGTGCGGCGGGATGTTGATGCCAGCAATACGTGCCATGTTCGTCCTCTAATACGTCTCAATCAACCCTGGCGCTGTTTGTGGCGCGGGTCGGTGCAAATCACACGCACCACGCCCTTACGACGGATGACCTTGCAATTACGGCAGATGGGTTTGACCGAAGCCGAAACTCTCATTTCATTCTCCTAAAACTGTTTAACGTGGCCGCCTGTCCGCAGCCCTGGAATCAATAACGACAATCAGTCTTACGACGGCTTGAAGTTCGCCTTCTTCAGCAACGACTCGTATTGCTGCGACATCATGTAGTTCTGCACCTGGGCCATGAAGTCCATCGTCACTACCACGATGATCAGCAGGGAGGTCCCACCGAAATAAAACGGCACGTTGTATTTCAGGATCAGGAATTCAGGCAGCAGGCAGACGAAGGTGATGTAAACCGCGCCAGCCAGCGTCAAGCGAACCAGGATCTTGTCGATGTAGCGTGCGGTCTGGTCACCCGGACGAATGCCTGGAATGAACGCACCGCTCTTCTTCAGGTTGTCCGCCGTTTCCTTGCTGTTGAACACGAGTGCCGTGTAGAAGAAGCAGAAGAAGACGATGGCAGCCGCATAGAGCAGAACGTAGATCGGTTGTCCTGGAGTCAATGCGCTTGCGATGTCCTTGATCCAGCGCATGCTCTCGCCGGCACTGAACCAGCCGACGACCGTTGCCGGCAGCAGGATGATCGACGAAGCGAAGATGGGCGGGATCACGCCTGCCATGTTGAGCTTCAGCGGCAGGTGCGACGACTGTCCACCATAGACCTTGTTGCCCACCTGACGACGTGCATAGTTCACCAGGATCTTGCGTTGCCCACGTTCGACGAACACGACGAAGTAGGTCACCAGCACGACCACGACGACGATGAACATCGCCACCAGCACGTTCATGGCACCCGTGCGGACCAACTCCAGCAAACCGCCGATCGCACTGGGAAGTCCGGCCGCGATGCCCGAGAAGATCAGGATCGAGATGCCGTTGCCCAGACCACGCTCGGTGATCTGTTCACCCAGCCACATCAGGAAGATCGAGCCAGCCGTCAAGCTGATCATGGCAGTGATCCGGAAGCCGAAACCCGGGGTGATCACCAGACCTGCCGAAGACTCGAGAGCCACCGCGATGCTGAACGACTGGAAGAGCGCCAGACCCAACGCGCCATAGCGGGTGTATTGCGTGATCTTGCGCCGGCCCGACTCGCCTTCCTTCTTCAGTTGCTCGAAGGTGGGAAGCACATAGGTCATCAATTGCATGATGATCGATGCGGAGATGTACGGCATGATGCCTAACGCGAACACGGTGAAGCGCGACAACGCACCACCCGAGAACATGTTGAACAGGCTCAGAATGCCACCCTGCTGTCCTTGGAACAACTGCGCAAGCTGGTCAGGATTGATTCCAGGCACAGGAATGTGCGCGCCGATCCGATAGACCACGAGCGCGAGCAGCAGGAAAACGAGCCGACGACGGAGATCGCCGAACTTGCCTGTCTTCGCGAGCGTTGCTGCGTTGGTTGCCACGAAAGCGTCTTTCAGTACGACGTCAGGCGACGCTGCCGCCAGCGGCTTCGATCACGGCCTTGGCACCTGCAGTGGCACCGATACCCGTGAGCTTGACCGCTTTCGTCAGTTCGCCGGTCTTGATGATCTTCACGACCTTGGCCATCTGACCCACCAGACCCGCTTGCTTCAATGCCAGCATGTCGACTTCGGCCAAGCCGAGGTTTTCCAGCGATGTCAGCGTGACCTCAGCGTTGTACTTCAGCGTCTGCGACTTGAAACCGCGCTTGGGCAGGCGCCGCTGCAAGGGCATCTGACCGCCTTCGAAACCGACCTTGTGGAAGCCGCCCGAACGCGACTTCTGACCCTTGTGACCACGACCTGCGGTCTTTCCCAGACCCGAGCCGATACCACGACCGACACGGCGCTTTGCGTGCTTCGCGCCGTCTGCCGGCTTGATGCCATTGAGTTCCATATGCGTCTTTCAGGTGACTCTAGTCAGAGCACTTTGACCAGATAACTGATCTTGTTGATCATGCCGCGCACGGCGGGAGTGTCCTGCAGCTCGCTCACGCTGTTGAGCTTGCGCAGGCCCAGGCCGCGCACTGTCGCGCGATGCGACTCCTTGGTGCCGATCGGGCTCTTCACGAGCTGCACCTTGAGCGTTTGTTCTTGCGTCGTCATTTCGATGCTTCCGTGTACTTGATCGCCGATCAGGCGAAGATCTCTTCGACGGTGAGGCCGCGCTTGGCAGCGACTTCGGAAGCCGTCGTCGAGTTCTTCAGTCCGTCGAGCGTGGCGCGGACCATGTTGTAGGGATTCGACGAACCATGGCTCTTGGCCACGATGTCGGTGATGCCCATCACTTCGAAGACGGCACGCATCGGACCACCCGCGATGATGCCGGTACCCTTGGGTGCCGGAATCATGACCACCGAGGCGGCGCCGTGATGGCCCGTGACGCGATGATGCAGCGTGCCGTTCTTGATGGAGATCTTCGCCAGATTGCGGCGTGCTTCTTCCATGGCCTTCTGCACGGCTGCTGGCACTTCCTTCGACTTGCCCTTGCCCATGCCGACACGGCCATCACCATCGCCCACCACCGTCAGTGCCGCGAAACCGAGGATACGGCCACCCTTGACCACCTTGGTGACCCGGTTGATCGCGATCATCTTCTCGCGCAGACCGTCTTCGGGGCCTTCGTTCTGCGTTCTTGCCTGAATCTTTGCCATTTTGTATCTCGTGTCCGGTTAGAACTGCAGGCCAGCTTCGCGAGCCGCATCCGCCAGCGCCTTGACGCGGCCGTGATAGGCGAAACCTGCGCGATCGAAGGCGACCTTCTCAATGCCGGCAGCCTTCGCCTTCTCGGCGATACGCTTGCCCACTGCAGTCGCGGCGGCGGCGTTGCCACCCTTGCCCGAGCCGCCCAGAGAGGTACGCAGTTCGGCCTCGGCGGTCGAAGCCGTCGCGATCACCTTGGTGCCGTCGTCGGAGATGACGGTGGCATAGATGTGCAGATTGGTGCGGTTCACCGTCAGGCGCGCCACGCCCTGCGTCGCGATACGAATGCGGGTCTGACGCGAGCGGCGCAGACGCTGTGCTTTTTTGGTCAACGTTGTCATGGCTGCCCTTATTTCTTCTTGGTCTCTTTGATCACGATCTTCTCGTCCGAGTACCGGATTCCCTTGCCCTTGTAGGGCTCGGGAGGACGAACTGCGCGAATCTCGGCAGCAATCTGCCCGACGCGTTGACGATCCGCACCCTTGATCACGACTTCGGTCGCAGTCGGCGTGGTCACCGTGATGCCTTGGGGCATCTCGATGTTGACCGGATGGGAATATCCCACTTGCAGGTTCAGCTTGGTGCCTTGCGCTGCGGCCTTGTAGCCGACGCCCACGAGGTTGAGCTTCTTCTCGAAGCCCTTCGTGACACCGACCACCATGTTGTTGACAAGCTGACGCAGCGTGCCGCTCATGGCATTCGCTTCGCGCGAATCGTTGGCGGGCTCGAAGCTCAGCTTGCCGTCGCTGTTGACGACCTTGACCAAGCCATTGCGTGCCAGGTTGAGCGTACCGCCCGTTCCCTTGACGCTGATCTGGTCATCCTTGACCGCCACATCCACACCTGCGGGGATGGCGACCGGCATTTTTCCTACTCGGGACATTTCAGTTACTCCTCGATGTCTCGGTTAGGCGACGTAGCACAGCACTTCGCCGCCGACGCCATTAGCGCGAGCTTTGCGATCCGTCATCACGCCCTGGGGCGTGGTGACGATGGCCACGCCAAGTCCGTTCTGAACTTGCGGAATGGTCGTGCTGGACTTGTAGACACGCAGACCGGGACGGCTCACGCGCTCGATGCGTTCGATGACGGGACGACCGGCGTAGTACTTCAGATCGATGACTAGCTCGGACTTGCCTGCTTCGGTCTTGACCTGGAATCCGTCGATGTAGCCTTCGTCCTTCAACACCTGTGCGATCGCGACCTTCACCTTGGAAGAAGGAATCGACACCGTGGGCTTCGCCACCATCTGCGCATTACGGATGCGCGTCAGCAGGTCGGCAATGGGATCACTCATGCTCATGTTTTCTGCTCCTGCCTGGCTTACCAGCTGGCCTTGGTGACACCGGGGATGTCGCCATTGAAAGCCAGTTCGCGGATCTTGGCGCGGGCCAGACCGAACTGACGGAACGTACCGCGCGGGCGGCCCGTGATCTCGCAGCGATTGCGCTGGCGAGTCGGGTTCGCGTTGCGGGGCAGCTTTTGCAGACCGAGGCGTGCCTGGGCGCGCTCTTCATCGCTCTTGCCGGCATCGTTGGCGATGGCCTTGAGTTCGGCATGCTTGGCAGCGTACTTGGCGACGAGCTTGTCGCGCTTGAGTTCGCGCTGGATCAGGGATTGTTTAGCCACGGTTCGCCTCAGTTCTTGAACGGGAAACGGAAGCCGGCGAGAAGCGCCTTGGCTTCTTCGTCGTTCTTGGCCGTCGTCGTGATGCTGATGTTGAGACCGCGCAGGGCATCGACCTTGTCGTATTCGATCTCAGGGAAAATGATCTGCTCTTTGACGCCGATGTTGTAGTTGCCACGACCGTCGAAAGCACGGCCGGAGATACCACGGAAGTCACGCACGCGCGGCAGGGCCACCGTCACGAAACGATCCAGGAATTCATACATCTGAACGCCACGAAGCGTGACCATGCAGCCGATCGGCTGGTTCTCGCGGATCTTGAAACCGGCGATGGCCTTCTTCGACTTGGTGACCACGGGCTTCTGGCCGGCGATCTTGGTGAGGTCGGCGACGGCGTTGTCGAGGACCTTCTTGTCGGCGACTGCTTCGCCCACACCCATGTTGAGCGTGATCTTGGTCAGACGCGGAACCTGCATCGGCGAGGTGTAGCCGAACTTTTCGGTCAGGTCTTTCGCGATTTTCTCGCGGTAGATTTGTTGGAGACGTGCCATATGAGTCTTTCCTTAGGCGGTCTTGATTTCGTCGCCGCTGGACTTGAAGACGCGCACGCGCTTGCCATCCGCGATCTTGATGCCCACGCGATCGGCCTTGCCGGTCGCGGCATTGAAGATGGCCACGTTCGATTGATGGATCGGCATCGTCTTCTCGACGATGCCACCGGTCGTGCCCTTGAGAGGGTTCGGCTTGGTGTGCTTCTTGACGGTGTTGATGCCGTCGACGATCAGGTGCGAATCGTCCTTGCGCAGCGACACAGTGCCGCGCTTGCCCTTGTCGCGGCCGGTCAATACGATGACCTGGTCGCCTTTGCGAATCTTGTTCATGACGGGGGTGTCCTTACAGAACTTCAGGAGCCAGCGAAACGATCTTCATGAACTTCTCGGTACGCAGTTCGCGCGTGACCGGGCCGAAGATGCGGGTGCCGATCGGCTCCAGCTTGGCGTTGAGCAGGACGGCGGCATTGCCATCGAACTTGACGAGCGAACCATCTGCGCGACGGATGCCCTTGGCGGTGCGGACCACCACGGCGCTGTAGATCTCGCCCTTCTTGACGCGACCCCGCGGAGCGGCTTCCTTGATGCTCACCTTGATGACGTCGCCCACGCTGGCATAGCGCCGCTTGGAACCGCCGAGCACCTTGATGCACAGGACGGATTTCGCGCCTGTGTTGTCGGCCACTTCGAGCCTGGATTCAGTTTGGATCATTTCGATTGGTTCCCAACTTGTACCGGTTGGCGCCTGCTGGCATCACCCGATCAGTCTTGGGCCCGTCGTCCGCGCTCCAAACCACTTGGGGCGCTTCCGCTGGGCAGAAGTTTCGCCTTTTTGAAGCGAAGCCCGCGATTGTGGCAGCTCGCGTCGTGGTTGTCAACCGATCTTCCCCGGGCTGTCGAGCAGGATGGGGGTCGAAGCGACAATCGAATCTCGCTTCCGTCCCGATTTTCCAAGGAGCCCTTCCATGTCGTCCCTGCCCACGTCGCCCTCCTCCGCTGCCGCGCTGCCGCCGATCGCCTTCATCGGCGGCGGCAACATGGCCAGCGCCATCCTGGGTGGCCTGATCCGCCAGGGATTGCCGCCCGCGGCCGTCGAGGTCGTGGAGCCGTTCGAGGAAGCCCGGGCCCGCCTCGCTCGGGAGTTCGGCGTTGCGGCGCAGTCGGCGGCGGGCCCGGCACTCTCACGTTGCGCGCTGGTCGTCTGGGCGGTCAAGCCGCAGAGCTTCGCCGAGGCCGCCGCTGCCGTGGGAGCGCAGGCACGCGACTCGCTTCATCTGAGCGTGGCCGCAGGCATTCCCTCGGCGAGCATCGCCCGTTGGCTCGGCACCGAGGCCGTCGTGCGCGCCATGCCCAACACCCCGGCACTGGTCGGCCAGGGCATGACCGGGCTCTTCGCCCGTGCCGGCGTACCGGCCGCGGGACGGGACCTGGTCGAGCGCGTGTTGCGGCCGACCGGCGAGTTGCTGTGGATCGATGCCGAGAAGGCCCTCGATGCCGTGACGGCGCTGTCGGGGTCGGGGCCAGCCTATGTCTTCTACTTCATCGAAGCCATGACCGAGGCGGGCATCGAGATGGGATTGCCGCCGGAACAGGCACAGCGCCTGGCCGTCGGCACCTTCGCGGGCGCCTCGGCCCTGGCGCGGTCGTCCGACGAAGCACCGGCGCTACTGCGTGCCCGCGTCACGTCCAAGGGCGGTACCACCTACGCGGCCCTGCAGTCGATGGAGGCGGCCGAGGTCAAGGTCCGCTTCAAGACGGCGATCCGGGCGGCCGAACAGCGGGCGATGGAACTCGCGGCCGAATTCGGTCGCGGCTGAGGTCGCGGCCGCAACTTCGCCAGGCCCACTCGAACCCGGCGTACTCTCGTGCTCGCGCCGGGCGCTCCAGCGTCAGCGCAGAGCGAAGCCGGCCACGACACCCACGAAGACCGTGCAGCCCAGCCAGTGGTTCAGGCGGAAGGCCTTGAAGCAGCCCTCCCGGGTGCGGTCACGGATCAATTGCCAGTGCCAGAGCGCCTGGGCCGCCGCGCCGACGAGTCCGAGCAGGAACGGCCAGCTCAGGCCGACGCGCAGGCCGCACAGGCCCCAGAGCAGCAGGAAGACGATGTAGCACAGCATCACGGCTGCGACATCGAAGCGGCCGAAGGTGATGGCCGAGGTCTTCATGCCGATCCTCAGGTCGTCGTCGCGGTCGACCATCGCGTATTCGGTGTCGTAGGCCAGTACCCAGGCCAGGTTGCCGGCCAGGAGGGTCCAGCCGTAGGCCGGCACCCGTGCAAGGGCCTCGCCCATCGGAACGTCCGGGCCACCGGAGGCGCAGAACGCCATCGGGATGCCGATCGAGAATGCCACGCCCAGCACCGCCTGGGGCAGCGACACGAAGCGTTTGGCGAAGGGATAGGCCAGCGTCACCAGCAGGCCGACGAAGGACCAGGCGATCACCGCCGCATTGGTCGTCAGCGCCAGCCCGAAAGCCAGCAGCGCCAGCGCGGCACCCAGCCCCAATGCCTGGCGCGTCGAGATGGCGCCGCTGGTGACCGGACGTTGCGCGGTGCGCTTGACGTGCCGGTCGAAATCGCGATCGGCGACATCGTTGACGCAGCAGCCGGCACTGCGCATCAGGATCGTTCCCAGCACGAACACCACCAGCAGGTGCCAGCCCGGCCAGCCGCCGGCGGCGAACCACAGGGCCCCCAACGTCGGCCACAACAGCAGCAGCCATCCAGCCGGCCGATTCCAGCGGATGAGGTCGAGATACAGCGCGACGCGACCGCCAGCCATGGTCGAAGCTCCAGGTGAAAAAGCGGCATTGTGCCGCTGCAGCCCGCCCCGCCACGCCCGCCCCTCCCTGGACCATCGGCACGAAGCGTTCCCCAGGGATGGAGCGCGGCAACCTCGAATCGGTGCCGAAGCGTCGATGCCGGTACCGAATCTTGGTCGTTGGGAGTCAGGTCGCCGGCAAGCCGGCCGCAGTGTTCATGTCACTGGGCCGGCCAGGCAAGGTTCCAGTGACTCTTCGACGGCAGGCGAATGATCGCCAGCAGCCGCCCCGCCCCGGACGACGCCTCCTCACTCCTCGAGGAGCGAGCGCAGCATCCAGGCCGTCTGGTCGTGCACCGTGCAGCGCGCGGTCAGCATGTCGGCCGTCGGATCGTCGCCGGCCTCCTCCGCCACGGGAATGAACTCGCGCGCGATGCGCGACACGGTCTCGTGACCCTTGACCAGGATGCGCACCATTTCCATGGCCCTGGGCGGGTTCTGCGGCACGTCCGGCACGGTGGCGATCTTGCTGAACTCGGCATACGAGCCGGGTGCGTAGTGACCCAGCGCTCGGATGCGCTCGGCGATGACGTCGGTCGAGTTCCAGAGTTCGGTGTACTGATCCATGAACATCGCGTGGAGCGAGTTGAAGTGCGGACCGGTGACGTTCCAGTGGAAGTTGTGGGTCGTGAGGTAGAGCGTGTAGGTGTCGGCCAGCACGCGGCTCAGGCCCTCGGCGATGGCGGCGCGATCCTGGCGCTCGATGCCGATGTTGATGATCGGCGAGTTGCGTCCGCCCGATTCCTGGGAGACCGAGACCTCCCCCCGGGTCGGCACGGTACCTTCACCGGCAGTGGGTGCCTCGAAGGTGGACTTGATTTTCTTGGTGGATTTGCCGGGTTCTTTGGCCATGACGAGAGATCCTTCCGATGAGGGTGGTTGGTGTTGAATCAGGTGGAATCGAAACGGATGCCTTCGGCGGGCAGGCCGGCGGTTTTCGATACCCTGCGATGCATGGTGGCAGCTTCGCGGCGCGCTGCGTGTCGGTCAATCACGAAAGCCGCACCACGCCCGGCAGTTCGCACGCGTAGATCGCATTGCGCAGGGCGGCGATGGCTTCGTAGCGGGTGAAGCTGCGGCGCCAGGCCAGCACGACGCGGCGCGTCGGCGGCGGGCGACCATGGCCATCGTCGACGGCGAGGTAGCGCACCATCGCCGGCTCGGCGTCGTCGCGGCTCCGGGCCTTCGGCTTCAGGGCCTCGGGTGGCACGGACAGCCGGGGCACCAGCGTCACACCCATGCCGGAGGCGACCATGTGCTTGATGGTCTCCAGCGACGAGCCCTCGAAGCTCTTGCGGATCCCTTCGGCATTGCTGGAGAAGCGCGCGAATTCCGGGCACACGTCCAGCACGTGGTCGCGGAAGCAGTGCCCGGTGCCCAGCAGGAGCATGGTCTCGCTCTTGAGTTCGTCGGACGTGATGGACTCGCGCGTCGCCAGCGGGTGGCTCGCGGGCACCACGGCGATGAAGGGTTCGTCGTAGAGCGGGGCCAGCGCCAGGTTGGTGTCGGGAAAGGGTTCCGCCATGATGGCGCAATCGATCTCGCCGCCACGCAGCATCTCCAGCAGCTTGGCGGTGAAGTTCTCCTGCAGCATCAGCGGCATCTGCGGCGTGCGCTCGATGTTGCGCCGCACCAGGTCCGGCAGCAGGTAGGGACCGATGGTGTAGATGATCCCCAGGTTCAATGCGCCGGAGAGCGGATCCTTGCCGCGCTTGGCGATCTCCTTGATGCTGGCGGCCTGTTCGAGCACGCTCTGGGCCTGCTGCACGATCTGGTCGCCCAGCGGGGTGACCGTGACTTCGGTCGCGCTGCGTTCGAAGAGCTTCACCTCCAACTCGTCCTCGAGCTTCTTGATGGCCACCGACAGCGTCGGCTGGGAGACGTGGCAGGCTTCCGCCGCCTTGCCGAAATGCCGCTCCCGGGCGACCGCGACGATGTATTTGAGTTCGGTGAGGGTCATGTCTCGGCAGAATTATGCGCAGTCCGGATCTTTGCACTTCGCGCCGCCCGGATCGGCCCTCATGGCGTCCGCCTATCGGCGCCGCCCGCCTCCCTCCATCCTCGTCGACCCGCCATGACATCGTCCGCCTATCTGCTCTTCCTGCCGGCCTGTTTCGCACTGAACATGGCCTTCGGTCCCAACAATCTGCTGTCGGTCACCCACGGCGCCCGGCATGGCGTGCGGGTCGCGGTGCTGGCGGCGAGTGGTCGGCTGGTCGCCTTCGCGCTCATGATCGCCATCGCCGGGATCGGCATGGGCGCCGTGCTGGCGGCCTCCGAGATCGCCTTCAATGCCATCAAGTGGCTGGGCGCGGCCTACTTGGTGTGGATCGGCGTTCGTCTGCTGCGGGCACCGGCGGCGGCCCTGGGCGACGACGACCTCGCGGACCTGGCGGCGGCGCCATCACGCATGGCCCTGGCCCGGCAGGAGTTCACCGTCGCCATCGGCAATCCGAAGGCGATCCTGATCTTCACCGCCTTCCTGCCCCAGTTCGTCGCGCCCGACGCCTATGCCTTGAGCTACCTGCTGCTGGGCGCGACCTTCCTGGCGCTGGAGACGATCGCGATCGCGCTGTATGCGCTGCTCGGCGCGCGGATGCGCAAGCTGGCCCGGGGCGGCCGGGCAATGCGCTGGTTCAACCGTGCCAGCGGCACCATGATGATCGGCTTCGGACTGCTGCTGGCCGCGGCGCGCAGGCCCGGCTGAGCCCGGCGATCCGTCGCCTCAGGCCTTGAGGTACTGCGATTTGCCGCCGAGCCAGCGCTCGACGTGGCGTCGGGCCAGGTCGGGATGGCGATCGAGCATCCGGGGCGCCAGTTCGCGTGCCCAGTCGAGCAGCAGCGCGTCCTCGTCGAGGTCGGCGAAGCGCAGCAGCGGTGCCCCGGACTGCTTGGCACCCAGGAATTCGCCGGGTCCGCGGATCTCCAGGTCGCGCCGGGCGATCTCGAAGCCGTCGCCGGTCTCGGCCATCGCCTTGAGACGCGCGCGTGCCGTCTCGCCGACGCGGCCGGCCTCGTTGGGCGCATAGAGCAGCACGCAGGCAGATGCCACCGCGCCACGCCCGACGCGCCCACGCAGCTGATGGAGCTGCGACAGCCCGAAGCGCTCCGCATGCTCGATCACCATCAGGGAGGCATTGGGCACATCCACGCCGACCTCGATCACGGTGGTGCTCACCAGCACCTGGATGGTGTTGACGGTGAAGCGCGCCATGACCTCCTGCTTATCGACCGTGGGCATGCGCGAGTGCAGCAGGCCCACCTCGACGCCGGCGCCGAGCATCTCGGCGAGTTCGTCGCGCGTCTCGGTGGCGTTGCGCAGATCGACGGCCTCGCTCTCCTCGATCAGCGGACACACCCAGTAGACCTGCCGGCCCTGGGCGAGCTGCGAGCGGATACGGCCGATGACCTCGTCGCGGCGGTGCTCGGCCACCAGCTTGGTGACGATGGGCGTGCGCCCGGGCGGCAGTTCGTCGAGCGTGGAGACATCGAGATCGGCGTAGTAGCTCATCGCCAGCGTGCGCGGGATCGGGGTCGCGCTCATCATCAGCAGATGCGGCTCCAGCGCGGTGACGGCATCGCCCGCAGCCCGGCCCGGCGCGGGTTCGAGCGCCGCCTTGCCGCGCAGGGCCAGACGCTGGGCGACACCGAAGCGGTGCTGCTCGTCGATGATCGCCAGTCCCAGGCGGTGGAAGCGCGTCTTCTCGGAGATCACCGCGTGGGTGCCGATCACCAGGGCCGCCTCGCCGCACTCGACGGCGGCCGACATGTGGTCGCGCTCCTTCTTCTTCTGGCTGCCGGTGAGCCAGGCGACGCGCTGGCCGCGCGCGGCCAGCAGCGGATCCAGCCAACCGACCAGCTTGCCGAAATGCTGGGCGGCCAGGATCTCGGTCGGCGCCATCAATGCGCACTGGAAGCCCGCGTCGATGGCGCGCGCCGCCGCCAACGCCGCCACCACCGTCTTGCCGGAGCCGACATCGCCTTGCAGCAGCCGGTGCATCGGCACCTCGCGCGCCAGGTCGGTCGTGATCTCGGCGCCGACGCGGCGCTGCGCTCCGGTCAGGCCGAACGGCAGCACGTCCAGCAATCGCGCATGCAGGGACTCCGGAGCCGTCGAAGGTGCCAGCACCGGCGCGCGCTGCGCCGCCCGCTCGCGCCGGGCCTGCATCTGCGAAAGCTGCTGGGCCAACAGCTCCTCGGCCTTCAGGCGCTGCCAGGCCGGATGGCTGCGGTCCTCCAGCGCCGCAATGGAGACGTCGGGTGTCGGATAGTGCAGGAAGTGCAGGGCCTGGCGCAGGTCCCACGCCCCCTCCAGCGCCGCCTCGGCCGGCACCGTCTCGTCGAGCCGGGCGCGTGCCAGGCCGGCGCGCACTTCGCGCCGCAGCATCGGTTGCGCCAGGCCGGCCACCGTCGGATAGACCGGCGTGAGCGCCAGGGGCAGTTCGGTGCCGGCCGCCTTCACGGCCGGATGCATCATCTGCCGCCCCAGGAAACCGCCACGCACCTCGCCGCGCACCCGCACCCGGGCGCCGACGGCGAGCTGGGCCTGCATCGACGGATAGAAGTTGAAGAAGCGCAGCTGGCAGGTGTCGCTGCCGTCGTCCACCATGACGATCAGCTGCCGGCGCGGCCGCCAGCTGACCTCGCTGTGCGTGACCACGGCCTCGATCTGCGCCATGTCGCCGTCGTGCACGTCGGCCAGGCGGACGATGCGCGTCTCGTCCTCGTAGCGCATCGGCAGGTAGAGCGCGAAGTCGATGTCGCGCACCAGGCCGAGCTTGCGCAGCGCGCGCTGCGCCGGGCTCAGACCGGTGCCGGGCGGGGTCGGTCGCGCGGCAGGAGCCACGACCCCCGGGGCGGAAGCGACCGGAGCTTCGGTCGGGGCCGGCGCGCGGGACAGAGCGGAGGTACGCGGCACGTTCAGCAGAGATCCCGCAAGGCGCCACGCACGTCCGGGAAGCGGAAGCGGAAGCCGGTCTGCAGCAGCCGGGCCGGCGCGACGCGCTGGCCTTCCAGCAGGACGTCGGCCTGCTCGCCGAGGGCGAGCCGCATCGGCAGGGCCGGCGTCGGCAGCCAGAACGGCCGCCGCAACACGACCGTGGCGGTGCGCATGAACTCGCCCTGCGACACGGCCCCGGGCGCCGTGAAGTTGTAGGCCTGCGGTGCCACGGGACCGGTCTGAGCGGCGGCCAGGCTCCACACGTGCGCCATGCCGCGCACCACGTCCTCCACGTGCACCCAGGACAAGGTCTGGCGGCCGCCGCCCAGGGGTCCGCCCAGGCCCAGGCGCACCGGCAGCAGCAGCCGGGGCAGCGAGCCCCCGTGGCCGAGCACGAAACCCAGCCGCGTGAGGGCCACCTGCACACCGAGCCGGCTCGCTTCGCCGGCGGCGGCTTCCCAGCGCTGGCACAGGCGCGACATGAAGATCGCCTGGGGCGGACTCGACTCGGTCAGTACCGTCGGATCGCCCTGCCGCTGGACACCGTAGTAGCCGATCGCCGAGCCCGAGATCAGCAGCCACGGCGGCTTCGGCAGCGAGCCCATCCAGGCCACCAGCGTGTTCGTCAGGCCTTCGCGGCTGCGCAGCAGCTCGGCCTTGCGACGCTCGCTCCAGCGCGCCCCCACGATGGGCGCGCCCGCCAGGTTGACGACGACGTCGATGCCCGGCGCCGCCGGCAGGTCCTCCAGCCGCGCCACGCAGCGCACGGCCGGCTCGAAGCGCGCGGCGGCGGCGCGCGGATCGCGCGTCCACACGCTCACCATGTGGCCGTCGGCACGCAGGGCGGCGATGAGCCGGCGCCCGATGAAACCGGTCCCGCCGGTGACCAGCACCTGCTGCGGCCGGGTGCCGAAGCGCGGCGGCGCATCCGGATCCTGCGGCGGGAGGGCCGGCGCGGAAGCCGGAGGGGAATCGGAGGGCGGGCGCATGGACCGATTCTGCCGCCATGGGAGAATCCCGAGCGCTTTTTCCGTCTCTCCCGAACCAGCCGGATCGCAGGTTTCGTCTTTCATCGTTTTCCCCGCCTTCTTGGCACGGGCCCGTCCGGCCCTCAAGCACCATGCGCGACTTCACCCTTTCCGATTTCGACTTCGTCCTGCCGCCCGAACTGGTGGCGCAGCATCCCGCCGCCGAACGCACGTCCTCGCGACTGCTCGACGGCACCCACGACGCGCCGGTCGACCGCATCTTCCGCGACCTCCCGGACCTGCTGCGCGCGGGCGACCTGCTGGTCTTCAACGACACCCGCGTCGTCAAGGCGCGCCTCTTCGGCGAGAAGCCCACCGGTGGCAAGCTCGAGCTGCTGGTCGAACGCGTGCTCGTCGACGGCGAGGTCGTCGCCCACATGAAGGTCAGCAAGAAGCCGCCGGTGGGCACCGTGCTGCGCATGGCCGGGGACTTCACGGCGACGCTGCTGGGCCGCTGGCCGACACCGGACGGCGCCCTGTTCCGGTTCGCCTTCGCCAGTGGCGCAGGCGAGGACGCCTACGCGCTGATGGCGCGCTGCGGCCACGTGCCGTTGCCACCCTACATCGAACACACCGACTCGGCCGACGACGAGCGCCGCTACCAGACCGTGTTCGCGCGCGTGCCCGGCGCCGTGGCCGCCCCCACCGCCGCACTGCATTTCGACGAGGCCCTGCTGGCGCGGCTGGAGGCACGCGGCGTGCAACGCGCCAACGTCACGCTGCACGTGGGCGCGGGCACCTTCCAGCCGGTGAAGACCGAGAACATCGCCGAGCACACGATGCATGCCGAGCGCTACGACGTGCCGCCCGCCACGCAGGACGCCATCGCCGAATGTCGCGCCCGTGGCGGCCGCGTCGTCGCCGTCGGCACCACCACCGTGCGCACGCTGGAGTCGTGGGCGGCGAGCGGTCAGGCCACGGGCGACACCCGCATCTTCATCACGCCGGGCTTCGCGTTTTGCCATGTCGACCTGCTGCTGACCAACTTCCACCTGCCCAAGAGCACGCTGATGATGCTGGTGAGCGCCCTGGCCGGTTACGAGCGCGTGATGGCGCTCTATGCCCACGCGATCGCCCATCGCTACTGGTTCTTCAGCTATGGCGATGCCATGCTGCTGGAACGCACCTCCTGAGACGACCATGCTGCATTTCGACCTTCTCGCCACCGACCCCACCAGCCATGCCCGGCGCGGCACCCTCACGCTCAACCACGGCGTGGTGCAGACGCCGATCTTCATGCCCGTGGGCACCTATGGCACCGTCAAGGGCGTGATGCCGCGGTCGCTCGAGGAGATGGGCGCCCAGATCATCCTGGGCAACACCTTCCATCTCTGGATGCGTCCCGGCCTCGACGTCATGGCCGGCTTCGGCGGCCTGCACGCGTTCGAGAAGTGGAACAAGCCCATCCTCACCGACTCGGGCGGGTTCCAGGTCTGGTCGCTGGGCGCCATGCGCAAGATCAGCGAGGAAGGGGTGAAGTTCGCCTCGCCCGTCAATGGCGACAAGCTGTTCCTGACGCCCGAGGTCTCGATGCAGATCCAGACCATCCTCGACAGCGACATCGTCATGCAGTTCGACGAATGCACGCCCTACGACACGGCCGGCCACATCACCACCGAGGCCGAGGCGCGCACGTCGATGGAACTGAGCCTGCGCTGGGCGAAGCGCTGCCAGGCCGAATTCGCACGGCTGGAGAACCGCAACGCGCTGTTCGGCATCGTCCAGGGCGGCATGTTCGAGCACCTGCGCGACGAATCGCTGGCCCAACTGGTCGAGATGGACTTCCCTGGCTATGCCATCGGCGGCGTCAGCGTGGGCGAGCCCAAGGACGAGATGCTGCGCATCATGGCGCACACGCCGCACCGCCTGCCGGCGCACAAGCCGCGCTACCTGATGGGCGTGGGCACGCCCGAGGACCTGGTGCAGGGCGTGGCCGATGGCGTCGACATGTTCGACTGCGTGATGCCCACCCGCAACGCGCGCAACGGCACGCTGTTCACGCGCTTCGGCGACCTGAAGATGCGCAATGCCCGCCACAAGACCGATCCGCAGCCGATCGATCCGAGCTGCACCTGCCACGCCTGCGCCGGCGCATCCGGCGTCAGCTGGGCCGAGGGTGGCCGCGATGGCTTCAGCCGCGCCTATCTGCATCACCTGGACCGCTGCGGCGAGATGCTCGGACCGATGCTCACCACCATCCACAACCTGCACTACTACCTCAACCTGATGCGCGAGATCCGCGGCGCGCTCGATGCCGGCAGCTTCGCCGACTTCCGCCTGCGGTTCAGGCAGGACCGGGCGCGAGGGGTCTGACGCCCTCCTCCCGCGGCGGCGCAGCCTGGGCGGCGGCGCCGCAGGCATGGCAGAACTTCGAGAAGGCGCTCTTGCGCGTGGCGCAGGCCCGGCAATGGTCGTGCAGGCCGATGCCGCAGTGCGGGCAGAAATCGATCGCCGGGTTCTTCAGGTCGACCGGGCGTTCGCAGCCCGGACACACACCCTGGGACAACCGCACCAGCGCCGTGTCGTAGCTCAAGGCCTCGCGCCGCACCACCTCGGGCCGGGTCTCGGCCAGGCGCTGGCGTTCCAGGTAGCGGTTGAGCGCCACGATGGCATAGCGCCCGACCAGGCCCGTGACCACGATCCCCACCACGTAGCGCACGTAGCCGCCGTAGCTCGGCAGATAGGGCACCAGTTCGACGAAGAAGACGAACAGCGCGAAGAAGATGAAGCCCCATGCGAAGGGCCAGTAGGTGCCACGGCGCTGACGGACGAACAGCCAGCCCGCGATGGCCAGCAGCGGCAGCGTCAGCGCGAGCCGGTAGCCGAACACGCGCAGCTCGACGCGGCGCAATTCCTCGTCGAGCTTCTTCTGGGCCACCCGCTCCAGCACCTCGAGGTCGCTCCGGGCGGCCTCCTGGGCCTGTCGCGCATCCAGCGCGAGCTGGCGCGCCGCCTGGACGCGCCGCTGCGCCTCGTCCTCGGCGCCCTTGAGCGCATCGAGGGCACGGGTGCGCTCGACGAGTTCGGCATCCTGCGCGGGCAGCGCGGTGGCGCGCCGCGTCGCCAGCCAGTTGCCGAAGGTCTCGCGCGCATTGCTGCTGGCCTGGGCGGCAGCGTCGTGGGCGAGCTCGGCCTGTTCCTGCTCGCGCGCCACGCGCTCCAGGGTGGCCTCGGTGTCGTGGAGGGTCCGGCGCAGCGGCGCGGCGGCGGCGGCGTCGACGAAATCGTCGAGCTTGCGCTGATGCTCGACCTGCGGCAGGTCGCCCACCAGGGTGCTCCCCAGGCCGATCAGGAACCCGGCGAAGACCAGGGCCACCAGCCACAGGCCCCGCCGAAACCACTTCTCCGAAAGACGCAAAGACTTGCTCATCGATCACTACCTCCCTGGTTGTCAATGTCGGGATCGATGCGGTCACTCTCGACGAGCTAGCGCACCTAGGGTCGACGCGCCGGTCCCGAAACCGGCGCGTCGAGGCCCCGCACGCCACCGCGCTCGGGACCGAACAGGTCCATGCGCCTGAACGGCCGGTCGATGCCCGCCATGCGCGTCGCGATGCGTTCGAGCAGCTGATGCGTGGGCGCCGGCGCATCCGGCCCGAAGAACGCCAGCGGAACCAGCAGGATCAGCAGCAGCGCCGGGTGCGCGCGCGGTGGCCGCGTCTGGCGCCACGCGACGACCAGGAACACCGTGCTCGTGACGGCTCCGAGCAGGAAGCCCGTCGCCACCTCCGAGAGCGAGTGGGCACGCAGAGCGAGACGCGAGATGCCGATGGCCGCACCCAGCATGAGGCCGGTCAGCGCGGCGGCCAGCCGCAGTCGTCCACTGCCGCCGAGACCGGCCGGCCCGGGTGGCGCGAGACCCGTCCGGGTCGCCAGGATCGGCGGCGGATGACGCCGCTGCCAGGCCGTCGCCAGCAGCCACAATGCGACCGGCCACAGGGCGGTGCCGATGGCCGTATGGCCGCTGAAGCCCGTGAAGTTGAGGCGCGCGCTGCCGATTCCCCAGCCCATGAAGGCCAGCTTCGACACCATGACGGCCAGCCCGCACAGCCCGAACACCAGGCACCACGTCAGCGCCGGGCGGCGCAGGCCATGGCCGACACGCAACAGCACCAATGCGATGAACACCGCGACCGGCAGCAGCAATCCGCTGTCGCCGAGCCACGTCAGGGCCCGCCAGGCACCGACGGGCACGCGGCCCCACATGTTTTGCAGAGAATTCCCCAAACCTATCGATCCTTGCTGGTCATGTCGAGAGCAGGCCGCTCACGCACGCCCGCAACGATTCCGGTTGCACGTCGTCGGCCCGCACGGGCGCCCCGACGTGGAGTCCGACCCGGCTGAAGAAACCGCGCCGGAAGGGTTTCACCATGGCCACGTTCCGGCCACCACGCACCTCGATGCGGCTGAAGTACGAACCCCACAGGTGAGTGAGCGCCATCGGGATCACGGGCACCTCCAGGCCGTCGGCACGCGCCGTCGCCAGGATCTTCATCACCCCGTTCCTGAAGGGCTGCAGGGTGCCATCGGACGTGATGGCGCCTTCCGGGAAGATGGCCAGCAGGTCGCCGTCGCGCAGCACCCGCGCGGCCTGGAGGAAGGCATTCTCGTAGGCCTCGGCATCGTCCTTGCGCGCGGCCACCGGGATGGCCTTGGCCAGCCGGAACAGCGCTCCCAGCACCGGCACGTTGAAGATGCGATGGTCCATGACGAAGCGCACCGGTCGTGGGCTCGCGGCCATCAGCAGCACCGCGTCGACGAAGCTCACGTGGTTGCACACCAGCACGGCCGGCCCCTGCGCCGGGATGTGCTGCGCGCCACGGATGCGGAAGCGGTAGACCAGGCGCGACGCCACCCACGACACGAAGCGAAGCAGGTACTCGGGCACCAGCATGAAGATGTAGAAGGCCACCACCGCGTTGGCGACGCCGGTGAACAGGAACACCTGCGCGATGCCGAAGCCCGCGCCGAGCAGCGCGCCGGCGATCAGCGCGCTGGCGATCATGAACAGCGCGTTGAGGATGTTGTTGGCCGCGATGACGCGGGCCCGGTGCGTCGGCAGGCTGCGCAACTGGATCAGTGCGTACATCGGCACGCTGTAGAGCCCCGCGGACAGCGACAACAGCACCAGGTCGGCCATCACGCGCCAGTGCGCGGGCTCGGCCACGAAGGTGCGCAGGCCGAACGCGCCGGTCGATGGCAGGCCCCGCGAGGCGAGGTAGAGATCGATCGCGAACACGCTCATGCCGATGGCGCCGAGCGGCACCAGACCGATCTCCACCTGCCGGCGGCCCAGTGTCTCGCACAGCAGCGCGCCGGCTCCGATGCCCAGCGAGAACAGCACCAGCAGCAGCGAGGCGACACGCTCGTCGCCATGCAGGACGTCCTTCGCGAAACTGGGGAACTGGCTCAGGAAGACCGCGCCGAAGAACCACATCCAGGAGATGCCCAGCAGCGAGCGGAACACCACCACGTTGGCACGCGCGAGCGCCAGGTTGCGCCAGGTCTCGACGAACGGATTCCAGTTGATCACCAGTGCGGGATCGGTCGCCGCGGTGCGCGGGACGAGCTGCGCCACGGCGCGGCCGGCCAGCGCCAGCAGCACGCATGCCACCGCCACGGCGGCGTGCCCGACCTGCGGCAGCGCCACCAGCAGGCCCCCCGCCACCTGGCCGAGCAGGATGGCGACGAAGGTGCCCATCTCCACCATGCCATTGCCTCCGGTGAGCTCGCGCGGCCCGAGCATCTGCGGCAGGTAGGCGAACTTGACCGGCCCGAAGAGTGCCGAGTGCAGTCCCATCAGGAACACGCAGCCCAGCAGCAGCACCGCATCGGCCCGCAGGAAGCCCCAGGCCGCCAGGGCCATGACCACGATCTCCAGGTCCTTGACGCGATGCATCAGGCGCGTCTTGTCGTATTTGTCGGCGAGCTGGCCGGCGGTGGCGGAAAACAGCAGGAAGGGCAGGATGAACAGGGCGCCGATGACCAGGCCCGCCATGGCGGGTTGCATCCACGAGAGGTGGAGCTGATAGGTCACCATCACGGTGAACGCGAACTTGAACAGGTTGTCGTTGGCCGCGCCGGCGAACTGGGTCCAGAAGAACGGGGCGAAGCGTCGTTGGCGCAGCAGCCCGAACTGGCTCGCATGCGACGACCCGCCGGCTTCCTCCGATGCGCCGGGCACGTCCTGTGGACCGATGCCGGGCGAGGTGGAAGTGGGGAGGGGATTGGAGGTGGCGGAGGACGGGGCGGACGGCATCATGGGCACGGCGTTCCGGAGCATGGGACGGTCCGGCAACGGCATTGACAACCGCTGGATTCTGCCCGCCGCTCCAACGCCTTCAGTCGCCGACGAACACCGTCAGAACGCCCGTGTAGCCATAAATATGATGTCGCGCGATCTCGCCGGCGGCGAAGAAACCGACCAGAGGGACGTCGCCCAGCGCATGGCGCACGATCTGCATCTCGGCATTGGGCGCACCGAAATGCGGTCCGCCACGTCCGGAACAGCTCACGTAGACCGCGCCCGCGATGCGCCGCGCCGGATGCGGTGCCGCCTCGGCCTCGCCAGCGGCGACGGCGCGCGCGGTCGCCAGGGTCTGTTCCTCGGGTTCGAGCTCCTCCCGGATCTCGGCGCAGATGCGCATCAGGTCGGCCCGCGCGGCCTGCGGGCTGCGGCGCACGAAGCTCAGGCGCATGCCGGCCTCGGCGACGTTGGCGATGGCGACGCCGTGCCGCTTCGGATCGAGACCGATGATGTGGCGCACCAGCACGTCGGCGCCCAGGTCGCCGGTGCGGCGGATGCCGTCGCTGCCGGCGTCGACCAGGCCCGCCAATGTCGCGCGTACGGCGTCGACCGCCTGCTGCGGTTCCTCGAGGCTGACGCGCAGGTCGGCCAGCAGCACGTCCAATGCGGGTTCGCCATCGAGCGTGAGCAGCAGATTGCCGTCGGCCTCGGTGATGGTGCGTTCGCGCGAGACCGGCTGGCAGCCCTGCGTCACGCGCGAGATCACGCGCACCTGGTCGCCGAACACCACGCCCGAGAGCCCGCCGGAGAACACCCCGCCAGCCGCGCCATGGCCGCGGATGTTGCCGTTGCCGCCGATGGCGAACTGCAGGGTGTCGCCGCGGCTGGAGGACAGGCCGCCGAACAGGTAGCCGGTGTCCGTGCGCGCGGCCATCTCGCCGACCAGCTCGGCCAGTTCGGGCGTGGCCGGATCCGCATGCACGAGCGCGGTGTGGGCCTCGAAGCCGGCCATCTCGGAATTGCCCAGCGGGGCGACGCCGGAGAACACGCGGTACTGGTCGCTCGGCAGCGCGCACAGCATCAGGGTCAGCGCCGGCTCGTCGAAATACTCGGCGTTGTTGGCGGCCACGCCCACCCCCACGGTCCCCGACCAGTCGGTGATCTCGGGCAGCTCGGCGCCGAGGTGGTCGAGGATCTCCTGCGCATCGGCGGCGTAGTGATCGGTGATGTAGAGCAGGCCCAGCGTCGGCGCCTGGGCATAGTCGGCCAGCGCCATCTGCGCGCGCAGCTGCGCGAGGACGAGGCCGGCGGCCATGCGCCATTGCGGATGGGTGGCGTGGCCGGTGGGGAAAAGCTTCATGCGCGGCGGGTCCGTGGAAAGCCGGGTGGCGGTGGAGGAAGGCGGCCGATGCGCGGCACGGTCAGCCGCGCGATCGACGCGCGGATGCGGGGGCGGCGGCGGACTTGCGTGGCGCGGTCTTGGCGGCGGCGCGGGTGGAGCGGGCGCCGTCCGTCTTGCGGCCGGCGGTGGGGGTGTCACGCGCGGTGCCGGCGGACCGGGCCGCCGGGGCGGACGCCACCCGGGTCCGCGCAGCACCGGCCGGCGCGCGCTGGGTCGACCCGGTGGCCGTCGTGGAGCGCCTGGATCGCGCGGTCTTCGCCGGCTTGTCGGCCGCACCCGACAGGTCCGGCATCTGGGGCATCTGCGGCATCTGGATCTGCGCGGCGTCCTTCATCGCCGATTCGGCGATCTGCTGGAACTGCTGCGTGAGCGCGCCCCACCACTGCAGCGGATCGACCACGCCGGCCTTCGATCCGGCCATGTCCGGTGCATCCGGCGCATCGACCGGCTGCGCGCCGTCCCCGGCGCTCTCGGCCGAGGCCGCGTCGCCATCGCCGTCGTCGTCGGAAACCGGCTCGGCGGCCGATGCGCCGGTCATGCGACCGAAGAACGACGCCATCGGCGTGGCTGGCGCCGGCGCCGCCGTTGGTGCGGGAGACATGGCAGACGCGGAGGACGCGGCGGGTGCCGGCACGGACGCGGGCATCACGGCGGCGGTCGCCGTCTGGGCATGTCGGGTGAAGGCGTTGGCCAGGTCCTCCATCCGCACGTTCATGCCGCGCAGCGTGGAGAGCGTCATCTTCTGGACCTCCAGCGCCTGGATGGTGGCCTTGAGCGCGTGGCCATTCTGTTCCAGCCAGTACTGCACGGTCTTGAGCTCCTGGATGCGCTTGTCGACCTCCTCGACGCTGAGCGTCGGCGCGACCCAGCTCGACAGGCTGGGCAGTCCGGGCACCGAGCCCGCGCCCGGGCCGGGCGCGGCGGCGCCGGCCGCGAGGTTCTTCAGGAAATCGAAGCCAGGGACGAACTGGCTGAAGTCGAAGGCGGGGGTGGCATCGCTCATGGGCATATCTCCATCGGAATTGTCTCGTCAGCTTACTCCAGGGGCGGTCGCTGCGAGAGGGGCATTCCTGCACCGGCGGGGCAGATAATTCGACGCCATGCACAGCCTATTCCACCTCGCCTTCCACGTCCGCGACCTCGACGTCGCCCGCCGCTTCTATGGCGGCACGCTCGGCTGCACCGAAGGACGCAGCACCGACACCTGGGTCGACTTCGATTTCTTCAACCACCAGATCTCGCTGCACCTGGGCGAGCCCTTCGCCACCACGCGCACCGGCCGCGTGGACAACGTCATGGTGCCGATGCCGCACTTCGGCATCGTGCTCGAACTGCCCGACTGGCAGGCCCTGGCCGAGCGCCTGCGCGCCGCCGGCACCGAGTTCCTGCTGGCGCCGCAGGTGCGCTTCGAGGGCCAGCCCGGCGAGCAGTGGACGATGTTCTTCCTCGATCCGTTCGGCAATCCGATCGAGGTCAAGGGCCTGCGCTCCTTCGCCGCCGCCTACGCGACCTGAGCCGGCCCGGCGACACCCGCGCCCCCGGCCCCTCCCGACATGGAAGTGGAGTGAAGTGACGTGACGTACACCTTCGCCTCGGCGACCATCCTGCTGCTGCTCATCTGCGATCCGCTGGGCAACATCCCGATCTTCGCCAACGCGCTGCGCCACGTGGCGCCCGAGCGGCGCGCGCGGGTGATCCTGCGCGAGGTGTCGATCGCCTTCGGCCTGCTGCTGGCCTTCATGTTCGTCGGCGACCGCTTCCTGCGGGTGATGGGACTCTCGGGGCTGTCGCTGCAGATCGCCGGCGCCGTGGTGCTGTTCCTGATCGCGCTGCGCATGATCTTCCCGAATCGCGCGGCCTACCAGAGCGAGGACGAGCGCGAACCATTGATCGTGCCGCTGGCGATCCCGGCGCTGGCCGGCCCCTCGGCGCTGGCGACCGTGATGCTGCTGGTCTCGCAGGCCCCCGAGCGGCGCCTCGAATGGATCGCCGCCCTGAGCGTGACGATGGGGGTCTGCGCGCTGGTGCTGGTGCTGGCCGATCGCATCCAGCGCGTCATCGGCGACCGTGTCGTGCTGGCGCTGGAACGCCTGATGGGGCTGATCCTGGTGGCGGTGTCGGTGGAGATGATGATCCGGGGGGTCAAGTCGCTGGTGTCCGAGCTGGGACGCTAGAGGCTAGAGGCCGGCGGCCGCACTCAGGATTGCGGCGGCAGGAGTCGCTGCGGATCGACCGGCATCCCGCCGACCGCGATCACCTCCTGCTCGATCGCCCCGAACACCGAGCGCCCGTCCGGCCCCTTGGCCTCGATGCGCACCGTGTCGCCGAAATGCATGAACTCGGTCGTGGCGCGGCCGTCGCGCAGGACCTCGGCGGCGCGCCGGTCGGCGATGCTGGCGTGGCCGCGGGGCCAGTCGATGCGCCCGTCCTTGCGCGCGACGCCGGGATGGGCGACGGTGCCGGCGCCGACCAGCGTGCCCGCGCGCACCGGACGCGTCGCCGCCAGGTGCGCCAGGAGTTCGCCGAAATGCAGGCGCATGTCCTCCCCGGTGTCGCATTGGCCCACCTTGCGACCGTTCCAGGTCGTCTGCAGCGCCAGATGCGCGCGACCGCCGCGCCAGGCGCCGCCGAGTTCGTCGGGCGTGACGGCGACCGGACCGAAGGCCGTGGCCGGCAGGCCCTGCAGCGGCGCGGCGCCCCGGCTGCGCTCGGCCGCCAGCACGTGGCGCAGCCGGATGTCGTTGACCAGCAGCAGCAGGCGCACGCCCTCGAGCGCCTGGGCGGGCGTCGCGCCACGCCGCACGTCGCCGCTGACGACCGCGATGCCGGCGCCGAAATCGATGCCGGCGGCTTCGCTCGCGACCGTGATCGGGGTCCGCGGGCCGAGCAGTTCGCCGGCGCGGGGAGCGAGCATCGGCAGCATGCCGCCCCGGTCGCCGCCCTCGCCCTCGCGCTCGTCCTGAGCCTGAGCCTGAGCGTGGGCCTGGGCCGGCACCAACTCGTCGAGCGACGGCCAGGCACGACCCTCGACCCGCTCGAACGCGCGCGGCAGCGGCGCCAGGCACTGCGCCGGATCGAAGGCGAAGGCGTGGCGCGTCCGGCCGGCGTCGAGCCGATCGGACAGTTCCTGAAGTTGGGGGCTGAGGAAGCCCCAGTCGTCGAGCACCTGCTGCAGCCGGTGGGCGATGCCGGTGGCGTAGTGCGCGGCGGCGAGGTCGCGCGAGACGACGACCAGCTGGCCGTCGCGCGAACCGTCCTGGAGGGTGGCGAGTTTCATGCGGAAGGAAGGATGGCGGCGGGAAGCGGAGCCGTGGCGACCGGGCCGTGCCGGGTCGCCGGCCCGGCACCGGCGGCAGGGTTGCCGCTGACTAAACTGGGGGCCGAGGGAACGGGCGGCAGTGTAGCGAGATCGACCCCTGCGGTGCCGTCCCGCCCCCACCACCATGAGCCCCTCCACCCCGCCCCGCCCGCTCGCCGTCCCGCCCCTCGATCCGGCGGCCCTGGCCACGCGCGACCGCACACGCCGCCGGGCATCGTGGAGGACGCTCGCGGTGCTGACACTGGTGGTCGGCGGGGTGCATCTGCTGCTGCTGGACGCGGTGCCGATGACGGGCGGCGCGACGCCCTCGCCGGTCGCGGCGCGCCTCGTCGTGCGCACGATCGCGGCGGCGCCGGAAGCACCACCGGCGGCCGAGCCTCGACCCGCCATCGCGCCGGCGCCGCGTGAGGCGGCGCGGACGGCGCCGACGCGGCCCGCGAAGCCCGCCCCCGCGCCCCGCCCCCGCGCTTCTCCTGCGCCAGCCCTGCCAGCCGCCCCGGTCGTGCCGATCGTGCCGGTCCCGCCACCGGTCACCGCCGCCACGTCGGTGCCCGACCCGGACCCCACGGCACCGGCGCCACCCCTCCTTCCGACGCCGGTGCCCGGACCGGACCGACCGGTCGCGGTGGCGCCGGCCGACCCGGCACCGCCTTCCATGGCGACCGACGCACCCTCCGGAACATCGACCGACGCATCGATCGCCACGGCCGATGCGCCGGCGGGTCCGGCCCCTGCCGAACCGGCGGCGGCTCCCTCCGCCGGACCGCCCGCCGCCACGGGGGCGCCGCCCCCGGCCGCGCCGGCCGCCACCTCCGGCCCCGGTCCCGAGAACGCGCCCTTGAACGTGCCGGCATCGGTGCGGCTGAAGTTCGACGTCACCGGCCAGCAGGGCCCGGTGCCGTTGCAGGGCGTGTTCGGCGAACTGGTGTGGTCCCAGGACGGCCGTGCCTACGACGCCAACCTGACGCTGCGCTTCCTGTTCAAGACCCTGCGCACGCAGCACAGCAGTGGCGTCATCGGTTCGACCGGCATCGAGCCGGCGCGCTTCTCGGACACCCGCAAGACCGAAGTCGCCTCGCATTTCGTGCGTGATCGGGGCGAGGTGGTGTTCAGCAACAACGCGCCGAGCGTGGCGCTGCTGCCCGGCGCGCAGGATCGCCTGAGCGTGATGCTGCAGCTCGGCGCGCTGCTCGCGGGCGATCCGGCGCGTTATCCGCAGGACGGCGCCATCGCGGTGCAGACGGTGGGGCCGCGCGATGCGGACATCTGGCTGTTCAAGGTCGGTCCCGAGGAGACCCTGGCCCTGCCGATGGGCGAGATCGTCGGGCGCCGGCTGACCCGCAACGCCCGCGCGCCCTTCGACGACACGGTCGAACTGTGGCTGGCGCCGAGCCTGGGTTATCTGCCGGTACGGATCAAGTTGACACAGCCCAACGGCGACTTCGCCGACATGCAGTTGCGCGAACCACTGCCAGGCGCCCCTGGTCGCTGAGGCGCAGGTTGAAAGCGTGTCGTTTCCGGCGCGATATCCATCGCGCGACGGCACGGCGCCTTGAAACCGGCGCTTTGATTGCCAACTACACCGTCATGAACGCCATCGACATCCTCACCGGTCCCACCATGAACATGCTCTACGACTCCGATTCGTATGTCGTCGTGCATGTGCAGCCCACCGAGGGCGAAGCCCCGATCCAGCCGCACCTGCCGGTGCTGGCGCGCCACGGCTTCGAGATCGTGGACAAGCGCTCCGGCAAGGAGGTTTATCTCGATGGCTCCTGGGCCGAGTTGTTCCAGCAGCAGATCGCCGCCTGGCAGCTCAACACGCCGACCCAGGAAGAAGTCGAGGACACGCTCGAGGGCTATGCCGAGCTGGCCCAGAACCCGGTGCTGGTCCACTGATCGAGCGCGCCGCGTGTCCACGGGCGCGTCTTCGGCCTGCGCTGCCGTCATCCTGGGGCTGACCCTGGCGCTCGGCGGCTGTGCCGTTTCAACTCCGTCGCCAGGCCATGGCGACATCCGGAACGATGGCGACGCGGCGCAGTTCGCCCGCAGCCTGCCGGGCCTGCTGCCGACCGACGTCCTGCTGATCGGCGAACGGCACGATGCCCCCGAGCACCATGCGCTGGAACGATCGGCCGTGGAGATGCTGTCGGCACGCGGACATCTTGCCGCCCTGCTCGTCGAGATGGCCGAGGAGGGTCGCGACACCTCGGGGCTGGATGCGGCGGCGAGCGAGTCCCAGGTCCGCGCCGCGTTGAACTGGGACGAGACCGCCTGGCCCTGGAGTGCCCATGGTCCGGTCGTGATGGCCGCCGTGCGCGCGGGCGTGCCGGTCGCTGGCGCCAACCTGCCTCGCGCGCGCATGCGGGACGCCATGGCCGATGTCTCGCTGGATGCGCAGTTGCCCGCGGCCGTCCTGCGGACCCAGCAGGATGCCGTGCGCGACGGCCACTGCGGCCTGTTGCCCGAGGCGCGGATCGTGCCCATGACGCGCGTGCAGATCGCGCGCGACCGGGCCATGGCGCAGGCGGTGGTCAAGGCCCGCCGGCCCGGCCGCACGGTGCTGCTGGTCACCGGCGCCGCGCATGCCGACCGGCAGCAGGGCGTGCCGCAGCACCTGCCGGTCGACGTCACGGTGCGCAGCCTGCGCCTGCTCGCCGCGTCCGATGCGAATGGCGACGTCCTGTCCACGACCCGCTACGACGCCACGTGGCGGACCCCGCCACGGCCGGAGAAGGACTTCTGCGCCGAGCTCCGGCCGTCCCGTTGAACGGCCGGCGCGTCGCCGATCAGGCGAACTTGCGGATCGAATCGGCCAGCGTGCCGACCAATGTCTCGATGTGCGACTTCTCGACGATGTAGGGCGGCGCGAGGACGATCACGTCGCCGGCCGGACGCACCAGGGCGCCGCGATGGAAGCAGTCGACGAAGATGTCGTAGGCCCGCTTGCCCGGCGCGCCGGCGATCGGCGCCAGTTCGACCGCCGCCGCCAGGCCCAGGCTGCGGATGCCGATGACATTGGGCAAGCCGGTGAGCGCGCCGTGGAAGGCGTCGCCGAGCACCGGCCCCATCTCGCCGGCGCGCTGGAAGAGCTGCTCCTCCTCGAACAGGTCGAGCGTGGCGATGGCCGCCGCGCAGCCCACCGGATGACCCGAGTAGGTGTAGCCATGGAAGAACTCTACCGCGTGCTCGGGCGCGTCGGTCTTCATCATCGCGTCGTAGAGCTTGTCGCGGCAGATCACGCCACCGAGCGGGAAGACGCCGTTGGTGACGCACTTGGCGAAGTTCAGCATGTCGGGCACGACGCCGTAGAAGTCCGCCGCGAAGGGCGTGCCCATGCGACCGAAGCCGGTGATGACCTCGTCGAAGATCAGCAGGATGCCGTGCTTGTCGCAGATCTCGCGCAGCCGCTTCAGGTAGCCCTGCGGCGGCAGGTACCAGCCGGCCGAGCCGGCCACCGGCTCGACGATGATCGCGGCCACGTTGCTGGGGTCGTGCAGCGGCAGGATGCGGCTCTCCAGCTCGACCAGCGGATCCTCGGCCCAGACCGGTTCCTGGTTGTGGATGTAGGCGTGGTTGACCGGATCGTGGATGAAGCGCATGTGGTCCACGCGCGGCAGGAAGGCCGAGCCGAAGGCCTTGCGGTTGCCCGGGATGCCGCCGACCGACATGCCGCCGAAGCCGACGCCGTGATAGCCACGCTCGCGACCGATGAAGACATTGCGATGGCCCTCGCCGCGCGCGCGGTGATAGGCCAGCGCCACCTTGAGCGAGGTGTCGGCGGCCTCGCTGCCGGAGTTGCAGAACAGCACCTTGTTCAGGTCGCCCGGCGCCAGCGCGGCGATGCGCGCGGCGGCGTCGAAGGCGCGGTCGTTGCTGACCTGGAAGGCGGTGGCGTAGTCGAGCGTGTCGAGCTGACGCTTGATGGCCTCGTTGATCTGCCGCCGGTTGTGGCCCGCGCCCACGCACCAGAGCGACGAGATGCCGTCGATGACCCGGCGGCCGTCGTGGGTGGTGAACTCCATGCCGTCGGCGGCGACGAACACGCGCGGGTCCTTGCGGAAGGCCCGGTTGGGGGTGAAGGGCAACCACTGGTTGTCCAGGTTGAAGTCGTGGGCCATGAGGCGTTCCTCTGGGGATGATGGGTGTCGGGAGGGTCGGACGAACGATCATTCTGGCATCCGCGACAATCGGCGGCGCCATGACATCCGCCTACATCCTGACCCTTTCCTGCCCCGACCGCACGGGCATCGTGCATGCCGTCTCGGGCTTCCTGCTCGAACGCGGCGGCAACATCGAGGAAGCCGCGCAATACAACGACCATGGCACCGGCCTGTTCTTCATGCGCGTGCGCTTCGCCTGCGACGCCCACGACCACGCGCAGTTGTGCGCGCAGATGGCCGAGCTCGGCCGGACCTTCGGCATGGAATGGAAGCTGCACGACGCCGGCCAGCCGATGAAGACGGTGATCCTGGTGAGCCGCGACGGCCACTGCCTGAACGACCTGCTGTTCCGCTGGAAGAGCGGCCTGCTGGCCATCGACGTGCGCGCCATCGTCTCGAACCACCGCGACTTCTACCAGCTCGCCGCCAGCTACAACGTGCCGTTCCACCACATCCCGGTGACGGCGCAGACCAAGCCGCAGGCCGAGGCGCGGCAGCTGGAGATCGTCGAGTCCGAAGGCGCCGAGCTGGTCGTGCTGGCGCGCTACATGCAGGTGCTGAGCAACGACCTGTGCGCGCGGCTGGCCGGGCGCGCGATTAACATCCACCACTCGTTCCTGCCCAGCTTCAAGGGCGCCAAGCCCTACTACCAGGCGCACGACCGCGGCGTGAAGCTGATCGGCGCCACGGCCCACTACGTGACGGCGGATCTCGACGAGGGCCCGATCATCGAGCAGGACGTGGCGCGCGCCGACCACACCGACACGGTGGAGGACCTCACCGCCCGCGGACGCGACACCGAGAGCCAGGTGCTCGCCCGCGCCGTCAAGTGGCACAGCGAGCGGCGCGTGCTCATGAACGGCCACAAGACGGTGGTGTTCAAGTAGACAGGGCTCACCCCCGGTCTTCGCGCACTTCGTGTCGCTGCGCCAACCCCCTTCCGGGGGCGACACCGGCAGCCCGGCGAAGCCGGTTCCGCGGTGTCCCTGGCAGAGTGGCCAAATAAGGCTCCAGGGTGTTTGGCGACGAGGTTCCGCGGATGGCGCGCTTGGCTTAGAGTGGCGCCATGAACGCCCCCGCCACGCCCGACCAGCACGCGCTGCTGCAGCGCTCCGAACGCCAGTCGCAGATCGTCGCCGCCCTGCGACCGCATCTGCCGGCGCACGCCCTCATCTGGCACGAGGAGGACACCACGCCCTATGAGTGCGATGGCCTGACCGCCTACCGGGCGCGGCCGCTGGTGGTGGTGCTGCCCGAGACCGAGGCCCAGGTGGCCGCCGTGCTCGCGACCTGCCATGGCCTGGGCGTGCCGGTGGTGGCGCGCGGCGCGGGCACGGGCCTGTCCGGTGGCGCCATGCCCGACCCGACCGGGGTCACGATGTCGCTGGCCAAGTTCAACCGCATCCTGAAGGTCGACCCCGTCAGCCGCACGGCGGTGGTGCAGTGCGGCGTGCGCAACCTGGCCATCAGCGAGGCGGCCGCGCCGTTCAACCTCTACTACGCGCCCGATCCCTCGAGCCAGATCGCCTGCACCATCGGCGGCAACGTGGCGGAGAACTCCGGCGGCGTGCACTGCCTGAAATACGGCCTGACCCTGCACAACGTGATGCGCGTGCGCGGCTTCACGGCCGAGGGCGAGCCGATCGAATTCGGCGGCGAGGCGCTCGACAGCCCCGGGCTCGACCTGCTGGCGCTGGTGGTCGGCAGCGAGGGCATGCTGGCCGTCACCTTGGAGGTGACGGTGAAGCTGGTGCCCAAGCCGCAGCTCGCGCGCTGCATCATGGCCAGCTTCGACGACGTGCGGAAGGCCGGCGACGCGGTCGCCGCCGTGATCGCCGCGGGCATCATCCCGGCCGGCCTGGAGATGATGGACAAGCCCATGACCGCCGCCGTCGAGGACTTCGTGCGCGCCGGCTACGACCTCACGGCCGCCGCCATCCTGCTGTGCGAATCCGATGGCACGCCCGAGGAGGTCGAGGAGGAGATCGGCCGCATGACCGCCGTGCTGCGCGGCTGCGGCGCGACCGCCATCGCCGTCAGCGAGAGCGAGGACGAGCGCCTGAAGTTCTGGAGCGGGCGCAAAAACGCCTTTCCCGCCTCGGGCCGCATCAGTCCCGACTACATGTGCCTGGACTCGACCATCCCCAGGAAGCGCCTGGCCGACATCCTGCTGGCCATCCAGCAGATGGAGATCAAGTACGACCTGCGCTGCTGCAACGTGTTCCATGCCGGCGACGGCAACCTGCATCCGCTGGTGCTGTTCGATGCCAACGACCCCGACGAGCTGCATCGCTGCGAGCTCTTCGGCGCCGACATCCTGGAGACCAGCGTGGCGATGGGCGGCACGGTCTCGGGCGAGCACGGCGTCGGCGTGGAGAAGCTCAACAGCATGTGCGTACAGTTCACGGCGGCCGAGAACGAGACCATGTTCGGCGTCAAGCGCGCCTTCGATCTGGCCGGGATGCTCAACCCCGGCAAGGTGATCCCCACCCTGCAGCGCTGCGCCGAGTACGGCCGCCAGGTGTTCCGCGCCGGCGCCACCCAGCCGTTCGCCGACCTGCCGCGCTTCTAGGACGCATGCGGGTCGCGGCATGAAGGGACTGCGCGGGCTGGCCTGGCTGCTGATCTTCCAGTCGATCGGCGAACTGGTCTCGCGCGGCTTCTCGCTGCCCCTGCCCGGGCCGGTGGTGGGACTGGTGCTGCTGCTGGTCGCGTTGCGCTTCGCGATCGTGCGCGAGCCGGTGGGCGACTGCGCGCAGTTCCTGCTCTCGCACCTGTCGCTGCTGTTCATCCCGGTGGGCGTCGGCGTGATGACGCACCTGGCGCTGCTGAGCGAATACGGCGGCCGGATGCTGCTGGTGATCGTGCTGTCGACCTGGATCGGCCTGGCCGTGACGGCGCTGGTGCTGTATGGCCTGCCACGCCGCCGCGCCGGGCCGGCCGCGGAAGCGCTTTCGGAATCGGCCGGCGCGACCGGCGCGTCCGACGACACCCGCTGAGGTCCCATGCCGCGCTTCGTCGAACTCTGGATCTATCTCTCCGCCACGCCGCTGTTCGGCCTGACGGCGACGCTGGTGGTCTACATCGTGGCGCAGGCCCTCTACGCGCGGCTGGACAACGCGCCGTGGGCCAATCCGGTGATGTGGTCGGTGGTCGCCATCGCCGGCGGGCTGCTGGCCACCGGGGTCGACTACCCGACCTACTTCGCCGGCGCGCAATTCATCCATTTCCTGCTGGGACCGGCCGTGGTCGCCCTGGCCTGGCCGCTGTGGCTGCGCCGCGCCGAGCTGCGGCGGCGGCTCGCGCGGGTGCTGCTGGCCTCGCTGCTGGGCGGCGCGGCGGCCTCCCTGTCGGCCCTGGGGCTGGCCTGGGCGCTGGGCCTGCCGCACGACGTGGTGCTGTCGCTAGCGCCCAAGTCGGTGACGGCACCGGTGGCGATGGGCATCGCCGAGAAGATCGGCGGCATTCCCGCGCTGTCGGCCGTGTTCGCGGTGCTGACCGGCATGGTCGGCGCGTTGTCGGGCAAGTACCTGTTCGACCTGTTGCGCATCGGCACCACGTCCGAGGGCTGGGCCGCGCGCGGTTTCGCGCTCGGCACGGCGGCGCACGGCATCGGCGCGGCCCGGGCACTGCACGTGAACGCCGACGCCGGCGCCTATGCCGGCCTGGCGCTGGGTCTGCAGGTGGTGCTGGCGGCGCTGCTCATGCCGCTGGTCTTCCGGCTGCTGCAGGCGATCTGAGGCCGGCCGGATTCGGCCCGGAGCATCGCGATCGGCTGGTAGGCTCGACCCATGACGACACCGCCCTCGCCCCTTGCGCCGACCGTGACCGCGATGCCGACCACCCTGGAACTCATCGGCGCGCCGACCGACATCGGCGCCAGCGTGCGCGGCGCCGGCATGGGCCCTGACGCCCTGCGCGTGGCCGACATCGCCGGCACCCTGGCCCGGCTGGGCTTCGGCGTCGTCGATGCCGGCAACCTGGCCGGTCCGGCCACTCCGTGGGCGAAGCCGGCCGCCGGCCTGCGCCACCTCGACGAGACCGTGGCCTGGAACCGCGCGGTGTACGACGCCGTCGACGCGGCACTGGGCGCCGGGCACCTGCCGATCATGATGGGGGGCGATCACTGCCTGGCCGTCGGCTCGATCAGCGCGGTGGCGTGGCATGCGCGCCAGCGCGGCCAGAAGCTGCGCGTGCTGTGGCTCGATGCCCATACCGACGTCAATACCGAGACCACCAGCCCCAGCGGCAACCTGCACGGCATGCCGGTGGCCTGCCTGCTGGGTCACGGCCCGGCGGCGCTGACCGGCTGGAGCGGACCGCGCGCCGCGCTGGCGCCCGACGACATCCGCTTCCTGGGCATCCGCAGCGTCGACGCCGACGAGAAGAAGGCCATCCGCCAGCTCGGCCTGACCGTCTTCGACATGCGCCACATCGACGAGCACGGCATGCGCAACACCATGACCGAGGCCCTGCAGGACATCGACGAGGACACCCACCTGCACGTCAGCTTCGACGTCGACTGCCTGGATCCGGCCGACGCGCCCGGCGTCGGCACCGGCGTGCGCGGCGGACCGACCTACCGCGAGATGCAGCTGTGCATGGAGATGATCGCCGACACCGGGCGGCTGCGCTCGCTCGACGTGGTGGAGGTCAATCCGGCGCTGGACGTGCGCAACCGCACCGGCGAGGTCGCGGTGGAACTGATCGAGAGCATGCTGGGGAAATCGACGCTGCAGCGCTGAACAAGACGGTTCCTACGACCACAGTGGTGCTGGCGGACAGCATCCGGGCACGCGGGCGAGTAGATTCCAGACCCATGCCAACCCTGACCCGTCCCCATCCGCAAGAAGCCCACGAGGATTCACCGGCCCGGGCGCTGCGCGTCCTGGTCGTCGAGGACGATCCGGCCGTGCTCGCAGCCACGGTGGACATGCTGGAGGTCCTCGGTCACTGGGCCGCCGGCGTCAAGAGCGCCGAAGTGGCGCGCGATCGCTTCATCGATGGCGCCTTCGACGTGCTCCTGACCGACATCGGACTGCCGGCCCTGTCGGGCATCGACCTGGTGGAAATCCTGCAGGCCCGGCGCAAGTTGCGCGTGATCTTCGCGACCGGCCGGCCCCGGCCGAGCCAGCCGATGCCCGGCACGCTGTGGCTGCAGAAGCCCTTCGGCCTCGACGAGCTCCGCGACGCGCTCCAGGGGATCGAGCGCGGCGGTACCTGAGGCGGCGTTCTCAGGGCGCCATCGGTCCCGTCGGCACCGTCGGCGCGGCGGGCACCGCCGGCGTGGCGAGCGAGGCGGCGGTCTCCGGCGGGATGGCGGCCGGTGGCGCCTCCAGCGGCCGGGTGATCGGCGCGACGGGAGCCGTCACCGGGGCCGTCACCACGGCGCCGGAGTTCGCCACCAGGGCCGGCGACTCGCGCTGCGGCTCGACGGCCTCGACCACGTCGCTGGCCACGCCGCGCATCAGGAAGCGATCGAGCAGCGCGAAGAAGCGCTCGTAGAAGCGCTCGTCGGTCAGCGTCTCGCTCGCCACCTTGACCATCGCGTCGTCGCTCGAGGAGAACGGCAGCGAGACCGATCCCAATGCGCCGACACCCAGCGTGGCCGAGTTGTTGGTCTTCTTGATGCCATAGCGGTCCTGCAGCGCGGTGACGAAGGCGATCGAGCGCGGCGCCACGCCCTTGCCGCGTCCACCCGCCGCCGATTTCGCCGCGCCGCCCTCGGAGGCGCCCTCGTGCGCGCAGACGACGCGGAACTCGACTTCGACATGCACCTCGGCCGCCGGCTGGAAGTTCTTGCGCCCGGTCACCAGGTCGGCATTGGCCGCGCTGATGAGATAGCCCTGGCTGAGCAGGGCCCGGCGCGCGGCTTCGCAGGTCTGCGCCTCGGTGGCCGCATAGCTGCGTGCGTGGGTGGTGGTGGAATCGAATTCCTCCGGGTCGTAGTTCACGCGCTTGGGCGTGGAGCCGCAACCGGCGAGCGCGAGCGCGAGCACGAGGGCGGCGCAGGCCGGCAACCGGGCCGGCGGACGGCGGAGCGCGGGGGCCGCGGGAGGGAGGGAAACGGAAAGGGAGGCCATCGGCGATGAATGCTATCCGGGTGCGATCGGGAAAAGGCCCGGCGCGGGCCGGGGCCTCTTCGAGCCGGCCGCCGCGCCGATGTTCCCCGGGCGACGCGCGCAAGGCGCGTCGCGCGTTCCCGCTCGATCGTCGACCATGGCCCGGACGCCGAAGCAGAGCCGTGGCCGCGATGCTCAGGGGTACAGGCCGCGCTCGGCCCGCGCCGTCAGGATGCGCTCGCAGGCGACCGCGTAGGTGGCGGTGCGCAGCGAGATCCTGTGCTTGTCGGCGGTGTCCCAGATCTGGTTGAGCGCGTTCATCATGATGCGATCGAGCCGCACGTTGATCTCGTCCTCGTCCCAGAAGAACGACGAGAAGTCCTGCACCCACTCGAAGTAGCTCACCGTCACGCCGCCGGCGTTGCAGATCACGTCGGGCACCACCAGCACGCCGCGCTCGGCCAGGATGTCGTCGGCCGTCGGCACGGTCGGGCCGTTGGCGCCTTCGAGCACCAGGCGCGCCGGCGTGCGTGCCGCGCGCTCGGCGGTGATCTGGCCCTCGAGCGCGGCCGGGATCAGGATGTCGCAGGCGACGTCCCAGAAATCCTCGTTGTCGATCACCTCGCCATCGCTGAAGCCGACGACGCCATCGGTGCGCGACAGCGGGATCAGGGTCTCGAGGTTCAGGCCGTTCTCGTTGACGATGGTGCCGGTGTGGTCCTGCACCGCGACGATCCTCGCGCCCGCCTCGGCGAAGAGTTCGGCCGCCACCGAGCCGACGTTGCCGAAGCCCTGCACCGCCACGCGCGCGCCGCGCAGGTCGAGCCCGAGGCGGCGCGCCGCCTCGCGTCCGGTGACGAAGACGCCGCGCCCGGTGGCCTTCACGCGCCCGAGCGAGCCGCCCAGGTGCAGCGGCTTGCCGGTGACGACGCCGGTGGCGGTGCCGCCGACGTTCATCGAGTAGGTGTCCATCATCCAGGCCATGATCTGGCCGTTGGTGTTGACATCGGGTGCCGGGATGTCCTGCTGCGGGCCGATGATGATGCCGATCTCGCTGGTGTAGCGGCGCGTGATCTTCTCCAGCTCCTTCTGCGACAGCTGCTTGGGGTCGACGCGGATGCCGCCCTTGGCGCCGCCGTAGGGCAGGTTCACCGCCGCGCACTTGACGGTCATCCAGGCCGACAGCGCCATCACCTCCTCCAGCGTGACGTCGGGGTGGAAGCGCACGCCGCCCTTGCCCGGACCGCGCGAGAGGTTGTGCTGCACGCGGTAGCCCTCGTAGTGGGCGATGCGGCCGTCGTCCATCTCGATGGGCACGTCGACGATCAGCGCCCGCTTGGGCCGCTTGAGCGTCTCGGCCCAGCGCGCCAGGTTGCCCAGGTACGGGATGACGCGGTCGACCTGCGACAGGTAGGTCCCCCAAGGGCTGTTGGCGGTGGGGGAGACGAAGGACAGCTTCTCGCTCATGGCGGTGTTCCGGGGTTGTGGTGACCGTGACGATAGCCCCGCCCCGGACCCGGCGCCATCCGTCATGCGCGAGACGTGGGACGTTATGCGCGGGCGGCAACGGGCTCCTTCGGCGGCCGGCCGCCGAAGAGCGCCGTACCCACCCGCACCATGGTGCTGCCCGCCGCGACGGCCGCCTCGAGGTCGGCGCTCATGCCCATCGACAGGGTGTCCAGCGCGATGCCGTCGGCGCGGATGCGCTCGAAGACCGCCGTCGCGCGCAGGAACAGTTCGCGCTGCGCGTCGAAGTCCGATGCTGGCTCGGGGATCGCCATGATCCCGCGCAGCGCGAGCCGCGGCAGCGCCGCCACCGCGCGCGCCAGGTCCGGCGCCTCGTCCACCCCCACGCCCGACTTGTTGGCGCCACCGTCGACGTTGACCTGCAGGCACACCTGGAGCGGCGGCAATCCCGCCGGCCGCTGCTCGGACAGCCGCTGGGCGATCTTGAGGCGGTCGATGCCATGGACCCAGTCGAACTGCTCGGCCACGACGCGCGTCTTGTTGCTCTGCAGCGGACCGATGCAGTGCCACTCCAGCCGGTCGCGCAGGTCGGCCAGCGCCTCGATCTTGGCGACGCCCTCCTGCACGTAGTTCTCGCCGAAAGCCGTGAGGCCGGCCTCGAAAGCCGCGCGCACCGCCGGGGCGTCGAAAGTCTTGGACACTGCCAGCAGGCGCACGGCGCCCTCGGGCCGGCCGGCGGAACGGGCCGCCGCGGCGATGCGAGTGCGAACTTGGTGGAGGTTCTCGGCAATCATCGTCATAATTTGCAAACTCGTATCAAAACGTCACAAGGACTTTCGTGGACATCACCCAGCTGCTGGCTTTCAGCGTGAAGAACAAGGCCTCCGACCTGCACCTGTCGGCCGGGCTGCCGCCGATGATCCGCGTCCATGGCGACGTGCGGCGCATCAATGTCGAGGCGCTGGACCACAAGGCGGTGCACGCCATGGTGTACGACATCATGAGCGACACGCACCGCAAGCATTACGAGGAATTCCTGGAGGTCGATTTCTCCTTCGAGATCGACGGTCTGGCGCGCTTCCGGGTCAATGCCTTCAACCAGGGCCGTGGCGCGGCGGCGGTGTTCCGGACCATCCCGTCGAAGATCCTGACGCTGGAGCAGCTCGGCGCGCCCCGGATCTTCGGCGAACTCGCCCTGCGGCCGCGCGGCCTGGTGCTGGTGACCGGGCCGACCGGCTCGGGCAAGTCGACCACCTTGGCGGCGATGGTCAACTACCTCAACGAGACCGAATACGGCCACATCCTCACGGTGGAGGATCCGATCGAGTTCGTGCACGAGTCCAAGAAGTGCCTGATCAATCAGCGCGAGGTCGGGCCGATGACGCTGTCGTTCGCCGCGGCGCTGCGTTCGGCCCTGCGCGAGGACCCCGATGCGATCCTGGTGGGCGAGATGCGGGACCTGGAGACCATCCGCCTGGCCATGACGGCGGCCGAGACCGGCCACCTGGTCTTCGGCACGCTGCACACCTCCTCGGCGGCCAAGACCATCGACCGGATCATCGACGTGTTCCCGGGCGAGGAGAAGGACATGATCCGGGCCATGCTGTCCGAATCGCTGCAGGCCGTGATCTCCCAGACGCTGTGCAAGACCAAGGACGGCCAGGGCCGCGTGGCCGCCCACGAGATCATGCTGGGCACCGCCGCCATCCGCAACCTGATCCGCGAGGGCAAGGTCGCGCAGATGTACTCGACGATCCAGACCGGCCAGGGCCAGGGCATGCAGACGCTCGACCAGAATCTCGCCGATCTCGTGCGCCGTGGTCTGATATCGGCGGCCGAGGCGCGGGGCAAGGCCAAGACACCGGAAAATTTCCCGGGCTGAACGTCCCGGATTCCGAATCCCGCGATCATTCCCACCCGCATCACCCCGCCCCTCGCCGGAGACCCGCATGGAACGCGATCAAGCCAGCCAGTTCATCAACGACCTGCTGCGTCTCATGGTGAGCCGCAAGGGCAGCGACATGTTCATCACGGCGGACTTCCCGCCCGCCATCAAGGTCGACGGCCGCATCGTGAAGGTGTCGGCGCAGTCGCTCGGCGCCAACCACACGCTGGCCCTGACGCGCGCGATCATGAACGATCGCCAGATGGCCGAGTTCGAGCGCACCAAGGAGTGCAACTTCGCCATCTCGCCCACGGGCATCGGCCGCTTCCGCGTCAATGCCTTCGTCCAGCAGGGCCGAGTCGGCATGGTGCTGCGGACCATCCCGGGCACCATCCCGACGGTCGACGACATGGGCATGCCGCAGGTGCTGAAGGACGTGGCGATGACCAAGCGCGGCCTCGTCATCCTGGCCGGCGCGACCGGCTCGGGCAAGTCCACCACCCTGGCGGCCATGGTCGACTGGCGCAACCAGAACTCGTTCGGCCACATCGTGACGGTCGAGGACCCGATCGAGTTCGTGCATCCGCACAAGAACTGCGTGGTGACGCAGCGCGAGGTCGGCATCGACACCGACAGCTGGGAGGCGGCGCTCAAGAACACGCTGCGCCAGGCACCCGACGTGATCCTGATGGGCGAGATCCGCGATCGCGAGACCATGGAGCATGCCGTCGCCTTCGCCGAGACCGGCCACCTGTGCATGGCCACGCTGCACGCCAACAGTGCCAACCAGGCGCTCGATCGCATCATCAACTTCTTCCCCGAGGAGCGGCGCACGCAATTGCTGATGGACCTGTCGCTCAACCTGCGCTCGATGATCTCGCAGCGCCTGGTCCCGACCGAGGACTGCCTGGGCCGCGTGGCGGCGTTCGAGGTGCTGCTGAACACGCCGCTGATCTCAGACCTGGTCATGAAGGCCGAGGTCGGCGAGATCAAGGAGATCATGAAGAAGAGCCGCAACCTGGGCATGCAGACCTTCGACCAGGCGCTGTTCGACCTGTTCGAGGCCGAGTCGATCTCGCTGGACGAGGCGATCCGCAATGCCGACTCCGCCAACGACCTGCGCCTGCAGGTCAAGCTCAACAGCCGGCGCGCGCGGTCCAAGGACCTGTGCGCGGGCACCGAGCACTTCTCGATCGTCTAGTGGCACCGTCGCCGACACTCGAACGGACCCGGACGGCTCCGCGCGCCTGCCGCGCCGACTGGGCCGGCGAGGCCGTCGACCTGCTGCCCGAGCGGGCGCTGTGGTGGCCGGCGCGCCGGCTGCTGTTCGTGGCCGACCTGCACCTGGGCAAGGCCGCCACGTACCGCGCGCTGGGCCAGCCGGTGCCGGGCGGCACCACGCAGGAGAACCTGGCGCGCCTGGATGCCCTGATCGCGCGCCAAGCGCCCGCGGGCATCGTCTTCCTGGGCGACTTCCTGCATGCCGCGCAGGCGCGCACGCCCCAGGTGCTGGCGGCGCTCGACGACTGGCGCGCGCGCCACGCGATGCTGGCATTGACCTTGGTGCGCGGCAACCACGACAGCCGCGCGGGCGACCCGCCGATGTCGCTGGACATCGAGGTGGTCGACGAGCCGCATCGCATCGGGCCGTTCGCCTGCTGCCACCATCCGCAGACGCACCCGGGCCTGTTCGTGCTCGCCGGCCACGTGCATCCGGTATGCAGCCTGCAGGGTCCGGGCCGGGACCGGATGCGCCTGCCTTGTTTCCTGCAGGAGGGCGACCAGGCGATCCTGCCGGCCTTCGGCGAGTTCACCGGCGGCTGGCACGTGCCGCCCGGCGCCGGCCGCCGCTTCCACGCGGTGGGCGGCGACGCGGTCTGGCGTTTGCCGCCGGGCTGAGCACGACGCCTCAGACCACCACGGGCGCGTCGGGCAGCTCGTTGCGCTCGATCTCGTCGGCGGCACGCGGGAAATGCGCCACCAGCAAGGCCGAGACCTCCTCGAGCGCCTGGGTCAGGCCATCCTCGAAGCGCTCCTCCCTGAAGGCGGCCGCCATGCGCGCGGCCATGGCGGCCCATTCGGCGGCATCGACGTGGCGGTCGATGCCACGGTCGGCCACGATCTCGATCGCATGCTCGGCCAGCATCAGGTAGACCAGCACGCCGTTGTTGTGCTCGGTGTCCCAGACACGCAGCTTGCCGAACATCGACAACGCCCGCTCGCGCACCGGCGCGCCGCGCCACAGGTAGCTCGATGGCAGCGCGGCCTCGACGCAGATGCGGATCTCGCCATGGTGGCGTCGTTCGCTGGCGCCGACGCGACGCCCCAGCCGTTCCAGCGCGGCATCGCTCAGCACGCGTCGCACCGCCGCCTCGTCGGTCCAGCGATGGCGCCAGAGGCGGGCGAGACGGGACCACAGCCCGGAACGGTCGTTCATCGTTACCACCCTCCCGAGGCGCCGCCGCCCCCGAAATTGCCGCCGCCGCCGGACCCGAAGCCTCCGCCACCGCCCGACGAGCCGCCGCCCCAGCCACCGCCGCCGAAGCCGCCGCCGAGTCCGCCCCCCAGGCCACCGCCGAGACCGCCGCCGAAGCCACCGCCCCGGCCACCCCGGCCACCACCGCCCGGAAAGCCCGCCAGGCCGCCCAGCAACGTCACCACCAGCGCCACCACGCCGGCCAGCACGGCGATCACCAGCGTCGCCGTGACCGCCATGGCCAGCGCGCCGGCGCCCACGCCCATCACCACCGGCGCCAGCTTGGCGCCGAAGATGCGGCGCGCGATGGGGGCACCGACCAGCACGCCGAAGAACAGGAAGATCGCCAGGCTCTCCCAGTCGAAACCGAAGCCGCCCTGCGCCCCGCGGGTCGGCCGGGGCGACTCGACCGCCGGCAGCGCCTCGCCACCGATGCGGGCGATCAGCTGGTCGGCCGCGCCATCGAGCCCGCCGGCGAAATCGTTCTCGCGGAAGCGCGGCTTCATGACGTCGTCGATGATGCGCGCCGCCGCCAGGTCGGGCACCGCGCCCTCGAGCGTCTTGGCGACCTCGATGCGCATGCGGCGGTCGTCCTTGGCGACGATCACCAGCACGCCGTCGCCGACCGCCTTGCGTCCGATCTTCCAGTCGTTGGCGACGCGGTTGGCATAGCTCTCGATGTCCTCGGGCTGCGTGGTGGGCACCATCAGCACGACGATCTGGCTGCCCTTCCTCTGCTCGAAGCCGGCCAGCTTGGCCTCCAATGCCTGGCGCTGCGCGGCGTCGAGCGTGGCGGTGGTGTCGATCACCCGGGCGCTGAGCGCGGGCACCGGCAGCAGGCCCTGGGCCCAGGCCATGGCGCCCGCGAGTCCGACCCAGGCCGCCAGCAGCCAGGTGGCCAGCCGGACGGCGCGGGAACGCGACCAGGAACTCATTTCTTGTTGAAGTCGACCGCCGGCGGCGTCGAGATCTGGGCCTCGTTCTGCACGCTGAAGTTCGACTTGGGCGCGTAGCTGAAGATCTTGGCCGTCAGGTTGGTCGGAAAGCTGCGCGCGAGCACGTTGTATTCCTGCACCGTCTGGATGTAGCGGTTGCGCGCCACGGTGATGCGGTTCTCGGTGCCCTCGAGCGTCACGCGCAGATCACGGAAGCCCTGGTTGGCCTGCAGGGTCGGATAGCGCTCGGACACCGCCATCAGCCGGGACAGCGCGCTCGACAGCTCGCCTTGGGCCTGCTGGAACCGGTTGAAGGCCTCGGGGTTGTTGAGCGTCTCGGGCGTGACCTGGATCGAGGTCGCCTTGGCGCGCGCCTCGATCACGCGGGTCAATGTCTCCTGCTCGAAGGCGGCCTCGCCCTTGACCGTGGCGACGATGTTGGGCACCAGGTCGGCGCGACGCTGGTATTGGTTGAGCACCTCGCTCCAGGCCGACTTGCTGGATTCGTCGAGGCGCTGGAAGTCGTTGTAGCCGCAGCCGGTGAGCGCGAGCAGCGAGAAGGACGCGAGGAGCGAGAGGAGCCAGCGTTTCATGATGGATGTATTCCCTTGGTGGACAGATTGCCGGAGGGCAGCATAGCCGGCGTTCCCGGGACCGGGGGAGGCAGAATCCGATTTCCGTGCCGGACATGCCCTCCCCTTCCTTGCCTTCCTCCCCGCTCCAACGCGACATTTCCCCCGACCTGCGCTATGCCGCGCCGCGCTGGCTGCCGGGCGGCCACCTGCAGACGATCTGGCCGGCGCTGTTCTCGCGCCACACCGCCGGCCCTCCGCCGGCATTCCGGCGCGAGCGCTGGACGGCGCCGGATGGCGACTTCATCGATGTCGATTTCCTGTCGCGCGCCCGGGAGGCCGGACCGCCGGCCGCCGGCTCGAGGCCGCTGCTGGTGCTGTTCCACGGCCTGGAGGGCTCCTCGGCCAGCCACTATGCGCAGGCGATGGCCGAGTGGGCCGCGGCACGCGACTGGGACTTCGCGGTGCCGCACTTCCGCGGCTGCAGCGGCGAGATCAACCTTGCGCCGCGGGCCTACCACTCGGGCGACCACGAGGAGATCGGCTGGATCCTGGCCCGCTTCGCGGCGCGGCTGGCGCCCGATGCGGGCGCCTCGGCGCCGCCATTGCGCGCCATGGGCGTGTCGCTGGGCGGCAATGCGCTGCTGCGCTGGGCCGAGGAGGCCGGCACGACGGCGCGCCGGACGGTGCGGGCGCTCGCCGCCGTCTCGGCGCCGCTCGACCTGCTGGCCGGCGGGGCGGCGATGGGACGCGGCTTCAACCGCCAGGTCTACACCCGCATGTTCCTCGCCACCATGAAGCCCAAGGCGCTGGCCAAGCTGGCCCAGCATCCGGGACTGTTCGACCGCCAGCGCCTGCTGGCGGCCCGCGACCTGCGCGACTTCGACAATGTCTTCACCGCGCCGCTGCATGGTTTCCGCGACACCGACGACTACTGGTCGCGCGGCTCGGCCGGGCCGCACCTGCATGCGGTGCGCGTGCCGACGCTGGTCGTCAACGCGGCCAACGACCCCTTCGTGCCGGCGGCGAGCCTGCCGCGGCCGGGCGAGGTCGGCCCGTGCGTCACGCTGTGGCAACCCCGCCATGGCGGCCACGTCGGCTTTCCGCTCGGCCTGCCGCCGGGCCACGTGCGCGGCCTGCCCGAGCGTGTAGGCGACTGGCTCGCCCGGCAGGACGGGCCCGCACGCCTCGCGCACAATGGCCCTCATGGATGACATCGTCAGGCAGGCCCTCGCGAAGTGGCCGAACGTTCCGCATTGCCACGGCTGGCTCGGCCTCGATGCGCGTGGCAACTGGTTCCTACGCGACGACGGAGCGCAGGCCACTGGCCCCTTCCCGGCCTCGAAGGGCTCGATGCTGCGGCATGACAAGCTGATCGAGTTCATCCACCGCAACTACGCGGCCGACGAGGAGGGCCAGTGGTTCTTCCAGAACGGTCCGCAGCGCGTCTATGTCGAGCTCGAGGCCGCGCCCTGGGTCTGGCGCGTGGACGACGACTTCAACCTCGTCTCGCACACCGGCCTGGCGGTCGAGCAGCCGTCAGTCCCGACCGGCGGGGCCCTGACGGCCGACGCGGCGCCGGTGCTGCTCGACGAGACCGGCCGGCTCTATGTCGCGACCGCGCTCGGCCTGGGACTGGTGCACACGCAGGATGTCGGCCTGGCCGCCGATGCCATCGAGCAGGGCCGCTGGCCGGCGCCACGGGAGTCGCGCGCCGGGGACCTGCCGGCGCGTTTCGGGTATGTGCCGAGTCCGGCCGCGCGCCGCCCCGCGGCGTCCTGAAACGACACAGCCGGCATGGAAGCCGGCTGCGGGGAGAGAGGCCCTGGTTGCGATGCCGGAGCGTCGGCCTCAGCGGCCGGCGGCTGGCGCGGGCGTCGCGGCGGTGGTTGGGACCGAGGAGGTCGATGCCGCCGTCGGTGCCGTGCCGGGTGCCGCCGGCACCGGAGCCGCCGCGCCGGGCGCCGCCGCGTCGGTGGCCGTGGCGGCACCGGAAGCGGCACCCTGGGCCGGCATCGCGGCGCCATCGGCGCCGGCTGCGGCCGCCGCCGGACGCTCGGGCACCGTGAACTTGGCGCCACCCGCATTGGCCAGGTAGACCACCGCGCGGCCGATCTCCAGGTCCTCGAAGTCGCCACCACCCTGCGGCGGCATCGCGCCCTTGCCCTTGAGCGCGTGCTCGAGCAGCGTCGCATAGCCCTGGCCGATGCGGGGGGCCCAGGCGGAGGCGTCGTTCAGGTGGGGCGCACCGGGGATGCCCGGACTGCCATGGCAGGCGACGCACTGCGTCTTGAACACGGTCTCGCCAGCGGCGAGGGCACGGTTGGCGTCGCGGATCTCGATGGAGCCCACGCGCTTCAGGCGATCGGCCAGCTCGCGGTCGCGAGCATCCTGCGACACGCCATAGAGCGCCATGTTGTCGCCGGTGGCCGCGCCAGCGGGCTTGTTGCCCGATGTCACGTAGGCGACCAGACCGACGATGATGAGGATGGGAACGATGAACGAGATGCCGACGGCGAGCAGAAGCTGCTTCGGGTTCTTGATCGGGCCGGTGTGGGCTTCTTGTGCGGCCTGGTAGTGCGGTTCTGCGCTCATGGCGTCCTCAAATCAAGCGTGGGGCTGCTGGGCTTTCCGGGTCCAGACTCCTGGGCCGGAAGCACCTTCGAATCGACCGGCGATTATAGGGAGGCCCTCGGCGTCTCCGGGCGCATGGCCGGAGACGCCCGTGCGTTCAGCGACCGTTCCAGCCGCCACCCAGCGCCTGGTAGAGGGCGACCTGGTTCTGCAGCTCCAGCAATCGCGCCTGGACCGCCAGCTGCTGGGCCGAGAACAGCGAGCGCTGCGCGTCGAGCAGGTCGAGCGCGCTCGAGATGCCATTGCGATAGCGCAGATCCTGCAGGCGGAAGCGCGCCGCCTCGGCATCGGACTGGGCCCGCTGCGCGCGCACCTGTTCGCCCAGCGTCTGGCGGCCGGCCAGTGCATTGGCGACATCGCGGAAGGCGGCCTGGATCGACTTCTCGTACTGCGCCACGGCGATGTCGCGCCCGGCGATGGCCGAATCCAGCCCGGCGCGATTGGCGCCGGCGTTGAAGATCGGCAGCACCAGCTGGGGCGCGAAGGTGAACGCGCTGGTGCCGGCCTTGAACAGGCCCGACAGCTCGTTGCTGACCGTGCCCGCCGTCGCGGTGAGCGAGATGCGTGGGAAGAACGCCGCGCGCGCCGCGCCGATGTTGGCGTTGGCGGCGATCAGCTGCTGCTCGGCGGCACGGATGTCGGGTCGCTCCGTCAGCAGGTCGGAGGGCAGGCCCACCGGCAGATCGGGCAGCGCCCGGGCGTTGTCCAGGCGCCCCAGGCCCTGTGGCGCGGCCAGCGCCGAGGACGGCACCGGCGCGCCCAGCAGCAGCGCCAGCGCGTTCTCGTCCTGCAGCCGCGTGCGCTGCTGCTGGGCATAGGAGGCGCGCGCGTTCTCGGCCAGCGAGCTGGCGAGCTGGAAGTCGATCTCCGACGACACGCCGTTCTCCAGCCGCAGCTTCGTCAGCCGCACCGAATCGTCGCGCGTGGCGAGCGTCTGGCGCGTGATCTCCAGCAGTTCGTCGTCGGCCAGCAGCGTGTACCAGCCGGAGGCGACGGCGGCGATCAGGCTGATCTGCGCGCTGCGCTGGGCTTCCTCGGTGGCCAGGTAGCGTGCCAGCGCCTGCTGCTTCAGGCTGTCGAGGCGGCCGAAGAAGTCGAGTTCCCAGGCCGACACGCCCAGGCCGACCTGGAAGGTGTTGTAGAGCTCGCCATTGAGCACCGAAGGCTGGCGGGTCCCCGTCGCGATGCCGTTGAGCGCCGGGAACTGGGCCGAACGGCTGACCTGGAACTGGGCGCGGGCCTGCTCGATGTTGAGCGCCGTGACGCGCAGGTCGCGGTTGTTGGCCAGCGCCGTGCCCAGCAGGCCCTGCAGCCGCGGGTCGGCGAAGAAGTCCTGCCACGGCACGGTCGCGGCGGCCGGCCCGGCGGGCTGCGCCGGATCGCCCGGGAAGGTGGTGGGCACGGGCGCCGCGGGACGCTCGTAGGTCGGGATCAGCGAGCAGCCCGCCAGCGCGAAGCTGGCAGCCAGCGCGCCGAGCGTGGTGCGAAGAGACGTCATCGTTGGCTTCCTAGTCATGGCTTTGCTCGATCCCCGCGGCCTCGGCATGGCGGCGGTTGACTTCCTGCTGCCGCTTGCTGCCCTTGAAGAGACCGCGCACGACGACGAAGAACACCGGCACGAAGAACACGGCCAGCAGCGTGCCGGTGACCATGCCGCCCAGCACGCCGGTGCCGATGGCGCGCTGGCTGGCCGAACCGGCGCCCGAGGCCAGGACCAGCGGCAGCACGCCCAGACCGAAGGCCAGCGAGGTCATGATGATCGGACGGAAGCGCAGGTGCGCCGCTTCCAGCGCCGCCTGCACGACCCCCTTGCCCTGCGCCTGCAGGTCCTTGGCGAACTCGATGATCAGGATCGCGTTCTTCGCCGACAGGCCGATGATGGTGATCAGGCCGACCTGGAAGTACACGTCGTTGGAGTAGGAGCGCAGCATCGTCGCGAGCAGCACGCCCAGCACGCCGCACGGCACCACCAGGATCACCGCCAGCGGGATCGACCAGCTCTCGTAGAGCGCGGCCAGGCACAGGAACACCGCCAGGATGGCGAAGCCGTAGAGGATGATGGCCTGCGAGCCGGCGAGCTTCTCCTCGCGCGACTGGCCGGTCCACTCGTAGCCGAAGCCCGCCGGCAGCTGCGCGGCCAGGCGTTCCATCTCGGCCATCGCGGCGCCCGAGCTGGAGCCCGGAGCGGCCGAGCCCGAGATGCGCACGGCGCCGTAGCCGTTGTAGCGCACCGTCTGCTGCGCACCGGTGATCCAGCGCGTCGACGCGAAGGTCGACAACGGCACCGGAACGCCCTGCGTGTTCATGGCGTTGAGCTTGAGCAGGTCCTGCGGCTGCATGCGCGCCGGCGCGTCGGCCTGCACCACCACCCGCTGCAGGCGACCCTGGTTGGGGAAGTCGTTGATGTAGCTCGAACCCAGCGCCGTCGACAGCGTCGTGTTGATGGCCTCGAAGGTCACGCCCAGGGCGTTGGCCTTGTCGCGGTCGATGTCGATGCGCAGCTGCGGCGCGTCCTCCAGGCCGTCGGGGCGCACCTGCGCGAGCAGCGGGCTCTTGGCGGCCATGCCCAGCAGCTGGTTGCGCGCGGCGATCAGGGCCTCGTGCCCGGCGCCGGCGCGATCCTGCAGCCGGAACGTGAAGCCGCTGGCGTTGCCCAGCTCGGGGATCGGCGGCGGGCTCAGCGGATAGATGAAGGCATCGCGCACGCCGGAGAGCGCGCCGAAGGCCCGCCCCGCCAGCCCTTCGGCATTGCTGCCCGGCTCCTTGCGCTCGTCCCAGTCCTTGAGCGTGACGAAGGCGAGGCCCGCGTTCTGGCCCTGGCCGGAGAAGCTGAAGCCCAGCACGCCGACCATGCTCTGCACTTCGGGCTGCTTCAGGATGAAGCCTTCGACCTGCTGCATGACCGACAGCGTGCGCTCCTGCGTGGCGCCCGGGGGCAGCTGCACGTTGACGATGATGTTGCCCTGGTCCTCCTGCGGCAGGAACGACGTCGGCAGCCCGCGGAACAGCACCACCACCGCGGCGCAGATCGCCACGTAGATGATCAGCCAGCGCGCGGCGCGCTTGAGCATGCGCGAGACGAAGCTCTCGTAGCCCTTGGCCGTGCGCGTGAAGCGGCGGTTGAACCAGCCGAAGAAGCCGCGCTTCTCGTGGTGACCGTCGTCCACCGGCTTGAGCAGCGTGGCGCACAGCGCCGGCGTGAGCGACAGCGCCAGGAAGGCGGAGAAGGCGATCGACGACACCATCACGGCCGAGAACTGGCGATAGATGTTGCCGGTGGAGCCGGCGAAGAAGGCCAGCGGCACGAACACCGAGATCAGCACCACGGTCACGCCGATGATGGCGCCCGAGATCTGCTTCATCGCCTTGCGCGTGGCGTCCAGCGGCGAGAGCTTCTCCTCGACCATGATGCGCTCGACGTTCTCGACCACCACGATCGCGTCGTCCACCACGATGCCGATCACCAGCACCATGCCGAACATCGTCAGCACGTTGATCGAGAAGCCCAGCGCCGACAGCACGGCGAAGGTGCCCAGCAGCGCGATCGGCACCACGATGGTGGGGATGACCGTGTAGCGCCAGTTCTGCAGGAACACGAACATCACGATGAACACCAGCGCCACCGCCTCGAACAGCGTCTTGACCACCTCGGTGATCGAGATCTTCACGAAGCGCGAGCTGTCGTAGGGGATGTCCCATTTGACGCCCTGCGGGAAGTAGCGCGACAGCTCGGTCATCTTGGCGCGCACGGCCTGGGCCGCCTGCAGCGCGTTGCCGGTGGGCGAGAGCTGGACGCCGATGCCCACGGCCGGCTGGCCGTTCAGGCGCGCCGAGGTCGAGTAGGCCTGGCCGCCGAGCTCGATGCGGGCGACGTCCTTCAGACGCACCGACGAACCATCGACGTTGGCGCGCAGCACGATGTTGCCGAACTGCTCGACGCTGCTGAGCTGGCCGGTGACGACCACGGTGGCGGCGATGCTCTGGCCGGTGATGTTGGGCAGGTCGCCGATCGAGCCCGAGGAGACCTGGGCGTTCTGGGCGCGGATCGCCGCGTTGACGTCGGCCGGCGACAGGTTGTAGCCCTGCAGCTTGGCCGGGTCGATCCAGATGCGCATCGCGCTCTCGGTGCCGAACAGCTGGGCCTGGCCGATGCCGGGCACGCGCTGGAGTTCGGGCACGACGTTGCGCGAGGCGTAGTCGCCCAGCTTGATCGTGCTGATCGAGGGATCCTCGGACGACAGGATCGCGAACAGCAGGAAGTTGTTGCGCGACTTGTCCACGCGCACGCCCTGCTGCGTCACGGCGGCCGGCAGGCGCGGGGTGGCGCGCGAGAGCCGGTTCTGCACGTCGACCTGCGCGAGGTCGGGATTGGTGCCGGTCTCGAAGGTCACCGTGATGGTGCCGGTGCCGTCGGCCTGGGCCACCGACTCGACGTAGATGAGACCGGGCGAGCCGTTCATCTCGCGCTCGATCACGGACAGCACGCTGTCCTCCAGCGTCTGCGCCGAGGCGCCTGGATACGCGGTGTTGATGACGATCGCCGGTGGCGCCACCGGCGGATATTGCGCGATGGGCAGCTGGGTGATCGCCAGCCCGCCCATCACGATGATGAACAGCGCGATCACCCACGCGAAGATGGGACGATCGATGAAGAACTTGGCCATGCGGAGGCGCTCCTTACTTGGCGGCCGACGCGGCGGGGGCCGTCGCCGTCGCCGGTGCCGAGGCCGCCGGCGCCGCGGCTGCGGCTGCGGCCGGCGCGGTGCCCGGCTTGGTCCACGGCACGGCCTTCACCGGCGTGCCCGGGGGCATCATCTGCAGCTTCTGGAAGCCGTCGACCATCACCTGCTCGCCGGCCTTCAGGCCTTCGAGCACCACCCACTGGTTGTCCCGGGCGGTGCCGACCTTGACGTTGCGCTTGCTGAGCTTGCCATCGGCGCCGACCACCGTGACGGTGTCGCCCTGCTGCGTGCGCGTGACCGCCTGCTGCGGCAGCGCGATGGCGTCGTTGACCTGGGCCTGCTCGATGCGCACCCGCACGTACAGGCCGGGCAGCAGTTCGCCCTTCGGATTGGGCACCTCGGCGCGCAGCGTGACCTGGCCGGTGGTCGGATCGACCGTGAGATCGGAGAACAGCAGCTTGCCCGGCAACCCGTACTCGGTGCCGCCCTCGAGCACCACGCGCACGCTGGCCGCGTCGCCGCCGCCGGCGCGCATGAGCTTGCCCTCGGACATCGCGCGGCGCAGGGCCAGCGCGTCGTTGGCCGACTGGGTGAAGTTGACGTAGAGCGGATTGATCTGCTGGATGACCGCCAGCTGCGTCGCGTCGCCCTGCCCGACCAGCGCGCCCTCGGTGACGAGCGCGCGGCCGATGCGGCCGGAGATCGGCGCCGTCACGGCGGCATAGCCGAGGTTGATCCGGGCCGTCGCGACGGAGGCGCGACCCACGGCCACGTCGGCCTCGGCGGCCTTCTGCGCGGCCACGGCATTGGCGTATTCCTGCTTGCTCACCGCGTTGGCCTCGACCAGCGGCTTGTAGCGCTCGGCCAGCGCCTTGGCCTGGGCGGCATTGGCCTCGGCCCGCGCCAGGCTGGCCTGGGCGCTCTGCGCGGCGGCGGCATAGGGCGAGGCGTCGATGCGGAACAGCGGCTGGCCGGCCTTGACGTCGCTGCCTTCGCGGAACAGGCGTTCCTGCAGGATGCCGGCGGCGCGGGCGCGCACCTGCGCGATGCGGGAGGCCTCCAGCCGACCGGGCAATTCGGTCACGAGGCCGATGTCGCCGGGCGTGGCGACCACCACGCCGACTTCCGGCGGCGGCGGCGCCGCGCCCGCCGGGGCCGCAGCGGCCTTGTCCGGTCCCTTGCCGCAACCCGCGAGCATGACGGCCACCACCACGGCGGCGAGGACGACGCTGCCGGCGACGCGGCGGGAAGCCGGCGAACGGCCACGAGAGACATGCAGGTGCGGCATGTGATTCCTTAGAAAACGACGGACTCGGAGGCCAGACGTGCGACACGGAACGCCACCGGGGTGGATACGGTCGCAGGGGCCACGGGAAAGGCGGCTAGTTTACATACATTCGTGAATGTATGGCGTTATATTCGGACGACCGCGAATCCGGCACGGGTGCGGATGTGGACGCCGATATCGATACCGACCAGGAGACAAGCACAGTGGCCCGTTCCACGAAACAGGAAGCGCTCGCGACACGCAACCGGCTGCTCGACGCCGCCGAGGTGCTGTTCCAGGCCCAGGGCGTCTCGCAGACCTCGCTGCAGCAGATCGCCCAGCAGGCCGGCGCGACGCGTGGCGCCATCTACTGGCACTTCAAGGACAAGGCCGACCTGTTCAACGCGATGATGGAGCGCGTCACGCTGCCGCTCGAAGCCGCCAGCCAGGCCGCCGGCGCGACGCCGGGCGATCCGCTCGGCGAGATCGTGCACCGGCTGGTCGCCGCCCTCCAGCTGATGACCTCCGACGCCCAGGTCCGGCGCGTGCTGGAAGTGGCGACCCACCAGGTCGAGTACACGCAGGAGATGCAGTCGGTGCGGCAGCGCCACCTGAGCGTGCGCCAGGGCTGCATCACCGATTTCGAGAAGGCGTTCCGGCTCGCCGCGCGGCGCCAGCACCTGCGGCTGCCGATACCGGCGCGCGTGGCGGCCCTGGGCATGCACGCGCTCATCGTCGGCGTGATCCAGAACTGGCTGCTCGATTCGACCGCCTTCGATCTGGTGCGCACGGGACGGCAGGCCTTCGGCGTGTACGTGACGGGGCTGGGCTTCCGCCTCGACGACGCGGCGGATGCGCAGCCGGCCGCCATCGCGACCAGCACCGCCGCGACAACGTCCGACCCGGCCGCCGAGGCCGCCGCCGCGGTCATTGCGGCGGTCGCCTCCTGAAGACGGCCGGATCGGTCATAATCCGAGGCTGCCGGCCTTGCCGGCGTCCCCTCTCTCGCTGTATTTCAACGGATAGAATTCGGCCCTCCGAAGGCTGAGATCCAGGTTCGATTCCTGGCGGCGGGACCAGACACTGCTTCGGGGCATACCTCTCCCCGCCTTCCCCTACTTCTCTTTCCGACCGACCCGCACGCCTTCCCGGCGTGGCGGGTTTTTGCTTTGGCTCCGGCGAGGTCGGTCACCGGGTCGCATCGCCGGCTTGCATGCCAAGTCCAGTCCGTCGATCGCTTCATTTAAGAAGAGGGCTCATGTCTCCATGGCGAGGCCGGACAAATAATAAATTTGTCGTCATCCTCCCCTCTGTTCATCGATTCATCCTGTCGACTCCTGCCAGCGATGGATCCATGGTTCGGTCCGACCTCGACATCTCGCGCGATGCCGCGAACCATGAAAAAGCACGCAATGGAAAATCAACGACTGGATTTCCTGGATTTCTCGCGCGGCATCGCCGCGCTCCTGGTGTTCGTGTCGCATGCCGGAGCGAGCACGGGCTATTTCTCGAAGCTGGGTTACCGGTACGAGTGGGTGGATTTCGGGCAGGCCGGGATCATCACCTTCTTCTTCGTCAGCGGCTTCGTGATCCCATGGAGTCTGGAGCACTCGAAGAGCCTGCGTTCGTTCGCGATCCGCCGCATCTTCAGGCTCTACCCTCTGTTCGTCTGTCTCCTCGGCCTGAGTCTGGTCCTGCAGATGTTCGGCGTCCCCTATCCGATGCCGCTCGGCAACCAACCCATGGCGACCGTGATGTCAAATCTCTTCATGGTGTGGGAGCCCCTGCGACATACCGACCTCGTCCTGGGCTCCTGGACCCTCACCATCGAGATCGTCTGGTATGCCGCATTCGGACTGCTCTTCCACTTCGGCCTGCAGAGGGATCTCCGGGCATTGGCCATCGCGACGGCCACCCTGTTCATCGGCGTCGCCACCGTCTCCCTCGTCATGGACATCCGCCTGCCATTGGGGAGGCTGGGGATGCTGGGGGTCTGTCTCCTGGGCTACTACTGCTACAAGCTCCACATCCGCCAGATCGGTCGACGCGACGCGCTGACCTGGATGGCGCTCCTGGTGGCGAGCATCCTCTTCATGCTCTGGACCGCGTTCTCGCATCACAGGTCCCAGACATCGAACTTCCCAACCGTGCTGATCTCCTGGTCGATCGGCCTCGTGCTGTTCTGCGTGCCCTTGATCTTTCGACAGTACCGGTTCTTCCAGATGCCCGTGTTCATGAGGTTCGGGCGCCACAGCTATTCGATCTATCTGGCCCATCCGCCGATCCTCTTCTTCTGCCGCCACGCCTTCACCGAGCCTGCGGTCAGCCTGCTGTGCAGCATCGTCATGCTGCTGGGCATCTCCGCCCTGCTGTTCAGGTTCGTCGAGGCTCCCGGCATCCAGGCGGGCAAGTTCCTCGATCGGGCGCTGGCATCGCGCCATTCCCTTCGCTATCGGCAGAAGGAGACCTGAGAGGCGACCTGCCGCGCCACGAGGTGAAGGCGACTCGGGCATGCTCACGGGTGCTCGTCCGATCGCGGCGTCCGCCCGGACGCGAATCGGACGAGCGATGGACCCGCAGGCGCCTCGCCTGCGGAAAAGCCGATCCACGGTACCCGCCTCCAGCCCTTCGCCCGTCCCGATCCATGAACTCATTGACCACCGCGTGGCGCGGCGTCAAGCGGAGCGTCCTGACCGCTCCCGGCCTGCGCATCCTCGTGCCGGCCATCCGCAACTACATCCTGCACCAGAGCGCCAACCAGGCCGGCAGCCTGGCGTTTTCCTCGGTGCTCGCCATGTTCCCGTTGCTCCTGCTGTTGTCGGCCGCCGCGGGCTATGTCGGCGAGCCGGGCGACGTCGCGGCGCTCGTGAACCGCGTGATGGCCTATGCGCCGCAGGTGGTGCGCGATGCGGTGCAGCCGGTCATCGACGAGGTCCTGGCCCAGCGCAACCAGGCGCTGCTCACGATCGGCCTGCTGACGACGCTCTGGACCTCGTCCTCGGGCCTGCAGGCGGTGCGCTCGGCGCTCAACCGCGCCTATGGCATCGAGCGCGGCCTGCCGTTCTGGAAGGCGCGCATCAAGGTCACGCTCTTCACGGTCATCGTCGGTGTCGGCGTGATGGCGGTCTTCAGCTCCGTGATCGTGCTGCCCTATGTGTGGCGTTTCCTCGAGACCCATGTCGGCATGGCGCGCGATGCGTTCTGGCTGCGCAACAGCGTGCGCTACGGTTCGGCCTTCGTCACGCTCTTCCCGCTCTATGCGCTGATGTACGGCTGGCTGCCCGATGTCCGCCAGCGTCTCCACACGGTGCTGCCGGGCGCGTTCGTGGGCGCCGTGTTCTGGGTCGGCGCCGCCGCCACGCTGTCCTATACGCTGGGCAGCGTCGGCAAGCTGGCGCTGCTCTACGGCAGCTTCGCCGGCGTGGTGGCGACGCTCGTCTTCCTCTACATCAGCGCCACGACACTGATCTTCGGGGCCGAGGTGAACGGGGTGATCCGGGCGCGCCGCGAGGCGTCGGACGGCGCTGCAGGATCCGTGGACGCGACGGGCTCGAAGGGCGCATCCGCCTAGCGGATCCCGCACCACCGATCGAGCGACAGCCAGCCGCCGCCGCGCCCGATCAGGTAGAGCAGCAGTCCGGCCCAGGACAGGTGCGTCGGCCAGGCCTCGGGATAGACGAAGACCTGGATGACCAGCGTCATGCCCAGCAGGGCCAGGGCCGACAGCCGCGTCAGCAGGCCCAGCACCAGGAGCACCGGGAACACGAGTTCGGCGGTGGCGGCCAGGTGCGCCGCGAGGTCGGGCGGCAGCAGCGGCAGCCGGTACTCGAGGCGGAACAATGCCCGCGCGCCGTCGGTCACGGTGAGCAGGCCTTCGACCTTGGTGCGGCCCGAGAGGAAGAAGATGGCCGCGATGGCGAGTCGCGCGACGCCGGCGACGACATCGTGCGGCAGCAGCCATGCGAGCCGGTCGGCGATGCGGTGCCAGCGCGCGCGCATGCGGCACGGCCTGGGACCCGGGGCCGCCGGCGAGGCGGTCGAGGTCCCGCGCGGGGTCGATGGCGGTGTCATGTGAAGGCGCTCCCGGAGTCATGGCAGGCGAGTGCGTCGGCCTGCAGCAGCTGCGCGAACAGCATCGTCAGGTCGACGTCGCACCGGGCCCGCGCGGCGGCCCGGGCCGCCTCGGCCAGCGACCCGCCGGCGGCGCAGGCGTCGAGGAACGCCACCTCGGCGCGATCGATGGCGTGCCAGGTCACGGTGTCGACGGGGCGCGTCAGCAGGGCGCCTTCACCGTGCCAGGCGAGTTCCGTGCCGCCGTCGTGGCCGTCGCGGTCGTCGCGGTCGTCGCGGTCGTCGGCCATGTCGCATCGATTGCGCCGCCAGATGCTGCGGATCGGCAGGTCGTCGAACCAGGCCCAGCGCGCGGCCGGATGCGGCACGACGCGCAGTGCGCCCAGCGCCCCGGGCGCCAGGCCCGCCAGACGGGCGCCGTCGAGGCAGTCGCCATCGGCCGCGACATGGGACTCGGTCCAGCAGCGATCGAGTCGCGCGACACCGCTCAGGTAGGGCAGCGCCGCCGCCGGCTCGAAGCCGGCCAGGAAGTCGGCGAAGCCGGCGCCATAGCCGAGCAGCCGGCCATCGCGTGGCGGCTCGTTCGCGACATGCAGGGCCGCCGCGGCGCGGAACCATGGCACGCCGACCAGCCGGACCACCGCGGGGTGGTTGGCCTCGAGCGCATCGATGCAGCCCTTGCGCACCGTGTTGCGATGGACCGCGAAGGCGGGTTGCCGGGCCAGGGCCTCGAGCGACGCCGGCACGCCGGAGCCGGCCGGCGCGGCGCCATCGGGTGCCAGCAGCAGCCGGACGAAGCCGGCCTGGAATTCGGCCAGGGCGGGCGATGCCGCGGCGCTCACAATGCCACCGCCTCGGGCATGTCGGCCATGCCGGCCGCATCGACCGCCGCGAGCACGCCGGCGGCGATGGCGGCTTCCGCCAGCAGGACATCGAAGCCGGGGACGTCGCCATCGCGTTCGATCAGCGTGGGACGCGCGCCGATGCGCCCGATCACCCGGCGATACAGGCGCCAGACCTCGGGCGCGACCGGCGTGTCGTGCGAATCGATCCGCAGCGCCGCGCCGAGCGCGGGATCGAGCGTGTGGCCCGCGAGATGGATCTCGGTCACGGCGGCGCCGGGAAAGCGGTCGAGATAGGTCTCGGCGCAGAACCCGAGATTGCCGGCCGAGACATGGACGTTGTTGACATCCAGCAGCAGCCCGCAGCCGGTGCGCCGCACGAGTTCGGCGAGGAAATCGATCTCGTCCCACGCATGCGCGTCGAGTCGCAGGTAGTGCGACGGATTCTCGATCGAGATCGCGCGGCCGAGCACCGTCTGCGTCCGGTCGATGTGGTCGGCGATGCGCCGCAGCGCTTCGGTGGTGCGCGGAAACGGCAGCAGGTCGGGCAGGTGCAGGCCGTTCCAGGCCGTCCATGCCAGATGCTCCGAGACCCGGGCCGGCTGCAGACGCTCGACCAGGGCGGCGAAGCGCCGCAGATGCGCCTCGTCCGGCGGCGCGCTGCCGGCCAGCGACAGCGAGACTCCGTGCAGCGACAGCGGATGGACGGCGCGCACCGCATCGAGCCGACGCAGCCGGGGTCCGCCCTCGACCATGTAGTTCTCCGGATGGACCTCCAACCACAGCCCTTCGACCCGGCAGGCGAGCGCCGCGTCGAAGTGCTGGGGCTTGAGGCCGAGCCCGGCCCCGAGAAGGGAAGGCATGGAAACCGCCGATTCCGGGTTCAGCGCCTGATTTCCATCAACGAACCCATGCCCTGGGGCGTCTTCATCGTGACGCACGTGCCCGCCGGCACATACTTCCAGGCGTTGGGCTGGTAGTCGACCTTCGAGGTGCCGGCGCAGCTGGTGCCGGTGCCCGCGGCGCAGTCGTTCTTGCCGGCCATGGCCACGCCATAGCATTTCTCCATCGCGCCCTTCGCGTCCATGGCGCCCTTCCCGGCCATGGAGGAGGTGTCCTGGGCGATGGCGGCGCCCGCGGCGAGGGCGCTCAGCGCGACGGTGGTGAGGGCGAGTTGACGAGTGAACATGGGAAGCTCCGGAAGTTGAGGATGGCGACCGGCCCGAATGGCGCGGTCCTTCCGGATTCGGGAGCGAACCGCGGCGGGTTACGGCGCGCCACCGCGATGCGTCGAAATAAATTCCTTCCGGCGCTGTAACTTCCGGACCGCCCGGCACGAATCCCGATCAGGAGAGCCACACACTTGAACCCTGCCGAACCCGTGCTGCGCAGTCTGCTGATGCGAGGCCTCGAAGGCGACGGCGCGGCCTACCACGCGTTTCTTCGCCAGCTCGGCGCCCACCTGCGCGCCTATCTGGGCCGGCGCCTGTTCGGCTGGCCCGACGACGTCGAGGATCTTGTCCAGGAATGCCTGATCGCCATGCACAACCAGCGCCACACCTACCAACCCGACCAGCCCTTCACCGCCTGGGCGCATGCCATCGCGCGCTACAAGATGATCGACCTGCTGCGGACCCGCTCCGGCCGCGAGGCGCTGCACGAGCCACTGGACGACGAGATGGCGCTCTTCGCCGACTCGGCCGTCGAGGCCAGCGACGCGCGGCGCGATCTGGGCGGCCTGCTCGATTCCCTGCCCGATCGACAGCGCCTGCCGATCGTCCACGTGAAACTCGAAGGCCTCTCCGTCGCGGAGACGGCGCAGCGCACCGGCATGTCGGTCTCGGCCGTGAAGATCGGCATCCATCGCGGCCTCAAGGCCCTGGCCCTGCGGATCAAGGAGGCGCCATGAGGACGGACGATCTGGTCGCCATGCTCGCCACCGGCATCGAGCCGGTGCGGCCGCATGCCACGCGGCATCGGCTCGCGCGGGCCCTGCTGGTCGGAGCGCCGCTGTCGCTCCTGGCGATGCTCGTCGGCTTCGGCCTGCGGCACGATCTGGCCCAGGTCGTCGCGCTGCCGATGTTCTGGGTCAAGCTGCTGTTTCCCATCAGCATCGCCGCGGCGAGCTTCCTCGTGGTCCAGCGGCTGGCCCGCCCGGGCGTGCGCATCGGCGCTTCGTGGCTGGGCCTCGCCGTGCCGGTCGCCTGCATGGGCGCGCTGGCCGGGCTGGCCTGGTTCGATGCCCCCGTGGAGGCCCGCCTGCCGCTGCTGCTGGGAGCGACCTGGCGCAGCTGCGCCGCCAGCATCGCGTTGCTGGCGCTGCCGATGTTCGTGGCGGCGCTGCTCGCATTGCGCGGACTGGCGCCGACCCGTCCGGCCGTCGCCGGCGCCATGGCCGGCGCGTGGGCCGGCGCGACCGGCGCCACGGTCTATGCCCTGCACTGCCCCGAACTGACGGCGCCTTTCCTCGCGGTCTGGTATGTCGCCGGGATGGCGCTGCCGGCGCTGGCGGGGGCGCTGCTCGGCCCCAGGCTGCTGCGCTGGTGAAGTCACCGGGGCGCTGCTGAGGCGGCGACCCGGACGCCGGCAGGGTCGGCGACTGGCGGTGATCGGCGGCGACGGCACGTCTGCCTAGACTGGTCGTCCGGCGCTCCCGCCCCCCGCCCCCCGCCCCCTGCCCCGTCCTCCACCGCCACCCTCCTGCCGCATGACGACCTACCAGCTCCATTACTGGCCCACCATCCAGGGCCGCGGCGAATTCGTCCGCCTCGCACTGGAGGCGGCCGGCGCCGACTATGTCGACGTCGCGCGCCAGCCGCCCGCCGAGGGCGGTGGCGAGGCGGCGCTCGTCGACCGGCTGGCCGACGCGCGCAACCCGCATCCGCCGTTCGCGCCGCCGTTCCTGGTCGATGGCGATGTCGTCGTCGGCCAGACCGCGGCGATCCTGCTCCACCTCGGCCCGCGCCTGGGCCTGGCGGGCAGCGGCGAGGCCGATGCGCTCTGGACGCACCAGCTCCAGCTCACCGTGGCCGATGCCGTCGCCGAGGCGCACGACACGCACCACCCGATCGCCGTCGAGCGCTACTACGAGGACCAGCGCGAAGCGGCCCTGCAGCGCTCGCGATCCTTCCGCGACGCCCGCATCCCCAAGTTCCTGGGCTGGTTCGAGGACGTCCTGCGACGCAATCCGGCCGGTGACGCGCATCTCGTGGGCGCCACGCTCACCTATGCCGACCTGTCCCTGTTCCAGCTGGTGGCCGGCCTGCGCCATGCGTTCCCGAAGGCCACGGCCCGGGCCCTGGCGGACGCGCCGGCGGTGGTCCGGCTGCATGCCAATGTCGCGCGCCGCCAGCGCGTCCACGACTACCTGCACAGCCCGCGCCGCCTCCCGTTCAACCAGGAAGGCATCTTCCGCCACTATCCCGAGCTCGACGCCTAGGCGTTGCGGATGCGGATGGCGGCGTCGTAGAGCGCGTTGCGCGAGGCGCCGGTGATCTCGGCGGTCAGGCGCACCGCGCCCTTCACCGGCAGGCCCTCGGCCAGCAGCAGGCGCAGCACGCGGTCGGCCTCGGCGCCGTCGTCGGCGCGGGCGGCGACCGGATGCAGCGCCAGCGCGAACTCGCCGCGCGCGCGATCGCGGCCGGCGGCGAACCACTCGGGCAGGGCCCGGGCCTCGACGGTGGCGATCTCCTCGAACTGCTTGGTGAGTTCGCGGCCGATGGTCACGCGCCGCTCGCCCAGCACCGCCAGCGCGCGCGCCAGGGCCTCGATGCGATGCGGCGCCTCCAGCAGCACCACGCTGCGCGGCTCGGCCGCCAGGGCCTGCACGGCGGCATCGCGCTCGCCGGCCTTGCTCGACAGGAACCCGGCGAAGACGAAGGCGCTGCTCTCGTCGCCGGGCGCCGCGACCAGGCCGGCCGCGCCCAGCAGCGTGGTGACGCTGCTCGCGCCCGGCAGCGGCAGCACGCGGTGGCCGGCCTCGCGCGCCACGGCCACCAGCCGGGCGCCGGGATCGCTCACGCCGGGCGTGCCGGCATCGCTCACATAGGCCACGCGCTGACCCTGGGCCAGCCGTGCGACCACCATCTGCGCCGCCTCGGCCTCGTTGTGCTGGTGCACCGCCAGCAGCTGCGCGCCGGGGCGGTCGATGCCATAGGCGCGCAGCAGGCCCTGCGTGTGGCGCGTGTCCTCGCAGGCGACCACGTCGGCCAGCTGCAGCACGTGCAGGGCGCGCAGCGTGATGTCGGCCAGGTTGCCGATCGGCGTCGCCACGACATACAGGGTGGCCTGCGGATAATGCTGCGCGCCCGCGGCATCGCGCGCGGCCGACAGGGCGGCGCCGAAAGCGGCCGGAGCGAGGGTGTGGGACAAGGAGATTCTCCAGTGCGACAGACGGACGGGACGGGATGACGGTGGTGGCGACGACGACCACGACGACCACCAAGCAGCGCGGCGATGCGGCCGAGGACGCGGCACTGGCGCACCTGGAGGCCGCCGGCCTGCGGCTGGTGACGCGCAATTATCGGACGCCCGGACGCGGCGGCGGCGAGATCGATCTGATCCTGCGCGACCCGCGCGACGCCACGCTGGTCTTCGTCGAGGTGCGCCAGCGCGCGAGCGACAGCCATGGCGGCGCGGGCGGCAGCATCACCGGCGTCAAGCGGCGCCGCATCGTCTTCGCCGCCCGCCACTACCTGATGGACCTGCGCGTGCTGCCGCCGTGCCGCTTCGATGTCGTGCTGGTCGAGGCCGGCCGCATCGAATGGCTGCAGGGCGCTTTCGACGCCGCCTGACGCCGGGGCCGTATCATCGCGGGCCCATGCTAGAGCAACGAATCCAGCAGCACTTCATCGACAGTGCCGACCTCAAGTACCAGGCCGGCCCGGCGCTCAGCAAACCGATCTCCCAGGCCATGCAGGCGCTGCTCGCCTGCGTCACCAGCGGCGGCAAGATCCTGGCCTGCGGCGCTGGTGTCTCGGGCCTGCTGGCGCAGCAGTTCGCGGCCCAGTTCGTCGGCCGCTTCGAGCGCGAGCGCCCTGGCCTCGCCGCGCTGGCGCTGCTCGGGGGCGATCCGAGCGATCCGGCCGCCGACACGCCCGAGGCCGCCGATGCCGGCCACTTCGCCCGCCAGGTCCACGCCCTCGGTCAGGCCGGCGACGTGCTGCTGGCGCTGAGCGCGACCGGGCAGTCGGCCGGCGTGCTGGCCGCCATCGAGGCCGCGCACGCGCGCGAGATGACCGTCGTCGCGCTGCTCGGCGCGAGTGGCGGCGCGGCCGGCCGCGCCTTGCGCGAGACCGACGTCCAGGTCCGCGTGCCGCACGAGCGCGCCGTCCGCATCCATGAAGTCCACCTGATCGCGCTGCACTGCCTGTGCGACGGGGTGGACGCCCAGCTACTCGGAGAACAGGAACCCTTCACATGACGACCACCACCACCCCTCTCGCATCCCTGCGCCGCCTGGCGCTGATGCTCACCGCGGGCGCCGCGCTGGCGGGCTCGCTCACCGCCTGCGTGCCGCTGGTGGTCGGCGGCGCGGCCGCGGGCGCCGGCCTGGTCGCGACCGACCGCCGCACCTCGGGCGCGCAGCTCGACGACCAGGGCATCGAACTGCGCGGCGCCGCCCGCATCCGCGACATCGCCAACGACCAGATGTACGTCAGCATCACCAGCTTCAATCGCCAGGTGCTGCTGACCGGCACGGTGGGCGTCGAGGCCGATCGTCGGCGCGTGGAGGAGATCGCGCGCGGCCTGGACAACGTGCGTGGCGTGGTCAACGAGACCGTGGTCGGTCCGGCCAGCAGCTTCCAGCAGCGCTCCAGCGACACCTTCATCACCGGCAAGGTGAAGGCCTCGCTGCTCGATGCCAAGGACATCTTCGCCACCTCGTTCAAGGTGGTGACCGAGCGCAACGTGGTCTACCTGATGGGCCTGGCGACCCGCCGCGAGACCGATCGCGCCACCGACATCACGCGTGGCGTGGCCGGCGTCGACAAGGTGGTGCGGGTGGTCGAGATCGTCAGCGAGGCCGAACTCGCCGGCCAGACGCGCCAGGGCGGCACCAGCCCTTCGCCCAACACCGTCAACAGCGTCGCGCCCGCCGCCCGCTCCAGCGTCCCGCTCCCCCCCATGGACCCCCTGCCCGCCTCCGGCGGCGCCACCGTCACCCCCGTCCGCTGAGGCTCAGCAAAGCCAGGGACACCGCGGAACCGGCTCCGCCGGGCCGCCGGTGTCGCCCCCTGGAAGGGGGTTGGCGAAGCGGCACGCAGTGCGCGAAGACCGGGGGTCAGCTCAATCTCTTGATCAGGCTCGACGTGTCCCAGCGCGCGCCGCCCGCCTGCTGCACGTCGGCATAGAACTGGTCGACCAGTGCCGTCACCGGCAGCCGGGCGCCGTTGCGCCGGGCTTCCTCCAGCACCAGCCCGAGGTCCTTGCGCATCCAGTCGACCGCGAAGCCGAAGTCGAACTTGCCCTCGACCATCGTCTTGCCACGGTTCTCCATCTGCCAGCTCTGCGCCGCGCCCTTGGAGATCACGCCCAGCACGGCATTCATGTCCAGGCCGGCACGCTGCCCGAAGGCGATCGCCTCGCTCAGGCCCTGGACCACGCCGGCGATGCAGATCTGATTGACCATCTTGGCCAGCTGGCCCGAGCCGCTCTCGCCCAGCAGCGTGATGGCGCGCGAGAACGCGGCGGCCACCGGCCGGACGATTTCGAACGTCGCGGCATCGCCGCCGCACATCACGGTCAGGGCGCCGTTCTGCGCACCGGCCTGGCCTCCGGAGACCGGGGCGTCGATGAACTGCAGGCCGCGCTCCAGCGCAAGGGCCGACAGCTCGCGCGCCACGTCGGCCGAGGCGGTCGTGTGGTCGACGAACACCGTGCCCCGCGCCATGCCGGCGAAGGCGCCATCGTCGCCCAGCACCACCGAGCGCAGGTCGTCGTCGTTGCCGACGCAGCAGAAGACGATCTCGGCCCCGGCGGCGGCCTCGCGCGGCGTGGCGGCATGGGCCAGCGTGCCGGCGGCGCCGGCGAACTCGGCCGTCCAGGCCGCCGACTTGGCCGGCGTGCGGTTGTAGACCGTGACGTCGTGCCCGGCCTGGGCCAGGTGACCGGCCATGGGATAGCCCATCACGCCGAGGCCGAGGAAGGCCACCTTGCGGGAGGGAACGGATTCGTAGGTGCGGGAGTTGATGCTGCTCATGGCGGGCAGCTTAAACGACGCCCGGCGCCCCCCGTGTGACGATTCGCAGCCGGTCGATGGCGACGCCGGTGCCGGCCGCTCCATGCGCGGGCCGGCATGCCGCCCCTCACAATGGCGGCAGCGGGCGCGAGGGCTTGCGGTCGCGCCGGCGTGGCCGGCCCCGCGCCGCGCGGGCCGCGGCGGCGGCGGCGGGTGTCCCGGGGGCCGGCGCCGGCTCGTCCGTCGCGTCCTCCGAGGCCGCCCGCCCGCCGCCCTCGCTGCCGCCCTCCTGGCCGAACGCCAGGCCGGCCTTCACTTGATCCATCCGATCCATCCGGTCCGTGCGGTCGGTGGCACCCGTCCCCAGCGCGATCGGAGCCTCCATCGTCACGCGCGAACCGGCATCGCCCACGCCCGCCTCGCCGCCGGCCGCCAGCTCCAGCTGCTCGACCATGCGCGCGATGCGGTCGGCCACGCTCTCGCTGGAGAGCTGCTCGCGGTAGCGCTCGATCATCAGCGGGAAGGCGAACGGCGTCGGTCGCGCCAGCGCATGGAGCGACAGCGTCTGCGCGTTCATGCGCGCCAGGCTGGCGCGTAGGCGGCCGATCTCCAGCTCCTGCGCCAGCAGCTCCTGTTCGGCCTGCAGCAGCAGCCGGTTCTGCGGGTCGTACTTGCGGAACACCTCCCAGAACAGCGACGAGGACGCCTGGAGCTGCTTGTTGCTGCGCCGCTCTCCCGGATAGCCCTGGAAGATCAGGCCGGAGACGCGGGCGATCTCGCGAAAGCGCCGGCGCGCCAGCTCGCCCGCGTTGAGGCTCTCCAGCACCTCGTGCAGCAGCGCCTGGCGCTCGCCGGCCTCGACGTCGGCCTGCGCCAGGGCCTGCTGCGCCTGCGCGTCGTGCCCGGCGTGCAGCATGCGCGGCAGCATGTCGGCCCAGTCGACCTCGGTCGCGCTCAGCAGTTCGAAGCCATAGTCGTTGACCGCGATGGAGAAGGTGCGCGGCGCATGCTGGGCGACGCGCCAGGCCAGCAGGCTGGCCAGCCCCAGGTGCACGTGGCGGCCGGCGAAGGGATAGAGGAACAGATGCCAGCCCTCGCGCGTCTTGAGCGTCTCGGCCAGCAGGGTCCGCGGCGTCGGCAGGGCCGACCAGCGCTGCTGCACCTCCAGCAATGGCCGCACGCAGCGCAGCTCGGGCGTGTCGTAATGGCCGGCCTCGGCCGCGGCCAGCTGATCGAGCACGGCGGCGGCCAGGGTCACCGACAACGGCACGCGGGTGCCGGCCCAGCGCGGCACCGCATGGCGCCGGCCGCTGGCGCGCCGCACCCAGGCCGTCATCTCGCGGATGCGCACCAGCTCCAGCAGCCGGCCGCCGAACAGGAAGCACTCGCCGGGCTTCAGGCGCGCGACGAAGCCCTCGTCGACGTGGCCCACGCGGGCGCCGCCGACGTACTGCACGCTCATGCTGGATTCGCTGACGATGGTGCCGATGTTGATGCGGTGCCGGCGCGCCAGCCGCGCATCGGGCACGTGCCAGACGCCGTGCTCGTCGGGCACGGCGCGGTGGTAGTCCGGATAGGCCTCCAGCGAGCGGCCGCCCTGGCGCACGAAGTCCAGGCACCACTCCCAGCTGTCGCGCGACAGCTGCGCGAAGGCGGCCGTGCCGCGCACCTCGTCGTAGAGCTCGTCGGCGACGAAGCCGCCACCCAGGGCCACCGTGACCAGGTGCTGGACCAGCACGTCGAGCGGCTGGTCGGGCGTGGCGCGCGACTCGATGTGCCCGGCCGCGACCGCCACCCGCGCCGCCGCGCCTTCGACGATCTCCAGGCTGTGCGTGGGCACCAGCGTGATGCGCGAGGGCCGCCCCGGCGCGTGGCCCGAGCGCCCGGCGCGCTGCAGCAGCCGCGCCACGCCCTTGGGCGAGCCGATCTGCAGCACGCGCTCCACCGGCAGGAAGTCCACGCCCAGGTCGAGGCTCGAGGTGCAGACCACGGCGCGCAGCTCGCCGCTCTTGAGGCCGGCCTCGACCCACTCGCGCACCGCACGGTCGAGCGAGCCATGGTGCAGGGCGATCACGCCGGCCCATTCCGGCCGCGCCTCCAGCAGGGCGCGATACCAGATCTCCGACTGCGCGCGGGTGTTGGCGAAGACCAGCGTGGTGGCGCTCGACTCGATCTCGCGCACCACCTGCGGCAGCATCGCCATCCCCAGATGGCCGCCCCACGGGAAACGCTCGGCCCGGCCGGGCAGCAGCGAGTCGACGACCAGGTCCTTCTTCACCTGGCCCTGGACCATGGTGCCGCCATCGTGGCCCAGCAGGGTGCGCATGCCCTCCTCCAGATTGCCCAGCGTGGCCGACATGCCCCAGACGCACAGCGCCGGGTTCCAGCGCCGCAGGCGCGCGAGCGCCAGCTGCACCTGCACGCCGCGCTTGTTGCCCATCAGCTCGTGCCACTCGTCGACCACCACCATACGCACCGTGCCCAGCACCTCGGCCGCGTCGGCGCGCGAGAGCAGCACCGACAGGCTCTCGGGCGTGGTGACCAGCACGGTGGGCAGTTGCCGGTTCTGCGCGCTGCGCTCGGCCGCGACGGTGTCGCCGCTGCGCGCGCCGGCGGTCCAGTCGGGCGCCAGCGCCTCGAGCGGCTGCCGCAGCGCCCGCAGCGTGTCGGCGGCGAGCGCGCGCATGGGCGTGAGCCACAGCACCGTGAGCGGCGGCGGGATCGTCTTCGCGTTGGCGCGCGTGCTCGACAGCGTCGCCTTCAGCGGAAAGGCCTTCAGCGCGCCGAGCCAGACGGCATAGGTCTTGCCCGAACCGGTGGTGGCGTGCAGCAGGCCGGAGCGGCCATCGGCGATGGCCTTCCAGACCTCCTTCTGGAACTTGAACGGCTTCCAGCCGCGCCCGGCGAACCAGTCCGTGAGATCGGCCAGCCTCATGGCACGGCCGGCAGCAGCGCCGCCAGCGTCTCCAGCGAGTCGGCCTCCTCCACCGGCTTGTCCTCGCGCCAGCGCAGCATGCGCGGGAAGCGCACCGCGATGCCGCTCTTGTGGCGCGTGCTGCGGGCAATGCCTTCGAAGCCGAGCTCGAAGACCAAGGTCGGCTTGACGCTGCGCACCGGGCCGAAGCTCTCGATGGTGGTCTTGCGCACCACGGCGTCGACGCGGCCCATCTCGGCGTCGGTGAGGCCGGAGTAGGCCTTGGCGAAGGGCACCAGTCTGCGCTCGGCGCTGCCGGGCGGGCCGTCCCAGACGGCGAAGGTGTAGTCGCTGTAGAGGCTGGCGCGGCGACCATGGCCGCGCTGGGCATAGATCAGCACGGCATCGATCGACAGCGGGTCGATCTTCCATTTCCACCAGGTGCCGACGTCCTTGGTGCGGCCGACGCCATAGTGGGCGTCGCGCTGCTTGAGCATCATCCCTTCCACACCCATCGAGCGCGCCGCCTCGCGCTGGCGCGCCAGGTCGACCCAGGTGGCGCCGGTGAGCATCGGGCTCTCCAGCAGTTGCGGATGACGCAGGTCGAGGATCAGGCGGTCGAGCAGCGCGCGGCGCTCGCGCTGGGGCGTGGCGCGCAGGTCGCGGCCTTCCCATTCGAGCAGGTCGTAGCCCAGCAGCACCACCGGGATCTCGCGCAGCAGCTTGGCACCCAGGGTCTTGCGGCCAAGCCGGCGCTGCAGCTCGGCGAAGGGCTGCACGCGGCCCTCGCCGATGCCTTCCTTCATGTCCTTGTTGAAGTCGGCGCTGGCCTCGTCGAGCGCGCCGATGGCAGCGCCGGGCACCGGGTCGGCGACCGGCGCGTCGCCGCGCCAGACCACGATCTCGCCGTCGATCACGGTGCCGTCGGGCAAGGCCTGGCCCATGGCGGCGAGTTCGGGAAAGCGGTCGGTGACGAGTTCCTCGCCGCGCGACCACACCGACACGGCACCGGCGCGGCGCACGATCTGCGCCCGGATGCCGTCCCACTTCCATTCGATGATCCAGTCCGCCGGCGACCCGAGCACGGCATCGAACTGCTCGAGCGGCAGGGCGAACGGATGGGCGAGGAAGAACGGATAGGGCTGGCCGCTGGTCTTGCGGTCGAGCTCGCCATCGCTCTCGGGCGCGATGAGCGCGGCGTAGTCGGCCGGCGTGGGCTGCCCGGCGATGTGCGTGTAGCCCATGAGCCGCTGTGCCACGCGCTTGGCGTCGACCTCGCCGACGGCCGCCAGCGCCTGCGTCACCTGCAGCCGCGAGACGCCGACGCGGAAGCTGCCGGTCATGAGCTTGAAATACACCAGGCGCTCGTCGGCGGCGAGCTGGCGCCATTGCGCGCGCAGCACGTCGGGCAGGGTCTCGGGCGCGCTCTTGCCGAGAGCCCGCAGCGGCAGCAGGTGCCGCTCGACCCACACCGCCAGGCCGAGCTCGTGCCCTTCGGTGGGCGGCGGCAGCAGCAGCGCCAGGGTCTCGGCCAGGTCGCCGACGGCGTCGTAGCTCTCGTCGAACAGCCATTCGGGCAGGCCGGCGGCCTCCTGGGCCATGGCGCGCAGCAGCTTGGTGGGCACCAGCTGGCGGGGCTTGCCGCCGGCCAGGAAGTAGACCGCCCAGGCGGCATCGGCCGGCGCCGCGGCACGCAGGTAGGCCCGCAGGGCGGACTGCTTGGCGAGGTTGGAGGTGGTGGCGTCGAGTTCGCGATACAGCGCGGCGAAGGCCTTCATGGCGTCGTTCCCGTCGCCGCGTCGGTCGCATCCACCGCATCCGACGCATCCGCCGGAAGGCCGGCGGCGGCGCCGTCGGACGCGCCGGCTTTCCGCGCGCCCGTGGCCTCGTCCGTCGGCATCGCGCGATCGGCCACGTCGTCGTCGCCATACTCGGTCTTGAAGCCCTGCGCCTCCAGTCCGTTCTCGTTGAGCCAGCGCACCAGGATGGCGACGCTGCCGTGCGTGACGAAGATGCGCTCCGCGCCGGTGCCGGCGATGGCCTTCTGCAGGCCGGGCCAGTCGGCATGGTCGGACATCACGAAGCCGCGATCGACGCCGCGCCGGCGTCGCGTGCCGCGCAGCTGCATCCAGCCGCTGGCGAAGGCATCGACATAGTTGCCGAAACGGCGCATCCAGGGCGTGCCCTGCGCCGAGGGCGGCGCCAGCACCAGCGCGCGCTTGAGCATCTGCGCATCGACCCCGGGGTCGCTGACGCGGAAGGTCGGCGGCAGCGCCACGCCGGCGGCGCGATAGACGGCATTGAGCGGCTCGACCGCGCCGTGCACCACGATCGGCCCGATGGAGGCATCGACACCATGCAGGATGCGCTGCGCCTTGCCGAAGGCATAGCACAGCAGCACCGAGGCGCGGCCCTCGTCGGCATTGCGTTGCCACCAGGCGTTGATGTCGACGATCAGTTCGGCCTGGGTCGGCCAGCGGTAGATCGGCAGGCCGAAGGTCGACTCGGTGATGAAGGTGTCGCAGCGCACCGGTTCGAAGGGCGTGCAGGTGCCGTCGGCATCGGTCTTGTAGTCGCCCGAGGCGACCCATACGCGCCCGCCATGCTCCAGCCGCACCTGCGCCGAGCCCAGCACGTGGCCGGCGGGATGCAGCGAGATGCGCACGCCGTTCTGCTCGATCGCCTCGCCATAGCCCAGGGTCTGCAGATCGATGCCGGCGCCCAGGCGGGTGCGCAGGGTGCCTTCGCTGTCGGTATGCGCCAGGTAGTGCGTGTGGCCGGTGCGTGCGTGATCGGAGTGGGCGTGCGTGATGACGGCCCGCTCGACCGGTCGCCAGGGATCGATGTAGAAGTCGCCGGGCGGGCAGTAGAGGCCTTCGGGACGGGCGACGACGAGGTCGCCGGGACGCGACTTGTAGGAGACGGGAGGCGCTTCGGTCATGACCGGACATCCTAGGCCGACCGGGTCCGCGCCATCCGTTGCGGGACCGCGAAGTGCTGTGCGTTCCAGCCTACGCGGGGCTCTCGTAGCCTGTTAGTACTTTAAGGTTCAACTGTAAAAAAGCTTCAGAATGGTGATCCCACCACCCGCCTCGTCGCCAGGCATGCTGCCGATCCACTCGCGTCTTCCCCACGGCTTTCGATGACATCACGGGTTCCCCTGGCTGCGCGACGCTCCCTGTCGGCGCACCCGCTGCGCCATGCCTTCGGTTCGCTCAAGTTGCGCATCACGCTCGGTGGCATCGCCGCGCTCGGCCTGAGCATCGCGCTGACCTCGCTGCTGCTGGTCAATCGCGCCGAACGCGCCACGCTCGCGACCGAGCGCGAACACGAGCTGGCCGAGTCGGTCCGCACGGCGGCGCTGCTCTCGCGTCGCGTGGTGGCGCTCCAGCAGGCCCTGGCGTCGGTGGTGCCGCAACTGGACGCCGCCACGCTGGCGAGCGATGCGGCATTGCGCCGTTTTATCGAGAACCAGCCCTACCTGCGCACGCTGTTCCCGATGATGTTCGTCGCCGATCCGCAGGGCGGCGTGCCCATGTATGCGGACGACAAGGTCATCGGCCCGCAGAACGGAAACCTGGCCGACCGCGGCTATTTCCAGCGCACCCTGGTCGAGCGGCGGTCGCAGATCTCCGGCGTGGTGCGCAACAAGCTCACCGGTGAGCCGGTGGTCGTCTTCACGCAGCCGGTGCTCGAGGCCGGGACCGTGCACGCCGTCGTCGGCGGGATCCTGCGTCTGGCCAACCGCGATCTCATCGATGGTCTGGTCGAGGCGCAGGACGAGAACGCCGCTGCGGCGACGCTGGTCGTGACCGACACCCGGGGCCTGATCCTGGCGCATCCGGATCGCCAGCGCGTGATGGGCAACCTCGCCCAGGACCCTCGACTCGCGCGCGCCTTCGAGGCCTGGCGGGCGATCGGCTCGCCGGTCGAATCGCAGGGACTGGTGATCGAGCAGCCGGACGAGCTGGTCAGCGTCTCGGGCGTGCCCGGACCCGAATGGCTGGTCTGGCGCGTGCGCAGCGCGGCCCTGCTGCTGACGCCGCTGCACGATGCGCGCCAGGATGCGTTGCGTGCCGCGGTCGGGCTGGTGGCGTTGTTCTCGCTCGGCCTGCTGGCGCTGCTGGGCTGGCTGCTGAGGCCGCTGACGCAGCTGCGGGATCGCGCCCGGCATCTCTTCGATGGCACCCTGGCGCCCCAGGAAGGCTGGCCGGTGGCCGGCGGCGAGATCGGCAGCCTGGTCGACGTGCTGCGTCGCGTGGGCACCGAACGCCTGCAGCTGGAGTCGCGCAACGCCGAGGTGCTGGGTCAGCTGCGCTCGGTCATGAGCGCGGCGCCAGCGGGCATCGCCATCGTCCGCGACGGCCGTTTCGAGCTGGTGGGCACGGCCTTCCGCCGCCTGTTCGGGTTCGACACCGATCCGCCGCCGGGCACCGACGATCCCCTGCTGCGCCAGCCGGTCCATCGCATCTTTCCATCACCGCTGGACCCGCCGGTCTTCGCCGCGCTGGAGCAACAGGCGTTCGCGGACCAGCGCACCTACATGGGCGAATGGCAGCTGCAGCGCGGCGACGGCAGCTGCTTCTGGGCCCGTCTGCACAGCAAGCCGGTCGATGCCGACGACCGCTCGCGGGGCACGATCTGGATCGTCGACGACATCGACGAGGCCCATGCCGCGCACGAGCACCTGAAGTGGAGGGCGACGCACGACGTCCTCACCGGCCTGGCCAACCGCAGCGTGTTCGCGCAACGCGCCGGCGAGCTGGTCACGGCGTTGCCCGATGCCCGGCCGGCGGCCATCGTCTTCATCGACCTCGACCATTTCAAGCCGGTCAACGATCTCGCGGGCCACGGCGTGGGCGACCTGATGCTGCTGGCCGTCGCCAAGGCCATGACGTCCTGCGTGCGGGCCAGCGATCTGGTGGCGCGCATGGGTGGGGACGAATTCGCGCTGCTGCTCGACGGCTGCAGTCATGACACGGCGCTGCGCATCGCGCACGACGTGCGCGATGCCATCACCGCGATCGAGATGCCCTGGAACCGGGGTACGCTGACCGTCGGCGCGAGCCTGGGCGTCGCCAGCCTGACGGCGCAGGTCCGCGACACCGCGCAATGGCTGGGCGCGGCCGACGCCGCCTGCTATCTGGCCAAGAACACCGGCCGCGGCATCGTGTGCTCGGCCGTCGAGCCGGTCGTCGACACCCCGCCGGCCTGAGAGCGGGCCACGCGGGCGATCGGACGAGGGCTCAGCCAGCGTCCTTCAAGGCCCGCTTCGCCTTGTCGGCCGAGTTCTGCGACCGGTTCTTGTGATAGCCCGACTTGACGTTGTTGACGGCCTTGCCGACCGGGCCGCTCTTCTTGGCGGCGCTGTCGGCGCGCTTCTCGTCGATCTTGTGCTTGGCGGCATCGGTGGCCTCGGAGGCCGCCTTGCCGATCTGGGCCTGGGCGGACACGACGGCGAACGAAGCGATGAGGAGAGCGAGCATCTTGCGCATGGGATTCTTCCTGTCTGCGGGTGGTGGGCAGGCCGCCATGGTCGCAGCACGCGGTCGGAAGCGCCGTCAGCGGGCGGCGCGACCGGCGTCCCGGCCACTCTGGAGGACGCCACCCCGAGGAAGAAGGAGGCCGGAAGCATCCGGCCATGAAAAAACCGCCCGAAGGCGGTCTTGCAGGAGGGGAGCCGACGCGGTGGCGGACACGACGTCCGCCCCACGCGCCCGCGAACCTCACTTCTTCTGGCGGAACTTGCGCAGCGCGGCCAGCTGGGCGGCCATGACGGCCAGTTCGGACTGCGCCATGGCGATGTCGATGTCGCTCTTGGCGTTCTTCAGGGCTTCCTCGGCGGCGGCCTTGGCCTTGCTGGCCTTCTCGTCGTCGAGGTCCTTGCCGCGGATGGCGGTATCGGACAGCACGGTGACGGCATTGGGCTGCACTTCCAGGATGCCACCGGCCACGAAGACGAATTCCTCGCCGCCGTCGGCCATCTCGATGCGCACGGCACCGGGACGGATGCGCGTGATGAGGGGCGTGTGGCGCGGATAGATACCGAGCTCGCCGGCTTCGCCGGGCAGCGCAACGAATCGGGCCTCGCCGGAGAAGATCGACTCCTCGGCGCTGACCACGTCGACGTGAATGGTGTTGGCCATCAGGCGACCTTCTTGGCCTTCTCGAAGGCTTCGTCGATGGTGCCGACCATGTAGAACGCCTGCTCGGGCAGGTGGTCGGCTTCGCCGTTGACGATCATCTTGAAGCCACGGATGGTCTCGCTCAGCGGCACGTACTTGCCGGGCGAGCCGGTGAAGACCTCGGCGACGTGGAACGGCTGCGACAGGAAACGCTGGATCTTGCGCGCGCGGGCCACGGCCAGCTTGTCGTCGGGAGCCAGTTCGTCCATGCCCAGGATCGCGATGATGTCGCGCAGTTCCTTGTAGCGCTGCAGCGTGTTCTGCACGGAGCGGGCCACGTTGTAGTGCTCTTCGCCGACCACGTTCGGGTCGAGCTGGCGCGAGGTCGAATCCAGCGGGTCCACGGCCGGGTAGATACCGAGCGAGGCGATGTCGCGCGACAGCACCACGGTCGAGTCCAGGTGGGCGAAGGTGGTGGCGGGCGACGGGTCGGTCAGGTCGTCGGCGGGCACGTAGACGGCCTGGATCGAGGTGATCGAGCCGACCTTGGTCGACGTGATGCGTTCCTGCAGGCGGCCCATCTCCTCGGCCAGCGTCGGCTGGTAGCCCACGGCCGAAGGCATGCGGCCCAGCAGCGCGGACACCTCGGTGCCGGCCAGCGTGTAGCGATAGATGTTGTCGACGAAGAACAGCACGTCACGGCCTTCGTCGCGGAACGACTCGGCGATGGTCAGGCCGGTCAGGGCCACGCGCAGACGGTTGCCCGGGGGCTCGTTCATCTGGCCGTAGACCATGGCCACCTTCGAGTCCTCGAGCTTCTCGAGGTTCACGACGCCGGAGTCGGCCATCTCGTGATAGAAGTCGTTGCCTTCGCGGGTCCGCTCGCCCACGCCGGCGAACACCGACAGGCCCGAGTGCGCCTTGGCGATGTTGTTGATGAGTTCCATCATGTTCACGGTCTTGCCGACGCCGGCGCCACCGAACAGGCCCACCTTGCCGCCCTTGGCGAACGGGCACACCAGGTCGATCACCTTGATGCCGGTCTCCAGCAGGTCGGTCGACGGCGAGAGTTCGTCGTAGGCCGGCGCCTTGCGGTGGATCGAAGCGGTCAGCTCCTGGCCGACCGGGCCGCGTTCGTCGATGGGCGCGCCCAGCACGTCCATGATGCGACCCAGCGTCGCCTTGCCCACGGGCACGGTGATGGGGGCCTGGGTGTTGGTGACGATCAGGCCACGGCGCAGGCCGTCGGACGAACCGAGCGCGATGGTGCGCACCACGCCGTCGCCGAGCTGCTGCTGCACCTCGAGCGTCAGCGCGCTGCCTTCGAACTTGAGGGCGTCATAGATCTTGGGCATCCGGTCGCGCGGGAATTCCACGTCGACCACGGCACCGATACATTGAACGATCCTGCCTTGCACTGCATTGTCTTGAGCCATCATCTGCTCCAATTGATTTTTGAATCTGGTTGAGGACGTCTGGGACTCAGACGCCGGCGGCCGCTGCGGCGCCCGAAACGATTTCCGACAGTTCCTTCGTGATGCCGGCCTGACGGGTCTTGTTGTAGACCAGTTTCAACTCGCTGATCACGTTGCCGGCGTTGTCGGTGGCCGACTTCATCGCCACCATGCGCGCCGACTGCTCCGAGGCCATGTTCTCGGCCACGGCCTGGTAGACCAGCGATTCGACATAGCGCACGAGCAGCTCGTCGATCACGCTCGCGGCATCGGGTTCGTAGATGTAGTCCCACGACATCTGGCCGGCCTCGACCTTCATCGAGTCGGCGGCGAGCGGCAACAGCTGCTCGACGACCGATTCCTGCTTCATCGTGTTGATGAACTTCGTGTAGCAGAGATAGACGGCGCTGAGCTTGCCCTCGGCATAGGCGTCGAGCAGCACCTTGACCGGCCCGATGAGCTTGTCGAGGTGCGGCGTGTCGCCCAGCTGCGTGACATGCGACACCACGCGGGCGCCGATGCGGTTGAGGAAGCCCAGGCCCTTGTTGCCGATGGCCACCGCCTCGATGCCCATGCCGTCGGCCTGGTGCTCGCGCAGCTTGGTCGTCAGCGCGCGCAGCACGTTGGTGTTCATGCCGCCGCACAGGCCCTTGTCGGTCGTCACCAGGATGAAGCCCGCGGCCTTGACCTCGTTGGTCTTCATGAAGGCGTGCGTGTACTCGGGATTGGCCTGCCCGAGGTTGGCCGCCACCTGGCGGATCTTCTCGCTGTACGGGCGGGCGGCGCGCATGCGCTCCTGCGCCTTGCGCATCTTCGACGCGGCCACCATTTCCATGGCCTTGGTGATCTTCTTGGTGTTCTCCACCGATTTGATCTTGCCGCGAATTTCCTTGCCGGCTGCCATAGATGCTCCTTAGACGGGGGTGGTCACGAATGCCATCGTCGATGCCGACGGCATCAGGCGAACGACTTCTTGAAGGTCGTGATGGCGGCGGTCAGTTCGGCTTCGGCGTCCTTGTCGAGCGCCTTGGCCTTCTCGATCTTGTCGAGCAGGGCGGCATGGCTGGTCTTCAGGAACTGGTGCAGGCCGTGCTCGAAGGACAGGACCTTCTTGACTTCCAGGTCGTCCATGAAGCCCTTGTTGACCGCGAACAGCGTCGCGCCCATCAGCGAGATCGGCAGCGGGCTGTACTGGGCCTGCTTGAGCAGTTCGGTCACGCGGGCACCGCGGTCGAGCTGCTTGCGGGTGGCTTCGTCCAGGTCCGAGGCGAACTGCGCGAACGCGGCCAGCTCACGGTACTGGGCGAGGTCGGTACGGATACCGCCCGACAGGCTCTTGATGATCTTGGTCTGCGCCGACGAACCCACGCGCGACACCGAGATACCGGCGTTGATGGCGGGCCGGATGCCGGCGTTGAACAGCGAGGTCTCCAGGAAGATCTGGCCGTCGGTGATCGAGATCACGTTGGTGGGCACGAAGGCGGATACGTCGCCGGCCTGCGTCTCGATGATCGGCAGCGCGGTCAGCGAGCCGGTCTTGCCCTTGACCGCACCCTTGGTGAAGGCCTCGACGTAGTCGGCGTTCACGCGCGCGGCGCGCTCCAGCAGGCGGCTGTGGAGATAGAACACGTCGCCGGGATAGGCTTCGCGACCCGGCGGGCGGCGCAGCAGCAGCGAGACCTGGCGATAGGCGACGGCTTGCTTGGACAGGTCGTCATACACGATCAGGGCGTCCTCGCCGCGATCGCGGAAGTACTCGCCCATCGTGCAGCCGGAGTAGGCCGAGACATACTGCATGGCGGCCGACTCGGATGCCGAGGCGGCGACCACGATGGTGTAGTCCATCGCACCGGCCTGCTCCAGCGCGCGCACCACGTTCTTGATCGACGAGGCCTTCTGGCCGATCGCGACATACACGCAGGTGACGCCCTGACCCTTCTGGTTGATGATGGCGTCGATCGCCACGGCGGTCTTGCCGGTCTGGCGGTCGCCGATGATCAGCTCGCGCTGGCCGCGGCCCACGGGCACCATGGAGTCGATCGACTTCAGGCCGGTCTGTAGCGGCTGGTCGACGGACTTCCGGGCGATCACGCCCGGCGCGACCTTCTCGATGACGTCGGTCATCTTGGCGTTGATCGGGCCCTTGCCGTCGATCGGCTGACCCAGGGCGTTGACGACGCGGCCGATGAGCTCGGGGCCCACGGGCACTTCCAGGATGCGGCCCGTGCACTTGACGGTGTCGCCTTCGGAGATGTGCTCGTACTCGCCCAGGATCACGGCGCCGACGGAGTCGCGCTCGAGGTTCAGCGCCAGGCCGTACGACGGCGTGCCGTCGGCGGTGGCGGTGAACTCCAGCATCTCACCCTGCATCGCATCCGACAGGCCATGCACGCGCACGATGCCATCGGTCACGGACACCACGGTGCCCTGGTTGCGAATGTCGGAGCTGACGCCGAGGCCTTCGATGCGGCTCTTGATGAGTTCGGAAATCTCTGCGGGATTGAGTTGCATGACTCTTTCCTTCTTTCAATAAATGGGGCCGACCGCCTCGCCGCATCAAGCGGTGAGCGCTGCTTTCATTTGCTCGAGACGAGCCTTCACGGAGGTGTCGAGGACTTCATCGCCGACGACGACGCGGACGCCGCCGATCAGCGAGGGATCGTTCTCCACGCGCGTCGTCAGCTTGCGGCCGAAGCGGCGCTCGAGCGCGTCGCCGATGTCGCGCAAGGTGGCGTCGTCGATCGGGAAGGCGCTGTGGATGACCGCATCCGACGAGCCGGTCTGCGCGTTCTGGCGCAGGCGGTACTGGGCGGCGACTTCGGGCAGGGCGGCGATCCGGCCGTTGTCGATCACCGTGCGCAGGAAATTCTTGCCGATGTCGGGCAGCACGTGCGACGTGAGGCCGGAGACCAGATCGTAGACCTGCTCGGAGGAGACCTTCGGATCGGACGCGAACTGCAGCAGCTGCGGCGTCGCGGCGATCGTCGCGAGTTGCTCCAGCCAGCCGGCCGTGCCTTCGAGGTCGTTCGCGGACGCCTGGAAGAGCGCATCGGCATACGGACGGGCGATGGTGGCGAGTTCGGCCATGTCGTCCTCAGAGCTCGGTCTTCAGGCGGGCGAGCAGATCGGCATGGACGCCGGCATCGACTTCCTTGCGGAGAATCTGCTCGGCACCCTTGACGGCCAGCGCGGCGACCTGCTCGCGCAGGACCTCGCGGGCACGCACGGACTGCTGCTCGGCTTCGGCATGGGCTGCGGCCACGATCTTCTGGGCTTCCAGCGTGGCACGGCCCTTGGCCTCTTCGACGATCTGCTGGGCGCGGCGCTCGGCATCGGCCAGACGGCTGGTGGTCTCGTTGCGGGACTTCACCAGCTCTTGCTCGACGCGCTGGTTGGCCGAGGCGAGCTCGGCCTTCGCCTTGTCGGAGGCCGCCAGGCCCGCGGCGATCTTTTGTGCGCGTTCGTCCAGCGCCTTCGCGATGGGCGGCCACACGAACTTCATCGTGAACAGCACCAGCAGCAGGAAGACGATGGCCTGAACGAACAGGGTCGCGTTGATACTCACGGCAACACCTTTCTAGAGTGGCGTTGAACGGGGCTTAACGGGGCAGGTTGGCCAGGAAGGTCGCGGCGAACGGGTTGGCGAAAGCGAACAGCAGGGCGATGGCCACACCGATCAGGAACGCGGCGTCGATCAGACCGGCCAAGATGAACATCTTGGTTTGCAGGTCGTTCATGAGTTCGGGCTGACGCGCCGAAGCCTCGAGGAACTTGCCGCCCATCAGTGCGATGCCGATGGAAGCACCGATCGCGCCGAGACCGACGATCAAACCACTAGCCAGAGCGACGAGACCGAGAATGTTTTCCATGATGACTCCTTAGATTACAGATTGAAAGCGAAAGAAAAAACGAAAGCAGGCAAAGGGAACGGGCGAGCAGCGAAGCTCAGTGACCTTCATGCGCCTGGCCCAGATAGATGAGCGTCAGCATCATGAAAATGAACGCCTGAAGCGTGATCACCAGGATGTGGAAGATCGCCCAGACAGTTCCGGCAATGATGTGCCCGATGGGCAGCAGCACTCCCGAGAACGAAGCCGCCATCGCACCGCCCATGAGCGCGATCAGCATGAAGACCAGTTCGCCGGCATACATGTTGCCGAACAGCCGCATGCCGTGCGAGACGGTCTTGGCCAGATATTCGATGACCTGCATCAGGAAGTTGATGGGCCAGAGCACGGGGTGGGCACCGAAGGGCGCCGTGATGAGCTCGTGGCCCCAGCCGCCCAGGCCCTTGATCTTGACGCTGTAGAACAGGCACAGCAGCAGCACGGAGGTCGACAGGCCCAGCGTGGTGGAGAGGTCGGCCGTGGGAACGACGCGCATGTAGGCGTGGCTGGCGTCGCCGCCGGAGGCCTCGTGGAACTTGGCCCACAGCGCCGGCAGCAGGTCGACCGGCAGCATGTCCATGGCGTTCAGCAGGAAGATCCAGACGAACACGGTGAGCGCCAGCGGGGCGATGAACTTGCGGCTCGTGGCGTTGTGGATGTTGGCGCGCGCCTGGTTGTCCACCATCTCGACGAGGATCTCGACGGCGGCCTGGAAGCGTCCGGGCACACCGGCGGTCGCCTTGCGCGCGGCCAGCCACAGCACGAAGCAGCCGATCACGCCGATCACCAGCGCATAGAGCACGGAGTCGAGGTTGATGACATTGAAGTCGACGATCGCCTTCTGGGTGACGGGTTCGAGACCCCAGTTCACCTGCCAGTGCTGCAAATGGTGAACGATGTATTCACTCGCGGTCGGTGCGTGTCCTTCGGCGGCCATCTTTACGCGTCTCTCTAAAGAATCAAATACGGTTCAACAATTTGGGCCGCACCACGAGGGCGACCCAATACATCTTCATGGCAGCCACGACACCGGCCAGCAGCGCCAGCCAGCTCAGGCCGCCGACCACCCAGGGCGCCGCCGCCAGGAAGGCCACGGTGAGCACGAGCTTGGTCATCTCCCAGACGGCGAACCTCAGCATGGCGGCAGCGGGTGCTCCCGCCTGCGAACCTGCCTTCGTTCCCTTGACGAGACCGCGGACGAACAACGCCGCGGGGATCGCCACTGCCAATGCTCCATAGAGTGCCGACGCACCGGCCACCAGCCGACCCGTCCAGACCCAGGCGATTCCCGCCACGACCAATCCTGCGGCCACTTGGGCCACGATCACCCACCAGGGCGACGGTTCAGGATGGGCTTCGCGAAGCTGTTGCGCCTCCTGGGCGCTCAGCGGCTTGAAATCGGAGTCTTCGACATCCACATCAGCATTCGTCCGGTTTTCGAGGGTGCTGGTTGTCATTGGAATGCGCACCGCAGGTTTACAGAGAACTGCTGAATTTTACAAAGCCATTGATTATAAGTAAAAACCCCCGCGATTCGACCATGACCAAGTGGTCCGTGGGGAACTTTATGCCTCCTTGCCCACACTCCCATGACTCAAACTCCTCCCCCGCCCTCTGAAGACGCGACGCCGCCGGCACCCTCGCTGATCGAATATCCCTCGCTTTTTCCCATCAAGGTGATGGGCGAGAAGGTCGATGGCTTCGTGCATGCGGTGACGCAGATCGCCGAGCGCTTCGATCCGGCCTTCGATGCCGGCACGATCGAACTGCGCCCCAGCAAGGGTGGCAAGTACCTCGGCGTGACGATCACCGTGACCGCCACCAGCCGCGAACAGCTCGACGAGCTCTATCGCACGCTGTCCACGCATCCCATGGTCAAGGTGGTGCTTTGACGCAGGAGGCCGGCACGGTGGCGACCGCGCCGATCGTGCGGATGCGCGGCCGGGTCGACTACCTGGCGACCTACGATGCCATGCGCGCCTTCGCTGCCGCCCGCACGCCCGACACGGTCGACGAGCTCTGGCTGTGCGAGCACCCGCCGGTCTATACGCAGGGGCTCGCGGGCAAGCCCGAACACGTGCTGCGAGCCGACGACATTCCCGTGGTGCAGACCGATCGTGGGGGCCAGGTGACCTTCCACGGACCGGGCCAGGTGGTCGCCTATCCCTTGCTGGATCTGCGTCGCGCCGGCTATTTCGTCAAGGAATACGTCTATCGCCTCGAGTCGGCGGTGATCGCCACCCTGGCGCACCTCGGCGTGACGGGCCACCGCGTGCCGGGCTCTCCAGGCATCTACGTGCGGCTCGACGACCCGTTCTCCCATGCGGCCCTGAGCGGGCCATTTCCGGCCCTCGAAACGTTCCGCGGTCTGGGCAAGATCGCCGCGCTCGGCATCAAGGTGGCGCGCCATGGCACCTACCACGGGGTCTCGCTCAATGTCGCCATGGACCTGGAACCCTTCTCGCGCATCAACCCCTGTGGGTATGCGGGCCTGAAAACGGTCGATCTTTCTACAATCGACGTCCATATTCCCTGGGAAGAAGCCGCACGCGTGCTGGGCGACAAGCTCGGCGTGTATCTGGCGCCTTGAAAGTACGAGTTCCATGAACCTCCCCGAAGCCGCCCTCGCGCCCTCTCCCTCCACGGCCACTCCCTCGCCCGTCGTGCGCGAAAGCCAGAGCGCCGAGAACTACAACCCGCTGGCCAAGCAGAAGGCCGCCGCCAAGCTCTCCCGCATCCCGGTGAAGGTGGTGCAGGGCGAGGTGCTGAAGAAGCCCGAATGGATCCGCGTGAAGGCCGGCTCGCCAACCACCCGCTTCTACGAGATCAAGCAGATCCTGCGCGAGAACAACCTGCACACGGTGTGCGAGGAAGCCTCGTGCCCGAACATCGGCGAATGCTTCGGCAAGGGCACGGCGACGTTCATGATCATGGGCGACAAGTGCACGCGGCGCTGCCCGTTCTGTGACGTCGGCCATGGCCGGCCCGACCCGCTCGACAAGGACGAGCCGCTCAACCTGGCGCGCACCATCGCCAAGCTGCGCCTGAAGTACGTGGTGATCACCAGCGTCGACCGCGACGACCTGCGCGACGGCGGCAGCGGCCATTTCGTGGAATGCATCCGCCTCATCCGCGAGCTGTCCCCCGCGACGCAGATCGAGATCCTGGTGCCCGACTTCCGTGGCCGCGACGACCGCGCGCTGGAGATCCTGAAGGCCGCGCCGCCGGATGTGATGAACCACAACCTGGAGACCGCGCCGCGCCTCTACAAGGAGGCGCGTCCCGGCAGCGACTATCAGTTCAGCCTGAACCTGCTGAAGAAGTTCAAGGCGCTGCATCCTCAGGTGCCGACCAAGAGCGGCATCATGGTCGGCCTGGGCGAGACCGACGAGGAGATCCTTCAGGTGATGCGCGACATGCGCGCCCACGACATCGACATGCTGACCATCGGTCAGTACCTGTCGCCTTCGAACTCCCACCTGCCGGTGCGGCGCTACGTGCATCCCGACACCTTCAGGATGTTCGAGGAGGAAGCCTACCGGATGGGGTTCAGCCACGCGGCGGTCGGCGCGATGGTGCGCAGCAGCTACCACGCCGACGAACAGGCGCACGCCGCGGGCGTCTGAGCCCCCCGGGCCGGCGCGGAGGGCACGGGTCAAGCATGTGACCCTCGTCCTGACCGGGGTGCGGCACACTGGCGCGCGGCGCACGCGAAGGCGCCTTTCGTTCCACCTTTCGTCGTCCGTCCCATGACCGCCTCCCTCCCCTCCCTGCAAGACGTGCTGGCACAGGATTTCGGCACGCTCCCCGATCTCGTCCGCATCCACGCGCGCGAGCGGCCGACCCATCCGGCCCTGCGCGATCCGGCCACCTCGCTCGACTACGCCGGGCTCGACGCGGCGATGGACCGCGTCGCGGCGGCCCTGCAGCGCGACGGCCTGGGCATCGGCGACACATTGGCGATCTGCGCGGCTTCGTCCGTGGCCTATGCCGTCGTCTTCCTGGGCGCCCTGCGCGCGGGCGTCGCGGTCGCGCCGCTCGCGCCGGGGTCCACGCCGGCGAGCCTGCGGCGGATGCGCGAGGACGCCGATGCGCGCCTGCTGTTCGTCGATGCGGCGGCGGCGCAGACCTTCGGTCCGACCATCGCGGGCGATCCGCCACGCATCGCACTGGATGCCTCGCCCGCCGGCATCGCGCTCGAGACCTGGCTCGCGGTGCCGGATGCGACGCCCGCCGCGGTCACGCTGACACCGGCCTCGCCCTTCAACATCATCTATTCCTCCGGCACCACGGGCGAGCCCAAGGGCATCGTGCAGGGCCATGGCATGCGCTGGTCGCACGTCAAGCGCGGCGCGCGCTATGGCTACGGCCCCGACACGGTCACGCTGCTGTCGACGCCGCTCTACTCCAACACCACACTGGTGGTGTTCTTCCCGTCGCTGGCGTTCGGCGGCTGCGTGATCCTGATGCCGAAATTCGATGCCGCCGGCTACCTGGCGCTGGCACAGGCGCATCGCGTCACGCACACCATGCTGGTGCCGGTGCAGTACCAGCGGCTGATGGCGCTGCCGGCCTTCGGCATGCACGACCTGACGTCGTTCCGCTTCAAGTTCAGTACCAGCGCGCCGTTCCATGCGGATCTCAAGGCCGACGTGCTGGCGCGCTGGCCGGGCGGACTGGTCGAGTTCTACGGCATGACGGAAGGCGGTGGCACCTGCATCCTGGAGGCGCATCTGCATCCGACCAAGCTGCACACCGTCGGCCGACCGGCCGAGGGCAGCGACATCCGCCTGATCGACGAGGACGGGCGCGAGGTCGCCCCCGGCGGCTCGGGCGAGGTGGTGGGTCACTCGGCCGGCATGATGGTCGGCTACCACCGCCAGCCGGAGAAGACGCGCGAGGCCGAGTGGTTCGCGCCTGATGGCCGGCGCTTCATCCGCACCGGCGATGTCGGCCGCTTCGACGGCGAAGGCTTCCTCACGCTGTTCGACCGCCGCAAGGACCTGATCATCAGTGGCGGTTTCAACATCTATCCGAGCGACCTGGAAGCCGTGCTGCGCGCGCATCCTGGAGTGGCCGACGTGGCGGTGGTGGGTGTGCCGTCGGCCGAATGGGGCGAGACGCCCGTCGCGTTCGTGGTGCCGGTCGCCGGCGACACCATCGCCGGCGAGGCATTGCAGCAGTGGACCAACGCGCAACTCGGCAAGACGCAGCGCCTGGCGCAGCTGCACTTCATCGACGAGCTGCCGCGCAGCGCCATCGGCAAGGTGCTCAAGCGCGAACTGCGCGATCTGCTGCGTCGCTGATCCTCTCCGGCCACCAGCGGCCGGTCGGCTATCTTCGGGACCTCACTTCGACCGGGCCCGCCCATGCCACCCACCCTCTACGCCCTCGCCGCCATCGCACTGTGGGCGACGCTGGCCTCGCTGGGCACCGCCCTCGCGCACGTGCCGCCATTCCTCCTGACCGGCCTGGCGCTGATCGTGGGCAGCGTGCCGAGCTGGCCCCTGGTGCTGCGCGACCGCCGGGCCTGGGCCGTGCCCGCGCGAACGCTGGCGCTCGGCATCTACGGGCTGTTCGGCTTCCATTTCCTGCTCTTCATCGCCCTGCGGCACGCGCCCCCGGTGGAGGCCAACCTGGTGAACTACCTCTGGCCGCTCTTCATGGTGGTCCTCGCGCCATTGCTGCTGCCGGGGGTGTCGCTGCGGCCGCTGCATGTCGCGGCGGCGCTGCTGGGTTTCGCGGGGGCGGCCATCGCCATCCTCGGTGCGCGCGGGACCTCGTCGTCCGGTGGTCAGACGCTGACGGCCGCCTGGGGCTTCGTGCCGGCCCTGGGCTCGGCCTTCATCTGGGCCAGCTATTCGCTGTGGACGAAACGCGTGCCGCGCTTCCCGACCTCCGCCGTCGGTCTGTTCGGACTGGTATCGGGCGCACTGGCGCTGGCCTGCCACGCATTGCTGGAGCCGCGCGCGACCCTGTCGATGCACGATCTCGGACTGATCGCGCTGTGCGGTCTCGGCCCGCTGGGCGCGGCGTTCTTCGTCTGGGACCTGGCGCTCAAGCATGGCGATGCCCGGCAGATCGGCATCCTGAGCTACCTCACGCCGCTGGGCTCGACGGCGCTGCTGCTCATGGTGACCGGCCGCCCCCTGGACGGCACGATCGTGCTGGCGGCACTGCTGATCGTCGCGGCCGCGCTGCTGGGCGCACGCGCCACGGCCACGGCTGGCACCGAAATCGCTTGTCCGGCAAACCCTTCCACTTCCGCACGATGACGACCATGGCAAAGATTCCTCCCGGCGTCGGTCCGCGCTTTCCCCAGGCGGTGGTGCTGGTCGGCGCCACCGGCGATCTGGCGCGGCGCAAGCTGCTGCCCGGCCTGTTCCACCTCTGCAGCACCGGCTTCATCCCGGCCTGCCGGATCATCGGGGTGTCGCTCGACGAACTCGATGCCGACGGCTTCCGCGCCGCCGCGCGTTCGGCGCTCGACGAGTTCGGCAGTCGCAAGGTGGAGCCCGAGGCCTGGGACGCCTTCGCCGCCACGCTCGACTACGTGCCGCTGTCCGGCGGCGCCGACGCCCTGCGCGCCGCGGTCGAGCGGGCCGAGACTTCGCTGGGCACCGAGTGCCGGCGCCTGCACTACCTGAGCGTTCCGCCCAACGCGGCGCTGCCGGTGGTGCGCATGCTGGGCGAGGCCGGGCTGGTGGAGCGCGCGCGCATCGTCATGGAGAAGCCCTTCGGTACCGACCTGGCGAGCGCGGTGCTGCTCAACAGCCGCCTGCACGAGGTGTTCCAGGAAGAGCAGATCTTCCGCATCGATCATTTCCTGGGCAAGGAGGCAGCCCAGAACATCCTAGCCTTCCGCTTCGCCAATGGGCTGTTCGAACCGATCTGGAACCGCAACTTCATCGATCACGTGCAGATCGACGTGCCCGAGACGCTGGGCCTGGGCAAGCGCGCGGGCTTCTACGAGCAGACCGGCGCCTACCGCGACATGGTGGTGACGCACCTGTTCCAGATCCTGGGCTTCATGGCCATGGAGCCGCCCACCTCGCTCGACCCGCAGCCGATCGGCGAAGAGAAGAACAAGGTGTTCCGCAGCATGCTGCCGATCCAGTCGGGCGACGTGGTGCGTGGTCAGTACAGCGGCTATCGCAGCGAGGACGGCGTCGATCCGGATTCGGACGCCGAGACCTTCATCGCGTTGAAGTGCCACATCGACAACTGGCGCTGGGCCGGCGTGCCCTTCTATCTGCGCACCGGCAAGCGCATGGCCGAGGGCCAGCGGATCATCTCGATCGCGTTCCGCGAACCGCCCAAGAGCATGTTCCCGCCCGGCTCCGGGGTCGGAGCGCAGGGACCGGACCATCTGACCTTCGATCTGGCCGATGCCTCGAAGATGTCGCTGTCGTTCTATGGCAAGCGCCCCGGCCCCGGCATGCGGCTGGACAAGCTGAGCCTGCAGTTCGCCATGCACGACACCGGCCTCGCCGGCGAGGTGCTGGAAGCCTACGAACGTCTGATCCTGGATGCGATGCGCGGCGACCGCACGCTCTTCACGACCGCCGAGGGCATCGAGCGGCTGTGGCAGGTGTCCTCGCATCTGCTCGAGGCTCCGCCACCCGTGCGCCTCTATGAACCGGGCTCGTGGGGACCGAAGGCGGTGCACCAGCTGATCGCGCCCCATGCCTGGCGACTGCCCTTCGAACGGGCCTGGCGCTCGCCCAACAAGGTGGGCGGCTGACGGTTCGTCCGGAGCGTCCCGCCGGGGGGCAGCCGCGACCGGACCTCAGGCCTGGACGCTCGGCAGCAGCGCCTCCGCCGGATCATCCGCCACCAGCACGGACTGCGCCCATGGCGCGAGCTTGGACGTGTCGGCGCGCAGTACCTCCTGCTTCACGGCCAGGATGCGCGACGGGTGCATCGAGAAGCTGCGCAGGCCCAGCCCCAGCAGCAGGCGCGTGAAGGTCACGTCGCCGGCCATCTCTCCGCAGACGCTCACGCTCTTGCCCTGACGGCGGCACTCGGCGATGGTGTCGGCCACCAGGCGCAGCACGGCCGGATGCGCGGGGTCGTAGAGGTGCGCCACCGATTCGTCCGTGCGATCGATGGCCAGCGTGTACTGGATCAGGTCGTTGGTGCCGATCGACAGGAAATCGAAATGCTTGAGGAAGGTGGAGACCATCAGGGCGGCCGCCGGGATCTCGATCATGGCGCCCAGCTTCACCGGCCCGTGCGTCACGCCCTGGCGATCGAGCTGCGCCCGCGCCTCCTCGATGAGCACGAGCGTCTGGCGGATCTCGAAGGTGTGCGCCAGCATGGGGATCAGCAGGTGCACGCCGCCATGGGCCGCCGCGCGCAGGATGGCGCGCAGCTGCGTCAGGAACATCGCCGGATCGGCCAGGCTCCAGCGGATCGCTCGCAGGCCCAGCGCCGGATTCAGATGCTCCTGGCGGTTGGACTTGCCGTCGAGCGGCTTGTCGGCACCGATGTCGATGGTGCGGATCGTGACCGGCATGCCCTGCATGCCCTCGATGGCGCGCCGGTAGGCGAGGTACTGCTCCTCCTCGTCGGGCAGCCGGGTGAGGTGCTGCGCCTCCCGCCCCATGAAAAGGAACTCGCTGCGGAACAGGCCGACGCCGGCGGCCCCGGCCTTGACGGCACCGAACGTGTCCTCGGGCAGCTCGATGTTGGCCAGCAATTCGACGCGCTCGCCATCGAGCGTGACGGCGGGCTTGTGGCGCAGGCGCGAGAGCCGGCCGCGCTCGAGATCGCCCTGGCGCTGCTTGAAGCCGTACTCGGCCAGGATGATGGGTGAGGGGTCGACGATCACCACGCCGGCATCGCCGTCGATGATCACCCAGTCGTCCTGGCGCACCAGCTGGCTGGCCGTGCGGGCGCCCACCACCGCCGGGATGTCCATGCTGCGCGCGACGATCGCGGTGTGCGAGGTGCGTCCGCCGACGTCGGTCACGAAGCCGGCGAACACGCTCTTCTTGAACTGCAGCATGTCGGCCGGCGAGAGATCGTGCGCGATCAGCACCAGTGGCACATCGACACCGTCGATCGAGGTCGGGTCGTGCGGCGTGCCGTCGTCGTCGTCCTCGTGCGCGGCGAGGGCGGCGCGCTTGCGGCGCGGGGGTGGCGACGGCGCCAGTACCGCGGCCGTGCCCTTCATGCGATGCAACATGCGCTCGACGACCTGCTCGAGATCGGCCTTGCGCTCGCGCAGGTACTCGTCCTCCATCTCGTCGAACTGGCGCGCGATGACCTCGAGCTGGGTCGTCAACGCCCATTCGGCGTTGTAGAGACGGCCCGTGATCCACTGCTTGACGCCGCCGGCGAGGGCCTCGTCCTGCAGCAGCATCTGGTGCACCTCGAGCAACGCGGCGAGTTCGTGCGGCGCGTCGTTGGGCCCCATCAGGGCGACGTTGGCCTGTAGCCGGGTCAGTTCGTCGGCGACGGCATTGCGCGCGGCGCGCACGCGGTCGATCTCGGCGTCGACTTCCTCGGGCTTGATGAAGTAGTGGGCGACATCGATGCGGCTCGACACCACCAGCACCGCGCGCCCGATGGCGATGCCACGTGCGACCGGGAGACCATGGATGGAGAAGGTCATGCGCGCACCGGTGGCGTGTCCGGACGACGAGCGGCCATCACTCGCCTTCGCCGAACTTGTCGTTGATGAGGGCCACCAGCGCATCCATGGCCTGCTGGGCCTGGTCGCCTTCGGTGTCAAGCTGCACCACGGTCCCGATGCCGGCGGCCAGCATCATGACGCCCATGATGCTCTTGGCATTGACGCGGCGCTCGCCACGCGAGATCCACACCTCGCACGGAAAACTGCCGGCGAGCTTGGTGAGCTTGGCCGACGCACGGGCGTGCAGGCCCAGCTTATTGCTGATGGTCACGGATGTCTTGATCACTGGGTTTTCTCTTCGACTGGTTCTGGGGTGCGGCCGGTGCCACCGTCATGACACCCTCCTTGCCGCCGTAGATCGCACGCTCCACCAGCGTCTCGAGCGCCTCGTCGGGCTTGTTCGCGACGCGCATCAGCATCGGCAGGTTCACGCCGACCACCATGCGCATGTGCTCGCCGACGACCAGCTTCTGCGCCACGTTGCAGGGCGTGGCGCCGAACACGTCGACCAGCACCAGCACGTTGTGATTGGCCGTGCGCTTCATCTGGTCGACCATGATGCGCGCGGAGGCCAGCGTCTCCTCGGGCGATACGTTGGGCAGGACATCGAGCGCGGAGACGATGGAGGTGTCGGGGAAGACATGCAGCGCACATTGCCGCAGGGCGTTGGCCAGCGGCGCATGGGCGATGATGAGGATGCTGTTCATGCAGGACGGGAGAGTGGGAGATCGATTATGCGAGGGCGACCGGGGTGGATTCGGCGTGATCGATCGAATACCTTCATGGCGCGCGGGCGCGTCACCCGCCCGGCGAGGCCTCGAAGCTCATGGCAGCCGCAGCCCCTCGAAGAACGTTTCCAGCGCATCGGGCGCCGACGGCTGACCGATGGCCGTCGCCTGGTACAGCGACACACCGCGCGGATGCTGACGCGCGAACCACAGCACCCGCATGGGCGGGGCCCGTTCCGCGTCCTCGCCAGCCGACGCATCGAGCCGCAGCGGCGTGGGTGAGGCCGCCGCGCGCGGCAGCGATCCCACCCTTTCGGTCACCGAGCGACCGGCGATCCGGGCCCGGGTCGCCGCGCGCCAGGCATCGAGCCAGGCCGACGCCTGGGCCGGCCCCGACGCCTCGGCGTGGGCGATGGCGAACGTGACGCCGCCGGCCTCGCAGCCGGCCATGTCGACGCGCACCGATTCGGCGCCCAGGGGCATCACACGCTCGGCACGGTCGGGCTTGCACGGCAGCAACGCCACCAGGTCACCATCGCCCACCGGCACCTCGCGCCAGTTGAAGACCGGCGTGCAGGCAACGCTCGCCAGGACCGCCATCACGGCGGCGGTCGAAGCGATCCTGGAGCGGAGAAGCTGTCGGGACATCGGCATGGAGGCGGACTTTCGAATTCGCGGGCTGGCGGCCCTCTCAGCGCAGCGCGCCGAAGACCTTCTTCAGGATGGCGCTGCCACTGCCCAGCGGATCCTGTCGGATCTTGCGCTCCTCGTCGCCGATCACCGTATAGAGGCCATCGAGCGATTTGCCTGTGACGTAGCGCTGGATGTTGGCGTCCTCGGTCCTGATCAGACCGAGGCCGGAGGCCTTGCCGGCGATGGCGTTGTACTTGTCGGCCAGCTTCACGCGGGCGGTGGCGGTGGTGACGATCGGCAGGAAACGTTCGGTCAGCGAGGTGCGCGTCTTGCCGACGAAGAACTCCGTGACCGAGGTTTCGCCACCGGTCAGGATGCCCTTCGCATCGGACACGCTCATGCCACGCACTGCCGCGACCAGCAATTCCCTGGAGGCCGGTACCGCCTGTTCGGCGGCACGGTTCATCGCGGTCACGAGCTCGTCGATGCGTCCGCCCTGGCCGACCATCCTGAGCATCTGGGTGGCCTGTTCCAGATAACCCGGCAAGGGGATGCGCACACGCGGATTGCCCAGGAAGCCATCGGGCCGTCCGAGCAGTCCGACCGCCACGGTGGCGCCTTTTTCCAGGGCAGCCTTGACGCCGCTCGTCGCATCACCGCTGCTCAGATCGCTCAGCGAGAGGGCATGGGCCTGCTGCATGACCATCCATGTCAACCCCGTGGGAAGGGCCAGGCAGAGGGAATTAAAATTTCTGCGATTCATCGATCGGTCCTCCATGAAAAAAATCGTTCCTGTCGCCGCTCTCGCGATCGCTCTGGCGGCTGGAGCGGCCGTCTATGTGTCCACCGGCGTCTCGGCGGCACCCGCCTCGACCTTCGTGCTGCTCGACGGCCGCAAGACCTCGACCGAGGATCTCAAGGGCAAGGTCACCCTGGTGAATTTCTGGGCCACCAGCTGCGTGACCTGCGTGGCCGAGATGCCCCGCATTATTGCCACTCACGACAAGTACAAGGCCCGTGGCTATGACACCCTGGCGGTCGCGATGAGCTACGACCCGCCCAGCTATGTGGTGAATTTCGCCGAGACGCGCAAACTGCCTTTCAACGTCGCCATCGACAACACGGGTGCCGTGGCCAAGTCCTGGGGCGACGTGGCCCTTACACCGACCACCTACATCGTCAACAAGCGGGGGCAGATCGTGAAGCGCTATGTCGGCGAGCCCGACTTCGCGGAACTCCATCGGCTGATCGAAAAACTGCTGGCCGAGGCCTGAATGCCTCGCTGCTTGCTTCTTCCCGATCGACCCGCTTCCACGGCGACGCACGACGCGATCGGTCGCGTCGCCCGGGGCTGACGCTGACATGCGTCCTGCGCGTTCCAGTCCGGTGTCCCTGGCCGGCATGCCCATCGTGACGATGTTGCAGCCTACCCAGACCCATGAGCTGCATGCCCTTCGCAGCCTGTTCGTCGACTATGCATCGGCATTGAAGATCGATCTCGGATTCCAGGATTTCGAGGGCGAACTGGCCCGCCTTCCAGGCGACTATGCCGAACCACGCGGCAAGCTGCTGCTGGCATTGGTCGAGACGAGCACAGGCCATGAAAGAGCGGCGCCGTGGCTGCCGGCACAGGATGCGGTCCATCGGCTCCTGCTCGGGGGCAATCGCCAGGCATGGGTCGCAGGATGCTGCGCGTTGCGGCCGCTCGACACGGTGGACTATCCCAATGCGGCGGAAATGAAACGTCTCTACATCCGCCCGGCGTTCCGTGGCTTGGGCCTGGGACGTCAGTTGGCCGAAGCGATCCTGGACGCAGCGCGCCATGCGGGCTATGCCTGCGTCCTTCTCGATACGCTGGACGACATGGAATCAGCCCGCGCGCTCTACGAAGACCTGGGCTTCGAATCGGTGCCGCCCTACTATCACAACCCGATCGCGGGCTCTCACTACCTCAAGGTCGATCTCTGACGCGGGCGTCCGGCAGGGCCTTGCCTCCCATCCAGCCCGACACCGCCAGGACCATCGTCCTTCAGGCCTTGGCCTGCGCCAGCAGCGTCTCGGCGTTGCTGACTTCGAATTTCCCGGGCGACTCGATGTTGAGGGTCGCGACCTTGCCATTCTTCACCAGCATCGAGTAACGGGTGCTGCGAACGCCCATCCCGCGTGCCGAGAGATCCAGCGTCAAGCCCGTCGCGCGCGCGAAGTCGCCACTGCCATCGGCGAGCATGCGCACTTTCGTCCCAGTCTTCTGATCGCGTGCCCAGGCTCCCATGACGAAGGCATCATTCACGCTCAGGCACCAGATCTCATCCACGCCGGCGGCCTTGAAGTCATCGAAATGGTCGACATAGCCGGGTACATGCTTGGCAGAGCACGTGGGCGTGAAGGCCCCCGGCAAGGCGAACAATGCGATCGTCTTGCCTTCAGCTGCCTGCGAGACGTCGACCGGGTTGGGGCCGATGCTGCAACCCTCGCCCTCGACTTCCGAATACTCCTGCAACGTGACGGAAGGAAGGGTGTCGCCGATCTTGATCATGATGTGGTTCCGTGGAGAAGCGATGTCGATGTGGAAATGAAAACGGCCCACATTGTGGGCCGTTTTCAAGAAGACGCGATGCGTCGCGGATATCAGACCAGAACGGCCTTCTCGACCAGACGGGTCACAACCCAGTTCTTGGTCTTGGAGATCGGCCGGCTCTCGGTGATCTCGATCGTATCGCCGAGATGGTATTCACCATTCTCGTCATGCGCGTGGTACTTGCTCGTCTTGGCCACGATCTTGCCGTAGAGCTCGTGTTTCACACGACGCTCGACCAGCACGGTCACGGTCTTGGCGCGCTTGTCGCTGACCACCTTGCCGATCAAGGTGCGCTTGAGGGATTTTTTAGCTTCCGTCATGTTCACTCCTTACTTGGCGGCTTGGGTTTCTTGCTGCTTCTGAGCAAGAATGGTCTTAGCGCGCGCGATGTCGCGACGCGTGACACGCAACGTCGACGTGTTCGTCAACTGTTGCGTGGCCTTCTGCATGCGCAGACCGAAATGGGCCTTTTGCAGATCCTTGATTTCCGTCTGGAGACCGGCGACATCCTTGTCGCGCAGCGTGGCGGCCTTCGACACCTTGGCCGATTGGGCCGGGGCGTCCTTCTTCTTACGTAGTGCCATGAGTGTTCTCCTCGATCAGGTGCCGAGCTGGCGCGCGACGAAGGTGGTGCGCAGCGGTAGCTTGGCAGCCGCCAAGCGGAAAGCCTCGCGAGCGAGTTCCTCGGGGACACCGACGATCTCGAACACGATCTTGCCCGGCTGGATTTCCGCAACGTAGTACTCGGGGTTGCCCTTGCCGTTACCCATCCGGACTTCCGCCGGCTTGGTGGAGATCGGCTTGTCGGGGAACACACGGATCCAGATGCGGCCACCGCGCTTCACGTGACGCGAGATCGCACGGCGTGCAGCCTCGAGCTGTCGTGCCGTCAGACGGCCACGATCAGTACATTTCAGGCCGAAGTCACCGAAGGCGACCGAATTGCCCGTGGTCGCGACACCGGTGTTGCGACCCTTTTGTTCCTTGCGGAACTTTCTGCGTGCAGGTTGCAGCATGTTGTTTACTCCGTAGTTCTAAGACCGATCACTCGGTCTTGGCACCGTCAGCTGCTGCAGCTGGCGCGGCTTTGCGGACGCGCTTAACGGCGGGTTTCGAGTCTGCACCCAGGGCACCGGTGGCTTCGGCGGGCTTGTCGCTGCCGTCGGCCGGGGCATTGTTGCCACCCATGGGTCCGCGGGCACCGGCGCGCGGGCCAGGGCCACGACGGTCCGAGCCCGGACGATCGCCACCGGGGCGACCATCGCGGCGCGGGCCACGGGGACGGCGCTCGTCGTCAGGACGCGGGGTCTCGACGGCCGGCAGGTCGTTGCGACCCAGCGTGTCGCCCTTGTAGACCCACACCTTGACGCCGATCACACCATAGGTGGTCTTGGCTTCCGAGGTGCCATAGTCGATGTCGGCACGCAGGGTGTGCAGTGGCACGCGGCCTTCGCGATACCACTCGGTACGAGCGATCTCGATGCCGTTCAGACGACCGGCCGACATGATCTTGATGCCCTGGGCACCCAGACGCATGGCGTTCTGCATCGCACGCTTCATGGCGCGGCGGAACATGATCCGCTTCTCGAGCTGCTGCGTGATGCTGTCGGCGATCAGCTGAGCATCGATTTCGGGCTTGCGCACTTCCTCGATGTTGACGGCCACCGGCACACCCAGCTGCTTGCCGAGCTCGCGCTTGAGGTTCTCGATGTCTTCGCCTTTCTTGCCGATCACGACGCCCGGGCGTGCCGAGTAGATCGTAATGCGGGCGTTCTTGGCGGGACGCTCGATCAGCACGCGCGAAACCGATGCGTTCTTGAGCTTCTTCTTCAGGTACTCGCGCACCTTGATGTCTTCGGCCAGCATGCCGGCGAAGTCCTTGTTGCTGGCATACCAGCGACTGGACCAGTTACGGCTGACCGCAAGGCGGAAGCCGGTGGGGTGGATTTTCTGTCCCATAGTCTTCCGGCCTCTTAGTTGCCAACCGTCACGTACACATGGCACGTGGGCTTGCTGATGCGGTTGCCGCGGCCCTTGGCACGCGCGGTGAAGCGCTTGAGCGTGGCGCCCTGTTCGACGTAGATGGTCTTGACCTTCAGCTCGTCGATGTCGGCACCGTCGTTGTGCTCGGCATTGGCGATGGCCGATTCGAGCACCTTCTTGATGATCACAGCGGCCTTCTTCTGCGTGAACTGCAGGACGTTGAGCGCGTGATCGACCTTCTTGCCGCGGATCAGATCGGCCACCAGACGACCCTTGTCGACCGACAGACGGACACCGCGGAGGACTGCACGTGTTTCAGACATGGTCGTTCCTTACTTCTTCTGGACTTTCTTGTCCGCGGGGTGCCCCTTGAACGTGCGCGTGAGCGCAAATTCGCCGAGCTTGTGGCCGACCATCTGATCGGTGATGTACACGGGCACGTGCTGCTTGCCGTTGTGGACGGCAATGGTCAGCCCGATGAACTCGGGCAGGACCATCGAGCGACGCGACCAGGTCTTGATCGGCTTCTTGTCCTTGTTCGTCACGGCCTTGTCGGCCTTGGCCACCAGGTGGTAGTCGACGAAGGGACCCTTCTTGAGAGAGCGTGTCATTGGCTATCCCTTATTTCTTGCGACGCGACACGATGAAGATTTGCGTGCGCTTGTTGTTACGGGTGCGATAGCCCTTGGTCAGGTTGCCCCACGGATCGACAGGATGGCGACCTTCGCCGGTCTTGCCTTCGCCACCACCGTGCGGGTGGTCGACCGGGTTCATCACCACACCGCGGACGGTGGGGCGAATGCCCATGTGACGTTTCACACCGGCCTTGCCGAGTTGGCGCAGGCTGTGCTCTTCATTGGCGACTTCGCCGATGGTGGCACGGCATTCGACGTGGATGCGGCGCACTTCACCCGAGCGCATGCGCACCTGGGCATAGACACCTTCACGGGCCAGCAGCGTTGCCGACGTGCCTGCAGAGCGCGCGATCTGCGCGCCCTTGCCGGGTTGCAGCTCGATGCAATGGATCGTGGAGCCGACCGGAATGTTGCGGATGGGCAGCGTGTTGCCAGCGCGGATCGGAGCCTCCGAACCACTCAACAGCGTTGCACCGGCTTCCAGACCGCGTGGCGCGATGATGTAGCGACGCTCGCCATCGGCATAGCAGACCAGCGCGATGTGGGCGGTACGGTTGGGATCGTATTCAATGCGCTCGACCTTGGCCGGAATACCGTCCTTGTTGCGCACGAAGTCGACCACACGGTAATGGTGCTTGTGACCACCGCCCCGATGACGGGTGGTGATGTGACCATTGTTGTTACGGCCGGCCTTCTGGAACTGAGGCTCCAGCAGCGCCGCGTGCGGAGCACCCTTGAACAGGTGATCGCGCGAGACCTTCACCGTGCCGCGTTGGCCTGGCGAGGTGGGTTTCAGCTTGATGACAGCCATGATTTAGGCACCTTCCCCAACGAGGTTGAGCTCCTGGCCCGGCTTCAGAGTGACATAGGCCTTGCGAACGTTGTCGCGACGACCCATGGACTTTCCGAAACGCTTGGCCTTGCCCTTGGTGTTGAGCACCGAGACACCCTGGACCTCGACCTTGAACATCAGTTCAACGGCAGCCTTGATCTCGGGCTTCGTGGCGTCCTGCAGCACCTTGAAGGTGACGGCATTGGACTTTTCACCGACCATCGTGGCCTTCTCGGACACGATCGGTGCGACCAACACGGCCATCAGGCGCCCTTCGGCGAACTGCGAACGGAAGGCCGGAGTCGGATTCATGCGGCTCATGTGAACATCTCCTTGAGCTTGTCGACAGCACCCTTGGTGACGATTACCTTCTTGTAGTGCACCAGCGACACCGGGTCGGCGTAACGCGGTTCGACCACCATGACATTCATCAGGTTGCGCGAGGCGAGATACAGGTTCTCGTCGACTTCTTCGGCGATCACAAGGACGGACTCCAGATTGAGTGCCTTGAACTTGGCTGCCAGCGACTTGGTCTTGGGCGAATCCACCGTGAAGGAATCAACCACAGCCAGACGCCCTTCGCGTGCGAGCTGCGAGAAGATGGACGCCATACCGGCGCGATACATCTTCTTGTTGATCTTCTGCGTGAAGTTTTCGTCAGGCATGTTCGGGAAGATCCGGCCGCCGCCACGCCACAGAGGCGAAGACGTCATACCGGCACGGGCACGGCCCGTTCCCTTTTGCTTGAAAGGCTTCTTGGTCGAGTGATGGACCTGCTCGCGGTCTTTCTGGGCGCGCGTGCCCTGGCGGGCGTTGGCCTGGAAAGCGACGACGATCTGATGAACCAGATCCTCGTTGTAGTCGCGACCGAAGACAGTCTCGGGAGCGTCATATTTGGACGCTGCTTGGCCTTGGTCGTTCAGGAGTTCGAGTTGCATTACTTCGCTCCTTCAGCCGCTTGCGGCTTGGCCTTGACAGCAGGACGAACGGTGACGAAACCGCCCTTCGAACCCGGGATCGCACCCTTGATCAGCAGCAATTGACGTGCTTCGTCAATGCGGAAGACGTCGAGGTTCTGAGTGGTCACGGTGACATCACCCAGATGACCCGTCATCCGCTTGCCCGGGAATACGCGGCCCGGATCTTGCGCCATGCCGATCGAACCCGGCACGTTGTGCGAACGGCTGTTGCCGTGCGATGCACGCTGCGAGCTCATGTTGTGACGCTTGATGGTGCCCGCATAGCCCTTGCCGATGGAAGTGCCTTGCACGTCCACCTTCTGGCCGACCGCGAACACGCTGCCTGCGGCAATCACGCCACCGGCCTTGTGCTGACCAGCCGTATCGGCAGTCACACGGAATTCCTGGATGATTTCGCCAGCCTCGACACCTGCCTTGGCAAGATGTCCCGCCTGCGGCTTGGTCACACGCGAAGCTTTGCGCGAACCGAACGTCACCTGAAGCGCGTCGTAGCCATCGGTTTCTTGCGACTTGATCTGGGTCACACGGTTGTTGGACACATCCACCACCGTGACAGGAACTGCGTCCCCGTCATCGGTGAAGAGACGCATCATCCCCACCTTGCGGCCCAGCAACCCGAGAGAGTTGCTCAGACTCATTTGTTTTCTCCAAAGAATGGAAGACTCCCCTCGCCGCAGCCACTTCAATTGGCGGCCACGTTTGGCATACGAGGAAAGGTTGATTAAGACCCAGTCAAAAAAGCGCCATGAATGGCGCAAATCGGGCTGAGCCCAAGATTATATCGTGCGAGCTTTGGTTCACGCAACCCGTCTAGGAATCGGCCGGCATGGATGCCGACCGACACCAGAACCCAGTGGATCGATGAATCAGCCGCCGACTCTTTACTGCAGCTTGATCTCGACGTCGACGCCAGCCGGCAGATCGAGTTTCATCAATGCATCCACGGTCTTGTCGGTGGGATCGACGATGTCCATCAGGCGCTGATGCGTACGAATTTCCAACTGGTCGCGCGATGTCTTGTTGACGTGCGGCGAACGCAGGATGTCGAAACGTTTCATGCGCGTCGGCAGCGGCACGGGGCCCTTGACAATGGCGCCGGTACGCTTGGCGGTATCGACGATTTCAGCGGCCGACTGGTCGATCAGCTTGTAATCGAAAGCCTTGAGACGAATGCGGATCTTTTGCTTGGTTGCCATGATATGTAAGTCCTTAGCTGTGCGGATCAGGCGAGGATCTTGGCCACGACGCCCGAGCCGACGGTGCGACCACCTTCACGGATGGCGAAGCGCAGGCCCTCTTCCATGGCGATGGGGTTGATCAGCTTGACGGTGATGCTGACGTTGTCGCCGGGCATGACCATTTCCTTGTCCTGGGGCAGCTCGATCGCGCCGGTCACGTCCGTCGTGCGGAAGTAGAACTGCGGGCGATAGTTGTTGAAGAACGGCGTGTGACGGCCGCCCTCGTCCTTCGACAGCACATACACCTCAGCCGTGAAATGCGTGTGCGGCTTGATCGAACCGGGCTTGCACAGCACTTGACCGCGCTCGACTTCTTCGCGCTTGGTGCCGCGCAGCAGCACACCGACGTTGTCGCCCGCCTGGCCCTGGTCGAGCAGCTTGCGGAACATCTCCACGCCCGTGCAGGTGGTCTTGACCGTCGGACGGATGCCCACGATCTCGATTTCCTCGCCCACCTTGATCACGCCGCGCTCGACCGCGCCGGTGACCACCGTTCCACGACCCGAGATCGAGAACACGTCTTCCACCGGCATCAGGAACGTGCCGTCCACGGCGCGCTCGGGCGTCGGGATGTACGAGTCCAGCGCGTCGGCCAGCTTCATGATGGCTTCCTCACCCAGCTTGCCCTTGTCGCCCTCGAGTGCGAGCTTGGCCGAGCCATGGATGATCGGGGTGTCGTCGCCCGGGAATTCGTACTTGTCGAGCAGCTCGCGCACTTCCATCTCGACGAGCTCGAGCAGTTCGGCATCGTCGACCATGTCGCACTTGTTGAGGAACACGATGATGTAGCCCACACCCACCTGACGCGCCAGCAGGATGTGCTCGCGGGTCTGGGGCATCGGGCCGTCGGCAGCCGAGCACACCAGGATCGCACCGTCCATCTGAGCAGCGCCGGTGATCATGTTCTTCACATAGTCGGCGTGGCCAGGGCAGTCAACGTGTGCGTAGTGGCGGTTGGCCGTCTCGTACTCGACGTGGGCGGTGTTGATCGTGATGCCGCGTGCTTTTTCTTCCGGCGCCGCATCGATCTGGTCATAGGCCTTGGCTTCGCCACCGAACTTCGCCGACAGCACCGTCGCGATCGCCGCCGTCAGCGTCGTCTTGCCGTGGTCCACGTGACCGATCGTGCCCACGTTCACGTGGGGCTTGGTGCGGGTGAATTTACCTTTTGCCATTTTTCAAATCCTTGGAAAGAGCATTTCCCGTGTGGTGGTTTTACGTCTGCATCCGGTTGCTGAGTCATCTCGCACGGGAACAAGAGGGCACCGGATCGCAGACAAAAAAGAAAGCCATCCGACGTGCGGACGGCCTGTTGGGACGCAGGTCTTACTTGGCGCGTGCAGCGACGATGGCTTCAGCCACGTTGCGCGGCGCTTCGGCGTAGTGCTTGAATTCCATGGTGTACGTGGCGCGACCTTGCGACATCGAGCGCAGCGTGGTGGAGTAGCCGAACATTTCCGACAGAGGCACCTCGGCCTTGATGGCCTTGCCGCCACCAATCATGTCGTCCATGCCCTGCACCATGCCACGACGGCTGGACAGGTCACCCATCACGTTGCCGGCATAGTCTTCAGGCGTCTCGACTTCCACCGCCATCATCGGCTCCAGGATCACGGGGCTGGCCTTGCGGGCGCCTTCCTTGAAACCGAAGATCGCGGCCATCTTGAACGCCATTTCGTTGGAGTCCACGTCGTGGTACGAACCGAAGTGCAAGGTCACCTTGACGTCGACCACCGGGTAGCCGGCGAGCACGCCTTGACCCAGCGCCTCGATGACGCCCTTTTCCACAGCCGGGATGTATTCGCGTGGCACCACGCCGCCCTTGATGGCATCGACGAATTCGAAACCCTTGCCCATTTCCTGGGGCTCGAGCTTCAGGATCACGTGGCCGTACTGGCCCTTGCCGCCCGACTGACGAACGAACTTGCCTTCGGCTTCCTCAACCGTCTTGCGGATGGTTTCGCGGTAAGCCACCTGCGGCTTGCCGACGTTCGCTTCCACGCCAAATTCGCGCTTCATGCGGTCGACGATGATTTCGAGGTGCAGTTCGCCCATGCCCGAGATGATGGTCTGACCGGATTCCTCGTCGGTCTTCACGCGGAACGACGGATCTTCCTGTGCCAGACGTTGCAGGGCGATACCCATCTTCTCCTGGTCGACCTTCGTCTTGGGTTCGACGGCCTGGGAGATCACCGACTCCGGGAACACCATGCGCTCGAGCGTCACGACAGCCGCCGGATCGCACAGGGTTTCGCCCGTGGTCACTTCCTTCAGGCCCACGCAAGCAGCGATGTCACCAGCCCGGATCTCGCTGACTTCTTCACGGTTGTTGGCATGCATCTGCACGATCCGGCCGATACGCTCCTTCTTTCCACGCACCGGGTTGTAGACGCTGTCACCCTTCGAAAGCACGCCGGAATAGACACGCACGAAGGTCAGCTGGCCCACGAACGGGTCGGTCATGAGCTTGAATGCCAATGCCGAGAACTTCTCGCCATCGTCCGCTTGACGGACCACGGCAACCTCGTCTTCATCGGTGCCGCTGACGGGCGGGATGTCGGTCGGCGCGGGCATGTATTCGATGACCGCATCGAGCATCGCCTGCACGCCCTTGTTCTTGAAGGCCGAACCGCACAGCATGGGCTGGATCTCGCCGGCGATGGTGCGCTGGCGGATGGCGGCCTTGATCTCTTCCTCGATCAGCGTCTCGCCTTCGAGGTACTTGTTCATCAGCTCTTCGCTGGACTCGGCGGCGGCTTCTACCAGCTTCTCGTGATATTCGTTGCAGACATCCACCAGATCGGCGGGAATCTCGCCGTACTGGAACGTCACGCCCTTGTCCTCGTCCCAGATGATGGCCTTCATCTTCACGAGGTCGACGATGCCCTGGAACTTGTCCTCGGCGCCGATCGGGATCTGGATCACGACCGGATTGGCCTTGAGGCGGTCGATCATCATCTGGCGCACGCGCAGGAAATTCGCACCGGTGCGGTCCATCTTGTTGACGAACGCGAGACGCGGCACTTTGTACTTGTTGGCTTGACGCCAGACGGTTTCCGATTGAGGCTGCACGCCGCCGACGGCGTCGTAGACCATCACGGCACCGTCGAGGACCCGCATCGAGCGCTCGACTTCGATGGTGAAGTCGACGTGACCGGGGGTGTCGATGATGTTGATGCGATGCTCGGGGAACGTACCGGCCATGCCCTTCCAGAAACAGGTCGTGGCAGCGGACGTGATCGTGATGCCGCGCTCCTGCTCCTGCTCCATCCAGTCCATGGTGGCCGCGCCGTCATGCACTTCACCGATCTTGTGGTTCACGCCCGTATAGAACAGGATGCGCTCGGTCGTCGTTGTCTTGCCGGCGTCGATGTGCGCCGAGATACCGATATTGCGGTAGCGCTCGATGGGGGTCTTGCGTGCCATGAAATTACTCCGTTGAAAGATGGAAAGCCCGCCCGCCACATGGCGGGTCGGGCTTGCATCCAGTCTGGTTTGAGGGACGTTTCTTTAGAAGCGGAAGTGGCTGAAAGCCTTGTTGGCTTCCGCCATGCGATGCACTTCATCGCGCTTCTTCATGGCACCGCCGCGACCTTCCGTGGCTTCCATGAGTTCATTGGCCAGACGCATGGCCATCGACTTCTCGCCACGCTTGCGGGCGGCTTCCTTGATCCAGCGCATCGACAGCGCCAGACGGCGGACGGGGCGCACCTCGACGGGCACCTGATAGTTCGCACCGCCCACGCGACGCGACTTCACTTCGACCATCGGCTTGACGTTGTTGATCGCCATGGTGAAGGCTTCGACCGGATCCTTGCCCGGATTCTTCTTCTCGATCTGCTCCAGGGCGCCATAGATGATGCGCTCGGCCACAGCCTTCTTGCCGCCTTCCATGATCACGTTCATGAATTTGGACAGCTCGACATTGCCGAACTTCGGGTCCGGCAGGATTTCACGTTTGGGGACTTCGCGACGACGTGGCATGTTACTAACCTCTTTGCTTCAGTTGGCACCCTCTTGGGCACCGCGAGAGACGACATGGATCTCTCACTTACTCGACCCAGGATCGGGTCACTTCGTCCGATGCACCCGCCAAGGCGCGCCGAACACCGCTGATGGAAACAGAAAGCCTTAGGCCTTCTTGGGGCGCTTCGCGCCGTACTTGGAACGCGACTGCTTGCGATCCTTGACGCCTTGCAGATCGAGCGAACCGCGGACGATGTGGTAGCGCACACCGGGCAAGTCCTTGACACGACCGCCACGAACCAGCACGACGCTGTGTTCCTGCAGGTTGTGACCTTCGCCACCGATGTACGAGATGACTTCGAAGCCGTTGGTCAGACGGACCTTGGCGACCTTACGGAGCGCCGAGTTGGGCTTCTTGGGCGTCGTGGTGTAGACGCGGGTGCAGACACCGCGGCGTTGCGGCGAGTTCTGCATGGCAGGGCTCTTCGAGTTGATCTTTTCGACCGTTCGACCCTGACGCACCAGTTGATTGATGGTTGGCATGAATGAATGAATCCCAAAACAATCCCGATCGCGACCCTCACCGTGACATGAGGAACCGGGAAATGACAAAAACGTGAAACCCTTCGGAATTTTTCCGAAAAGCCCGCGAGTATAGCAGGACGAACGAGCGGGGTGCCCGCTTACTTGATCCAGAGACGGATGGCGTCCCAGGCTCGGCCCATGATGCCCGCCTGATCGACGGCGTCGAGCGCCACCAGCGGCACCTCGGTGACCGGCTCTTCACCCAGCATGACCTTCAGGGTGCCTACGGACTGGTTCTTGGCGAATGGGGCAATCAGCGGATCCGGGCGGGCGATCTGCGTCTTGATCCGGGCGGCAGAGCCGGCGGGGACGGCCACGACGATGGCCTCGGGCCGGCCGAGCTTCAGGGTGTCCGCCTTGCCCTTCCAGACGGCTGGCGTCGCCGCAGGCTGCCCGGCTTCGAACAGGCGCACAGCGTCATAGGCGGTATAGCCCCAGTTCAGGAGCTTCTGCGACTCATTGGCACGTGCGTTCTCGCTCGTCGTGCCCAGCACGATGGTCAGCAGGCGGCGCCCACCCGTGCCCAGGTTCGGGAAATCGCGCTTGGCCGTGACGATCATGCAGTAACCGGCAGCATCGGTGTGACCCGTCTTCAGACCGTCGACGGTCGGATCGCGGAACAGCAGCAGATTGCGGTTGGTGTCGTTGGTCGACGGGGTGCCGGGATAGCGGTACTTCTTGATCGAGTAGTAATGGACGTATTCCGGGAAGTCATGCATCAGGCGGGTCGCGAGGATGCTCAGGTCGCGCGCCGTGGTCGTGTGGCCGGGCGCTGTCAGTCCCTCGGGATTCTTGTAGCCCGTGTTCTTCATGCCCAGCACCTTGGCCTGGTCGTTCATGAGCTCGACGAAGCGTTCGACCGAGCCGGCGACGCCTTCGGCCAGTGCCACGGTCGCGTCGTTGCCGGACTGCACGATCAGGCCCTTGATCAGGTCCTCGACCGGGACCTGCATCTTGGGGTCGATGAACATGCGCGAACCGGGCATCTTCCAGGCGCGCTGGCTCACCGGCAGGGTCTGTGCGAGGGTGAGCTTCTTGGCCTTGAGTGCGTCGAACACCAGATAGGCCGACATCAGCTTGGTCAGGGAAGCCGGCTCGACCGGGCTGTCGATGTCCTTCTGGGCCAGCAACTGGTTGGCCGTGACGTCGAGCAGCAGATAACTGCGCGCGGCGACCTCGGGCGGGACGGGCACGGTCTGCGCCTGGACGCCCAGCATGCAGAAGGAAGCGGCAACGGCCAGCATCAGCGCGCGCAGCGCGTTGGAAAAGCGATTCATGGGGGATGCGGGAAAACCGGAAGGACTAGCCCGCGCGAAGATGGCGGGCGACGAGGTTCTTGAGGAGCGGCAATTGTCCGTGAAAGAAATGACCGCCCCCCGGAACGACTGTGACAGGAAGTGACTGTGGCCGTGCCCAGTCCATGAGCGCCGCCAGCGCGACCGTGTCGTCGGCCTCGCCATGCACGACCAGCGTGCGTTCCAGCGCATCGACCGGCAATGCGGGTGGCACCACGCGCGCGACGCTGGCGCCGATCAAGGCCACCTGGCGCACGTCGCGTTCGCTCCACAGGGCCTGCAGCGCATTGATGGCGACGAACGCGCCGAAGGAGAATCCGGCCACGGCGATCGCGCCCTCGGGGGCGAGTTGCGCGACGATGGCGCGATAGTCCTCGGTCTCGCCACGCCCCTCGTCGTGCACGCCTTCGCTGGCACCGACGCCACGGAAGTTGAAGCGCACGGCCGTCCAACCGGTGGAGACGAAAGCCCGCGCCAGGGTCTGGACGACCTTGTTGTCCATCGTGCCACCGAAGAGCGGATGCGGATGGGCGATGACGGCGACACCTCGTGCGGGCACACCGGCCGCCGGGAGGTCGCGCAGGACCTCGATGACGCCGGCCGGACCCGCGAGGCGGAGCTTCTCGGTCTGTGAATTCATGCCATCCGTCTCCCGAACTGCGCTGCCGTTGCCATTAGCGGCCCACGTCCGAGGGCAGCACGAGGCGTTCGACGACACGACCGTTCTTGAGGTGCGACTCGACGATCTCGTCGATGTCCTCCTTGTCGACGAAGGTGTACCAGACCGCCTCCGGATACACCACCGCGACCGGGCCTCCGGCACAGCGGTCCAGGCAACCGGCCTTGTTGACGCGCACCTTGCCCACGCCGGACAGACCGGCTTCCTTGACACGCGACTTGCAGCGGTCGAAGCCCGCCTGGGCGTCATGCAGCGCGCAGGAGTCCTCGCCGCCCTTGCGCTCGTTCAGGCAGAAGAAGATGTGGCGCTCGTAGTAGCCGGGCGCGTCGGCGCCCGGCGTGATGGAGGCGGAAGGAGTGACGGGGGTGCGGGGCATCGATCGATTCTAGGTTTGGCGCGGACGCCGGGACAACGCCGCGAGCACGTATCCCAGCGTCGCAAAGGGCCAGAGCCAACCCACCCATTGCGCGAGACCGTGGAAGCGGATGAAGCGGCCCTGCTCCCAGCTCGCCAGCGTCTCGGCGAAATAGGCGCTCTCGGGTGCCTGGTTGAGCAGGGCCAGATGCAGAGCCAGCGCCAGCACCAGCAGGGCCGCGCAGAGTCGTCGCGGAGCGGCCAGCAGCGTCATGCCCGCGACCACCGCGGCCGCGATCCCGACCTGCACCGGCGAACTCAGCCAGGCCCAGGCATGCTGCGGCCCATAACTCAGCGCCGCCGACAGGGCGCTGGCCGCGACACCGCCGGACAGCGTCAGGACCAGCACGATGGCACGGCGCGGTGCCGAGCGCGTCACCATGAACGCCAGCAGGCACGGCACCAGCGCACCCAGCATGACGCACAGGAGTTCCACACCCGGGACCAGCGGCTCGAGCTCGAACTGGCGCACCGGCAGCCAGTCGATGAATGGCGTGTCGAGCAGCCACTCGGCGATCGCGGTCTCGAGCCGCTCGAAGACCTGGCCCAGGCCGAAGGTGACCGCCGCCGGGAACAGCAACGCGATCGGCCACAACGCCAGCAGCACCAGCGCACCGCTCGCATCGGTGATGAACCACTGCGAACGCACGCGGCTCCAGTGGGCGATGGCGCCGGCGCGTTCCAATGCCGCGGCCAGTGCCGCGCCAGCGAAGGTACCGAGCGCATTGAGCGCCAGATCGACGTTGGAAGGAATGCGCGCCGGCAGGTAGCTCTGCAGCGTCTCCATGGCGAAGGACACGGCGGCGCCGGCCAGGGTCGCCCGCAGCACCGCCCGAGTCACACCGGCTTCCGGCCGCGTGCGCAGCACGGCGAGCGCCGCGAGGAAACCCATCGGCACATAGCCCGCGACGTTGATGCCGAGATCGAAGCCGGTCCAGTACTTGGGCCAGGGCGCCTCGAGATAGGCCCAGGGTGCGATGCCCTGGTCGCGCCAGTCCGCGAACGGATACAGGCTCGCATAGGCGATCAGCACCGCATAGGCGAGCGCCAATGGCAAGGCGGCGGAGACGAGGCGCGGCGACTTCACGCGAGTGGATTCGAAACGGACACGGCATGGCCCCGTGCGGGCATGGGGCTTCCCTCAGAACGGCTTGACGACCACCAGCACGACAATGGCCAGCAGCAGCAGCACCGGCACTTCGTTGTACCAGCGATACCAGCGCTCGCTGCGGCGATTGCTGCCGTTGGAGAAGCGTCGCAACAGCGAACCGCAACTGTGGTGATAGCCGATCACGACCAGCACCAACGCCAGTTTGGCATGCATCCAGCCATTGCCGGGCCCGCGTCCGATGCCATAGACCAGCCACAGCCAGAGGCCGAGTCCGATCGCGGGCACCGCCAGCAGCGTCGTGAATCGCAGCAGTCGGCGCGCCATCAGAAGCAGGCGCGCGCGCTCGGCCACGGAGCCGGCGGGCACCTGCGCCAGATTGACGAAGATGCGCGGGAGATAGAAAAGGCCGGCGAACCAGCTGGCGATGAAAACGATGTGAAGCGACTTGATCCAGAGCATCACGGCAGTTTAAGTGGGTGCCGTGACAGCTCCCGCCAACCGCACGGGCCCGTGCGACGGACAAAAAAAAGCCCGACGTGAAGACGTCGGGCTGGGAAGCCCTTTTGCTGTCACACATCAAGGCACCCGCTCAGGGAGGAAAAGCGGGGAGCGGCAAGCCGCCCGGCGCGGAATTTAACAAATACTTCTGTTTGAATCAACCGTGTTTGTAGCAATTTGTCTTTATCAAATATCGTTTGTGTGCTGCGTTTGAACTTTTCGTCTACGCAATTTTGAGATCACTCCCAGGGCTCCCGCATGCCGCGAGGGACACGTCACATCAGGCACAATTTTCGGCATGACCTTCCATGCACCCTTTCCCGCGGGACGTCCCCGACGCCTGCGTCGCGACACCTTCACGCGCAACCTCGTGCGCGAACACGCGCTGAGCGCGCATGACCTGATCTATCCGGTGTTCGTGCAGGAAGGCGAGCGTCGCCGCGATGCGATCGCCTCCATGCCCGGCGTGGAACGTCTGAGCCTGGACACGCTGCTGCCGGTGGCCGAGGAATGCGTCGCGCTGGGCATCCCGGTGCTGGCGCTGTTCCCGGTCATCGACCCCGGCCTCAAGACCCCGTCCGGCGACGAGGCCTTCAACCCAGACGGCCTGGTCCCGCGCGTGGTCGCGGCGCTCAAGCAGCGTTTCCCGGAACTCGGCGTGCTCACCGACGTCGCGCTCGACCCCTACACCAGCCATGGCCAGGACGGACTGCTCGACGACGACGGCTATGTGATCAACGACGCCACCGTCGAGGTGCTGGCCCGGCAGGCGCTGGCCCAGGCCGCCGCCGGCGTCGACATCGTGGCCCCGAGCGACATGATGGACGGCCGCATCGGTGCCATCCGCGACGCGCTCGAATCCAATGGCGACATCCACACGCGGATCATGGCGTACAGCGCCAAGTACGCGAGTGCCTTCTATGGTCCGTTCCGCGACGCCGTCGGCTCGGCCGCGAATCTCGGGCGCAGCAACAAGAAGGTCTACCAGATGGATCCGGGCAACAGCGACGAAGCCCTGCGCGAGGTCGCCATCGACATCGCCGAAGGCGCCGACATGGTGATGGTCAAGCCCGGCATGCCCTACCTGGACATCGTGCGCCGCGTGAAGGACGAATTCCGCGTGCCGACCTTCGCCTACCAGGTCAGTGGCGAATACGCGATGCTGATGGCGGCGGCGCAGAATGGCTGGCTCGACCGCGAGGCCGTCATGATGGAGAGCCTCCTGGCCTTCAAGCGTGCCGGCGCCGATGGCGTCCTGACCTATTTCGCGCTCGACGCCGCCCGCCTGCTGCGCCAGCAGCAACGCTGACGACGGACGCGGCGCCCACGGTCTCGCTTCCTCCCCGTTCCCGCTTCCTTCCACGATCCCGGTTCATTCGTGCGCATCTTCGAGATCCATGGCTCGCAAGTCGACGAGCACGCCACGCTGGCTCCATTGGCTCGGCCCGACGCCTGCCGTGGCGGCTATCTGTGGCTTTCCCTGACGCGTTCCGAACTGCACGCCGAACTGTCCGCGGTGCAACCGGTGCTGGAGACCCTGTGCGGCACGCAGCTGCTCGACCTGCACGTGAGCGACCTGCTCAACGACCAGCTGCCTTCGCACTACGACTACACCTCGCTCTACGACGTGCTGGTGCTGCGTCGCCTGGCCGCCGGAACCGTGACGGCATCTGCCGGCGGTGCGACAGGGACGGACGGCGGCAGACCCGAGGGCCCGGCCCCCGCCCATGGCGGTGGTCCGCCGGTGCTGCGGCGCGTGGACACGCGGCCGGTCGGCTTCGCCGTCTTCGATCGCGTGCTGCTCTCCGTGCATCCCGAGGATGGCGCGGTGCGCGATGCCTATGCGCAGAAGCTGCTGGCCGCCGTGCGCGGCAACGGCGCGCGCGATGTCACCGAAGCGCCGGCGCTCGACGTCCGCGCGGTCAGCGCCCGCATCCCCACCAGCCCGGCCGACCTGATGCTGCGTCTGGCCAACCAGATCGTCGACGGCTACCTCGACCTCCGACGCCAGCTCACCAGGCAGCTCGACCACTGGCAGGCCGAACTGATCGACCCCAAGAGCCGGTTCACCAACTGGAGCGCCCTGATGGACGCCCGCCAGTCGCTGCACCACCTCGACGAGATCTGCGAGGACCAGCGCGCCGCGCTGCAGGACTGGATCGATGCCCTGGAGACCCTGCCATTGCCCGACTCGCCGACCGAGGCCCGCGAGCGCGAACTGGTGCTGGTGCGCAGCCGCGACGTGCTCGAGCACATCGAGCGCGTGGTGCACCACGTGCGCCGTCTCGAGCAGAACGCCGAGACCGCCGTGCAGATGCACTTCAGCGTCCAGAGCCACCGCACCAACGACATCATGCGGGTGCTCACCGTGCTCACGGCCGTCTTCCTGCCGCTCAACCTGATCGCCGGCATCTTCGGCATGAACTTCGAATTCGTTCCGCTGGTGCACAAGGCCGATGGCTTCTGGATCGCGATGGGCTCGATGGGCGTGACCGCCGTCGCGCTGGTGGCGGTGTTCTGGCGCAAGCGCTACCTGGCGCGCACGGCGCGCTGAACATGCGCGCCGCATGGACACGTTCGAGCTGATCAAGACCTTCCGCGACGTCGCCGAGCAGGGCAGCTTCTCGCGCGCCGCCACCCGCCTGGGGCTGGCCAGGGCCACGGTGAGCAAGTACGTGGCCGAGCTGGAGACCCGCCTGGGCGTGCGCTTGCTCAATCGCTCGACGCGTTCGGTCAGCCTGACCGATGCCGGAGCCCTGCTGCTCGAGCGCAGCGGTCCGGTCATGGAAATGCTGACGCTCACGAAGGCCGAGCTCCAGGCGCATGCGAGCCAGCCGACCGGACGGCTGCGCATCTCGGCGCCGCATGGCATGGGCCAGGGCTATCTGCCCGGACTGCTGGCCCGCTTCATGGGTCACTACCCGGAAGTCCGGCTCAGCCTGCATCTGACCAACCGCATGGTCGACATGGCCGAGGAGGCCGTCGACCTGGCCCTGCGCTTCGGTCCGGTCGCCGACGAGAACCTGATCGTACGCAAGCTCAAGCAGGTGCCGCTGGTGGTGTGCGCCTCGCCTCAGTACTGGAAGAAGCATGGCGTGCCGACGCATCCGGCCGATCTCTCCCGGCACGACGCCCTGACCTACTCGCGCCTCGGCTCGCACCCGCACTGGCGCTTCGAGATCGAGGGACAGGCCGTCGACGTGCCACTGAGGAGCCGCATGGACGCCACCGAACTGGCGCCCCTCATCCAGGTGGCGATGCAAGGGTTCGGGGTGCTCTACGTGCCATCCATGCTGGTGCAGTCGCAGATCGACCATGGGGAACTGGTGCCGGTGCTACAGGGCCATGCACGCAGCGACATCTGGCTGTCGGCCGCCTACCTCCAGCGCCGGCACAACAGCGCCGCCTTGCGCGCGCTGCTGGATTTCCTACAGACCAGTTTCCGCGACCGACCCGGACCGGCCTGCCGGCAATGAGAAGCGAAAAGCCGGGTGACGCTCGATGCGTCACCCGGCTTTTCATGGGAATGCGTCGACCGGACGCCGACGCCCGGTCCGTCCCTCGACCGATCAGAAGGTCGAGAAACCGTTGCCGCGATTGGCCGGAACACGGCTGTTCACGAACGACGACAACTGCAGGTTCTGATAGGGCGCATGCGCGGCGGCCACGGCGCCGGCGTGCACCGCCTGGCGGTCCTGGCCCGAAGCGCGGGCGGGCACCACGCCGGACATGGCGCTCTGGCGATAGCCATCCGCGCTGTGCGCGGCGACCCGGGCCTGCGCGTTCGTCTCCGAGCGCGAGACCACGCTGGTCGACGGGACGTTGGGCACGTAGTCGTAGACATCGGCATGCGCGCCGGCGGCGGCGATCAGGGCGAGTGCGGCGGTGGTGATGATTCGGGCGGTATTCATATCGACTCTCTATTCCTTAGGGTTTCTCAGGCTTGCTTTCAGCGCCAACCTGTGAATGGAATTTTGAGCCTGATCACCGTCGAAAAACGCCTCGCGCCGCGACCACTGTGTTCACGCCGCGCGAACAATGAGCCGGTCGAAGAAGGCCAGCGTGCGCTCCTTGGCCAGCTTCGCGGACTCGGCCTCATAGGAGCCGCGCTGGTCGCAGTTGAAGCCATGATCGGCCGCGTAGACATGCACCTCGACTTCCGGATGGGCGGCCTTGAAGGCTTCGACCGTGTCGACCGGGATCCAGTGATCGCGCTCGCCGAAGTGCGCCAGCACCGGCACCCTGGGCTGGCGGGCCGATTCCTCGGAGGTCGTCATGCCACCACCATAGTAGGGCGCGGCGGCCGCGAGTCCCGACACCATCGCCGCGGCCCGCCAGGTCAGCAGGCCACCCCAGCAGTAGCCCACGATGCCGACCTTGCCGGCGCGCGCCGCGTAGTCGACGGCAGCCTGCACGTCCTGCATCACGCCGGGCGCGGGCAGCGCCTCGACGGCTGCCTTGAGCGCGGATCCGGCCTGCATGTCGTCGCCGGTGTAGCCGAGCTCGACTCCCGGCTTCACGCGATGGAACGTGGCGGGAGCCACGGCCAGATAGCCTTCGGCCGCATAGCCGTCGGCCACCGAACGGATGTGCGAGTTGACGCCGAAGATCTCCTGCAGCACGACGATCGCGCCCTTGGGCTGGCCGGCCGGCTCGGCCACGTAGGCGGGAAATCTGAAGCCGTCCTTGGCGTCGAGGTCGATGAATTGGCCCATGGTCTTTGTCTCCTGAGGATCGAGGGTTGGATGGAAATGGTGGAGGGAAAGGAAGAGGGGCGCCGGCGCTCAGGCCTGCTTGCGGAGGGCCTGCTCGACGAAGTCGAGGCGGTCCTGGCCCCAGAAGATCTCGCCGTCGATCACATAGCTCGGGGCGCCGAACACCTTGGCCTCGATGGCCTGACGGGTGTAGTCGTCGTAGCGCTCCTGCACGGCCTGGCTCTGCGCCTGCTCGGCGCGCCGCCCGTCCAGGCCGCATTCGGCGGCGATGGCTTCGAGCACCCCGGGATCGGCGATGTTGCGCTCCTGGACCCACACGGCGGCGAAGATCGCGCCGCTGAGCGCCATCGCGGCCTCGGTGCCGTCGTGAATGTCGGCGGCGATGATGAGCTTGGCCGCGTCGTCGCCGGCGACCGGGAAGAACTTCGGCTTGGGGTTGAGCGGCAGGCCCAGGTGCCGCGAGAAGCGCGCCATCTCGACCAGCCGGTAGGCCTGGCGCTGGGGCGCGCGCTTGCCCAGCGGCAGGCCGCCGGAGACCGGGAACACGGCACCGAAATCGACCGGCCGCACGCGCACCTCGGCATCGGCGCGGCGCGCCATGGCGGCGAAGCGCGCGTGGCCCAGATAGGTCCACGGGCTCTGGGGCGTGAAGTAGTAGTCGACGATGGTGCGTGTCATGCGATCGCTCCTCGAGTGATGTAATCCGGACGGGTTTTTTAACTGACGCGCAGTTTCTGTGCAGGAGGTGGGCTTTGGAGACTTCGGGACCGAAAGTGCTTCTGGTGACCGGCGCGAGCCGCGGGATCGGCGCCGCGACCGCCCTCCTGGCCGCCCGCCGCGGTTGGGCGGTGGCGGTCAACTATGCCAGCAACTCGCTGGCGGCCGACGAGGTGGTGCGCGCCATCCGCGCCGAGGGCGCGACCGCCATGGCGGTCAAGGCCGACGTCGGCGACGAGGCGCAGGTGATGGCCATGTTCGAGCGCATCGACGCCAAGCTCGGCCGGCTGACGGCACTGGTCAACAACGCCGGCGTGGTCGACCGGACCGCGCGCGTCGATGAGATGGACGTGGCCCGCCTGGAACGCATGCTGCGCATCAACGTGGTCGGCAGCTTCGTCTGCGCACGCGAGGCCGTGCGGCGCATGAGCACGGCGCATGGCGGCGCCGGTGGCTCGATCGTCAACGTGTCGAGCGTCGCGGCACGACTGGGCGCGCCCGGCCAGTATGTCGACTACGCCGCCAGCAAGGGCGCCATCGATACCTTCACGGTCGGTCTGGCCAAGGAGGTGGCCGACGAGGGCATCCGCGTGAATGCGGTGCGCCCCGGCCTCATCGACACCGAGATCCATGCCTCCGGCGGGCTGCCGCGACGCGCCTTCGACCTCGCCCCGACCGTGCCGATGAAGCGCGTCGGCCGCGCCGAGGAGATCGCATCGGCCATCGTCTGGCTGCTCTCGGACGAGGCCAGCTACACCACCGGCGCCCTGCTCGACGTGACCGGGGGCCGCTGAAGGCACGCCGGCGATGGCGACCATGGATCTCATCAAGCCGCTGATCACGCTGCTGGCGATCGTCAATCCGCTGGCCATCGTGCCGTTCTTCATCCACTACACGCAGGGCTATTCGGAGCGCCAGCGACGGCGCACGGCCTGGGTCTCGGCCTTCAGCGCCTTCGTGGTGATCGCGGTCAGCGCCCTGCTCGGCCTGCAGCTGCTGGGCTTCTTCGGCATCACCATCGCCAGCTTCCAGGTGGGCGGCGGCATGCTGCTGCTCATCAGCTCGCTCAACATGCTCAATGCCCAGCCGGCCGAGGCCAAGACCAGCAAGGAGGAGATCCGCGCCACCGAGGTGAAGGCCTCGCTCGGCGCCTCGATCGCGGTGGTGCCGCTGACCATTCCGCTGCTGACCGGCCCGGCGACGATGTCGACCGTGGTGATCTATGCCGAGAAGACGCAGCATGTCTGGCAGCTCGCCCTGCTGGTGGGCTACGGCGTGGTGATCGGGCTGGCCACCGGCGTCGCGTTCTCGCTGGCGGTGCCGATCGCGCGCGTGCTGGGCAAGACCGGCATCAACGTGATGACGCGGCTGATGGGACTGATCCTGGCCGCGCTGGCCGTCGAGGTCATGGCCGACGGCCTGGGCAAGCTGTTCCCGATCCTGGGACGCGGCGTCGTCTGAGGCGGGAGGCGCGCGGCCGCCGCTCCTAGCGCGTGGTCGCGTCGACCCAGCCGACGAGCTCGCCGATCGCGGCCTCGCTCGCCGCGGCCAGGGCCTTGACGCCACCGGCGGCATCGGCGCTCGGCGCGGCGCGACGTGCCGCGAAGACGCGCTGCGCCAGCACGCGCTCGCCCGCCGGCGTGCTCTGGACCAGGGTGGCGCGCAATCGCACCAGCCCCAGGCTGGCCGTAGGCGTCTCGAAGTAGTGGCTGAACTCCTCCAGCGACACGCGCAGCGTGTTCGGCCGCTGGCCCTGCACGCGCGCGAGCGTGGCGCTCTCGCCGGTGGTCAGCACCGTGCGGCTCGCCGCCAGGGCGTCGCGCAGACGATGCTGGACCAGCTGCACCGGCGTCACGCTCCAGCGCGCGTGGCCGTAGGGCCGAAGCTCGTTGGCATCGGCATAGCCGAGCCGATAGAGCACCTGCGTACTCTCCAGGCGCATGCTGGACTCGATGTCGGCCAGCGCGATGGCCGGTGGCGAGGACGGCGCGCTCGACGCCGGCGGGGCGACCGGGCCCGGGCCGAAGTCGTAGAGCACGGCGCGCGCCGGCCGTTCGGGCAATGCGCCGCAGCCGGTCAGCGCCAGCAGCGTGACCAGGCCCCAGGCGCCCGGCACGGCGTGGATCGGAGAGCGAAAGAGAGGGGAGCGTGGCATGGTCGTCGTCACCTTCGTGCGGCTGCGTGCTGCGGGGGGATGCGGGGGAGATGCGTCTCAAGGCGTCGCGGCGGCCGGCGCGACGAAGCCGGGCTCGCCCGGTCCCGCCGCCGTGCCGCCGTTGCCGAACAGCAGCGACTGCGGGTTGTCGTTGATGCCGTCGGCCGCCCGACCCAGGCGGCGCACGGCTCGCGAGGTGTCGTCGGCGACGCGGTTCAGGCGCGGCAGGGTCGCGTTGTTGAATGAATCGACCGCCTGCGCCAGGCCCTGCGTGCCGGTGCCCAGCCGGTCGAGCGGCCCGTCGGCGGCGGTGATGCGGCCGACCGTGGCGTTGAGGTTGTTGGCCACGCGCGAGATGTCGCCCGCGGCGGTGCGCACCACGCCCATCGTGTCGCCGGCGCGCGTCATGAGCGGGGGCAGCGCGGCGAGCGCGGGTTGCACGCCGGTCTTCAGGGTCGAGTCCAGCTGCCGGGTGAGCTGGGCGACATTCGCCGTGGCCTGCGCGACGTTCTCCAGCGCATCGGCGATGCGCTTCTGGTTGTCGTCGCCCAGGAGCGTGTTGGCACGCCGGCTGACCTGCTCGACCTGATCGAGGATGGCCTGGCCGCGGTCCTGCAGCTGCGCCATCATCGAGGCGCGCAGCGGCAGGCGCGGCGGATTGGCTTCGTCGGGCACCAGCGCGACCTGGGACTCGCCCTTGTCGTCCAGGGCGATGAAGGCCAGGCCGGTCACGCCCTGGTAGCTCAGGGTGGCGAAGCTCGACTGCGTCAGCGGCACGCGGCGGTCGACCGTCAGGCGCACGCGCACGTTGCCGCGCACCTTGGGGTCGAAGTCGATCGACGTGACCTTGCCGACGCCGATGCCGCGGAAGCGCACCATCGCCTGCGGCTGCAGGCCGCTGACGGCATCGCGGGTGGAGAGCTCGTAGGTGTCGCGTACCGTGTCGTCGCGCGTGAGCCAGACCACCATCGCGACCAGCACGGCGAGCAGGCCGAGCACGAAGGCGCCGGCGGCGAGGGCATGGGCCTTGTTTTCCATGGCGTCGTTTCCTTAGCGGTGGGGGGTGCCGGCGGATCCCGGCGCGGCCTCGGCGGGCGCATCGTGCAACGCCTCGAGCGCGCGCCGGCCGCGCCCGCCGAGGAAGTATTCGCGGATGAACGGATGCGGATGGGCGATCACCTCGCGCGGGCGACCCGCGATGATCACGCGCCGGTCGGCCAGCACGGCGATGCGCGTGCTCAGGTCGAACAGGGTGTCGAGGTCGTGCGTGACCATCACCACGGTGAGCCCGAGCTCGCGGTGCAGTCCGCGCAGCAGGTCGCAGAAGCCGTCGGAGCTCTCGGGATCGAGACCGGCGGTGGGTTCGTCGAGCAGCAGCAGCGGCGGATCCATGATGAGCGCGCGGGCCAGCGCCACGCGCTTGATCATCCCGCCCGAGAGATCCGACGGCCGCTTGCCGGCATGCTCGGGCCCGAGCCCGACCATCTGCAGCTTGACCAGCGCGGCATCGCGGATGAGGGCATCGGGCAGCAGGCGCAGCTCGCGCAGCGGGAAGGCGATGTTCTCGAGCACGCTGAAGGCCGAGAAGAGCGCGCCGCGCTGGAACAGCATGCCGACCTTCGCCGCCCCGCCGGCGCCGTGCTGGCCGGGCTTCTGGCCGAGCACGCGCACCTCGCCACGGGCCGGGCGCTCCAGGCCCAGGATCTGGCGCAGCAGCACCGTCTTGCCGGTGCCCGAGCCGCCGACGAGCGACAGCACCTCGCCACGACGGATGTCCAGGTCCAGGTCCTGGTGCACCACCTGCTCCTCGCCATCGGGCGACTCGAACACCGTCCACAGGTGGCGGATCTCGACCAGGTGGGGGACATCGGGCGCCGGCGTCTCGATCATCGGAATCCCGTGCCCCGGAACAGCACCGCGAACAGGGCGTCGATCAGGATCACGACCGTGATCGAGGTCACGACCGAGGAGGTGGTGCGGCGCCCCAGGCTCTCGGTGTTGGGCTGCACGCGCATGCCGAAGTGGCAGGCCACCAGCGCGATCATGATGCCGAACACCGCCGACTTCCCCAGCGCCAGCCACAGGTTGGTCATGGCGACCGCGCGCGGCAGCGCCTGCAGGAAGAACGCCGGCGAGATGCCCAGCGAGAGGTCGGCCACGATCATGCCCCCGAGCAGCGCCGACATCGAGGTCCACAGGCTGATCAGCGGCATCGCGATGGCCAGGGCGAGCACGCGCGGCATCACCAGCCGGAAGCCATGCGGGATGCCCATGACGCGCATGGCATCGAGCTCCTCGGTGACGCGCATGACGCCGATCTGCGCCGTGATCGCCGAACCCGAGCGCCCCGCCACCAGCACGGCGGCGAGCACCGGACCCAGCTCGCGCACCAGCGCCAGTCCCAGGATGTTGACGATGAAGGTCTCGGCACCGTACTGGCGCAGCTGCTGCGAGGTCAGGTAGGCCAGCACGACGCCGATCAGCAGTCCCACCAGCGCCGTGATGGGCAGGGCCGTGGCGCCGAACTGATAGAGCTGGCCCGAGAGATCGCGCCAGGGTCCGCGATGCGGCGCGCGGACCAGGGTGCCGATGTCGAGCGCGAACTGGCCGATCAGCCGCACGAAATCGCGCAGCGCGATCGCCAGCCGCGTGCCGAGGTGCGCGAACGTCTTCAAGCGCTCGGCCGTGGTCGGCGGCACCTCGACCGGCAGGCTGCAGGTGAACTGGGCGCACTGGTCGAGCACCGCCTGGTGCGGCGCCTCCAGCACCAGCCGCTTCGGCCAGGCCTGGCCCCAGTGGTTCCAGAGCAGTTGCGCGCCGATGTGGTCGAGTGGCTCGATGTCGCGCAGGTCCCAGCCCAGGTCCTCGCGCGCCGGCATGCCCTGCAGCGCGCCCGACAGCGCGGTCCAGGTCGAGCGCGAGGACAGCGCCATCGCCGTCCAGCGCCCGCTCGCCCTGACCCAGGCGATGCCATCGACGTCGCGCGCCTCGAGCCGCGGCGCGGCCGCCGTCGCCGGCGCACCGGGCGCGCTGGCAGCGGCGCGGATATCGGGCGCGTCGTCGATCGGCGGTGCGGAAGGCATGTCGCGTGAAATCGGGTCGTAAGACGAAAACGTTCATCCTAACGCCCGAATCTTGCGATCCGCAGCGGCGTATCGATGATCCGCCGCTCTGGGCCGGATCACCGCCGGCATGGCGCGCATGGTTCGCGGCGCCTTCGGCCTTCCCCCTTCCACTAAAACCAAAGCTTTCGCCAGCGGGTAATTCCTGATGCACTGCTACGGTGCATCTTTTAAAGTCCTGCCACTCGCAAACGGGCACCTCCCGTCACGCGGGGGGTTCCGAGGAGACACTTCGTCAACCGATCCGAAGAAAAAGATCCAGACACAGGCATCCACCAAGAGATGCCCGGTTTTTTCACAAGGCGCCGCTTCAGTCGGCGCTTTTTTTTTGGCGACGACAATCCCCCGCCATGGAATGGCTGCTTCTCACCCTCGCCTCGGGCTTCGCCGGGTTCATCGACTCCATCGTGGGCGGCGGCGGCCTCATCCTGGTGCCGGTCCTGTTCAGCGTCTTTCCCGGCGCCGCACCAGCGACGCTCTTCGGCACCAACAAGAGTGCTTCGGTCTGGGGCACGGCGGCGGCCACCGTGCAATTCAGCCGCAAGGTGGAGATGCGCTGGCACGCACTGGGCGTGGCCGCGCTGCTGGCCTTCGCCGGCTCGCTCGCCGGCGCCTGGACGGTGACGCGGATCCCCGGCGATTTCCTGCGCCGGCTGCTGCCCTTCATCCTGATCGCCCTGCTCGCCTACACCCTCGCGCGCAAGGACATGGGTCGCCATCACACGCCGCGCTTCTCGGGCCGCGGGGAGATCGCGGCGACCGGCGCCATCGGCCTCGCGCTGGGCTTCTACGACGGTTTCTTCGGTCCCGGCACCGGCAGCTTCTTCGTCTTCCTGTTCGTGCGCTGGCTGGGCTACGACTTCCTCAACGCCTCGGCCTCGGCCAAGCTGCTCAACACCATGACCAACCTGGGGGCGCTGGTGCTGTTCGCCGCCAAGGGCCACGTGTGGTGGCATTTCGGCATCGCGATGGCGGTGGCGAATGTCGCGGGCAGCCTGCTCGGCGCGCGCGTGGCGCTGCGCCATGGCGCGGGCTTCGTGCGCACGGTGTTCATCTTCGTGGTGAGCGCGCTGATCCTGAAGACCGGCTACGACGCGTTCCTGCGCTGAAGGCCGGCACGACGCCCCGACGGCGTCAGGGCGCCGCTGGCGGCGTGACCGCCACGGCCGAGCCCGACGCCGGTCCGGCGATCTCGCTGGCCACGCGCGGCTTGCCGATGGGCGCGGTCGCCTTGCCGACGCGGATGGCGGCCATGTCGGCCTCGCTCGGGTATTGGTCGAGCAGCCAGTAATCCATGACGCGACGCGCGATCGGGGCGGCAGCACCAGCGCCCCAGCCGGCGTTCTCGACGATCACGGCCAGCGCGATCTTCGGCGCGTTGGCCGGCGCGAAGCCCATGAACAGGGCGTGGTCGCGCTGGTGCTCGTCGAGCGCGCGGGCGTTGTAGCGGGTGTTCTGCGCCTGCGTCACGGCCTGCGCGGTGCCGGTCTTGCCGGCGGCGACATAGCCCGCGCCCGCGAACACGCCACGCGCGGTGCCGGCGGCCACCACGCTCATCAGGCCCTCGCGCACCACGGCCACGTTGGCCGGCGAATAGCCCAGGCTTTCGGCCGGCGGCTGCACCACCGACTTCACCTGTCCGCTGACGGTGTCGCGGATCGACAGCGCCACGTGCGGTCGGTGACGCATGCCGACATCGGCGACGATCGAGGTCGCATGGGCGAGCTGCAGCATCGTGAAGGTGTTGTAGCCCTGTCCGATGCCCAGCGAGATGGTCTCGCCCGCGTACCATTTCTTCTGCTCGGGGCGCCGGTAGGCATTGCGCTTCCACTCGGTGCTCGGCAGCACGCCGCGCACCTCGCCGCCCAGGTCGATGCCCGTGATCTGCCCGAAGCCCAGCGGCTTCATGAAGTCGTGGATCTTGTCGACGCCCATCTCGTTGGCCAGCGAGTAGTAGTAGATGTTGCTCGACAGCTGGATCGAGCGGCGCATGTCGACGCCGCCGATGTTGCCCTCGGGACTGCCGAAGCGGTGGCCGCCGAAGTTGAAGTAACCGGGATCGTTGACCACCACGTTCGGACCGCGCGTCCGGGTCTCCAGCGCGCCGAGTGCCATGAAGGGCTTGTAGGTCGAGCCCGGCGGATAGGTGCCGCGCAGCGCCCGGTTCAGCAGCGGCTTGTCCGGCGAGTCGTTGAGCTCCTTCCAGCTCTCCGAGTCGATGCCCTCGACGAACAGGTTGGGATCGAAGGTCGGCTTGCTGACGAAGGCCAGCACCTCGCCGGTGCGCGGATCGATCGCCACCAGGGCGCCGCGCCGATTGCCGAACATGTCCTCGATCAGCTTCTGCAGCTTGATGTCGATCGACAGCATCACGGTGTCGCCGGGCGTGGCCGGATGGCTGGCCAGGCGGCGCACGGCCCGACCGCCGGCGGAGGTCTCCATCTGCTCGACGCCGGTCTGGCCGTGCAGCGTGCGCTCGTAGCTCTGCTCGATGCCGAGCTTGCCGATGTGGTCGGTGCCCTTGTAGTTGGCGATGTCCTCGTCCTCCCACTCCTCCATCGCCGCCTTCTCGCGCTGGCTGATGCGGCCGATGTAGCCCAGCACGTGGCTGGCGGTCTCGCCCAGCGGATAGTTGCGGAACAGCCGGGCCTTGATCTCGATGCCGGGAAAGCGATAGCGCTGGGCGGCGAAGCGGGCCACCTCCTCGTCGCTCAGCCGGGTGCGGATGGGCACCGAGTCGAAGCTGCGCGAATCCTCGCGCAGGCGCTTGAAGCGACGCCGGTCGCGCGGCGTGACATCGACCACGCCCGACAGGGCATCGATCGCCGCATCCACGTCGCCCGCCTTCGATGGCGTGATCTCCAGCGTGTAGGCCGAGTAGTTGGTAGCCAGCACGACGCCGTTGCGGTCGAGGATCAGACCGCGGTTGGGCACCACCGGCACGATCGCCGTGCGATTGCTCTCCGCCTGCTCGGCCAGGTCGGCATGGCGCACCACCTGCAGGTAGACCAGCCGCGAGCACAGCAGGCCGAAGGCGCACAGCACCACCAGTCCGATCACGACCACGCGCCGCTTGAAGCGGGACAGGTCGGCGGCGACGTTGCGCAGTTCGGTCGACATCCTCGGTTCCTCCAGGGCTCGGTGTCAGAGGGGACGGTTGGCGTCGGGGTCGGGAGTGCGCCGTTGCGGCGCCAGCAGCAGCACGCTGGCCAGCGGCCAGAGCGCGGCCTCGAGCGCCGGTGCCACCAGCATTGTCCAGCCGGGGAGGATGCCCCCACCGACCATGCGGATGGCCAGTTCGATGACATGCGAGAGCAGGAAGAGCGGCAGCACCTGGGGCGCCTGCAGCAGGACCGAGTACCAGGTCAGCCGGCGATGCATCATGATCGCCAGGAAGCTCAGGGTGGTGTAGGAGAGCGCATGCTGGCCCAGCAGCGCCGACTGGTGGACATCCATGCACAGGCCGAAGAAGAAGGCCGCGCCCATGCCGACGCGCATGGGCTGGTGCACGCTCCAGAACACGATCACCAGGGCCAGGACGTCGGGCATCCAGGCCGCCCGGCCCAGCGGCAGCATGGCCAGCAGCAGCGCCATGACCAGGCTGGCCCACATGAAGATGGGACTGACGGGCAGCAGGAGCTGCTGCTGGCCGGGACGCATGATCATGGCGTGGCGCGCCGCTCGGGCGTCCTGGGGCGCGCGGCCGGCGCGCTCGGCGCGGGTGCCGCGGGGGTGGGAGAAGCCACCGGTTTGGCCGGCCGGGTGGCGCGTGCCGGCGGCGTGCGCTTCGCGACGGCGCCGGAAGCAGCGGCGGCGGGAGCCACGGCGGCAGTGGTGGCGGACGGGGCGGGTGCTCCAGGCACCACAGTCGCCGCAGCCTTGGGGGTCGTTGCGGCGGACGCGGCGGCGGCGGCCGAGGCGGACGCGGCGGCCGGGTGGGCCGCCGCCGATCCCTGGCCACCCACTGGCGTCAGCACCAGCACATAGCGCGCCGCGTTCACGTCGCCCAGCGGCTGGCAGTAGATGCGGGCGAAGCCGGAATCGGCGCGCCGCTCGATGCGCTCGATGCGCGCCACCGGCAGACCGGCCGGATAGACGCCATCGACGCCGCTGGTGGCGAGCAGATCGCCTTCCTGGACATCCGAGTTCGCCGCCATGAAGCGCAGTTCGAGCCCGCCGCCGTGCGCATTGGCATCGCCGAAGGCCACGCTGCGCGCGCCGGTGCGCATGTTCTGCACCGGGATTGCCTGGTCGCGGTCGATCACGAGGGTGACTTCGCTGGTGAAGGGCTGCACCAGCGTCACCTGGCCGACCACGCCGCTCGGATCGATCACCGGCGAACCGGCGACCACGCCCTGGGCGACGCCCTGGTCGATGACGACCTTGCGGGTATAGGGATCGGCCGAGTCGTACAGCACCTCGGCCGCGCGGCCGGGCGTCGAGGTGGTCTGGCGCAGTTCCAGCAGGGCGCGCAGCCGTGCGTTCTCGCTGGCCAGCACGTCGGCCTGGCCGGCGCGCTCGGACTGCAGGGCCAGCGCGCGACGCGCCTCGGCTTCCTTGCGTTGCGCCAGCTGCAGCTCCTCGAGATAGCGCCCGCCCTCGGCCACCGCCTGCACCGGCTTGAGCGCCAGCCACTGCACCGGGTAGAGCACCGTGCCGATCGCCAGCCGGATCGGCCGCACGACGTTGAAGCGCGCATCCGCCACCATCAGGAACAGCGCCAGCGCGCTGAAGAAGATCAGCTTGCTGAGCGCCGAGGGCCCCTGGTTGAACAGCGGTGGCGTGGAGCGATCGAGCGTGCCCAGCGACATGGATGAAGGCCCGTCAGGAACGAGGAACGAGCGACGCGGGGAGATTCAGTCCCACCGGCCATGGGCGGGCGGAGGCGACATGCCTCGCGTCGCAGCCGGGAGGCGGTCCCTCATTCACTCGTGAAGATGCTGCCCAGTCGGTCCATGCGCTCGAGCGCCATGCCGCAGCCGCGCACCACGCAGGTCAGCGGCTCCTCGGCCACCAGCACCGGCAGGCCGGTCTCCTCGGCCAGCAGGCGGTCGAGATCGCGCAGCAGCGCGCCGCCGCCGGTGAGCATCATGCCGCGATCGGCGATGTCCGCACCGAGCTCGGGCGGCGTCTGTTCGAGCGCGTTCTTCACCGCCGAGACGATGTTGTTGAGCGGGTCGGTCAGGGCTTCGAGCACCTCGTTGCTGCTGATGGTGAAGCTGCGCGGCACGCCTTCGCTCAGGTTGCGGCCCTTGACTTCCATCTCCTTGACCTCGGAGCCCGGGAAGGCCGAGCCGATGGTCTTCTTGATGACCTCGGCCGTCGGCTCGCCGATGAGCATGCCGTAGTTGCGGCGGATGTAGTTGATGATGGCTTCGTCGAAGCGGTCGCCGCCCACCCGCACGCTGCCCTTGTAGACCATGCCGCCGAGCGAGATCACGCCGACCTCGGTGGTGCCGCCGCCGATGTCCACCACCATCGAGCCGCTCGCCTCGCTCACCGGCAGGCCCGCGCCGATGGCCGCCGCCATGGGCTCCTCGATCAGGTAGACCGCCGTCGCGCCGGCGGCCTCGGCCGCATCCTTGATGGCGCGGCGCTCGACCTGGGTCGAACCGCAGGGCACGCAGATGATGATGCGCGGGCTCGGTGCGAGCAGCGAGCGCGGATGCACCATGCGGATGAACTGCTTGATCATCTGCTCGGTGATCACGAAGTCGGCGATCACTCCATCCTTCATGGGGCGGATGGCCTCGATGTTCCCCGGCACCTTGCCGAGCATCGCCTTGGCTTCCCGGCCGACGGCCTGGATCACCTTCTTGCCGTGCGGACCGCCTTCATGACGGATCGCGACGACGGACGGCTCGTCCAGAACGATGCCCTTGTTGCGGGCGAATATCAGGGTGTTGGCGGTGCCGAGATCGATCGCGAGGTCGGTCGAAAAGTACCGACGGAAAGCTCCGAACATGTGGGATTCCTCTGGGGCAAGGCACGCGCTTCGGCATGGCGCCGCCCTCTAATCTGGGTCGTCTGACGGGGTGGATGGGTCGTTTCTGCGGCAAAAACCGGCGCGTTCACCGGCGCGTTCGCGGGGGGTGCGGCAAAGGCGGGATAATACCTGAATCCCCCTGGCGCCCCTGTGCTCCGCCCTCTGAGAACCCGGCCCGGGCGCCTCGCCGGGACCCGGCCGCGGCATGCCGGCCAGCCGGCCTCGAGGTCGTTCCCCAGCTTTTTCCAGACCCTTCCTTCCGCTCCTTTTCCATGCCGCTCCAATCCTCCGATATCACCCGCATCGCCGCGCTCGCGCGACTGCGGCTGGCACCCGACGAAAGCACCCGGATGCTCGGCCAGCTCAACGGATTCTTCGACCTGGTCGAGACGATGCGCGCCGTCGACACCGCCGGTGTCGAGCCCCTGGCGCACCCGGTGGCCGCCATCGGCGACATCGCCCTGCGCCTGCGCGACGACGTCGCGAGCGAGCCCGATGCCCGCGACGCCAACCAGCGCAGCGCCCCGGCCGTCGAGCGCGGCCTGTTCCTGGTGCCGAAGGTGATCGAATGAGCGACCTCCAGAAAACGTCCGAACTGCATTCGATGGGCGTGGCCGGACTGGCCGCGGCGCTGGCCGCGCGCGAGGTCTCGGCGGTCGAGGCGGCCCGGCATTTCCTCGCTCGCATCCATGCCGGCGAGGCGCTGGGCGCGTTCGTGGCGGTCGACGACGAGGCCACGCTGGCGCAGGCGCGTGCCGCCGACGCGCGCATCGCCGCCGGCGACGCCCCGGCGCTCGCGGGCGTGCCCATCGCGCACAAGGACATCTTCGTCACGACCGACTTCCCCACCACCGCCGGCTCGCGCATGCTCGCGGGCTATCGCTCGCCGTTCGACGCCACCGTGGTACGCCGCCTGGCCGAGGCCGGGACCGTGACGCTGGGCAAGCTCAGCTGCGACGAATTCGCCATGGGCTCGGCCAACGAGAACGTGGCGGTGCCGGCCGCCGGCCAGGACCGCGCCGTGCCGGTGCGCAATCCCTGGGACCGCGACCGCATCCCCGGCGGCTCCTCGGGCGGCAGCGCCGCCGCCGTGGCCGCGCGCCTCGCGCCGGCGGCGACCGGCACCGACACCGGCGGCTCGATCCGTCAGCCGGCGTCGTTCTGCGGCATCACCGGCATCAAGCCGACCTACGGGCGCGCCTCGCGCTACGGCATGGTCGCCTTCGCGTCGAGCCTCGACCAGGCTGGCCCGATGGCTCGCTCGGCCGAGGACTGCGCGCTGCTCCTGTCGGCGATGTGCGGACCCGACCCGGACCGCGACTCGACCTCGCTCGACCGCCCGGCCGAGGACTTCTCGCGCACGCTCGGCGACTCGCTCGACGGCCTGCGCATCGGCGTGCCGGCCGAATTCCTCGGCGACGGTGTCGCTCCCGGCGTGCGCGCCGCCGTCGACGCCGCGCTGGCCGAGTACGAGCGCCTGGGCGCGAAGCGCGTGGCCGTCACGCTGCCGCGCACCGAGCTGTCCATCCCGGTCTACTACATCCTGGCCGCGGCCGAGGCGTCGAGCAACCTGAGCCGCTTCGACGGCGTCAAGTTCGGCCACCGCGCCGCGCAGTACAAGGACCTGGCCGACATGTACGCCCGCACGCGCGAAGAGGGCTTCGGCGACGAGGTCAAGCGCCGCATCATGATCGGCACCTACGTGCTGTCCCATGGCTACTACGACGCCTACTACCTGCAGGCGCAGAAGGTGCGGCGCCTGATCGCCGATGACTTCCAGCAGGCCTTCGCGCAGTGCGACGTGATCGCTGGCCCGGTGGCGCCGACGGTCGCCTGGAAGCTGGGCGAACATGGCGACGACCCCGTGGCCGACTACCTGGCCGACATCTTCACCCTGCCCGCCTCGCTCGCCGGCCTGCCCGGCCTGAGCGTCCCGGTGGGCACGGGCGAGCACGGCATGCCCGTGGGCCTGCAGCTCATCGGCAACTATTTCGGCGAGGCGAGGCTGCTGAACGCGGCGCACCGCTTCCAGCAGGCGACCGACTGGCACACCCGCGCGCCGCAAGGCATCTGAGCTCCGAGAACCCATGACCGATTCCGCCAACACCTTTGAAGCGCAGCAGCAGGGGCGTCCGACCGGCCCGCTGGTGCGCGGCTATGAAGTCGTCATCGGCTTCGAGACCCACGCCCAGCTCTCCACCGCCAGCAAGATCTTCAGCCGCGCCTCCACCGCGTTCGGCGCCGAGCCCAACACCCAGGCCTGCGCCGTCGACATGGCGCTGCCGGGCACGCTGCCGGTGATGAACCGGGGCGCGGTCGAGCGCGCGATCCGGCTCGGGCTCGCGCTGGGCTCGACCATCGCGCCGCGCAGCGTCTTCGCGCGCAAGAACTACTTCTATCCCGACCTGCCCAAGGGCTACCAGATCAGCCAGTTCGAGATCCCGGTCGTGCAGGGCGGCTCGGTGAGCTTCCTCGTCGGCGAGGAGCCGCGCACCGTGCGCCTGGTGCGCGCGCATCTGGAGGAGGACGCCGGCAAGTCGCTGCACGAGGATTTCGTCGGCCAGTCGGGCATCGACCTGAACCGCGCCGGCACCCCGCTGCTGGAGATCGTGACCGAGCCCGACATGCGCTCCACCGCCGAGGCCGTGGCCTACGCGCGCGAACTGCACAAGCTGGTGACCTGGATCGGCATCTGCGACGGCAACATGCAGGAGGGCTCGTTCCGCTGCGACGCCAACGTGTCGGTGCGCCGGCCCGGCGAGAAGCTCGGCACGCGCCGCGAGATCAAGAACCTCAACAGCTTCAGGTTCATGCAGCAGGCGATCGACTACGAGATCCGCTGGCAGATCGAGGAGCTCGAGGACGGCCGCGCGATCCAGCAGGCCACCGTGCTGTTCGACCCCGACACCGGCGAGACGCGCGCCATGCGCACCAAGGAGGACGCGGCCGACTACCGCTACTTCCCCGATCCGGACCTGCCGCCGCTGGTGATCGCATCCGACTGGATCGAACGCGTGCGCGGCGAGATGCCCGAACTCCCGCGCGCGATGGCCGAGCGCTATGTGCAGTCGCATGGCCTGTCGACCTACGACGCGACGCAGCTGACGCAGAGCGTCGCGCTGGCGCGCTATTTCGATGCCGCCGTCGATGCCGGCGCGGCCCCCAAGCCGGCGAGCAACTGGATCACCGGCGAGATCGCCCGGCGCCTGAACGCGCAGGACATCGGCATCGAACAGGCGCCCGTGAGCGCCGCCCAGCTGGCCAGGCTGATCGGCCGCATCGCCGACGGCACCATCTCCAACAATGCCGCGCGCCAACTGTTCGACGAGCTGTGGAAGCAGGGCGGTCAAGCCGCACCGGATGCGGTCGATGCGCTGATCGAACGTCTGGGCCTCAAGCAGATGAGCGACAGCGGCGCCCTGGAGGCGATCGTCGACGAGGTGCTGGCGAAGAACGAGAAGAACATCGCCGAGTACCGCTCCGGCAAGGACAAGGCCTTCAATGCGCTGGTCGGGCAGGTGATGAAGGCCAGCCAGGGCAAGGCCAATCCGGCCCAGGTCAACGCCTTGCTGAAGACGCGGCTGGACGGCTGACGGGCCGCACGGCCGACATTCGGCCCCGGGCCGGGGCCACCGGCGGCCGGCTAGCGAGAGGCCGGTGCGCCGGCGCCCGCCGTCGTCGGCCAGAACTGTCGCAGCCGCTCGCGTTCCTCGTCGAAGCGCGCGTTGACGCGCCGCTTCTCCTCCTCCCGCGCGGCCAGGAATTCGGTCTGCACCTGCATGCTGGAACCGTTGTCCTCCAGTTTGCGGCGCAACGCGGGCGGCGCCCGGTTGACATCGCGCCGGTAGAACTCCAGTTCGTCGTCGAGCGCCTTGCGCTCGACATCGAGTTCGGCCATGCGTTTGCGCGTCATGTCGATCACCGCGTCGACCTGGGCGATGGACTGGCCGCGCTCGCGGTCGTGGGAGGTGGCGTTGGGATAGCGCGCGAGCAGCGCGCGATCACGGCGGCGCTCCTCCATCACGCGCGAGGCCTTCAGCGTCGCCTGGCGCGCGCGCTCGTCGCGCTCGGCCTGCTCGTGCGAGGTGTAGCTGGGCTCCACGGTGCGGCGCACGGTTCCGCTGGGGCCGAGTTCGCGCTGCTGGCGGTCGGCGCAATCCGCAATGGGACGGTCGGCGGTGAGGGTGCGGCCACGGGCGTCGGTGCAGGTGAAGATGCCCGCCTCGTTGGCGACCTGCGACCTGGTGGATTGGGCCGCCGTGGTGCAGGCCCATGAAGTGGCCAGGCCGGCGGCGACGATCACGGACCAGTGGTTTCTTCGCAGCGGCATCCGGACTTCCCTCTCGACAATTAGGCTTCAGGTGGCGCCATACCTCGTGCGGTAGGCCATGACCTCGTCGCGATGCACCGCCAGGGCGGCATCCTCGCTCTGGCCGAGATATTGCAACAAATCGTCAAGATTGGCGATGGATGTGACTTCAAGACCCAGCGCGTTCTGGACGTATTGGACCGCGCTGTGGGGCACGTCGGCACCGTTCTCGGTCGCCTTCTCCTGCCGGTCGAGCGCGATCGCCACGGCATGGGGCGTGGCGCCGGCCGCGCGGATGGCCGCGATCGACTCGCGCACGGCGGTGCCGGCGGACATCACGTCGTCGATGATCAGCACGCGCCCGCGCAACGGCGCGCCGACCAGCGTGCCACCTTCGCCATGGTCCTTGGCTTCCTTGCGGTTGTAGGCGAACGGCACGTTGCGCCCGCGCCGCGCGAGCTCGGCCGCGACGGTCGCGCCCAACGGAATGCCCTTGTACGCGGGGCCGAAGATCATGTCGAACTCGATGCCGCCGTCGAGCAGGAGGTCTGCATAGAATTCCGCCAGCCGCATCATGCGCAGGCCATCGTCGAACAGGCCGGCGTTGAAGAAATAGGGACTGGTGCGACCGGCCTTGGTCTGGAACCGACCGAAGCGCAGCACGCCGGCATCGATCGCGAAGCGCACGAAATCCTGCGCGCGCTCACGGTGCCTGCCACTCGCGGCCGATCCATCCGCCCCGCTCCCCGCTTCCCCCGTCACTTCAGCCATCGGAAATTCCTCGTGTTCAAACTGACCAGTCTCAACCTCAACGGCCTGCGCTCGGCCGCCACCAAGGGCGTCGCGGACTGGGTCGCCGAATCGGCGCCGGATTGTATTTGCATGCAGGAGACGCGCGTCCAGGCGAGCGACATCGAGGGCCGCTTCGAACGCATGGCCGACCTGCAGGGTTATTTCCACTTCGCCGAGAAGAAGGGCTACTCCGGCACCGCCATCTACACAAAGCATGCGCCCAGCGCCGTCGTCGTCGGCTGGGGCGATGCCGAATTCGACGCCGAGGGCCGCTATCTCGAACTGCGCTTCGACACCCCGGCGCGCAAGCTGTCGATCATCAGCTGCTACTTCCCGAGCGGCTCGTCCGGCGAGGAGCGCCAGGCCGCCAAGTTCCGCTTCCTGAAGGGCTTCTTCCCGCATCTGCGGGCCCTGAAGCGCGAGCGCGAGTTCGTGCTGTGCGGCGACATCAACATCGCCCACCAGGAGATCGACCTGATGAACTGGAAGGGCAACCGCAAGAACAGCGGCTTCCTGCCCGAGGAGCGGGCCTGGATGACCCACCTGCTCGATGCCGGCGCCGAGGGCGCGGGCCTGGTCGACGTCTACCGCCTGCTCAAGCCCGAGACCACCGGCGAGGCCTACACCTGGTGGAGCAACCGCGGGCAGGCCTATGCGAAGAACGTGGGCTGGCGCTTGGACTACCACCTGGCGACCCCGGCGATCGCCGCCCTGGCGCACAGCGAGCACATCTACAAGACGGTGAAGTTCTCGGATCACGCGCCGATCACGGTGGACTACGACTTCACGCTCTGATCGCGCAGGGCATCGCGCCGGAGCGCCATCGACGCGTTGGCCGGCTCCCTGGCCGTGCCTTCAGAGGATGCCGGCGATCAGCTTCATCTTCAGTGCCTGTGCATCGGAGACATACCAGTCGGACTGGCCGATCCGCTTCATCAGCTCGTCCAGCGTGACGTCCGATCCTGCGACCAGGCACTCGAAGGCCGTGCGCTCCATCTGCAGGGCGCTCTCGATCTCCGCCAGTGTGTCCTTCACCAGGGCCTCCATGCCGCGCATGGCGCCCTTGAGTTCCAGGGTCTTGTTCAGGCGGCGCTCGTGGATGAGCAGCATGCAGTCCCGGGTCAGGAAGCGCTTCGTCGACGGAAAGCCCGACATGATGGACACGCCGGCCGAGTAGACGACGGCCTTGCCCAGGAACACGAGGTCGAGCCCGAGACGCTCGCGCGCCAGGATGACGTCGGTCGCGATGCGGCGGCCGATCTCGGCGTCGCCGCCGGTGGTGGTCAGTTCGAGCAGGACCGGACCGGCGGAGTCGATGGCGGCGGCCATCTGCTCCATGAAGCGATCGAGCATGGCGTCGTCGACCTTGCCATGGAGCCGGATGGTCGGATGCTTGAGGAGTTCGTCGGGGATCATGGCGATGCGTTCGGATGGAGGACGTCGAGCCTGGCGGTCAGCGGGGGCCGGCGGCGGCGCGGTACAGGCCGTCGACCTTGGGCACGTTGGCCTCCAGGATGCGGATGCGGTCGCTGCCGCTCGGGTGGGTCGACAGGAAGCCGATGCCGCCCTGGTTCTTCGAGGCGGTGGCCATCTTGCGCCACAGCGACACCGACGCGCGCGGGTCGTAGCCGGCGCGCGCGGCGAGCTCCAGGCCGACCAGGTCGGCATCGGTCTCGTCGCTGCGGCTGAACTTGAGGGTGATGAGTTCCGTGCCTGCGCGGGCGGCCAGATCGCCGACCTGGCCCAGACCCAGGATCTGCGCGCCGAGCGACAGCGCCGCACCGGTGCCGGCGTTCTTGGCCACACGCGCGCGGGCATGCTCGCGCAGGGCGTGCGCCATCTCGTGGCCCATCACCATCGCGACCTCGTCGTCGCTCAGCTTGAGCTGCTCCAGGATGCCGCTGTAGAAGGCGATCTTGCCGCCGGGCAGGCAGAAGGCGTTGATCTGCGGGCTCTGGATCAGGTTGACCTCCCACTTCCATTGCGCCGCGCGGGAATTCCATTGCGCCGCGAACGGGATCAGACGGGCCGCGATGCCACGCAGGCGCTGCACCTGGGGGTGGTTGTCCGGCAGCAGCAGGCCCTTGCCCTGGGCCTCGGCCGTCAACTGCGTGTATTGCGTGGCGCCGGCCTGCTCGATGTCGTCGGCCGGCACGATGTTGCGTGCCACCGAGGACCGGCCCACGCTGACCTGGGCCAGCGCCGGCGCGGCCGCCAGGGTCGACATCGCGCCCCCCGCGGCCAGCAGCAGGAAGGAACGGCGGCCTTGCCAGGGCCCGGATCGAAGCGCGCAGATGGAACACATGCGGGAATAATAAGCAGTGGATCCGGGACGCGGCGGTCCGGCGCATCCACCGTCTTCGTGCGGGAATGGACGCCGTCGCGGGCATCGTCCGATGCCGTCCGGGGCGTTCCGGCATTACGCTCGCCGGGCACTCCGGATTCCCGCTACGCCGCCTTCCGGTGCCGCCCTCCTTCCGCCACGCCTCCCGCCACGCCCGCCCATGCCCTCCACCCCCCAGGTCGCCGCCGCCTCCACCGCGCCCGCCGATCCCGCCGCCCCGGTCTCCTGGCGCGAGGCGCTGCGCGTCTACCGCGAACCCGCCACCCTGCGCATGCTGGCACTGGGCTTCTCGGCCGGGCTGCCGCTGCTGCTGGTGCTGGGCACCCTGAGCTTCCGGCTGCGCGAGGCCGGCATCGACCGCACCACCATCGGCTACCTGAGCTGGGTCGGCCTGGCCTATGGCTTCAAGTGGGTCTGGGCGCCGCTGGTCGACCGGTTGCCGGTGCCGCCCCTGACCACGCTGCTGGGCCAGCGCCGCGGCTGGCTGCTGCTGTCGCAGGGGCTGGTGGTGGCGGGCCTGGTCGGCATGGCGCTGACCGACCCGGGCGCGGGCGCCGGCCTGGGTCCGATCGTGATCTTCGCGGTGCTGGTGGCCTTCGGTTCGGCGACGCAGGACATCGCGCTGGATGCCTTCCGCATCGAGTCGGCCGAGACGCGCAAGCAGGCCGCGCTGTCCGCCGCCTACCAGACCGGCTACCGGCTGGCCATGATCTGGGCCGGTGCCGGCGTGCTGTGGATCGCCGCCTGGACCGAACTCGCCGGCGCCACCGGCTACCAGAACGCCGGCTGGCGGATCGCCTACCTGGTGATGGCCGGCTCGATGGCGGTCGGCGTGCTGACCGTGCTGCTGTCGGCCGAGCCGGCGCGGCGCACGCTGCCCCACGCACGCGACGCCCTCGAGTGGCTGCGCGACGTGCTGGTCGCGCCCTTCGCCGACTTCATCGCGCGCTATCGCTGGCAGGCCGCGCTGATCCTGGCATTGATCGCCATCTATCGCATCAGCGACGTGGTGATGGGCATCATGGCCAATCCGTTCTACGTCGACATGGGCTTCAGCAAGGAGGAGGTGGCCTCGGTGAGCAAGGTCTTCGGCGTCGTCATGACGCTGGTGGGCGCCTTCGTGGGCGGCGTGCTGTCGATGCGACTGGGCATGATGCGCGTGCTGATGCTCGGCGCCGTGCTCAGCGCGGCGAGCAACCTGCTGTTCGCCCTGCTGGCCACGCGCGGCCACGATCTGACGATGCTGGTGGTGGTGGTCTCGGCCGACAACCTGGCCGGCGGCATCGCCTCGGCGGCCTTCATCGCCTATCTCTCCAGCCTGACCAACATCGCCTACTCGGCCACGCAATACGCCCTGTTCAGCTCCCTGATGATGCTGCTGCCGAAGTTCATCGCCGGCTATTCGGGACGCTTCGTCGATGCCTATGGCTATGTGCCGTTCTTCGTCGGCACCGCCGCGCTGGGCCTGCCGGTGCTGGTGCTGGTGGCGCTCGCCGCGCGCGGCCGGCGGGGCGCGGCGTCCTGAATCCGGACGGGACACCGGTGCGACCGGGTGCGTTCCGCCGGGGCTGCTGGTAGGCTGCGGGACTTTCCACGTCGGATACTTTTCCTCACATCATCGTGCCCCAACGAATCACACCCCTCCGGATCAGCGCCTTCACCGCCACCTCGGCCGTGGGCGTCGGCAAGGCGTCGCTGCTCGCGGCGCTCGAGAGTTCGCGCAGCGGCCTGCGGGCCAACGATTTCGTCGACGAGACGGCCGGACGCACGCCCCCGGCGCCGCTGCCGACCTGGATCGGCCGGGTCGAGGGCCTGGAGGACCTGCGCCTGCCCGAGGCGCTGGCATCCTGGGACTGCCGCAACAACCGGCTGGCCTGGCTGGGACTGGAGGCCGACGGATTCATGGAGGCCGTCGCCGCCGCGCGCGGGAGGTACGGCCCCGCGCGTGTCGCCGTGATCCTGGGGACCTCGACCTCGAGCATCGGCGAGACCGAGGCGGCCTACACCCGGCTCGACGCCGACGGCGCCTTTCCCGCCGACCAGCGCCGGGCGCGCGTGCACACGCCGCACTCGCTGTCGATGTTCGTGCAGGAGGCGCTGGGCCTCGAGGGGCCCAACGAGACCCTCTCCACCGCCTGCTCGTCGAGCGCCAAGGCCTTCGCCTCGGCCGAGCGCATGATCCGGCTCGGACTGGTCGACGCGGCGGTGGTCGGCGGGGTCGACACCCTCTGCGGCAGCGTGCTGTACGGCTTCAACTCGCTCGAACTGGTGTCGCCGCAGCCGTGCCGCCCGTTCGACGCCGCGCGCGATGGCATCAGCCTGGGCGAGGCCGCCGGCTTCGCCCTGCTGGAGCGTGCCGAGGAGGATGGCGCGGGTGACGGCGCGAGGGATGGCGCCGCCGGCGGCCGGCTCCTGCTGCTGGGTTATGGCGAGGCGAGCGACGCGCACCACATGTCGACGCCCCACCCGCAGGGCCTGGGCGCCGAGCGCGCCCTCGACGACGCGCTGGCGCGCGCGGGCGTCGCGCCCGAGGACATCGGCTACATCAACATGCATGGCACGGCCAGCACCAAGAACGACGAGGTCGAGGGTGCCCTGGTCAAGCGCCGCTTCCCGGCCACCACGCACGCCAGCTCGACCAAGGGCTTCACCGGCCACACGCTGGGCGCGGCGGGCATCGTCGAGGCCGTCATCAGCCTGCTGGCGCTGGAGACCGGCCTGCTGCCCGGCACCATCAACACCACCATGCTCGACGCCGACTGCGGACCGCAGATCCGCCTCGAACCCGCCCGCGCCGACGTGCGCCTCGCCCTGTCGAACTCGTTCGGCTTCGGCGGCAACAACTGCTCCCTCATCTTCGGCAAGGACCTCCAGGCATGAGCGCGATCCCGAACCGCACCCCGACGCTCTACATCGAGGGCCCCGCCTTCTGGGCGCCGACCCTGCCGGGCTGGGACATCGCCCGCGCGGCATTCACCGGCCAGGGCGCGCCGGTCGATCCGCCGGCCAAGCGGCCGTCGCCGCAGGTGCTGGCGCCGGCCGAGCGCCGCCGCGCGCCCGACACGGTGGCCCTGTCGCTGGAAGTGGCGGCGCAGGCCATCGCCGCCTCCGGTCGCGAGGCGCGCGACCTGCCGTGCGTGTTCGCCTCGGCCCATGGCGACCTGGGCATCAACGACTACATGTGCGGCACGCTGGCCAACGACCCGACGCTGCTGTCGCCGATCAAGTTCCACAACTCGGTGCACAACGCCGCCGTGGGCTACTGGACCATCGGCACCGGCTGCATGGCCGCGAGCAATTCCCTGGCCGCCTACGAATCGACCTTCGCCGCCGGCCTGCTGGAGACCGCCACGCAATGCGCTGCGGATGGGCAGGCCGTGCTGCTGGTGGGCTACGACATGCCGGCGGTCGGCGCGCTGGCCTCGGTGACGACCAGCCGCGGCCTGCTGGCGGTGGCCCTGGTGGTCTCGCCCGAGCGCACCGAGCGCACCGTGGCCGCCTTCGACTGGTCGCTCGAGCCCGGCGAGGCAGCGACCGCGGCGCCACGCTCGGCCGCCGCGCAGGCCCTGGCCGCCAATGCGATGGCCGATGCGCTGCCCCTGTTCGAGGCCCTGGCGGACACCGACGCGTTCCCGGCGACGGTCACGCTGCCATTGGCGGCCCGCCTTTCGCTGCGGCTGCGACTCCACCGGAATTGAGACGACCTCCATGCTCCATGCTTCCCCGCCGCCCGTCCGCCGCGACGACGACATCGCCACGCACGACGTGGTCATCATGGGCGGCGGCCTCGCCGGCCTGACGCTCGCGCTGCAGCTCAAGCGGCAATTCGGCGACATCGACGTGCTGGTGCTCGAACGCCGGGGGCACCCGGTCCCGCACGCGACGCACAAGGTCGGCGAATCGTCGGTCGAGATCGGCGCGCACTACTTCGACACCGTGCTGGGCCTGAAGCCGCACCTGCAGGGCGAACAGCTGCGCAAGTTCGGCTTCCGCTTCTTCTTCAGCGAGGGCCGGCGCGACATCGACCAGGTGACCGAGGTCGGCGCGAGCCGCTACATGTCGGTGCCCAGCTACCAGATCGATCGCGGCATCTTCGAGAACTACCTCGCCGAGGAAGCCGCGCGACGCGGCGTGAAGTTCGTCGACCATGCCATGGTGCGCCGGCTCGACCTCGCCGACGATGCCCACACGCCGCACCGGCTGAGCTGGACGCAGGATGGCGCGACCCACACCATCGAGGCGCGCTGGGTGATCGATGCCTGCGGCCGCGCCGGCATCATCAAGCGCAAGCTCGGCCTGGCCGAGCCCAACGCGCACGACGTCAACGCGGTGTGGTTTCGCATCGGCCAGCGCATCACCCTCGATGCCTGGAGCGACGATCCGCGGTGGCGCGAGCGCTGCGATCCGCAGGCGCGCTGGCTCTCGACCAACCACCTGGTGGGCGCGGGCTACTGGGTCTGGCTGATCCCGCTGGCATCGGGCTCGCATTCGGTGGGCATCGTGGCCGACCCCAAGTACCACCCGCTGGAGACCATCGACACCTTCGACAAGGCGATGGACTGGCTGCGGACCTACCAGCCGCGCCTGTTCGACGAGCTCGACGGCCAGCGCGACCGGCTCCAGGACTTCGCGTTCTTCCGCAAGTTCTCCTATGGCTGCAAGCAGGTGTTCTCTGGCGACCGCTGGGCCCTCACGGGCGAGGCGGGCCTGTTCCTCGACCCGTTCTACTCGCCCGGCAGCGACTTCATCGCCATCGGCAACACCTACATCTGCGACCTGATCGCCCACGACCGCGCCGGCCATTCGGTGGCGGCGCGCGCGCAGCTCTACGACCAGATCTACCACTCGTTCTACGAGAGCACGCTGGCGCTCTACCAGGACCAGTACGGTCTCTTCGGCGATCCCGAGGTGCTGCCGGTGAAGGTCATCTGGGACTACACCTACTACTGGGCCGTGCTCTCGCGGCTGTTCTTCCACGACCGCCTGACCGACCTCGCCCTGCTGGGCCGCGTCAAGGACGAGATGCAGCAGTGCCAGCAGCTCAACGTGGCCGTGCAGGCGTTCCTGCGCGCGTGGTCGCAGGTCAGCGAGAAGCACAATCCGGCCGTGATGCTGGACCAGTCGGCGCTGCCGTGGTTCGCCGAACTCAACCGCAGCCTGAACGACACGCTGGACGACGAGGCCTTCGTCGAGCGCATGCGCGCCGCGCTCGACCAGCTGCGTGGCCTGGCCGGCGAGATCGTCGAGCGGGCACGGCGCAATCATCCGGACCTGGCCGCCGATGCGCTCGATGCCCTGCTGGACGCCAACGGCGGCCGCGCCGCGCGCCGGGTCCACGGCACCGACGGCGCCAGCGGCGCCGCGCCGGCGCGGCCCATGCTCTTCGGCATGGACGCCATGGCTCCCACGGCCTGATCCAGGGCCTTCGGAGCAGGTTCGGAGGTCCACCCTCCCCGCCGTCCGGACCCCGCTCGCGATCGATCCGCGACGCGGACCGGTCACGCCATTTACCCCATCTTTACGGAGCATTCAAGCCGGCTTGCCGGCCGCCGTCCATCATGGCTCGCATGACGACCCCCCAACTCCTGATGATCGAAGACGACGCCCGCCTGGCGCAGATGGTGAGCGAGTACCTGACCCAATCGGGTTTCGGCTTCGCCCACGCGGCCGATGGCACCACCGGCATCGAACAGCTGCAGGAGCGTGCCCCCGACCTGGTGATCCTCGACCTGATGCTGCCCGACATCGACGGCCTGGAGGTCTGCCGCCGCATCCGGGCCCTGCCCGGCTCGCTGTCGCGCGTGGCGATCCTGATGCTGACGGCCAAGGGCGATCCGATGGACCGCATCATCGGCCTGGAGATCGGGGCCGACGACTACCTGCCCAAGCCCTTCGAGCCGCGCGAACTGCTCGCGCGCATCCGCGCGGTGCTGCGCCGGCGCGGCGAGGGCGGGCTGCACGGCGGCGCCGACGCCGCGGCGGCCGAGAACCTGCTGATGCGCTTCGGTTCGCTGGAGATCGACCGCAACAGCCGCACCGTCACGGTCGGCGGCACCCCGGCCGAGCTCACCTCCTACCAGTTCGACCTGCTGGTGGCCATGGCCGAGCGCGCCGGCCGCGTGCTCACGCGCGACCAGATCATGGAGGCCGTGCGCGGCCGGGAGCTCGAGGCCTTCGACCGCTCCATCGACGTGCACATGGGCCGCATCCGCGCGGCCATCGAGGCCGACGCCAAGAACCCCAAGCGCATCCTGACCGTGCGCGGCGTGGGCTATGTCTTTGCCAAGCAGCAGGACTGAGGCCGTGGTCGGGCTCTTCACGCGGCATCTCTACGTCCGCATCTGGCTGGCGGTGCTCGCCGGCGTGGCCGTGGTCGCGCTGGCGGCGGGCTGGGCCTGGCAGATGGCCGACGAACAGCGCGCGGCGCCCCTGCCGCGCGAAGTCGTGCTGCGCGACGCGCAGGACCGCGTGATCGGCACCGGCGCGTCGCTGCGCACCAGCCGGCCGGGCGAGCCGCTGGAGTTCACCATCACGCTCAAGGACGGGCAGGCCTTCCAGATGCAGTTCGGCCCGCGCCCCGACCGCGGCGGCGGACCGCCGCCCTGGGTACGGCCGCAGACCGGCTTCTTCTGGCTCATGGGCCTGGTCGGGCTGGCGGTGGCGATCGGACTGTTCCCGATCGTGCGCCGCCTCACGCAGCGCCTGGAGACCCTGCAGCGCGGCGTGCAGCGCTGGGGCGAAGGCGACCTCGCCGCGCGCGTGCCGGAGGACGGCCAGGACGAGGTCGCCGATCTGGCGCGCCGCTTCAACGCCGCGGCCGCGCGCATCGAGACCCTGGTGCGTTCGCACAAGTCGCTGCTGGCCAATGCCTCGCACGAACTGCGCTCGCCGCTCACCCGCATCCGCATGGGGCTGGAGCTGATGGGCGGCGGCCGGCCCAACCCCGGGGCGCGCGAGGAGATCGCGCGCAACATCGGCGAGCTCGACCAGCTGATCGACGAGATCCTGCTGTCGAGCCGGCTCGACGCCCGGGAAGCCGACATGGGCACCGTCGAGTCGGTCGACCTGACCGGCCTGGCCGCCGAGGAGTGCGCCCGCACCGAGGCCGAGCTGACGCTGGCCGAAGGCACCGACAACGCCGCGCTGACGGTACCCGGCGTGCCCCGGCTGCTGCGCCGCGCGATCCGCAACCTGCTGGAGAACGCGCGCCGCTATGGCGCGGGCGACATCTCGGTGCGCCTGGACGCCACCGGGCGTTTCGCGCGCATCCATGTCGACGATCGCGGCCCGGGCGTGCCGGTCGCGCTGCGCGAGCGCATCTTCGAGCCGTTCTACCGGCTGCCCGGCGCCAGCGAGCGCGAAGGCGGCGTCGGCCTGGGCCTGGCGCTGGTCAAGTCGATCGTCGAACGCCATGGCGGCACGGTCGCCTGCGAGGACCGGCCGGGCGGCGGCGCCAGCTTCGTGATCGCGCTGCCGCGTCCGGCCGCATGAGCGCCGGTCCGGCGGAGCCCGCCGGCCGCGATGGGAAAATGCACCGCATGAGATCGTCCATCGTCGGCCCCGTGGCCATGTTCTGGGGGCTGGCGGTGTTCGCGCCGGTGGGAGTGAACTACGTCGCCGCGCTGCTGCTGCTGGTCGCGCTGCTGGCGGCGGGCGGGTTGCGCGAGCGTGCCGCCCGGGTGCGGGCCTCGCCGCTGTGGTGGCCGATCGTGGCCTATGTCGCCTGGACGCTCGTGATCCTGGCCATCGGCCCGCACTATCCGCAGACGCCGTCGAACCTCTGGCATGGCATGCGCATCGCGCTGACCATGCTGATGGCGCTGGCGCTCGGGCGCGACGAGGCGATCTGGGCGGTGCGCGGCTTCTTCGTCGCCGCGCTGGCGAGCCTGGCGATGGTGCTGCTCTACCGCACGGTCGGCTTTCCGATCTGGCGGCTGTGGCACGCCACGCTGGAGGTGGACGGCAACAAGTCGATCAACAACGCCCTGCTGTTCACGCTGTTCGGCGCCACCGCCGCCGTCGCCGGGCTGGCGCAGTTCGGCGAGCGCGGCGCGCACCGGCCGGGCCGCGCCCTGGCGGCCTTCGCCCTGACGGCCGTCGCCGGGCTGGTCATCACGGCCTGGCTGACCTCGCGCACGTCCCTGCTGGCCCTGCTGGTGGCCGTGCCGGCGGCCTGCGTCCACCAGTGGCGGCGCCAGCTGCGCACCCTGGCGGTGGCGCTGATGATCGGCACCGCCGTGGCGGGCGTGGCGCTGTGGCAGTCGCCACAGGTGCAGCAGAAGGTGGCGCTGGGCCTCCAGGAGATCGAGGCCGCCCAGGGCGGCGCGGTGTCCGAGGGCAGCTGGGTGGTGCGCTTCTACATGTACCGCGACACCACGCGCATGGTGCTCGACCGGCCCTTCACCGGCTGGGGCATCGGCGGCTGGACCGAGCAGTGGCACGCACGCGGCCCGGCCCTGCTGGCCAACTACAACATGCCGCACAACGACTTCCTGTGGATGGGCGCGCAGGCCGGCTTCCCCGGTGCCCTGGTGCTGCTGGCGATCCTGCTGACGGGACTCTGGCAGGGCTGGCGCCGGCCGGACCTGGCGGGCCGGCTGGGTTTCGTCGCCATGATCGCGATGACCATCGCGACCAGTGTCAATTCGGCCATGCGCGATGCCCAGATCGGCCTGGGCATGCTGTGGGTGACCTTCGTCTACCTGCGCCTGGCGCACGAGCCTGGCGCGCCCTGGGACGACCTGCTGCCGGCGCGGTGGCGGCGCGGTGGCGGCGCCGCTGCGGCCGCCGCCCTCCGCGCTCAGTGACCGTGCGAGGCGACCTCGCCGGCCTTGAGCCGGTAGACGGTGCCGCAGTACGAGCACCGGGCCTCGCCGGTGCGGGCGACGTCGAGGTAGACCTTGGGGTGGGTGTTCCAGAGCTTCATGTCGGCCAGCGGGCTGGGGCAGAACACGCCGCCCTGGTGGTTGAGGTCGCTGGCGCGCACCTCGACGACGGCCACGGGCCGGGGGGTGGGGGAGGAAGGATTGCTCATGGAGTTCAGACCTTCGAGAGCCAGTGAGCGTACTTGGGATTCTTGCCGTTGACGATGTCGAAGAAGGCGTTCTGCACCTTCTCGGTCACCGGGCCGCGCGAGCCGCCGTCGCCACGGTTGCCGATCTCCACGCGGTCGAGTTCGCGGATAGGCGTCACCTCGGCGGCGGTGCCGGTGAAGAAGGCCTCGTCGGCGATGTAGACCTCGTCGCGCGTGATGCGCTTCTGCACCACCTCGATGCCGAGGTCCTTGGCGATGTGCAGGATCGTGTTGCGCGTGATGCCGTTGAGCGCGCCGGCCGAGAGGTCGGGCGTGTAGATGGTGTCGCCCTTGACGATGAACACGTTCTCGCCCGCGCCCTCGGAGACGAAGCCGCTGGCGTCCAGCAGCAGGGCCTCGTCGTAGCCGTCGTCCAGCGCCTCCATGTTGGCCAGGATCGAGTTGCTGTAGTTGCTCACGGCCTTGGCCTGCGTCATGGTGATGTTGACGTGGTGGCGCGTGTAGCTGGAGGTCTTCACGCGGATGCCGCGCCGCAGGCCTTCCTCGCCGAGGTAGGCGCCCCAGGCCCAGGCCGCGACCATCGCGTGGATGGTGTTGCCGCGCGGGCTGACGCCGAGCTTCTCGGAGCCGATCCACACCAGCGGGCGCAGGTAGCAGCTCTCCAGGTGGTTCTCGCGCACGACCTGCTTCTGGGCCTCCATGAGCTCCTCGCGCGAGAACGGCAGCTTCATGCGCAGGATCTTGGCGCTGTTGAAGAGGCGCTCGGTGTGCTCCTCCAGGCGGAAGATGGCGGTGCCGTCGACCGTCTTGTAGGCCCGCACGCCTTCGAAGGCGCCGCAGCCGTAGTGCAGCGTATGGGTGAGGACGTGGATCTTGGCATCGCGCCATTCCACGAGTTGGCCATCCATCCAGATCTTGCCGTCGCGGTCGTCCAGCGAGGGGGGGAGCACGCTCATTTCTTGTCCTTTGGGGGAGGGGCGACGGGGCGTCGCGAAGCGCGCGATTTTAAGGCGCCCCCGCATCGGCGCGCTGGTGCCGGGCCGGGACGCTCGCGACGACAATGGGCCGTTTCGCCCATCGCCAGTAAAGGTTGCATTCCGTGTCCGTATTCAAGAACGTCATCGTCTATCGCATCGAGGCTCCCTGGTCGCAGTCGCTCACGGATGCCGAGGAAGCGCTCGCGGCCCAGCGCTTCGTGCCCTGCACGCCGTCGCAGGAGAAATCGGCCGGCTGGGTCGGCCCGCGCGGCGACGAGCATGGCCTGCTGGTCGAGTCGGTGGGCGGCCAGTGGATCCTGGAATTCATGATCGAGTCCAAGACGCTGCCGGGCTCGGTGGTGCGGCGCAAGGTCGACGAGCGCTGCGCCCAGATCGAGGCCGCCACCGGCCGCAAGCCCGGCAAGAAGGAGAAGAAGGAGCTCAAGGAGGACATCACCCACGAGCTGCTGCCGATGGCCTTCACGCGCCACGCCCGCATCGCGGTGTGGATCGACCCGGCCGAGCGCCGGCTGGTCGTCAACGTCGCCAACCCGGCGCGGGCCGACGAGGTCGTGACCAGCCTGGTGAAGGCCCTCGAGGGCTTCGCGGTGACGCAGATCAACACCCGCGTCGAGCCGGCCGCCGCGATGGCCGGATGGCTCTCGACCCAGGAGCCGCCGGCCGGCTTCACCATCGATCGCGAGTGCGAGCTGCGCGCCACGGACGAGTCGAAGTCGGTGGTGCGCTATGCCAAGCATGCCCTCGACATCGAGGAGGTGCGCCAGCACATCGCCGCCGGCAAGCGCCCGACGCGCCTGGCCATGACCTGGGACGACCGCGTGTCCTTCGAGCTGACCGAGGGGATGCAGATCCGCAAGATCGCCTTCCTGGAGAGCACCGACCGTGCCGCCGACGGCAAGAAGGAGGACAACTTCGACGCCGACGCGGCGATCGCCACCGGCGAGCTCGGCCAGCTGGTGCCGGAACTGCTCGAGGCGCTCGGCGGCGAGGCGGTGCTCGGCCTGTCGGCCGCCGACGCGCCCTCGGCTGGCGCTGCTGCGGATGCGGCCGCGCCGTCCGCGAAGGCAGCAGTCCCCGGCGCCACGACGGACGCCGCGCAGGAAGAGGAAGACGCGCCCTTCTGATGAGGCGGCGGCGCGCCCGGCTTCAGTCGGGCGTGCCGGGACGCACCAGCGTCCACTCGCGCAGCTTGCCGTCGACGAAGATCCCATCGACATACGACTCGCCGCCATCCTGCCAGCGATAGGTCTCGGGCTGCGTGTCGGGGGCCGAGCGCAGCTCGCCGAGCGAGCGCGTCATCGCCACCACGTGCAGCAGCGTCACGCCGGGCTTGAGCTTGGCATTGAGCATCACGGCGCTGGCGACATAGCCGATCGGCCGGCTCGACGCCCGCTTCAGGACTGTCATGGTGCGGGTGAAATGCAGCAGCAGGAACATCAGGAGGGCGCCGCCGACCATCGCCACACCGGCCCAGCCGTATTGACGGTAGGCGAAGCCAAGCACGATGAGGCCGGCCGCCGGAACGAGGATTTTCTGAAAATTCATGGCGCGCATTGTCGGTGCGCCATCCCCGGCGTCGATGAGGGATGCCCACATGCCGGCGCTACGACTGCAGCCGCCGCACCACTTCCATCGCTTCCTCCACCCGCTCCACGGCGTGGATCTCCAGGCCCTCGACGGGCTTCTTGGGCGCATTGGCGCGCGGCACCACGGCGACGCTGAAGCCGAGCTTGGCGGCCTCCTTCAGGCGCTCCTGGCCGCGCGGCGCCGGTCGCACCTCGCCGGCCAGGCCGACCTCGCCGAAGGCGATGAAGCCCTTGGGCAGCGGCTTGCCGCGCAGGCTCGAGGTGATCGCCAGCATCACCGCCAGGTCGGCCGCCGGCTCGGTGATGCGCACGCCGCCCACGGCGTTGACGAACACGTCCTGGTCCATGCAGGCGATGCCGGCATGGCGGTGCAGCACGGCCAGCAGCATCGCCAGGCGGTCGCGGTCCAGGCCCACCGACAGGCGCCGCGGACTGGGCCCGCCGCTGTCCACCAGCGCCTGGATCTCCACCAGCATCGGACGCGTGCCCTCCAGCGTGACCAGCACGACGCTGCCGGGCACCGGCTCGGCATGCTGGCTCAGGAAGATCGCGCTCGGGTTGGCCACGCCCTTGAGCCCGCGCTCGGTCATGGCGAAGACGCCGATCTCGTTGACCGCGCCGAAGCGGTTCTTGATGGCGCGCACCAGGCGGAAGCTCGAATGCGTGTCGCCCTCGAAGTACAGCACCGTGTCGACCATGTGCTCCAGCACGCGCGGCCCGGCCAGGGCGCCCTCCTTGGTGACGTGGCCCACCAGCACGATCGCCGTGCCGCTGGCCTTGGCGAAGCGCGTGAGGTGCGCCGCGCATTCGCGCACCTGCGCCACCGAGCCGGGCGCCGAGGTGAGCTGGTCGGAATAGACCGTCTGGATCGAGTCGATCACCGCGATGGCCGGACGGTTGGCATCGAGCGTGGCGATGATCTTCTCCAGCTGGATCTCCGGGAACACCTGCACCTGCGAGTGGTCCAGTCCGAGCCGCCGCGAGCGCAGCGCGACCTGCGCGCCGCTCTCCTCGCCGGTGACATAGAGCGCGTTCTGCCCGGCGCGCTGCAGCGCGTCGACCGCCTGCAGCAGCAGGGTCGACTTGCCGATGCCCGGATCGCCGCCGATGAGGGTGACGCCACCGGGCACGATGCCGCCGCCGAGCACGCGGTCGAGTTCGTCGATGCCCGTGGGGGTGCGGTCGACGTCGCTGGCCTGGATCTCCGAGAGCACCGCGATCTCGCTGGTGCCGGCCAGCGCCGCGAACGGCGCGCTGAAGCGGTTGTTGGCCGGGCCGCCCCCGGCGGCCTGCGCGACCTGTTCGACGAGGGTGTTCCAGGCGCCGCAATGCGGACACTTGCCCAGCCACTTGGCGCTGGTGCCGCCGCAGGTGCTGCAGACGTAATTGGTTTTTTCCTTGGCCATCGAAGGAGTGTAGGGACCGCGAAAGACCGGCGCAGGACGGGCGCGGGCGCGCCATCGAAGCGGTCCGGACGTGGCGTAAACGCGGGGACGCCGCGTGCCGGCTTGCCGGAAAATGCCCGCCATCGCCCCATTCCCGCGATTTCCACGATTCCAACGGAGACAACCCCCCATGACCTTCACCCGCCGCCAACTGCTGCAGACCACCGGCGCCAGCGGTGCCGCCGCCCTGCTCGCCAGCATCGGCCAGATGGCTTTCGCGCAGCAGCAGCACGCGACCCTCGAGACCGCCAACATCATCACCGGCTTCGCCGCCGGCGGCACCTCCGACAACATCTGCCGGCGCCTGGCGCTCAAGCTCGCGCCCGACTTCGCGAGGACCGTGGTGGTGGAGAACCGCACCGGCGCGGGCGGCCAGATCGCGATCGGCTATGTCAAGGGCCGGCCGGCCGACGGCACGGCGATCCTGCAGACGCCGACGTCGATGCTCACGATCTATCCGCACATCTACAAGAAGCTGCCCTACGACTTCGCGACCGACCTGACGCCGGTCTCGCTGGGCTGCTCGTTCGACTTCGGCTTCGCCGTCGGCCCGTCGGTGCCGGCCAACGTGAAGACGGTGCCGGACTTCCTGGCCTGGGCCAAGGCCAATCCGGCCGGCGCCAACTTCGGCTCGCCGGCCGCGGGTTCGACGCCGCACTTCATCGGCGCGCTGCTGGGCAAGGGCGCCGGCGTCGAGCTCAAGCACGCGGCCTATCGCGGCACGCAGCCGGCGATGCTCGACCTGCTGGGCGGCAACGTCTCGGCGGTCTCCGGTCCGGTCGGCGACATCACGCAGCACCTGGCCAGCGGCAAGGTGCGCATCCTGGGTGTCTCGGGCGAGAAGCGCAGCCGCTTCGCGCCGGACGTGCCGACCTTCGGCGAGCAGGGCATCCCCGACATGGCGCACAGCGAGTGGTTCGCCTTCTTCCTGCCGGCGCGCGCCGCGCCCGAGCTGGTGGCGCGCCTGAATGCCTCGATGCGCGCCGCGCTGGCCTCGAAGGACGTGATCGACGGCCTGGGCACCTTCGGGCTGGAGGCGATGGCGTCCTCGCCCGAGGAACTCATGGCGCTGCTCAAGAAGGACACCGCCAAGTGGGGCCCGATCGTGAAGAAGGTCGGCTTCACCGCCGAGGCGTGAGCCACCCATGAAGGTCTGCATCTACGGCGCCGGCGCCATCGGTGGCTGGATCGGCGTGGCATTGGCGCGCGCCGGCCTGCCGATCGGCGTGGTGGCCCGCGGCGCGACGCTCGGCGCGCTGCGCCACGAGGGCCTGTCGCTGGTGCGCAGGGCGCCCGGTGGGGAAGGTGGCGCGACCGAGGGCGAGACGCGCGAGCGCATCGCGGTCCACGCGGTGGACGACCCGGCCGAACTCGGACCGCAGGATCTGGTCGTGATCGCGGTGAAGGCGCCGGCGCTGCTCGGCGTGGCCGAGCTCATCGCGCCGCTGCTGGGCCCCGACACCCTGGTGCTGACGGCCATGAATGGCGTGCCGTGGTGGTTCCTCGACGGCGGCTTCGGCGGCGCGCTGGCCGGCACGCGGCTGGCGGCGGTCGATCCCGACGGCGTCATCGCGACGGCGATCCCGGCGCGCCACGTGGTCGGCGGCGTGGTGCACGCGAGCTGCTCGCTCGACGCGCCGGGCGTGGTGCGGCATCACTTCGGCAACGGCCTGCTGCTGGGCGAACCCTCCGGCGTGGTGACGCCCCGCGTCGAGCGGCTCGCCGCGCTGCTGACGGCCGGCGGCATCGACGCCCGCGTGTCGCCGCGGATCCAGCAGGACGTCTGGTTCAAGCTGTGGGGCAACATGACCGTCAATCCGGTCAGCGCCCTGACCGGCGCCACCACCGACCGCATCCTGGACGACGACCTCGTGCGCGGCTTCATCTCCAGCGTCATGCGCGAGGCGCGCGAGATCGGCGCGCGCATCGGGCTGCCCATCGCCGACAGCCCGGAGGACCGCCATGCGGTGACGCGCCGGCTCGGCGCCTTCAAGACCTCGATGCTGCAGGACGTGGAAGCCGGCCGCGCCGTCGAACTCGACGCGCTGGTCGGCGCGGTGCGCGAGCTCGGCCGGCTCGCGCAGGTCGAGACGCCGTTCACCGACGCGCTGTTCGGGCTCGCCCGGTTGCAGGCGCGGCAGCGCGGGCTGTACTGATCCGGTCCCGGCCGGGCCGGTGGCGGCGCGTTCCGCGCCTCAGGCGCCGGTCGTCACCGGCACGCGCGGCGCCACGGCGCACATCAGCTCGTAGCCCACCGTGCCCGCGGCATGCGCGACCTCGTCGATGGACAGCACGGTGCCATCGGACGCCCGGCCCCACAGCGTGACCTCGCTGCCGATGCCCGGCGCGCGGGCGGCTCCGATGCCGCCGCGCGCGCGCAGCACCGGTTCGAGGTCGACCGTCACCATGTCCATGCTCACGCGGCCGACGACCCGCGTGCGCACGCCATCGACCAGCACCGGCGTGCCGGTGGGCGCATGGCGCGGGTAGCCGTCCGCATAGCCGATCGCCGCCACGCCGATGGCCATCGCCGCGTCGGCGACGAAGTTGGATCCATAGCCGACCGTCGCGCCGGGCGCGAGCGACTGCACGCCGATGAGCCGCGTCGCGAGCGTCATGCCGGGACGCAGCTGCCAGTGCGCGGCATCGTGGGCCGGGAAATCCGGCGCGCTGCCGTAGAGCACGATGCCCGGGCGCACCCAGTCCGCGCGCGTGCGGTCGGCATGGCGCAGCACGGCGGCGCTGTTGGCGATGGAGCGTTCGCCCGGCAGGTCCTGCGTGACGCGCTCGAAGATGGCCAGCGCCCCGGCCACGCCGCGCTCGTTGTCGGCATCGCTGAAGTGAGTCATGAGGGAGATCTCGTCGACCTGGGGCAGCGCGTTCAGGCGCGTCCAGGCGGCGCGGTAGCGTTCGGGCGCGAAGCCCAGCCGGTTCATGCCCGAGTTCATCTTCAGGAAGACGCGCTGCGGCACCTGCGTCTTGTGCGCGGCGAGCATGTCGATCTGCGCGTCGCAATGCACGGTGTGCCACAGGTCCAGGCGCGAGCAGAGTTCGAGATCGCGGGCCTCGAAGACGCCTTCGAGCAGCAGCACCGGGCCGCGCCAGCCGAGGGCGCGCACGCGCTCGGCCTCGGCCAGATCCAGCAGGGCGAAACCATCGGCGGCCCGGAAGGCATCGAACACGCGCTCGATGCCGTGGCCGTAGGCATCGGCCTTGACCACCGCCCACACGCGGGCATCGAGGGCCGAGCGCCGCGCCCGGTCGAGGTTGTGGCGCAATGCATCGGGATGGACGGTGGCGAGGATGGGACGCGGCACGGGGGATGACCTTTGATTGCAGTGGGCAAAACCCGTGAACTTCGACACACAACACGCAGGTTCGCTGGGGTTTTGCGCCTCATTTTGGCATTTCACCCCATGCTATAACCGCTCACGGCGCCCCAGAACGTGCGTTCTTTTTCTCCTTGGAACGCCTCTTCCACCACCCACCGAGCCAGTCCACTGGCCAGCCAGCCCATCGATGAAGCGCGGTTTCTACACCATCATGTCGGCCCAGTTCTTCTCGTCGCTGGCCGACAACGCGCTTTTCGTCGCCGCCGTCGAACTCATGCGGACCTCGGGGGCACCCGAATGGCAGCGGGCCGCGCTGGTGCCGATCTTCACGCTCTTCTATGTCGCGCTGGCGCCGCTGGTGGGCGCCTTCGCCGACGCCTTCCCCAAGGGCAAGGTCATGTTCGTCAGCAACGCCATCAAGGTGGTGGGCTGCCTGATGATGCTGTTCGGCTCGCATCCGCTGCTGGCCTACGCGGTGGTCGGCCTGGGCGCGGCGGCCTATTCGCCGGCCAAGTACGGCATCCTGACCGAACTGCTGCCGGCCTCGCAGCTGGTCAAGGCCAACGGCTGGATCGAGGGCCTGACCATCGCCTCGATCATCCTGGGCATCGTGCTGGGCGGCCAGCTGGTGGGCCACGCGGTGTCGAGCCAGCTGCTGATGCTGGACTTCCCGGTCATCAGCACCGGCATCGACACCCCGCCCGAAGCCGCGATCTCGATGCTGATCTTCATCTACGCGCTGGCGGCCTGGTTCAACACCCGCATCCCGCACACCGGCGTCGAGATGCGCCCGCTGCGCGCCAACCCGCGGCACGGCATCGCGCGCAACGTCGTCGCCCTGCTGCCGGACTTCTGGCAGTGCAACATGCGTCTGTGGCGCGACAAGCTCGGCCAGATCTCGCTGGCGACGACGACGCTGTTCTGGGGCGCGGGCGGCAACCTCAAGTACATCGTGCTGGCCTGGGCCTCGCTCGCGCTGGGCTACAACACGGCGCAGGCCTCGTCGCTGACCGGCGTGGTGGCCATCGGCACGGCGGTCGGGGCCATCGTGGCCTCGATGCGCATGCGCCTGGACATGGCCACGCGCGTGATCCCGCTGGGCATCGGCATGGGGCTGCTGGTGATCGGCATGAACTTCATCGGCAACATCTGGGTGGCGGTGCCGTTCCTGATCCTGCTGGGCGGTTTCGGCGGTTTCCTGGTGGTGCCGATGAACGCCCTGCTCCAGCATCGCGGCCACAACCTGATGGGCGCGGGCCGCTCGATCGCCGTGCAGAACTTCAACGAGCAGGCCTGCATCCTGGTGCTGGGCGCGTTCTACACGGCCTGCACGGGCCTGGGCCTGTCGGCGTACACGGCGATCACCGCCTTCGGCGTCGTGGTCGCCGGCTTCATGTGGCTGATCCGCCGCTGGCACCAGAACAACCTGAAGCGCTATCCGGAAGAAGTCGAACACCTGCTGGCGATCGCCCGCAGCGACAAGCACCACTGATCCTTCCCGCCCCCCGGCCGGCCCGCGGACCCCGCGCGCCATGGAGCAACGACATGAACGACACATCGACGGCCTACGACTTCGAGGCCGAGGACATCGACGGCCGACCGGTGGCGCTCGAGGCGTTCCGGGGCCGCGTCCTGCTGATCGTCAACACCGCCAGCCGGTGCGGCTTCACGCCCCAGTTCGAGGGCCTGGAGACACTGCATCGCACCTATGACGCGCGCGGCCTGACGGTGCTGGGATTCCCGTCGAACCAGTTCGGCGCGCAGGATCCGGGCAGCGATGCCGAGATCGGCGCCTTCTGCCGCCAGAACCATGGCGTGAGCTTTCCGATGATGCGCAAGGTCGACGTCAACGGCGAGCATGCAACGGCGCTCTATCGCTGGCTGACGCACGAGAAGCCGGGCCTGCTGGGCACCGAAGCCATCAAGTGGAACTTCACCAAGTTCCTGGTCGGCCGCGATGGCCGGGTGATCAAGCGCTATGCGCCGCTGGACAAGCCGGCTTCGCTCGCACACGACATCGAGGCAGCCCTGTCGATGCCCGGCGCGGACCCGACCTAGAAGCGGAAGTCCGCCGTCGCCGGCGTCCGCCCCAGTTCCACCTCGCGCTGCTGCGTCCGGCCATCGGCCATGGCCTCGACGCCATAGCGTCCGGCCGGCAGGTCGACCAGGCAGATCGGTCCGTCGGCGCGCAGTCGCAATGCGGTGGCGCCCTTGGCATCGCGGATCGTGACGCCGACATCGGCCAGGTAGGAACCATCGGCCCGGGCGAACAGCAACGACAGCGGATGCGATTTCATGGCCGCGCGCATCGCGGTCGACTCGTCGGAGCCGATGCCGCCGCAGACATGGCGCGCCGCGCCTTCACCCCGCATCGGTGGCACCTGGGATTGCGCCGAGGCGTGGAAGCCGCCCAGGCCGAGGGCCAGGGCGAGCAGCATGGCGGCGGGACGACGGGCGGCGGTGATCCGGGACGGGATAGGGCGGGTGGTGTGAGGCATGGGGTCGATGCTCGTCGACCCGACGCCCGGCCCGCGTCGCCGATGGCCCGAGACCGCGTAGGACAGCCGAAACCGGCGCCTGGCGATTCCGTCCTGCTCAGGCCAGCGCCGCGTCGAGCACCTCGACCCAGTGCCGCACCGGCGTCGCGCTGCCGCTCTGCAGGTGCGTGATGCAGCCGATGTTGGCCGAGACGATGGTGGTCGGCTGGAGCTGGTTCAGGTGGCCGAGCTTGCGGTCGCGCAGCGGATAGGCGAGTTCGGGCTGCAGCACCGAGTACGTGCCGGCGGAACCGCAGCACAGGTGGGCCTCGTTGCGGGAGACCTGGATGTCGAAGCCCAGCGCGCGCAGGTTCACCTCGACACCGCCGCGCAGCTTCTGGCCGTGCTGCAGCGTGCAGGGGGGGTGATAGGCGACGACGCCCTGCGGCGCCCGCACGCGCGCCTTGAGCACCGGCACCAGGTCGGGCAGCAGTTCGCTCAGGTCGCGCGTGAGTTCGCTGATGCGCCGGGCCTTCTCCGCGTAGGCCGCGTCGTCCTTCAGGATGTGGCCGTAGTCGCGCACCGTGACGCCGCAGCCCGAGGCGTTCATGACGATCGCCTCGACCTCCCCGCGCTCGACGTGGGGCCACCAGGCGTCGATGTTGGCGCGCATGTGCGCCTGGCCGCCGGCATGGTCGTTGAGGTGGAACTTGACCGCGCCGCAGCAGCCGGCCCCGGAGGCGATCACGGTCTGGATGCCGGCCGCGTCGAGCACGCGCGCGGTGGCGCCGTTGATGTTGGGCATCATCGATGGCTGCACGCAGCCGGCGAGCATCAGGACCTTGCGCGCGTGCGTGGCGGTGGGCCAGCGGCCGGCATCCTGGCGCGCCGGCACCTTGGCCTTGAGCTTCTCCGGCAGCAGGCCGCGCACCGACTGGCCCAGCTTCATCGCCGGTCCGAACAGCGGCGAGGTCAATCCCTCCTTGAGCAGCCAGCGCGTGGCCTTCTCGGCCGCCGGGCGCGGCACCTTCTCGTCGACGATCTTGCGGCCGATGTCGACCAGATGGCCGTATTGCACGCCGCTCGGGCAGGTGGTCTCGCAGTTGCGGCAGGTCAGGCAGCGGTCGAGGTGCAGCTGCGTGGCGCGCGTGGGCTGCTTGCCCTCGAGCACCTGCTTCATCAGGTAGATGCGTCCGCGCGGACCGTCGAGCTCGTCGCCGAGCAGCTGGTAGGTCGGGCAGGTGGCGGTGCAGAAGCCGCAGTGCACGCACTTGCGCAGGATGGCCTCGGCTTCGCGGCCCTCGGGCGTGCCCTGGAATTCGGGAGCGAGTTCGGTTTGCATCGTGGTTTGTCTCGTGTGCTTCGGTGGAAAGACGCAAGGATCGCAGCCGCCGTGGTTCCCGTCAGGCGGAGGGGAATGGCGGCGACGGCGGGGGCGGCGGCTTGGAGGGCGACGCGGGAGGCGCGGCGACCGGCGGATCGAAGGAGGGCCCGTCGGCATCCGGCGAGCGCGCCGGCACGGCGGGACGACGACGTCCTGCGACGCGCCGGCCGAGCGAGGCCAGGCGATGGCGCAGGTAGGCCGAGCGGCGCAGGTCGCGCCGCAGCGGGGGCAGCGACAGCGCCAGCAGCAGCGCGGCCAGCGGCATCACCCAGACGAAGCCGACGTACTTGAAGCCGGCCGCGCCGACGACGCCACCGACGATGAACATGCCCAGCAGGCCGCCATGGAAGCGCAATGCCGGACGGCTGGCGCGCACGCGCTCCTCCAGCGGCGTGCCGCGCGGGTTGCGGTAGACCAGCCGTCCCAGCTCGAGGCCCAGGTCGGTGATGTGGCCGGTCATGTGGGTGGTGCGCAGCCGGCCATGCGACATGCTCGAACTCAGCGCGTTCTGCAGTCCCATGATGTAGGACAGCAGCAGCACCGTGAGCGGCACCGAGAACGGCGTCGGCCAGGTCAGCGTGATGGCGCCCAGCAGGCCGAAGACCAGCAGCAGGCCGGCCTCCAGCAGCAGCGGCATGGCATAGGCGCTGCGCAGGTGGTGCCGCTGCGCCCAGTGGACGATCAGTGCCGTGCTGGCGGCGCCGCCCATGAAGGCCAGCAGCGCGCCGACGGCTCCCAGGATCAGCGTGCCGTGGCCCAGCACCAGGCCATCGGCGACCTGCGAGGCGAAGCCCGACATGTGCGAGGTGTACATGTGCACCACCAGCAGTCCGCCGGCATTCACCGCGCCGGCATTGAAAGCCAGCAGCAGGCCCAGCAGGTTGTCGATCGATGCCGTGCGATGCTGGCCGGAGAGATGGAACAGTCGACGCATGGACGTGGGGTGGGCGGTGCGGTGCGGTACGGTGCGGGACGTGGCGGGGACGCGCGCCGGGTGGCGGGCGCCGGCGGCGCTAGGGCGCGCGCGCCGGTCGCGCCGTCGCATCGTCCGCGCGGACGTCGAGGCGACTGCGGTCGAACACGCCGGAGGGGTCGAACTCCTGCTGCAGCGCGCGCTGGATGCGGGCCAGCGCCGGGGACAGGCTGTCGCCATGCTGCACGTCGGCACCGGTGGCAGCGGCGCTGCGGAACAGCGTCGCATGGCCGCCCACCGCCCGCGCCGCCGCGCGCCAGTGGTCGCCCTGGCCCGGCCGCGCGCGATACCAGCGCTGGCCGCCATGCCACTCGATCAGCGGCCCGGCATCGCCGGCACCGGCGCCACCGGCCGGCGGCGCGATCACCGGCGCGGTCTGCGGCACCGACAGCCGCCACAGGTCGAGCGCGTCGCCCGGCGCCAGGAACCATGGCAGGCGCTGGTCGCGGCATCGCGTCCAGTCGGCGCCGGCATCGGGCTGCAGCTCGCCGCCCAGATGCGCGCGGGCCGCCTCCACCGCCGCCACGGCGCCGCGCAGACGCAGGTAGAGCGTGCCCCGGCCGGCATCCTCGACCCAGCAGCTGGCGTTGAGCGGCAAGGGCCGGCCGCCCCAGCCGTTGAGCAGGTCGAGCGCCTCGGCCTGGGTGCATTCGAAGCGCAGCGTGGCCTCCGCCGGCGCCACGGGCAGCACCTTCAGGCTGACCTGGGCGATGACGCCCAGGGTGCCGAAGGAGCCGGCCAGCACGCGCGAGACGTCGTAGCCGGCGACGTTCTTCATGACCTGGCCGCCGAAGCTCAGCACCTCGCCACGCCCGTCGACCAGCATGGCGCCGAGCACGTAGTCGCGCACCGCGCCGACGTTGGCGCGCGCCGGCCCGGACCACCCCGCGGCCACCATGCCGCCCACCGTGCCCCCGGTGCCGAAGTGCGGCGGCTCGAACGGCAGGCACTGCCCCTCGGCGGCCAGCAGGGTCTCGAGCTCGGCCAGCGGCGTGCCGGCGCGCGCGGTCACGACCAGTTCGCTGGGTTCATAGGCGGTGACGCCGGCCAAGGGGCGGAGGTCGAGCGGCGCGACACCGTCGGCGGCGGCGGCGCCATGGAAATCCTTGGTGCCGCCGCCCCGGATGCGCAGCACGGTGGCGTCGGCGGCGGCGGCCCGGATGCGCTCGACGATCTGTTGAAGCTCGAAGTCCATGCGGTCGATGGTACTGCCGGCAGGGCCCCGGACCCTCGTTTCGGAGCGCATGGCGAGGATCTCTTTCAGTCCTCGAAGAACTCCACCGGCAGGCCCGGCGTCGCGACGCGCCGGGCGAGCACGCGACCCGAGTCGGGCCAGCGCGCCAGTTCCTCGGCCGGGCGCCCCTTGGCGGCGGTGGTGACGAACAGCGTGCGCAGGTCGTCGCCTCCGAAGCACGGCATGGTCGGGCACTGCGCGGGCAGCGTGACGGTCTCGATCCGCTCGCCGGTGGCCGACAGGTGCAGCAGCCGGGCGCCCTCGAACATCGCCACCCAGTAGTCGCCCCGGCTGTCGACGGTGGCGCCGTCGGGCCGGCCCTCGTAGGCGACGGGCGAGGCCGGCGTCCAGTCGCCGGGCTTGGCATCGAAGCGGGCGAAGGTGCGCTCGCGCACGAGCGTGTTGCTCGCGGCATCCCAGTCCCAGGCCCGCACGTGATGCGCGGCGGTGTCGGCCCAGTAGACGGTGCGCCGGTCGGGCGAGAAGGCGAGGCCGTTGGCGGTGGTGACGGCCCTGGCCATGACGGCGAAGCGCGGGGCGCCCGCGGGCCGTCCGGGCCGGAGGTCGAGGCAGTGCAGTTCGGCGGTCGCTCCGTCCTTGGCCTCGTTGAGGGTGCCGGCCCAGAAGCGGCCGAGCGCGTCGCACTTGCCGTCGTTGTAGCGCATCGTCCGGGTGTCGTGCACGGCCGGCTCGAGGAGCTCCAGCGCGCCGCCCCAGTCGCGCGCGCGATGGATGCCGTCGCGCAGGGCGATCACCAGGCCGCCGCTGCGCGCGGGCGCCATGCAGCCCGGCTCGCTCGGCAGGGCCCAGCGTTCCACCGCCCGCGCGCGCGGCGGGGCGGCATCGCCGGCGCTCTCGTGCAGCGTCGCGCGCAGCACGGCGCGGCCGGGGATGTCGAGCCAGTAGAGCCGGTGTTCGTGGGGATGCCAGAAGGGCGATTCGCCGAGCTGGCACGCGCTGTCTTCGAGGGGGGTCCAGGTCATGGCACCCATTGTGGGCCCGTGCGGCGCGTGGCGCGCGCCCCAAAAAAACAGCCCGCGGGCGCTGGGCGCCGGCGGGCTGAACATCCAAGGAGACACTCGCGAAAAACTCGGTCCGTCCGGATGGGATCGTGTGGGGGGGGCGGGTCCGGCCCCGCTCCGACAGGAGCGACGCCGGACGTCGGATCAGCGGTTGTAGGCTGTCTCGCCGTGCGACGAGATGTCCAGGCCTTCGCGCTCTTCCTCTTCGGTGACCCGCAGGCCGATGGTGAGGTCGGCGATCTTGAAGGCGATGAACGAGACGACGCCCGACCACACCATCGTGAACAGCACGCTCTTGATCTGGATCCAGACCTGGCCACCCATCGTGAAGGTGTCGGGGGTCAGGCCGCCGGTGCCGCCCAGGCTCTGCGAGGCGAACACGCCCGTCAGGATGGCGCCCAGGATGCCGCCCACGCCGTGCACGCCGAAGACGTCGAACGCGTCGTCCACCTTGAGCATGCGCTTGAGGCCGCTGACGCCCCACAGGCAGACGATGCCGGCCAGCAGGCCCAGCACGATCGAGCCCATCGGACCGACGAAGCCCGCCGCGGGCGTCACGGCCACCAGGCCACCGACCGCGCCGGAAGCGGCGCCGAGCATCGACGCCTTGCCGCGATGCAGGCTCTCGCCCAGGCTCCACGACAGGGTGGCGGCGGCGGTCGCGAGCACGGTGTTGATGAACGCCAGGCCGGCCGAGGCATTGGCCGCGCCGGCCGAACCGGCGTTGAAGCCGAACCAGCCGACCCACAGCAGCGAGGCGCCGACCATGGTGAGCGTCAGCGAGTGCGGCGTGAACGCCTCCTTGCCGAAGCCCAGGCGCTTGCCGACCATGTAGGCGCCCACCAGGCCGGCCACGCCGGCGTTGATGTGCACCACGGTGCCGCCGGCGAAGTCGAGGGCGCCGTCCTTGGCCAGCAGGCCACCGCCCCAGACGATGTGCGCCATCGGCACATAGCTGAAGGTGAACCACAGGATCGAGAACAGGATCACGGCCGAGAACTTGGCGCGCTCGGCGAAGGCGCCCACGATCAGCGCCACGGTGATGGCGGCGAAGGTACCCTGGAACGAGACGAACACGTACTCGGGAATCGTCGTCAGCGCGCCGAAGGTCTCGGTGGTGACGCCCTTGAGGAACATCTTGTCGAGTCCGCCGAAGAAGTTGCCGTCGCCGGAGAACGCCATGCTGTAGCCGTAGAGGGCCCACAGGATGCTGATCAGCGAGAAGATCACGAAGACCTGCATCAGCACCGACAGCATGTTCTTGGAGCGCCCGAGGCCGCCATAGAACAGCGCCAGGCCCGGCAGCACCATCAGGATCACGAGCAGCGTGGAGGTCAGCATCCAGGCGGTGTCGCCGGAATCGATCTTGGGCGCGGGCGCGGCGGCCGGTGCCGAAGCGGCAGCGGCCGGCGCGGCCGAGGCGGCGACGGAGGCCGAGGCGGGTGCCTCGGTCGCGGTCGCCGCGGTGGCCGGTGCCGGAGCGGGCTGCGCGAAACCGGTCACGCCGGCGGTGAGGACGCTCAGACCGAGCGCCAGTGAGACAAGCAGTTTTTTCATTTGATTCGTTCTTTCGTGCCGTGTCGGATCACGTCCCCTCAGAGGGCTTCGCGCCCTGTCTCGCCGGTGCGGATGCGAACGACCTGCTCCAGGTCGTAGACGAAGACCTTGCCGTCGCCGATCTTGCCGGTGCGCGCGGCGCTCTCGACCGCCTCGATGACGCGCTCGACCAGGTCGTCGGAGACGGCCGCCTCGATCTTCACCTTGGGCAGGAAGTCGACGACGTACTCGGCGCCGCGATAGAGCTCGGTGTGGCCCTTCTGGCGTCCGAAACCCTTCACCTCGGTGACCGTGATGCCCTGCACGCCGATGGTCGACAGCGCCTCGCGCACCTCGTCGAGCTTGAAGGGTTTGATGATGGCTGTGACCAGCTTCATGGAAAAATTCTCCTGGGATGGAATGGCGAAGACGCGGCAGCAAGGCCCGCGTCTTCCTGGAGGCTCAGAGTGCCTTGCTCACCGTGACGATGGCGCGCGCCTTGTTGATGTCGCCGAAGTAGCTCTTCTTGGTGGCGCCCTGGACGCCGCCATACAGCGCCAGGCCGTTGCCGAAGTCGTAGGACACGCCCACGGCGTAGTCCACATAGCTGGGCACGCCGATGTCGCGGATGTCGCTCGCGAAGCGCGTGTAGTTGATGGCGCCCTTGAGCGTCAGCGAGGGGGCGATCTCCTGGGCCACGATCAGGCTCAGGTAGCCCGTGCCCGTGCCCTTGAGGCCGGAGTCGTTGCGATAGCCGGCATAGCCGAAGTAGTCCTTGGAGACGGTGGCCGCGTACTTCAGCGTCACCGGGCCATAGGTGCCCGCGCCATACAGCTCGGTCGTGTTGCCGGTGCTGTTGCCGGGGTAGACATAGGTCAGCGCGCCCACGTCCCAGGCGATGCCGCCGGCGGCGAACTTGTAGCCGCCGTAGAAGTCGCTCTCGATGCTGTTGCCCGGCAGCCAGTTGACGCTGGAGTTCCAGTTGCCCACGTACCAGCCCGTCTCACCGAAGGCATAGTCCAGACCGCCCTGGATCGCCGGCTTGAACGCGCGGTTCTTGCTGGTGTCCTGATCCTGGCCACGGAACTTGTAGTTGCTCGTCAGCGCGACGTTGCCCGTGAACTGGGCGGCGGCGAGCATCGGCAACGAGGCCAGGGCGGCGACGGCCAGGGCCTGGGCGGTCTTGCGGTGCATCATCGGGTGACTCCTCGGTAATTTTGAAGGTTGGGAGTTCCTTCAAAGCAGGGAGCGTGCCAAAGGGAACGAGTCGCGTGTCACCGCGATCGCGCTTCCTCCGGCCCGGGCGCACCAAAAGAGCGGCCCGGCGGGCACCGGATGATCGATGCACCATCTTGGTGAGGAAAATGGAAGAGGGAGAAGAAAATGAGTCTGTCTTTGGTGCAGAGCCGGGCACTACTCGGCCTGGAAGCGCCCGCGGTCACCGTCGAGGTGCATCTGGCCAACGGCCTGCCGAGCTTCACGCTGGTCGGCCTGGCCGACGTGGAGGTCAAGGAAGCGCGCGAACGCGTGCGTTCGGCCATCCAGAACGCCGGGCTGGAATTTCCCAACAACAAGCGCATCACGGTCAACCTGGCCCCGGCCGACCTGCCCAAGGACTCGGGTCGCTTCGACCTGCCGATCGCATTGGGCATCCTGGCGGCGAGCGCTCAGATCGAGGGCGCGCGGCTGGCGGGGCACGAATTCGCGGGTGAGCTGTCACTCTCCGGCGAACTGCGACCGGTGCGCGGTGCCCTGGCGATGGCGCTGGCGCTGCTCACGCACCGGGTCGCGACCCGGCTGGTGCTGCCCCCCGACAGTGCGCGGGAGGCCGCGCTGGTGCCCGGCGCCGAGGTCTACGCCGCGCGCCACCTGCTCGACGTGGTGGCCCGCTTCCTGCCGCCATCGGCCGAGGGCACGACTCCGCCCGGGACCACGGTCCCGACGACAGACAAGACAGCAACGACAGCGGCGGCCGTCGAGGACGACGGCTGGGCCCGCCTGTGGCCGGCCGCCGCCGCCAGCGATCTCCCGGCCTATGCCGACCTGGCCGACGTCAAGGGCCATGCCGGCGCCAAGCGGGTGCTGGAGATCGCGGCGGCCGGTGGCCACAGCCTGCTGATGGTCGGCCCACCGGGCTCGGGCAAGTCGATGCTGGCACAGCGCTTCGCCGGCCTGCTGCCGGCCATGACGGTCGACGAGGCGCTGCAGAGCGCGGCCGTCGCCAGCCTGGCCGGCCGCTTCGTGCCGGCGCACTGGATGCGCCGGCCGACCGGCAGCCCGCACCACACCGCCAGCGCCGTCGCGCTGGTGGGCGGGGGCTCGCCGCCGCGCCCGGGCGAGATCTCGCTGGCGCACCACGGGGTCCTGTTCCTCGACGAGTTCCCGGAGTTCTCCCGCGCCGCGCTCGAAGCCCTGCGCGAGCCGCTGGAGACCGGCACCATCACCATCGCGCGCGCCGCCCGCCGCGCCGAGTTCCCGGCCCGCTTCCAGCTCGTCGCGGCCATGAATCCGTGTCCCTGCGGCCACCTGGGCTCGGCGCAGAAGGCCTGCCGCTGCACGCCCGACCAGGTGCTGCGCTACCAGGGCAAGCTCAGCGGCCCGCTGCTCGACCGCATCGACCTGCACATCGAGGTGCCGGCGATCCCGGCGCAGGAACTGCTCGACACCGCCGCCGCCGCGGCCGGCGAATCGACCGCCGTCATCCGAGCGCGCGTGGTCGCCGCGCGCGACCTCGCCATGGCGCGCCAGGGCCGGCCCAACCAGATGCTGCAGGGCGCCGACATCGACCGCCATGCCGCACTCGACCCCGCCGCGCTGAAGTTCATGCACGCCGCCGCCGCCAAGCTGGGCTGGTCGGCGCGCGGCACGCATCGCGCGCTCAAGGTGGCGCGCACCGTGGCCGACCTGGCCGGCGCCGCCGAGGTGCAGGTGGCGCACGTGGCCGAGGCGGTGCAGTACCGCAGGGCCCTGCGCGTGGCGGCGTGAGGCGCCGCGATGCGGTCCCGCGTCACACGCCGGCAGCGCCGTCCGCGCCCCTCAGAGCAGCCCGCGCCCGGCCAGGTTCCTCATCAGCGCCGCGATGCCGAAGGTCCAGCGCGGCGCCTGGTCGGCGTGCGCCACGCGGTTGACCAGCGCGCCGAGCTCGGGCGCGGCGATGCGCACGCGATCACCCACCACGTGGGTGAAGCCCTGGCCGGGGCCATGGCGGTCCTGCGTCGGCGCGAACATGGTGCCCAGGAACAGCATCAGGCCGTCGGGATAGGCGTGGTGCACGCCGATGGCCTGGCCCACCAGGTCGAGCGGATCGCGGCTGATCTTCGACAGCGAGCTCGACCCCTCCATCACGAAGCCCTCCGGCCCGTCGACGCGCAGGCCCACCGTGATGCGGCGCACGTCGTCGATGCCGAAGTCGGCGTCGAACAGGCGGATGAACGGGCCGATGGCGCACGAGGCGTTGTTGTCCTTGGCCTTGCCCAGCAGCAGGGCGCTGCGGCCTTCGAAGTCGCGCAGGTTGACGTCGTTGCCCAGGGCCGCGCCCTTCACGCGGCCCTGGCTGTCGACGGCCAGCACGACCTCCGGCTCGGGGTTGTTCCAGACCGAGCCCGAATGGATGCCGACCTGCGCGCCGGTGCCGACGGCGGCCAGCACCGGCGCCTTGGTGAAGATCTCGGCATCCGGGCCGATGCCCACCTCCAGGTACTGCGACCACGCGCCCTGCGCGATCAGCACCTCCTTCACGCGCGCCGCCTCGGGGGAGCCGGGCACGATGCCGCGCAGGTTGTCGCCCAGCACGTCGCCCAGGGCCGCGCGGGTGGCCTCGGCGCGCGAGGCGTCGCCGCGCGCCTGCTCCTCGATCACGCGCTCCAGCAGGCTCTCGATGAAGGTCACGCCGCTGGCCTTGACGGCCTGCAGGTCGCACGGCGCGAGCAGTCGCAGCGAGCCGTCGTCATCCTCGGCGACGCGATCGGCCGGCCAGGCCGTGGCCAGCACCTCATCGAGCGACGCGATGCGCGGCGCGGCGCCATCGGCCAGCGCGGCGCGCACGGCGCCGGCGGGATCGTCGCCTTCGAGCAGCTGGCTGGCGGTGGGCGCGAGACGCGACAGATCGTGCAGCGCGCCCGCATGCACCGCCACCAGCACCGGCCCGACGCCGGGTTGCCACAGGCGACCGACGAGCATCGCGCGCGCGGCATCGGCGGGCAGCGTGGTGGCCGCGTCGAGCCCGGGGGCGGATGGCGACGAAGCGGAGCGGGAGTCGGCGGACGTGAGGGAAGGCATGAGTCTTGTCTCTGGCTGCGTGGACGTTGGAAAAGCGGGAAGGTGCACGATTCTCGGCCGCTGGCGTGGCCGGACAATGCGCGCTTGCCCTTGCCTGCGTCCCTCCCCTCCTCGCTCCCACTTCCACTCCCCCCTCTCTTCCCCATCCCTCCATGCTCGGCTTCCTTCCCCCCGTCGTCCGCGGCGTCGTCGCGTTCCTGCTGCTGGTGATCAACACCTTGTTCTGGTGCGCATTGCTTTTCGTCTGCGCGCTGGTGAAGCTGGCGCTGCCGTTCGCGGCGGTGCGGCGGCGCATCGATCCGGTGCTCAACGCCATCGCCACGGCCTGGATCGCCTGCAATGGCGCCTGGATGCGGCTGACGCAGCGCACCACGTGGGACGTGCGGGGCGTCGACGCCCTGGCCTACCGGGGCTGGTACCTGGTCAATGCCAACCACCAGTCGTGGGTCGACATCTTCGTGCTCCAGCGCGTGTTCAACCGCCACATCCCGCTGCTGAAGTTCTTCCTCAAGCAGCAGCTGATCTACGTGCCGGTGATCGGCCTGGCGTGGTGGGCGCTCGACTTCCCGTTCATGAAGCGCCATGGCAAGGCCGACCTGCGCCGGAACCCGGCGCTGCGCCAGCAGGACCGCGAGACCACGCGCCGCGCCTGCGCGAAGTTCGCCCTGGTGCCCACCAGCGTGATGAACTTCGCCGAGGGCACGCGCTTCACGCCGCAGAAGCACCGCGCGCAGTCCTCGCCCTATCGCCACCTGCTCAAGCCCAAGGCCGGCGCCCTGGCCCTGGCGCTCGACGCCATGGATGGCAAGTTCCAGTCGCTGGTGGACGTGACCATCGTCTACCCCGATGGCGTGCCGAGCTTCTGGGATTTCCTGTGCGGGCGCACGACGCGGGTGGTCCTGCGCGCCCGCGAGGTGCCGATCCCGGCGGCCTTCGGCCATGGCGACTACGAGGGCGATGCCGCCTATCGCGGCGACTTCCACCGCTGGCTGGGCGAGATCTGGAGCTTCAAGGACGCGCAGATCGAAGGACTGCTGCGATCCGGACCTGACGTCTGATCGCAACCATCACGGCGCCAGGCCGGGGAAACATCGTGGAACCGGCTCTGCCGGGCCACCGGTGTCGCCCCCTGCAAGGGGGTCGGCGAAGCGACACGACGTGCGCGCAGACCGGGGCGGGTCAGCCGATGATGTCCGTCGACCGGATGCGCCTGACGCCATTGGCCGCCATCCGCTTCCAGGCCGCCGCGAGCGAGCCGTTCAGATCGATGGCGCGCGTGGCGTCCTCGATCACATAGGTCTCGAAGCCGGCCTTGCGGGCATCGAGCGCGGTCCAGGCGACGCAGAAGTCGGTCGCCAGGCCGGTGACGAACACCGTCCGGATGCCGCGCTGCTTCAGATAGCCGCCCAGGCCGGTGGAGGTCTTGCGATCGGCCTCCTGGAACGCCGAGTAGCTGTCGACGTCCTTGTGGAAGCCTTTGCGCACGATGACCTGCGCGGTCGGCAGCTGGAGGTCCTTGTGCAGCGCGGCGTCCTCGGTGCCCTGGACGCAGTGGTCGGGCCACAGCACCTGCGCTCCATAGCTCAGCTGCGTGGTCTCGAAGGGCTTCCTGCCGGCATGGCTGGTGGCAAAGGACGCATGGCCGGCCGTGTGCCAGTCCTGGGTGACGACGATGTTCTCGAAGGCGCTGGCGAGCCGGTTGATGACCGGCACGACCTCGGCGCCGCCCTTGACCGGCAGCGTGCCGCCATCGACGAAGCAGTTCTGGACGTCGACCACGATCAGCGCGGCGCGCGCGCCCGGCGTGATCGTGGCGGCGGCGCTGGCGGCGAAATGCGGCGCCAGACCGACGAGTCCGAGCGCGGCGCCGGCGTGGAGGAAGGTTCTGCGATGCATGGGACGACTCCGTGGGAAGGAAGGATGATCGGGGCTGGGCCGGCGGCCGGCGCGCTCACAGGTCGAGGAACTGGCGCCGCACCTCGGCATTCGCGGCCAGCTCGGCCATCGAACCCCGGAAGCGGACCTCGCCCTTCTCCAGCACGCAGGCGCGATCGGCCACCAGCGCCGCGAAATGGGTGTTCTGCTCCGACAGCAGGATGCTCACGCCCTGCGCCTTGAGCGCAAGGATCATGCCGGCCATCTGCTCGACGATGACCGGCGCCACGCCCTCGGACGGTTCGTCGAGCAGCACCACCCAGGGGTTGCCCATCAGCGTGCGCGCCACGGTCAGCATCTTCTGTTCACCGCCGCTCATGCGCCCGCCGGGGCGCCGCGGCATCTCCCCCAGGTTGGGGAACAGGGCGAACAGGCGCTCGGGCGTCCAGGCCGGGGCGGGCGCGGCATCGGCCGCATCGCCCGGCCGGCGCCGGGCGGGCTGGCGGCCGACCTCCAGGTTCTCCAGCACGCTCAGGTCGGTGAAGATGCGGCGATCCTCCGGCACGTAGCCCAGGCCCAGGCGCGCGGCCTCGTGGGGCTCGGCATCGGACAGGTCGTGGCCCAGGAAGCGCACCGCGCCACGCCGCCGGCCCCGCGGACCGAGCAGGCCGATCAGCGCCTTGAGGGTGGTCGACTTGCCCGCGCCATTGCGCCCCATCAGCGCCACCACCTCGCCGGCGCGCACGTCGAGGTCGATGCCATGCAGGATCTGCGCGGCGCCATACCAGGCGCGCAGCCCGCGGGCCTCCAGCAGCACCGGTCCCGGCGCGTCCGGGCTCATGGCGCCGACCCTTCCCCGAACGTGCGTCCGCTGCCGAAGTAGACCTCCCGCACCTTCGGATGGGCCCGGATCTCGGCCGGCGCGCCCTGCGCGATCAACCGGCCACGCGCCAACACGATGATGCGATCGGCATGCGCGAAGACCACGTCCATGCTGTGCTCGGTGAACAGCACCGCCGTGCCGCGCTCGTTGACCAGCCGGCGCGTCAATGCCATCAGCGCGTGGCGCTCGCCCGGCGCCATGCCGGCGGTGGGCTCGTCCATCAGCAGCAGGCGCGGGTCGTGGGCCAGCGCGATGGCGAGCTCGATGCGCTTGACGTCGCCATAGGCGAGCACGCCGGCCGGCCGGTCGGCCTGCGCGCGCATGCCGACCTGCTCGAGCAGCGCCAGCGCGTCGTCGCGCCGGTGGTCGGCGGCACGCTGCCACATCGACCACAGCCGGCGGTCGTGCGAGAGCAGCGCCATCTGCACGTTCTCCACCACGCTGAGCGAGGCGAAGGTCTCGGCGATCTGGAAGGTGCGCCCCACGCCCAGGCGCCAGATCTCGCGCGGCCGGCGCCCCACCAGCTCGACCCCGCCGAGCGCGATGGAGCCGCGATCGGCGCGCAGCTGGCCGTTGAGCATGTTGAAGGTGGTCGACTTGCCGGCGCCGTTGGGACCGATCAGCGCCAGCAGTTCGCCCGGCGCGAGATCGAAGGCGACGTCGTCGACCGCCGTGACGCCGCCGAAGGACTTGCCCAGGCCGGTGACGCGCAGCAGGGGGGACGTCGATGCCGATGCCGATGCCGATGCCGCCGGGGCGCGGGCGACGGTCGTCATGGCGCGTGCTCCGTGCGGTCGGCGCGTCCGATGCGCCGCGCGACCCATTCGGTCAGCTGCTGGGCCGCGCCCGCGATGCCGCGCGGGAACAGCAGCACCAGCCCCAGGATGATGCCGCCCAGCACGGCGCGCCAGTAGTCGGTGTTGCGCGCCACCGTGTCGTGCAGCCAGGTGAAGGTGACGGCGCCGACCACCGGCCCGGCCAGCGTCTGCACGCCGCCGAGCAGCACCATCGCCAGCGCGTCGACCGAGCGGCCGATCGACATCGACTCGGGCGAGATGCTGCCCTTGGAGAAGGCATACAGCGCGCCGGCCAGCCCGGCCACCGTGCCGGCGATGACGAAGGCCATCCACTGCAGGCGCTTGAGGTCGATGCCGATGGCGTCGGCGCGCAGGGGCGAGTCGCGTCCGGCCCGCAGGGCCTGGCCGAAGGGCGAGAACAGCACCCGGCGCAGACCCCAGACGCCCAGCGCCACCAGCATCAGCACCAGCGCGTAGTAGGCGCGCCGGTCGGCCAGCCAGGGCGCCGGCCAGACGCCGGTCAGGCCGTTGCTGCCGCCGGTGAAGGCATCCCACTGGTAGGTGACGGCCCAGGTGATCTGCGCGAAGGCGAGCGTGAGCATCGCCATGTAGACCCCCGAGAGCCGCACCGAGAACCAGCCGAAGACCAGCGCCCCGGTCGCCGCCACCAGCGGCGCGGCCGCCAGCGCCAAGACCATGGGCACGCCGCTCGCGCGCGCCAGCAGGGCCGCGCCGTAGGCTCCGAGTCCGAAATAGGCCGCGTGGCCGAACGAGTTCATGCCCGCCGGTCCCATCAGGAAATGCAGGCTGGCCGCGAACAATGCCGCGATCAGCAGGTCGACCAGCAGCACCAGCGTGTAGGGCGAGTCGGCCGCCAGGAACGGCACCGCCGCCAGCCCCGCCATCAGCAGCCCCACCGCCACCACGTAGGCGCGGTGCGGACGGCGCAGCGGCGTCTCCGGCGTGGCCGCGGCATGCCGGTCGGCTGCCTGCGGCCGGCCCATGAGGCCCCACGGCCGCCACACCAGCACCACGGCCATGACCAGGAAGTCCACCACCAGCGTCAGCTTGGAGAACGACACCGCGACCCCCAGCACCTCCACCACGCCGAGCCAGATGCATACCGCCTTGAGCTCGGCGATGAGCAGGGCCGCCACATAGGCCCCGGGCAGCGAGCCCATGCCACCGACCACCACCACCACGAAGGCGGCGCCGATGACGTTGAGGTCCATCTCCAGCGTGGCGGGCTCGCGCGGCAGCTGCAGCGCGCCGCCCAGCCCGGCGAGCGCCGCGCCCAGGGCGAACACCGCCGTGAACAGCCAGGCCTGGTTCACGCCCAGCGCGCTGACCATGTCGCGGTCCTGCGTGGCCGCGCGCACCAGCGTGCCGAAGCGCGTGCGCGCGAGCAGCAGCCACACCGCCGCCAGCACCAGCGGACCGACCGCGATCAGGAACAGGTCGTACGACGGGAACTGCCGCCCCAGGATCTCGACCGAGCCGCGCAGGCCCGGGGCGCGCGGGCCGAGCAGCTCCTCAGGCCCCCACAGCCACAGCGCCGCGTCCTTGATGACCAGCACCAATGCGAAGGTGGCCAGCAGCTGGAACAGTTCGGGCGCCTTGTAGATGCGCCGCAGCAGCAGCACCTCGACCACCGCGCCCAGCACGCCCACGGCCAGCGCCGCCAGCAGCAGCGCCGGCCAGAAGCCCAGGCTGCCGCCGAAATGCTCGACCAGCGTGTAGGCCGTGTAGATGCCCACCATGTAGAACGAGCCGTGCGCGAAGTTGACGATGCGCGTGACGCCGAAGATCAGCGACAGCCCGGCGGCCACCAGGAACAGCGACGACGCGCCGGCCAGGCCGTTGAGCAGCTGGACGACGAAGCCCGAGAAGCTCATGCGCGCTCAGTCGGGGCTGCGCGACTTCCTGACGTCGTCGGCGCCCGGCTGGAACTTCGCGCCGTCGCGGTAGGCGAAATCGACCATCACGCCCTTGCCGTTGTCGTTCTTGGTCCGGCCGACGAAGGCGCCCATGGTCGACTGGTGGTCCTCGGCGCGGTAGGTGATGCGGCCGAAGGGGGTGTCGACCTGCAGGCCCTTGAACGCCTGCGCGAGCTTCGCGCTGTCGGTGCTCCCGGCCCTGGCGAGGCCGGCGGCAGCCGACTTGATCATCGCGTAGCCGACCACCGAGCCCAGGCGCGGATAGTCCTTGTACTTGTCGTGATAGGCCAGGAAGAAGGCCTTGTGCTCGGGCGTCTGGATGCCGTACCAGGGGTAGCCGGTGACGATCCAGCCGTCGGGCGTCTCGTCCTTGAGGGCGTCGAGGTATTCGGGCTCGCCGGTCAGCACGCTGACCACCGGGCGGTCCTTGAACAGGCCGCGCGTGTTGCCCTCGCGCACGAACTTCGACAGGTCGGCCGCGAACAGCACGTTGAAGATGGCATCGGGCTTGGCATCGGCCAGCGCCTGCACCACGCTGCCGGCATCGACCTTGCCCAGCGGCGGCGCCTGCTCGGCGACGAACTCGACATCGGGCTGCGCCGCCTTCAGGAGCGTCTTGAAGGCCGTCACGGCCGACTGGCCGTATTCGTAGTTGGGATAGACCACCGCCCAGCGCTTCTTCTTCAGCTTGACGGCCTCGGGCACCAGCATCGCCGCCTGCATGTAGGTCCCCGGACGCAGGCGGAACGTGTAGGCGTTGCCGCCCTGCCAGGTCATCTTGTCGGTCAGCGGCTCGCCGGCCAGGAAGAAGAACTTGCGCTGCTTGGCGAAGTCGGCCACGGCCAGGCCGGTGTTGGAGAGGAAGGTGCCGGTGAGCACGTCGACCTTCTCGCGCGACACCAGCTCCTCGGCCACCCGCACGGCATCGCCAGGGTTGGCGTTGTCGTCGCGCGTGACGAGTTCGAGCCGGCGCCCGTTGACGCCGCCGGCGGCGTTGATCTGGGCGACCGCCAGCTCCATGCCCTTCTTGTAGGGCTCCAGGAAGGCCGGCTGGGCCTTGTAGCTGTTGAGTTCGCCGATCTTGATGACCCCCTGCGCGTTGCCCTGGGCGCCCTGGGCCGGCTGCGCGTGCGCGGGGAACAGCGTGGCGGCGGCGAAGGCGGCCGTGGCGACGAGGGCGGAGGGCGGGTGGATCACGGAAAGGCTCCTTGGGTCCTGGAATGGGCGGATGGGCGACGTGTCCCGCAGCGGACACGCGCACGGTGGGCGAGCATAAGGGCATCGGCGTTTGACCCCGCCCGCGATGGCGTCGCCACGGGTCGAAGACAATCGCAGGCCTCCGACCGGTTGACGCCGCCAGCCCTTCCGCCAAGCATTCGTCGCCGCCATCCCGTCAATCCTCCTTCGAGTCTTTTCTCCCATGAGTGCATTCAGCGAAGAACGCGTCCTGTCGGTCCACCACTGGACCGACCGCCTGTTCACCTTCACCACCACGCGCGATCCGGCGCTGCGCTTCTCCAACGGCCACTTCACCATGATCGGGTTGCGGGTCAACGACAAGCCGCTGCTGCGCGCCTATAGCATCGCCAGCCCCAACTACGAGGAATACCTGGAGTTCCTGAGCATCAAGGTCGATGACGGCCCGCTGACCTCGCGGCTGCAGCACATCCAGGTCGGCGACACCATCGTGGTGGGCCGCAAGCCCACCGGCACCTTGCTGATCGACTACACGCTGCCGGGCAAGCGGCTCTACCTGTTCGGCACCGGCACCGGCCTGGCGCCCTTCATGAGCATCATCCGCGACCCGGAGACCTACGAGAAGTTCGAGCAGGTGATCCTGGTGCACGGCGTGCGCCAGATCGACGAGCTGGCCTATCACGATCTGGTCGTCGACCACCTCCCGCGCCACGAGATCCTGGGCGAGATGATCGAGAAGCAGCTGCTGTACTACCCGACCGTGACGCGCGAGGAATACCGCAACATGGGCCGCATCACCGAGCTGGTCGAGAGCAACAAGCTCACCGACGACCTGGGCCTGCCGCCCCTGAACGCCGCCGAGGACCGCGTGATGCTGTGCGGCAGCCCCGGCATGCTGGTCGACCTCAAGCACATGCTGGAGGCGCGCGGCTTCAAGGAAGGCAACACCTCCACGCCCGGCGATTTCGTCGTCGAGCGCGCCTTCGCCGAGAAGTAGGCCCGCGCGCGCCCGGGCCGGGCCGCCACGGGCGACCCGCCCCCCGGGCGCTCAGGCGCTCAGGTGCTTGCCGACGATGCCGGCCAGCTCGAACATCGTCACCTGGTCCTTGCCGAACACCGCCTTGAGCTTGGCGTCGGCATTGATGGCGCGCTTGTTGGCCGCGTCCTGCAGGCCGTGGGCCTTGATGTAGTCCCAGAGCTTCTTGATGACCTCGGTGCGCGCCACGGGCTCGGTGCCGATCACCGCGGCCAGCGCCTCGCTGGGCTTGAGGCCGGTGCCGGCCGTGGTCTTGCGCGGCGCCTTCGGGGCGGCGGCCTTCTTCGCCGCGGCGGTGGTCTTGGCGGCGGCGGTCTTGCCGGCCGCCGTCTTCTTCGCCGCCGGCGCGGCCTTCGCGAAGGTCTTGCGCGGCGGGAACTTGCTGCCGCCTTCGCGCGGCGCGAATTCGAAGATCACCTTGCCCTCGTCCTTGCTCCAGGCCAGGAAGGCCTTGAAGGTGCGCCGCGTGCGCATCGAGACGAACTTGTCCAGCAGGTCGGTCTTGCCGGTGGCCAGCAGCTTCTCCACCTGGTCGCGCTCGACCGGCTGCGTCAGGATGATCTTGCCGGTCTTGAAGGTGCAGCTGGGGGTCGGCTGGTCCTGCGTGGGCACCGACTTCTCGCAGACGTAATTGGCGCCATGCTCGAACACCGGCGCGCCGCACACCGGGCAGGGCCCGAGCGTGTCCTGCTGGCTGAAGTCGACGATCTCGCCGGACTCGGCGTTCTTGTCGTCGCCGAAGTCGAACTCGAGCTTGAAGTTCTTGGCTTCCTCGTCGTACTTGATGACGATCTCGGAGGTGAAGGGCCAGCCGGCCTTGGAGCGGAAGCCCTCGAGCGGGCCGATGCGCCGGTCGGCCAGCAGCTGCTCGGCCTCGGCGACCTCGAAGGTGCGCCCGGCGGGCGACTTGCCGAACGAGAAGCCGCAGCCCTCGGGCGCGCCGGGCTTGCCCACGCAGGTGTAGCGCCGGTAGTTCTCCCGCACCACGCCGCCGCAGTTGGGACAGGGCGACTGCAGCGTCGCATAGTCGCCGGGCACGGTGTCGCGGTCGTACTCCTTGGCCTTGCGCACGATGTGCTGCGTCATCTCGGCGATCTCGCGCATGAAGGTGTCGCGGCTGAGCGCGCCGCGTTCCATCTGCGCGAGCTTGTATTCCCAGTCGCCGGTCAGCTCGGCCTTGGACAGCTCCTCCACGCCCAGCCCGCGCAGCAGGGTCATGAGCTGGAAGGCCTTGGCCGTCGGGATCAGTTCGCGACCTTCGCGCAACATGTACTTCTCGGCGATCAGCCCTTCGATGATGGCGGCGCGCGTGGCGGGCGTGCCCAGGCCCTTCTCCTGCATGGCCTCGCGCAGTTCGTCGTCGTCGATGGTCTTGCCCGCGCCTTCCATGGCGCCCAGCAGCGTGGCCTCGGAGTAGCGCGCCGGCGGCCGCGTCCGGAGCGCCTTGGGATCGGCGGCGATGGTCCTGACGATCTCGCCCGGCTTCACCGGCACCAGGTTCTTGCCGTCCTTCTCGTCGTCGTCGTTCACGGCCTCCTTGCCGTAGATGGCCAGCCAGCCCGGCTTGACCAGCACCTTGCCGTCGCTGCGGAACGGGTATTTCCTGCCGCCCTGCTCGACCGTGCTGATGCGGGTCGTGACCTGGAATTCGGCGCTGGGGAAGAACACCGACAGGAAGCGCCGCACGACGAAGTCGTAGAGCTTCTGCTCGGCCTCCGACAGGCCGCTGGGTGCCTGCAGCGTGGGGATGATGGCGAAGTGGTCCGACACCTTGGCGTTGTCGAAGATGCGCTTGCTCGGCTTGACATAGCCGCCGTCGACGGCCTGCTGCGCGAAGGGCGCGAGATGGCGCATGCCGCTGCTGGCGAGCATGGCCATGGTGTTCTTCACCACCGGCAGGTAGTCCTCGGGCAGCGCGCGCGAGTCGGTCCGGGGATAGGTCAGCGCCTTGTGGCGCTCGTAGAGGCTCTGCGCCAACGCCAGGGTGGTCTTGGCCGAGAAGCCGAAGCGGCCATTGGCCTCGCGCTGCAGCGAGGTCAGGTCGAACAGCAGGGGCGAGGCCTGCGTGGTGGGCTTGCTCTCCTCGGTGACGGTGGCGGGCTTGCCGCGCGCGGCCTCGGCGATCTCGCGCGCCTCGCGCTCGCTCCAGACGCGATCGGCGCGCTGCTCCGGGTCGGCGATGCCGTCCGGGCCCGGCGGCGGCTTCCTGAACTGCGGATCGAACCACTTGCCCGGATAGGCGCCGGCCTGCGCCTCGAAGGTGCCGTGGACCTCCCAGTAGTCGCGCACGACGAATTTGCGGATCTTCTCCTCGCGCTCGACCACCACCGACAGGGTCGGCGTCTGCACGCGGCCCACGGTGGTGAGGAAGAAGCCGCCGTCGCGCGAGTTGAAGGCGGTCATGGCGCGCGTGCCGTTGATGCCGACCAGCCAGTCGGCCTCCGAGCGCGAGCGCGCGGCATCGGCCAGGCCCTGCATCTGCGCCTCGCTGCGCAGGTGCTCGAAGCCGTCGCGGATGGCCTGCGGCGTCATCGACTGCAGCCACAGGCGCCGCACCGGCTTGCCCAGCGGCTTGGCGCCGCCGGCGTACTGCTCGATCAGGCGGAAGATGAGTTCGCCCTCGCGCCCGGCGTCGCAGGCATTGATGATCTGCGTCACGTCCTTGCGCCTGGCCTGCCGGACCACCGCGTTCAGGCGCGTCTTGGTCTTGTCGACCGGCTTGAGGTCGAAGCGCGGCGGGATCACGGGCAGGTTGGCGAAGCTCCACTTGCCGCGCTTGACGTCGAACTCCTCCGGCGCCTGGATCTCGACCAGGTGGCCGACCGCGCTGGTCACGACATAGGTGTCGCTCTCGAAAAATTCGTCGTGCTTCTCGAACTTGCCAGCCGTGGGCGTGAGCGCGCGGACGATGTCCTGCGCCACCGAGGGCTTTTCTGCAATTACCAAAGTCTTCATGGATCCGTCATTCAAGGTGGGGGCGAGGCCGCTGCCAGGACGCCCGGCAAGGCCGGAATCGCGTCCTTACAATGCGCCGCTCTCGCGGGCGCACGCATGCACGCGCATGTGTGCCTATTCAAACTATCAGACTTCGGCGATGCCTTCAAAAACCCCACCGGCCACCGGCCGCCGCATCCAGACCCGCCGATCCGGCGTGCATGGCAAGGGCGTCTTCGCCGTGCGCGACATCGCCGCGGGCGAGACGCTCATCGAATACAAGGGCGAGGTCATCAGCTGGAAGGAAGCGCTGCGCCGCCATCCGCACGATCCCGCGCAGCCCCAGCACACGTTCTACTTCCACATCGACGACAAGCACGTGATCGACGGCCGGGTCGATGGCAACGCATCCCGCTGGATCAACCATGCCTGCGATCCCAACTGCGAGACCGACGAGATCGACGGCCGCATCTTCATCAAGGCGCTGCGCGACATCGCCGCCGGCGAGGAGCTCAACTACGACTACGGGCTGGTGATCGACCTGCCCTACACGCCCGAACTGCTGGCGGAGTTTCCCTGCTGGTGCGGCGCCGAGACCTGCCGCGGCACCCTGCTCGCTCCCAAGCCGGAGCCGGAAAAGAAGAAAAAGAAGAAGAAGAACAGGAAGAAGACGCGTGCCGAAAGCGTCGTATCGGACGATCCCGAGGCCGGAGGCCGGGCCGGATCGAAGGCCAAGGGGAAGTCCAGGGACAAGAAAGGCAAGAAGGACAGGAAGCGCGCGAAGGCGAAGGGCACGGCGCCATCGGAGCGGGCCGGCGATCCGGCCGGGGACTGACATGGCCGGCGCCTGGCACCTGCCCGAACTCTCGGCCGCGCTGGCGCCGCTGCTGCCGCAGTTGCGGATCGAGATCGTGGCGGAGATCGACTCCACCAACACCGAGCTCATGCGCCGCGCGCGCGCCGGCGACACCGCACCGGTGCTGCTGGTGGCGGAGCGCCAGAGCGCCGGGCGTGGTCGGCTCGGCCGGCCCTGGGAGAGCGCCGGGGGCGGCACGGACGCCGCTGCGAAGGCGGCCTCGCCGACGGATCCGGCATCGCGGCGCGGCACCGGGCCGGACCCGCAGGCGATCTCGCTCACCTTCTCCCTCGGCCTGCCGTTCGCGCCCCGCGACTGGTCGGGCCTTTCGCTGGCGGTCGGCGCCAGCGTGGCCGACAGCCTCGACCCCGATGGCGCGGCCGGGGTGCGGTTGAAATGGCCCAACGACCTGTGGCTGTCGGACGACCGCAAGCTCGCCGGCATCCTCATCGAGACCGCCTCGCCGGTGGCCGCCGGGGCATCGACCATCGCCACGGCGGATGTCGCGGGCCGGTCCGCCGGCGGCGTCGCGACGGCGGGGCCGACCGCCCCGGCGCCACGCTATCTCGTGATCGGCATCGGCATCAACGTCGGCCCGCGCGAGGCCGCGGGCCTGCGCGCGCCACCGGCCTGGGTGCGGGAATGGCGGCCCGGGGCCACCGCCGCCGACGTGCTGCGCGACATCGCCCCGCCGCTGGCGCGCGACCTGCTGGCATTCGGCGTTCGCGGCCTGGCGCCGTTCGCCGAGCGCTTCGCCGCGCGCGACGCCCTGCGCGGGCGCGAGGTCGATCTGAGCGACGGCACCAGCGGCTGGTGCGAGGGCATCGGCTGGGGTGGCGAGCTGCGGGTGCGCACCGCCGCCGGGCTGCAGTCGATCACCACCTCGGACCTCAGCGTGCGGCCACGCCGCATCGGGGACTGAGCACCATGGCGCGCGCGGCGGTGATCGTGCTGGCGCTCGCGAACCTCGGGTATTTCGCCTGGAGCCAGGGCGCGCTGGCGATCGTCGGCCTGGTGCCGGCCGACCTCGCCGCCACCGAGCCGCATCGACTCGCCCGCCAGATCAGTCCCGAACGGCTGCGGATCATTCCGCGCGAACAGGAGCGACAGGAACGGGAACAAAGGGAACGGGAACGACGGGAACGGGCGCCGGACGCCGGAGAACCGCCGGCGGCAGCGCCCCCCTAGCCTAGCGACGGTCGGGTTCGGGCCGCAGCCAGAGCCAGACCAGCACCACCGTCATCGTCCCCAGCACCAGGCCCACCACCCAGGCCAGGCGGATGCCATGCCAGACCAGGACGGCGCTCGCGCCCATCGTGAGCGTGGCGATCCACTTCACGCGGCGCGAGACCCTGCCGCCGTCGTCCCAGTCGCGCAGCAGCGGACCGAACAGACGGTGCGCATAGAGCCAGGCGTGCATGCGTGGCGAGCTGCGCGCCGCGGCCCAGGCGGCCATCAGGATGAAGACGGTGGTCGGCATGCCGGGCACGATCACGCCGATCAGGCCGAGCACCACGCACAGCCATGCGAAGGCCATCAGCAGCCAGCGCGCGATCCGTGGCAATGGCTTGCGCGGCGGCGCGGCGACGGCCGGCGTCGGCGGCGGCGTCGATGGTCTTGGCGTCCGGTCCGCGGGGTCCGTGCCGTCGTCCTCAGGAGGCATAGGCTTCCAGGCCGATCGTCACGACGGTGGCGATGTCGTCGCCCACACTGGCGCGGAATTCGGCTTCGGCCTGCGCGACGGCCTTGCGGAAGGCCTCGAGCCAGGCCAGGCCGTCGGCGGTGAACAGCACGCGGCGTGCCCGCGCGTCGAGCGGATCCGGCTCGCGCGTCACCAATCCCCAGGCTTCGCACTGGTCGACCAGCGTGCCCATGGCCTGCTTGGTTATGCCGGCGCGTTCGGCCAGTTCGGTCAGGCGCGAACCGCCACGGGCCAGATGGCGCGTGATGTGGATGTGCGCGGCGCTGACCTGGGCGCGGGCGGCGAGGTTCGACAGGGCCAGCGGGACGTCGATGTCGTGTGCCATCAGCGTCAGGACGCGCTCGTCGAAACGACGCATCGCATGTCCGAGCAGACGCCCCAGATGCGTCTGGCGCCAGTCGTCGGCACTGTCGGAAAGATGTGTTTCGGTCATCGAAAAATAGTCATCCAAACTGACCAAAAATCTCTCTTGTTCTTTGGCACACCGTCTTAAACTACTGTTCAAGCATCCAGCAAGCCACTCGCGAACCCAGGATGCCGACATCACAACCTGTTGATTTTAAAGGATTTCTCATGGACGCACTCGTCAAGGGCAGCAGCATCTCCGTCGCCGGCAGCGAAAAGGCCAAGGCGCTCCAGGCGGCACTCGCGCAGATCGAAAAGCAGTTCGGCAAGGGCACGATCATGCGGCTCGGCGAAGGCGAGGCGCTGGAGGACATCCAGGTCGTCTCGACCGGTTCGCTGGGGCTGGACATCGCGCTGGGCGTCGGCGGCCTGCCGCGCGGCCGCGTGATCGAGATCTATGGCCCGGAATCGTCGGGCAAGACCACGCTCACGCTGCAGGTCATCGCCGAGATGCAGAAGCAGGCCGGCACCTGCGCCTTCGTCGACGCCGAACACGCGCTCGACGTGCAATATGCGCAGAAGCTGGGCGTCAACCTGTCCGATCTGCTGATCAGCCAGCCCGACACCGGCGAACAGGCCCTGGAGATCGTCGATTCGCTGGTGCGTTCCGGCGCGGTCGACCTGATCGTGGTCGACTCGGTCGCCGCGCTCACGCCCAAGGCCGAGATCGAGGGCGAGATGGGCGACTCCCTGCCCGGCCTGCAGGCGCGGCTCATGAGCCAGGCGCTGCGCAAGCTGACCGCCACGATCAAGAAGACCAACTGCATGGTCATCTTCATCAACCAGATCCGCATGAAGATCGGCGTGATGTTCGGTTCGCCCGAAACCACCACCGGTGGCAACGCGCTGAAGTTCTACGCCTCCGTGCGCCTGGACATCCGCCGCATCGGCACCATCAAGAAGGGCGACGAGGCGATCGGCAACGAGACCAAGGTGAAGGTGGTCAAGAACAAGGTCAGCCCGCCCTTCAAGACGGCCGAGTTCGACATCCTGTTCGGCGAAGGCATCAGCCGCGAGGGCGAGATCATCGACATGGGCGTGACCGCCAAGATCGTCGACAAGTCCGGTGCCTGGTATGCCTACATGGGCGAGAAGATCGGCCAGGGCCGCGACAACGCGCGTGAATTCCTGCGCGAGAACCCGCAGCTCTCGCGCGAGATCGAGAACAAGGTGCGCGAGTCGCTGGGCATTCCGATGCTGGCGGCCGAAGCCGGCGCGAGCGATGCGCCGGCCAAGGCGGACAAGGCCGATAAAGCGGACAAGGCCGAGCCGAAGCTCGACGCCAAGGCGCCCAAGCTACCGCCGCAGCAGCAGGGTTGAGCCTCCACCCTGCACCCGGGCGCCCGCGCTTCCAGGCGACGGGCGCCTTTTTCATTTCCAGCCACCGAGGATCGATGACGCCATGGCTTTCGCCGCTCCGTCCCTGAAGGGTCGCGCCCTGCGCCTGCTGAGCCAACGCGAACACTCGCGCTCCGAACTCGCGCGCAAGCTGGCGAAGTACGAGGAGGAACCCGGCACCCTGGCCCAGGCGCTGGACGAACTCGAGGCCAAGGATTTCATCAGCGAGACGCGCGTGGTGCAGTCGGTGGTCCATCAGCGCGCGCCGCGCATGGGAGCGGCGCGCGTGCGCCAGGAACTGCAGAGGAAGGGCATCGCGCCGGAGGCCATCAGCGAGGCGGTGGCCGGCCTGAAGGACAGCGAACTGGCTCGCGCCATCGAGGTCTGGCGCCGCCGTTTCGATGCCCCGGCGACCGATCAGAAAGAACGCGCCAGGCAGGCGCGCTTCCTGATGGCGCGGGGCTTCTCGGGCGCGGTCGTCGCCAAGGTGCTGCGCGGTGCCTTCGATCCGGAGTCCGAGGCCGACGCCGGCGACCGGACCGGCTTCGACGACTGAGCCGCGCTCAGAGCTTCAGCATCAGCTTCAGGTTCTGCACGGCGGCGCCGCTCGCGCCCTTGCCCAGGTTGTCCAGCCGCGCGATCACCACCGCATGGCGGTGATCCTCGTTCGGATACACCCGCAGCTCGAGTTCGTTGGTGTCGTTGAGTGCGGTGGGTTCGAGCTTGCCGTCGGGCGTGGGAGGCAGCACCTTCACGAACTGCTCGGGCGTGTTGCTCTTCTCGTAATGGGCCGCCAGCGCATCGTGCAGGTCGCCGGCCCGGGGCTTGCCCGGCAGGTCGTCGAGATGCAGCGGCAGCTGGACCAGCATGCCCTGCCTGAAGTTGCCCACCGAAGGCACGAACATCGGCCGACGCCGCAGACCGGTGTATTTCATGATCTCCGGGATGTGCTTGTGCTTGAGGCCGAGCGCATAGAGCTCGTAGGGTGCCGCCTCGCCCTTCTCGTAGGCCTCGATCATGGGCCGGCCGCCGCCCGAATAGCCGCTGACGGAGGGCAGCACGAGCGGGAAATCGGCCGGGATCAGCCCGGCATCGATCAACGGCCGCACGATGGCGATGGCACCGGTCGCGTAGCAGCCGGGGTTGGCCACGCGATCGGCCCGCGACACCGCCTCCCAGTGCCCGGCCACCAGCTCCGGGAAGCCGAAGGCCCAGCGCGCATCGGTGCGATGCGCCGTGGAGGCATCGATGATGCGCGGCTTGACGCCGGACAACTGGTCGATGAGCGCCACCGACTCGATCGCCGCGTCGTCATGCAGGCACAGCACCACCAGATCGACACCCGCCATCAGGTCGCGCTTGGCGTTCGTGTCCTTGCGCAATTCCGGCGCGATGCTCACCAGTTCGATCTGCGGCATGGATTGGAGCCGCTCGCGGATCTGCAGGCCGGTGGTACCGGCTTCGCCATCGATGAACACTTTTGGCATGATTGAATGAGTTAAATATGTTGGAAACCTGGGAACCAAGGTCTACGTACCAGCTCGCTTTGGTGCACCGCACCATGATACAGTCCCGAAGTTATTCGCCGCCCCCGTCCGCCAGGCGCCGCGGCCCGCGATCGACGACATCCTTTTTCCATCTCCCGTTCTCAACCTCCGTTCCGAGAGACACCTCATGAAGATTCACGAGTACCAAGGCAAGGAAATTCTTGCCAAGTTCGGCGTGCCCGTGCCGCGCGGCATTGCGGCCTACACGGTCCAGGAGGCGGTCGAAGCCGCCCAGAAACTCGGCGGCCCGGTCTGGGTCGTCAAGGCCCAGATCCATGCCGGTGGCCGTGGCAAGGGTGGCGGCGTCAAGGTCGCCAAGACCATCGACGACGTCAAGCGCATCGCCGGCGAGATCCTGGGCATGCAGCTCAAGACGCACCAGACCGGCCCCGAGGGCCAGAAGGTCCGCCGCCTCTACATCGAGGACGGCGCGGACATCCAGAAGGAATACTACGTCTCGGCCGTGACCGATCGCGCGACGCAGAAGATCGCCTTCATCGCCTCGAGCGAAGGCGGCATGGACATCGAGGAAGTCGCCCACTCCTCGCCCGAGAAGATCATCACGGTCTACGCCGATCCCAAGGACGGCCTGACCGACGCGCAGGCCAAGGAGATCGCCGACGGCATCGGCATGCCGGCCGACTCCACCGCGCAGACGGTCGACATCCTGAAGAAGCTCTACACCTGCTACATGGAGACGGATGCCGCGCTGGTCGAGATCAATCCGCTCAACCGCGACAGCAAGGGCAACGTCATGGCGCTGGACGCCAAGTTCAACTTCGACAGCAACGCGCTGTTCCGCCACCCCGAGATCGTCGCCCTGCGCGACCTCGACGAGGAGGACGCGGCCGAGGTCGAGGCCTCCAAGTTCGACCTCGCCTACATCAGCCTGGACGGCAACATCGGCTGCCTGGTGAACGGCGCTGGCCTGGCCATGGCCACCATGGACACCATCAAGCTGTTCGGCGGCGAGCCGGCCAACTTCCTCGACGTGGGCGGCGGCGCCACCCCCGAGAAGGTGACCGAGGCCTTCAAGATCATGCTGAAGAACAAGAACGTGGAAGCCATCCTCGTCAACATCTTCGGCGGCATCATGAAGTGCGACACCATCGCCACCGGCGTCATCGCCGCATGCAAGGCCGTGAACCTGCAGGTGCCGCTGGTCGTGCGCATGAAGGGCACGAACGAGGTCGAAGGCAAGAAGCTGCTGGCCGATTCGGGCCTGCCCATCATCAGCGCCGACACCATGGCGGACGCGGCCCAGAAGGTCGTCGCAGCGGTCAAGAAGGCCTAAGGAACACAAGTCATGTCGATCTACATCAACAAAGACACCAAAGTCATCACGCAAGGCATCACCGGCAAGACCGGTCAGTTCCACACGGAGAAGTGCCAGGAATATGCGAACGGCAAGAACTGCTTCGTCGCAGGCGTGAATCCGAAGAAGGCCGGCGAGTCGATCTTCAACATCCCGATCTTCGGTTCGGTCAAGGAAGCGGCCAAGGAGACCGGTGCCACCGTCTCCGTGATCTACGTGCCGCCGGCCGGCGCCGCCGCCGCGATCTGGGAAGCCGTCGAGGCCGACCTCGACATGGCGATCTGCATCACCGAAGGCATCCCGGTGCGCGACATGCTCGAAGTGCGCAACCGGATGAAGGCCAAGGAAGCCGCCGGTGGCAAGAAGACGCTGCTGCTGGGCCCCAACTGTCCCGGCCTGATCACCCCCGACGAGATCAAGATCGGCATCATGCCCGGCCACATCCACCGCAAGGGCCGCATCGGCGTGGTCTCGCGCTCGGGTACCCTGACCTATGAAGCCGTGGCCCAGCTCACCGAGATCGGTCTCGGCCAGTCGAGCGCCGTCGGCATCGGTGGCGACCCGATCAACGGCCTGAAGCACATCGACGTGATGAAGGCCTTCAACGACGATCCCGACACCGACGCCGTCATCATGATCGGCGAGATCGGCGGCCCCGACGAAGCCGATGCGGCCCGCTGGTGCAAGGACCACATGAAGAAGCCGGTCGTCGGCTTCATCGCCGGCGTCACGGCGCCTCCGGGCAAGCGCATGGGCCATGCCGGCGCGCTGATCTCGGGCGGTGCCGACACGGCCGATGCCAAGCTCTCCATCATGGAAGAGTGCGGCTTCACCGTGACGCGCAACTTCTCCGAACTGGCGAAGCTGCTCAAGGCACGCATCTAAGGACCTGCCGGCGCATCGCTCCCAAGAGTTCGCGCACGCCCCATCGACGCCGACAGCGCGTTACTTCCAACCACCCCAGAACGAAAAGCGCTCGCAATGTGATCCATTGCGAGCGCTTTTTCATACATAACAACGGGACATCACATGGAATTCCTCAACACCTCCACCTTCTGGATCGGTCTGCTCGAGATCGTCTGGATCAACATCATCCTGTCGGGTGACAACGCGGTCGTGATCGCGCTCGCGGCCCGTTCGTTGCCGCCGGAACAGCAGCGCAAGGCCGTGCTGATCGGCTCCGGCGCCGCCGTCGTGCTGCGGATCGTGCTGACGATCGTTGCCGCCAAGCTGCTCGCCCTGCCCTACCTGCAGATCATCGGCGGCCTGCTGCTGCTGTGGATCGGATTGCAGCTGCTGGGCGAGGAGGAGGAAGGCGACGGCCACGGCAAGCACCACGGCAACATGTTCTCGGCCGTCCGCACGATCCTGATCGCCGATCTGGTGATGAGCCTGGACAACGTCATCGCCGTCGCGGCCGCCGCCCATGGCAATTCGGTCCTGCTCATCCTGGGCCTGGCGATCAGCATCCCGCTGGTGATCTTCGGCAGCACGATCATGATCAAGATGATGGAGCGCTTCCCGATCATCGTGGTCCTCGGCGCGGCCCTCATCGGCTGGGTCGCGGGCGAGACCATCATGAACGACGTGTCACTGCATGGCGCGCTGGAGTCGCGTCCCTGGCTGCACTATGTCGCCCCCGCGGCGGGTGCGGCGTTCGTGCTGCTGGTGGGCAACTGGCTGCGGCATCGTGCGCGCCGCACCGCCGCCGGCTAGGTCGTCGAGCCCGATCGGCACCGGGTGCCGTTATAAACACGTCCCATGACGCACTTCGCCCCCTCGATCGATGATGCAGCCGGCGCGGTGCCGTCATGGACCTTCGCGACATTGACCGACCGGGGCCGGGTGCGCGTCAACAACGAGGACGCCGTGTTCGTCGACCCCCACCAGAAACTGGCGATCCTGGCCGATGGCATGGGCGGCTACAACGGCGGCGAGGTGGCCAGCGGCATGGCCACCGCCCTGCTCTCGGCCAGCTTCGGCCGCTGGCTCGCCCATACCGATCTGTGCGACCAGACCCGCGCCGTGCGCCGGGCTCTGCAGATCGGCACCGACGAGGCCAACCGCGCCATCCTCGAGGCCGGCACCATCGACAAGCAGCTGCTGGGCATGGGCACGACCCTCGTGCTCGCCTTTTGCGGCCCACGACGCATCGTCGTCGGGCACATCGGCGATTCGCGCTGCTACCGGCTGCGCGAACGCCGCCTGGAGCAGCTCACGCGCGATCATTCGCTGCTGCAGGACCAGCTCGACGCCGGGCTGATCACACCAGCGGAGGCCGCCGCATCTCCCCACCGCAATCTGGTCACGCGCGCCCTGGGCATCGAGGCCCGTGTGACCCTGGAGACGAACGACTACCCTGTGCAACCGGGCGACCTGTATCTGCTGTGCTCCGATGGATTAAGTGAAATGGTTTCAGATGCGGATATCTGCACAGTTTTGTTACAAAAGAACGAGCTCGCAGACAAAGCAACACTTTTGGTTTCAATGGCGAATGACAATGGTGGCCGTGACAACATTTCAGTGATATTGGCCAAGGCTGAAACGGCATCTTGATGCCTGCAAACGCACTGGAAGCCGGGCGCATGATGTAGGAACACCCCTTCCTAGGAGCCCGTCGGATTCAACCTCGCAGATTCAGGAGTCGGCCATGCCGAAAATGATCGTTTCGATCGACGGTGTCGTCATCAAGGAAGTCTCCTTGGTCAAGGACCGCACGACCCTCGGGCGTCGGCCCTACAACGACATCGTGATCGACAACCTCGCCATCAGCGGCGAGCACGCCGTGTTCCACATGATCGACGGCGCCGTCTATCTCGAAGACCTCAACAGCACCAACGGCACCTATGTCAACGCGCGTGCCGTCCGCCGCCACATGCTCGAGCACAACGACGTGGTGGAAGTGGGCAAGTACAAGATCCGCTTCCTTGCCGGTCACCAGCCCTTCGTCTCGTCCCGGCCCCTGACGATCCCCGGGGCATTGCAGACGGTGGCACCCGTCGCGCCGCCCCCACCGCCGCCGGTGGTCCATCCGGCTTCCGTGATGCCGGGCGCCAACGTGGCGCCCGCGGCGATCCGCGTGCTGTCGGGCGCGGGAGCCGGACGCGAACTGACGCTGGCCAAGGTCGTCACCACCATCGGCCGCCCTGGCGTGGCCGTCGCCGCCGTCACGCGGCGTCTGCATGGCTACGTGGTTGCGCCGATCGACGGCGGAACCCTGCTCAATGGCGAGCAACTGGGCCAGGAGGCTGTCGCCCTGCAGGATGGCGACGTTCTGGAGTTGGGCGGCACCAAGATGCAATTCGTCCGGGTCTGAAAGTCGCTCGCCCTAGTGCCAAAAAATTCCTTTGCCCGCCAAGGATCGAGCGTTTAGCCTTGATGTCCAGTGCAGCCCGCGATCCGGACGGGAAACGATGTCTCCGGTTCGAACGAGTCCATGCCAATCAAAGGATCCCCGTCAATGCAGGTGCGTGTCCTGGGCTGCTCAGGCGCCATCGCCAAGGATTGCCGCACGACCGCTTTCCTGATCGATGACGATCTGCTGGTCGACGCCGGCACCGGCGTCGGCGACCTCACCCTGGACGAGATGGCCGGCATCGACGACGTGGTGCTCACGCATTCCCACCTCGATCACATCGCCGCGCTGCCCCTGATGATCGATGCCGTGGCCAGCCGCCGCCGGCAACCCCTGCGCGTGCATGCGCTGGCGGCCACCAACCAGGCGCTGCGGGCCCATGTCTTCAACAACGTCGTCTGGCCTGACTTCGCGCGCATCCCCAGTCCGGAACGCCCCTTCGTCTGCTTCCACGACATCGATGTCGGCGCCGTCCTGACGCTGGGCAGCCGCCAGTCCAAGATGATCGAGGTGCTGCCCGCCGTCCATACGGTGCCGGCCTGTGGTTTCGCCATCCGCAATGCCGCCGGCGGACCCCACTGGGCCTTCAGTGGCGACACCGAGCGCAACCCGCCCTTCTGGGATCGCATGAACGCGCTCGATGTCGGCATGCTGGTCATCGAGACGGCCTTCAGCGATCAGGAACAGGCGTTGGCGCAGCGCAGTCTGCATCTGTCGCCCACCACCCTGGCCAACGAACTCGCGTGCATCGATCCCGGCCGCCACTATCCGATCTACATCACGCACACCAAGCCGGCCGAGACCGAGGAGATCATGAGTCAGATCGAGATCCTCGCCTCGGATCGGACCACGAGCCCGCTGCGGTCGCGCGACATCCGGTGGCTGCGCGCCGCGGAAATACTGACGCTTTGAGCATGGCATCGGCCTGATCTGACAGTTTTGTCAGATTCATTGTGCTCACAAGTGCCATTTTTGTCACGCACTGTAAGAATATGTGAGCTATCGATTTACAAACTGGGCTCCGCCAGAGAGCCGAAAACCTTGGCACGCTGGATGCTGAAGGAGAGGGCGCCGGGTCGATGCCCGGACTTTTCACCTGCAACCTCTCTGGAGTAATGAATGAACCGTCGTTCCGTCGCACGCAACGTGCAAAAGGGTTTCACCCTGATCGAATTGATGATCGTCGTGGCGATCATCGGTATTCTTGCTGCCGTGGCATTGCCTGCGTATCAGGATTACACCGTGAGGGCGCGCGTGAGCGAAGCGCTTGTTCAAGCAGCTTCTGCGAAAATCGCAGTTGCTGAAAACGCTGCAAATTCTGCAGCTACCCTTAATGCAGGAATTACTGATATTGCTACAGCAAACGGGTCAAAGAATCTTGACACAATGGCGACCTCTCCCACTACTGGTGTGATTACTGTGGTTACCACAGCTGCAGCGGGCGCAGTAACGATGAGACTCACACCAACTTCTGGCGGTTCTGCTTTGGCAGCCGCCACAATTCCGGCTGGCCCGATCATTTGGACATGTACCACTACTTCTTCTGCCAAGTATAAGTACGTGCCTTCTGAATGCCGTGGTGGCGCCGCTGCTACGCCGTAATACAAACTTTCTTAAATAGCCGCCTTAGGGCGGCTATTTTATTTGTAGCAGCAATTCAGACAGTCGATATCAAAATGGGTGATTGAGAAATCGACCGTAGCTTCATTATTATTTAATTGATTGCCATCTATTAATAATAATTTTTGCAATTAAAATTAATTAATTTTGAAATTATTTACATTCAAAATCCTAATTTGATACTGCTTGCTTCATTATGCTTACGCCTAGTTTGAAATAATCAATTAATTTTCGCTAATGGCAGTAGGTTATCCTCTCAAATTGCCTATGAAACTCCTCCACGTCATCCCCAGCATGGACCCCGCGCAAGGCGGTGTTGCGCAGGCCGTTCGCAACATGGTGCCAGCGCTGGCGCGGCTTGACGTGCACAACGAGGTCCTGAGTTTCGATGCGGCCGATGCCGCGTTCCTGGGGCGCGACGCCTTTCCCGTGCATGCCATCGGTCCGGCCAAGGGGGGCTATGGCTATTGCCCGGCGCTCCAGCCCTGGCTGGCCGACCATCTGCAGAATTTCGACGGCGTGATCGCCCATGGCCTGTGGCAGCATCATTGCGCGGGTACCTGGAGCGCCATTGCGCGATTCCGGCGTTCGCATCCGTCGGCACCGGATTCCCCGCGTTTCTACGTCATGCCGCACGGCATGCTCGACCCCTATTTCCAGAAGGCGCCCGGCCGGCGCCTCAAGGCCCTGCGCAACACGGTGTTCTGGAAGTTCATCGAGGCCCGCCCGGTGAACAACGCCGATGGCGTGCTGTTCACCTGCGCCGAGGAGCTGACCTTGGCATGCCAGCCTTTCACGCCCTACCACCCGCGCCGCGAGCTCGAGGTCGGCCTGGGCATCGAGGCACCGCCGCCACGGCATGCGGACATGGCGCCGGCCTTCGCCGAGCGCTGTCCGCAGGTGGCGGGTCGGCCCTACCTGCTGTTCCTGAGCCGTCTGCACGAGAAGAAGGGCACCGACCTGCTGATCCGCGCCTATCTGCAGCTGCGAGCGCAATGGCAGCGCGACGCCGGGACCCGGAGCGATGGCCGCGAGCTGCCCGCGCTGGTCGTGGCCGGACCGGGCCTGGACACCGACCATGGCCGCTTGCTGCAGCAGCTGGCCGCATCGCAGCCCGATGCGGCGGGCGGCACCAACGACATCCACTTCCCCGGCATGCTGAGCGGCGCGGCCAAGTGGGGCGCGCTGTATGGCTGCTCGGCCTTCGTGCTGCCGAGCCACCAGGAGAACTTCGGCATCGCGGTGGTGGAGGCGATGGCCTGCGGCCGGCCCGTGCTGATCAGCCGGCAGATCAACATCTGGCGCGAATGCGAGCCGGGCGGCATCGTCGCCGACGACACGCAGGAAGGCACCCTGGAACTTCTCACGCGCTGGCTGGCGCTTTCCCCACAACAGCAGGTGATGCTCGGCCATGAGGCCCATGCCGCATATCAGCGACACTTCGAGGTTGGCGAAGCCGCAAGACGCCTGAAGGAAGCACTCCAACCCGGAACACCCCCCGTTTCTGAGAGGCTGCCGACAGCATCGACAGTCTCATGAAACTCGTATTCTTCACGCACCCTCCGTTCCTCGCGATCTCCAGCATGACGCGCTATGCGTCGTGGCTGGTCGACGACATGAAGCGTCGTGGCCACGAAGTGCAGATCTGGACGCCCGCGCCCTTGTTCTATCGCCTGCCGGTGCCGGTGCGCCTGAAGAAGTGGATGGGCTACATCGACCAGTACGTGATGTTTCCGCTGCAGGTGAAGTGGCGCCTGGTGCGCCAACCGCTCGACACGCTCTACGTGTTCGCCGACCATGCGCTCGGTCCCTGGGTTCCCCTGGTCGCGAAGCGTCCCCACGTCGTGCACTGCCACGATTTCCTGGCGCAGGACTCGGCGCTCGGACGCATCCCGCACAACCCCGTGAGCCAGACCGGCCGGCTCTATCAGCGCTACATCCGCAACGGTTTCAGCCAGGCGCGCGCCTTCATCGCCATCTCGCGCAAGACCAGGGAGGACCTGATGCACGTGGTCGATGCCTCGAGCCGCTGCGAGGTGGTCTACAACGGCGTCAATCCGCGCTTCCAGCCGACCGCGGACGTGCCGGCGCAGCGCGAACTGCTCGGCCGCGAGCTCGGCATCGACCTTTCGCGCGGCTTCGTGATGCATGTGGGCGTGAACACCTGGTACAAGAATCGCCAGGGCGTGCTGGCCGCCTACGAGGCCTGGCAGCTGTCGCGCGCCCCGGAAAGCGGCGAGCCCGCGGAAGCCGCCGCGCTGCCGCTGCTGATGATCGGCCCGCCGCCGCCCGAGGGCCTGGCGGATATCCACGCCCGGATGAGCAGCACGGCCGATGTCCATTTCCTGTCCGCCGTGTCCGATGAGCAGCTCGCCGCGCTCTACGGCGCGGCCACGGTGTTCCTGTTCCCGTCCATTGCCGAGGGTTTCGGCTGGCCGATCGTCGAGGCCATGGCATCGGGCTGTCCGGTCATCACGACCGGCGAGGCGCCGATGACCGAAGTGGCCGGCAGCGCGGCGGTGCTGATTCCGGTCTCGACCCTGCAGGACACGGAGGATCCCGCGCCATGGAGCACGCCATGGGCCGCGCGGGCCGGCGCGGCGCTGGCGCAGGTGGCCAACCTGTCGCCGGCGGAGCGCCAGGCGATGGTCGCGCGTGGCCTGGCGCAGGCCCGGCACTTCGATTCGGCCAAGGCGCTGGATCGCATCGAGGCCATCTATGCCTCGCTGCTGGAGCGGATCCGGGCACGCTGAACCGCGCGACGGCGCGGCCTTGCATCGCGGCGGCCCGCCGATTCAATCGGTCGCGGTGGTGGTGCAGGTGGTGTCGGTCGAGGGCCGGCAGGCGCGGGCCCGCCCGGTGCGCGCGACGATGACGCGTCGCGTCTGCTCGGCCTGGTCGGTGCCGGAGAGATCGTTGCGGGCGATGCTCAGCGTCAGGACGCCGAAGTTGCCCGCCTTGGTCTTGCTGTAGCCCGAGGGGTCGAACATCATGTAGGGCGGCGCCGTGGCGGCCGTGCCGGTTCCCGAGACGTTGAAATAGCCCGCCAGCGCGGCCTGCCGCTGCACGACGATGTCGCTGGCGCCGAGCGTGCCGTCGCGCGTCGTACCGGTGTCCACGAAGACCGTCCAGCCATTGCGCCAGTCGGCCGCGTCGGTCGGCACCACCACCGCGTTCACGCCCCGCTTCATGGCTTCGCCGCGTGCCGCGTTGATGCCGGCCACGAGCGCGTTGGCCGCCGCCGTGAGCTCGGAATTGCGCTGCATCGAGACGAAGCTCGGCGCGGCCACCATCAGCAGGATCGAGGCGATGGCGATGGTCACCATCAGCTCGATCAGCGTGAAGCCGGCATTCGCGCGGCGCTGACGGGCGGGGCGAGAGCGGCCGGGCGTCATGGCCAGCAGAGCTTCGGATTCGCCGTGATGGTGGGCGAACCGCTCGTCACGCCATCGCAGCTTCGCGCGCCGGTGCTGGTGAGGGACAGCGCATTGACGACCGGATCGGCACTCTGGGGCGTCGCCGTGAGCTGGATGCATTCGGCGAGCGAGGGCTGTGTGCCGCCGGACGCGGCCGGGCATTGCGCCGCCGACAGCTTGTACTTGGCATTGGCCGCGGTGACCGCGTCGCCCGAGTAGATCTTGAAGATCGCCGCCGCCGCCGGGTTGTCGGCAATGAAGTTCAGGTAGGCGCCGCGCTGCGTCATGTAGCGCTCCTGCTGCTGCATCAGTTCGAGCAGGGCGGTTCGGGCTTCGGCGCGCCGGCCCTTGAGCACCGACTCCCGGTAGGACGGATAGGCGATGGTGGCGAGGATGCCGACGATCGCCACCACGATCATCAGTTCGATCAGCGTGAAGCCGGCTTGCCGCCGCCGGGGCGTCCTTCGCCTCGAGGCGCGTCCTTCAGGGCTGCGATGGGTCATGGCGTGGTGCTCTTCAGGTCCTGGTAGTTGTTGATCTGCCGCCAGCTCAGGCGACCGGCGATGACGTTGCGCCGGGTCGTCGTGACCTGGCTGAAGCCGCTCGACCCCTGGGAGACCACCTGGCTGGTGATGGTGCGCAGGCGCCGGCCGGTGCTGTTGCTGGTCGATTCGGTGGCGTTGGCCAGGTCGAGCACGATGGGCGCGCCCAGGATGCCGACCTTGGAGATGAAGGTATCGCCATCGCCGGTGTCGATGTTGAGCAGGTAGCCCCGCCCGCCGCCGCCGCTCACGCCGCAGACGGCGGCGGCGCCGGCGGAGCCGGGGATCAGGCTGGAGAACGCCAGGATGTCGCCGCTGAGCTGGGCATTGGTGATCTGGCGCTCGCCGCTGCTCGGATAGTCCAGGTACCAGCCCGAACGCTGGGTGGTGTCGGTGTCGCTCGTGGCGCGGCCGGGCGTGAAGGCCGGCACATCGATGCTGCCGTCGCTGGTGGTGGTCGTGGTGGTGCCGGTCGTGCCGGTGGAGGCGGCGGTGAACGTCCCCATGGCCAGGCGGCCGCGCCCGCTGACGGCCGCCGCGCCGTTCCCGCCGTCGAGGGTCGTGGTGGCGTTGTCGTAGATGGCATAGAACGACTGCGGCGCGCTGGAGGCGCGGTCGTCGGCCTCGAGGTACTTGCCGGTGCCGAAGGCCACGTACATCGAGGCGCTGCGCTGGCCGGCGATGATGGAAGGCGACATGGTGATCGGCTGCACGCTGCCCGTGGCACTGCGCGCCGTGAACAGCGGCAGGGGCGTGCCACCCGCGGAGACGAACGACGACAGCTTGGCGAGCGTCCAGTCGGTCGTGCCCCAGGGACGGAAGTCGAGCTTCCACATGTTGCCGTGCAGGTCGCCGGCATAGAGCAGCGTCAGTTCGCGCTGCGCCCCGGCCACGCCCTCGAAGTTCACGATGCCCGGCGCGCTCGCGGCGGCCAGCGTCGCGTTCACCGGGAACGAGATCTTGTAGTAGTTCGCGCCCAGGGTCCAGGCGGTGGAGACGGGCTTGGACAGGTCGAGCAAGAACAGCGCGGGTTGCCCGGTGGTGCTGAAGACACTGTTCTGGCTGACGTAGTTGTTGACGCCGCTGGCGACCACCGCGAACCATTTGTAGGTGGCGGTGGTGGCATTCGCCGCGCTGGTGCGCAGCCTGAGGATCTGCGGGCGGCCGACGACGAAGCCCATGTCCCGGTCGTCGTCCTGGGTGAACTCCCACAGCACCTTCGATGGCCCGAAGGCGGTGGGATCGGTGATGTCCAGGGCGAACACGCCACGCCCGCCCGCGCCGGTGCCGGAGACCAGCACAGTGCGCCAGTCGGCGGCGGTGTTGCCGGTGCCGAGCTGGGCCTCGCCGACCACCGGCGTCGCGTCGACATAGCTCTGGTGGTTGCTCGCATAGGTCGCGCTGGTCAGCGCGGCGAGCTTCGGTCCCATCCAGCTCGGGATGTAGGCGAACAGTTCGCGCCCGGCGGTGGCGACGTCGGTGCCGGCGTCGAACGCATGCAGCATGCCGTCGTTGGCGCCGACGAAGACCGCCGGCTTGCGGGCGATGTTGGCGGCGCGGAAGGCCGCATAGGTGGTGGACGTGATGGTGGCCGGCGGCGTGCCCGAATAGGCCACGCCGGAATTGACGATGTCGCCCAGCAGCCTGTTGTTGCGGCGCCGGAACGGATTGCCCTCGAGGCTGGCGCTGCCGCGCAGGTAGTCGAGCCGGCTGTTGGCCAGGCCATCGGTGGTGCTGGACGTGACCTGCCCGAGCTGGCTCTTGAGCAATGGGGAGATCGTGCCCCAGGTGAACAGCGTGGCCGGTGTCGTGGCGGTGGCACCGGGATTGCCCACGACGATGTTGCGCGTGTCGCCGGCGGCGACCTGCGCGGCGAGCTGGCTGGAGGCGCTCCAGGTCGGGGTGGTCGCCACGCTGGTGTTGCCGCTGGCATCGACGCCGACGGCGAAGGCCTGCAGGTCGCCGCTCCAGTCGGAGGTGTCGAACTGTCCCTGGTAGATGGTGTTGCCCTGCGCGATGCGGCTGCCCTGCAGCGCGGTGCCGGCGATGCTGCTGGCGCGCGTGACGGCGCGGCTGAAGATGTTCTCGAAGGCGTTGAGCACCCCGCGCGCATTGCTCTGCAGGTAATAGGTGCTGGCCTCGCCGGGGTTGGCCGGGTCCTGCCAGACGTTGTTGTCGGCGGTGCCATCCATGCGGCGGAACGGATTGCCGTAGTTGTTGAAGGTCTGCGTCGTGGTGCCGTTGGCGACCGACTCGAAACCGCCGTACTTGGCGGCGGTGAAGAACTGGTTGTTGTAGCGGCGCTGGCTGGCGTCGTTGCCGGTGCCGTACTCGTTGACGTCGAAGATGAAGGTCTTGACGCGCAGGCCGGGGCGCTGCTTGTCGGGCGCCTGCGTCCAGGCGGTGCCGCGGATGTCCTGGGTATGGGCCCAGTACGAGTAGCCGATGATGGCGTCGCCACGCGGCGAGGTGTCGATGTAGCCGCTCGGATTGCTGGTGGTGCGCGTCACGCCCTGGCCGTCGACATAGTTGCGCGTGCCGCCGTTCTCGAAGCTCTGCACGACGCTGGTCCAGGCGCCGCGGTCGGGGAGGTTGGCCGCCGCGTTGGCCGCCGGGAAGGCGTTGAGGTTGTCGTGGGTGTTGATGTCGCCGATCACCACCACGTTGCTCCTGAGGCAGGAGTAGTCGCTGGTGCGCGAGCGCGGCGACGCATAGGGGTCGAGCCCGGTCCAGTCGGTGAAGACCGGAAAGCCGTCGTACATCGCCGTGGTGATGTTGCTGACCGCGGCGGGGCTGGGCTGCAGGCCCTGCATGTAGCGCAATGTCTCGTAGTAGAGCTCGCTGACCGGATCGTAGATCTTGTAGAGGCCCTTGGTGCCGGTGCGGCCGAACCTGTTGAGGTAGTTCACCACGCCGCTGGTGCCGAAGGCGGTGCTGCCATCGGGGTTGGCGAAGAAGACGCCGGTGTCGGCGCTCCACTCGGCCCTGGGATTGCCGGTGGCCGGGGTGTTGTCCTGGCCATAGACGTCGAAGGTCTTGGCGCCGACGTACTTCATGGGCGCCCGCAGCACGCCGCCATAGCGGCCGCCATCGGGACTGCGGGTCTGGTCGAGGAGATAGCCGAAGGCGGCCAGGCGCAGCTGGTCGCTGTACCTCTGGATCACGCCGGTGGGCTTGAAGTTGCCGCTCGGATAGCGGGTGCAGAAGGCGCTGGGATAGTCGCGGTTGTCCGCGAGGGCGACGCCGTTCTTGTCGCAGACCTGCACGCGGGCATAGAAGAATCCATCGGGGTTGAGCGCCGTCGGGTTGCTCGGCGGCACCCAGGGATCGGCGGCGGCGCGGGTGAAGCAGGCCTTGCCGGTGCCGGGGGCGGGGTCGCCGAAGATGGCGTTGTTGCACTGGGTGTTGTTGTTCAGCTTGAGCACCGACCATCGCGTGTCGACGCCGTACCAGACCTCCCGGTCCCCGATGAACTGGCAGTTCTGGTTCTCCGAGGCGCAGCGCACCGCGTCCGATGGCAGGTTCAGCGTCGTGCTGCCGCCCAGCGTGTAGGCCGCGGTGTTGCCGCACGAGCCGGTCCTGGACGTGCCGAAATAGATCCGGTCGAGCGTGTTGGCCACCCAGATGTCGTTGCTGCCGGCCTCCGTGATCATGGCGTTGGGCACGGCGCCCCAGTAGGTGCCCGCGCCACCGCCGTTGCGGGTGAGCTGCTTGGCCGGGAAGCTGCTGGTGTTCCACATGCAGGTCGGATTGCCGTTGGGGATGACGGCGCGCTGCAGGATGGTCAGGTCGGTGGTGTCGACGTAGCGGTCGCCGCCCGACAGCGCCAGGCGCAGCATGTCGATGGCCGAGCTGCTGGCCCAGTTCAGGAAGTTGCCGCTGAAGGCGTTGCTGCAGGACCGCACGGTGGTCGAGGTGGTCGGCCCGATGCGGTCGAAGCGCCGGTAGTCCGACACCGTGAATCCGGCCGCGGGCGTCTCCGTCGGATTCCGGTTGTAGACATAGCAGCTGTTGGCGTCGTAGTAGCCCAGGTATTCGTTGGTGTTGCGGTAGGTGTTGTCGGTGTCGCCGCCCGGGGTGTATTGCGCCCCGACGGTCGGGTACTCGACCGACAGCGAGAGCGCCATCGCCGGCTTGTCGCCCGTCGTGGTGGCATAGAGCGGATCGCTCGCCAGGGCGACGGCCTTGAAGGCCGGTGCCGTGCTCTGCCCGATGGCGCCGAACGAGAGCAGCAGGGCGATGGCGGCGACCGGGAACGCCGCCCAGGCCCAGGCGCGGCGGGGAAGTCTGCGAAGGAGGTTCGTCGTCATGGTCGCCAGAGGGAAATCCGGTGGATCGGTCGGTCGTGTGGTTGGAGGTCGGCGGCGCGTGGGTGCCGGGCGCTCAGTCGCGGTACATCATCTGCGTCATGGCCTGGATGTCGGCACGGGGTCCGAAGCCCATGGCGGTGACGCGGTAGACGAAGGAGGGCGGCTTGCCGGTGCCGGTGCCGAGGTCGCGCTCCAGGACGTCCACGATCGGCTCGATGATGTAGCGTGGCGCCTTGGCCGGCTGCACGCCCAGGGCCGCGCCGCCCGCGCCCACTGCGGCGAAACCGCGGCCGGTGAAGGTCCCCAGGGCGGTCGTCCGGGCGGTGGCGGCATCGACGGTGAAGTCGACCGTCAGCCAGGCCGGCTTGCCGGTCTCGACCAGCGTGCAGAGCCCCTTGGAAGTGCCGCTGGTGCCGCAGCCGGCGACGAACAGGTTGATGTCGCGCATGTCCTTGAACACGCTGCGGCGGTTGCCGGCGGCCGTATTGGGGCCATGGATGTCGAACTCGGCGTCCGTCAGCGCCGCCTCGGCCGATTGCCAGGCGACCTGCATGTCGCGATCGTTGCGCGAGCCGCGTTCGGCCATGGTGGCGATCTGCGCCCCGCCCACGCCCAGCACCGACACCACCACCAGGATCAGCAGGACGACGATCAGCGAGACGCCCCGCTGGGACGGATCAGAGGGTCTGGTCATTGCGCAGGTGGATCGAGAAGGTGACGCCCTGGCGCAGCCGGCCATCGGGCGTGGGAATGAACACGGTGCCGGGATCGCGGGCCTGCGTCGTGGCCAGGGCGGGACTCTGATTGCCCGCCGCATCCTTGAAGGAGCCGAACGGGAAGAAGGTCTGGGTGGCGCGGTCCTGCGTGGCGCCGGGGGGGGTGCGCAGCACCATGCCGATGCGGATGCTGCGCACGCGACGCCAGTTGGCGCGGGTGTCGTTGGCGCTGCCCGGCACGCCCATCTCGTCGGCGCGCAGATAGCGGCTCGGCACGTCGGGGGCATTGGCGGTCACCGCCGCCGTCGGCGCCGTGTTGGGCGTCACGCCGTCGACGCCGTAGAGCACCTGGAAATTCTCCACCCCCTGCACCAGCGGCACGGTGGTCCAGGGCGCCACGCCAGTGGGCGAGAAGGTGCACATGAGCGCCGGCTCGCCGTTGTTGATGGCGACGTGGAAGATGCTGACGATGCGGTTGTCGTACGCCTGCGCCATCTGCGTCGGATCGGTGGATTGGGGATTGGGAACGGTCGCGAGCGTGTTGCCCGCGCAGTCGATCATGGTCTGGTCGGACACCGTCGCCCGCGTGGCGTCGGTCGCGTTGGTGTAGAGCTGCGAGGCCTGGTAGCGCAGGATCAGGATGTCGCTGCCGAAGCCCGTGGAGCCCGCCGCGCGGACGGTGGCGGCCGTCGTGGGCGTCGATTCGTTGAGCAGCGAATTGTTGAAGCCCGCGACGTTCGGCTCGCGCGTCGGGTCGCTCGATGCCGGCCGGGTGACGATGAAGACATCGCGATAGCCGGCCTGCGCGGCCACGCGCTGCAGCAGGTCGGAGGCGAAGCGCCCGTTGTCGCGCAGCTGCGACGCGGCGTCGACGGTCGTGAAGCCGCGCCGCGCCACCGTCAGCGCCGCGACCGATGCCAGCACGATGACCAGGCCGATCACCATGGCCACCATCAGTTCGATCAGCGTCAGCCCGGCCACCCCGGCGCGGTGCGAATGGCGCCGGCGCAGCTCCCGCGATCCGCGCCGGATCACGACGTCCCGCCCGCCATGACCGGCAGCACCACCGACGGCGCGACATCGGACGACACCAGGGCCGAGGCATCGTTGGCGCTGGTCGCGCGCCTGAAGGCCGGGCGCGTCCAGCCGATCTTGATCACCACGCCATCGGTCACTCCCGTCGAAGCGGTGCAGGGCCAGACCGGCAGGCCATTGGCATTGAAGGGCGCGGCATCGGCGCAGATCGTCACCTGCGCGCCGGGCAACTGGTCGTTGACGCGGCCGAGCCATTCAGTCAGCTGCGCACGCGCCACGTCCTCGGCGCTGGCGCAGGTCGCGCCCACGTTGAGGCAGGACGACGGCGTGGCGGCCACCAGCGCGTTCTTCGCGAACGCGCCCAGATAGGGATTGTTGGAGGTGCGGATGGCGATGTTCTTGTTGCCGCGCATCATCTCGGCGAGCTCGCGCGCCAGCAGAATGGCGGTCGATTGCAGACGCGCATCGCGATTGGCCTGGAGCGACGCCGCCTGCAGACCCACCATGCCCAGCAGGCCGAACGACAGCACGACGATCGCCACCAGCACTTCGATCAGGGTGAAGCCTGACTGCCGGGACCCTGTTTGGCCAGACCGAGTGCTCATCGTCGAATGTGCCCAAATATTGCCAAATGTTATGAGGGTGGATACTAACGTTCGACATACATGGCTGCTGACCGCTTATCGCAATATGAATACCGTCAGGCTACAGACTTCACTTTCGAGCGCCATCCCGGGTGCTCCCGCTGCGGGCACGAAGCGCGTCGGCCCGGACCCCGCGACCGTGGCCTGCGCCGCGCTGATCGCCTTTCCCTTCCTCTCGCCCCTCGTCGCCGGACCCTCGGTCAATGTCTGGCAACTGCTGGGCGCCTGGGTCTGCGTGGCGGCGCTGACCTGGATCGGCGGCGTCGCGCGCGATGGCGTTCCGGCACGCGCGCTGCTGTGCTGGCTCGGCGTGGTGCTGGGGGCGCTCGCCTGGCGCCACGGGCGCGAGCCGGCGTGGTTGCTGGGGGCCATCGGGGCGGTCGTGGCGGTCGCGCTGGCCGCCTGCGTGGGCGCGCGCTGGGCGCGGGCCTCGGGGCGCCGCCAGGGCGCGCTGGCCTGGGGCCTGCTGGTGGCCGGCCTCGTGAGCGCCCTGCTGGGCCTGTGCCAGTACTACGGCGCCGCGACCGCCCTGACGCCCTGGACCACCGCCCCGGAGGTCGGCCAGGCCTATGGCAACCTGCGCCAGCGCAACCAGTTCGCCACCCTCGTCAGCATGGCGCTGGCATCAGCGCTGTGGCTGCATGCCACGCGTGCATCGCGCGGCATCGTCGCGATAGGCGCCATCGATGGCGTCCGCGGCTGGCCGGATCGCCTGGCGCCGGTCGCGACCTGGGCGGCGATCGGCCTGCTGACCCTGGCGGCGGCGGCATCGACCTCGCGCACCGGCTTGCTGCAATGGCTGTCGATCAGCGGCGTCGCGGCGGCCCTGGCCTGGGGCGAACGGCGCGCGCCCGGGCCGTACCGGCTGCCGCATCCGATGCTGCTGCTGGGCCTGATCCCGGCCTACTTCATCGCCGCCTGGGCCCTGCCGCTCGCCGCCGGACCCGAGGTCGAAGGCATGCTGCGGCGCCTGCGCGACGGCCTGCCCGAAGGCCATGGCCGGCTGCTCCTGTGGCGCAACGTGGTCGATCTCGTGGCGCAGCATCCATGGGCCGGATGGGGCTGGGGCGAACTCGCCTTCGCGCATTTCGACACGCTCTATGCCGGTCCCCGCTTCGCCGAGATCCTGGACAACGCGCACAACCTGCCGCTGCATCTGGCGGTGGAACTGGGCGTGCCGGCCTCGCTGGCGATCTGTGGCGGGTTCGCCTGGCTGGCGCTGCGCGCGCGGCCCTGGCGCGAGCGCGACCCGACCCGCCTGCTGGCCTGGGCCGCGCTGGGCGCGATCGTGCTGCACAGCCTGCTCGAATATCCGCTCTGGTATGGACCGTTCCAGCTGGTCTTCGGCCTGTGCCTGGGACTGCTGTGGCCGGGCGTCGGCAGGGGCGACGCGGACCGTGGCGCTGCCGCTGCCGACACGGATGCCGCGGCTGCCATGCCGAGCCGGCCATGGACGCTGCTGCTGCCGCGCGCCGTGGCGATGCTGCTGGTGGTCGCCGTCGCCTTCGCCGCCTGGGACTACACGCGCGTCAGCCAGCTCTATGTCGCGCGCGGCGAACGCCTGGCGCCCTGGCGCGACGACACGCTGGCCAAGCTGCGGTCGTCGTGGCTGTTCGCGAGCCAGGTGCGATTCGCCGAACTCTCGATGACGCCGGTGACGCCGGCCAATGCGGCGGATGTGCATGCCCTGGCCGGGCGGATGCTCCACTTCTCGCCCGAGCCGCGCGTGATCGCCCGGCTGATCGACAGCGCCAGGCTGCTGGGCCGCGACGACGAGGCGGCCGCGCTGGCGGCGCGCTTCAAGCTCGCCTTCCCGGACGACCATGCCCGCTGGCTGCGCGGACGGCCGCCGGCCTCCTGAGCTGGAACCGGTGCCGGGCCGGGGCGCTGGCCGATCAGGCACGCCGGGGAAAGGCCCGGCTCAGGAAGCGCGAACCCCGCTCGCCGAAGCGCCAGGGGACGTCGACGGCCTTGGAGATGCCGATCCGGGGCCCGACGTCGATCAGGAGGTCCGACGCGTCGTCCGGCCGGCCGAGCAGCAGGAAGGGCGGCGCATCCAGCGGCAGGCCATCGAAGCCCGCGTCCACCCCCAGCGCCTGGGCGACGCGGCCCGGCCCGGCGCACAGCAGGCGCGGATCCCGCAGGCCGCGCCGCTCGCGCATGCGCTCCAGTCCCACGGTCGGCTCGATGGCGCGGATCAGCACCCCGGCGCCATGCCCGGTTTCGCGGCAGACGACATTCAGGCACCAGTGGATGCCATAGGACCGGTACACATAGGCCCTGCCCGGCGGGCCGAACATGGCGGCATTGCGCGGCGTCGGGCCGTTGAAGCTGTGCGAGGCCGGGTCGTCGCGGTCGTAGGCCTCGGTCTCCACGATCCGGCCGCCGACGCCATCGACCAGCAGCGTGACGCCGATGAGCCACCGCGCGACCTCGTGCGAGGGCGCGCCGAAGTCGATGACCGCGCGGGCGGCGTCACCGGGCACGGCCCCGGTGGCACCGATGGCGGGGGCGACCGGCGCCGACGCGAGCGGGGCGATGGTGATGGAGGACGAAGGGGCGGCGGTGGAGCGGACGGAGGAGCGCGGCATGACTGCCAACTTAGCGCGGAATGCGGCGGTGCCGGGCCGGACGATGCCGCGCGGACCGCGCGCCGGACCGGTTTGTCCCGCCAGCGGAACGCCATGTCGCCGCCGCGCCGCCTTTTGCGCGCCGTCATCGGCCCCATCTGCGACCGATGCCATGCCGGTCGTTGCGTCCGGCCGGCCCCCTCACCGCAAAGGACACCCGCCATGGTCGCCACCACCCGCCCCGCCACGTCGGCATCGACATCGACATCGACATCGACATCGGACGCCATCGTCCGCATCCAGCCCCTGGGCTTTCCGTGGGCGACCATCGATCCGTTCCTGTTCTGCGCCTATCACGACGATGGCTATCCGCGGGCCAACCCCGACCTCGGACCGGCGACGCCGCTCGCGGGCCGCGCCATCGGGCAGGACTTCAGCCGCAAGGACGGCTGGAGCATGTATCACGGCGAGACCGTGCCCGGCTTTCCCGGCCACCCGCATCGCGGCTTCGAGACCGTGACGATCGTGCGCAAGGGCCTGATCGACCATGCCGACTCGCTCGGCGCGGCGGCGCGCTTCGGCGGCGGCGATGTGCAGTGGGTGACGGCCGGACGCGGCATCGTGCATTCGGAGATGTTCCCGCTGCTCGACGAGCAGGCCGGCAATCCGCTGGAGCTGTTCCAGATCTGGCTCAACCTGCCCGCGCGCCACAAGATGGCGGCGCCGCACTTCACGATGTTCTGGGCCGAGGACATCCCGCGGGCCTCGGTGACGGACGAGGCCGGTCGCGCCACCGAGGTGGCCTGCGTGGCCGGCCGCCTGGCACCGGCGACGCCGACGACGGCTTCCGCCACGACGGCCACGACCACCACGCCACTCCAGCCCCTGGCCCCGCCGCCCGACTCCTGGGCCGCGCAGGCCGATGCCGATGTCGCGATCTGGACGCTGCGGATGGCGCCGGGCGCGCGCTTCACATTGCCCCCGGCCATCGGTGCGGACACGCGCCGCAGCCTGTACTTCTTCAAGGGCACCCGGGTGTCGGTGGGCGGCCGGGCCGTGGACGCCCACGCCGCGATCGAGCTGCGCGCCGCGGCGCCGGTGGAACTGGTCAACGAAGGCGGCGAGCCGGCCGAGTTCCTGCTGCTGCAGGGCCGCCCGATCGCCGAGCCGGTGGCGCAGTACGGTCCGTTCGTGATGAACACCCAGGCCGAGATCGCCCAGGCGATGCAGGACTACCGCAGCACCGGCTTCGGCGGCTGGCCGTGGCAGGACGAGGCACCGGTGCATGGCCGCGACCCGGCCCGCTTCGCCCGCCACCCCGATGGTCGCGAGGAACGGCCGGGGACACCGGATGCCGGGATATCGACGACGCCATGACCACGTCTTGTCGCTGACCGGACGCGGCGCCGGGCGCGCCTGCCCGTAGATTCGGGGATGTTCCGTCCACCCGTTGTCGAAGAAAGCCATCCGAAATGATCCACGTCGTCGCCGTCATCACCGCCAAGCCGGGCCTGCGCGCCCAGGTGCTCGAATTCTTCGCCGCCAACCGCCCGGCCGTGCTGGCCGAGGAGGGCTGCATCGAGTACGTCGCCACCGTCGACGCCCAGGGCATGCCGGCCTCCAAGGGCACCTTCGGCGAGGACAGCTTCGTCGTCGTCGAGAAGTGGGCCAGCCTGGACGCCCTGAAGGCCCACGCCGCCGCGCCGCACATGGCGGCCTATGGCGCCAAGACCAAGGAGCTGCTGGCCGACCGCGTGATCCACGTGCTGGAGCCGGTGGGCTGAGGCGGGCGCCGCCGAGGGCGCCGCCGGCGCGGTCGCGCCCTTCAGCATCGCTCCAGGGTGACTGGAGCGACGTGGATGCCGAAACCCGACGCGCCCGGCGCGAGCTCCTCGCGCAATGTCAGCTCGGGAATCCGGTAGTCGCCGGCGTTCTGACGCCGGAACGGGATCGGCGCCGTGGTGAAGAGCGTATCCAGGCGCTCGCCCCATGCCGCGCAGAGGCGCTCGAACGCCATCGCGTCGACCTTGCCGGTGCGATGGATGACGTGCGGTGGCAGCACGTCGAAGCCGGGATAGAACAGGATGCCGTGCTGGATGGGAAACAGCAGATCGTCGATCGGGCCGTTGATGCCACGCGGCGCGTAGTGCGAGTCCCAGCCGCCCGTCGTCACCATCAGCATGGCGCGCTTGCCGGCCAGCAGGCCTTCGCCATAGCGGTCGCCCCAATGGGTGTCCGAATGCTCGCCGACGCCATAGGCGAAGCCGCAGGCGTAGACGCGATCGACCCAGCCCTTGAGGATCGCCGGCATCGAGAACCACCACAGCGGGAACTGCAGGATGACGGCGTCGGCCCGGCGCAGCCTGTCCTGCTCGCGTGCGATGTCGGCGCTCTGCGTGCCCTCGTCGAAGGCCGTCCTGGAATGCATCGACGCATCGAAGCGCGTCTCCGACGGCAGTGCCGGACCGTCGTCGGCATCCAATGCGGCCTTCCACCGCATGGCATACAGGTCGGACACCTCGACGGCGTGGCCGGCCGCCTCCAGGCGTCGCACGGCGAAGTGCTTGAGCGCGCCGTTCAGGGAGCGTGGCTCAGGATGGGCGTGGACGAGAAGGACGTTCATGGTGGGTCGATGCCGCGAGGGGCCGGAGGGAGAAGATGGACCGCACGATAGGTCTCGCCGGGCCATGTGGAAAATGGATTTCCCACATGCCAGGTATTTCCATGAACGATGTCCTGCGACGCCTCGACCTCAATCTGCTGGTCACGCTCGATGCCCTGCTGGCCGAACACCACGTGACCCGTGCCGCGCAGCGCCTGCATCTCTCGCAGCCGACGGTGAGCCTGCAGCTGGCCCGGCTGCGCCAGGTCTTCGGGGATCCGCTGCTGATGCCCGGTCCGCGCGGCATGCGTCCCACGGCCCGGGCCGAGGAGCTGCGCGAACCCTTGCGGCAGTCGCTGGAGGCGCTGCGGTCGGCCATCGCGCCGTCGGCCCCGTTCGATCCCGCACGGGACGGCCGGACCTGGCGCGTCATGGCTTCGGACTATGGCGAATCGACGATCGTGCTGCCGGCGCTCGCCGGATTGCGGGTGGCGTCACCGGCGTCTCGGCTGGCGGTCCTGGAGCTGAATCCGCGCACCCTGTCGCGCCAGGCCGAACAGGGCGGCATCGATCTGGCCTTCCACGTCGCCACGAACGCGCCACCCGATCTGCGGCGGCGCTCCCTGTTCACGGAGCGATACGTGCTCGCCGGGCGCGCCGGCCATCCCCGGCTGAAGCGTCGCCCGACGCTGATGCAGTTCTGCCGGCTCGACCACGTGATCGTCTCGCCCGACGGCGGTGGCTTCCACGGGGCGACCGATGCGGCGCTGGCCGAGCGCGGCATGACGCGGCACGTCGCGCTGTCGGTGCCGCATTTCCTGTTCCTCGAAGCGGTGCTCACGGGCACGGACCTGGTCGCGCTGGTGCCGTCGCGAGTGGTGCGCGACCGCGCCGCGCTGCGGGTGATCGACCCGCCCCTGGAAGTGCCGGGCTTCGAATTGCTGATGCTGTGGCACGAGCGCGTCCATCGCGATCCGGCGCATCGCTGGCTGCGCGAGCACATCGCGCGATCGGTCGGCAGCCACGAGGCGCCGTCGCCATGAAAAAACGCGCCCGGGGGCGCGTTCTCCATGGATCGGGCGGGCGGGCGCCCGATGGGGGTGTCCCGGCTTACTTCGAGACGACCCTGACCATCTCGAGGCACTTGTTCGAGTAGCCCCATTCGTTGTCGTACCAGGAGACGAGCTTGACGAAGGTGCTGTCGAGCGCCAGGCCGGCCTCGGCATCGAAGATCGAGGTGCGCGGATCGCCACGGAAGTCGGTGGCCACCACCTTGTCCTCGGTGTAGCCCAGCACGCCCTTGAGTGCGCCTTCGGACTGGGCCTTCATCTCGGCGCAGATCTCCTTGTAGGTGGCTTCCTTCTCCAGCTCGACCGTCAGGTCGACCACCGAGACGTCGGAGGTCGGCACGCGGAAGCTCATGCCGGTGAGCTTCTTGTTGAGCTCGGGGATCACCACGCCCACCGCCTTGGCCGCGCCGGTGCTGCTGGGGATGATGTTCTCCAGGATGCCGCGGCCGCCGCGCCAGTCCTTGTTGCTCGGGCCGTCGACGGTCTTCTGCGTCGCCGTGGTGGCGTGCACGGTGGTCATCAGGCCGCGCTTGATGCCCCACTTGTCGTTGAGCACCTTGGCCAGGGGCGCCAGGGCGTTGGTGGTGCAGCTGGCGTTGCTGATGATGGCTTCGCCGGCGTACTTGGCGTCGTTCACGCCGTAGACGAACATCGGCGTGTCGTCCTTGCAGGGGGCCGACATGATGACCTTCTTCGCGCCCGCGTCGATGTGCTTCTGGCAGGTTTCCTTGGTCAGGAACAGGCCGGTGGCTTCGAGCACGATGTCGGCGCCGACCTCGTTCCACTTCAGGGCCGCCGGATCGCGTTCCTGCGTCAGGCGGATCTTCTTGCCGTTGACGATCAGCGTGTTGCCGTCGACCGAGACCTCGCCCTTGAAGCGGCCGTGCACCGAGTCGTACTGCAGCATGTAGGCCAGGTAGTCGGGCTCGAGCAGGTCGTTGATGGCGACGATCTCGATGTCGTTCTTGAAGTTCTGGACGGCGGCGCGCAGCACGTTGCGACCGATGCGGCCGAAGCCGTTGATACCGAGTTTGATAGCCATGTGGACTGAGCTCCTGGAGGTTGAGAAAAAGGGCGGGGAAAGGGTGGCCGGGGTCAGCGCTCGAGCGCTTTCTCGACGGTCGCGGCGACGTTCTCCGGCGTGAAGCCGAAGTGCTTGAACAGCACGCCCGCGGGCGCCGACTCGCCGAAGGTGTCGAGGCCGACGACGGCGGCGCAGCCGTACTTCCACCAGCCGTCGGTCGAACCCATCTCGACGGCGATGCGCGGCAGGCCCTTGGGCAGCACGCGCTTCTTGTACGCCAGGTCCTGGCGGTCGAAGGTGGTGGTGGAAGGCATCGAGACCACGCGCACGCCGATCTTGCGCGTCGCCAGCAGCTCCTGGGCGCGCAACGCGAGCTGGACCTCGGAGCCGGTGGCGATGAGGACGGCCTTGACCTTCTTGTTCTTCAGGCCGACGCGCTCCGGCTCGGCCAGCACGTAGGCCCCCCGGCTGATGTCGCCGAGATCTTCCTTGGCGGCGTAGGGCAGGTTCTGGCGCGACAGCAGCAGCGCCGTCGGGCGCGCCTGGTTCTGCAGCGCGACGGCCCAGGCCACGGCCGTCTCGGCCGTGTCGCCCGGACGCCAGACGTCGAGGTTGGGGATCAGGCGCAGGCTGGCCGCGTGCTCGACCGACTGGTGCGTCGGGCCGTCCTCGCCCAGGCCGATCGAGTCGTGCGTGAAGACGTGGATCACGCGGCGCTTCATCAGCGCGGCCATGCGGATGGCGTTGCGGCTGTAGTCGCTGAAGGTCAGGAAGGTGCCGCCATAGGGGATGTAGCCGCCATGCAGCGCCACGCCGTTCATGATCGCGGCCATGCCGAACTCGCGCACGCCATAGTTGATGTGGCGTCCGATCAGGCCATGCGGCACGGTGGCGGCATCGGCGCTGCTGGCGGGCTTGGACTCGTCCTCGGCGCCCTGGGCGGCGGCCTTGGGGGCATCGAGCGCGACGGCGCCGGTGGCGGCGTCGAAGCGCAGCGCCGGGGTGCTCTTGGTATTGGTGAGGTTGGAGCCGGTCAGGTCGGCGCTGCCGCCCAGCAATTCGGGCAGGGCGGCGGTGAAGGCCTCCAGCGCGATCTGCGAGGCCTTGCGGCTGGCCACGGTCTCGGCCTTGGCATGCGCGGCGACGACGGCGTCGAACGCGGTCTGGTGGAAGTTCTTCGGCAGCTCGCCCTTCATGCGGCGCGTGAATTCGCCGGCCAGCTCGGGGAACTGCTGCCCGTAGGCGGCGAAACGCTCGTTCCACTCGGCCTCGGTCCTGGCGCCGGCGGCCTTGGCGTCCCAGGCCTCGTAGACCTCCGCGGGCAGCTCGAACGGGGCGTGCGGCCACTGCAGCGCGTCGCGGGTGAGGGCGATCTCGTCGGCGCCGAGGGGCTCGCCATGCGCCTTGGAGGTGTTGGCGCGGTTCGGGCTGCCCTTGCCGATGTGGGTCTTGCAGACGATCAGCGTCGGGCGGTTGCCGGCGACGCCCTGCAGCTTGGCCTCGGCGATGGCGCGCGAGACGGCGCCGGCGTCGTGGCCGTCGACCGGGCCGATCACGTTCCAGCCACAGGCCTTGAAGCGCGCGGCGGTGTCGTCGATGAACCAGGGATTGACGGGGCCGTCGATGCTGATGCCGTTGTCGTCGTACAGCGCGATCAGCTTGCCCAGGCGCCAGGCGCCGGCGAGGGCGGCGGCTTCGTGGCTGATGCCTTCCATCAGGCAGCCGTCGCCCAGGAAGGCATAGGTGTGGTGGTCGACGATGGCATGGCCGTCGCGGTTGAACTCCGCCGCCAGCAGCTTCTCGGCCAGCGCGAAGCCGACCGCGTTGGTGATGCCCTGGCCGAGCGGGCCGGTGGTGGTCTCCACGCCCGGCGTGACGTCGACCTCGGGATGGCCGGCGGTCTTGCTGTGGAGCTGGCGGAATTTCCTGAGTTCGTCCACCGGCAGGTCGTAGCCCGCCAGATGCAGCACCGCGTAGAGCAGCATCGAGGCATGGCCGTTGGAGAGCACGAAGCGGTCGCGGTCGACCCAGTGCGGATTGGCCGGGTTGTGGCGCAGGTGATCGCCCCAGAGCGCCGTGGCCATGTCGGCCATGCCCATCGGAGCGCCCGGATGACCGGAGTTGGCGAGTTGAACGGCATCCATCGCCAGCGCGCGGATCGCGTTGGCCATCAAGGCTTGGTTGGCCATCTGTACAGGGCTTTCGGGGGAGGGGAAGGGGAAAAGCCAACAATTTTAACGGCCGGGTCCGTCCGGCGTGCTGTCACGCAGGCGCTGCTAGAGTCGCGGCCCATGCAGGGCACGTCCGACAGCACCCATCCTCTTGCGCCGCGCGAGCGCCCGGCCCGCGCCATGATCCTGGCGGCCGGCCGTGGCGAGCGCATGCGACCACTCACCGACCACACGCCCAAGCCACTGCTCGAGGTGCATGGCAAGCCCCTGATGCAATGGCCCCTGGAGGCACTGGCCAGGACCGGTTTCACCGACGTGGTGATCAACACGGCCTGGCTGGGCGAGCTGATCGAGGCCCGCTTCGGCGCCACGCATCGCGCCGCCGATGCCGGCGCCACCACCACGCTCGCCTATTCGCACGAGGGCCGCGACTTCGGCCACGCGCTGGAGACCGCCGGCGGCATCGCGCGAGCGCTGCCGCTGCTCGACGAGGTGTTCTGGGTCGCGGCGGGCGACGTGTACGCGCCGGATTTCGTCTTCTCCCGCGCCGCCTTCGAGCATTTCGCCGCTGGGGACCGTCTGGCGCATCTGTGGCTGGTGCCCAATCCCGCCCACCACCCGCGGGGCGACTTCGGCCTGGCCGAGTCGCGCGACGGCGTGGCCCTGGCGCTGAACGACGCGCCGCCGGGCGGCGAGCGCTTCACGTTCTCCACCATCGCGCTCTACCGGCGGGCCTTCTTCGAGCCGCCGCAGGGTCCGATCCCGCCCGGCAATCCGGCGGGCCTCGGCGCCCCGCTGGCGCCGCTGCTGCGCGCGGCGATCGCCGCCGGCCGGGTGAGCGCCGAACTCCACACCGGCGCCTGGACCGACGTCGGCACGCCCGAGCGCCTGGCCGCCCTCGACGGCCGGCGCTGAAACCGGCCCCCGGCGCCGCGCCGGCGCCCGAGCTGTGGCATCGTGGAGGGATGACCAGCACATCCCTCCATGCGCAGCGCCGCGCGCGGCTCGCGGCGCAACTCGGCAGCGACGGCATCGCCCTCATCCCCACCGCGCCGGAGCGCCCGCGCAACCGCGACAGCGACTTCCCCTACCGGCACGACAGCTACTTCTTCTATCTCACCGGTTTCAGCGAGCCCAATGCCTGGCTGGCGCTCACGGGCGATGGCCGCTCCACGCTCTTCTGCGCGCCCAAGGACCTCGAACGCGAGATCTGGGATGGCTATCGCCTGGGGCCGGAGGCCGCGCCGGCGATGCTCGGCGTCGATGCCGCGCATTCGATCGACGAACTCGACCAGCGCCTGCCGCGCCTGCTGGAGAACCGCGATGCCGTGTGGTATCCGTTCGCCACCCACCAGGGACTGGAGACGCGCGTCGACGGCTGGCTGGCCGCCGTGCGCGCCCGCGTGCGGATGGGCGCGCTGTGCCCCGAGCAGCAGCGCGACCTGTGCGGGCCGCTCGACGAGATGCGCCTGTTCAAGGACGCGCACGAGCAGGACACGATGCGCCGCGCCGCCCGCATCAGCGCCGCCGCCCACGTGCGCGCCATGCGCACCAGCGCCCGCATGCTGCGTGACGGCCAGGACGTGCGCGAGTACCACTTGGAGGCCGAGCTGCTGCACGAGTTCCGCCACGGCGGGTCGCAGTTCCCGGCCTATGGCTCGATCGTCGCGGCCGGCGCCAATGCCTGCGTGCTGCACTATCGCGCCGATGCCGGCGCGGTGCGCGCCGGCGAACTGGTGCTGATCGACGCGGGCTGCGAGCTCGACGGCTATGCGAGCGACATCACGCGCACCTTTCCCGCCGACGGCAGGTTCACCGGACCGCAGCGCGCGCTCTACGACCTGGTGCTCGCGAGCCAGGAGGCCGCCATCGCGGCGACGCGTCCCGGCGCGCGCTTCAGCGATCCGCACGACGCCACCGTGCGCGTGCTCTCGCAGGGCCTGCTCGACCTCGGCCTGCTCGATGCCGCCAAGGTCGGCGGCGTGGACGACGTGATCGAGCGGCGCGCCTACTTCCCGTTCTACATGCATCGCACGGGTCACTGGCTGGGCATGGACGTGCACGATTGCGGCAGCTATGTCGAGCCGACGCAGCGCGGCGAGATCAGCGAGCGCCAGGACCCGCTCTCGGGCGAGACCGTCCGCAGCCGTCCGAGCCGCATCCTGCGGCCCGGCATGGTGCTGACCATCGAGCCCGGCCTCTACGTGCGTCCGGGCGAGGGCGTGCCCGAGGCCTTCCACCACATCGGCATCCGCATCGAGGACGATGCGATCGTCGACGACAGTGGCTGCGAGCTGATCACGCGCGACGTCCCGGTGCGGGGCGACGAGATCGAGGCGCTGATGCGCGACTGAGCGCGGCGGGGTTCCGCTGAGCGGCGACGGCCGGGCCGCGACATCACGCGGGACCCGGGAACCGGGACCCGGGGCATGGCCAGGGCTGCGGCTGCGCGGTGCCGGCCGCCCGTGCCGTCCGCGTGCCGATGGCCTCGTCGGCGAGCGCCAGCAGCCGCTCGCCGAGCAAGGTCGGATCGCCCTGGAAGAACACCTGGACCGCATCGCGCTCCAGCAGGTCGAGACGCAGCGCGCGGCGCTCCCGGTGGCCGTCGACCAGCCGGACGGCGGCCGCCACATAGGCCTCGGTGGAATCGGCGACCAGCCAGCCGGGCAGGCCGAGCCGATGGAACATGCCCGCGTCGATGTGCTCGTGCACCTGCGGCCCGACGCGGCAGACCCCCGCCAGGCCGAGATGCGCCATGTCGACGATGCCATTCATGTTGCCGTAGGGGAACGGGTCGATGAACATGTCGCAGGTCCCGAGCAGCGCCATGTAGTCGGCATAGGCGAGCGTGCCGTGGAAGGTCGCGTTGTCCAGCCAGCCGGCCACGAAGCGCCGGACCTGCATCGCGCCGAGCCCGTTCGAGAGGCCGCAGAAGAAGTCGAAGTGCACCGGCGTGCGCGCCCGGCGCGCGATCTCCCGGCAGGCGCCCATCAGCACGGGATTGAGCTTCATCGGGGTCGCGGCCACCGCGATGCGCACGACGTCCGGCTGCTCCGGGCCCAGGCGCGGCCGGACCGCACGGTGGGCATCCGAGGGCACGTGCGGCATGCCGTGGGGCGGCATCAGGATCAGCCGCTCGGAGAAGGTGGCCGGATCGCCGACGAAATCCTCATCCACCACGAAATGGTCGATGAAGGGCGACATCGAGCTCGCGCCATGCCCCAGTGCCGTCACCTGCACGGGCGCGAGGCGCATGTTGGCCAGGAAGATGGTGAGCGGGAACATGCCGATCGACGGGTAGTAGACGATCGACGGCGCATGCCGCGCGACCGTCGAGCGCACGGTCTCGATCATGTCGGCGAAGCCGCCGCGCAGCGCGACGAACTCGTCCAGCACGGCGCGGCCGGCCGCATCCACGTGCGGCTCGCTGCCCAGGCCGACGACGTGGAAGCGCCGACGCAGTCCGCGCAGCGATGCCGAGTGCGTGCGGAACACCGAGTGCTGCGCGCCGAACCATTCGAGCACCACGACCAGCACCGGCTTGCCGTCGACGCGGCGCGTGCCGGCCGTCGCCAGGTCGGGATCGGTCCAGCCCAGGAGCAGCGTCTCGTTGCGCACCAGCCGGTTGATCTGGCGCTTGATCTCGTGCTTGTCGGGCCGGTCCGCATAGCTGCAATGCATGTACACGTCGTGCAGGATGGCGCGCGGCAGGGTCTCCAGGAACTCGAGCTCGGCGAGCTTGCGCGGCAGCCAGCCCAGCAGCGTCTCCCGCTTGCCATGCGCCGCCCGCGTGCCCAGGAAACGCGGCGACAGCAGCGCCAGCAGCAGGGCGGCGGTGTGACGGGGGTGATGCGCCCAGAGCGCGTCGACGTCGAGCTGCAGCTCCGAATCCGGTGTGTAGAGGAGACAGAACCTGGCCAGATCCGATGGCCGCACCTGCAGCGCACCGTCGGTGCCGCCCAGGTCCATGGTGGCGAGCACGTGATCCGCGTTGCCGAACGGCGTGGCCGCGAACAAGGTGCCGATCCACCGCTGCAGGCCGATCAGCTGGGCGAACCCCAGCTCCGACAGCCGGAACCCGGGATCCGACAGCAGACACGTCAGGGCCGAGGCGAGGCGGGTCGGCAGGTGCGCATCGGGACGCTCGACATCCACCGCCCGCCGCATCGACACGATGCCCTCCAGATCGCCATAGTGCCGATCGAACGACTGCAGCAGGCGCACCAGCTCGCGCACGCCCTGCTCGCGGTCGCGCCGGTAGGCGAAGGACTCGAAGGACTCGACCGGGAAGATCGCCGTGGGGTTCATGTCGTTCCTGCCGGGCTGTGGGGTTGCGGGGGGAGGGATCAGAACTTGACGGCCGCGTTGACCCAGAGCGAATAGCGCGAGAGATCGAGGTCGTAGGCGCGTCCGGTGAACTTGCGCGCGAGGTACATCTCCAGCGTGCCCCAATGCGCCGCCGTGCGCAGACCCATGCCGGCGGAGGCGACATCGGCGCGTGCCAGTTCGCCCACGAGCGCGTGATTGCGCCGCAACGTCCCATAGTCGGCGAAGCCCCAGCCGCGCAGGCTCACCTCGGCCATCTTCAACAGCACCGGCGTGGCCGCCTCCGCGCTCGTCACCAGCGCCCGGTCGCCCAGCAGGCCCGCGTCGCGGAAGCCCCGCACCGCATACGGCCCGGCCACGTTGAGCTGGTCGGCCGCCACCAGCACATCCCCCGTGGTCTGGCCCAGCACGCTGCCGCGCAGCTGCCAGCCCCCGCCCAGCTCCGCCTCCGCCCGCAGCCGCGCGCTCGCCAGCGTGAAGTCCCCCGCCCCCCGGCGCAACGCCCGCAGCCCCGCCTCGTCGGTGCTGCCCAGGCGACCGGCGAAGTTGTGCGCCACGTTCACCGCCCCGCTCACCACCACCGCCAGGCCCAGCCCCGTGGGCCGCACCTCGCCTTCCACCCCCACCGACAGCGGCGCCGTCGCCCCCGGGGCCAGCTGCGACGTCACCTCCTCGAACGCCTGCAGCCCGATGCGCCCGCGTGTGCGGTGGTACAGGTAGCCCGCCGTCAGGCGCAGGTCGGCCGTGGCCTGGCGCGGCAGCAGGTAGCTCCACTTGAGCGAGGCGGCCGTGCCCGCTCCATTGATGCGGAACAGCTCCACGCTGCGCCCGGAGTCCGAGCGCGAGTGCGCCAGGCCCAGCTCCAGGAGCTGGTCGTGGCGGTACAGCGGCAGCGCATAGCTCACGCTCAGCCCGTGCAGGCGCTGGGCGTGCAGCGCGCTCATGGCGTTGAGCGAGAGCACGTCGTCGCGCCCGGTGAGGTTGCCGTCGACATAGCCCGCGCCCAGGCGCGCGCGCGCCCCGCGGGGGCCGAAGTTGTCGGTGCTCGCGAAGCCCAGCGCGCCGCGCTCGGCCCGCGCGGTGACCACCGCCGTGGCCACCCCATCGCCCTGGCGGCCCAGTGCGACGCTGGTGCGCTTGAACGGATTGAGCTCGCCCAGGCGCAGCTGGCGGTCCAGCGCGTTCGCGTCCAGCCGCATGCCCTCGGCCAGCGCGGGCACCGAGGCGCGCACGTTGCGCTCGTCGAAGCCCGGCGCGGCCACGATGCTCAACCGGTCCAGACGCACGTCCTGTCGCGCGAGGAGGACGACCCGGATGCGGCCTTCCTCGAGCGTCTGCTCCGGCACGTTGACGATCAGCGCGCCGGGCTGCGTCTCGTCGAGCAGCGCCTGCGCCGAGATCCTGGCCACGGTCACCTCCGCCAGGGTGCGCGCGGGACCGCGCACGCCATCGAAGATGGCCTGCACCCGGGCCAGCCGCTCGGGCGGGAGTCCGGCCTGGTCGTCCAGCTCGAAGCCGCGGATCTCGAAGCTGCGCGCCGTCGCCGTCGCCGTCGGCATGGCCGGCGTCATCGCTCCTCGCATGTCGTCCGGACCGAACCCATGTGGACGTCCACTGAGCGGCGGCACGCTGTTCTGGGCCTGCGCCGCGGGCGAGCCACCGCCACCGCTCGCGAAGACGGCGCATGTCGCGCAGACGAGCGGGCCCAGGCGCCGCTGCGCACCGGAGGCGCGGCCGCCATCGGCCCGGCGACCGGGGGCCGGTGGCACCAGCAGGCCCAGGGATTGACCGAGGACGAGACGAAGGCGTTGCTTGTTCATCGAGCTCCCTGAAGATTGAAGGCGCGCCCGCTCGGCGGCTGCCGCTCCTGTCTCTGCGGACGCCGAGCACGACGCCCTGCACGCGCATGTCATGCCATGCCATGGCGGCACAGGAGATAAATGATTGAGGGAGTGCCGGATGCCGGCGATTCAGAAGCCCAGGTTATTTAGATTTGCTGCGCAAGTCATTTCCAATTAGGACTGGTCGTTAGGAACGACGAGACAACGCGTCCGACCCTGATTCGACTGTTCCTAAAAGCCGTTCATGGCGCGAAGTGATGCGAGTCGTCGACCCGATTGATGGAAGCATTGCATTCCGGATTCGACGCGACTCACCCTCCATCCATCGACATCGCCTTGGACACTCTTTCCGCCCCTCAGCGAGATCTGGTCATGCGTGTCGCCGCCCATTTCGATCGCCACGGCGAACCCGATCTGGCCTCGACGCTCTACGGGATCGCCTGCTTCGGCGATGCCGCGCCGACGGACGACGGGGATCCGCACGAGCTGCTGCTGGCCGGCTCGCTGCTGCACGGTCGCGGCCAGGTCAGGACGGCCGAGCGCATCTACCGGCACCTCCTCAAGGGGCCCTCGCCGCCAGCGGACGTCTACAGCCTGCTGGGCTATGCGCTGCACCAGCTCGGGCACTCGGTCGAGGGTGCCAGGCAGGCCGCCATGGCGGTCGCGCTGAATCCGCGCCTGCCCAACCACCACAACCATTTCGGCCTGGCGCTCGAAGGGCAGGGGCGGGAACAATGGGACGAGGCGGTGAATGCCTATGGACGAGCACTCGAACTGCAACCCGCCCATCCGGAAGCCCTGGACAACATCATGCGGGTGCTGCTGGCGTCGGACACGCTCCATCCCATGGCCGGCGAGATCGGTCGCTTCCTGGAGGAGGGGCATGCGGCAGGGGTGAAGTGGATCGATCTCGGGCGCGTCTTCGAGAAGCATCGGCGGCACGAGGAAGCGGCGCGGGCCTTCGCCAGGGCGGTGGCGTCGATGCCGGGCGACGTGGCGCCATGGCTGCACCTGGGCGCGCTCCACCAGAACCACAAGCTGCTCGAGGAAGCGGCGGTGGCCTATCGGCGCGTGATCGAGCTCGAGCCCGGGCATGCGCCGGCACGCGAACGGCTGGCCGATTGCCTGTGCGAGATGGGCGAATTCGACCAGGGGATGGCGATCCTGACGGCCCTGCACCAGGAGCATCCATCGCCCGAGCTGCAGGCCCGCATCGATTTCGCCTTTCCCTGCATCCCCGACTCCCTCGCGCAGATCGACCTCTCGCGCCGTCGCCTGGAAGCGGCGCTCGACGCCTACCTCGCCCGCCAGGGGGCGGTGCCGCCGATCCTCTCGCCCGGCTTCTTCTATCTGGCCTACCACGGTCGCAACGACCGCGACCTGCAGCGCAAGGGCGCGCTGCTGGCGCGCAAGTCAATGCCGCAGCTGATCCACGAGGCGCCCTGGGTGGCGGACTACGCGGGGCCGGGCGAGAAGATCAGGATCGGCATCGCATCGTCGCTGTTCCACAACCACAGCATCGGGCGTACCACGCGGGGCATCGTCGAGAAGCTCGATCGGGCGCGCTTCGAGGTCGCGCTGGTGTGCCTGCCGCCGCGCCACGGGGACGCCATGGCGCAGGCCATGCGCGCCAGCGCCGACCGGGTGATCGATCTCTCCGGCGATCTCGCGCCGGACCGCGAGACGCTGGCGACGCAACGCTTCGACGCCATCTTCTATCCGGACATCGGCATGAATCCCTATCAGACCATGCTGGCGCACGCGCGGCTGGCGCCGCTGCAGTGCACGCATTTCGGCCACCCCGAGACCAATGGCATCCCGACGATCGACTGGTGGATCTCCGTCGACGCGCTGGAACCGCCGGATGCCGCCGACCATTACAGCGAGCACCTGCATCTGCTGCGCGACGTGCCGCAGTTCAGCTACTACCACCGGCCGCAACTGCCCACCGTGCTGAAGACGCGCTCGGACTATGGCTTCGACGACGACGACCATCTCCACATCTGCCCGCAATACCTGTTCAAGGTGCATCCGGACTTCGATCCGATCCTGGAGCGCATCCTGCGCGAGGATCCGAAGGCGCGCATCCTCTTTACGCGCTCGCCCGTCGGGCACTGGAGCGAGGTGATATTGCGCCGGCTGGAGCGGCGCATGGGCCGGCTGGTCGAGCGCATCACCTGCCTGCCGGGACTGGCGATGCCCGACCTCATGAACCTCGAACGCGTCTGCGACGGCGTGCTCGACACCATCCACTTCAATGGCTACAACACGACGCTGGAGGCCTGGGCCGCGGGCGCGCCGGTGGTGACGATGGCCGGCCGCTTCCAGCGCGGCATGCACACTGCGGGCATGTACCGCTTCATGGGCATGGAGGACCTGATTGCCACGGATGCCGCCGACTACGTGCGGCTGGTGCGGCGCTTGAGCGAGGATGCCGGGTTCAACCGGGCGATGCGTCGCAGGATCGCCGAATGTTGCGACGTGCTGTTCGAGAACATGGACGTGGTCCGTGCCTACGAGCATTTCTTCGAGGAGAAGCTGCGCGATCGCGACTGGCGCCGTCCGCGCGATGCGCATCCGCTTGCCGAGGTCGCGTCGCCGAAGGCCTTCGCCACCGGCCGGCCGACCGCCGTGGCGGCCTGAATCCGCCATGTCCGGGTTCTCCGACATCACGGTCGTCAGCGTCACGGGATGGCAGCCCGCGGCGGCCGGCGCGGCGCTCTCGGTGCAGCTCAGCGCCCACGAACTCCCCGGCAGCCGTGCGCTGCTGATCAGCCCGGAGCGGCCGGCCCTGCTGCCACCCTGGGTGCGGCACGTGCCGGTGCGGCCCTTCGGCTACATGGAATACAGCGTCTTCATGCTGTATGCGCTGCACCAGTTCATCGACACCGACTACGCATTGGTGGTGCAGGACGATGGCTGGGTGGTCTCGGGCCGGCACTGGCGGCAGGCCTATTTCGACTGCGACTACATCGGTGCGCCGGTCCACCTGGCCCGCGTGCGGCAGAAGTCGGGCGCGGCGCGGTTCGTCGGTGGTTTCGGATGGTGCGCCGAGGCGCTGAAGCCCGACGTGCTGATCGAGCCGGTCTTCAACGGTGGCTTCTCGCTGCGCAGCCAGCGACTGATGCGTGCTCCCCGGGCGCTGGGCCTGTCCCTGGAGATACCGCCACCGCTGGCATGCGATGTCTCGGATCCCGCGATGCAGCTGCAGTGGGAGAACGACGTGGTGCTGGAGGACGTGTGGCTGTGCATCGGCGCGCGCGCGGCACTGGAGGCGCACGGCGTGAGATTCGCGACCCTGGAGACCGCGCGCGGCTTCGCCATCGAGCATGCGAGTCCGTTGCTGCACGATGGCTACCCCCTGCAGACCATCGTCGGCCACCACAGCAAGTTCCGCAAGATCGTGAGCATCGGCGGCGAGATGCCGACCCTGCGCTACACGATCCCGCGCGCCGCCAGCGATTCGATCTTCGGCGAGCACGCCATCCAGCGCATGTTCCGCAGCCATGGCTGGCGCATCCAGTGGCCCGGCGGGATGCCGGGCGCGCGGGGCCTGTCGTGACCCGCTTCCTCTGGCAGGACCGGGAGGCCGACTACGTCTATCCCTTCAGCACCCGGCCCGAATGCATGGCGCTCATCCAGCGGCCGCCCGAGGTCGCCCTCGACATCGGCTGCGGCTCCGGCGGCGTCGGCTACGCGTTGCATCAGCGCTATCCGGCGTGCCAGCTCTGGGGCTGCGAACTCGACGCCTCGGCGGCGGCCCAGGCGAGGCGGCATTTCGACCACGTGATCGAGCAGGACGCGCAGGCGTTCGACTTCTCGAGCCTGGGCCTGGTCCGGCCGTTCGATCTGATCTGTCTGTTCGACGTGCTCGAGCACCTGACCAATCCCTGGAAGCTGCTGCAGGGCCTCCATCGCATCGCGGCCCCGGATGCGCATGTGCTGGTGAGCCTGCCCAACGTGGGCAACATCGCCCTGCTTCACGACGCGCTCAAGGGGCATTGGCGCTATCGCAGCTGGGGACTGCTGGACTTCACGCACCTGCGTTTCTTCACCGACTTCGATGCGCGCGCGATGTTCCACCAGACGGGCTACCGGGTGCTCGATCACCGCATCCACCTGCTGGGAGCCGGGACCGCGCTGCATGCGCAGCATCGCGACCAGTCGTTCCCGCGCCTGATCGCGTTCGGTCACCTGAGCCTGTATGTCGAGACCGTCCAGGCGTTCGATGCGCTGTGCGCCGATCAGAACCTCTACGTGATCACGCCGCGTCGCGACCCGCCGCCGGATGACCGCGACGCGATGCCGTCCGCGCCGGCCGACCCGCCGGTCCTGGCCTACGGCGGCGGCTAGCGCGCCGTCCCGCGACACGGGGCGAGGTCTACAATCGCGCCCCCTACAACACTTGTCGCACAGGCGCCGCTCCGAGTGCGCCAGCGACGGCAGGAGCCCGCCGCCCATGTCCGATTCCGCCTCCCTGAGCACCTCCACGCTGGCCGCGCCGAGCGCCGAAGACAAACGCGCCGAGATGCGCCGCGCCGCGCTCGAATACCACGAGCTCCCGACCCCCGGCAAGATCGCCATCGCGGCGACCAAGCAGATGATCAACCAGCGCGACCTGGCGCTGGCGTACTCGCCCGGCGTCGCCGCGCCGTGCGAGGAGATCGTCAAGGATCCGGTCAACGCGTTCAAGTACACCGCGCGCGGCAATCTGGTGGGCGTCATCTCCAACGGCACCGCCGTGCTGGGCCTGGGCGACATCGGTCCGCTGGCCTCCAAGCCGGTGATGGAGGGCAAGGGCGTGCTGTTCAAGAAGTTCGCCGGCGTCGACGTGTTCGACATCGAGATCGACGAGAAGGACCCGGTCAAGCTCGTCGAGGTCATCGCCGCGCTGGAGCCCACCTTCGGCGCCATCAACCTCGAGGACATCAAGGCACCGGACTGCTTCTACGTCGAGCGCGAGCTGCGCAAGCGCATGAAGATCCCGGTCTTCCACGACGACCAGCACGGCACGGCGATCACGGTCGCGGCGGCGCTGCTCAACGGCCTGAAGGTCGCGGGCAAGGACATCGCGAAGGTCAAGCTCGTGACCTCCGGCGCCGGCGCCGCGGCGCTGGCCTGCCTGAACCTGCTGCTCAAGGTCGGCCTGCAGCGCGAGAACGTGTTCGTCACCGACCTGGCCGGCGTGGTCTACGAGGGCCGCACCGAGCTCATGGACGACGACAAGCGCCAGTACATGCAGAACACCGAGGCCCGCACGCTCACCGACGTCATCGAAGGCGCGGACGTGTTCCTCGGCCTGTCGGCCGGCGGCGTGCTCAAGCCCGCGATGGTCGCCCGGATGGCCGCGCGCCCGGTGATCTTCGCCCTGGCCAACCCCAATCCCGAGATCGCCCCCGAGGACGCCCACGCGGTGCGCGGCGACGTCATCATGGCCACCGGGCGCACCGACTATCCGAACCAGGTCAACAACGTCCTGTGCTTCCCCTACATCTTCCGGGGTGCGCTCGACTGCGGCGCCACCACCATCACCGACGAGATGGAAGTCGCCGCGGTGCATGCCATCGCCGAACTCGCGCAGGCCGAGCAGAGCGAGCGCGTGGCGGCCGCCTATGTGGGCGAGAAGCTCAGCTTCGGTCCGGAATACCTCATTCCCAAGCCCTTCGACCCGCGCCTGATGATGAAGATCGCGCCGGCCGTCGCCAAGGCGGCCGTCGAGAGCGGTGTCGCGCTGCGCCCGATCGCCGACCTCGATGCCTATCGCGACCGGCTCCAGAGCTTCGTCTACGCGTCCGGCACGATCATGAAGCCGATCTTCGATGCCGCCAAGCGCGCCGCCAAGAAGCGCGTCGCCTATGCCGAGGGCGAGGAGGAGCGCGTGCTGCGCGCCGCGCAGATCGTGGTCGACGAGGGCCTGGCGCGCCCGACGCTGATCGGCCGTCCGGCCATCATCGCCCAGCGCATCGAGAAGTTCGGCCTGCGCCTGAAGGAGGAGCTCGACTACGACATCGTCAATGTCGAGCAGGACCACCGCTATCGCGACTTCTGGCAGACCTACCACCGCATGACCGAGCGCAAGGGCACGACGGTGCAGACGGCCAAGATCGAGATGCGCCGCCGGCTCACGCTCATCGGCTCGATGCTGCTGCACAAGGGCGAGGTCGATGGCCTGATCTGCGGCACCTGGGGCACCACCGCCATCCACCTGCACCACATCGATCAGGTGATCGGCAAGCGCCCGGGCGGTTGCGCCAGCACGCAGCAGGACCTCCCGATCTATGCCTGCATGAACGGTCTCCTGTTGCCCGGGCGTCAGGTGTTCCTGGTCGACACCCACGTCAACTACGACCCGACGCCGGAAGAGCTCACCGAGATCACCACGCTGGCGGCCGAGGAGATGGTCCGCTTCGGGCTGAAGCCGAAGGTGGCGCTGCTGTCGCATTCGAATTTCGGCAGCAGCAACGAGGCCAGCGCGCTCAAGATGCGCCGCACGCTCGAACTGCTGCGCGTGCACGCTCCCTGGCTCGAGGTCGATGGCGAGATGCATGGCGACGTGGCCCTCGATGGCAAGCAGCGCGCCGCGGTCATGCCGCACAGCGCGTTGACCGGCGATGCCAATCTGCTGGTATTCCCGGACCTGGATTCGGCCAACATCTCCTACAACCTCCTCAAGACCGCGGCGGGCGGCAACATCGCGATCGGCCCGGTGCTGCTGGGCGCGGCCAAGCCGGTCCACATCCTGACCGCCAGCGCCACGGTGCGGCGCATCGTCAACATGACGGCGCTGACCGTCGCCGACGCCAACGCCGACCGCTGAGGTCGCGACGCGAACGGAAAGGGTGGTTCGACCCCTTTCCAGTGCCATCTCCGGGGCATTCGAAGCCCCTTTGCGCCTGCCCAAAATTTGGGCAGGCGCTTGCTATTTGTGCGCCTCTGATGCACACTGCCCGGCTCGAATTCAAGGGTTAACCCTTCAACACAGTCGATTCGAGCCCCCGCGTCCTTCCTTCTGGTGCCTCATGGCGGCTTACGCCTTTATCACGTCTTTTTCATCCCGATTCGTCATGGCCGGTCTGGTGCTGGCAGGCTGCGGGATGGGAACGACAGGCCCGAGCATGGCGCAGTTCCGCGATGTGGACCGTCCGACGCAGAGCGCCGATGCAACGACATCGTCGATTCCCTTGTCGGAATTGCCGCCGCAAGGCCAGCGGACCTACCGGGCCATCTTCCAGGGCGGTCCTTTCGAACATGACAAAGATGGCACGGTCTTTGGGAACCGCGAGCGCTTATTGCCATCCCAGAGACGGGGTCACTACCGTGAATACACGGTCGACACGCCGGGCGCATCCAACCGGGGCGCGCGTCGCATCGTCTGCGGCGGCGAGCGCAAGACAGCGCCGCTTCTGTGTTGGTACACGGCGGATCACTATGCGAGTTTCAGGCGGATCGTGCCGTGAACGGTGACCGCGACCACACCCCCCGGATCGAGAAAGCACGCTCTTGTGCCCCGGTCCAATGACGACGAAGACAACGACGAAAACAACCATGGAAAGACCAGCGGAGATGACCTTATCCCTTCGTGCCGTGCGCCCCAATATCGTGCAGTCGATCCGCGCTTTCCGCGTGAACGATCTGCAGGAAGCGGCGCAAGAGGCAGGACAGCACTTCCTCTATGCGAACCTGGCCCAGGCTCAGAGCAAGCAGGATGTGCTGGACCTGATCGCGCAGCAATTCACCTTTCCCGCGCACTTCGGCAAGAACTTCGATGCGCTCTACGACTGCATGACGGACCCGCTGCACAAGTCCGGGCCGCAGCCGGGCTTCATCGTCGTGCTCGAGCAGATCCCGGCCAACGGCAAGTTCGACAAGGAAGCGCGCGAGCAGTTGCTCGACATCTTCCGTGACGCCTCCGACTACTGGGGCGATCGGAAGATACCGTTCAGATGCTTCTATTCTTTTCTGTAGCCCGTTCTGCAACCACCAGCCAAGCAGAACGGGCTGTAGAGGCTCAACAGGGAACCGGCCCCGCAGTGCTCAGCACCGCGACTCCGGCAGGCATCGAGATCGCCCCGGGCGATCCGACCGCCGAGAAGATGCCGACGGACAAGCTCCTGGACGTCTCGCCACTGGCGTTGCGCATGAGCAGTCCGTTCAACGCGGAATATTGGCTCGCCACCGCCTGATGCCGGACCGCGTCGCGGTCCGACGGCCCCACGCCTGAAGCCTGTCCTTCCCCGGACAGGCTTTTTTGCTTTCAGGGGGAGGGGGTCCGTTGTGGATCGGCTCCGGCCGGCCCGACGGCCTGGGCCAGTGCCACGTACTCCGCCACCGGCACTTCCTCGGCCCGGCGCTGGATGTCGAACGCGCCATCGAAACCATGCGTCTCGAGCCATCGACCCAGGGTATGGCGAAGGATCTTGCGCCGCTGGCTGAACGCCACCTGCACGAGCTCGCCCAGCAGGGCCGCATCGACCCGTGGTGGTTCGGCCAATGGCACCATGCGCACGACCGCGCTGTCCACGCGGGGCGGTGGCGCGAAGCTCTCCGGCGGCACGAACAGGATGTTCTCCATGTCGTAGCGCCATTGCAGCATCACGCTCAACCGGCTGTAGTCGGAGGTGGACGGTGTCGCGACCATGCGATCGATGACCTCCTTCTGCAGCATGAAGTGCTGATCGATCACCAGATGCGCGGAGCCGAGCAGGTGGAAGAGGATCGGCGTCGAGATGTTGTAGGGCAGGTTGCCGACGACGCGCAGCCGCCGGATCCGGCCTTCTTCGGCGGCGACCTCGACCGGACCATCGCTGCCGGAGCCGGCATCGGTCACGGGCCCACCCAGGCGTCGCGCCAGGGCGGCAAAGTCCACTTTCAGCACATCCGACTCGACGACATCGAGCTGGCCATGGCCACGCAGGCGTTGCGCCAGATCGCGGTCGAGTTCGATGACGGTGAGATGCCCCAGCCGCTCGACCAGGGGCTGCGTCAGCGCGGCGAGTCCGGGCCCGATCTCGACCATGGCATCACCCGGCTGCGGCGCGATGGCGCGCACGATCGCGTCGATGATCCCGCCGTCGCAGAGGAAGTGCTGGCCGAAGCGCTTGCGCGCGACATGGTGTGGCGTGGCCATCAGACCGGCGGCTGACGGAACTCCACATACGCCCGGGCGCGCACTTCCTGTGCCCAGGTTTCGTAGGCCTCGTCCATGCGCTTCTCGCGCAGGGTGGCACGCGCGGCTTCCCGCTGTTCGGCGGGCGTCAGCGGGGCTTCGCGCCGGCCCATGACCTGGATCAGGTGGACGCCGAAGCGCGAGACCACCGGATCGCTGATCTGGCCGGGCTGCAGCCGCGTGATCACCTCCTCGAATTCCGGCACGAACTGGCCGGGCCGGGTCCAGCCCAGGTCGCCGCCATCCTTGGCGCTGCCATCCTGGGAGTTGTCGCGCGCGAGGCCGGCGAAGTCGGCGGTGCCGGCCTGCAGGCGGCGCTTGAATTCGGCCAGTTGCGCGACCGCCTGGGCGGTGCTGCGCTGGGCGTCTGTGCGCAGCAGGATGTGACGGACCTGGGTCTGCGTGGTGGCCGCGTCGGCCGCGCCGGGCTGGGTCTTGGCCAGCACCTTGAGCACGTGGAAGCCCGCGCTCGAACGCACCGGCCCGGCGATGCCGTCGACCGGCGTCGCCTGCGTGGCCTCGACGAAGAGCGTGGGATAGCGCTGCACGCTGCGCAGGCCCATCGCACCGCCGCCGGCACGGTCCGCCGCGTCGGAGCCGTCGCGCGCGAGCGCGGCGAAATCCTCGCCGGCGCGCGCGCGCCGGGCGATCGCCTGGGCCTTCTGCTCCAGCGCGGCGACCTGCGCGTCGTTCGCGTTCTCCGGCACGGCCACCAGCACCTGGGCCAGGTTGATCTGGGTCGGCACCGCGGCATTGCCGCCCTGCTGGTCGCGCAGGTATTGCTCGATCTCGACATCGCTGATCCTCACCCGCGCATTGACCTCGCGTTCGCGCAACCGGGTGAGCAGGAGCTGATTGCGCAGGTCGTTGCGGAATTCGTTCCACGACATGCCCTCGGCGGCGACCCGGCGACGCAGTTCCTCGCGGCTGACCTGGTTCTGCCGTGCCACCGTCTCCTCGGCCTGATCGACCGTCAGGTCGTCGACCCGGATGCCGTTCTCCTTGGCCAGCTGCAGCTGCGCACGCTCCAGGATGATGCGCTCGAGCACCAGGCGCGCGAGTTCGCCGATCGGGGCACGCCGGGCTTCGGCGTTCTCGGCCAGGATGCGATTGACGCGCGTCTGCACCTCGGTGTTGGTGATGGGCTCGGAATTGACCAGGGCGACGATGAACTCGGCCGCACGCTGGCCCTGGACCGGCGCGGCGGCAGCGGGCTCCGCAGGCGCGATGCCGCGCTGCGGGTTGTTCATGATGTCCGTGATGCCGCTGCGCGCGTTGCCGGGTCGCAGGCCCAGTCCTTGCGCCTGGGCGCCGCAGACGGCACCCCCGAACGCGACCAGGCAGGCCAGAGTGAGGGCGGAGGGGGTAGGTGTCTTCATGTCGATGGGGGCGGGGCGGCCGTGGGGCCGGGGACCCGGGTTCAATCGTATTGCGTGTAGCGACTCGGTGGTTCCATCAGACCCGGCTGACGCAGGGGCTGGTAGCGCTGGATGTTCTGTGTCAGGGTCCGGATCGGGCTCGAACCGACGCTGGCGAAGCCGACGAACTCGAGCTGGAACATGATGCGGGTGTTGGCTGTGACCCGTCCGGTCGTCAGACGTTCCAGCACCACGCGGCCGATGTAGCAGCAGCCGTCGTATTCGAAGCCGATCACGCCGTCGGTGAGCTTGCTGTCCTTCAGGCTGTAGTTCATGCGACCGACGGCATACCAGCGGCCGCCGCCCTGGCCGCGGCCGGGGCCCAGGTCGCGGCCCTTGTCGCCCCACAGATCGTTGAGCGGCCACTGGAAACCGACGTCGAGCGACTTGTTGCCCGTCGTGGTGGAGGTGGGGGTGTCGGCCTGGTAGCGGAATGCCGCATTGAGCGTGTGATAGGGCGCCGGGTGGTAGCGGGTGCTCAGGGCCACGCGTTCGGAGCGCTGCGTGTCGGGGTTGTACTGCACCGTGGTGTCCACGCTCAGACGCGGCGTCCAGTTGACCTGCGCGCCCAGCAGCACGTCGCTCAGGCGGTCGGTCGATGGCAGGACGCCGGGCAGCGTGACGTTCTGGTCGGCGAAACGCAGGCGCTGGGCGACGCCGAAGCGCGCGGCCTCGACACCGGTGTTGGGATCGATCAGGCGCGTGCTGACGCCCAGGGTGAGCAGGTTGCTGTCGGAGATCCGGTCGTTGCCCGAGAACGCGTTCTCCGTGTAGACGGTGGCGAAGTTGAAGTCGTTCGCGGCGCTGTCGTAGACCGGCAGCTGGCTCTGGTCGCGATAGGGCGTGCGCACGTAGAAGGCGCGCGGCTCCAGGGTCTGGAGGAAGGCGCGGCCGAAGAAGTTGGCATCGCGCTCGAAGACCATCCCGCTGTCGAGGCTGAACGTCGGCACCGTGCGGCTGGCCGAGGTCTGGCCACCGGCCAGCGGCGAGTCGAACTGGTAGGACGTGGCGTTGAGCATCAGCTTGGGGATCACGAAGGTGCCGGGCGTGAGCCACGGCCGGCTGACCTGCAGGATGCCGAAGGCGCGCTCGCCGTTGGGCTGGACGATGCCGTTGAGGTTCGGCGCGTACTGCCGCTCGGCCCGGAATCGCGTGTAGTCGAGCGAGGTCGAGATGTCGAAGCCGCCGACGTCGTACTTGGTGTTGTTGGCCGTGAGTTGCGGCAGGCGGTCGTAGGGCGGCGTGATCGGCGACAGGTCGTACTGCAGCGTCTGGTAGGACAGCAGGCGCACCTGGCCGCTCCAGTCGCTCTTGCCCCAGTAGAGGGCCGCCTGGCTCTCCAGCAGGCGCGTGGAGAGCGTGGGTGTGCGCGAGAAGTCGCGCCAGTAGTTGTTGTCGCTCACGCGGTTGATGTTGAGCAGGCCGGACAGCGAGTTCAGGCCGAAGGAGGGGGCGTCGAAGACCTGGCGATGCGTCGTCCAGACACCCCAGCGATCGCGGTTGCGCAACTGGTCGGAGGGCATGAGGTCGGCGCGCACCATGCCGTTGTAGGTGCTCTCGAGATAGCGGAACTCGCTGCCCACGTTGATGCCGCGCTTGCTCATGAGCGTCGGATAGAGGGTGGCATCCCGGTTGGGGGCGATGTTCCAGTAGTAGGGCTGGGTGAGCTCGATGCCGTTGACGCTGTCGACGCCGAAGAAGGGCGACAGCAGACCGCTCTTGCGCTTCTCGTCGAGCGGAAAGCTGAACGACGGGAAGGCCGGCGTGCTCACGCCCATGAAGGTCATGCGCGCGTTCGTCGCGATGCCCACGCCTTCCTCGGTGTCGGTGGCCAGCGTGGCCGCGCTCAACAGCCAGGCCGGCATCCAGCCGGGGTAGTCCTCGATGCGGCAGGTGGTGTAGGTGACGCTGCGGGCCACCGAGACGTTGGCATCGACGAAGTCGATGCGTTCGGCCTCGCCATGGCCGCCGTTGACGAGGAAGCGGTAGCGCACGTTGCGGAAGAAGCCCTCGAAGGTCTCCAGCTTGAGCTGGAGTTCCGGGCCCTCGTAGACATTGCCGGCCTGGTTCACGCGCACGTTGCCCGTCGCCGTGGTCAGGTCGTCGGGCTGGTAGTACTCCAGCCGATCGGCATTGATGACGGTGTCGCCGCGGCGCACCGAGGCATTGCCGACGATCACGGTCTCCAGGTCGGGACGTCCGGTGATGCTGTCGCCGGCGACGAAGTTGGGCCGCTGCGAACGCTCGGACTGCGGAATCACCTCCAGCAGCTGGGCCGAGCGCTTCAGCACGAGCGGTGCATCGGCCCAGGAAGCGGCCTGCGGCTGTTGCTGCGCGCCGGCTCCCTGCGCATGCAGCAGCGCCAGCGACAGCAGGGCCAGGGGCAGCGGCGGACGATTCGGCGACCTGCGGGCGCGGAGGCGATTCGGTTCAGACATGGGCAGGAGACGTCACGGGTCGGCGGGAGGGAGACGCCGGCCACTGCGGCTGGCGGCGGGCTGCGCGGCATCCGCAGGCGGCGGATTTGTAGAATCGATTATCCATGACCGCATCCCCGTACACGCCCCCCGGCGGCGCTGCTTCCGCACGGGCCGCCGCCGTGCTCCCCGCCGATGCCGAAACCACGCGGGTTCCCGTGACCTGGGCCGATCCGGCCCGCGCGGCCGCCTTCGAGGCGTGGCTCGCGCGCATCGCGCCGCTCCAGGGTCTCGCGACCGACACGCTGCGCCTGGCCTCGGCCGATGCCAGCTTCCGGCGCTACTTCCGCATCGATGCCGCCGGCCCGGCCGGTCACGACGCGACCACCGTGCGCAGCCGCATCGTGATGGACGCCCCGCCGGTGCAGGAGGACAGCGAGCCCTTCGTGCGGATCGCGCAGCTCCTGCGCGAGGCCGGCGTGCATGCGCCCCAGGTGCTCGACTGGGATCGCGCGCATGGCTTCCTGCTGCTCGACGACCTGGGACGGCGCACGATGCTCGACGCCATCGACGCCCGCGATCCGGCCTCGGCGCTGCCGCTCTACGAAGCCGCCATCGACGAACTGATCCGCTGGCAGCTGGGTTCCAGGCCCGGCGTGCTGCCGCCCTACGACCGGGCGCTGCTCGAGCGCGAGCTGGCGCTGTTCCCCGACTGGTACATCACGCGGCATCGCGGGGTGACGGTCGAAGGCCGGCTGCAGGAACGGCTGGAGCGCAGCTTCCGGCTGATCGTCGAGAACAACCTGTCGGTGCCGGCGGTGTACGTGCATCGCGACTTCATGCCGCGCAACCTGATGCTGGCCGACGACCCGGCCGAGGCCGGCGCCCGCCTGGGCGTGCTGGACTTCCAGGATGCGGTCCATGGTCCCATCACCTACGACATCGCCAGCCTGATGCGCGATGCCTTCCTGAGCTGGGAGGAGGACTTCGTGATCGACGTGACCGTGCGCTACTGGCAGGCCGCGCGCAAGGCCGGATTGCCCGTCGACGCCGATTTCGGTCACTTCTATCGCACCGTCGAATGGATGGGCCTGCAGCGCCACCTGAAGGTCGCGGGCATCTTCGCGCGCCTGACGCTGCGCGACGGCAAGCCCAGGTATCTGGCCGACACGCCACGCTTCATCGCCTACATCCGCGCCACCGCGAGCCGCTACATGGAGCTGACGCCGCTGCTGCGGGTGGTCGACGAGGTGGAAGGCACGCAGGCGCAGTCGGGCTTCGCCTACGGCAGGATCTGACGGCGTGCCGCGCTTCCACTGCGCCACCGCGCTGCACTCCGGCGCCGACCTGCTGCTGCCGGCCGGCGCCGCGCGGCACGTCCAGGTGCTGCGGCTGCAGCCGGGCGATGCGATCGTGCTGTTCGACGGCGCGGGCGGCGAGTACGCCGCCGTCGTCGAGCGCATGGGCCGCAGCGAGGTGGCGGTGCGGGTCGGCGCGCGCGATCCCGTGGAGCGCGAGGCCGGGCAGGCCGTGCACCTGGCCGTCGGCATGCCGGCCAACGAGCGCATGGACTGGCTGGTCGAGAAGGCGACCGAACTGGGCGTCGCCAGCATCCAGCCCCTGATGAGCGCCCACGGCGTGCTCCGACTCCATGGCGAGCGTGCCGACAAGAAGCGCGCCCACTGGGAAGCGATCGCCATCGCGGCGTGCGAACAGTGCGGACGCAATCGCGTTCCCGTGATCCATCCGGTGCGCGGCTTCGGCGACTGGATCGCGGGCCCAGCCGACGGCACCGCGCGAGCGCTGGTGCTGAGCCTGGCGCCGGGCACGCGCGCCATCGCCGACCACGTCGCCGCGCGGCCGGCCCTGACCACGGCGGCCGCCTGGCGCGTGCTCAGCGGCCCCGAGGGTGGCTTGAGCGCCGCCGAGGAACAGCAGGCGCTGCGCGCGGGTTTCGCGCCCGTCACGCTCGGCCCGCGCGTGCTGCGCGCCGAGACCGCCGCCCTCGCGGCGCTGATCGCCCTGGCCGAGGTGCCGCCCGCATGAGTTGCAGCGCCCGTGGCACGGCGATGCTGGCCGGCCTTGCCGGCCTGTGCCTGGTGGGCGCGATGCGGATGGCGCAGGCGCAGGGAGCGGGTCTCGGGTCGTCGCCCTGGCCGGTGAGTCCCCGGGTCGAGCGCACCTACGTGCAGTTGCTCGCGGCACCGGCGGTGCAGGCGGTGCTCGACGCCGTCGCGGCGGATCACGCGCGCTCCATCGAGGATCTGCGCCGGCTGACCGAGATCGAGGCGCCCCCCTTCGGCGAGCAGGCGCGCGCCGCGGCCTTCCTGGCGCGCCTGAAGGCGCTCGGCCTGCCCGACGCCTACATCGACGCCGAGGGCAATGTCATCGGCCTGCGTCGCGGCCGCTCCACCGCCACGGGCCACGAGGTCCCGAAACTGGTGGTCACGGCGCATCTGGATACGGTGTTCCCGGCCGGTACCGATGTGCGGGTGAAGGCGCGCGGCGACCGGCTCTACGCCCCGGGCATCTCCGACGACGTGCGTGGCCTGTCGGTGCTGCTGTCGTGGCTGAAGGTGCTGGAGGACCAGCGGCTGCGCACGGTCGGCGACCTGCTGTTCGTCGGCAGCGTCGGCGAGGAGGAGCTCGGCAACCTGCGTGGCATGCGGCATCTCTTCGAGACCCAGCGCGACATCGATGGCCTCGTCGGACTCGAACCCGCCCCCGATGTCCACCTGATCGTCGCCGGCACCGCCAGCCGGCGCCACGAGATCGTCTTCGAAGGCCCCGGCGGCCACAGCTTCGGTGCCTTCGGCCGCGTCCCGAGCGCGGTGCATGGCATGGGACGCGCCATCGCGCGCATCGCCGACATCCGCACGCCGGCCTATCCACGCACCACCTTCACCGTCGGCACGGCCTCCGGCGGCAGCGCGGTCAACGCCATCGCCGCCGAGGCGCGCATGACGGTCGACATCCGCTCCGACGACAGCGCGGTGCTCGAGCAGGCCGAGCGCCGGGTGCTGGGCGCCGTGAAGGCCGCCATCGCGGCCGAGAACCGACGCTGGGGCGTCGACACGCTCACCGCCTCCGTGCGGCTGATCGGCGATCGGCCGGGCGGGCGCACGCCTTCCGATGCGCCGATGGTGGAGGCCGCCGTGCGAGCCAATACCGCCTATGGCCTGCGCAGCGTGCTGCAGGCGTCCAGCACCGATGCCAACGTGCCGATGTCGCTCGGCATCCCGGCGGTGGTACTGGGCGGCGGTGGCCGAACCGGTGGCTTCCACACCACCGGTGAATGGATCGAACTCGATGGCGCCTGGCTGGGGGCGCAGCGCTCGCTGCTCACCGTGCTGGCGCTCGTCGGCGTCGAGGGCGCGAGCGAGCCCCTGCTGTCGAGGCGCGCTCCGCGCTCACCATGAACGACCGCGGGTCGCCGCGATTGCTTACGCCTTCGCGTGTCCGGTTGCAAAGCCGCCCTGTCGGGGCGCGGGGCGGCATCGCACAATGAAACGCGGCCCGGCATCGCGCGGGCTGCATCTCGATCCACGGATCCATACGTCACAGGGAAGGAACAACATCATGGGATTGCTCGATTTGGTACTCGGCCAGGTGCTCGGCGGCAACAACGCCGCTACCAGCGCGTCTCCCACGGCTGCGGGCCCCGCCGGGGCGAACGCCCAGGACGGCGGACTGGGCGGATTGGGTGGGCTGGGCGGTCTGGCGGGACTGGGTGGCGCCGGGGGCGCAGGCGGCCTGGAGGCCATCTTCGGCAGCCTCCTCGCCAATGATGGCGGCCAGGGCGGCATCGGCGGTCTGGTGTCGAAGTTCGAACGCGCCGGCATGGGCGACGTGATCGGCTCGTGGATCGGCAAGGGCGACAACAAGCCGGTCTCCGAAGGCCAGCTCGGCAACGTGCTGGGCGGCGACGTGGTGTCGGGCCTGGCGCAGAAGCTGGGCATCAACGCCGGCATGCTGCTGCCGTTGCTCGCCTCGGTGCTGCCGATGCTGATCGACAAGCTGACGCCGCAGGGTCAGGTCCCCGCCCAGGGCCTGGGCAACCTCGATCAACTCACGGGTGGGGCCAGCCCTCGGGATGCCATGTCCGGCGTCCCGGGACAGGGTACGGCGAACTCCGAAAACGAGTTGCTCGCCTCGCTCAGCAATCTGCTGCAGAAACGCTGAGCGACGACGTCTCCAGGCGCGCTCAGGCCGAGGCGGCCGCCAGGTGCTCGGCCTGGTGGGCGGCCGGCAGCGCGGCGATCACCTCGGCCACGGCGGCGGTCAGCTTCTTGGCATAGGGCACGTGCAGGAATTCGTTGGGACCGTGCGCGTTGCTCTTGGGGCCGAGCACGCCGCAGACCATCATCTGCGCCTTCGGAAAGCCCTCGCTCAGCATGTTCATCAACGGGATCGTGCCGCCCTGGCCGATGTAGCCGCATGGCGCGCCGAAGTGCGCCAGCGATGCGGCATCGAGCGAGCGCTCGAACCAGGGCGTGATCACCGGTGCGTTCCAGCCGGTGGCGCCACCGCCGCCCTCGAAGGTCACCTTGGCCTGGTAGGGCGCGTTGTCCTCCAGCAGGGCCTTGAGTTCCTGCACCGCCTGGCCGGCATCGACCAGCGGCGGCAGGCGCAGCGAGAGCTTGAAGGCGGTGTAGGGGCGCAGCACGTTGCCGGCGTCCTTGAGCGCCGGGAAGCCGTCGGCGCCGGTCACCGACAGGGTCGGCTTCCAGGTGCGGTTGAGCAGGGCCTCGACCGGATCGGTGGTGGTGGGCAGGGTGAATGTCGTCGAGCCCTCGCAGTCGTAGTGCGCCCACGGGAACCGCTTGTGGATCTCGTCGCCGAGGATGGCGGCCGTGACCCGGGCCTGGGCCAGGCGGTCGGGCGGCACCTCGCAATGGAAGCTCGCGGGCAGCAGGCGGCCGGTGGCGCTGTCCTCCAGGCGGTCGAGCACCTGACGCATGATGCGGAAGCTCGACGGCACCAGCCCGGAGGCATCGCCGGAGTGCACGCCCTCGGTGAGCACCTCGACCTTGAGCAGACCGCCGGCCATGCCGCGCAGGGAGGTGGTGAGCCAGAGCTGGTCGTAGTTGCCGGCGCCCGAATCCAGGCAGATCACCAGGCCGACCTCGCCCAGGCGATCCCGCAGGGCGTTCACATAGGGCAGCAGGTCGTAGGAGCCACTTTCCTCGCAGGTCTCGATCAAGCCGACGATGCGCGGATGCGCCGCGCCCTGGTTCTTCAACGCCTGGACCGCGGCGATGCTGGCATAGACCGCATAGCCGTCGTCGGCGCCGCCACGGCCATAGAGCCGGCCGTCCTCGTACTTTGGCGTCCAGGGGCCGAGGTCCGAGCGCCAGCCGGTGAACTCGGGCTGCTTGTCCAGGTGGCCGTACATCAGCACCGTGTCGGTCATCGGCGTGCCGGTGGCTGCGATCTCGAAGAACAGGACCGGGGTGCGGCCCTCGAGCCGGATGATCTCCAATGTCAGGCCCTCGACCTTCTGGGCCTCGACCCAGGCGGCGGCATTGCGCAGCACGGTGTCGATGTGGCCATGGGCCACCCAGTCCTTGTCGAAGCCGGGCGACTTCGCGGGGATGGCGATGTAGTCGGTGATCTGGCGCACGATGTCGCCGTCCCAGCGGGCGGTGACGTCGGACAGGGCGCGCTGGGCATCGAGCAGGCCAGCGGGCATTTCGCGATGCAGGGGTGCGTTCATGGGGAGGGTTCTCCGCGGAAGGTGATGCGTGGGGTTGCATTCCATTCTGCGCCCGCCGAAGAGGCCGGGTCCACAGGGCGGACTTGGTGCCGCGGAGTCAGCACCCCATGAAAAAAGCACCCGGTTCGCGGGTGCTTCGGGGCGTCGCGGCGGGCCCGCTGACGGAGCCTGGCGCCGGTTCAGGCGGCCTGCAGGGAAGGCTTGCGACCATCCGCGGCGCCGAAGGTGATTTCGCCGGAGAGCTGGCCGCCTTCCTCGATCACGATCTTGCCGTAGCGGATCTTGCCGGTCACGCGGCCGGTGGCGTGGATCACCAGCTTGTCGCGCACGATGAGGTTGCCATCGAACACGCCACGGATCTCGGCGATGTCGATGTGGGCCGATCCCTTGAATTCACCCTGCTCGGAGATCTGGATCACGCGCGAGTCCATCGTCGCCTCGACCAGGCCCTCGACCACGAGCGTGTCGCAATCGGTGATCTCGACGCCCTTGAGCTTGATGTTGGGGCCGACCGTGAGCTTGCTGCCTTCCTTGGGCGCGGGCGCTGCGGCCGGCGCGGCCGTGGCTGCGCCAGCCGACAGGGGAGACGAGGACTGGGCCGGCATGCCGCCCAGGCCGTTGCCGCCGCCCACCAGGGGTGCCGGACGGGAATTGAAATTGTCGGGTTCGCGATCGCGTTTGCCGAAGAAGGGGGACTGTGAAGCCAAGAGATTGCTCCTCTGAAAAACGCCTATCGTATGAACGCGCGACGGTGCCCCGTCACTTGGCCGGAAAAAATTCGTAACCAAATCGGTCGGCCGCCTTGGGGAACGCCTCTTTTCGGACCATCCGCCGGGTCTTCCACGCTACGCGCGGACCCGGGTCGGGTCAGGACGCCGCTCGCGCACCCGAGAATGCGCAGCGCCACTCCCGCGGACCCCGTCCGAGAACGTCATGCCCCATCCGCTCGCCACCCATCCCCTCCCGGACGGCCGCCCCGTCGTGGAGGACACGACCCGCGCCGAGGCCGAGGAGCGCTTCGGCAAGCCCTCGGGTGGCTGGCGGCTGAAGCTGTATGCGGTGATCTTCGAATCGGAGACCCGTGCCGGCCGCGCCTTCGACCTCTCGCTGATCGTCGTCATCCTGCTGAGCGTCGCGGTGGTGGTGCTCGACAGCGTGCAGGCGATCCACGTGCGCTGGGGACCGGTATTCGGCATGCTCGAATGGGGTTTCACCCTCGTCTTCACGATCGAATACGTGGGACGCCTGGCCTGCCTGCGCCGACCGGGACGCTATGCGCGCAGTTTCTACGGCGTCATCGACATGCTCGCCCTGTTGCCGACCTATCTCGCCATCCTGGTGCCCGGCCTGGCGGTGCTGATCGACGTGCGCATCCTGCGCCTGCTGCGCGTGTTCCGCATCTTCAAGATGTCGCGCTACGCCCAGGAGTACCGCACCCTGGCGACGGCCCTGGCGGCCAGCCGGCGCAAGATCATGGTCTTCGTCGGCTTCGTGCTGATGGTCGTGCTGGTGATGGGCACGCTGATGTACGTGGTCGAGGGGCCCCAGCATGGCTTCACCAGCATCCCGGTGGCGGTGTACTGGGCGGTCTCGACCATGACCACGGTCGGCTTCGGCGATCTGGTGCCCAAGACCGGCCTCGGCCGCGCCATCGCCTCGGCCATGATGCTGCTGGGCTGGGGCGTGCTGGCGGTGCCGACGGGCATCGTGTCGGCCGAGATGGTGAAGCACGGGCGCGAGGCCGGTGGCAATGCCCCGCGCGGCGGCGGGACCGCCGCGCCGGCCGCGACCCGAGCGGTCGACTGCGCGGCCTGCGGCAGCGGCGGCCACCAGGCCCGGGCGCGGTTCTGCTGGCGCTGCGGCGCCTCGTTGCCACCGGAATGATCCGTCCCGGCGCCGGCCGCCGGGTGGCCCGGGAGCCGGCGTTCAGTCGACCCAGCCGGCCCGGCCCTGGGTCGCGTCGTCGATGCGCGCGCGCAAGGCCGGCGCGGCGACATCGTCGATGCTGAACGCCAGGCGGACCAGCGAGCCGTGCTCGACCGCCTGCAGGACCGCGCCGGCGGCGGCCAGCTCGCGCCTCAGCAGTCCCTCCAGCGCATAGGGCACGGCACAGGCGAGCGTGCTCAGGCGCCGCAGCGGTCGCTTGTCGGCCCCCAGCAACGCCTGGGCGACGGCATCGGTGTAGGCCCGCACCAGTCCGCCGGCACCCAGCTTCACGCCACCGAAATGGCGCACCACGGTGGCCAGCACCCCTTCGAGATCCTGGTGGCGCAACACCTCCAGCATCGGCCGTCCGGCGGTGCCGCCGGGTTCGCCATCGTCGTGGGCGGCCGACTGCCCCCCGGCCATGAGCGCCCAGCAGACATGCGCGGCGCCGGGATGCGCGCGCCGCAGGCCATCGACGACCTCCAGCGCGGCCGCGCGATCGGCCACGGGCTGGACGCAGCCGATGAAGCGGCTCTTCTTGATGACGAGCTCGCTGTGGACCGCGCCGGCCAGCGTCTGCGCCACCGACGTCAGCCCCGCTCCAGCTTGAAGACCGCCGTGCCGGCGCGCGCGTTGGGCAGCCAGCGCACCTCGCGACCCTGCTGCACGCCGAAGGCGTCGAGCACGCGCAGCCGGTTCTTCCGCGCCAGCACCTCGAAATCCTTGAAGGTGCCCACGCGGATGTTGGGCGTGTCGTACCACTCGTAGGGCAGGCGCCGCGTCACGGGCATGCGTCCGCGCGCGACGCTCAGGCGGTTGGGCCAGTGCGCGAAATTGGGAAAGGCGACGATGCCCAGCCGACCCACCCGCGCCGTCTCGCGCAGCATGACCTCGGCATTGCGCAGGTGCTGGAGCGTGTCGATCTGCAGCACGACGTCGAACGACGCATCGTCGAACATCGCCAGGCCCTCGTCGAGATTGAGCTGCAGCACGTCGACGCCGCGGCGCACGCACTGGAGCACGTTGCCATCGGCGATCTCCACGCCATAGCCGGTGCAGCCGCGCTCGCGCTGCAGCAGGTCGAGCAGCGCGCCGTCGCCGCAGCCCAGGTCGAGCACGCGCGCGCCCTCGGGCACGAGGCGGGCGATGAGCCGCTGGATGCCGGGGTCGCTCATCGCGCGGCTCCGGCGTCGAGTTCCAGGGCCACCCGCTCGAAGTAGGAGCGCACCACGCCCATGTAGCGGACGTCGTCGAGCAGGAAGGCATCGTGGCCGTGCGGCGCGTCGATCTCGGCATAGCTTACGCGGCGCCGGTTGTCGAGCAGCGCCTTCACGATCTCGCGGCTGCGCGCGGGCGAGAAGCGCCAGTCGGTGGTGAAGCTCACCAGCAGGAACTGCGCGGTGGCGCGCGCGAAGGCGGCCGCGAGGCTGCCGCCATGGGCCAGCGCCGGATCGAAGTAGTCGAGCGCGCGGGTGATCAGCAGATAGGTGTTGGCGTCGAAGTACTCGCTGAACTTGTCGCCCTGATGCCGCAGATAGCTCTCGATCTGGAACTCCACGTCCTGGGTCGAATAGCGATAGCCCCGGCCCGCCATCTCGCCGTCGACGGCGCTGCGCAGCTCACGGCCGAACTTCTCGTTCATGACGTCGTCGCTCAGGTAGGTGATGTGGCCGATCATGCGGGCGATGCGCAGGCCGCGCTTGGGCACCACGCCGTGGTCGTAGAAGTGACCGCCATGGAAATCGGGATCGGTGACGATGGCGCGGCGCGCGACCTCGTTGAAGGCGATGTTCTCGGCCGTCAGGTTGGGCGCGCTGGCCACCACCACGGCATGCCGCACGCGCTGCGGGTACTGCAATGTCCACGACAGCGCCTGCATGCCGCCCAGGCTGCCGCCCATCACCGCCGCCAGCGTGCGGATGCCCAGCGCGTCGAGCAGGGCGGCCTGCGCGTCGACCCAGTCCTCGACCGTCACCACCGGGAAATCCGCGCCATAGACGCGGCCCGTCGCCGGATCGACATGCATGGGCCCGGTCGAGCCGAAGCAGGAACCCAGGTTGTTCACGCCGATGACGAAGAAGCGATCGGTGTCGAGGGGCTTGCCCGGGCCGATCATGTTGTCCCACCAGCCCTCCGATCTCGGCTGGCCGGCATAGACCCCGGCCAGGTGGTGCGACGCGTTCAGCGCGTGGCACACCAGCACCGCGTTGGCGGCACTGGCGTCGAGCGTACCGTAGGTCTCGTAGGCCAGCATGTAGTCGCGCAGCACCGCGCCGCTGCGCAGGGCCAGCGGACCGGCGAATGACATCGACTGGGAAACGACCTCGAAGGATGACACGGCGACGCGGGCGATGGTGGGTGGATCGGAGATCGGCCGGGCACCAACGAAAAACCCGGCCTCGCTAAAGGAACGAGCCGGGTGAACGGAAACGTCTTTAGCTGGATTTGTAGAGCGCCCGCAAGCTGAAGCAAATCGGCGCTGCGGCAGTATATCGCCCAGCCTTCCGTCACGCGGCTGTAGGCCACTCGCCTGCTTTTTTTGAGGGCGCCGCCATGCAGAATGAATTCGTTTCTGTGGCCGAGCCATTTCACCCATAATGCGCGAGTCTCCCTTCAAATTTCCGGGAGTCAACTCGGTGATTGGACAGTTTCGCGCAGCCTGGCGATCTCGTCGGGAATGTGCTTTCGGGACTCCATCGCTTTTATTGATGTTTATAGGAGTCCCTCGATGGGCAACAAACTGTACGTCGGCAACCTGCCTTATTCGGTGCGCGACGGTGATCTGGAGCAGGCTTTCGGTCAATTCGGCTCGGTCACGAGCGCCAAGGTCATGATGGAGCGCGACACCGGACGCTCCAAGGGCTTCGGCTTCGTCGAGATGGGCAGCGATGCCGAGGCGCAGGCCGCCATCAATGGCATGAACGGCCAGCCGCTCGGCGGCCGCAGCGTGGTGGTCAACGAGGCGCGCCCCATGGAAGCCCGTCCGCCGCGCAGCGGTGGTGGTGGTGGCGGCTACGGCGGTGGCGGCGGTGGTGGTTACGGCGGCGGTGGCTACGGTGGTGGCAGCGGCGGCGGTGGCGGCTATGGCGGCGGTGGCGGCAACAGTGGCGGTGGCTATGGCGGCGGCGGCAACAGCGGCGGCGGTTATGGCGGTGGTGGCCGCAGCGGCGGTGGCGGCTACGGCGGTGGTGGCGGCGGTCGCAGCGGTGGCGGCGGCGGCGATGGCGGCTTCCGCAGCCCGTATGGCTCCGGTCCCCGTGGCGGTGGTCGCAGCGGTGGCGGCAACGGCGGTGGTGGTGGCAACGGCGGCGGTTACGGCGGCTACTGATCATTCACCTGGTCGATCGCTCCCGGCGGATTCCGATCGATGACGACAGGCTCCTGCGGGAGCCTTCTCTTTTTTCACTCGCCCAGGCGCCGCTTGCGTCCCCGGCCTTGCGCGAGGCGATCGAACACCGCATCGGGCAGGACACGCATCAGGCGCGCGACGATGCCCATCTGCCAGGGAATGACGCGATAGCTGGTGCCGGATTCGATGGCGCGGAAGGCACGCTCGGCGAAGACGTCGGCCGGCATCAGGAACGGCATGGCATAGCGGTTGCCCCGCGTGAGTGGCGTGTCGATGTAGCCCGGACAGATCGTGACCACGCGCACGCCCGTGCCGCGCAACTCCCCGCGCAGGCTCTCGCAGTAGGCGATCGCCCCGGCCTTGCTGGCGCAGTAGGCGCCATGGCCGGGCAGCCCGCGGATGCCCGCCACGCTGCTGATGCCGACCAGCCGGCCGCTGCCGCGCTTGCGCATGGCCGCCACGAAGGGATGGAATGTCGCCACCAGGCCGGTGTTGTTGACGGCCAGCACGCGTGCGAAGACATCGACGTCCCGGCGCTCGGCGGTGTCGATGCCGATGCTGATGCCGGCGTTGGCGATCACCACGTCGGGCACGCCCTGGCGCGCGATGCAGGCGGCGCCGGCGGCGACGATGGCATCGGTGTCGGTCACGTCGGCGCCATGGATGGCGCAGCCGTCGCCATCGATGGCGATGCCCCGCTGCGCCGCCCAGGCCTCGATCTCGCCGGTTCGCCGCGCCACCAGCGCCAGCCTCCAGCCGGCGTCGTGGAACCGTTGCGCCAGTGCCTGGCCGATACCGCTGGAGGCACCGGTGATGAAGACCAGCGGCGCCGCGGCGGCCATCAGCGACGGGCCGCGGCCAGCGCGGCGGGCGAGGGCATCAGCACGCCGCGCACCCGTCCCTGCAGGTTGGCGACCCCGCTGAGGTTGTCGTAGTCCATCGTGTCGGAGGTGAACTGGTCGGCCCCGCGGATGAGCGTGACCGGCTTGTTCGAACGCACGCGTTCGGTGTTGACGAAGGCATGCAGGAATTCACCCCGGAACTCCAGCCGTGGCAGTGGCTGGCCGCTCGGCCCGGTGGCGGCGTCATGCACGATGATGGCATTGCCGAACAGCTGGATCTCGCTGCCATCGCCGTTCGAGAGGCTGCGGTCGGCGGTGGCGCGCGTGACCAGGCCGAGCGGCGATACCGAGCGCATGCGCATCTGGTCGACCTCGAGCGTGTCGGTGTCGGGATAGTGGCGGCCTTCCTTGCCGAACAGCTCGCTGCGCAACTCGCCGGTCGGCAGGAAATTCTTCACCACGAAGTCGCGCATGAAGTAGTCGGGATCGTGCGTGACGGCGCGCGCGACGGTGGGCTCCAGCAGCTTGGGCGCGTTGCGCGCCAGCCAGTAGGTGCCCAGTGCCAGGAGGGCGGTCAGGATGACGGGCAGGTACAGCGTGGCGCGATCGAGCGCGTCGCGCACCATCCGCCCGAGCGGCCGGCGCTGTCTCATGCGAGCGGACCGCGGGCCGCGTCGAGCAGCCGCCGGTAGTGGCCGCCGGCCGTCAGCAGCAGGTCGCAGAACTCGCGCGCCGCGCCGGCGCCACCGTGGGCGGTGGTCACGTGATGGGCGATGGCGCGCACTTCGGCATGCGCATTGGCCGGCGCGGCGGCGAAGGCGGCGCGGCAGAGCACCGGCAGGTCGGGCCAGTCGTCGCCGATCGCCGCGGCCCGGGTCCAGTCGAAGCCGAGCTGGGCGAGCATGGCCTCGGCGGCGGGCAGCTTGTCCTCGGTGCCATAGCGCACGTGCTCGATGCCCAGGGCCTCCAGGCGGACGCGCAATGGCTTGGAGTCGCGCCCGGTGATCACGGCCGGCACGATGCCGGCGACGCGCAGCAGCTTCAGCCCGTAGCCATCGAGGATGCTGAAGCGCTTGAGCGTCTCGCCATGCTCGCTGAAGAAGACGCCGCCATCGGTCAGCACGCCGTCGATGTCGAAGAAGGCGATGCGGATGTCCTGCGCCGCCAGCAAGGTCTCGGGGGGAAAGGAAATGGCGGGCATCAGATGACCTTCGCGCGCATCAGGTCGTTGATGGTCACGGCGCCGCCCAGCCGCCCCTGGGCATCGACCACCAGCAGGCTGTTGATCCGGTGCTGCTCCATGAGCTCGGCGGCCTCGACGCCGAGCGCGTCGGCGCGCACGGTGCGCGGGTCGGCATGCATGACCTCGGCGGCGGTCAGCGCACGCAGGTCGGCACCGGTCTCGACCAGCCGGCGCAGATCGCCATCGGTGAAGATGCCCAGCGCCCGCCCGTCGGGCGAGACGATGGCCGCGGCGCCCAGGCCCTTGATGCTCATCTCGCGCATCAGGTCGCTGAAGGAGGCCGAAGGAGAGATGCGGGGCACCTCGTCGCCGGTGCGCATGAGGTCGCCGACCAGCGTGAGCAGCTTGCGCCCGAGGGCACCGCCCGGATGCGAGCGCGCGAAATCCTCGGCGCCGAAGCCGCGGGCATCGAGCAGCGCGACGGCCAGCGCGTCGCCCATGGCCATCTGGGCGGTGGTGCTGGCGGTGGGAGCGAGGTTGAGCGGACAGGCTTCCTTCTCGACCCCGCTGTCGAGCACGATGTCGGCATGCCGGGCGAGCATGGAGTCGAGGCGGCCGGTGATGGCCACCAGCGGCACGCCCTGGCGCTTGACCACCGGCAGGATGGCGGCGAGTTCGTTGCTCTCGCCGCTGTTGGAGATCGCGATCACCAGGTCGACCGCCTGGATCATGCCGAGGTCGCCGTGGCTGGCCTCGGCCGGATGGACGAACATCGCAGGCGTGCCGGTCGAGGCCAGCGTGGCGGCGATCTTGCGCCCGACGTGGCCGCTCTTGCCCATGCCCATGACGACCACCCGGCCGCGCACGTCGAGGATCCGGCGCACGGCCTCGACGAAGCCCGCGCCGATGCGCGACTTCAGGCCCCGCACGGCATCCGCCTCGATGTCGAAGGTCGCCCGGGCCCGGTTGAGCACGGTCTCGGGATCGGGCGGCGCGACGGCCTGGACGGGGCGGGAGGTCATCGAAAGATTCTAGGTGCGCCAGGCCGTAGCATCAGGCATGTCCTCCCTCGACCTCACGCTGCTCTACCTGCTCGCCGCAGTGATCGGCGTGGTGGCGTGCCGCTTCCTGAAGCTGCCGCCGATGCTGGGCTACCTGTCGGCCGGCGTGCTGATCGGACCCCATGCCCTGGCCCTCGCGCAGAACACCGAGGGCATCCGCCACCTGGGCGAATTCGGCGTGGTGTTCCTGATGTTCGTGATCGGCCTGGAATTCAGCCTGCCCAAGCTGCGCGCCATGCGCCGGCACGTCTTCGGCCTGGGACTGTTGCAGGTGCTGCTCACGATGGGCGTGGCGACGGCCGGGGCGCTGCTGGTCGCGGCCTACCTGCCGGCGGCCTGGCAGCTCGGCTGGCAGACCGCGCTGGCGCTCTCGGGCGCGCTCACCATGAGCAGCACCGCCATCGTGGTCAAGCTGATGGCCGAACGCCTGGAACTCGAGAGCGAGCATGGCCGGCGCGTGATGGGCGTGCTGCTGTTCCAGGACTTGGCGGTGGTGCCCCTGCTGGTGCTGATACCGGCCCTGGGCGCGCCGCCGGAGACGCTGTTCAAGGCCCTGTCGATCGCCCTGCTCAAGGCAGCGTTCCTGGTCGGCGTGCTGCTCTACGGCGGTCCGCGCGTGATGCGCTGGTGGCTGACGCTGGTGGCCCGGCGGCGCAGCGAGGAGCTGTTCATGCTCAACCTGCTGCTGGTCACGCTCGGCCTGGCCTGGCTGACGGAACTCGCCGGGCTGAGTCTGGCGCTGGGTGCCTTCATCGCCGGCATGCTGGTGTCCGAGACCGAATACAAGCATCAGGTGGAGACCGACATACGGCCGTTCCACGACGTGCTGCTGGGCCTGTTCTTCATCACCATCGGCATGTCGCTCGACTGGCACATCGTGGTCGAGCGCTGGCTGCTGGTGGCGGTCCTGCTGGTGCTGCCGCTGGCCTTCAAGCTGCTGCTGGTGACCCTGCTGGCGCGCGGCCTGGGCGCGACGTCCGGGGTGTCGCTGCGCACCGGACTCTATCTGGCGCAGGCCGGCGAGTTCGGTTTCGTGCTGCTGACGCTGGCGCAGGATCGCAGCCTGCTGCCACCCTGGCTGGCCAACCCGGTGCTGGCGTCGATGGTGCTGTCGATGCTGGCGACGCCCTTCATCGTCATGTACAGCAACACCATCGTGCGCCGGCTGGTGGCGAGCGACTGGATGCAGCAGTCGCTGCAGATGACGAGCATCGCCCGCAAGACCATCAACACCTCGCAGCACGTGATCATCTGCGGCTACGGGCGGTGCGGGCAGAACCTGGCGCGCATCCTGGAGCGCGAGGGCATTCCGTACATGGCGCTCGACCTGGACCCCGATCGCGTGCGGCAGGCGGCCGCGGCTGGCGATTCCGTGGTCTTCGGCGATGCCGCGCGCCTGCAGGCCCTGATGGCCGCCGGCCTGGCACGCGCCAGCGCGGTGGTGGTGACCTATCTCGATGTGCAGGGCGCGCTCAAGGTCCTGTCGCACACGCGCTCGCATGCCCCGCAGGTGCCGGTGATCGTGCGCACGCAGGACGACCGCGACCTGGAAAAGCTCCAGGCCGCCGGCGCCACCGAGGTCGTTCCCGAAGCCATCGAAGGTTCGCTGATGCTGGCCAGCCATGCCCTGGCCCTGGTCGGCGTGCCGATGCGGCGCGTCATCCGCGTGGTGCAGGACCAGCGCGATGCGCGCTACAACCTGCTGCGCGGCTATTTCCATGGCGCCGACGACGACACCGCCGATGAGCTCGACAACCAGCGCCTGAACAGTTTCACGCTCGCCGCCGGTGCGCGCGCCATCGGCCAGACGCTCGGCGTCCTGGCGCTGCCCGAACTGGGCGTGCGGGTGGCGGGCCTGCGCCGGCGCGACGGGCAGGCCACGACGCCGGACGACGCCGCACGGCTGGCCGATGGCGACACGCTGGTCCTGTCGGGCCGCCCCGAAGCCCTGGCCGTGGCGATCGACCGCCTGCAGAAGGGTTGAAGGCCGGCGGCCCGCCGATCCGGTCCTACTTGCCGATGCAGAAGCGCGAGAAGATGACGCCGAGCAGTTCGTCGGCGCCGAACTCGCCCGTGATCTCGTTGAGCGCGTTCTGGGCCAGCCGGAGCTCCTCGGCCAGCAGATCGAGCGCCGGCAGGCGCGCGCCCAGCACCTCGACGGCCGTGCCGAGATGCTCCGCCACGCGTCCGAGCGCATGCACGTGACGCTCGCGCGCCAGATACAGACCCTCGGGCATGGCCTGCCAGCCGGCGATCTCGAGCAGGCGCTGGCGCAGGGCATCGATGCCCTGGCCGGTCTTCGCCGAGATCGCGATGCCGGCGGGCGTGCCAGCCCCGGATGGCTCCGCGGCGTCGAGCTTGTTCCAGACGTCGAGCACCGGCACGCCGGCGGGCAGCCGACTCGCGATGGCGGCATCGGCATCGCGCCATTGCGACTCGGCCGTGCGCGTGAGGTCGTGCAGGAACAGCACCGCATCGGCATCGCCGATCTGCCGCCAGGCACGCTCGACGCCGATCCGCTCGATCTCGTCGGCGCTCTCGCGCAGGCCGGCGGTGTCGGCGACGTGCAGCGGCACGCCATGGATCTGGATGGTCTGCGACACGACGTCGCGCGTGGTGCCGGCCACCGCGCTGACGATGGCGAGTTCGGCGCCGGCCAGCGCGTTGAGCAGCGAGCTCTTGCCGGCGTTGGGCTGGCCGGCGATCACGACGCGGATGCCCTCGCGCAGCAGGGCGCCCTGGCGCGCGCGCCGCCGCACGCCGTCGAGTTGCGCGGCCAGCGTCGCGAGCTGGCCGGCGGCATCGGCCTGCTGCAGGAAGTCGATGTCCTCCTCGGGAAAGTCGAGCGTGGCCTCGACCAGCATGCGCAGGTGGATCAGCGCCTCGCGCAGCGCATGGATCTCCTGCGAGAAGGCACCCGCGAGGGAGCGGCTGGCGCTGCGCGCCGCGGCTTCCGTGCTGGCGTCGATCAGGTCGGCGATCGCCTCGGCCTGGGCGAGGTCGATCTTGCCATTGAGGAATGCGCGTCGGCTGAACTCGCCCGGTTCGGCCACCCGCAGGCCGGCCAGGCGAGGCGCTTCGGTCCGGTGCGGGTCGGTGGCCACGCCGGCCGGGCGGGCTTCGCTGGCGGCCTCCAGGCAGCGCGCGACGAGCAGCTGCAGCACGACCGGTCCGCCATGCGCCTGCAGTTCCAGCACGTCCTCGCCGGTGAAGGAGTGGGGCGCGGGGAAGTGGATCGCCAGCCCGTGGTCGATCGGCTGGCCTGTGGCATCGCGGAATGCGAGGTAGGCGGCCTCGCGCGCCTTGAGCCGGCGCCCGCACAGCGCCTCGATCAACGGCCCGAGCGCCTGACCCGAGACCCGCACGATGCCCACGGCGCCACGACCGGGCGCCGTGGCGATGGCGACGATGGGATCGGCGTTGCGGGCGAGCATGGGTCTATTCTTTCATCCGGAGGGCCGCCGGCAGCGACCCGGGAAATGGAAAGGGCCGCTTTCGCGGCCCTCGGCGGGAAGACATCGGCGCGTGGCGTCTGCCGGATGGCAGCGCGCCGCGCGAGGTGGGCGTCACTTGCCCAGGACGCCCAGACGCTTGTTGATGAACCACTGCTGCGCGATCGACAGCACGTTGTTGGTGATCCAGTAGAGCACCAGGCCGGCCGGGAAGAAGATGAACATCACGCTGAAGGCCAGCGGCATGATCCACATCAGCTTGGCCTGCATCGGGTCCGGCGGCGTCGGGTTCAGCCAGGTCTGGAACAGCGAGGTGGCGGTCATGACGATCGGCAGGATGAACCAGGGATCGGGTGCCGAGAGATCCTGGATCCAGCCGATCCAGGGCGCATGGCGCATCTCGACCGACGACAGCAGCACCCAGTAGAGCGCGATGAAGACCGGGATCTGGATCACGATCGGGAAACAGCCACCCATCGGGTTGACCTTCTCGTCCTTGTAGATGCGCATCATCTCCTGCTGCATCTCCTGCGGCTTGTCCTTCAGGCGCGCGCGCATCTCCGTGATCTTCGGATTGATGGCCTTCATCTTGGCCATGCTGGCATAGGCCTTGGCGTTGAGCCAGTAGAAGGCCGCCTTGAGCAGCACGACCAGCGCGACGATCGACCAGCCCCAGTTGCCCAGGATGCCGTGGAGCTGGTTGAGCAGCCAGTAGAGCGGCTTGGAGATGATCGTGAAGATGCCGTAGTCCTTGACCAGCTCCAGGCCGGGAGCCAGGGCTTCGAGCTTCTTCTCTTCCTCGGGGCCGGCGTAGAGGCTGCTGTCGATGCTCTGGCTGGCACCGGGCGCGAGCTTGGGCAGGGGCACGACCATGGCGACCGAGAACAGGTTGTTGCCCAGGTCGGCGACTCTGAACTCGCGCCGCAGGGTGTCGCTGCCCGGGACGTTCAGCAACCAGGCCGACACGAAGTAGTGCTGCACCATGGCGATCCAGCCGTTGTTGGCGGCCGGGGGCAGCTCGGCCTTGTTCTTGGTGATGTCCGCGAACGCGACCTTGTGGAACTTCTTCTCGTCGGTGTAGAGCGCCGGCCCGGTGAACGTGTTGGTGCCGAACATGGTGCTGCTGGGCACCGTGCCATGACGCACGAGTTGCAGGTACAGCTGGGCATCGAGCGGCTGCGCGCTCACGTTGACCACCTGATGGCGGACGCGGATCGTGTAGTCGCCGCGCGTGAACACATAGGTCTTGACGTACTTCAGGCCGCCCACGGGCTGCGACTCGAAACTCACTTCGAGCGTGTTCTGGCCCTCGGCGAGCTCGCGTGGACCGACCACCGGCGTCATGGCCGTCAGATGGTTCGGAAAGCGTTCACCGCTGTCGACGACATTGATGAGACCGGTCTGGGCCACGTAGCGCGTGGCGGGCGAGCCATCGTCCATCAACGTCACGGGCTTGACGAGGTGGGGGGCCGGCGCCTGGCCGGTGAGGTTGTTGAAGGTGTCGAGGAAACCGCCGCTGTACATCTGGTCGAGGTACTGGCGCAGCTGCAGCTCGGACAGCGTGCCGCCCTGGCTGTCGATGACGGCGGTGAAGACGTCGGTCGTGACGCGCACCTTCTCGGCCACCGGCGCCGGCGCCGTCTGGGCCGGCAGCGCCATCGGATTGCCCGGCATCGCCGCGGCGCCCGGCAGGGTGTTGGCCGTTCCGGTCCCCGTGGTCGTGGCGGGCGTGTTGGTCGCCGTCTGCGCCGGCTTCGACGATGGCAGGAAGGTCGGCTTGTTGCCGTTGTGGACCTGCCATTGGTCCCACAGCATCACCAGCGAAAAACCAAAGATCACCAGCAGGATGGTGCGGCGTATATCGTTCATGAAGAAGACTTCTTGTCTGAGGAGGCGTCGGAGGAGAGAAGGGAGGTGAACAGCGTCGTGCCGCTTCGCGACCGCGTGCGCAGATCGGGCACGGGATCATGGCCGCCCTGGCACCAGGGCTGGCAGCGGATGATCCGATAGAGCGTGAGGCCGGTGCCGGCGATCGCCCCGTGACGTTCCAGGGCTTCGATGGCGTAGGCGGAGCAGGTCGGCTCGAACCGGCAGGAGGCGCCCAGCCACGGGCTCAGCAGCAGCCGATAGCCCTTGACCAGGGTGACGAGCACGCGTCGCATCACGAACGTCCGATGCGACCACGCAGCATCAGCTGCTGCAGCTCGGCACGCACGGCGGCCTTGAGCCGCTCGGAGCTCGCACTCACGAATTCCTTGCGGTCGAAACCGGCACGCAGGCGCACCACATGGGCGGCCGGCGGCAGCAGGGTCTCGGAGGCGGCGCCCACGTTGTAGATCTGGCGCTTGATGGCGTTGCGCGTCACGGCTCGACGGGCCCAGCGCTTGGGCACCATCGCGCCCAGCCAGATGCCGGGTTCGCCATCGAACAACGCCTCGTCGCCCGCCATCACGTCGAGCGCGCAACGGTGCAAGGCGAAATGAGGGGTGCGCGCCACGGTGGTTCCGGCCAGGGCGGCCTGGAACTGAGCGCGGGTCTTGAGCCGATGCGGGGATGACGACATCGGCACCGGGGATGGCGTGCCGGGCGCTGTGGACGGCGGCAGGTCCAGCAACGTCGCCGCCAGCGTTGGTTGCGGGACGCTTAGACGGCCAGGCGCTTGCGGCCCTTGGCACGACGCGCGTTGATGACGGCGCGGCCACCGCGGGTCTTCATGCGGACGAGGAAACCGTGGGTGCGGGCGCGGCGGACTTTGGAGGCTTGGTAGGTACGTTTCATGATTCTCTGGGGTGTAGGGTCGAAGAGCGCCCCGAAACACGCAAAGAGTTTTCAGGGAAACCCGCGATTATCACAAAGATTCGCTGAAGCACCAAACCTTCAGCCGGGTCGGGCCTTGCAAGACGCGCCTTCGGATGGTGTGGATAAGGCTTTGACAAGTTAGAATGCGAGCCGCCTTGACAAGGCAAATATCCACAACACGGCACCCGAAAAATGACCGAGGGAAATCTCCCATCCCAGAGCGCCCATGCCGACTGACGGCGCTGGCGACAGCCTCTGGCAAGCCTGTGTCGATCAGCTCGCGCAGGAGCTCTCCGAGCAGCAGTTCAACACCTGGATCAAGCCGCTGACCGCCCAGGTCACCGACGATCTCTCTCGCATGACGGTGTTCGTCGCGAACCGTTTCAAGCTCGACTGGATCCGCGCGCAGTATGCCGGCCGGATCGCCGGCATGGCCGAGAAGATCTATGGCCAGTCGGTGATCGTCGAGCTGGCCCTGGCGCCGCGCGACGCCCCCGTGCGCCCGTCTCCGCTGGCCGTCATGGCCGAGACCGACGTGCCGCGCGACGTGGCCGGCCTCGGCGAGGAGGCATCGACCCATGGCTTCAAGAACCGGCTCAACGCCGGTCTGACCTTCGACACCCTGGTCGAGGGCACGGCCAACCGCATGGCGCGCGCGGCGGCGATGCACGTGGCGGGCATGCCCGGGCATCTCTACAACCCGCTGTTCATCTATGGTGGCGTCGGCCTGGGCAAGACCCACCTGATGCACGCGGTGGGCAACCGCCTCATGGTCGACCGGCCGGAGTCGAAGGTCCTCTACATCCATGCCGAGCAGTTCGTCTCGGATGTGGTCAAGGCCTATCAGCGCAAGACCTTCGACGAGTTCAAGGAGCGCTATCACTCGCTCGACCTGCTGCTGATCGACGACGTGCAGTTCTTCGCCAACAAGGACCGCACGCAGGAGGAATTCTTCAACGCCTTCGAGGCGCTGCTGGCCAAGAAGTCGCACATCGTGATGACCAGCGACACCTATCCGAAGGGACTGGCCGACATCCACGAACGCCTGGTCTCGCGCTTCGACTCCGGCCTGACAGTGGCCATCGAGCCGCCGGAGCTGGAGATGCGCGTGGCCATCCTGATCAACAAGGCGCGTGCCGAAGCAGTCGACATGCCGGAGGAGGTCGCCTTCTTCGTCGCGAAGAACGTGCGCTCCAACGTGCGGGAACTCGAAGGCGCGTTGCGCAAGATCCTGGCGTACTCGCGCTTCAACCAGAAGGAGATCTCGATCGCCCTGGCACGCGAGGCATTGCGTGACCTGCTGTCGATCCAGAACCGGCAGATCTCTGTGGAAAACATCCAGAAGACGGTGGCTGACTACTACAAGATCAAGGTCGCCGACATGTACTCGAAGAAACGTCCGGCCAGCATCGCCCGGCCGCGGCAGATCGCGATGTACCTGGCCAAGGAGCTCACGCAGAAGAGCCTGCCCGAGATCGGCGAACTCTTCGGTGGACGCGACCACACGACGGTGTTGCACGCGGTGCGCAAGATCTCCGGCGAGCGCCAGCAGCTCACCGAGCTCAACCAGCAGCTCCACGTGCTCGAACAGACCTTGAAGGGATGAGGCAAACCTCCGGGCCCGGCATCCGTCGCGCCTCCGCACCCAACCCCGTTGCCCATGGAAATGCCGGCGGACCGGTCGAGCCGGTGCCACGACGTTCCGCGGCTTGAGAACATCCAAACGAATCTGAGGAAGAGATAAGACATGATCGTCCTGAAGGCCCCCCAAGACAAAGTCCTCGCCGCGCTGCAGTCGGTGGCAGGCATCGTGGAACGGCGTCACACGCTGCCCATCCTGGCCAACGTGCTGATCCGCAAGACCGGCGGCCAATTGCAGCTCACCACCAGCGACCTGGAGATCCAGATCCGCACCACGGCCGAGCTCGGTGGCGACGAGGGTGACTTCACGACGACCATCGGCGCGCGCAAGCTGATCGACATCCTGCGCACCATGCCGGCCGATCAGACCGTGAGCCTGGAGTCGAGCGCGAACAAGCTGGTGCTCAAGGGTGGCAAGAGCCGCTTCACGCTGCAATCGCTGCCGGCCGAGGATTTCCCGCTGGTGCAGGAGGCCGCCACCTTCGGGCCAGTGTTCAGCGTCCCGCAGAAGACGCTCAAGAGCCTGCTGCAGCAGGTGTCCTTCGCCATGGCGGTGCACGACATCCGCTACTACCTCAACGGCATCCTGTTCGTGGCCGAGGGCCAGCAGCTGTCGCTGGTGGCGACCGACGGCCACCGGCTGGCCTTCGCCTCGGCGACGCTGGAGGTCGAGGTGCCACGCCAGGAGGTGATCCTGCCGCGCAAGACCGTGATCGAGCTGCAGCGGCTGCTGTCGGATGCCGATGGCGCCATCGATCTGCAGTTCGCCAGCAACCAGGCCAAGTTCGGCTTCGGCGGCATGGAGTTCGTCACCAAGCTGGTCGAGGGTAAGTTCCCCGACTACAACCGCGTGATCCCGAAGAACCACAAGAACAGCGTCACGCTGGGTCGCTCGACCCTCCTGGCCAGCCTGCAACGTACCGCGATCCTGACTTCCGACAAGTTCAAGGGCGTGCGTCTGAACATCGAGCCCGGCACGCTGCGCATCGCATCGAGCAATGCCGAGCAGGAAGAAGCGCAGGACGAGGTCGACATCGACTATGGCGGCGATGCCATCGAGATCGGCTTCAACGTCACCTACCTGATCGATGCCCTCTCCAACATGAGCCAGGACATGGTCACGCTGGAGCTGGCGGATTCGAACAGCTCGGCGCTGTTCACCATTCCCGAGAACGCGTCGTTCAAGTACGTCGTGATGCCCATGCGGATATAGCCCGCCCCCGGGCTTCGCGCATCGTGCGTCGCTCTCGCCTTTCCCTCCAAGGGAACGACACCAGCAGCCCGGCGCAGCCGACTCCGTGGTGTTCCGGGCGGGTGTTCACACGGTGCGAGAGGAGCGGGGCAGGGGCAGGGCGGAAGAGCGCTAGGAAGCGCCGCATCGAGTCGATTCGTGTCGAGTCATCGAGAGAGATTGAGAAAGAGTACCAATGAGCGAAGCAAACAAGCCGGCCGTTCCACACACCGAGCCGGTCTACACCCCCGAGATCGAAAGCGCGATTCCCATCGAGATCACGCCGGCCGATACCTCGTATGGTGAAGGCTCGATCACGATCCTCGAAGGGCTCGAGGCGGTGCGCAAGCGGCCGGGGATGTACATCGGCGACACCTCCGACGGCACCGGCCTGCACCACCTGGTGTTCGAGGTGGTCGACAACTCGATCGACGAGGCGCTGGCGGGCCACTGCGACGACATCGTCGTCACCATCCATTCCGACAACTCGATCTCCGTCACCGACAATGGCCGCGGCATCCCGACGGGTGTCAAGATGGACGACAAGCACGAGCCCAAGCGCTCGGCGGCCGAGATCGCGCTGACCGAACTGCATGCCGGCGGCAAGTTCAACCAGAACAGCTACAAAGTGTCCGGTGGCCTGCACGGGGTGGGCGTCTCGTGCGTGAACGCGCTGAGCGTGACACTGCGCCTGGTGGTGCGGCGCGAGGGCAAGATCCACGAGCTCGAATTCAGCCGTGGTTTCGTGCAGAACCGCCTGCTCGACAACGTCAATGGCTTCGAGGTCTCGCCGATGCGCGTCATCGGAGACACCGACAAGCGCGGCACCGAGGTCCACTTCCTGCCCGACACGGAGATCTTCAAGGAGAACAACGATTTCCACTACGAGATCCTCTCCAAGCGCCTGCGCGAGCTGAGCTTCCTGAACAACGGCGTGCGCATCCGGCTGAAGGACGAGCGCACCGGCAAGGAAGACGATTTCTCCGGTGCCGGCGGCGTCAAGGGCTTCGTCGAGTTCATCAACAAGGGCAAGAACGTCCTGCACCCCAACGTCTTCTACGCCATGGGCGAGAAGCCGGCCGAGACCTATGGCGGCATTCCGGGCACCCACATCGGCGTCGAGGTGGCGATGCAGTGGAACAGCGCCTACAGCGAGCAGGTGCTCTGTTTCACCAACAACATCCCGCAGCGCGACGGCGGCACCCACCTCACCGGATTGCGCGCGGCCATGACGCGCGTCATCAACAAGTACATCGAGGAGAACGAGCTGGCCAAGAAGGCCAAGGTCGAGGTCACCGGCGACGACATGCGCGAGGGCCTGTGCTGCGTGCTGAGCGTGAAGGTGCCCGAACCCAAGTTCTCCAGCCAGACCAAGGACAAGCTCGTCTCCAGCGAAGTGCGCGCGCCGGTGGAGGACATCGTCGGGCGCCTGCTCGCCGACTATCTGCAGGAACGCCCGAACGACGCCAAAACCATCTGCGGCAAGATCATCGAGGCGGCGCGCGCGCGCGAGGCGGCGCGCAAGGCCCGCGAGATGACCCGGCGCAAGGGCGTGCTCGACGGCATGGGCCTGCCGGGCAAGCTGGCCGACTGCCAGGAGAAGGATCCCGCGCTGTGCGAGGTCTACCTGGTGGAGGGCGACTCCGCCGGTGGCTCCGCCAAGCAGGGTCGTGACCGGAAGTTCCAGGCCATCCTGCCCCTGCGCGGCAAGATCCTGAACGTGGAGAAGGCGCGCTACGAGAAGCTGCTGACCAGCAACGAGATCCTGGTGATGATCACCGCGCTGGGCACCGGCATCGGCCGCGCCGGCACGGCCACCTCGGGTGGCGCGGGTGGCGGCGCCGACGACTTCAACGTCGCCAAGCTGCGCTACCACCGCATCATCATCATGACCGACGCCGACGTCGACGGCGCCCACATCCGCACGCTGCTGCTGACGTTCTTCTATCGGCAGATGCCCGAACTGGTCGAGCGCGGCCACATCTACATTGCCCAGCCGCCGCTCTACAAGGTGAAGTTCGGCAAGGAGGAGCAGTACCTGAAGGACGGGCCGGCGCTCGACGTCTTCCTGCTGAAGGTCGCCCTCAAGGATGCGAGCATCGAGACCGGTGGCGCCAACCCGACCACGCTCAGCGGCGACACGCTGGCCGAACTGGCGCGCAAGCACCAGCTCGCCCAGGCCGTCATCGCACGCCTGGGCGTGTTCATGGACGCGGCCGCGTTGCGTGCCATGGCCGATGGCGTGTCGCTCGACCTCGACACTCCGGCCGCCGCCGAGGCCTCGGCCGTGGCGTTGCAGCACAAGCTGCGTGAACTCGACGACGCCGGCGAACCGGCCGAGGTGGCGAGCGAATTCGACGTGCGCACCGACAAGCCGCTGTTGCGCATCAGTCGCCGCCACCATGGCAACGTCAAGAGCAGCGTCATCACGCAGGACTTCGTCCATGGCGCCGACTATGCCGCCCTGGCGACCGCCGCCAGCACCTTCCGCGATCTTCTGGGCGAGGGTGCCATCGTTCGTCGCGGCGAAGGCGAGCGCGCCCGTGAGGAGCGGGTCGCCGACTTCCGCGTCGCCATGAAGTGGCTGATCGGCGAGGCCGAACGCACCACCTCGCGCCAGCGCTACAAGGGCCTGGGCGAGATGAATCCCGAGCAGCTGTGGGAGACCACCATGGACCCCAACGTGCGCCGTCTGCTGCGCGTGCAGATCGACGACGCCATCGAGGCCGACCGCGTCTTCACGATGCTGATGGGCGAGGAGGTCGAGCCGCGGCGCGAGTTCATCGAGCAGAACGCATTGCGGGCCGGGAACATCGACGTCTGAAGTACCGGGTCGCTGGCGTTGCCTGCGCTTCACGGACTGGCCGAGGCCGGCCATCCGGTGAGGCTGGGCGCCATGAGGCTCCTCAACAGGTCATTCTCACCTTGGTTCCGGGTCGCCAGCTGTGGATGAATCGTCATGCCCGGGGTCCCGATGGTCGTGTCCGGGTGTGACATCGGCAACCGCGCGAGCCCGCGCGATCCGCGCATCGATCCAGGCGCGGAACCGCTTCTCGGCCTCCATCCTGAGCTCGTTGCGCATCCGGTTGCATGCGCCATGCGCGAGCCGCCGGTGCTTCTGCTGCCGGATGCCGCCCAGGGTCGCATCGTGCAGGTGCTCGATGGTGGCCGACTCCAGCCGGCCATGCGGTTCATCGAAGTCCATCGGCAGTCCGCACCAATGACACAACGGGCCGAACGTCGACCGCAGGGCACGCACGCTCATGTCGATGCCGATCGGCCTGGCATCAGCGCGATCCGGCCGGTGCCGATGGCGTGACCGGCCGGGGAGTCGCCGACCCCTTGTCGGTCGTGCTCTTGGAAGCGGATTCCGGTGCGGTCAGATTGCGTTGGGTGAGACCACCGGCGGTACCGCCACCCGGAGGTACCGTGCGATTCATGCGCGCGCTGGCGGGACCGCTTTCCGAGGTGAGTCCACCCGACGACGTGGCACCGGTCTGCGTGCCGGCGCCGGCCGGACGAGCGCCCGCTGGGGCTTTCTCGGCCGTGCCCTGTGCCGGTGGGACGCCGGTGCCTTTGGGATTGCCGGTGGCCTGGGCCCAGGCGCCGCCACCGGCCGTCAACAGACAGGCGGCCAGGCAGGCGACTCGGAATCGGCTTGCCGGATCGAGGAAAGAAGACTTCATGGCAGTGACACTCCAGGGTTCGGGGAACGAGCTTCCACCTTCATGCCATCGTGACGACCGGGTGTAGGTTCCGACCCGTTCCAGACGCCAGTCAAATGCAGGTCGATCGATGGCTCGGGCAGGTCTGACCCTCGAGACGAAGCGCAGGCGTTTCACGGGAAGTTCGGTCAGGCTGCGCGCCCGCCTACGTCGAAGCGGAAAGGCCACCGGCGTGACGCGGCTTTGACCACGCCGCACGCTGCCTGTGCGTTCACTTCACTTCGCGGTTCCAACGAATTTTCCAGGAGCATTTCCGATGACCACATCCGCCAACGATCGATCCAGGGCAGCCGCCGATGCCGCGCCCCCACCCGCCACGGGAAGTTCCGATGCATCCGGCACCGAATATGGTGGCCACGAGGCCCGGGTGGGCGATCGTGGCGAGGCATCCGGACGCACGCTCGAGCAAAGCCGAGCCATCGGTCAGGAGGATCCGATCGAGACCGGCAGCCGCATGGGTCGGGAAAGCGACAAGAGTTCCGGCTTTCCAGGTACACCCGACATCGGCACGGATGCCGTGCAGACCGAGGAAGCCGAAGCCATGAAGCGAGCGAAAGATCGATGAATTAATGCTAAAGCTTTCTGTGCTTCATCGATTCCTGCAGGTTGAGATCAAGCAATTTATGATTTTCGAATCTTGCCGTCTTGTCGCATCCTGTGTTGTCTGATGTTGTTTTGGGGAGCTGTGCCTGCCCAGGCCAGCTGGTTCACGATCGCGGGCATTGCCGGCGACGACCGCGCTGACTATGTGCAGGTCGACCCCGCCACCCTGCGCTCCGATGGCGATCGTCGCTGGCTGGCGGTTCGCGTGAGCCGGGTGTCGGAACGCACCAGTACCGAAGGCATCAGATTTCGTTCGTTCGAAAGCATGGCCGAGGTGGATTGTTCGGCCTCCACCGCGCGCTACGTGTCGGCGACCTTCCATGCCGAACCGCACTTCGCCGGACCACCCATCGCCCGACTCGACTATCCGCCCGAGCACCTGCGGCCGATGGTCTTCCGCCAGATAGCAGGCGATTTCTCCACTCGCATCATCAGGGCGGCCTGCGTGGTCGGGCATGGGGACCGCATGCCGCAAGAGACCGACAAGCCAATCGAGGCGACACCCTAGAGGACGAGGATCCGCGCGATATGACGCGGATCGATGTGAACAATATTTTCAACATCAGGCACAGACCTTGAATGTGGTCGTGTCCAGCTTGAAATTGCGCCTTGGCGCGGCATCGACGACGCCCGCTGGTCCCCTGTCCCACTGCCCGCCACACTCCAAATCCCCATGCCGTTTCGATCACTCGTCGTCCTGACTGCCCTGCTGCATGTCTATCTCGGTTTGCGCCTGCTGCCGTCGCTCCATGCCGTCAGCCATCTCGCGTCCGCGGCCCTGTTCCTGGCCTTGCTGCTCTCGGTGGTGTCGATGCCGCTGCCATTCATGGCATTCCGAGGCCATGGGCGGGCGATCGGGCGGGGCTGGCAATGGCTGGGCCTGGTGGCGATGGGCTGGTTCTCGTCCATGGCCGTCACGACGTTGCTACGCGATGTCGCGCTGCTCGTCGTCTGGCTGCTCCGGATGTCGGGACACGTGACGCCGGAACTGATGTCGGATCTGACGCGCTGGAGCGCCATTGCCGTTCCATTGATGGCGACGGCGAGCTCGCTGATCGGATTCTTCAATGCGCGTCGCACGGCGCGCGTGGTCCGCATCGACGTGCCGATCACCGACCTGCCCAAGGCGCTGCGCGGCTTCACCATCGCGCAGTTGAGCGATCTGCACGTGGGCCCGACGATCCGGCATGGCTACATCCAGCGCATCGTCGACCGGGTGAACCGCCTCGAGGCCGATGCGGTCGCCATCACCGGTGATCTGGTGGATGGCGACGTGCCGACCCTGCAACGTCACATCGCGCCACTGACGGGATTGAAGGCGCGCCATGGCACCTTCGTGGTGACCGGCAACCATGAGTACTATGCCGGCGCGACGGCCTGGGTGGCTGAACTGCGCCGGATGGGCCTGCGGGTCCTGCAGAACGAACACGTGCTGCTGGCCGCCCGAGGCAGCCATGGCGACCTGACGGCCCAAGGCGCCCAGACCGACGACGAGGCCGATGCCGCCACGCTGCTGCTCGCTGGCGTGAACGACTTCAACGCCGCCCATTTCGACCAGGCGCAGGCGAGCGATCCGCTGACCGCGCTGTCGGGTGCCCCGCCCGGAGTCACCACCCGCATCCTGCTGGCGCATCAGCCGCGCAGCGCCGCCGCGGCGTCGGCGGCGGGCTTCCAGCTGCAGCTCTCCGGGCACACGCACGGCGGACAGTTCTTCCCCTGGAATTTCTTCGTTCCGCTGCAGCAACCCTATGTCTCGGGCCTGCATCGCCTGGATGCGATGTGGATCTACATCAGCCGGGGTACCGGCTACTGGGGTCCGCCCAAGCGCATCGGCGCGCCATCGGAGATCACATTGGTGCGACTCGTCTCAGCCTGAAGAGCGGGGTGCCGATGCGCGTGCCCCGGCGACCAATGTGAAAGAACGAATTCAGACGTTGACCGACTGCGCCAGACGCCGCGCGTTGGCCGTGGCCTTGGCATGGATCGGCTTCAGGCCCCGCTGCGTCACGCGTGCCGGGACGCTGGTCATCTGGGACACCGTGGCCGCCACCTGCGTTCCCACCTCCAACAGTCGGTCGCCCTGGAGCAGGGCCTGGGCCGGTGTCGCGCTGGCGAGCAGGCCGGTGAGGGCAGCCGCACCACCGAACCACTGGCGGATGGCCCGGTTCAGCAGACCGAGACCGCTGGTCTGGAGCTGGCGGACGATCGCCGCGCTGGACTCTCCCACGGCACTCAGCTTCTCGTTGGCCATCAACTGGAATTCGGCCAGATCGGCCGGACTGGGCGACAGTCCCGCGAGCGCCATGCGCTCGGTGCGCGCCTGAACGACTGAGGCCGACGAGACCCACATCTCCTGCGTCGTCACCGCAACATCCGCCCACAGCATGAGGGGATTGAAAAATCTCGAAGAGGAGGCTTGGGTCATGGAGACACCTGATGAATGACGATGACGCACTATAGGACAAACCACGCTTTTTTGCTGCAGTGCAACAAATCGCCGATTCGACAGGTCGACGCTGATCAGGCCTCCGATCGCATGAAGGCGCTGGCGAGCGACAGATCTTCCAGCCAGCGTGCGTAGGCCTCCTCGTGCTGCGCCGGATCGCCACGCAACAGCGCCGACGGATGCAGGGTCACCAGCACCTGTTCACCATGCGGCCCGGTATGCCACTGGCCACGCTCCTTCATGACGGCCACCGGCCGGCGAAGGAGCGCCCGGGCCGCCGTGGCACCCAGCGCGACGAGGGCCTGCGGCCGCACCTGCCGCATCTCGCTTTCCAGCCAATGCAGGCAGGTCGCGGCCTCCTGCTGGCTGGGCGTCTTGTGGATGCGTCGCTTGCCGCGCAGCTCGAACTTGAAATGCTTGACCGCATTGGTGACATAGATGGCGTCGCGCGTCCAACCCAGATCGGCGACGGCACGGTCGAAGAGCTGGCCCGATGGCCCGACGAAAGGCCGCCCCCGCAGGTCCTCCTGGTCCCCCGGCTGCTCGCCGACGACCATCAGCGCCGAACGCAGCGGGCCCTCGCCGAACACCGCCTGCGTCGCATGCGCCCCGATCGGGCATTCGCGGCAGCGCTGGGTCGCCTCCTTGAGCTGCCTCAGTGCCTGCGCAGGATCGTCGGGCAGCGTCAATGCCATCCCTGCGTCATCGAGTGGAGAGGCCAGACCGGGAAGCGAGAGGTCCTGCAGGTCCTGGCCGGCAGTCGATGGGCGTTTGCGCAGATGGGACACCGGCGCGATGCGGCGTGCCGGCGTGCTGGCCGGGGCTTCGATCATCCGGCCGCTGCGCGCCATCGCCTCCACCGACAGGGGCGTGATCAATTCGGCTTCGGGCAGGTTGCGCCAGTAACGGCGCGGCATCTCCTTCTGCATCATCGCCAGCTTGAGCCGCGCGGGATTGAAGATGTGGCGGTAGTAGGTGAGCCACAGCGCTTCGCCGGCATCCGCGGTGGGTGCGTCCTCGCGTCGGGCGCCAGGACCGAAAGTCAGGGTGCCTTCGGCCGCAGCCGCTGCGGGCTCCCAGCGCAGCGACCGCTCGGGCGTCAGGATGGCCCAGCGCATCTGCGTAAAGCGGCGCACGAAGAAGGGCGCCACCGCCTCCACGATGTGATGGAAGGGTTCGAACCACGCCACGTGCAGCGTCGCTGCGCCATCGGCCTGCTCGATGCTGCGGAAGCGCACGAAGGCCTTCATCTTGTGCATGTCGCGCCGTACCGCCTGGGCCATGTGCTGCGCCCGCACGCGGTCGGCGTCGATCGGATCGTCGCGCAGGCCCGGCTCGTGCACCAGGCGCCACAACAGCCGATAGAGCAGGCCGAAGCGTGCCGGATCCTCGTGCAGCACCACGGTCTCGCACAGGCGCACGAACGCCGGCGGGACCACGGCCGAGGCCGAACCGAGATGCGGGAGCGCCTGCTGCGAGCCGATACTCGATGGAGGGTCGCCCGGCGTGGCCACGGTTGCAGCCGAGGTCGCATCGCCGGCGATCGCTGGCGGCAGGACCGGCGCCTCGTCGAGCGATGCGAACAGATCGAGCTCGGCGCTTTCGCGGGTGTGCCAGACCACATCGTCGGGAGGGACCTGGCCGGCCAGCAACCGACGCGCCTCGCGGCGGAAGCCGGGCCAGTCGGTATCGCCGTCGAGCGTGATGGTCTGGGTTGCCATGATGTCAATCATGTGGCCCGACCCTGGCGATGCTGTAGGCGCTCAGGCGGAAAAGAGCGAAGCCTGTACCGGTACGGGGCGCAATCGCGCGACGAGATCGCTCGCCTCCAGCGCACGACCGGGACGATGGTCGGTGACCTCGACGAAAGCCATGACCTTCTTGATGGGGACGTGAAGGCGCTTGAGGTCGTCGCTGCGCAAGCGGCGCACGCGGCGCGCCATGAGCAGGCGTTCGACCGCCTTCACGCCCAGGCCCGGCACCCGCAGCAGCATCTCGCGCGGCGCGGTGTTGAGGTCGACCGGAAAGCGGTCGCGGTGAGCCAGGGCCCAGGCCAGCTTGGGATCGACATCGAGCGACAGCATGCCGCCGCCGGTGTCGCCGGGCGCGCTCGGCGGCACGATCTCGTCATGCGCGAAGCCATAGAAGCGCATCAGCCAGTCGGCCTGGTAGAGCCGATGCTCGCGCACCATCGGCGGCGCGGCGAGCGGCAGCGACGACGAGGCATCGGGAATGGGACTGAAGGCCGAGTAGTAGACGCGGCGCAGCCGGTAGGCCCCATAGAGATTGGCGCTGGTCGAGAGGATGGTGCGATCGTCGGTGGCATCGGCGCCGACGATCATCTGGGTGCTCTGGCCAGCCGGGGCGAACTTCGGTGCCGCGGCGCGCCGCGGCGTCGAGGTCGGCATCGACATCACCGAGACCGCCGCGGCATCGCGCGCCTCGCCCTTGGCATCGTCGATGTGCACGCGCAGATTGGCCATCGAGCGACGGATGGCGGCGCTGTCCTTCTCGGGCGCCAGCGCCTCGAGGCCCTGGACGGTGGGCAGCTCGACATTGATGCTCAGGCGATCGGCGTAGAGGCCGGCGCGGCGCAGCAGTTCGGGTGCGGCATCGGGGATGGTCTTGAGATGGATGTAGCCGCGGAAGTCGTGCTCCTCGCGCAGCACCCGGGCCACCTCGACGATCTGCTCCATCGTGTAGTCGGGGTTCTGGATGATGCCGCTCGACAGGAACAATCCCTCGATGCAGTTGCGGCGATAGAAGTCCAGGGTCAGCCCGACCACCTCATCGACCGTGAAGCGGGCGCGTGGCACGTTGCTGCTGACGCGGTTGACGCAGTAGAGGCAGTCGTACTGGCAGAAATTGGTCAGCAGGATCTTCAGCAGGGAGATGCAGCGGCCGTCCGGCGCGTAGCTGTGGCAGATGCCCGACCCTTCGGTCGAGCCGATGCCCGTGCCGCCGACCGAACTCCGCTTGCTCGTGCCGCTGGAAGCACAGGAGGCGTCGTACTTGGCGGCGTCAGCGAGGATGGCGAGCTTGCGTTGGATGGTCACTGGATGAATGTACAGTGGACATGACATCCCTGCTGGCGAGTCGGTTTCAGGGATTGCAGGCCGGAGCCTAGGCGGTGCCCGCCTCGCCCGGCCGGGCCGACGCGGCGCCATCCGCGGAGGGCGACAGCTTGCGCGCGCGCAGTTCCATGGCCAGGAAGGCCACCGCCGCGATCGCCAGTGGCGCGATGTAGTAGAGGGCCCGGTAGCCGATCAGCGCCGCCAGGATCTGTCCCTGGGGCATGCGGTGCGCGAGCAGGGCGACGAACACCGCCTCCAGCACTCCCAGGCCCGCCGGCACGTGGGTGATGACGCCGGCCACGGCACCGACCAGCAGCACTGCCAGCACTTCCGGGTAGGGCACCTTCTGCTGCAGCAGCAGCCAGACGATGCCCGCCATCAAGGCCCAGTTGGTGCAGGACATCGCCAGCTGCAGGCCGGCCATGCGCAGCGACGGTGGTGTGAACGCATGGCCCCGCACGTGCCAGGTCCGGTCGCTGGCGAGGGCGCAGACGCCCACGTAGGCCACGGCGATCGCCAGCAGGGCGGCACCCAGCAACCGCAGCCCGCCATTGCCGATCTTCCAGTCGGGCGGCAGGTCGAGCGGCCAGAAGCTGAAGGCGAGCCCCCCCACCACCAGGTAGCCCAGCCAGTTGGTCAGCATGCTGAAGCCGAGCACGCGCGTGATGGTCTCGGTCGCCAGACCGAGGCGCGAATAGAGCCGGTAGCGCGAGGCCACGGCGCCGACCAGCGAACCCAGGTTGAGATTGAAGGCATAGCTCACGAAGGTCACGCCCATCACGGTGCCGGTGCCCAGGGAATGACCGGTGACGCGGCGCCCGAGCAGGTCGTAGGTGCTGTAGACGGCATAGCTCGCCGCCGCCAGCCCACCCGCCATCCACAGGGTCGAGGCCGGCAGGCGCGAGAAGGCATCGAGCACGTCGTCCCAGTCGATCCCGCGCGCCTGCTTGACGATCAACCATGCGACGAGCGCGAAGAACACCCAGGTGCCGATGCGCTTGATCCATGGCCAGGCGGCTTTCATGGTCAAGCGGTGTCCGTCTGCGTCGCGCCGCCATCGCGCGCCGCTGATGCCTGCAGCGGCTTCAGCACCGGCGCATGGCGGGGCAGCCAGGCCATCCACGCCGGATACCAGCGCAGCACGTGGAAGATGAAGAAGCTGCGCACCAGGCGCCAGCCACTCCATTCGGTGAGGTTCTCGGCCTGGATCTGCTTGCAGCTGTTGCGCATGAGATCGTCCAGGCGCTCGTGCAGCGTCGTGTTGAAGGCGCGGTCGCGCACGATGACGTTGGCTTCGAGATTGAGCGACAGGCTCAGCGGATCGAGGTTGCTCGAGCCCACCGTGCTCCAGTGGTCGTCCATCACCGCGACCTTGCCATGCAGGGGCCGCTCGCAATACTCGAAGATGCGCACACCCGCATGCAGCAGGTGGTGGTAGAGCATGCTCGCGGCGGTCTTGACGATCGGCATGTCGGGCTCGCCCTGCAGGATCAGCCGCACGTCGACGCCACGCCGCGCCGCGCGACGCATTTCCTTGATCAGCCGGTAGCCGGGAAAGAAATACGCATTGGCGATCACCACCCGCTGCTGCGCGGTGCGCAGGGCATGGCGGTACTGGCGCTCGATGTCGGTGGTGTGGTGGCGGTTGTCGCGCGTGACGAACTGGATCTCGGCGCCGCCGACGGCGGTGCCGTCGTGCTCCTTGTGCGCTTCCTTCATGCGACGCCGGAACCAGCTGGGGCTCTTGCCGCCGATGGCGATCGCGCGCAGCACGAAACGGTGGATGTCGGAGACGATCGGCCCCTCGAGCTCGACGGCATAGTCCTGCTTGGCCTTGGGCCCGAAGTCCAGCATGTGGTCGGCCGAATAGTTGATGCCGCCGACGAAGGCCCGCACGCCATCGATCACGACGATCTTGCGATGCATGCGCCGGAACACGTTGAGCCGGCGTCCCAGGATGCGTTGCCCCGGGTCGAACACACGCACGTTGACGCCGACCGACACCAGGCCCGAGATGAATTCCTGCGACAGATCGGGCGACCCGAAGCCATCGATCATGAGATCGATCTTGACGCCGCGCAGCGCCGCCTCGCGCATCGCGGCATGCAACGCCTTGCCCACCTTGTCCTCGAACAGGATGAAGGTCTCGATGATGGCCTCGTGGCGGGCGGCGCGGATGGCCTCGAAGACCCGCGGAAAGAACTCCTCGCCGTTCTCCAGCAGCTCGATGCGGTTGCCCGCGAACCACCCGCTCACAGCTCGATCTCCGCGACCAGCGGCGCATGGTCGGACAGGTGCGACCATGGCCGGCGCGGCAGCACCACGGGCGCGTGGACGGCCGCGTTGCGCACGTAGATGCGATCGAGCTGCAGGAGGGGGAAGCGTGCCGGGAATGTCCGGGCGGCCTTCCCATTGGCATGCACGAAGACCTCGCGCAGACCGGCGCCCTGTTCGAGGATGTCGTGGGCCTGGCAGCGCCAGTCGTTGAAGTCGCCCGCCACCACCAGCGGGGCATCGGCGGGCACCTCGTCGCGCACGATGTGGCAGAGCAGTTCGAGCTGCTGCTGGCGATGCGCCTCCGCCAGCCCCAGATGGGCGCAGATCACGTGCACCTCGACGACCCGCCCCGGCACCCGCAAGGCGCAGTGCAGCAGGCCGCGTTTCTCCGGACCCGCGATGGACACGTCGTGGTTGGTGAAAGTGACGATCGGGAACTTCGAGAGCACCGCGTTCCCATGGTGCCCCTTCGGATACACGGCATTGCGGCCATAGGCGAACTGCGGCCACATCGTGTCGGCGAGGAATTCGTAGTGCGGCGCTTCCGGCCAGTTGCTGTGCTTGCGCGCATGCTGGTCGTGCGTGCCCTGGACTTCCTGCAGGAAGACGACATCGGCGCCGACGGTGCGTACCGCCTCTCGCAATTCCGGCAGGATGAACTTGCGGTTGAGCGCCGTGAAGCCCTTGTGGGTGTTGACCGTCATCACCTTGATCGACGTCGATGCCGCGGCCGCCCCGCTCCTGGCGGGCGGCATCGCGGCGGCGGAAGACGGCGTGGACGAAAGAGGCGATTCAGACAGCATGGTGTGGAAGTGAGGTCGACGACATGCCGAAAGTGTGCCGGACCTGTCACGGCACACCCTTCGAATCGCATGTCCGACAGTGTTTTAGGGGGCCTCTCCCACACGCACTGTAGGACGCCCGAGTGTCTTCGCGGGCGGCGCCGCCACGTCCTACAGCGTCCTGTGCCACCGCCTCACACCCCCCTTGACAGACACTCGCTAAGTTATCCTTAGAGTCTCGAAAAAGGGCTCGGATGTCGCAGGCCGCAGGCCCATGGCTTCAATTACTGTCCAGATCAAGGAACCAGCATGAAACGCAATCTTTCCACTTCCCTTCTCTCTTCCGTGTTCGTGGCCGGAATGATCGTCGCAGGCTCCGTGTCTGCACAGCAGGCCACCAAGCCGCTGCCCGCAGGTGACACCGCCACCGGCACGCCGCAGACGCAGCGTCCGGCCGGCACGATGCCCCAGTCGCGCGCCGCGGTGAAGTCCGAGACCCGCGCCGCCGTGCGCACCCCTGATGCCACGCTGCCCGCCGGCAATTCCGAGACCATCGGTGGCCGCAAGATGGACGGCCCCCCGGCCGTCATGAGCGGCAAGTCGCGCGAAGGCGTCAAGGCCGACACGCGTGCCGCCGTCCGTACGCCCAACGCCACGCTGCCCGCCGGCAACTCCGAGACCATCGTCCCCTCGACCCAGCGTCCCCCGGCAGCCGCCGGCAAGTAAACGCCCCGGGGCTCGTCGAGCCCCGTGTCGAATGCTCCCTCGGAGCGGCCCATCCAGGCCGCTCACGGACAAAAGGCCCACCGCGTTCCATCGCGGTGGGCCTTTTGCGTTGTGGGAACGGACTTCGAGGAGTCCGTCTTGAGCATCGCGCGATCAGCTCTTGGCTGGAGCCTCGTGCATGCGCCGGTGCTTCGCGCCCTCATGTCCTTCCATCGACGGATGGGGGCCACGGCGCAGCGTCTGGGCATCGAAGATCTTCTGCTGCTCGGGCTTCAGGGCCGCATACAGCGCCCGGGTGGCATCGTTGCGACAGGCGAACATGGCGGCATGTTCGGTCTGACGCGCCTGCATGCGGTCCAGTCGCTGTGGGGTCGTCATCCGCTCGAACTCGGCGCGATCGGGCCGGGGACCACGCATCGGCGGCTGGGTGGCGGCGACGAAGTTGCTCCAGGCGGCCTGTTGCGAGGCATCGAGCTTGAGCTGCCCCTTGAGTTCCTCCAGGTGCTTGGCACGCCGCTCCTGCAGGCGTTCGAAGGATTTCCCGTCGTGGGCATGGCGGGGATGCTGTTCGGCCGTCACAGAGGCCGCTGGGGCCCCCTGGGGCATGGTGGTAGGCGCGGGTGCCTGGGCGGAAGCGGCGAAGGCGGCCGAAGCCAGCAGCGCGGCTGCGAGGATGCGTTGGCGTGACGTGATCATGGCGATGACTTCCTATGGATTCTCTTGAACGAAGGACCCGGGACACCGACAGGAGATCCTGGACCTTCCCGTTGCGGGTCTGCAGCGGGTAGGAGCAAGTCTGATCCGCCCGCGTATCCGCTTCGCGAGACCCATGTAAGTCCGCCATGTGGGAGCGTAAAGATGAGGTGAACGCGACCGGACCGGGGCCATGCGGCCATGCCGGGCCCGGCGCCCTCAACGCCCGGCGGGACCCGGCGCGCGCAGGCGCTGCAGGGCATCCGCGATCTCGGCGCTGGAACGCGGGCGCACCAGCCGCTCGACTTCCTGTCCATCGCGCAGGAACACCAGGGTCGGCCAGAGCTTGACCCGGAAGGACCGTCCTAGCGGACGTCCGCTGCCATCCTCGACCTTCATGTGCGTGACATCGCCATGGGTCGTGAAGGCCTGTTCGACATGGGGTCGCGCGGCCTGGCAGAAGCCGCACCAGTTGGTGCCGAAATCCAGCACGGCGGGACCGCGCAACGCATCCACGTCGGCGCGGGTCAGGGATTCGGGGGTGTAGGGCGTGGTCATGCCTTCATGGTCACGGGTTCCCGTGGGCTGTTCGTCAGCAAAAAGCTCCTCCCGGCCAAGCCTTTGCCGAATTCTGCAAAGCGTTCACCGGGGTCCTGGGCGGCTTCGCCGCGTTCTCTGCACTCCCTTTGCCGAACAGGCCCGCCAGGGCCCGACGATTTTTGTTCGGCCGAAGCTCTCGCTTCGTTCCTATCTCTTATTTCTCTTATTTAAGTTAGTAGTAGTAGATAAGGATCGCACTCGGCTGTGGATATGCCGTTTTTCTGCTTTCATACCAACGACTTGGATGACCTCAGGAACTGTGTGCAGTCGTGCTTTTGCGTGTTTCTGCAAAAGGTATAACTTGGCGGATGTGGGCCGGCCTGTGGACAAGTGGCTGGTTATGCCGAAAAGCTCCCCAGAGTTGTCCTTTGACAGACCGGTTGGAATCTGGGAAAGGAGCCTCGCGGCGAAAGTCATGCACTGCTCAAAAAAAAGGCAGTGCGTTGTTTCTCCTTTGAAAACAAGGACTTGGCTGACCTCTACAGGGAATTGCCAGTGTTATCCACAGAGTTGCCCCATGATCGTGGGGAGAAGAACGGGTCGCAGGAGCGACGGAAAAAATCCGTCACGCTCGGACCTCCAAAAAATTTTTTGACGCCTCCGGCGTCGTTTCTCCTGAAAGTGAGCTCTCCATGAATGCCGCGGAAAACCAGGCCATCGTCACACTCAGTCTGTTGGCGGCCTTTGCAGACAACGACAAGCACGAGCGCGAACGCGCCGAGATCAAGCGCATCGCCGAGGGCCTGTCGCAAGCCGATGGCGTGCATCTGCCATCGATCTACCAGAACGTGCTGATGAAACGCGTCGCCTTGCCGGACGTGGTCGCGGCTTTGCCGGATCGTGCTACGCGGCAGCTCGCCTATGAGATGGCGGTGTGCGTCTGCGATGCGGATGGAACGCTGTCGGACGCGGAACGCCGTTTTCTGGATGAGGCCCGTCAGGCGTTGGGCCTGGACGCGGGGGAGGCCGGTCGCTTCGCCGACCAGGCCGAGGCACTCGCGGCGGTGCCGCTGTCAACCGCCGCGACGCCGCCAGCCGCACCCGTGGTTCCGTCGGCTGCGACATCGGCGGCCGCCGCGGCCAGCGCCGCCACGACGGCTGCTGTGGGTGGCCACGTCGCCGCCGCGACGTCGAGCGTCGATGCCGCCGAACTCGACCAGGCCATCCTCAACGCCGCCATCCTGAATGGCGCGCTCGAACTGCTGCCGGAGACGCTGTCGACGATGGCCATCATCCCGTTGCAGATGAAGCTGGTCTACCGGATCGGCAAGGCGCATGGCTACGAACTCGACAGCGGCCACATCAAGGATTTCATCGCCACCGTGGGCGTGGGCCTGACGTCGCAATATCTCGAGCAGGCCGGCCGCAAGTTGCTCGGTGGCCTGCTGGGCAAGGTGGGCGGCGGGCTCCTGGGCGGCGTGGGCCGGCAGGCGGTGAGTTCGGGCATGAGCTTCGCGACGACCTATGCCCTGGGCCATGTGGCCAAGCGCTACTACGCCGGGGGCCGGACCCTGTCGACCCAGATGCTCAAGGACGCCTATGCCAGCGTGATCCAGGAAGGGCAGGGTCTGCAGACCCGCTACCTGCCGGCCATCCAGGAGAAGGCCCGTACGATCAACCCGTCGCAGATCCTGTCGATGGTTCGCGCGAGCTGAGGAACGTCGCGCGCGACCGGCTTCAGGCCTGGACCTTGTAGCCCGCGTTCTCGATCGCGGCGGCGATGTCGGCGCGCGGCTGCTCGCTCACCACGTCGACATGGCCGGTCTCGAGATCGACGGTGACCTGGGCTTCCGGGTCGACCACCCGGACCGCGCCCTGGACGACATTCGCGCAATGGCCACAGCTCATGCCCGTGACTTCGAATTTCTGACTCATGGTCCGCTCCTGGGATCTGGTTGAAGGCTCGACGATCGCGCCATCGGGTCCCGCGTCGCGCCGGACTGCGCCGCGCCGCCGCGTCGGGTAGCGGACGCGGTCATCGGTGACGGATTCAGTCCGCGCGCGACGCGATCAGCACGGCATTGGTGCCGCCGAAGGCGAACGAGCTGGACAGGACGTGGCGCAGCGCCGGCGCCGGTCGTGCCTCGCCGCGCACGAAATCCACCGGCCGGGCGTCGAAGGCCGGATCCGGCGTGCGCAGGTGCGCGGTCGGCGGCAGCAGGCCGCGCGCCAGCGCGCGCAGGGCGACGACGAGTTCGAGCGCGCCGCCGCCGCCCAGCACATGGCCATGCACCGCCTTGGTCGAGCTCACGGGCACGACACTGCCGAAGACCTCGTGGATCGATGCCACCTCGGCCGCATCGCCGGCGACGGTGGCCGTGCCATGGGCGTTGACATAGCCGATGTCGGCGGCGCCCAGTCCGGCATCCTTCAGGGCGGCGCGCATCGCGCGCGCCTGACCACCGGCATCCGGGTGGGTCATGTGGACGCTGTCGCAGTTGGTGGCATAGCCCGACAGCATCGCGCCGGGGGTCGCACCGCGTCCCCGCGCGTGGGCTTCGGACTCGATCACCAGCGCCACGGCGCCCTCGCCGAGCGCGAAGCCGGCGCGGTCGGCCGAGAACGGACGGCACGCGGTCCCGGGCGCATCCGGCGGCGGCGGCGCGGTCACGCGCATCGAATGCCAGCCCGCCAGCATGCCGGGAACCAGCATGGCGTCGTGGCCGCCGACGATGGCGACGTCGATCCAGCCACCGCGGATGGCGCGCATCGCCTCGCCGATGGCCACGGCCGACGATGCGCACGCGCAGGCGAAGCCCAGCGCCGCGCCCCGCGCGCCGAAGCGCAGGGCGAGTTCGGCCACGGCGGCATTGGGCATGGTGGTGAGCACGGTGGTCGGCCGCATGCGCCGGTCCTCGCCGTAGAGTCCCTGCAGGGTGGCATCGAGCGTGGCGGCGCCGGCCATGCCGCTGCCCCAGTAGATGCCCAGACGCTCGGCGTCGATGGTGCCGGCATCCAGGCCGGAGCCGGCCCAGGCATCCTGGGCGGCGGCGACCGCCATGGCGGTTCCGCGATCGAGCGGCAGGTTCTGGCAGCCGCGCGCGTCGTGGCTGTCGAAGGCGCAGGGCGCGACGGCCATGCGCATGGCATCGAGCCTGCCGATGGCGAGCGTGCGCTCGACGACCGCCGAACGGCCGGCGAACAGGGCGTCGTCGAACGGCCCGAGCGTGCGACCCAGGGGCGTGACGAAACCCAGGCCCGCGACCGCCACGCGTGCGGCATGCGCGGCACGCGCGAGTGGAGCGGGCACCGGGGGCGCGAAGCGACCGGCCGGCCGGCCGCGACGCCGCGCGATGCCGGCGGTCGGCTCGCGGCCCTTCAGCGGCCCGCCATGCTGGCCCGCCGCGCGGTCATGCATGGGCGGCGCGCGCGATGGCGCCCGTAGCCGGCAGGACGGTGCCCGTCATGCCGTCGATCACGTCGCACAGGTGGGCCAGCGTCAGGCCGGCCGCGCGCGGATCGAGCCGGTCCTCGGGGATGCGCAGGCGGAAGGCGTCCTCGACGGCGAAGACGAATTCCATCAGCGACAGCGAGTCGAGACCGAGTTCGACCAGCGTGCGCTCGGGCGCGATGTGCCCGCGCGTGAGGCGGAAATCCTGTTCCAGGATCTGGGCGATGGTGTTGAAGGTGGGGGTGTTCACGGGAAGCTTCCTCGGACGGGGAGAGTGGAAGGGAGAACGCCGGACGGGTTGGCCGCCGCCGCCTCAGGCGATGCCGTGGCTGACCGTGGTCGCGAACTCCAGGGTCTCGCGGACCACCTGACGGCGGTCGTTGTCGATCGTGATCATGTGGAAGCTGTTGCCCAGCACCACCGAGCGGAACATCGCGCAGCCGAGGCCGCGCGCGAGGATGCCGAGGTTGCCGATCCCCGCCACCTCGTCCTGGCGCGCGTGCAGCGCCAGCACGCTGGGACAGACCACGCGCGCGAGATTGCCGCGCACATGGCGCAGCAGCCGGTCGTGCTCGCGCAGATGGCCCACGCCGATGACGGAGCTGCCGGCGCTGGAGATGCGGCGGGTGCGCAGCTCGCGCTCGATCCAGGCGCGCACGCGCTCGTTCTTCACGCCGTAGGGCGCGCGCTCGCGGTATTTCCAGAACCGCCCGAGCGGCGTGTAGAGCACCAGCGGCAGCAGGAAGCGCCAGCGCGGCACGGCCCAGCCGTCGAAGCGCAGGGTGGTCGACATCAGCACCAGCGCATCGACCCGCGCGCCGCAGCGGATCGCGCTGGCCAGGGCGAGCGAGGCGCCGGCGGAGATGCCCACCAGCATCACGCGATCGTGCGTGGCGCGCAGGGTGTCGATCTCGCGCTCGACGGCGTCGATCCAGCGATCGCAGCCGGTGGCGCGCTGCACCTGCAGCGTCGGGTCGAAGGAATAGCCGGGGATCTCCATCGGCCGCACCGTGCAGCCGAGGTCGCCCAGCGAGACCTCGACCGAGTGCAGCTCGTCGGTGGTGCTGCACAGGCCGTGCAGCAGGATCGCCGCCATGCGCCGGGCTTCGCCAGGCCGCGGGACCGCGGCGCCGGCGCCGCAGGTCATGCGACGTGCTCCACCGGCTCGCCGGCCGGACGGTCCGGCTTCTTCCTCGACTGCGGCGACTTGCCCTCGCGCGGTCCGAACCAGGCCACGTAGAGCGCCGGCAGCACCACCAGCGTGAGCAGGGTGGCCGTGAACAGGCCGCCGATCACCACGATCGCCAGCGGCCGCTGGGTCTCCGAGCCGATCTCGTGCGAGAGCGCCATCGGCAGCAGGCCGAGCGCGGCGAGCATCGCGGTCATCAGCACCGTGCGCAGGCGCTGCATCGAGCCCAGGCGCACCGCCTCGATCACGTCGTGGCCCTCGTTGCGCAGCTGCTGGAACACCGACAGCATCACCACGCCGTTGAGCACCGCCTGCCCCGACAGCGCGATGAAGCCGATGGCCGCCGACACCGACAGCGGGATGCCGAAGACGCCCAGCGCCACGAAGCCGCCGATGAGCGCCAGCGGCACGTTCATCAGGATCAGCGAGGCGATCTTGAGCGACTTGAAGGCATCGAACAGCAGCACGAAGATCAGCAGCAGCGAGATCGGCACGACCACCGCCAGCCGCTTCATCGCGCGCTCCTGGTTCTCGAACTCGCCCGACCAGTTGACCTGGTAGCCCGCGGGCACCTGGACGTTCTGCTCGACGCGCGCCTTCATGTCGGCCACCACCGAGCCCATGTCGCGCCCGGCGATGAAGATGCCGATGGCGGTGGTGCGGCGGCCCGACTCGCGGGCGATGTTCATCGCCCCGGTGGTCTCGCGCACGTTGACCACGTCGCCCAGCGTCACGAAGCCGCCATCGGGCGTGGCGATGGGCGTGCGGCGCAGGTTCGACATCACGCGCTCGTCGGGCGGCAGGCGCACGGCGACGGAGAACTTGCGCTCGCCCTCCCACAGGCTGGTCGCGGCCTTGCCCGCCAGGGCGGCCTCGATCACGTCCTGGATGTCGCCGACGTTGAGGCCGTAGCGCGAGGCCCGGTCGCGGTCGATGTCCAGCAGCAGCTGCGGCACCTGGCCGTCGCGGTCGATCTCGGCGCGCACCACGCCCTGGACCTGCTTGACCTCGCGGGCGATCTGGTCGGTGGTCTGCTTCATCAGCGCCAGGTCGTCGCCGGCGAGCTTGATGACGATCTGGCCCTTGATCTGCGAGATCGACTCGAGCACGTTGTCGCGGATGGGCTGCGAGAACGCCGGGTCGATGCTGGGGATGGCCGACAGCACCCGGTTCATCTCCTCGGTGATCTTGGCCTTCGTCATGCCCTTGCGCCATTCGCCCTCGGGCTTGATGTCGACGAAGATCTCGGCCATCGAGATCGTCTTGGGGTCGGTGCCGTCCTCGGGCTGGCCGGCCTTGGAGACGGTCGTGCGCACCTCGGGGACCGTCAGCAGCGCCTTGCGCGCCATGTGCAGGATGCGCGAGGCCTCCTGCGTCGAGACATTGGGCGAGAGCGTGAAGTTGACCCAGGTCGTGCCCTCGTCGAGCTCGGGCAGGAACTCCGAGCCCAGGCGGGCGGCCACCACCGTGGTCAGGGCGAAGGCGGCCACCGCGATCACCATCACCGTGCGACGGCGGCGCAGCGCCCAGTCCAGGATCGGCGCGTAGAAGTGCTTGGCGCCGCGCACCACGCGGTTGTCGCCATGCGGCAGCTTCTTGCGCAGCATCCAGTAGGCCAGCAGCGGCACCAGCGTGAGCGAGAAGATCAGCGAGCCGATCAGCGCCGAGGTCACCGACAGCGCCATCGGCTGGAAGATCCGGCCCTCGTGGCGCTGCAGCGCGAAGATCGGGATGTGCGCGGCGATGATGATCAGCATCGAGAACAGCGTCGGACGGCCGACCTCGTTGACCGCCTTGACGATCACGGCGCGCCGCTCCTGCGGGTCCATGGTCTCCTTCTTCTCGGCCAGCCGGTGCATGATGTTCTCGATCACGATCACCGCCCCGTCGACGATGATGCCGAAGTCCATGGCGCCGAGCGACAGCAGGTTGGCCGGCACGCCCATGATCTTCAGGCCCATGAAGGTCGACAGCAGCGCCAGCGGGATCACCACCACCACCGCCAGGCTGGCGCGGAAGTTCGACAGGAAGATGTAGAGCACCAGCGAGACCAGCAGCGCGCCTTCGACCAGGTTGCGGAACACCGTCGAGAGCGTCTTCTCCATCAGCCAGGTGCGGTCGTAGAACGGCACGATCTGCACGCCCGGGGGCAGGGCGCGGGCGTTGAGCTCGGCGATCTTGTCCTTCACGCCCTTGAGCACCACGCTCGGGTTCTCGCCCTTCCTCATGATGACGATGCCCGTGACGACGTCGTCGTCGTTGTCCTGGCCGACCACGCCCAGGCGCGGCACGGCGCCGATCTTCACCTGCGCGATGTCGCGGATCAGGATCGGCGTGCCGTTGCGCGCGGCCACCACGATGCGGCCGATGTCGTCGGACGACTGCAGCAGGCCGAGGCCGCGGATGGTGTACTGCTGCGCGCCCTGGCGCACATAGCTGCCGCCGGCGTTGGAGTTGCCGCGGCCCAGCGCGTCGAGCAGGTTCTGGAACGTGACCTTGTACGCGCGCAGCTTGTCGAGGTCGGGCTGGACCTCGTACTGCTTGATGGCGCCGCCCATGGCGACCACGTCGGCCACGCCCGGCACCTGCCGCAGTCCGCGCTCGACGGTCCAGTCCTCCAGCGTGCGCAGCTCGGTGGTCGACAGGCCGTCGCCGCGCAGCCGGTAGCGCATGATCTCGCCCACCGGCGTGGCGTTGGGCGCGATGTCGGCCTCGACGCCCTCGGGCAGGTCGATGCCGCGCAGGCGCTCGGCCACCTGCTGACGCGCCAGGTTGACCTCGGCCTTGTCGTCATAGGTGACGACGGTGAAGGAAAGGCCGAACTGTGTGTGCGAGAAGACCCGGATCGAGTTGGGCAGACCGGCCAGCGCGACCTCGATGGGCAGCGTGACCTGCTTCTCCACTTCCTCGGCGGCGCGGCCGGGGAACAGCGAGATCACCGTGACCTGGGTGTCGGTCACGTCCGGGAAGGCCTCGACCGACAGATTCTTGAACGCGATCACGCCCGCGAGCGCGAACAGCAGCGTGCCCAGGATGATGAACAGCGGCTGGTGGAGGGCGTACTGGACGAGACGCTTCATGGCTTGGTGGTTCCGCTGGCGGCCGGGGTGGCGGCGGCAGCGGCGCTGCCTCCGGCCGGTGTCGAGGGCCTGGCGTCCTCGCGCGCCACGGCGAACTGGCGTGCCAGCAGCAACGCGTTGTCCGCCACCACCTGCTCGCCCACGGCGAGGCCGCTGGAGATGACCACCTCGCGCGTGCCGACGTGGCCGACCTTCACGCGGCGCGGCTCGAAGACGCCGGGCTGGGTCTGCACGTAGACGGTCTGGTTGTTGCCATCGAGCGTGACGGCGCGCGCCGGCACCACGGTGCCCTCCAGCGCTTCGCTGACCAGGGCGGTCACCAGCATCTCGCCCTTCAGGCGGCGATCGGCATTGGCGATGACGCCGCGGATCTTGATGGTGCGGGTGGTCGGGTCGATGAAGTCGGACGCCGCCGCGACGCGGCCGGTGAAGTTCTCGCCCGGATAGGCGGGCACCTGCACCGTGAAGGTGGCACCCTTCTGCAGGCTGCCGATGTCGTTCTCCTTGGCATCGATCTGCACCCACAGCGAAGTCGGATCGGTCACCACGAAGAGCGCCTGCGTGCCGGGGCCCGACTGGTCGGGGCGCAGTTCCTGGCCGGGGTTGAGGTTGCGCTCGACCACCACGCCATTGATGCCCGCGCGGATGCCGAAGCGCTGGTTCACGCCCGTGCCGCCGCCATACATCGTGGTGCGGGCACCGGCGCGCGCGGCTTCGGCCTGCGAGCGGGCGGAATCGGCCTCGGCCTGTTCGAGGTCCTTGCGGGCGATGATGCCGGCCTGGAACAGCTCGCGCTGGCGCTCCAGGTTCTTGCGCGAGAACGAGGCGTCGGCCTGGGCCTTGGCGGTGTCGGCCTGGGCGATGCCGAAGTCCGGCGATGCCAGCTGCGCCAGCAGGTCGCCCGCCTTCACGCTCTGGCCGACGTCGGCCCTGATGTCGGTGACGCGGCCGGCGAAGGGAGCGAACACGCGCTGCGTGCGCTCCTCGTTCCAGACCAGCCGGCCCGGCAGGTCGACGCTCACGCTCTTGGCGGCGGTCGCGGGCACCACGCCCAGCAGCTTCAGCTGCGGATGGTCGGGCGCGAAACGGATCTGGTTGCCCTGCACGATCGGTGCCGGTGGCTCGGTGTTGACCACCGGCGCGTTGTGCTCGCCACAACCCGCGAGCAGCAGCATGGCGGCGCAGGCGATGGCGGCGAATCCGGTGGAGCGCAGCGGCGACGACGGGGTGGACGCGAAGAGTGGGAAGGTCATGGTGTGGGCGAGGTTTGGGTGCGCAGGCGCCAGGCGAGGGCGGCCTTGGCGTGATCGACACGGGCGTTGATGGCATCGAGCTGGGTGGCGCGCAGCGTGCGGCGCGCGTCGAGCAGGTCGGTCAGCGACAGCGCGCCACGGCGGTAGGCGAGCTCGGCGTTGTCGGCGAGCTTCTGCGCGCCGCCGAGGATGTCGCGCTGGAACACCTGCAGGCGGCGCGCGTTGGACTCGGCTTCGGCGCGCAGGCGCTGCAGTTCGAGCCGGGCATCGTTGCGCGCGCGATCCAGGTTCTCCTGGGTCTGGGTGTAGACCGCCAGGGCGCGACCGATCTCGCCCTCGGCGCGGTAGTTCCACAGCAGCGGCACCGAGGCGCGCACCTCGAGCAGGCGGTTCGACGTCGTCGGATAGCGCTCGAGCGACACCCCCACGGTGACATCGGCCGAGCGCTGCGCCTGCGCGTTGTCCAGCGCGGCGCTGGCCGAGGCCACGCGCGCGCGCGCCGCCCGGATGTCGGCGCGGTTCTCGATCAGGGTGTCGAGGTCGACTTCGCTGGCCGTGCCGTATGCGGGCAGGCCGAGCGCCGGCCAGTCGGTGCCGGCGATGCGGCCGCGCACCGGGGCGGCGGCGCCCAGGATCTGCGCCAGCACCAGCTGGGCGCGGTCGCGGTCGAGCTCGGCGGCGCGCAGGTCCACGGCGCTGCGCTGGGCCTCGACCTCGGTGCGGGCGGCTTCCTGCGCCGGCAGGTCGCCGGCCTGCACGCGGCGCGTGGCGGTACCGGCGAGCTGCGAGGCACTGCGCTCGATGGCGTTGATCTCGACGATGCGCTCCTGCGCGCCCAGCAGGTCGTAGAAGGCGCTGCCGGCGACGAGCTGCTGGTCGAGCTGCGCGTCGTCGATGTCGAAGCGCGCGGCATCGGCGGCGCGTTCGGCGGCGGCGGTGCGCGCGGCGCGCTTGCCGCCGCGCTCCCAGGTCCAGTCGACGCCCACCGAGCTGTCCACGCGCTTGCGACCGATGCCGCCGGCGCCGACGCCGTTCTGCAGGTCGATCGACGCCGCCTTGGCGCTCAGCACCGGCACGGGCGCATGGTCGGCCGCGAGGATGTCGGCGCGCGCGGCCGACAGGGCCAGCCGCGCGGCACTGACGTTCGGGTTCTCGCGCGCTGCGCGCAGCACCTCGGCCAGGGTCAGCGGCGCCGGCAGCGCGGCGGCGACCGCCGCGGGCATGGCGGCCCCGGGGATCGTCGGGGTCGACGGCGTCAGGACAGGGGATGGCTGCGCCGTGGCGGGCTGCAGTGCCGTGGGTGGAGTGGGCTGGGCGAGCGCGATGCCGCTCGTCCCCGCGATCCAGAATGCCGCCCATGCGGCTTGCCGTCGTATGCTCATGCCGCGTTTATCGCGCCCCCCTGCTGACTCGTGGCTGACCGCCGCGCGCCGGTGCGAATTCCTTCATCCCTTCCGAGACTTTCCGTGCGAATCCTGCTGGTCGAAGACGATGCCGTGCTGCGCGACGTGATGCTGCGCAGCCTGCGCGATGCGGGCCACCGCGTGGACGTGGCGACCAATGTCGAGGATGCCGACCATCTCTGGCGCATCCAGCCCTTCGATGCCGTGCTGCTCGACCTCACGCTGCCCACGCATGCCGGCGCCACCGGCCCGATGGGCAGCGGGCTGACCGTGCTGCGCCGCGCCCGCGCGCGTGGCGACCGCACGCCGGTGCTGGTGCTGACCGCGCGCGACCGCACCGACGAGCGCATCGCCGGTCTGGACGCCGGCGCGGACGACTACCTCGGCAAGCCCTTCGACCTGGCCGAGGTCGAGGCCCGGCTGCGGGCGCTGGTCCGGCGCGCCCTCGGCACCGACGACATCGCCGTGCTCGGCGCCCTGCGGCTGGACCGCAAGGCGCGGCGCTTCGCGATCGGTGGCGAGCTGCTCGAACTGCCGGCGCGCGAGTTCGAGGTGCTCTGGGAACTGATGAGCCCGCCCGGCCGCACCGTCAGCAAGCGCACCCTGTCCGACAAGCTCTCGACCTTCGACGAGGCCCTCGGCGACAACGCGCTCGAGGCCTTCATCTCGCGCCTGCGCAAGAAGCTCGCCGGCAGCGGCGCCGGCATCCGCACCCTGCGCGGCATCGGCTACCTGCTCGAACCGGCGCCATGAGCGCCACCCAGGACGCCGCCCGCCCGGACGCGCATGCGGATGCGGACGCCGCGGTGGTGCGCTCGCGCCCGGCCTGGGCGCGCTGGCGCCCGCCATCGATGCGTCGGCGCGCGCCCTCGCTCACCGCGCGCGTGCTGCGTGGCGTGCTGCTGCCGCTGGCGCTGACCTGGCTGCTGGGTTCGGCGCTGTCGCTGACGGTGGCCAACTACTTCACCGGCCAGGCCTTCGACCGCGCCATGCTCGACGATGCGTACTCGGTGTCGGCCAACGTGCGCGCCGGCAGCGCGCGGGGGATCGAATTCCTGCTGACGCCGCGCGAGATCACCAGCGTGCTGTTCGACCAGTCCGAGGCGGTGTACTTCGCCGTCATGCGCCCGGATGGCTCGCTGATCGCCGGCCATGCCGGCCTGCAGGCTCCGCCGCCCGTGGCCAACGCCCGCTATCGCTTCTCCGACATCGTCTACCAGGGGCGCTCGCTGCGCGCCGTGGTGCTGGAGAACCCCGAGCAGGACACCTCGTTCCGGATCGTCATCGCGCAGACCACGCGGGCGCGTCGCGCCATGATCGAGCGATTGCTGCTCTACACGCTGGGTCCCGAGATCCTGGTGCTGGCGCTGCTGGCGGCCTGGCTGTGGCGCAGCATCGGGCGCGAGCTGCATCCGCTGCGCGACCTGCAGCGCGCCCTCGATCGGCGCGACGCCAACGACCTGTCGCCGGTACCCGTGGCGCGTACGTCGCGCGAACTGGAGCACCTGGGCGAAGCGGCCAACTCGCTGCTGGAGCGCCTGGACCACAGCGTGCGGGCGCAGCGCGAATTCGCTGGCAACGTCGCGCACGAACTGCGCACGCCGCTCGCCGGCATCCGCGCGCTGGCCGACTACGGCCTCGCGCAGACGACACCCGACATCTGGCGCGAGCAGCTCGAGCGCATCGCGCAGAGCCAGGCGCGCGCCAGCCACCTGATCGACCAGCTGCTGGCGCTGGCGCTGGCCGACGAGGGCCGCGCGACCCTGCGACGCGAGCCGGTGCGCCTGGACCTGCTGGTCGAACAGGCCGTGATGCGGCACTTGGCGCGCGCCGATGCGCAGGGGGTGGACCTGGGCGCGCGTGGTCTCGACGCGCCGGTCACGATGCAGGCCAACACCGCGCTGGTGGAGGGCATCCTGGACAACCTGATCGACAACGCCCTGCGCTATGGCGGCAGCACCATCACGGTCGAACTCGCCGGACCGACGCTGGCGGTCTGCGACGACGGCCCGGGCATCCCCAAGGCGGCGCAGCGCGAACTCGTGCGACGCTGGGCCCAGGGCCCGGCCGGCCACAAGCTGGGGCAGGGCGCCGGCCTGGGGCTGGCGATCATCGCCCGCTATGCCGCCCTGCTCGATGCCCAGCTCAGCTTCGGCACCACGGCCGGCAGTACCGGACTGCGCGTGGACGTGACCTTCGCGCCCTGGGATCGCGCGGAGCCGACCGCCTGAGCCGACCGGCTCCGCGCGATCCGGGGCTCAGGGACCCAGCGACTCAGTCCAGCGTCGGGTAGTCGATGTAGCCGTGCTCGCCACCGCCGTACATCGTGGCCTTGTCGATCTTGTTGAGCGGCGCGTCCTCGCGCAGGCGCCGGACCAGGTCGGGGTTGGCGATGAAGGGCCGACCGAAAGCCACCAGGTCGGCGCCTTCCTCGACGGCCTTCTCGGCGAGCGCCTTGTCGTAGCCGTTGTTCACCATCCAGGCGCCGCGACCGCCGGCCGTGCGATAGGCGGCTTCCAGGGCGTCGTAGTCGAACGGCCGGTCGTCGAGTTCGCGCGCGCCGCCGGTGGCGCCTTCGATCACGTGCACATAGGCCAGGTTGAGCGTGGCGAGTTGCTGCACGAGGTGCGTGAACAGCGGTTGCGGATCGCCGTCGCTGGCGTCGTTGGCGGTCGTCACGGGCGACAGCCGGATGCCGGTCTTGCCGCCGCCGATGGCATCGGTCACGGCGCGCGTGACCTCCAGCGTCAGGCGGGCGCGGTTCTCGATGCTGCCGCCGTAGTCGTCGGTGCGCTGGTTGCTGCCGCTCTTGAGGAACTGGTCGAGCAGGTAGCCATTGGCGGCATGGATCTCGACACCATCGAAGCCGGCGCTCTCGACGGCATTGCGCGCCGCGGCGGCATAGGTGTGGACGATGCCGGGCAGCTCGCCGGCGTCGAGCGCGCGCGGCTCGGAGGTATCGACGAACTGCGCCTGGCCGTCCTTGATCAGCACCGTCTGGGCCTTGGCCCGGATGGCCGAGGGCGCCACCGGGGCGCCGCCATCGGGTTGCAGCTCGGTGTGCGAGATGCGACCGACGTGCCACAGCTGCACCACGATCTTGCCGCCGGCCTCGTGCACGGCCTCGGTCACCTGCTTCCAGCCGTCGAGCTGCTCGGTGCCATAGAGGCCGGGCACGTCGGAGTAGCCCTGGCCCTGGTGGCTGATGGCGGTGGCTTCGCTGACGATCAGGCCGGCCGTGGCGCGCTGCGCGTAGTAGGTGGCGGTGATGTCGCGCGGGATGGCGCCGGGCGAGCGATTGCGCGTGAGCGGCGCCATGACGATGCGGTTGGACAGTTTCAGGTCGCCGACCTGGACGGATTCATAGAGGGAGGACATGGCAGTTGTGGTTCTGGAATGGGGGGAAGCGGGGCGGGGGGAGGAACGATCCTCCCCCCGCGCTGGACGCGGACAGCACCCGATGTGCTGCCCGTGCAGCCTAAGCTCATAGGGCAAACCCTGCCTCGGCGGGGTTGTCGGATTTGTGCCAGCGCGTGCAGCCGTCCTCGCGCCGGCTACTGTGCCGCCGCCTTGGCGGCGGCTTCCGCGGCCATGGCTTCCTTGACCGCCGGCCGCGCGCCGACGCGCGCGTGCCAGGCCTGCACCTGCGGGTAGGGGCCCAGGTCCAGGCCGGTGGGCTTGGCCCAGTTGGTGACGGTGAACAGGTAGGCATCGGCGACGGTGAAGTGATCGCCCGTCACGAACTCCGTGCCGGCGAGCTGCTGCTCGATCCAGGCATAGCGCTGCGCCAGCTTGGCACGGGCCTGCGTCTTGGTCTCCTCGGGCGTGGCCGGATTGAACATCGGACTGAAGCCCTTGTGGATCTCGGTGCCGATGAAGTTGAGCCATTCCTGCAGGCGATAGCGCGGCAGCGTGCCGTTGGCCGGTGCCAGGTTCTTCAGGGGCACCTGGTCGGCGATGTACTGGACGATCACCGGGCCTTCGCGCAGCACGGTGCCGTCGTCGAGTTCCAGCAGTGGCACATAGCCCAGCGGATTGATGGCGTAGTAGTCCGAGCCGTCCGCGAGCTTGTGGCTCTTGGTGCTGGCGAGCACCGGCTCGAAGGCGAGGCCGGCCTCGATCAGGACGATGTGGGGCGACAGCGAGCAGGCGCCTGGAGAGAAATACAGCTTCATTCGATGAACTCCTGGAACGGATGGAAGGCGGGGTCGAAAGACCGGGGGACCTGCATTCTGCAAGCTGAGAACGCCCGATCGGGCGGACCTCAAACCATCGCGTTTTTGTCCTACGGGTGCCCGCGCAGGCCGGACGTGTGGCCTTTCGGCCGCTGTTCTACGCTATGTCCATCCGTGGCATACCGCCGCGCTGAAGGAGTCTCCATGTTGAAGTACGCCATCGTTTTCGCGGTCATTTCGCTGATTGCCGGAGCCCTGGGCTTCGGTGGTGTCGCTGCCGGCGCGGCAGGCATCGCCAAGGTCCTGTTCGGCCTGTTCCTGGTCCTGGCCGTCATCTTCCTGGTGCTGGCCGCCCTGGGGGTCGGCGCGGTGCGCAAGGCGATCGACTGACCGGGCGGGCTCGCGTCGCGATCCGGTCGTGCCTCGCGCGATCGGATCGCCGGCCGAGCCCCTACACAGCGTGACCATGAGGTCGGGCGCTTAAAATTCCGACCCCGTCTCCCACGGAGACTCCACCGCCGCGCACGCGATAGTGCGCTCCCTCCACATGCTTTATCCCGAAGAATTCGACGTCATCGTCGTCGGTGGCGGCCATGCCGGCACCGAGGCGGCACTGGCGTCCGCCCGCATGGGTGCCAAGACCCTGCTGCTCACCCACAACATCGAAACCCTGGGGCAGATGAGCTGCAATCCCTCCATCGGTGGAATCGGCAAGGGCCACCTGGTGCGCGAGGTCGATGCGCTCGGGGGTGCCATGGCCCTGGCGACGGACGAGTCCGGCATCCAGTTCCGCATCCTGAATTCCAGCAAGGGACCGGCCGTGCGGGCGACGCGCGCGCAGGCCGACCGGGTGCTCTACAAGGCCGCCATCCGTCGACGCCTGGAGAACCAGCCCTGCCTGAGCCTGTTCCAGCAGGCGGTGGACGATCTCATGATCGAAGGCGATCGCGTGGTGGGTGCCGTGACGCAGGTCGGCATCGCCTTCCGGGCCCGCACGGTGGTGCTCACGGCGGGCACCTTCCTCGACGGACGCATCCACGTCGGGCTGGACAACTACCAGGCCGGTCGGGCGGGTGATCCGCCGGCGGTCACCTTGTCGGCACGCCTGAAGGAACTGAAGCTGCCGCAGGCGCGACTGAAGACCGGCACGCCGCCGCGACTCGATGGCCGCAGCATCGACTTCTCGCGCTGCGTCGAGCAGCCCGGCGATGGCATGCCCGGTGGCGCCACGGCGGCCATGCCGGTCTTCAGCTTCATGGGCACCGCCGCCATGCATCCGGCACAGATGCCTTGCTGGATCACCAACACCAATGCGCGCACGCACGAGATCATCCGCTCCGGTTTCGATCGCAGCCCGATGTTCACCGGCAAGATCGAAGGCATCGGGCCGCGCTATTGCCCGAGCGTGGAAGACAAGATCAATCGCTTTGCCGACAAGGACAGCCATCAGATCTTCCTGGAACCCGAAGGTCTGACCACCAACGAGTACTACCCCAATGGCATCTCCACCAGCCTGCCGTTCGACATCCAGCTGCAACTGGTGCGTTCGATGGCGGGCCTGGAGAACGCGCACATCCTGCGTCCGGGCTATGCCATCGAGTACGACTACTTCGATCCCCGCGAACTGAAGAGCAATTTCGAGACGCGCGCCATCCAGGGGCTGTTCTTCGCCGGGCAGATCAATGGCACGACGGGCTATGAGGAAGCCGCGGCGCAGGGCCTGTTCGCGGGTGTGAACGCGGCATTGCAATGCCGGGGCGAGGGTCCCTGGTTGCCGCGCCGGGACGAGGCCTACCTGGGTGTGCTGGTCGACGACCTCATCACCAAGGGCGTGACCGAGCCCTATCGCATGTTCACCAGCCGGGCGGAGTTCCGGCTGCAGCTGCGCGAGGACAACGCCGACATGCGCCTGACCGAAGCCGGTCGCCGCCTGGGCCTGGTGGACGATGCGCGATGGGAAGCCTTTTCTCGCAAGCGCGATGCTGTTTCACGTGAAACACAGCGCCTGAAAGCGACCTGGGTGAATCCGCGCAACCTGCCGGCGGCCGAGTCCGAGCGTGTGCTGGGCAAATCGATCGAGCGCGAATACAACCTTGGCGACCTCCTGCGCCGCCCGGACGTGAGCTACGACGCGCTCATGTCGCTCGATGGCGGCCGCTATGCGCCGAAGTCGCCGCTCAATGGGACCGAGGTCGAGCAGGTCGAGATCTCGGCCAAGTATTCCGGCTACATCGATCGCCAGCATGACGAGGTCGAGCGCGCATCGCATTTCGAGAATCTGCGCCTGCCGCCCGACTTCGACTATGCGCAGGTCACGGCATTGAGCTTCGAAGTGCGCCAGAAGCTGGCCCGCCAGCGACCGGAGACGCTCGGCCTCGCTTCGCGCATCTCGGGTGTCACGCCGGCGGCCATCTCACTGCTCATGGTGCATCTGCGAAAGGGCGGCCACCGGGCATTCGCCGTCGATGGCGACGCATCCGCCGTCGCGGTGGCAAAGGCAACGGCGGTGGCCGAATGAGCGACGGCGAGGCCTTGCGTCGTGGCGCGCGAGCACTGGGCATCGACCTGACGGATCGGCAGTGCGAGCGCTTGCTGGCTTATGGCGCCCTGATTCTCAAGTGGAACAAGGTCTACAACCTGACGGCCCTGAGGGACCCGGCGCTGGTCCTCACGCACCATCTGCTGGACAGCCTGTCGATCATCATGCCCTTGCAGCGTGAAAAGCCGCAGCTGATGGGCGGGCAGGGCGTTTCCAGGCAGCGCCTGCTCGATGTCGGTGCGGGCGCTGGTCTGCCGGGCGTCGTCATCGCGATCCTGCGAGACGACATCGATGTCACCTGCCTGGATGCCGTGGCCAAGAAGGCGGCCTTCGTGCAGCAGGTCGCGGTCGAACTGGGATTGACCAACCTGCGCGGCATGCATACGCGGGTCGAGATGCTCACGGGCGCCTACGACATCGTCAGTTGTCGGGCGTTCGCATCCCTGGCGGACTTCTATGGCGGATCCATCCAATTGCTCGGATCGCGAGGTATCTGGATGGCCATGAAGGGCAAGATGCCGGAAGATGAACTGGCCGTATTGCCAGACGACGTGGAAGTGTTTCACGTGGAACCATTGACCGTGCCGGGCCTGGATGCCGAGCGCTGCGTGGTCTGGGCGCGCCGCCGTTCCAGCTGAAGAGGCCTGCGGTAGCGGTCAGTCGTCGGAAGTGATTCCGGTGGGAGGCTGGCGAGCGTGGGAGCTTTCGAGTCGATTGCAGCGTCTGGATCACTGAGGTCGGCGACCTGTTTCACGTGAAACAACAAACTCTGGCATGAGTTCGCGCGATCTGCGGAGGTCCTGCCAAGCCATACCAGCCCAGCAGTGATGGATATCGGATGGATCCGGTGGGTCTGGTGCCGTAGCTCCCTTGGGCCCCAAGATGAGTGCGATGGCGACAAGCCATGTTCTTCGGCTGTAGCCAGAGCTGTACCGACGACATGGCGTCATCGTTTGAATGAAGCCAACCCAGCCATTGCATGGACGCCTTGGCAGTCCATCGCAAATCGCTCCCCGGAAAGGGAAGGTGAGTGATGCCGGGACTGCCCTTGAAGCACTGCAGTGGACTGACGCACAGGTCGACACCATGCCTTGGATATGGCTCGCCATTGCCATCCGTGTGATCCCAATGCAGTCCATCCCATGTCACCCGGTCCAGCAAATGCGCGTCATGGACTCGATGTTTCACGTGAAACCGCCAAGCGGTCGGGCGTTCAAGCGCCAACGTCCGATGCCCTGGGTTGATCGCGAGAACGAGGAATGGGCCGTGTGGGCTTGTCCGCTCGGCTGTGTGGTCGTCCGTCCCATGGGCAGCTGTGAGCTCAATGACCGCCAGATCGCAGTGCTTCTCGCGCGAATTTGCGACGCCACGGTGAATGCATGTCGCCTGCATGGCGGCGTGAGCGTCGTCGCAAGGCTTTCCCATTGCGCGAAAGGAGCGTGAGCTCGCTCCCATCGCTCTGGCGTCGGCGCAGCGAGAACATACGCTGCGACGTGATGCCCTCATCAGGGTTCGATCGCGTGGTCATGCCGATGGCCAGAGGAGGAGGGCAGGCTCGGAACCCTCGGAAAGAGAAAAGTCCGTTCTGACGCCGAAGTCGATGCCGTGCATGTTCCACGTGAAACATCGACACTCCATCAGGGCCATCGATCGGCCTTCCGCCACGGATGTGCTCATCGATGCCAACCTCGGCCACGATGCGTGCCATGACGATGTCGCCAGAAAAGCCACCACCTCGTTTCATCCTGTCCATGTTTCACGTGAAACCATGCTCGGCCCCGAGACTTCGGGCCCATGCCGTGTCCCGCCAATCCCTCGTGAGACCTGACGATTGCATCCGGACACGCATGCGCGCCGGTGCAGGCATCGAGCGTGCCTTAGACTCGGCCTCCCTTCTCCAGCCCGGTCACACAGGAAAATCACATGTTCGGCATTGCTGATTACGGCGCTTTCGTGGCGGCCATCATCGTGTTCCTGCTGATTCCCGGGCCCGGCAATCTCGCTCTGGTCACGTCGACCGGCAAGGGTGGCATCAAGGGCGGACTCGCTGCGACGCTGGGTGTCATCGCTGGCGACCAGGTGCTGATGTGGCTGGCCGTGGCGGGCGTCGCGACCCTGCTGGCGGCCTATCCGACCGCCTTCCACGCGGTGCAGTGGCTGGGTGCCCTGTACCTCGGCTGGCTGGGTCTCAAGATGCTTCGTGCCAAGCCGGGCGATGCGCCCATCCTGCAGATCCGGCCGCGTCAGTTCTTCCGGCAGGCCCTGTTCATCACATTGCTCAATCCGAAAGCCATCGTGTTCTACATGGCGTTCTTTCCGCTGTTCGTCGATCCGGCTCGGCATCAGGGTCTGAAAACCTTCGCCTTCATGGCGCTGACCATCGCCAGCCTGACGTTTCTCTATGGCTTCATTGCCACGCTGCTCACGCATTTCCTGGCCGAGCGCCTGCGTGCCAATCCACGCGTCCAGACCACGCTCGAGAAGCTGGCTGGGGTGTTCCTGATCGCCTTCGGTATCAAGCTCGCCATCAGCCGTTGATTCCCGGCTGCGACCCGCCTTTCGAATTCCGTTTTTTCCATTCTCCTTTTCGCACGCACCGAAAGATATCGAGCAAGCCATGGCCAAGATTTTTTGCATCGCTAACCAAAAAGGCGGTGTCGGCAAGACCACCACCACCGTGAACCTGGCCGCCGGGCTCGCCAAGGTCGGCCAGCGCGTGCTGATGATCGACCTCGACCCGCAGGGCAATGCCACCATGGGCTCGGGCGTCGACAAGCGCCAGCTGGAACTCTCGGTGTATGACGTGCTGCTCGAATCGGCCTCGGTCGCCGAGGCGCGCATCCACTCCGAGAAGTGCGGCTACGACGTGCTCGGCGCCAACCGCGAGCTGGCCGGCGCCGAGGTCGAGATGGTGGCGCTGGACCGCCGCGAGAAGCGTCTGCGCACGGCCCTGGCCGCCGTCGGCGCCGAATACGACTTCATCCTCATCGACTGCCCGCCCAGCCTGAACCTGCTCACGCTCAATGGCCTGTGCGCCGCGCATGGCGTCATCGTGCCGATGCAGTGCGAGTACTTCGCGCTCGAAGGCCTGACCGACCTGGTCAACACCATCAAGCAGGTGCATGCCAATCTCAACAAGAACCTGCAGATCGTGAACCTGGTGCGCGTCATGTTCGACCCGCGCATCACGCTGCAGCAGCAGGTGAGCGAACAGCTCAAGTCCCACTTCGGCGACAAGGTGTTCGACACCGTCATTCCGCGCAACGTGCGCCTGGCCGAAGCTCCGAGCTATGGCCTGCCGGGCGTGGTGTTCGACCCGTCGGCGCGCGGCAGCCAGGCCTTCGTCGCCTTCGCCAGCGAACTGGTCGAGAAGATGCCGCCCGCCAGCATGTTCGCGCCGCTGTCGACCGCGACAGCCGGCAGGTCCGCCAAGACCAGCAAGGCCGACAAGGCCGGCAAGGACGCCGTGAGCGGGCAGGGCGGCGACGCCGACACCGATCCCGCCGGTGGCCCCGCCGCCACCACGGCCGCCAGGAAGCCGGCCGCCTCCACGCCGGAATCGGTATGAGCGCCATGCCATCCACCGATCACCCATCGATGGCTCGCATCGCATGCCTGGCGACCCGGGCCCGCTGACCGTGGCGGCCACCCCTCCCACCATCCTCCTGCTGCCGGGCTGGCAGAACAGCGGTCCCGCGCACTGGCAGAGCCGTTGGGAAGCGCTGCATGGCGACCGGCGCGTCGAGCAGCACGAGTGGGTGCGCCCGCTGCGTGGCGACTGGTCGATGCGGCTGGAAGAGGAAGTGCTGGCGGCCCGGACGCCCGTCGTGCTGGTCGCGCACAGTCTCGGCTGCCTGCTGGTCGCCGCCTGGGCCGCGCATTCGCGCCAGACCGCCAGGGTCCGTGCCGCCATGCTGGTCGCACCTGCCGACCTCGACCGCGACGACCTGCGCCAGACCATCCCGGGCTGGGCGCCCATCGTGCGCCAGCGCCTGCCTTTTCCGTCGCTGCTGGTCGCCGCCGCCGACGACCCGTATTGCGCCGCCGACCGCTCGCGCCAGCTGGCGGTCGATTGGGGCGCGCGCTTCCTCGACGCCGGCGACATCCGTTATGACACCCCTTGCGCGGAGGGCGCCGTTGCCACCCGCGCCGGCCACCTCAATCACGACTCCGGCCTGGGCGACTGGCCCGAAGGCCGTGCCCTGCTGAACGACTTCCTGAAAGAGCACTGAACGCGATGGCTACCAAGAAACTCAAGGGCCTCGGCCGCGGACTCGAAGCCCTCCTGGGTCCGACCTTCAACACCAACGACGGTGCCGACGACGATGGTGACGGCAACGCCGTTTCGACCGGTGGCGCCCGCACCCGGGCCGGCGACGGCCGTCCCGCCGCCAACGGCGCGCGCATCGATCCCTCCGTCCTCAAGCTCGACCAGATGGTCGCCGGCACCTACCAGCCGCGCACCCGCATGGACGAGGGCGCGCTCTACGAGCTGGCAGAGAGCATCAAGGCGCAGGGCATCATGCAGCCCATCCTCGTGAGGCGGCTCGATCCCGACCTGGCTGCCAGCAAGAACGCCGAGTTCGAGATCATCGCCGGCGAGCGCCGTTTCCGCGCCGCCAAGCTCGCCGGCCTGGAGAGCGTGCCGGTGCTGGTGCGCGACGTCGCCAACGAAGCGGCGGCGGCCATGTCGCTGATCGAGAACATCCAGCGCGAGGACCTGAACCCGCTCGAGGAGGCCCAGGGCCTGCAGCGCCTGATCGAGGAGTTCGGACTCACCCATGAGAGCGCCGCCCAGGCCGTCGGCCGCTCGCGCAGCGCGGCCAGCAACCTGCTGCGCCTGCTCAACCTGGCCGAACCGGCCCAGGCGATGCTGATGGCCGGCGACCTCGACATGGGCCATGCCCGGGCCCTGCTGGCGCTCGACCGTGGCGCCCAGGTGACGGCGGCGACGCAGATCGCCGCCCGCAAGATGTCGGTGCGCGAAGCCGAGGCCCTGGTCAAGAAGCTCGCGGCCGACTTCGGCACGCCGACCACTGCCTCGCGTCGCGCCGCCGGGGGTGGGGAGGAGAAATCCGGCGACCTGAAGCAGGTGGAGGAGGAACTGGCCGATCTCCTGACTTCCGCCATCGAGGTGCGCATCAAGAAGCGCACCCGACACCGGGGCGGCCGCGTCGTCGAGAGTGGCGAGCTGGCGATCCACTTCGGCTCCATGGATGCCCTCAACGGCCTCATCGAGCGCCTGCGCAAGCTGCCCGCCTGAGCGAGCACAGGCGCGGTCCGGGGCGGACGCCGCCGCCGCCGCCCGTGGATCCTCAGAGGCTGAAGATCTTCCCCGGGTTCATGATGTTCTTCGGGTCCAGCGCGCGCTTGATCACCCGCATGAGATCGATCGCGCCGGCGCCGGCCTCGGTGACCAGGAAATCCATCTTGTGCAGGCCGATTCCGTGCTCGCCGCTGCAGGTACCTTCCAATGCGATCGCGCGCGTCACCAGCGCGTGATTCAGGGCCTCGGCGCGTGCCCGCTCGGCGGTGTCGTCCGGGTCGATCAGGTAGCCGAAGTGGAAGTTGCCATCGCCCACGTGGCCGACCAGGAAGTAGGGGATGCCGCTGGCATCGGCCTCGGCGACCGATTCGAGCAGGCAGTCGGCCAGGCGCGAGATCGGCACGCAGGTATCGGTGGAGATGGCGCGGCAGCCCGGGCGCGACTGGATGGCCGCGAAGTACGCGTTGTGCCGCGCCGTCCACAGGCGCGTGCGCTCCTCGGGCGTGGTGGCCCATTCGAAGGCATTGCCGCCATGGTCGCTGGCGAGCTCCTGCACCACCTCGGCCTGCTCCTTCACGCCGGAGGGCGAGCCGTGGAATTCCATCAGCAGCATCGGCTCCTCGCGCAGGTTCAGCCTGGCATAGGCGTTCACCATGCGCACCGTGTTGACGTCGATGAGCTCGACGCGCGCGATCGGCACGCCCAGCTGGATGATCTCGATGGTCGTGCGCACCGCCGCCTCGATGCTCGGGAACGAGCAGATGGCGGCCGACACCGCCTCGGGCAGCGGATAGATGCGCAGCGTGATCTCGGTGATCACGCCCAGCGTGCCCTCGCTGCCCACCATCAGGCGCGTCAGGTCGTAGCCGGCCGACGACTTGCGCGCGCGCGTTCCGGTGCGGATCGCCTCGCCGGCGGCCGTCACCACCTCCAGCGCCAGCACGTTCTCGCGCATGGTGCCGTAGCGCACCGCGTTCGTGCCACTGGCGCGCGTCGCCGTCATGCCGCCGATCGAGGCATCGGCGCCGGGGTCGATGGGGAAGAAGAGGCCGGTGCTCTTGAGCTCGTCGTTGAGCTGCTTGCGCGTGACGCCCGGCTGCACCGTCACCGTCAGGTCGTCGGCGTCGATCGACAGCACGCGGTTCATGCGCCCGAGGTCGATGCTGATGCCGCCCTGCACGGCCAGCAGGTGGCCCTCCAGCGACGAGCCGACGCCGAACGGGATCACCGGCACGTCATGCGAGGCCGCCAATGCGACGGCATCGGCCACGTCCTGCGTGCTCTCGGCGAACACCACCGCCGCGGGTGGCGGCAGCTCGAACGACGATTCGTCGCGTCCATGCTGCGTGCGCACGGCGAGGGCGGTCGAGCAACGCTCGGCGAAGCGCGCCTTGAGCGCATCGATCAAGGCGGCCGGCACCTCGCGCTGCGCGGCCACGGGCGGGGTCAGGTGGGAGAGGGCGGCGGGGGCATTCATGGCGGGATTCCTGGCACGCGACGACGGTGCGGGCGGTCTAACATTCTATGAACCGCTTTCCAACCCTTCATCGGAGTCAACCCATGGGCAACCGCCTCACGCAGATCGCCACCCGCACCGGAGACGACGGCAGCACCGGCCTCGGCGACAACACCCGCGTGCCCAAGAGCCACCTCCGCGTGCATGCCATGGGCGACGTCGACGAGCTCAATTCCAACATCGGCGTGCTGCTGTGCGAGCCCATGCCGCAAGCCGTGCGCGAGCTGCTGGTCGACGTGCAGCACCAGCTGTTCAACCTCGGCGGCGAACTCTCCATGCCCGGCTACACCTTGCTCAAGGCCGAGGCGCTGCTGCAGCTCGACGAGGCCCTGGCCGAGCACAACGCGCACCTGCCGCGCCTGGCGGAGTTCATCCTGCCGGCCGGCACCCGTGCCGCTTCGCTGGCGCATGTCTGCCGCACGGTGGCACGCCGCGCCGAACGCGCCGTGGTGGCCCTGGGCGCCGCCGAACCCCTGAACGACGCGCTGCGCCACTACCTCAACCGCCTGAGCGACCTGCTGTTCGTGCTGGCGCGGGTGCTCAACCGCGCGGTCGGAGCCGATGGCACCACCGGCGGCGACGACGTCTACTGGAAGAGCGAACGCATGGCGCGGAGCGAAGCGGCTTCTTGACCGACACGCGCCGGCCGTCCATGGGCGCAGGATACGTCTGCTTACAGCCTTCATCTCGTGCGTACCTGCCGACGGCGCCGTCGATACATGCGGGTCGCACAGTGGAGTTTCCGCATCACGCAGACCACAGAAGGACGTCTCCACCATGAACAGCCTCTCACACGACACCCGCACGACGGCCCATCGCCCGGGCCGGCAGCTGCAACGCCTGGCCGTGGCCGCGCTGGCACTGTGCATGGCCGCGGGTGGCGCCATGGCCCAGGGACGACACGACGACGATCGGCGCGGCCCGCCCGGCCATGGCGAACGCTTTGCCAATGGTCACGACAACCGGCGCAGCGATCGCGACCATCGTCATGATCACTACGACCGCCAGGACTTCCGCGATGGCCGGCATTTCGACCGCCGCGGCTATGAGCCCCGGCCGGCCGAATGGCGACGCGGTGGTCGCCTGCCGCCCGAATATCGCGGCCGCAATTACGTCGTCAACGACTATCGCGTCTATCGCCTGCAACCGCCGCCACGCGGTTATCAATGGGTCGGCGTCGGGGGTGAATTCGCACTCGCCGCCATTGCGACCGGCATCATTGCGCAGATCGTGGTGTCAAGATAATGAGACATTGCAGGACATTGGCGCACGCGCCAATTGAATGAATGAATGAAAGAAAAAAAGCGCCGACATGTCGGCGCTTTTTTCATGGTCAATTGTCGTCGTCGATGAACACCGGGACCGGTGCCACCTGCGCTCGGACATTGCGTCCGGTGATGGTCAGTCTCAGGCCGCCACCATGCCACTCCAGCCAGTTCAACGCCACGTAGGCGTCGATGTCGTTGCTGTCGATCAGGTCGGCCTGGCGCTGCTTCAGGCGCTCCATGGTGAGGGGGAGTCCCTGCCGCAGCCGTTCGCGGGCCAGGGCCGCCATGTCGGCTTTCAGGGAAAGACGGGCCGAGACCTGCTTGCGCGTCTGCATCGTTGCCGGGGCCATGAGAGATCCATTTCCAGAAAGGGATGAAGGTGCGTACCAATGTACGCGTGCTTGCCATACACGCCTATCGATTTGCCGTTACTAAATAGCCACAGTGACGAAAATTGAAATTGCTCCTCTCGAAACTCGGAGTTTTCGTGAATTTGTGCTGATACACTTCCCTTTGAAAACGTTACTAACTGTCAATGTAGTACTGAGGTATTACCGAGATTGAGCAGTTGGGTTACCTGTTCATACCGTTACTGGAGCACCAGATTGATTTCATTCCTCTCGAAATCTGCAATGACCAGGGTCGTTGTTCCTTCGTTGGCCGTCCTGGCACTGACCGCCTGCGGCGGCGGCGGTGGTGGCAGTGACAACGCGGGCGGCAGTGGCACTGGCGTCGGCATCGCGGTCAATGGCACGGTCGCTCGCGGCGCGGCCATCTCCAACGCCACCATCCGTCTGTCCTGCGCCAATGGCGCCGAACTGACCGGCGCATCGGCCGCTGACGGCACCTTCACCACCAACCGCGCCGCCGTCGTCTATCCGTGCATCGGCACGGCCACGGCCGGCAACCTGACCTATCGCGGCGTCCTGTTCACCAACTCGACCGCCAACTTCACGCCCCTGACCGACCTGCTCGTGCAGACCGTGCTGGCCGCGTCGGTGAGCGGCACAGCTTCGCTGACGCTGCAGGAATTCATCACCAAGATCCGTACCGACAGCACCTTCGCCGCCAACGTGTCGACGACCACCATCGTCGCGCGCTTCCGTACGACGGTGCTCAACGTCATCAAGTCGCAGCTGATCGCCTCGGGCAAGACTGAAGCCGAAGCCAGCGCCATCCTGGCGGCGGCCGGCAATTTCGAAGGCCAGAGCTTCATCATCGGCTCCGACCTCGACAAGGTGCTCGACAACCTGGCCACCACGATCCAGAACTCCGACGGCAGCCTGCGCAGCATCATCCTGGCGCTCATCAAGGCGGCCGGCGACCTGCTGGCCCCGCCGGCCAGCGGCACCGCCACCGGCGGTACGGGTGGCACGGGCGGCACCGGCGGTACGGGCGGCACCGGCGGCTGAGCGACACGCTGCCACACACGAGCAACGACTCTCCCAGGGCAGCTTTCAGAGCTGCCCTTTTCATTTGTCCGTTCGTTCCATGTCTCATCCTTGTGAAACCGGTGTGTTCAGGCTCAAGGCGACGGTTGGCGCACTGCTGGTGTGGCCGGGCCTCGTCTGCGTGACCGCGTCGGCGTTCGCCCAGCAATCCGTGCCGTCGTCGACGCAGGTGGCACCGACGCTCGGTGCCAGCGGCGCATCAGGCCTGGCCGTCACGCCGACGGCGCCCTTGCTGCCCTGGGGCAGCCTGGGCATCGCCTACGACAGCCAGGTCGTGGGCGGCCCGGTCAACCGCGTCCATGGCACCGACGGGCACAACCTCGTGGCCGGCTTCGGTCTGCTGCCGAATCTCGAGATCTCCGGCCGCATCGCGGCCAACACGCTCAACACCAACGCCTATACAGAGAACGCCGGCATCCGCGATCTCTCGTTCAACTTCAAGGCCGGCGCGCCGCTGGACCGCGACAACCGCTGGTATGTTGCCGTCGGCGCCACCGACCTGGGCGGGCAGACCGGCAACTTCCGCTCGGTCTACGGGGTGCTCACCCACCGCCCGATCGCATCGGTCGACCTGTCCGCCGGCCTGGCGCGACGCGGTGGCGCCGCCAATGTCAGCACGCCGCTGGACGGCCCCTTCGCCAGCGCCGCGTATCGCCCGCTCTCGTGGCTGCAGACGCATGTCGAATATGCCGACAGCAAGGCCTGGGCCGGTGCCCGCGTCTATGCGCCCGGCAACTGGCTGCCCGCCGGCTGGCAGGCGCACATCGGCGCCAACGTGCGGGTGCATGGCGACGACCGCGTCACCTTTCCCGGCGGCGTCACGCAGGGGTCGGCGCGCGGCTGGGTCAGCGTGGGGCTGAACATTCCGCTCTTCAAGGTGCCGACACCGGTGCTGTCGACCATGGCATCGCGCATGGCGCCCAACGATGGCGCACCGATGGCGGCGACATCGCCGGCACCGCGCATGACGTTCTCGACCCAGGGCCTGCCGGCATCCGACACGCCCCTGGTGGCCGACATGACGCCGCGCGTCGTCGTCGCCAAGGCACCGCCATCGGCCCGGGTCAACATCGCGCCGGCGGGCATCGGCATCAGTTCGGAGGCGCAGGCCGCTGCCGACGCCATGGCCCGCACGGCCGCCGCGCTGCCGCCCGTGGCGCCGGTCGACGATACGCAGCTCGTGGCCCTGGGCGAGGCCCTGCGCGACAAGGGATTCGAGGACATCGCCATCGGCCGCGCGGGCGATGGCGCCGTGGTCGTGAGCCTGAACAACGCCACCTACAACGCCAACACCGCCGATGGCCTGGGCGTGGCGCTGGGCGTCATCGCGCGCCGGCTGGCCGACCAGCGCGCCGGCTACCGGCTGGTGCTCATGCAGCGCCAGCTGGCCATCGTGGGCGTGACGGGCCAGGCGGACTGCCTGGCGCAATGGATCGCCGACGGCCCGCCGCGCTGCACCGCCGGCGAGCTGTACACGCCCGGCACGACCGGCCTGAATGCCTTGCTGACCAACACCCGCTGGGTGGTCGAAGGCCGGGCGCCGAGCTGGGCCACGCCGCGCGTCATCCTGCAGCCGGTGCTGCGCACGGCCGTGGCGACCGAATACGGCGTGCTCGACCATTCACTGGCCTTGCGCGCCATGCTGCAGCAGCCGCTGTGGCGCGGCGCCTGGGCGGAGGTGGCGGGCAACACGCCCCTCCACGATTCCGACGACTACAAGCAAGGCCAGGTCTTCGGCAACAGCCGCTTCGTCAGCCAGACCGACCGCTACATGGTCCACCAGATGTTTCGCGTGCCGGTGGAAAGCATGCTGGGCCAGCTCATCCGCATCACGGGCGGTAGCGAGACCCGCAACCCAGAGAAGATCCGGCAGCTGGCCGAACGCTGGGGCGCCGCCGCCCTGACCGCCCACGTGGCGACCGGCCGCATCGACGCCAATTACCGCGGCCACTATGGCGAACTGCGCTGGGAGCCGGGCGAGGGGCGCCACAAGTTCGGCGTGGAGGCGGGCCGCTTCGACCGCGTGACCTATTACGACCCCAACCTGCCGATCAAGTCGCGCACCGCGCTGGCCAATTACCGATACGCCTTCTCGCCGACCCGCACGTATTTCGAGGCCGCCGCCGGCCAATTCCTCTACAACGACCGGGGCGTGCGGCTGGGCATCAAGCAATGGTTCGACGACGTGGCCATCACGGTGTATGTGCGGCACTCCAAATTCGAATGGGCGGCGCAAGGACGAACATCGGCCGGCATCGAGCTTTCATTGCCATTGACGCCACGCAAGGACATGTCGCCGACCTATCCGGTGCAGGTGGTGGGCAATCCGCGGTGGTCGTATGGCATAGAGACCGTGGTCCGGGAATCGGCCAATGTGCTGAGTACGAATCAAGGTGTGGGCGCTAATGTGTCGATGCTGGACCGGACTTTCAACTTCGATCGCGCCGGGCTGGTGTATTTCGAAGACAACATGCCGCGCATCCGCAGTGCCGCCAGGCAATGACCGATTCTGAGATTCTTTTTCCTAATTCATCCATGAACGACATCAGCCACTCATCGCCCATTGCAATCATCGGACTGGGTTATGTCGGACTGCCATTGGCGGTGGAATTTGGGAAAAAGCGCTCGGTCATCGGGTTCGACATCCATGCCAAGCGAATTGCCGAATTGAAGGCGGGGCACGACCGCACATTGGAAATCTCCACCGAGGAACTGCAAGACGCGTCGAGGCTGTCATTCACGTCGCATGCCGACGACCTGCGCGATTGCAGCGTCTTCATCGTCACCGTGCCGACGCCCATCGACAACGCCAACCGCCCGGACCTCACCCCCTTGGTCAAGGCCAGCGAAACCGTCGGCAGAATCATGCGGCAGGGCGCCATCGTGATCTATGAATCCACGGTGTACCCAGGCGCCACCGAAGAGGTCTGCGTACCGATCCTTGAACGACTGAGCGGCAAGAAATTCAACGTCGACTTCTTCTGCGGCTACAGCCCGGAGCGCATCAACCCGGGCGACAAGGAGCATCGCCTGCCCAGCATCAAGAAGGTGACCAGTGGCAGCACGCCCGAGGTGGCGGAGACCGTAGACAGGCTGTACCGGGAGATCATCACCGCTGGCACTCACAAGGCCAGCAGCATCAAGGTGGCCGAAGCCGCCAAGGTAATCGAGAACACGCAGCGCGACGTGAACATCGCCCTGATGAACGAACTCAGCCTGATCTTCCATCGGTTGGGCATCGACACTCTGGAGGTGCTGCAGGCGGCGGGTACCAAATGGAACTTCCTGCCATTCCGCCCCGGGCTGGTGGGGGGGCATTGCATTGGCGTCGACCCGTATTACCTGACGCACAAGGCGGTGGAGGTGGGTTACCACCCCGAGGTCATCCTTGCTGGCCGCCGCATCAACGACAACATGGCCAGCCACGTGGCCGACCAGGTCGTGAAGCTGATGCTGCGCAAGAACCTGCCCGTGCTGGGCAGCAAGGTCTTGGTACTGGGCCTGACTTTCAAGGAGAACTGCCCCGACGTGCGCAATACGAAGGTGGTGGACATCGTCAGCACTTTGAAGAGCTACAACACGCAGGTCGATATCTACGACCCGTGGATCGACGTGAGCGAAGCGGAGCATGAATATGGCTTGCAATGCCTGAAAGAGCCGCCTTCCACAGGCGCCTATGACGCCGTCATCCTGGCCGTGGGTCATCACCAGTTTGCGACGCTGGGTGAAGCGGGCATCAAATCCTTTGGCAAACCAGACGCCGTGCTGTTCGACGTCAAGAGCATGTTTCCGTTGGGCGCCGCTGACGGCCGCCTGTAATTGCAACAGCCTCAAAATTCGAGACCGCACATGGATTCCGACGAAACGATGGGCCCAACCATCGACAGCACCGATGGCGGTCCGACCGCCTACGATCTTCTCAGGCAACGCCTGCCCAAGGAACCGCATACGTGGCTGGTGACAGGCGTCGCAGGTTTCATTGGCAGCAATCTATTGGAGACGCTGCTGCTGCTCGACCAACGCGTCGTTGGGCTCGACAACTTTGCGACCGGTTTCCAACGCAATCTGGACGAGGTGCAGGGCCTAGTCACTCCAGAGCAGTGGGCTCGCTTCAAGTTCATTGAGGGCGATATCCGCAATATTGACGACTGCAGAAGCGCTTGCGCAAACGTGGAATACGTATTGCATCAAGCCGCTCTGGGGTCAGTTCCTCGTAGCCTCGCAGATCCAATTGCGACCAATGAAACCAACATTGGCGGCTTTCTCAACATCCTGATTGCAGCCAGGGATGCGAAGGTAACGAGCTTTACGTATGCCGCGAGCAGTAGCACTTACGGCGATCACCCGGCATTACCGAAAGTGGAGGACGTCATCGGGAAGCCACTCAGTCCATACGCAGTTACCAAATACGTGAATGAGCTTTATGCAGATGTCTTTTCACGCAATTACGGTTTTCATTGCATCGGTCTAAGGTATTTTAATGTCTTCGGTAGACGGCAGAACCCTAACGGCGCCTACGCTGCAGTGATACCAAAATGGACAGGCTCGCTAATTGAAGGCGAGCCGATCTATATTAACGGCGATGGAGAGACAAGTCGAGATTTCTGTTATATAGAAAACGCAGTGCAAGCAAATCTTCTTGCGGCGACAACGAGAAATGCAAGCATTGGAAGTCAAATATACAACGTCGCCTTAGGTGGCCGCACGACGCTAAATGATTTGTTAGAACTGATAAGAAAAAGCCTCGCGAAGCAAGGTGTAGACAATCAAATTCCACCGATTTATCGCGAACCGCGCGCAGGGGATGTGAAGCACAGTCAAGCAAGCATTGAGAAATCCGAGAAGTTTCTGGGCTATAAGCCGGCTTATTCCATTACCAAGGGAATTCCTGTTGCCGTCGCTTGGTATTTATCGAGTCGAAAATAAGATTGGAACTTCGTTCGCATGAAAAACAATCAATGAGGCTATCGCATATCTCGTGGAATTTCGCGGGCTTGTCATTGCCACTGGTTATGGCCGCCATCGCGGTGCCAAAACTACTAAATTTGATAGGCCAAGAGCGATTTGGAATTCTGACATTGGCGTGGGGTTTAATTGGATACGCTGGTGCACTTGATCTCGGGATTGGTCGAGCGACAACATATGCTATTTCCAATTTAAAGGCCAAGGGTCAAAGCGAAATTGAGCAAATTCCGGTAGTCCTGCTGACCGCAGCGCGTATGACAACCTTCGCTGGGATTTTTGGCGCCATTCTCATGTTAATCGTGCTCTCAATCGGCGCCAAAAAAATTCTGCCGACAACAAGTTTAGAAACGCAAGAGATTTACATATCTGCACTTTTCATATCACTTGCGTTGCCAATGCAAGCGCTAAGCGCAACCTTCCGAGGGGTAAATGAGGCATATCTCAACTTTAAAAGCATCAGCATACTGCGAGTTCTATTGGGAATGGCTAATTTTGGTTTGCCTTTGCTTGCAACCATATTTAGTCAAAAAATTTATTGGTTGATTATGACAATTGTGATCTCTCGTGGCGTTGCATTATTAGCATATAGAGAGCTGGCTCTTCAATGCATATCTTCCAAAGATAGTGTTAAGCCGAGATTTTCTAGAGAAGTCGCAAAAAATTTGGCTGGATTTGGGGGGTGGTTCACTGTAAGCAATACTTTGAATCCTATAATTTCTATTGCAGACCGCTTTATCGTTGTTTCAACGGTGTCGGCAGCAGCAGTGTCTGTATACGTCGTTCCATATGAAATGGTGGTTCAAAGTCTTACGATTGTTGGCGCTATTACTACTGTTGCCTTCCCGTACCTAAGCAAAATCAGGGTATCTGATCCAGAACGTGCCTCATTGGTATTCAAAAAGTCATTGTTAATTATTTTGACTTTGATGTTCTTCGTTTCGGTTGCATATTTTTTCGTTGGCGGCAAAGTTTTAGAGATATGGCTTGGAAGCCAATACTCTTCTCAGCATTCAAGTGTCATAAAAATACTATGCATCGGGTTGGTTTCATACACGTTGGGAACAATGTCGATATCATGGCTTCATGCGCATGGGAAAACAAACACAACCGCTAAATTAAATTTGTTGGAGTTTCCCCTATATTTGGTTCTTGTCTATTTGCTTGTCAAAGCTTATGGCGTTGAAGGTGCTGCGATTGCTTGGGTTGCTCGAGTATCTTTGAATGCGGTCTTTCTTTACTATCTTGTGCTTCGATTAAATGCAAAGTAAAAGAGCTTCTTGGTATCTCATACCGTCCTCCTACGGGGTTTTAATATGGGCGATTCTTTTAATTGTAGTGAATTTCACCGCCGTAAAGGTTCAGCCTGAAGCCTTTGCGCTATTCATATATGTCGTCTTCTGCTTCATATTCTCTAACGTCATCACGGGGCACTTGTTTTCTAAAGTTGACTTCAAAAACTTAGGTTTGGAGGTGAAGGTTAAAAAGTTGGATGTTAATCTTTTCGTGGCTAGTGCGGTAATAGGATTTCTGGGGTTATTTTTATATGCGCGTGATTTTGGCGCTGAGCTAGGTGGCATCGCGGCCTTTTTCTATACATTTTTTGATGCGCCGCTTGAAATCAGGGGTTTGGCCCAAGAAGTGAGGTCTAACGGATTCCAAGTCTCCTACTTCAGTTGGATTTTTATTTTTTACTGCGTCTATTTTTATGGTCTTGGGGTTTTCAAAACTCGCCTGTCGAAATTGCTCGCGATTATTTGCGGCTTCGCTGCATTTTTTCTAAATTTGATGTTCATTGATCGAACTAGGCCGATCACAATATTTGTTGCTTCGGCTTTAATTTTGCTTTTTATCAATCTTTACAAGATAAAAAATGCATCAAAAATAATTTTTTACTTGTTGCTGTCACCTTTTGCCATTTTTATAGCGCAAGCGATCTTCACAAAAAAGTATGACGCTGACGAAGGATTGTTTGGAAATGTTGTGGTTTACGTGTTCGGTGGCTTCGGTTATTTTTCTGCACTTTTGTATGACGTCAATCCAAGTTACGAATTTACTCGGACATTTTTGCCAATCTCAAAAATATTAGAAGGCTTGGGAATTATTGAAAACGTTCCATCACAGGTTCTTGACTTCAAAGATGTTCCGTTTTCGACCAACGTCGGTACATTTCTTGAGCCTCTGTTGTCTGACGGAGGTCCAGTTTACGTAATCTTAATGGCGCCAATATTGATCTTTATGGTGGACTATTGGGCTCTAAGGTCGCTTACCTATAGAACAATATTTGGAGTCATCTTTTGGGCCAACTTGATCCTATTGACTATGTTGAGTTTCTTCGTGCCCAAATATAACGCTACATATATATACCTGTTTGCGATAATATTCTTATTTATGAGAGTTTTTAAGGCTGGTATATCTTTCAGAATCAAATAAGGATCGTGGCTTTGCGAATTTTGATACTTACTCGATATGGCCGCTTGGGAGCATCTTCGCGATTGCGATCGCTTCAGTATTTAAATACTTTTGAAGCAAGCAATATTTCTTGTGTGGTGAGACCCTTTATCTCTGACGAATTGCTTGCAAAAAAATACAGATCTGGCTCTTATGGGATTTTCTCTTTGCTGGGAGTCTATTTTTCTCGTTTCAAAGTTGCATTTTCCTTGAAAGAGTTTGATCTTGTATGGGTTGAAAAAGAAGCATTGCCTTGGATGCCCTGCAGCTTAGAAAAATTTCTGCTGCGAAAAGCTCCTTATATCCTCGACTACGATGATGCAATCTTTCACAATTACGATAAAAACAAAAATTTTCTCATTAGAAAAATTTTTGGTAGGCGTTTGGATTGTTTAATGAATGAAGCGGCTCTTGTCATAGGGGGTAACGGCTATTTGGCCAAGCGCGCTTTGGACGCAGGATCAGCACTGGTAAAAATAATTCCGACTGTAATTGACCTTGACCGATATCCAATACGGGTGAATTTGGAGAAATCTGATTTTCCGCGAATCGTTTGGATTGGCTCTCCTTCAACTGTCAATTATTTGGATCTTCTGCGTGAGCCCTTGAGACTGCTTGCACTCCAAAATTCTTTTGTACTCAGAGTCATTGGTGCCCATGGAATTAGTATACCCGGAGTTGAGGTCGAGTGTATTGATTGGACAGAAGATTCAGAAGTTGACTTAATCTCTTCATGTTCGGTTGGCATCATGCCTTTAGTGGACTCGCCATGGGAGCGCGGCAAGTGTGGCTATAAGCTTATCCAGTACATGGCGTGCAACTTGCCTGTTGTCGCATCCGCTGTAGGTGCAAATGTCGATATTGTTGAGGATGGCGTCAGCGGATTTTTGGTGAGGCGTCCAGACGAATGGATAAGCGTTTTAAATAAATTACTTCATTCGTCGGAATTGCGAGCAATGATGGGAAATGCCGGCCGCGTTAGAGTAGAAGAGAAGTATTGCCTGCAGAAAACAGGGCCTCAGCTTGTCGATTTGATACGCCTTGTTGCGGAGAAATAAAATTTATGTGTGGCTTGGCTGGTTTTTTTGGAGCTCCGTCTTCGTCTGAAGACATGGCGGCGCAACTTGCTCGAATGAGCAACGCGATTGAACATCGGGGTCCGGACGCGGCAGGGCAGTGGATCGATGGCAACGTAGCTGTCGCGTTTGGACATCGAAGACTCGCGATAGTCGAGCTATCTGACGCCGGCTCTCAGCCCATGGTTTCGTTCAGCGGACGTTACGTACTAGCTTTCAACGGTGAGATCTATAACCATTTGGAGTTGCGCGAGGAGCCCGACATTACTGTGCGTTGCATTGCGTGGCGCGGCCACTCCGACACAGAAACTTTGCTCAATAGTTTTGAAGTATGGGGCATAGTTGAGACCGTTCGGCGTGCTGTCGGTATGTTTGCATTTGCTATTTGGGACCGCAAGTTGCGTGTCCTCACGCTCGGCCGCGATCGATTTGGTGAGAAACCGATTTACTACGGACGGCTTGGCACAGGTGCCTCTGCAGTTCTTCTGTTCGGGTCGGAATTAAAGAGTCTGACCGCGTATCGTGGTTTTGAGGGCAAAGTCGACCGGGATTCACTGTGCATGTTCATGCGTCACGGCAACGTCGGCGGCAGTCGCACGATCTATCAAGATGTTTTCAAGTTGCTTCCGGGAACGTTGCTCACTTTGTCGGATGCGGCAACGGAGCCTGTCATCGAGTCTTACTGGTCGATGGCGCAAGCGGCCGAGAATGGGGTTGCCAATCGATTCAAGGGCAGCGCGGCGGATGCACTGCAGCAGTTGGAAGTCATCGCTGCCCGTGCAGTACGCCAGCAGATGGCTTCGGATGTGCCATTAGGGGCTTTTCTTTCCGGAGGAGTCGACTCCTCCATGATCGTCGCGCTGATGCAAGCTCAAAGCACGCGCCGCATCAAGACTTTTTCGATTGGCTTCGACGACGCTACTTATAACGAAGCAGAATATGCGAAGGCAGTCTCGCAGCACCTCGGCACGGACCACACCGAGCTGTATGTGACGCCCTCAGAGGCGATCAGCACGATCAAGCTTCTGCCGCAAATCTATTGTGAACCCTTTGCGGATTCATCCCAGATTCCCACCTACTTGGTGAGTCGGCTGGCCCGGCGTGACGTTACGGTGTCGCTTTCAGGCGATGCAGGCGATGGGGTGTTCGGGGGCTACAACCGCTATCAGTTGACGGCTCGTCTATGGAATAAGCTGTCTGCCGTCCCAGTGCCTCTGCGACGCGCGTTGGCTCATCTACTCTTGCAACTGCCGCCTCATCGAATTGACCAAATTGCATCAAGCGTGCCAGGCTTAGGTCGTTGGCCGGACTTAGGCGGCAAGATTCACAAGGGTGCCCGTGTAATGGGCGCTTCGTCGGCACAAGACCTGTATTTGGGCTTGGTATCGCAATGGAGCGATCCGGCCGAAGTGGTGTTGGGTGGGCAGGAACAGCCATCCTTGCTAACCGGCCGACGGCCCGCGCTCCGGGGTCTGGGCGACGTTGAACGCATGATGGCTTTGGATTCGCTGACTTACTTGCCTGACGACATCCTGACTAAGGTGGACCGCGCGGCCATGAGCGTCGGCCTGGAAACACGAGTACCTTTCCTTGACCATCGCATGGTCGAGTTCGCATGGCAATTGCCGCTGGAATACAAGATTCGGTACGAGAACAATGCACTGACGACCAAATGGATCGTCCGCGAGATGCTGTTCAAGAAGGTGCCTCGCAAGCTCATCGAACGACCCAAGCAAGGTTTTGGCATTCCCATCGGTAGCTGGCTGTGCGGTCCCTTGCGCGCGTGGGCTGAACCGCTGCTCAGTGAGAGCCGGCTGAAGAGGGACGGTTACTTCGATGTCGCGGCTGTGCGCCGCAAATGGACAGAGCATCTGAGCGGACGCAAGAATTGGCAGCATCAACTGTGGTGTGTGCTGATGTTCCAGATTTGGCTGGACGAGAACGTCGGGGCGGTGGTGGCATGAAATTCTTGCTCATTGCTGGACTGGCTGAGTCGGTGCTGAATTTTCGCGGTGCCCTAATCGAGGCGCTGCAGAAGCAGGGCATGGATGTCCACGTAGCTATTCCTTCGGTGACCGGGCTTGCGAAGGGCAATCCGTGTCGACCTGCGCTGGAAGCAGCAGGGCTGGTGGTGCACGAGATCGACATGCAGAGGACCGGTACCAGCCTGTTTGCCGATCTGCGGACGTTGGCTCAGTTGCTCAGCATGATGGCACGGATCAAGCCAGACTACGTTTTGGGTTACACCGTCAAGCCGGTGATCTACGGCATGCTGGCGGCGTGGTTGGCACGCGTGCCACGCCGTTTCGCACTGATTACGGGGTTGGGATATGCATTCCAGGGTGGCGCTGAACGACGCCTGTTGCAGTCGATCGCTCAAACCCTTTATTCGCTTGCGTTGAAGCGAGCAACAGTGGTCTTCTTCCAGAACGATGACGACCGACGATTGTTCGTAGAACGTCGCATCGTGCCCCCATACGGGCGGACCTGTGTGGTCAATGGCTCTGGAGTGAAGCTGGAGGATTTCAGGGTCGCACCGTTGCCTGAAGGCCCGCCAGTATTCCTTTTGATCGCCCGCCTGCTGGGCGACAAGGGTGTACGTGAATATGTTGAGGCGGCACGCGCCATGCGGCGGCGTGCTCCAGGCCTGCGGTTTCAGATGGTCGGTTGGATCGATTCCAACCCTGACGCCGTCAAGCAGGAAGAACTCGATGGCTGGATCGCGGAAGGCTGTATCGAGTATCTGGGTCGGCTGTCGGATGTGCGGCCGGCGATTGCAGCTAGCAGCGTGTATGTATTGCCCTCGTATCGCGAGGGCACGCCGCGCACCGTGCTGGAAGCCATGGCCATGGGTCGCCCCATCGTCACGACGGATGCACCAGGCTGCCGGCAGACTGTCTCTGAAGCCGACAACGGTTTTCTCGTGCCGGTGAAATCGGCATCGGAGTTGGAACGAGCGATGTGGAAGTTCGTCGTCGAGCCAGGACTGGCTGCCCGCATGGGCCAACGCTCGCGCGTGTTGGCCGAGGAGAAATACGACGTCCACAAGGTCAACGAAGCGATGTTGAGAGAGATGGCCATCCAATGATCAAACGTGCTTCTGATGTGGTCTTGGCGGTCGTCAGCCTGCTGATCTTCGCGGTGCCTCTGGCGGTGTTGGCGATCCTCATCCGACGCAAGCTGGGCAATCCGGTGTTGTTCCGCCAGGCGCGTCCAGGCCTCGGTGGGCGCAGTTTCGAGATGATTAAGTTTCGCACCATGACCAACGAACGTGGGGCCGATGGGGCATTGCTTCCAGACGCCCAGCGTCTGACGCGGTTCGGCCGCTTCCTGCGGGCAAGCAGTCTCGATGAGTTGCCTGAGATCTGGAACGTGTTGAAGGGCGACATGAGCTTTGTCGGCCCTCGGCCCCTGCTGGTCGAATACCTGCCGCTGTACTCGGCCGAAGAAGCGAGGCGCCATGAAGTGCGCCCGGGCATCACTGGCTGGGCGCAGGTGAATGGGCGCAACGCGCTCAGCTGGCAGGAGAAATTCAAGCTCGATGTCTGGTACGTCGATCACCAATCGTTGTTCCTTGATCTCAAAATCTTATTTTTCACAGTAAAGAAAGTCTTTGTGCGAGATGGCATTAGCGCAGCGGGCGAAGCAACAATGGCCGCTTTTAAAGGCTCAAAAAAGGAAATCTGATGAGCGCAATAATCCTCGATGTCGAAGAGTATCTGCCGCATGAAACTTTAACAAACGATTCTTTGGCCCAGATATATCCGGAATGGCCAGCAGATAAAATAATCGAAAAAACAGGTATTAGAGTTCGGCATATCGCAAAACCAGACGAAACTGCCGCGGATCTTGCCTGCGAAGCTGCAAAAAACCTTTTTGCAAAAGGTAGGTATTCATCTGACGATGTAGATTTCATAATCTTGGTAACTCAGGCATCAGACTATCTGCTGCCAACTTCTGCTTGTCTGTTGCAAAATAGACTTGGTATAAAAAAAACTGCAGGCGCTATCGATATAAATTTAGGCTGCTCTGGATACGTATATGGACTCGCGGTTGCAAAAGGCTTGCTAGAAACACAGGCTGCGAGCTGTGTCCTTTTGCTTACCGCAGACACTTATTCAAAATACATTCATCACGGCGACAAGAGTGTGCGTACCCTTTTTGGCGACGGCGCTGCTGCAACCCTACTTGGTCTTGACAAAGAATTGCAAGCGCCGGCGATAGGCCCATTTGTATTTGGAACAGATGGAGCTGGCGGGAAAAATCTCATCGTTGAAGCTGGAGGTTTTAGAACGCCAAAAAGCGCTCAAACCAGCATTGAAAAAACTGACGACTCGAACAACACGCGGACTTTGGAAAGCCTTTACATGGATGGCTCTGCCGTCATGTCATTCTCTTTGGCGGAAGTACCCGTGGCTGTGGCCAAACTTTTGACACTTTCAAACGTTGAGAAAAGTGAAATCGATTACTTTGTCTTGCATCAGGCAAATAAATTCATGCTTAATGCGTTACGTAAAAAAATCAAAGTGGAGCCGGACAAGCTTCCTATTTTAATGGAAGATATCGGAAACACCGTGTCTTCATCCATACCGCATGCTTTGATTCGAATGAGAAGACGGCATCTTTTAAATGCCCCTAAAAAACTTATGCTTGTGGGTTTTGGCGTAGGCTACTCTTGGGCAGCTTGTTTGTTAACCATTGATCTAGGAGATTCAAATGAATGAATTCAACGAAGGACTGGCGGAAATTCTCGAAGTTGATGTTGATAAAATTCAGCCAGACTTCATGTTTTCTGATTTGTGGGATTCTTTGGCTGTTGTCTCAACCATTGCGCTTGTTGATGATTGCTATGGTGTGATACTCAGTGGAGACGACTTAAAGAAATGCGAAAAGGTATCGGATGTGCTTAATTTGATTGAAAAATCCAAAAAGGAGTAGTAATGAACAGAAGCGATTCGTCCGCAGGCAAAATTTCAAAGACACGCGGTGCACGAATCGCCGGCGTTGTTTCTTGTGTGCCCACCAAGAAAATAGAAAATAGTTATTTCGATAATAGATTTGAAGCTAATGAAATACAAGCAATTTCAAAGATGACAGGCGTGCAATCTAGGCGTTGGGTTGAAGAAGACCAAACAACACTAGATTTGTGCATGAGTGCAGGATCGCACTTGCTAAAAAATTTGGAGTGGGATCCGGATTCTGTGGATGCGCTGATATTTGTTTCTCAAACTCCAGACTATCGCTTGCCTGCTAGTGCATGTGTTATGCAAGAGAAACTTGGTTTGAGTAGAGGTGTAATTGCTTTTGACGTCAATCTTGGTTGTTCTGCTTATCCATATGCTTTATGGCTTGCTTCTACGCTCATTCAAACAGGTTCAGTCAAAAGAGTGTTATTAGCGGTTGGAGACACCATCAGCAAGGTGGTTGATCCCTCTGATAGATCAACGGCAATGTTATTCGGTGACGCAGGAAGTGTCACAGCTTTAGAGAGCACCGCATCTGATTCGTCTGAAATCTTTTTTATATTGGGTACGGATGGCAAGGGTGCGTCTAACTTACTTATCCCCAACGGGGCGGCGCGATATACCGACGGAAAAAAGGATGGACGACTTGTAGGCCGAAATTTGAGTTGTTTGTACATGGACGGTGGAGAGATATTCAACTTTACTCTTAAGTCTGTACCGCCTTTGGTTAATGCCTTGCTGCAGAGTGCAAAAAAATCGGTAGAAGAATATGACGCTTTTCTGTTCCATCAGGCAAATCTATTTATGTTGAATCATTTGGCAAAAAAATCGAAAATTCCTTCTGATAAAGTTCTTACAAACATTAGCGATTACGGCAACACAAGCTGCGCTTCGATTCCTCTATTAATGACAACTCTTTTGAAAGAGTCTCTGATGAATAAGCCGTTGCAGATCGCATTGCTGGGTTTTGGGGTGGGCTATTCTTGGGGTGGAGCATCTTTGAAAACCGATAAGTTGAATTTTGTGGATTCAATCGAGTTATGAATACATTCTCCAATTCCTGTTTATTGGGAAAGTCGTTTTTGATAACTGGTGCGTCTTCGGGATTGGGTTTTGCGTCTGCAAAGATGATCAGTGAGTGCGGAGGTCGCGTAGTAGCAAGTGGTCGCGACGAGGGCCGTCTAAGCAAATTGATCGAGCAATTAAAGGAGCCGCAGAAGCATGCAATTAGCTGCTTCGATTTAAATGATGCTGATTCCACTGCAGCATGGATGGAAGAACTTGCGAATGAGCATGGCCCATTCGATGGAATTTTTCATTCTGCCGGTATCGAGATGATCAGGCCGATCAGAATGGTTAAGCAAGCGCAGATTGAATCTGTCCTATCTTCGAGTCTTTATCCGGCTTTTGGCATCGCGCGAGCTGCTTTTCGAAAAAGCGTTCTCTTGGATGGCGGGTCTCTAATTTATATGTCTTCGGTGGCAGCGCTCAGAGGGCAACGAGGATTGGCAGCTTATTCGTCGGCAAAAGCCGCAGTCGATGGGATGGTTCGTGCTCTTGTAGAAGAATTTTCTGAACGGCGGATCAGAGTGAATTCGGTTGCTGCAGGAGCTGTTAATACACCGATGCATCAACGAATCGTTGATAAAAGTGGTTCAGATGCTGAAATGGAATATGTAAATTCTCATCCGCTTGGCATTGGAATCACTTCAGATATCGCCCAAGCAGTTATTTTTCTTTTATCTGACGCCTCAAAATGGGTTACTGGGACCTGCCTTGTTGTTGATGGCGGATATTCAGCTTAGGTATATGAATAGTAAATTAATTCTGGTTGGGGCTGGCGGCTTCGGACGCGAAGTATTGGAGTGGGCAAAAAATTCATTTCCAGAAATCGGGCCTTCTCCTGTTTCGGGGTTTTTGGATGATAATCCAAATGCTCTTTCTGATTTCAATATCGATATTCCTTGGCTGGGTGCGATATTAGATTATGTTCCGCAGCATGGCGACTTGTTTCTGTTGAGTGTTGGCGGGCCTGCTGCAAAGCAAAAAATCGCAAATGCACTGAAAGAGAAGAATGCTGTTTTTGTGTCGCTGATCCACCGTACGGCAATCGTTGCTGATTCCGCAAGCTTGGGGAGTGGCGTGATTATTTGTCCATTTTCATTGATTTCAGTTAATTCTAAACTTGGTGATTTCGTTACAGTAAACACCATGTCAAGTGTTGGTCATGATTCGAGGATCGGTTCATTTTCAACGTTGAGCGCACATGTCGATGTCACAGGTCAAGTCGAGATCGGCGAGGGTGTTTTTTTTGGCACAGGTGCCAAGTTGCTTCCCCGAATTTCGATTGGTGACAAGGCTGTGGTTGGCGCAGGATGCACTGTTGTCAGGTCTGTTCGTGCCGGAATGACCGTTTATACGGCTCCAGCAAGACGATTGGGCTAATTCCGTTTTCTTTAAATAATGTTAAATACCTCTTTTTCTTCTTGGCCCAGCTTCACCACCGAAGAAGCCGACGCCGTGCATCGCGTGCTGCTGTCGAACAAGGTCAACTACTGGACTGGCACTGAGGGCCGTGAGTTCGAAAAAGAATTTGCCGCGTGGGCGGGCACCGCCCACTCTGTGGCACTCGGCAATGGCACGCTGGCGCTGGACGTGGCGCTCAAGGCGCTGGGCATCGGCCCGGGCGACGAGGTGATCGTTACGCCGCGTACCTTCATCGCCAGCGTGTCGTGCGTGGTCAGCGCGGGCGCGACGCCGGTCTTCGCGGATGTCGACACTGACAGCGGCAACGTGTCGGCCGCCACTATCGAGCGGGTGATCACGCCGCGCACGCGGGCGGTCATCGCCGTGCACCTCGCCGGCTGGCCCTGCGACATGGATCCGATCATGGCGCTGGCCGACCAGCACAGCTTCAAGGTCATCGAGGATTGCGCGCAAGCGCACGGCGCACGCTACAAGGGGCGCTCGGTCGGGTCCATCGGGCACGTCGGCGCCTGGTCGTTCTGCCAGGACAAGATCATGACGACCGGAGGCGAGGGCGGCATGGTCACCACCAACGACCCGGCACTCTGGCGCGCGATGTGGGAATACAAGGATCACGGCAAGAGCTACGAGGCTGTCTACGAGCGCTCGCATCCGCCGGGCTTCCGCTGGCTGCACGAGAGCTTTGGCACCAACTGGCGGATGCTGGAGATGCAATCGGTCATCGGTCGCCTGCAGCTTCCGCGCATGGCCGAATGGACGGCTCGCCGCACCCGGCATGCCCAAGCCATTCTTGGCGCGGCACGCGCGCATGCCGTCGCCCGCGTGCCGGCATTGCCCGAGGGCAGCGTGCATGCCCACTACAAGGCCTATGTCTATATCGACCGCGATCGGCTGGCGCCGGGCTGGGACCGCGACCGCATCGTCAACGAGATCGCCGCATCGGGCGTGCCGTGCTTCCAGGGTTCGTGCTCCGAGGTCTACTTGGAGAAGGCGTTCGACGGCACCGGCTGGCGGCCGGCCGAGCGTCTGCCGGTGGCGCGCGAACTGGGCGAGACCAGTGTGATGTTCCTCGTCCACCCGACCTTGACCGATGCGGAGATCGACAAGACCTGCACCGCGATCACGCGGGTCTTCGCCGCGGCCACGGCCAGAGAGACAGCGGCGGCGACGTGAAGTCGCCCAAGGCCGGTACGTCCGTTGCCAGACGGGCTGTCGTGAGTCTGCGGGCCTGGCGCATCCTGCTCGCCCTGGCCATGCTGGGCATCCTGGTCCTCAGCGTGCTTCCACCTTCGCCCCATCTCCCATCCACCGGCTGGGACAAGGGCAATCACATGCTCGGCTTCGGCACATTGGGGTTGCTGGGGACTCGCGGCTGGCCGGGCCGCACGTGGGCCGTGATGGCCGCGTTGCTGGCGTATGGCGGCCTGATCGAGGTGTTGCAGTCGCTTACGCCGGATCGCTCCGCCGAATGGGCCGATCTTCTGGCCGATGGCATCGGTCTGGGGATGGGCTGGCTCCTGGCACAGATCAGCCTCTTGCTCATCCCCCGTTCAGGCGATTTATAAAACTAAATGACTATCTAAAATTTCACGAAACTAAAAATGTAGTTATTGGCCTCGAAAGCAACACCTGAAAAGAAGTGTTGCTTCACATTCCGCTGACAATGTCGGTTCTGAACGAAAGCTGAAGGTTGTTTCGTTGATTAATCGACTTGCCGAGAGTCTCGTGGGCTTGCCGCGTCCGTTAAAGCGATCATTGGCCTTGACGGTTGACGCGTTGTTGTGCTGGCTCTGCGTGTGGCTGGCATTGAGCCTGCGCTACGAGACATGGACACCCATTCACGACGAGCAGTGGTTCGCGGTGGTGTTCGCCGTCGCCCTGGCATTGCCCCTCTTCGTCTTCACGGGCCAGTACCGCGCAATCTTCCGGTACACGGATTCGGCCGCCCTGTTGTCGCTGACGCGCGCCTGCGGCGTCTTCATGCTGATCTACATGCTGGTCTTCGGCGTCATGGGCCTGGATTCGGTGCCGCGCAGCCTGGGACTGCTGGTGCCGATGCTGCTGTTCCTTACGGTCGGCCTTTCTCGGCTGGCGGCCCGCTACTGGCTGGGCGGCCTCTACTTGAGCCTGGTGCGGCGCAAGGCGCGCTCGCAGGTGGTGATCTATGGAGCCGGTTCGGCCGGCCGGCAGCTCGCCGCCGCGCTCGTGCACAACCCCGACATGGCCTTGCGCGCCTTCGTCGACGATGCCGTGCAACTTCAGGGCAGCAGCCTGCGTGGTATCAACATCCGTTCGCTGTCGTGGCTCCGGGCGCATGCGACGTCGATGGGCATCACCGATGTGTTGCTGGCCATGCCGTCGAGCAGCCACGTGCGCCGGGCGCAGATCCTCAACGAGCTGCTGCCGCTGGGCCTGCACGTGCGCACGCTGCCCGACATGGCCGACCTCATGCACGGCCGCGTTCGCATGCAGGACCTGCACGAGGTGGACATCGAGGACCTGCTCGGTCGCGATCCCGTGGCGCCCGATGCCGAACTGCTCGGCCGCCACATCCGTGGCCAGGTGGTGCTGGTGACCGGTGCCGGTGGCTCCATCGGCAGCGAGCTGTGCCGCCAGATCGTGCGCCAGCAGCCGGCCACCCTGCTGCTGGTGGAACTGAGCGAGTACGCGCTCTACGCCATCCACCAGGAACTGGAGAAGGCCGGTACCGGCGTGCGTCTGCTGCCCCTGCTGGCTTCGGTCCGCGACGCCGAGCGCATGCGCGAGATCATGAGCACGTGGCGGCCCGACACGGTCTATCACGCGGCGGCCTACAAGCACGTGCCCATGGTCGAGCACAACCCGGTCGAGGGCGTGCGCAACAACGCGCTGGGCACGCTGACGACGGCGCGCATCGCCTTGGAATGCAAGGTGCGCCAGTTCGTGCTGGTGAGCACCGACAAGGCCGTGCGGCCGACCAACATCATGGGCGCCAGCAAGCGCGCGGCCGAGCTGGCATTGCAGGGACTGGCGCAGCGCGCGTCGGGCACGCGCTTTTCGATGGTCCGTTTCGGCAACGTGCTGGGGTCGAGCGGATCGGTGGTGCCGCTGTTCCGCAAGCAGATCGAGGCGGGCGGGCCCATCACGCTCACGCATGCCGACATCACGCGCTATTTCATGACCATCCCCGAGGCGGCCCAGCTGGTGATCCAGGCCGGCGCCATGGCGCGCGGTGGCGACGTCTTTGTGCTCGACATGGGCCAGCCGGTGCGCATCATCGACCTGGCGCGGCGGCTCATCGAGCTGTCGGGCCGCACGGTGCGCGATGCCGATCGTCCCGATGGCGACATCGCCCTTCACATCACGGGCCTGCGTCCGGGCGAGAAGCTCTACGAGGAACTGCTGATCGGCGACAACGCGGAGCCGACGCCGCACCCCCGCGTGATGAAGGCGCACGAGGACTGCCCGTCATGGGCGGAGCTGGGGCGCATGTTCGAGCAGCTCGAAGCCGCGCTGGACCTCAACGACGTGCCCCGCGTCAAGCAGGTGCTCCAGTTCATGCTTCCGGGCTATCAGCCGCACGCCGAGGTGGTCGACTGGGTGCATCTGGAGAAAGCCAGGCGTGCCGCCCTCCGACCCGCGTTCCGCATGGCCGGGCGTCAAGGCCTGGCCCTGACGGACGACCACTCCGCCAATCACGTGAACGACGGCATCGTGCCGATCTGACTCCGGGAAGCGCGGTCTTGTGCGGTGGGTTGGCCACCGTGAGGCGACTCTCCGTCGGTCACGGTCGCCGCTTCCTCAGCGGCTGAACTCGGTCTGGCCGGCGACGGGAAAGTATTCCTTCTTCTGCAGGACGCCCAGGCTGTCGATGACCTGCTTGGAGGCCAGGAAGCCTTGCTGGCACGTCTGGCAGCGATAGGCGCGATAGCCCGCCAGCAGCTTCATCCACGATCGTCGTTCCATGCGGTCCAGCACCATGGGCGTGCAACCGCAGCCCGCTTTCAAAATCTTCATGCCCACTCCTGGCGCGGATGACCTCCATCCACAACTCACGGAAGTGTAGTTCTCATGAATACTTAAGTGCTAAATCGTATGTGTGGTTTTCCCTGCTTCCAGGCCTTTCCATCATCAAGGGAGAGGAAGAAAGGGCCCAGCCTGCCGGGTGTGGTGCTTGTCGCCGCTCGCCTCAGGGCGGAGAAGCCATCGTGATGAACAGCCGCTGTAGTTCGAGAAAGCGCTCCTCGCGCTGCGCGGCCAGCGAGGCCTCGATGATGCTTTTCGAAGCCAGGAACCCTCGTTCGCAATGCCGGCATCGGTAGGCCCGATGGCGCGGCAGCAACAGCCGCATCCAGAAACGGCGCCTGAGACGGTCGACCGCGAGCGGCGCGCAGCCGCATCCTGATTTCAGGATCTTCATTTTTTTCCTCTCCCCTGCAACGCGTCTTCGTTCGGAAGACCCTAGGAAATTCTAGGAAGGTTGCGGAGTGAGGAATTGCTTTTTCCGGGGATTTACACCTGTTCGGATTCGTGTCGAAACGGCTGACTCAGGCCTTGTATTTGTATTCGGTGTAACGGTAGCCGCCGTACTTGTAGCTGCCGTAGTGGCGCCGCGTCATGTCCATGGCGTTGAAGATCACGCCGGATGCGGGTTTGCCGACCTGCGTGAGGCGCTTGGCGCTCTCGTTGAGTTCGCCCAGTTGCGTCTGGTCGGCGCGCGCCACCAGCAGCACCACGCCGGCGAGCACGCTCGCGGCTGCGGCATCCGCGGCCACCAGCACCGGCGGCGTGTCGATGATCACCAGGTCGTACTGCGCCGACAGGGTGTCGAGCAGCTTGGCGAAGGTCTCCGACATCATCATGTCGGCCGCGTTGAGCGGCAGCTTGCCGGTGGTGATGAGGTCCAGGTTGGGGACCAGGCCGCGGCGGATGGCCTGGTCGGTGCCGATCATGCCGGCCAGCAGTTCAGACAACCCGTTCTCGCGCTGGGTGCCGAACTGCTGGTGGATGTGGCCCTTGCGCATGTCGGCGTCCACCAGCACCACGCGCTTGCCGGCGACGGCCATGATGGCGGCGAAGTTGGCCGAGATGAAGCTCTTGCCCACGCCCGGCGTCGCGCCGGTGATCATCACGCGGTTGTTGCCGGACTCCAGCGCCGCGAACTGCAGCGCGATGCGCAGGCTGCGCAGGCTCTCGATCGGCGGGCTCTCCGGGTTGGAGATGGCCAGCAGCTGCATGCCCGGCGTCTTGGCGCTGATGCGCTGCTCGATGGCGAGCTGCTCCGGGGTGAAGGGCACCACCGAATACACGTTCAGGCCGGTATGCGCCTCGATCTCCTGCGGGTTGCGGATGCCGCCCATGAACAGGCTGCGCACGATGGCCAGCGCCACGCCGGCCAGCAGGCCCAGCACCAGGCCCAGCGCGGCCACCAGCGGCTTCTGCGGCTTGACCGGGATCTTCGACGGCACGGCGCGGTCGAGCAGGCGCACGTTGCCGACCTTGCCCTCCTTGACCAGGCGCAGCTGCAGCGAGCTGTTGAGCAGCGACTTGTAGAGCTCGTTGTTCACGCGCACGTCGCGTTCGAGCCGCAGGGCGTCCTGCTCGATGGTCGGCAGCTTGCTGACGCGGTTGTTGAGCGCGCCGATCTCGCGGTTGATGGCGGCGATCTGGCCGTCGACGATCTTCACGCGGGGGTTGATGTCGGTGAACTTGGCGGCCAGCGCCCGGCGTTCCTGCTGGGCTTCGAGCAGCTTGGTCTGCAGCTCGACCGTCTGGCCCAGCACGCCCTTGGCTTCCTCGTCCAGGGCGATGGTGCCGTTCTTGTTGCGAAAGCGCGTGTACAGATCCTCCGAGGCCTCCACCTGCTTCCTGAACTCGGGCAGCTGGCTGTCGAGGAAGCTGATGGTCTTCTCGGCCTCGGCGGCCTTGCGCTCGACGTTCTGGCGCACATAGGCGGCGCCGATGGCATTGAGGGTGGTCGTGAGCCGCGCGCGGTCGCTGTCTTCCAGCGAGACCGTGATGACGTTCGACTGCTTGCCCTGCTCGCCGAGCTGCAGGCGCTTCTGCAGGTCTTCGATGGTGGCCAGGCGCGAGGCGCGCGACACCCTGAATTGGGCGCCGGGACGGCCGTCCAGCTGCGAGACCATCATGCTGATCGGGCCGGTGTCGGCATCGCCGGCGAATTCCAGCGGCTGCCCGACGGTGCCGGTCAGCGGCTGGCGCAGGTCCTCGTGGTCGAGCTGGTAGCGGTTCTCGCCCAGGGCGGTGACGGTGAAGGGCTTGCCGTCCTCGAGCTCGGGCGGCACGTTCAGGCGCTCGACCTCGATGTCCTCGCGGCCGGTGACGTAGCCGTCGAGGCCCAGGAAGCCGGGCGTCGAGAGGTCGTGCGAGCGGCGCGCGAGCCATTCGCCCACGATCGGCAGGTAGCGCGGCTTGGCATCGATGTAGAGCCGGGTGGCGTCCACCGCGTTGCCCAGCACCATGCGCGAGCGCAGGATCTGGATCTCCCCGGTGGCGGGCGTCTTCACCTCGAACAGGCTGGTGGCGTCGCCCAGGAAGCCCTTGGCGTCGGGCGCGGTGTCCTCGACCTGGATCAGCAGGTTCGACTGATAGATGGGCGTGGCCAGCAGCGCATAGGCCACCCCCAATGCCAGGCCCAGCGCCGTGACGCCGGCCACCAGCCACTTGCGGTCGACCAGGATGTCGATGTACTCGGCGAGGTTGATCTCGTCGTCGCGCCCGCCATGGGAGGCGGCGGGCGTGGCTGGTTGGGCGGCGCGCGCCAGGGTCGATGCGGTGGCGGAGGGCGTCATTTGAATTGCTTGATTCGCTCGGCCCAGGCGGTGGCACCGGCATCGATGAGGCGATAGGCGTGGTCGAAGGCGGCCTGCCCGCGGCGGTAGGGGTCGGGCACGTCGAGCTTGAGCGTCTCGGTCAGGCGGAACACCCGGCCGCGCGCGAACGGAAAGCGCGCCTCGATGTAGCGCCGCTGCTCGTTGTCCATGGTCAGGATGAGATCGGCCGACTGGCACATGGCCTGGTTGATCTGGCGCGCGATGTGGCTCTCGATGTCCAGCCCGCGCGCGGTCATGAGCTCGCGCGCGATCGGGTCGGCCTGCTGGCCGATCAGCGCGCCGGTGCCCGCCGAGGTCACTTCGATGCCGGGCGCCGCCGCCGCGAGCAGGGCCTGGCCCATGGGACTGCGGCAGATGTTGCCGATGCAAACGACCAATACGGATTTCATCGCGTCGAGATCTGGCTGCCGGTGTAGAGCACCTGGGCGCTGGGGAGGATGAGGCTGATGATGCGGTTCCACTGCACCAGCGGCACCGGGTCGATGTAGACCACGTCGCGCGGCTTGAGGGCGAAGTTGTCGGCCAGCGCCAGCGCGGCGGGCGAGTTGGCGTCGAGGTGGAACAGCGCCGGGTCGCCCTGGGCGTTGTTGCGGATGACGTAGATCTGCGCGGTGTTGCCGGTCGTGCGGTCCGGGCCGCGCGCCTCGCCCAGCGCCTGGTTGAGCGAGAGGCGGCCGTTGTTCATGGTCAGCGCGGCCGGCACCGTGGCCTCGCCCATCACGTAGACCTTGTTCTCCTCGCGGCTGCGCACGGTGACGATGTCGTCGTTCTGCAGCAGGATGCGGTTGGGGTTGATGCCCAGCTCCTCCAGCGCGATGAGGTCGATGCGCGTGGTGACGTCGCCGCGCGTGAGGTGCACCACCGCGCGGTCACCCAGGGTGGTGATGCCGCCGGCGCGGCTGAGCGCCTGGGGCAATGTCATGGGCACGTCGGTGAAGGGTTGCAGGCCCGGCGTGCGGACCTCGCCCTCGACATAGGCGCGGCGGCTGCGGAACGACACGATGCGCACCGACACCTGTGGCTCGCGGATGTACTTGGTGAGGCGGCGCTCGATGAGGTCGCTGGCCTCGATCTCGGTCAGGCCCGCGACCTTAACGCGGCCGATGTACGGAAAGCTCACCTCGCCGCCCGCGCTGACGATGAAGCCGGGCGCCGAACTGATGCCGGTCGGATCGACCTGCTGGGTGATGACGGCGGAGGCGGCGGGCAGCAGGTCGGGGTTGTCGTAGACCACGATGCCGATGACGTCGCTCGGGCCGATGGTGTAGGGCTTGGGCGTGCCGAACAGGGCCTTGACTTCCGGCGCGACGTCACGCGGGCGCGACAGGCGCTGCGCCTGGACCAGTTCCTTGGTGATCGGGATGATCACGCCCTGCGGCGGGTTGTCCGGGTCGCCGGCCACGTACTGGCCCAGCGGCACGCTGGTGCGCGCGCCCACGTCGGCATAGCCGAAGCCCGGCGCGGTGACCACCGCGCAGCCCTGCAGTCCCCACAGCACCGCCATGCATCCGGCAAGCATCCACCTGCCGCGTCCCGCGCGGCGCTCGTTCAACATGTTGCGATTCAACTCGGATCCTCGGAGTTACCTTGGCGAAATGCACCCGGCACACACACTTACATGGCACTTACAGGCCGTAATTGTGAGTGAAGGTTAACTGATCAGTCACGCGAATTGAAAGGTGATATCGCCACTGTTCGCAAATTCGAGACGCACCGATCGTCGCTACACATTGCTGGTGGCGCGGACTTCGTCGATGGTGGTCACGCCGGCGAGCACCTTGTCGATGCCGTCCTGGCGCAGGGTGCGCATGCCCTGGCGCAGCGCGGTGGCCTGGAGCGCCTCGGCGCGGGCGCCGGTCTGGATGAGATGGCGCAGTTCGCGCGAGATCACCATCAGCTCGTGCAGGCCGGCGCGGCCCTTGAAGCCGGAGTCCTCGCACTCCGCGCAGCCGGGGCTCGAATACATGGGGATCTGGCCGTCGCGGCCATGGCGGCGCGTCCAGGACGCGCGCACGGCGTCGCGCTCGCTGGCGGTGGATTCGCCGCCGAAGGCATGCAGGTAGTCCGACAGCAGCTCGTCGACTTCCTCCGGGGTCGCGGGGCGGCTGGTGCGGCAATGCGGGCACAGCCGCCGCACCAGGCGCTGCGCCAGGATGGCGAGCAGCGAGTCGGCGAAGTTGAACGGGTCCATGCCCATGTCGAGCAGGCGGGTCACGGTCTCCGGCGCGCTGTTGGTGTGCAGCGTGGAGAGCACCAGGTGGCCCGTGAGCGAGGCCTCCACGGCGGTCTTGGCGGTCTCCTCGTCGCGGATCTCGCCGACCATGATCACGTCCGGGTCGGCCCGCAGGAAGGCCCGCAGCGCCTTGGCGAAGGTCCAGTCGATGCGCGGGTTGATCTGCACCTGGCGCAGGCCGGCCTGGGTGATCTCCACCGGGTCCTCGGCGGTCCAGATCTTGCGCTCGGGCTGGTTGATGTGGCTGAGCGCCGAGTGCAGCGTGGTGGTCTTGCCCGAGCCGGTGGGACCGACGCACAGCACCATGCCGTAGGGCCGCTCCACCGCGCGCTTCAGGCGCTCCATGTTGCTCACCGACAGGCCCAGCTTCTCCAGCGGGATGGGCTTGGCCGAGGCCAGGATCCGCATCACCACGTCCTCCAGGCCGTTGTTGGTGGGGATGGTGGCCACGCGCAGCTCGATCTTGTGCTGCGGCGAGAACTTGGCGAAGTTGATCTTGCCGTCCTGCGGCTTGCGCTTCTCGCTGATGTCGAGGTCGCACATGATCTTGATGCGGGCGATCAGCGCGTTGCGGTAGTTGGGCGGCAGCTCCAGGTGGCTGCGCAGCTGGCCGTCCTTGCGGAAGCGGATGCGGATCTTCTCGCGCCCCGGATAGCTCTCGATGTGGATGTCGGAGACGCCGCTCTCGTGGGCGTCGATGATCATGCGGTTGATCATGCGCACCAGCGAGTTGTCCGACTGCTCGATCGACTCGTCCTCGTCGGCGCCGTCCTTGGTGCCTTCCTTCTCCAGCGTGAGCAGCAGGTCCTCGGTGTTGCTGGGCGCGAACTCCAGCGGCTGCAGCGTGGCGTTGCCGAAGCGGTTGTCGGCCAGGGCGCCGATGCGGTCGTAGGCCGCGTGCAGCGCGCGATTGAGGTCGCGGCACTGGGCCAGCACCGGCACGATCTTCATCTGCGCGTTGAACTCGGCCTCGTCGATGGCGCTGTGGCGGTTGGACGGATCGTCCATGGCGATGACCAGCCGGCCCTCGTGCACCAGCAGCGGCATGATCTCCAGCCGCTGCGCCGTGGTGTAGCTGAGCTTGCGCAGGGCCTCGGGCTCGGGCTGGAAGGCATCGACGTCGACCAGCGGATAGCCCATCTTGCGCCGCAGCGCGATCTGGAGCTCGGCGCGCGAGACGGCGCCGCTGTTGACCAGCAGCTCGCCCACCGGCACGCGCCGGTCGAGCTGCTGGCGCGACAGCGCCTCGGTCAGCTGCTCGGGCGTGATCATGCCCAGCGAGACCAGCGCCTCGCCGATGCGCACCATGGGCATGCGCGCCTGGCGCGCGATGGCGCGCAGCAGTTCGTCGGGGGTGGTGACGATGCCCGACGACAGGGCGTTGCCGATGCCCTCGGCGCCCGGGACGGGGGCGGCGGTCACGTTCCGGTCCAGCGATTTCGACTCGCTCATCGATGCACTCCAAGGATTGCGCGACCTGGAGCCGCGAGCAGGGGAAAGGGTCAGCGCGCGGGCGCGGGCACGCTTTCGGGAAGTTCGATCTTGATGTCGAGCACTTCGAGATCGTCCTGCCGCTCCAGATGAACCTTGATGTCCTCGGGGTTGATCGAGACGTACTTGGAGATGACCGCCATCAGCTCGCGCTGGAGATCGGGCAGGTAGTCGGGCCGCTTGGTGCCGCTCAGGCCGGAGCGTTCGTGGGCGAGGATGATCTGCAGCCGCTCCTTGGCGACCGTGGCGGTTTTTTTCTTTTCGCCCAGAAGGAAGGAGAGGAAGGACATGGCTTACTTGCCTCCGAACAGGCGCTTGAAGAAGCCGGGCTTCTCGGCTTCCGTGAAGCGCATCGGGCGATCCTCGCCCAGGAACCGCGCCACCACGTCGGTGTAGGCCTCGGACACGTCGGTGCCCTTGTCGTGGATGGCCGGCACGCCCTGGTTGGAGGCGTTGAGCACGGTCTCGGATTCCGGGATGACGCCGATGAGCTTGATGCGCAGGATGTCCTGGATGTCCTCCAGCGACAGCATCTGGCCGCCGGCCACGCGGTGCGGGTTGTAGCGGGTGATGAGCAGGTGCTCCTTGATCGGCTCGCCGCCGTCCTTGGCGCGCTTGGTCTTGCTGCCGAGCATGCCCAGGATGCGATCGGAGTCGCGCACCGAGGAGACCTCCGGGTTGGTGACGATCAGCGCCTCGTCGGCGAAGTGCATCGCCATCAGGGCGCCGGTCTCGATGCCGGCGGGCGAGTCGCACACGATGTAGTCGAAGTCCATGGCCGACAGCTCCTTGAGCACGCGCTCGACACCATCCTGCGTGAGCGCGTCCTTGTCGCGCGTCTGCGAGGCCGCCAGCACGAACAGGTTGTCGCACTGCTTGTCCTTGATCAGCGCCTGGCTGAGGTTGGCCTCGCCCTGGATGACGTTGATGAGGTCGTACACCACGCGGCGCTCGCAGCCCATGATCAGGTCGAGGTTGCGCAGACCGACGTCGAAATCGATGACCGCCGTCTTCTTTCCGGCCAGCGCCAGTCCTGTCGAGAAGCTGGCGCTCGTGGTCGTCTTGCCGACGCCGCCCTTGCCCGAGGTCACCACCACTATCTTGGCCATCGATTTGTTCCTTGTACGCTTTTTCGGTTGTTGGGTTGTTCTGGGACGGGCCATCAGAGGAGGGCGTCCATCAGGAGCTTCTTGTCGTCCAGATGGATCTGGACCGCCTTGCCCTGCAGGTGCGCGGGCAGGTCGACTTCGGAAGTGCGGTAGATGCCCGCGATGGCCACGAGCTGGGCTTCCATGCAGGTCGTGAAGATGCGGGCGCTGGTGTCGCCCCGGGCGCCGGCGATGGCCTTGCCCCGCAGCGGCGCGTAGACGTGGACGTTGCCGTCGGCGATGACCTCGGCGCCGAAGTTCACCACCGCCAGCACGATGACGTCGCCGCCGCGCGCGTACACCTGCTGGCCGGAGCGCATCGGCTTGTCGATGACCAGGGTGCTGCCGGGCACCGGGACCTCGCGCACGATCTGCACCGGCTCGCTCGCGGGGGCCGGGGCGGGCGCCGGTGCCGGGGCGCGCGAGCCGGGAGCGGGGGCGACGGGCATCGTGGCGATCGACAGGCCGGCGGCGCGCGCCGCGGCGTTGTGGGCCTCGCTGCCGCCGCGCAGGGCGATGGGTTGGGTCTGGTAGCGCGCGAGCAGGTCGCGCAGCGCGCGGAAATCGATGGTGGCGGGCGGTCCGCCGCCCAGGTGCTCGGGCAGTTGCGACAGGTCGATGACGACCGGTTCCTGTTCGAAGAAATCCGGCGAGTCGGCCAGTTGTTCCTCCAGTGCGGAAGCGAGCAGGGGGAGGTCCGCCGTCTTCAAAATCACCGCGATCAGCGGCAGCGTGGCGCTCTTGAATTCGAAAACCGCCTTGGTGCGCGCGGCGGAAGCATCGGCCATGGGATGAATTCGTCCGAAAAGCGGAGAAGTCTAACGGCGCCGGCCGACGGACGATAGCGCCTTGTACGTCGAGCGGCTGGCACCGCGAGGATACGAATCCAATAAATCTAAACTTTAGTAGTCATGTAGACAAGATCACGCGTTCTTCGTCCGGCCCAGCAAGGCCCACAGGATCAGCGCGCCGAAGGTGGCGGTGCCGATGCCGCCCAGAGCGAATTGGCCGAATCTGAGCGTGAAGTCGCCGGTTCCGATGATCAGGGTGATGGCCGCGACGATCAGGTTGCGGTTCTGTGAGAAGTCGACCCGGTTGTCGACCCAGATCTTGGCGCCGGCCACCGCGATCAGGCCGAAGACGACGATGCTCACGCCGCCCATCACCGGCAATGGGATGGCCTGGATCAACGCGCCGAATTTCGGACTGAATCCCAGCAGCAGCGCGATCACGGCCGCCACCACGAACACCGCCGTCGAATAGATGCGCGTGGCCGCCATGACGCCGATGTTCTCGGCATAGGTGGTCACGCCGGTGCCGCCGGCCATGCCGCTGACCACCGTGGCCACGCCATCGCCGATGAAGGCGCGGCCGATCAGCGGGTCGAGGTTGCGGCCGGTCATGGCCGTCACGGCCTTCAGGTGGCCCAGGTTCTCGGCCACCAGCACGATGGCCACCGGCGCGATCAGGAGCATGGCGTTGCCGGTGAAGACCGGCGCCGTGAAGGCCGGCAGGCCGAACCAGGCGGCGTTGGCGATGCCCGCGAGATCGACCGGCTTGCCCAGGCCCAGGCCGTTGGTCAGCACGGCATAGACCGCCGTCGCCAGGGCGAGGCCCACCAGGATCAGCAGGCGCTGCACCATCCCGCGCGCGAACACCGCCACCAGCCCCACGCACAGGAAGGTCATGGCCTGCATCCAGGCGTCGAAGTTGCCCGCGGCCATGTTCTTGATCGGCACGTTCGCCAGGTTCAGCCCGATCACCGCCACCACCGCGCCGGTCACGACCGGGGGCATGAAGCGCTCGATCCAGCCGGTGCCCACGGCCTGCACCAGCGCGCCGATGGCGATGTAGAGCGCGCCGCAGGCGACGATGCCGCCGAGCGCGACGGCGATGTTGGCGTTGGGCCCCGGGCCGGCATAGCCGCTCGCCGCGATCACCACGCCGATGAAGGCGAAGCTCGACCCCAGGTAGCTCGGGACCCGCCCGCCGGTGATGAAGAAGAAGATCAGCGTGCCGATGCCGCTCATCAGGATGGCGATGTTGGGGTTGAACCCCATCAGGATCGGCGCCAGCACGGTGGCGCCGAACATGGCGATCACGTGCTGCACGCCCATCACGGCGGTCTGCGGCCAGGGCAGGCGTTCGTCGGGGGCGACGACGGCGCCGTCGGCGGTCGCGCGGACTTCGCGCCATTGGAAGAGGGAGGTCATGTCGGGGCGGCGGAGGCTCGGTTCACTTGATGTTGCGGGGCAGCAGGATGCTCACCGTCAGGCGCGAGACGCAGGTGAGTTCACCGGCGTCGTTGGTCATGTCGATCTGCCAGACCTGGGTGGTGCGCCCGCGATGCACCGGCCGCGCGGTGCCGGTGACCCAGCCGGCCGTGGCCGCGCGCAGGTGGTTGGCGTTGATGTCCAGGCCGACCGCGCGGTGGCCCTCGGGCGCGGCATGGTAGGCGCCGCTGGAGCCCAGCGTCTCGGCCAGCACCACCGACACGCCGCCATGCAGCAGGCCATAGGGCTGGACCGTGCGTTCGTCGACCGGCACGCGACCGCGCAGGAAATCGTCGCCGATCTCGGTGAATTCGATGCCCAGCCGCGAGATGGCGGTGTTCAGCGCGCCCTGGGCGAGCAGGTCGAGCGAGATCGGTTTTTGCCAGATGGCCATGCGGGCTCCTGAGGGGGGAAGGGGGCGGACGCAAAACTATAGCGAGCGCCGCGGCCGGCGGCGTCGCCGAGGTGCCCATGGGACCGGCGCCAACCCTTAAGCTGTATGGATGACATCACCCGTTCGACGACGACTGGCCCTGGGTGCGCTCACGCTGGCGGTCGCGGCCGGCGGCGCGCTGGGCGTCGTGGTCTGGACATTGCCGGGCGACGACGAGGTCGCCGCGCGCGTGATCCGGGAGTTCGACGAGCGCACCGGCATCGGGCTGAGCATCGGCCGCCTGCACTGGTCGCTCTGGCCGCGTCCGAATGTCGTGGTGGAGGACCTCGCCACGGTCCAGGACGAACCCATCCTCGTGCGCCGCGCCTCGGCCGTGATGCCATGGCGCGCGGTGTTCGCGCGCGAGATCCGCCTCGAGACGGTCGAGGCCGATGGCATCACCCTGCCGCGCGCCTCGGCCCGGGCCTTCCGGGGCAAGGGCGGCGCCGGCCTGTCGGAAGCGACCGGGGCCTGGCGGGTGGCCGACACGCCCGTGCCGCGCGCCCGCGTCACCGACCTGACGTGGATCGACCGCCGGGGCATCGCCCTGCGCTACGACGGCGAAGTCGAATTCGACCCGCACTGGCGGCCGCGCACCGCCGAGATCCGCCGGCGCGAGGTCGAGCCGCCCGCGCGGGCCCGCATCGAGCGCGAGGACCCGCAGAGCGACCGCTGGCGCGTGCTGGTCGACCTGGCCGGCGGCACCTGGAATGGCGCGGCCAGCCTGGAGACGGCGCCCCAGGGCCGCATGAGCCTGACGGGGCGGTTGGAGCCGCGGCAGATCGACCTCGAACTGCTGCTGCAGACCTTCGGGCGCGGCGCCCCGGTCGCGGGCACGCTGCGCGGCGACACCACCTTCGATGCCACCGGCGCCACCGTGCCCGCCCTGTGGCAGAACCTGCACACGCGCACGCGCTTCGACGTCAGTCCGGCCACGCTCACGCGCTTCGATCTGGCGCGCGCCGTCAGGAGCGCCGGCACCACGCGCGGCGGCCGCACGCCGCTCGACCAGCTCACCGGCACGCTCGACACGCAGACCACCGACGACGGCATCGAACTGCGCTACCACGACATGAAGGCGCGCTCGGGCGTGCTGACCGCGACGGGCAGCGCGCACATCCTCAACCGCCGCCTCGATGGCGAGGTGGCGGTGGACATCATCGACGGCGTGGTCGGCGTGCCGCTCAAGCTCGGCGGCACGCTCGACAGTCCCGAGCTGTCGCTCACCGGCGGCGCCCTGGCCGGCGCGGCGGTCGGCACGGCGGTGCTGCCCGGCGTCGGCACCGCGATCGGCGCGCGCATCGGCCAGCAGATCGAGCGCCTGTTCGGGGGTGGCAAGAGCCGCAAGTGAGACGCGCGCCGTCGCGCAGGCGTCAGCGCGGGGCGCGATCCGGGCACATGCCGATGGACAGCCCGGCCGGCCTGCGGTCGACTCGCCCACCGGCGTCCCCGCCGCGTCCTCAATTCCAGCCGATCCCATGACCGCTCCGAACATCCCCCTGATCCGCCTCTACCAGGACTGGCTGCGCGCCACGCGCGGCCTGTCCTTCGACAACTACGACGCCCTGTGGCGCTGGTCGGTCACCGACCTGGAGGGCTTCTGGCGCAGCATCTGGGACTACGCGGACGTGCGGTCGCCGGCGCCGCCCGCGACGGTGCTGGCCGAGCGCCGGATGCCGGGCGCGGTGTGGTTTCCCGGCACGCGGGTGAACTACGCGCGCGAGGTGCTGCGCCACGTCGATGCCGCGCATGCCGCCGGCCAGCCCGCGATCGTCAGCGAGGACGAGCGCGGCACGGTGCGCGAGATGTCCTGGCCCGAGCTGCGGCGTCAGGTCGCCTCGGTCGCGCTCGAACTCAGGGCGCTGGGCGTGCGGCGCGGCGACCGCGTCGCGGCCTACCTGCCCAACGTGCCCGAGACCATCGTCGCCTTCCTGGCCTGCTCCAGCATCGGCGCGGTCTGGAGCGTGTGCGCCCCGGACATGGGCGCCGCCGCCGTGGTCGACCGCTTCCGCCAGATCGAGCCGGTCGTGCTGATCGCCACCGATGGCGTGCACTATGGCGGCCGGCCGCTCGACCGTGGCGCCGTGGTGCGCGAACTGCGCGCCCAGCTGCCCAGCGTGCGCAGCCTGCTGCTGGTGCGCAGCGGCTACGCCACCGGGACGCTCGACGCCGAGGCCGACTGGGCCGCCGCCAGCGCGCGCGACGATGCCGCCGTCGCCGCCTTCGAGCCCGAATGGCTGCCGTTCGACCACCCGATCTGGATCCTCTATTCCAGCGGCACCACCGGCCTGCCCAAGGCCATCGTCCACGGCCAGGGCGGCATCATCCTGACGATGTACGCGTGCGGGCTGCACAACGACATCGGCGCGGCCTACAGCGCCAACAACGCCGGCGAGCGCTACCACTGGTACAGCTCCACCGGCTGGGTGATGTGGAACTCGCAGCTCTCGGGCCTGGCGATGGGCGCGACCATCGCGCTGTACGACGGCCATCCGGCCGGCAGCCGCGAGCAGCCCGACTGGGGCGTGCTGTGGCGCTTCGTGGCGCGCCACCGGGTCACCTTCTTCGGCGCCGGCGCGGCCTACTTCGCCAACTGCATGAAGGCCGGTGTCGACGTCGCCGCCTGCGGCGACCTGTCCCGCGTGCGGGCGCTCGGCAGCACCGGCTCGCCGCTGGCCGAGGACGTGCAGCGCTGGGGCAGCGCGCAGCTCGCGATGGCCGGCGCGCCGGCCGTGTGGTGGTGCAACATCTCCGGCGGCACCGATTTCTGCGGCGCCTTCGTCGGCGGCCACCGCGAGCTGCCCGAGGTGCCCGGCCAGATGCAGTGCCGCCAGCTCGGCGCCGCGGTGGAGGCCTGGGACGAGCAGGGCCGGCCGGTCGTCGGCGAGGTCGGCGAGCTGGTCTGCGTGCAGCCGATCCCGTCGATGCCGCTCTACCTCTGGAACGACCCGGACCGGGCGCGCTACCTGTCGAGCTATTTCGACACCTATCCGGGCATCTGGCGCCACGGCGACTGGATCCGCATCGGCGCCGATGGCGGCTGCGTCATCTACGGCCGCAGCGACGCCACCATCAACCGCCAGGGCCTGCGCATGGGCACCAGCGAGATCTACAGCGCCGTCGAGCGCCTGCCGGAGGTGCTCGACTCGATGGTGGTCGACCTCGAATACCTGGGCTGCGAGAGCTACATGCCGCTGTTCGTCGTGCTGCGCGAGGGCCACGCGCTCGACGACGCCCTGCGCGAGCGCATCGCCCGGGCCATCCGGACCTCGCTGTCGCCGCGCTTCGTGCCCGACGAGGTGTTCCAGGTGGCCGAGATCCCGCGCACGCTGTCGGGCAAGAAGCAGGAGCTGCCGATCAAGAAGCTGTTGCTGGGCCAGCCGATCGAGAAGGTGGTCAACCGTGAAGCCATGGCCAATCCGGGCTGCCTGGACTGGTATGTCGAGCTGGCCGCCCGGCGACGCGCCACGGCGGCCGCGAGCGCGGCCTGAGGTCCGCCCGTCCCGCCGGGTTCGCCAGGCATCGGGGTCGATGGTGATTCGGATCGCTCCGACACCCGACCGACCCATAATTTTCCATGCCCGTTCGCTCTCGATTCATGACACCGATCGTCTCCTCCTGACCTCGCCCGTCCCTTGATCGAATCCCATCCTCCACGCGGCGTCGGATCGCGCTTCCTGCATCCGCTGGCGATCGCCTCGGTCTGCGCGACCTGCGTGACCTGCTTGATCTGCCCGACCGGCGCAACGGCCGCCGGCCTGCAGATCAAGGGCCTGTCCGATCCGCGCGGGCCGGTGGCGGGGCGCTCGCAATCCCGCGCGCCGCTGCGCGTCAGCGACGGTTTCTGCGTGATCTCCGAGGCGCGCGCGGCCGTGCAGCTGGCCTTCAGCAACTCCCACGGGCCGGCGGGCGACGGCCGGAGCTGGATCGCCAGGAACGAGGCCGGGATGCCCTTCAGCTACCTGCAGTTCGTCTCCAATGCCGACCTGACCGACGAGGTCCAGGTCTCGAGCCCGGGCCGGTCGACCTTCGTGGTGACCGCCGGCCATGCCCTGGCCGGCCCCGACTGCGGCCGCGGCAACGTCGTCAAGTCGGTCGTGCCGACCCACGAGGCCGGTCCCGCGGGCAGTGGAAATTTCACGGATGTCGTCACGGTGGTGGCTTCTCCGTTGTGACGCCGACGGCGCGACCGGCCGAGCCCGTCCCGTCGCCGGCCCAGTGATCTCTCCCGACGGTGGTCGCATCGGCGGGTGGGATGGGACGGATGGCCGACGCCATCCGCCTTCGATCGAGCAGGTTTCCTCTTTCCGATTCACAAGGGAGTAGTCATGACAAAACTCAAGATGGCTTTTCTGGCTCTGGCGGCGGTGTCGGGCATGGCGGGCGCGGCGACCCAGGGCACCCTGGGCGCCACGTCGACCGGCACGTTCACCAACACCTTCACCGGGGCCCCGCGCCAGGTGCAGGTCCTCGATCTCAAGGACGCCACGATGACGCCGACCTCGGGCAACGTGACCAATGCCGTGGTCACCGGCAAGCCGGGTGTCACCGACCGGTTCTGCGTCGTCGACACGTATGGCGGGGCGGTCAAGCTGACCCTGACGAGCAATCACGGCCGCGCCAGTGCCCTGGCGCACAACGCGAAGTCGGTGGCCGGCACCACGCTGGTGTTCAACCAGAGCCTCATGATCGATGGCGGCGCGTCGAGCATCACCGACCTGGACACGACGGGCTTCGTGGTCCCGGCGACCAAGGTCGTCCAGTCGGCGGGCGCCTGCGGCTCGGGCAACGTGGCCAAGAGCATCTCCCTCAACAACGGCGCGGCGCTCGCCGTCGGCAGCGACACCTTCACCGCCGTCATCACGGTGCTCGCGTCGCCGAACTGATCCGGTTCTGAAAAGGGCCGCGCGGCACGCGGGTCCGATGGTTCCGGCGCCGATTCGATTCCAGAATCCACGGACCCGATGGCGCCACCGCCATCCGCTCGTGCATTGCCGCCGGACGCCGATCCGGCGTCCCGGAAGGTACCGATGCCCATGTGCCAGGAAGAGCCCGTCCCGCGCGCGCCGCCGCGCCTCGCGCCATCGCATCGCTCGGCCACGATGCGATCCGCGCGGCGGGCCGTGGCCGCCTGCGTGCGGGGTCTCGCGATCGGCGCGCTGCTGCCATCGATTGCCCTGGCGCAGACATCGCCCAACGGCATCGCGACGGCGCCATCCGACACCTGGCATCTCCAGACCAGCATGATGAACATGGATGCCTCGACCCGGTTCACGGCATCGATCGTGCTGAACAATCCCGGCGAATCGATCGTGTACGTGCGCAGCAGCGCCGAGCGGGTCGCCATCGTCGATGGCGAGCGCCGCCGCCTGCCGATCCCGGAGGGCGCCCTGCGCGTCTATCCCGAGGAGTTCGTGCTGCGCCCGGGCGAGGCCTTCACGGCGCGGCTCGTCGCTGACCCCGACCGGATGGCGGGCGTCAGCGCCAGCTACTACGTCAAGTTCGTGGACAGCGCCGACATCCGCGCCGACGAACTCGGCAAGGGCGGCGTGCAGAGCGCCTACCTGCTGGGATTCGAAGCGCTGGTGACCGTCAACCGGACGCCGGTGCCCCGGATCGGCGCGGCGCAGCTGCGGCTCGCGCGCGACGAAGGCGACGATGTCTATGCCCTGACGAATCTCTCGGGTCGTCACCTGTACCTGGATCGCGGTGGTCTCTGTCCACCGTCCCGGCCGATGCTGGTGGATTGCCAGGCCTTCCCCGAGTTTCCGCGCCAGTCGCTCCTGCCCGACGAGACCGTGCGGTTCCCGATCGCTCCGCTGCGGCCCGCCGCCGAGGATCTCGTGGCCGTGATGGTGCATGCCGGTCTGAGCCAGCGCGACCGTGTCGAGGTCGTCTACCTGCCGGCGCGACCGGCCTCCCGATAGGCCGGGGACCGCGATGCGGACCTCCCGCCGCCAGCGCCGCCGCCATGGGCATGCTCGCAGCATCCCCGGTGGTGTCGCGCGGCTTCCGGATCGCTCGGTCCGTGGCCTGGCATGGCGTGCTGCTGCACGTGGCCGTGGCGGCATGCCTGGCCGGCGAGCGGCCACCATCGATCGCGACGACCGCCGAGACCGCGACGACCGTCGAGACCGCGCCGGTGGCGGGCCCGGGGGTCGGGCGCCTGAAGCGCGAGCCGCCGCCGACCTTCGGCCCGGGCACCCTGACGATCGACCGGGTCCTGGTGTGGCGCGGCGAGCGCAAGGGCGCGATCGTCTTCGTCACCCGGCCCGGCGCGCCCGAGGGCGACGCGCGGGCGTCGTACATCCTGGTCCCGTCGGCCACGCGCGCGTTCCGCGACCTCCTGCGTGACCTGGGCTTCGAGCGCGCGGCGGTCGACGCCTATCTGCAGCAGCCGGTGTTCGAACTCGAGCGGGCGACCTGCCTGGCCCTGGCGGCGACGCCGCAGATCTGCATCGACATGCGGCTGCGATCGCGGCACGGCATCGATGCGCAGGGCCAGCGCCAGGAGGAGCTGGTCCTGCTGGCCGACGACACCCGGCGCCAGCTGGTCGAGACCGGCGTGGCGACGACGTCGCCGGCCTGGGTCGGATCCACGAACCTGTCGCTGGGCACGACGCGCAGCGCGGCGGGCGCCAACCCGAGCGGCCCGACCGTCGCCCACCACCTGAACCTCGCCGCGCGCGGCGTGCTGTCGAAGGGCGACGGCCTGCTGCAGTACGACGTCACCGCATCGCACCAGCCCTCCGATACCGCCGCCATCGCCGCCACCGGCGCCGGCGCCAGGCCCCGCAACGGCGCGCACGTCAATCTCCTGGCATGGGGCCGGCGCCTGGGCCTCCAGGCCGGCACCGCCTACGCGGGCGTGTTCCAGAGCGACATCGGCATGGATGGCGGCGGTGGCAGCGGCGCCCACCTGTTCCTCGTCAGTCCGGCCATCGTGGGATTGGCCTGGAAATCCGACGGCGGCGGGATCTCCGCGTTCGGGCGCACGCAGCGCGTGCGGCTGCAGCTGCTGTCGCCATCCCACGTGCGCATCGTCTCCCAGGGGGCCCAGCTGTTCGAGGGCACCCTGCAGCCGGGCGAGCGGATCGTGTCGTTCCCCGGCTATGGCCAGCCGTTCGTGGAGGTGATCGTGCGCGACGCCCTGGGCGTGGAGCGGCGCCAGCGGGTGGAGGTGCTGCCGGCCGACGCCGCCGATGCCCCGGCCTTCGACCCGGTGCGCGACCCGCATGGCTTCTATGTCGACATCGGCCGCCCGCTGTTGCAGGACACCCTGGAAGGCACGCGCCACCGACGCTTCCAGGTGCTCGACCAGACCGTGCTGTCCTTCGGCCATGCCTATGCCGGGACCTGGGGCCGGCTGCGCTCGGGCCTGCAGGGCGGCAGGGGATTCACCCGCATCGCCACGGCGCTGTCCGACCCGACGCTGTCGATCCAGGGTTCGCTGATGCTCGGCACGCATGGCGAGCGGGGCATCGGCGGCAGCCTGCAGCCGGTCCTGGAGAGCGGCTGGCAACCCTCGGTCAGCTTCACCGACTACCGGACCTCGCGCTCCGCGAGTGCCCCGGGCGCGGGCGATGGCGATTGCCGCCTGCTCGTCGACGGTCTGCGGTGCTATGCGCCGACCGACTACCGCTCGACGACCTGGGGACTGGGCCATCGGGATTGGCCGCTGCGCCTGACCTACGTCGAATCGCGTCTGGAGGGTGCCGTGCTGCGGCGCGCCACGCTGCAGGCGAGCCTGGGCGTGCGCATCGCCGGGCGGCAGAGCAGCGTGCTGGCGATGCTCGGCTACGAGCCGGGCACCCGGGCCAGGTCGCTGCTGGTCGTGTGGGTCGTGCCGCTGGAGGCGGGCGGTTCGGTGCTGACCGGCTCGGTATCGACCGACCTGCGCGGCGGCGCCGCGGTCTCGGTCGGGCACTCGCGCTCGCTGGACCCCGCGAGCCACGCGCAGCTGCGCTCCTACTCGCTCAGCGCGAGCGGCTCGCGCAGCCCGGGCGATGGCGCGGCGGAAACGCAGGGCGGGGCCGCGGCGGGCCACATCGACGCCCAGCTCGGTCCGGTGGCCCACACCACGTCGCTGAGCGCGGGGCGCGACACCACCTCGCTGCAGGCCGGCTTCTCGCTCGACCATGCCCTGACCGACGCCGGAGCGGCCTTCACGCGGGAGAACCGCGGCGTGGTCGGCTCGACCCGCCTGTTCGAGCATCCGGGCGCGGCGGGCGTGACCATCGCCAACCGGTCGCAGGAGCCGCAGACCGCGCTGATCGACGGCGCCAGCGTCGACGTGCCCGCGACGACGAATGTCTACGTGCCGGTGGCGGCGGGCTACCTGCGGGGCGTGACGGTGTCGCCGGGACCCGCCCTCGGCGAGGCGCAGGCCGCGGCCGGGCAGTATCTCCACAAGGGCAATGTCAAGTCGGTGGTGATCGCCGACGGTTTCTGGGTCGTGGCGCGTTTCGTGGCGCCGGACGGCACGGCGCTGCCGGTGCGGTTCACGGCCAGGCGCCCGGGCGAGAGGCTCGAACGCCTGTACCTGGATTCACGCCGGCAGACCGTGCTGTTCGAACTGCGCGAGGACGGCCCCACCATCACCCGCTTCGTCGTCACCGAGGGGGTCGATGGCCGGCCGGGCGCCGAATACCGCTGCACCGTGCCGCAGGCCGATGCGCCCCGGCCGGACCAGGTCGCCACCTACCGGCCCTTGCGTTATGACTGCGTGCCCTGGACCCACGAGGCGCCGCCGCGATAGGCCGTCACGGGGACACCGGGCGGAGCGCCCGCCCGCCGGGGCGGCGCCCGGCGCTCACAGCCACAGGCCGTTCTGCGGCATCTGGATCGTCGTCGCCGGATCGCCGCTGCCCAGCAGCGAGCCGATCACCAGGCTCAGCAGCGAGACGAAGATGCTGGCGAACAGGGCGGTCCAGAAGCCCGAGACGCGGAAGCCCCGCACCAATGCCGAGACCCCGAGGATCATCAGCGCGTTGATGACCAGCAGGAACAATCCGAAGGTCAGCAGCGTCAGGGGCAATGTCAGCACGATCAGCAGCGGCTTGACCACGGCGTTGGCGAAGCCCAGGAGCAGGGCCGAGACGGCGAGCGCCCCGGTGGTGTCGAAGCGGATGCCGCGGAACAGGTGGCTGGCGACCCAGAGGGAGAAGGCGATGATGGCCCAGTGGATGAGGAAGGGCGTCAGGGTCTGCAGCATGGTGGCGGGGGTCTGGGCGATCGATGGCGCCGGTGGTCCGGCTGGAATCCCGAGCATGCCGGCGAACGGCGGCCCGGCGTATCGGCGGGCATCCTCAGGCGCCGTCGTCGGCGACCGTCTCGGTCAGCCAGGCGCAGAAATGCGCCAGCACCGGCGGGTCCTGCGCGTGCTCCGGCATCACCAGGTAGTAGCCGCGCTCGCCCTTGAGCGGCCGGTCGCAGGCAACGACGAGGTCGCCGCGCGCGAGTTCCTCCGCGATCAGCAGGGTCGGGATCAGCGCCACGCCCAGGCCGTGCGCGGCGGCGACGGCCAGCATGGAGAACAACTCGTGGCGCGGGCCCGAGCGCGCCAGCGGCGCGTCCACGTCCTGGGCGTCGAACCACTGGCGCCAGCCGTCGGGGCGCGTGCTCTGCTGGAGCAGCGGCATGGTGGCGATGCGCGCCGGGGACAGGCCGCCGTCGTCGCCCTTGCGCCGCGCGCCGGCATGGCGCCGCAGCAGCTCCGGGCTGCAGATCGGCGTCACGTCCTCGTCGAGCAGCCGCACGGCCCGCGTGCCGGGCCAGTTCGCCACCTGGGCCCGCGTGCCGGCATAGAGCGCGGCATCGAACTCGGTGTCGTTGAAGAGGAAGGGGCGGGTGCGGGTCTCGATGTGCACCACCACGTCGGGGCAGCGCCGCGCGAAATCGGGCAGCCGCGGGATCAGCCAGCGCGTGGCGAAGGTCGGCACCGCCGCCAGCGACAGCGCGCCACCGGCGCCGGCCGCGTCGTGGTGGGCCATGGCGTCCAGGGTGTCGCGCTCGATGGCTTCGAGCCGGCCGGCGATCTGGCGGGCATAGGCGCGTCCGCCCGCCGTGAGCGCGACGCCATGGCGCGTGCGGCGGAACAGCGCGACGCCGAGGAAGGACTCCAGCGAACCGATCTGGCGCGACACCGCGCTCTGCGTCAGCGCCAGTTCCTGCGCCGCGCGCGTGTAGCTCTCGTGGCGGGCGGCGGCATCGAAGCACAACAGGGTCTGCAGTGGGGGTATCTTGCGGCGCATGTATGCGTGGAGTGTATGAATGCGGCGCGCCGGGAGGGCCGCCGGCATCGAAGCCACTGCATCCGGTGGGTCATCCAGATATGCGCCGGACGCATGCGGGGGTGAGAAACACTCGTTTGCGCCGGGGCGGGTCGGTCGCTACGATGAGCCCACCACCTTCCACCGCTCGCCGGAGACATACCCGCCATGGCCACCAAAGCTTTCTTCCACTGGGACGACCCGCTGCAGATCGACGCGCAGCTCACCGACGACGAACGCATGATCCGCGACGCCGCCAATGCCTACTGCCAGGAGCGGCTCGCCCCGCGCGTGGTCGAGGGCTTCCGCACCGGCGAGACCGATCCGGCGATCTTCCGCGAGATGGGCGAGCTGGGCCTGCTGGGCCCGACCATCCCCGAGCAGTACGGCGGCCCCGGCCTCAACTACGTCGCCTACGGCCTGATCGCGCGCGAGGTCGAACGCGTCGACTCGGGCTACCGCTCGATGGCCAGCGTGCAGAGCTCGCTGGTGATGGTGCCGATCAACGAGTTCGGCACCGAGGCCCAGAAGCAGAAGTTCCTGCCCAAGCTGGCCACCGGCGAATGGATCGGCTGCTTCGGCCTGACCGAGCCCGACCACGGCTCCGACCCCGGCAGCATGGCGACCCGGGCCAAGAAGGTGCCGGGCGGCTACTCGCTGTCGGGCAGCAAGATGTGGATCAGCAACTCGCCGCTGGCCGATGTCTTCGTGGTGTGGGCCAAGGAGGTCAGCGAGAGCGGCGCCGTCGGACCGATCCGCGGCTTCGTGCTGGAGAAGGGCATGCAGGGCCTCACCGCCCCGGCCATCCACGGCAAGGTCGGCCTGCGCGCCAGCGTCACCGGCGAGATCGTGATGGACGGCGTCTTCTGTCCCGAGGAGAACGCGTTCCCCGAGGTGCAGGGCCTCAAGGGTCCGTTCACCTGCCTCAACAGCGCCCGCTATGGCATCTCCTGGGGCGCCATGGGCGCGGCGGAGGACTGCATGCACCGCGCCCGCCAGTACGTGCTCGACCGCAAGCAGTTCGGCCGGCCGCTGGCGGCCAACCAGCTGATCCAGAAGAAGCTGGCCGACATGCAGACCGAGATCGCGCTGGGCCTGCAGGGCAGCCTGCGCCTGGGCCGCATGAAGGACGAGGGCACGGCCTCGGTCGAGATCACCTCGATCATGAAGCGCAACAACTGCGGCAAGGCGCTCGACATCGCCCGCCTGGCGCGCGACATGATGGGTGGCAATGGCATCAGCGACGAGTTCGGCGTCGCGCGCCACCTGGTCAACCTCGAGGTGGTGAACACCTACGAGGGCACGCACGACATCCACGCGCTGATCCTGGGTCGCGCCATCACGGGCATCGCCGCGTTCGCGAACTGAGGTCCCGGGCGGCGAGCCGCCCGGACCGTCGTCGGGAGAGGGAGCGGGCCGCGCGTCCACCGATCGATCCCTTCCTCCATCCATCCCTCCATCCCCACGCGCTCATGAGCTCTGCACTCGAAGGCATCAAGGTTCTCGATCTCTCCCGCGTGCTCGCGGGCCCGTGGTGCACGCAGATCCTGGCCGATCTGGGTGCCGATGTCGTGAAGATCGAGCGGCCCGGCGTCGGCGACGACACGCGCGCCTGGGGCCCGCCGTTCCTGAAGGACGCCGAGGGCAACGACACCGACCAGGCCACCTACTTCACCGCCTGCAACCGCAACAAGCGCTCGGTCACCGTCGACATGGCGACACCCGAGGGCCGCGACCTGCTGCTGCGCATGGCCGCGCAGAGCGACATCGTGGTGGAGAACTTCAAGACCGGCGGCCTGAAGCAGTACGGCCTCGACCACGAGAGCCTGCGCGCGGCCCACCCGCGCCTCATCTACTGCAGCATCACCGGCTTCGGCCACGACGGCCCGCATGCCAACCGCGCCGGCTACGACCTGATGATCCAGGCCACCAGCGGCATGATGAGCATCACCGGCCGGCCGGACGACGAGCCCGGCGGCGGCCCGTTGCGGGTCGGCGTGGCGCTCACCGACCTGTTCACCGGGGTCTACGCCAGCACGGCCATCCTGGCCGCGCTGGAGGTGCGCCATCGCACCGGCCGCGGCCAGCACATCGACATGGCGCTGCTCGACGTCGGCATGGCGATCCTGGCCAACCAGGCCAGCGCCTTCCTCAACACCGGCGCCGCGCCGCAGCGCCAGGGCAACAGCCATCCCAGCCTCGCGCCGTACCAGGACTTCCCGACCCGCGATGGCGCGATGCTGCTGGCGATCGGCAACAACGGCCAGTTCATGCGCTTCTGCGAGGCCGCCGGCCAGGGCGACTGGGCGCGCGACGAGCGCTTTGCCACCAACACGCTGCGCGTGCGGCATCGCGAGGTGCTGATCCCGCTGATGGCCGCCGTCACGCGCACCCGCAGCACCGCCGAGTGGGTCGCGCTGCTGGAGGACAAGGCCGTGCCGTGCGGGCCGATCAACGACATCGCGCAGGCCTTCGACGATCCGCAGGTGAAGGCGCGCGGCCTGGCCGTGGCGCTGCCGCGCGATGGCCAGGGACTGGGCGACGGCATCGAGCGCATCGTCGGCGTCGCGAGTCCGCTGCGGCTGGCGGACACGCCGCCGGTGCTGCGCCACGCGCCGCCGGCCCTGGGCCAGCACACCGACGAGGTGCTGGCCGAATTCGGACTCGACGCCGCGCAGCGCGCGGCATTGCGCGCCGCCGGCGCGATCTGAGCGCGCCGCGAGGCAGGCGTCAGCGCGGCCGCTCGTAGCCGTTGTCGATCCAGGCGGCGGCGCTGTCGGCCGTCAGCTTGAAGGTCGGCGGCACGCGGATCTCGGCGAGCGTGTCGCCATGCGCGTCCTCGGCGCTCAGCACGGCATGCGGGTTGTCCTCGTCGGGCACGATGCGCAGCGCCACGCGGATGCGCGCCGAGCCGTCGCCGATGTTCACATGCTTGTTGAGCCGCGCGTGCAGCTGCTGCTCGTGGCGGCGCAGCACCTCGTTGGCGGTCTTGACCAGCGTGTGGAAGGCCGGCGCGTCGAGCGGCTTGGGATTCTTCTTGTCGCGGCCCATGGTCCAGGGGCCGACCAGGGCCGGCTCCGGATCGCCGTGGCGCGTCATGGCCACGGCCCAGCCGTCGTCGTCCTCGTTCTTGATGACGCGGGCGGTCCAGACTTCGTCGCGCCAGAGCGTGGGTTCCTGAATGGGTTCGAGTTCTTCGGTCATGGTGCGACCGTACTACGAGCGCGGGCCGATGTCGGTCATGATGGAGCGAAATCCCTCGCAGGAGACCGCCGCCATGACCGCCGATGCATCCGATGCCCGTTCGCCGAGCGACGAAGAGAAGGAGCGCCGCGCCTGGGCCCGTTCGATGTGGACCCACGTCGGCGACGGGCGTCCGCCATTCGCCGTCGCGCCCGGACCCGGGCAGGTCTCGGTCTGGGACTATCCGCGCCCGCCCCACATCGCGCCCGATGCGCGCGAGGTCACCATCCACGCCGGCGATGTCGAGATCGCCCGTACCCGGCGCGCCCTGCGCGTCATGGAGACCGCCAGTCCGCCGACGTGGTACCTGCCGCGCGCCGACGTGCGCGCCGACCTCGTCGTGCCGGCGGCCGGCGAATCGTTCTGCGAATGGAAGGGCACCGCGCGCTACCTGTCGGTGGTGGTGCCGGGCCAGCGCTTCGACCGCGTGGCCTGGTGGTACCCGGCGCCATTGCCGCACTACGCGGCCCTGGCCGGCCACATCGCCTTCTACCCGCAGCCGCTCGACTGCCGTGTCGATGGCATGCGCGTGGAGCCGCAGCCCGGCCGCTTCTACGCCGGCTGGATCACGCCCGAGCTGGTCGGCCCGTTCAAGGGCGCGCCGGGGTCGGAGGGCTGGTGAGCGGCCCGGCGGGCCCTGCGCGGGGCGCGCTCAGAACACCGACAACCCGGTCTTGGCCACGAACAGTTCCAGTGCCTTCAGGCCGAGCAGCGAGTTGCCCGCCGCGTCGAGCGCGGGCGACCAGACGCACAGCGTGAGCCGGTCGGGCACCACGGCGACGATGCCACCGCCCACGCCGCTCTTGCAGGGCAGGCCGATGGAGAAGGCGACGTCGCCGGCGGCGTCGTAGGTGCCGCAGGTCAGCATCAGCGCATTGATGCGGCGCGTCTGGCGATCGCTGACGACGGCACCGGCATCCACATCGGCAGCGCCGGGCCGCGCGCGCCGCAGCGGATGCGCGCCGTCGCGGCACAGGAAGCCGGCGGCGCGCGCCAGCTGGACGCAGCTCATGCGGATCGCGCACTGGTGGAAATACATGTCGAGCACGTCGGCGACGTCGTTGTCGATCTTGCCGAAGCTCTTCATGAAGTTGACCAGGGCGACGTTGCGGAAGCCGGTCGCGGCCTCGGACGCGGCCACCTCGGGATCGAAGGCGACGGGCTCGCCGGCGAGGTCGGTCATCAGCGCCAGGATGTCGTCGCGGGCGTCGCGCGGGCCCGCCCCGCAGGCGGCGGCGCGCGCCTGCGTGACCAGCCGGTCGGCCACCGCCAATGCGCCGGCATTGATGAACGGATTGCGCGGGCGCCCGGCCTCGAACTCCAGCTGCACCAGCGAATTGAACGGATTGCCCGAGGGCTCGCGGCCGATGCGCTCCCACAGGCGCTCGCCCAGGCAGCGCATGGCGAGCGTGAGGGTGAAGAGCTTGGACACGCTCTGGATCGAGAACGGCGCGCGCGCGTCGCCGGCGCAGGCCTCCTCGCCGTCGCGGGTGCGCAGGGCGATGCCGAAGTGCTCGGCCGGCACGCGCGCGAGCGCCGGGATGTAGCTGGCCACGGTGCCGGCCGCGCCCAGCAGCGGGCGGATCTCGGCATCGATCTCGTCGAGGACGGTCTGGAATTCCATCAGGGTTTCCGGGCGGAGGAGGAGGAGGTGGCGACGCGGGGCGCGGGGGCCGGACCGGTGCGGTTGACCAGCACCACGCCCAGGCCCACGCCGGCGAGCGCCAGCAGCAGGTGCGGCGTCACCGGCTCGCCCAGCAGCACGACGCCGAACACCAGCGCGAACACCGGCGTCAGGAAGGTGAAGGAGGCGATGCGCGTGGCCGGGTAATGGCGCAGCAGCCACATCCACGCCAGGTAGCTGGCGAAGGCGCCGATGCCGGTCTGCAGGGCGATCGAGAACCAGGCATAGGCCGAGTACGCCAGGCCACGCGTCTCGCCCAGCCACAGCGACAGCACGGGCGTCACCACGGCGGTGACGGCGATCTGATAGAAGAGCGTCTTCTCGGCGCTGGCCACGGCCAGGCGGGTGGCGCGGATCGCCAATGTCGTCAGGCCCCACAGCACGCCGGCGGCCAGCCCGAGCGCGTCGCCGCGCCACTGTCCGGTGCCCGCGCCATGGCCGAACAGGCTCTCGCCGAAGGCCACGACCACGCCGGCGAAGGCCAGCGTCAGCCCCAGCCACTGGACGCCGCGCAGGCGCTCGCCCGGCACGAAGCGCGGCAGCAGCACGGCCACGACGAAGGGCGCCGTGTAGACGAACACCGTCAGGCGCGAGGCGCTGGTGTGCTGCAGCCCGAGGTAGATGCAGACGAACTCGGCCGCGAACAGCGCCCCCGCCAGCAGGCCGCCGGCCAGCGTGCCGTCGCGCTCGAACAGCGCGATGCCGCGCGAGCGGCACCACAGCACCAGCAGCAGCACCGCGCCGGCCATGCGCAGCGAGGCCTGCCACATCGGCGGCACCTCGGCCACGGTGGTCTTGATGAGGATCTGCTGCAGGCCCCAGAAGGCGCAGCAGGCGACCAGCACGCGGATGGCGACGGTGTCGAGGTGGGGCTTGCGCTCGGTCATGGGAGCAAGCCTACCGCGCGAAGCCGTCCTGGCGCAGCGGCGGTCCCAGGGTGTCGAAGCGCTGGCCGATCGCCATCAGCGCCGCCTCCAGGAACTGCAGGAACATGCCCATCGCCACCGAGGTGGTCTGGCCGCTGCGCTGGTAGAGGCAGCTGAAGGAGCGGGCGCCGGCATCGGCCAGCGCCGTCCACACCAGCCGGCCCTGCGCCACGTCCTCGGCCACGTTCTCGGGGATCAGGAAGCCGATGCCGGTGCCGCCGGCCACCAGTCGCCGCACCATCGCCACCGAGCTGGTCTCCACCAGCGGCCGCGTGGCGCGGTGCTCGCGCAGGTCGATCTGGTCGACCAGCGCGCGCAGCTCGGTGTCGGGCGTGAGCAGGATCAGGGGCTGGTCCAGGCAGTCGCGCAGGCGCGGCAGGCGCCCGGGCGGCGTCAGCAGGGCATGGCCCGGCGCCGTCACCAGGCCGAGCTGCTGCGGAAAGGCGCGCACCTCCTCGACGCCCGGCGGGGGCTTGCGGCGCAGGCAGAAGCCGACATCGGCCTCGCCGTTGGCGACCCACTTGAGGATGCTCTCGCCATTGCCCGAACGCACGCCATAGGTCACGCCGGGATAGCTCTTCATGGCCGCCTCGATCACCTCGGGCACCAGCTGCTCGGCCGACGAATGCGAGACCGCGAGGTTGATGTGGCCGCGCCGCAGCGAGCGCAGGTCCTCGACCTGGGTCAGCGCATGGTCGAAATCGCGCTGGGCGCGGCGGATCGCCGCCACCATGATCTCGCCAGCGGTGGTGAGCTGCATGCCGCGCGGCAGGCGGTCGAACAGCGGCGTGCCGACCTGCTCCTCCAGGTTGAGCACCTGCTGGTGCACGGCGGCGGCGGTGAGGTGCAGCGACTCGGCCGCCTTGCGGATCGAGCCGCGCCGGGCCACCTCGTCGAAGCAGCGGAAGTTCTGGGAAATCGAGCGCATCGGGCACTGTACGGTTTTTGCTGACGCGCCGTTCGAAACAATCAGGTTTTCCGGACGCGGACATCGGCATAGATTCGGTGCTCTTTGCTTACGAGGAGTCCCGCTTGGCCACCACCGTCGACCAGATCACCCAGCGCCGCCGCGGCGTCGGCCTCATCGCCCACGACCCGGCCCTGTCCGCCGGCGGCTACACGCTGATCGCGCCGCAGACGGCCGGCGGCCATGTCTACCTGATCGACATCGAGGGCACCGTGGTGCACGAGTGGAAGATGCCGGTGCGCCCGGGGCGCCACGCCGTCATCCTGGAGAACGGCAACCTGGGCTACAACGGCAACCACCCGGACTCGCCCGACCTCTATGCGGCCTGGTCGATGTGGCATGGCGGCGATTTTTACGAGGTCACCCCCCAGGGCGAAGTGGTCTGGCGCTACCAGGACCCGGCGCACCACCACGATGCCCGCTGGCTGGCCAACGGGCACCTGCTCTATGCCGCCTGCGCTCCGGTGCCGCCCGGTTTCGCCGAGCGCGTGCCCGGTGGCACCGCGCACGGCCCCGACGAGCCGATGTTCGGCGACGTGATCCGCGAGGTGGACCGCGCCGGCGAGCTGGTCTGGGAATGGAAGTCCTGGGAGCATCTCGATCCGGCGGACTTCCCGATCCATCCGGGCTTCGGCCGCTACCACTGGCCGCTGGTCAACGGCCTCGACGTCGATGCCGAGGGCCGCGTGCTGATGAGCCTGCGCACCACGGCCGGCATCATCGGCGTCGACAAGGCCTCGGGCGAGGTGAAGCTGCACATCCCGCCGAGCGTGGTGTCGCACCAGCACGCGCCGGTGGCGCTGCCCGACGGTCGCATCCTGGCCTTCGACAACGGCAACTTCCGCGCCGGCAGCCATGTCGCCTTCTCGCGCGTGCTGGAGATCGATCCGGCGACCCACGAGGTGACCTGGTCGTATGCCGACGAGATGGTCAATGCCTTCTTCACCGCCTTCATGGGCAACGCGCAGCCCCTGCCCAATGGCAACGTGCACATCACCGAGTCGGCCACCGGCCGGCTGTTCGAGGTCACGCGCGCGGGCGAGGTGGTGTGGGAGTACGTGATCCCGTGGTTCGCCGAGTACCCCGACGCCGCCGCCCGCAGGACCGGCCCCGGCCGCCTCAACAGCGTGTTCCAGACCTATCGCTATGGCCGCGAGCAGCTGCCTTGGCTGGCGGCATGAATCCCGCTTGGCCTTACCCGACATCCCCCGTCCCCCGGAGTCCGACATGACCACAGCTCTCTTCCGCCGCACCGCCCTGGCCCTGGCCCTGGCCGCCGTCTCACTGGTCGCGCTGCCGGCGGTGGCGCAGGACGCCCGGCCGGTGCGCATCCTCACCAACTGGTTCGCGCAGCCCGACCAGGCCGGCTACTGGCAGGCGCAGCAGGACAACCTGGGTCGCGACGCCGGCCTGAGGATCACCGTGCTGCAGGGCGGCCCGAAGATCCAGACCATCCCGCAGGTGGCCTCGGGCCAGGCCGAGTTCGGCATCGGCAACGCCGACGACGTGCTGCTGGCGCGATTGCGCGGCGCGCCGGTGCGCGCGGTGTTCGCCCACCTCGACCACGTGCCCTACGCCCTGGTCCATCACGCCGATCCGGCCGTGAAATCCATCGCCGACCTGCAGGGCCGCACCTTCGCGGTCAATGTCGGCAATGCCTACTGGGAATGGACCAAGAAGCAGTACAAGCTCGCCGGCACGCGCGAGATCCCGGTCAGCGGCGACCTCAGCCTGTTCCGCAACGATCCGAAGATGGTGCAGCAGGGCTACTCGCTCTACCTGCCCGCGCGCATGGCCGAGGCCGGCATCGCGGTGCAGTCGATCACGCTGGCCTCGCTGGGCTACCGGCCCTACAACGTGCTGTTCACCACCGACGAGATGATCAGGAAGAACCCGGCGCTGGTGAAGGCGGCGGTCGCGGCGGTGCAGAAGGGCTGGGCCAACTACGTGCGCAATCCCTCCGGCCTGAAGCCGATGTTCGCGGAGATGAACAAGCAGATCTCGCCGGCGGTCTACGACGCGGCCAACAAGGAGATGATCGAGCGGCTGATCTCGCACGACCTCGGCCGCATCGGCTGCATGAGCGACGCGCGCTGGAGCGAGCTCGCGGGCCAGTTGCGCAGCGTGGCCTTCCTGCCGGCGGGCTTCGACGAGAAGCAGGCCTACGACCGCTCCTTCGTGCCGGGATGCTAGACATGGCCCACGGTGCCGACATCCATCTCAAGGGCGTCTCCAAGCGCTTCGACAACGGCCTGCGGGCGCTCGATCGCGTCGACCTGGACCTGCGCGCGGGCGAGTTCGTGTCGATCGTCGGGCCCTCGGGCTGCGGCAAGTCGACCCTGCTGCGCATCGTCGCCGGCCTGGTCGGATCGAGCACCGGGACCTGCGAGCGGCCGGCCGATGTCGAGACCGCCTTCGTGTTCCAGGAGGCCGCGCTGCTGCCCTGGCGCAACGTCGAGCGCAACGCGCAGCTCCTGATGGAGCTCGAGGGCTACGACCCGGCCGAATGCCGCGCGCGGGTCGCCGAGGCGTTGGCGCTGGTCGGGCTCGCGGGCTTCGAGAAGTCGTATCCGCACCATCTCTCCGGGGGCATGCGGATGCGGATGCGGCTGTCGCTGGCCCGCGCGCTGGCGCTGCGCCCGGCGTTGCTGCTGCTCGACGAGCCGCTCGCGGCGGTCGACGAACTCACGCGCGACATCCTGCAGGAGGAGCTCTCGGCGCTGTGGCGCCAGGCCGGCTTCACCGCCGTGCTGGTCACGCACAACGTGCACGAGGCGGTGTTCCTGTCCGACCGCGTGGTGGTGATGTCGCCACGCCCGGGCCGCATCGTCGACGTCATCGACGTGCCGTTCGCCTTCCCGCGCGCGCCCGAACTGCGCGCCAGTCCCGAATTCGCGCGGCTCACCGGCGAGGTCACGGCCGCGCTGCGTCGTCCGCTCCCGGCCTGAGCGCCCCCCCCCCCGATCCCGCCCCGCGTCACGGACTCCCCCCGCCATGTCATCGCCCATCACCGTCATCTCCAGCGCGCGCAAGGGCGCCGACCGCGGCCCCGCCGCCGACGCCGTCGTGCGGCCCCCCTCGCGCGCGGCCGCCTTCACGCAGGCCGCCTGGCCGGTCTGCGCCGTCGCGGTGCTGGCCATCGCGCTGTGGTACCTGCTGACCGCCACCGTCTATCAGGGCAAGGGCTATCTCGTGCCCGCGCCCCAGGAGGTGGCGGCGGCGGTGGCCGAGAACGCCGGCGTGCTGGCGCTCGCCACGCTCACCACCCTCAAGGAGGCGACGCTGGGCTACCTGCTGGCGATCGTGGGCGGCATCGGCCTGGCGGCGCTGATGAGCCAGTCGCGCCTGCTCGAGCGCAGCATCTACCCGTACGCGGTGCTGCTCCAGACGGTGCCGGTGGTGGCGATCGCGCCGCTGATCGTGCTCTGGTTCGGCTACAACGACCTGTCGGTGGTCATCATCAGCTTCATCATGTCGCTGTTCCCGATCGTCAACAACACGCTGCTGGGACTGCGTTCGACCTCGCGCAACCTGACCGAGCTGTTCGCGCTGCACACCACCAGCCGCTTCACCTCCTTCGCCAAGCTGCAGCTGCCCGGCGCGCTGCCGCACATCATCGCGGGCCTGCGCATCTCGGCCGGGCTGTCGGTGATCGGCGCCATCGTGGGCGAATTCATCATCGGCTCGGGCAACGCGCAGGGCGGCCTGGGCGTGCAGATCGTCTTCGCCCAGGGCCGCATGTACACGGCGCTGCTGTTCGCCGAGGTCATCGCCGCGACGCTGCTGGGCTTCCTGTTCTTCATGGTGGTGAGCGGCATCGGGCGGCTGCTGCTGAAGAACTGGCACGAGTCGGCCATCGGCAAGGGATGATGGCGGACCGATCGAAGGACCCGTCGACATGACTTCTGCAGAGCACCCGCCCGCCGCCATCTCCGCCGCCGGCATCCCGCGCATCGACATCGCCGAGCTGGCCGCGCCCGCCGTGGCGGCCCGCCGCGCCGTCGCCGCGCGCATCGGCGCCGCCTGCCGCGATGTCGGCTTCTTCGCCATCGAGGGCCATGGCGTGCCGGCCGCGCTGGTGGATGCGGCATTCGCCGAGAGCGCGCGCCTGTTCGCGCTGCCGCTCGCGGCCAAGCGCGAGATGGCGATCGACCGGCTCGGCAGCAACCGGGGCTATGTCGGCCTGGGCGTCGAGGCGCTCGACGAGACGGCGGCGGCCGACCACAAGGAGGCCTTCAACCTGATCTGGAGCGACGACGGCCGCACGCGGCCGGTCAACGTCTGGCCGCCGCTGCCGGATTTCCGCATCACGCTGCAGGCATATTTCGACGCGCTGCTGGCGGTCGGCACGCGGCTGCACCGGGCCTTCGCGCTCGACCTCGACCTGCCGGAGGACTTCTTCGCCGACCGCATCGACCGCCCGCTCGCCACGCTGCGCCTGCTGCGCTATCCGGCGCCGGCGCCGGCGCCGGTGGCCGCCGACGCGGGGCCGGCGGACGACATCGGCATTCCGGGCGCCGGCGCCGGCACCCACACCGACTATGGCAACGTCACGCTGCTGGCGACCGATGGCGTCGCCGGATTGCAGGTGCGGCGACGCGACGGCACCTGGATCGACGTGCCCGCGCTGCCTGGCGCCTTCGTCTGCAACATCGGCGACTGCCTGATGCGCTGGACCAACGACGTCTATGTCTCGACGCCGCATCGCGTGCGCCGTCCCCTGGCCGAGCGCCGCTCGATCGCCTTCTTCCTCGATCCCAATCCGGACGCGCTGGTGAGCGCGATCCCCTCGTGCGTGGCCGAGGGCGAGGTGCCTCGCCATGCGCCGATCACGACGCACGACTACCTGCAGCAGCGCTTCGCGGCCACCTACGCCCGCCCGCCCGCCGTGCCGGCGCGCGGCTAGATCAGCCGCTCGGTGTAGAAGCGCCCACCGTGATAGAGCAGCGGCGCGGCGTCCTCGCGATGCGTGCAGCGCTCGACCTCGCCGACGAAGATCACGTGGTCGCCCTCGTCGTAGCGGCTGCGGTTGAAGCATTCGAAGGTCGCCGCGCAGCCCGAGATCACCGGCACGCCGCTGGCGCCCTCGGTGAACTCGACGTCGAGCCAGCGATCGGTCTTCTTCTGCGCGAACTGCTCGGCCAGCGCCTTCTGGTCGGCCGCCAGGATGTTGACCGCGTAATGCGATCCCGTGCCGAGCGCCGGCATCGAGCCCGAGCTGCGCGCCAGGCTCCAGAGCACCAGCGGGGGATCCAGCGAGACCGAATTGAAGGAACTGGCGGTCAGTCCGACCAGCACGCCGGCGGCCGTGCGGGTGGTGACGATGGTGACGCCCGTGGCGAACATTCCCAGCGCCTGACGGAATTCGCTGGCCGAGAAGGAGGGCGGCCGGGCCCGGGCGGAAGGTTTCACGAGGATGGGACGGAGGAGGAGCGGGGAGACCCATTTTGGCCGATCCCTCGCGCCCGTCCGTCCATGCGGACATCCATGGCCCTCATCCGAAGAACCAGTAGCACACCGCGATGGCCGCCACCACGCCCGCGAACTCGGCCACCAGCGCGCAGGCCACCGCGTGCCGCGCACGCTGGATGCCCACGGCGCCGAAGTACACCGCCAGCACGTAGAAGGTGGTCTCGGTGCTGCCCTGGATGACGGCCGCGGCGAGCGCCGGGAAGCTGTCCACGCCCTGGCTCTTCATGGTCTCGATGAGCATGGCGCGGGCCGCGCTGCCGGAGAACGGCTTGACCAGGGCGGTCGGCAGCGCGTCGACGAAGCGCGCGTCCCAGCCGGTCTGTCCGACCAGCCAGCGGATGCCGCCGAGCGCGAGGTCCAGCGCGCCCGAGGCCCGCAGCACGCCGATGGCGCACAGCATCGCCACCAGATAGGGCAGCAGGTTGCGGGCGACGTCGAATCCCTCCTTCGCGCCCTCGATGAAGGCATCGTAGACCCGCACCCGCCGCAGAGCCCCGACCACCAGGAAGACGACGATCATCCCGAACAGCGCCAGGTTGCCCAGCAGCGAGGACAGGGCGGCCAGCGCCGTCGCCGAGAGCGTGGCCAGCAGCGCCATGAAGCCGCCCAGCCCGAGCGCCAATGGCAGCAGATAGGCCAGCACCACCGGGTCCCACAGCCGCAGGCGCTGCACCAGCGCCACCGACAGCAGGCCGACCAGCGTCGAGGCGCTGGTCGCCAGCAGGATCGGCAGGAACACCAGCGTCGGGTCGGGGGCGCCCTGCTGGGCGCGATACATGAAGATCGTCACCGGCAGCAATGTCAGCGAGGACGCGTTGAGCACCAGGAACAGGATCTGGGCATTGCTCGCGGTCCCGGGGCGCGGGTTGAGCGTCTGCAGCTCGCGCATCGCCTTCAGGCCGATCGGCGTGGCCGCGTTGTCCAGGCCGAGGGCGTTGGCCGCGAAGTTCATGGTGATCAGGCCCAGCGCCGGATGGCCCGACGGCACCTCCGGCATCAGGCGCCGGAACAGCGGACCGAGCAGCCGCGCCAGCCACGCCACCAGCCCGGCCGCCTCGGCGATGCGCAGCAGGCCCAGCCACAGCGTCAGCGTGCCGAAGAGCAGCACCATGATCTCCACCGCCAGCCGCGCCATCGCGAACAGGCTCTCGACGATGGTGGCGAAGACGGCCGGATCGCCGCCGACCAGCCAGCGGCCGAGCGCGGCCAGGGCGGCGATCAGGAAGAAACCCAGCCAGAGGCCATTGAGCATGCGCGGAACTCCGGACGCGTTTCAGCGCAGTTCGAGGAGGCGGTCGGGCCGGAACGCGTCCTGCTCGCCCTTGGAGGCATAGCCCAGCGGATTGGCGATCACGCGGCAGCCGTCCTTCACGTAGTCGTGGGCGCAGTGCAGATGGCCGTGGAGCCAGAAGTCCGCCAAGGGCAGCAGATCGTCGAGCGAATTGCAGAAGCCCGCCGTGCCGGGCCGCAGGCCGTAGCGCGGATCGGCGCTGGCGAGCGTGGGCGCGAAATGCGTGACGACCACCGTCGTGCCATCGAAGGGGACCGCCAGCGCGTCGCGCAGCCAGGCCTCGCAGACCAGCGCGCGCTCCCGCAGCTGCTCGGCCAGGAACGGCAGGCCGTGGTGGGTCGCGGCGGCCTTCTCCAGATAGAAATTCGCGGCCCGCATCGCCTTGCCGCGCTTCTTCAGGCGCGCGGCAAGGTCCTCGCCCGGCTCGACCAGGGCATCGAAGTCGGCCCACAGCGTGGTGCCGATGAAGCGCACGCCGTCGCGCACCACCGTCGCGCGTTCGAGCCAGGTGATGTCGAGCTCGGCGCACAGCGCGCGCAGGCGCTCGTCGCGCTCGTCGACATCGGCGCCGTCGTATTCGTGATTGCCCGGGACATAGAGCACCGGCGTCGGCCAGCCATGGCGCGGTGAGAAACGCGCCAGGCCGAAGTCCGGCGTCTCCAGGCGCGAACCCTGCTGGTAGGAGCCGATGTCGCCGGCCAGCACGAGCAGGTCGGCGCCCGGCGCGGGCGCGACGAACAGATGGGGATGCGACTCCAGGTGGAGATCGGACAGGAGCTGGACCTTCATGGCCGGCAGTCTAGGGGTTGTGTCGCGCGATGCGGCGGGGCGGGGTCGCTCGGCGCGGCGCCATGGAAACGCCCGCCGGCCGCTCGACGGCATCGGGACATCATCACGTCATGCAATAAATGCATGAAATCAGGGCTTGTGGATTAGGGATAACCCTTAATCTACAAGCTTCATCCACCCCAGCGCAGCCCCGGGCTCGCCGAATCATGTTGTTCCGTCTGATGGCCCAAGCGGCCCGCTTCCTCCACGCCACTCCTGCCGACGTGCCCGCCAGTCCGGCCGCCACGCTGATGGAGAACGCCGATTTCCGTGCCGGGCTCGATGCCCAGCATGCGCAGGAACTGCGCGTCGCCGCCAGCGCCTGGCTCAGCGTCGTGCGCTGAGCCTTCCGGCGCCGCCGCGTCAGGATGGGGCGCCGAATACCTCGTCCGACAGGACCGAGCGCGCGAATGCCGCTGCCGCCGCGCGGATGAGCGCATCGCGCAGCCACTGGTGCGCATGCCCGTGCTGCGCGCGCCGGTGCCAGACCGCATCGACATGCACGAGCGGCTGGTCGAAGGGCAGGTCGCGCAGCATCAGCTGCTCGTCGATGCCGGTGACGCTGACGAAATGGCGCGGCAGCACCGTCAGCAGGTCGGAATTGGCCACCACGCGACCGGCGGTGAAGAACTGGTTCACCGTGACCACGATGCGCCGCTCGCGCCCCAGCGCGCCGAGCGTCTGGTCGATGAAGCCATAGGGCCGGCCGGAAAAGCTCACCAGCAGATGGCGCGCGGCGCAGAAGTCGTCGAGCGTGAGCGGCTGCGCCGCCAGCGGATGGCCACGCCGCATCACGCACACGTACTGGCCCACGTACAGCCGCTGGGTCTCAAACGGCACCGCCAGGCCCGACTGGCCTCGCGCCGTCAGGCTGGCGATCACGGCCGGGAAGTAGCCGATCGCCATGTCGGCGCCCTCGTTCTCCAGCAATTGCCGTGGATCGCGCGTGGTCAGTGGCACCACGCGCACCGAGATCGCGGGTGCCTCGGCCTGGGCGATCTGCACCAGCCCCGGGATCAGTTCAGCCGCCGTGGCGTCGGCCATGGCGAGCACGAAGGTGGTGTCGGCGACGGCGGCGTCGAAGGCATTGGGCGCCAGCGTGTGCTGCAGCTGGAGCAGGGCGTCGCGCACCGCCGGCCACAGCGCCAGCGCGCGCGGCGTGGGCTCCACGCCGGCTCCCGAGCGGCGCAGGAGGTCGTCGCCCAGCACTTCTCGCAATCGGCGCAGCGCATTGCTGACCGCGGGCTGGGTCAGCGAGAGGTTGCGTGCCGCGCGGGTCAGGTTGCGTTCGGCCATGACCTCGTCGAAGACGCGCAGCAGGTTGAGGTCGAGCGTGCGAAAGTTGACGTCCATCATCCTCGTGAATGATATACATCATCAATATAAAGTGGATAGACAGTAGGGTAACCCCTAATATCACCCCATCGGCACTCGCCAACCACTGTCTACTCACCGAAGGACGCACCATGACCAGCTTTGTCCACGTCGACCAACCCACCGAACATCCCGGCGTCAGCCGCGCCGGCGCCGCTTTCTCCGAACTCCGCAACACGCGTCTCGACACCGTCGGCGCGGCCGGCCTCGCGGCACTCCTGCTTTCCATCATCGTCGCGGCCCTGGTGGTCGGTGCCGATCATCTGGCCGACAGCCTCGAGGACGGTGGTCTGCTGACCGCCTGGCTCGTGATGTGGGCGGTGGTCTTCGTCGTGATGGCGCTCGTCGCCAACCGCGTGGGCGCCCTGTTCGTCCGTGCCCGGACCGGCTGGAACGCCTACTCGCAGCGCCGCGCCGCCGCCGCCGCCGATGCCAAGTTCCTGGCCTATGCCCGCTACGATACCCGCGTCATGCACGAACTCCAGGCCGCCACGACGCGCCACGAAGCATCGCAGAGCGCGACCCTGGTGCCGGCCCGTCAACTGGCACGCCAGCTGGTGGCCGAGCGTTCGGCCGCCGCCGAAGTGCCCACGCTCTACGAAGCCATGCGCCGGGTCAATCTGGGCAAGTACTACTGATCCGCATCCGCTCCGAAAAAAAAGCCCCGCATCGCGGGGCTTTTTTCATTTGTCCCGTGCCGGCGCCCGAGGAACGGCACCGGGACGGCAGGGTGGGCGCTGACCGCCATCACCCCGCATCCGCTCAGGCGGCCAGGCGTTCCTCGATGGCGGACTTGGTGGCCGGCAGCTCGGCGGGCAGATGATGCGCGAGCTGATCGAACAGTTCGGCATGCAGCTTGAGTTCGGCTTCCCAGGCAGGACGATCCATGCTGGTGACGGAGTCGAACTGATCCGCGCTGAAGTCGAGGCCGGTCCAGGTCAGGTCCTGGTAGCGCGGCGACACGCCGAAGACGTGGTCGGTGCCCGAGGCCTTGCCCTCGATGCGGTCGATCATCCACTTCAGCACGCGCATGTTCTCGCCATAGCCCGGCCAGACGAACTTGCCGTCGGCGCCCTTCCTGAACCAGTTGGTGGTGTAGATCCGGGGCAGCGTGGCGCCGGAGGCCTCGAGCTTCTTGCCCAGGTCGATCCAGTGCTGGAAGTAGTCGCTCATGTTGTAGCCCATGAACGGCAGCATGGCGAACGGGTCGCGACGCACCACGCCGGCCTGTCCGGTGGCCGCGGCGGTGGTCTCCGAGCCCATGGTCGCCGCCATGTAGACGCCCTCGATCCAGTCACGCGCCTCCGTCACCAGCGGCACGGTGGTGGAGCGGCGGCCACCGAAGATGAAGGCGTCGATCTTGACGCCGGCCGGATCGTCCCAGGCCTCGTCGAGCGCGGGATTGTTGGTGGCGGCGACGGTGAAGCGCGCGTTGGGGTGCGCCGCCTTGGCGCCGGTCTCCTTGGCGATGGCGGGCGTCCAGTCCTTGCCCTGCCAGTCGATGGCATGCGCCGGCGGCTCGCCCATGCCCTCCCACCAGACATCGCCATCGTCGGTCAGCGCGACGTTGGTGAAGATCACGTCGCGGTCCAGGCTGGCCATGCAGTTCGGGTTGGTCTGCGCGTTGGTGCCCGGGGCGACGCCGAAATAACCCGCCTCCGGGTTGATGGCGCGCAGCGAGCCATCGGCCTGGGGCTTGATCCAGGCGATGTCGTCGCCGATGGTGGTGACCTTCCAGCCGTCGAGGCCGGCCGGCGGGATCAGCATGGCGAAGTTGGTCTTGCCGCAGGCGCTCGGGAACGCGGCGGCGACGTGGTACTTGCGGCCTTCGGGATTGGTCACGCCCAGGATCAGCATGTGCTCGGCGAGCCAGCCCTCGTCGCGGCCCATGGTGGAGGCGATGCGCAGCGCGAAGCACTTCTTGCCCAGCAGCGCGTTGCCGCCATAGCCCGAGCCATAGCTCCAGATCTCGCGCGTCTCGGGGTAGTGGACGATGTACTTGGTCTTGTTGCAGGGCCAGGCCACATCCTGCTGGCCCGGCTCGAGCGGCGCGCCCACGGTGTGCACGCAGGGCACGAATTCGCCATCGGCGCCCAGCACGTCATAAACCGCGCGGCCCATGCGCGTCATGATCTTCATGTTGACCGCGACATACGGACTGTCGGAGAGCTCGATGCCGATGTGGGCGATGGGCGAACCCAGCGGACCCATCGAGAACGGCACCACGTACATCGTGCGCCCGCGCATGCAGCCATCGAACAGCGGCTGCAGCGTCGCGCGCATCTGCTCGGGCGCCATCCAGTTGTTGGTCGGGCCGGCATGCTCCTTGTCGGCCGAGCAGATGTAGGTGCGGTCCTCGACGCGGGCGACGTCGCTCGGGTCGGACGAGGCGAGGTAGGAATTCGGGCGTTTGGCCTCGTCGAGCTTCTTGAAGGTGCCGGCTTCGACCAGCTGGGCGCACAGGGCCTCGTATTCCTCGGTGCTGCCATCGCACCAATGGATGTCCTTGGGCTTGCACAGGGCCGCCATGTCGGCCACCCAGGCGATCAGCTTGGCGTTCTTGACATAGGAAGGTGCCTGAATCATCAGGTCCTTCATCACGGTTTCGTTCATCGCAGGAGTCTCCGGAGTTGAAAAATCGTCTTTTTCAGCGGGGCTCGAAGCGATGAGGACACGCGAGGGCCGCTGGAGAAAACGTCTTCCCTCACGGAAAACGAGAACTAAAGATTTGTGTTTTAACGATTTATGACAGATTGGTCACGCACGAAGGCGACGGGAAACCATGCTGTCCGTGCGAAAAGCACGCAATCGGAAGACGTCGGGGCCGCTGGACCGACGGGGGAAGCGCTGGATTCCGCTCGAGGCCGGATCAGGCCAGGAAGACGGCGATGGAAGCGAGCAGCAGCATCAGGACGCCGCCCACGATCGGCAGCACGATCGGCATCAACGGAACGATCGACTCGACCGCGTCTTTCTCGACGATGGCGTCATGGCCGGGTTCGACAGGGGTGGGAGTGGACATCGGGAAGTTTCCTTCGGTTCGCAAGATTCCGAGGCATTCTACGGAGCGATGCCGCCGTGCCGTCTCCGGGTCGGACCCCATGCCGGCACGCGCGGCAGGGTCATGCCGGATCGCGTGGCCCCGGGCAGTCCCGCCATCGCGGCGCCCGGTCGACATCGCTCGAGATGGCTCAATGCTGTTCCTCGGCCACGAAGCCGGCGGCATGCAGGGCGTCCAGCACGCTCGCCAGGTGGGCGCGGCCGCGGGTCTGGAGCACCAGTTCGATCTCCACGTTCTGCGCCGCCAGCATGGTGAAGGCGCGCTGGTGATGCACCTCGTCGATGTTGGCGCCGGCCTCGGCGACGGTGGCGGTGATGCGCGCCAGCATGCCGGGCACGTCGCGCGCGCTCACGCGCAGGCGGGCCAGCCGGCCGGCGCGCACCATGCCGCGCTCGATGATGGCGGCCAGCAGCAGCGGATCGATGTTGCCGCCGGAGAGGACGAGGCCCACGCGCTTGCCCCGGAAGCGCTCCGGATGCCGCAGCAGCGCGGCCAGGCCGGCGGCGCCGGCGCCCTCGACCAGCGTCTTCTCGATCTCCAGCAGCATCAGCACGGCCTGCTCGATGTCGCCCTCGTCGACCAGCAGCAGGTCGTCGACGTGCTGCCGGATGATGGCCAGGGTGCGCTCGCCCGGGGTGCCCACGGCGATGCCCTCGGCGATGGTGCTGGCGCCCAGCACGTGCTGCGTGCCGTGCACGGCGTTCACCATCGCCGGGAAGCGGGTGGTCTGCACGCCGACGATCTCGATGTCGGGACGGAGCGCGCGCGCCGCGATCGCCATGCCCGCGATCAGGCCGCCGCCGCCGACCGAGACCACCAGCATGTCGAGGTCGGGAACGGCATCGAGCATCTCCAGGGCCACGGTGCCCTGTCCGGCGATGATCCCGTCGTCGTCGTAGGGATGCACGAATGCCAGGCCCTCGCGCGCGGCCAATTCGAAGGCATGGGCGCGCGCGGCATCGAGCGTGTCGCCATGCAGCACGACCTCGGCGCCGAAGCCGCGCGTACGCTCGATCTTCACTCCCGGCGTGAAGCGCGGCATGACGATCAGGGCCCGCACGCCCAGGCGCTGGGCGTGATAGGCCACGCCCTGCGCATGGTTGCCGGCCGACATGGCGATGACGCCACGTGTCGGATTCTCGGTCGTCAGTTCGACCAGCTTGTTGCAGGCCCCGCGCTCCTTGAAGGAAGCGGTGAACTGGAGGTTTTCGAACTTCAGGAAGACCTGGGCGCCGACGATGTCGGAGAGCGTGCGCGATTCGACACATGGCGTGGCCAGAATCTGCCCCTGGAGGCGCGCCGCGGCGCGCTCGATGTCTTTGATCTGGATCATCGCGGGCATTGTGGAGGCTTTCGAAACCACGGGCCATGCCGCCGGGGCGTCTTCCCCGAACCCATCGTCTGCGTTATGGTCGCGCTGAATTCCTACTAGCTGGAGGTTGTCCGATGGTCAAGCGTTCCGGGGTCGACATGGCGGCCGTGCCTCTGCGCGGGCAGGCTCTGCCGTCGCCCGGTCTCAAGGAGGCGCCGGTGCTGGAGCTCATGTGCTCGCACTTCGTGCTGACCCTCGCGGCCAAGCAGGGTCCGCGCTTCAACGTGCGGCGCGACCTCAACGGGCTGCTGTCGCTGGCCGGGCGTCATCTGGTGTGGCCGGCCCAGGTGCTGCAGCGGCTGCGCGAATTCCTGGCGCGGCGCTGCGCCGGCAACGAGATCTGGAAGGGCATCGAGGGCCTGGACGGCCGCACGCTGCTGGCGCGCCACGGCGTCTGGCGTGGTCCGTACGAGGAGGGCACCCTGTTCTTCTATCTGGACGAATACGCCAAGGACCAGCCCAAGGATCTGCTGGCCGTGCTCTCGGTCACGCGCGACTGGCTCACGCACGCGCTGCACAAGCAGTCGACCCTGGTCGAGAAGAACATCGACGCGCTCGCCGGCCTGCTGCAGCTCAACAAGGCCGAGCGCGCGCTGCTGCTCTATGGCACCCTGGCGCGCTACCAGCGCGACCTGCGCTCGCTGCTGGTGGAGTTCAAGGTCAACAATGCCCCCGAGGCCTATGCCGCCATCGCCGAGGTGGCGGGCGTGCCCGCCAGCGACGTCGGCGAGGCCCTGCGCGCCGGCTCGCGGCTCGAGCGCATCGGGCTGATCGAGAACCTGATCTCCGAGCACAACATCACCGATCTGGCCGATCTGATGAAGGTCAGCGAGAAACTGCCGCCGGTGCTGATGCGCGAATACCGCGACCAGAGCGAACTGATGGCGGTGTTCACGCGGCCCTCGGCCAAGAGCACGCTCACGCCGGAGGATTTCTCCTTCGCCGCCGAGGACACGCACATGCTCGTCACGCTGCTGCGCGCCGCCGTCGCGCGCAAGGAGCCGGGCGTCAACGTGCTGCTGTATGGGCCGCCGGGCACCGGCAAGACCGAACTGGCCAAGGTGGTGGCGCAGGCCGCCGGACTCGACCTGTTCGAGGTCGAGTACGCCGATCGCGATGGCAATTCGCTCTCCGGGCGCGACCGCTACCGCTCGCTGCAGATCGCGCAGGTGTTCCTGAAGGGCAGCGCGCAGGCGGCACTGCTGTTCGACGAGGTAGAGGACGTGTTCCCGCCCATCAGCACCGAGGCCGCGCAGTTCATGGCGCGCGCCGACCAGGTGCCCTCGCCGCCGAGCGGCAGCGTCAGCGGCAAGGCCTGGGTCAACCAGATCCTGGAATCGAATGCCGTGCCCACGCTGTGGGTCACCAACCGCATCGAGCAGATCGACCCGGCGTTCCGTCGCCGCTTCGCCTACCACCTCGAACTCAAGTCGCCGCCGCCCGGCGCGCGCGAGCAGCTGGTGAGGAAGACGCTCGAGGGCGTCGTCGTGTCCGATGCCTTCACCGCCAAGCTGGCCGGCCGCAAGGGACTGACACCGGCCCAGATCCGCACCGCGGTGCGTTTCGCCGTGCTGGCCCGCACCGACGACGACTCGGTCGAGGACCTCATCGAGCGCCAGCTGCGCAATGCCGACCTCGCGCTGGGCACCGTCGACCGCCAGGCCGGGGTGCGCCGCGCCGTGACCACCTACGACCTCGACATGCTCAACGTCGAGACGCGCTTCGAGATCCCGCGCATCGTCGAGGCGCTGCGCACGCGCGGCCACGGCACGCTGTGCTTCTATGGCGCCCCGGGCACCGGCAAGACGGCACTGGCCGAGCACATCGCGCGCGCCATCGACCGGCCACTGATCGTCAAGCAGGCCAGCGACCTGATGAGCAAGTACGTCGGCGAGACCGAGCAGAACATGGCGGCGATGTTCCGCGAGGCCGAGGCCGAGCGCGCCGTGCTGCTGCTCGACGAGGCCGACAGCTTCCTGCAGGACCGGCGCGGCGCCCAGCGCACCTACGAGGTCACCGAGGTCAACGAGATGCTGCAGGGCATGGAGCGCTTCGACGGCATCTTCGTCTGCACCACCAACCTGCTCGATCGCCTCGACCAGGCGGCGCTGCGCCGCTTCACGTTCAAGATCAAGTTCATGCCGCTGACCGCGCCGCAGCGCGAACGCATGTTCGTCACCGAGGCGCTCGCCGGCGACGCGGCACTCATGACCGGCGAGCTGCGTGCGCGCCTGGCGAAGCTCGACCAGGTCTGTCCCGGCGACTTCGCCGCCGTCAAGCGCCAGACCGAGATCCTGGCGGCCGAGCTCTCCGCGGCCGAGTTCCTCGACCAGCTGGAGGCCGAGCACCGCATCAAGCCGGAAGTGCGGGAGGCGCGCGGGATGGGGTTCGTGCAGTAGCGGGATCGCGGCGCGCGGGCCGGGGCTCATGCGTCCACGGCGCCGCAGATGGCATCGGCGATGCGCTGGGCGGTCGGCAGGGAGTCGGTCAGGCCCAGGTGCCCATGCCCGAGCGCCAGCCACAGTCCCGGCTGCCCCGGCGCCGCGCCGATCACCGGCACCGAGTCCGGCATGCACGGGCGATGTCCCATCCACGTCGTGGCCTGCCGGCCGGCCAGATGCGGAAAACTCTCGATGGCGATGCGCTGGAGCAATGCGGCCCGGCGCGTGTCGGGTGGTCGGCGCAGACCGCCGATCTCCACCGTGCCGCCGAAGCGCAGGCCCTGTTCCATGGGGGTCACGAAGACCTTCCGGTCCGTCAGCACCACCGTGCGCGAGATCAGGTCGGCACCGCCGTCGAACTGCACGTGGTAGCCCCGCTGGCTCTCCAGCGAGATCCTGATGCCCAGCGGATCGAGCAGGGCGCGCGACCAGGCGCCGGCCGCGACGACCACGTGGTCGTGCGCGCGTTGCCGGGCGCCCTGGAGTCTCCAGCCCGATGCGTCGCGGCCGATCGCCGACACGCCGACGCTTTCGAGCTCGCCACCGGCCTCGACGAAGGCCGATGCCATCGCCCTCACGTAGCGACGCGGATCCAGGATGGTGGCGTGATCGTCGAGGAACATGCCGACCCGGTAGCGGGCGGGCGCGGCGGGCTCGAGCCGCTCGATGGCCGCTCGATCGAGCTGCTGCGCGACATGGCCGTGCGCCGTGCGCAGGCGCCAGCCGCCGGCATCCTTCGCCAGCGCCGCTTCGTCCCGGTAGAGATGCAGGTGGCCGCGTGCCCTGAACAGTTGCGGCACGCCCAGTTCCCGGGTGAGCCGGCGATGCATCCCGACCGCGCCCCGGTGGATCGAATCGAGTCGCGCGGCCGCCAGGGCGACCCGGGCGGGACGCGCCGAGGCCACGAAGCGGGCCAGCCAGGGCGTGGCATGCGGCAGATAACCCAGCGGCAGGTGAAGCGGGCTCTCGTCGTCGAGCAGCATGCCCGGCACCGATGCCAGCACCCCGGGCATGGCCAGTGGCGCCACCGACCCCGGGCTGATGGCACCGGAGTTGCCGGCGCTGCATCCGCTGCCCGGCTCGCCCGGATCGAGCAGCACCGTGCGCCTGCCGCGGCGCTGCAGCCAGAGCGCGATGGCCGTGCCCACGACGCCGGCGCCGATGACCGCGACGGTGGAGTCGCCACTGGATTCGTTCATGTTCATGTCCTTCGCGAACCACCCGGGATGCCGCTGCGCCAACCGGTAATGATTGGATTGTATGGAGATACTAGAAAATCGAAATGCGATATCTGGAAGTCGGCGCCGGGGCATCGCGCAGAATGGAGCACTGCTTTCCACCGACTCGCGCGCGCGCCGCAATCCCTTTCCACAGCCATGGCCACCCGCAAAAAGATTCCCGACCGCAGCGCTTCCCCGACGACCCGGCAGCCGGACTCGCTTCCGGCGCAGGCACCCGGTCCCGGGCCCGTGGAGCCGGGACGGGAGAGCGGTCTGTTCGTCGCTTCCGTGGCCAAGGCCTTCGATGTGCTGCGCATCGTCAGCGCCGCCCCGGAGCCGCTCGGCCTGACCGAGGTGGTCCAGCTCACCCACATGGGGCGCAGCGCGGTGCAGCGTTTCCTGCACACGCTCACCACCCTGGGCTACCTGCGCCAGGACCCCAGGACCCGCTGCTACAGCGTGACGCCCTGCGTGCTCGGATTCGCGCAGGGCTTCCTCGGACGCGACGGCGTGCGGAGCAAGGCGTCGGAGCTGCTGCGGGTCGCCAGCCTCGAATGCGGCGAGACCCTGAACTTCACGGTCCTGGAGAAGACCAGCGTGCTCTACCTGGTGCGCCACACCGGCCGGCATGCCGTCAGCGTCGAGCTCTCGGTCGGCTCGCGCCTGCCGGTCTACAGTTCGGCGCCCGGCCGAGCCATGCTGGCCTTCATGGATCCGGCCGAGGCACGACTGGTGCTGGAGCGATCGGAGATGAAGCCGTTCACGCCCTACACCGAGCTGAGCATCGAGAAATTCCTGGCGTCCTTTTCCGCGACCCGGCGCCTGGGCTACTACGTCAGCGACCAGGAAGGATTCATCGGCGACATCTCGATCGCCGCACCGGTGTTCGACCACGGCGGTGGCCTGGCGGGCGCGGTCAATGTCGCGGTGTCGACATCGCGCTGGACGGCCAGGGATGCCGAGGTGGCCCTGGCGCCCGTCGTGCTGCGCGTCGCGGGACGGCTGTCGGCTGCGCTCGGCCATGGGGCACTGGCGTCCACGGTGGTCGACTGAGCGGCCTGTCGCTGCGCTCCTTCAGGTTCTGCCGTGGGTCCTTCGAGGTGGAACGGATGGCCGTGCGGACCGCCGTGCCATTCTTCACCGGCGCCGGACGCCGGCACCGCCCGGCATTCAGATGTCGCCGCAGGCTTTCAATACGCCGGCCCCGTACTTCTCCAGCTTCGTCACCCCGATCCCGCTGACGCCCTGCAGGTCGGCCAGCGTGGCCGGCGCGCGCTGGGCGATGGCGGCCAGGGTGGCGTCGTGGAAGATCACGTAGGCCGGCAGGTTGCCTTCGCGTGCCACCTCGGCGCGCCAGGCCTTGAGGGCGGCGAAGCGCTGCTGGGCGGCGGCGTCGAGTCCGATGGCGGCCGGCGACGGCGCACCGCGCGCGGGTCGTTCGCGGCGGGTGCGGCCGCCCGAGGAGGCGCCGCGCCCGGCCGGCGCCGACACCGATTCGCGCAGGGCGATGCGCATCTCGCCCTTGAGCACGGCGCGCGAGGCGTCGGTCAGCTGCAGGGTGTTGTAGCGCTGGGCATCGACCGCCACCGCGCCGATGGCGATGAGCTGGCGCAGCACGCCGCGCAGCTGCGCCTCGCTGAATTCGGCGCCGATGCCGAAGGTGCTGATCTGCTCGTGGCTGAACTGCTTGACCTTCTCGGTCGCCTTGCCGCGCAGGATGTCCATGACGTGGCCGGCGCCGAAGCTGATGCCGCTGGTCTGCTGCACGCGATAGATGGTGGAGAGCAGCTTGCGCGCGGCATCGGTGGCATCCCAGACCGCCGGCGGCTCCAGGCAGTTGTCGCAGTTGCCGCAGGGCGTGCTGTGCTCGCCGAAATAGCCCAGCAGCCGCACGCGCCGGCAGTCGGTGGCCTCGGCCAGCGCCAGCAGGGCGTCGAGCTTGCCGCGCATGACCTGCTTGAAGTCCTCGCCGGCCGGGCTCTCGTCGATCATGCGGCGCTGGTTGACCACATCCTGCAGGCCATAGGCCATCCAGGCATCGGCCGGCGCGCCGTCGCGTCCGGCGCGGCCGGTCTCCTGGTAGTAGCCCTCGATGTTCTTGGGCATGTCGAGGTGACCGACGAAACGCACGTCGGGCTTGTCGATGCCCATGCCGAAGGCGATGGTGGCGACCATCACGATGCCGTCCTCGCGCAGGAAGCGGTCCTGGTGCTTCTGCCGCACCGCGGCATCCAGGCCGGCGTGATAGGGCAGGGCGTTGAGGCCGGCGTCCGCCAGCGCCACGGCGACTTCCTCCACGCGTTTCCTCGACTGGCAATAGACCACGCCCGCCTCGCCCGGGTGCTCGCGTTCGACGAAGCGCAGCAGCTGGGTGGCCGCGTCCTTCTTCTCGACGATGGTGTAGCGGATGTTGGGGCGGTCGAAGCTGCTGACGAACTGGCGCGCCTCCTCCAGCCGCAGCCGCTCGACGATGTCGGCGCGCGTGAGGTCGTCGGCGGTGGCGGTCAGGGCGATGCGCGGCACGCCCGCGTAGCGCTCGTGCAGCACGGTCAGGGCGCGGTACTCGGGCCGGAAGTCGTGGCCCCACTGGCTCACGCAGTGCGCCTCGTCGATGGCGAACAGGCTGAGCCGGCCGCTCGCGTGCAGGGCGTCGAGCAGCGCCAGGAAGCGCGGCGTGGTCACGCGCTCGGGCGCGGCGTACACCAGGGTGACCGCGCCGCTGGCCATGCGCCGCTCGACCTCCTGCGTCTGCGCCCAGTCGAGCGTCGAATTGAGGAAGGCGGCATCGACGCCGGCCTCGTGCAGCGCGCCGACCTGGTCGTGCATCAGCGCGATCAGGGGCGAGACCACCACCGTCACGCCGTGGCCGGCGCGCTGGCGCGCGATCGCCGGGATCTGGTAGCACAGCGACTTGCCGCCGCCCGTGGGCATCAGCACCAGCGCGTCGCCGCCGCCGGTCACGTGGTCGACGATGGCGGCCTGGGCGCCGCGGAAGCGCTCGTAGCCGAAGACCTCGTGGAGGATGTCGGCCGGAGCCTTCGAGAGCCGGGTCGGGGAGGTGGAGGAGGGGGGTGACGAGGACACCGGACGATTGTCCGCGATCGCCCCGCCCCGCCGGTGTCGTGCCGGGTGCCCCCGATCCGGATCGGGCGATGAACCCCGGCGGGCGAATGGTGCCATCCGTCCGGGGCCTCGACGCAACGGGTGGCTTCCTACAATCGCGATCCTATGAAGCCCGTCGTCTACACCCGCGCCCAGCAACTGCCCGCCATCCTGGCCCGCCGCATCGCCATCCTCGATGGCGCCATGGGCACCATGATCCAGCGCTTCAAGCTCAGCGAGGCGCAGTACCGGGGCCAGGGCTACGACGGTCCGGGCAGCGTCGGCGAGCGTTTCACGGACTTCGGGCGCGACGTCAAGGGCAACAACGAACTGCTCTCGCTGACCCGGCCCGACGTGATCCGCGACATCCACGAGGCCTACCTCGCCGCCGGCGCCGACCTGATCGAGACCAACACCTTCGGCGCCACCACCGTCGCGCAGGAGGACTACCAGATGGCGCACCTGGCGCGCGAGATGAATCTGGTGTCCGCGCAGCTCGCCCGTGCCGCCTGCGACAAGTTCAGCACGCCCGACAAGCCGCGCTTCGTCGCCGGCGCCCTCGGCCCGACGCCCAAGACCGCCAGCATCAGCCCCGACGTCAACGACCCCGGCGCGCGCAACGTCGACTTCGAGACCCTGCGCGCGGCCTACTACGAGCAGACCGAGGCCCTGGTCGAGGGCGGCGCCGACGTCATCCTGGTCGAGACCATCTTCGACACGCTCAATGCCAAGGCGGCGCTGTTCGCGGTCGACGAGTACTTCGAGGCCAGCGGCGAGCGCCTGCCGATCCTCATCAGCGGCACCGTCACCGACGCCTCCGGCCGCATCCTCAGCGGCCAGACCGTGACAGCGTTCTGGCACAGCGTGCGCCACGCCCAGCCGCTGGCCGTGGGCCTGAACTGCGCGCTCGGCGCCGCGCTGATGCGCCCCTACATCCAGGAGCTCGCCCGCGTGGCCGGCGACACCTTCATCAGCTGCTACCCCAACGCCGGCCTGCCCAACCCGATGAGCGACACCGGCTTCGACGAGACGCCCGAGGTCACCTCGCGCCTGCTGCACGAGTTCGCGGCCGATGGCCTGGTCAACATCGTCGGCGGCTGCTGCGGCACCACGCCCGACCACATCGCCGCCATCGGCCAGGGCGTGGCGGCGCTGTCCGGCCGCACGATCGGGCGCGGCGTGTTCTATCGCGAGCCGGACGAGGCGGCGGACCCGGCGGCCGTGGCCTGAAGCGCCGGTCGACGCGTCGGTCCGGTTCTTCCCGTCGCCTCAGTCCTTGCGCCGCGCGATCAGCGCGACGAAGCGCTGCGCGCCCAGTCCCAGCGGCCGCTCGCGCGACCACACCACGTCGACCCACAGGTCGAGCCCGTTGCTCAGGTTCTCGAACGGGATCTCCACCAGCGCGCCGGCGGCGACGTGCGGCTGGGCGAACTTGCGCGGCAGCCAGCCCCAGCCGAGCCCGGCGGTGATCAGGCTCAGCGCCGCCAGCGCGTTGTCGGTGCGCCAGACGTGGCGCGCGAAGACGAAGCGCGGATCGCTGGCGCTCAGGTCGCGCCCGGCGACGACGATCTGGCGCGTGGTCGTCAGGTGCTCCTCCCGCAGGCGGCCGCCGGCGGCGGCGAGCACCGGATGGTCGGGCGCCATCACGGCCACCAGGGTGTCGCTGGCCACCTCCTGGAAACCCTCGCGGCCGTCCAGGCTCGGGCGCTCGAAGACCAGCGCCAGCTGGGCCCGCCCGGCATGCAGCAGCGCCAGCGCATCGCCCTGCGGCGCGGCCAGCACCTCCACCTCCAGCAGGGGATGCTCGCGCGCCAGCGCGGCCAGCGCGTCGCTCCAGGGCGCCGCCAGCAGTTCGGGCGCGATCGCCAGGGTCAGCCGGTGCTCCAGGCCCTGCGTGAGCGACAGCGCCTGCACCTGCAACTGCCGCAGCTGCGCGGCCAGCAGGCGCGCCTGCGGTTCGAGCGAGCGCGCGGCGGCGGTCGGCTTCGGCTCGCGGCCGGCGCGGTCGAACAGCACCAGGTCCAGTTCGGCCTCCAGTCCGGCGATGGTCATGCTGACGGCCGAGGGCACGCGGCGCAGTGCCCGCGCGGCGGCGGAGAAGGAGCCGTGGTCCAGCACGGCCAGGAAGACCTGCACGGTGTCGCTCGTGAAGCTCACGGAACGGGCCTCGTCATTGCCCGCGCGCCAGCGATCTCGTTCATCGGTTGTTCCATCCATCAATAAAACTGAAAGAAGCTGACTTCTTATATCAGTCTGGCACACATAAAGTCCATCCCAACCATCGTCATCCGCCGGGAAGGAAAGTCATGCAAGGGGTCAAGCGCCGCGTCGTCTACATCACGCTCTACGAGGGCATCGCCATCGTCGTGGCCAGCTTCGGCCTGGCGGCGATGTCGGGGCAGGGCGTGGGCCACACGGGCGCGTTGGCGGTGGTCGCCTCCTCCATCGCGGTGGTCTGGAACCTGGTGTTCAACGCGCTGTTCGAGCGCTGGGAAAGCCGGCAGGCGGTGCGCGGGCGCGGCCTGGGGCGGCGCATCGCGCATGCCATCGGCTTCGAGGGCGGCCTGGTGGCCTTCCTGGTGCCGACGATCGCCTGGTGGCTCGACATCAGCCTGTGGCAGGCCCTGCTGATGGACCTGGGACTGGTGGTGTTCTTCCTGGTCTACACCTTCGTCTTCAACTGGGCGTTCGACGCCATCTTCGGACTGCCGGCCTCGGCCGCCGCCGCGCAGCCGGCCTGAGCGATCCACCGGGTGCCCCCACGGCCGGGCCGACCGGCCAGCCGTGCAAGACTCGACGGATGTCCTCGCCGCCCGTCCCGTCCCCCGCCACCGCCTTCCCGCATCCGTCCTCCATTCCCTCCACCGGGCCCGACCTCGATCCCGCCGCCACCGCGCTGGCCGCGACCGCGCTGGAGGCCTTCGACCACGCGGTGCGCGCCGGCAGCGGCCTGCGGGGCCGCGACGGCCAGCGGCGCATGGCCGAGCGGGTGGCCGCCACGCTGGCCACGGCGACACTGGGCAAGCTCGAGGAGCCGGAGGCCGACGCCGACGGCGACACCGCCGATGCCCCCGACCCGGTGCGCGCCATCGCCGTGATCCAGGCCGGCACCGGCGTGGGCAAGTCGCTCGCCTACTGCGCGCCCGCCATCGCGCTGGCGCTGGCGCGCAACACGCGCGTCGTCGTCTCCACCGCCACCGTCGCGCTGCAGGAGCAGCTGGTCGCCAAGGACCTGCCGGCCCTGGCCGCGCTGCTGCCGCAGTCGTTCCGCTTCGCGCTGGCCAAGGGGCGCGGGCGCTATGTCTGCCAGCTCAAGCTGTCGCGGCTGGCCGGCGAGGCCGTCGGGACCGATGGCGACGCCGACGACGCGGACGACCCCACCGCCGACCTGTTCGCCGACGACGAGCCCGCCGCGCGCGCGCCCCGGCCCCAGCACGAGATCGCGGCACGCCTGCAGTTCTATGGCGGCATCGCGCAGGCGCTGGCCAGTGGCGCCTGGGACGGCGACCGCGACACGCTCGACTCGCCCCCCGCGCACGAGGTCTGGTCGGCCATGGCGGCCGACGCGGCCTCCTGCACCGGCCAGCACTGTCCGGCATTCAACGGCTGCGCCTACTACGAGCGCCGCAAGACGCTGGTCGGCGCGCAGGTCATCGTGGTCAACCACGATCTGCTGCTGTCGTCGCTGGGCAACCGGCTGCTGCCCGAGCTGGACAACTGCCTGCTGGTGCTCGACGAGGCGCACCACCTGCCGGCGACGGCGCTGGCGCAGTTCGCCTGCCGCATGGACCTGGGGCACCACGGCTGGATCGAGCGGCTGGCGCAGCGCGCGATCACCGTCGGCGTGCGGCTGGAGGTCGCCGACGTCGCCGACATCCCCACGCATGCCTCGCAGATGCGCCAGGCCATGCAGCAGGTCGAGCGGCTGGTGCTCGATCTCTATGGCGAGACCCTGCGCGCCGGCACCGGCACCGGCACCGGCACCGGAGCCGGTCGCGGCCCGGCCTGCGCCCGCGTGCCGCGCGGCGAACTGCCCGAGGCCCTGTGCGAGCCGCTCGAACGCGTCGCGCAGCATGCCGACGGCTTCCTCGAATGCCTGCGCGCCATCGCCCGCGCCCTGCGCGCCGAGCTGCGCGACAACCCGGGCCAGGCGCGCTCACTGGCGTCGATGTACGCGCAGCTCGGCGCGCTGGCGCCACGGCTGGAGCAGATGCTCGACACCGCGCGGCTGCTGCTGCGCGAGACCGCCGCCGATGCCGTGCCGGCGGCCAAGTGGTTCACCCTGGCGGTCGAGGGCGAGCTGGCGACCCTGCAGGCCCATGCCAGTCCGCTGCTGCCGGGCGCCGCCCTGCGCCAGCACCTGTGGAGCCGGGTGCGCGGCGCGGTGCTGACCTCGGCCACCCTCACGAGCTGCGGCCAGTTCGATTTCTTCCTGCGCGAGTCGGGGCTGCATGGCGACAGCGCGGCCACCACGCTGGAGGTCGCCAGTCCCTTCGACTATGCCGCGCAGGGCCGGCTGGTCGCCGTCGAGACCCGCGCCGATCCGCGCGATGCCGCCGCCTATGTCGCCGAGATGGCGCAGGCCCTGGTGCGCGACCTGGCCACCGTGCGGCATGGCGCGCTGGTGCTGTTCACCTCGCGCGACCAGCTGCGCCAGGCGGTCGAGGCGCTGCCGGCGACCCTGCGCCCGCGCGTGCTCACGCAGACCTCGCTGCCGCGCCAGGCCCTGCTCGCGACGCATCGCCAGCGGGTGGCCGACGGCCAGCCCTCGATCATCTTCGGCATGCAGTCCTTCGGCGAAGGACTCGATCTGCCGGGCCGGCTGTGCGAGGCGGTCTTCATCGCCAAGCTGCCGTTCGCGCCACCGGACGATCCGGTGGGCGAGGCGCGCGCCGAATGGCTGCGCGCCGTCGGGCGCGATCCGTTCTCCGAGCTGGTGGTGCCGGCCACCGCGATCCGCCTGGCGCAGTGGGTCGGACGCGCGATCCGCAGCGAGGATGACCGCGCGAGCGTGTACTGCTACGACCGGCGCCTGGTGCGCACCGCCTATGGCCAGCGGCTGCTGCAGGGCCTGCCGCCGTTCACGCGCACCACCGTGGCGGCGTCGCGCCCGGCCGGCGCCGGCGCCGCCACGACCGCGGACACGGCATCGCGGGCCGTCGCTTCCTGAGTCGCCTGCGGCGCGGGGCGGAGGAGGGCGGCCGCGCCTTCAGCCCAGCGCGGCCAGGCGCTCGCGCACGAACTCGGCGAACGCATAGGCGATGACCGGCAGCTGGCGCCCGCGCAGGCTCGCCAGCACCAGCTCGCCCCGGGGAAAGCCGCGATCCTCGATCTCGCGCGCCACGATGTCGTGATCGGCGGCGGTGACGCCGATCGCCATCTGGAACGACAGCGAACGGCGGTCGTCCAGGCAGCCGCGCAGGAACTCGAAGCTGTTGCTCTCGACCATCGCGTACATCCGGATCGAGCTGCGCGCCAGGAAGCGCTCGATCAGCTGGCGCCCGCCGGTGTCGCGGTTGGGCAGGATCACCGGGTAGTCGACGCAGTCGCGCAGGCGCAGGGCCGGCGCGCCGCCGCGCGCCAGCGGATGTTCGGCGTGCATGATGGCCATCAGCCGCTGCTCGACCACGCTGGCGCGCTCGATGTCGGCCTCGGGCGCCAGGTTGAACACCAGGGCCAGGTCGGTCTCGAAGCCGCGCAGCGCGGCGGCGGCCTGCACGTGGTCGCCGATGCGCACGTCGAAGGCCACCAGCGGATGCGTCTGGCGGAAGTCCCGGATCACCTCGGGCAGGAAGCGCGGCGCCAGCGCCTGGCTGGCCACCACCTGCACCTTGCCGCGCCGCAGGCCCTGCAGCTCCTCGATCTCCGAGCGCACGTGCGCCAGCTCGGCGGCGCGGCCGCGGATGTAGCGCACGAACAGCTCGCCCGCCGCCGTCAGGCGCATGCCGCGCGGCAGGCGCTCGAAGATCGGCGTGCCGAGTTCCTCCTCGATGTCCTGGATGCGGCGGTTGACCGCCGAGGGCGCCACGTGCAGGCGCTCGGCGGCCTGGCGGATCGAGCCGACGCGGGCCACTTCATCGACATAGCGCAGCAGACGCAGGTGGTTCATGGGGCGCGGTCTCGCAACGATCGTGCCGTCCTGGGCGCCTGGGCGACCGTTGCCGTTTCGGCAACGCAGGCAGCGCGATAAAGCGCCCGGAACGGCGCAGCGCTGGCACGGCGGGTGCGTGTGCCGGACGCATGACCGCTCCCCGCCGTTCCAGCCGCCCCAAAACGATGCCCGAGGTGCCGCGGGCGCCCGAAAACGTGGCGTCGTTCGGTCCCGCCGCCCACAACGCCTGGGCATTGCGCGACGGCCGGGTCAGCTTCGTGCGCCGGCCAATCGCGCCCCGGCCCCTGCGGCTGGACGACGCGGCGCCGCAGCCGGTCGAGCTCGACCTGGCGCGCAGCGCGCTGGTGGTGGTCGACATGCAGAACGACTTCTGCCACCCCGAGGGCTGGTTCGCGCAGAAGGGCCTGGGCATCCGCGCCGCGCGCCGGCCGATCGCGATCCTGCGGCGGCTGCTGCCGGCCTGGCGCGATGCCGGCGGCGCGGTGTTGTGGCTCAACTGGGGCATCCGCGCCGACCGGGCCAACCTGGCGCCGACGGTGCATTTCAAGGGCAAGCGCACGGCCGAGGGCGTGGGCTATGCCGAGGTCTCGCCGATCGACCGCGGACCCTCGCTGGTGCAGGGCTCGTGGGGCGCGCGGGTGGTCGAGGAGCTGGTGGTGGCGCCGGACGACCTCACGGTGCACAAGCATCGCCTGAGCGGCTTCTGGGACAACGAGCTCGACACGCTGCTGCGCCAGCGCGGCATCACCACGCTGCTGTTCGCCGGCATCAACACCGACCGCTGCGTCTTCTCGACCCTGCAGGACGCCCATTTCCTCGGCTACGACTGCGTGCTGCTCAAGGACGCCTGCAGCACCCCCTCGCCGGCCTACGTGACCCGGGGCGTGCTCTACATCGTCGAGCTGCTGCATGGCTTCGTCGCCAGCGCGGCGGGGCTGCTGGAGGCCCTCCCGAAGTCCTCCGCGTCCTCCAGGTCCTTCAAGTCCTCCAAGTCCTCCAAGTCCTCCAAGTCCTCCCCCTCTCGTTCCCATCGTCCGGAGTCCTGATCCATGAAGCTTCCCCTGTCCCGTCTGCTGTCCGCCTCCGGCCTCGCGCTGACGCTGGCGCTGGCCGCCGTGCCCGCCGCCGCGCAGGTGCCGGTCAAGCTGGTGCTCAACTGGAAATACGAGGGCCCGCAGGCCTGGTTCTTCCTGGCCCAGGACAAGGGCTACTTCAAGGAGGAGGGCCTCGACGTCGCGATCGACCAGGGCGAGGGCTCGGCCGCGTCGATCCCGAAGGTGGCCGCCGGCGCCTACCAGGCCGGCTTCGGCGACCTCAACGCGCTGGTCGACCTGGCGGCCAAGCGGCCGGCCGACGCACCGGTGGCGGTCTACATGCTCTACAACACGCCGCCGTTCACGGTGGTGGTCAAGAGCGACAGCCCCATCAGGACGCCCAAGGACCTCGAGGGCAGGACCATCGGCGGCCCGGCCAACGACGGCGCGCTCAAGCTGTTCCCGGCCTTCGCCAAGATCGCGAACATCGACGCCTCCAAGGTGACCATCACCAACATGGCGCCCAACCTGCGCGAGCAGATGCTGGTGCGCGGGCAGATCGACGCCGGCTTCGGCTATGTCACGACGGTCAGCTTCAGCGCCCGGGGCATGGGCCTCGATCCGGCCAAGGACCTGCGCTTCATCCGCTACGGCGACCACGGCATGGACCTCTACTCCAACACCGTGTTCTTCTCGAAGAGCTTCGTGAAGGACCACCCGAAGGCGGTGGCCGGCTTCGTCAAGGCACTCAACCGCGCGGTGAAGGAGGTCATCGCCAATCCCGATGCCGGCGTCGACTTCGCCATCCGGCGCGAACCGCTGCTCAAGCGCGACGTCGAGAAGGAAAAGCTGCTCGCCACGCTCAGGAACGACATGAGCCACCCCGAGATCGCGCGCATCGGCCTGGGCGACGTCGACGACGCCCGCCTGAAGAAGGACATCGCCATCGTGGTCGAGGCCAACGCGCTGCCGCGCACGCCCGAGGCCGGCGAGATCTTCGACCGCAGCTTCCTGCCGGCGCGCGCCGAGCGGCCCTCCAGGACTTCCAACTGACCCCACCACCGAACCGGAGACGACCCCCATCATGGATCTGCAACTCAAGGACAAGGTGACCCTGATCACCGGCCCGGCCAAGGGCATGGGCGCCGCCATCACGCTGGCCTTCGCCCGCGAAGGCGCGAAGCTGGTGCTGGCCGGGCGCGACACCGCCGCCATCGAACCCGTGGCCGAGCAGGCCCGCGCCCTGGGCGTGGCGGCCATCGTGGTGCCATGCGACCTCACGGTGGCGGCGCAGACCGAGGCGCTGGCCGCGCGCGCCCTGGAGGCCTTCGGCCGCATCGACGTGCTGGTCAACGTGGCCGGCGGCTCGGGGCCGATCGGCAAGACCGGCTGGGAGACCACGGCGGAGGAATTCAACGAGATCGTGCAGCTCAACATGACCGGCTGCTTCAACACCATCCACGCGGTGCTGCCCTCGATGATCGAACGGCGCAGCGGCAAGATCGTCAACGTCGGCGGCACCTTCGGCCTGCGCGGGCGCGCCGGTCGGATGGCGTACTCGGCCTCCAAGTGGGGCCTGCGCGGCATCACCAAGAGCTTCGCGCTCGAGGCCGGCCCGCACAACATCAACGTCAACAACGTCGCCCCCGGCATGGTGGACGGCCCGCGCTTCCGCGAGAAGGTCTGCGCCGACATGGCCAGGAAGCTGGGCATCACGCTGGAGGAGGCGATGACGCGCCATGCCGCCGACTACGCGCTCAAGCGCGTCTCCACCGACGCCGACATCGCCCACGCCTGCCTCTTCATGGCGAGCGAGCTCTCGCGCCAGATCACCGGCGTCGACCTGCCCGTCGATGGCGGCTGGGCCGCACTCTGAACCCACACGCACGAAAACGGATTTGCCATGACCAAAGAAGTCGACCTCGTCATCCGCGGCGCCCGCGTGGTGTCCCCAGACCAGATCATCGAAGCCTCCGTCGCCATCGCCGGCGAGCACATCGTCGCCGTCGGCCACGACGACACCATGCCCCCCGCGCGCGCCGAGATGCGCGCCGACGGCCTGCACCTGCTGCCCGGCGCGATCGACAGCCACGTGCACTTCCGCGACCCGGGCTATCCGAACAAGGAGACCTGGAAGACCGGCTCGGCGGCCGCCGCGCTGGGCGGCGTGACCACCGTCTTCGAGATGCCCAACACCAACCCGCCCACGGGCACGGTCGAGGCGCTGCGCATCAAGCAGAAGGCCGCCGAGTCGTCGTACTGCGACTTCGGCATCCACGGCCTGCTGGGCGACGAGAGCATCGACCAGCTCGAGGCCCTGCTCGAGGCCGGCGTGACCAGCTTCAAGGCCTTCGTCGGCAACACCTTCGGCAACCTGCCCGCGCCCACCGATGGCGCGCTGCTCGAGGGCTTCGAGATCCTGGCGCCGCTGGGCATCCGCACCGTGGTGCACGCCGAGAACTCGTCGATCCTGTTCCGCCGCCAGAAGCACCTGCTGGACGCCGGCCGCCACGATGCCATGGCGCACCTGGCGGCGCGTCCGGCGGTGGCCGAGATCGAGGCCATCAACCGCGTGCTGACGCTGGCCGAGTGGACCGGCGCGCGCGTCCACATCGCGCACCACAGCGCGGCCGACTCGCTGTTCCTGCTGCGCGAGTTCAAGCGCCGCGGCGTCGACGTCACGGCCGAGACCTGCCCGCAGTACCTGCTGCTCAACACCGACCACATGTTGAAGCTCGGCGGCGTGATGCGGGTCAATCCGCCGATCCGCGAGGCGCGCCACAACCAGCCGCTGTGGGACGCCCTGATGGACGGCACGCTCGACATGATCGCCACCGACCACGCCCCGCACACGCCCGAGGAGAAGACGCGCGAGAGCATCTGGGCCTGCGACTGCGGCTTCCCCGGCGTCGAGACGCAGATGCCATTGATGCTGACCGAGGTCAATCGCGGCCGCGCCTCGCTGATGGACTATGTCCGCTGGAGCGCCGTGGCGCCGGCCAAGGCCTGGGGCCTGTATGGCACCAAGGGCGTGATCGCGCCCGGCGCGCATGCCGACATCGCCTTCGTCGACATGTCGCGCAGCGGCACGCTGTCGCAGAACAAGCTGCAGAGCACATCCAAGATCTCGCCCTGGAACGGCCGCGCGGTGCAGGGCTATCCGCTGCACACCTTGCTGCGCGGGCGCTTCGTGATGCGCGAGGGCCGGCTGGTCGAGGAGGCCGTCGGCTGGGGCCGCTCGGTCAAGGGCATCCAGCGGATGCCGACGGCGAAGCCGCGCAACACCGAGCACTACAGCAGCGCCATCAGGACCGCGCCCGAAGGCATTCCGAGCCACGCCGTGCCGCTGGTGGACGCATTGTGAGCACATCCGCTGACGGCGCCAGGGCGCAGCGGGTCGAGGTCTTCCGGGTGGCTTGCAGCGGGCCGGGCGATCTCTCCGGCGTGCAGGCGCTGGTCGATGCGGGACGGCTCGATCCGCGCACGGTCGTCGCCGTGATGGGCAAGACCGAAGGCAACGGCTGCGTCAACGACCACACGCGCGACTTCGCCGCCACCGCCTGGTGCCACTTCCTCGCACCGCATCTCGACTGCACGGCCGCGCAGGTCCACGCGCGCGTCGCGCTGGTGATGTCGGGCGGCACCGAAGGCGTGCTGTCGCCGCACTTCACGGTCTTCACGCGCCGCTGGATCGCGAGCGGCGCGGATGGCGACGCCGGTGACGGCGGCACCGGAGCGATCCCGCCCGGCGGGAAGCGGCTGGTGATCGGCACCGCGCAGACGCGCGACTTCAGGCCCGAGGAGCTGGGCCGCATGGCGCAGGTCGAGGCCACCGCCGAGGCGGTGCGCGAGGCGATGCGCGAGGCCGGCATCGATGATGCCGCCGATGTCCATTTCGTGCAGGTCAAGTGCCCGCTGCTGACCTCGGCGAAGGTGCTGGACGCGCAGCGGCGTGGCCAGGCCACCGTCACCGGCGACACCTATGCGTCGATGGGCTGGTCGCGCGGCGCCTCGGCGCTGGGCGTCGGCCTGGCGCTCGGCGAGTTCGCCGCCGTGGACGACGCCGCGATCCTGGGCGACGATGCGCTGTACTCGGCGCGCGCCTCCGCCTCGGCCGGCATCGAGCTCGAGGGCAATGTCGTCATCGTGCTGGGCGAGGCGGCGGGCAGCCTGTCGGCCTATCGCATCGCCCATGCGGTGATGCGCGACGCCATCGACGCCCGCAGCGTGCGGCGGATGCTGCAGGAGGCCTTCGGACTCGACGCCGAGCGCGATGCCGAGGCCATCGCCGCGCGGCTCGTGAACCTGCTGGCCAAGGCCGAAGCCAGCCCCGACGGCCTGGTGCGCGGCGCGCGCCACACCATGCTCAACGACTCCGACATCAACGCCACGCGGCATGCCCGCGCGGCGGTGGGCGGCGTGCTGGCCTCGGTGGTGGGCCACGTCGCGCTGTATGTCTCCGGCGGCGCCGAACACCAGGGTCCGCCCGGCGGCGGCCCGGTCGCCGCGATCCTCGCCACCCCTTCCTGAAAGCACCCACGCCATGAGCCCTGCCTTCATCCAGCTGTCGGACGTGATGCTGCGCTATGGCGCCGGCACCGTCGCGCTCGACCACACGACGCTGGGCATCGACGAGGGCGATTTCGTCGCCCTGGTGGGCCCGAGCGGCTGCGGCAAGTCGACCATCCTGAAGCTGGTCGCCGGACTGCTGCGGCCGAGCGCCGGCGCGGTGATCGCCGGCGGACGCGAGGTCGGCGCCGTCGGCACCCGGCCGGCCGCCGGCGCGCATGCCTCGATGGCGCCGCGCCTGCGCATCGGGCTGGCGTTCCAGAACCCGACCATGCTGCCGTGGCTCACGATCCGCGACAACGTCATGATCCCGCTGAAGATCGTCGAGCCGTTCCGCCAGGACTTCAAGCGCAAGCGGCGCGGCGAGTACACCGACCGCGTCGAGGCCCTGCTGGCCCAGGTCGGGCTCAAGGGCTTCGGCGACAAGCGACCCTGGCAGCTCTCCGGCGGCATGCTGCAGCGCGCCTCGCTGTGCCGCGCCCTGGTGCACGAGCCCGAGCTGCTGCTGCTCGACGAGCCTTTCGGCGCGCTCGACCAGTTCACGCGCGAGGAGCTGTGGGACATCATGCAGAAGCTCTGGATGGACCGCCGCCCGACGGTGCTGCTGGTGACGCACGACCTGCGCGAGTCGGCCTACCTGGCCAACCGCATCTGCGTCATGAGCTCGCGCCCCGGCCGCATCCTGGAGACGCGCGATGTCGGCTTCGCCCGGCCGCGCACGCTCGAGAGCAGCTACGCGCCCGAGTTCGCCGCGCTGGTGCAGCAGCTGCGCATGCGCATCGCCGAGGCCCGCCGCGATGGCGACGCGACGCCATCGGCGTCCGCCACGGCGGCCGTCGCCCGGATCGGCGAGGTGGCGGCATGAACCGGCTCTCCCCGCTCGCGCGCCAGCGCCTGCTGTCGGTGGTCGCCTTCGTCGGCTTCTTCGCGCTGTGGGAGCTGGTCTGCATGGCATTCGGCGTCTCCGACCTGATCCTGCCGCGGCCCAGCCAGATCGCCGCCGTGCTGATCGAGAAGATGCCGCTGCTGTGGCCGCACGCGCTGCAGACGCTCTACACGACCTTCCTGGGTTTCGCGCTGGGGGTGCTGGCGGGCATCGTCGTGGGCGTGGGCATCGGCTCCTCGAAGCTGGCCTACGACGTCACCTATCCGCTGCTGGTGGGCTTCTCCAGCATCCCGAAGGTGGCCGTGGTGCCGCTGTTCGTGGTGTGGTTCGGCGCCGGCACGGTGCCGGCGATCCTGACGTCGATGGTGATCAGCATCTTCCCGGTGGTCGTCAACGTGGCGACCGGACTGGCCAGCACCGAGCCGGAGCTGGAGGACGTGCTGCGCGTGCTCGGCGCGCGCAAGCGCGACATCCTGTGGAACGTCGGCCTGCCGCGCGCCATGCCCTATCTCTTCGCCTCGCTCAAGATCGCCATCACGCTGTCCTTCGTCGGCACGGTGCTGGCCGAGACGGTGGCCTCGAACAAGGGCATCGGCACCGTGATGATGATCGCCAGCGGCAACTTCGACGTGCCGATGGTGTTCGCCGGGCTGTTCCTGCTGGCCGCGATGGGCATCGTGCTGTATGCGCTGTCGTCGCTGGTCGAGCAGCGCGTGACCGGCTGGTCGCAGCGCAAGACCGACCTGGCGATGGGCTGACGCCGTGACGATCTCCCCCACGACTTCCCTGATCCCTTGCTCGACCTCCTCGCGAAGAACCGCCATGCACCATCGTCTCTCCCGCCGGGCCGCGGCCCTCACCGTCACACTCGCCGCGCTGGCCACGCTCGGCGTCGTCCCCGCCGCCGCGCAGGCGCCCACGCCGATCAGGTTCGTGCTCGACTGGAAGCTCCAGGGCATCCACGCCTGGTACTACCTGGCCGAGGACAAGGGCTACTTCGCGCAGGAGAAGCTGGCCGTCGCCATCGACCAGGGCGATGGCTCCTCGGCCGTCGTGACCAAGATCATGGCCGGCGCCTACCAGGCCGGCGTCGGCGACGTCAACGCCATCGTGCAGAACGCCTCGGCCAAGCCCGGCGCGGCGCCGGTGATGGTCTACATGCTCTACAACCGAGCGCCGTTCGCGCTGATCGCCAAGGCCGGCGGCCCGATCCGAACGCTCAAGGACCTCGAGGGCCGCACGCTGGGCACGCCCGCCGGCGGCGCCGCCGCGCGCATGTTCCCGGTGATGGCGGCGCGCGCGGGCATCGACGCGCAGAAGGTCAAGTGGACCAACGTGGCGCCCAACCTGCAGGAGCAGCTGCTGCTCAAGGACCACGTCGATGGCGCGGCGGTGTTCTCGGTCACCAGCTACATGAACCTGGTCGCGCAGGGCGTCGACCCCGACAAGGACATCCGCTGGTTCCATTACGCCGACCACGGCGTGGAGCTCTATGGCAACGGCGTGATGGTCTCGCAGCAGCTCGCGCGCGACAACCCGCAGGCCGTCGCCGGCCTGGTGCGCGCCATCAACAAGGCGGTGCGCGACACCGTGGCCGATCCCGACGCGGCCATCGCGGCCCTCATGAAGCGCGAACCGCTGCTCAACCAGGCGATCGAGAAGCGCCGGCTGACGTACGCGCTCAAGACCGTCATGCTGACGCCCGAGGTCGCCGCCGACGGCCTGGGCGATGTCGCCGACGCCCGCTTCGCGCGCTCGTTCCTGCAGCTGCAGCAGGCCTTCGAGATGCCGCGCGTGCCGACCGCCGCCGAGGTGTTCGACCGCCGCTTCCTGCCCCCCGTCGCCGAGCGCCGGATGGCGATGAAATGACCGCGCCCGCCGCGACCACAGCGATCGCCGCCGACATCGACTGCGCCTGGGCCCTGGCCGATCCCGGGGCCGAGCCGGCCCGCGCCGACGTGCGCATCCGCATCGCGCCGGACGGGCGCATCGCCACGCTCGACGCGCTCGGCCATGCCGCGACCGGGCGTCGCCTGCTGGCGCTGCCCGCGCTGGCCAACGCGCACGACCACGCGCGCACCTTCCGCAGCGCCACGCTCGGTGCCTTCGGCCAGCCGCTGGAGGGCTGGCTGCCGTTCCTGGGCGTGGTGCCGGGCATGGATCCGTACCTGTGCGCGGCCACGTCCTTCGCGCGTTCGGCGCGCCATGGCGTGACGCACCTGATGGTCCATTACACGCGCGTGCAGGGCGGCATGCCCTATGTCGACGAGGCCCGCGCCGTGGCCCGCGCGGCAGGCGACGTCGGCGTGCGCATCGGCTTCGCGGTGTCGATGCGCGACCGCCACGGCATCGGCTACGCGGACGACGCGGCCGTGCTGGCGGCGCTCAGGCCGGGCATCCGCGACGCCGTGGCCAAGCGGCTGGCGGCACCGCCGGTCGCGCCGGCCGCGCAGCTCGCGCTCGTGGACGAGGTCTGCGCCATGGTGGCGGAAGAGGGCCATGCCCACCACGTCACCGTCCAGTACGGGCCGACGGCGGTGCAATGGTGCAGCACGCCGCTGCTCGAAGCCATCGCGCGGGCCTCGGCCGACACCGGGCGGCCCGTGCACATGCACCTGCTGGAGACGCGCTACCAGCGCGACTGGGCCGATGCCGCGCATCCCGGGGGCGTCGTCCGCTTCCTCGACGACATCGGCCTGCTGAGCCCGCGCCTCACGCTGGCGCACTGCACCTGGGCGCGGCCGGACGAACTGGCGCTGTTGGCCGAACGCGGCGTCACGCTGGCGGTCAACACCAGTTCCAACCTGGGTCTGAAGTCCGGCATCGCGCCGCTGCCGGAGATGCTGCGGCAGGGCTGCCGCGTCGCCATGGGGCTCGACGGCCTGGCCCTCGACGAGGACGACGACGCGCTGCGCGAGCTGCGGCTGGCCTTCGCGCTGCATCGCGGCTGGGGCTACGACACCACGATGACGCCGCGCCAGCTGTGGGCCTTCGGCGCCGGTCACGGGCCGCGCAGCGTGGCCGGAGCGGCCGCGCGCGGGCAGGGCCGCATCGCGCCCGGCGAGCCGGCGGACATCGTGCTGCTGGACTGGGACGCGCTCGACGACGATGCCCTGTTCGCCGACACCGACCCGCTGGACCTGCTGCTGGCACGCGCCCACGGCGCGCACATCGCGCGGGTGCTGGCCGGCGGGCGCGCGATCGTCGAGCATGGCCGGGTGCTGGGCATCGACGAGCCGGCCCTGAAGGCCGAGCTGCTGGCGCGCACCCGCCACGCCCTGGCCGCCGATCCGGCCCACGCCGCCTGGCGCGAGGATGTCCGGGCGCTGGCCGACGACCTGGCGCCGTTCTATCGTCGTGGCCTGTTCGGCGGCTGCTGCGGCTGAACCCCGTCGCCCCGTCCTCCGTCCTTCCCGACCGACCTTTTTCCTCTCCATCGACCCCATGACCCGACTCAAGATCACCGCCGGCGGCCTCGAATTCATCGCCCTGACCCATCCCGACGCGCCGCGCACCGTGGCGGCGTTCCTCTCGCTGCTGCCCTACCGCCAGCAGTTGATCCACGTGCGCTGGAGCGGCGAGGGCTGCTGGGTGCCGCTGGGCGAGTTCAGGCTGGAGGCCGACGGCGCGCCGGTCGGCTTCGAGAACCACACCAGCCACCCGTCGGTGGGCGACATCCTGTTCTATCCGGGCGGCTACAGCGAGACCGAGATCATCCTGGCCTATGGCGCCTGCAGCTTCTCCAGCAAGATGGGCCAGCTCGCCGGCAACCATTTCCTCACCATCGTCGAGGGGCGCGAGCAGCTGCGCGCGCTCGGCGAGCGGGTGCTGTGGCAGGGCGCCCAGGACGTGCTGTTCGAACTCGCCTGACCGGCCCCACGGCGCGTCGGCCGGGCCGATGCGCCTAAAATCGCGCCTCCCCGAGGAGCGTTGCAGCGGAGCGCGTCGCGCCCCGCCAGGCTCGGGCGTGTTCCCCCCTGCAACGACGCTCGCCTGAACCTCCGCGAACCAGGTGAGTCCATGCCGTCGTCCTCCAGCCCCGCCACTTCCGCCGCCACATCCACCGCCGCCGTCCCGGCGATGAAGCTGTCGGGTCTCGAACCCGTGCAGATCGGCGAGGGAACCTTGTTCGTCAACATCGGCGAGCGCACCAACGTCACCGGCTCCAAGGCCTTCGCGCGCATGATCCTGAACGGCCAGTTCGAGGAGGCCCTGGCCGTCGCGCGCCAGCAGGTGGAGAACGGGGCCCAGGTGATCGACATCAACATGGACGAGGCCATGCTCGACAGCAAGGCCGCGATGGTGCGCTTCCTGAACCTGATCGCCTCGGAGCCCGACATCGCGCGCGTGCCGATCATGGTGGACAGCTCCAAGTGGGAGGTCATCGAGGCCGGCCTGCGCTGCATCCAGGGCAAGGGCATCGTCAACTCGATCAGCATGAAGGAGGGCGAGGACCAGTTCCGCCACCAGGCGCGGCTGCTGCGCCGCTATGGCGCCGCGGCGGTCGTGATGGCCTTCGACGAGAAGGGCCAGGCCGACACCTACGAGCGCAAGGTCGAGATCTGCGAGCGCGCCTATCGCATCCTGGTCGACGAGATCGGCTTCCCGGCCGAGGACATCATCTTCGACCCCAACATCTTCGCCGTCGCCACCGGCATCGAGGAGCACGACAACTATGCGGTCGACTTCATCGAGGCCACGCGCTGGATCAAGCAGAACCTGCCCGGCGCCAAGGTCTCGGGCGGCGTCAGCAACGTCAGCTTCAGCTTTCGTGGCAACGATCCCGTGCGCGAGGCGATCCACACCGTGTTCCTGTATCACGCCATCAAGGCCGGCATGGACATGGGCATCGTCAACGCCGGCATGGTGGGCGTCTACGACGACCTGGAGCCGGTGCTGCGCGAGCGGGTCGAGGACGTCATCCTCAACCGCCGAGCCGATGCCGGCGAGCGCCTGGTCGAGGTGGCCGAGACCGCCAAGAGCGGTGCCAAGGACGAGAGCCGGCGCAACGACTGGCGCGGCACGCCCGAGGCGCCGGTGAGCGTGGGCGACCGGCTCAGCCACGCGCTGGTCCATGGCATCACCGAGTTCATCGTCGAGGACACCGAGGAGGCGTATCGCGGCATCCTGGCCGGGGGCGGGCGTCCGCTGCACGTCATCGAGGGCCCGCTCATGGACGGCATGAACGTGGTGGGCGACCTGTTCGGCGCCGGCAAGATGTTCCTGCCCCAGGTGGTGAAGTCGGCCCGGGTCATGAAGCAGGCCGTGGCCCACCTGCTGCCCTACATCGAGGAGGAGAAGCTGCGCGACGAGGCCGCCGGCCGCGACGTGCGCACCAAGGGCAAGATCGTCATCGCCACCGTCAAGGGCGACGTCCACGACATCGGCAAGAACATCGTCACGGTGGTCCTGCAGTGCAACAACTTCGAGGTCGTGAACATGGGCGTGATGGTGCCCTGCCACGAGATCCTGGCGCGCGCCAAGGTCGAGGGGGCGGACATCGTCGGCCTCTCCGGCCTCATCACGCCGAGCCTGGAGGAGATGCAGTACGTCGCCGGCGAGATGCAGCGCGACGACCATTTCCGCATCAGGAAGATCCCGCTGATGATCGGCGGCGCCACCACCAGCCGGGTGCACACGGCCGTCAAGATCGCGCCGCACTACGAGGGCCCGGTGGTCTACGTGCCCGACGCCTCGCGCAGCGTCAGCGTGGCGCAGTCGCTGCTTTCCGACCAGGCCGCGAAGTACATCGACGAGCTCAACGTCGACTACGACAAGGTGCGCCTGCAGCACGCGAACAAGAAGCAGACGCCGCTGTGGCCGCTGGCCAAGGCGCGCGCCAACCGCACGCCGATCGACTGGAGCGGCTATGTCCCGCCGGTGCCGAAGTTCATCGGCCGGCGCGTCTTCCGCAACTTCGACCTCACCGAGCTGGCCAAGTACATCGACTGGGGCCCGTTCTTCCAGACCTGGGACCTGGCCGGGCCGTTCCCGGCCATCCTGAAGGACGAGGTGGTCGGCACCGAGGCCGTGCGCGTCTACGCCGACGGCCAGCGCATGCTCAAGCGCCTGATCGAGGGCCGCTGGCTCAGCGCCAGCGGCGTCGTCGGCTTCTGGCCGGCCAACAGCGTCGACGACGACGACATCGCGCTCTACACCGACGAGACGCGCAACGAGGTCGCGCTGACCTGGCACGGCCTGCGCCAGCAGACCGAGAAGCCGGTTATCGAAGGCGTGCCGCGCCCGAGCCGCTGCCTGGCCGACTTCGTGGCGCCGCGCTCGAGCGGACTGAAGGACTACGTGGGCATGTTCGCCGTCACGGCGGGCCTGGGCGTGGAGAAGAAGGAGAAGTACTTCGTCGACGATCTCGACGACTACTCGGCCATCATGCTCAAGGCACTGGCCGACCGGCTGGCCGAGGCCTTCGCCGAGGCCCTGCACCATCGCGTGCGCACCGACCTCTGGGGCTATGCCGCCGGCGAGGGCCTGAGCAACGAGGAGATGATCGCCGAGAAGTACCGCGGCATCCGTCCGGCGCCGGGCTATCCGGCCTGTCCCGACCACAGCGTCAAGCGCGCCATGTTCGATCTCATGGGCTGCGCCGACATCGGCATGACCCTGACCGAGAGCCTGGCCATGACGCCGGCGGCCAGCGTCAGCGGCTTCTTCCTGGCGCATCCCGACTCGACGTACTTCAATGTCGGCAAGATCGGCCACGACCAGCTGGCCGACCAGGCTGCGCGCCGCCATCAGCCGGAGTCGGAGCTGGAGCGCCTGCTGGCGCCCAACCTGTAGCCAGGCCAGGCCAGCCGGGGCCGGCGCCTCAGCGGCGCCGCAGCAGCAGCGCCTGGCGCAGCATGCGGGCGGCGCGGTCGCGGATCTTGCCCGGCATCAGGCGATGCGGTCGCGCGGGCTGCGCCTGCGCGCTGCGGCAGGCGCCCAGGAAGTCGTCGAGGATCGCGGTGTCGTCCACCGTGCTCACGGTGCTGCCGGGGCGGTGGAACTCCGGATGCCACTGCGTCGCGGCGATGTAGCCGCCGCCGGTGCGACCGGCGACGCGGCGGATCGCCTCGGGCACGCGGTCGGGATAGCTCCAGGCCTCGACCTCGAAGCCCGGCGCCAGATCCTTGATGCCCTGGTGATGGATGCTGTTGACGCGGGCATGCGCCACGCCGGGATAGAGCCTCGACAGCCGGGTGCCCTCGACCAGTTCGATGTCGTGGAAGTTCTGGTCGTAGCTCACCGGATCGCGATGGCGCAGCGCGTTGGGATGCTGCGTCTCGATGTCCTGGAACAGCGTGCCGCCGAAGGCCACGTTGATGAGCTGCAGGCCCCGGCAGACGCCGAAGATCGGCTTGCCGGCCTGCTCGAACGCCTCCACCAGCGCCAGGTCGTAGAGGTCGCGGATGCGGTCGCCGATCCACGCCTCGCGCAATGGCACCTCGCCATAGCTGCCGGGCCAGACGTCGGCGCCGCCGTGCATGACGACGCCGTCGAGCCATTCGGCGTAGTGCGAGAGCTTGGTGTCGCCGCGCGCGGTGGCGCCGGTCGGGCAGGGCACCATCACGACCATCGCGCCGGCGGACATCAGCCAGTGCGCGATCGACTGCTCGACATACTGCAGCGTCTTGTTGGTGAACAGCGGGCGGGACGGATCGGCATGCTGGAAGCAGGCGGAGAGACCGATCTTGAGACGGCCGGCGACAGTCTGGGGCATGGTGCGGGAACCCGCCGGGCGGGCGTGGGGACAGCGGAGGAAATCCATTGTGACCAGGCCGGGCCGTGGACGGGTCGGACGGCATCCTCAATGTCTCCGGGCCGCGACAGTCGGTGGTGGGTCGGCATCCCGTGGCGATTGACAGCATCGATGCGATCCACACGATGGCTCGTTAAAAGCTATAATCCTGGGTTCGTTTCGATATCACGACGAAGCATTTCGTCTTCCCTGCTGGCTGGCCCGGCGATCCCGTCACCAGGATCATCGGGCTTCCCGCCTCCCCAGCCAGCCGCACAGTGTGTTGGAGCGCCACGGTCCTTGCGGACCAGGCGTCCATGTGTGCCACCACTGCCTTCGTGCCTGTTGAAGCGAACCGCGCGCTCGTTAGGCGCCGCGGCCGGTCCGTATCGACGCCATCACGGCCGGCCCCGTCCCGTTCTCAACTGTATTCAGCGCATTCGCGGCGTCGCGGTGCGCAAGGCTTTCATGGACATCATTCAACACAGCGTGGCGATGGGTAAATACCTCGTCTCGCCCCTGATCAAGAACCTCGACGACGGTCGTTTCGCCGCCTCGGTCTCGATCCGCTCCGGCCGCGGCAGCGGCATGCACGATCGCGTGATGCGCTTCACGCCACGTTTCACCAGCCATTCGGCGGCCCTGCGCTATGCCGTCGACGAAGGACTGGGCTGGGTGCGCGAACGCACCGGCTCGCGCGTTGTATCGGCATCGCCGGTGCCGTGCGCCGCATGAGCGTTCCGCCCGCCCACCGCATCGTTTTCCCGTCATCACCGTCAACACACATCCAGAGGTAATTCATGGCCAAGGAAGAACTCATCGAAATGAACGGCGCAGTGACCGAAGTCCTGCCCGACTCGCGCTATCGCGTCACGCTCGACAACGGGCACCAGCTGATCGCCTACAGCGGCGGCAAGATGCGCAAGCACCACATCCGCATCCTGGCCGGCGACAAGGTGTCGCTGGAGCTGTCGCCCTACGACCTGACCAAGGGCCGCATCACGTTCCGCCACCTGGAGCGCCGTGGACCGCCGCCGGTCAACTCCGGCAACAACTCGCAGCGTCGCTGATCCCTCCGTGACCGCTCCCGTGACAGGTTCCGCTGCCGCCGATGCCGCAGCCGGGTTCGCCGCGCTGCCGCTCGCGCCGCAGACGCTCGCCAACCTTGCCCAGCTCGGCTATGCGCAGATGACGCCGATCCAGGCCGCCAGCCTGCCGGTGGCGCTGCTCGGGCACGACCTGATCGCGCAGGCCAAGACCGGCAGCGGCAAGACCGCCGCCTTCGCGCTGGCGCTGTTGGCCAATCTCAATCCGCGCCGCTTCGCCGTCCAGGCGATGGTGCTGTGCCCGACGCGCGAACTGGCCGACCAGGTCACCACCGAGATCCGCCGCCTGGCGCGCGCGGAGGAGAACGTCAAGGTCGTGACGCTGTGCGGTGGCGTCGCCCTGCGCGGCCAGACCGCCAGCCTGGAGCACGGCGCCCACATCGTGGTCGGCACGCCCGGGCGCATCATGGACCACCTCGAGCGCGGCAGCCTCGACCTGCAGGCCCTCAACACGCTGGTGCTCGACGAGGCCGACCGCATGCTGGACATGGGTTTCTTCGAGGACATCGCGACGGTCGCGCGCCAGTGTCCGCCGCAGCGCCAGACCCTGCTGTTCTCGGCCACCTATCCCGAGGGCATCGGCAAGCTGGCCGAGCGCTTCATGAAGACGCCCCAGCGCATCACCGTGCAGGCGCAGCACGAGGAGAGCCGGATCGTCCAGTACTGGTACGAGGTCGGCAACCACGAGCGCCTGCATGCGGTGTCGCAGCTGCTCGACCACTTCCGGCCGCAGAGCACGCTGGCGTTCTGCAACACCAAGCAGCAGTGCCGCGATCTGGTCGCCGTGCTGCAGGCGCAGGGCTTCAGCGCCCTGGCGCTGTTCGGCGAGCTGGAGCAGCGCGAGCGCGACCAGGTGCTGGTGCAGTTCGCCAACCGCAGCTGTTCGGTGCTGGTGGCGACCGACGTCGCCGCGCGCGGCCTCGACATCGCCCAGCTCGAAGCCGTCGTCAACGTCGACGTGACGCCCGATGCCGAAGTGCACATCCACCGCATCGGCCGTACCGGCCGGGCCGGCGCCGAGGGTCTGGCGCTCAATCTCGCGAGCATGGACGAGATGGGCAGCGTCGGGAAGATCGAGCAGCTCCAGGGCCGCGAATCGACCTGGCGGCCGCTCTCGGAGCTCACGCCGGGCAGCGGCGAGCCGCTGCGCCCGCCCATGTCCACGCTGCAGATCGTCGGTGGCCGCAAGGAGAAGATCCGCGCCGGCGACGTGCTGGGCGCCTTGACCGGCGAAGCCGGCTTCACCCGCGAGCAGGTCGGCAAGATCAACGTCAACGAGTTCTCCACCTATGTGGCGGTCGATCGGCGGATCGCGCGCGAGGCCGCCCACAGGCTCTCCACCGGTCGCGTCAAGGGCAAGTCCGTCAAGGTACGGCTGCTCGACGATGTGGCCTAATTCGTCCTTCGCATATTTCCACAGCAGAGTTTCAAGATGCCCCAAAAGATTCGTACCGAAGCAGACCGCATGGCCACCCCCCGTCCCACGCCCGTCGCCGGCTACAACATCCCCAAGAGCGGTGGCGGCCAGAAGGTCAGCCTGGAGCGCGGCACCGCCACGCGCAGCAAGAAGAACCCCGGCAAGCGTCCCAAGAAAGGCGGCTGAGGCCTCCGGTGCCGCCAGCGGCACCCGTGTCGCAGCAGCAGAGGAAAGCGCCCCGCGGGGCGCTTTTTTCATGGGCCGCGGGCTTGCCGTCGGTGCTCTCCGACACACCGGTCGCCCCGGCGGGCCCACCATCGCAGCCAGGCTCACGACCCGTCGTCCCGACCCTCCGGGCGCCGGCCGGGTCCGCCCGAAAGATCTCCTCATGACGACCTCCGACGCCACCACCCCCGTCTGGTTCATCACCGGCTGTTCGACCGGCTTCGGCCATGAACTCGCCCGCGCCGTGCTCGCGCGCGGCTGGCGCGTCGCGGCCACGGCACGCGACCGCTCGCGTCTCGCCGACCTGGTCGGGGCGGCGGGGGAGCGCGCGCTGGCGCTCGATCTCGACGTCACCGATGCGGCGCAGGTCGCCGCCGCCGTCGCCGCGGCCGAGGCGCGCTTCGGCCGCATCGACGTCCTGGTCAACAACGCCGGCTATGGCTATCAGTCCTCGGTCGAGGAAGGCGAGGAGGCGCAGATCCGGGCCCAGTTCGATGCCAACGTGTTCGGCCTGTTCGCCGTCACCCGGGCGGTGCTGCCGGGCATGCGGGCACGCCGCCATGGCCACGTGCTCAACATCACCTCGGTGGCTGGCTTCGTCGGCTTTCCGGGCTCGGGCTACTACGCGGCGAGCAAGCATGCGGTCGAGGGCTTCTCGGACGCCCTGGCCTTCGAGGGCGAGCCCCTGGGCATCCGGGTGACCTGCGTCGCGCCGGGACCGTTCCGCACCGACTGGGCCGGCCGCTCGCTGCGCCAGACGCCCAGCCGCATCGCCGACTACGCCTCGACCGCCGGCGCGCGCATGGCGGCCACCGCCACGCGCAGCGGCCACCAGCCGGGCGACCCGGTCCGCGCGGCCGAGGCCATGATCCACATCACCGAGATCGATTCGCCGCCGCGCCACCTGGTGCTCGGCGCCTTCGGCGTCGATGCCGTCGCCGGCCGCCTGCGCGGCAGCCTGGAGGAGATCGAACGCTGGCGCGACGTCGGCGTGGGCACGGATTTCCCGCCGGGCTGAGTCACGGTCGCGCGGCGCGACACCGCGCCCCGCCATGGGGCCGACTCAATCGGCGCCGCCCAGCGCGTTGCCCACCAGCCAGACATTGGCGATGGCGATCACGCCGAACAGTCCCCACGCCGCCATCCGCAGCGCCGGACCATTGACGAAGCGCCCCATCAATGCCGGGTCGCTGGTGAAGCGCACCAGCGGCCAGATCGCGAAGGGCAGTTGGAAGCTCAGCACCACCTGGCTGAGCACCAGCATGCGGCCGATGCCATCGTCGCCGAACCACCAGACGCCGACGAAGGCCGGCACCAGCGCCAGCGCACGCGTGGCGAGACGGCGCTGCCAGCACGGGATCTTCAGGTCGAGGAAGCCCTCCATCACGATCTGGCCGGCGATGGTGCCGGTGAAGGTCGAACTCTGGCCGGAGGCCAGCAGCGCGATGCCGAACAGCGCGGCGGCGAAGGCGCTGCCCACCAGCGGCTCGATGAGGTGGTAGGCATCCTCGATGCCGGTGACCTCGCGATGGCCGCTGGCATTGAAGGCGCTGGCCGCCAGCACCATGATGGCGGCGTTGACCAGCAGGGCCAGCGAGAGCGAGACGATCGCATCCGCCGTGCAGAAGCGGATCGCCTCGCTGCGCGCCGCGTCGGTCGGCGCCACCAGCCGGGTCTGCACGATCGACGAATGCAGGTACAGGTTGTGCGGCATCACCGTGGCTCCGACGATGCCGATCGCCAGGTACAGCGCGCCGGGCTGCTGCAGGCGCTCCAGGCTGGGCGCGAAGCCCATGGCGACGCCGAACCAGTTCGGCTGCGCCATCACCAGCTCGATCGCGAAGCAACCGGCGATGGTCGCCACCAGCGCCAGGACGATCGCCTCGACGCGCCGGAAGCCCGCGCCCTGCAGGCCGAGCACCAGGATGGTGTCGAAGGCCGTGATGGCGATGCCGGTGGTGACCGAGACGCCGAACAGCAGGTGCAGCGCCAATGCGCTGCCCAGCACCTCGGCCAGGTCGCAGGCGACGATGGCGAGCTCGGCGCCCAGCCACAGGAAGCGGTTGACCGCGGGCGAGTAGCGCTCCCGGCACAGGCGCGCCAGGTCCTTCTGCGCCACCAGGCCCAGGCGCACGCACAGCGTCTGCAGCAGCATCGCCGCCAGGCTCGCCAGCAGCACGACGAACAGCAGGCCGTAGCCGAAGCGCGAACCGGCCTCGATGTCGGTGGCCCAGTTGCCCGGGTCCATGTAACCCACCGAGACGAGGAGGCCGGGACCGGCGTAGCGCCAGAGCTTGCGATGGAAGGAGAGCGAGGGATCGACGGCGATGCTGCCCTTGACTTCGGAGGGGCAGAACGGCGCCGTGGCGGTGCGCGGCAGGAACGACATGCGGCGGATGATAGGTGCGCGACGATGGGCCGGCTGCCCGGGGTCAATGTCGCACCGTCCTACACAACGCATGAGGGGAGGTCCTTAGGTTGTCTTCAAAGGCGTCGTGAAATCCTCCCGACGTTCCTCCCCACCGATACCTCGAAAGCGCATACATGGCTCAATCCAGCAAGGCGTCGCCGCCTTCCTCCGTTTCCCCCGCCGTCGCGACCGCCGCCCAGGCCGCGGCCCGCAATACCGACAGCGGCCCCGCGCATCCGGCGCCTCCCGGTGCCGCCGGCGGCGACGTCCTGGCCCAGAAGGCCGCCGACACGCAGACCCTCGTCGCCGCCATGCCGGCCAACACCAACAAGGCCCTCGAACACGGCATGGACAACGCCCTGGCCGCGCCCCAGGGCCTGACGGCCACGCCGCCCTCGCGCCTGCCCACCGGCAGCACGCCGTCGGAGAGCAACTCGTCGGCCAAGGCGGGCACGGTGGCGCCCGAAGGCGTCAATGCCACCATCGGCACGCTCGACCGCGTGCGCGTCGACTCGTCGGGCCAGATCCTGACGACGAACCAGGGCGTGAAGATCGCCGACAACCAGAACTCGCTCAAAGCCGGCCTGCGCGGCCCGGCGCTGCTGGAAGACTTCATCCTGCGCGAGAAGATCACCCATTTCGACCACGAGCGCATTCCGGAGCGCATCGTGCACGCCCGCGGATCGGGCGCGCATGGCTACTTCGAAGCCTACGAGTCGCTGGCCAAGTACACCAAGGCCTCGGTGTTCGCCGAAGCTGGCAAGATCACGCCGGTGTTCGTGCGCTTCTCGACCGTCGCCGGCGAGCGCGGCTCCAAGGACACGGCCCGCGACGTGCGCGGCTTCGCGGTCAAGTTCTACACCGACGAAGGCAACTGGGACCTGGTGGGCAACAACATCCCCGTCTTCTTCATCCAGGACGCCATCAAGTTCCCCGATCTGGTCCATGCCGTCAAGCCGGAGCCGCACCACGGCATGCCGCAGGCGGCCTCGGCGCATGACACGTTCTGGGATTTCGTCTCGCTGATGCCCGAGTCGACCCACATGCTGATGTGGCAGATGAGCGACCGCACGCTGCCGCGCAGCTACCGGATGATGCAGGGCTTCGGCGTGCACACCTTCCGGCTGGTCAATGCCGAGGGTGAATCGGTGTTCGTGAAGTTCCACTGGCAGCCCAAGCTCGGCACGCACTCGATGGTGTGGGACGAGGCGGTGAAGATCTCCGGCGCCGATCCGGACTTCCATCGTCGCGACCTGTGGGAAGCCATCAATGCGGGCGAGTATCCGGAATGGGAACTGGGCCTGCAGATCTTCACCGAGGAGCAGGCCGCGGGCTTCAGCTTCGACGTACTGGACTCGACCAAGGTCATCCCCGAGGAACTGGTGCCCGTGCAGATCGTGGGCCGCATGGTGCTCAACCGCAACCCGGACAACTTCTTCGCCGAGACCGAGCAGGTGGCCTTCTGCACCGCGCACATCGTGCCGGGCATGGATTTCACCAACGACCCGCTGCTGGCCGGCCGCATCCACTCCTACGTGGACACGCAGATCAGCCGCCTGGGCGGCCCCAACTTCCACGAGCTGCCGATCAACGCGCCGATCGCGCCGGTCCACAACAACCAGCGTGACGGCATGCATCGCCAGGCGATCCCGCGCGGTCGCGTGTCGTACGAGCCGAATTCGCTGGCCGGCGGCGCTCCGTACCAGGCCGGTGCGGCCCAGGGCTTCCAGAGCATCGCCCGTCGCATCGACGCGGCGGAGTCGAGCGACAAGGTGCGCGGCAAGCCGGAGAAGTTCGCCGACCATTACACGCAGGCCACGCTGTTCTACGAGAGCCAGACGCCGGTCGAGCAGGCCCACATCGCCGCCGCGTTCCGCTTCGAGCTGTCCAAGGTGGCGGTGCCGGCGATCCGCCAGCGCATGGTCGCCGGCCTGGTGAACGTGTCGCCCGCGCTGGCGTCCCAGGTGGCCGCGGATCTGGGCATGGAAGTGCCCGCCGCGCTGCCGAAGGCCCTGGAGACCCCGGCGACGCCGGAAGTCGACAAGTCGCCCGCGCTGTCGCTGATGGCCCGTCCGGGCGATGGCGGCATCCGCACCCGCAAGATCGCGATCCTGGTGGCGCATGGCGTCGATGGCGCTTCCGCCGTGGCGGTGCACAAGGCCCTGTTCGATGCCGGCGCGGTGCCGCGCTTCGTCGCGCCGCGCCTGGGCACCGTGAAGACGGCCGATGGCACGCCGATCGAGGCCGATGCCACGCTGGAGAACACGCCCGGCTTCCTGTTCGATGCCCTGGTGCTGCCCGATGGCGCCGCCGGTGTCGAGCTGCTGGCCGGCGATGGCCACACGGCCGAGTTCGTCAAGGACCAGTACCGCCATTGCAAGACGCTGCTCGCCCTGGGTTCGTCGCAGGCATTGCTGACCGATGCGGGCATCCCGCTGACGCTGCCGGACGGCACCGACGACCCGGGCCTGATCCTGGCCGACGCGTCCGACGTCGGCTCCGCGACGGTGGCCTTCATCACCGCCGTCGGCCAGCCGCGCCACGCCGCGCGCGATTGCGATCCGCCGATGGTGTGAGGCATGCCGCCGGGCTCGTCCCGGTGGAAGCAATCCAGCCAGAGCCCGCCGACCGGCCACCCGCGCCGGGCCATGGCACATCAAGACGCCGTCCTCAGGGACGGCGTTTTTCGTGGGCGCCGTCCGATCGACTTGTCGTCCGGTCTTGGCACACTTGTTGAATGTTCCCCTCTCCCAACGCCTTTTTCCCCCAGGACCACCGATGAAGCTCAAAGCCAACTGCACCATGACCGTGAAAGCCGGCGCCGATTGCCCGGTGGTCGCCATGCTCCGTCCGCGCAGCGGCATGGCGCAATGGATGATCAGCGAACGCTACGAACTCTCGCCCTGGGTACGCACGGTCGAATATGTCGACAGCTATGGCAACCTCGGCCAGCGCTTCGTGATCCCCAAGGGCGAGATGCGCATCGAGGTCGAGATGGTGATGGAGACCGAGGACGAGATCCGCGTCACGCCCGGCGCGCCCCGCACGCCCGTCGAGGACCTGCCCGACGATGCGCTGCTCTATCTGCTCCAGAGCCGCTATTGCCCGTCCGACAAGATGGAGGCCAAGGCGCTGGAGATCGTCGGCAAGGCCAAGGCCGGCTACGACCAGATCGAAGCCATCCGTGCCTGGATCCACGACAACCTCGAATACCGCTATGGGGTCAGCGATGGCACCACCGACGCGCTCGACTCGCTGGCCCATGGCGCCGGCGTCTGCCGCGACTTCTCCCACATCGGCGTGGCGCTGACGCGGGCCTTGAAGATCCCGGCGCGCATGGTGGTGGGCTACCTCCACAAGCTCGATCCGATGGACATGCATGCCTGGTTCGAGGCCTTCGTCGATGGCCGCTGGTACACCTTCGACGCCACCCAGTCCGAGCCGTTGGGCGGACGCATCGTGGTGGCCTATGGGCGCGACGCGGCCGACGTGGCCTTCGTCTCGAACTACGGACCACTGGAGATGGGCGAGATGAAGGTCACGGTCGACCGGGTGGAACCGTCCGAGGAGTGACCGGCCGGCCTCACGGCCCGGATGGCCGTGGCGCCGCCGCGTGCGTTCAGCGGCGCAGCCGGCGCTCGAGACGGGTGGTGGCCTTGTGCTCGCGGCGCGCGGTCCTGCGCTGTCGCTTCTCCCAGTGCGTCGCGACGGTGGTGGCGAAGGTCGCCACCCCCAGCAGCAGCACCTGGCGCGCCAGGCTGGCCGTGGCGACATGCAGGCGTTCCTCGACCTCGCGCTGCGCCTCGACGGTGCGGCGCATGGTGTCGGCGTCCACCGCCAGACGCGTATCGCCCGTGCCGCCGGTGGCCGCCGGGCCGGCATCGCCCTGGGTCGCCGCCAGGGCCGAGCGGGCCGTCTCGTGCGGGGCGGCGCCCGGGACGATGGCATCGGTGCCGGCTTCCTTCACCGCGGCGACCGCCTGGGTGGCGGCCGTGGCCTTGGTGCCGGCGATCGAGCCGTGCTCGTTGGCATAGACCTTGGTGAACTCCGCGCCCAGCAGGAAGATCTGCGCCGCGTAGTAGACCCAGGCCAGCAGCACCACCAGCGAGCCGGCCGCGGCGAAGGACTCGTTGACGCCGCTCTTGCCGATGTACAGCCCGATCAGGGTCTTGCCGATCTCGAACAGCACCGCCGTCACGATGGCGCCGATCCAGACGTCGTGCCACTCGATCTTGGCCGTCGGCATGAGCTTGAAGATCATCGCGAACAGCACCGTCGTGATGCCGATCGACACCACGATGTTGAGCGCCATCAGCAGGATCTCCCAGCCCGGCAGCAGGCCCCCGGCCCAGCTGCCGAAGGCCGCCACGCTGGCGCTCACCAGCAGCGAGACCATGAGCAGGAAGGCCAGCCCCAGGATCAGGCCGAAGGACAGCACCCGCGCCCGCAGCAGTCCCCAGACGCCACTCGGCTTCTCGCGCTCGGGCACGTGCCAGATGCGGTCGAGCGAGCTCTGCAGTTCGCCGAACACGGTGGTCGCGCCGATGATCAGCACCACGATGCTGATCAGGCCCGCCACCAGGCCCTTGGCCGGCTCGTCGGCGCTCTTGATGAGGCCCTGCACCGCGATCGCCCCCTCGCGCCCGATCAGACCCTGCAGTTGCGTCACGATCTCGCCCTGCACCGCCTCGCGACCGAAGATCGCGCCAGCCACCGCGATGACGATCACCAGCAGCGGCGCCAGCGAGAACATCGTGTAGTAGGAGATCGCCGCGCCCATGCTCGGCGCGAGGTCGTCGATCCAGGCCATGACGGCCTTCTTGGCCAGGTCGAAGAAGTACTTGATCTTCGACCCCTTGGCCGCCGCGGAGGAAGACCCCGGCAGGATGGGGGCGGGAACGGATGGGGCGGTGGACATGACGTGGGTTTCCTCTCGTGGCGGCCTGATTAGCCGTCACGTTAGAAGCACGCGCCGCATGCGGGCGACGGACGATGTGAGTGCTTCGTGTCAGCCAGCGACCGTCCCGGAGCCGGTCCGCCAGGCCGCCGGCCGACAGCCACGTCGGCGGCGGCTGCCGCGTCGGCGTCAGCCCTGGCGCTTCCAGAACCTCGGTGCCTTGGCGATGCGGCGCAGCGCCTTCTGGCTGGCCCGCGTGGATGCCTCCTGCCGCGCGCTCAGCCAGCCGACGGCGAACCAGGCGCGCGGATCGGTCGCGGTGGCGCCGCGGAAGGCCTCGAGCGCGGAGGCCTCGTCGTTGGCCTCGCCCAGGGCATCCTGGGCCGGTGCCAGATGCGCGAGATAGCGTCGCGCGCCTTCGGCATCGAACAGCGGGGCGACGAACTCGGCCAGGTAGCGCAGGCGCTTGAGCTTCTTGCGCACGTCGTGGCGCGCCTCGATCTCCAGGGTGTCGAAGCGGTCGGCATCCTCGACCAGGCGACGGTGCAGCTTGCGCAGGCGCCGCTGAAGGGCGTGCCGGGCCTCGGGGGCGTCCAGTGGTTGCCCGGGCTCGGCATGCTCGCCGGTGTCGTCGCTCGGTGCCGCAGCGGCCGGTGCATCGATGGCCGCGAAGCCGATCAGATCGACCAGCACGGCCTGGAAGGCGGGATCGCGCACCAGGTCGCCCGGTGCCGGCGTGTCACCGGTCACGCTCTCCACGGTGGCGGATGGCGCGCCGGCGGCATCCAGCCGGGGCGCCAGCTTCTCGGCGCGCAACTCCTGGTCGCGCCGGGCGCCGAGGCCACGGAAGGCCAAGACCAGCGGTGGCTCCCACGCGGGATCGAAACCGGGGCCGAGCACGTCGAGCTCGCGCAGCGCGGTGCGCAGCCGGCGGATGCCCACGCGCAGCTGGTGCACGACATCGGCCGTGGCGTCGCCGGCGGCGATCTCGCTGGCGTTGGGCAGCATCTGCGCCAGGCAGGCCGCGACGACGGCGCGCTGGATCGCCGGGCCATCGGGGGCGTTCCGCCCATGCCGGTGGCTGCCCTTGCGCGCGCCCTTGCCCTTGCCCTTGCGGCCGGCCTTCTTGCCGGCGTCCTCGCGTGGCGCCGGTTCGACCGCCTCGAAGCGCGGTGGCCGCGCCTTCACGGCCGGTGCCGCGTCGAGGCCGGCCATCAGCCGTTCGCCGCGCTCGGCCTTCGACACGGTGCTCAGCCACAGGCCATGCGCCTGCGACCAGTGGCGGGCCAGTTCGACCAGGCCGGCGATGTCGCCATCGACCAGTTCGAGCTCGAGCTCGCACACCGGCGCGCGCCGCGCCGCGCCGCCCGCGGCCGGCGTGGCGACGACATGACCCAGGTCGAGCGCCAGTTCCACCGTCGTGCCGGCGCCGCCGTCCGGGGCAGGCACATGGACTTCGCGCGACAGGCGCCAGATGTCGGTGCCATAGGTCTCGACCAGGGGCTGCCCGGCGGCCTCGAGGTGGTGCGCGATGCGCTCGCCCACGGGAGTGCCGGCATGACGCCGCACATCGGGCTCGGGCATCTCGCCGGCCCGCGCCGGGCCCAGGTCGGCGTTGTGCTCCAGCCGGTGCAGCGGACCCTCGCCGAGCGCCTTGGCGGTCTGGACCCAGCGGTCGCCCTCCTGGCGCAGGCGCAGCACGGCGCCCTGCGCGGCCAGGCTGCCGTCGGCGGTGTCGAAATAGCGGGCCCGCAGTCGCGTGCGCCGGGTCGGCGCGCTGCGCAGTTCGGCCTTCAGGGCGGCGAGGCGATCGGCGGGGACTTGAAACTTGAACTCGATTTCCATGGACGTCGGGGATGCGCGAAGAGAAGAGAAGGAGAGGAGGGGGCCGGTGGTGCAACGGGGACCGGATCATGGTCGCACGCCGACCCCGCGGATTTGATGAAAGGCCGCGTCTCGCGCCGGGGTAGCGCCTACGATGGGGCCGCCTCCTTCCGCCACGTTCCCACGCCCGCCCGGGCCACCGCCATGACCGACGACTACCAGATCGACATCCCGCCCTCGTTCTTCGCGCTCCATGCCGACGCGCAGCGCCAGCGCCTGCGCGAACCCATCGCCACGGTGCGCGCGCGCTACGAGGTCTGCGAGGACCTGGCCGCGCATCTGGTGGAGCACGCGCGCGTGCTGGCGCATGTCGAGGTGCCCTCGGAGGACGAGGTGCTGCATCGCATCCATGCCGGGCTGCGCTCGGAAGCCTCGGGCGTCTCGGCCGACGAGGCCCGCTGGATCGTGCTGCGGCTGGCGGAGCTGCTGGGCTGGCAGACGCCGGCGCTCGACGCCTGAGCAGCGCTCTCCGGCCGACGGCTGTGCCTTCGGCCTACGGCAAATCCAGCCAACGGCTTTGCCGGCGATGGACGGGCGACCTCAGAGTCCCATGACTCCCGGTTTTCCCCAGCACCCACCCTTCCATCCATGACCGCCACCACGACCCCATCCACGGCCTCCGACAGCGCCGATTCGCCAGCCTTCACCCTCGAGGAAGGCGTCTCCCATCCGCGCGGTGCCACCTACAACGGACGCGGTGTCAATTTCGCCCTGTTCTCCGCCCATGCCACCAAGGTCGAGGTGTGCATCTACGACGAGAGCGGCACCAACGAGATCGCCCGCATCGCGCTGCCCGAATACACCGACGAGGTCTGGCACGGCTTCGTGCCCGGCCTGAAGCCCGGCACCCGCTATGGCTACCGCGTGCATGGTCCCTACGAGCCGCTGAAGGGTCATCGCTTCAACCCCAACAAGCTGCTGCTCGACCCCTATGCGAAGGCGCACATGGGCGAGCTCAAGTGGGGCCCCGAGGTGTTCGGCTACACCGTTGGCCATCCCGATGGCGACCTGAGCTTCGACGAGCGCGACAGCGCGCCCTTCATGCCCAAGTGCGTGGTGGTCGACTCGCGCTTCGAATGGAAGCAGACCGACACCGTGCGGGTGCCATGGAACGAGACCGTGTTCTACGAGACGCACGTCAAGGGCTACACGATGCGCCACCCCGGGGTGCCGGAGCATTTCCGCGGCACCTTCGCCGGCATGACCGACGAAGTCATCGCGCCGATCAAGGAACTGGGCGTGACCAGCGTCGAGCTGCTGCCGATCCAGATGTTCCTCAACCAGCCGTTCCTGCTGGAGAAGGGCCTGACCAACTTCTGGGGCTACGACACGATGGGCTTCTTCGCCCTCGACCAGCGCTACATGGACGGGCCCAACATCGACGAGTTCAAGGCCATGGTCGACCGCTTCCACGCCCACGGCCTGGAAGTGATCATGGACGTGGTCTACAACCACACGCCCGAAGGCAACGAGATGGGTCCGACGCTGTCCTTCAAGGGCATCGACAACGCCAGCTACTACCGGCTGATGCCCGGCGGCGAGGGCCAGGAGGGCCCCGGCCCGCGCTACTACATCAACGACACCGGCACCGGCAACACCTTGAACCTGAGCCACCCGCGCGTGCTGCAGATGGTGACCGACAGCCTGCGCTACTGGGTCACGGAGATGCGCGTCGATGGCTTCCGCTTCGACCTGGCGACCATCCTGGCGCGCGAGCCGCATGGCTTCGACGAGGGCGGCGGCTTCCTGGACAGCTGCCGCCAGGATCCGGTGCTTTCCAGCGTCAAGCTGATCGCCGAGCCGTGGGACATCGGCCCGGGCGGCTACCAGGTGGGTGGCTTCCCGCCCGGCTGGGCCGAGTGGAACGACCAGTTCCGCGACACCGTGCGCGCCTTCTGGAAGGGCGACGAGGGCATGGCGCCCGCGCTCGCGCAGTGCCTGACCGCCAGTGGCGACCGCTTCAACAAGCGTGGCCGTCGGCCCTGGGCCAGCGTCAACTTCATCACCGCCCATGACGGCTTCACGCTGGCCGACACCGTCAGCTACAACGAGAAGCACAACGAGGCCAACAACGAGAACAACCGCGACGGCCATTCCGACAACCGCTCGTGGAACTGCGGCGTCGAAGGCCCGACCGACGACGAGGGCGTGCTGGCCCTGCGCGCGCGCCAGCAGCGCAACCAGCTCGCCACGTTGCTGCTCTCGCAGGGCACGCCGATGGTGCTGGCCGGCGACGAGTTCGGCCGCACCCAGCAGGGCAACAACAATGCCTATTGCCAGGACGACGACATCTCGTGGGTGCAATGGCAGGACATCGACGAGCGCGGCGAATCGCTGCGCAGGTTCACCCAGCACCTGACCATGCTGCGCCGCCGACTGCCGGTGCTGCGCCGCAACCGCTTCCTGACCGGGCAGTGGAGCGAGGCCGCCCAGGTCAAGGACTCGACCTGGTTCGCCCCGGACGGCAACGAGATGCAGGCGCCGCACTGGCAGGATCCGCAGACGCGCTGCTTCGGCCTGCTGCTCGAGGGCACCGCGCCATCGTCGGCGCTGCCGCGTGCGTCGCACGACGACAGCGTGCTGATCGTCTTCAACTCCTGGGAAGGCGCGATCGACTTCACGCTGCCCTCGCGTGGCGAGGCCTTCGCCGGCAAGGGCTGGACGCGCGTGGTCGACACCGCGCTCGACACCCAGGAGGACGTGCCCTTCGAGCCGGGCCACCGCTACACGGTGACCGGTCGCTCGCTGCTGGTGTTCACCTCGCCGGCCTGAGATCCGCGCCGTCGGCCCCCGGTCTCCCGAGGCCGGAAGGGGCGGGCATGAAAAAAGGGCGGTGCATCGAGCACCGCCCTTTTTCTTTGCTCGTGGCCGTGGCCGCTCAGCTCGCGCCGCCGGCTTCCTCGACGCGCTCGGTGTTGGTGGTGCTGCGCGTGCCCTTCAGATGCATCTCGACATCCGTGGCGCGATCGCCGACCTCCGCGACCGCGTCCTTGAGCTGCTGGGACGTGACGTCGAGCTTCTTCGCCCATTCCTCCAGCGCGGCGTCGGACTGGACGTCGATGGTGTCGGGAGCGGTGGCATTGGGAGCGATGGGGGTGTCGTTGTCGGACATGGAGATTCCTTTGCGGGAGTCGAAGCGGGCCGCCTTGAGGCGGAAAGAAGCCTCAACCTAGTCCCGTCGCGCGTGCCGCGTTGTAGGCCGGGCGGACCGGTCGCGCGTCTGCCGACACCGACGCCGCATCCCGGACGGCACCCGGCATGCGCGCGATGTGGACAATCGATCGCCATGCAAATCCGAAAAAACACCGCCATCACCCTCCGCTACAAGGTCGCCGATGCCAAGGGCAAGCTCATCGAGGAAGCGCCCGAACCCATGACCTACCTGCACGGCGGCTACGACAACACCCTGCCCAAGATCGAGCAGGCGCTCGAAGGCAAGGAGACGGGTTACAGCGTCACGCTGCAGCTCAAGCCCGAGGATGCCTTCGGCGAACGCGATCCGGCGCTCGAACGCACGATCCCCAAGAGCGAATTCCCGCCGGGCGTGAAGGTCGGCGGCCAGCTCGAGGGACGCGACGAAGAAGGCCGGCCGCAGGTCTTCACCGTCAAGAAGATCAAGGGCGACAAGGTGCTGCTCGACGGCAACCATCCACTCGCCGGCATGGAGCTGCGCTTCACGCTCAAGGTGATCGAGGTCAGGGCCGCCTCGGCCGAGGAGATCGCGCACCGCCACGTCCACGGCGCGCACGGCCACCATCACTGAGCGGACGGTCCCGGGCGGTTGTCGGCGTCCCCCTGACGGGCCCCGCTACGAGCTCAGGACCTTGGACTTCACGAACAGCGCGGCCTTCTTCAGGTTGCGCAGCCGGTCCGACAGGCTCGGGGGCTTCAGGTAGGCCCGGGTGCCCGGCACGTAGGTCATGGCCCAGGCCTGGCGCATGAAGGGCGCATTGGCCTTGAGAGCGCCACCCTTGCCGGTCTCGGAGGCCAGGTAGTTGCCGTTGTGCGAGCGCAGGATGATCTGCGAGGCATTGACCGGAATGCTGTCGAACAGCGAATAGATGTCGCGCTCGTCGCAGAGGCGCACCGTCTCGTCGGCATCGGGGTTGACGCTCAGGTAGCGGCCCTCGGCCGTGCGCAGCACGATCTTGCCCTTGCCCTTGTCCTCCATGAAGAACTGCACGCGATCGTCCTTGATGGAATGACCCGACCAGTCCAGCGATGCGCTCTCGTCGTCCGAGTACTGGAGGAACCTGCCGTTCTGGCCCTTCAGGCCGAAGGTGTCGGCCGCCGGCGAGGTGAGCTGCGGGTCGTCGATCTCGTCCAGGCCGACGAAGCGGTAGCCCAGCGCCTGGAGCCGGGGGATCAGGTGGCGCGTGAGTTCCAGCGTCCGGCTCTTGGCGGCGACGGTGTCCATGTCGGCGATGCCGTCGTGCATCACGATGATGCCCTTGCCCTTGGACTCGATGTCCTTCAGGTAGACCTCGGCGGCTTCCTCGACCGACTTGCCCAGCTTCCAGTAGTAGCAGTCGATGCCGGCGATGTTCCAGTACACCGGACCGACGTGGCGGTAGGAGCTGCGCAGGTCGACGTTGAGCTCGTTGGCGACCTCGGGCGACCACTTGCCATAGGTGGCACGGAAGTAGATCGGCCGGTCCTTGTTGTATTTCTGGATGACCGTGTTGGTGCGGATGATCTGGTCGCGCACGTCACCGTTGACCGACACGTAGTAGGGCATGTCGGGATGCTCGAACGTGTGGTTGCCGATGATGTGGCCGTGGGCATGGAGTTCGTCCAGGATCTCCGGATGCTCGACGGCGAACTTGCCCACCACGAAGAAGGTGGCGCGCACGCCCTGCTCGTGCAGGAAGCGGCCGATCGCCGCGCTCGCCGGTCCGGGGCCGTCGTCATAGGTCAGGCACAGGGTCTTCTCGGGCAGGTCGACATCGACAATGTTCTGGGGGGCCAGCATCGGATTCCTTACATCTTGCCCAGTTCGAGGGCGACTCTCGACGACGGGCGGGAGAACACGTCCAGGTACTTCCGCGCGACGTTGCGCTTGGAATGCTCCTTCAGGTAGGCGACGCGGCACTCGGGCATCGGATCGCAGGCGGGCGCATCGAGCGCCTGCCGCAGCAGCCGGGTCAGTGCCTCCACGTCGCCCATCGGAAACACGTCGGCATGGCGATCGACCGCCTCGGCCAGTCCGCCGGCGTCGGCCACCAGCATCCGGCAACCGCAGGCCAGGCCCTCCAGCGCCACGATGCCGAAGCCTTCGTTGCCGGTCGAGGGAATGATCATGGTGCGATGGCGGTTCATGACGCGCGCCAGGGGCTCGTCACGCAGCATGCCCAGGAAGCTCACCTGGCCGGCCAGGCCCAGGGCCTCGACCTTGGCCTCGAGGCGGTCGGCCTCGGGTCCATAGCCCACGACGCTCAGGGTGAAGGGCCGCTTCAGGCGGCTGCAGGCCTCGATCAGCATGTCGCAGCCCTTCTGCGTCACCAGGCGGCCGACGAAGACGAAGTCGCGCGTCCGGCGCTCGTTCTCGTACAGCTTGAACAGTTCGTCGTTGTAGCAGTTGTAGATCACCGTCGAGGGCGCCGGCAGGGCCCGGGCGACGCTCCGGCTGACCGAGATGTTGGTGGTCGCCTTGCGGATCACCAGGCTCTTGAGCCGCGACTTGAGGCCGAGCGACTCTATGAGATGGAAGTCGTTGTGCGAAATCATCCAGCGCTTGAGCGGATTGAAGAACAGCAGCCAGATGCCCTTGAGCGTGATGTTGGGCATGTAGAAGATGTCGCTCCACATGAACAGGCGGATCTGGCTGAGCTTGTCGGCCGAATGGAAGATCTCGATGTTCTCCAGCGGTGTGCTGCCGGTCTGGGGCTGCTCGGTCACCACCTTGACCTCATGCCCGGCGCGAACGAATTCCTTGGCGAGGAACAGGGTGTGGTTCTCGATGCCGCCGATGGCGGGATAAAAAACTGAGCTGTAGATCAGTATTTTCATCCTTGTCGCTTTCCAATCTGAGAGGTTGAAATGTTTCCGCTCGTTGGAAAGCAGAGAGAGTCAGTAGGGCCCATATCGTCTTCACGAAAACTCGGATTCCTCCGGACCCTATCGTTTATATGTAACAAATCGAAAAACATCCGCGATCTTCCACACACTTTTCACTTACTTTTTCGAATTTCTTGAAAGGCTAAACGAAAGTAGTAAGGAATTTTCACAATCAGAAGCAATCAAGGGAAAACCTTAGGGATTCCGAGCCGTGTCATTGACAGTTCATCGACCGGCCGAGGCCTCGAAGGGCTTTTCTCGACGGCCACGACGAATCCGTCCGCTCGACGAAGCGGCGAATCTGGTCTGAAATGTTGCTGAAGGTAACTTGGCGGCGTTGCCGTGCAGCGACTGCTAGGGCGTGGCGGTCCAGCTGCCCGACTTGCCGCCGTGCTTCTCCAGCACCTGGACATCCGTGATGCGCATGCCGCGATCCACCGCCTTGCACATGTCGTAGATGGTCAGCAGGGCGACCTGCACCGCAGTCAGCGCTTCCATCTCGACGCCGGTGGGGCCGACGGTCTCGACGGTGGCGGTGCAGACGACCCGTGGCGGGTCGCCCGCCCGGCCGGAGGCGCCCCCGGCCGTCTCGAACACCACCGCCACCCGCGTGAGCGCCAGCGGATGGCACAGCGGGATCAGGTCGCTGGTCCTCTTGGCGCCCTGGATGCCGGCGATGCGGGCGATGCCCAGCACGTCGCCCTTCCTGGCCGTGCCCGATTCGATCAGCGCCAGCGTGGCCGGCAGCATCTCGATGCGCCCGCTGGCGATGGCGACGCGATGGGTGGCGGGCTTGGCGGCGACATCCACCATGTGGGCCTGGCCCTGGGCGTCGAAGTGGGTGAGAGAGCTCATGGAATTCCAGGGTACGCGGCGCGCGCGGGATGAACGGTCACGGGGGTGTGCATCATAGGAAATGGGCCCCACCTGGATTTCCCCGTTCCTTCCATGACGAAAAAAGTCTCGTTCCGGCGTCGCCTGCTGCGTCGCCTCGGCATCGGCGCCCTGGTCGCCGCGCAGCTCGCGGCCGGCGTCGCGCCGGTCCACGCGCAACTGCCGGGCATGGGCGACGGCGGCGAGATGACGGCCGCCGCCGAGCGCCGCCTGGGCGACCAGATCGCGCGCGAGCTGTTCCGCGATCCCGACTACATCGACGATCCGGTGATCGGCGACTATGTCCAGGGCATCTGGCAGCGGCTGATGGCGGCGGCGCGCGTGCGCGGGGAGCTGACGCCCGAACTCGACGAACGCTTCGCCTGGGTGGTGCTCGTGGGTCGCGACCGCAGCATCAATGCCTTCGCGCTGCCGGGCGGCTATCTCGGACTGCATCTGGGCCTGGTGGCGGCCACCGACAGCGCGGACGAACTCGCGACCGTGCTCGGCCACGAGCTGTCGCACGTCACGCAGCGCCACATCGCGCGTCTCATGGCCCGGCAGGGGCGCCAGCTGCCGCTGATGCTGGCGGCCATGGTGCTGGGCGCCATCGCCGCGAGCAAGAGTCGCACCGGCGATGCCGGCCAGGCCATGATCATGGGCGGCCAGGCCCTGGTGATGCAGAACCAGCTCGACTTCTCGCGCGACATGGAGCGCGAGGCCGACCGGGTGGGCTTCGGCGTCATGACGCAGGCCGGTTTCGCGCCCCAGGGCGCCGCCTCGATGTTCGAGAAGCTGCAGTACGCCTCGCGCCTGAACGACAACGGCTCCTATCCCTACCTGCGCAGCCACCCGCTCAACAGCGAGCGCATCTCGGACATGCAGGCGCGCTTCCAGTTCCGCGACGGCGCGGGTGCCCTGCCCATCGCCACGCCGGGCGCGACGCCACGCCTGCCCGCCGCGACGCGCCTGCTGAAGATGGATCACGCCCTGGTCGCCGCGCGCGCCCGCGTGCTCTCGCGCCCGGGCGTCGACGTGCTGCGCATGTGGATCGATGCGGCCTCCGGCGGCGAATTCGAACGCCGCACGCCGGTGCAGCAGGCCGCCCTCCTGTATGCCGGTGCCCTGGCGGCGAGCGAGTTGCGCGATGGCCGCGCGGCCCGGGCGCTGGCCGATCGCCTGGTCACGCGCGTGGCGGACGATGCCGCCTCGGCGCGTCTCGCGCGACTCCTGCAGGCCGAGATCGCGCTCGCCGCCGGCGACGCTCCGCGCGCGCAGCAGTTGCTCGATGCCCGCAGCCGGGAGCGCTCGGAGATGCTGCTGTCGGCCCAGGTCGCCCTCGCGCTGCGCCAGCCGGCTCCGATGGTGGCGCCATTGCGCGACTGGGTGGCCACGCATCAGCGCGATGCCACGGTGTGGCGCACCCTGGGCAATCTCTATGGCGCGCAGAACGACGCCCTGCGCGCCATCCGGGCCGATGCGGAATCGCAGGTCGCGACACTCGATTACGCCGCCGCGCGCGACCGCCTGAAGGCCGCCCAGGAACTCGTCGCGCGGGGTTCGGCGAGCCAGCCGATCGATCACTACGAGGCCTCGATCATCGACACGCGCGCACGTGTGGTCGACGCGCTGTTGCGCGAGCAGCAGGCCGAACCCCCGCCGCGCTAGCCCCGCGTATGCGGAGCGTCACGCGTCGACGGAGCGCCACGCGTCGATGCGGCTTCGTCGACCCGCCAGAGACGTATTCCACATTCCGGGATGGTTGTCTCATGCGCGCGGCATGAATGTCAGCGATAGTCAACTCCTGCTGCACTAAATAGCATCACTTTGTTTTCCTTTTCTTCCTCCTCCCTTTCCTCGCTCTTCGCGGCGCAATGCGCGAGGCAAGGCGACAAGCCGGCCTACGTCTTCCTGCGCGACGATCTCTCCGCCGCCGATGCCGTGAGCTTCGCCCAGCTCGGCCACGAGGTCCGGGCGCTGGCACGTCGCCTCGGCACCGTGGCGCCGGCCGGATCTCGCGTGCTGCTGGCGTTCCCACCCGGGCTGGACTTCGTGCGCGCGTTCTGGGCCTGCCTGCAGGCCGGCTGCGTGGCGGTGCCGGTGCCGGCGCCCGATCCGGTGCGCCTGCTGCATGGCCTGCCGCGCCTGCGCGGCATCGTCGAGGACACGGATGCCGCGCTGGTCCTGACCTCGGCCGAGCTGCTCGATGCGGGACGTCGTGTGCTGGAACCGGCCCTGCGGGCCCGGGTGCCCTGGATGGCGTTGAGCGATCTGGCGCCGGGCGCCACCGGCGCAGCCGCCTTCGACACCGATACCGATGGCACCGCCGCCGCGCCGGCGGGCCATGCGCTGGCCTACCTGCAGTACACCTCCGGCTCGACCCTGGCACCGCGCGGCGTGCGCATCACGCATGCGCAGGCGATCGCCAACCTGGAAGCGCTCAACGAGGTCGGCGGCGTCGGCCCCGACAGTCGCAGCCTGGTGTGGCTGCCGCACTTCCACGACTACGGCCTGGTGCACGGGGTGCTCGCGCCGATGATCGGCGGGCTGACGAGCTGGCTGATGTCGCCCCTGACCTTCCTGCGGCGCCCGCTGCGCTGGCTGGACGCGCTGGCGGCGCTGCGCATCACGCACTCGGGCGCCCCCGCCTCGGCCTATGTCGCCTGCCTGCGAGCGCTCGACGGGCGCCCACTGACCTGCGACCTGTCGGCCCTGGTCTCCCTCAATTGCGGCGCCGAGCCGATCCGCGCCGACACGGTGGCCGAGGTGCAGGTGGTCTTCGGCGCCGCCGGCATGCGGCGCGAGGCCTTCATGCCGGCCTATGGACTGGCCGAGGCGGTGCTGGGCGTGAGCGCCTCGCCGCGCGACCGGCCGGCCATGACGCTCGCGGTCGATGCCCGGGCGCTGGCGCGCGACCGCGTCCTGCCGGTGGCGACGGAAGCGGCCGGGCGGCCCGACGTCCGCCTGCTCGCCGGCTGCGGCCGCGCCCTGCGCGACACCGAGCTCCTGATCGTCGATCCGGCGACGTGCCGGCCCGCGCCGGCCGATGCGGTGGGCGAGATCTGGGTGCGTTCGCCCGGCGTCGGGGATGGCTACTGGCGCCAGTCCGAGTCCTCGGACGCGACCTTCGGCGTCCGGCTGGCCGCCGCTGCCACCGAAGCCGACACCGACACCGCCGCTGCCGTCGACACGCGGACCTTCCTGCGCACCGGCGATCTCGGCTTCCTGCAGGGCGACGAGCTGTTCGTCACCGGCCGCCTCAAGGATCTGGTGATCGTGCACGGCGGCAACCACTATCCGCAGGACCTGGAATGGACCGCCGAGCACGCGCATCCCGCGCTGCGGCCGGGTCACGGCGCCGCGTTCTCGATCGACGGCTCCGACGGCGAGGCGCTGGTGCTGCTGCTGGAGACCGAACGCCGCGTGGGCACGTCGATCGACGCCGACGCCATCGCGGCGGCGGTGCGGCGCGCCGTGGGCGAGGCCCACGGCCTGGCGGTGAGCGTGGTGGCGCTGGCGCGTTCGGGATCGCTGCCGCGCAGTTCCAGCGGCAAGGTCCAGCGCCGCCTCGCGCGCCAGCGCTATCTCGAGGGCGGACTGGACGTGCAGGCGATCGCGCCGCTGGCCGGTGTCGAGGCATCGTCCGATACGCCCGAGGACGCTGCGCGCGCGCTCGTCGTGATGCCGCGCGATGCCACGGAGCAGGCGCTGTGGGAGATCTGGCAGGAGGTCTTCGGCCGCGCCGCGTTCGGCGTGCACGAGAGCTTCTTCGAGCTCGGCGGCACCTCGCTGCTGATGACGCAGGTGGCGTCGCGCATCGGGCAGCGCCTGGGCATCGAACTGCCGCTGGCCGAACTGTTCGACCACACCAGCATCGCCGCGCTGGCGCGGCATGTCACCCTGTCGCTGGAGGCCCGGGCCGGGGGCGCGTCGCAGGCAGCGGCGTCGATGCCGGCCGTCATCGCGCGCGTGGCGCGGGGCGCGGCGCTGCCGGTGTCGCTGTCCCAGCGGCGCATGTGGGTGATCCAGCAGTTCGATCCGGCCTCGTCGGCCTACAACGTCGCGGTGACGCTGCGCCTGCGCGGCCTCCTGGACGCCGACCGGCTGCAGCGCGCCTTCGATCTCGTCGCCCGGCGCCACGAAGGCCTGCGCACGCGCTTCGCGCTGGGCGCCGACGAGCCGGTGCAGCTGATCGATCCGCCCTCGGCCGCGCCGATCCGCATCCAGCGGACCGATCTGCGCACGCATCTCGATCCGGTGGCGCAGGCGCGCGCGTTGCTGTCGACGCAGCTTGCCGAGCCCTTCGACCTGGCGCGCGCGCCGCTGCACCGCGCGATGCTGCTGCGCCTGGACGGACACGACCACGTGCTGTGCTGGGTCATGCATCACGCCATCACCGACAACTGGTCGTTCTCGGTCCTGATGCACGAACTGTTCACGGCCTACACCGCCTGGGAGGCGGGCCGCGAGCCGGTCTTCGAGCCGATGCCGATCGAGTACGCGGACTACGCCGCCTGGCAGCGCAGTCCCGAGGTCACGGCCCAGCGCCGGCCGCAGATGGCGTACTGGCTCGAGCGCCTGCGCGGGCTCGAGCCCCTGGACCTGCCGACCGATTTCACGCGTCCGCAGCGGGCCGGCTTCCAGGGCGGCCGCGTGGCCGCGACCCTGCCACCGCGCCTGCGCGACGCCATCCGCGCCTTCTGCGCCCAGACCGCCTCGACCCCGTTCGTGGTGCTGCTGGCGGTCTTCAAGCTGATGCTGTCGCGGGCCGCCCGCACCACCGACGTCGCCGTCGGCACGCCGGTGGCCAACCGCCATCGCTTCGCCGCCGAGCACCTGGTGGGCACGCTGGTCAACACGCTGGTGATGCGCACCGACCTGTCGGGCGATCCGAGCTTCACCGGCCTGGTCGAACGCGTGCGGGCGACCGCGCTGGAGGCCTATGCGCACCAGGAGGCGCCGTTCGACGAACTGGTCGAGGCACTCGGCCACGACCGCGCCACCCATCCCGAGGGACTGGTGCGCGTGCTGTTCAACGTGCTCAACGCGCCCCTGCGGCGCCTGGCCTATACCGGACTCGACGTCGAGGAATTCCAGATCGATCGCGCCACGGCGCAGTTCGACCTCGCCGTCCACGTCGACACCGAATTCACGCACCAGATCCACGTCGAGTACGCCACCGACCTGTATGCCCCGGACACCGCCGCGCGCCTGCTGGAGAACTACCTCGGCCTGCTGGAGCGGTTGCTGGCGGCGCCGTCGCTGCCGCTGTCGCACAACGCCATCGTCGCGCCGGCGCAGCTCGCGCGCTTGCGCGATGGCTGGAACGCGACCGCCATGGCGCTGCCCGCCGACGCGACGGTGCACCACGCGCTGGGACTGGCCGATCCGGCGCGCCACGACCGCGTCGCGGTGACCGATGCGACCGGGCGCGGCCTGACCTATGGCGAGCTGGATGCGCGCTCGAACGCGCTGGCGCGGGCCCTGCGGGCGCGCGGCATCGGTCGCGGCCAGCGCGTCGGCCTGGGGCTGGCGCGCGACGCGGTGATGCTGGTCGCATTGCTGGGCGTGCTCAAGTCGGGTGCCGCCTACGTGCCGCTCGACCCCGGCTTCCCGGCCGAGCGGCTGCGCTACATGGCCGGCGACGCCGGGCTCGCCGCGCTGCTGGTGCGCGGCGTGCCGCCGGACTGGCTGGCGGATGCCGACGTGCCGACGCTGACGCTGGACGACGATGGCCGGCCCGCCGAGGCCGGGAACGATGCCGCGCGCGCGCTGCCGCCGCAGCACCTCGCCGAGGCCGCCGACGCGGCGCTGCCGGCCGATGTCGCGCACGATGCCCGCGCGCTCGACGCCGCCTACATGATCTACACCTCCGGCTCGACCGGCCGTCCCAAGGGCGTGGCCGTGCCGCATCGCGCGGTGGTCAACTTCCTCGCCGGCATGGCGCGCGAGCCGGGCCTCGCGGCGACCGACCGGCTGGTGGCCGTGACCACCCTGTCGTTCGACATCGCCGTGCTGGAGCTGCTGCTGCCGCTGGCCGTCGGCGCCCACCTCGTGCTCGCGAGCGCGGCCCAGGCGCACGACCCGCACGCCCTGGGCGCGTTGCTGGCGCGCCACGACGCCACCGTCATGCAGGCCACGCCGACGCTGTGGCGCATGCTGGTCGATGCCGGCTGGTCCGGCCGCGCCCAGGGCGCCGGCTTCAAGGCGCTGATCGGCGGCGAGGCCCTGCCGCCGGTGCTGGCCGAGCGCCTGCTGGCCGTCGCGGGCGTCGAGCTGTGGAACATGTACGGACCGACCGAGACCACGGTCTGGTCGACGATCTGGCGCGTGGCCGCGCCGCGCGCCGGCATCTTCATCGGCCGGCCGATCGCCAACACCACCGTGCAGGTGCTCGACGAGACGGGCCATCCCTGCCCGGTCGGCGTGCCGGGCGAGCTGTGCATCGGCGGTGCCGGCGTCACGCTGGGCTATCACCGCCAGCCGGTGCTGACCGCCGAGCGCTTTCCGCCCGACCCCGAGTCGCGCGACGCGGCGGCCCGCTTCTACCGCACCGGCGACCTCGGCCGCTGGCGCCACGACGGGCAGCTGGAGCACCTGGGCCGGCTCGACCGGCAGGTGAAGCTGCGCGGCCTGCGCATCGAGCTCGGCGAGATCGAGTCGGCGCTGCTGGATCATCCGGACATCGCCGATGGCGTCGTCGTGACGCGCGCCCAGGGCGATGGCGATGGCGACGCCGCTGCCGGCGACGAGCGCGACGTGCGCCTGGTGGCCTACGTGGTGACGCGCGAGGCGAAGCCGTCCGGCATCGATGCCGCCGGGCTGCGCCAGCATCTGCGCGCGCGCCTGCCCGAATACATGCTGCCCCAGCACGTGATGCGGCTCGAAGCATTGCCGCTGCTGCCCAATGGCAAGATCGACCGCAAGGCCTTGCCGGCGCCTCAGCCGGTGCGCGCCGCATCGACGGCGTCCACCGCCGCGACGCAGACGGGCGACGCCGCGATGCCGACCGCGCGCGCGGATGGCCGCGGCGTGCCGACGCTGCCGGCCGAACGCGCCATCGCCGCCATCTGGTGCCGCCTGCTCGGCGTCGACGAGGTCGATCTGCGCGACAACTTCTTCGACCTGGGCGGCCACTCGCTGCTGGCGATGCGCGCCGTCGTCGCGATCCGCGAGGAACTCGGCCGGGAGGTCGATCCGCCGCGTCTGGTCTTCGAGACGCTGGAGCAGATCGCGCGCTGACCCGCCCGGCCGCGCCGGGCGCTCGCGCGCGCGGCGTGGCGTGGTGTTGCTACTCGGCGAAGCCGTTGGCGAGCACCAGGAGGGCGCCCAGGCCCATCGCCACGCCAGGGAACGACCAGCCGGCCTTGCCCTCGGGCGGCGCCACCGGGGCGACGGGCTCGAGCTCGACGCCGATCTTCGGCCGGCGCGCGTCGACGATGCGCACGCCGGCGCCATGGTCGCGCCGCAGGCGCAGCGTCAGTTCCGCGAGCGGGCCCTGCGCCAGCAGCGGCGTCACGGCGTCGCCGGGACGGCTGAGCAGCGGCACGACCTGGTCCTGCGTCTTGGCGAACCACTTGCCGCGCCAGTTCTCGCGCGCGCTGTGGCTGACCCACTTGCTGATGCGGTGCGTCATGCGGGGTGCGCAGGCCACCAGCACCCAGTGGCGGGCGCCATCGCCGCCGACCTGCTCGGCCGTGGCGCGCGCCAGGAACTCGCGGGCATAGGCCGCGTCGTCGACGTACAGGATGATCTTTTCCACAACGGTCTCCTTCGAAGTTCCTGATGAAAGCATCCGGCGCCGTGCGGATGCAGCGGCGCCGGATGCGTGTCGGATCATGCGCCGCCCGCCGTATCGGCGGCGGCGGCGCGGATGGGCGTTTCTCAGACGCCCGGGGCGTGCGTCACCTTGGGGCGGCGCGCGGCCACCATCTTGCCGATCACGAGCACCAGCAGGGCACCGGCGATGCCGGCGGCGTACTTGATGACATCGGTCTGCGGGATCTTCGGCACCCAGGTCCAGGCATCGGTGCGGACCACGGCCGGATCGGAGATCAGCATCGTGCCGGCGATCCAGCCCAGCAGCATGCCGCCGAGCGTGATGATCAGCGGGAAGCGGTCCATCAGCTTGATGACCAGCTGGCTGCCCCAGACGATGATCGGGATGCTCACGATCAGGCCGAAGATCACCAGCGGCATCTGATGGCCTTCGCCCGCGCCCTGCGCCGCGCCGGCGATGGCGATCACGTTGTCCACGCTCATCACCAGGTCGGCGACGATCACGGTCTTCACGGCGGCCCACAGCTTGTCGCTGCCGGCGATGTTGCCGTGCGCGTCGTCGCTCTCGGGTGCCAGCAGCTTGACGCCGATCCACACCAGCAGCAGCGCGCCGACGATCTTCAGGAACGGGATCGCCAGCAGCGTGAGGGCGAAGAAGATCAGGACCACGCGCAGCACGATGGCGCCCGCGGTGCCCCACAGGATGCCCTTGGTGCGCTGGGCCGGCGGCAGCTTGCGGCAGGCCAGGGCGATGACCACGGCGTTGTCGCCGCCGAGAAGAATGTCGATCATGATGATCTGACCGACTGCGACCCAGAATTCCGGGGTCATGAACTGTTCCATGGAGAGCGTCCTCTTTGTGTTTCGAGCCATCCCGTGCGAACTGGATCGAAGCCATCGATGGAAGACGTCGGCGGATGCCGTCGCCCACGCGGACGCGGGGGCGATGTCCTGGTTGCAATTGCTTCGATCAAACCTGCGCGGGTTCAAATCGAAGGTCTTGCTCGATCGCCCGGGTGGGGCGACCCGACAGGCCGGAAGCTGATGTGCTTCGTATTGACGACCGGTCGATACCCACCGTCGTCGACTGCAGGCGGGAGCTACTCCCCTTCGTGGCGCGGATTAAAGCATTGGCATCCAGGTGCCGCAACAGGGATTTGCCAGGTCCTTGAAAGAAACCGTCTCGCAACCTCGATCGGAGCTGGGTTCGATGCTCTTGATTCGATAGCAATCGATAATCCCCAGGGCTTGGCGGGACTTTGCGGCACTATCATTCCGACGTCCGCGTTCAGACGCTTCCCATTCCCTCGCTCGACGGTTCCCGTCCGCCGTTCCTCCCGCCCATGGCCGCCATCCACATCACCGACATCGAGGCCGCCATCAACTTCTGGCGCGCCCGCAAGCCCTCGCCCGACGGGGTGACGCTGGCACCCGAGTTGCGGGCATTGGCCGAGGTCTATGCGCTGATGGTCTATCACCACGAGGACGAGGTGGCCGAGCAGGGCTTTCCCGCCGCCGCCTGGGCCGCCTGGCTGGCCTGGTACGAGACCACGCCCGACACCCCCTGCATCGCCATCTGCTCGACCAGCCAGGGCGACGAGGAATGCAAGGGCTGCGGGCGCAGCTTCGGCGAGGTCCAGCACTGGCCGGCCATGACGCCGGCCGAGAAACGCCAGACCTGGCGCCGCATCACCCTGGAGGGTTCGGCCTGGCGCTTCAACACCTATGCCGAGCGGGCCCGCGAGACCGTGGACGCGCGGCCGGACGCGGCGGCCGCCGACGCGTCGCCCCCCGCCGCGGTCGACGCCGATGCCAAGGCCGGTGCCGGCCACGGCTGAGCACCACCGATACCGACCGCGCCGTCATCGTCACCATGCGCCGCCTCGCCCAGGCTCCCAATCTCGCCATCGCCACGCTGTGGGCCCATGCCCTGCGGGCCGATGGCATCGCGGCGAGCGTGCAGCGCGAGTTCCTCGGCGGCGCCCTCGGTCAGCTGCCGCCCGACCAGTGCCTGCCGGAGATCTGGATCGACGACGAGACCCAGTTCCCGCGCGCGGAAGCGGCCCTGCACGACCTGCGCCACCGGCCCCAGCGCACCTGGCATTGCCCGGCCTGCGGCGAACTCATCGAGGGTGGCTTCGAGCAGTGCTGGCAATGCGGCGAGATGATGCGCTTCGCCTGAGCCGGTCCGGCTAGCGCCAGCGCAGCGGCTCGATGTCGATGCTGTGCTTGCCGTCGCCCAGCATCAGCGCGCCTTCCTGCACCGTCGCCTGCAGCTGCATGCTGCGCTGGGCCAGGGCCGCGAGCGCCTGCGAGGCGGCCGTCGGGATGCGGAACACGCTCAGGTTGCGCACCCGGGTCAGCTTGTTCTCGATGCCCCGCCACCAGATCTCGGCGGCATGGTTGAAGCAGTAGAGCAGCACCTCGTCGCCCTTGCCGCAGGCCTTGATCAGGGGCTTGTCCTCGGGCTGGCCGACCTCGATCCAGACCCGCGTGCGGCCGGTGAAGTCCTTGAGCGAGACATCCGGATCGTCGGTGTTGGACAGGCTGTCGCCGAAGCCCAGCACGCCGTCGCCATCGAGCACGCTCTGCAGCTTGTGGGCGTTGAGCGCCAGCGCGACCAGCCGGATCATCATCCGCTCGTCGGTCTCGCTGGGATGGCGGGCCAGGGTCAGCGCGTGGTCGGCGTAGTACCCGTGGTCGATGTCGGCCACCGCGAGGTTGGCCTTGAAGATGGTGGATTTGAGGGCCATCGCGCGCTCAGACGCGGCGGGCCAGTTCGGTCGCCTTGCCCACGTAGCTCGCGGGCGTCATGGCCAGCAGGCGGTCCTTCTCTTCCTGCGGGATCTCCAGCGAGCGGATCAGGCCGTGCAGCGCCTCCGATGTCACGCGCTGGCCGCGCGTGACCTCCTTGAGCTGCTCGTAGGCGCCCTGCACGCCGAAGCGCCGCATCACGGTCTGGATCGGCTCGGCCAGCACTTCCCAGGCGGCGTCGAGGTCCTCGGCCAATGCCTCCTGGTTGAGCTCGAGCTTGCCCAGGCCGGTCGACAGGCTGGCATAGGCGAGCACCGCGTAGCCCAGCGCGACGCCGACATTGCGCAGGACCGTGCTGTCGGTGAGGTCGCGCTGCCAGCGGCTGATCGGCAGCTTCTCGCTCAGGTGGCGCAGCAGGGCGTTGGCCAGGCCCAGGTTGCCTTCGGCGTTCTCGAAGTCGATCGGATTGACCTTGTGCGGCATCGTGCTGGAGCCGATCTCGCCCTTCTTCAGCCGCTGCTTGAAGTAGCCCAGGCTGACATAGCCCCAGACATCGCGCGCGAAGTCGATCAGGATGGTGTCGGCGCGCGCCACGGCGTCGAACAGTTCGGCCATGTAGTCGTGCGGCTCGATCTGGATGCTGTAGGGCTGGAACGAGAGGCCCAGGCCGTTGGGCACCGGCGTCTCCACGACCCGGCGGCTGAAGGCCTCCCAGTCGAAGTCGGGCCAGGCGGCCAGGTGGGCGTTGTAGTTGCCCACCGCGCCGTTCATCTTGCCCAGCAGCTTCACCGCCGCGATCTGCTCGCGCGCCTTCAGCAGCCGCATCGCCACGTTGGCGATCTCCTTGCCGACGGTGGTCGGGCTGGCGGTCTGGCCATGCGTGCGCGAGAGCATCGACACATCGGCGAACTGGTGCGCCATCTCGCGCAGCCGGGCGATCAGGCCGTCGAGCGCGGGCAGCAGCACCTTGTCGCGCGCGGCCTGGATCTGCAGCGCGTGGCTGGTGTTGTTGATGTCCTCGCTGGTGCAGGCGAAGTGCACGAACTCGGCGGCGGCCAGCAGTTCCGGGCGGGCGTCGAACTTGCCCTTGATCCAGTACTCGACGGCCTTGACGTCGTGGTTGGTGGTCTTCTCGATCTCCTTGATGGCCATCGCATCGGCCTCGGAGAAGTTGGCGACCAGGCCCTGGAGATATTTGCGTGCGCCCGGCGTCAGCGGCTTGAATTCGGCGAACCCGCAATCCGACAGCGCCACGAACCAGGCCACCTCCACCTGCACCCGCCGGTGCATGTAGCCCTGCTCGCTCATCAGCGGACGCAGCGCCGCGAGTTTGGCCGCATAGCGGCCGTCAAGGGGGGAAAGGGCGGAAACGGTGGAAAAGCTCATCGCAGGATTTTAGGTGGGTGGTTCGTCGCGCCGTCTTCGGTGACAAATGCGTCATTTTTCTTGCACGATTCTGAGTTGATTCGACTACAGCGAATGCGTATGGGGTGGCGACACTAGAATCAAAACGCTACAACCAAGTCCCCAACGGAGAGAGAAAACGCATGAAACTGATCGGATCTGCCGCCAGCCCCTACGTGCGCAAAGTGCGCGTGGTTCTGGCCGAGAAGCGGCTCGACTATCAGTTCGTCATCGAGGACGTCTGGTCGGAGGCCACGGCGATCGCCAAGTCCAATCCGCTGGGCAAGGTGCCCTGTCTGGTGATGGAGGGTGGCGAGGCGATGTTCGATTCGCGCGTCATCGTCGAGTACCTGGACACGCTCTCTCCCGTGGGCAAGCTCATCCCCCAGTCGGGCCGCGAACGTGCCGAGGTCAAGACCTGGGAGGCGCTGGCCGATGGCGTGATGGACGCCGGCGTGCTCTGGCGCCTGGAGGCGACCTGGAGCGGCCGCGCCGATGGCGAGCGCAGCCAGGCCTGGATGGACCGCCAGCGCGGCAAGATCGAGGCCGGCATCGCCGCCATGGCCAAGGGCCTGGGCGAGAAGCCGTTCTGCATCGGCATCCACCTGACCCTGTCCGACATCGCGGTCGGCTGCGCGCTCGGCTGGCTCGACCTGCGTTTCCCCGAGATCGACTGGCGTGCCACCCACCCGAACCTCAAGCGCCTCCACGACAAGCTGAGCCTGCGGCCGAGCTTCGCCGACACCCAGCCCTGACCTGGGCTCGCCCCCAGGCTGCACGCACTTCGTGTCGCTGCGCCCACCCCTGCCGGGAGCGACACCGGTGGACCGGCGGAGCCGGCGCCACGGTGCCCCCGGTTTCAGGGGGGGACGGCCACCCGATCGCTCTCGAGGCAGGACGCCATCGAATTCATGCGGCGGCGCGCACCGATGCGCCGGTCGGCACCGCACCGGCTTCGCCGCGCCAGGTGGCCATCAGGCCGGTCCAGCGCGTGCGGGCCGCCGCCAGGTTGCGTTCCTTCACGTGGCCATAGCCACGGATCTGGTCGGGCAGGCTGGCGATGTCCAGCGCCAGGGCATGGTTGGTCGCTGTCAGGCCGGCGATCACTTCCTCGATGCTGGCGCGGTACTCCCCGATCAGCGCCCGCTCGGTCCGGCGTTCCTCGGTGCGTCCGAAGAGGTCGAGGGCCGTGCCGCGCAGGCCCTTGAGCTTCGCCAGGATCCGGAAGCCGGTCAGCATGGACGGGCCGAACTTCTGCTTCTGCAGCTCGCCCTTGCCGTTCCTCTTCGCGATGCCGGGCGGCGCGAGGTGGTAGTTGAGCTTGAAGTCGCCCTCGAACATGCCGTTGACGCGTTCGAGGAAGGCGCGGTCGGTGTGCAGGCGCGCGACCTCGTACTCGTCCTTGTATGCCATCAGCTTGAAGAGGTTGCGCGCCACCGCCTCGCCCAGGCCGGTCCGCCCGGGCGTGGCGGCCGCCTCGGCCTGGCGCACCCGTTCGACGAAGACCCGGTACTGCTCGGCATAGCCGGCGTTCTGGTAGCCGGTCAGGAACTCGACGCGACGCGCGACCAGGGTCTCGACCGTCTCGCGACGCTTGAACTCGATCACCTGGCCCGGTGAGACGCGCTGCTGCATCGAGGCCGGATCGTGCGCCGCACGGCGGCCCCATTCGAAGGCGGCCTTGTTGTTGTCGATGGCGACGTCGTTGAGCTCGATGGCGCGCATGAGCGACGCATGCGCGAGCGGCACCCAGCCGCGCTGCCAGGCATAGCCCAGCAGCATCGGGTTGGCATAGAGGCTGTCGCCCATCAGCGAGGTCGCGGTGGCATCGGCGTCGAAACCGCCCACGGCATCGGCGCCGACGAGGCGCGCGAGCTGGCCGGCGCAGTCGTCCTGCGGATTGACCCACTGGGCATTGCGCACGAAGGCGGCGGTGGGCGCGCCATGCGTGTTGAGCGCGATGTGCGTGCGGCCCTCGCGCAGACGCGCCAGCGTCTCGGGGTTGACGGCCACCAGCGGATCGGCCGCCAGCACCAGGTCGGCCGCGGCGGTGCCCACGCGGGTGGTGCGGATCGCGTCCTGCGTGTCGCCGATCAGCACGTGGCTCCAGGTGGCGCCACCCTTCTGCGCCAGGCCGGCCGCGTCCTGCGTGACGATGCCCTTGCCCTCGATGTGGGTCGCCATGCCCAGCAGCTGGCCGATGGTGATGACGCCCGTGCCGCCGACGCCGGCGACCACGATGCCCCAGGTCTGGCCGGTGGCGAGCGCCGGCACCGCGGGCTCGGGCAGGGCCGGCAGATCGCCCATGGAGGCGGTCGCCGGGGAGCGCTTGGCACGCTTCATCGTGCCGCCCTCGACGGTGACGAAACTCGGGCAGAAGCCCTTGAGGCAGCTCATGTCCTTGTTGCAGGTGCTCTGGTTGATGGTGCGCTTGCGGCCGAACTCGGTCTCCAGCGGCTCCACCGAGAGGCAGTTGCTCTTCACGCTGCAGTCGCCGCAGCCCTCGCACACCAGCTCGTTGATGACCACGCGTTTCGCCGGATCGACGGCGGTGCCGCGCTTGCGGCGGCGGCGCTTCTCGGTCGCGCAGGTCTGGTCGTAGATGATCGCGGTGGTGCCCTTGATCTCGCGGAACTCGCGCTGGATGTCGTCGAGCAGGTCGCGATGCTTGACCTGCGGGTCGCCCGCCACCTTCACGCCCTCGTACTTCTCGGGCTCGTCGGTGACGATGACGACCCGCGTGGCGCCCTCGGCCTGCAGGCTCTGCGCGATCTGCAGCACCGAATGGCCCTCGGGCCGCTCGCCGACCTGCTGGCCGCCGGTCATCGCGACGGCGTCGTTGTAGAGGATCTTGTAGGTGATGTTCACGCCCGCCGCGATGCTCTGGCGGATGGCCAGCAGGCCGCTGTGGAAGTAGGTGCCGTCGCCCAGGTTGGCGAAGATGTGCTGGTCGGTGGTGAAGGGCTGCTGGCCGACCCATGGCACGCCCTCGCCACCCATCTGCGTGAAGCCGATGGTGGAGCGGTCCATCCAGGTCGCCATGAAATGGCAGCCGATGCCACCCATCGCGCGCGAACCCTCGGGCACCACCGTGCTGGTGTTGTGCGGACAGCCCGAACAGAACCAGGGCTGGCGGTCGGCACCCTGCACGGCGCCACCGGCGCCGCCGACCCGCAGCACGTCCATCGAGCGTTCCTTGGCCTCCAGGATGGCGAGCTGGGCGTCGATGCGGGCGCGCATGTCGGCGCCGGCGCGCTCGAGCAGGCCGGTCTTCTTGAGGCGCTGGGCGATGGCGCGGGCGATCAGGGCCGGGTTCAGGTCGGCATTGGCGCGCAGCAGGGTGTGCGCGGTGGGATTGGGCATCGACCACTCGCCGCCCGAATAACCCTCGGCGGCGTGGACCTCGCCCTCGTCGAACTTGCCCACCACGTTCGGGCGCACGTCGGGGCGCCAGTTGTAGAGCTCCTCCTTGAGCTGGTATTCGATGACCTGGCGCTTCTCCTCGATCACCAGGATCTCCTGCAGGCCGGTGGCGAATTCGCGCGTGAGCTGGGCCTCCAGCGGCCACACCACGCCCACCTTGTGCAGCCGCACGCCCAGCTGGCGGCAGGCCGCGTCGTCCAGGCCCAGGTCGATCAGGGCCTGGCGGGTGTCGTTGAAGGCCTTGCCGCTGGCCATCAGGCCCAGGCGGTCGTTCGGGCCCTCGATGACGTTGTGGTTCAGGCGGTTGGCGCGGATGTAGGCGAGGGCGGCATACCACTTGTAGTGCATCAGCCGCGCCTCCTGCTCCAGCGCGTGGTCGGGCCAGCGGATGTGCAGGCCGCCCGGCGGCATCTCGAAGTCGGTCGGGATGACGATGTCGACGCGCTCGGGGTCGATCATGGCGGTGGCGCTCGACTCGACGATCTCCTGGATCGTCTTCATGCCCGACCACACGCCCGAGAAGCGGCTCATGGCGAAGGCGTGGATGCCCAGGTCGAGGATCTCCTGCACCGTGGCCGGGAAGAACACCGGCGTGCCGCAGGCCTTAAAGATGTGGTCGCTCTGGTGGGCGGCCGTGCTGCTCTTGGAGATATGGTCGTCGCCGGCCACCGCGATGACGCCGCCGAATTCGGTCGTGCCGGCCATGTTGGCGTGCTTGAAGACATCGGAGCAGCGGTCCACGCCCGGGCCCTTGCCATACCAGATGCCGAAGACGCCGTCGAAGCGGTTGGTGCCCGGCGGCGAGAAGCCCAGCTGCTGCGTGCCCCACAGCGCGGTGGCGGCGAGTTCCTCGTTGACGCCCGGCTGGAAGACGATGTTCTGCGCCTTGAGGTACTTGCTGGCCTTCCACAGGGCCTGGTCGTAGCCGCCCAGGGGGGAGCCGCGATAGCCGCTGATGAAGCCGGCGGTGTTCTTGCCCTGGCGCTGGTCGCGCAGGCGCTGCAGCATGGGCAGCTTCACCAGGGCCTGCACGCCGCTCATGAAGGCGCGGCCGTGGTCGAGCGAGTATTTGTCGTCGAGGGTGACCGTCTCGAGGGCTTTGCGGATGTGCTCGGGCAGGGGGGCGTTCATCGTCTCGGACTCCTGGTGTGGCGTGGCCTCGTGGGCCTGGCTGGGTGGGGTGGAGGCAGGCCCGGATCGGGTGCCGCGTCCCATGACCTGCGGAAAGTGTAGGCCGGTGACAAAGACAGGTGCTTCCATTTTTTGGCCGGGAAACCCTAATTCCTGGAAGATCCTTTCCTAGAATGCCGCCGGATGGAAAGCATCGACAAGTTTGACCTGGCCATCCTGCAGGAGTTGCAGGCCCACGGACGCCTGACCAACGCCGAGCTCGCCCAGCGCGTGGGCCTGTCGGCCGCGCCATGCTGGCGCCGGGTGCGCGCCCTGGAGGAGTCGGGCTTCATCAAGGGCTATCACGCCGAGATCGATCGCCGCAAGATCGGCCTGGGCGTGCTGGCCTTCGTGCGGCTGGACACCGAGCGCGCCAACAGCGAGGTCACGCGCAAGATCGAGGAGGCGATCCGCAAGCTGCCCGAGATCGTCGCCTGCCACTACATCAGCGGCACCGGCATGTTCGAGCTGCAGGTGGTGGCGCAGGACCTCGACGCCTTCTCGCGCTTCGCGCTCAACAGCCTGATGAACCTGCCCAACGTGAAGGATCTGCACACCAGCTTCTCGCTGGGGGAGGTGAAGTCTGGGTCGGCGCTGCCGCTGGGGCATCTGCGCATCAGGTGACCCGCATCGGGCGTCATGCGCGCCACCCGGGCGGCCAGGGTGCGAGGCGATCGGCGATGTCGGTCCACAATCCCTCCTCGATGCCGCCCCTTTCCCCCGAAGAATCCCCCATCCCCGCCATGCGCGCCGAGCCGGCCCGCATCGGTGCCCTGGTCCCCCTGAAGCTTCCCGTCTTCCGCATGCTGTGGAGCACCTGGCTGATCGCCAACGTGTGCATGTGGATGAACGACGTGGCGGCGGCGTGGATGATGACCTCGCTGACCACCTCGCCGATCTGGGTCGCGCTGGTGCAGACGGCCTCCACGCTGCCGGTGTTCCTGCTGGGCCTGCCCAGCGGCGCGCTGGCCGACATCCTCGACCGGCGGCGCTGGCTGATGGCGACCCAGTTCTGGCTGGCCGGCGTGGCGATCGTGCTGTGCGGGGCCGTCGCACTGGGCTGGCTGACGGCGCCATTGCTGCTGGCGCTCACGTTCTTCAACGGCATCGGACTGGCGATGCGCTGGCCGGTGTTCGCGGCCATCGTGCCGGAGCTGGTGCCGCGCGCGCAGCTGCCCGCCGCCCTGGGCCTCAACGGCATCGCCATGAACGCCTCGCGCATCATCGGCCCGCTGGCCGCCGGCATGCTGATCGCCAGCGCGGGGTCGCTGTGGGTGTTCGTGCTCAACGCGGTGCTGTCGGTGGCCTCGGGCTTCATCGTGCTGCGCTGGCGGCGCGAGCACACGCCCAACCCGCTCGGGCGCGAGCGGCTGATCGGCGCGATGCGCGTCGGCGTGCAGTTCGTGCGCCAGTCGCAGCGCATGCGCGCGGTGCTGGCGCGCGTGTCGCTGTCCTTCCTGCACTCGACCGCGCTGCTGGCGCTGCTGCCGCTGCTGGCACGCGGCCTGGAGGGCGGTGGCGCCGGCACCTTCACCTTGCTGCTGGCGGCCATGGGCTCGGGCGCCATCATCGCGGTGCTGTTCCTGCCGCGCCTGCGGCAGACCTACGAGCGCGATGCGCTGGTGCTGCGCGGCACCTTGCTGCAGTCGGCCTCGACCGCCGCGATGGCGCTCGCTCCCAATGCCTGGATGGCGGTGCCGGCCATGATGCTGGCCGGCATGGCCTGGATCGCGGTGGCCAATTCGCTGTCCGTCTCGGCCCAGCTGGCGCTGCCGGACTGGGTGCGCGCGCGCGGCATGTCGATGTACCAGATGGCGATCATGGGCGCGAGCGCGCTGGGCGCCGCGCTGTGGGGGCAGATCGCCACCGTCGGCACCCTGCAGCTGAGCCTGCTGGTCGCCGCCGTCAGTGGCGTGCTGACGATGCTGCTGGTGCTGCGCTTCGTGGTGGACGGCGGCACCGACGACGATGTCAGCCCGGCGCGCGCCGGCTGGGCCGACGCGCCGGCCGATGCGCATGCGTCGCCCGGCGAGGGGCGCCTGGTGATCACGGTCGAATACCTGATCGATCCGGCCCGCGCCGATGCCTTCCTCGACGTGATGCAGCAGACGCGGCGCACGCGCCTGAGCGAAGGCGCCATCGGCTGGGAGCTGCTGCACGACATCGCCGAGCCGGGCCGCTACCTGGAGCAGATCGTCGATCCCTCCTGGACCGATCACCTGCGTCGCTTCCAGCGCGCCACCGCCGCCGACCTGGCGCTGCGCGAACGCCGGCTGGCCTTCCACCTCGGCGAGGAGCGCCCGCGCGTGACGCGCTACGTCGTGCGCAGGTAGCGCCGGAGCCGGAGCCGGAGCCGGAGCCGGAGTTGGCGCGGGCCGGGGGCCACGGGCTTCAGCCGGCCTCGCCGTCCTTTGCGGAGCTGGCCGGACGCGGCAGCCACGACAGGCCGGCGCTCGTGCCGCCGGTCACGGCGCCGCGCCGGGGACGGTATTCGCAGCCGATCCAGCCATCCCAGCCGCATTGCGCCGACACCTCGTCGATGACGTCGAACAGGTAGGGGTAGTTCAGTTCGCCCCGATCGGGCTCGTGGCGCTCGGGCACGCCGGCGATCTGCAGGTGGCCGACCCGGCCGGTGGGCAGGTACTGGCGGATCTTCATCGCCACGTCGCCCTCGACGATCTGGCAGTGGTAGAGGTCCATCTGGACCTGGAGGTTGGGCGCGCCGACGGCCTCGACGATGCGGTGCGCCTGCGCCTGGTGGTTGAGGAAGAAGCCCGGGATGTCGCGCGGGTTGATCGGCTCGATGAGCAGGTCGCGCCCGGCCGCCCGCGCCGTTTCGGCGGCCCGGCGCAGGTTGTCGACATAGACCGCCTCGGCGCTGGCGCGATCGACATCGGCGGGCAGCAGGCCGGCCATCACGTGGATGCGCGGGCAGTCGAGCGTCTCGGCGTAGTCGAGCGCCCGGGCGATGCCGGCGTGGAATTCCCGCTCCCGGCCCGGCAGGCAGGCCAGGCCGCGCTCGCCGCCGGTCCAGTCGCCCGGCGGGCCATTGAACAGCACCTGTCGCAGACCGTGCTCGCGCAGCCGGGCGGCCAGTTCGCGGGCCTCGAATTCGTAGGGGAAGAGGTACTCGACGGCCTGGAAGCCATCCCGCGCCGCCGCCTCGAAGCGATCGAGGAAGTCGAGCTCGGGGTAGAGCATGGAGAGATTGGCGGCGAAGCGGGGCATGGCCTGTCAGTCCTTCTTCACCGGCAGCTCGATGCCGGGGAAGATCTTGATGACCGCGCTGTCGTCCTCGCGCGCGAAGCCGGCGCTCGAGGCCTGCATGAACATCTGGTGCGCGGTGGAGGCCAATGGCAGCGGAAACTTGCTGGCGCGCGCCGTGTCGAGCACCAGCCCCAGGTCCTTGACGAAGATGTCGACGGCGGACAGCGGCGTGTAGTCGGCCGCCAGCACGTGGGCCATGCGGTTCTCGAACATCCAGCTGTTGCCCGCGCTGTGGGTGATGACCTCGTAGAGCGCCGCGGCATCGACGCCCTCGCGCAGGCCCAGCGCCATCGCCTCGGCCGCGGCGGCGATGTGCACGCCGGCGAGCAGCTGGTTGATGATCTTGACCTTGCTGCCGGCGCCGGCGCGGTCGCCCAGGCGGTAGACCCTGGCGGCCATGGCGTCGAGCAGGTCGCCGCACTGTTCGTAGGCGGCCGGGGTGCCGGCGGTCATCATGGTCATCTCGCCACTGGCGGCCTTGGCGGCGCCGCCCGAGATCGGCGCGTCGAGGTAGAGCACGCCAAGCTCGGCCAGCCGCGCCTCCAGCGCGATCGACCAGTTCGGGTCGACCGTCGAGCACATCACGAAGACGCTGCCGCGCGGCAGGGCGGCGGCGGCGCCGTCCGGGCCGAACAGCACCGCCTCGGTCTGCTGCGCGTTGACGACGACCGAGACCAGCACGTCGCAGCCGACGGCCAGCTCGGCCGGCGAGGCGCAGGCGGTGCCGCCCTCGGCGGCGAAGTCGCGCGCGACTTCCGCCCGGACGTCGAAGACGCGGATCGCGTGGCCGGCGCGTCGCAGTGAACGCGCCATGCCGCCGCCCATGGCCCCCAGGCCGATCAGTCCGATGGTTTTCATGCGGACCATTGTGGCGACCACCCCGGGCCCGCCGCCAGCAGGAAGACCCGGGGATGAGGTCGCGATCGCGTGCGGCTCAGAGCCCGATCAGGCCGCCGTCGTTGCGGGTGATGACGACGGTCGCCGAACGCGGGCGGGCCGTGCCGCCATCGGGCCAGTGGCTGCCGAAGCTCGCCGGGTTGGCGTAGTTGGGCGCCGTGTCCTCGCCCGGATGCTGGATGTTGACGAACAGCGCCCGGCCGTCGCCCGACTCGGCGATGCCGGTGATCTCGCATTCCTTCGGGCCGACCAGGAAGCGGCGCAGGCCATCGGTGCCGGGTGCCTTGCCGACGATCGTCGCCTGCGTCGCGGTGGTGGCGCCGTCGACGTTGGTGATCGTGCGGGCGGCGCCGTCGCCGATGCGGCCGGGCAGGGCGGCCAGCAGCATGCAGTTGGTGACGTCGGTGTAGGCGCCGTCGTCGGTCTCCAGCCACAGCAGGCCGGGGGCCGCCTGGCTGAACCACATGCCGTCGGGGCTGGAGAAGTCGTTGCTGGCGTCCAGCGCCGAGATGTTGATGTCGCGCGATGCCGTGGCGCGGGCGCCGAAGAGGTAGACGTCCCACTTGAAGGTGGTCGCCGCCGGATCGGTGCCGTCGTCGGCGAAGCGCACCACGTGGCCGTTGGGGTTGCCGCGCTGGGCCGTCGCCGCCGTTCCCTTGGGATCGTTGTAGAAGCGCGGATTGGCCGCGTCGGTCGCGGTGACCGGACGCGAGGCCGCGTTGGTGTTGGTCAGCGTGACATAGACCTCGCCGGTCTTCGGGTTCACGGCGGTCCACTCGGGGCGGTCCATCTTGGTGGCGCCGGCGGCATCGGCGGCCAGGCGCGTGTTGACCAGCACGTCGGCCGCGTCGGCGAAGGCATAGGCCGCGTTGGCGGCGGTGATGCCGTTCACGCCCAGCTTGATCTCCAGCCAGCGGCCGGTGCCGTCGGCGTTGAACTTCGCGGCATAGAGGCGGCCGTCGTCCATGTACTTGTCGCCGGCGGCGATGCCACCGCCGATGTCGGCCGCGTCCCAGTTGCGGGTCGAGACGAACTTGTAGATGTACTCGTTGCGCGAATCGTCGCCCATGTACCAGACCAGCGGCTTGCCGACCACGACCGGGCCCAGGCAGGCGCCCTCGTGGTTGAAGCGGCCGAGCGCGGTGCGCTTCCTCGGCGTCGAGGTCGGAGCGAAGGGATCGATCTCCACCACCCAGCCGTACGTGAACGCGCCATTGCGATAGTCGGCGGTGGCCGAGGCGCCCAGAGCCTCGGTGTTCCAGCGGCCGTAGAGGCCGTCGGCGGTGTCGGGCGTAAGCGTGGCCCACAGCTCGCGGCCGTTGCCGGCGACGCCATAGCGCGCGAACGAAGCGAGTTCGCGCGCCGTGCGCTTGGCGTTGTCGGTGGCGGCGACGCGGCGGAAGTAGCCGGCCCAGTTCTCCTCGCAGGTCAGGTAGGTGCCCCAGGGCGTGGTGCCGTTGGCGCAGTTGTTGACCGTGCCGCGCACGCGGCTGCCATCGGGCGAGTACCTGGTCTTCACCGCGTCGGTGCGGGCCACCGGGCCGGAGAAGGCCATGTCGGTCAGCGTATGGACGCGGCGGTTGAAGGTCGAGGCCTGGCGATAGCTCCAGGCGCCGTTGGCGCCGCGGGCGGTCTCGATCACGCTGACGCCGTGCAGGTAGAACTCGCGCAGCACCTCGTCGGCCACCGTGCGCACCTGCTGGGTGCCGCTGCCGCTCGTGGTCTGGCCGGTCGCATGCAGGAAGGCCGGCGTGATGGCCTCGTGGTTCATCACCAGCAGGCCGCGGTCGGCCGCCGTGGGGCTCCAGCGGCCATTAGCGTCGACGCCGAAGAAGGTCATGCCGTCGTGGTGGTCGCCGGCGCGGCGGTCGTAGGTGGCGGCGGCATCGGTGCCGTCGTTGGCATAGGCGCCGACGCCGGCGGCGATCGGATCGCCCAGGCGATAGAGCACGCTGGCGGTGTAGCCGGCGGGCACGGCGACGGCGTCGGCCAGGTTCTTGGCGACGGCATTGAAACCGAGCTTCTGCGCCACCGGAGCGGGAGCGGGGGCCGGAGCCGGGGCCGGCGCCGGGGCGGGAGCGGGCGTGGGCGTGTCGTCGCTGCCGCCGCCGCAGGCGCTCAGCAGGGCCGCGCCGGCGGTGCCGACACCCAGGCCGAACAGCCGGCGCCGGCTCAGGCGCGTGGCGACGAGGCCGTTGAAGTCGGGATTGGCGGTGGTGTTGTAGCCGATGTCGTCGGGGTCGATCGTGGCGGTGTGGGAGGGCTTCGGATTCATCTGTGGGACTTTCGGGGGAAGTGCGGTCGGTGTCTGGTCGAGGCCCGTACGCTAAGAGCGCCTTGTGACGATTCCGAGGCAATGGCCTCCGGTTTGTCGGGAGACCTTCATCCGCCTGTCACGAAGTCCTGGCACCGGCGCACGAAAGCGGCGGACCAACGAACGAACGGCCGCTTGTCGGCGGCCGTCGTCGGGGGCGGGCGTGGCCGGGGCGGCCGGCGCGCGGGTCGTCAGCTCCTGCGGGCGCCGACGGAGAACTGCACCGGATCGGCCGTCAGGTAGCCGACGGCGGCGCCGAAGCGGTCCTTGTAGTTGGCGCGGATCAGCGGATCGAGCTGGCCCTTGACGGTGTTGTGGATGCCGCCCCAGTCGCCCGCGTGCTGGAAGTTGCTCATGACGTAGGTCCAGCCATTGAGCTCGTCGACCGCATGCAGGCCGGTCGATTCGCCGCCGGCGGGGATCGACATCACGCGCGACAGCAGCCGGGTGTCGACGTTGTAGGCCCACAGGAAGTTGTTGACGTGCTGGCCGCTGTCCTCGCCGATGAACAGCGTGCGCATCTTCTCGGAGAACTTCAGGTTGTCGGGGTTGGCGATCCGGTCGGGGTTGGCGGTGTTGCCCAGCGCATCGGCCGCGATGTCCTCGCCCACCAGCAGGGCGCGGGTGCGCGTGGGCACCCAGTCGCTGGCGATGGCGGTGCCGTCGGTGTCCTGCTGGCCGCCGGCGAGGTCGTGCGCCATCACGCCGCCAGCGCCGAGCTTCCTGGGCAGGGCGATGTTCGTGGCCGCGCTCCAGCCCTTGCCGCCGCTGACCATCGAGTCCTGGATGTTCTGCAGCGCCGAGTAGGCGACCTTGTCCCTGATGTTGACGGTGGTGCCTTCCATCTTCGTGAAGGCCATGCTCGCACCCTTGAGGTTGGCATAGCGATGGGTCTCCAGGAAGGCGGCGGCGCGCTCCATGCCGGGCTTGAGCCTGACCCAGTTGGCCACGCCGTCGACGAACAGCTTGGTGTAGGTGGCATCGGCCGGGTCGGTGGTGGCCACCGTCATGATGTCGGTGGCCTTGAGCGTGTTGGCCAGCTGCTCGATCTCGGCGCTGGTCGCGTGGCCGAGCCTGATCCAGTTGATCTTCGTCGCGGCGGCGGCCGGGTCGATCGAGTAGCCGGTGTCGTAGCGCGCGACATAGAGCGTGCCGGCCGAGAGGTCGCGCTCCCGGTCGGCGACGAACATGAAGAAGCCGCCGTTGGTGTAGTCGTCGCCCATGATCGCGGTGCGGTTGTCCGGCATCACCTGGATCAGCTCGTGCGAGATGCGGCCCATGCAGTAGTGCTTCTTCACGCTGCCGGTGCCGTCGGGGTTGACCGTGACTTCGGGCAGGTGCCCGTAGTGATAGGGGTTGGCCGTGGTCTCGTCGCCGAACACGTTCCGGCTGAAGGCCTTGAAGCGCGTGGTGCCCGAGGCGGTGACGGCATCGGGCTCGTACTCCTCGCTCGAGAGGTGCGTGCCCCAGGGCGACAGGCTGGCGCCGCAGGTGATCCACAGGCCGTGGACGGCCGAGGTGTCGACGTTGTGGTACTTCACCAGGCTGAGCCTGCCGGTCGTCTGGTCCTGGTCGAGCGTCAGCACGGCGATCGGCGAGGGCAGGGTGCCATAGGTGTCGTTGCCGCCCTGGTCGCGCGTCGTGTACTCGAACTGCACCACCGCGAACACGGCCTTGCCCTTGATGCCCGTCACGGTCGGGTTGGCCACGGCCAGCAGCGAGGTGCCGTCGGGCGAATCGGAGAAGAACTGGCGCTCCTTGCCGGCCACCGAGGCATCGATGATGGGCTGGTTGCGGATGTCGTAGTAGCCGCCCGCCAGGACGCGGCCGCCCTTGCCGTCGGGGAGCTGGTCGCCGGTGACGAAGAAGGGCTGGTAGGCCAGCTTGTAGGTGGTGCTGCTGCGGTCGTCGTAGGCGATGGTCAGGGTGGAGCCGACCGTCGTGGTGGCCATGGCCGCCGGCGCGCTCAGGGTCGGCGCGGCCATGCCGCTGAAGGTGGCCGACACGTAGTTGGGCGCCGCCGTGGCCGTGGGCGCGGTCGTCGGGGCGGTCGCGGCCGGCACGGGCGCGGCATCGGAATCGCCACCGCCGCAGGCGGCCAGCAGCGCGCTGCCTCCGAGCGGCAGGAAGGGCGCGGTGAAGAACTTGAGCGCCTGGCGGCGCGACGTGGGGCGAACGACGGAATCTGTCATGTTGTTTTTTCCTGGATCGTGGAGGGTGCGCGAGCCCCGGGGCCTCGGGTCGGCCCACGGGATCGACGCCGGGCGACGATAGGAGCGCGGGATGACGCCCGCGTGACGGCCGCAGCCGCCGTTCTCAGTGGCCGTTCATTTCGGCCACAGCGCCCACAGCCGCAGGGGCTGGTTCACCGTCGCCGCCAGCCGGCCGGCGTCGTTGCCGGTGCCGGCGAAGAAGTCGGCGCGCACCGCGCCGACGATGGCACTGCCCGTGTCTTGCGCCACCACCAGCCGGGCGAGCTGCACCGACGGCCCCGGCGATGCCAGCCAGACCGGCGTGCCATACGGGATGCTGTCGCGGTCGACCGCGATGGAGCGCCCCGGCGTCAGCGGCACGCCCTGCGCGCCACGCGGACCGGAGGCGGCATCGACGCCATTGAGCGACTCCTCGCGGAAGAACACGTAGCGCGGGTTGCTCCACATGAGCTCCTGGACGCGCAGCGGGTTCTGCGCCACCCAGGCCTTGGTGTCGTCGGGCCAGCGGCTCACGCGCGTGGCGCCCTGGCCGATGAGCCATTGCTGGATGCTGCGGTAGGGCTGCTCGTTGGTGGCCGCGAAGGCCACGCGCACGGTGCGCTGCGAGCCATCGGGCTCGGCGATGCGCAGGCGCCCCGAGCCCTGGATGTGCAGCATCATGGCGTCGACCGGATCGGCCATCCAGGCGATCTCGCGGCCTCGCAGGCCGGCCTGCACCTCGGGCAGGGTCTCGATCTGCTGGCGCGTGTACCACGGCCGGCGCGGCACCAGGCCGGGCGGCGCGGCATAGATCGGCACGTTGAACTGCATCGTCGGTCGACGCGAGGCGTCGTAGACCGGCTCGTAGTAGCTGGTGAGCTGGCCGTCGCTCAGGCCGGTGTGCGACTCGACGCGATAGGGCTGCAGGCGCTCGATCATCCACTGGCGCTGGGCATCGGCATCGGCGATGGCCAGGCGGCGCACGTCCTGGCACAGCGGAGCGAAGACGGCGTTGGGCCGCGCGCAGTTCGAGACCATCGCCGCCCAGGCCTCGTGCGTCGGATCGTCGGCGAAGCCGGGCAGCTCCGACCAGGCGACCGGGACCCAGCGGCTCTTGGGATGCGTGAGCGAGATGTTCAGCGGCCCTGGCGGCGGCACGGTGCCCGCGCCGGCGCCATGGGCGCCGGGCGCGTTCTCGAGCCGCGTGCCCGTCGAGCATCCCGCCAGCGTTGCTACGATCGCCAGCCCCGCCAGCCACCACCGGAGTCCTTGTGTCATGGGTCTGATTCTGCTTGAAGCCTTAGGTGCCCTCGTGCTGCTGGTGGTGATCGTCTGGTGGACGATGTTCGCCGGTCGCCGGCGTGGCGAGATCGCCGATCCGCCGGCTCCCGACACGCCCGCCGGGCCGGCCGCCGCGCCACCGCCGGCCGGGCGCGATCCTTCCCTCCCGGGCGATTGAGAGCGGGGTCGGGCCTGTCGGGCAAGAGCGCATCGTGCCGTCGGGGAACCGTCGATCCGCTATCGGAAAAATAGCACCGAATCCAGGATCCATGAGGCTCGCGGGAGTATCGTCATCAAGACGAGCGATCGGTGGCGGTGGCGCCGGAGGTCGTTCGACGCATTTGGTCGGGATAATGAGACGTCCGTGCCGCGGCTTGTCCGTGGCGTTGTAACCACTTCGTTTTCAAAGAGATTGCCATGAAAAAACTCGTCCTCGCCACCGCCGCCCTCGCCGTCGTCCTCACCGGTTGCGCCGGCATGACCGACACCCAGCGCAACACTGGCATCGGCGCCGGTGCCGGTGCCCTGGGTGGCGCGGCGCTCGGTTCGATCACGGGCGGACGCGCCGGCACGGGCGCGGCCATCGGCGCTGGCGTCGGTGCCCTGGGCGGCTACCTGTGGTCGCAGCGCATGGAAGCGCAGAAGCGCGAGATGGAAGCCGCCACCCGTGGCACGGGCATCGGCGTGACGCAGACCGCCAACAACGAACTGAAGCTGGCGATCCCGAGCGACGTCTCGTTCGACACCGGCCGCTCGGCGATCAAGGCCAACTTCGCGCCGGTGCTCAACCAGTTCGCCAACGGCCTGCGCAACAACCCGAATGCCGAGGTGCGCATCATCGGCCACACCGACAACACCGGCAGCGACGCCATCAACAACCCGCTGTCGGTCGATCGCGCCGCCAGCACGCGCGACTACCTGATCGCGCGCGGCGTGCCATCGACCGCCTTCCGCATCGAAGGCCGCGGCTCGCGCGAACCGATCGCCGACAACGGCAGCGATGCCGGCCGGGCCCAGAACCGCCGCGTCGAGATCTATGTCGGAGAGCGCGGCTGATCCTGCGGCTGCGCCGTCCGTGCCCCTGGCGGCGCGGACTTGAGATGGACGGGCGCTAGAGACCTCGCAGCAGGTTCGCCAGTTCGACGGCCGAGCGCACGGCCATCTTGTCGAACACGCGGGCGCGGTGGACCTCGACCGTGCGTACGCTGATGGCGAGCTGGTCGGCGATGAGCTTGTTGGGCAATCCCTCGACGATCAGGCGCATGACGTCGCGCTCGCGCTCCGACAGTTCGGCCACCTGGCGACGCAGCTGCTGGCGCTCCTCGCCAGCGCGCAGGGCCCGCAGGGAGGCGCCGAGCGCGCGCTCGATGCGATCGACCAGGGCGTTGTCGGAGAACGGCTTCTCGCAGAAGTCGAAGGCGCCACGCTTGACCGTCTCGACGGCGGTCGGCACGTCGGCATGTCCCGTGAGGAAGATCACCGGCATGGTGTCGAGCAGGTTGCGCTCGGCCAGGCGGTCGAACAGCACCAGTCCGCTGGTGCCGGGCATGCGCACGTCCAGCAGCAGGCAGTGCGGCTCCAGCGGCAGCCGCGTGTCGTCGAGATAGCTCTCGAAGGCATCGGCACTGCCGAAATGCTCGCTCGCCAGGCGGCGCGAGCGCAGCAGCCAGGCGAGCGCCTCGCGCACGCTGGCATCGTCGTCGACGATGAAGACCAGACCTTGGATCAGGGGTTGCATGGCATTCGAAGGGGAGGGAATCGGGGGCGGGTGCTGATTCAGGCCACCGGCAGGGTGAAGCGGAACGTCGTGCCGCGTGGCGCGTGGGGCTCGAACGCCAACACGCCGCCGTGCTGCTCGACCACGGTGCGGCACAGGCTCAGGCCCAGGCCCATGCCATCGGGGCGGGTGGTGAAGAAGGGCGTGAACAGACGCGCCGCGACATCGTCGGCGATGCCGCTGCCGAAGTCGGTGACCGAGAAGCCGAGCCAGCTGCGCGTCTCGCTCGCGCCCGAGCGCGCCACGCGCAGGCGCAGCACGCGCGAACGGCAGTCCGGCGCATCCATCGCCTGCATGCCGTTGCGCGCCAGGTTGAGCAGCACCTGCTCGACCAGCGTGCGGTCGCACAGCACGGGCGGCAACGCCTCCTCCAGGGAGATCTCGACGCGCACGCCCAGCTTGCGCGCCTGCAGGTGCACCAGCGGCAGCACGGCGTCGAGCAGCGCCTGCGGCGCCACAGGCTCGCGCGTGCGGTCGCGCCGGCGTACGAAGTCGTGCACGCTGCGGATGACCTGGCCGGCGCGGTCGGCCTGCTCGGCGATGCGGCGCACCGCCATCGCCACGTCGCTCCGGTCGACCCCGGGCAACGGCGTGGTCCGGTCCTGCATGCCATCCTGCAGCAGGTTGAGCGAGCCGGTCGCATAGCTGGCGATGGCGGCGAGCGGCTGGGTCAGCTCGTGGCTCAGGAGCGAGGCCATCTCGCCCACCGTCGCCAGCCGGGCGCTGGCCTGCAGCCGCTCCTGGCTGGCGCGCGAGAGTTCCTCGATGCGGCGCTGCTCGCCGATGTCGACGAAGGCGCTCATCCAGCCGGTCTGCTGGCCCTGCGCGTTCATCAACGGCGCCTCGAAGATCAGCACCGGGAAGCGCGAGCCGTCCTTGCGCATGAAGACCGACTCGAAGCCCTCGCGCGGTGGCATGCCGCCGGCCAGGCGCAGGTTCTGGCGCTTCTGGTATTCGTGCGCCAGTTCGGTCGGCCAATAGGGCGATTCGTCGGCGTCGGCGGCCATGATCTCGGTGGCGCTGAAGCCCACCATCTCGCAGAAAGCGGGATTGACGTAGGTGGTGCGGCCCCGCGTGTCGCGCGCGCGCATGCCGGTGATGACCGAGTCCTCCATCGCCTTGCGGAAGGCCAGCGCGTCGGCCAGTTCGCGCTCGGCGCGCAGGCGCCGCCGGGTGTCGCTCGCCAGCAGCGCCAGCACCGACACCAGGGCGATCGAGATCGCCGTGACCAGGCCGGTCAGCAGGTTGGGAAACACATCGGGCGCCGCGCGCCAGCCATCCACGCGCAGGGCGAGCGAGGTGTTGGCGAGATCGATCTGCTGGCGCGCCGTGAAGACCCGGCTGCCGCTGCGCCGCGCGGTGCCGACCGAGGCGAGGCGCGTGCCGTCGAGTTCGGTGAACGACACCTCCTGGCCGCGTCGCAGGGTCGGTGCGACCAGCTCGATCAGCACGTCGCGCAGCGCGTAGATGGCCACCAGGTAGCCGCCGCCGTCCACCGGCACGCACACCGCCATCACTTCCAGGCCGCTGGTGCCGGGCAGGGGGGCATAGATGCTGGAAGAGTAGGCGGCCGCGCCGAGCCGGCCGGTGGCGCTGCACGCCGCCAGCGCGCTCTCCTCGAGCGCGGCCTCGGCGCCGGCCGAGGACGGCGTCTCGGGCGCATCGGTGCGCCGGATGCGATAGGGCGTGTCGGTCGTCGCCACGCGGGCCAGGAGTTCGTCGCGCCATTCGAGCCGCAGCCATTCGCGGTGGCCGCGCATCAGCGCCGCCGATTCGGCCGGCCAGCGCTCGCGGTCGAGCCCGTTGGCCTGCAGCGCGCGCAATCCCTGCACGTTGCGCTGCAGCCCGGTGCGCAGGTCGGCGGCGGCATCGGCGGTGTCGCGGTCGAGTATCTCCTGCACCTGCTCGGCCTCGTGGCGCCCGGCCAGCCAGACCACGGTGGCCAGCAGCACCAGCACCAGCACCGCCAGCACGACCCACAGGAACCACCGCTGCCACACCGCGCGCAGGCTCAGGAAGGCCTGGCCGCCGATGCGGATCGCCAGGCGCGTGGCGAGGTTCTCGCGCCGTGGCGGCGAGGCGTCGGCGGCGGGGCGGGCGGCATCGAGCGGCGTCGCCCCGGCGCTGTCGAGCGGCGTCACGCGCGGCTCCGCATTCAGAGCACGGCGTGCGAGAGCGCCGGCAGCTGCGCGCGGGCGGCGGCGATCTGCTGCGCCTCGAGGTCGAACGTCACCACGCCCTCGCCATTCGCCCGCTGGGCGACGACGCGGCCCCAGGGATCGACCACCAGCGACTGGCCCCAGGTCTCGCGGCCGTTCTCGTGCCGGCCGCCCTGCGCGGGTGCCACGACCCAGGCCAGGTTCTCGATGGCGCGGGCGCGCAGCAGCACCTCCCAGTGCGCCGAACCGGTGGTGTGCGTGAACGCGCTGGGCACCAGCAGCAGATCGGCGCCGAGGCGGGCCAGCGCGCGATAGAGCTCCGGGAAACGCAGGTCGTAGCAGACCGACAGGCCGATGCGCCAGCGATGGCCATCGCGCGCCGGCAGCTCGAACAGCACCGGCTGGTCGCCCGCGGTCACCACGCGGCGTTCGTCGTGGCGCTCGGTGCCATTGTCGAAATGGAACAGGTGGATCTTGTCGTAGCGCGCCACGCACTCGCCCGTGGGCGCATAGGCCAGCGAGGCGTTGAAGACATGCGCGTCGTCGCCGGTCTCCAGGGGCAATGTGCCGCCGACGATCCACAGGCCGAGCTCGCGTGCCGTGGCGGCCAGGAAGTCCTGCACCACGCCCGCGCCCGGCCGCTCGCGCAGGGCCAGCTTGTCGGTGTCGCGCGCGCCCATGATGCAGAAATACTCCGGAAGCACGGCGAGCTCGGCGCCCGCCGCGGCGGCTTCGGCCAGCAGGATGCGGGCATGCGCCAGGTTGGTGGCGCGGTCGATGCCCGACACCATCTGGATGGCGGCGACTTTCATGGCGATTTCTCCTTCGGCGCGTCACCGGCCGAGAGGGCACGGCGCGGGACGCGGGTGATTTTCGGATCGGCCCAGGTGCCCTCGATCTGGAACTCCTGCGTGGCCGCGGCCGACAGCGGCCGGCTCAGCAGCCATTGCGCGAGGAACGTGCCCAGGCCGACGACCGGATTGATGGCGGTGGCCACCAGGGCGGCGGTGCCGGCCGTGATCTCCGGCACCACCACCACCCGCAGGTCCTGCGTCTCGCGCACCAGGTCGGCCGTGCCGTCCATCAGCACGGCGGCGTTGACGCCCTTCATCTGCAGGTTGTTGGTGCTGGCGCGCCCCTGCGCGATCCGCGCGTCGCCGCGCACGATATCAAAGGCGAAGCCTTCGCTGAAGACATCGCGGAAGTCCAGCACCAGCCGGCGCGGCAAGGCCTGCAGGTTCAGCACGCCGAGCAGCTTGGCCAGGCCCGGATCGGCCTTGAGGAACTGCCCGTTGACGACCTCGATGTGCAACTGGCCGTCCAGGCTCGCGGCATCGAGCGACAGCGGCGAGCCGCGCCAGCCGACCTCGCCGGCGAGCGAGCCGCGGCCGCGCCGGATCACCCCGGGCATGCCGAAGCGCGCGAGCAGGGCGCCCGCGTCGGCCATCTCCAGCTGGAAGGTCATGTCGGTGCGGCGCCGGTCGGACGCGGCGGCCTGGGCGTCGCCGGCGGTGGCCCACGAACCCTGGGCCGTGAAGCGGGTCTCGGCCATGGTGAAGGCGAGCCGGTTGAGGCGCCACTCGCGCCGCGCGCCACCCTGGTTGACGGCATCGATCTCGGCGCGGCCGAGGTGCCGGCCGAACAGCTCGAAGTCGTCGACCACGATGTCCAGCGCCGGCAGCGTGCCGGGCTGCTCGTCGAGCAGCGACTCCACGCCCTGGGCGGTCTCGCCCGGCGCGATCTTCAACCGGGCCAGGCGGGCATGCAGGCGGCCGGCCTGCGCGGTGTTGTATTCCACATAGCCGCTCAGCTCGGTGGCGTCGACGTTGGCGCGCCAGAGCGATCCCTCGCGCGAGCCGCCGAGCACCACCTCGTGCAGCGTGCGCCCGCCACCGATGGCCAGCGCCTGCGTCCGCACCGCCACGCTGGTGGGCAGGTAGCCGGCCGCATCGGGATCGGCGCCGCGCGCGGACGCGGTGCCCGTGGCGCCGGCGGGGCCGGGAGCCGCCGCCGATTCGTCCACCAGGGCCTGCCAGGCCGGCACGCTGAACGCGGGCAGGGCGAGGTCGAACAGCACGCCGTCGTCGGGCAGGGCCGGGCCCGTGCCATCGCGTCGCACCGCGCCGATGCCGAGCGCCCCGCGCAGCACGCGGGTGCGATCGCTCGACACGTCGCGCACGTAATGCGCCGAGGCGACGTCGCCGAGGGTGGCCGACAGGTCGTCGTGGATGCGCGGCGCCCCGTCGACGGTATCGCGCAGCACCACCTTCTGCTCGATGCGCAATGGCAGCACGGTCCCGCTGGTCTTGGCGAGCGGCGCCGGCAGGTCCAGTCCCAGTCCCTGCAGACTGCTCGCGAAGGTGAATTCGGGGACGCCGCCGCGCAGGGCGAAGGTGGCGTCGTAGCGGGCCGCGCCGGTCGCGCGCCGTGCCACGGCGGCCAGCGCGGGGACCTCGCGCAGGGCGCGCAGGCCCTCGGCGGTGGCCTGGCCCTGGGCGCCGAACTCCAGCTCGGCGCCCGCCGTGCCGCCATAGCGGCCCCGGCCCTCGATGCGCGCCTCGCCGCCGGCCAGGCGGGCCTGCACGTTGGCCAGCGAGAAACCGCTCTCGGTGAAGTTCAGGGTGCCGCGCGCCTGGGTCAGCACGGGTGCCTGCGGCATCAACCGCAGGTCGTTGCCGCCCAGCGTGACGCCGGCGCGCACGCGGGCCTGGTGCATTGCTTCCAGGGGCAGCTCGATGCGCAGGGCGTAGTCGGCGGCGCCGGTGGCATGCATGCGCCCGATCGCCGCGGCGCCATCGCCCAGCAGCGGCGCGCCGACCTTGAGCAGTTCGTCCAATGGACCCTTGGCCAGCGCGTCGATCTCCAGCACCGGCGCGTGGTGCGCCATGTCGGCGATCCGCACGTCGGCCTTCGTCACCTCGATGCCCGGAGCGCCCGCCAGACGGCCGCGCGCATCGCGCACCTGGAGCCCCGCGCGCTCGAAGATCAGTTCGCCCGACACTCCCGTCAGCCCCGGCCATGGCGCCGCCTTGCCAGTGGCGACGGACGACGGCTGCACATAGGCGTAGTCGACGCCGGTGACACGCGCGGCGATGCGGAACTCGCCCTGGCGCGCGCGCGCGATCTCGGCGGCGCTGGCCGTGCGTTGATCGGCGACTGGCACGCCGGCGAAGGGCACGTCGTGCAGATCGCCCTTGACGCGGAAGTCGACGCCCGTGGCCACGCCGCGCGTGACCGTCTCGCGCACGTAGTCGCGCGTGTGCCTGGGGATCGAGAGCGGCAGGTAGCGGGCCACGCGCGTGCCGTCGGCCCGCGTCAGCTGGCCCTGCAGATCCAGCACGCCCGGGAAGCGCGAATGGCTGCCGGAGACGGCCGGGTCGGCGGTGCGCCAGCTCGCCTGCGCCTCGCCGGCGGCATCGGCATTGGCCAGGCGCAGCTTCGTGACCTGCAGCTGGGCCCGGTCGCCATCGAGCTTCCATTGCAGCTGCGCCGACAGCATGTCCAGCGGGATCACCGGTTCCTCGAAGATGCCGGGGAAGTCGAGCGTGCCCTGCGCGATGGCGAGCGATGCGCTGCCGCCCTGGTGGCCGAAGTCGAAGTCGACGGTGGCGCCGCTCAGGCCGGGCGTCCGGTTCGCGGGTTGCGCGGCCAGGCTCAGGCCGCTGGCGCGCCCCCGCGCCTGGTAGCGCACGGGAGCGGCGAGCGGTCCCTGCCAGTTCGTGTCGATGGCGTCGATCACGCCGCGCGGCGCATAGGCGGCGATGGCGCGATGCGTCGTCTCGCCCAGCGGCAGCCGGCCGGCGATGAGCGCCAGGGCGGCCAGGTCGAGCCGGTCGGCCTTGAAGGTGCCGCGCTCGGGACGTCGCTCGCGACCCGGCGTGTGGCTGAACGAGAGGTTGCCGCCCGGCCAGCGCAGGCCGTCGGCGGCCTCGAACTGCAGCCGCTGCGTCGACACCTCCAGGCCGCCGTCGTCGTCGCGGCGACCGGCCAGGCGGCCGGTGACGGCGCGCAGCACCAGCGGCGACAGGCCGTCGCCGAGCGAGGCATCGATGCGATCGAGCGCCAGGTCGACGGCGCCGCCGCTCGGGCGGCCCCGGCGCACGTCGATCCAGGCGCGCAACGCGCCGCTGCCTTCGCGGATGCGCGCGTCGAGCGTCACGTAGCGGCCCAGGCGCTGGACGTCGATGCGCGGCAGCTCGGCATAGAGCTCGCCATTCCAGGTCTGCCAGTGGCCGCTGCGCACCGACAGCAGCGGCTGGCGGAAACGCCCGCGCAGCGTGAAGCGCTCGCCCCAGCCCTCGGGCGGCGTGGCATCCAGCCGCAACGCATGGCGCAGGCCGCCGTTGCGGGCGGCGAAGCGGACATCGGTCAGCAGCAGCGGTCCGCTGCCCCGGCGCTCGTCGGTCCAGCGCACCGTGCCGCCTTCGACGATCACTTCGCGCTGGGCGAATAACCAGTCGGCCGCGCGACCCTCGCCGCTGGTGTCGGTGGTCTGGACGTCGAGCCCGGCGACGTGCAGCCGGCCCTGCGCGTCCATGCGGACGTCGAGCTGCGGCTTCTCCAGGTAGAGCTGCTCCAGGCTCAGGCGCCAGAGCGAGCGGGGCGACACGCTGGCCACCACGCGCGCGAGTCGCAGGGCCTCGCGTCCCTGCGCGTCCCGCAGCGTGACGCCGCCGAGTTCGATGCTGGGGAAGATGCCATCCGAGCGCGCGGTGATGGTGGCGATGCGAACGGGTACCCCGATGGCGCGTGTGGCCTGGGTTTCCAGCAGGCCTCTGACCTCGCCGATTCGCGGCACAATCCAGCCGTGTAGGACAACGACCGACAGCGCAAACAGCAACCACGCGGCGATCAGCAGACCCAGCAGCCAGCGCGCCAGCGCGGTGGTGAACCTGAGCAGCCGTGAGGGAGAGGATGCCGGGTCGTTCATTGAGGATCGCTGTGCCAGGAATTATGACTCCCAGCCTTTCCAAGGGCCCCGATCCGGCCGCCCTTCCGCCCACGGGGCCTTCGGCCCTCGCGGCCCATTCCCGCTTCGTCCAGCGCCTGCGTCGGCGCTATGCCGGCGAGCTCGCGCTGCTGCCGGCGGGCGAGCCGCGTCGTGCCGCCATGCAGGCCACCTACGACGTGCTGCGCGCGCGTGGCGACGATGCCGGCGTCGCCCTGCGCATCGTGCGCCAGCTGGTGATGGAGCGCCTGGTGGTGCTCGACTGCGAACGACAGGCGCCGTTGGCCACCGTCACCGACGCGGTCACCGAACTGGCCGAGTTCGCGCTCGACATCGCCTGCCGCGAGAGCTTCGCCGAACTCGACGCGCGTCATGGCGCGCCATCGCGCCCGGATGGCGGCCGCGCCCAGATGTGGGTGGTCGGCATGGGCAAGCTCGGCGCGCGCGAACTCAACGTGTCGAGCGACATCGACCTGATCTATCTCTACGACCACGACGGCGAGACCGCCGGTGGCGCGGAAGGCCGCGGGCGCATCTCCAACCACGAGTACTTCGCCTTCGCCGTCAAGCGCATCTACGCCCTGGTGGGCGACACCACCGAGCACGGCTTCGTCTTCCGGGTCGATCTGGCGCTGCGGCCCAACGGCAACTCCGGGCCGAGCGTGGTCTCGGTCGACGCGCTGGAGGAATACCTGCAGGTGCAGGGCCGGGAATGGGAGCGCTTCGCCTGGATGAAGAGCCGCGTGGTGGCGCCGCGGTCGGTGATCGACGACGGCTCGGCGCAGGCGCTGCGCGCCGTGGTGCTGCCCTTCGTGTTCCGGCGCTACCTCGACTACGCCGTGTTCGACGCCCTGCGCGTGCTGCATCGCCAGATCCGGGAGCAGGCGGCGCGCCGCAGCGCCGGCCGTCCCGAGCGCGCCAACGACGTCAAGCTCTCGCGCGGCGGCATCCGCGAGATCGAATTCACGGTGCAGCTGCTGCAGGTGGTGCGCGGCGGGCAGTTCCCCGAACTGCGCACCCGTCCCACGCTCGATGCCCTGCAGCGCCTGGCACGTGCCGGCCTCATGCCGCAGGACACCGCCGATGCGCTGGCGCAGGCCTATGTCTTCCTGCGCCGCGTCGAACACCGCATCCAGTACCTCGACGACCAGCAGACGCACGTGCTGCCGGTCGAGGATGCCGATGTGCGCTGGATCGCCGCCAGCCTCGGCTACCCGGACTGCTGCGCCTTCCTGATGCAGCTCGACACCCATCGCGAGGTGGTGGCCCAGGAGTTCGACCGCCTGCTCGGCGGCGCGCCCCGGTGCGTCGGCTGCAATGGCGGCGCGCGCGCGGCGACGCCACCGGCCGATCTCGAGGATCTCGTGGCGCGCCTGCCGGTGGCCTTCCGGCAGCGCGTCGAGCACTGGCGCGGCAATCCGCGCATCCTGGCGCTGCGCGACGAGACCCGCGTGCGGCTGCGCCAGCTGGTGCAGCGCACCGGCGACTGGATCGGCACCCCGGCGCCGGGCGAGGCGGGTGGCGAGACCGCCGCCGCCGAGGCCCTGGCGCAACGCAGCGAGGCCGCCCTGCGCTGGGCCGACTGGATCGAGCCGCTGCTGCGGCGGGAGAGCTATCTCGCGCTGCTGGTGGAACGGCCGGCCGTGCAGGCGCGCCTGCTGGGCCTGCTGGCGGCGGCGCGCTGGCCGGCGCGTTACCTGCTGCAGCATCCGGGCGTGATCGACGAGCTGGCCAGCGACGAGATGCTCGAGGGCCGCTTCGATGCCACCGAGTTCGAGCGCGAACTGGAGCGGCGCCAGGCCTCCCTGCGCCGCACCGGCGAGGACGACGAGGAGCGGCTGCTCAACCTGCTGCGCCATGCCCATCACGCCGAGGTCTTCCGCACGCTGGCACGCGATGTCGAGGGTCGCATCACCGTCGAGCAGGTGGCGGACGACCTGAGCGCGCTGGCCGACACGGTGCTGCGCGTCACGGCGCGCTGGTGCTGGCAGCACGTGCGCGACCGGCACCGCGAGACACCACGCTTTGCGATCATCGGCTACGGAAAACTCGGGGGCAAGGAACTTGGCTATGGCAGCGACCTGGACATCGTTTTCGTCCACGAGGACGACGACGAGCGTGCCGGCGAGGTCTATGCGGCCTATGTGAGGCGACTCATCAAATGGCTGTCGGTGAAGACGCGGGAGGGCGACCTGTTCGAGATCGACACGGCGCTGCGCCCGAACGGCAATTCCGGCCTGCTGGTCACCAGCCTCGCGGCCTACGAGAAATACCAGCTCGGCCGCGGCGGCAACACCGCCTGGACCTGGGAGCACCAGGCCATGACGCGCGCGCGCTGCATCGACATGACCGATGCGACCTTCGGCGAACCGGCCTTCGGCGCCGCGCTGGGCGCGCACTTCGATCGCATCCGGGAAGCGGTGGTCACCGCGCCGCGCGACCGGGCGGCCTTGCGCCAGGAGATCGTCGCCATGCGCGCCAAGGTCCGTGCCGCCCATCCGGTGAAGCCCGGACGCTTCGACGTCAAGCACAGTCCCGGCGGCATGGTGGATGCCGAGTTCGCGGTCCAGTTCCTGGTGCTGTCGCAGGCGCACGCGCATCCCGAACTGGTGCCCAACGTCGGCAACATCGCCTTGCTGCTGCGGGCCGAGGCGGCCGGTCTGTTACCGCAGGACGTCGGCCGGCGCGCTGGCGCGGCATATCGCGAACTGCGGCGCATCCAGCATCGCGCCCGCTTGAACGAGGAGCCGACCTCGGTCGCCCTGCCGGCACTGGCGCTGGAACGCGAGGCGATGCTGGCGCTGTGGAAGGCCGTGTTCGAGAGTCCGTGAATCCGGCCCGCCGGGCCGGGGGCCGGGGGCCGGGATCCGTGGGCCGCCGTCGGCGGCCACGGTGCGGTGCTCAGGCGCCCTGGTATTCCTGCTTCGAGCCGAGCGACGTGGCGATTTCCTTGCGATAGCGGTTGAGCTCCTGCACGCTCTTGAAGCTGCGGTTCATCAGCAGGCTCAGGTTGTGCAGGATGCGCTCGCCGACCTTGGTCTCCCAGGCGGCATCGAACTTGATCTGGTTGTCGAGCCAGTGCTCCAGCCAGTCGGGGTCGGGCATGCGACTCTGGATGGTGTCGTTCGGGAACAGCGCCTTGCTCACGTGCAGGTTGGTCGGGTGCAGGGCCTGCGCCGTACGGCGCGCACTGGCCATCAGCACGCCCACCTTGGTGAAGGCGCCGCGCGCCTCGTCGCCGAATTTCTCCAGGGCCCGCTTCATGTAGCGCAGATAGGCGCCGCCATGGCGCGCCTCGTCCTGGCTCAGCGTGGTGTAGATGTGCTTGATGACGGGTTCGGTGTGCCATTCGGCGGCACGCCGGTACCAGTGGTTCAGGCGGATCTCGCCGCAGAAGTGCAGCATCAGCGTCTCCAGCGGTGGCGCCGGATCGAAATCGAAGCGGATGTCGTGCAGTTCCTGCTCGGTCGGCGCGTGCTGCGGAGCAAAGCGCTTGAGGTATTCCATCAGCACCAGGGAGTGCTTCTGTTCCTCGAAGAACCAGATCGACATGAAGGCGGAGAAATCGCTGTCGTGCCGGTTGTCCCGCAGGAACATCTCCGTGGCCGGCAGGGCGGCCCACTCGGTGATGGCATTCATCTTGATGGTCTGGGCCTGCTCGTCGGAGAGCTTGTCGCCTTCGAACTTGTCCCAGGGGATGTCACGGTCCATGTCCCAGCGGACGGATTCGAGTTGTCTGAAAAGTTCCGGATAGAGCATGGGGATCCTTCGTGCGCTGACGGAAAGAGGAAAAATCACGCGGGACACGCGTGGAAGCGTAGCCGAGCCACAGAAGTTAACAGGATATGTCGACGATTCTGCGACGAAACACCGCCATTCGACACAAGACCATTCCCTCCGAATGTGGCCTGCGACGACGAAAGACCGTCAGCCTGGACCTCCTCGATCCGACTGCGGCGATGGCCCGGGACCACGTGGGGCGGATTCATCTGGTCACAAACAACGGTCCGGAACCAGGGAACCCGCGCCACGGACCCGCGCTCCATTCGACAGGCGGCATGGATGGCGCCCGATGCTTTTCATGCTGCGAAGCCTGCCGGTCGCTCGCGCGATCGCTCGAAATCCCGGGATGATTCCTCCTCCCTCCTCTTTGTGCCGGGGCGCTTCGCAGCATTTTTATTCGATGTGTGGACATGGATGGGGGCGTGCGCGGGCAGCGGCAATGTCCCGATGGCGTCCCGGGCCGCGCGCCGGACGGCCCGGAATCGGCGCCCTACAATGCCGGGCGACGTGAGCGGCCCCTGTCGCTCGGGTTGGCCGCAAGGTCCGGCTTCCTCGTCGTCGACTGCGACTCCGACGCGGACGTTCCGACCCACCCCTCCCTTTGTTTCTGCTGGAGATTCCCTTGTTCATTTCCTCTGCCTTCGCCCAGGCCGCACCCGCCGCTTCCACCGGTGGCGACCTGATGTCCTCGCTCGGGAGCATGCTGCCCCTGGTGCTGATGTTCGTGGTGCTGTATTTCGTCATGATCCGGCCGCAGATGAAGCGCCAGAAGGAGGCGCGCGCCATGATCGAAGCGCTGGCCAAGGGTGACGAGGTGGCGACCGCCGGTGGTCTGCTCGGCCGCATCACCTCGCTGGGCGATCAGTACCTCGGCCTCGAGATCGCCAATGGCGTCGAGATCCGCGTGCAGCGCACCGCCGTGGTCCAGGTCCTGCCCAAGGGCGCGATCAAGTAAGCCGTCTCCGGCCGCCCTTTCCCCACGCGGCACTGCCGCAACATCGATGCGATCATGAACCGTTATCCGGTCTGGAAGTACGCGATCCTCGTGATCGTGCTGCTGGTGGGGCTCGTCTATGCCTTGCCCAATTTCTTCGGCGAGGCGCCGGCCGTGCAGGTCTCTGCGGCCAAGTCGACCGCCAGGGTCGACGCGGCCACCCAGGCCCGCGTGGAGAGTCTGCTCAAGGACGGGGGACTGGTGCCCGACATGCTGACGCTCGATGCGAACTCGGTGCGTGCCCGCTTCGCCACGCCGGACGAGCAGCTCAAGGCCCGCGACGTGCTCCAGCGTGGTCTGGTGCCCGATGCCAATGATCCCGCCTACGTGGTCGCCCTCAATCTCGTGCCCCGCTCGCCCGCCTGGCTGAGCGCGCTGCATGCGTTCCCCATGTATCTGGGCCTGGACCTGCGCGGTGGCGTCGACTTCCTGCTGCAGGTCGACATGAAGGGGGCCATCGACAAGAAGGTCGAATCCTTCGCCAGCGACCTGCGCACGTCGCTGCGCGACAAGGGCATCCGTGGCAGCGCCGTCAACCGCAACGCCCAGGCGGTCGAGATCCGCCTGCGCGACGCCGCCAGCGCCGAAGCGACCCGGCGCCTGCTGCAGGACCAGTTCCCCGACCTCGCGGTCGCCGACAGCCAGGACGCGACCGGCTGGCTGCTCACCGCCACCATCAAGCCCGAGGCGGCGCGCCGCCTGCAGGACGCCGCGCTCAAGCAGAACATCACGACGCTGCACAACCGCATCAACGAACTCGGCGTGGCCGAGCCGGTGATCCAGCAGCAGGGCCTCGACCGCATCGTGGTGCAGCTGCCGGGCGTGCAGGACACCGCCAAGGCCAAGGACATCCTCGGCCGCACGGCGACGCTGGAGATGCGGCTGGTCGACGAGAGCGCCGAGGGCCGTGCCGCCGAACTCGGCACCGGTCCGGTGCCCTTCGGCTCCGAACGTTTCCTCGACCGCCAGGGCCGCCCGGTGATCGTCAAGAAGCAGGTCCTGGTGACCGGCGAGAGCCTGACCGACGCGCAGCCGGGCTTCGATTCGCAGACCCAGCAGCCCAAGGTCGACCTGACGATGGACGCCAAGGGCGGCCGCATCATGCGCGACGTCAGCCGCGAGAACTTCCGCAAGCGCATGGCGATGCTGATCTTCGAGAAGGGCAAGGGCGAAGTGCTGACGGCGCCGTCGATCAACGGCGAGCTGGGCAACCGCTTCCAGATCTCGGGCTCGATGAACGTCGTCGAGGCCAACGACCTCGCGCTGCTGCTGCGTGCCGGCTCGCTGGCCGCGCCCATGGAGATCATCCAGGAACGCACCATCGGTCCCAGCCTCGGCGCGGACAACATCAGCAAGGGCTTCCGCAGCGTGGCCTACGGCTTCCTGGCGATCATGGTCTTCATGTGCGCCTACTACGCGCTCTTCGGTGTCTTCTCCTCGATCGCCCTGGCCGTCAACCTGATGCTGCTGGTGGCCATCCTGTCGATGCTGCAGGCCACGCTCACGCTGCCGGGCATCGCCGCCATGGCGCTGGCCATCGGCGTGGCGATCGACTCCAACGTGCTCATCAACGAGCGCGTGCGCGAGGAGCTGCGCAACGGCGCCTCCCCGCAGGCGGCCATCCATGCCGGCTACGAGCGCGCCTGGGGCACCATCCTCGACTCCAACGTGACCACCCTGATCGCCGGCATCGCGCTGCTGGCCTTCGGCTCGGGTCCGGTGCGCGGCTTCGCGGTGGTCCATTGCATCGGCATCGTGACCTCGATGTTCTCGGCCGTGTTCTTCTCGCGTGGCCTGGTGAACCTCTGGTACGGCGGCAAGAAGAAACTCAAGAGCGTGTCGATCGGCACGGTCTGGCGCCCCAAGGCCGACGGCTCCGCCGTGGCCGAGGCCCACTGACAGCAAGCCCGATCACAGAGACAGCCGCAGGACCGTCATGGAATTCTTCCGCATCCACCGCACCATCCCGTTCATGCGCCACGCCCTGGTGCTGAACATCATCTCGTTCGCCACCTTCGCGCTGGCGGTGTTCTTCCTGCTGCATCGCGGACTCCACCTTTCGGTCGAGTTCACCGGCGGCACGGTGATGGAGGTCGCCTACACGCAGTCGGTCGACGTCGGCCAGGTGCGCGAGACCATCGGCAAGCTGGGCTATGCCGAGGTGCAGGTCCAGAACTTCGGCACGTCGCGCGACGTGCAGATCCGCCTGCCGGTGCAGAAGGGCCAGACCTCGGCCCAGCAGAGCACCCAGGTCATGGACGCGCTCAAGGCGGCCGACCCCTCGGCCACGCTGCGCGGCACCGAGTTCGTCGGTCCGCAGGTCGGCGAGGAGCTCACCACCAACGGCCTGAAGGCCCTGGGCATGGTGGTCGTGGGCATCATGATCTACCTGGCGTTCCGCTTCGAGTGGAAGTTCGCCGTCGCCACCGTGCTGGCGAACCTGCACGACGTGGTGATCATCCTGGGCTTCTTCGCCTTCTTCCAGTGGGAGTTCTCGCTCGCCGTGCTGGCGGCGGTGCTGGCGGTGCTGGGCTACTCGGTGAACGAATCGGTGGTGATCTTCGACCGGGTGCGCGAGAACTTCCGCCGCTTCCGCAAGCTCTCGACGCCGCAGGTGATCGACGGCGCCATCACCTCCACCATCAGCCGCACCATCATCACGCACGGTTCCACGCAGCTGGTGGTGCTGTCGATGTTCTTCTTCGGTGGACCGACGCTGCATTATTTCGCGCTCGCCCTCACGATCGGCATCTGCTTCGGCATCTACTCGTCGTGCTTCGTGGCCGCGGCCATCGCGATGTGGCTGGGCATCAAGCGCGAGGACCTGATCAAGACCGCGCCCAAGCGCGAAGGCGACCCGGACGACCCGAATGCGGGGGCCACCGTCTGATGCGACGGGCGCGTCGCATGCGTCCATCCGTCGCCGAGAGGCGCTGTCCTCTTGTGCGGCGACGCATCCACGGGCAAGCTGATGCGTCGGGGTCGTGGCCCCAGACAGCCTTGACACCATGAGCATCGACCGGCCTTCCGTTAATTCTCTGCAGATCGCTCGCGAAGCCCGGGAGCGTTTCGTGCGGGCCACCGAGAATCTCGTCGCGCCCGTGACCCGCGCGATCCATGAACGCCTGATCACGCTCACCGGCGAATCGGGCACCGCGCGCGACATGCAGGATCGCCGCGACGACTTCCTGGCCTTCCAGTCCCAGGGCGAGACCTGGGCCGATGGCACGCGTGCAGCCTGGCGCCAGGCCTTGGCCGCCAGCGGCGTCGCGACGCCGTCGAACTCGCTCCTGCGTCTCGAACTCATCGGCGACGACGTCGTGGAGACGCAGATCCTTTCCTCCCGGCTCGCGCAGGCGATCCAGGGCAAGGCGAATTTCGACTTCAGCGACCTGCGCCTGCGCATCCAGCATCTCGAAGGCACATCGGAGCTCGACAGCCGCGACGTGCTGCGCCCCGAGACCCTCGCCAAGGTCTGGGTCGAGCAATGGCTGGCGGCCGGACTCAGCCGCGCCCTGTGGACGAAGCTGCAGGACACCGTCCAGCGCGAGGTGCTGGACACGGTCGCCGGCGCCTATCGCGATGTCAATGTCTTCCTGGTCGAGCAGGGCGTCATGCCCGAGATCGACCTGAAGAGCTTCGTGCGACGCCCGACCAGCACGTCCTCGGGCGTCATGCCGTTGTCACCCGGTCCGACCCGGGGGGCGGGTGATGCCCATCGCCCGCCGGGAACGGAGGACGGGGCGAGGACCCCGATGGGCGCCGGTGGCGCCGGCCCGTCCGGTCTGGCCAATCACGGCTATGGCCATGCCGCCTCGATGGGGGCGTCGCCACTGGTGGCGGCGCGGCAGCGTGCCCAGGGGGTGCTGCAGAATCTCAAGCGCTTCGTCGCCGCCCGTATCGGCGGCGAGGGCACCGGTCCGGGCGGTCCCGGATTCGGCGGAGCCGGTGGCGACAGCGGTGGTCCCGGCAGCATCAGCGCCCGCGCGTTCGCCGCCGCCATCGCCGATGCCGGCATCGCCTATCAGGCCTCCGCATCGCACTATGCCGTCGGCAACGACGCCCTGGCGCTGCAGCAGAGCGCGGCCGAGCTGCGCCGGCGCACCAGCGAGCTCAAGCGCCGCGCGCCCACCACGGCCGACAAGGCCACGGTCGAGGTCGTCGCGCTGATGTTCCAGGCCATCCTGTCGGAGGAACGCATCCCCTTCTCCGCCCGCGTCTGGTTCGCGCGGCTGCAGATGCCGGTGCTGCGCGTGGCCATCGCCGAGCCCGAATTCTTCGGCACCATCCAGCATCCGGCACGGATGCTGATCGACCGCATGGGTTCGGTCGTGATGGGTTTCGACGCCGCGGCCATCTCCGGCAGCGCGCTGGAGGGCGAGATCCGTCGCGTGGTGCAGGTGATCGAGCAGTATCCCGAGACCGGGCAGCGCGTCTTCAAGCTGGTGTTCGACGAATTCGTGGCCTTCCTCAACAAGTACCTGACGCAGAGCGATGCCACCCAGCGCGTGATGAGCGTGGCGCAGCAGGTCGAGCAGAAGGAGACGATGGCGATCCAGTACACCATCGAGCTGCGCAAGATGCTCAACGACATGCCCGTGCGCGAGGAGATCCGCGAGTTCCTCTTCAAGGTCTGGGCCGAGGTCATGGCGATCGCCGCCCTGAAGTACGGCGTGCAGGACACGCAGACCGTGACCCTCAAGCGTGCCGCCTCCGAGCTCGTCTGGGCCGCCAGCGCCAAGCCCAGCCGGCCCGACCGCGCGCGCGTGATCCAGGACCTGCCACGCCTGCTGCAGCAACTGCGCGTGGGGATGACGCTGCTGGGCGTGGTGGGCGAGGCCCAGGAAACGCACATCAAGACCATCGGCACGACGTTGACGGATGCGTTCATGTCCAAGACCGAAGCCATCCCGGCGGCGCAGATCGACGCGCTGGCCAAGCGCCTGGCCCACCTCGAGGACTTCGTGAGCGACGAAGGCACGGGCGAGCTGTCGCTGGACGCGGCCAGCATCGAGCTGCTGCTGGGCGTCGACGCGGCCACCATCGACGTCGCGCCCGACACCAGCATCAAGGCGACCGAGGACATGCTGCAATGGGCGCGCGAACTCCAGGTCGGCCACTGGTTCATGCTCGACCACAACGGGCGCGCCAGCCAGGTGCAGTTCGTCTGGCGCAGCGAGCGCGGGCAGCTCCACCTGTTCGCCTCGGCCGACGGCCGCAGCTTCCTGATCCAGACCGGCCGGCTCGGGTCCTACCTGCAGACCGGCATGCTGGTGCCGGCCGAGGACGAGGCACTGACCGTGCGCGCCACGCGCGAGGCGCTGGCCAAGCTCGACGCGCATCCGGAGAGCCTGCTGAACTGAGGGCCGGCCGCGGGGCCCGCGACGGGCCCGCACCTCGATCCGGTCTCAGTGCGCGGTGCGGCTCGAACGCTCGTTGAGCAGTTCGTCGAGCATCAGCGCATCGGGCTCGAGGCCGCTGCTCCAGTGCACCATCAGCAGGATGATCTTGAAGTCCTCCAGCGACACCGGGCACGAGGGTGCCGCCATGGCGCGCTCGACGACGATCTCGCGCAAGCCGCCGGGCAGCACCCCGGCCGATTCCACGAAATGCAGGAAGCCCAGGCATTCGGCGCCGAGCATGTCCTGCTCGACCCCCGAATAGACGCGGATCGCATCGGCCGAGGCGGCCCGCACGTCGCCCCGGCCCCCGGAAGCACTGACGATGGCCGCCGATGCATCGGTGGGGTGGGGCATGAGCGGCAGGCCCTGGGTGGCCTGACTCAGCTCGTCGAGCCACCGCAGCGCGATGCTGATCTCGTCGGCATCGAAGCCCTGGGCGCTGAGTTTGCGGCCGAGTTGTTCGGATTGGGGACAGGCGTCGCCGCGCCAGTAGTTTTCATAGACGAATGCGAGCACTTCGAACATGGGGCCAATATAGCCCAGGCCATGCCGGCCTCCCGGGGCTGGACGATCACCGGATTGGACCGGTGGTGCCGACGGCGTGGCCGCCGTCGACGGTCAGGCGCAGGCCCGGCGCTGGAACAGTCCGCCGGGCAGACGGGCCACCAGCCCGTCGAGCTCGAGTTCGAGCAGCTGCGCCTGCAATTGTGCGGCGCTCCAGCCACTGCGCGCGCAGAGGGCGTCGAGGCTGATGGCATCGAAGCCGAGCAGCCGCAGCAAGGCCGATTCGGGGGGCGCGGCGACGGAGCCGGCCGCATCGGGCGAGGGTCGCGGTGTCCCGGGCGCCCCGGGCGGCGCGTCGTCGAGCGGCAGTTCCTCCAGCACGTCCTGCACCGACTCGACCAGCTTGGCGCCCTGGCGGATCAGGGCATGGCAGCCGCGCGACTGCGGGGCGTGGATCGAGCCCGGGATGGCGAACACCTCGCGCCCCTGTTCGACCGCCAGCCGGGCCGTGATGAGCGAGCCCGACTGCAGGGCCGCCTCGACCACCAGCGTGCCGCGCGAGAGCCCGGCGATGATCCGGTTGCGCTTGGGGAAATTCGGGTGGAGGGGCGGCGTGCCGAGCGGGAATTCGCTCACGATCAGGCCGCGCCGGGCGATGCGGTGGGCCAGGTCGCGATGGCGCGCCGGGTACACGCGGTCGAGTCCGGTGCCGACGACGGCCACCGTCACGGGCCACCCGGGCGGGACGTCGCCGGCCCGCGCACCGGTGGCATCGGCGTCGGCATCCAGGGCTCCCTGGTGCGCGGCCCCGTCGACGCCCAGCGCCAGGCCCGAGATCACCGCGATGCCGCGCTCGCCGAATGCCCGGGCGAAGGCGCGGGCGTTGTCCTCGCCCTGCGGCGTCGGGTTGCGGCTGCCGACCATCGCCACGCTGCGGTCGAGCTGCGTCAGGTCGAGCGTCGCGGGACCGATCAGGTGGAGCATGAGCGGCGGATCGGCCATCTCCAGCAGCGCCGCCGGATAGCCGATGTCGCCGAGCGTCACGAGCCGATGCACGACGCCACCGGCTTCCTCCTGGGCCAGCCAGCCGAGCGTGCGCTCGACCAGCGCCGGCAGTGCCTCGGGCATCCGGCCCAGGGCCTGGACCTGGGCCGCCGTCGCGACCTCGCGCAGCCGCGCGGCCGGTTGCGCCAGGACGTCGGCCGGCAGGCCGAAGGCCGCCAGCAGCCTGCGCGCCGTGACGTCGCCGATGCCGGGCGTCGACACCAGGCGCAGCCAGCCCGTGAGCTCTTCGCGTTCCATGGCGCTCGCGCGGGGCGGACTCAGGGATTGACCAGCAGGTCGCCCACGCGCGGCGTGTCGTTGACCTCCAGCACCAGCGCGTACGACACCCGCTCGAAGGGACGGAACACCATCAGCAGGCCGATGCGCTCGCTGGGCAGCTTGAGGGTCTCCTTGCCACCGCCGGTGCGGTCGACGACGGTGTCGCCGTTCTTCAGGATCGCCAGCACGTGGCCGCTCTCGATGCCGTCGCGCAGGCCCTTGCTGATCGCCACCACCTGGTTCTGCGCCGCGAACTGCACGCCGTTGCCATAGACCGAGACGATGCGGGCATCGATCGGCTGGGCCGGCGCATGCGGCGTGTAGCTCACCAGCTGGCGCGGCGGCTCCGGCAGCAGCCGGTCGCCGGCGCGGATCTCCTCGCGCGCGGCAACGATGTCGATGGTCGCCGGCACGATGCGGGTGACCTCCTTGTCGCCCTCGCGGGCCGGCACGGTGGATTCGCCGCGCTGCAGCTGGGCCTTGCCCAGGTAGTGCGCCTCGTAGCCCAGGATCTCGCCGGTGGACGGGTCCGCCAGGGGGGTGGCATCGCGGAAGACGCGATAGGTCTTGAGCGGTCCGGGCGTGTCGAGCAGGGGCGCATCGGGTTCGCCGCGCGCGTAGGCCCGGTCGCCCCGCGCCAGCAGCACGCGGTTGTCGTTGCCCGCCACGATGCGCGGCGCGCGCGTCAGGGTATCGGCATCCACCACGATCGGCTCGCTCAGGAAGGGCTCGATCAGGCTGGGCTTGAGGGTGGGCAGCGCCATGCCGGCCAGGGATTCGACGCGCGTGCGCGGGCTCAGCCTGACGGTGTCGATGCCGCCGCCGGCGCCGCCGCGGCGCGTGCCCAGGCGGGCACGGCCGTCGCTCTTGTCCAGATAGAGCACCTGGCCGGGAAAGATGCGATGCGGATTGGCGATGTCGTCGAGATTGAGGCCCCAGAGTTCCGGCCAGCGCCACGGACCGCGCAGATAGAGCCGCGAGATCGCCCACAGCGTGTCGCCGGAGCGGACCGTGTATTCGTCGGGAGCGCCGGGCGCGAGTTCCTCGATCGGGACGCCGCTGCGGGCGGCCTGCTGCGCGGTGGCGCGCTGCGTGGGGGTGACGGTCAGATTCTGGGCACCGGTCGTCAGGGGCGTGGCCAGGGCGGCCAGGGCGAGCAGGGCGCCGCCGCAGGAGAGGACGGGACGGCGCGCGGTGCGCCCGACGAACCGCGGAAGGAAGTCGGAAGGAAGGATTTTTTTCATGGTTCGATCGAACGGCACCCGAACCCATGCCGACCTCGGGATGCTCACAATTTGCAACGAATTCTGCGCTGAAGCCCCTGATAGGGCAACGCCTTGGCGGAAGCCGGATCGCGGCGTCACGGGGAATTGGGGAAAATAGCGACACTATTCCCCCAGTTTCCATGGCCAAAAGAACCATTCTCAGTTTTCCCGACCCGCGTCTGCACACGGTCGCCAAGCCGGTCCAGGGCGTGGATGCCCGCATCCGCACGCTGGTGGCCGACATGCTCGAGACGATGTACGACGCCAGCGGCATCGGCCTGGCGGCGACGCAGGTCGACGTCCACGAACGTCTGGTGGTCATCGACGTGTCCGAGGATCGCGACCAGCCGCTGGTGCTGATCAATCCCGAGATCGTCTGGGCCAGCCCGGAGCGGGTCCTCAACGAGGAGGGCTGCCTGTCGGTGCCCGGCATCTACGACGGCGTGGAGCGATCCACGGCGGTGCGCGTGACCGCGCTCGACCTCCAGGGCGAGCCCCGGACGATCGAGGCCGAGGGCCTGCTGGCGATCTGCATCCAGCACGAGCTCGACCACCTGCTGGGCAAGGTGTTCGTCGAATACCTCTCGCCCCTCAAGCGCAATCGCATCAAGAGCAAGCTCCTCAAGCAGCAGCGCGAGGATGCGCGTGGCGACACGCGCGAGGGCCGACGATGAACACGATCTCTTCCTCCCTGCCCGGCGGCCTCGCGGCCGCCCGGCGCGCACGCGCCCTCCTGGTCGCGTGCGCCGTGGTGGGCGCGCTGGCCGGCTGCGCCAGCGATCCGTCCCGGTTGCCGGCCGGCGCCACGCGCGCCGAGACCCTGCAGCGCCTGGGCACGCCCACGGCCACCTACCCGCTGGCCGATGGCGCGGAACGGCTGCAGTACTCGCGCGCGCCGGCCGGCACGGAAGTCAGCAACGTCGACATCGACGCGGCCGGCCGCGTGGTGTCCAACCGTCAGGAACTCGACGAGCGGCTGTTTGGCGACACCATCCGCGTCGATGCCTGGACCGAGGCCGACGTGCTGCGCACCTATGGCCGGCCGTTCGAGATCCGGCGGGTCGCGACCTACGACGGCGTGGTCTGGTCCTGGCGCTATCGCGCCCTGAACGACCTGCGCCTGCTGCACATCTACATCGATCCGAGCGGACGGGTCACGCGCTATCACACCGGTCCCGACCTCACGCGTCAGTGGATGCGCTGGTGAGGGCGGCTCGTTGAGCGCGCGGATCGCCTTCGCGGGCACGCCCGAATTCGCCCGCGTCGCGCTGGAGGCGCTGCAGGCGGCGGGTTTCGAGATCGCATGGGTGCTGACCCAGCCGGACCGCCCGGCCGGTCGCGGCATGAAGCTGCAGGCCTCGCCGGTCAAGCAGTTCGCGCTCGGGCACGGCTGGCCGGTGGCGCAGCCGCGCAGCCTGCGGCTGGACGGCAAGTATCCCGACGACGCGCGCGCCGCGCAGGCGATCATCGAGGCCGCCCGGCTCGATGCGATGGTGGTGGCCGCCTATGGCCTGATCCTGCCGCAATGGGTGCTCGACGCGCCGCGCCTGGGTTGCCTCAACATCCATGCGAGCCTGCTGCCGCGCTGGCGCGGCGCCGCGCCCATCCATCGCGCGATCGAAGCCGGCGACACCGAGACCGGTGTCACGCTGATGCAGATGGATGCCGGTCTCGACACCGGCGCCATGCTGCTGCGCGAGGCGGTCGCCATCACCGAGGACGACAGCACCGCGCGCCTGCACGATCGCCTGGCCGCGCTCGGTGGCCGGCTGGTGGTCGATGCGCTGCGGCTGGCGCTCGAGGGCGCCCTGCGGCCGGTGCCGCAGCCGGCCGCGGGCGTGACCTACGCCCACAAGATCGAGAAGCACGAGGCGCCGGTCGACTGGCGCCAGGATGCCGCCACCATCGCGCGCCGCATCCGCGCCTTCGATCCGTTTCCGGGCGCCACCGGCACGCTCGTTGGCGAGACGGTCAAGTTCTGGCGCGCCCAGGCCTTGCCGGATGCGGCGCCGGCGTCCCCGTCGCCGGGCACCGTGCTGGCCGTCGCCTCCGAGGGCATCGACGTCGCCGCCGGCAGCGGCGTGGTGCGGCTGACCGAGTTGCAGCGCGCTGGCGGCAAGCGCCTGCCGGCCGCCGATTTCCTGCGCGGCTTCGACATCGAACCCGGCCGGGTCCTCGGCTGATGTTCTTCGACCCGGCAGTGCGCCGCGAGCCCGCCTTCGGACGCGGCTTCCGGCACATGGCGCCGATGGCCGCGGGCATCGGCGCCTGGGGGCTCATGACCGGCGTTGCCATGGTGAAGTCGGGCATGAGCGTGATCGAGGCGGCCGCCATGACGCTGCTGGTGTATGCGGGCAGTTCGCAACTCGCGGCCATTCCGCTGCTGGTGGCCGGTGCGCCGGCCTGGGTGATCCTGGCGACCGGTTTCTGCGTCAACCTGCGTTTCGTGGTCTTCAGCCTCCACCTGCGGCCCTATCTCATGCACATGCCGCGCTGGCGACGCATGACGCATGGCTACCTCACGGCCGACCTGAGCTATGCCGTCTTCACCGGCCGCTATCCGGTGCCGGCCACCACCAGCGCCGGGAGGCGCGAGCAGGAGGCCTTCCTCACCGGCGGCTATTGCGTGACCTGGCTGTCCTGGATGGGACTGAGCCTGCTGGGCATCGCGCTGGCCAACCTGATCCCGCCATCCTGGGGGTTGGGCTTCGCCGGCGTGCTGAGCCTGGTGGGCATCCTGTGCTCGATGGCGACCACGCGGCTGCGCCTGCTGGCCGCCGCCATCGCCGGCGCGACGGCGGTGGCGGCCTATGCGCTGCCGCTCAAGCTCAACATCGTCACCGGCATCGGCGTGGCGGTGCTGCTGTCGTTCTGGCTGGAGCGGCAATTCGTGCGTGATCCGGCGGAGGCCGACGCATGAGCGCCCAGACCGATGGCTGGACGCTGGCCGTGATCGTCGGCCTGGCGGGCGTGACGGTGCTCACGCGCTGCTTCTTCTTCATCCTCGACCGGCCCTGGGGCCTGCCGGACTGGGCGCACCGCGCGCTGCACTACGCGCCGGTGGCGGCGCTGGCGGCGGTCGTCATCCCGGAGATCGTGATGACCCAGGGCCACCTGGTGTCGACCTGGCGCGACGCGCGCCTGTTCGCGGCATTGGCCGGCGCGCTCTGGTACTTCGCGCGCGGCGGCGTGCTCGGCACCATGCTCGCCGGCATGGCGGTGTACCTGCCGCTGCACCTCGGATTGGGCTGGTAGGGCCCGCCCGGCGGCGGCCGGCGGACTTCCGGCATGCCGGCTCGCCGGCCTTCCGGACCTGCGGTGCTGCCGCAGCGCCGGTCGGTCGGCGTCTCTCGCGAGCGAGCATCACCGAATCCTGACAATGCGCCCGAGTCGCCGGGTCCGGCGGTCCCGCAAGTGCCTCGACGCACGCATTCCAGGGAGAGAGATTCATGTCCAGCCGGTCGACGACCTTCGCCTCGCGGCGGCACCGCAGGGTGCCATCCGTTCCCATCGTGCTTCCCACGGCGCTTCTCGCCACGCTCATGCTCGTGGGCTGCGGCGGCAGCGCCCATCGGGGCGACCCGTCCGTCAGCCGGCTGGAGATCCGCACGCTGTCGGCGCGCGCCGACTGGGTCACCGATGGCGATGCGCTGGTCGAACTGCTGCTGCCACCGGGCGTGGGCGCGACCGGCCTGGCAGTGGATGTCGACGGGCGCGATGTCACCAGCGCCTTCACCACCCGCGCCGATGGCCGCACGCTGGGCCTGGTCACGGGTCTGAAGAGCGGCGCCAACGTGCTCAACGCGCGCACCGCCATCGCCGCGGCGAGCCTGACGATCACCAACACCGGGCGCAACCTGCCGGTGTTCTCCGGCGCGCAGGTCACGCCGTTCTACTGCGCCACGCCGGTGCCCCGGGGCGCCACGGCCGGCGCGCCGGCGAGCAATGCCAGCGGCCTGGCGACAGCGGCCACCGACGCGCAGTGCACGACGCCCAGCGAGTTCAAGCTGTACTACCGCACCACCACCGCCGGGTGCTCGTTCGCGCTTCCTGACCCGAGTCCCAACGTCACCTACACCGACGTCGCGCCGACGACCACGGCGCCGGCGCCGGCCAATCCCTGTTTCAAGCCCTATGTCGCCGGCGCGGCGGCCCCGGCCGACCTGGCCACCACCACCACCGATGGCGGCGTCAGCGTGCCCTACATCGTGCGCGTGGAGCGCGGGGTGATGAATCGCGGCATCTACGACCTGGTGGTGCTGCACGATCCGGCCAAGGCCTGGACGCCGACGGCGCCGCAGCCGCAGTGGAACGGCAAGGTCTACTACCAGTTCGGCTCCGGCACGGGCCAGCCCCGGCGCCAGATCCGTCCGCAGAGCGCCTGGCCGTCGTTCGACGCCCAGCTCGCGCGCGGCTACCTGGTGGCGGCCAACAGCATGACCGACTCGGCCAACAACGCCGATCGCATCCAGATGACCGAGACGCTGGCGCGCATGAAGGAGCGCATCGTCGACGGCTATGGCCCGATTAGGTTCACGATGGGCGCGGGCTGCTCGGGCGGCGCCATCAATCTGCATGCGAGCGCCTCGGTCGTGCCGGGGCTGCTCGACGGCGTGATCGCCTCGTGCGCCTATCCGGACTCGGAGACCACCGCCATTGAGGTCGGCGACTGCGTCCAGCTGGTGGAGGCCTACCGCAAGCCGCAGTGGCTGGCGCTGATGCGCGCCCAGGGCGTCCCGGCCGAAGCCGAAGCGGCCAAGAAGGCGGCGATCAACGGCCATGTCGATCAGAGCGGCTGCCATGGCTGGTACAACACTTTCGGCAGCAACGCCAAGGCCGGCAACTACGTGCAGAAGCTGGTGCTCTCGCCCGATGGCGTGCTGGTCGCGCCCGGCACCCTGGTCAACAACTGCCAGGTGCCCGCCGCCCTGGTCTACGACCCGGTCACCAATCCCGGTGGCGCGCGCTGCAATGCCTGGGACTGGTCGGTCGCGACCTTCGGCAGGACCGCCGATGGCATCCGCGCCAACGAGACGCGCGACAACGTCGGCGTGCAGTACGGCCTGAAGGCGCTGCTGGCCGGCAGCATCACGCCCGAGGAGTTCGTCGTCGTCAACGAGATCGCCGGTGGCGTCGACCACGACACTAACCCGCAGATCGCGCGTAGCCAGGCCGACATGCCAGCGCTGTCGGTGGCCTATCGCACCGGTCTCGTCATGAGCGGGCGCAACCTGGCCAGGACGGCGGTGATCGACCTGCGCGGCTGGGACGACTCCGGCCTCATCCTGCAGCCGGGCACCACCGCGCGTCGCACCATTCCCATCCATCACATCTGGCGCAGCTTCTCGATCCGCGACCGCCTGGCGCGCGAATATGGCGATGCCGGCAACCATGCGCTGTGGCGCTTCGGCCGTGGCGGGCTCGGCTCGCCGAGCCTGATGCCCCAGGCCTTCGACACCATGGACCAGTGGCTCACCACGATCGAGGCCGACACCAGCAGCCGCGGCATCGAGGACAAGGTGCGCGCGGCGCGACCGGCTGGCGCGCAGAACTTCTGCCTGCTGTCGAGCGACGTGGCGCAGTCGACGCGCGTGACCGATGCGGCCGCGTGCGATGCCGATCCGTTCCTGAAGGCATCGTCCTCGCCGCGCCAGGTGGCTGGCGGGCCGCTGTCGGAGAACATCCTGAAGTGCCAGCTGCGCCCGCTCGACGCCAGCGACTACGGCGGCCGGCTCGATGCGACGCAGCTCGCACGCCTGCAGGCGGTGTTCCCTGGCGGCGTGTGCGACTGGAGCAAGCCCGGCGTCGGCCAGCAGGCGGCGGTGGGTCCGTTGGGCTTCAGCGCCGGCCCGGGCGGCCGGATGTCGCGCTAGGTCCGCGCAGCGGCTCTCGCGACGCGATCCGACTGGAACCTGCGCGACAGGGGATGCTGGAAATCCCGGAGGCCCGGCGCGGCTCGACGTCGCAGACTGACGCCCGTCCCGGCCATGCGTACTGGTTGCCGGGTCCGACGGGCCCCAGCAGCCACGTTTCCGTACATCCTCTTCAGGAGACAGTTTCCATGCATTCCCACGATTCGACGGCCTTCGCGCCGCGCGGCAGCCGTTGGCTGCCGGTCGCTCTGGCCGCGGCCGCGCTCGCGGCCTGCGGCGGCAGCGGCGATGACGACAACACCAACACGGGCGGGACCGGCGGGGCGTCCGTCAGCCGGCTGGAGATCCGCACGCTGTCGGCGCGCGCCGACTGGGTCACCGATGGCGATGCGCTGGTCGAACTGCTGCTGCCACCGGGCGTGGGCGCGACCGGCCTGGCGGTGGATGTCGACGGGCGCGATGTCACCAGCGCCTTCACCACCCGCGCCGATGGCCGCACGCTGGGCCTGGTCACGGGTCTGAAGAGCGGCGCCAACGTGCTCAACGCGCGCACCGCCATCGCCGCGGCGAGCCTGACGATCACCAACACCGGGCGCAACCTGCCGGTGTTCTCCGGCGCGCAGGTCACGCCGTTCTACTGCGCCACGCCGGTGCCCCGGGGCGCCACGGCCGGCGCGCCGGCGAGCAATGCCAGCGGCCTGGCGACAGCGGCCACCGACGCGCAGTGCACGACGCCCAGCGAGTTCAAGCTGTACTACCGCACCACCACCGCCGGGTGCTCGTTCGCGCTTCCTGACCCGAGTCCCAACGTCACCTACACCGACGTCGCGCCGACGACCACGGCGCCGGCGCCGGCCAATCCCTGCTTCAAGCCCTATGTCGCCGGCGCGGCGGCCCCGGCCGACCTGGCCACCACCACCACCGATGGCGGCGTCAGCGTGCCCTACATCGTGCGCGTGGAGCGCGGGGTGATGAATCGCGGCATCTACGACCTGGTGGTGCTGCACGATCCGGCCAAGACCTGGACGCCGACGGCGCCGCAGCCGCAGTGGAATGGCAAGGTCTACTACCAGTTCGGCTCCAGCACGGGCCAGCCCCGGCGCCAGATCCGTCCGCAGAGCGCCTGGCCGTCGTTCGACGCCCAGCTCGCGCGCGGCTACCTGGTGGCGGCCAACAGCATGACCGATTCGGCCATCAACTCCAACCGGGTGCTGATGACCGAGACCGTCGGCCGCATGAAGGAGCGCATCGTCGACGGCTACGGGCCGATCAAGTTCACGATGGGCGCCGGCTGCTCGGGCGGATCGATCAACTCGCACATGAGTGCTTCCATCTCGCCCGGCCTGCTCGACGGCGTGACCATCTCGTGCGCCTATCCGGACTCGGAGACCACCGCCATCGAGGTCGGCGACTGCGTGCAGCTGGTCGAGGCCTACCGCAAGCCGGCCTGGCTCAATCTGATGAGCGCCAATGGCGTCACGCCCGCCGTCGAGGCGGCCAAGAAGGCCGCCATCAACGGCCACCCCGACCAGACCGCGTGCCATGGCTGGTACAACGCCTTCGGCAGCAACGCCAAGGCCGGCAACTACGTGCAGAAGCTGGTGCTCTCGCCCGATGGCGCGCTGGTCGCGCCCGGCACCCTGGTCAACAACTGCCAGATGCCCGCCGCCCTGGTCTACGACCCGGTCACCAATCCCGGTGGCGCGCGCTGCAATGCCTGGGACTGGGCGGCGCCGATCTTCGGCAAGGCCGCCGATGGCATCCGCGCCAACGAGACGCGCGACAACGTCGGCGTGCAGTACGGCCTGAAGGCGCTGCTGGCCGGCAGCATCACGCCCGAGGAGTTCGTCGTCGTCAACGAGATCGCCGGTGGCGCCGACCACGACACCAACCCGCAGACCGCGCGCACGCTGGCCGACACGCCGGCGCTCTCGGTGGCCTATCGCGCCGGCATCGTCATGAGCGGCCGCAACCTGGCCAAGACAGCGGTGATCGACATGCGTGGCTGGGACGACTCCGGCCTGATCCTGCAGCCGGGCACCACCGCGCGCAGCACCATCCCGATCCACTACGTGTGGCGCAGCTTCTCCATCCGCGACCGCCTGGTACGCGAGTATGGCGACGCCGGCAACCACGCGCTGTGGCGCTTCGGCCGTGGCGGACTGCTGTCGCCGGTGCTGGCACCGCAGGCCTTCGACACCATGGATCAGTGGCTCACCACGATCAAGGCCGACACCAGCGGCCGCGGCATCGAGGACAAGGTGCGCGCGGCGCGCCCGGCCGGCGCGCAGAACTTCTGCCTGCTGTCGAGCGACGTGGCGCAGTCGACGCGCGTGACCGATGCGGCCGCGTGCGATGCCGATCCGTTCCTGAAGGCGTCGTCCTCGCCGCGCCAGGTGGCTGGCGGGCCGCTGTCGGAGAACATCCTGAAGTGCCAGCTGCGCCCGCTCGACGCCAGCGAATATGGCGGCCGGCTCGATGCGACGCAGCTCGCACGCCTGCAGGCGGTGTTCCCTGGCGGCGTGTGCGACTGGAGCAAGCCCGGCGTCGGCCAGCAGGCGGCGGTGGGTCCGTTGGGCTTCAGCGCCGGCCCGGGCGGCCAGGCGCTGGCCGCGGTGCCGGTGTCGATCGCGAAATGACCTGAAGCCGGTCCAGGGCGGCGCGGAGCGTACCGGGAATCCGGGCGATCCGCGTCGCCGACCCGGCGTCCAGGGCCGGCGGAGCGATCCGCCGGCCCTTTTTTCCTGTGGGGTCTTCCGACAGGCGGCTCCTACAATTCCGCGTCGCGGACACCCGGCCCCGGCGCCGCTGTGACCCACCCCCTTTCCTCAGCTCCTCCCATCACCATCGCCATGAACGTCATCCGCTTTTCCGATCTCTGTGCCCAGGGCCGCGTCGCCGGGCAGCGCGTCTTCATCCGCGCCGACCTCAACGTGCCCCAGGACGACACCGGCCGCATCACCGAGGACACCCGCATCCGCGCGTCGGTGCCCTGCATCCGCCAGGCGCTCGACGCCGGCGCGGCCGTCATGGTGACCTCGCACCTGGGGCGTCCGACCGAGGGCGAGTTCAAGCCCGCCGACTCGCTCGCGCCGGTCGCCGTCCGCCTGGGCGAGCTGCTCGGCCGCGACGTGCGCCTGGTGGCCGACTGGGTCGATGGCGTGGAGGTCGCGCCCGGCGAGGTGGTGCTGCTGGAGAACTGCCGCCTCAACAAGGGCGAGAAGAAGAACGACGAGGCGCTGGCGCGCAAGCTCGCCGCGCTGACCGACATCTACGTGAACGACGCCTTCGGCACCGCGCACCGCGCCGAGGCCACCACCTATGGCATCGCGCAGTACGCGAAGGTCGCCGCCGCCGGCCCGTTGCTCGCCGCCGAGATCGACGCCATCACCCAGGCCCTGGCGCAACCCAGGCGTCCGCTGGTCGCGATCGTCGCCGGCTCCAAGGTCAGCACCAAGCTGACCATCCTCAAGAGCCTGGCGGAGAAGGTCGACCAGTTGATCGTGGGCGGCGGCATCGCCAACACCTTCATGCTGGCCTCGGGACTGTCGATCGGCAAGTCGCTGGCCGAGCCGGACCTGGTCGACCAGGCCAAGGCCGTCATCGAGGCCATGCGCGCGCGCGGCGCCGCCGTGCCGATCCCGGTCGACGTCGTCACCGCCAAGACCTTCTCGGCCACGGCCGAGGCCAGCGTCAAGCCGGCCGACGCGGTGGCCGAGGACGACCTGATCCTGGACATCGGCCCGAAGACCGCCGAGATGCTCGCCGCGCAGCTGCGCGAGGCCGGCACCATCGTCTGGAACGGCCCGGTCGGGGTGTTCGAGTTCGACGCCTTCTCCAAGGGCACGGAAGCGATCGCCCGGGCCATCGCCGAGAGTTCGGCATTCTCGATCGCGGGCGGTGGCGACACGCTGGCGGCGATCGCCAAGTACGGCATCGAGGACCGGGTCGGCTACATCTCGACCGGCGGCGGCGCCTTCCTGGAGATCCTGGAAGGCAAGACGCTGCCGGCGCTCGAGATCCTGGAGAAGCGCGCGGCGGGCTGACGCGCCCGCGCGGACGCGCTCAGTCGGCGTCCGCGCCGCTGGGCGCGCCGAGCGCGATGAACAGGCGCGTCTGCATCAGCAGCAGGCCGAAGTAGCAACCCATCTCGGCCAGTTCCTCGACCAGCATGCGCAGCGCCTCCGGCGCCGAGTCCTCGAAGAACATGCTGCTCTCGGACAGCGTGGACATGACGGCGGCGGTCACGACCAGCGCCAGTTCGGCCCAGGGAAAGCGCCGCTGCCGCATCAGGGCGAGCAGCGGCCGATCGAGGCGCCAATAGACGAAGGCCAGCGCCGCCGCCCCCACGGCCAGCAGCACCAGCGGCTTGATGGCCATGTGATACCAGAGCTTGCTGGACGAGAAATAGGGGCCGTCGGCCTCCATCACGCCCCGGGTCAGGAAGGTGGCGCCCCAGCTGGTCTCCCGTCCGGCGCACATCAGCCAGAACGCCATGGCGATCAGGCTCAGGCGCAGCACCGTCTGGCGCGTCGACGGCGCGCGCGGGTCCGACGTGCCGCGGCGCAGGTCGCTGCGCATCCAGGCCGCGCACAGGAAACCGATGATCAGCATGGCGAGCTGCGTCCGCTCCAGCCAGCCGTTCTCCCAGCTCAGGCTCTCCGGCAGCCGCAGTGCCAACGGGTAGATGGCCAGCAGGAATGCCAGCAGGAACCAGCGTGCGGCCTGGAGCAGCCAGGCGCGCGCCGGTGCATGCAGGGGGAGCGTCGAAGCATGAAGAGCCATCGTGAAGACCTTAGGGAATGAAAGGTCGACACGCTAGCGGCCGACGCCTTCTTTACATGGATTGCGCGACGCGCGGAATGCTGGTCGGACGACCATCGAAATCGGTCCAGCACTGGCGCGTGAAGTCATAGAGCTTGCACGCCCGCGCGGTGTCGAAGTACCAGCGCCAGGAGAAGCGCTGGATGATGATCCGCTCGGGCAGCAGATGCTCCAGCATCTTCTGCGCCTCCTTGAGCCTGTAGAGCGGGATGCTCATGTCGACGTGGTGCGCGGTGTGCTCCATGATGTGATGGAGCAGGGCGCCGACCTGCAACGGGAAGGTCAGGTGCACGGTGGTCGAGACGAAGGGCTGGGCGCGCTGCCAGGCGGCGCGGTCGTCGTGCCACTGGGCCTTGACGTGGGTATGGTGGCCATAGATCACGAAGCCCATCATGTGGAACCAGAACACCACCGGCACGCCGAAGCCCGCCAGCAGCACCCAGCCCACCGACTGGTCCGTGGCCAGGGCGCCGGCCACCAGCGCGGCGACCCAGGCGATGGCGAAGGCGCTCACCAGCAGGCAGTCCTTCCAGAAGATCGGGCGCATCGTGTTGCCCAGCGCCTTCTGCGTCGGGAACATCATCTTCTTCCACCAGATCTCGATCATGTAGTAGGCCCCCGGGCCCCAGCCGCTGCGATAGAGGCGCTGGAGCAGGCGGCCGACCGGCGACAGCGCGCGGTACTCGTCGCGCGTCAGCGGGGCCCAGACGAAGTCCACGCCCTTGAGGTTGGTGAAGCCGTGGTGGACCACGTTGTGGCCCATGTCCCAGAGGCTGTAGGCCGTGAGCGAGGGCAGGAAGGCGATGCGCCCGAGCCACTTGTTGAGCCGCCGGTGCGGCGTGAGGCTCTGGTGGCAGCCATCGTGGCCGATGATGAACAGCCGCCCGATCACGAAGCCCGCCAGCAGGCCGGCCAGCAGCTTGAGCCAGATCGGCTTGACCAGCACCGTGGTCGCGAGCAGGGCGCCGAACAGCAGATAGTCGATGGCCAGCAGCACGAAGGCGCGCACGGTGGTGCGCTGGGCCAGCGGGATCAGCCACGACCGGATCACCTTGCGGTGGGGCAGGGGAGCGTCGAGCGGCAACGGCGAGGGAACGGGTTCGATGGGGGACTGCATGGGACGAACGCAAAGGAGTGGAGGAATCGCGGCACGCGAGGCGCCCGCGTCGCATTCATCGTGGGGAGGGTCGTGACGGACGGGAGCCGATGGCGGCGCGAGGGCCGATCGGGTCCCGGACGATCTTGCATGCCGTGCCATGTCACGACCTCGTGTGAGAATTGTGCCAAAAGCCCCAAACCGGAGACCCCCTCATGGACATCGTCCGCCTGCCCCGCCATGCCACGAAGATCGTCGCGACGCTCGGCCCCGCCTCCAACACGCCGGAGCTGCTCGAGCAGATGATCCACAGCAAGGTCAGCGTGGTGCGCCTGAATTTCAGTCACGGCACGGCGCAGGACCACATCGCCCGTGCCGCGATGGTGCGCGAGGCGGCGCGCAAGGTCGGTCGCGAGGTGGCCATCATGGCCGACCTGCAGGGGCCGAAGATCCGCGTCGGCAAGTTCGCCGAGGGCCGCGTCTGGCTCGAGCCGGGCGCGAGCTTCACGCTCGACGCGGCGCGCACGCTGCCGGGCGACGTCGAAGCGGTCGGACTCGACTACAAGGACCTGCCGCGCGACGTCAAGGCCGGCGACCGGCTGCTGCTCAACGACGGCCTGATCGTGCTGCGCGTGGACGCGGTCAAGGGCGAGACCGTCGCCACCACCGTCGTGCTGGGCGGCGAACTGTCCAACAACAAGGGCATCAACAAGCAGGGCGGCGGCCTGACCGCGCCGGCGCTGACGGCCAAGGACATGGAGGACATCCGCACCGCCATGAGCTTCCAGGCCGACTACGTGGCCGTGAGCTTCCCCAAGAACGCCACCGACATGGAGATGGCGCGCCAGCTGTGCAACGTGGCGGCCGCCGAATACGGCCACCGGCCCGGCATGATCGCCAAGATCGAGCGCGCCGAGGCGATCCCCAAGCTGGAGGAGATCCTGCGCGCGAGCGACGGCATCATGGTCGCGCGCGGCGACCTCGCGGTCGAGGTGGGCAACGCGGCGGTTCCGGCCCTGCAGAAGAAGATGATCCGCATGGCGCGCGAGATGGACAAGGTCGTCATCACCGCCACGCAGATGATGGAATCCATGATCACCAATCCGGTGCCCACGCGCGCCGAGGTGAGCGACGTGGCCAACGCGGTGCTCGACGGCACGGATGCGGTCATGCTGAGCGCCGAGACGGCCTCGGGCCGCTATCCGCTAGAGACCGTGCAGGAGATGAGCCGCATCTGCGAGGCGGCCGAACAGGCCGAGGACACCGCGCGCGACACCGACTTCAGCGGCCACACCTATGCCCGCATCGACCAGGCCATCGCCATGGGCGCGCTGTTCACCGCCCACCACCTGGGCGCCAAGGCGATCGTGGCCTTGACCGAGTCGGGCTCCACGCCGCTGTGGATGAGCCGGCATTCGGCCCACATCCCGGTCTATGCGCTGACCTCGCGGCTGGCCACGCAGCGCCGGATGGCGCTCTACCGCAACGTCCGGCCGCTGCTGATGGATTCGCACACCGACCGCGACACGGCGCTCGACCACGCCGAGGCGCATCTCAAGAAGCGCGGCATCGTGCAGAGCGGAGATGTCTACGCCATCACCTGCGGCGAACCCATGGGAGCACCGGGCGGCACCAACATGCTGAAGATCTGCCGCGCGACCTGAGCGATGCGAGCGGCGCGTGCGCGGCATGCGTGACCGCTGCGCGCGGTCCGCGAAACCGAAGCGTCCGAAGTCGCGTATCCCCCGCATGACCCTGCCCTTCCTGCCTTCGCGCCGGCGCCTGCTGGCACCGGCCCTCGCCCTGGGCGCCGTCGCGGCGCTCTCCGCCTGCTCCCCGGCCCGGCTCGTCAACGGGCTGGTGCCGGCCGACACCTATCGCTTCGAGGGTGGCATCGCCTATGGCGCGGCACCCCGCCAGAAGCTCGATCTCTACCGGCCCCTGGCCGGCACCTCGGACGTCCCGGCCGATGGCCGCAAGCCGCCGCTGGTGGTGTTCTTCTATGGCGGCACCTGGACCCATGGCGACCGGGCCGGCTTCCGCTTCGTCGGCGAGGCATTGGCCGCGCGCGGCGCGATCGTGGCCATCCCCGACTACGGCCTGGCGCCGGAATTCAGGTATCCGGTCTTCGTGCGCGACAGCGCGCTGGCCGTGAAATGGGCGCTCGACCAGGCGGCGCGGCTGGGCGCCGACCCGGCCCGCGTGTATGTCATGGGCCACAGCTCGGGCGCCTACAACGCCGCGATGGTGGCGCTCGACGGGCGCTGGCTGGGCGAGCTCGGCGCGCGGCCGAACCAGCTCGCCGGCTGGATCGGCATGGCCGGTCCCTACGACTTCCTGCCGATCGAGAATCCGCAGGCCCGGGTGGCGTTCAACTGGCCGGCCACGCCCGCCGACTCGCAGCCCTATGCGCATGCCGGCAGCGGCGCCCCGCGCACCCTGCTGATGGCGGCGGGCGACGACCGGACCGTCGATCCGCGACGCAACACCGCGCGCCTGGCGCAGCGGCTGCGCGCCGCTGGCGTCGACGTGCGCACCGAGTCGTTCGACGACCTGGGCCACGTCACGCTGATCGGCGCCATGGCGCGTCCATTGCGCTGGATCGGTGGTCCAGTGCTGCCTCCCGTGACCGAATTCCTGGGCCTGACTAGAACTAAAGGGTAAAGTTTTAGGCGGTCGATACAATCTTGCGCAACCTTTTTTCGCATGCCATCAACGGCCTCCAGGGCCACGAACAAGAGAATCAAGCAGTGAATCAGCAACAACTGAACCAAGTCACCACGGGCAAAGGCTTCATCGCCGCGCTGGACCAGAGCGGAGGCAGCACGCCCAAGGCCCTGAAGCTCTATGGCATCGAGGAAAGCGCCTACCAGGGCGATGCCGAGATGTTCGACATGGTCCACGCCATGCGCAGCCGCATCGTCACCAGCCCGGCCTTCGACGGCCGCCGCGTGATCGGCGCCATCCTGTTCGAGGCCACCATGGACCGCCAGATCGACGGCATCGACGCCGCCACGTACCTGTGGGACCGCAAGCAGGTCGTGCCCTTCCTCAAGGTCGACAAGGGCCTGGCCGCCGAGGCCGATGGCGTGCAGCTGATGAAGGACATGCCCGAACTCGACGTGCTGCTGCAGCGTGCCGTCGCCAAGGGCATCTTCGGCACCAAGATGCGCTCGGTGGTCAACAGCGCCAACGAGAAGGGCATCGCCGCCGTGCTCGACCAGCAGTTCGCCGTCGGCCAGCAGATCCTGGCCGCCGGCCTGATGCCGATCCTGGAGCCCGAGGTCTCGATCGGCGCGGCCGACAAGGCCGAGGCCGAGGTCATCCTCAAGAAGGGCTTCATCGAGCGCCTGAACGCGCTGCCGGCCGAGTCCAAGGTCATGCTCAAGCTGACGCTGCCGACCGTCGACGGTTTCTTCCAGGAACTGGTCGACCACCCGAAGGTGGTGCGCGTGGTGGCCCTGTCGGGCGGCTACGACCGCAACGGCGCCAACGAGCGCCTGGCGCGCAACCCCGGCGTCATCGCCAGCTTCAGCCGCGCGCTGACCGAAGGCCTGAGCGCCCAGCAGTCGGACGACGAATTCAACGGCGCGCTGGACAAGGCCGTCGAATCGATCTACCAGGCTTCGATCACCTGAGCCTCGACGCTCCGCCGGGACCCCGCGTCCCGCCGCACCGGCCACCGCTCGCGGTGGCTTTTTTCTGCGCGCACAATCCGCTTCCCGATCCACCTTTTCGTCAGTTTCCCATCCACGCCGCCGCCATGACCACCGTCCACACGTCCTCGATCCAAAGCCTGCCCCTGCTCGCGCGCGGAAAGGTCCGCGACAACTATGCGGTCGGCGAGGACCGCATCCTGATGGTCGCGAGCGATCGCCTCTCGGCCTTCGACGTCATCATGGGCGAGCCGATCCCCGGCAAGGGCGTGATCCTCACGCAGATGGCGCTGTGGTGGTTCGAGCGCCTGGGCCATCTGTGCCCCAACCACCTGACGGGCGAGGCGCCCGAGAGCGTGGTGACCGTCGCCGAGGTGCCGCAGGTGACCGAGCGGTCGATGCTGGTGCGCCGCCTGAAGCCGATCCCGGTGGAGGCCGTGGTGCGCGGCTATCTGGCCGGCAGCGGCTGGAAGGAATACCAGGAGACGCGATCGGTGTGCGGCGTGCCGCTGCCCGAGGGCCTGACCAACGCCAGCAAGCTGCCGCGTCCGATCTTCACGCCCGCGGCCAAGGCCGCCGCCGGCGAGCACGACGAGAACATCAGCTACGACCGCGTGGTCGAGATGATCGGCCCCGTGCTGGCGCAGCAGATCCGCGAGACCAGCATCGCGATCTACGAGACGGCGGCGCAGATCGCGCTGGCCAAGGGCATGATCATCGCCGACACCAAGTTCGAGTTCGGCCTGGACGACGCCGGCACGCTGGTGCTGATGGACGAGGTGCTCACCCCCGACAGTTCGCGCTACTGGCCGGTCGAGGGCTACGAGGACGCGCTCGCCGCCGGCGCCAATCCGCCGAGCTACGACAAGCAGTTCGTGCGCGACTGGCTCGAGGCCACCAGGATCAACGGTAAGCCCTGGGACAAGACGCCCCCGGCGCCGCGCCTGCCGGCCGAGGTGATCGAGAAGACCGCCGCCAAGTACCGCGAGGCGCTGGAGCGGCTGACCGACTGACGCCACCGCGCCCGCGGTCGCGGTGCGCTGCCGCTCAGCGGTTCTCCAGCACGGCCAGCGTGCGGCCGCCGGCATCGAGCAGCGTGAGCTGGGTGCCGCCGAGCAGGCTGTAGCCGGCGGTGGCCTGCAGGGCGTCGACGAAGGCGCTCTCCAGCATGCCGCGCTCCGCGTCCAGGCAGGCCATGCGCGTGGCCACCAGCGGGCCGATCCGCAGGGTGTGGCCGTCGCGCTGGTAGCCGCCGGAGACTCGGTTGCAGCCGCCCGAGCCGCTCACGCGCGTGCCGTCGAAGCGGATCTGGGGATCGCGCTGCGGATCGTTGCCGGCGGCGACCGGTTGCGACCCCAGCCGCGTCAGGCGCCAGACGCGCGATTCGATCGGCTCGTCCAGGCTGATGCCCGAGCCGCACGCCGCCAGCAGCGCCGTGGTCGTCGCGGCGAAGCCCGCCCTCAGGACGCCGCGTCGGCGCGTGGTGGCGGTCTCGGAGGGCGTCGGCGTGGCGTCGTGGTGATCGGCGGAGAAGCGCATGGCAGGGTTCCTTTGTGACGGTCATTGTGGAGCGGTGGCCTCCACCCCGGCGATCGGGTCGTACCCGCCCGGGCGCGACGGGCTCAGCTCAGGACCACGCTGCTGAGCCGTCGGCGATAGGTCGCCACCGTCGGATCGTCCGGCGGGATCTGGCCGTCGGCGACCTTCGGCCGGGGCGGCTCGATGATGTCGAGGATGGCGATGTAGGTCTTGCGCGCCAGGTCCTCGCTCCAGGCCTTGTCACGCATCAGGATCTCCAGCAGCTCGTCCATGGCGTCGGTCCAGCGCTGCTCGGCCAGCAGCAGCCGCGCGCGGCCGAAGCGGGCCTCGAAGTCGCGCTTGGCGCCGGCGATGCGGGCGTCGAAGGCCGCCAGGGACGGCGCCTCGCCGGCCACCGGCCGCGCGAAGTCGATGGCATCCATCCAGCGCGCCAGCGCGTCCAGGCGCCGCACCTGGGCGGTCTTGGCGATGACCGGGGCGAAGGCGACCTTGGCATCGTCGATGCGGCCGAGCTGCAGCAGCAGCTTGACGTAGTCGAAGCGGGCATCGTCGTTGGCCGGGTCGGTGGCCACGGCATGCTGCAGCTTCTCGAGCGCGCCCTCGGTGTCGCCCGCGGCGAGGGCGTCCAGCGCCGCTTCCTCCTCGGCCGCGGCCTCGACCTCCTCGGCCGCCGGCACGTGCTTGTCGAGGAACTCGCGGATCTTGTCGGCCGGAATGGCGCCGACGAAGCCGTCGACCGGCTGCCCGGCGACGAACATCACGCAGAACGGGATGCTGCGCACGCCGAACATTTGCGAGAGCTGCGAGGAGATCTGCGGCACCTTGTCGGCATCGAGCTTGGCGAGCGTGAAGCGCCCGCCATACTCGGTCTCGAGCTTTTCGAGCACCGGGCCGAGCTGCTTGCACGGGCCGCACCATTCGGCCCAGATGTCGAGCAGCACGGGCGTCTGGGCCGAACCTTCGATGAGGTCGGTCTGGAAGTTTTCGAGGGTGATATCGATCATCGGGAGCAGATGGGCACGAAACGTAAAATTGCGACCATGAACCAAACAATCCGGGTCGGTGTGGTGATGGGCTCGAACTCCGACTGGGAGACGATGCGCCATGCGGTAGAGATTCTTACGCAATTCGGCATCGCTCACGAAGCCCGCGTCGTATCGGCCCATCGCATGCCCGACGAACTCTTCGCCTATGCCGAGGGGGCCGCGGCGCGTGGCCTGGGCGCCATCATCGCCGGCGCCGGTGGCGCCGCCCACCTGCCGGGCATGCTGGCTGCCAAGACCACCGTGCCGGTGCTCGGCGTGCCGGTGGCGAGCCGCCACCTGCAGGGCGTCGACTCGCTCTACAGCATCGTGCAGATGCCCAAGGGCGTGCCGGTGGCCACCTTCGCGATCGGCACCGCCGGCGCGGCCAACGCGGCGCTGTTCGCCGTGGCGATGCTCGCCGCGGCCGGCGACATCGCGCTGCGCGAACGACTCGAGGCCTTCCGCGCCCGGCAGACCGCCGCCGCCCGCGCCATGACCCTGCCGCCGCTGGAGCCGGCCTCCGGGGTCGCCGCCACGGCGGATGCGCCGCTGGCCGCGGTCTCGCCGTTCTCGCCGCAGGGCGGAGGCGCGCTGTGACGGCGCCCGCGACCCCCTGCCTGGCGCCCGGCGCCACGCTCGGCGTGCTCGGCGGCGGCCAGCTCGGACGCATGTTCGTGCATGCCGCGCAGCGCATGGGTTACGCCACGGCGGTGCTCGATCCCGATGGCGACAGCCCGGCCGGCCGCGTGAGCCATCACCACGTGCATGCCGACTACACCGACGTCGCCGGCCTGGCGCGCCTGGCCGGGCTGGCCGAGGCCATCACGACCGAATTCGAGAACGTGCCCGCGCCCTCGCTGGAGCACCTGGCGGTGGCGCGACCGGTCGCGCCGGCGTCGGCGGCGGTCGCCATCGCGCAGGACCGCATCCAGGAGAAGGCGCATTTCGTGCGCTGCGGCGTCGCCTGCGCGCCCTATGCCGTGATCGAGAACGCCGTCCAGCTCGATGCCGTGCCCGACCACCTGCTGCCGGGCATCCTGAAGACCGCGCGCCTGGGCTACGACGGCAAGGGCCAGCAGCGCGTGGCCACGCGCGCCGAGCTGCTCGACGCCTGGAACATCACCAACGGCCTGCCCTGCGTGCTGGAGCAGCTGCTGCCACTCGAGTCCGAGTGCTCGGTGATCGTCGCGCGCGGTCACGATGCGCAGATGGTCCATCTGCCGGCGCAGCGCAACTGGCACCGCGACGGCATCCTGGCCGTCACCGAGGTGCACGAGGCCAACCTGCCCGCCGACGTGGCGCGCCGCGCCGTCGAGGCGACCCGCGCCATCGCCGAGGGCCTGGACTACGTCGGCGTGCTGTGCGTCGAGTTCTTCGTCCTCGCCGATGGCAGCCTGGTCGTCAACGAGATGGCGCCGCGCCCGCACAACAGCGGCCACTGGTCCATGGACGCCTGCGACGTCTCGCAGTTCGAGCTGCAGGTGCGCACGCTCGCCGGGCTGCCGCTGTGCCCGCCGCGCCAGCACAGTCCGGTCGTCATGCTCAACCTGCTGGGCGACCTGTGGTTCACCGGCCCGGCCGCCGGGACGGGCCGCGAGAGCCGCGAGGACCGCGACGCCATCCAGGAACCGCCCTGGGCCGACATCCTGGCGCTGCCGGGCACGCACCTGCATCTCTACGGCAAGACCGATGCCCGGCGCGGCCGCAAGATGGGGCACCTGAACATCACCGGGCCCGACATCGAGACGGTGCGCAAGACGGCCGATTTCGCCGCCGCGCTGCTCGGCCTGCCGATCCCGCTGTCGGAGTGAACGCGATGCGCGACTCCGGCAGCGTCGCGGGGAGCCCGTCGTGATCCGCGACGGCCGCATCGCCACGGCCGGCGCTGCGGCGGCCGACGCGGTGCTCGCCAAAGCCGCGCGGCGACTGCGCGCGGGCGCGCTGGTGGCCTTTCCGACCGAGACCGTCTACGGGCTGGGCGCCGATGCCGCCAGCGACGAGGCCGTCGCCGGCATCTTCCGCGCCAAGGGCCGGCCGAGCGACCATCCGCTGATCGTGCACATCGCCGCCGGCGCGCATGGCGAGCAGGCGCTGTCGCGCTTCGCGCAGCCGCTGCCGGCCTTCGCGCGCCGGCTGGCGCAGGCCTTCTGGCCCGGACCGCTGACGCTCATCGTCACGCGCCAGCCGGGCGTCGCCACGGCGGCGGCGGGCGGCCAGGACACCATCGGCCTGCGCTGCCCGGCGCATCCGGTGGCGCTGGCATTGCTGGAGGCATGCGCCGCGCAGGGCGTCGCCGGCCTGGCCGGACCGAGCGCCAACCGCTTCGGCCGCGTCAGCCCGACCACCGCGCAGCACGTGCGCTCCGAGTTCGGCGACGACCTGTTCGTGCTCGATGGCGGTCCGTGCGAGGTCGGCATCGAGTCGACCATCGTCGACTGCAGCCGGGGCGCCCCGGTGCTGCTGCGTCCGGGCGCCATCACGCGCGCCCAGATCGAGGCGGCCTGCGGCGAGCCGCTGCGCGACCGCCACGACCTGTCGGCGCCCGACCCGCGAGCCTCCGGCACATTGGCCGCGCACTACGCGCCCGATGCCCGGGTGCGCCTGATGGACGCCCGCACGCTGCAGTCGGCGCTCGACGTGCTCGGCGCCCAGGCCGCGCATCTGGCCGTCTGGACGCGCACCGGGATGCGCACGGCATCGCCGGATGTGCTGCGGCGGCGCATGCCCGACGACGCGGATGCCGTGGCGCGCGAGCTGTTCGCGGTGCTGCGCGATTTCGATGCCCGGGGCATCCGGCTGATCTGGATCGAGACGCCGCCCGATGCGCCCGAGTGGGAGGGCGTGCGCGATCGTCTGCAGCGCGCTGCGGCGGCCTGAAGGGGCGCCCCCCCGCCGGGTGGGCCGGCCCTGGAACATGCCGCGTTTCCAGGGCCCGGGCGACGGGTTTCAGGCTTTTCCTGGATCGCTTCGAGGTGACGTGCCGGCAACATCAAATGCCCCGTATCCCCTCCAGTATTTGGAATCCGCGATGACAAAGACGTCCTGCAATGCCACGCACCTCGACGACGCCCTGGTGGCCATTCGCGCGGCGCTGGCTTGCCTGGACCGTCCGCCCCAGCCGGCGCCCCCGGCCGGACCCGTCACGTCCTCCTCCTCCTCTTCGCCGATCGCCACGCGCGCGCCAGGCGGCCCCACGCCGGCCGAGTGCCGGGCCGAGCAGCTCGCCGTCCATCACTACCTGGCGGCGGCGAGCCTGCTGCTCGACGCCTCGCTCAAGCTGCTGGGTCAACCGCCGCAGCGTTCGTCCTTCGAGCGCTCGCGGCAGTGGTCGATGGTGATCCAGCAGACCAAGACGGCGGGGCGGATGGTCTATGGCGGCGCGCTGGCGCTCGCCGATCCCCAGGCGCCGGTCCCGACGTCGCCGGCCGCATCGCCGCGCGCCTGAGACCGCACCGGCGACCTCGCCCGCCGATGGGGTCGTTCAGTCCTGGACGGCCCAGTCCACCAGGGCGTCGAAGGCCGGCCGCGCCGCGGCGGCATGGGCATGGTTGGCGATGGCCACCACCACATAGCGCCGGCCGCTCGCGCCATCCACGAAGCCGGCCACGCCGGCGGCGTCGCGCAGGGTGCCGGTCTTCAGGTGGGCCGAGCCGCCCGAGCGCAGGGCGCGCCGGCGCAGCGTGCCGTCGACGCCGGCGGCCGGCAGCGAGGCCATCAGTTCCGACATCACCGGCGAACGCCAGGCCACCTGCAGCATCCGCGCCAGCGCCCCGGCGCTGATGCGCTCCTCGCGCGACAGCCCCGAGCCGTTGTCGAACACCGGCGCGTCGTCGTCGCCGCCGATGCGCTCGCTCCACCACTGGCGCATGACGGCGCGCGACGCCTCCAGCGTGCCGCGCCGCTTCTGCTGCAGCCCGAGCGTGAGGAACAGCTGCTGCGCCATCACGTTGTTGCTGTACTTGTTGATGTCGCGGATCACCTCCGACAGCGGCGGCGAGGCGACCTCGAACACCGGCTTCGAGCCGGCGGGCACGCGGCCGTCGCGGACCTGGCCGCGCACCTGGCCCCCCATCTGCGCCCAGGCGCCGGCGATGGCGCGCGCCGCGAAGGTGCGCGGCTCGGCATAGGCCACGCCCCACGTGCGCTCGCCGCAGGCGGCGATGTAGCCGCCGGCGAAACGCAGGCGCGACGGATCGGCCAGGTCGGCCGCCAGGGCGGTCTGCCAGTCGCCGCACTCGCCGGCCGCCAGCGGCACCGTGGCCTGCATCGCCACGCCGGCGAGCGCCGGCTCCCAGCTCACGCGCGCGACCTCGGCGCCACGGTCGGGCACGAAGGTCGCGACCACCGACTTGAAGTTGACCAGGAGGGCGTCGGGTCCGGCGTTGTAGGGCCGCAGGCCTTCGCCGTCGAAGGCGGCGGGATCGGCCTCGGCGGTCTCGAAGGCCTGGCGGTCCAGCACGATGTCGCCCGCGATGGTCTGGATGCCCAGGCCCTGGACGCGGCGCAGCAGCAGCCACAGCCGCTCGGCGACCAGCCTGGGATCGCCCTGGCCCTGGATGTAGAGGTTGCCCTGCAGCACGCCGTCGCGCACCGGGCCGTCGACGTGGACCGGCGTGGTCCAGGCGAAGGCCGGGCCCAGCAGGTCGAGGCCGGCATAGGTGGTGACCACCTTCATGATCGACGCCGGGTTCATCGGCGCCTGCGGCCGCCAGGCCAGGCGCGGCGCGCGGGCGCCATCGGCATCGGCGACCAGCAGCGTGACGGCCTCGCGCGGCACCTTGGCGCGGGCCAGCGCGGCATCGACCCCGGGTGGCAGGACCTGGGCGGCGGCGGCGCCGGCGAAGGCGAGGGTGCCGAGCCAGGTCGCGATCCCCAGCAGGCCGCCAGCCAGCGCGCGGCCCGGCCGATGGCCGGTGCGGGCGCGAGTGGCGGGGCGGTCGGAGCGGGCGGCGGAGGCGGAAAGGGCCGGGAAAGCGGGCCGGGTGGAAGGAACGGAAGACGCGATGACGGCGGGCATCGCCGAATTATCCCGGCCGGGACGCAGCGGCGGGCGGGCCTCGATAATCGGTGGATGTCCTGCGCCGTCCGTCCTCCGTCCCGATTCACCGCGCGCCAGCTGGGCCTCGCGGCGGCGGTCGTCACGGTGGTGGTCTGGACGGCCTTCATCCTGGTCGCCCGCGCCTCGGCCGCGCGCTCGCTCGCACCCCTGGACATCGCCTTCCTGCGCATCTGCGGCGCCGGTCTGGTGCTGGTGCCCTGGGGAGCCTGGCAGGTGGCGCGGGCACGCCAGGAGGCGGCTGCGGCGGGCGGGCCCGGCATCGCGCGGCCGGATTCGATCCTCGGCCTGTCGCCGCTCGGACTGCGACTGACGATGACGACGGGACTGCTCGGCGGCCTGATGTACGCCCTGCTGGCCTACAGCGGCTTCTTCTACGCGCCGGCGGCGCATGCCTCGGTGCTGCTGCCCGGCAGCCTGCCGCTGTGGACGTCGCTGCTGGCGGTGGTGGTGCTCGGCGAGCGCATCACGCGGTTCCGCGCCCTGGGGCTGCTGCTGATCGTCGCGGGCGACCTGCTGGTGGGCGGACGCAGCCTGCTGCAGGCCTTCGCGGGCGGACAGGTCTGGAAGGGCGACCTGTTCTTCATGGCGGCGGCGTTCTGCTGGGCCTCCTACAGCGTGCTGGCGCGGCGCCATGCGCTCGACGCGGTGCGCGCCACCATCGCCATCACGGTGTTCGCGTTCGTCGCCTATCTGCCGGCCTACACGGTGCTGGCCGCGACGGGTCTCGTGGCGAGCCGGCTCGCCATCGCGCCGGTCGGCGAGATCGTGTTCCAGATGCTGTTCCAGGGTGTCGGCTCGGTCGTGATCTCGGGCATCGCGTTCACGCAGATGATCCGGTACTTCGGCCCGGTGCGCTCCACCATGATCACCGCGCTGGTGCCCGGGTTGTCGGCCGTCGGCGCGGTGCTGCTGCTGGGCGAGCCGCTGTACTGGAACCTGGTGGTGGGACTGCTGCTGGTGACGGCCGGCATCCTCTTCGGCATCCGCCGATCCACCGTGCCGGCCACGCCGGAGCCCGCCATGCCCGCGCCCGTCGCCATGCCCGTCAACGCCACCCCCACCACCGCCACCGCCACCGCCACCGTGAGGGGCTGCCATGGCTGAGCGCCTCCTCGCCTTCGACACCAGCACCGATCGCCTGTCGATCGCGGTGCGCCATGGCGGACACGTCGTCGCGCACGACGGTCCCGGTGGTGCGCAGTCGTCGACCACGCTGATCCCGCGCATCCGCGCCCTGCTGGCGGAGGCCGGCCTGACGCTCGGCGCGCTCGATGCCATCGTCTTCGGCCGTGGACCGGGGTCGTTCACCGGCCTGCGCACGGCCTGCGCGGTGGCGCAGGGCCTGGGCTATGGCGCCGATGTGCCCTTGCTGCCGGTCGACACGCTGCACGCGCTGGCCGAGGACGCGCGCCATCGTTTCGGCACGCCGCGCGTGGTGGCATTGCTCGATGCCCGCATGGACCAGGTCTATGTGGCACGGGTCGCGTTCGACGGCGCCATGGCGACGGTCGCCGACACCGAGGTGATGGCCCCCGAGTCGGTGGTCGTGCCCGCGGGCTGGGTGCTCGCGGGCAATGCCTTCGCGGCCTATGGCGAGCGTCTGCCCGCCGCCGCCGGACGCCACGAGGCCTGGCCCACCGCCGAGGCGCTGCTGCGCCTGGCGCCGGCCCTGCTGGCGGCCGGCCGGGCGGTCGCGCCGGCCGATGCCTGGCCCCTGTACGTGCGCGACAAGGTCGCCCAGACCACCGAGGAACGCGCCGCCGCCAAGGCCGCCGCGATCCTGGCGACGCCGGCGCCGAGCGCGAAGGTCGTCCCGTGAGTTGGGCGATGGTCCGTCCCCGATCCATCCACATCGCGCCGAGCCATCCGGAGGTCGTCGAGTGAATGCCGTCCTGCAAGCCCCCGAGGTGCGCCTCGAATCGATGACGCTCGAACATCTCGACGCGGTCTGCGCCGTCGAGACGACCGCCTACGACCATCCCTGGAGCCGGGCGAATTTCGCCGACTCGCTGGCCGTGGGCTACCACTGCCAGCTGCTCGTCGGACCGGCCGACGAGGCCGCCGGCGGCGCCGAGACCCTGATCGGCTATTTCGTGGCGATGAAGGGGGTGGAGGAGGTGCACCTGCTCAACATCACGGTGGCGCCGGCGTTCCAGCGCCAGGGCTGGGCGTCGCTGATGCTCGACATCCTGGCCGGCTGGTCGCGCGCCCAGGGCGCGCAATGGCTCTGGCTGGAGGTGCGCACCGGCAACGCGCGGGCGCTGCAGGTCTACGAACGCCAGGGCTACCGGCGCGTGGGCGTGCGCAAGGGCTACTACCCCGCCCATGGCGGGCGCGAGGACGCGATCGTCATGAGCCTGCGCCTGGACGCGCCGGCCAGCGCCTGGGCGGGATTGCCGTCATGAGCGACGCGGCCTCGACATCCTCGTCGTCCGCCGTCGCCCGCGACGACGACGCACGGACACCGGCACCGGCCGCGCCGGGCCTGCGCCTGGACGCGCGGCAGCGCGCGATGCTCGACGAGATGGGCGTCAAGGTGTGGTGGCCGGCGCAGCGCACGCCGCCGGCCGGCATGGCGACTGGTGATGGGGCCGGTGACGCCGTGGGTGACGCGGCCGGCGATGCAGCCCTCCCGCCGTCGCGGCCCGTGTCGCGGGACATGTCGTCGTCGCCCCCGCCGGCCCCGCCGAGGCCTGCCGCCGCGCGTCCGGACCCGGCGCTCGACGTCCGCCCGCCGGCTGCCCCCGCGGCCATCGGTGCGACCCGGCCCGCGTCCGCATCGGCCCCGTCGGCCCCGTCGATCCGGTCCGCATCGCCATCGCGCGGCGTTCCCGGCGTGGCCTTCGACGCCCCGTTGCGGCTCTACGAGATGCTCGACGAGGACGGCCTCGCGGGACCGGCGACGGGCGGCTGGCTGGTGGTCGCGGACATGCCGCCCGAGACCGACGGCCGTCCCGGCGAACCATTCGCGGGCGAGGCAGGCCGTCTGCTGGACAACATGCTGCGCGCCCTGCAGCTGCACGACGGCCGCGCGCCGGTGCACCTGATGCGCACGCGGCGCGCCGCCGCGCCAGCGGGCGCCGCCGAGGCCGAGGCCGACTTCGCGTCGCTGGCGGATGGGCTGGCGCCACGTCTCGTCCTGGCGCTGGGGCCGCTGGCCGCCCAGAGCCTGCTGCAGAGCACCGATCCCCTGGGCCGCCTGCGGGGCCGCGCCGCGCCGCTGCGCCTCGCGCCGGCCGGGTCGCTCCATGCCCTGCCGGTGGTGGTCAGCTACCCACCGGCCTATCTGCTGCGCAATCCGGCCGACAAGGCCCGGGCCTGGGCCGATCTGTGCCTGGCGGCCGACTGCTTCGCCACGCCTGCGGACACGCCTGCGGCCTGACCGCCGGTTCCCTCGTCGCCACGTCCTCTGCCCGGGGCCGCCCTGCCGCGGCCCGCTACCCCGCACCTAGAATTCCCGCATGAACTTCCTCGACAAGCTGCGCGCCGCAGAACAGAAGAACCGCTCGCTGCTGTGCGTCGGCCTCGACCCCGAACCCGCCCGCTTTCCCGCCGGCCTCACCGGCGACGCCAGCCGGATCTACGACTTCTGCGCCCGCATCGTCGATGCCACGGCCGACCTGGCGATCGCCTTCAAGCCGCAGATCGCGTACTTCGCCGCCCATCGCGCCGAAGGCCAGCTCGAACGCCTGCTCGAGCACATCCGCCGCACGGCACCCGACGTGCCGGTCATCCTCGACGCCAAGCGCGGCGACATCGGATCGACCGCCGAGCAGTACGCCATCGAGGCCTTCGAGCGCTATGGCGCCGATGCGGTCACGCTGTCGCCGTTCATGGGTTTCGACTCGGTCGAGCCCTATCTGCGCCATGCCGGCAAGGGCGCCTTCCTGCTGTGCCGCACCAGCAACCGCGGCGGCGACGACCTGCAGGGCCAGCGCCTGGCGAGCGTGGCCGGCGAGCCGCTGCTCTACGAGCACGTGGCCGGACTGGTGCAGGGTCCCTGGAACATCAACGGCCAGCTCGGGCTGGTCGTGGGCGCGACCTATCCGACCGAGATCGAGCGGGTCCGCGCTCTGGCGCCGACCGTGCCGCTGCTGATCCCCGGCATCGGCGCGCAGGGCGGCGACATGGTGGCCACGGTGCGCGCCGGCTGGCGCCCCGATGCCCCGATCGTGGTCAGCTCGTCGCGGGCGATCTGCTATGCCTCGTCGGGCGACGACTTCGAGGCCGCCGCGCGTCGCGAGGCCACCCGCACCCGCGACGCCCTCGAGGCCGCCAAGTCCTGAGATGGCGCGCCCGGGCGGGGCCTAGGATCCGAAGAGCTTGGCGGCCTCGACCGGCTTGCTGAAGAGCCAGCCCTGCGCCAGCGCATGGGGCGCCAGCGTCAGGAAGTAGGCGGCCTGGTTCTCCTCCTCGATGCCCTCGATGACGATGCCCAGGCCCAGCACCTCGGCCATCGCCACGATCTGCGGCGCGATGGTGTCCTGGTCGCTCTGGTCGTGCAGCGCCTGCATGAAGGTGCGGTTGATCTTGATGGCGTCCACGCGCAGGCGCGAGAGGTAGGACAGGCTCGAGTAGTCGGTGCCGAAGTCGTCGATGTAGACCTTGTAGCCGGCCTCCCGCAGGCGGGCGATGGCACGGCCCATCTCGCGGCTGTTGGCCGTGGTGCGCTCGGTCAGCTCGAGCCCGATGCTGGCGGCCTTCAGGCCGGCGTCGTGCAGGCGCGAGTTCAGGAACGGCAGGAAGCTGCTGTCCATGATGTCGCTGGCCGCCACGTTCACGGTGATCTTGTAGTCGGGCCGGCGCCGCAGCTCGTCGCCCAGCTCCTGGAGCACGTGGTTGATGACGAAGCGGGTGATCTCGTTGATGAAGCCATCCTGCTCGGCCACGCTGATGAAGGCGTCGGGGCTGACCTGCTTGCCGGTGGTGTCGGTCCAGCGCAGCAGGGCCTCGGCGCCGACGCGGCGGCGGTCGGTCAGGCGCACGATGGGCTGGTAGACGAGCTTGAGCTTGCCCGAATGCAGCGCGAGCCGCAGCTGTCGTCCGAGCGAATTGGAGCGCCCGATCAGCGAGCTGAGCACGAAGCCGCCGCTCAGTCCGAGCAGCAGGCCGAAGATGCCGAACTCCAGCAGCACCGGCGAGCGCAGGATCGAGGCCGGCCTGCGCAGGGTGGCGACGATGCAGCTGGTGTGGGTGCTGGAGCAGCGCACCTCGTAGCGACGGTCCTGGACGTCGAAGGACTCGCCGGTGCGCAGCGGGATCTGGTCGAGTTCCAGCGCCGGTCCGTCGGAGAACAGGACCCGGCGCCTGCCGCCGGTCTCGGCCACCACGGTATAGGACAGCCGGGGGTCGACGGCATCGGCATAGGCCCGACCGTTGACGGTGACCACGGCGTCGCCCTGGGCGATCATCAGTCCCGAGGCGTCGGGGACGCCCAGCTGCGGCGTCGACAGCAGCACCCGCCGGCCCTGCGCATCGACGAAGTCGGGCGTGGGCAGGGCCACCGGGGGATCGACGCGGCCGATGGTCGACGTGCACACCAGCCGGCCATCCTGCAGTCGGGACGCCACCTTGATGTACTGCGAGGCCAGCACGATGCCGCGCAGGCGCCCGATCTCCTCGTCCGAGCACGCGACGCCCGGCAGGCGCGCGATCCGGCCGAGCGCCTCGGTGGCCTCGGACGTGATGCGGTCGGTGCGCGTGATGTAGGTGCCGGCCAGTTCCGCGGCTTCGATCTGCTGCTGGCGCTGGACCGTGAACTCTCCGATCAGCAGGGCCAGGGACGTGACCGCGACGGCCATGCCGAGCATGCTGATGACGGTGCGGGCCAGGGGTTTTTGGAACATGTTCGTGGGGCGGCAGCCGAAAGCCGGAAAGCTGGATTCTCGATGACGTGCACCGCGCCTGGACGTGAGGATGGTAACGGGCCCGGCCTCAATAGTGAGGGGGCACCTCGGAACGCGAATTGTGTCCTGAGGCAGACGTTCCGGGGCCGTCCTCCGGCAACTGGCGGCGCAATTGGTTCAGCTCGCCGATCAGGCGGTCGATCTGCTCCTGCTGGCGGTAGACCAGCAGGTTGAGCCGGTCGAGCAGGTCCTCGGTGAAGCTGGCCTTGACCTCCAGGTCGATCAGGCGGCTTTCGATGCGGGTTTCGTGTGACATCGCGGGATTGGACAGGAAGATGGGAAGGGGCGACGCGCGGGTCGGCGCTCAGCGACCCAGGCGCGACGAGACCGCGTTCGCGCTCTCCTTGAGCGCATGGGCCACGGGGCCGTCCCAGTCGGTGTCGAAGGTGCCCGAGGGACCGATCGCCGTCATGGCCAGCACGATGGCGCCGGTGTGGTCGAACACCGGCGCGGCCATCGCGCTCACCCCGGGCACCACCTCGTTGGTCGAGCGGCTCGCGCCTTGGGTGCGCACCTCCTGCAGCTGGGTCTCGAACTCGGTCCAGGACGGCAGTGGCGGCAGCACGGGCAGACCGGGACGCGCGGGGGTGTCGGCTTCGGCCTCGGCCGCCGGGCGCTGCTTCTCGCGCCGGCGTTCGGCATCGAGCTGTTGGCGCACGATCTCCGGCGCCAGGTAGGCGGCGAACAGCCGGCCGGACGCCGTGCGCGTGGGCGAGAAGACGGTGCCGTGGCGCAGGCTCACGTGGACCGGCGAGGGCGACTCGGCGATCTGCACGATGGTCGCGCCGCGCGCGCCCCACACGGCGATCGCCACGGTCTGGCCGATCGCCCGCGCCAGCGGCGCCAGCAGTGGCGCGGCGATGCGCACCGGATCGGCCTGCTGCAGGCCGATCAGTCCCAGTTGCAGGGCCAGCGGTCCGAGCAGGTAGTGGCCGCTGGCGCCATCCTGCTCGATCAGTCCGAGCCGGCCGAAGCTCACCATGTAGGGATGCGCCTTGGCCGGCGTCATGTCGGCTTCGCGCGCCAGGTCCTTCAGCGCCATCGGCCGGCCGTGATGGACCATGGCGCGCAGCAGCTGGCCGCCCACCTCGATGCTCTGGATGCCGCGCTGCACGCGGTCGCTGCCGGTGGCCATCGATATGCCCTGTCTTTCTTTGGAGTCGTGAGGACAGGGGATTAGACATGAAGCGCCGGACGCCCTAAACTCGCCGAATTCGCTCTCAGCGAATGAATTCAGGTTAGACGAACGACATGGCCGACCGGCCAGTTCCCACCGACCCAGGAGACCGCCCCATGACCTCACCCTCCACCACCACGCCGCCCCGGGCGCCGGACGCCGCGCCGGATGCCACGCTGCGCTACCAGTCCGGCTTCGGCAACGAATACGCCACCGAGGCCGTCGCCGGCGCCCTGCCACGGGGCCGCAACAGCCCGCAGCGCGCGCCCTTCGACCTCTATCCCGAGCTGATCTCGGGCACCGCCTTCACCGCGCCGCGTCACGAGAACCGGCGCAGCTGGCTGTATCGCCGCCAGCCTTCGGTGGTGGCCGGGCGCTACCAGCCCCACGCGCAGCCGCACTGGACGACCGGTGGCGGTCCGGCGCTGGTGCTGCCACCGGAACCCCTGCGCTGGGCCCCGCTGCCGTTCGACGGCGTCGATGCCGACTTCGTCGACGGCATGCGCACCGTGGCGGCCAATGGCGATGCGCAGATGCAGACCGGCGTGGCGGCGCATGTCTACCTGGCCAACCGCTCGATGACGCGGCGCGCCTTCGTCAACGCCGATGGCGAGATGCTGCTGGTGCCGCAGCAGGGCCGCCTGGTGCTGACCACCGAGATGGGCGTGCTCGAGGTGCGCCCGGGCGAGATCGCCGTGCTGCCGCGCGGCGTGGCGTTCAAGGTCGGCCTGCCCGATTCCGAGGCGGGCCAGGGCTTCTCGCGCGGCTATGTCTGCGAGAACTATGGCGCCCAGTTCCGCCTGCCCGAGCTCGGCCCGATCGGCTCCAACGGCCTGGCCAACGCGCGCGACTTCCAGGCGCCCGTGGCCGCCTACGAGGACGACGCCGCATCGGACGCGGCCGCGGACATCGGCGGCTACGAGATGGTGAAGAAGTTCGGCGGCCACTTCTGGCGCGCGCCGCTGCGGCGCTCGCCCTTCAACGTCGTGGCCTGGCACGGCAACCTGGCGCCGGTGAAGTACGACACCGCCCACTTCATGACCATCGGCTCGATCAGCTTCGACCATCCCGATCCCTCGATCTTCACCGTGCTGACCTCGCCCAGCGACACGCCCGGCACCGCCAACTGCGACTTCGTCATCTTCCCGCCGCGCTGGCTGGTGATGGAGGACACCTTCCGTCCGCCGTGGTACCACCGCAACCTCATGAGCGAGTTCATGGGACTGGTCTACGGCCAGTACGACGCCAAGCCCGGCGGCTTCAAGCCCGGTGGCGCCAGCCTGCACAACCCGATGGTGCCGCACGGCCCCGACGAGGAAGCCTTCGACAAGGCCAGCCACGGCGACCTGCAGCCGCACAAGCTCGATCACACCCTGGCATTCATGTTCGAGAGCCGCTACCGTCTCGTTCCCACTCCCTTCGCGATGCAGTCGAGCGCGCTCGACGACGACTATGCCGACTGCTGGGCCGGCCTCAAGGATCAATTCAAACCATGAACACCCCTCTCGACATGCACCCCGACGCCTCGACCCTCGACGCCACCCACGATCCCCTGCTGCGCAGCTGGGTCGCCTCGGCCAACGAGGCGGGCTGCGACTTCCCGATCCAGAACCTGCCATTCGGCCGCTTCCACACTGCCGGCGACCCGGCGCCACGCATCGGCGTGGCGATCGGCGACCGCATCCTCGACCTGCGCGCCGCCGGCGTGGTCGACCATGACGACATGAACATCCTGATGGCGCTGCCCTCGGCGCAGCGCGCCGCATTGCGCGCGCGCCTGTCGCAGGGCCTGGCGCAGGGCAGCGACCGGCAGGCCGCCTGGGAGCCATGCCTGGTCGAGCAGGCGGACGCGACGATGCACGTGCCCTGCCGCATCGGCGACTACACCGACTTCTACACCAGCGTCCATCACGCGACCACCGTGGGCAAGCAGTTCCGCCCGGACAACCCGCTGCTGCCCAACTACAAGTGGGTGCCCATCGGCTACCACGGCCGCGCCTCGTCGATCATCCCGAGCGGACAGCCATTCCGGCGTCCCAAGGGCCAGACCAAGCCGGCGGATGCCGAGGTGCCGACCTTGGGCCCGTCCCGGCGGCTCGACTGCGAACTCGAGCTCGGCTGGCTGATCGGCCCCGGCAACGCCCTGGGCGAACCGATCGAACTGGCCGATGCCGAGCAGCACCTGTTCGGCGTCACGCTCTTCAACGACTGGTCGGCGCGCGACATCCAGGGCTGGGAATACCAGCCGCTCGGCCCGTTCCTGTCGAAGAACTTCGGCAGCACCATCTCGCCCTGGGTGGTGACGATGGAGGCACTGGCGCCGTTCCGCACCGCGTTCGAGCGGCCGGCGCTCGATCCGCAGCCGCTGCCCTACCTCGACACGCCGGCCAACCGCGCGCGGGGCGCCATCTCGATCGCGCTCGAGGTGCTGCTGCAGACCGAGCGCATGCGCATCGCCGGCGAGGCGCCGGTGCGGCTCACGCTCACCGACATGGCGCGCGCGGCCTACTGGACGCCGGCCCAGCTGGTCGCGCACCACACGGTCAACGGCTGCAACCTGCAGCCGGGCGACCTGCTGGGCTCGGGCACGCTGTCGGGTCCCGGCGAGGACGAGGCCGGTTCGCTGATGGAGCTCACCGGCGGCGGCAAGCGGCCGCTGTTGCTGGCCAACGGCGAGCAGCGCACCTTCCTGGAGGATGGCGACACGCTGATCCTGCGCGGCTGGTGCGAGCGCGAGGGCGCGGTGCGCATCGGCCTGGGCGAGGCCAGCGGCACGGTGCTGCCGGCCCGCTGATCCCGTCGCGCCGCCCGCTGCGGCGCCCCGGTGACTTCGTCCGACACGGGGAGGGGAGAGGCGCCACCCAGAATCCGGCGGTGCCCGATCCCGCCCCCTCTCCTCCGCTTCCCGTGTCCGACATCCCCTCACCCTCCCGAAAGCCACGCCGCGGACGCCGGGCACCGACGCTCTCGATGACGGCCTGGCGGCAGTTCGTGGCCGTGGCCAAGCCCTACTGGCTGGGCGACCAGAGGAAGCGCGCCTGGTCGATGATCGCGCTGCTGGTGGTGCTGATGCTGTGCGAGACCCAGCTGGCGGTGATGCTCAACGACAAGACCGGCGAGCTGACCTCGGCGCTGGCCGGCCGCGAGGCCGACCGCTTCTGGAGCGCGGTGCGCGCCTGCCTCGCCGTGCTGGCCTTCGCGGTGCCGGTCTACGCGTTCTACTACTACCTGCGCGATGCCTTCTCCAACGGCTGGCGGCGCTGGCTGACCGCGCGCTTCCTGGATGGCTACCTGGGCAGCCGCCGCTACTACGAGATCGGCGCCAGCGGCGACCTCGACAACCCCGACCAGCGCATCAGCGAGGACATCAACACCTTCACCGGGCGCTCGATCCACTTCATGCTGATCTTCATCGGCTCGCTGATGCAGCTGGTGGCCTTCAGCGCCGTGCTGTGGTCGATCTCGCACGTGCTGGTGGGCTTCCTGGTGCTGTACGCGCTGGCCGGCACGGTGGGGGCGCTCTACCTGTTCGGCGCGCCGCTGATCCGGCTCAACTTCTGGCAGCTGCGGCGCGAGGCCGATTTCCGCTTCGGCCTGATCCGCCTGCGCGAGAACGCCGAGTCGATCGCGTTCTATCGCGGCGAGTCGCAGGAGCGCGTCGAGATCGACGCCCGCTTCGGACAGGTGTTCGTCAACTACGCCCGCCTGATCAAGAAGCAGCGTTCGCTCAACCTGTTCCAGCGCGCCTTCAGCCAGCTCACGCTGGTGCTGCCGAGCATCATCCTGGCCAACGACGTGCTCTCGGGCGAACTGGAGGTCGGCCGCGCGGTGCAGGCGGCCGGCGCCTTCGCCGCCGTGCTGGGAGCGATCTCGCTGATCGTCGACAACTTCGAGAGCCTGAGCCGCTTCGTGGCCGGCATCGACCGGCTGCACACGCTGTCGCAGCGGGTCTTCGGCGGACCGGTGCCCACGAGCGGCCACGTGGCCAAGCCCACGGCCTCGAGCACCAAGGCGGCCCGGCGGCAGATCGTCGCCGGCGCCGAGAACGTCGCCGTGGAAGGCGAGGGCGCGACCGGCGCCGCGGGTCCGCAGATCCAGGTCGAGATCGGCGACCAGCTCACGCTGGCCGCGCTCACGCTCTACACGCCGCGCTTCGGCCGCCTGCTGGTGCGGGACCTGAGCCTGTCGCTCGCGCCGGGCGACGGCCTGCTGATCACCGGGCCGAGCGGCTGCGGCAAGAGCTCGCTGCTGCGCGCCCTGGCCGGACTCTGGCGCACCGGCAGCGGCACGGTGCGCCATCCGCCACCGCAGGAGGTGTTCTTCCTGCCGCAGCGGCCCTACATGCAGTTCGGCTCGCTGCGCAGCCAGCTGCTCTACCCGGGCGGCAGCGACACCCAGGTCGACGATGCCCGGCTGGTGGCGATCCTCGACGAGGTCCAGATGCCCGAGCTCCTGCAGCGCGTCGGTGGCCTGGACGCGGCGCACGACTGGGAGAAGCTGCTGTCGATGGGCGAGCAGCAGCGCCTGGCCTTTGCGCGCGTGATCGTGCGCCAGCCCCGGCTGGTGATCCTGGACGAGGCCACCAGCGCGCTCGACAGCGCCAACGAGGCGGTGCTCTACCGCCGGCTGCGCGATGCCGGCATGACCGTCGTCAGCATCGCGCACCGCCCGGCGGTGCTGCGCTATCACTCCCACGTGCTGCGCCTCAAGGGGGGCGGGGACTGGGAACTGCTGCGGGCGGAGAACTACACCTTCGACGATTGAGGAACGCGCGCGGCAGGGCGCGCCGACCGCCGCCGCCCCGGATCGGATGCCTAGGCTGGCGTGCGGCCGGCTTCCAGATAGGCGCGCGCCCGCTGGGCCAGCGCCATCTCGCCCGGCGTGGCCGGCGCGAAGGCATCGACCGGCAGGGGTCGGCCCTGGGGGTCGAGTGCGACGAAGACCGCCAGGCACTCGGTGGCGGTCTGCATCTCGGCGCCGGTCATGTCGCCGCTGCGCACTTCCACCGAGAGGTTCATGCCGGTCCTGCCGGTGTAGGCCAGCCGGGCTTCCACCTCCACCAGGCTGCCGACGTGGATCGGGCGCTGGAACCGGATGCTGCCGACGAACACCGCCACGGCATGGCGCTGGGCCCACTGGGTGGCGCAGGCGCAGCCGGCCTCGTCGATCCAGCGCAGGACGGTGCCGCCGGGGATCCTGCCCCCGACGTTGACGGTGCCGGCTTCGGCCAGGAAGCGCAAGGTGATGGAGGACATGGGCGGACTCTCACGGATCGGAAGCGATCGGTGGGTGGATTATCCCGGCGCCCGGCCGGGGCGAGGCGGCCACAATGGCCGATCCCGTGCCCGAATCGATGACATCGCCCCGCATCCCCCCCATTCCCGGCCTGCTCGCCTTCGAGGCCCTGGCGCGCCTGCGCAGCGTGACGCAGGCGGCCGAGGCGCTCAACGTCACGCCCAGCGCCATCAGCCACCGCATCCGCCAGTTGGAGACGCAGCTCGGCTTCAAGGTCTTCGCGCGCGGCGACTTCAGCCTCAGCACGGATGGCGCGGCCTACCTGGTGCGGGTGCGCGAGGCGCTGGCGGCGCTGCAGCAGGTGCCCGGCCGGATGCCGCAGCCCTGCGCGCCGGCGGTGACGCGCCTGCGCGTGGCGGTCACGCCGACCTTCTCGCGCCAGCTGCTGCTGCCGCGCCTGGCGCTGTTCCGCCATGCCTTTCCCGACATCGAGCTGATCCTGCAGGTGACCATCCCCGTCCATTACGTGACGGCGGAGGAGGCCGACATCGAATTGCGCTTCGGCACCGGACCGTTCACCGACCGCGAGTCGATGCACCTGCTCTCCGACGAGGTCTGTCCGGTGTGCAGCCCCGACTACCTGCACGAGGTCGGTCCGCTCGACGGCTTTTCCAGCGACGAGATGGTGGCGCGCGCGCACCTCATCCGCTCGCCGCTGGAGCCATGGCGCACCTGGTTCCGCGCCACCGGCGTGACGCTGCCCGAGCCCCTGGCCGGCGCGCAGTTCAATGACCTGGGGCTGGTGCTGGACGCGGCCGTGGCCGGCTTCGGCGTCGCCCTGATGCGGCTGCGTCTGGGCCAGGCCTGGCTCGACAACGGGCGGCTGGTGCGGCTGTCGCGCGAGAGCGTGCGCTCGCCGCACGACTACTTCCTGTGCTGGCGTCCGGGCACGCTGGAGCGCTGGGAGTGCGCGGCGTTCGTCGACTGGCTGCGCCAGGCCCTGAGGGATTGAACGATCCCGGTCCCGGGCCGCGTGGCCACGTGTCGCGCATTCGACGGGTGGCAGGGATAGCACTCCCCGGCATGCCCTCGCCGACTGTGAAAATCCTTCACGCGGCGGCGCACTGAAATTCACGTCGATCGCGCCGGGGCTTCCTACAGTCGCTGGCGCATGCACGTGCAGGAGTGCGGCGCGGTCCGTCATCGGACATCCCACAACAAACCTCGGAGACGAACCCCATGGTCTGGCAACAGATATACAACCCCTTCGGCAACATGATCATCTCGACCGCCCTGGCGGCGATCCCGGTGATCGTGATGCTCGGCGCCCTGGGTTTCTTCCACATCAAGGCCCACATCGCCGCCGGCATGGGGCTGGTGGCGGCGCTGCTGGTGGCCGTCTTCGCCTATGGCATGCCGGTCGACATGGCCGGCCGCGCCGCGCTGCTGGGCGGCTTCACGGGCCTGCTGCCGATCGGCTGGATCGTGCTCAACATCATCTTCCTGCACCAGCTGACCGAGCAGAACGGCAGCTTCAAGGTGCTGCAGGACTCGCTCTCCGGCATCACCGAGGACCGGCGCATCCAGCTGCTGCTGATCGCGTTCTGCTTCGGCGCCTTCTTCGAGGGCGCGGCCGGCTTCGGCACGCCGGTGGCGGTGACGGCGGCGATCCTGATCGGACTGGGCTTCTCGCCGCTGGCGGCCTCGGGCCTGTCGCTGATCGCCAACACGGCGCCGGTGGCCTTCGGCGCGCTGGGCACGCCGGTGATCACGCTGGCCCAGGTGCATGGCTACGACCTGCAGCAGGTGACCGCCATGATCGGCCGCCAGCTGCCGTTCTTCTCGCTGCTGGTGCCGTTCTGGCTGATCTGGGCCTTCGCCGGCTTCAAGGGCATGAAGGAGATCTGGCCGGCCATCCTGGTGACCGGCCTGTCGTTCGCGATCCCGCAGTACCTGGTGTCGAACTTCATGGGCCCCGAGCTGGTGGACATCATCGCCGCCATCGTGTCGATGGTGTGCCTGGTCGCCTTCCTGCGCGTCTGGCAGCCTCGCACGGTCTGGACCTCGCCGGCCCTGCGCGGGCGCGACATCAGCGCCGCCGAAGCCAAGCCGCCGCAGCCCGTGGTGCGCCATTCCCGCCAGGCGCTGATCGCCGCCTGGACGCCCTGGATCATCCTGTCGGTGTTCGTCTTCATCTGGGGCCTGCCGCCGGTGAAGGCCTGGCTCAACGGCATCTTCTCGCCCAGGTTCCCGATGGAGGGCCTGCACAACCTGGTGATGAAGGTGCCGCCGGTGGTGCCCACCCCGCATCCCGAGGCCGCCATCTACACGCTCAACCTGCTCTCGGCTACCGGCACCGGCATCCTGCTGGCGGCGCTGGTCAGCGCGGTGGTCATGAAATACAACCCCGTGGCCATCGTGCGGACCTTCTTCAAGACCGTGTGGCTGGTCAAGTTCTCGCTCCTGACGATCGTGCTGATGCTGGCGCTGGGCACCCTGACGCGCTTCTCCGGCACCGACACCACGCTGGGCCTGGCGTTCGCCAACACCGGCGTGTTCTATCCGTTCTTCGGCACGCTGATGGGCTGGATCGGCGTCGCGCTGACCGGCTCGGACACGGCGTCCAATGTGCTCTTCGGCGGCATGCAGAAGGTCGCGGCCGAGCAGCTGGGACTGTCGCCCAACCTGATGGGCGCGGCCAACAGCTCCGGCGGCGTGATGGGCAAGATGATCGACGCCCAGTCGATCGTGGTGGCCTCCACCGCCACGCGCTGGTTCAACCACGAGGGCGACATCCTGCGCTACGTGTTCTTCCACTCGATCGCCCTGGCCTCGCTGGTCGGCCTCTACGTGACGATGCAGGCCTATGTCTGGCCCTTCACCCTGATGGTCGTGCGCTGAGCGCCGGCCTTCCCAAGCACACCCCGAACCCATGACCGTCATCACCACGATCGAGGACCTGCGCGTCCTCGCCGAGCGCCGCGTGCCGCGCATGTTCTACGACTACGCCGACTCCGGCTCGTGGACCGAGGGCACCTACCGCGCCAACACCGACGACTTCAAGAAGATCCTGCTGCGCCAGCGCGTGGCCGTGAACATGGAGGGCCGCTCGCTGGCCACCACCATGGTCGGCCAGGCCGTGAAGATGCCGGTGGCCATCGCGCCGGTCGGCCTCACGGGCATGCAGCATGCCGATGGCGAGATCCATGCCGCGCGCGCGGCGGAGAAGTTCGGCATCCCGTTCACGCTCTCGACCATGAGCATCTGCTCGATCGAGGACATCGCGCAGAACACCACCGCGCCGTTCTGGTTCCAGCTCTACATGATGCGCGACCGCGACGCCATGGCCCGCATGATCGAGCGCGCCCGCGCCGCCCGGTGCAGCGCGCTGGTGCTGACGCTCGACCTGCAGGTGATCGGCCAGCGCCACAAGGACCTGAAGAACGGCCTGACCGCGCCGCCGCGCCCGACCCTGCGCAACATCGTCAATCTGGCGACCAAGCCGGGCTGGTGCCTGGGCATGCTGGGCACCAGGCGCCATACCTTCCGCAACCTGGTGGGCCACGTCAAGGGCGTGAGCGACATGCGCTCGCTCTCGGCCTGGACCAACGAGCAGTTCGACCCGACGCTCTCGTGGGCGGATGTCGAATGGGTGAAGAAGCAGTGGGGCGGCCGGCTGATCCTGAAGGGGATCATGGTGCCGGAGGACGCCCAGCTGGCCGTGGATGCCGGCGCCGACGCCATCGTGGTGAGCAACCACGGCGGCCGCCAGCTCGACGGCGCGCCCTCGAGCATCGAGGCGCTGCCGCCGATCGTCGATGCCGTGGGCTCGAAGACCGAGGTCTGGATGGATGGCGGCATCCGCAGCGGCCAGGACGTGCTCAAGGCCTGGGCCCTGGGCGCGCGCGGCACCATGATCGGCCGCGCCATGGCCTATGGCCTGGGCGCCATGGGCGAGGCCGGCGTCACCAAGGCCCTGCAGCTCATCCACAAGGAGCTCGACGTCACGATGGCCTTCTGCGGCCACACCGACATCCGCAACGTCGACAAGTCGATCCTGCTGGCGGGGACCTACCCCACCTGAGCCCGGACGGTCCGGGCCGGCCGGCCGCTCCGGCGGTGGCTCAGTGGTTGTCGCGCGGCACGCCGAAGGTGGCGTCGATGCGCTGGTACTTCACCGCCGGCTTGAGCACCATGCCCTCGGACAGCTCGCCGACGATCGCGCGCTGGATGTCCTGCCACGGCGTCTGGCTCGGCGGATACCGGTAGCCGCCGGCGGCATCGAGCTCGGCGCGGCGGCGCCGCAGTTCCTCGTCGTCCACCAGCATGTCGGCGCTGCGCTTGTTCAGGTCGATGCGCACGCGGTCGCCGGTGCGCAGCAGGGCCAGGTTGCCGCCGGTGGCCGCCTCGGGCGAGGCATTGAGGATCGAGGGCGAGCCCGAGGTGCCCGACTGCCGGCCGTCGCCGATGCAGGCCAGCGCCAGCACGCCGCGCTTGATCAGGTAGTCGGGCGCGCGCATGTTCACCACCTCGGCCGCGCCGGGGTAGCCCACCGGGCCGACGCCGCGCATGAACAGCACGCTGTGCTCGCTGAGCTCGAGCGCCGGGTCGTCGATGCGCCGGTGGTAGTCCTCGGGGCCGTCGAACACCGCCGCCGTGCCCTCGAAGGCCATCGGGTCGGCCGGATCGGCCAGGTAGCGCTCGCGGAATTCCAGCGTGATCACGCTGGTCTTCATGATGGCCGAGTCGAACAGGTTGCCCTTGAAGTGCAGGAAGCCGGCATCGCCCTTCATCGGCGCGTCGTAGGCGAAGATGACGTCGCGCTCGTCGGTGAAGCGGTTCTCGCAGTTCTCCACCAGCGTCTTGCCGTTGGCCGTCAGCGCGGCCTGGATGCGGCCCTGGGCGATCAGCTCGGCCACCACCGCCGGCACGCCGCCGGCGCGGTAGAAGTCCTCGCCCAGGTACTTGCCCGCCGGCTGCAGGTTGACCAGCAGCGGCACGTCGTAGCCGTGGGCCTCCCAGTCGTCGTTGTCGAGCGCGACGCCGATGTGCTTGGCGATCGCGTTCAGGTGGATCGGCGCATTGGTCGAGCCGCCGATGGCGGAATTCACCACGATGGCGTTCTCGAAGGCCGCGCGCGTCAGGATGTCCGAGGGCCGCAGGTCCTCGCGCACCATCTCGACGATGCGCCGGCCGGTCATGTAGGCCATCTCCTGGCGGTCGCGATAGGGCGCCGGGATCGCCGCGCTGCCCGGCAGCGTCATGCCCAGGGCCTCGGTCAGCGAGTTCATGGTGGAGGCCGTGCCCATCGTGTTGCAGTGGCCGGTGGAGGGCGCCGACGAGGCCACCAGCTTCAGGAACTCCTGGTAGCCGATGGTGCCCGCGGCCATCAGCTCGCGCGCCTTCCAGACGATGGTGCCCGAGCCGGTGCGCTCGCCCTTGTACCAGCCGTTCAGCATCGGCCCGGAATTCAGCGCGATGGCCGGGATGTCGACCGTGGCGGCGGCCATCAGCTGCGCCGGCGTGGTCTTGTCGCAGCCGGTGGTCAGCACCACGCCATCGATCGGATAGCCATAGAGCACCTCGACCAGCGACAGGTACTGCAGATTGCGGTCGAGCGAGGCGGTCGGGCGCTTGCAGGTCTCCTGGATCGGGTGGATCGGGAATTCGAAGGCGATGCCGCCGGCGTCCCGGATGCCTTCGCGCACGCGCTCGGCCAGCACCAGGTGGTGGCGATTGCATGGCGCGATGTCCGAGCCGGTCTGGGCGATGCCGATGATCGGGCGGCCCGACTGCAGCTCGTCGAAGCTCAGGCCGAAGTTCATGGTGCGCTCGATGTAGAGCGCGGTCATGTCGGCGTTGTCGGGGTTGTCGAACCACGACTGCGAGCGCAGCCGCTGCGGGGTGGCGCGCGGCGGCTGGGGCTGGCTGCGCGGATCGGGCTTCTCGCCCTCGGGGCCGACGTCGGCGTGGGTGTCGATGGTCATTGCTTCATTCCCTTGAGTGTCGTGGCGGCGTCGGGCCGGGCGGCGCAGTCGTCGATGTACTGCCGGATGATGTCGGCGAAATGCGCGTGCGGCGCCAGGCCCAGGCGGCGCGCCCGCTCGGCCGTGGCGCCACCGGGCCAGTTGGCGACGATGCCGGCGATGCGCTCGTCGCGCTCGAAGCGCACGCGAGCGCGCACCTCGGGGCCGGCGACCTCCTCCAGCGCGTCGAGCATGTCGCTCACCCGCACGTTGAGCGCCGGCAGGTTCAGGGCCAGGCGGCCGCCGAAGGCCTCGCGCGTGGCCTCGTAGACGGCGATCAGCCCGTCGACCGTGTGCGCCGGCGAGGACATCGGATGCGAGACGTCCGGTCCCACCGGGCAGATCGATTCGACCCCCGCCAGGGGCTCGCGGATGATGCCGCTGAAGAACGACGAGGCGGCGCCGTTGGGCCGGCCCGGCCGCACCGTGACGGTCATCAGGCGCGCGGCGCGGCCGTCGATGTAGCCCTTGCGGGTGTAGTCGGCCACCAGGTGCTCGCAGATCAGCTTCTGCGTGCCATAGGAGGTCTGCGGCGCCGGCAGCGTGTCGTCGCCCACCAGCGCGGGCAGCGGCATCGAGGCATCGGGGCCGAACACCGCCACCGAGCTGGAGAACACCAGCCGGGCCACCGGTCCGCCGGCCTCGACATGGGCGCGCAGGGCGTCGAGCAGGGCGCGCGTGCTGTCGAGGTTGGAGCGCAGGCCGAGCTCGAAGTCGGCCTCGCATTCGCCCGAGACGGCCGAGGCCAGGTGGAACACGCCATCGAACGATTCGGTGCGCAGGGCGTCGGTCTGCGTCAGCAGCGGGCCGGTGCGGGCCTCGACGCGCGCATCGGCCAGCAGGTCGGCCGGTGGCGGTGCGATGTCGGTCAGCACGAGATGTTCGATCGTCGCGCCGGCCAGCCGGCCGCGCGCGAGCAGGGTGCGCGCGAGCCGGGCGCCGACGAAGCCGCCGCCGCCGGTGATGAGCAGTTTCATGGGGTCTCCTTGAGTGTCCTGGATGTCTGGGGTTTCTTGGATGGGCCGGGCGTCCCGGAGGTCGTGGCCGCGCGGCGCCGGCGCGCGGTGATCACGCCGGCCTCGACCAGCCGGCCCTCGCCGCGCAGGATGTGCTGCGTCGCGTGGTGGCGCGCCGCCGCCGGGTCGCGCGCGGCGATGGCCTCGACCATGGCATGGTGCTCCTGCTGCACGGCCTGCATGAAGTCGGCGCGCCGGGCCTCGTTGCCGCGCGTGATGCGCATACCTTCGCGCAGGTACTGCTCCAGGAAGCCCAGCAGCAGCCGGAACTGCGGGTTGCCGGTGGCCTCGCCGATCAGGCGGTGGAAGCCCAGGTCCTCCGCCACGCCGTCGCGTCCCTCGGCCACGGCGATGTCGATGGCCCTGAGCGAGCGGCGCATGGCGGCGATCTGCGCCCGTGTGGCGCGCTCGGCCGCCAGCGCGGCGATCTCGCCCTCCAGCACGCGACGCACCTCCACCACGTGCACCACGGCCTGCACCGACTCCAGCACCGCCGGGTCGAAGGCCAGCGGCTGATGGGCCGGCGGCGCGGCGACGAACACGCCCGAGCCCTGGCGCGAACTGACCAGGCCCTTGGACTTGAGCTGGTGCACCGCCTCGCGCACCACCGTGCGCGAGACGCCATGCGCGGCGGCGATCCGCTGCTCGGTCGGCAGGCGGTCGCCGGGGCCCAGCTCGCCCGACTCGATCTGCGCGATCAGGCGCAGCGCGAGGCGATCGGACAGCCGGTCGGACTCGAGGCGAAGCGGTGGGGGAGAGGCTGGCGCGGTGCCGGCGATGGTGGCGGGATTCAACACGGTTATCTGCTCATCATACAAATTATGGACGATCGCGAAAGGGGGTTTTCTCTTAACGGTTTGTCCTTATGGCGAGGTCCGGAGGGCGTGCCGATACTGCGCCGGTCCGCAAACCTTCCACAGGATTTCCATTCCATGGCGAGTGTCACGATCCAGGGCGTCAAGAAGAACTTCGGCGAGGTGCCCATCCTCCACGGCGTCGACATCGAGATCCAGGACGGTTCCTTCACCGTGCTGGTGGGGCCGTCGGGCTGCGGCAAGTCGACCCTGCTGCGCATGATCGCCGGACTCGAGCAGATCAATGGCGGCGAGATCCGCATCGGCGACAAGCGCGTCAACGACCTGCCGCCCAAGGAACGCGACATCGCGATGGTGTTCCAGAACTACGCGCTCTATCCGCACATGACGGTGCGCGACAACATGGCGTTCTCGCTCACCCTGGCCAAGGCGGACAAGTCGGTGGTCGAGGCCAAGGTGAAGCGCGCGGCGGAGATCCTGGCGCTGGTGCCGATGCTCGAGCGCTATCCGCGCCAGCTCTCCGGCGGCCAGCGCCAGCGCGTGGCGATGGGGCGCGCCATCGTGCGCGATCCGCAGGTGTTCCTGTTCGACGAACCGCTGTCCAACCTCGACGCCAAGCTGCGCGTGGCGATGCGCAGCGAGATCAAGGAGCTGCACCAGCGCCTGCGCACCACCTCCATCTATGTCACGCACGACCAGATCGAGGCCATGACGATGGGCGACAAGATCGTCGTCATGCGCGACGGCCGCATCGAACAGACCGGCAGCCCACTGGAACTCTACGACCGGCCGGCCAACCAGTTCGTGGCCGGCTTCATCGGCTCGCCGTCGATGAACTTCCTGCCCGGCCGGCTGCACCGCTCGGGTGGCGCGGCGCATGTCGAGCTGGGCGACGGCACGCGGCTGGACGCGCCCCTGCAGGCCGGCGGCATCGATGGCCAGCCGGTGGTCTACGGCACGCGTCCGGAGCACCTCGAACTCTCCGATGGCGATGGCATCCCGTCCCGCGTGGTCGTGATGGAGCCCACCGGCATGGATACCTTCGTCTCGTGCCGTCACGCCGGCACCGAGCTGTCGGCGGTGTTCCGCGAGCGCCACGACTTCGAGCCCGGCAGCGTCATCCACCTGCGGCCCGACCTGCAGCGCGCGCACCTGTTCGACGCCGACACCGGCCGACGCCTGGCGGCCTGAACACCCCGGGCACCCGCCGGCCGGCGCGCGCCGCGACCCGACTTCCCCCTCACCACACACCAAGACACCAGGAGACATCGATGACCGAGTTCAATCGCCGCAGGTTTCTGGAAGGCACCGCCGGCCTCACGGCGGCCGCTTCGCTGGGCGCGGGCAGCGCGCTGTTCCCGCTGGCCGCGCAGGCCCAGACGATGAGCTTCAAGCCCGAGCCCGGCGCGAAGCTGCGCGTGCTGCGCTGGAGCCGCTTCGTGCAGGGCGACATTGATGCCTACATGGCCAATGTCAAGAAGTTCACCGACACCACCGGCGTCGAGGTGCGGGTCGACAACGAGGGCTGGGAGGACGTGCGGCCCAAGGCGGCCGTGGCGGCCAACACCGGCGCCGGTCCGGACATCATCCTGTCGACCAACGACGACGCCAACCTCTATCCGGACAAACTGCTCGACGTCACCGACCTGGCCGAGTACCTGGGCAAGAAGTACGGGGGCTGGTATCCGGCCGGCGAGGCCTTCATGCGCCCGGACGGCAAGAAATGGATCGGCCTGCCATTGGGCGCCTCGGGCTCGCTCATCGTCTATCGCGAGAGCATGGTGAAGGCCGCCGGCTTCGACACCTTCCCCAAGAACACCGCCGATTTCCTCAAGCTCTACCAGGCCCTGAAGGCCAAGGGCACGCCCGGCGGCATGGCGCTGGGCAACGCCACCGGCGACAGTACCTGGTGCAACTGGCTGGTGTGGTCGCATGGCGGCAAGCTGGTGGACAAGACCAACAAGGTCGTGATCGACAGCCCGGAGACCCTGAAGGCCCTGGAGTACGCCAAGGAGCTCTACGCCAACTTCATCCCCGGCACGCTGTCGTGGCTGGACCCGAACAACAACAAGGCCTTCCTCGACGGCCAGATCAGCGTCACCAACAACGGCATCTCGATCTACTTCACCTCGAAGAACTCGGCCGACCCGAAGATCCGCGAGCTGTCCGCCGACATCAACCACGCGGTGTTCCCGGTCGGCCCGGTGGGCGTGCCCACCGAGTCGCACCTGTTCTTCAACCAGATGGTCATGAAGTACACCAAGTACCCGCAGGCGGCCAAGGAGTTCCTGCGCTTCATGATGGAGAAGGAGCAGTTCGACCCCTGGCTGCAGGGCGGCGGCGGCTATGTCGCCCAGCCGCTGCGCTTCTACGAGAACAGCGCCATCTGGACCTCCGACCCGAAGAACATGCCGTACCGGGACTCGGTGAAGAACCTGCGCCCGGGCGGCTACGACGGCAAGCTGGGCTATGCCTCGGCCGGCGCGGCGGCCGACTTCATCATCCCCAACATGGTGGCCGAGGCCGCCAGCGGCGCGCGCTCCCCCAAGGAGGCCGCCGAACGCGCGCAAAAACGTGCAGAACGCTACTACAAGCTCTGACCCGCCCGCGGTCGTCGCTCCACGCCAAGGAAAAGGTCACATGACATTGATCGCGAGGATGCAGAACAGCCGCAACGCGCTGGGCTTCATGTTCATGCTGCCGGCGGCGGTGCTGCTGCTGCTGTTCCTGACCTATCCGCTCGGGCTGGGCACCTGGCTGGGCTTCACCGATGCCAAGGTGGGCCGGCCGGGGCAGTGGGTCGGGCTGGAGAACTACGAGTACCTCTGGGGCGACTCGGTGGTGCGGCTGGCGCTGTTCAACACCCTGTTCTACACGGCGGTGGCCAGCGTCCTCAAGTTCTTCCTCGGGTTGTGGCTGGCGATCCTGCTGAACCGCAACATCCGCTTCAAGACCTTCTTCCGCGCCGTCATCCTGCTGCCCTACATCGTGCCGACGGCGCTGTCGGCGATCGCGTTCTGGTGGATCTACGACTCGCAGTTCTCCATCATCAGCTGGGCGCTGGTGAAGATGGGGCTCATCGACACCTACATCGACTTCCTGGGCAGCCCGTGGAACGCGCGCATCGCGGTCATCATCGCCAACGTGTGGCGCGGCGTGCCGTTCGTGGCCATCACGCTGCTGGCCGGGCTGCAGACCATCTCGCCGTCCTACTACGAGGCCTCGGCCATCGACGGCGCGACGCCGTGGCAGCAGTTCCGTCACGTCACGATGCCGCTGCTGACGCCGATCATCGCGGTGGTGATGACGTTCTCGGTGCTGTTCACCTTCACCGACTTCCAGCTGATCTATGTCATCACGCGCGGCGGGCCGCTCAACGCGACGCACCTCATGGCCACGCTGTCGTTCCAGCGCGCCATCTCCGGCGGCGCGCTCGGCGAGGGCGCGGCCATCGCCATCGCGATGGTGCCCTTCCTGCTGGCCTGCGTGATGTTCAGCTTCTTCGGCCTGCAGCGCCGGGCCTGGCAACAGGGAGGAACCGACAAATGAGCAAGACCGCCGACGCCCGCGCCGACACCGTCGGCATGAGCTTCCTGGACTCGGTGCCGCGCAAGATGGTGACGGTCTACCTGCCGCTGGTGGTGTTCCTGATCGTGCTGCTGTTCCCGTTCTACTGGATGGCGATCACCTCGGTGAAGCCCGATGCCGAGCTGCTCTCGCGCGACGGCAATCCGTTCTGGGTCATCACGCCGACCCTGTCGCACTTCCACAAGCTGCTGTTCCAGACCGCGTATCCGCAGTGGCTGTGGAACACGGTGCTGGTGTCGGTGGTCTCGACCTTCGTCTCGCTGGCGGCATCGGTGTTCGCGGCCTATGCCATCGAGCGGCTGCGCTTCACCGGCTCCAAGCACGTCGGGCTGTCGATCTTCCTGGCCTACATGGTGCCGCCGTCGATCCTGTTCATCCCGCTGGCCAACGTGGTGTTCAACCTCGGCCTGTTCGACACCCGCTGGGCGCTGATCCTGACCTATCCGACCTTCCTGATCCCGTTCTGCACCTGGCTGCTGATGGGCTACTTCCGCTCCATCCCGGCCGAGCTGGAGGAATGCGCGCTCATCGACGGCGCCAACCGCTGGCAGATCCTAGTGAAGATCGTGCTGCCCCTGGCGGTGCCGGGCCTGATCTCGGCCGGCATCTTCGCCTTCACGCTGTCGTGGAACGAGTTCATCTACGCGCTGACCTTCATCTCGTCCTCGGAGGTCAAGACGCTGCCGGTGGGCGTGGTCACGGAACTGGTGCAGGGCGATGTCTACCAGTGGGGCCCGCTGATGGCCGGCGCGCTGCTGGGTTCGCTGCCGGTGGCCTTCATCTACTCGTTCTTCGTCGAGTACTACGTCTCGGGCATGACTGGGTCGGTCAAGGAGTAGCGGCGCGGGGGGGCGGCGCCAAAACCTCGTCCCGGCAAGCGTTTTCGGACCGGCGGATGATGGGCCCATGACCACGTCGTCCACCCCGCTCTCCATCCTCGACCTCTCCCCCGTCTGCGAAGGGAGCACTCCCGCGCAGTCGTTCCGCAATTCGCTGTCGCTCGCCCAGCATGGCGAGCGGCTCGGCTACCGGCGCTACTGGCTCGCCGAGCACCATGGCATGCCCGGCATCGCCAGTGCCGCCACGTCGGTGCTGCTGGCCCACATCGGCGCCGGCACCTCGACCATCCGCATCGGCGCCGGCGGCGTCATGCTGCCCAACCACTCGCCGCTGGTGATCGCCGAGCAGTTCGGCACGCTGGAGTCGCTGTATCCGGGGCGCATCGACCTCGGCCTGGGCCGCGCGCCGGGTTCCGACCAGCGCACGGCGCAGGCGCTGCGGCGCGACCTGCAGTCCGATGCCGACCAGTTCCCGCAGGACGTGATCGAGCTGATGGACTTCATGAGCGACACGCCGCGCCAGTCGGTGCTGGCGGTGCCGGGCCGGGGCCTGAAGGTGCCGGTCTGGATCCTGGGCTCCAGCACCTTCGGCGCCCAGCTGGCGGCGCACCTGGGCCTGCCCTATGCCTTCGCGTCGCACTTCGCGCCGCAGCAGATGATGCAGGCCGTGCGCATCTACCGCGACACCTTCAAGCCCTCGGCCCAGCTGGCGCGCCCGCACGTGATGCTCGGCTTCAACGTGTTCGCGGCCGACACCGATGCCGAGGCCCGCTTCCAGGCCAGCTCGTGGCAGCAGGCCTTCGTCAACCTGCGCAGCGGCCGGCCGGGCCGCCTGCCGCCGCCGGTGCAGGGCTATCGCGACAACGTCGGCCCGGCCGAACGGGCGCTGCTGGATTCGGTGCTGTCGTGCTCGGCCGTGGGTTCGCCCGAGACGGTGCGCGAGCAGGTCGCCGCCTTCATCGAGCGCACCGGCGCGGACGAGCTGATGGTGACCTCGCAGGTGTTCGACCACGCGGCGCGACTGCGCTCCTACGAGATCCTGGCGAGCGTGCACCAGGAACTGACGCCCGCCTGAGGGCGCGGTCCCCCGGACTCCGGGCTCCGCTTGCCGGAGGGCGGCGGGATCCGCTCACGGCGCGATGTCGGTGGCGGCCGCGATCCCCGCGTCGAAGCGCATCAGCTCGACCCGGTGGCGCGCCAGGCTCTCGCCGAAGGCGGCCGACGACAGATAGGCGAACTCCACCAGGCGCTGAGCGGCGATGGCGTCGCCCGGCACCAGCGCCGTCGCCGGGTGGCACATCATCAGCGTGCCGTCGGGGCTGCCGTCGAGCCAGCGGTCCATGTGGCGGCCATAGTCGTCGGTGGTGGGCGCATCGAAGCCATAGACACCGGCGAAGCCCGTGTTGTGCGGGATGCCGAGCCGGGCCAGCCGCCGGCGCAGCCACCAGCCGCCCAGCACGGCCAGCACGCCGGCCTTGCCCGCGCCCCAGCGCCGATGCGCCGGCACCGTGGCGCGCACGGCCGGCATCGCGGGCGTGTCCGCGGCGGCGGCGGACGAGCCGTCCGCCCCCGCGTCCGCGCCATAGCGCTCCACCATGACCTCGAGCAGGGCCTCGCGCACGCCGGGCAACTGATGGACGTGCTGGTGGCCGTCGATGAAGTCCGGCGTCCGGCCCATCGCCTGCTCGAAGGCGTCGAGCTGCCGCACGACGTGGGGTCGCGCGCCCTCGCGCGCCAGGCGCCGCGCGTAGGTGTCGCGCAGGATCGCGCCCAGCGTCGCGGCCTGGTGCGTGCCGTGGCCCTCGGTCAGGTTCAGGTGCAGGCCGGTCGCCAGGCCCGGCGGCGCATCGGCGCGCAGGGCGCGCGCGGCCTCGGCCCAGCGCGGCGAGGTGGTCATGCAGCTGGTCGCGCCCAGGCGGCCCTGGTGGGCCAGGCGCAGCACCGCGTCGTCGACCGCCGGATGCAGCGCGAAGTCGTCGGCGCACAGCGCGATGTGCCGGCGGATGCGCTCGGGCTCAGCCGGCATGGGCCGGTCCCGGGTCGTGGCCGGCGGCGCCTGCCGGCCGCTCGGGCGCCACCGGCCGCGCCGCGGGGGTGGGCGCGGGTGCCGGCGCGGGTGCATGGTGCGTGTCGGTGAGCGGACTGTGGTCGAGGTCCTCGGCCAGCAGATACAGCGGCCGGCGCTTGATCTCGACATAGATGCGACCGTTGTACTCGCCCAGGATGCCGATCGACAGCAGCTGCACGCCCGAGAACAGCATCAGGCCCGCCGCCAGCGTCGGCCAGCCCTGCAGCGGGTTGCCATACAGCCAGGCGCCCAGTGCGATGTAGAGGCCGTAGCAGATCGCCAGGAACGAGATGATCAACCCGGCCGCGCTCCATACCCGCAGGGGCAGCGAACTGAAGGACGTGAGGCCCTCGAGCGCCAGCGTGGCCAGGCTGCGCAGGCTGAAGCTCGACTCGCCGCCGCGCCGCGCGTCGGGCGTGAAGGGCAGGGCCACCGAGCGGAAGCCGACCCAGGCGTAGAGCCCCTTCATGAAGCGGTTGCGCTCGGGCAGGCGACGCAGCGCGTCGACCACCTTGCGGTCCATCCAGCGGAAATCGCCGGCGTGCTTGGGGATGTTGAGCGAGCTGCCCAGGCCCAGCAGGCCGTAGAACAGGCCGCTGCCCGCGCGCTTGCCCCACGACTCGGCATCGCGCTCGGCGATCACGCCATAGACCATGTCGTAGCCATCGCGCCAGAGCCGGGCCATCTCCGGCACCAGCGCCAGCGGATGCTGGAAGTCGGAGTCGATCAGCAGCACCGCGTTGCCGCGCGCATGGGCGATGCCGGCGGTCAGCGCCGCCTCCTTGCCGAAGTTGCGCGACAGCTCCAGGTAGCGCACGCCCAGCGACTCGGCATGCGCGTGGGCGATCTCGCGCGTGGCGTCCCGGCTGCCGTCGTTGACGACGATGATCTCGACATCGGGCGTGAGCGCGGTGAGGGCGGCATGCAGCGCCAGCAGGAACTCGGCCAGGTGGCCGGCCTCGTTGTAGGCCGGCACCACGCAGCTCAGGCGCAGCGACTCGCGGCCGGTGGCGACGCCGGCCTTGCCCGAGGGCAGCGCGGCGAAGCCGGCGGGCGTGGCGAAGGCGCCCGCGAGCCGCGCGGCATAGGAGGCATGGGAGATCGGATCGGGCGAGTCTTCCAGCGAAGGTGGATAGAAGGACATGTTCGTTCGTTTCGATGGACCGGCGGGGCGCGCCATGCGGCGCCGCGTCGCCCATGCAATGTACGTGGCGCGACGCGGGCGCGCCGCCCGCGGGGCGGCGCGGCGGGGATAATCCGCACGCTCCGGGACGGGTGGAGGTCCGCGGCCCGCGCCGGTTCCCCCGCGCGCGGCGTCGCCCGGCGTCGGTGGCGGGTCTCCGATTGTCCGCGCTGACGACCCGCCGCCGCCCGCCGCCCCGTCCTTTTTCTCCCATGCCAGCCGCGCCCGCGCGGCCGAACACCATGCGCCCTGACCGGACTCCCCGCCCGCACGCCCTGTCGCCGGCCACCGCCTTCGGGCTCTTCGCGCTGCTGCACGTCCTGCTCTGGACCATCCTGCCGAGCCTGCTGGCCGCCAACCTCCCGCTCGACACCATCGAGGCGCTGAGCTGGGGCCGCGAGTGGCAGGCCGGCTACTACAAGCATCCGCCGGCCTCGGGCTGGCTGGCCGAACTGTTCCGCTGGGGCTCGCTCGACTGGCCGCTGTTCCTGCTGTCGCAGCTGGCCATCGCCGCCGCCTTCTGGGCCGCCTGGGAACTGGCGCGCGACCTGCTGCCGCCCTGGACGGCGCTGGTGGCGGTGATGGCGCTCGAGGGCGTCAACTACTACAACCTCACCGGCCTGGAATTCAACGCCAACGTGGTGCAGTACCCGTGCTGGGCGATCGCCTCGCTGGCCTTCTGGCGCGCCGCCCGCCGCGTGCCCGGCGGCGGCGATGCCGCCGGCCTGGGCTGGTGGGTGCTGCTGGGCGTGGCCTGCGGCTTGGGCGCGCTGGGCAAGTACTCGTTCCTGACATTGCCGGTGTCGATGGCCGTGGTGCTGATCGCGGTGCCGTCGCTGCGCGGCCACTGGCGCGGCGCCGGACCCTGGCTGACCCTGGCCATCTCGCTGGCGATGTTCGCGCCGCACCTGGCCTGGGCGCATGCCAACGACTACCCGACGCTGCGCTATGCCGTCGGGCGCGCCCAGGCGGTGGGCGGCGGCTCCGGCGGTGTGGTGGGCGACCGCCTGCGCGACCTGGCCGCCTTCCTGGGCGCGCAGGCCGGCTCGGTGGCGCCCCTGGCGCTGCTGCTGTGGATCGCCCATGGCTGGCGCCGGCGCGCCGACGCGACGTCGCCCGCGCAGGCGCACGCCGCCGCCGCTGCCGATATCGACGGCGCGCGGGCGCCGGGCACGGTCGCGCCGCGCGGGCGCGATGGCTGGCTGCTGCTGGCGATGGGCGGCGGCCCGCTGCTGATCTACCTGGTCGCCGGCGCGGCCGGGGTCCACCTGCACGACATGTGGGGCTCGCCCTTGTTCCTGGTGATCGGGCCGGCGCTGGCGGCGGCGCTCGGCCTGCGCCTGCGCCATCCCCGGCGCTTCGCCTGGGCCTTCGCGATCTGGATGCTGGTGCTGGTGCTGCTCTACGGGCTGATCGCCATCGGCGGGCCGCTCTCGCGCGGCCGGCTCTCCCGCATCCACTATCCCGGCCGGGAGCTGGCCGTGGACGTGGCGCAGGGCTGGCACCGGGCGGTGGGGCGGGAGGCGCCGCTGCGCATCGTGGCCGGCCATGCCTGGCCGGCGGGCAATGTCGCGCAGTACGCGCCGCCCCAGGCCGGCGGACGTCCCTCGGTCTACATCGATGCCGATCCCGGCCGGGCCGCCTGGCTCGACGACGCGGCGGTGCGCGCGCAGGGCGCCGTGTTCGTGTGGGAGGCGGCCTCGGGCCAGGTGCTGGAGACGCCGGATGCCGCCGCGCCGGCCGACTGGCGGGCGCGCTTTCCGGGATTGCAGGTGCAGCCGCCGCTGCGCCTGGCGATGCGGCGCTTCGGCCGGCCGTTCGAGGTCACGGTGGGCTGGGCGATCCTGCCGCCGGCGGGCGTGGCACCGACCGCCGCGAGCCCGTCGCGCGGCAGCGCGGCACCGCCCGCGCGGGACTGAGCATCGGGTCGATCCCGCGCACGGCGCGGCGCGGCACGTCGCTCACTCGATCCGGCCGATGCGCTGGACCACGCGCGCCATGGCCTGCGCATCGGTCTGGACGAAGCGGGCGAACTCCGCCGCATCCTGGAACTGCACCACGCTGCCGGCGGCGCTCAAGGCCTGCGTCGTCCGGGGGTCCTGGGCGGCCGATCGCGCCGCCTCGCCGAGCCTCGCCAGCACCGCCGGCGGCGTCGCGGCCGGCGCGAACAGGCCCGCCCACTGTGAATAGCCGATGGGCACCCCGCGCTCGCGCAGGCTGGGAACCTCCGGCAGCACCGCCAGCCGGCCTTCGCCCCAATGCGCCAGGGCGCGCAGGCGACCGGCCTTGACCTGCTGCAGCACGCTCGACGGTCCGGTGGCGACGGCATCGATCGGCCCGGCCAGCAGGGCGACCACCGCGGGTCCCGCGCCGGTATAGGGCACGTGCAGCAGATAGCTGCCGGTGGCGGCCTTCCATTGCTCCATGGGCACGTGCATGGTTCCGTAGTTGCCGGACGAGCCGAAGGTGAGCCGGCCCGGCGCCGATTTCGCGTGCGCGGCGAATTCCTCGTAGGTCTTCCAGGGGCTGTCGCCGCGCACCACCAGCATCGTCGGATCGGCGGTGAAGCGGGCGATCGGCACCAGCTGGTCCAGCTCGAACATCGGCGTTCGGCGCAGCACCCGATCGGCCTCGGGCAGCACCACCACGGAGGACAGCGCCATCAGCAGGGTGTAGCCGTCGGGCCGGGCCCGCGCCACCTGCGCCATGCCGATGCCGCCGCCCGCACCGCCCCGGTTCTCGATCACCATCGGCTGCTGGAGATGGCGCCCCATGGCCTCGGCCACGGGACGTCCCACGACATCGGCCACACCGCCGGGCGGGAACGGCACGACGACGGTGATCGGCCGGTCGGGATAGCTCGCCTGGGCGCGCGCGCCCAGGCCCAGCGGGGCCAGGACCGGCAGCGCGAGGGCGCGCAGGACGGCGCGGCGGCTGGCGTCGTTCATGGGGCGGTCTCGTGCCTGCGGGCCGGCCGCGTCAGCCGGCGATGCGGTTCTCGAGGACACCGATGCCGCCGATCTCGATCCTCATCCGATCGCCCGGCGCCAGGAAGCGCGGCGGGCTGAAGCCGATGCCCACGCCCGCGGGCGTGCCGGTGGCGATGACGTCGCCGGGCTGCAGCGTCATGCCGGCCGACAGCGTGGCGATGATGGTCGGGATGTCGAAGATCAGATCGCGGGTGTTGGCGTCCTGGCGGAGTTCGTCGTTGATCCAGCACTTCACCGGCAGATCGGTCGCGTCGAGCTCGTCGGCCGTCACGATCCACGGGCCCATCGGGCAGAAGGTGTCCATCGACTTGCCGATGAACCACTGCCGGTGCTTCTGCTGCAGGTCGCGCGCCGTCACGTCGTTGACGATGGTGTAGCCCCAGACGTGGTTCCAGGCGTCCTCCGGCCGGATGCCGCGTCCCGGCTTGCCGATCACCACCGCCAGTTCGGCCTCGTAGTCGAGCTGGCGCGTGAGTTCGGTGAACGGGAGCACCTCGTCGCCGGGGCCGACGACGGTCGAGGGCGCCTTGGTGAAGACCACCGGCGCGGCCGGCGCGGTCTCGCCCTTGGCGGCCGAGGTGTCGAAGCCGGAGCGGGCGAACTCCGCCGCGTGCTCGTGGTAGTTCTTGCCGACGCAGAACACGTTGCGGCGCGGCACCAGCGGCGCGCGCAGGCGCAGGCCGTCGAGCGGCCGCCAGGCGGTGGGCGCGGCATGGCCGGTCGGCTGCGGGCAGCGGCCGATCAGATCGGCCATGTCGCCGTCGAAATCGGCGCCGAGCCATTCGGGCACGGCGGCCCAGCCGTTGCCGTCGGGCGAGACGAGGACGGGAACGGTCTTGCCGTCCAGTTCGAGGGTTGCGAAACGCATCTGACACTCCTTGGGGTTTGGATCGAAAAAAAAACAGGACGGCCGGACCATGCCGGCGGGGTCGTCCGCAGGTGGCCTCAATCGACCTTGGCGCCGATGTCCCTGACCAGCTTCGCCCACTTCACCCGATCGGCGTCCATGAGTCGCGCGAAGTCCGCCGAGCCCTGCACGCTGGGTTCGACGCCGGCGTTCACGAGGGCGTCGCGGGTCTCGCTCGCCTGCATCACCCGGATGGATTCGTCCTGCAGGCGCTTGACGATCGCGCTCGGCGTGCCGGCCGGGGCGAGCAGGCCGAGCCAGACGCTGGCGTCGTAGCCGGCCAGGCCGGACTCGTCGAGCGTGGGGACCTGCGGCAGTTGCGGCGAGCGGCCGACGCTGGTGACGGCCAGCGGTCGGGTGCGACCGGCCTGGGACTGCTGGATGGCCACCGGCGTGCCCATGAAGCCGAACTGCACCGTGCCCGCGGCCAGGTCGGTGGCGGCCTGGCCGCTGCCGCGATAGGGCACGTGGTTGACCCGCACGCCCGCCATGGTGGCGAACAGCGCGGCCATCATGTGCTGCGAGCTGCCGTTGCCGGACGACGCGTAGTCCAGCTTGCCGGGCTGCGCCTTGGCCAGCGCCACCAGTTCGGCCACGTTCGTGGCCGGGACCTGGGCATTGACCACCAGCACGTAGGGCGCCTCGGCGATCTTGGCGATCGGCGCGAAGCCCTTGATCGGGTCGTAGGGGATGTTCTTGTAGAGGGCGTCGGAGATGACGTGGGTGGTGGAGACCATCAGCAGCCGGTAGCCGTCGGGCGCCGCCTTGGCGACCATGTCGGCGCCCAGCGTGGAGCCGGCGCCGGGGCGGTTCTCGATCACGACCGCCTGGCCCAGGTTGCGGCCCAGGCCCTGCGCGAGGACGCGTGCCACCACGTCGGTGAAGCCGCCCGCCGCGAACGGCACGACCAGCGTGATCGTGCGGGAGGGATAGCTCTCGGCGTGCGCCTGCGCGGCGGCCAGGCCCGGCAGCAGGCCGGCCAGCGCGCACAGGGAAGCCAATGCCGCGCGACGCGGCACGCTGCGGGTCGTGCTCATGTCAGCCTCCCGTGTAGACCGGCGCCGGCTGGGTGAAGAAGGCATGCAGCAGGTGGTAGACCATGAGGTAGTTCTTCTGCTGGAAGCTGGCGTGCGAGATGCCGCGCATGGTCACGAACTGCTTGTCCATGTTCGGCAGCCGGCTGTAGAAGCCGATCAGGTCCTCGAACGACGCGATGCCGTCGTATTCGCCGCGCATCACCAGCACCGGCAGGTCGAGCTTCTGCGGATCCACCAGCGGCAGGCGGCTGGTCATGTCGACATAGGTGCCGGTGGGCATGGAATCGTCGAGCGTGAGGATGGCGTCGGCGAAGGCCTCGACCGTCTCCTCGGCGGCGGTGCCCGGGTGGTCGCGGGTGAAGATGCTGTGCACGAACGCGCGGTCGATGGGCCGGCGCAGCATCTTCCTGAATTCGGGCAGGCGCTTGGCGCGCTCGACGAGCGTCGGGCTGCCCTCGCCGGTCCAGACGAACGCGTCGAGCGCCAGCCGGGCGATGCGCTCCGGATGGTTCTGCGCGAACACCGCCGCCTTCAGGGCGCCCGAGGAGATGCCGTAGACCAGCAGGCGGGTGCCGGGCGCCGCCTGCGCCAGGATGTGGGCGGAGCCGGCGGCCAGGTCCTCGGCGCCGTTGTCGATGTCGCAGTTGATCGGACGGTGCTTGCTGGAGCGGCCATAGCCCTCGTTGTCCATGGTCCAGGTGTCGAAGCCGCGTTCTGAGAACCACTCCATGACCGACGAATCGGGTCGGCCGGGCACGTGCAGGTCGAAGGTCGGCTGCGAGGCCATGGACGAGCCGTGGACGAACAGCACCGTGCCCGCGTGCGCGGTGCCGGGCTTGCGCTTCTTCTCCCACAGGAACAGGCGGACGTCGCCCTTGTCGACCCAATGTTCCTGGCCGCCGGTCCATGTGACCGCCGGGTGATCGGTTGCCTGCTGATGCATCTTCGTCTCCTTGTGAAATGGGTCAGATCGTGAAACCGCTCCGGCGGCGCAGGGCGAGCGATGCCTCGTCGGCCAGCAGTTCGGCCAGCGACGCGGCGAGCTCCGGTTCCCGCGCCCGGGCGCAGACGGCCGCGGTGTAGACGGTGAGCAGCGCATGCTCCGCCGGCAGCTCGCCGACCAGCCGGATGCCCGGCGTGTAGAGGATCTCGGTGACCTGCGTGCAGCCGACCAGGCCCTCGCCATCGGCCGCCGCCAGTTCCCGCATGGCCGTCGCGCCGTTCGGGAACTCCCTGATGCGGTCGGCCAGCAGCTCCGTCAGGCCGAGCATCCGCAGCATGCCGGCGATGTGGATGCCGGCCGACGACTGCGTCAGGTGCGGCACGTAGAGGCCGCGCGCGGCCGACAGCAGCTGCCGGAGCGCCTCGGACGTGCCCACGTCGACCGGCGCCGCGCCTTCGGGCAGGGCGATGCCGGTGGCCACCGCGCCGAGGTCGCGCGCGCTGCCCGCGACCAGGTGGCCCTGCCGCGTGAGCTGCTCGATCAGGGTCGCCGACAGCACCAGCAGGTCGCAGGCCTCGCCCGCCAGCAGCTTGTCGCGCATCGTGCCGACCGCGCCGAAGGTCGGCTCCAGCGTGCAGCCATGGGTCGTCTCGAAGGTCGATTGCAGGCCGGTCACCACGGCCTGCGCGGCACCGCCGCTGAAGAGTCGCAATTTCATGGGGTTCTCGTCACGGGTTGGAAGGGAATGGGGGTCAGGCGTCCATCGCCTGCACGATGCGTTCGGGCCGCAGCGGCAGCGCGCGCACGCGCACGCCGAGCGCGTCGTGCACCGCGTTGGCGATGGCGGCGGCGGTGGGGCCGAGGGAGGCTTCCCCCGCCCCCAGCGACGCCATGCCGCCCGGCACCAGCTCGACGTCGATGCGCGGCGCGTCGGTGAAGCGCAGGATGGGATAGGCCTCCCAGTCGGTGTCCAGCATGCGCGTGCGGTCGAAGTGGGCTTCCTCGAACAGCGTCCAGCTCGTGGCCTGCAGCGCGCCGCCCTCGATCTGCTGGCGCACGCCATCGGGATTGACGGCCAGGCCGACGTCGACGGCGATGTGCAGGCGCAGCACGCGCACCCGCTCCTCGACCCGCGCCTCGGCGACGACGGCGCACCAGGCGCCCGTGCCCTTGTAGCGCGCGAAGCCGAGGCCGCGGCCGATGCCGTCGCCCGCCGGTCGCGCGCGCGGCGTCCAGCCGGACATCGCGGCCACGGCCCGCAGGACCGCCCGGCCCCGCGGGTCGTCGAGCTGCGCGAGGCGGTAGGCCAGCGGATCCTCGTCCGCCGCCAGCGCGAGCTCGTCCATGAACGATTCGATGGCGAACACGTTCGCGAAGGCGCCGAGCGAGCGCAACGCCGAGGTCCGCATCGGCACGTCGCTCACGCGCCGGCACACCACCTCGTGCGATGCGAAGGCATAGAGCGGCTCGGCGTTGCGATCGCCGCCACCGCCGGCCGCGCGCGGCGCGTCGACGGCGGCGACGCGCTCGAAGGGCTCGGCCAGATACCAGCTGCCCAGCAGCGTCGGCGTGGCGCCGCGGCCGGGACGCAGGCCATGGCCGGGGCTCCACGCGCTGTGGCGCCAGGCGAGCACCCGGCCGGCGGCGTCGACGTCGGCTTCGAGGTCGATGGCCATCGCCGGGCCGACGGGCGACCAGCACAGCTCGTCGGCGCGCGACCACTGCACGCGCACCGCGCGGCCGGGGCAGGCGCGGGCGAGCCAGGCGGCGTCGTAGGCGACGTCGTCGGCGCCGTTGTGGCCATAGCAGCCGGCGCCCTGGACATGGCGCACGCGGATGCGCTCGGCCGGCAGCCCGAATGCCAGGCCCAGGTCCCGGCGCAGGTTGTAGATGGCCTGGCTGTGCGTCCAGACCTCCAGGGCCTCGCCCTCGGAGCGGGCCAGCGCGCAGGACGGACCGATGGCGGCGTGGCGGATGAAGGGCTTGTCGTAGGAGGCGCGCAGCGTGCGGACCGCGCCGGGCGCCGGCTCGCCCTGGCGGAGTTCCAGCGCCGTCGACGGCAGCGAGCGCAGCCAAGGCCGCAATGCGTCCGCGTCGGGCAGGCTCTCGCGTTCGATCCACGCGCAGGATGCGGCGAGCTTCGCGGCGGCGCGTTCGGCGAGCGTCTCGGTCTCGGCGACGACGCCGAGCTGGGAGCCGTCGCGCAGCACCGCGAGCACGCCATCCAGGGCGCGCGCGGCGTCCTCGTCGCAGGCCTCGAGCACCGCGTCCGGCGATGGCGGCCGCACCACGCGCCCGTGCGCCATGCGTGGCAGCACCAGGTCGTGGATGAAGACGAACTCGCCGAACACCTTGTCGGCGATGTCGGCGCGCGGCTGCGCGCGGCCGACCACGGTGTAGGCCGCGGCCGGACGCGTCGCCACGCCCGGCACCGCGTCGACGTCGAGCAGGCCGGTCCCGGCCCCGGACCCGGCCTCGTCCTCGGCCAGGTCCCAGTAGCTCGACAGGCGCCGGTCGCCCAGGCGGATCTCGCCATCCACCACCTCCAGGGCCGCGACGTCCTGCGCGTCGACCGCATGCAGCGCGGCGGCGCGCGCCAGATGGAGGGCCCGGGCCTGCGCGCAGACATGGCGCAGCGCCGCGCCCGAATGCTGCACCGACAGGCTGCCCGAAGTCACGGCCTCGTCGGGACTCGCGCCCGTGACGGCGCCGGTCATCCGCACCCGCTCCACGCGGATGCCCAGCTCCTCGGCCACGATCTGCGACAGGGCGCCGAGGATCCCCTGGCCCAGTTCGACCTTGCCCGACGAGACCCACGCGTGGCCGTCGCGCGTGAGGCGCAGCCAGGTCGACAGGCGCGGATTGGCCTGCAGGCTCGCCGGCAGCACGGCCAGGCTCACGTCCGTGCTCATGGCCGCGACCGCGCCGCCACGCGCACGATGGCCCGCATCACGCGGGGGTGCGTGCCGCAGCGGCACAGGTTGCGCGCCATGCCTGCGCGGATCGCCGCCTCGTCCGGGTCGGCGTCGCGCCGCAGCAGCGCCGCGGCGGAGATCAACATGCCCGAGGTGCAGTAGCCGCACTGCGCCGCCTGCTCCTCGATGAACGCGAGCTGCAGCGCATGCGGCGCGGCGCGCGTGCCCAGGCCCTCGGCGGTCCGCACGTCCTTGCCGTCGGCGGACCACAGCGGCGTGTCGCAACTCGGCACGGCATGCCCGTCGAGCAGCACCATGCAGGCGCCGCACTGGCCCACGCCGCAGCCGAAATGGCTGGCCCGCAGGTCCAGCTCGTTGCGCAGCACGTCGAGCAGCGAGCGGTCGGCATCGACATCCAGCGTGCGGCGCACGCCGTTCACCGTGATCGAGACGGCCATCGGCTCACTCCACCGTGATGCGCGCGGACTCGACGATCCGCTGCCATTTCGCGATGTCCTGCTCGAGGAACTGCGTGAAGGCCGCCGGCGTCATCGTCAGGCCGTCGAGTCCGCTCCTGGCCCACTGCGCCTTCACGGTCGGGTCGTTGACGACCTTGGCGATCCGCTGGTTGAGCAGGTCGACGATCGGCTGGGGCGTGCCCCTGGGCGCGAGGATGCCGAGCCAGATGGTGGCGGTGTAGTCGGGCAGTCCCGACTCGGCCATGGTGGGCACGTCGGGCATCACGGCCGAGCGCGTCTTGCCGGTGGTCGCGAGCGGCCGCACCTTCTGGGTGGCGATCAGGTCGGTCATGGTGCTGACGGCATCGAACATCAGGTCGACCTGGCCACCCAGCACGTCGGTGCGGGCGCCGCCGCTGCTCTTGTAGGGAATGTGCGCGATGTCCACCCCGGCCATGCCCTTGAACAGCTCGCCGGCCATGTGATAGGGCGTGCCGGTGCCCGACGACGCGTAGTTGAGCTTGCCCGGATTGGCCTTGGCGTAGCGCACCAGATCGGGCAAGGTCCGGGGCGCGAGCGTGGTGCGCTCCACCAGCACCAGCGGCGCCTCGTTGACGGGGGCCACCGCCACGAAGTCGCGCATCAGCGCATAGGGCTTGTTGCGCACCAGCGATTCGTTCACCGTCTGCGTGTTCGACATCATCAGCAGCGTGTAGCCGTCGGGCGCCGACTTGGCCACGTACTGCGTGCCGATCACCGCGCCCGCGCCCGGGCGGTTCTCCACGATGAAGGTCTTGCCGGTGTCGTGGCCCAGCTTCTCGGCCAGCACGCGCGCATACACGTCGGCCGAGCCGCCGGCGCCGAAGGGCACGACGATGGTCACGACGCGGGACGGGTAGTCCTGCGCTTGCGCCCCTGCCGTCGGCAGCGCTCCCAGCAGCGTGGCGGCCAGGAAGCCGCCGATCCATTGCATCCGCATGTTCTTGTCTCCTTGGTCCTGCGTCTCGCGGACCATTTGGTTTGCGGCTTGTGTTGCGCCGCTGGAAGCGTGAGCCGTGGCGTCAGAATCGACACGTCCGCTGACGAAGCAATGTAGAACCAAAATGGACCATCATCAATACCAATGCGGCAAATTAAATAACCAATTGGTACTATCAAGTCGAAGGAGAGGAAACCGATGAACGACCGGGAGGCCGTGGAGCCCAAGGCGCAGGGCGCGAAGGCCCTGTCGCACTACCTGCGCGAAGGCATCGGCAGCGGCGCGCTGGGCGTGGGCGTGAAGCTGCCAGCGGAGCGTGAACTGAGCGAACGTTTCGGCGCCTCGCGCGGCGCGGTGCGGCGCGTGCTGGCGGGCTTCCGCGAGCGTGGACTCATCACGCAGACGGTGGGCAGCGGCACCTTCGTGGCCCAGGCGCCGACGCCCGTGCCGACGGGCGAGGCGACCGCATCGACATCGCCCGATGGCAATGTCAGTCCGGCCGAATTGATGGTGGCGCGCCGCCTCATCGAGCCGCTGATGCCGGGACTGATCGTGCGCAACGCCACGGCGGCCGACTTCGCGACGATGCAGCACTGCATCGAACAGTCGGAGGCGGCCGAGACCATCGAAGCCTTCGAGCACTGGGACGGGGCGCTGCACACCGCGCTCGCGGTGGCCACGCACAACGGCTTCTTCGTGCGCATCCTGGAGCTCACCCAGCGGGTGCGCGACCAGGGCGAGTGGGGCCGGCTCAAGGCCCGTTCACTGACCGGATCGCGGCGCGCGCAGTACGAACGGCAGCACCGGGCCCTGGTCGATGCCCTGCGCGACCGGGATGCGGAAGCGGCCCAGCGGGTGCTGATCGAGCACCTGGACCAGATCCAGCGGAACCTCTTCGGCGACTGAGGCGCGCGGGGCGGCAGGTGCTCGTCGCCCCGGCGCCGGGCCGACGACCAGAAAAAAGGGCCATCCGCGATGGCGGATGGCCCTGTGTGCGAAATCCGGAAACGACCGGTATCAGGACTCAGAACGGGATGTCGTCGTCCATGTCGTCGAAGCCCGAGGAGGACTTCGCCGGTGCCGGGGCCGGACGCGCCGCCGGTGCGCGAGGCGCCGCGGCCGGCGCGCGGGCATAACCACCGCCACCGCCGCCGCCGCCACCTTGGCCGTAGCCACCACCACCACCACCACCGTACTCGTCCTCGCCACCGCCCGACGGGCCGCCCTGGCCCTGGCGGCTGCCCAGCATCTGCATCTGGTCGACGCGGATGTCGGTGGCGTACTTCTCGACGCCATCCTTGTCCTGGTACTTGCGGGTGCGGATCTGGCCTTCGACGTAGATCTGCGAGCCCTTGCGCAGGTACTGCGCGGCGATCTCGGCCAGGCGGCCGTTGAAGACCAGGCGGTGCCATTCGGTGGCCTCGCGCATCTCGCCGCTCTGCTTGTCCTTCCACTTGTCGGTGGTGGCCAGGGTGGCGTTGCAGACCTGATCACCGCTCGGGAAGGTCCGGGTTTCGGGATCGCGGCCGAGGTTGCCGACGAGGATGACTTTGTTGACCGATGCCATGGATGCACTGCTCCTGATGAAGGAAGGAAAGGAGAAGGAAAAAGGGGAAGGACGAAGATTGTGCCGCAGCGGCCGAAGTCAATCTCTGCGTCCTCGAAATCGTCGGCATGCAGGAGCAAAGGCGGCATCGGGGCCGCCGGAATGGCCGAGGACGGGCGCGGCCGGAACCGGGCACTTATCATGCTTGGTTGGCCTCCTGTTCCCTCCGCTCCTCCTCCCCCGCCCGTGAACGCTCCTGAAGACAACGCCTATCTGGGCGCCGTGCTCGCGCAGCAGCGCATCAGCATCCGCGGCGCGCGGACCCACAACCTCAAGAACGTCGATCTCGACATCCCGCGCAACAAGCTGGTGGTGATCACCGGCCTGTCGGGTTCGGGCAAGTCGAGCCTGGCCTTCGACACGCTCTATGCCGAGGGCCAGCGCCGCTATGTCGAGAGCCTGTCGGCCTATGCGCGGCAGTTCCTGCAGCTGATGGACAAGCCCGACGTCGATGTCATCGAGGGCCTGTCGCCGGCCATCAGCATCGAGCAGAAGGCCACCAGCCACAACCCGCGCTCCACCGTGGGCACCGTCACCGAGATCCACGACTACCTGCGCCTGCTGTTCGCCCGCGCCGGCACGCCGTTCTGCCCGGAGCATCACCTGCCGCTGCAGGCGCAGACGGTCTCGCAGATGGTGGACGCGGTGATCGCGCTGCCGGACGAGCCGCGCCTGATGATCCTGGCGCCGGTCGCGCGCGAGAAGAAGGGCGAGTTCGTCGAGCTGTTCGCCGAGATGCAGGCCGCCGGCTACGTGCGCTTCCGGGTCGATGGCCAGACCTACGAATACAACGACCTGCCCAAGCTGAAGAAGACCGAGAAGCACGACATCGATGTCGTCATCGACCGCTTGCGCGCGCGCCCCGACATGCAGCAGCGCCTGGCCGAGAGCTTCGAGGCCGCCCTGCGGCTGGCCGACGGCCGCGCGCTGGCCGTCGAGATGGACGCGCCGGCCGATGGCGGCACGGCCACGCCGACCAGCCTGCCGGCCGCGCCGCGCGAGCACCTGTTCAATGCCAAGTTCGCCTGCCCGGTGTGCCACTACTCGCTGGCCGAGCTCGAGCCACGCCTGTTCTCCTTCAACTCGCCCGTGGGCGCCTGCCCGAGCTGCGACGGCCTGGGCCATCGCGAGTTCTTCGATCCGGCGCGCGTGGTGGCCTTTCCCTCGCTCTCGCTGGCCAGCGGCGCGGTCAAGGGCTGGGATCGCCGCAACGGCTACTACTTCAGCATGCTCGAGAGCCTGGCGGCCCACTACGACTTCGACATCGAGGCGCCCTTCGAGTCGCTGCGCGCCGAGGTCCGGCACGTGCTGCTCCAGGGTTCCGGCGAGGAGCTGATCAAGTTCGACTACACGATGGAGTCGGGTGCCTCGGCCGGCAAGAAGCTGGTCAAGAAGCATCCCTTCGAGGGCATCATCCCCAACCTGGAGCGACGCTACCGGGAGACCGATTCGACCACCGTGCGCGACGACCTGGCGCGCTACCGCAACCTGCAGCCCTGCCCCGAATGCGGTGGCTCGCGGCTGCGGCGCGAGGCGCGCCACGTGTTCCTGGTCGACGAGACGCCGCGCGCGGCCGGGGCCGAGGCCGAGGTCGGCATGGCGCCCGCGCGGAAGGCGATCTACGAGATCAGCCACCTGACGCTGCGCGACTGCCTGGCGTACTTCCAGGGCCTGCACCTGCGCGGCGCCAAGGCCGAGATCGCCGACAAGATCGTGCGCGAGATCGGCCTGCGGCTGAAGTTCCTGAACGACGTCGGCCTGAACTACCTGAGCCTGGATCGCAGCGCCGAGACGCTCTCGGGCGGCGAGGCGCAGCGCATCCGGCTGGCCTCGCAGATCGGCTCGGGCCTGACGGGCGTGATGTACGTGCTCGACGAGCCCAGCATCGGCCTGCACCAGCGCGACAACGACCGCCTCATCGGCACGCTCAAGCATCTGCGCGACATCGGCAACAGCGTGATCGTGGTCGAGCACGACGAGGACATGATCGCCGCCGCCGACCACGTGATCGACATGGGCCCGGGCGCCGGCGTGCATGGTGGTCGCGTGATGGCCGAGGGCACCTATGCCCAGGTGCTGGCCAACCCGCAGTCGCTCACCGGGCAGTACCTCTCGGGCGCGCGCAGGATCGAGGTGCCGCGCCATCGCACCGCCTGGCTGCCGGCGGTCGCCAAGCCGGCCTTCAACGAGGGCAGGAAGGCCTCGCGCTTCCCGCAGAGTCCGGCGGCCGAGCGCCGCGCCGCGCGCGAGGCGCAGCACCGCGCCACGCAGACCGCGCTGCAGGAGATCCGCGTCGTCGGCGCCAGCGGCAACAACCTGAAGGACGTGAGCGTGGCGTTTCCGGTCGGCCTGCTGACCTGCGTGACCGGCGTGTCGGGCTCGGGCAAGTCGACCCTGGTGAACGACACGCTCTATGCCGCCGTGGCGCGTACGCTCTACCGCGCGCACGAGGAGCCCGCCGCGCACGAGTCGATCGAGGGCATCGAGTATTTCGACAAGGTCATCAATGTCGACCAGAGCCCGATCGGCCGCACGCCGCGCAGCAACCCGGCGACCTACACCGGCCTGTTCACGCCGATCCGCGAGCTGATGGCCGAGACCAACACCGCGCGCGAGCGCGGCTACGGCCCCGGCCGCTTCAGCTTCAACGTCGCCGGCGGGCGCTGCGAGGCCTGCCAGGGCGACGGCATGGTCAAGGTGGAGATGCACTTCCTGCCCGATGTCTACGTGCCGTGCGAGGTCTGCCATGGCCAGCGCTACAACCGCGAGACGCTGGAGGTGCAGTACAAGGGCCGCAACATCGCGCAGATCCTGGACATGACGGTGGAGGCCGCGCACGAGTTCCTGAAGGCCGTGCCGACCATCGAGCGCAAGCTGCACACCCTGCTCGACGTCGGCCTGTCCTATGTCAAGCTCGGTCAGGCCGCGACCACGCTGTCGGGCGGCGAGGCGCAGCGCGTGAAGCTGGCGCTGGAGCTCTCCAAGCGCGACACCGGCCGCACGCTCTACATCCTCGACGAGCCGACCACCGGCCTGCACTTCGCCGACATCGAACTGCTGCTGAAGGTGCTCCACCAGCTGCGCGACGCCGGCAACACCATCGTGGTGATCGAGCACAACCTCGATGTCATCAAGACCGCCGACTGGCTGATCGACATCGGCCCCGAGGGCGGCGCGGGTGGCGGCACGGTGGTGGGAGAGGGGACGCCGGAGGACATCGCGGCGAACGAGGCGAGCCACACGGGACGGTACCTCAAGCGCCTGCTGGCGGCGCCGCAGTGAGGGTGTCGGCCGCGGCTACTCGGGTGCCTGGAGGACCGAGGGTGCGGGAACGTTCGTCAACGTCGTCGCGGGATCGATCTTCTGGAGGAAGCGCGTCATCGAGACGACCGTCACGATGTCGATCTTGCCGGCATAACGGCGCTTGCTCGGATGGTCGTCGAAGGCCACGTTCGCACGAAACATGCGGCCGCCCAGTCGCGTCATTGGACCCAGATCGAGCGTGGTCGGCTCGTAGCCCATGAGCTTGAGCCACTGCTGGGACTTCTCCCGGTCGTCGATGTCGATCTTGTCGGCATAGGCCTTGGTCAACAGTTCGAGCGCCCACTGGTTGGAGTTCTCATACCGTGTGGCGAAAGGGTACGCCAGCATGTTGTAGTGCGGCGTGAACAGCGCCAGGTATTGCGCCGGGTCCGAGAGCCTGACCAGGAGCTGGTGCTGGGCTTCGACCGAAGGGATGATGATCAGCGACTCGTAGCTGAACAGGTCGTCGAGGAAGAAGTTGGCGAGCCCTTGGCGCCAGATCGCCGCATCGGCGGTGCCGCAGGTGTTGAGCAGATGCACGACGCGCCACTGGCCGGAGGCGGAATCCTTGAGGACGAAGCCGAGATGGGAATGGCGCAGGCCGTATGTCGAGAGATCCTGTCCCACCCGGGCGACGAGTGCCACCTCGGGTCGGGCCTGGTCCAAGGCCGTGGAGAGTGCCTGCGCGGCACCGAATGCCAGTCGCACCGACGAGGGGCGCGGCGGCGTGTCGACACAGGCCTGGCCCGCCCTGGCGCCCGACGACAGGCCGAATGCCAGGGCGATGGCGCAGGCTGCCAGTTCCAGGATGCTCGCCCGCTTCATCGGGACAGCCTGGATTGGTACAGCAATTCCTTGCCGATCTCGTTCGGCACGAAAGCCAGAATCCTTCCGGACGCGACGAGCGTGTGGCCGGTCGACTCCGTCACCACCTTGATGACGTTGCCCGTCGAGAGGCCGATGTCCTTGACGATCGGAGACGAGACCTGGATGACCGCCTTGCTGCCATCGACGGTGTTCTGCAGGACCACGGAAGCGGTTTCGCCGACCACCTGTCCGATCCCGGCGACGATGAACAGGGTGCCGGCGGTGAAGAAGGCGCTGGCCTCGAGTGGATGGCCGTTGACCGACGCCAGTGGCGAGAGTGCCATGCTGACGGCTCCCAGGCCGGCGGTCTGGCTGCCCTCCGCCGCGTGGGCCAGGGAAGTGAATGTCAGTGGTTGTGCCAGTGCGAGGACGACGACGCAGAGGTGCTTGAGCTTCATTGGAAGGGTCCGGAATCCGTCAGCGCGAAGCCGAGCGGGAATAGGTGCAAAAGATGAAATCCCACAGCGGGGAGGTGACGCCGAAATTGGTCTCGCGGCCCCGCTGGTGATGCAGTTCATGATTTCGCGTCAGCACGCGAAGGATGGGCAGCTGCTGATAGGTGGTGCGATGGATCGCGTAATGCACGACCAGGTAGCAGAAGTAGCCCAGCATGAATCCCGCATGGAACGACAGCAGTCCGAGATGCCACGCGGGAATCAGGAGCAGGGCATAGGCCGCGCAGATCGGAACGCCGGAGATGCCGATGTAGGCCGTGGGATCGAGGTGATGCGCCCAGTGATCCCTCCGGAACCGCCTGTGGAACAGGAAGCGATGGACCGCGTATTCCACGAACGACCATGTCAGTGCGCCGATGGCGATCCGTGTCGACGAGATCCGGGCTGGCCAGACAGCGAGTCCGAACAGGAGCGGGACGAGTGCGAAGTCGATCGTGTATTGGAAAGGCGTCAGTTGCCAATTTTTTGAGGCGGCCATGTTTTTCGGGTGCAGGCGCGCGTCCGGAACCGGACGCGGAACGAAGCGAAGCCGCAAACGGAATTCGTTCGCCTTGGCGGCTTGAGGACGGAGGAAGGAACGCGCGGGGCGGGCCCACGCACCCAGGAATCGGGCTAGGGCGCAGACGGCCGGGATTGCCGGCGGGCCTGGAGAAGCGGATGCGGATGTGCTCTTGACGCCGAGCGTGCGTGTGACAGTGACATTGGATTCCCTTTGGATGTGCAACCCTCTATGGGGTCGTTCGCACGGGCCGATTATGGCCGAAGGCGCTGGGTCGGCAATCCCGGTGCCATGCCCGATGTCGGAGCGACCGGGCCGTGGCGTCTTCCTCTCAACGCACCACCAGCCCCTTCAAGGCCGGGTCCGCCGGCGGCACCGCCAGCTTCATCTCCCTGAGCGTCTTCACCAGCAACTGCGCGATCATGAGGTTGCGATGCGTCTTGCTGTCGGCCGGGATCACGTACCAGGGCGCGGCCTCGGTCGAGGTGGCGTCGAGCGCCCTGGCATAGGCGTCCTGGTAGGCATCCCAGTGCGCGCGGGCATCGAGGTCGCCCAGGCTGAACTTCCAGTGCTTGGCCGGGTCGTCGATGCGCGCCTGCAGGCGCTTCCTCTGCTCTTCCTTGCCGATGTGCAGCATGCACTTCAGCACCACCGTGCCGGTCTCCACGAGCAGGCGCTCGAAGTCGTTGATCTGGTCGTAGCGGCGCTTCAGGTCGGACTTGGCGAGCGAGCCGTCGACCACCGGGACCAGCACGTCCTCGTAGTGGCTGCGGTTCCAGACGCCGATCTCGCCGGCGCGCGGCACCACCGCATGGCAGCGCCACAGGAAGTCGTGCGCCCGCTCGTCGATCGATGGCGCCTTGAAGGCGGCGACCCGCACGCCCAGCGGCGAGGTGCGCGAGAACACCCAGCGCACGGTGCCGTCCTTGCCGCTGGTGTCGGTGCCCTGCAACACCAGCAGCAGCTTGCGTCGGCCTTCGGCGTGCAGCAGGTTCTGCAATCCGTCGAGTTCCTCGGCGAGCGCGTCGAGGCGCTCGCGCCGGTCGCGCTCGTCGCCCTTCATGAAGGGCGTGTCGTCGGGGTCGATGTCGCCCAGGCGCACCTTGCCGCCGATGCGGTATTTGCCGAAGCTCTTCATGCGAGGGCGTCCTTTCGAGACCGATGGGAAGGAGGGGAAGGGGCGAGCGGAGCGCGACGCGTCCTCAACGCATGCCGATGCGGGCCTCGGCGCCGAACAGCGCCTTGGCCTCGCGCGGCTGCGAGCGCCAGTACTGCGGCGGCACGGAGACCTCGGCGCCCAGCTCCATGGCGGCGCGCCACGGCCAGTGCGGCTCGAACAGCATGGCCCGGCCGATGGCGACGGCATCGGCCCGGCCCTCGGCGACGATGGCCTCGGCCTGCGCCGGTTCGGTGACCAGGCCGACCGCGAAGGTCGGCAGCCCGGCGGCCGCCTTGATCGCCTCGGCCAGCGGCACCTGGTAGCCCGGGCCGAGCGTGATCTTCTGCTGCGGGGAGACCCCGCCGGAGGACACGTCGATGAACGCGCAGCCGTGCGCGGCCAGTTCCCGGGCGAAGACGCAGCTCTGCGCCACGTCCCAGCCGCCGTCGACCCAGTCGGTGGCCGAGATGCGCACGCCCACCGGCAGGCGCGCGGGCACGGTGGCGCGCACCGCATCGAGGACTTCCAGCGGAAAGCGCATGCGGTTCTCCAGCGAGCCGCCATAGCCGTCGTCGCGCCGGTTGGCGATGGGCGAGAGGAACTGGTGCAGCAGGTAGCCATGCGCCGCATGCAGCTCGAGGGCGTCGATGCCCAGCGCGTCGGCGCGCTGGGCGGCCCGTACGAAGGCCTGCTTGACGCGCGCCAGGCCGGCGGCGTCGAGCGCGACCGGCGCCGGATCGCCCTCCGCGTGCGGCAGCGCCGATGGCGCCGAGGTCGTCCAGCCGCCTTCGTCGGCGCGCAACGCCTGGCCGCCGCCCCAGGGCACGTGGCTCGATGCCTTGCGCCCGGCGTGGCCGAGCTGCATGGCGATCGGCATGCGGGAGTGGCGACGCACGGCCGCCAGCACGCGCGCCAGCGCGGCCTGGTTGTCGTCCGTGTAGAGGCCGAGGTCGGCCGGCGTGATGCGGCCTTCGGCCTCGACCGCGGTGGCCTCGATGACGAGCAGCCCGGCGCCCGACATGGCCAGCTGGCCCAGGTGCATCAGGTGCCAGTCGCCGGCATTGCCGTCCTCGACGGCGTACTGGCACATCGGCGAGACGACGATGCGGTTGGCCAGCGTCAGCGGGCCGAGGGCGAGGGGATCGAAGAGATGAGTCATGAACGTACGCGGACCATGCCTTCCTGTGCCATCGATGCGACCAGTCTGCCGTCGCGGGTGAACATGCTGCCCCGGCTGAGGCCGCGGCCCCCACCGGCGCTCGGAGAGTCCATGGTGTAGAGCAGCCAGTCGTCGAGGCGGAAATCGCGATGGAACCACATCGCGTGGTCCAGGCTTGCCAGACGCAGGCGCGGTTGCGCGTAGCTCAGGCCGTGCGGCAGCAGCGCCGCGCCCAGCAGGCCATGGTCCGATGCGTAGGCGAGCAGGGCGCGATGCACGACCGGATCGTCGGGCAGCGGGGCGATGGCGCGCAGCCAGACCGAGCGCGTGGGCGCGCGCGGCACGGGCGCGAGCAGGTCGTCGTCCTCGACGCTGCGGAATTCCAGGCCGTGCGGTCGCAGGGCCTTCACGCGCATGCGTTCGGGGATGCGGTCGACGAGGTCGAAGCGGCGTTCGAGATCGCTGCGCAGCGACTCCGGCGGCGGTGGCCCGGGCATGGCCGACTGGTGCTCGACACCGTCCTCGACGGTCTGGAACGACGCCGACATCTCGAAGATCACGCGCTCCTGCTGGCGCGCGACGACATGCCGCGTCGTGAAGCTGCGCCCGTCGCGCACGCGGTCGACCGCGTACTCGATGGGCGCGTGCTCGCCGGGAAGCAGGAAATAGGCGTGCATGGAATGCACCGGCCGTTCGGCCTCGACCGTCTGGCTGGCCGCCATCAGGGCCTGGCCGAGCACCTGCCCGCCGAAGACCGCCGGGGTGCCGATGTTCTGGCTCTGCCCCTGGAAGCGGTCGTCGCCCAGCGGCTGCAGGCGCATGAGCGCGACCAGGCGGTCGACGAGGGCGGCGGGCGTGGGCGCCGCCGCCGGCATGGAAGGCGCGGGTGCGCTGGAATGGGAGGAGTCGTTCATCGGAGGTCTGGAGAATCTGCGGTCACCATAGCAAAGACGCGCCGGCGCCGTTGTCCCGGTCGTGCCCGGCCGTGCCCCGCCCTGCATCGTGGGACGCCTCGGAATTCCATGGCCGACCCTGGTCCGTTGATTCCCGCATGCGCGCGCCAACGGGCCGGGGCGCGGACAATCGGGCCCATGGAAAAGCAGCGCATCGTGGTGGGCCTGAGCGGCGGAGTCGATTCCGCGGTCACGGCGCACCTGCTCAAGCAACAGGGCCACGAGGTGGTCGGCATCTTCATGAAGAACTGGGAGGACGACGACGACGACGAATACTGCTCGTCGAACGTCGACTTCATCGATGCGGCGGCGGTCGCCGACGTGCTGGGCATCGAGATCGAGCACGTCAACTTCGCGGCCGACTACAAGGATCGCGTGTTCGCCGAATTCCTGCGCGAGTACCAGGCCGGCCGCACGCCCAATCCGGACGTGCTGTGCAATGCCGAGATCAAGTTCAAGGCCTTCCTCGACCACGCGATGCGCCTGGGCGCGGAAAAGATCGCCACCGGCCACTATGCCCGGGTGCGCCACGACGCGGCGAGCGGCCGCCACCAGCTGCTCAAGGGACTCGACCCCGCCAAGGACCAGAGCTACTTCCTCCACCGGTTGAACCAGGCGCAGCTCTCGAAGACCCTGTTCCCGGTCGGCGAGCTGAAGAAGACCGAGGTGCGCCGCATCGCCGACGAGATCGGCCTGCCCAATGCCAGGAAGAAGGATTCGACCGGCATCTGCTTCATCGGCGAGCGGCCGTTCCGCGACTTCCTCAACCGCTACATCTCCAAGGCGCCGGGCCCGATCAAGGACGAGCGCGGACGCACGCTGGGCGAACACCAGGGACTGAGCTTCTACACGCTGGGCCAGCGCCAGGGCCTGGGCATCGGTGGCGTGAAGGCGCGCGGCGCCGAACTGAAGGCCATCGAGGCCCAGGGCCTGCGCGGCGTGGGAGCGCACGCGCCGTGGTTCGTGGCGCGCAAGGACATCGAGCGCAACACGCTGTGGGTGGTGCAGGGCCATGACCATCCCTGGCTGCTCTCGCATGCGCTGACGGCCGACGACATGAGCTGGGTCGCCGGCGTGCCGCCGGCGGCGGGTGACCATGCCGCCAAGGCGCGCTATCGCCAGCTCGACGCGACCTGCCGGCTGCGCGACGACCCGGACGGATTCCGGCTCGACTTCGACGAGGCGCAGTGGGCCGTCACGCCGGGCCAGTCGGCGGTGGTCTACCAGGGCGAGGTGTGCCTGGGCGGCGGCGTCATCACGCGCGCGGTGCCGCTGGCCGAACGCTGAAGCGCCGCGCTGGGGTTCAGGCGTCGCCGGCGTCCGGCGGCAGGGCGACCGAGGCGTCGGTATGGATCAGCTCCAGCGGGTAGCGCTGGCCCGCGAGATAGTCCTCGATGCAGCGCAGCAGCAGGGGACTGCGATGCCGATCGACGCTGGCCCGCAGTTCGTCGATGTCCATCCACAGGGTCCGCACGATGCCGTCGTCGAGCGTGCGGTCGGCCTCGAAGGCGCCGAGCGTGCCGGCGAACGCGAAGCGCAGGTAGGTGATGTCCTGTTCGCCATCGGTGCCCGGGCGCGCGGCCGGGCGCTGGAAGCGAGCCATGTAGACCCCGACCAGCGCATCCGGCGTGAAGTGGTGGGCGGTCTCCTCCAGCGTCTCGCGGGCGCAGCCCTCGGCCGGCGACTCGCCCGGATCGAGATGGCCGGCGGGCGTGTTGAGCTTCAGGCCGGCCGAGGTGTGTTCCTCGACCAGCAGGAAGCGGCCTTCGCGTTCGATCACCGCCGCTACGGTGACATTGGGTTTCCAGCGGGGACGCGATGCGGTCATGGGACGGAGTTCTCGTGGGAGCACCCGGCGCCAGAGCCGGGACAGCAGCGACTGTAGCGCCGCCACTTGCTCGAGCCATCCGCCATGCGGAGGTCAGGTCGTGGGCGCGGGCGCGGGCGTGGGCGTGGGCTTGGCGCTGATGTCGATGCGCGTGGCCGCGCTGGCGTCCACGCCGACGTCCGCGCCCGCCTCGAGGCTGGAGACCGCGAAGTCCTCGGAGTCGACCGCCTCCAGGCGATAACCCAGGCCGTAGATCGCGGACAGCAGGAAACCGCGCGACGGTCGCAGATCGAGCTTGTTGCGCAACCGCGAGACGTGGGTGTCGAGCGAGCGCGAGGAGGTCTGGTCGCTGATGCCCCAGATGGCTTCGCGCAGGTGCTCGCGCGACAGCAGCCGGCCGATGTTCTGGAACAGGAACAGCGCCAGTTCGTATTCCCGGTGCTTGAGTTCGGCCTGCACGCCGTTCACCTTGAGCATGCGTCGCTGCGGCAGGAAGTGATAGGGGCCGATCGTCAGTTCGGTGTCGTGCCGTGCCGGATAGGCGCGCCGCAGCAGGGCATGGACGCGGGCCTCGAGTTCCGCGGTGCGCAGCGGCTTCAGCATGAAATCGTCGGCGCCGACCGTGAGCCCCTCGACCATGTCGGCCTCCTCGTGCCGGTGGGTCACGAAGAGGATCGGAATCCGGTTGTTGAAATCGTCGCGGATGCGTTTGACCACCGCCGGGCCCGGCATGTCGGGCAGGGTCCAGTCGAGGATAAGCAGATCGAAGCTTTGCTGGCGCAGGTCGCGCAGCAGCGGTTTGGCCAGCCCGTAGCCATGGCACTCGTGCCCCATCCGCTCCATCGTCGAGCACATCAGATCGCGTTGGCTGGACTCGTCGTCGAGCGCTGCAATTCGCATTTTCATATCCCCTTGGTGCTGGGTCGGCATGCCGCGACGTCGGCGTTTATGCAAACCATAGTACTAATTTCAAATGTTAACCCGATCATTTCCGATGCTGCAAACGCAAGGGCGATCAGTCACTTGGATACCGGTGAAAAGCGCACGAACCTTGAACTTGGTGTCGTCCCGCGGCGCATTGAAACTCAGTTCGTCACTGGGGAAAGTGTTGGACTGACACTTGTTTTCATTTGTAGGACGTGCATTTGACGAGCGCTAACCCGCATGTCGGCTGGCGGGGGGTTCGAGTAAGCTCATTTCGAAGAACAAGGACACGGGCGCTGTCCGAGGAGATTGCTGATGAGGATAGGCATACCTGCCGAAACGGCAGTGGATGAGACCCGGGTGGCCGTCACTCCCGAAACGGCGAAAAAACTGGTGGCGCAGGGCCATGTCCTGAACATCCAGAGCGGCGCCGGCGTCGCCGCGAGCGTCACCGATGCCGCCTACGAAGCCGCGGGCGCGGTCCTCACCGATGCGGCTGGCGCCCTGGGTTGCGAGGTGGTGCTCAAGGTCAGGCCTCCATCGGAATCAGAGCAGGCCCTGCTCACGCCCGGCGCGGTCCTGGTGGGCATGCTCGAGCCTTTCGACGCCGCCGGCCTGCAGCGTCTGGCCACGGCCGGCGTCACCGCCTTCGCGCTGGAGGCGGCGCCGCGCACCACGCGCGCGCAGAGCATGGATGTGCTGTCCTCGCAGGCCAACATCGCCGGCTACAAGGCGGTGATGATCGCCGCCGACCGGTACCAGCGCTTCTTCCCGATGCTCATGACCGCCGCCGGCACCGTCAAGGCCGCCCGGGTGGTGATCCTGGGGGTGGGCGTGGCGGGGCTGCAGGCCATCGCCACGGCCAAGCGCCTGGGCGCGGTGATCGAGGCGTCCGACGTGCGCCCGAGCGTCAAGGAGCAGGTCGAGTCGCTGGGGGCGAAGTTCATCGACGTGCCCTACGAGACCGACGAGGAGCGCGAGGCCGCCGTCGGCGTGGGCGGCTATGCCCGGCCGATGCCCGCGAGCTGGCTGGCGCGCCAGCAGGTGGAGGTGGCCAAGCGCGTGGCCGCCGCCGACATCGTCATCAGCACGGCCCTCATCCCCGGGCGCGCGGCACCCACGCTGGTCACCGAGGCCATGGTCCAGGCGATGAAGCCCGGCTCGGTCATCGTCGACATCGCCGCGGGCAAGGGCGCGGACACGAGCGGGGGCCTGACCGGCGGCAACTGCACGCTGTCGGAGGCCGGGCGCACGGTCGTCAGGCACGGCGTGACGATCGTCGGCGAGACCAACCTGCCCGCGCGCGTGGCGGCCGATGCGTCGGCGCTCTACGCGCGCAACGTGCTCGATTTCCTCAAGCTGATCCTTCCCGGGGACGGCGGATTGAAGATCGACCTGGAGGACGACATCGTGGCGGCCTGCCGCGTGACGCAGGGCGGCCGGGTCACCCGCGGGTAGACGCGGGCGTCGGCGGCGGACGCGGACCGCGCGCGCCTGCAGGGCGCCCATCCACAGAAGAACGCACAACGCACAACGCATCACCGAGGAGCGCGAGAGCCATGGATCCCGTATCGCATACCGTCATCAACCTGATCATCTTCGTGCTGGCCATCTACGTGGGCTACCACGTGGTGTGGACCGTCACGCCGGCGCTGCACACGCCGCTCATGGCGGTCACCAACGCCATCTCGGCGATCGTCATCGTGGGGGCCATGCTGGCCGCGGCGCTGACGGTCACCCCGCTGGGCAAGACCATGGGCGTGCTGGCCGTGGCGCTGGCGGCGGTCAACGTCTTCGGCGGCTTCCTGGTCACGCGCCGGATGCTGGAGATGTTCCGGAAGAAGGAGCGCAAGGCGCCCGCCGCGGCCGCGGCCGCCGGCGCGAAGGGAGAGGCCCAATGAGCATGAACGTCGTCACGCTGCTCTACCTGGTGGCCAGCGTCTGCTTCATCCAGGCCCTGAAGGGCCTGTCCCACCCGACCACCTCCATCCGCGGCAACCTCTTCGGCATGAGCGGCATGGCCATCGCGGTGGTCACCACCCTGGCGCTGGTCCATGGCCAGGCCGCGATGCTGGGCGTGGGCTTCGGCAGCGGCATCGCCTGGGTGCTCGCCGCGCTGGTCGTCGGCGGTGGCGCGGGCGCCTTCATGGCCCACAAGGTCGAGATGACCAAGATGCCCGAGCTGGTGGCCTTCATGCACAGCATGATCGGCCTGGCGGCGGTGTTCATCGGGGTGGCGGCGGTGGCCGAGCCCTGGGCCTTCGGCATCACGCCGCCGCCCGTGGCGGCGGTGGCGGCCACGGCGACCACCACCGGCGCGATGCTGGTCGACGGCGTGCTGCGCTATGCCATCCCCCATGGCAACCGGCTCGAGCTCTTCCTGGGCGCGGCCATCGGCGCGATCACCTTCAGCGGCTCGGTCATCGCCTTCGGCAAGCTCTCGGGCAAGTACCGCTTCCGTCTGTTCCAGGGCGCTCCGGTGGCCTTCAAGGGGCAGCATCCGCTCAATCTGGTGCTGGGCCTGCTGACCGTGGCGCTGGGCCTGGTCTTCGTCGCCACCGAGAGCTGGGGTGCCTTCTTCGCCATGCTGGCGCTGGCCTTCGTCATGGGCGTGCTCATCATCATCCCGATCGGCGGGGCGGACATGCCGGTGGTGGTGTCGATGCTCAACAGCTACTCGGGCTGGGCCGCCGCGGGCATCGGCTTCTCGCTGAACAACGCCATGCTGATCGTCGCCGGTTCGCTGGTGGGCAGCTCCGGGGCGATCCTCTCCTACATCATGTGCAAGGCGATGAACCGCAGCTTCTTCAACGTGATCCTGGGCGGCTTCGGGGGCGAGGCGGTCACCGCCGGCGCCGCGGGCGCGGCGGTGCAGCGCCCGGTCAAGAGCGGCAGCGCCGACGACGCGGCCTTCGTGCTGTCCAACGCCGAGACGGTGGTGATCGTGCCGGGCTACGGCCTGGCGGTGGCGCGCGCGCAGCACGCGGTCAAGGAGCTCGCGGCCAAGCTCACGGAAAAGGGCATCACGGTGAAGTACGCGATCCACCCGGTGGCCGGCCGCATGCCCGGACACATGAACGTGCTGCTGGCCGAGGCCGAGGTGCCCTACGACCAGGTCTTCGAGATGGAGGACATCAACGGCGAGTTCGGCCAGGCCGACGTGGCGATCATCCTGGGCGCCAACGACGTGGTGAACCCCGCGGCCCACACCAAGGGCAGTCCGATCTACGGCATGCCCATCCTGGAGGCCTACAAGGCCAAGACCGTCATTGTTAACAAACGCTCCATGGCCGCCGGATATGCCGGCCTGGACAATGAACTCTTCTACATGGACAAGACCCTGATGGTCTTCGGCGACGCCAAGAAGGTCGTCGAGGACATGGGCAAGGCCATCGAATAGTCGAACAGAACAGCTCCAAGGATCCCTGCTCCATGAACGATCGCCCCTGGCTCACCAGCTACCCCCCAGGCGTGCCCGCCGACATCGACGTCACGCTCTATGCGTCGCTGCCGGCCCTGATGGCTGAAAGCTTCGCCACCCATGCCGACCGCACGGCCTACAGCTTCATGGGCCGCGACGCCAGCTATGCCGAGGTCGATCGCCTGAGCCGCGCCTTCGCCGCCTACCTGCAGGGACTCGGCCTGGCCAAGGGCGACCGCGTTGCCGTCATGATGCCCAACTGCACCCAGTACCCGATCGCCGTCGCGGGCATCCTGCGTGCCGGTCTGGTGCTGGTCAACGTGAATCCGCTCTACACGCCGCGTGAACTCGCCCACCAGCTCAAGGACAGCGGGGCGACGGTGATCGTGATCATGGAGAACTTCGCCGCCACGCTCGCCCAGTGCCTGGCCACGACGCCCGTCAAGCACATCGTGCGATGCGCCATGGGCGATCGCCTGGGTCTGCTCAAGGGAGCGCTCGTCAACTTCGTGGTGCGCAGGGTGAAGAAGCTGGTGCCGGCCTACGAGCTGCCCGGCGCGGTGACCTTCAACGCGGCGCTCGGGCAGGGCGCGCGCGCGACGCTCCGCCCGGTCGCCATCGGACCCGACGACATCGCGGTCCTGCAATACACCGGCGGCACCACGGGCGTCTCGAAGGGAGCGGTGCTGCTGCATCGCAACGTGATCGCCAACGTGCTGCAGTCCGAGGCCTGGAACGCGCCGGTGATGGAGAAGGTGCCCGCCGGCGAACAATCCACGAGCGTCTGCGCGCTGCCGCTCTATCACATCTTCGCCTTCACGGTGAACATGATGCTGGGGCTGCGAACGGGTGGCAAGGTGATCCTGATTCCCAATCCGCGCGATCTCTCGGCCACGCTCAAGGAGCTGTCGAAGCACACCTTCCACAGTTTCCCGGCCGTCAACACGCTCTTCAACGGACTGGCCAACCATCCGGATTTCGGCACCGTGGACTGGAGCAACCTCAAGGTCTCGCTCGGTGGCGGCATGGCCGTGCAGGGCGCGGTCGCCAAGCTCTGGCTGGAGAAGACCGGCTGCCCGATCTGCGAAGGCTACGGACTGTCGGAGACGTCGCCCTCGGTCAGCTGCAACCCGACCACCAGCACGGCCTACACCGGCACCATCGGCGTGCCCTTGCCCGGCACCTGGATGACCCTGCTGGACGACGAGGGCCGGCCCTCGGCGCCGGGGGAGGCCGGCGAGATCGCGATCAAGGGGCCGCAGGTGATGGCGGGGTACTGGCAGCGGCCCGACGAGACGGCCAAGGTCATGACCAGCGATGGCTGGTTCAAGTCGGGCGACATCGGCCGGGTCGACGAGCGCGGCTTCTTCCGCATCGTCGATCGCAAGAAGGACATGATCCTGGTGTCGGGATTCAACGTCTATCCCAACGAGGTCGAGGACGTGGTCGCCCAGCTGGAAGGGGTGCTGGAGTGCGCCGCGGTCGGCATCGCCGACGAGAAGACGGGGGAAGCCGTCAAGCTGGTGATCGTCAGGAAGAACGCCGATCTCACGGAAGCCCAGGTGCGCGCCTTCTGCCGCGAGAACCTCACCGGCTACAAGCGCCCCGCGCGCATCGAGTTCCGCACCGACATGCCCAAGACACCGGTGGGCAAGATCCTGCGGCGCGAGTTGCGCGACAAGACCTGAGGACGCCGCGCGCGAAGCCCTACTTCAACCAGCCGCGCCGGCGGAAGTACCACATCGGCCCGAGCGCGCTGGCCACCATCAATGCGATCGCATAGCCATAGCCGAAGCTCCATTCGAGCTCCGGCATGAACTTGAAGTTCATGCCATAGACGCTCGCGATCAGCGTCGGCGGCAGCAGCGCCACGCTGGCCACCGAGAAGATCTTGATGGTCTTGTTCTGGTTGATGTTGATGAAGCCGACCGTCGCATCCATCAGGAAGTTGATCTTGTCGAACAGGAAGGCGGTGTGGTTGTCCAGCGACTCGATGTCGCGCAGGATCTGGCGCGCTTCCTCGAATTGGTCGGCATTGAGCATGCGGCTGCGCATCATGAAGCTGACCGCGCGGCGCGTGTCCATCACGTTGCGGCGGATGCGCCCGTTCAGGTCCTCCTGGCGCGCGATGGCGCCCAGCACCTCGCCGGCGAGTTCGTCGCTGACATTGCCCGCCAGCACCTTCTTGCCGACCACCTCCAGCTCGTCGTAGATGTTCTCCAGCGTGTCGGCCGAGTATTCCGCGTCGGCGTCGAGCAGCTTGAGCAGCACTTCCTTGGCGTCCTCGATCAGGCCCGGCGCGCGACGCGCCCGCATGCGCAACAGGCGGAACACCGGCACGTCCTCGTCGTGGATCGAGAACAGCACGCCGCGGCTGCGCAGTTCGGCATTGTGCTGATTGAGGATGAAGGCGACACGCACCGAGCGCGGGTTCTCGTCGTCGTCGATCAGGAAGTCGCTGCGGATGTGCAGCTCGCCGTTGTCCTCCTCGTAGAAGCGCGCCGATTCCTCGATGTCCTCGTCCATCGCGTCCTCGGGGATGGACAGGCCGTAGTACTGCTTGATCCAGCGCTTCTCCTCGACCGTGGGCGATTCGAGATCGACCCAGATGGGCTGGAACTGGGACAGCTCCTCGAGGGCCTCGATCTCTTCCTGGACCAGGCGCCCGTTGGCGAGCGTGAAGATGTTGAGCATGAGCTCACTCCCGTGAAAAATCTGACGATGGGCGAGGGGTGGGGGCGCTTTCGATTCCCTCGCCGATGGCGTTCAGACGGGAGTCGAAAGCTGCCGAGACGGATAGCTTTCCAAGTCGAAATCTCCGGTTGCAGCGACGCGCGATTATGGCATCGGCCCTGGGCACTTACCCGTAGACGCCGACCATCAAAGGCGTGATCCGATCTGGATGGATGTCCAGTAAAGTCGGGTTCCGATGCCCATCGCCGCCACCGTCCCCGCCCCCGCGTCGTCCACCCTGGCCGAGCGTCTCGCCGAGGCGCTGTCGACCCTCAACGAGGCCCAGCGCGCGGCGGTCGACCATGGGATGTCGGCGGGCGACGCGGCCGGCGCCGACGCGCGTCCGCTGCTGGTGATCGCCGGCGCGGGATCGGGCAAGACCAGCACGCTGGCGCATCGCGTCGCCGGCCTGATCGCGCGGGGCACCGATCCGCAGCGGATCCTGCTGCTGACCTTCTCGCGTCGCGCGGCGCAGGAGATGACCCGCCGGGCCGGTCAGGTCGCCATGCGTGTGCTGGGACTGCGTGACGATGCCGCGCCCGCGCTGCCCTGGGCCGGAACCTTCCATGGCATCGGCGCGCGGCTGCTGCGCGAGTACGCCGGCCGGATCGGCCTGAACGAGAACTTCACCATCCACGACCGCGGCGATGCCGAGGATCTGATGGGCCTGGTGCGGCACGACCTGGGCCTGTCGTCCACGACCCGGCGCTTTCCGCAGAAGGGCACCTGCCTGTCGATCTATTCGCGCGCCGTCAACACCTGCGCGCCGCTCGGGCAGGTGCTGGCGGAAGCCTTTCCGTGGTGCGCCGAATGGGAGGTCGAGTTGAAGCGCCTCTTCGGCGCCTATGTCGATGCCAAGCAGGACCAGCATGCGCTGGACTACGACGATCTCCTGCTGTACTGGGCCGGCATGGTGTCCGACGCCGCGCTCGCGGCCGATGTCGGCGCGCGTTTCGACCACATCCTGGTGGACGAGTACCAGGACACCAACCGCCTGCAGGCCTCGATCCTGCTCGGGCTGCGACCCGATGGGCGCGGCCTCACGGTGGTCGGCGACGACGCCCAGTCGATCTATTCCTTCCGCGGGGCGACGGTGCGCAACATCCTCGATTTCCCGGGATTGTTCCAGCGGCACTCGCCCGACGGACCTCGGCCGGTGGAGGCGCGCATCGTCACGCTGGAGCGCAACTACCGCTCCACGCAGCCGATCCTCGATGTCTCCAACGCGGTCATCGCCGCCGCGGCCGAGCGGCATGCCAAGACCCTCTGGACCGACAAGCCATCGGCTGGCCGGCCGCAACTCGTGCTGGTGCCCGACGAAGCCGGACAGGCGCAATGGGTGGCCGATCGCGTGCTGGCGCATCGTGAAGGCGGCCTGGCGCTCAAGTCGCAGGCCGTGCTGTTCCGGACCTCGTACCACAGCGCGGCGCTCGAGCTCGAACTGGCGCGGCGCAACATCCCGTTCGTCAAGTACGGCGGTCTCAAGTTCCTGGAGGCGGCGCACGTCAAGGATCTGCTGGCGATCCTGCGCTTCGCCCAGAACCCGCGTGGCCGGATGGCGGGATTCCGCGTCACGCAATTCATCCCCGGCATCGGACCGGTCACCTCCGCGCGACTGCTCGATGCGATGGACGAGGCCGCCGATCCCGCCGCTGCGATGCGGGACTTCGTGCCGCCGTCCGGCGCGAAGGTGGAATGGAAGCGTTTCGCGGATGCCTATGCGGCATTGCGCCGGTCGGACCTGGCCTGGCCGGCCGACATGGAGATCGCCATGCGCTGGTACCTTCCGCATCTCGATCGCCTGTACGAGGATGCCGCCGTCCGGCGTGGCGACATCGAGCAACTCGTCCGGCTCGCCGCCGGCTACGGTTCGCGCGAGCGTTTCCTGACCGAACTGACCCTCGACCCGCCCGAAGCGACCAGCGACCGGCCCGGACCGCCGCTGCTCGACGAGGACTATCTCGTCCTGTCGACCATCCATTCGGCCAAGGGCCAGGAATGGACCTCGGTGCATGTGCTCAACGTCGTCGACGGCTGCATGCCCGCCGACGTGGCGCAGGGACCGCAGGAACTGGAAGAGGAGCGCCGGCTGCTCTACGTGGCCATGACGCGGGCCCGGGACCATCTGCACATCCTGGTGCCACAGCGCTTCTATGTCACGCAGCAGGCCGTGCGTGGCGATCGCCACATGTACGCCTCGCGGACCCGCTTCATCGCCGAAGCCGATCTCGGCCGCTTCGAGCAGGTCGTCTGGCCGCCCCCGCCGCCGCCGAGATCGGTGGTGCCACCACCACCGGCCACCATCGACCTGCTCAGCCGCATGCGGGCGGCATGGCGATGAAACGGCGATGACAGGGCGATGACGAGAGGTCGAAGGCAACTTCCGACCCGCCGGTGATGCCGGCTTCGAAGCAGCGGTTGGCCTTGCGACCGGAAGGGTCGCAGCGACTGTTTGGAAGCATGGCCTTTTTTCTTAAGGAGTGCGGGACGGTTGATCCATCAAGGCTGTCATGCTATGAATAAAATAGCATTAATGCCATTGAAACAGCCGGTTTCCAGCGGGCTGCATCGCCCTTGTTGCAATGCGCTGGCACCTTGGGCATAGTGAATCCGCGCGCTCTGATTCGCGCTTTTGTCTGACTCTTCGAGGATCGGAGGCAGGTCCATCTTTGTGCGAACGAACCCTTCACTCCCGATCATTTCCTGCGCCACATCCTGATTCCAGGAGTGTGTTTCCACCCAGGTCTTTTCGCCGATCGGTGCCTCGCTCCGAAGCACCGGTCATTTTCCCAACCGTCAATTCCAGGAGGTCATTTCATGAATTTGACGATCAGCGGTCATCACCTCGACGTTTCTCCCGCATTGCGCAATTACGTCACCACCAAGCTCGACCGGATCACCCGGCATTTCGACCAGGTGGTCGATGTCAAGGTGATTCTCACGGTGGAAAACCAGAAGGAAAAGGAACGACGCCAGAAGGCGGAATGCAACATCCACGTCAAGGGCAACGACATGTTCGCGGAATCGAGCCATGCTGATCTGTATGCCGCCGTCGACGAGTTGGTCGACAAACTCGATCGCCAGGTGGTGAGGCACAAGGATCGACTGCAGGATCATCACCATGAAGCGCCCAAACGCGTGATGTGATCCGACATCCGGGCAAGTCCTATTGCGGGCCACCTTCGGGTGGCCTTGGCTTTTTGGGATGCGGGTGCATAATCGCCCCCGCCCCGCCATCACCATGAACCGTCTCGCGTCCATCCTGCCGCCCGCTCAAGTCCTCGTGAGCGTCGACGCCACGAGCAAAAAACGTGCTTTCGAGGAAGCCGGGCTCCTGTTCGAGAACCTGCACGGCCTTGCCCGGGCACTCATCACCGACAGTCTCTTCGCCAGGGAGCGACTGGGTTCCACCGGACTCGGTCATGGCGTCGCAATTCCCCACGGCCGCATCAAGGGTCTCAAGTCGCCCATGGCGTCGGTGTTCCGGCTGGCCGATCCCATCGGGTTCGACGCGCCTGACGAACAACCTGTCGTGCTGCTGATTTTCCTGTTGGTTCCGGAAGCAGCGACTCAGAAGCATCTTGAAATCCTGTCGGAGATTGCCGAGCTCCTGAGCGACGCCAATCTGCGCGAGCAGATCAAGTCGAGCACGGACGCACAGGCGCTCCATGCCTTGATCGCCGGCTGGCAATCGGCACAGGTCATCTGAACCTTCCCTCGACGCGACGCGCATGAAACCGACGGTGATCAGCGCGGATGCCATGTTCGAGGAGTTCCGCGCGTCACTGCGTTGGGAATGGCTGGCTGGCCTGGGTGCCTCGGAGCGCCAGTTCGACCCTGACGTCATCAGTCGTGCCCAGTCCGCGGCCGATCTGGTGGGCTACCTCAACTACATCCATCCCTACCGCGTCCAGATCATGGGGATGCGCGAGGTCGCCTACCTGACGCGGGGGACCAAGGAGGATTGCGCGCGGCGCGTCGCGCGCATCGTGATGCTGGAGCCACCGATGCTCGTGCTGGCCGATGGCCAGGCCGCTCCGGACGAACTGCTCGCCATCTGCGAGCGCGCGCAACTGCCGCTCTTCGCGACGCGCGAGAGCTCCGCCTTCGTGATCGACCTGCTGCGTGCCTACCTGTCCAAGCATTTCGCCGAGCGGACGTCGATGCATGGCGTCTTCATGGACATCCTGGGCCTGGGCGTGATGATCACGGGCGAGTCGGGACTGGGAAAGAGCGAACTGGGACTCGAATTGATCTCGCGTGGCAACGGCCTGGTCGCCGACGATGCGATCGACCTGTTCCGCATCAACCAGAACACCATCGAAGGGCGTTGCCCTGAGCTGTTGCAGAACCTGCTGGAGGTGCGAGGCATCGGTCTCCTGGACATCCGCGCCATCTTCGGCGAGACGGCAGTGCGGCGGAAGATGCGCCTGAAGCTGATCGTCCATCTCGTGCGCCGCGACAGCTTCGAGCGCGACTACGAACGCATGCCCGCGGCGCCGTTGACGCAGGACGTGCTGGGCATCCCGGTCCGCAAGGTCATCATCCAGGTGGTCGCGGGACGCAACATCGCCGTGCTGGTCGAGGCCGCAGTGCGCAATTCCATCCTGCAACTGCGCGGCATCGACACCTATGCCGACTTCGTCGCCCGTCATCAGCAGGCCATGGAGAACAGCGCGGACAGCTGACGACGGACCGGAGGCCCAAACAGGCTCAGCGCTTGTGCACGCAGTCCGCGCACAGGCCATACAGCGACATCGCGTGGTCCTGCAGGATCCACCCCTTGTCCTTGGCCACGAGTTGCTGACGGCTCTCGATCTCCGCGTCGTAGAACTCCTCGACCTTGCCGCACGAGGTGCAGATCAGGTGGTCGTGGTGCGAACCCTCGTTGAGCTCATAGACCGCCTTGCCGCTCTCGAAATGACTGCGCTCCAGGATACCGGCCTGCTCGAACTGGGTCAGGACGCGATAGACGGTGGCCAGCCCGATGTCGGAGCGCTCGTTCAGCAACACGCGGAAGACATCTTCTGCGGTCATGTGCCGCTGACTGGTGGTCTGGAAGATCTGGAGGATCTTCAGGCGGGGCAGCGTGGCCTTCAGGCCCGTGCTCTTGAGTTCGTCGATGTTGCCCATGGTCTTTTCCTGCACCTGCCCTGCAGGGATGAGCCTCCGAAGGGCAGCCGTTACAATCGTCCGATCATATCGTTCCATCCTCCTTTCATGCTTGTCGATCTCCAAAGCCGTTCGCGGCTGATGGCCGCTGCCGCAGGCTTGAGCTTGCTGGCATTGACCGCCTGCAGCGGCGTCACCGAACGCACCCGGGGTGCACTGGTCGCGGTGACCCCTTACAAGGTCGAGGTGGTGCAGGGCAACTTCGTCTCCAAGGAGCAGGTCGAGTTACTCAAGCCGGGCATGTCGCGCCAGCAGGTGCGCGAGATCCTGGGCACCTCGTTGCTGACCGACGTCTTCCACTCCGATCGCTGGGATTACGTCTTCACCATCCGACGCCAGGGCGTCGAGCCCCAGCAGCGTCGTCTCACGCTGTTCTTCAACGGCGAATTGCTCGACCGCTTCGAGGGCGACCCCATGCCGAGCGAGCAGGAGTTCGTCGCCACGCTCGACACCCGCCGCCGCACGGGCCGGGTGCCGGTGCTGGAAGCCTCCGAAGCGCAGCTCGACAAGGTGGCGCCCGCGAAGGCACCGGGCACATCGGGCGGCACGAGCGAACCGCTGCCGCCGCTGCCCGCCAGCTACCCACCCTTGGAGCGCTGAGGCGCTCGATCCCATGGCGGCACGTCCCAGGCGTCGTCCCGTCGTTGTCCCGGCGTCGTGCCGCCAGGCCGGCGCTCACCTCGAAGCGGTTCCGGGTCCGTCGAACCGTTGAAGGCCTTTCCCCGTGACCTCTCCCGCTGCCTCTACCGCTTCTCCCCCTTCCCCGGCCAGCGCCACGCCGACGGCGAACGCACCGCATCGCATCGCGATCGCCGGCGCTTCCGGGCGCATGGGCCGCATGCTGATCGAGGCCGTGCGCGATGCCGCGGACTGTTCGCTGGCCGGTGCCCTCGACGTGGCGGGCAGTGCCGCGATCGGCAGCGATGCCGGTGCCTTCCTGGGCTTCGACAGTGGCGTGCCGATCGTCGACGACCTGCGCACCGGCCTGCGCGATGCGCAGGTGCTCATCGATTTCACGCGACCCGAAGGCACGCTGGCCCACCTGGCCGCATGCCGCGAACTGGGGGTGCGCGCGGTCATCGGCACCACCGGCTTCAGCGAGGCGCAGAAGGCGGAGATCGCCGACATCGCCCGGGACATCGCCATCGTGATGGCGCCCAACATGAGCGTGGGCGTGAACGTGACCCTCAAGCTGCTGGAGATGGCGGCCCGGGCCCTCTCCACCGGATACGACATCGAGATCATCGAAGCGCACCATCGCCACAAGGTCGATGCGCCCTCGGGCACCGCGCTGAAGATGGGCGAGGTGATCGCCGAGGCGCTCGGGCGCGATCTCAAGGACTGCGCCGTCTACGCGCGCGAGGGCGTGACCGGCGAGCGCGATCCGTCGTCGATCGGCTTCGCCACCATCCGCGGCGGTGACATCGTCGGCGACCACACGGTGCTCTTCGCCGGCACCGGCGAGCGCATCGAGATCACCCACAAGTCCGCCAGCCGCACGACCTATGCGCAGGGCAGCCTGCGCGCGGCGCGTTTCCTGGCGACGCGCCAGACGGGCCTGTTCGACATGTTCGACGTGCTGGGCCTGCGCTGAGAGACCGCCGGCCATGACCGCGCTGCAGCTGCTCGCACACGGTGACGGCGTCAGCCGAGCGGTGGCGGCATTGCTGGCGGCGATGTCGGTGGCCAGCTGGGTGACGATCCTGTGGAAGGCATGGCTGCTGCGCGGCGGCACGCGCGCGGTGCTGCGTGGCATCGCGGCGTTCTGGCAGGCGCCGACGCTGGCCGATGCCGAACGCGGTCTGGCAGCGTTCGACGCCTCGCGCTGGATCTCGCCCACGGTCCTGGCGCTGCGCGAGTTCGCCGCGCGCGCGCAGCGACCGTCGATGGATGTCGATTCGACGAGCCTGGGCATGGCCGGTGGTCACGATGCCCGCCTGACGCGGACCCTGCGCGATGCGCTGCACACCGTCCTGCGGCGCTTGCAGGCCGGCCAGATCCTGCTGGCCACGGTCGGCGCCACGGCACCCTTCGTCGGTCTCCTCGGCACCGTGTGGGGCATCCGGGGTGCGCTCGCGGGCATGGGCGCCGCCGGCGGCGGCCTCACCATCGACCGCGTCGCGGGCCCGGTCGGCGAGGCGCTGGTCATGACCGCCCTCGGCCTGGCGGTCGCCCTGCCGGCGGTGCTGGCCTACAACGTGTTCGGTCGCTTCATCGGCCGCATCGAGGCCGAGCTCGAGGGCTTCGCGCACGACCTGCTGGATGTCTTCGGCCAGCCCAAGCCGATGGCGGCGCCGCTGCCGCCGGCGCGACCGATGCCGGTGTGACGCGATGGCCTTCGGTCGCGGTGGTCTCGCAGGCGGTGTCTCCTCGGCGGGCGGTGGCCGCTCGACCGGTGCCGGCGGCCAGCGTCCGCTCTCCGACATCAACGTGACGCCGCTGGTCGACGTGATGCTGGTGCTGGTGGTGATCTTCATCGTCACCGCGCCCCTGATGGCGAGCGCCATCCGCGTCGATCTGCCGCGCGCCGATGCCGGCCGGGCCGCCACCACCGCCCAGCCGCCACGAGCCGCGCGCCTGTCCGTCGACGGCCGGGGCGCCCTGTTCCTCGACGACCAGCCGGTCGACGACGCGACATTGGCGACGCGCCTGCAGGACCTTGCCAGGACCGCGCCGGACACCGAGATCCAGTTGCGGGCCGACCGCGCCGTTCCCTATGGCCGCATCGTCGAGCTGATGGCCATCGCCGGCCGCGCCGGCCTCACGCGCATCGGCTTCGTCGCCGAAGCACCGGCCAGCGCGCTGGCGCGCTGACCGGACGGCGCCGCCTTGCGGCGGCTGCCGGGCGCGACTCAGGCGAGCAGGACCGGCTTGGTCTGCCAGATCTCGTGCGCGTATTGCGCGATGGTGCGGTCCGACGAGAACGCTCCCATGCCCGCCACGTTCAGGATCGCCATGCGCGTCCAGGCGTCGGCATCGCGATAGAGCGCGTCGACCCGGCCCTGCATCGCGACATAGCTCGCATAGTCCGCCAGTAGCAGGTACTGGTCGCCCCAGTTCACCAGCGTGTCGAAGATGCCCTGGTAGCGCGCCGGCTCGCCGGGCGAGAAGGCGCCATCGCGGATGGCGTCGAGCACGGCCTTCAGCTCGGGATTCGACTCGTAGAAATGGCGCGGCTGGTAGCCCTGGGCACGGATGTCGGCCACCTGCGGCGTGGTGTTGCCGAAGATGAAGATGTTCTCGTCGCCGACGTTCTCCTTCATCTCGACGTTCGCGCCGTCGAGCGTGCCGATGGTCAGTGCGCCATTGAGCGCGAACTTCATGTTGCCGGTGCCCGAGGCCTCGGTGCCGGCGGTGGAGATCTGCTCGGAGAGGTCGGCCGCCGGCATGATGATCTCGGCCAGGCTGACGCTGTAGTTGGGCAGGAACACCACCTTGAGCAGCTTGCCCACGCGCGGGTCGTTGTTGACGACGGCGGCGACGTCGTTGATGAGGCGGATCACCAGCTTGGCCGCGTGGTACGCCGAGGCCGCCTTGCCCGCGAACACCACCACGCGCGGCACCAGGTCGGCCGGCTGGCCGGCGTCGTGGGCGGCGACGATGCGGTGGTAGCGCGAGATCACGTGCAGCACGTTCAGGAGCTGGCGCTTGTATTCGTGGATGCGCTTGACCTGGACGTCGAACATCGCGTCGGTGTCGATCACCAGCCCCATGTGCTGCTCGATCCAGTTGGCCAGTCGCAGCTTGTTCTCGCGCTTGGCGTGGCGGAAGGCGCGCACGAAGGGCGCCTGCTGGGCCATCGGGCGCAGGGCCTCGAGCTGCGTCAGGTCGCGCCGCCAGCCGCGGCCGATGCGCTGGTCGAGCAGGGCGGCCAGCGGCGGGTTGGCCTGCGCCAGCCAGCGCCGTGGCGTCACGCCATTGGTCTTGTTGTTGAAGCGTTCCGGGAACAGGCGGTAGAAGTCCGCGAAGATCGACTGCGTCATGAGCTCCGAATGCAGCCCGGAGACGCCGTTGATCGAATGGCTCGCCAGCACCGCCACGTAGGCCATCCGCACGCGCCGCTCGCCGGTCTCGTCGATCAGCGACAGGCGCCGCAGCAGTTCGACGTCGTTGCCCAGCCGCTCGGTCACGGAGCCCAGGAAGCGCGAATTCAGGTCGTAGAGGATCTGCAGGTGGCGCGGCAGGATGCGGCCCATCATCTCCACCGGCCAGGTCTCCAGCGCCTCGTGCATCAGCGTGTGGTTGGTGTAGCTGAAGACCTTCTGCGTCTGCGCCCAGGCGCTGTCCCAGTCGAGGCCGTGCTCGTCGAGCAGCAGGCGCATGAGCTCCGGCACCGCCAGCACCGGGTGGGTGTCGTTCAGGTGGATGCTGACCTGGTTGGACAGGGCGTCGAAGGTGTCGTGGTTGCGCAGGTAGCGACGCAGCAGGTCCTGCACGCTGGCGCTGACGAAGAAGTATTCCTGGTGCAGGCGCAGCTCGCGGCCCGAGGGCGTGGAGTCGTCCGGGTAGAGCACGCGCGAGACGTTCTCCGAATGGTTCTTGCTCTCCACCGCCTGCATGTAGTTGCCGCGATTGAAGGCCGACAGGTCGATCTCCTCGGTCGCGCGCGCCGACCACAGGCGCAGCGTGTTGGTCGCCTGCGTGCCGTAGCCCGGGATGATGGTGTCGTAGGCCATGGCCAGCACGTCGTGCGTGTCGACCCAGTCGGCCGCGCCGAAGGGTTCGGCCTGCGAGCTGGGCGGCTGGCCCTCGCGCTGGGGACCGGCGCGGCGCTGCACGCGGCCGCCGAAGCGCACCCGGTAGGTGACCTCGGGCCGCTGGAATTCCCACGGATTGCCGCGCGTGAGCCAGTAGTCGGGCGTCTCGACCTGCTGGCCGTCGACGATCTTCTGGCGGAACATGCCGTATTCGTAGCGGATGCCGTAGCCGAAGCCGGGCACGCCCAGCGTGGCCATCGAATCGAGGAAGCAGGCCGCGAGCCGGCCCAGACCGCCGTTGCCCAGGGCCGCGTCGGGTTCGCGTTCGGCCAGTTCCGACATGTCGACGCCGAAGTCGGCCAGTGCCTGCTTCACCGTGGCCTGCAGGTCGAGCGCCAGCAGGGCATTGGTGAAGGTGCGTCCGATGAGGAACTCCATCGACAGGTAGTAGACGCGCTTGAGCTCCTGGTCGTAGCTCGCGCGCGTGGTCGCCATCCAGCGTTCGACCAGCTGGTCGCGCACGGCCAGCGCGGTGGCGTTGAGCCAGTCGTCGGGACTCGCTGTCACGGGATCCTTGCCGACGGCGTAGATGAGCTTGTTGGCCACGGCGCGCTTGAAGGCGGCGACGTCACGATCGGGGTGGTCGTAGGCGAAGTCTTTGATCGTCATGGGAAGAGGACTCGTCGTTGGGGGGAAAGCGTTTCGGCGCGATGGTGGAAGGAGGGACGGTTCCCGTCCTCAGGCCGCCAGCGCCTGCCGATAGACATCGGCATAGCGCATCGCGGCGTCGGACCAGTCGGCGGGTCGGCGCATGGCGGTGGCGCGCACGCGGCGCCAGTCGGCCGGCCTCTCGTAGAGGGCGAAGGCGCGCCGCACGGCGGCGGCATAGGCCGCGGGATCGAAGCCGTCGAAGACGAAGCCATTGGCGCTGCCGTCGGCCATGTGCTCCAGCGCGCAGTCGACCACCGTGTCGGCCAGGCCGCCGACCCGGTGCACCAGCGGCAGGCAGCCATAGCGCAGGCCGTACATCTGGGTCAGTCCGCAGGGCTCGAACATCGAGGGCACCAGCGTCACGTCGCCGGCGCCGAAGAGCTGGTGCGCGAAGCGTTCGTCGTAGCCGATGGTCGCGCTCACCGAGCGCGGCGCGGCGGCGGCGCGTTCGCTGAAGGCGCGTTCCAGCGCGGCGTCGCCGCTGCCGAGCACGGCCAGCTGGCCGCCGCGCGCGAGCAGGGCGTCGAGTCCGTCGAGCACCAGCGGTTGGCCCTTCTGCGACGTCAGGCGGCTGACCATGACGAACAGCAGCGCGTCGGGGTCGACGGCGAGGCCCAGGGCCTGCTGGAGTTCCGCCTTGCACAGGTCCTTGCCGCCCGGACGGCGCACGTCGTAGCGCTGCGCAAGCAGCGTGTCGGTGGCGGGGTTCCAGATCGTGGCGTCGACGCCGTTGAGGATGCCCGTGAGCGCGCCGGCGCGGTCGCGCAGCAGGCCCTCGAGCCCGCAACCCTGCTCGCGCGACTGGATCTCGCGCGCATAGGTGGGACTGACGGTGGTGAGCCGGTCGGCGTAGAACAGGCCCGCCTTCATGAACGAGAGCTGGCCGTGGAATTCGACGCCGCGGATGTCGAAGGCCTCGCGCGGCAGGCCCAGGCCATCGAAGTCCGAGGCCGGGAAGACGCCCTGGTAGGCCAGGTTGTGCACCGTGAAGACACTGGCCGCGCGCGCGACGCCCGGCGTGGCCGGGGCCAGGGCCATGTACGCGGGCGCGAGACCGGCATGCCAGTCGTGCGCATGCACCACCTCGGGGCGCCAGGCCGGGTCCAGGCCCTGCGCCAGGCGCGCCGCCGCCCAGCCGAGCAGCGCGAAGCGGCGCTGGTTGTCGCCGTAGGGCTGGCGCGCCGGATCCTCGTACGGATTGCCCGGACGGTCGTAGAGCGCGGGCGCGTCGATCACATAGGCGTCGATGCGGGTCGCCGCGGCCTTGGCCGACGCCGGGGCGATCTCGATGCGGCCGAGCCGCAGCATCGCGCGCCCGCCCCAGGGCGCCTCGAAGGCCGCGACGTCGACGGCGTCGATCACGCCCGCCAGGATGGCCGGGAAACCCGGCAGCAGCACGCGCACCTGCAGGCCGGCGGCAGCGAGCGCCAGCGGCAGCGCGCCGGTGACGTCGGCCAGCCCGCCGGTCTTGAGCAGTGGAAACAGCTCGGCGCTGACTTGCAGGACACGCATCAGTCGGCGGCCTTCTCGAGAGCGGCGAGCATGTCGCGCGTGACCAGCACCACGCCCGTGTCGGTGCGCTCGAAGCGTGCCGCGTCGGCTTCGGGGTCCTCGCCGACGACCATACCCGCCGGGATCACGCAGCCACGGTCGACCACCACCTTGCGCAGCCGCGCGCCGCGGCCGACCTCCACGTCGGGCAGCAGCACGGCCTGTCCGATGTCGCAGAACGAGTGGATGCGCACGCCCGAGAACAGGACCGAGTCCTTCACCTTCGACCCCGAGACGATGCAGCCGCCCGAGACGATGGTGTTGACCGTCGTGCCGTTGTTGCCCTCGAGGTCGACGACGAACTTCGCGGGGGGCAGCTGGCGCTGATAGGTCCAGATCGGCCAGTCGGTGTCATAGATGTCGAGTTCGGGGGTGACGGAGGCGAGGTCGAGGTTGGCGGCCCAGAATGCATCGATCGTGCCCACGTCGCGCCAGTAGGCGCGCGTCTCGGGGCCGCGCGGGCCGCGCGTGACGCAGGACATGCCGAACGGATGGGCCAGCGCGCGCCCCGCGGCGACCGCGCGCGGGATGATGTCCTTGCCGAAGTCGTGCTCGGAATCCGGATTGGCGGCGTCCTCCTCCAGCAGCTGGTAGAGGTACTTCGAGTCGAAGACATAGATGCCCATGCTCGCCAGCGCGGTGTCGGGATGGCCGGGCATGGCGGGCGGATCGGCCGGCTTCTCCAGGAAGGCGGTGATCTTGCGGTCGCCGTCGATGGCCATCACGCCGAAGGCGGTGGCCTCCATGCGCGGCACCTCGATGCAGCCGACGGTGCAGCCCAGGCCGCGCTCGGCATGGTCCTTGACCATGATGGAGTAGTCCATCTTGTAGATGTGATCACCGGCCAGCACCACGACATAGTCGTGCAGCGTCGAGCGGGTCTGGATGATGTCGAGGTTCTGGAACACCGCGTCGGCCGTGCCGCGATACCAGTGCTCGTCGCCGGTGCGTTGCTGCGCCGGCAGCACGTCGACCATCTCGTTGAGTTCGGCGCGCAGGAAACTCCAGCCGCGCTGCAGGTGGCGCATGAGCGAATGCGACTTGTACTGCGTGACCACCGCCATGCGCCGGATGCCCGAGTTCAGGCAGTTCGACAGGGCGAAGTCGATGATGCGGAACTTGCCGCCGAAATACACCGCCGGCTTGGCGCGCCGGTCGGTCAGTTGCTTGAGCCGCGAGCCGCGGCCACCCGCCAGCACGAGGGCGATGGTGCGCCGCACCAGCTGGTGCGACTGGAGCGGCGGGGCCGCGTTGCGTGGTGAGTCCATGGTGTCTCCTGGGATGGGAACGCCCGTGCTGCCGCGAAGTCGCGGCGCCGGAGCTGTATTGTTTTTTTGGGGACTCCCTGACATTCATCACTCCAGCGTAGCACCGGGGCCGGCCTCCGACGCCCGGCCGAGGAGCCACAGGCCATTGGCTGACAGACTGCAGGATCCGGCCAGCGGCCGGGCCCATGCCGCGTCCTGCGGCGACTCGGCCGCCTCGCTGGAGAAACGCCGCAGCCACCGGCCCGCCGGGAGGTCGAAATCCACCGCCTCGGCGCCGGCGTTCACCAGCACGAGCCATGCCACTTTCTGCGGTGGCGCGTCGAACAGGATCGCCAGCGCGTGACGGCCGCGCCGCAGCCAGTCCTCCGGCTGCATGTCGGTGCCGTCGGGCGCCAGCCAGCGCAGCGCATGGGGCGCGCCGGGGCCGGTCGTCGCCGAGGGCGGCGTCGTCGGCCACCAGTCGGTGCTGCGCAGCGGCGCGGCCTCGCGGCGCAACGCCAGCAGCTGCTCGACGCAGCGCCTCAGCCCGGGATCGGCATGCTCCCAGTCGAGCCAGGTGGTCGGGTTGTCCTGGCAGTAGGCATTGTTGTTGCCCTGCTGGGTGCGGCCGATCTCGTCGCCGGCCAGCAGCATCGGCGTGCCCTGCGACAGCAGCAGCGCGGCCAGCAGCACGCGCTGCAGACGCGCGCGCCGCGCGCGCACGGTCTCGTCGGTCGTCTCGCCCTCGACGCCGCAGTTGCGGCTGAGATTGCGGCTGCTGCCGTCTCGATTGCCCTCGCCGTTGGGGAGGTTGTGGCGCTCCTCGTAGCTCACCAGGTCGCGCAGGGTGAAGCCGTCGTGCGCGGTGACGAAATTGACGCTCGCCGTCGGTGCTCGCTGGCTGTGCTGGAACTCGCCGCTGGAGCCGGCGAAGCGGTGCGCGAACTCGCCCAGGCCGGTGCCGTGGTCGAGCCAGAAGCCGCGCTGGGCGTCGCGGAAGCGGTCGTTCCATTCGAGCCAGCCGGGCGGGAAGCCGCCCAGCCGGTAGCCGCCGGGACCGATGTCCCAGGGCTCGGCGATGAGCAGGGCGCGCGCCAGCACCGGATCCTGCGCGACCGCCGTCAGGAACGGCGCGCGCGGATCGAACTCGCCATCCGCGCGGCGCGCCAGCACCGGCGCCAGGTCGAAGCGGAAGCCGTCGACGCCCAGCATCTGGACCCAGTGGCGCAGGCTGTCGGTGGCCAGCTGCACCACGCGCGGCTGGGCGAAGTCCAGGCAGTTGCCGCAGCCGGTCCAGTTCTCGTAGCGGGCGCGGTCGTCGGCGCGCAGGCGGTAGTACAGCGCGTTGTCGATGCCGCGCAGCGACAGCGTGGGCCCGGCCTCGTCGGACTCGGCGCTGTGGTTGTAGACGACGTCGACGACCAGTTCCATGCCGCGCGCGTGCACCGCCTCGGCGAGGGCGCGGAACTCGCTCGTCGGCGTGGTGCCGGGCCGCCCGCTCCAGTAGCGCGTGTCCGGGGCGAACCAGCCGATGGTGTTGTAGCCCCAGTAGTTCGACAGCCCGGCCTTGAGCAGCCGCTCCTCGTCGGCGCGGTGCTGGACCGGCAGCAGGCTCAGGGTGGTGATGCCCAGGCGCCTCAAGGGATCGAGCACCGCCGGCTCGGCCAGGCCGGCATAGGTGCCGCGTAGGGCCTCGGGCACGTCGGGGTGGCGCATGGTCTGCCCGCGCACGTGCAGTTCGTAGATGACGCGGTCCGTCGCGGCGATGCGCGGTCGGGTCTCGATCGGCGGCGGCAGGGCGGCGGCCGCCACCGGCGCCTCGACCCGCGCCTTGAGCGCGACGGCGGCGTTGTCGCGCGGATCGCGCAGCGCGGGCTGGCCCGGCACGTGGCCGGCGAACAGGTCGCCGCCGTCGTAGCGCCCGACGATCTCGCGCGCGTAGGGGTCGAGCAGCACCTTGGCGGGGTTGAAGCGGGCGCCCTCGTGCGGCGCCCAGGGGCCGTGCACCCGCCAGCCGTAGACCAGGCCCGGGGTGGCGCCGTCGAGGTGGCCGTGCCAGACGCCGTCGGTGCGGGCCGGCAGCCGCAGCCGCTGGCGCTCGTCGCGGCCGGCCGCATCGAAGAGGCAGAGTTCGACCTGGGTGGCGCCGGGCGCCGCGAGCGCGAAATTGATGCCGGCGGGGCCGGCCGTGGCACCCAGGGGAAAGGGCCGTCCTTCGGTGAGCATGGGAGGGAAACGGTGACGGCGTGGAAGGAGGGGAGTTGGTTCGCGCGGAGCCCGAGGCGAGACTGTAGGGGCGTTGGCCCCGATAATCCATCCTCCCCGGCCGACCGAGCGCCGGGCCGTTGTCCGAACCCCCATGAATCCCAGTTACAAGCCCTCCGAAGTCGAAGCCAGCGCCCAGCAGCAATGGACGGCCGCCGATGCCTACCGCGTGACCGAAGACGCGAGCCGGAAGAAGTACTACGCCTGCTCCATGCTGCCCTACCCCAGCGGCAAGCTGCACATGGGCCACGTGCGCAACTACACCATCAACGACATGCTCGCGCGCTACCTGCGCATGTCGGGCTACAACGTGCTCATGCCCATGGGCTGGGACGCCTTCGGCCTGCCGGCCGAGAACGCGGCGCTCAAGAACGGCGTGCCGCCGTCCAAGTGGACCCACGAGAACATCGACTACATGCGCGGCCAGCTCCAGGCGATGGGCCTGGCGATCGACTGGAGCCGCGAGATCGCCACCTGCGATCCGACCTACTACAAGTGGAACCAGTGGCTGTTCCTGAAGATGCTGGAGAAGGGCATCGCCTATCGCAAGACCCAGGTCGTCAACTGGGACCCGGTCGACCAGACCGTGCTGGCCAACGAGCAGGTGATCGACGGCAAGGGCTGGCGCACCGGCGCCACGGTCGAGCGGCGCGAGATCCCGGGCTACTACCTGAAGATCAGCGACTACGCGCCCGAGCTGCTCGAGCACACGCAGCACAAGCTGCCGGGCTGGCCCGAGCGCGTCAAGCTGATGCAGGAGAACTGGATCGGCAAGAGCGAGGGCGTGCGCTTCGCCTTCACGCACGACATCCGTGGCGCCGATGGCGCTCCGGTGCAGGACGGCCGCATGTACGTCTTCACGACGCGCGCCGACACCATCATGGGCGTGACCTTCTGCGCCGTCGCGCCCGAGCACCCGCTGGCCCTGCACGCCGCCCGGACCGACCCCCGGGTCGCCGCCTTCATCGAGGAGTGCAGGAATGGCGGCACCACCGAGGCCGAGCTCGCGACGCAGGAGAAGAAGGGCGTGGCCACCGGCCTGACGGTGTCGCACCCGATCACCGACGAGCCCGTGCCGGTCTGGGTCGGCAACTATGTCCTCATGAGCTATGGCGACGGCGCCGTGATGGGCGTGCCGGCGCACGACGAGCGCGACTTCGCGTTCGCCAACCGCTACGGCATCCCGATCGTGCAGGTCGTGCTGGTCGACGGCGAGCCCCACTTCGACTATCACCGGTGGCAGGACTGGTACGCCGACAAGACGCGTGGCGTGACCATCAACTCCGACAACTTCAGCGGCATGCACTTCAAGGAGGCCGTGGCCGCCGTCGCGCATACCCTGCAGCAGAAGGGGCTGGGCGAGACGCAGACCACCTGGCGCCTGCGCGACTGGGGCGTGAGCCGCCAGCGCTACTGGGGCACGCCGATCCCGATCATCCATTGCGCCGAGCACGGCGCGGTGCCGGTGCCCGAGCAGGACCTGCCGGTCGTGCTGCCGACCGACTGCGTGCCCGACGGCTCGGGCAATCCGCTCGTCAGGCATGAAGGCTTCCACGCCGGCGTCGTCTGTCCGGTGTGCGGCCGGCCCGCGCGCCGCGAGACCGACACCATGGACACCTTCGTCGACTCGTCGTGGTACTTCATGCGCTATTGCGATCCGAAGAACGACCAGGCCATGGTCGGCGCGGGCGCCGACTACTGGATGCCGATGGACCAGTACATCGGCGGCATCGAGCACGCCATCCTGCACCTGCTCTATGCGCGCTTCTGGACCAAGGTGATGCGCGACCTCGGCCTGGTCAAGGTCGACGAGCCCTTCGCCCGGCTGCTCACGCAGGGCATGGTGCTCAACCACATCTACTGGCGGCGCAACGAGAAGGGCGGCAAGGACTACTTCCCGCCGCTGGAGGTCACGCCGGTGCTTGACGCGCAGGGCCGGATCACCGGCGGCACGCTGGCCGACGGCTCGGGGGTCGAGTACGGCGGCGTCGGCAAGATGGGCAAGAGCGAGCGCAACGGCGTCGATCCGCAGGACCTGATCGAGAAGTACGGCGCCGACACCGCCCGGCTCTACACCATGTTCACCGCGCCGCCGGAAGCCACCCTGGAGTGGAACGACGCGGCGGTCGAGGGCAGCTACCGCTTCCTGCGGCGGGTCTGGAACTTCGGCGTCGCGCGGCAGACCGCGCAGGTGGCCACGGGCCTGCCGGGCGCGGCGCCGGCCGCCTTCGGCAAGGCGGCCCAGGCCCTGCGCCGCGAGGTCCACATCGTGCTGCGCCAGATCGACTACGACTACCAGCGCATGCAGTACAACACCGTCGTCTCGGGCGCGATGAAGCTGCTCAACGCGCTGGAGTCGTTCAAGACCACGGGCGAGCCGGGCGACGCGGCGGCGCTGCGCGAAGGCTTCGGCATCCTGCTGCGCGTGCTGTATCCGGCCACGCCGCACATCGCGCAGCAGCTCTGGAACGAGCTGGGCTACGCCCGCGACCATGGCGACCTGCTCGACGCGCCCTGGCCGGTGGTCGACCCCGACGCGCTGGTGCAGGACGAGATCGAACTGATGCTGCAGGTCAACGGCAAGCTGCGCGGCGCGGTGCGCGTGCCCGCCGGCGCCTCGAAGGAGGAGATCGAGGCCATCACGCGCGCCAGCGAGATCCTGGCGCAGCATGCCGCCGGTGCCGTGCCCAAGCGCGTCATCGTGGTGCCCGGCCGGCTCGTCAACGTGGTCCTGTGAGGCTGTCCCCGATGAAGATGAATTCCCCCACGCCGCCCTCGCGCCGCGCCGCGCTCGCCCTGCTGGGCGCCCCGGTGCTGGCCGCCGGCCTGGCCGGTTGCGGCTTCGAGCTGCGCAAGGCGCCGGTGTTCGCCTTCAAGACGCTGTCGGTGGCGGGCAACTCGGCCTTCATCAACTACCTGCGCCGCCTGATCGTCGCCGCCGGCACGGTCACGCTGCTGCCGCCGGAGCGCGCCAACGAGGCCGATGCCGTGCTGGCGATCCTGAGCGAGGGCCGCGAGCGCGTCGTGCTGTCGACCAACGCGGCCGGCGAGGTGCGCGAGCTGCAGCTGCGCCTGCGCGTGCGCTTCCGGCTCGCCACGCCCGGGGGCAAGGAGCTGCAGCTGGCGGAGATCGTGCAGCAGCGCGACCTGACCTACAACGAGACCAACGCGTTGGCCAAGGAGGGCGAGGCCGAGCTGCTGTTCCGCGACATGCAGAACGACATCGCCCAGCAGACCCTGCGCCGGCTCGCCGCGGTCAAGCAACTGTAGGGAGCCGCGTCCCATGCAGCTGAGCCCGGCGCAGTTGCCGGCGCACCTGGCCAAGGGCCTGCGCTCGCTCTACGCGATCCATGGCGACGAGCCCCTGCTGGCGCAGGAAGCCGCCGATGCGATCCGCCAGGCGGCCCGTGCCCGGGGCCATACCGAGCGCACCTCCCACACCGTCGCCGGCGCGCATTTCGACTGGAGCACGGTGCTCGCCGCCGGCGGCTCGCTCAGCCTGTTCGCCGAGCGGCAGGTGGTGGAGATCCGGATCCCCTCGGGCAAGCCCGGCAAGGACGGCAGCGCCGCCCTGCAGCAGATCGCCGAGGCCGCGGATGGCAACGACACCACGCTCACGCTGGTGCTGCTGCCGCGCCTGGACAAGGCCACGCGCAGCGGCGCCTGGTTCGCGGCGCTGGAGAACCACGGCGTCACGCTGCAGGTCGACCCGGTCGAGCGCGCCGCGCTGCCGCAGTGGATCGCCCAGCGGCTGGCGCTGCAGGGCCAGCGCGTGAAACCCGGCGAGGAGGGCCAGCGCACGCTGCAGTTCTTCGCCGACCGCGTCGAGGGCAACCTGCTGGCCGCCCACCAGGAGATCCAGAAGCTGGCGCTGCTGCATCCGGCCGGCGAGCTGGGCTGGGAGCAGATCGAGGGCGCGGTCAACAACGTCGCGCGCTACGACGTCTTCAAACTCTCCGAAGCGGTGCTCGCCGGTCAGCCGGTGCGCGTGGCGCGCATGCTCGACGGCCTGCGCGCCGAGGGCGAGGCCGAGGTGCTGGTGCACTACGCGCTGGCCGAGGACATCCGGGCCCTCAAGCGCGTGCGCGACGCCCTGTCGGCCGGCCGCCCGCTGCCCCTGGCGCTGCGCGAGAACCGCATCTGGGGCGCGCGCGAGCGGGCCTTCGAGCGCGTGCTGCCGCGCCTGGACGACCGCGCCCTGACGCGGTTGCTGCGCGCCGCCCACATCGTCGACGGCATCGTCAAGGGACTGCGGCAGCCCGACTGGCCCGCCGGCGGCTGGCCCGCGCTGCAGCGCCTGGCGCTGATGCTGTGCCGCGCCTGCATGGCCGCTCCGGCGTCCTCCTGAGCGGGACCGGCACAGGCGCTTTCGCCGGCATCGGGCGCCGGCGGTGGGAAAATGCCGACATGAATGCCTTCAATTCGAACGAATCCATGCAGGTCCTGGGATCCCAGGCCAAGGCCGCCTCGGCCCTGATGGCCAAGGCCAGCGCCGCCAGCCGCAACGCCGCCCTGCTGGCGCTGGCCCGCCGCCTGCGCGCCGCCGGCCCCGCCCTGGCCGAAGCCAATGCCCGCGACATCGAACGCGCCAGCGCCGCCGGCCTCGCCGCGCCGATGGTAGACCGCCTCAAATTGACGCCCCCGGTGATCGAGACCGTCGCCCTGGGCTGCGAACAGCTCGCCGCCATGGCCGATGTCATCGGCGAGATCATCGGGCTCAAGCAGCAGCCCAGCGGCATCCGGGTCGGCCAGATGAGGGTGCCCATCGGTGTCTTCGGCATGATCTACGAGAGCCGTCCGAACGTGACCATCGAAGCCGCCAGCCTGGCCATCAAGAGCGGCAACGCGGCCATCCTGCGCGGCGGCTCCGAGGCCATCGAGTCGAACAAGGCGCTGGCGCAGCTGGTGGCCGGGGCGCTGGAGGAGGCCGGGCTGCCGGTCGAGGCCGTGCAGCTGGTGGGCACCACCGACCGCGCGGCGGTGGGCCAGCTCATCGCCATGCCGGAATTCGTCGACGTGATCATCCCGCGCGGCGGCAAGGGGCTGATCGAGCGCATCAGCCGCGAAGCCAAGGTGCCGGTCATCAAGCACCTGGACGGCAACTGCCACGTCTATGTCGACGACACCGCGCCGCTGGACATGGCGGTGCGGGTGGTCGACAACGCCAAGACGCAGAAATACAGCCCGTGCAACGCCGCCGAGGGCCTGCTGGTGGCGGCCTCGGTCGCCGAGATCTTCCTGCCGGAGATCGCCGCCGTGTTCGCGGCCAAGGGCGTGGAGATGCGCTGCGATCCGGCGGCGGCGGCGATCCTGCGCGCCGAGGGGGCCACCACGGCCACGGCGCGCGTCGTCGACGCGGTGGAGTCGGACTGGTCGGAGGAATATCTCGCCGCCGTCATCAGCATCAAGGTGGTGTCCGGCCTGGACGAGGCGATCGCCCATATCAACCGCTATTCCAGCCACCACACTGACGCCATCATCACGCGCGACCACGTCAATGCCCAGCGCTTCCTGCGCGAGGTCGATTCAGCCAGCGTGATGGTGAATGCGAGCACCCGCTTCGCGGACGGCTTCGAGTACGGGCTGGGAGCTGAAATCGGCATCAGCACCGACAAGTTTCATGCGCGTGGTCCGGTCGGGATCGAGGGCCTGACCTCGTTGAAATACGTGGTGCTCGGACAAGGCGAGATCCGCGGCTGAGCGCGCGGGTGGACGGGTGGACGGCGGGCGGTAGCGCTGTCGATTCACGCCACGCGTTGCGAATCTTCGTGGCGCCCCCAAATCCTCTCATTCCACTCAACTTCTTTCGCGCAACGCACAAGGCCGCCGTATGGTCCCCCACCTCGTCACCGCCCTGACCGGCCCGATCAACGAACTCGAACAGCGTGTCCTGGATTCCACGCCGGCCATCGAGCGCTGGTTCCGCCTCGAATGGATGGAGCACACGCCGCCGTTCTACAGCGCGGTCGACATCCGCAACGCCGGATTCAAGCTGGCGCCAGTGGACACCAACCTGTTCCCGGGCGGCTGGAACCACCTGACGGCGCAGATGCTGCCGCTGGCCGTGCAGGCGGCCCAGGCCGCCATCGAGAAGATCTGCCCCGAGGCGCGCAATCTGCTCGTGATCCCGGAGAACCGGTCGGACAACACCTTCTACCTGGCCAACATCGCGCAGCTGGTGCGCATCTTCCACATGGCGGGACTGAACGTGCGGGTGGGTTCCATCGATCCGGCCATCAAGTCGCCGCGCACCATCGAGCTGCCCAACGGCGACGCGGTGACATTGGAGCCCGTGGTGCGCACCAAGCGGCGTCTGGGCATCAAGAACTTCGATCCCTGCACGATCCTGCTGAACAACGACCTCATGGCCGGCACCCCCGGCATCCTGGAGGACCTGCACGAGCAATACCTGCTGCCGCCGGTGCATGCGGGCTGGTCGATCCGCCGCAAGAGCAACCACTTCCGCAGCTACGAGGAGATCGCGAAGCGCTTCGGCAAGCTGCTGGGCATCGATCCCTGGCTGATCAACCCGATGTCCACCCGCGCCGAGGACGTCGACCTGACCACCGGCGTCGGACTGGACGACGTCGCCGGCCACGTCGACGCCATGCTCGCCAAGGTGCGCCGCAAGTACAAGGAATACGGCATCAACGAGAAGCCGTTCGTCATCGTCAAGGCCGACGACGGCAGCCATGGCCTGGGCGTGACCACGGTGCGCGACGCCAAGGACTTCGAGGCCTTCGGGCGCCAGCTGCGCGAGCGCAACCTGCCGGCGGGCGAGGGCCCGGGCCTGGGCTCGCACGACGTCATCATCCAGGAAGGCGTGCTCACCCAGGAACGCGTGCACGACAGCGTGGCCGAGCCGGTGATCTACATGATGGACCGCTATGTCGTGGGCGGCTTCTACCGCGTGCATGCCGGGCGCAGCACCGACGAGACCCTCAACCTGCCGGGCGCCAGCTTCGTGCCGCTGGCCTTCTCCGACAGTGCCCACCTGCCGCAGCATGGTGCCAAGCCGGGGGCCAGCGCGCCCAACCGGTTCTACATGTATGGCGTGATCGGCCGCCTGGCGATGGTGGCGGCCAGCTACGAGATGGAAGCCACCGACCCGGATGCCGAGGTCTATGAGTAACAACCGTCACTGATCTTTGCCAAGGGGTGCGTCGAAGGCAGAATAGCGGCCCCACAGCCAATGGAAAAACAGGCGATTCGACAGGGAGCGGGCAGCGTCGCCCGACACCGGTCGATGTCCTTCCACTCGACGCGTGTCTTCCCCCAAAAGCTCCTCGGCCGGCCTGATCCTGGGCGCCATCGGTGTCGTCTACGGTGACATCGGCACCAGCGTGCTGTATGCCACCAAGGAGGTCTTCGGCCACGGCCACGTGCCGTTCACCGTCGAGAACGTCTACGGCATCCTGTCGATGTTCTTCTGGACGCTCACCACCATCGTGTCGATCAAGTACGTGGTGCTGGTCCTGCGGGCCGACAACGAGGGCGAGGGCGGCCTGGTCGCGATGCTGGCGCTGGCCTCGCGCGCGGTGGCGGACAAGCCCAAGCTCAGGGGCGTGCTGCTGGCGGTGGGCATCTTCGGCACCTCGCTCTTCTATGGCGACGGCGTCATCACGCCGGCGATCTCGGTGCTCTCGGCGGTCGAGGGCCTGGAGGTGGTGTCGCCGCATTTCACGCACTACGTCATCCCGATCACGCTAGTGGTGCTGTTCGTGCTCTTCCTGGTGCAGAAGCGCGGCACCGCGGGCATCGGCAAGTTCTTCGGGCCGGTGACGCTGGTGTGGTTCGTCGTGCTGGCGGTGCTGGGCGTCTCGCAGATCGTCAATCATCCGGAGATCCTCAAGGCGGTCAACCCGTACTACGCGCTGCGCTTCATCTGGGACAACCCGATGACCAGCTTCATCGTGCTGGGAGCGACCGTGCTGTGCGTGACCGGCGCCGAGGCGCTCTACGCCGACCTCGGCCACTTCGGCAAGGGACCGATCCGCATCGCCTGGTTCTCGGTCGTGATGCCGGCGCTCACGCTCAACTACTTCGGCCAGGGCGCGCTGCTGCTGGAGAACCCCGAGGCGGTGAAGAACCCGTTCTTCATGATGGCGCCGGAATGGGCGCTGATGCCCCTGGTGCTGCTGGCCACGCTGGCCACGGTGATCGCCTCGCAGGCGCTCATCACCGGCGCCTTCAGCGTCACGCGGCAGGTGATCCAGCTGGGCTACCTGCCACGGCTGAACATCCAGCACACCAGCGTGCGCTCGGCCGGGCAGATCTACATCCCGTTCATCAACTGGGGGCTGTTCGTGGCCATCGTGCTGGCCGTGGTGATGTTCCGCTCGTCGAGCAATCTGGCGGCGGCCTATGGCATCGCCGTGACGACCGACATGCTCATCACCACCGTGCTGACCTTCTTCGTCATCCGCTATGCCTGGAAGCTGCCGCTGGCGCTGTGCATCGGCGCGACCTCGGCCTTCTTCGTCATCGACTTCGCCTTCTTCGCCTCCAACCTGCTGAAGCTGCCGCAGGGCGGCTGGTTCCCGCTGCTGATCGGTGGCGGCATCTTCATGCTGATGATCACCTGGAAGGAGGGCCGGCGCCTGATGGGCGAGGCGCAGCGCTCCGATGCCATCGACCTGCGCAGTTTCCTCGACGCCGTCTTCGTGAGCCCGCCCGCGCGCGTCGAGGGTTCGGCCGTCTTCCTGACCGCCGAACCGGGCTCGGTGCCCAACGCGCTGCTGCACAACCTCAAGCACAACAAGGTGCTGCACGAGCAGAACCTGTTCGTCACGGTGCGCAGCCACGAGGTGCCCTGGATCCCGATGGCGCAGCGGGTGGAGATCACGCCGCTGGGCCACCACTGCTGGCAGGTGGTGGTGAACTACGGCTTCAAGAACGACATCGACCTGCCCCGCGCGCTGGAGAACGCGCGCATGCGGGGCTGCCAGCTCGAGCGCATGACGACGAGCTACTTCCTGTCGCGCGACGTCGTCATCCCGACGCTGGGCAGCGGCATGGCGCCCTGGCGCGAGAAGCTGTTCGCCCAGATGCACCACAACGCCAGCGGCGCCGCGGATTTCCTCAACCTGCCCAACAACGCGGTGGTGGAGCTGGGGTCCAAGATAGAGATCTGACTCGCCCCCAGGCTGCGCGCACTGCGTGTCGCTTCGCCTACCCCCTACCGGGGGGCGACACTGACGGACCGGCGGAGCCGGTTGCGCTGTGTCCCTGGAATGGGAGCGGGACCGGAGCGAGCGGTGAGGGCGGAGGGCGGCAAGGTTCGTGCTTTCGGGTGGGGTGCTCGCGTTGCATGCCCCAACCCTCCAACTTTCCGGCGTTCACGGCCCTTTCCATGTCGACCTTGCGCCACAGCCATTTCGAGGATGCCCAGGCGATCTTCGCCGGGACGCTGTTCGTCTCGCTCGCGCTGATCCTGTTCAAGCAGGTCGGGTTGCTCACCGGTGGCGCGGCGGGCATCGCCTTCCTGCTGCACTACCTGACAGGCATGGGCTTCGGCAAGTTGTTCTTCCTCATCAACCTGCCGTTCTACGGTTTCGCCTGGCTGCGCATGGGGCGCGAGTTCACGCTCAAGACCTTCGTCGCCATCAGCCTGCTGTCGGCCATGACCGAGTGGTCGCCGGCGCTGTTCGCCATCGAGCGGCTGCATCCGGCCTACGCGGCGGTGCTGGGCGGACTGCTGCTGGGAGCGGGCTGCCTGTTCCTGGCGCGGCACCGCGGCAGCCTGGGCGGTGCGACGATCATCTCGCTCTACATGCAGGAGAAGCACGGCTGGCGCGCCGGCAAGGTGCAGATGGCCATCGACTGCAGCATCGTCGCGCTGGCCTTCCTGGTGATCGATCCGGTCCGGGTGCTGTATTCGGTGCTGGCGGCGGTGGTGATGAGCGTGTTCCTGGCGGTCAACCACAAGCCCGGCCGGTATGTGACGACGATCTAGCGCCGGCCAGGGTCGGCCGGGCCCGTGGCCATGCCCTCCGTTGGGGGCGCGTTCAGGCGAAGTCGTCCGGGCGTTCGGCCGCCAGCGCCTGCATGTGCGCGGCGATGGCGCCCGGCGTGGTGAACCAGATCTCGCCCCGGTCGCGGGCGTGCGCCAGGTGTTCCAGCGCGCGGCGCAGGTGCCGCAGGCGATAGGGCTGGCCGACGATGTAGGGATGCAGCGCGAGGCCCATCACCAGCGGCTGCGCGCGCGCCTGCTGCCGCATCTCGTCGAAGTTGTCGATCACCATGGCGGTGAAGTCCTTCATGTCCAGCTGGCGGCCGACGATCATCGGGATGTCGTTGAGCTCCTGCGGATAGGGCACCGACCAGAGCGTGGCGCCGCCGCGCGTGCGCATGCGCGTGGGCTGGTCGTCGTGGCACCAGTTGAGCGTGTAGCCATAGCCGGTCTCGGCCAGCAGGTCGGGTGTCGTCGCGCTCTCGGAGATCCACGGCGACAGCCAGCCGGCGGGCGTCTGGCCGCTCTCGCGTTGGATGCGTTCGCGGCAGCGCAGCAGCAGGGCGCGCTCCTCGGCCTCGTCGAGCACGCCCTGGCGCTCGGCGTTGCTGTGGCCGTGGCCGATCAGTTCGTCGCCGCGCGCCACGCAGGCCCGCACGAGTTCCGGGCAGTGGTCGTAGAGCGCGGTGTTGATCAGCGCTCCACTGGGCAGGCCGAGCGTGTCGAACAGTTCGAGGCAGCGCCAGGCGCCCACGCGGTTGCCGTATTCGCGCCAGCTGTGGTTGAGCACGTCGGGCTGCGGCGAGGGCGCGCCGATGCTGGCGCCCAGGCCGTCGCCGAAGGCGAAGTGCTCGATGTTGAAGCCCAGGTACACCGCCAGCCGGGCGCCGCCGGGCCAGGTGTGGTCGGGGCGTCGCGTGATGGGCCGGTAGTCGAAGCGGCCATGGTCGGGAAGCGGGCCGGGCCAGCGTTGCGTGGTCATGCGGGCGGACTCAGAGCGTGGCCAGGCCGGCACGCGCCAGCAGCCATTCGGCGCTGTCGTTCCAGACGTCCATCCGCACGATCAGGCCATGGCCGACCACATAGCGGTCGACATAGCGGTTGCCCTCGAAGGGCGTGCCGTCGGGCCAGGCGCCATGGAGGGTGCCCAGGCTGTAGACCACGGTCTCCGCCGGCGTGCCGCCAGCCACCACCTCGGTGCGCTCGATCCGCTTCTTGACCCATGCATAGCGCTGCGCGTTGAAGGCCGAGGTGTCGGCCGGCCGCGTCATCGCGCGGTTGCCGGTGAAGCGGATGCGGATGTCCGGCGCCGTGTAGCGCGAGGCCGCTTCGGGATCGGGAATCATCACCAGGCGCAGGAACTCGTCGACCACGGCGGCGGGGTCGGTGAGGGCCGGCGCCTCGGAGGCGCGGGAGTCGTTCATTGTTTTCTCCAGGGAGGGCCGACGCGATGCCGACGGAATGCCGGGCTGGGCCAGTGCCATTCCGGACAGCAATTCACATGCCTGCAATGACGACTCCGTCATGGTCGCCGGTTTCTCATGCCAGGCCTGCCGTATCAGGCCTGGATGCCGCCCGCGTCCGCCGACGCGGGACGACCGCTGTCCGCCGCGTCGGCGCCAGCCAGGCGTTGGGCACAATCCCGCGATGCGCTTCTTCAAGGACCTGAGCCTCTCCGCCTTCACCGCCGGCTTCGTCGCCGTGCTGGTGGGTTTCACCAGTTCGGTGGTGATCGTGTTCCAGGCCGCCCAGGCCTTCGGCGCCACGCCGGAGCTGATCGCCTCGTGGATGTGGGCGCTGGGGCTGGGCATGGGACTGGCGTCGGCATTGCCGTCGCTATGGCTGAGGAAGCCGGTGATGGTGGCCTGGAGCACGCCCGGCGCGGCCGTGCTGGCGACCGCCGGCGCCGGCTACGGCATGGGCGAGGCGGTGGGTGCCTTCATCGTCTGCGCGGCGCTCATCACGCTGGCCGGCGCCACCGGACTGTTCGAGCGCGTCATGAACCGCATTCCGATGGCGATCGCCTCGGCCCTGCTCGCCGGCGTGCTGGCGCGCTTCGGACTGGCCGGTTTCGCCGCCGCGCAGACCGCGCTGCCGCTGGTGCTGCTGATGCTGGCCACGTACCTCGCGGGCAAGCGCTTCGTGCCGCGCTATGCCGTTCCGCTGACCCTGCTGGTGGCCATCGCCTTCGCGGCGCTGCGTGGCGAGCTGGCCTGGTCGGCGGTGCATTTCAGCCTGGCGATGCCGATCTTCACGATGCCGGTGTTCACCTGGCAGGCGGCCGTCAGTCTGGCGCTGCCATTGTTCGTGGTGACCATGGCATCGCAGAACCTGCCGGGCGTGGCGGCCATCCGCGCGGCCGGCTACGACATGCCGATCTCCAGGCTCGTCACCCTGACCGGCGTCGCGACGCTGGTGCTGGCGCCCTTCGGTGGCTACGCGCTCAACCTGAGCGCCATCACCGCCGCCATCTGCATGGGCCGCGAGGCGCACGAGGACCCGGCCCGGCGCTACACGGCGGCGGTGAGCTGCGGCGCCATCTACGTGGTCATCGGCCTGTTCGGCGCCGCCGTCACGGGACTGCTGACGGCATTCCCGAAGGAACTGGTCGCCGCCATCGCCGGCCTCGCGCTGCTGGGCACCATCGGCGGCGGCCTGGCCGCCGCGCTGCGCGACGAGCCCTACCGCGAGGCGGCGCTGATCACCTTCCTGGTGACGCTCTCGGGCGTGACGGTGGCGGGCATCGGCTCCGCCTTCTGGGGCGTGGTGGCGGGCGCCGTGGCGCTGGCGGCCCAGCGCATCGGCCGAAAGACCCCGGCTGACAAGGACATCGCGCCCGCCTGCAAGATCAGGCTCGATGCCCATGCGGCCGCCGCGCCGGCGGCCCTCACGCCCGATCCGGCCGCGCCCCGGGGCGCCGCCATCGGTCCGACTCCTTCTTCATCCTCCTCCCCGACACGACCATGAACCTGCTCTTCGTCGCCGACCCGCTCGAACAATTCAAGATCCACAAGGACACCACCTTCGCGATGATGCGCGAGGCCCAGCGGCGCGGCCATCGCATCGCGGCCTGCCTGCCGCAGGACCTGCAGTGGAAGTCCGGCGGCGTGGTGGAGGCCGTGGTGCGCCGGATCACGCTGACCGGGGAGGCCGATGCCTGGTTCCACGAGGACGGTCCGGAGACGATGGCACTGAAGGATTTCGATGCCGTGCTGATGCGCAAGGACCCGCCCTTCGACGCCGAGTACATCTACGCGACGCACCTGCTGGAGCAGGCCGAGCGCGAGGGCGCGCGCGTGGTCAACAAGCCGCGCGCGCTGCGCGACCATCCGGAGAAGCTGGCGATCATGCAGTTCCCGCAGTTCACCACGCCGACCCTGGTCACGCGCAGCGAGGCGGCGGTCAAGGCGTTCCATGCCGAGCATGGCGACGTCATCCTCAAGCCGCTCGACGGCATGGGCGGCATGGGCATCTTCCGCGTGCGCCAGGATGCGCTCAATCTCGGTTCGATCATCGAGACGCTCAACAAGGGCGGCGCCGAGACGATCATGGTGCAGCGCTTCGTGCCGCAGATCGCCGAGGGCGACAAGCGCATCCTGATCATCGCGGGCGAGCCGGCGCCCTTCGTGCTGGCGCGCATTCCGCAGGGCACCGAGGTGCGCGGCAACCTGGCCGCGGGCGGCAAGGGCGTGGCGCAGCCGCTGACCGCGAGGAATCGCGAGATCGCCGAGACCGTGGGCCGCGCGCTGGCGCCGCGCGGGCTGCTGCTGATCGGCCTGGATGTCATCGGCGACTCGGTCACCGAGATCAACGTCACCAGCCCGACCTGCTTCCAGGAGATCACCGACCAGACCGGCTTCGACGTGCCGGCGATGTTCGTCGACGCGCTGGAGGCGCATCTGGCCGGAGCCTGAGACGAAAGGGCGCCCGGGCGATCCGGGCGCGGCGTCAGAAGTTGACCGAGGCGGTCAGGCTGAAGGTGCGCGGCGTGCCCAGCACGAGGTAGCCGCTGCCCGGATAGCCGCCGACCGAGGCCCAGTAGTCGCGGTTGGCCACGTTGTCGATGCGCGCGCGCAAGGTCACCAGCTTGCCGGCCATCTCGGTCACGTAGCGCGCGCCGATGTCGAGCCGGCCCCAGCCGCCCACGCGCAGGGTGTTGGTGGCGTTGGCGTAGCTGCCGCCCGAGGCCACCACGCGGCCGTTGAGCGACAGGCCGCGCACGCCAGGCACGTCCCAGTCGACGCCGATGCTGCCCTGGGCCGTCGGCACGCCGATCACACGCTGGCCGTCGGTGGCGGCGACGCCGGTGGATTTCTGCTGGGCGTCGAGCAGGGTGAGACCGCCGAGCAGGCGCAGGCCGCGCGTCACCTCGCCGAAGGTGGTGAGTTCGAGGCCCTGATGGCGGTCCTTGCCCTGGGCGACGAAGAAGCCGGCGCCATCGACCAGCGAACGCGGCTTCTCGGTGGAGAACAGCGCCACGCCGCCGCCGATGCGGCCACCGTCGTACTTGATGCCGATCTCCTGCTGCTTGGAGACATAGGGCTTGAGCGATTCGCCCGCGTTGCGCACCGGAACGCCGTTGAGTTGCGACGGCGCCGACTCGCCCTGCGACAGGCCCTCGATGTAGTTGGCATAGACCGACAGGTCGGGCCGGGCCTTGAACACGATGCCCACGACCGGACTGGTGCGGCTCTGGTCGTACGAGGTCACGGCGCCGCCGGGATTGGTCACGATGCCGTTGAAGATCGTGCGATAGCCCGTGTCCTGCGTCGCCAGGCTCTGCTGGCGCAGGCCGACCGTCAGGCGCAGGCGGTCCTCCATGAACGACAGCGTGTCGCCGATCGCGACGCTGTGCAGGCGGACCTTGCCGTTGAGCGCCGGGTTGGCCAGGTCGTTGCCGAGGAAGTTGAGCGCCGGCGCGGCATAGCTGGACGGGTTGTAGAGGTTGGTGGCCAGCGACGTGCCGGTGCCCGTGCCGAGCCCGTAGGCGTTCTTCTTCTCCAGGTCGAAGAACGAGTAGGCCGCGACCCACTCGTGGCCGACCGTGCCGGTGCGGAAGCGGCCGCGCACGCCGAGCTCGGCGGTGCGCACGTCGTCCTGGCGCGTGTTGTCGAAGCGCGATTGCGTGCCCGCGCCGGTGGCCGCGTCGGTGACGGTGAAGCCGGCGAGCGAGTTGGCCTCGTTGCCGCGCCGCGCGCCGGCGGCGGCCCAGGCCGTGATGCCGGGGGCGAGGTCGTATTCGCCGCGCACGCTGCCGAAGGTGTCGCGCTCGTTCGAATAGGTCCAGGGCTGGGCGAAGTTGGTCTGGTTGTCCGGCGCCCGGGGAATGGCCGTGAGCGTGCCCGATGGCGTGACGTTCGGCCGCGTGCCGCCGAGGCGATGCTCCTGGTGGCCGATGTCGGCGGAGATGCGGGCATCGCGGCCGCGCCAGTCGAGGCCGAGGGAGAACAGGTCGAGCTTGACGCGCTCGCCGTCGACGCCGGTGCCACCGTCGCGGTGCGCCGCGTTCAGCCGGATGCCCAGGCTCTGGTCGGGCCCGAAGCGCCGGGCGATGTCGGTGGCGGCATAGGCCTGCGAACCGGTGGCCAGTCCCAGGCTGACTTCGGTCAATGCCTCGTTGGGCGCGCGCTTGGGCAGCAGGTTGATGTTGCCGCCGATGCCGCCGCCCGAGGGCGTCGCGCCATTGAGGAAGGCGCTCGCGCCGCGCAGCACCTCGACCCGCTCGAAGAGCTCCGACGCGATGTACTGGCGTGGCAGCAGACCGTAGAGGCCGTTGTAGGCGATGTCGTCCGAATTGACGATGAAGCCGCGGATGAAATACGACTCCTGGAAGTTGCCGAAGCCGCGCGCGATGCGCACCGAAGGGTCGTTCTGCAGCACGTCGGCGACGCTGCGGGCCTGCTGGTCCTGGATCAGCTGGTGCGTGTAGCTGGTGGTGGAGAACGGCGTCGCCATCACGTCCTGGGTGCCCAGGATGCCGACCCGGCCGCCGCGCGCCACCTCGCCGCCGGCGTACGGTCTGGCGAGGCCGTCGGCCGAGGCATCGGCGCTGGCCTCGACCGTCACGGTCGACAGCGTCGCGCGGCCGTCGGCGGCGAGGGCCGCGGCGGGCGATGCGGTCTGGGCCGAGGCGCCGAGCGCCTGGAGCGCCAGCATGGCGGCGATCGTGATCGGTCGGAGGGAGCAGGGAAGGGAGGACATCGGGATGGGAATGAGCGGAAGGACGGCATCGCAAATGCGAACCGTTATTATCCTCATCCCACGCCCGTGAGCGTGCGCTCAGACTGCTGGCTGAATGCCCACTGTTGTTTGAATGCGACCTTTGGTACTAGGTCGACGGGCGATGCTCAACCGTGCCGGCGCCCGTCCACGAACACCGCCAGCTCGCCCGGCGCGAAGGCCGTCCAGGTCTCATTGGTGGTCAGCGGAGCCGTCACCACCATGGCCACGCGATCCTCGGGCGTGGTGTGCTGGGCGAAGTCGATCGCCACGTCCTCGTCGGCCAGATGGGCCAGCATGAAGGGATGCTGGCGCTCGATGTACCAGAGGTGGGTCGAGGCATGCGACCACAGCGCCTGCCCGTTGGAGAGCATGAAGTTGAAGGTGCCATGGCGCGCGGCGCGCGGCGCGAGTTCGCGCAGGGTCAGGGTCAGCTCCTCGATGCTGGGGACGTCGGCATGCGACTTGGCCAGCTCCTGCATCAGCCAGCAGAAGGCATGCTCGCTGTCGGTGTCGCCCACCGGATGGAAGCTGCCGTGCAGCCGGGGCCGGAAGTCCTTCAGGTCGCCGTTGTGGGCGAAGACCCAGTAGCGGCCCCAGAGCTCGCGCACGAAAGGATGGCAGTTCTGCAGGTTGACGCTGCCCTGGGTCGCCTTGCGGATGTGGGCCACGACGTTGCGGCTCTGGATCGGGTAGCGGCGGATCAGGTCGGCCACGGGCGACTCGCAGGCTGGCGAATGGTCGACGAAATGCCGCAGGCCGCGATCCTCGAAGAACGCGATGCCCCAGCCGTCGGAGTGATGGTCGGTGCGCCCGCCGCGATGCGCGAAACCCCGGAAGCTGAAAGTGATGTCGGTGGGCGTGTTGCAGTTCATGCCGAGCAGCTGGCACATGGGATCAGGACTCCTTGGGACGCGGGGCGGTGGACGGACGGTCGCCATCGGTGCGCAGCTGCCAGGCCGCCAGCAGGGCGAGGGCGCACAGCGAGGCCAGCATCAGGAAGACCTCGTTGAAGGCCGCGAGCCGGGCCGGGCTGGTGGCCGCCTGGGTCAGCGAGTCGCCATGCACGGCGAGCCGCCACTCCAGCGCGATGGCGCACAGGCTCACGCCGGTCGCGCCGCCGAGCATGCGCAGGAAGCTGATGGCGCTGGCGCCCTGCGGGATCAGCGGCTTGGCCAGCGGCCGCATCGAACCCAGGTTGAGCGAGGGCAGGATGAAGCCCAGGCCGATGCGCCCCACCACGGCGAAGGCCACCAGCCACCACAGGGTGCCGCCCAGGCGCAGCGTGACCATCAGCGCGAACGACACCGCCAGCAGCGCCAGCCCGATGCTCACCAGCAGCCAGGTCGGCTGGCGGTCGGCCAGGCGCCCGACGCCGGCGATGGTGAAGGCCAGCACGATGCCCGCGGGCAGCATGATCGTGCCGACGTGGGAGGCCGACAGGTGCAGCGCCACCTGCATGTAGACCGGCAGCAGGTAGGTCGAGCCGAACAGGGCGGCGCCATAGATGAAGGCCACCACGCTGCCCATGGAGAACTGCCGGTAGCCGAACAGCGTCATGTTCATCAGCGCCGCCTCGCCCCGCGCCGTCATGTGGCGCTGCAGGCGGATGAAGGCGACCAGCGCGACGACGGCGCCGGCCAGCAGCACGCCGGCCTCCAGCGGCGAATCGCCACGCAGCGCGACCAGGCCGTTGAGCAGGCACAGCGTGCCCACCGTGCCGATGAGCAGGCCGCGCCAGTCGAGCGCGCTGTCGCGCGCCGCCGCCACGCCGCCCGGCGCCGTGACCGGCACGAAGCGGTAGGCCAGGGCGATCGAGGCGATGCAGAAGGGCACCACCATGAAGAAGATCGAGCGCCAGCCGAACAGGTCGACCAGCACGCCGCCGATGCTCGGGCCGATGGCCGGTGCCAGCACCACGCCCATGCCGAAGATGCCGCTCGCGCGGCCCTGCTCGTGCGGCTCGAAGGCGCGCAGGATGATGATGGCCGGGATCGGCTGCACCACGCCGGCAGCCAGGCCCTCGACGATGCGCGCGGCCAGCACGAGCGAGAAGTCGGTGGCCAGCCCGCCCGCCACGCCGCCGGCGAGCAGCAACACCATCGTGCCGACATACGTGCGGCGGTAGCCATAGCGTCCGAGCAGCCAGGGCGTGGTGAGCATCGACACCGTCATCGCCACCATGAAGCCGGAGCTGACCCATTGCGCGCGTTCCTGCCCGAGCACGAAGTAGTGGCTCATGTCGGGGATCGCCACGTTGACGATGGTCGAGGACATGATGGACGCCATCACGCCGACCATCACCGACAGCAGGAGATACCACCGGTAGCGCTCGCCGTAGCGGGCCCGCAGGGGAGAGACGGGGTCGGGATTGGACATGGGTGTCCTACAAGGATATCGGCCTTTGCGGGGCCGCTTTGCAGGAGGAGGCGCCCACAATCATCCGCGCGCAATGTCGCGCCGCCGCACCGATCTCCCGACCATGGACGCTTTCGTATCCCAGCCCAGCCAACCGCTCGACGACGGCCGGATCCCGCCCGGGATCCAGGCCGATGCCGAGATGGCGGCGCCGTGCGAGGAGGACAGCGGCTCGCTCGCGGTCGAGCTGCGCGCTCCCACCATCAGCCGGGCCTACCAGTGCCAGTGCGGCCGTCCGGTCTACCTGCGCAACAGCCAGTGCCTGGCCTGCGGCACGCACCTGGGCTATGTCACCGAGCGGCTGGGCGTGGTGCCGCTCGAGACCGCCAACGGCGATGGCTCCGATCCCTACAAGTACGTGGTCCATGGCGACGTGGGCGGGCGCACCTGGCGGCGCTGCGCCAACTTCGACACCGCGTCGCGCTGCAACTGGATGGTGCCGACGCCGCGTGATGGCGAGGAGGGCGAGCTCACCGGGCACGGCCTGCTCGATGGCTTCTGCCTCTCGTGCAGCGCCACGCGCACCATCCCCGACCAGTCCGTCGAGGCCAATGGCGTGCTGTGGAACAAGCTGGAGCTGGCCAAGCGCCGCCTGATGTCGCAGCTGCTCGTGCTCGGCCTGCCGATCGTCACGCGGCATGCCGACCCGGTCGGCGGCCTGGCCTTCGACTTCCTGAGCGACCTGCCCGGCGGCCCCCGCATCCTCACCGGCCACGAGAACGGCCTCATCACCCTGAACGCCGCCGAGGCCGAGGACGTGGTGCGCGAGCAGATCCGCGCCGAGATGCGCGAGCCCTATCGCACCCTGGTCGGGCATTTCCGCCACGAGATCGGCCACTACTACTGGGACCGGCTGGTCTACCCGACCCGCTGGCTCGACGATTTCCGTCTCCTCTTCGGCGACGAGCGCGACAGCTACGCGGATGCGTTGCGCGTCCATTACGAGCAGGGTCCGCGCCCCGACTGGGCCGACCGCTGCGTCACCAGCTATGCGAGCGCGCATCCGTGGGAGGACTGGGCCGAGACCTGGGCGCACTACCTGCACATGGCCGATGCCGCCGACACGGCGATGAGCTTCGGCGTCGATGCGCGCAATGTCGAGATGTCGAGCGACCTGTTCGACTTCGCCGACCTGTGGCAGCCCGACCATCCGGGCGCGTCCAAGTTCCTCGATTTCCTCAACGGCTGGGTGCGCCTGACCAATGTGCTCAACGAGCTGTCGCGCAGCATGGGCCAGTCGGACTACTACCCCTTCACGCTGCCGCGCGCGGCGGTCGGCAAGCTGCAGTTCATCCACCAGATCGTGACCGAGCAGCGCCTGCAGGCGCAGGCCATCGGCGAGATGCCGGCTCCGGTCGCGACGGGTGGCGACGATGGCACGACCGATGTGATCGAGGTCCCCGTGGGCGGTGGCAACGCCGACGCCGGTGGCGATGCATCCGATGGCTTCGCGGCACCGCCCGCCGCGTCATCGGGTTACGCGCCCGCTCCGCTCGGCGCCTGAGCGGCGGCGGCCCGCGCCGCGCAGTCTGCGCAGATGCAGGCGACATCGCGCGCCGCTGCCGGCAACGGGCCGGCCAGCACGGCCGTGAAATCCATCGACAGGCACCAGCACGGCCCTGGCTCGGCGCCGGCGACGCGCGCCGCCTCCATGGCGCAGCCGTTCGGCGCGCCGCACAGCGGGCAGCGCGCCGGATCGGGCGCGGTGGCGCCCGGCTTCGCATCGGGCGCCCGGACCACGATCAGGCTTCGCCCTTCACCTTCAGGCGCCAGGCGTGCAGCAGCGGCTCGGTGTAGCCGCTCGGCTGGTCGACACCCTTGAACACCAGGTCCTGCGCCGCCTGGTAGGCCGCCGAGGTCTCGAAGTGGCCGGCCATCGGCTGGTAGAGCGGGTCGCCGGCATTCTGGCCGTCGACCACCGCCGCCATGCGCTCGAAGGTCTCGTTGACCTGGGCCGAGGTCACCACGCCATGCACCAGCCAGTTGGCGATGTGCTGGCTGGAGATGCGCAGCGTCGCGCGGTCCTCCATCAGGCCGACGTTGTGGATGTCGGGCACCTTGGAGCAGCCCACGCCCTGGTCGATCCAGCGCACCACGTAGCCCAGGATGCCCTGGACGTTGTTGTCGAGTTCCTGCTGCTTGTCGGCATCGCTCCAGTCGGCCTTGGGCGCCACGGGCACCTGCAGCAGGTCGTTCAGGATGCGGTCGCGCTCGGCGTTGGCGTCGATCTTCTCCAGCTCCTTCTGCACCTCGGCCACGTTGACCTGGTGGTAGTGCAGGGCGTGCAGCGTGGCGGCGGTGGGCGAGGGCACCCAGGCGGTGTTGGCGCCGGCCTTGGGGTGGCCGATCTTCTGCTTGAGCATGTCGGCCATCAGGTCGGGCATGGCCCACATGCCCTTGCCGATCTGCGCCTTGCCGCGCAGGCCGCAGGACAGACCGGTCAGCACGTTGTTCCTTTCATAGGCGGCGATCCAGGGCGTGGTCTTCATGTCGCCCTTGCGCAGCATCGGGCCGGCGCGCATGGCGGTGTGCATCTCGTCGCCGGTGCGGTCGAGGAAGCCGGTGTTGATGAAGGCCACGCGCGCGGCGGCCTCGGCGATGCAGGCCTTGAGGTTGACGCTGGTGCGGCGCTCCTCGTCCATGATGCCGAGCTTGACGGTGTTGGCCGGCAGTCCCAGCAGCCGCTCGACGCGGCCGAAGAGCTCGCTGGCGAAGGCGACCTCGGCCGGGCCGTGCATCTTGGGCTTGACGATGTAGACGCTGCCGGTGCGCGAGTTGCCCTTGCGCTTGAGGTCGATGGTGGCGATGGTGGTCGTCACGACGGCGTCGAGGATGCCCTCCGGGATCTCCTTGCCGGCCGTGCCCCACAGGATCGCCGGGTTGGTCATCAGGTGGCCGACATTGCGCAGGAACATCAGCGAACGGCCATGCAGCGCGAGCGGCTTGCCATCGGCGCCGATGTATTCGCGGTCCGGGTTGAGGCCGCGCGTGAAGCGCTTGCCGCCCTTCTCGACCTCCTCGGTCAGGGTGCCCTCGATGATGCCCAGCCAGTTCGAGTAGGCCAGCACCTTGTCGGCCGCGTCGACCACGGCCACCGAATCCTCCAGGTCGAGGATGGTGGAGAGCGCGGCCTCGAGCACCAGGTCGGACACGCCGGCCGGATCGGTCTTGCCGATGGCGGTCGTGCGGTCGATGCGCAGGTCGAGGTGGATGCCGTTGTGCCTGAGCAGCACCGACGACGGCGCGGCGGCATCGCCCTGGTAGCCGACGAACGCGGCCGGGTCCTGGAGTCCGGTGCTGCTGCTGTGCAGCGTGACGACCAGCGCACCGTCCTTCACGGCATAGGCGGTGGCGTCCTTGTGCGAGCCGTTGACCAGGGGCGCGGCCTGGTCGAGCACGTCGCGCGCGAAGGCGATGACCTTGGCGCCACGCACCGGGTTGTAGCCCGAGCCCTTCTCGGCGCCCTCGGTCTCGGGGATGGCGTCGGTGCCATAGAGCGCGTCGTAGAGCGAACCCCAGCGCGCGTTGGCGGCATTGAGCGCATAGCGCGCGTTGAGGATCGGCACCACCAGCTGCGGGCCGGCCTGCAAGGCCAGCTCGGCGTCGACGTTGGCGGTGGTGGTCTGCACGTCGGCCGGCTGCGGCAGCAGGTAGCCGATCTTCTCCAGGTGCGCGCGATAGGCGGGCATGTCGGTGATCGGGCCGGGATTGAGCTTGTGCCAGGTGTCGAGCTCGACCTGCAGGCGGTCGCGCTCGGCCAGCAGCGAGGCGTTCTTGGGGGCCAGGTCGGCCACGATGGCGTCGAAACCCTGCCAGAACGCGGCGCTGTCGACGCCGGCGGCCGGCAGCACCCGGTCCTCGATGAAGCGATGGAGTTCGTTGGCGACCTGGAGGCCGTGGACGGTGGTGCGATCGGACATGGGAACCTCGTTGAATGAAAGTGGGGCGGCCGAAGCGGCGCATGCGTGTGGCACGGGCTTCGGGACCCGTGAGCGTACGCCTCGCGCGGTTCGTCGCATGTCGTACTTTAGGAGATCGTCGCGTGAAGATTGAGGGCCCGGGCGGCTTTTGATTCGTGACCTGGATGAGGGTAATCGAGTACCTCACGCTCTCCAGCCTTCGCGGTGCCTGTCGATAATCCGGCCATGGACCGCCTGACCCAGCTCGAATCCTTCGTCGCCGTCGCCACGCGCGGCAGCCTGGCCGCCGCGGCCCGGGCCGAGGGCGTGGCACCCGCGATCATCGGGCGGCGCATCGATGCCCTGGAAGCGCGACTGGGCGTCAAGCTGCTGGTGCGGACCACACGCCGCCTGAGCCTCACGCACGAGGGCAGCGCCTTCCTGGAGGACTGCCAGCGCCTGCTGGTGGGCGTCGCCGATGCCGAAGCCGGCGTCAGCGCCGGTGGCGTCAAGGCGCGCGGGCACCTGCGCGTGACGGCGCCGGCCGGCTTCGGCCGCCGCCACGTGGCGCCGCTGGTGCCGCGCTTCCATGCGATGCATCCGGAAGTGACGATCTCCCTCAACCTGAGCGACCGCGTGGTCGACGTGGCGGGCGAGGGCTACGACTGCGCGGTGCGGGTCGGCGACCTGCCCGATTCCTCGCTGGTCAGCCTGCGGCTGGCCGACAACCGGCGCCGCTGCGTCGCCACGCCCGCCTTCCTGCAGCGCCACGGCACGCCGCGCCATCCGGCGGAGCTGGCGCGCTTCGCCTGCCTGACATTGTCGAGCGATGCCTCGCAGACGCGCGGCTGGGCCTTCCGGGTGCCGGCCGGGGACGGCGGCGGCACCACGACCATGCATCTCAAGCCGCATGGCCCGCTCGACTGCAGCGATGGCCAGGTGCTGCACGACTGGTGCCTGGCCGGCCACGGCATCGCCTGGCGCAGCACCTGGGAGATCGACGCCGAGATCGAGGCCGGCGCCCTGGTGCCGGTGCTCGACGAATTCGCCGCGCCGCCCAATGGCATCTACGCGGTGTTCCCGGGCGCCAAGCACCTGCCGCTGCGCGTGCGTCTGTGGCTGGACTTCCTGAAGGCGGAATATGGACGCGACGATTTCTGGGCCGGCGCGACCGTGGCGCCCCGCACAATGGCGCGCCACGCCCCGCGTGCCGATGCCACCCCGGAGCCCGCCCGATGACCCTCGAAGCCATTCTTTCCTACCTGCACCTGCTGGCCATCCTCACGATGGTCGTCTTCGTCGCCAGCGAGGCCGCGCTGTGCCGCGTGCAGTGGCTCAACGCCGCCGTGGTCGAGCGCCTGGCCAAGGTCGATCGCATCTACGGCATCGCCGCGCTGGCGGTGCTCGCCACCGGCGTCACGCGCACGCTGCTGGGGGTCAAGGGCACGGCGTGGTACTGGAGCAATCCGCTGCTGCACATGAAACTCACGCTGTTCGTGGTGGTCGGCGTGATCTCGATCTTCCCGACCCTGACCTTCCTGCGCTGGCGCAAGGCCGTGCGCGCCGACGGCTCGCTGCCCAACGAGGCGCAGATCGCCCGTGCGCGGCGCCTGGTCATGGTGCAGGCGCACATCATCGCCGTCATCCCGCTGCTGGCGGTCTTCCTGGCGCGCGGCTACGGCAAGTGACGCGCCGCGCGGGGCACGGGCGTCAGACCGCCGGCGTGCTCAGGCAGCTCTTCATGTAGGTCTTGCGGTCGTCGCCCTTGAGCTTCTTGTCGCTGGCGCCGACGTTGCAGGTCTTCATCTTCTCCTGCTGCGTCATCCTGGGCGCGCTGGCCGACAGGCATTCCTTCATGAACGCCTTGCGCTCGTCGCCCTTCTTGCCGGTGGCGTCCTTGTTGCAGGCCGTCATCTTGTTCTGCTGCGCGGTCGGCGCGCGCTCCGAAGTGCCCGGTGCCGCGGGCTGCGCCTGGGCCGCGCCGAAAGACAGGCTGGCGCCCAGGGCGATCAGGGAGAGGAGGGTCTTCATGGTGCGGAATCCTTAGGAGGGGAAGCGATGGGAGGGAAAGGCGGCTTCGCGTTCACGCGGGGCCGTCCTGGCTAACGTCCGCGTGGCCGGCGCGGATGACGCGGCGCGAGCCGCATGGAACGCGCCGGTAAAATCCTTCGATGCTATTGGTCAAACAGGAGCTGCTCGCCGCGTTCGCGGGCACGCTCGAATCCTTCTCTCCCGGCGCCGGCGCCCGGGCCGTCTTCGAATCCCCCAAGGTCGCCGCGCATGGCGACTTCGCCAGCACGGCCGCCATGCAGCTGGCCAAGCCGCTCGGACGCAAGCCGCGCGAGCTGGCCGAGGACATCGCCGCCGCCCTGCGCGCGACGCCGGTCTTCGAACGCTGGGTCGAGGCCATCGACATCGCCGGTCCCGGCTTCCTCAACATGCGCCTGAAGACCGCCGCCAAGCAGGAGGTGGTGCGCGAGGTGCTGGCCGCCGGCGCGGCGTTCGGCCGCCGCGCGCCGACCGGCGAGCGTGTGCTGGTCGAGTTCGTCTCGGCCAATCCGACCGGGCCGCTGCACGTGGGCCATGGCCGCCAGGCCGCGCTCGGCGATGCCATCTGCAACCTGATGGCCACCCAGGGCGCCGACGTCTGGCGCGAGTTCTACTACAACGATGCCGGCGTGCAGATCCAGACGCTGGCCCAGAGCACCCGGCTGCGGCTGCAGGGCTTCAAGCCCGGCGACCCTGAATGGCCGAGCGGCGAGAAGGCGGCCGCCTACAACGGCGACTACATCGCCGACATCGCCGCCGACTTCAGGGCCGGCAAGACCGTCAAGGCCGACGACCGCGAGGTCACGGCGACCGGTGACATCGAGGACCTCGAGGCGATCCGCCAGTTCGCGGTGGCCTACCTGCGCCACGAGCAGGACCTCGACCTGCGCGCCTTCCAGGTGCGCTTCGACCACTACTACCTGGAGTCGAGCCTCTACACCAGCGGCCGCGTGGCGGCCACCGTGCAGAAGCTCGTCGATGCCGGCAAGACCTACGAGCAGGACGGCGCGCTGTGGCTGAAGTCGACCGACTATGGCGACGACAAGGACCGCGTCATGCGCAAGTCCGATGGCGGCTACACCTACTTCGTGCCCGACGTGGCCTATCACATCGCCAAGTGGGAGCGTGGCTTCCACCGCGTCGTCAACATCCAGGGCACCGACCATCACGGCACCATCGCGCGGGTGCGCGCCGGCCTGCAGGCCGCCGGCGTCGGCATCCCGGAGGGCTACCCGGACTACGTCCTGCACACCATGGTGCGGGTGGTCAAGGGCGGCGAGGAGGTCAAGATCAGCAAGCGCGCCGGCAGCTATGTCACGCTGCGCGACCTGATCGAATGGACCAGCACCGATGCCGTGCGCTTCTTCCTGCTCTCGCGCAAGCCCGACACCGAATACACCTTCGATGTCGACCTGGCCGTCGCCAAGAACAACGACAACCCGGTCTACTACGTCCAGTACGCGCATGCGCGCATCTGCTCGGTGCTGGCGGCGTGGGGCGGCGACGAGGCCGGCCTGAAGGACGCCGACCTGTCGGCCCTGGAGAGCGCGCCGGCGCAGGCGCTGATGCTGCTGCTGGCCCGCTATCCCGAGATGCTCACCGCCGCCGCCCGCGACTTCGCGCCGCACGACGTCACCTTCTACCTGCGCGAACTCGCCGCCAGCTATCACAGCTACTACGATGCCGAGCGCATCCTGGTCGAGGACGAAACGCTCAGGCGGGCCCGCCTGGCGCTGGTCGCAGCCACCGCGCGCGTGCTGCACAATGGCCTCGCCGTCCTCGGCGTGAGCGCGCCGCGCAAGATGTGATGTCACCGAACTCCTGATCCCCTCGTCCCGACCATGAAACACAGACAACGCGGCAACATGGCCATCGGCCTGATCATCGGCATCGTCGTCGGCCTGGGCGTGGCCCTCGGCATCGCGGTCTACGTGACGAAGGTGCCGGTCCCGTTCATGAACAAGACCCAGCGCGGCGGGGCCGACCAGGACGAGGCCGAGGCACGCAAGAACCGCGACTGGAATCCGAACGCGCCGCTCTCGGGCAAGGCCGCCCGCACGGCGCCGGCGCAGCCGGCCACGGTCGGACCGCTCAATCCGCCGGTCTCGGACGGCGCGGGCTCCGGCCCGGTCCCTGTGACCGTCGCGCCCGACGCGCGCGGCGGCTCGGCGGCCGGCGCGGCGCGCGCCACGCGCGTGCCGGTGCCGGCCGAGGTCAGGCCGCCGGCCGCGGCCAATGCGCCGGCGGCATCGAGCGATCCGCTGGGCGACCTGGCGCGCGCCCGCTCCGGCGCCACCGCCACCGCGCCGACCACGGGCGAGGCCGATCCCTTCATGTACTTCGTCCAGGCCGGCGCCTTCCGCAGCAACGACGACGCCGATGCCCAGCGCGCCAAGCTCTCCCTGATGGGCGTCGAGGCCCGCGTGACCGAACGCGAGCAGGCCGGGCGCACCGTCTATCGCGTGCGCGCCGGTCCGTTCAACAAGAAGGACGATGCCGACCGCCTCAAGGAGCGGCTGGACAACGGCGGCCTCGAGTCGAACCTGGTGCGCGTCCAGCGCTGACACCCCTCACCCGGGCCGGGTCCCCCCGGCCGTCCTCCCGGCACCGGAGCGCCGCCGCGCGGGAACTCCCGCCGGCCATCCGGCTCCTCTCAGCCCTACAGGAGAAACCTTTGATGATGAAACGCCGTGATTTTTCGCTGACCGCCGCCTCCCTCGCGCTGCTCCCCCTGGCCGGCGTGGCCGGCATGGCCGGCGCCCAGACCCCGGGCGGCGCCTTCAAGGCCGGCACCGACTACCAGGTGCTGGGCAAGCGCGCCCCGATCGAAACGCCCGCCGGCAAGGTCGAGGTGGTCGAATTCTTCTCCTACAACTGCCCGCACTGCGCCGCCTTCGAGCCACGGCTCGAGAGCTGGGTCAAGCAGTTGCCGGCCGATGTCGCCTTCAAGCGCATCCCGGTGCCGTTCGTGGGCAACGACACCGAGCCCAAGCAGCGTCTCTACTACACGCTCGAAGCCATGGGCAAGCTCGACGAGCTGCATCTGAAGGTCTTCCAGGCCATCCACCAGCAGCGCCAGAGCCTGACCGGCGATGCCGGCATCGTGGGCTGGATCGAGAAGCAGCCCGGCATCGACGCGAAGAAGTTCAACGAGCTGTTCAAGTCGTTCACGGTCGTCGGCAAGGCCAAGCGGGCGATGCAGCTGACCACCGACTACAAGGTCGAGGGCGTGCCGGCCCTGGGCGTGGCGGGTCGTTTCTATGTCGATGGCGGCACCGCCGGCTCGCTGGAGCGCGCATTGCAGGTGACCGACTTCCTGATCGGCGAGGCCCGCAAGGGCTGATACCGCGCTCCCGCGCGCCGCCCGACGCCGCCCACCGATCCCGTGCCGGAAAGCGATGTCGGCACAGGTCGTCCAGCCCGCTTCGGCGGGCTTTCTTTCTGGTCCGCCGACCCGGCGAAACGGACCCTACAATCGATCAGCAAGTTTCGTGCCTTTACGCCCCCGCGGCGTCGAGTTTCAGATCCTTTTCTTGCCCACCCAGCATCCATGAACCTGCGATTAAATCTTTCTACTTCAGAAGTAGCGCGTTCCACTGTCCTGTGGATGGCTTCGCTGGTCCTGGGGGCGCTGCTGGCGGGAGGGGCCTCGCCGGTCCGGGCCGAGAAGGCCGACCGCACCAAGCCCATGAACATCGAGGCCGACGCCCTGCGCTACGACGACCTGAAGCAGACCAGCGTGTTCACCGGCAACGTGCTGGTGACCAAGGGCACGATCATCATCCGCGGTGCGCGCATCGACGTGCGCCAGGATCCGGAGGGCTACCAGTACGGCATCGTCACCGCCGCCCCGGGCAAGCTGGCCTACTACAAGCAGAAGCGCGACAGCGGCACCGACGAGTGGACCGAGGGCGAGTCCGAGGTCATCGAATACGACAGCCGCGCCGACAACGTCAAGTTCATCCGCCGCGCGGTGATGCGCCGCCTGATCGGCAGCAAGGTCAACGACGAGACCACCGGCGCCATGATCGTCTACGACCAGAGCAACGACACCTTCACCGTCAACGGCTCCGCGGTGCCCCCGGGCGCCAGCGTCGCGGCCGGCGCGCAGGGCGGCCGCGTGCGCGCCGTGCTGACGCCGCGCGCGGCGACCGAGGGCGCGGCCGGCACTCCGGCGGCGCCCGCCCAGGCGCCGGCCGCGCCGGCCGGCCGGGGCCTGCGTCCCAGCACGACGCTCGGCGGCGGCAACGGAGCATCCACCCAGTGAACGCCATCGATGCCAACCTCGTCGGCTCCGGTCGCCAGGCCGCAGCCCGCCCCGGCGGCGCCGCGCCGGTCAGCCGGCTGATCGCCCACGGCCTGCAGAAGAGCTATGGCAGCCGCATGGTGGTCAAGAACGTCTCGCTCCAGGTGCAGAAGGGCGAGGTGGTGGGCCTGCTCGGCCCCAATGGCGCCGGCAAGACGACCTCGTTCTACATGATCGTCGGCCTGGTGCGCGCCGATGCCGGCGACATCAGCATCGACGGCGAGCCGATCGCCCACATGCCCATCCACAAGCGCGCTCGCATGGGTCTGAGCTACCTGCCGCAGGAGGCCTCGATCTTCCGCAAGCTCACGGTGCGCGAGAACGTGCGCGCCGTGCTCGAGCTGCAGGAGGAGCCGGACGCGCGCGGCCGCATGGCGCCGTTGTCCAGGCAGCGCATCGACGAGCGGCTGGAGGAACTGCTGGCCGACCTGCGCGTGGAGCACCTGCGCAATTCGCCCGCGCTGGCGCTGTCGGGCGGCGAGCGCCGCCGCGTGGAGATCGCGCGCGCCCTGGCCACGCAGCCGCGCTTCATCCTGCTGGACGAGCCCTTCGCCGGCATCGACCCGATCGCGGTGATCGAGATCCAGCGCATCGTCAGCTTCCTGAAGGAGCGCGGCATCGGCGTGCTCATCACCGACCACAACGTGCGCGAGACGCTGGGCATCTGCGATCACGCCTTCATCATCAGCGACGGCCAGGTGCTGGCACAGGGCACGCCATCCGAGATCGTCGACAACGCGGAGGTGCGACGGGTCTATCTGGGCGAGCACTTCAAGATGTGAGCAAGGCTCGCCCCCAGGCTGCGGCGCACCGCGTGTCGCCTTCGCCCACCCCCTGCCGGGGGCAGCACCGGCGGACCGGCGAAGCCGGATCCGCGGTGCTCGCGGCGCGGCGGGCAGCGGCGGGTGCCGCGCCTCCCCCCGCATCGTGTCGTGCCTTTCCCACTCATCGGCGAATCACATTGAATCTTTCGACTCTTCCTTCTCTGCATTGACCGGACGCTCGTGAAACAAGGACTTTCCCTTCGCGTCTCCCAGCATCTGGCGCTCACGCCGCAGCTGCAGCAGTCGATCCGGCTGCTGCAGCTGTCGACGCTCGAACTCAGCCAGGAGGTCGAGCAGATGCTCGACGAGAACCCGTTTCTCGAGCGCACGATGGAGGAGGCCGCGCGCGAGGAGTTCGGCGTCGACACGGCCGATGCGCCGGCGACGCGCGACGACGTCGACGGGGACGATTTCGCCATCGGCGCGGGGGCCGGCGATGCCGATGCCGACGCGTTCCTCGAGGCCGCCGCCGCCATGGCGCCGTCGTCGGCCACGACATCCGCGACGGCCGAGGGCGACGCGCCGGGATCCGAAGCCGCCGAGACCGCCGCCGTCGATGCCCAGCCCGACTGGGAAGGCGACGGCACCGTCGAGATGGCGCCCGACGACAGCGAGTGGGGCGGCGACGCGCCCGCGCGCAACACCTCCTCGGGCGACGATGGCGAACGCGCCGATGCCGCCGAGCTGGCGCGCAGCCAGGAGTCGCTGCAGAGCTTCCTGCACCGGCAGGCGCTGAGCCTGCGGCTGGGCGAGAACGACCGCGCGGCACTGACCTTCCTGATCGAGTCGCTCAACGACGACGGCTACCTGGAGGACTCGCTGCCCGCGCTGGCCTCGGGCCTGGCGGGCGACGACAACGACGAGTTCGATGGCCTGGTGCATCACTTTCAGGTCGCCCTCGGATTGCTGCAGAGTCTGGAGCCGGTCGGCGTCGGCGCGCGCGACCTGGGCGAGTGCCTGACGATCCAGCTGCGCGCGCTGGCCCTGCCCGACGAAGCCGAGGCGACGGCGCAGGTGCGCCGCATCGCCATCGCGGTCTGCCGCCAGCCGATGGAGCTGCTCGCGCGGCGCGACTTCAAGCGCCTGGCCACCCTCACGCGCAGCAACGAGGAGACGGTGCGCGCCGCGCTGCAGCTGGTGGCGACGCTGGAGCCCAAGCCGGGCCGGCGCTTCGTCGACGTCGAGCGCAACGTGGTCGTGCCCGATGTCATCGTCACGCGTACCGGCCGGGGCACCCACGTCAAGTTCCGCGTCGCGCTCAACCCCGACGTCATGCCGCGCCTGCGCGTGCACGACATCTACGCCGGCGCCTTGAAGCAGCACAAGGGCGAGGGCAGCCAGGCGCTGTCGCAGCGGCTGCAGGAGGCGCGCTGGTTCATCAAGAACATCCAGCAGCGCTTCGACACCATCCTGCGGGTCTCCAATGCCATCGTCGAGCGCCAGAAGAGCTTCTTCATCCATGGCGAGCTGGCCATGCGGCCGCTGGTGCTGCGCGAGATCGCCGACGAGCTGGGCCTGCACGAATCCACCATCAGCCGCGTGACCACCGCCAAGTACATGGCGACGCCCTTCGGCACGGTCGAGCTGAAGTACTTCTTCGGCTCGGCGCTGGGCACCGAGACCGGCGGCAACGCGTCGAGCACGGCCGTGCGCGCGCTGATCCGGCAGTTCGTCGGCTCCGAGGACATCAAGAAGCCGCTGTCGGACAGCCAGATCTCCGAGATGCTGAAGGAGCAGGGCATCGAATGCGCGCGACGCACCGTCGCCAAGTACCGCGAGGCCCTGCGCATCGCACCGGCCAACCTGCGCAAGGCGCTGTGAACGCGGGCGCGACGCCGCCCGCGAGAGACGAGGAACGACCATGAACGAGCTGAGACTTTTCCTGCCCTGCGCCGCCGGCGTCGAGGAATTCCTGGCGCAGGAGGTGCACCAGCTGACCGGCCTGGCCGGCGAGGACCTGCGGTCCTCGCGCGGCGGCGTGTCGGTGCGCGGTTCCTGGCGCGACGCCCTGAAGCTCAACCTGCACAGCCGGCTCGCCCAGCGCGTGCTGGTCGAACTGGCGCATGCCGGCTACCGCAGCGAGAACGATCTCTACGCCATCGCCAGCGGCGTGGCCTGGGAGATCTGGTTCACGCCCCGCGAGACCTTCAAGATCGAGACCACCGCGCAGCACAGCCCGCTCACCAGCCTGAACTTCGCTACCCTGCGCATCAAGGACGCCATCGCCGACCGCTTCCGCGCCAAGGCCGGCGGCGTGCGCCCGAGCATCGAGACGCAGTGGCCCGACTGCCGCGTCTTCGCCCACCTCACCACCGACACCTGCACGCTCTACATCGACACCTCCGGCGAGCCGCTGTTCAAGCGCGGCTGGCGTCAGGACAAGGGCGACGCGCCGCTGAAGGAGACCCTGGCGGCGGCGATGCTGGCGGCCAGCGGCTGGTGGAACCCGGAGACCGGCGAGGTGTCGGCGGCGCCGCTCTACGACCCGTGCTGCGGCAGCGGCACCATCGCCATCGAGGCGGCGCAGATCGCGCTGGGCCTGGCCGCCGGCGGACAGCGGCGCTTCGGCTTCGAGAAGCTGCTGCCGTTCCAGTCCCACGTCTGGGCGGGCCTCCAGGCCGATGCCGAGCGCGAGGCCGCGGCGCGGTCGACGGCCGCGCCCGCCATCTTCGGCAGCGATGTCTCGCACCGCATGGTCGACTTCGCCCAGCGCAACGCCGAACGCGCCGGCGTGGCGGCGGCGATCGACTTCCGCGGCGGCGACGCGCTCCAGCGCATGCCGCCGGCCGAGGGCGGCGTGATCATGCTGAACCCGCCCTATGGCGAGCGCATCGAGGTCGGCGGCGTGGCCGCGCGCGGCGCGCGTGGTCCGGTCCGGCCCCGCGTCGGTGTCGCGGACGACGCGCCGCATGCGCGTGACATGGCGCATGATCATCAGCCGCCACGCGCGCCGCACGCGGCCGGCCGGGAGCAGGCGCAGACCGAGGACGGCGGCGAGTTCTTCGTCCAGCTCGCCAGTCACTGGAAGCGCAACTACGCCGGCTGGACCGCCTGGATGCTGACGCCCGACCTGCAATGCCCCAAGCGCATGCGCCTGAAGGAATCGAGGCGCGTGCCGATGTGGAACGGGCCGATCGAATGCCGTCTGTTCCGCTTCGACATGGTGGCCGGTTCGGCCCGCGGGCGCACCTGATTTCCTGGCGACTGGAGGCTCCATGATGAAAACGCTCGTGTTGGGTGGCTATGGCAACTTCGGGGCCCGCATCTGTCGCATCCTCGGGCGCGATCCCCGCATCGAACTGTGGATCGCGGGCCGCGACGGCCCACGCGCCGAGGCCCTGGCGGTCAGCATCAGGAACCACGGCGTCCGGGGCGTGGCGATCGATCTCGACAGCGCCGACCTCGTGGTCGAACTGCGGCGCCTGGGCATCGAACTCGTCATCCACGCGGCCGGGCCGTTCCAGCAGCAGGGCTATGGCGTGGCCGAGGCCGCCGCCGCCGCCGGCGCGCACTACATCGATCTGGCCGACGGGCGCCGCTTCGTCTGCGATTTCCCGGCCGCCGTCGATGCCGCCTTCCGTGCCGCCGGCCGCACGGCGGTGTGCGGGGCGAGCACGCTGCCGGGACTGTCGTCGGCCGTCGTCGAGCATCTCGCGGCCGGCTGGCGGGAGATCGACAGCATCGACATCTGCATCGCGCCGGCGCAGACCGCGCCGCGTGGCCGCGCTACGCTGGCCGCCGTGCTGAGCTATTGCGGCGAACCGGTCTCGGTCTGGATCGAGGGCGCGTGGCAGACGCGGCGGGGCTGGGCCGCACCCGAGCCGATCGAGTTCGCGCGCCTGAAGGCCCGCATGGGGGCGCTGTGCGACGTGCCCGACCTGGAACTCTTTCCGACACGCTATGGCGTCACGCAGCGGGTGATGTTCAATGCCGCGCTGGAGAGCGGCATGGCGCAGCGGGCCTTCGAACGGCTGTCCAAGCTGCGCGCCCGGCGCCTGCTGCCGCGGCTCACGCACTTCACCGGCCTGCTCAACGCCACCGCCGGCCTGCTGGATTTCCTGGGCACGCCGCGCGGCGGCATGATGCTGCGCGTCCAGGGGCGCAATGCCGCGGGCCGCCCGATGCGGCGCTCCTGGCACATCGTGGCCGAGGACGACCACGGCCCGGAGATTCCCTGCATGGCGGCCCTCCTGCTGGCGCGGCGCCTGGCCAGCCCGGACGCGCGCGGGCCCCTGCCCGTCGGCGCCCACATCGCCGCCGGCCTGCTGACGCTGATGGAATTCGCGCCCGAGTTCGCGCGCTGGGGCATGGCCACCGACACCCTCAACGAAACGGTCGGAACGCCGGCCTGGCGCGTCGCGTGACGCCCGAGCGGCATCGCGCGTCGGAGCCATCCGGGCCGTCGGGGCCATCCGGCAACCCACGGCCAGAGGCCGGGGACGACATGACGGCCATCGCCACGGCCATCGTCATCGACACCAACATCGCGCTCGACCTGCTGGTGTTCTACGATCCATGCTGGGCCGCGCTGCGCTCGGCGCTGGCCGCGGGCGAGCTGCGCTGGATCGCCACGCCGCCGATGCGCGCCGAGCTCGCGCGCGTGCTGGGCTATCCGCTGATCGCGCGCCGGCTGCTGCGCGATGGGCGCCGGCCGGAGGCGGTGCTGGCCGCCTTCGATGCCGGCTCGCGGACCATCGATTCCCCGCCACCGCGCGCGCCCTTCGTCTGCAAGGATGCCGACGACCAGATGTTCATCGACCTCGCCGTCGCCCGGCGCGCGCGGCTGCTGAGCAAGGACCGCGCGGTGCTGTCGATGCGCAAGCGGCTCGCCACCCTGGGCGTGGCGGTGGCGCCGTCGTTCGGCTGACCGGCCGCGTCGCGCGGCGCCACCGGCCTCCCGCCGCCAGCCTCTAAGCTCGGCCCCATGACGAGTTCCCCTTCCTCTCCTTCCGTCTCTGCGCTGCCCCGGCGCCTGATCGCGCTGGTCGTCACGCTCGCCGTCCTGCTGGGCGCCTGGGCGGTGCCGTTCGAGGCGCCGGCGCGCGCCAGCGTCGAGGCCGGCCTGAAGCGCGCGCTGGTGGCCTTCGCCGCCGCGCGCACGCTCGGCGCGGTGATCTCGGTGGCGCAGGGCACGCAGGTCGACGTGAAGCCCGGCGGCATCGGCGTCGGCACGGCGCCCGGGCAGGTGCTGCAGCCGGTCAACGAGCTGGTCGACCATTTCGCCAGCGCCATGCTGGCGGCGAGCGTCGCCTTCGGCGTGCAGCGCGTGCTGCTCGACATCGGGGGCAGCACGGCGCTGGCGCTGGCCCTGAGCGGCGTCGCCGTGCTCTGGCTGGCCGCCATGTGCTGGCGCGATGGCCACTCCGCGCGCTGGCTGCGACCGGCGCTGGTGGTGCTGCTGCTGGCGCGCTTCGCCGTGCCGGCCACCGTGCTGGCCAACGAATGGCTGTATGTCGCCTACATGAAGCCGCAGCACGACGCCGCCCTGGCGCTGGTCGAGCGGACGCCGCCCACGGCCGTCGAAGCCGCCACCACCGCGCCGGGCGGCCTGGCCGAGCGCGTCGAGCGCTGGTGGAAGGGCATGCCCGACCTCAAGGCCGGCTATGCGGCCCTGCTGGCCGAAGCCGCCACCTGGGCCGACCGGATCGTCGACCTGATGGTGGTGTTCCTGGTGCAGACGGTGATCGTGCCGGTGGGCGGCCTGTGGCTGACCTGGCGCATCGCGCGCTCCGCGACGGCGGCGCCCGGCGGCGGCGGGCGCCGTCCGGCCTGAGGACGCCGCCGGGGCTTCACAGGGCTTCGGTGTGCCAGCGCGCCAGCAGCCGCGCGCAGGCGCGCACGCGCTGGGTGTCGCGACCCCAGCGCCGGCTCTGCGGCAGGTGGCGCAGCCAGCGCATGCGGCGCGCCGCGCCGGCGATGCGCTCGCGCACCGCGTCGCTGGCATCGGCCAGCACGGCGTGCCAGTGCGCGCCGGCGGCCTGCGGCGTGGCGGCGCGCACCAGCATGGCGGTGGAATGCAGGTAGCTCAGCCAGTCGCGGACCTGGCATTCGTCCAGCCCGAGCGTGGCGCGCGGGTCGTCCTCGAAGTCGATGTAGCCGATCACGCCGTCCGGGCACTGCACCAGGTTGCGGTCGAAGGCCTGGCTCAGGCAGGTGCCCCGCGCATGCACGGCGGCGATGGCGTCGAGCCCGTCGCGCCACACCGCCAGCAGGGCCGCCGGGCCGAGCGCCGCGGCCTGGTCCAGGCGTTCCTGCAGCACCACCACCGTGGCGCGGCTCTCGCCGAGGTCCGACAGCAGCAGGCCATCGTCCTGCTGCGCCAGCACGCGCGGCACGCGCAGGCCCAGGGCATCGAGTTCGCGCAGGCGCCGCGCCTCGATGGCGATGGCCGCCGCGCCGCCCGGATTGGGCACCGGGCGCAGCACGTCGAGCCGCAGCGTGGCGGCGATGAAGCCCAGCACGTGGTAGCGCCAGGCGCCATGGCGCGGCCCGGCCTTCTTCAGCCAGACGCGCTCGCCATCGAGGCGATGGCTGGCGATGCCGCGCGTCTGCCGGGGCAGCATCGCGCGCAGGAAGCCGGTGTAGTCGCCGGCCGCCAGTCCGATGACCGGGGCGGGGCCGGGCACCGGGGACGGCAGCGGCGTCGAGCGGGAGGAGGAGGGAGCGCGTCCGTCGGGCGTCGGGCGGCCCGGCGCGGCGGCGCGGGCACGGCGGCGGAAGGGATTCATGCGGTGGGAGCGGTCTCGATGGGGGGTGGGGCGGTGGACGAGGTGGCGGTGCCGGCGACCGGGACGGGCGCGGCGGCGGCGCGGATCGCGGCGTCGGCATCCGGAGCGCGGATGTCGCGGGCGATGGCGGCGGCATCGGACGTCCCGGCGCCCATGGCGGCATGCGCGCCGGTGTCCGCGACCAGGCCATAGGCCGTGGCCGGGGTCCGCCCGCCACCGGCATCCGCCGCCGCCGCCGGGTCGACCGCCTGGAAGCTGTAGGCGCTCGCCAGCGGCCAGTAGTTGCGGAACACCGTGTGCTGGTCGTCCAGCGGACCCAGCAGCGCGCCCGGTGCGACCTGCATCACCAGGTTGCTCAGCAGGCGCACCTCGGTCGCCGAGATACGCCGCACGATGTGGTGGGCCGTGATCTGGCGCGGATGCGCGAGGCCGGCGGCCTGCACCAGTTCCTGCAGCGCGTGCAGCGTGCTGCGATGGAAGTTGCGCACGCGCTCGGCCTTGTCGGGCACCACCAGCGCCTGCTGGCGCCCGGCGTCCTGCGTGGTCACGCCGGTCGGGCAGAAGCCGGTGTGGCAGGTCTGGGCCTGGATGCAGCCCAGCGCCAGCATGAAGCCGCGCCCGGCGTTGCACCAGTCGGCGCCCAGCGCCATCACGCGCGCCAGGTCGAAGGCGGTGATGACCTTGCCGGCGCAGCCGATGCTGATGCGATCGCGCAGGCGGGTGCCCACCAGGGTGTTGTGGACCAGCAGCAGTCCTTCCTGCATCGGCACGCCCACGTGGTCGATGAACTCGACCGGGGCCGCGCCGGTGCCGCCCTCGGCGCCGTCGACGACGATGAAGTCGGGCGTGATGCCGGTCACCTGCATCGCCTTGACCAGGGCGAACCACTCCCAGGGATGGCCGAGGCAGAACTTGAAGCCGGTCGGCTTGCCGCCCGAGAGGCGGCGCAGCCGTTCGATGAAATGCATCATCTCCACCGGCGTGGAGAACGCGCTGTGCGCCGATGGCGAGATGCAGTCCACGCCCTCGGGGACGCCGCGCGCCTCGGCGATCTCGGCCGTCACCTTCGGCCCCGGCAGCACGCCGCCGTGGCCGGGCTTGGCGCCCTGGCTGAGCTTGATCTCGATCATCTTCACCTGCGGATCGCGCGCGTTCTCCTCGAAGCGCGACTCGCTGAAGCGGCCGTCGTCGTCGCGGCAGCCGAAATAGCCCGAGCCGATCTCCCAGATCAGGTCGCCGCCGTGGACGCGGTGGTGGCGCGAGATCGAGCCCTCGCCCGTGTCGTGCGCGAAGCCGCCGAGCTTCGCGCCCTGGTTGAGCGCCAGCACGGCGTTGGCCGACAGCGAGCCGAAGCTCATGGCCGAGATGTTGAACACGCTGGCGCTGTAGGGCTGCGTGCAGCCGGTGCCCGGCGCGCTGGCGGTGGCCGGCGCGCCGCCGATGACGATGCGGAAGTCGTGGTCGTCGAGCCGGGTCGGCTGCATCGAATGGTTGATCCATTCGTAGCCGGTGCGCCCGACGTCGATCTGGGTCCCGAACGGCCGGTTGTCCGGTTCGCCCTTGGCGCGCTGGTAGACCAGCGAGCGCTGCGCGCGCGAGAACGGCGTCGCCTCCTGGTCGCTCTCGATGAAGTACTGGCGCAGTTCCGGCCGGACGTACTCGAGCAGGAAGCGCAGGTGGCCGACCACCGGATAGTTGCGCAGGATGGCGTGGCGCGTCTGGCGCCGGTCGTGCAGGCCGAGCGCCGTCAGCGCGCCGAAGGATGCCGCCACGGCGAGCCAACCGCCGCCGGCCGTGGCCGATGCCGCCAGCGCGGCGGCGCCCAGGCTGGCGGCGAAGCCCGCCGCGCACAGCGCGAAGACCGTGTAGCGGACCGGGAAGGAAGCGAATGAGGGGGCGCGAATGATGTCTCTCCGGAAGCCTGCTGCATCATAGAGGGCCGATCCCGACCCGATCCCCACCCGATTCCGACATGACCACGCCCGCCTCCGACCTGCCTTCCGACGTCCCCGCCGAGCCGCCCGCGATGGCGCCGTCCGCCCTGGCGGCCGACCAGCCGCTCGGCCCCGAGGACTTCGACCTGCTCGACAGCCTGCTCGACACCCTGCGCGAGAGCGACGACGAAGTCCCGCAATGGGAGTTCTGCGAGGGCTTCATGGCCGCCCTGATCTGCTGCCGCCGCCCGGTGCCGCCCACCGAGTACTTCCCGTTGATCTTCGGCGACGGCTTCGTCGCCGCGCGCCACATGGAGCTGGTCTGGCACTGGAAGCGCCGCTGGCAGGAGATCGAGACCGCGCTCGATGCCGCCGTGGAGGCGCTCGACGACGACCGCGCCTACCAGCCCGAGGTGCTCGACACGCGCGGCGCCATCGCCTCGCTGCCCGAGGAGGAGCGCGCCGAGGTCGCCGGCGAGGCCATCCCGTCGTTCGCCCAGGTGTGGGCGCTGGGCTTCATGTTCGCGGTCGAGAACTGGCCCGAGGACTGGGCCGCGCCGCGCGACAAGGAGGCCGCCGGCATGCTCGACGACGCGCTCGATGCCATCGTCGCGCTGACCGAGGACGACACCGGCAAGCCCGAGGTCTCGATGTTCAGCGAGGACGGACCGCCCAGCGTCAGCCAGCGCCGGCTCGATGCCTTCGGCGAGGCGATCTGGGCCGTCTACGACCTGCGCCAGCTCTGGAAGAGCATGGGTCCGCGCCAGGAGACCATCCGCAAGGAGGCCACGCCCGGGCGCAACGATCCGTGCCCGTGCGGCAGCGGCAAGAAATTCAAGAAGTGCCACGGCGCCTGAACCCCCCGACCCGGAGCATCCATTCCCATGACCGACAAGATCCTCGTGTTCTATGGCTCCTACCGCGCCGACCGCCAGGGCATCCGCCTGGCGGACTATGTCGTCGCCGGCCTGAAGGCGCGCGGCGCCGAGGCCGAGCTGATCGATGCCCGCGCCGTCGGGCTGCCGCTGCTCGACCGCATGTACAAGGAATATCCGCCTGGCGAGGCGCCCGCCGCCATGGAGACGCTGGCCGGCAAGCTGCGCGCCGCCGATGGCTTCGTCTTCGTCACCGGCGAATACAACTGGGGCCCGCAGCCCGGCCTGAAGAACCTGACCGACCACTTCCTGGAGGAGTGGTTCTGGCGTCCGGCGGCCATCGCCAGCTATTCGGCCGGCCGCTTCTCCGGCGTGCGCGCCGGCGCGGCCTGGCACCCGATCCTGTCGGAGATGGGCATGGTGGTGGTCTCCAGCACCCTGGCCGTCGGCCCGATCGCGCAGACGCTCGACGAACAGGCCCAACCCATCGGCAAGCCGGGCGAGTCGCTCGACCGTTCCTTCGTGCGCTTCGCCGACGACCTGGCCTGGTGGACCGAGGCGGCGCGCGCGCAGCGGGCGCATCGCGCGCCCCCGTACTGAGCCGGGGGCGCCCACGGCGCTCCCCACGCCTCATCCCCCCAGCCCTTCGACGACGGAGTCCTCCCATGCTTCAGATGCGCCCCGGTTGCGAATGCTGCGATCGCGACCTGCCGGCCGACGGACCGGAGGCGCGGATCTGCTCCTTCGAATGCACCTTCTGCCAGGACTGCGCCACGCGGCGGCTGGCCGGCATCTGCCCGAACTGCGGCGGCGAACTGGTGCCGCGTCCACGCCGCCCGACCGCCCGGCTGGCGACCGCGCCGGCCTCGACCGAGCGGGTCTTCAGACCCGGGCCACCACCCGCCTGAGCGCCTCGAAGCAGTCGACGTCGATCGCCGTGCCGACGTTCTCGGCCATGATCTCCAGGGTGCCTTCCACCGGGATCGCGCCCCGGTAGGGCCGGTCGGCGGAGATGGCGTCGAAGATGTCGGCGGTGGTGATGATGCGGGTCTCCAGCGAGATCTGGTCGGCGCCGAGGCCGCGCGGATAGCCCTTGCCGTCGAGCCGCTCGTGGTGCGCCGCCGCGATGCGCGCCAGTTCCTCGAAGGCGCCGATGCGCGAGAGGATGGCTTCGGTGTGCTGCGCGTGCTGCTGCACCGACACCCACTCCTCGCGGTCGAGCTTGGCGGGCTTGTCCAGCACCGAGTTGCTCACCCCCAGCTTGCCGACGTCGTGCAGCAGGGCGCCCCGGCGCAGCCAGCGGCGCCGCTCGGGCGCCATCCCCAGGTCGGCGGCGATGGCCTCGACATAGGTGGCCACCCGCGTGCTGTGGCCGCTGGTGAAGGGGCTCTTGCTGTCCACCACCTGCCCGAAGGCCGCGGCGATGTCGTCGAGGTAGTCCTCGTCGAGCACCGCGCGCTCCGAGCCCGGCTCCATGGCGAACACCAGCGCCTCGACGCCCGGCGAGGCCAGGTGACGCCAGAACACCGGATCCAGCGCGACGCGCTCGAAGGCCTTGACCAGCATCGGATCGAACCAGCCGCCGGCGCGGCGCCGGGCCTCGCGCAAGGCGGCATCGGCACTGCCGGCGGTATGGAAGACGTCGATCACCTGGGACAGCAGCGCGATGCGCGCGTACAGCGGGATGCGCTCGCCGGCCAGATGCCGCGGCCGGCCACCGCCGTCCCAGTGTTCGTCCAGGCCGGCGATGCCCTCGGCCACCGCCTCGCCGAAACGCAGCTGGCGCGCGATGTCGGCGCCGCGCGTGCAGCGCGTCTGGATCAGCTCGTCGGCGATGCGCGGCCCGTTGCGCAGGATGCCGACGATGCCGCGCAGCCGGTCCGACAGTCCCGCCTTCAGCCCGGTGTGGCTGAAGACGAAGCTCAGCATCTGCGGCAGGCCGTCGCCGACGGTCTTGAAGTCGCGCTTGAAGCTCAGGTCGTCGGTCATGTAGAGCTCGCAGATGCGCGCGGCATTGCTGCTGCAGCCCAGGTCCTTCAGCAGGATCGTGTAATAGAGGTCGCGCAATGCCGTCTCGTCGAGCCCGAGCTGCAGCCCGATGTGCATGCCGATCCAGCAGGCGCGCACGCAATGGCCGCGCGGCTGGCCCTCGGTGATGTCCAGGGCGTGGCTGAGCGAGCCGATCAGCTCGCTCAGTCGCAGGCCGGCGACCGCCGGAGGTGGAGGCGGAGGCTGAGGCTGAGGCGTTGCCATGTTCGGATGGTCGTGGGAGGGCTTCATCACCGCTGTATCGGCAGGACCGGCGCGCGACTTGAAGCGACTGTCGATGCCGAATACCAAATCCTGCATGCAGAACCGACGATCGACGGCTCGCCATCGATTCGGGGGGTGGGGGCGGGGGCGGTGCCCCGGCCGGCTCAGGCGCGCCCGGGACCTTCGAGCCGCAGCACCAGCGTGCGCAGCGCGTGGCGCACGGTGGCCTGGCGCACGGCGGCGCGGTCGCCGTCGAAGCGGCGTCGCTCGGTGTGCACCGTGCCATCGAGCGACCAGCCGAACCACACCGTGCCGACCGGCTTGTCGGCCGAGCCGCCGGTGGGACCGGCGACGCCGGTCACGGCCACCGCCACCTGGGCCCGGGACCGGGCGATGGCGCCTTCGGCCATGGCCCGCGCGACCGGCTCGCTGACCGCGCCCCGGCTGGCGATCAGCGCCGCGTCGACACCCAGCAGCTCGTGCTTGGCGGCGTTGGAATAGGTGACGAAGCCGCGTTCGAACCAGGCGCTGGAGCCGGCCAGGTCGGTGCAGGCACCGGCGATCAGGCCGCCGGTGCAGCTCTCGGCGGTGGCGAGCAGGCGGCCGTCGCGCTGCAGCAGGGCGGCCAGCCGCAGGGTCAGCGCCGGGATGTCGTCGGTGGCGTCGGTGGCGTCGGTGGCGTCGGGCAGGTCGTTCGGGAGCTCGTTCATCGCGGGTACCACCAGGGAAGGAGGAGGAGGGAGGAAGAGGGGATGGCGTGACGCCCGGATGGCGGTCGTGCGTCGTTCAGGCCACGAAGGCGCGCCACAGCGCGATCACGAACAGCGTGCAGAAGGCCGCCACCAGGTCGTCGAACAGGATGCCGAGGCCGGCCAGGTGCCAGCGCACATCGCCGGCCGGGCCGCTCTCCGGCTTGAACAGCGCATCGGCCCAGCCCACCGGTCCGGGCTTGGCGGCGTCGAAGTAGCGGAACAGCGCGAAGGCGACGATCTGGCCCCACAGGCCGGCCGGCGTGATCAGCCACAGGACGATCCAGAAGGCGACGATCTCGTCCCAGACGATGTTGCCGGGGTCGGTCACGTTCATGCGCCGGGCCGTCACGGTGCAGGCCCACCAGCCCAGCGGCAGCGCGGCCAGGATCACCGCGCCCAGCGTGGCGTCCGACCAGCCGAAGCCCTGCATGACCAGGAACGCGACCCAGCCCCACAGGGTGCCGATGGTGCCCGGCGCGCGGCGGGCCAGGCCGGCGCCGAAGCCCAGCGCGATCCAGTGCGCCGCGTGCCCGCGCATGAAGCCGAAGGTGGGGCGCGTGCTGGCCGGCGCGGTGGCGGGGCGGTCGAAGGAGGCGGTCATCGAAGGTGGGGTGGGCTCGAAGGAGGGGCCGTGGGGTGTCGCTCGAGGGCCCGGGGGGATTCAGGTGTCGGGCGTCAGGCGAAGTGGTCGAAGGCCGTGAAGCGCTGCGCGACCGGCGCGCCGGCGGCGTCGACGATGCGCAGGCCGGCCTCGGCGTCGATGCGGCCGATGCGCGCCACCGGCGTGGCGGCCTCGCGGCCGGCCCGCTCGACGGCGGCGCGGGCGGCGGCCGGGGCGGTGAACAGCAGTTCGTAGTCGTCGCCACCGGACAGCGCGCACAGGCGCAGGATGTCGATGCCGAGGTCCGGCGCCAGGTCCGGCGCGCCCAGCGCCACGCGCGCCACGGCGGCATCGGCATCGAGCGTCGCGCCGACGGCGCTGGCCTCCAGGATGTGGCGCAGGTCGCCGACCAGGCCGTCGCTGACGTCGAGCGCCGCCGTGGCGATGCCGCGCAGCGCCAGGCCCAGCGCGACGCGCGGCGTGGGCGTCTCCATGCGCCGCCGCGCCAGCTCGAAGGCGGCGGCCGGCAGCGCCAGCGTGCCGCGGAACACCTCCAGCGCCAGCCGGGCGTCGCCCAGCGTGCCACTGACCCAGAGGTCGTCGCCGGCGCGCGCGCCCGAGCGCAACGCGGCCGCGCCGGGCGGCACCTCGCCGAAGACGGTGATGCAGATGTTGAGCGGGCCGCGCGTGGTGTCGCCGCCCACGAGTTCGCAGTCGTGCGCCTCGGCCAGCGCGAAGAGGCCGCGCGAGAAGCCCTCGAGCCAGTCCTCGTCGACAGCCGGCAGCGCCAGCGCCAGCGTGAAGGCCAGCGGCCGGGCGCCGCAGGCGGCCAGGTCGCTCAGGTTGACCGCCAGCGCCTTGTGGCCGAGCCGCGCCGGATCGACGGTGGACAGGAAGTGCCGGCCCTCGACCAGCATGTCCGAGGACACCGCCAGCTGCAGGCCGGGCGCCGGCGCCAGCAGCGCGCAGTCGTCGCCCACGCCCAGGGGCGAGCGCGTGGCGGGGCGCTTGAAGTAGCGCCTGATCAGGTCGAATTCCCCCATGGGATCGAGCATAAGCGCTGCCGCCTCAGCCCTGGCCGCGAAAGCGCAGCGCCGCCTGGCGCACCACCTCCGGCAGCATCCGCTCGCGCGCCTGCCGCTCGCGCAGCCAGCGCGCGTCGTTGTGGCCGCGCTCGACGTCGGTGCGCAGCGCGGCGATGGCGCGGGTGGCGTCGAGCGCCTCGCTGTGCCATTCGAGCTCGGTCATGGTCATCAGGATGTGGTCGCGCAGCGGCATGTGGTCGCCGGTGGCGGGGTCGACATAGACCGCGTCGAGCCCGAAGCGGCAGGCCTGGAAGCGGTTGTAGGTGTAGACCAGGTAGTCGTCCTCGGTCGGCACGAAGGGCTGCTCCTGCAGGAACCAGGCGCCCAGCGACTGCACGTAGCCGGCCAGCGCGGCGGCGCGCTCGACCGTCAGCGGGGTGTCGAAGACGCGGATCTCGATGGTGCCGAACTCCGGCTTGGGCCGGATGTCCCAGTAGAAATCCTTCATGCTGCGGACCACGCCGGTGCGGGTCATGCGCTCGAAGTAGTTGCCGAACTCGTCCCAGCTCAGGGTGAAGGGCGCGCGGCCGGACAGCGGGAAGGCGAACACCGAGTTCAGCCGCGCCGAGTCGAACTGCGTGTCCTGGCCCTGCACGTAGGGGCTGGAGGCCGACAGCGCGATGAAGTGCGGGATGTAGCGGCTCATGCGGTGCAGCATCAGCAGCGCCGCGTCGGCATCGGGGCAGCCGATGTGCACGTGCTGGCCGAAGATGGTGAACTGCTTGGACAGGTAGCCATAGAGCTCGGAGAGCTGGCGGAAGCGCGGCTTGTCGTAGATGCGCTGCTCGTGCCATTGCTGGAAGGCGTGCGTGCCGCCGCCGAGCACCGCGATGTTGAGCCGGTCGGCGCTGCGCACCAGGGCGTCGCGGATCGGCCCCAGCTGCTCGACCACGTCCTGGGCCGAATGGCAGACATCGGTCGAGATCTCGATCATGCTGGAGGTCATCTCCGGCACCACGCTGCCCGGCAGCTTCGTCTCCGCCATCAGGCGCAGCATGTCCTCGGCATAGGGCGCGAGGTCGTAGTCGTGCGTGTTGACCAGCTGCAGCTCCAGCTCGACGCCGAGCGACAGCGCGCGCGAGTCGTTGAAGCGCTCCAGCGCGACCGTGCGGTCCTGGCGCGCCGGCAGCGGCCGGGCCTGGGGCGAGTCGAGCGGCTGCGTGCTCATCGATGCGTCTCCCGTGCGTCGTCGTCGTGGGCCAGGAAGGCCTCGGGCCGCCACGGCCGCGAGCTCTCGCCGCAGGCGTGGATGGCCACCGTCGCCAGCACCGCGCCGAGCATCTCCATCACCAGGATGGTGGGCAGCGCAATCTGCGTGATCAGCGCGCCCAGCAGCGGCGAGGCGGTGGAGAAGTTGGAGGCGATCAGCAGCGCGATCGAGGACAGCGGCGACATCGCGCAGCCGACCCAGAAGGCCTGCTTCCAGCTCGCGCCGCTGCCCGGGTTGGCGATCGCGACGCCGGCGATCTTGGCCAGCGCGCGCACGCCGATCAGCGCCATCACCACGCCGGCGACCGGCACGCTCCAGTCGCCCTGCGCCGCGACGATCGAGACCAGCACGAACATCAGCATCGTCAGCAGCGATGCCGCCGTGCCGAGCTGGCGCTGCCAGGCCCAGGGCTTGGGATTGAGCTGCTTGAGCAGGATGCCGCCGATCAGCGCCGCCAGCGCCGCCGCGCCGCCGAAGTGGGCCGCCACCGCCGCGCCGGCGCCGATGATGGCCAGCAGCAGGATCGAGGTGTTCTCGCTGGTCGGGCTCATCACGCGCAGCGCCGAGCGCAGCGCGAGGGCCATCAGCGCGCCGACCACGAAGGACAGGCCGAGCACCACCAGCACCGGATGCAGCTTGCTGATCAGGCCCTCGGGGCCGCGCTCGAGCAGGCCGGCCTGCGCATAGCCCAGCGCCAGCGCATAGAAGGTGTTGAGGGTGGCGAGCGTCATGGCGCGCTCGGTCATCGGACCCGAGGCCCGCGTGTCCATGACCACGCGGCTGAGCACGGCGGGCGAGGCGACGATGGCCATCAGCGCGACCGGATTGGCCACCGGATCGGGCACCCCCATCGCGTGCAGGGTCCAGAAGACGCCGAAATACGTCAGCGCCGATTCCAGCAGGCTCTGCAGCAGCACCTGCGGGTTGTGGCGGAACCAGCGCAGCGGAAGCCGGCCGCCGGCCTCGAACAGCACGATCGCCACGCCCAGCTCCAGCAGGAACAGCGGGATGCCCTGCAGGGGCCAGATCGCGCCCTCGAAGCCGGCCAGGCCGACCAGCGTGCCGACCATCGAATAGCCCACCACCTTGGGCAGGCCGAGGTAGCGCTGCACCAGGTGGCCGCTGGCGGCGGCCGCGGCCAGCAGCAGCGACCACAGCACGGTCGGCAGGCCGGCCGAGGGCCGGACCCATTCGGCCCAGAAGCCCAGCAGGTCGGCCGGCAGCAGCGAGGAGATCATCGGCCGGCCCCCACGGGCAGGAAGAAGCTGGTCGCGCGGCGGCGCCAGCGCGCCAGGATCGCCGCCCGGATCAGCACCCGGTCGGCCCGGCTGACGCTGTGGGCCCGCAGCGCCAGGCGGAAGGCGAAATAGAAGCTCACGCTGACGTTGATGGCGCCGGTCACGGGGATCGCCGCCGCCGCCCACCACAGCGCCGGCAGGTGCAGCGCGTCCGGGCCGATCGAGGCCGCGGCGGCGGCGATCTGCCCGGCCGACAGCGTCACGTGGCGCACTTCCAGGCCGATGCCGAAGAAGGCCGCGAACGCCGGCGCCAGGCCCAGCATGAAGCCCAGCGAGATGTTGGAGGCGAAGCCGGAGATGTGGGTGCGCATGAAGCCGGCCCAGCGGCGCGCGCGCTTCGGACCCAGCACGGCGCCGATGCGCGGGTTGTGGCGCAGCGCCGAGTCGAGCCGGTGCAGCACGAAGGCGTTCTCGGTCCAGCCCGCGACGATGCTGGCGGCGAACAGCAGCACGCCGGTGAAGGCGGCATAGATCGCCGTCGGCCCGGCCAGGGAAAGCGACTTCAGCACCGCCATGGCGTGCTCGTCGTCCAGCACCGGGTGGTCGAGCACCACGCGGGCCAGCACCCCGACGCCCAGCATCACCGGCACCACCACGCCGACATTGCCCAGCACCGCCGCCACCTGCGAGCGCACCAGGTGCGTGACCTCGTCGACGAAGGCCTCGACGCCGCCCTGGTCCTTGAGCCGGTGCAGCCGCGCGGCCATGGCCGGCGCCGTCATGGCCGGCTGCTTGGTGGCCAGCGTCAGGTGCAGCAGCTGGATGGTGACGAAGCTCGCCGCGTACATGGCGCCGGCCCAGAAGCCGTTCCAGAACGCCGACAGCCCGAGCGCCACGATGGCGAACTTCATCAGCACCGTGACGGCGGTCAGCGCGCCGCCGCCGGCGGCCTGGCGCACCATGCGCAGGTAGGCCGGCCGGTCGCGGGTGATGTAGTGCTCGCCGGCCTCGGCGCTGCGCTCGGTGACCTTGGCCGCCAGCAGCGAGGAGTTGGTGGCGATCAGCCCGCGGATCGAGCTGCGTTCGCCGCCGGCGGTCACCAGCTTGCCCACCAGCCGCGCCACGCTCGGCGCCGGGGCCGGCGCCAGCACGCAGTCGAGCAGCTCGCGGATGCGCAGCACGCGTTCGCGCAGCTGGCGCAGGCGGAACACCAGGCCGACCGAGATGCCGTTGTCCTCCAGGTGCGCGTAGACCGAGGCGGTCGCCAGGCGGCAGTCGTCGAGCCGGTCGCGGAAGACGATGAACGCGGCCTGCAATGCCTCGGGGTCGCGCGGGGTCCGGAAGACCTCGGCGCGCAGTTGTTCGAGGGCGGCCATCAGCGTCTGGAAGGCCTGCACGCGCGAGGCCGGCGCGGCGCCGTCCGGCCCGGTGGTCGCGCCTTCGCCGCTGCCGGCGATCGGACCCATGCGCAGCCGCAGCTCGGGCGAGAAGCCGGCCGCCACCACCTGGCTGGCGCAGTAGGTGACGGCATCCATGACGGTGCGGCGCCAGTAGGGCGCGGTATCGGTGGGGGTGGCGGGGGTGGCGGGGGCGGTGGCGGCGGTCGTCGCCGGTCGCATCGGCGCGGTCTCGGGCAGCGTCAGCAGGCGGCCGATGCGCGAGAGCGTGTCCTCGTCGACGAGCGCGATCCAGCGGGCGTCGAAATCGCTCGGCAGCACCATGCGGAACAGGTCGGACGCATCGGTGGTCTCGGGCGTCCCCGGCAGGATCTTGCGGCGCAATCGTTCGCCCAGCTCGCTGAGGAAGGCGGTGCGCGGCGCGAAGCCGTGGTCGGCCAGCAGCGCCGTGAGATCGACCGTGCGGATGAAGACCGCCCACCAGGCCTGCGCCTTGGCGCGCAGGTCGGCGCGCGCCTCGATGGCATCGACGAGCAGCACGGCGCGGCCCGCGGCCGCCTGCGGCGAGGCGCGGTCGCCGCGCAGCCAGTCGAACATCTGGATCAGCCAGATGTGGCGCGCGGCCAGGTCGGCCTCCGGGTCGAGGCGGGCGAGCAGGGTCGACAGATCGCGCACGGCGGCCATGGGTAGGGAAGGAAGGAAGGGCAGGGGTGGGGCCGGTGGGGAAGGGGGTCCTGGCGAGCGTGGCGACGACCGGCGGACGACGGGAATCGCGGCCTGGTCGTGGCGGCGGGCGGGCGCTGCGGGCCGTCGCCCCGGCTAGTGGAGCACGCGCGGCACGGACCGTCCGCCGGTGTCGTCCTGCACCTCCAGCACGAACAGGGGCACCGGCACCTCGAAGCGCTCGCCGCGCTCGTCGATCACCAGGAAGCTGCCATGCATGGTGCCGCTGGGCGCGTGAAGCCGGCAGCCGCTGGTGTAGCGGAACGACTCGCCCGGCGAGAGCATCGGCTGCTGGCCGACCACGCCCAGCCCCTTGACCTCCTGCCGGTGGCCCGAGGCGTCGTGGATGATCCAGTGCCGCGCGATCAGCTGCGCGGGCACCTTGCCGACGTGGGTCACGGTGATGGTGTAGGAGAAGGTGTAGACGTGGTCGTCCGGTGCCGACTGATCGGCGAGATAGCGCGGTTCGACCGTCACGCTCAGTGGGTTCTGGGACATGGCGTGCATGGTAACTGGAGCCTCCCCCATCGGCTGTCGGATGGGAGGGCGACAATTCGGCCATGAGCACTCCCCACGCCCCTTTCCTCATCGCCCCCTCCATCCTGTCGGCCGATTTCGCGCGTCTGGGCGCGGAGGTCGGCGAGGTCATCGCCGCCGGTGCCGACTGGATCCATTTCGACGTGATGGACAACCACTACGTCCCCAACCTGAGCTTCGGGCCGATGGTCTGCCAGGCCCTGCGCCCGCACGCCAGGCGTCCCGACGGCACGCCGGTGCCGATCGACGTGCACCTGATGATCCAGCCGGTCGACGCGCTGGCCGCGGCCTTCGCGCAGGCCGGCGCCGATTACATCAGCTTCCATCCCGATGCCTCGCCGCATGTGCATCGCAGCATCCAGGCGATCCGCGCGGCGGGCTGCAAGCCGGGCCTGGTGTTCAATCCCGGCGCCGGGCTGGAGGCGCTCGACTGGGCCATCGACGAGATCGACCTGATCCTGATCATGAGCGTCAACCCGGGCTTCGGAGGCCAGAGCTTCATCGACTCGGCATTGCGCAAGGTCGAGCAGGCCCGCCGCCGCATCGAGGCCTCGGGCCGCGACATCCGGCTGGAGGTCGACGGCGGCATCAAGGCCGACAACATCGCGCGCGTGGCCGCCGCCGGCGCCGATACCTTCGTCGCCGGCAGCGCCATCTTCGGCGCCAAGGACTATCGCGGCGTCATCGACACCATGCGCGCCAACCTCGCGGCCGTCGCGCCGGCGTCGGTCACGGCTTGACCTTGTCGTTGTAGACCTTGTCGGTCACGGGCGCCAGGCTGGTGTCCTGCGTGTCGCCGACGGCATCGTCGTAGGCGCGCCTGCTCACGCCGACCTTGTCGTCCTTGGTGGTGTCGTCCATCTTCTCCTGGGTGCCCGAGCCGCCGGCGGTCTGGTCGCGCTCGTTGGGATTGCGGGGCAACGATTCGCCATCCTGGCTGGCGCGCGTGTTGCCCCGGGCGACCTTGTCGGCCCCGGGCGTCGCCGGAGTGTCGGTGTTGCTGGCGGCGGCGTTCTCGCGCGGATCGGCATCGGCGCCCTCGGTGCCGGCGTCGGAGCGGGGTGGGGATGCGGGTTGCTGGGTCATGGGGTGTTCTCCGTGGATCGATGTCCTGTTCCGTCTTGTCGGTTCGATGCCTTCGCCTGTCGGTAGGACCGCCGGGCCGACGACTGTAGGTAGGATGATCCGATCATGACGCCCCCCCTGTCCTCCATCCCCTCCACCCCCAACGCATCCTCCGTCTCCGATCGCGACAGCATCCTGCGCGTCCACGCCTTCGCCAGCACCGAGCCCGGTCCGCGCCTGGTCGTGCTGGGCGGCGTGCACGGCGACGAGACCTGCGGCACCGAGGGCATCGAGCGCGTGCGCGCCGAACTCGACGGCGGCGCGCTGCACCTGGCGCGCGGCCAGCTCACGCTGGTGCCGGTGGCCAACCCGCTGGCGCGCAGACTCGGGCGGCGCGAGGGCGAGCGCAACCTGAACCGCTCGTTCCGTCCGAGCGCCGCGCCGGCCGACCACGAGGCGCGCCTGACCAACCTGCTGTGCCCGCTGCTCGATCGCCACGACGTGCTGCTCGACCTGCACTCGTTCCAGAGCGCGGGCGACGCCTTCGCGATGATCGGCCCGCGCGACAACGCCGGTCCGCTCGAACCCTTCGGGCGCGCCTGGGAGGAGGGCCAGCTCGCGCTTCACCTGGGCACCTCGCGCGTGGTGGAGGGCTGGCTCGACATCTACGCGGCCAGCCTGGCCGAGCGCGCCGGCGGGGCCGCGCCCGGCGACGCCGCGCTGGCCTTCGGCTGGGGCACCAACGAGTACATGCGCAGCCGGGGCGGCTATGGCGTCACGCTCGAGTGCGGCCAGCACCGAGATCCGGCCGCGCCGGAGGTCGCCTACCAGGCCATCCATGCCGCCTTGCGGCTGCTCGGCCTGATCGACGTGCCGGCCGCCGTGGCCGCCGCGATGGCCGCCGTGCCGCCGCCCGCGCCGACCCTGCTGCGCCTGGTGAGCGTGACCGATCGCCGCCACCAGGGCGACCGCTTCGTGCGCGACTGGGCCACCTTCGACCCCGTGGCCGCCGGCCAGCGCATCGCCGTGCGCGCCGATGGCGGGGAACTGCGGGCCGAGCGCGACGGCTTCATCGTCTTTCCCAACGCCGTGGCCGGCGTGGGCACCGAATGGTTCTATTTCGCGGTGGCGAGCGAGCGCGATCTCGGCCCCCGCTCGGATGGCGCCTGAAGTCCGGACCCGCCAGGCTCCTACAGCACGAGGGCGCGCGCGGGACTAGGTTGGCGTTTCCTTTCGTGGGAGCAGCGTCCATGCCTCGATCCTCGTCGGCTTCTTCTTCCTCCTCCTCCGGGTCCTCCTCGGCGGCCCCGGCCACCGGCGGCCATGCGCCGCGCGCGCTGTGGAAGGGCGCCATCAGCTTCGGCCTGGTGCACATCCCGATCGCGCTGTATTCGGCCACCTCCGACCACGCGATCGATTTCGACTGGCTCGACAAGCGCACGCTCGACCCGGTCGGCTACAAGCGCATCAACAAGAAGACCGGCCGGGAGATCCCGCACGAGCAGATCGTCAAGGGCATCGCGTACGAGAGCGGGCGCTACGTCGTGCTCAGCGACGACGAGATCACCGCCGCCTATCCCAAGACCACCCAGACCATCGAGATCGAGAGCTTCGTGCCGGCCGATGGCATCCCGTTCATCTACCTGGAGCGGCCCTACTACGTGGCGCCGATCGGCAAGGCGCAGAAGGTCTACGCGCTGCTGCGCGAGGCGCTGCACGCGGCCGGCCGCGTCGGCGTGGCGCGCGTGGTGATCCAGACCAGGCAGCACCTGGCGGTGCTGGTGCCCAGCGGTCCCGGCCTGGTGCTCAACCTGCTGCGCTGGGGCGCCGACATCCGGCCCTGGAACGACCTGCCATTGCCGGCCGAGGGCGCCGAGGCGGCCGGCCTGAGCGAGCGCGAACTGAAGATGGCCACCCAGCTGGTCGACGACATGAGCGCCGACTGGGATCCGGCGGCCTATCGCGACTCGTTCAAGGACGCCATCATGAAGCTGGTCGACCACAAGGTCGCCAGCGGCGAGACGTCCGCTGTCGGCGCGCTGGAGGACGCCGAGCCGGCGCCCGCGCGCAGCGAGGCGCGGATCATCGACCTCACCGAGCTGCTGCAGCGCAGCCTGCGCCGGGGCGGCGATGCCAAGGGCACCCGCGCCGGCGGACCGGGGTCGGGCAAGGGCGACAAGGACGGCAAGGGCGACAAGTCCGCCAGGGCCGGCCGGACCGCGAAGGACGGGGCCGCCCCCAGGTCGTCCCGGGCGGGCGCGACGGCGGCGCGCACGAAGGCCCCTGGCAAGGCATCGACCGGCGCCGCCGGTGGCACCGCGCGCAAGGGCGCCGCGCCGGCCAGGACGCCGGTCCGCCGCGCCGCCTGATCGCCGGGGTCCGCACCGGCGGGCCGTCGCACGACCGCACGACCGCACGACCGCACGACCGAAAGGAGCATTGCCATGGGTGAACGCGAATCGCTGGCCGCCTATCGCGAGAAGCGCGATTTCGAGCGCACGCCGGAGCCGCGACAGGCCACCGACCCGGCCCGCCGCGCCGGCGACGCGCTGTCGTTCGTGATCCAGAAGCACGACGCCAGCCACCTGCACTACGACTTCCGTCTCGAACTCGACGGCACGCTGCGCAGCTGGGCGGTGCCCAAGGGACCGAGCCTGGATCCGGCGGTCAAGCGCATGGCGGTCGAGGTCGAGGACCACCCGCTGTCGTATGCCGACTTCGAGGGCACCATTCCGAGCGGCCAGTATGGCGCCGGCAGCGTGATCGTCTGGGATCGCGGCGAATGGCGGCCCGAGGGCGATCCGCGCGCCGGCCTGGCCGCCGGCAAGCTGAAGTTCGAACTGCGCGGCGCCAAGCTGCGCGGACGCTGGACCCTGGTGCGCATGCGCGGCAAGGGCGAGAAGAAGGCGCCGTGGCTGCTCATCAAGGAACGCGATGGCGAGGCGCGCGCCGCCGACGACTACGACGTGCTCGACGCCCTGCCCGACAGCGTGCGGGGCACGCCCCCGCCCCGGACCGTGGCGTCCGCGCCCGTCGATGCGACCGCGGCCCCGGGCCAGGACAAGGGGAAGGGGAAGGGGAAGGGGAAGGCCACGGCCCCGACCGCGCGGAAGACCAGGGCGACGGGCGCGGTGGCGCTGCCCGAGGTGCTCGCGCCCCAGCTCGCGACCCTGGCGGCCGAGCCGCCGGCGCCCCCGCAGGACTGGCTGTGGGAGCTCAAGTTCGACGGCTACCGCATCCTGGCGCGCATCGAGCATGGCGAGGTCCGCTGCTTCACCCGCAACGGCCACGACTGGACGGCGCGATTGCCGGAGGTGGCGCAGGCGCTCGGCCGGCTGAAGCTGCGCTCGGGCTGGCTCGACGGCGAGATCGTCGTCATGGGCGACGAGGGCCGGCCATCGTTCCAGGCGCTGCAGAACGCCTTCGACCGCCGCGCCACCGCGACCATCGTCTACTGGCTGTTCGACCTGCCGTTCTGCGATGGCGAGGACCTGCGCGAGCAGCCGCTGGAGGAGCGCCGCGCCCGCCTCGCCACACTCCTGGGCGACGACGAGGCGCCTCGATTGCGCTTCAGCGAGCCCTTCGACGCCCCGCCGCGCGACCTGCTGGAGTCGGTCGGGCGGCTCGGCTTCGAAGGCGTGATCGGCAAGCGGCGCGGCTCGGCCTATGTGTCGCGGCGCTCGCTCGACTGGATCAAGCTCAAGGCCGGCCGGCGGCAGGAATTCGTGATCGGCGGCCACACGGCGCCGCGCGGCGCGCGCGAGGGTTTCGGCGCGCTGCTGCTGGGGGTCCACGATGCCGAAGGCGCGCTGCGCTACTGCGGCAATGTCGGCACCGGCTTCGATGCCGAGACGCTCGACGAGGTCAAGGCGCGGCTCGACCGGCATGCTGCGCCGGCTTCGCCATTCGCGGCCGGCGAGGTGCCGCGCTCGGTCAAGGCGAGCTGGGTCGAGCCGGTGCTGGTGGCCGAGGTCGCCTTCGGCGAATGGACCCGCGACGGCCGCGTGCGCCATGGCGTCTTCCATGGCCTGCGCGACGACAAGCCGGCGCGCCAGATCGTGCGCGAGGAAGCCGTGACGCTGGCCGCCGGCATGGCGCCGCCGACCCGGGCCCGGCACGCCGGTGCCGGTGCCGGCGCCCGCGCGCGCGCCACCGGCGCGGCCCGGGGCCCGCGCATCACCCACCCCGAGCGCGTGATCGATGCCGCCAGCGGCGTCACCAAGGGCGAGCTGGCCGGCTACTACGGATGCGTCGCGCCGCTGCTGCTGCCGCACCTGCGGGACCGGCCGGTGTCGCTGGTGCGCGCGCCCGACGGCATCGGGGGCGAACTGTTCTTCCAGAAGCACGCCAAGGGTCCCGGCCTGGCGGGCGTGACGCGACTCGATCCGGCGCTCGATCCCGGCCATGCACCGCTGCTGCGGATCGACGACCTGCGTGGCCTGCTGGGCGCGGCGCAGATGAACGTGATCGAGCTGCACACCTGGAACGCGACCTCGGCGGCCATCGACCGGCCCGACCGCATGACGCTCGACCTCGATCCCGGCGAGGGCGTGGCCTGGGCCCGGGTGCAGGAGGCGGCGCTGCTGGTGCGCACCCTGCTGCAGGAGATCGGCCTGACGGGCTTCCTCAAGACCAGCGGCGGCAAGGGCCTGCACGTGGTGGTGCCATTGCGCCGCCACTATGGCTGGACGGCAGTGCGGGCCTTCTCGCAGGCGCTCGTCGAGCACCTGGCGCGCACCATCCCCGAGCGCTTCTCGGCCCGCAGCGGCGCCGCCCACCGGGTCGGCAAGGTGTTCGTCGACTACCTGCGCAATGGCTTCGGCGCCACCACGGCGAGCGCCTGGTCGGTGCGGGCGCGGCCGGGGCTGGGCGTGTCGGTGCCGGTGGCCTGGGACGAACTGCCCGGGCTGACCGGCGGCGCCCACTGGACGCTGCGCTCCATCGACCCGCGCCTGCCGACCGGCAACGCGCCCTGGGACGGCATGGAGCGCTCGCGCAAGGGCCTCGCGGCCGCCATGAAGGGCATGGGCTTCCGGCCCCCGGCCGAGGAGCGCGCGACCCCGGCCGGCGGATGACGAACGGACCGGGCGTTGTCCGGCGGCCGGCCTGCCCCCAGGCTGGCGGGCGCGGCGCCATGCCGGCCCAACGCTTCCAGGCGTTTCCAACGAGTGCCACAACAACATGAAGAACGTCTCGACGAACGGCCACGGCGCAGCCGCGTCCGGACCGACCCCCTTGCCGGGCTCCGTCCATGGCGACTGACCACTACGACCTGATCGTCGTCGGCAGCGGGCCGGGCGGCGCCTCGCTGGCGCACCGGCTGGCCTCGAGCGGCAAGCGGATCCTGATCCTGGAGCGCGGCGACTACCTACCGCGCGAGACCCAGAACTGGAGTTCGAGCGAGGTCTTCGTGCATGGCCGCTACCAGGCCCGCGAGACCTGGTACACGGCGGCGGGACGGGCCTTCGAGCCGGGCCTGCATCGCTATGTCGGCGGCAATTCCAAGGTCTATGGCGCGGCATTGCTGCGGTTGCGCGAGCGCGACTTCGGTGCGCTCGCGCACGTCGATGGCATCTCGCCCGCCTGGCCATTGGACTACCAGGACTTCGCGCCCTGGTACGACGAGGCGGAGCGCCTGTTCCACGTCCATGGCCAGCGCGGCGAGGATCCCAACGAACCACCCTCGGCGACGCCGTTCCCCCATCCGGCGGTCTCGCACGAGCCGCGCATCGAATCCCTGAGCGCCAGCTTCGCGGCGCAGGGCCTGCGGCCGTTCCACCTGCCGCTGGGCATCCTGCTCGAGGAGCGCGACGGCCGGCCGACCCGCACCAGCCGCTGCATCCGCTGCGATGCCTTCGACGGCTTCCCGTGCCCGATGGATGCCAAGGCCGATGCGCAGGTGGTCTGCATCGATCCGATGCTGCGCGCCCACTCCAATGTCACGCTGCTGACCGGCGCCCTGGTCGAGCGCCTGGAGACCGATGCGTCGGGCCGGCGCGTCACGGCGGTCCGGGTCACGCGCGCCGGCCAGGCCGAGCGCTACTCGGCCGACATCGTGGTGGTCGCCTGCGGCGCCCTGAGCAGCGCCTTGCTGCTGCTGCGCTCGGCCAGCGACGCCCATCCCGACGGCCTGGCCAACGGCTCCGGCCAGGTCGGGCGCAACTACATGCGCCACAACCAGTCGGTGCTGATGGCGCTCTCGCGCGAACCCAATGAGACGACCTTCCAGAAGACCCTGGCGGTCAGCGACTTCTATTTCGGCGCGCCCGACTGGGCGCATCCGCTCGGCCTGATCCAGATGTGCGCCAAGTCGCATGCCGACCAGATCCGGGGCGAGGCACTGCCGTCCTGGCTCGAATGGCTGCCCGACATGCCATTCGACGTCATGGCCCGCCACTCGATGGACTTCTGGCTGTCGAGCGAGGACCTGCCACGGCCGGAGAACCGCATCCGGCTGGGCGCCGACGGCCGCGTGACGCTGGAGGTCACGCCCAACAACATGGAGGCCCACCACCGGCTGCGAGGCAAGCTGGAGTCGCTGCTCGATGGCGCCGGCGTGCATGGCAAGCTGCTCGAGCGCAAGCTCTACTTCGGCAAGGACATCGCCCTGAACGGCACCGCGCACCAGGCCGGCACGGCGCGCTTCGGCACCGATGCGGCCGCTTCGGTGCTCGATGTGAACTGCAGGGCGCACGAGCTCGACAACCTCTATGTCACCGATGCCAGCTTCTTCGTCTCGATCGGGGCGGTCAACCCGACCCTGACGATCATCGCCAACGCGCTGCGCGTGGCGGCCCACATCGGCGAGCGCTTGGGCGTGCCACTGCCATGACGACGCACGAGACCTGGCTGTGGGTGGCGCGCGTCTGCCTGGTGCTGATGTTCCCGTTCAGCGCGCTCGACAAGGTGCTGCACTGGAAGGACGCCCTGGCGCAGGCCGACTCCTCATTCCTGCCCGGCGGGCCGGTGCTGCTGCTGGGCGCGATCGCGATCGAGACGGTGGCGCCGGTGTGCATCGTCGCCGGCTGGCAGGCGCCCCTGGCGGCGCTGGTGCTGGCGGCGTTCTGCGCCGTCACGGCGCTGCTCTACCACCCGTTCTGGAAGCATGGCGATTTCTGGGCCTCCGGCGCCAGCGTCGATCGTGGGCACTTCTGGGATTTCACCAAGAACTTCGGGCTGGTCGGCGGCTTGCTGCTGCTGGCCCTCACCACCGGATCGCCATGACCTCCGACACCGCCAAGGACACCCCGCCGATCACCCACTACTGGCACCTCTGGACCGACGACCAGGGCGTGAGCCACCAGACGCGCTGCGCGCTCACGGCCTTCCAGCAGGCGCAGGTCGGCGGCGCGGCGCCGCAATGGAACGACGAGCAGGCGCGTGGCGAGGCCACCGTCGTCTTCACCGTGCAGCCGGTCGGCTGGGTCGGCGACTGGCACGAGAATCCGGCGCCGCAATGGATCGTGCCGCTCTCGGGCCGCTGGTGGGTCGAGGCCATGGATGGCACGCGCATCGAGATGGGCCCGGGCGAACTGTCGCTCGGCGAGGACCAGCACTGCCGCGCCGATCCCCAGGGCCGCCGGGGCCATCGCTCCGGCACGGTCGGCGACGAGCCCGCGCACCTGATCACGATCCAGCTGCATGTCGAGTCCGTGCGCCAGCCCTGCCACCTGCGCTAGCGCGGAGCGGACCGCCATGAACGAAGTACCCCGGCACGAGGTGATCGACCCGCGCTTCCGTTCGTTCGTGCTGGGCAACGCCGAGCTCGAATTGCTGTTCGACCAGGCCCGCTGGCTCGAGGGCCCGGTCTGGTTCGCCGACCACCGCAGCCTGCTGGCGAGCGACCTGCCCAACGACCGCGTGCTGTGCTGGCGCGAGGGCGCGGGCGTGTCGGTGCATCGCGCGCCGGCGGGCTATGCGAATGGCCACACGCGCGACCGCGAGGGCCGCCTGCTGAGCTGCTCGCACCAGCATCGCGACATCCGGCGCATCGAACCCGACGGCACCGAGACCGTGCTGTGCGACCGCTTCGAGGGCCGGCGCCTGAACTCGCCCAACGACATCGTGGTCAAGCGCGACGGCACCGTCTGGTTCACCGATCCGCACTACGGCATCCAGACCGACTACGAGGGCGGCAAGCAGACCCCCGAGCTGCCGCCGCGCGTCTATCGCTTCGATCCGCGCGATGCCTCGCTCACGGTCGTGGCCGACGACTTCGAGGGGCCCAACGGCCTGTGCTTCTCGCCCGACGAGAAGCGGCTCTACGTGGCCGAGAGCGGCGACCAGTTCGCCGCCGAGCCGAGGCGCCACCTGCGCGTCTTCGACCTCGACGACGATGGCGCCCGGCTGGTGGACGGCCGCGTCTTCCACACCGTCGAGCCCGGCTATGCCGACGGCTTCCGCTGCGACACCGAGGGCCACGTCTGGACCGGCGCGGGCGATGGCGTGCACTGCATCCATCCGTCGGGCGCGCTGCTGGGCCGCATCTTCGTGCCGCACGCGGTGGCCAACCTGTGCTTCGGCGGGCGCCACCGCAGCCGGCTGTTCCTGTGCGCCGGGCAGCGGCTGTTCTCGCTGGCGGTGAACCAGCGCGGCTGCCAGTGGCCATGACATCCTCCACGGCGACCGGTCTGCCGGAACGGCTCGCGCGCTTCGGCTGGCTGGAGCGGCGGGTGCGCGACCTGCCGCGTTCGATCGCCTTCCATGTCGATGGCCTGGGCTTCCGGCTGCTCGGCGGATGCGCGATGACGCAGGGCGATCCGCCCGGCGCGCTGCTCGGACTCGGCGACCAGCGCCTGGTGCTGCGCCCGGTGCCCTCGGCCACCGCCGCCACCGCCGCCACCGCCGCCACCGCCGCCACCGCCGGGACCACCGTCTTCGCCGGACCGGATGTGCGCTTCCAGCACGCGGCGATCGTCGCGCGCGACATGGATGCGGCGCTGCGGCGCCTGCTGCCGCTGGCGCCCGGCCCGATCACGCGGGGCGGGCCGCAGCGGCTGCCCGTGGCCTCGGGCGGCGTCACGGCCTTCAAGTTCCGCGATCCGGACGGCCATCCGCTCGAACTGCTCGAATTCCCGGCCGACGACGTGCCGGCGCGCTGGCGGGGACCTGCCGGGGCCGGACCGACGCTGGGCATCGACCACCTCGCCCTCGCCGTGGCGGATGTGGCGCGCAGCGTGGCCTTCTACGAGCGCCTGGGCTTCCGCGTGGCCGGCCGGCAGCTCAACACCGGCGCGGCGCAGGCCCGCCTCGACGGCCTCGGCGCAGCCGATGGAGCGCAGGGGGAGGGTGACGTGGCGGTCGACGTGGTGGCGCTGCGGCTGCCGAGGGCGCCGGGGCCCCACCTCGAACTGCTGGGCTATCGCCGGCCCGCGCCGGTCGTCGTCGCCGCCGCGCCGGACCGCGAGGACGGCGACGACCACGCCCTGGCCGACCGCGCGCACTGGATCGGCATGCCATCGACCGGCGCGTTCGCCGATCCCGATGGCCACCGCCATCGCTGGACGGAGGGCGCGCCATGACGGTCGTGCCATCCCTGGCGGTGCTGCAGTCCGGCCTGCTCGATCCGCAGGGTCCGGTGGCGGCGTCGCAGCGCCTGATCCTGTTCAATGCCAGCGTGATCATGGCGGCGGTGATCGTGCCGGTGATCGTGCTGACGCTGGCGGTCGCCTGGTGGTTCCGCGCCGGCAACCGGCGCGCGCGGCGCCGGCCCGACTGGGCCTACTCCGGCCCGCTGGAGGTGCTGGTGTGGTCGGTGCCGCTGCTGGTGATCCTGTTCCTCGGCGGCATCGCCTGGATCGGCTCGCACGAACTCGATCCGCGCCGGCCGCTGGCCTCGGAGGTGGCGCCGCTGGACATCGAGGTGGTGTCGCTCGACTGGAAATGGCTCTTCATCCTGCCGCGCGCCGGCGTCGCCAGCGTCAACCACCTGGTGGTGCCGGTCGGCCGGCCCCTGCGCTTCCATCTTACCTCCACCACCGTCATGAACAGCTTCCTGGTGCCCCAGCTGGGCAGCCAGATCTACACCATGGCCGGCATGACGACCGAGCTCAACCTGCGGGCCGATCACGCCGGGGTCTATCCGGGGCTGTCGGCGCAGTTCAGTGGCGATGGCTTCTCCGACATGCGCTTCGAGGTCGAGGCGGTGTCCGAGGAGGCCTTCGCCGGCTGGCTCGCCGCCACCGCCGCCGAGGGCCGTCCGCTCGACGCCGAGGCGCTGCGGCTGCTCGAGCGCCCGGGCACCACCGGCCGCGAGCGCTACCGGGTGGCGCTGCCCGACCTGTTCGGCTCGCTGGTGCGGCGCCACGGCCACGGCGCCATGCCGGGCATGGCCGCCAGCGCTTCCGCTCCCTCCCATCCTTCCCATTCCCCCCACGCCGCCCCGCCATGAAAGTCGCGCCATGTCCCTCCTGGGCAAACTGAGCTGGTCGGCCCTGCCGCTGGGCCAGCCGATCGCATTGGCGGCCGGCGCGATGGTCGTGCTGACCGCGTTGTCGGTGCTCGCGCTGGTGACCTGGAAGGGCTGGTGGCCGGTGCTGTGGCGCGACTGGATCACCAGCGTCGACCACAAGCGCATCGGCGTGATGTACGTGGTGCTGGCGCTGGTCATGCTGCTGCGCGGCTTCGTCGACGCGCTGATGATGCGTTCGCAGCTGGCCCTGGCCGCCGCCGGGGCCCCGGGCTTCCTGCCGCCGGAGCACTACAACCAGATCTTCTCGGCGCACGGCACGATCATGGTGTTCTTCGTCTCCATGACCTTCATGGTCGGGCTGATGAACTTCGTCGTGCCGCTGCAGATCGGGGCCCGCGACATGGCCTTCCCGGTGCTCAACTCGGTCAGCTTCTGGCTGACGGCGGCCGGCGTGCTGCTGATGAACCTGTCGCTGGTGGTGGGCGAATTCGCGCGCACCGGCTGGCTGGTCTATCCGCCCCTGTCGGAGCTGGCCTTCTCGCCCCAGGTGGGGGTCGACTACTACCTGTGGGCGCTGCAGATCGCGGGGGTCGGCACCCTGCTGTCGGGCATCAACCTGACCACCACCATCCTCAAGCTGCGCGCGCGCGGCATGGGCTACTCGCGCATGCCGATCTTCTGCTGGACCGCGCTGGCCTCGAACCTGCTCATCATCGCGGCCTTCCCGATCCTGACGGCGACCTTCGCCATGCTGCTGCTCGACCGCTACCTGGGCTTCCACTTCTTCACCAACGAGCTCGGCGGCAACGCCATGATGTACGTCAACCTGATCTGGGCCTGGGGCCATCCGGAGGTCTACATCCTCATCCTGCCGGCCTTCGGCGTGTTCTCGGAGGTCATCGCCACCTTCGCGGGCAAGCCGCTGTTCGGCTACCGCTCGATGGCGATCGCCACCATGGCCATCTGCCTGCTGTCGTTCATGGTCTGGCTGCACCACTTCTTCACCATGGGCGCGAGCGCGGACGTCAACGGCTTCTTCGGCGTCATGACCATGATCATCGCCGTGCCGACCGGCGTGAAGGTCTTCAACTGGCTGTTCACCCTGTATGGCGGCACGATCCGCTTCAGCGTGCCGCTGCTGTGGTCGCTGGGCTTCATGGTGACCTTCGTGATCGGCGGCATGACGGGCGTGCTGCTGGCCATCCCGCCGGTCGACTTCCAGGTCCACAACAGCCTGTTCCTGGTCGCGCACTTCCACAACGTGATCATCGGCGGCGTGCTGTTCGGCGCCTTCGCGGGCTACAACCACTGGTTCCCCAAGGCCTTCGGCTTCACATTGCACGAGGGCTGGGGCCGGGCCTCGTTCGGCTGCTGGGTGGTCGGCTTCTACCTGGCGTTCATGCCGCTCTACCTGCTCGGGCTGATGGGCGCGACGCGCCGCATGCAGCACTACGACGAGCGCGGCTGGCAGCCGCTGATGGTGGTCGCCTGGGTCGGCGCGGTGGTGATCCTGGCGGGCATCGCCTGCACCATCGTGCAACTGGTGGTGAGCATCCGCACGCGCGACCGGCGGCGCGACCGGACGGGCGATCCATGGAACGGCCGCACGCTGGAATGGTCGGTCGCCTCGCCGCCGCCGGCCTGGAACTTCGACAGCCCGGTGGTGGTGAACGGACGCGATGCCTTCTGGACCGCCAAGAACGGCCAGGAGCCCGAGGTGGTCGATGCCAGTTTCGCCACCACGGCCGCCGCCGCGCCATCGCCGGGCCGCGCGGGGCATGGCGACGGCGCCGATGCCGGCGACCCGGCCGCCGGCGCGCGCCCGGAGCCATCCGTGACGGTGCCACCACCGAGCGCGGTGGGCGTGGTGATCGCCTTCTTCGCGGTCGCCTTCGGCTTCGGCATGGTCTGGCACATCGGCTGGCTGGCGCTGGCGGGTGGACTGGGCATCGTGGCGACGGTGCTGCGCTTCTCGTGGCTGGAGCGCGAGGAGATCGTCGTCGCGCCGGAGGCCCTCGCCCGGTCGGCGATGGCGCGCCCGGCGCCGGGAGGCGCGGCATGAGCGGCATGGCGACCCCATCCACGGCCGTCCACGGCGGCGCCGGGACCCCGCGGCATCGCGCCGAGGAGGTGCCGCGCTCGGAGCGCGGACCGGCGCCGCCGCGCGTGGTCGTGACCTATGGCTTCTGGCTCTACCTGCTGAGCGACATCGTCATGTTCGCCGCCTTCTTCGCGACCTACGCGGTGCTCCGGACCCATGTCGCCGACGGGCCCGACGGCCGCGCGCTGTTCGACCGCAGCAAGGTGCTGCTGGAGACCGGCTGCCTGCTGCTGTCGAGCTACAGCTGCGCGCTGTTCTCGCTGGCCATCGACCGCAAGGCCAGGCTGGCGAGCTATGCCATGGGCGGGCTCACGCTGCTGCTGGGCGGCGCCTTCCTGGCGCTGGAACTGTCGGAATTCGCCTCGCTGCTGGCGCAGGGGGCGGGGCCGCAGCGCAGCGCGTTCCTGTCGGCCTTCTTCGCGCTCGTGGGCCTGCACGGCCTGCACGTGGCCGTGGGCATGGCCTGGCTGGTGGTCCTGCTGCTGCAGATCGCGACCCTGGGCTTCACGCCGCGCACGGTGCGCCGCCTGCTGTGCTTCAGCCTGTTCTGGCATGCGCTCGACATCGTCTGGATCGGTGTCTTCACGATCGTCTACCTGGGAGCGTTTTCATGAGCCGACCCGCCACCGCCTCCGAGGTCCCGGAAGGTCAGATGGAGGAGGCGCCGGGCGATGCCGGCGACCTGCGCACGGGCCTGTGGAAATACTCCGGCGGGCTGGCGCTGTCGATCGTGCTGACGCTGGCGTCGTTCTGGGTCTCCGGCACGACGGCGATCTGGCCGGGTGGCGTGCCGGTGATGCTGGCCGCGCTGGCCATCGGCCAGATGGGCGTGCACCTGGTGTTCTTCCTCCACATCTCGAGCGGGCCGGAAGGCACCAACACCATCCTGGCGCTGGCCTTCGGCGTCTTCGTGGTCGCGCTGGTGGTGTTCGGCTCCCTGGTCATCATGGGCAGCCTGGATGCCATGCTGCCCGCGCACCCCTGAGCGCGGCGTCCTCAGCCGAGGGTCCTGAACATGGTGCGCCGGACGTTGGTGAAGTGCGGCCGCACGATGTCGCTCCACGCCGTGTGGCGCACCGCCAGCCAGGGGGGCGAACCCAGCACGTCGGGGGCGATCAGGTCGTAGCAGGCCAGGGAGAGCGGGCCGTGGTCGTGGTTGAGCAGGCGCGTGGCGCGGATGCTGCCGGGCACGGCGGCCAGGCCGGGCATGTGCTCGGTGTCGTACCAGCGCAGCAGTTCGTCGCGCCAGCCGGCCTCCGGGTCCATCTCGACCACGTAGTGCCAGGCCGGTGGCGCGTCCTGGCTGGCGCCGGCCACGTCGAAGGCCTGGGTCAGGCGCGAGACCCGTGGCGCGGCGTCCGCCGGCAGCGCCCTGGCCAGCGCGTCGCGTACCGGCGCCAGGTCGCCGGCTTCCAATGGCTCGGGCCGCGCCAGCGCCAGGTAGGCATAGGCATCGCCGCTCGTGGGCGACCAGGCCATGCGCCGCAGCCGGGCGCCGGGCCGGGCGGCTGCCGCGGCCGCGCAGGCCGCGGTCCAGGTCGCCGAGGCGCCCTCGTCGAGCCGGGCCTGCAGCAGGATGTGATCGGTGTCGATGGTGGTCATGGGATCGCTCCTGCGCCTCAGTGGCCGATGCGCAGCGCCACCAGGAAGCGCGACACCATGTTGTAGGCCGCCACGGTGGCGGTCAGGTCGACCAGCGCCTGGTCCTTGAAATGTCGGTTCACGCGCTCGAACAGCGCATCGGGGACGTCGATGTCGCGCGTCATGGCATCGGCGTATTCCAGCGCCACGGCCTCGGCCGGGTCGAGGCCGGCATCGGTGGGCAGCCCAGGCGAGCGCAGGGCGTCGATGGTGGCCTGCGGCACGCCGCCGGCCAGGGCGTGGGGCACGTGGGCCTCGAACTCGTAGGGCGCGCGGTTGATCACCGCCACCCGCAGGATGATCATCTCGCGCAGGCCCGCGGGCAGGCTGTTGTGGTTGCGGATGGCCGAGAGCATCTGCTCCCAGCCGTTGGCCACCGGCGGACTGTTGAGCAGCACCTGGTAGAGCAGCGAGATGCGCCCGCGCGCGCCCTGGATGCGGGTCTCGAGGTCCGCCAGTTCGGGGCGGCTGCCGGGTTCGATGGCTGGGATGCGCATGGATTCTTTCTCCTGTCCTGGCTTCAGTCGGGCTTGATGTTCTTGGCCTTGACGACACGGCCCCACTTGTCGCCGTCCTTCTTGAGCAGCGCGGCCAGTTCGGCCGGCGTGGAGGACGCCGGCTCGGCGCCCTGGGACATCAGGCGGCTGCGCACGCCCTCGTCCGCCAGGGCCTTGCGCAATGCGGCGCTCACCTTGTCGATCTCGGCGGCGGGCACCGACTTGCCGGCGAAAACGGCATACCAGTTGTCCGAGTCGACGCCCTTGATGCCCATCTCGGCGAAGGTCCTGACCTCCGGCAGCAGCGGGTTGCGCTTGTCCGAGGCGATGCCGATCGGCTTGAGCTTGCCGCCCTTGATGAAGGAGATCAGCCCGGGGACGTCGCCGAAGAAACCATTGACGTGGCCGGCGATGACATCGGTGATGGCCGGCGCCGCGCCCTTGTAGGGCACGTGCAGCATCGGCACCCTGGTGGCGTCGGACAGCAGCTCCATCGCCAGGTGCGGCACGCTGCCGGTGCCGGAAGACGCCAGCGTCAGCGGCTGCTTGGCCTTGGCGGCGGCGGCCACGAACTCGGCGCCGGTGTTGTAGGGCGCGTTGGCCGCCACCACCAGCACCTCGACATTGCGCACCACCAGCGAGACCGGCTGCAGGTCGCGCTGCATGTCGTAGGGCAGCTTCTCGTAGAGCGAGGGATTGATGGCGACCGCGCCCACGCTGGTCAGCCAGAGCGTGTTGCCGTCCGGGGCGGCAGTCGAGACGTACTGGGCCGCGATGGCGCCGTTGCCGCCGGCCTTGTTCTCGATGATGACCTGCTGGCCGAGTTCCTTGCCGAGCTGCTCGGCCACCGTGCGGGCCACGAAGTCGACCGGACCGCCCGGCGGGAAGGCCACCACCAGGCGGGTGATCTTGGCGCCCTGCGCCCAGGCGGCGGGCGCGGCCAGGCAGGCGGCGGCGGCCAGGCCGACGAGGCCGCGGCGCAGGAGGGAGGGGATGTGCATGGTGTTCTTGTCTCCGTGGGTCTCTGGGTTTCTTGGAAGGATTCGGGTCAGCCGCAACGCACCGACATGCCGCCGTCGACGACGAGCTCGGTGCCGGTGATGAACCGGGCCTCGTCCGAGGCCAGGAACAGGGCCGCGGCGGCGGCATCTCGGCCATCGCCCATGAAGGGCAGCGGAATGCGCGCCTGGCGTTGCGCCAGCAGGGCCTGCACGTCGCCGCCGGCGCGCTGCCCGGCCAGCCGCGCCTCGACCATCGGCGTGTGCAGCTGTCCCGGCACCACGGTGTTGCAGCGGATGTTGCGATCGGCGTACTGCACCGCCACCACCCGGGAGAGCTGGATCACCGCCGCCTTGGTCGCGGCATAGGCGACCTGCGCCGCGCCGGTCCAGCGCAGCCCGGAGGTGGAGGACATGTTGACGATCGCGCCCGCGCCCTGGCGCTCCATCAGCGGCAGCACGTGCTTGCAGGCCAGGAACACGCTCTTCAGGTTGAGGTCGACCTGGGCATCCCAGACCTCCTCGGACAGGTCGACGGGCCCGCCCTTGGCCGAGCCGCCGACGTTGTTGACCAGCACGTCGATGCGGCCGAAGCGCTCGGCGCATTGCGCCACGGCGGCGGCGAGGGAGGCGCTGTCGGTGACGTCGCACTGGCAGGTCACCAGGGTGCCGCCGGCGGCGGCCACCCGCTCGGCGGTCTCCACCAGGCGCGCCGGATCGCGGTCGGTGGCGAACACCAGCGCGCCCTCCTCGGCAAAGCGCACGGCGATGGCCCGGCCGTTGCCCCAGCCCGGGCCGACCGAGCCGGCGCCGCTGACGAAGGCCACGCGGTCCTGCAGCCGGCCGGCCGGGTTGTATCTGAAGTCCATCTCCTCGCTCATCGGTATTCCTTCACTCGAAACGGTAGAAGCGCGCCGGGTTGTCGACCAGCAGGCGCTGGCGCAGTCCGGCATCGGGCGCGATCTCGGGCAGCAGCTCGAGCAGCGCGGCGTCGTCGGGCACGTGGGTGTGGTTGGGATGGGGCCAGTCGCTGCCCCACAGGCAACGGTCGGCGAACGACTCGACCAGCCGGCGCGCCAGGGCCACGCCCTGGGGATAGGTGCCGGCCGTGGCGATGCGGTCGACGCCGCTCACCTTGACGCGGAACAGCGGGTTGGCCATCAGATGGCACAGGGCCACGAAATCGGCGTGGTCCGGCCCCAGCGCGGCATCGACCCGACCCATGTGGTCGATCACCACCGGCACCGCGCTCGCGGCCAGCGCGGCGCCCACGGTGTGCACCAGGGCGCTCTCGAAATGCACCTGCAGGTGCATGCCCAGCGGGGCGAGCCGGCGGCTCAGCGCCAGCACGTCGTCCACGGGCGTGCCGGGCAGGTGCGCCATGAAGTTGAAGCGCACGCCCCGGAAGCCGGCGGCGGCCAGGCGGGCGAGTTCGGCGTCGGGGACCGAGGCCGGCGCCAGGGCGATGCCCAGGTAGCGTCCCCCGCCGGCGGCGATGGCGTCCTCGACGACGCGGTTGTCCATGCCGTGCACGGCCGACTGCACGATCACGCAGCGCTCGATGCCCAGCAGTCGATGCAATGCGAACAGGGTCTCCTTGGGCGCATCCACGGGGGTGAAGCCGCGGCCTTGCGCATAGGGAAAGCGCGCGGCCGGACCGAACACGTGCACATGGCTGTCGCAGCTCAGGGGCGGTGGCGTGAAGTTCGCGGCCCGGGGTTCGGGGTCGTAGGTGAGGATGTCCGGCATGGCTTCATTGTCCGGCCGCCGCCGGCGTGGGACCATCGGAGGAATCGATAGCAGTTATCCGCCGATCGCATGCCTGGCGCGATCGCCACTCACGAGGAACACCATGGATCTGACCCGCCTGCGCTACTTCGTCGCGGTGCTCGAGAGCGGCAGCTTCAGCCGCGCCGCCGCCGCCCTGCACATGTCGCAGCCGGCGCTCAGCCGGCAGGTGCTGCTGCTGGAGGAGGAACTGGGCCAGCGGCTGCTGGTGCGCAACGGGCGCGGCGCGTCGGCCAACGAAGCCGGACTGGCGCTGCTGGCCCATGCGCGCGCCATCGACGAGCTGGCAGACAAGGCGCGTGCCGACATGCGCGAGCGCCAGGCGAGTCCGCGCGGGCGGGTGACGATCGGCCTGCCGCCGCGCGTGGCGCAGGTGCTGACGGCCGACCTGGTGCAGCGCTTCCGCGAGCAGTATCCGGAAGCGACGGTGACGATCGTCGAGTCGTTGAGCCTGCGCCTGCGGGAATGGCTGGTGGCCGGCACGCTGGACATGGCGATCCTGTTCGATCCGCCGTCATCGCCGCAACTGGCCGAGGAGACGCTGGGGCGCGAGCCCTTGCTGCTGTTCGGGCCGCAGGCCCTGCCGCGCCGCATCAGGCTGGCCGAGCTGAGCCGGCTGCCGCTGGTCATGCCCAGCGGCCCCAATGCCCTGCGCCAGCTGCTGGAGGCGCACACGCGGCCGCGCGGCCTGGCGCTGGACATCGTCGCCGAGGTCGATTCGGTCTCGACCGTGCTGTCGCTGGTGGCGCGCGGGGTGGCGCACACCGTGCTGCCGGCGAGCGCGTCGCGGCTCTGGAGCTATCCGCAGACGCTGCATCAGGCCGCCATCGTGTCGCCCGCGATGCGCAACCGCGTGGTGCTGGCGATCCCGAAGGCGCGGCCGGCGACGCGGCCGCAGCGGCTGGCGGCCGAGCTGCTGCGCGCGCTCGCCCTGAAGCAGTACGGCGGGTAGACGGCCCGGCTCGAAGCGATCCGGCGGAGCGGCCTACCGCCGACTCACAGGGGGCCGACGACCTCGTCGGTCACGACCTCGAAGCGCTGCAGCGTGTTGGCGCCGAAGACCATCGTGATCGGCACGTCGGCGGCATCGCGGCCGCGCGCGATGACGATGCGGCCGATGCGCGGCGTGTTGTGGCGCGCATCGAAGGTGTGCCAGCGGTCGCCGAGGTAGACCTCGAACCAGGCGCTGAAGTCCATCGGATAGGGCACCGCCGGAATGCCGATGTCGCCCAGGTAGCCGGTCACGTAGCGCGCCGGGATGTTCATGCAGCGGCACAGCGTGACGGCCAGGTGCGTGAAGTCGCGGCACACGCCCACGCGCTCGTTGAAGCCTTCCTGCGCCGTGCGGGTGGCGCGGGCCTGCTGGTAGTCGAAGCGCAGGTGGTTGTGGACGAAGTCGCAGATGGCCTGCACGCGTGCCCAGCCCGGCGCGACATTGCCGAACTGGCTCCAGGCGAAGCCGAGCAGCTGGCCATCGACCTCGCAATAGCGGCTGGGCAGCAGGAAGGGCAGGGCCTCGGTCGGCAGGTCGGCCACCGCATGCTCCTTGGCGCCGTAGTCGACCGGATCGGGCAGGCCGTTGTCGTAGACCACGGCCTCGTTACGCAGGCGCACGCTGTTGACGCCCCAGGGCACGTGCACGCGCGCGCATTCGTTGTCGAAGCTGTCGCGGTAGAAGTCCGTGACCAGCGGCGGGCTGATGGTGATGTTCTCGCCCTGGGTGATGTCACCGGCGCGCGATGGATGCACCTTGAGCATGTAGATCAGCGCGGTGGGGGCGCTGATGCCGAGTTCGATGTCGTAGCCGATTTTGATGAGCATGGCGCCTCGCAGGAAAAGAATGAGCGGATAGGGAACGAGGAGTGGTTCACAGGAAAAACCACCATCGATGCAAGCACGAGACGTGCCGCCCCGATGCCAAACTGCAGTCGATGGTATGCAGTGTGCGGCGGCTCGGCCGAGCAGGGCCGACGCGTGCTGACGTAGGCCAAGGCTGATGGCGTCCGCCAATGCCTATTTCCTACTGGGAATCCATCCAGCGTCCTACGCCGGCCATCGGTCGTTGCGACAAGGGCGGTGGACGGTGGCGCTTACCCTATCCCGAAGACGCGGCTCGACACGGCCTCGTCATGGCCCAAGAGGGTATCGGCTGTGCCAGCCGCTTCTTCCCCTTTCGCTTTCTCCCGCAATCTGTCGTGGGTTCCTCACAAGGGAGTCTGCGCATCGACGTTTTTGACCAAGGACTTGGAATGACGCTAAGAAACAGGGCGGCTGCCGGCCGCCGCCCGAAAGCCGGCGATACCGTCAACCCGAAGCAGCAGCAGCTCGCCGGTTTCATGCAGGAGCCGATCTCCCAGCTCACGACCAACCAGGGGGTCCACATCCCCGACAACCACAACTCGCTCAAGGCCGGCGTGCGCGGACCGACGCTGCTGGAGGATTTCATCCTGCGCGAGAAGATCACGCATTTCGACCACGAGCGCATCCCGGAGCGCGTGGTCCATGCGCGCGGCTCGGCCGCGCATGGCTACTTCCAGGTCTACAAGTCGATGTCGCAGTTCACCTCGGCCGACTTCCTGCAGGACCCGTCGCAGCGCACGCCCGTTTTCGTGCGCTTCTCGACCGTGGCGGGCGAACGCGGCTCGGCCGACACGGTGCGCGACGTGCGCGGCTTCTCGGTCAAGTTCTACACCCAGCAGGGCAACTACGACCTGGTGGGCAACAACATGCCGGTGTTCTTCATCCAGGACGCCATCAAGTTCCCGGACCTGATCCATGCCGTCAAGCCGGAGCCGCACCACGCCATCCCGCAGGCCGCCAGCGCGCACGACACCTTCTGGGACTTCGCCTCGCTGATGCCGGAGACGACCCACATGCTGATGTGGGCCATGAGCGATCGCGCCATCCCGCGCAGCTACCGGATGATGGAGGGCTTCGGCGTCCACACCTTCCGCTTCGTGAATTCGCGCGGCGAATCGCACTTCGTCAAGTTCCACTGGAAGCCCAAGCTGGGCGTCCACGGACTGGTCTGGGACGAGGCGCAGAAGATCGCCGGCAAGGATGCCGACTTCCATCGCCGCGACCTGTGGGAGGCGATCGAGAACGGCGACTTCCCCGAGTGGGAGCTGGGCGTGCAGATGATTCCGCAGGACAAGGAGCATTCGCTGGGCTTCGACCTGCTCGACCCGACCAAGCTGATCCCCGAGGAACTGGTACCGGTGCAGCGCATCGGCCGCCTGGTGCTCGACCGCAATCCGGACAACTTCTTCGCCGAGACCGAGCAGGTCGCCTTCCATCCGGGCCACGTGGTGCCGGGCATCGACTTCTCCAACGATCCCCTGCTGCAGGGCCGACTGTTCTCGTACACCGACACGCAGATCTCGCGCCTGGGCGGCGCCAACTTCCACGAGCTGCCAATCAACCGCGCGGTGTCCCCGTCCCACAACTTCCAGCGCGACGGCATGCATCGCCAGACCATCGCGCGCGGCCAGGTCGCCTACGAGCCCAACTCGCTGGGCACCGGCGCCGAGTACCGGGTCGATGGCGCCAGCGCCGGTTTCCAGTCCTATCCGGAGGCGCTCGAGTCGCCCAAGGTGCGCCGGCGCAGTCCGTCGTTCGACGACCACTTCACGCAGGCCCGCCTGTTCTTCAACAGCCAGAGCACGGCCGAGAAGGAGCACATCGTCGCGGCCTTCCGCTTCGAGCTGTCGAAGCTGGAAGTGCCGGCGATCCGCCAGCGCATGGTCGACAACCTGGCCCACGTCGACGAGAAGCTCGCGCGCCGCGTGGCCGAGCCGCTGGGCATCGGAGCGCCGGATGCGCGCGCCGCCGCCGGGCGCTCGGGCTTCCGCGACCACCAGATCACCAGCACCATCGAGGAGTCGCGCGCTCTGAGCATGGTCGACACGGGCGAGGGCTCGGTCAAGACGCGCAAGGTGGCCATCCTGGTGGCCGACGGCGTCGATTCGGCATCGCTCAAGCCGATCCGCGATGCGCTGGAGAACGCCGGCCTGACCTGCAAGGTGGTGGGTCCGCGCCTGGGCACGGTGTCGAGCGCGTCCAAGCGGCAGATCGAGGTCGACGCGACGTTCTCGGCCATGCCCTCTGTGATGTTCGATGCCGTGCTGGTGCCGGCCGGCAAGGATGGCATCGCGGCATTGGCGCAGAACGGCGAGGCCGTGCACTACGTGCTGGAGGCCTTCAAGCATTGCAAGGCGATCTGCACCATCGGCGAGGGCGTGCAGCTGCTGGACGCCCTGCGCCTGGCCGAGGGCGCGCAGCCCGCCGGCGTGGTGGTGGCGCCGACCCCGGTGACCAACCTGGGAGACGCCACCGCCGCGCTGCAGATCGCCAGCGATTTCGTGGCGGCGATCGGCAAGCACCGCCATTGGGATCGCGCGGGCATCGAGGCCGTGCCGGCCTGAGCCCGGGCTCGGTCAATCGATGATCGGCAGGGTGGCCGATCGATCGAATGCCGATTCGCCGATCGATGTCGGGCGCGTCCGGCCACCCCTGCCAACGTCCTTTCGCCACTGCCCTCTCACGTCGCGAGCGACTTCGCCAGGCCTTCCAGTGTCTCCCCCACCGACCGCTCGACCTTGAGGTCGAACAGGTCGTCGGCCCGGGTGCGGCCCAGGTTGACGGCGGCGATGGGCTTGCCGGCCTTGGCGGCCGCCTGCACGAAGCGGAAGCCGGAATAGACCATCAGCGAGGAGCCGGCGACCAGCATCGCGTCGGCGGCCTCGAGGGCGGCGAAGGCGGTGGCGATGCGCTCGCGCGGCACGTTCTCGCCGAAGAACACCACATCGGGCTTGAGCATGCCGCCGCAGATCGGGCAGTCGGGCACGTCGAAGCCGGAGAAGTCGAGGCCGTCGAGGTCGGCATCGCCATCGGGCGCGGCCTTGGCTTCGAGTTCGGCCCAGGCCGGATTGCGGCGCCGCAGCTCGGCCTGGAACAGCGGCCGCGGCGTGCGGGCTTCGCAGCCCAGGCAGCGGATGGTGTCGATGCGGCCATGCAGGTCGATGGTGCGCCGGCTGCCGGCGGCCTCGTGCAGGCCGTCGACGTTCTGGGTCAGCAGCAGCTCGACGCGGCCGGCGTCCTCCAGGTGCGCGAGCGCGCGATGGGCGGCGCCCGGCCGCGCGTGCGCCATGGTCGGAAACCCGACCAGGCTGCGGGCCCAGTAGCGCCGCCGCGTGGCTTCCTCGCCGGTGAAGGCCTGGAAGGTCACGGGCGAGGGACGCTTCCATTCGCCGCGCACGTCGCGATAGTCGGGAATGCCCGATTCGGTGCTGCAGCCGGCGCCGGTGAGGACGAACAGGCGGGGATGGCGGGCGGTGAAGTCGGCGAGCGCGGCGGTGGGATCCATGACGGGAGTAGGCCGCTCGGCCGGGTGCCGGCATGCAGGCGGTTTCCCCTGGCGGTGGTCAGCCGGCGCATCGGTTCGCACCCGGACGGACCGATGAATTTAGACTGGCGCGATGACCGCTCCCCTGGCCGCTTCCGCCTCCACCTCCGGGTTCCCCGCGCCCGGCGCCGACGACGGCGTCGCCGCCAGCGTGCTCGGCGCCTGTCCGCACGACTGTCCCGACACCTGCTCGTTCGTGACCACGGTGCGCGACGGCGCCGCCGTGCGGCTGCAGGGCAATCCCGCGCATCCCCACACCGGCGGCGTGCTGTGTACCAAGGTGTCGCGCTACCTGGAGCGCTGCGCGCACCCCGAGCGGCTGCTGCAGCCACTGCGTCGCGTCGGCGCCAAGGGCGAGGGCCGGTTCGAGCCGGTGAGCTGGGACGACGCGCTCGACGACATCGCCGCGCGCCTGCGCGCCCTGGCCGCCGACACGGCGGCCGGTGGCGCCGAGACCATCCTGCCCTACAGCTATGCCGGCACCATGGGCCTGGTGCAGGGCGAGTCGATGGACCGGCGCTTCTTCCACCGGCTCGGCGCCTCGCAGCTCGATCGCACCATCTGCGCCTCGGCCGGCGCGGAAGCTCTGACGATGACGCTCGGCGGCAAGGTCGGCATGCGCGTCGAGCATTTCGCCGAGTCGCGGCTGATCCTGATCTGGGGCAGCAACTCGATCGGCAGCAACCTGCACTTCTGGCGCCACGCGCAGGCCGCCAGGCGCGCCGGCGCGAAGCTGGTGTGCATCGATCCGCGCCGCTCCGAGACGGCCGACAAGTGCGACGAGCACATCGCGTTGCTGCCCGGCACCGATGCCGCGCTGGCCTTCGCGCTGATGCACCAGCTGATCGTCGAGGACCTGCTGGACCACGACTACATCGAGCGCCACACGCTCGGCTGGGCCGCCCTGCGCGAGCGCGCGCTGCAGTGGCCGCCGGCGCGCGCGGCTGCCGTGTGCGGCGTGCCGGAAGCGCAGATCGTGGCGCTGGCGCGCGACTACGGGCGCATCGGGCCCGCCGCGATCCGCCTGAACTACGGCATGCAGCGCGTGCGCGGCGGCGGCAACGCGGTGCGCGCGGTGGCCTGCCTGCCGGCGCTGGTGGGCGCCTGGCGCCATCGCGCGGGCGGCCTGCTGATGAGCGCGTCGAGCCATTTCCCGGTCGATCGCGCGGCCCTGCAGCGACCCGACCTCATGCCCGCCGGTCGGCCGCCGCGCACCCTCAACATGAGCCGCATCGGCGAGGTGCTCGCGGGCGATGCCGATGCCCTGGGCGGCGGCCCGCCGGTGCGCGCGCTGGTGGTCTACAACAGCAACCCGGTGGCCGTGGCGCCGGACTCCGCCAGCGTGGTGGCCGGCTTCGCGCGCGAGGACCTCTTCACCGTCGTGCTCGAGCAGTTCCGCACCGACACCGCCGACCACGCCGACTACCTGCTGCCGGCCACGGTGCAGATCGAGCACTGGGACATCCACACCAGCTATGGCCACACCGACGTGCTGCTCAACCGGCCCGCCGTCGCCCCGCGCGGCGCGGCGCGCAGCAACGCCTGGGTGTTCCGCGAGCTGGCGCGGCGCCTGGACTTCGACGAACCCTGCTTCCGGGACGACGACGAGACCCTGTGCCGCAGCGCCTTCGCGCCCGGCGTGGTCGACTTCGATCGCCTGCTGGCGCATGGCTTCGCCAGCCTGGCGCTGCCGGAGGCGCCATTCGCCGAGGGGCGCTTCCCGACGCCCTCGGGGCGCTGCGAGTTCTGGAGCGACCGGCTGGCCGCGCGCGGCGTGGACGGGTTGCCCGACCACCTGCCCAACCACGAGCCGATCGGCAGCTCGACCGAGTTCCCGCTCGCCATGATCTCGCCGCCGGCGCGCAACTTCCTGAACTCGACCTTCGTCAACGTCACCAGCCTGCGCGCCATCGAGGTCGAGCCGGTGCTGGAGATGCATGCCGACGATGCCGCCGCGCGCGGCATCGAGGACGGCGCGATGGTGCGCGTCTTCAACCGCCGTGGCGAGCATCGCTGCCGCGCCGAGGTCTCGCGCCGGGCGCGCCCGGGCGTGGTCAACGGCCTGGGCATCTGGTGGCGCAAGTTCGGGGTCGATGGCACCAACGTCAACCAGCTCACCAGCCAGCGCCTGACCGACCTGGGCCGGGCGCCGACCTTCTACGACTGCCTGGTCGAGGTGGAACGGCTGGCCGGGGGCGCGGCGGCGTGAGGCGGGCGGGCCGGATCGCCGCCGCCGCCGCGCTGGCGGGCCTCGTCGCGCTGGCGCTGAGCGCCTGCGGCAACCTGGGCTACTACTGGCAGTCGGCCCAGGGCCACGTCGACCTGCTGCGCGCGGCGCGGCCGGTGTCGCAGTGGATCGCCGATCCGTCGACCAGCGAGGCGCTGCGGGCCAAGCTCGCACTCACCCAGCGCATCCGCCGCTTCGCCGTCGACGAGCTGGCGCTGCCCGACAACCGCAGCTACACCGGCTATGCCGACCTGCAGCGCAACGCGGCGGTCTGGAACGTGGTCGCGGCGCCGCCATATTCGCTGACGCTCAAGACCTGGTGCTTTCCGGTCGCGGGCTGCGTCGGCTATCGCGGCTACTACGCCGAGGCCGATGCCCGCGCCGAGGCCGAGGCCCAGGGGGCCCAGGGCCTGGAGACGGCGGTCTATCCGGTGCCGGCCTACTCGACGCTCGGCTGGCTCGACTGGGCCGGCGGCGACCCGCTGCTCAACACCTTCATCGGCTATCCCGAGGGCGAGCTGGCGCGATTGATCTTCCACGAGCTGTCGCACCAGGTGGTCTACGTGCCGGGCGACACGCTGTTCAACGAGTCGTTCGCGACGGCGGTCGAGCGCCTGGGCGGCATGCGCTGGCTCGACGAGCGCGCCGGCGACGCGGCGCGCGCCGAGTACGCGCAGTTCGACGCCCGGCGGCGCCAGTTCCGCGCCCTCACGCTGGCGACGCGGCGACGCCTGCAGGCGGTCTACGACACGCCCGCCGCCCGCGCCGGCGACGTCGCCATGGTCGAGCCGATGAAGCAGGCGGCGATGGAGACCTTCCGGTCCGACTTCGCCGCGTTGCGCGCGACCTGGCCGCCGCAGCGGCAGGCCGCCTACGACGGCTGGGTCCGGCGCGCCAACAACGCCATGTTCGGCGCCCAGGCCGCCTATGACGAACTGGTGCCGGCGTTCGAGGCGCTGTTCGAGCGCGAGGGCCGCGACTGGCCGCGCTTCCACGCCGAGGTGCGCCGCATCGCCGCGCTGCCCGCGGGCGAGCGGCGACGCGCGCTGCCGGCGCTGGCGCCGACGGCCTCAGCCGGCGCGCAGTGAGTCGATCAGCTCGATGTACTTGCGCTTGGCCTCGTCGGCCGACACGCCCTTGTGCGAGGACCAGGCGTCCCACTTGGCACGCGCCACGAAGTCGCTGAAGCTCGGCCGCTTGGCGGTGTTGTCGCCTTGCGTCGCCTGCTTGAACAGGCCGTAGATCTTCAGGAGCGTGGGGTTGTCGGGCCGTTCGGTCAGCAGCTTGGAGTTGGCCTGGGCGGCATCGAAGAGGGCGTTCAGATCGGACATGGAGGAGCGGGAGGAGCGGAAAAAGCGGGAAGAACGGAGGAAATGGAGGACGGGACGGCCGGGAGGATGCGCGGGCGTGCTTCAGCCGATGTTCGCGGTGCGCGCCAGTTCGGCGTCCAGGCGCTCGCGCGCGTCGGCCGGGGTGATGGCGGCGGCCCTTTCGTAGAGCCGGCCGGCCTCGTCGATCTTCGCATCCCCTTCGAGCATCATCAGGCCCCGGGCGTATTCCATCCAGCCGCTGGCGGAATGGGAGTTGAGCGCGACGCCGCGCTCGAACATGGCGATGGCGGTCTCGGCGCGCACGCCATAGGTCATGCGCCCGACCAGCGTGCCGACCTTGTCGATCACCTCGGCATGGAACGCGCCCAGCGCGATGTGCGCATCCGCGTGCAGCGGTTCCAGCGCGACGACGCGTTCCAGCACCTCCTTGATGCGGCCGCCCAGGCCCTGGGCCAGCGCCCGCGCCACGCTGATGCCCTGGCTGTAGCGCCCGAGCGCGTAGGCCTCCCAGAACAGGGCCTGCGGATCGTCGGGATTGCGCGCGACCTGGGCGGCGGCGCGTTCGGCGACCTGCAGGAACAGGGCCAGGCGCGCCGATTCGCGCGGCTCCAGGTAGTTGGCGTAGATGGCGGTGGCCTGGTTGGCCAGCGTGAGGCCCTCGGGGCCCTGGAGCAGGCCGGATGCCGCGGCGCTCTCGAACTGACCCGTGTGATAGAGCATCCAGCCGTCGATCAGGGCCGACGAGGAGGGCAGCGGCAGGGCCTGGCCGGCATGCAGCCGCGCCCAGCGCGACAGCAGGGTGTCGGCGTCGAAGCGCGGCACGTCGGGGTAGGGCATCGCCAGCCAGGGGCCGATCGCCGGCTCGACCACCGGCGCGTTGGGGGGGCCGCCCCGCGTGCCGCCCTGCAGGAAGCCCAGGGGTCTGAAGTTCGTGATGGGCATGGGGTCGCGAGTCTCCGGGGTGGGTGCGTCGCAGCCGTTCATGCGGCCATGGCGAGGTCGTCGCGGTCGTAGGCGCTGCTCAGTGCGAGCAGGTGCCGGCGCTGCGCCGGGGCGAGATAGGGCGTCAGGAGGTGCAGGGTGTGGTGCGCGCCGCGCAACAGCGCCGCCTGCGCGTGCGCGGGCTCCAGCGCCTCGCGCGGATTGCGCACGTATTCGTAGCTCAGCCAGTAGGTCAGCACGACCACCATGCTCTGGGCCAGCATGCCGACCTCCCGCGTGTCGATGTCGAGGTGGCCGGCCCGGACCATGCCGCCGAGCATGGCGCGCACGGCATCGGTCTTGTTCTGCAGCACGTTCTGGAACCGCATCTCCAGGTGCCAGTTCTTGCTCAGCAGGTCGTTCAGGTCGCGATAGAGGAAGCGATAGCGCCACAACAGCTCGAACAGGCTGTGCATGAAGAACCAGGCGTCCTCCACGTCCCGCACGCCCTCGCTGGCGTGCAGCAGCTCGTCGAGCTCGAGCTCGTAGGCCTCGCACAGGCGGTTGATGAGCTCCTCCTTGGCCGGGTAGTGGTAGTAGAGATTGCCGGGGCTGATGTTGAGCTCGCCGGCCACCAGCGTGGTCGAGACGTTGGGCTCGCCAAAGCGGTTGAACAGGTCCAGCGCCGCCTCGAGGATGCGCTCTGCAGTGCGTCTAGGCGCCTTCTTGGCCATGATGGTGCCCCGGTTGATAGCTCCAGGACACTCTAGCTCAACTGTTACCTTTCAGGTGCACGGCCCCGGTCTGGTGCCGGGTAAGTCCGCATAGGCGCGGCGACCGTTCGTCAGGGTGCCTCGTCCTCGGGCTCCCGGCGGCGCGCTGCGCGGGCGCCGGCGCGTGGCTTCGACAGGGCGTCGAGTTCGTCCTCCAGTTCCTCCACCCGCGCCTTCAGGGCCGCGAACTCCTCGGCCGTGGGAATGCCCAGGCTCGTCAGCGCGCGCGCCACGCGTTCCTCGAAGATGTTCTCCAGCTTGCCCCAGCCGCCCGAGGCCTTGCTGCCGATCTCGCTGGCCAGGCCGGCCATGCGCGCCTGCGCCTCGGCCAGCGTCTCCTGGGCCGCCTGCTGCGTCTTCTTCTGGATGCCGACGCCATCCTTCACCAGGGCCTCGAACGCCTTGCTGCCTTCCTGCTGCATCTTGGCGAACGCGCCGAGCCCGGCCAGCCAGATCTGCTGGGCCGAGTCCTTGATGCGCTCGGCGGCCTTGTCTTCTTCAGGGGTTGCCATGAATTACGTGCTCCTTGAATGCGATGAGGGGACGCGCACGGTGCGTGCGCGTCCCCTCAGTTTGGCAGGCCGGCAACGCGGATCAGTTTTCCTTGCTCACCGACACGTTATAGCCATGCTTCTGCAGCAGCGAATGGCGGCGCGAGACCTCCAGGTCGCCCGCGACCATCTCGGCGACCATCTCGTCGAGCGTGATCTCCGGGATCCAGCCGAGCTGTTCCTTGGCCAGCGTGGCGTCGCCCAGCAGCGTCTCGACCTCGGCCGGACGAAAGTAGCGGGCATCGACCGAGACGATGACGTCGCCGACCTGCACGCCCGGCGCCTTGTCGCCGGAGATCGCGCGCACGACCGCCTTCTCCTCGACACCGCGGCCGACGAAGTCGAGCTCGATGCCCAGCTCGGCGGCCGACTTGCGCACGAAGTCGCGCACGCTGTACTGGACGCCGGTGGCGATCACGAAGTCCTGCGCCTCCTCCTGCTGCAGCATCATCCACTGCATGCGCACGTAGTCCTTGGCATGGCCCCAGTCGCGCAGGGCGTCGAGGTTGCCGACGAACAGGCACTTCTCCAGGCCCTGGGCGATGTTGCACAGGCCGCGCGTGATCTTGCGCGTCACGAAGGTCTCGCCGCGGCGCGGGCTCTCGTGGTTGAACAGCACGCCGTTGCAGGCGTACATGCCGTAGGCCTCGCGGTAGTTCTTGGTGATCCAGTAGGCGTAGAGCTTGGCCACGCCATAGGGGCTGCGCGGATAGAAGGGCGTGCTCTCGCGCTGCGGGATCTCCTGCACCAGGCCGTAGAGCTCGCTGGTGCTGGCCTGGTAGAAGCGCGTCTTGTCCTGCAGGCCGAGGAGGCGCACGGCCTCCAGCAGGCGCAGGGTGCCGATGGCGTCGACGTCGGCCGTGTACTCGGGGGCCTCGAAGCTCACCGCCACGTGGCTCTGCGCGCCGAGGTTGTAGATCTCGTCGGGCTGCACCTGCTGCACGATGCGCGTCAGGTTGCTGGTGTCGGTCAGGTCGCCGTAGTGCAGGTGCAGGCGGCGGTTCTGCTCGTGCGGGTCCTGGTACAGGTGGTCGATGCGGTCGGTGTTGAACGAGGACGCGCGGCGCTTGATGCCGTGCACCTCGTAACCCTTCTCGAGCAGGAATTCGGCGAGGTAGGAGCCGTCCTGGCCCGTGATGCCGGTGATGAGGGCTTTTTTGGGAGTCGTGGTCATTGTTGTTTTATTTTGCGCGAGCGTTGAGGGGGGTGACGCGGCCATAGGTGTCGTCGAAACGCACGATGTCGTCCTCGCCCAGGTAGCCGCCGGACTGCACCTCGATGACCTCGAGCATGAGCTTGCCCGGGTTCTCCAGGCGGTGCACGGTGCCCAGGGGGATGTAGACCGATTCGTTCTCGCGCACCAGGATCGTCTCCTCGTCGCGCGTGACCTTGGCCGTGCCCTTGACGACCACCCAGTGCTCGGCGCGGTGGTGATGCATCTGCAGCGACAGCTTGGCGCCCGGCTTGACGGTCAGGCGCTTGACCTGGAAGCGCTCGCCCGAATCGACGCCGTCATAGGCGCCCCACGGACGCGCGACGCGGCGGTGCTCGACGGCTTCGAGGCGGCCTTCGCGGTTGAGCATGCTCACCACGTCCTTGACCTGCTCGGCGTACTTGACGTTGGCCACCAGCACGGCGTCCTGGGTGTCCACGATGATCAGGTCCTCGGTGCCCAGGGCCACCACCGGACGGATCGGCGCATGCACGAAGGTGTTGCGGGCGTTCAGCGCGCTGGCCATGCCGTTGAGGCGGTTGCCGGCGTCGTCGGCCGGGTACAGGTTGGCCACCGCGTTCCAGCTGCCGACGTCGCTCCAGGCGCCATCGAAGCGCAGCACGGCGATGTCCTTGTGCTTCTCCAGCACCGCGTAGTCGATGCTCTCGCTGCGGCAGGCCGCGAAGGGCTCGCGGTTCAGGCGCACGAAGGTGCCATCGGTGGCGGCGCCGGCCGTGGCCTGCTGGCAGGCGGCCAGGATGTCCGGGGCCTGCTGGCGCAGGGCCTCGATCAGGGTGCCCGCGCGCACCAGGAAGATGCCGGCGTTCCACAGGAAGCCGCCCTTGAGCAGCATCGACTGGGCGACGTCCTCGGTCGGCTTCTCGACGAAGCGCACCACGGCGTTGCCGGCCGGGGCTTCCGCATCGGCGGCGCCGGTCAGGGCCGCGCCGGTCTCGATGTAGCCATAGGCGGTGCTCGGGAAGGTCGGAACGATGCCGAAGGTGACGATGTGGCCGGCCAGGGCAGCGGCGGCGCCGGCGCGCACGGTCTCGGCGAAGCGTTCGGCATCGGGGATGTGATGGTCGGCCGGCGCGAACAGCAGCAGGTCGTCGCTGTCGGCGAGCAGCGCGGCCGCGGCCATGGCGGCGGCGGTGTTGCGGCCGACCGGCTCGAGGATCTGCTTGCCCGACACCTTGGCGGCGTCGATCGCCTCCTGAACCAGGAAGCGATGGTCCTCGGACGCCATGCAGGTGATGACGTCGTTGAGGCTGCGCAGGCGCTCGAGCGTCATCTGCAGCAGGCTCTTGCCATCGATGAGCGGGGTGAACTGCTTGGGCAGCGCCTTGCGCGAGAGCGGCCACAGGCGCGTGCCGTTGCCGCCACAGAGAACAACTGGATGAATGGAAGTGGTCATGAGCAATGATCGGTCTGGATGGACGGGTTGTGGAGCAGTCATGCGCATCGTCGTCCGCGATACATGACTTGGTGACAACTTAATACAAAAGAACGCGTACTGTAACGCTCAATTGTTTCTTAAGCCTTGCCAGTGAATCGTGAAAGTCGGATGAAAGAGGTCATGATTCGGCTGAAAGTCACGGATGTTGAACAAATGCAGGGCCGTCTGAGCCACTGCGCTTTAAGGCCAACTGACTAGTTTTGTCAGATTTCGATCCGGAGCCCTTGTGGATAATCGCCTGCTGGGCCACCGGATCGGGGGTCATACAAGTCAACAGGACACAATTCCACATGATTCTGGTCACAGGCGGCGCCGGCTTTATCGGTGCCAATTTCGTTCTCGACTGGCTCGCGCAAGGCAAGGAACCGGTCGTCAACCTCGACAAGCTTACCTACGCCGGCAACCTCCAGACACTGTCGTCGCTCGATGGCAACGCTTCGCACATTTTCGTTCAGGGCGATATTGGTGATAACGCGCTCCTCGATCGCCTGCTCGCCGAGCACCGGCCGCGCGCCATCGTGAACTTCGCCGCCGAGTCGCATGTCGACCGTTCGATCCATGGCCCGGAAGACTTCGTGCAGACCAATGTGCTGGGTACTTTCCGGTTGCTCGAAGCCACGCGCGGCTACTGGAACACGCTGCCTCCAGAGGAGAAAGCTGCCTTCCGCTTCCTGCACGTCTCGACCGACGAGGTGTATGGCTCGCTGTCGGCGACCGACCCGGCCTTCACCGAGGAACACACCTACGAACCCAACAGTCCGTACTCGGCCAGTAAGGCGGCCAGCGACCATCTGGTGCGGGCCTGGCACCACACCTACGGGCTGCCGGTGCTCACAACCAATTGTTCCAACAATTACGGGCCGTTCCATTTCCCGGAGAAGCTCATTCCCCTCATGATCGTCAATGCGCTCGCCGGCAAGCCCCTGCCGGTCTATGGCGACGGCATGCAGGTGCGCGACTGGCTCTACGTCAAGGACCACTGCAGCGCCATCCGCCGCGTGCTCGAGGGCGGGCGCCTGGGCGAGACCTACAACGTCGGCGGCTGGAACGAGAAGCCCAACATCGACATCGTCAACATCGTCTGCGGCCTGCTCGACGAACTCCGTCCGCGCGCCGACGGCAAGCCCTACGCCGAGCAGATCACCTACGTCACCGACCGGCCCGGCCACGACCGCCGCTATGCCATCGACGCGCGCAAGCTGGAGCGCGAGCTCGGCTGGAAGCCCGCCGAGACCTTCGAGTCGGGCATCCGCAAGACGGTGGAGTGGTATCTCGCCCATGGCGAATGGGTGCGCAACGTGCAGAGCGGCGCCTATCGCGAATGGGTGGAGAAGCAGTACGACCACGCAGCCGACCCCAAGGCCGCCGCATGAAGCTGCTGCTGCTGGGCAAGGGCGGACAGGTGGGCTGGGAACTCCAGCGCAGCCTCGCTCCGCTGGGTGAAGTCGTCGCGCTTGATCACGACAGCCAGGAATACGCCGCCGATTTCAGCGAGCCGGACGCATTGGCCGAGACCGTGCTGCGGGTACGCCCCGACGTCATCGTCAATGCCGCCGCGCACACCGCGGTCGACAAGGCCGAGAGCGAGCCCGAATTCGCGCGCAAGCTCAACGCCACCGCGCCGGGTGTCGTCGCCCGGGCGGCCGACCGCATCGGCGCGCTGCTCGTGCACTATTCCACCGACTACGTGTTCGACGGCAGCGGCAGCGCGCCCTGGACGGAGGAGGCCGCCACGGGCCCTCTGAGCGTCTATGGCCTCACCAAGCTCGAGGGCGAGCAACTGGTGGCGCAACACTGCGCCAGGCACCTGATCCTGCGCACCAGCTGGGTCTATGCCGCGCGCGGTGGCAATTTCGCCAAGACCATGCTGCGCCTGGCGAAGGAGCGCGAGCGTCTGACCGTCATCGACGACCAGTTCGGCGCTCCGACCGGCGCCGAACTGCTGGCCGATGTCACGGCCCATGCGATCGGCGACATCCTGCGCGATCCGTCGAAGGCCGGGCTCTATCACGCCGTGGCCGGCGGTGAGACCAGCTGGCACGGCTATGCGCGCTTCGTGCTCGAGCAGGCGCGCGCCGCCGGTGTCGAACTCAAGGCCGGACCCGATGCCGTCGACGCCGTGCCGACCAGCGCCTTCCCGACGCCGGCGCGACGCCCGCAGAATTCGCGTCTCGACACCCGTCGGCTGCAGTCGACCTTCGGCCTGGTGCTGCCCGACTGGCGACTCGGCGTGGCACGCATGCTGCAAGAGACACTCTGATCGACATGCCGGCAGTGACCCCGTGGTCACATCCACCTCCCGCCAGAAACCCCGACCCACGAGACAAGAGACACGAAACGCAATGACGACCTCACGTAAAGGCATCATCCTGGCCGGCGGTTCCGGAACACGCCTGCACCCGGCCACGCTGGCCGTCAGCAAGCAGCTGCTGCCGGTCTACGACAAGCCCATGATCTATTACCCGCTGAGCACCCTGATGCTCGGTGGCATCCGCGACGTCCTGATCATCAGCACGCCGCAGGACACGCCGCGCTTCCAGCAGCTGCTGGGCGACGGCAGCCAGTGGGGCATGAACCTGCAGTATGCGGTGCAGCCGAGCCCGGACGGCCTGGCACAGGCCTTCATCATCGGCGACGCGTTCATCGGCGACTCGCCGAGCGCCCTGGTGCTGGGCGACAACATCTTCTACGGTCACGACTTCGCCCATCTGCTGGCGGACGCCGATCGCAAGGAGTCCGGCGCCACCGTCTTCGCCTATCACGTCCATGATCCGGAACGCTATGGCGTCGTGGCCTTCGACACGGACGGCCGGGCCAGCAGCATCGAGGAGAAGCCCAAGGTGCCCAAGAGCAGCTATGCCGTGACCGGCCTCTACTTCTACGACAACCAGGTGGTCGACATCGCCAAGGCCGTGAAGCCGAGCGAGCGCGGCGAGCTGGAGATCACGGCCGTCAATCAGGCGTACCTCGACATGGGCCGGCTGAACGTGCAGATCATGCAGCGCGGCTATGCCTGGCTGGACACCGGCACGCACGAGAGCCTGCTGGAGGCGGGCCAGTTCATCGCCACGCTGGAGCATCGCCAGGGCCTGAAGATCGCCTGCCCGGAGGAGATCGCGTGGCGCGCCGGGTTCATCGACAAGGAGCAGCTGGCCCGCCTGGCCGCGCCGCTGCAGAAGAACGGCTATGGCAAGTACCTGAACCACCTGCTGGCCGAAGGAGTGCGCTCGTGAAGGTCACCGCGACCCGGATCCCCGACGTCCTCGTCTTCGAGCCCAAGGTGTTCGGCGATGCGCGGGGCTTCTTCATGGAGAGCTTCAACAGCCGGGTCTTCGACGACGCCGTGGGCCGGCATGTGGAGTTCGTCCAGGACAACCATTCGCGCTCCGCCAGAGGCGTGCTGCGCGGCCTGCACTACCAGATCCAGCAGGCGCAGGGCAAGCTGGTGCGGGTGACGAGCGGTGCCGTGTTCGACGTCGCGGTCGACATCCGCCGGACGTCCGCCACGTTCGGCCAGTGGGTCGGGGTGGAATTGAGCGCCGACAACCATCGGCAGCTCTGGGTGCCACCCGGTTTCGCGCATGGCTTCCTGGTCCTCAGCGAGAGCGCCGACTTCCTCTACAAGACCACCGACTACTACGCGCCGGCGCACGAGCGCAGCATCCTGTGGAGCGATCCGGGGGTGGGGATCGAATGGCCGGATGTCGGGCAGCCGCCCCAACTCTCCGGGAAGGACGCGTCTGGAAAACTGCTTGCCGAAGCTGATCTCTTCGAATGAACGTCGGCCCATCAAAGATGGACGCGTTCATCCGAAGCCCCGCCTACCGATAGATGGACTGAATGCCGGAGGTCGGAGTCCAGGCTGGAACTGACGGCGTCGAGCGATCGGCACTCCATCCAGGATGGGAAATCCGTTTTTGAATCGATTGAACTCCATCGAGCGTCATGGTTTCTCTTCTCAATTAAAAAACACGCGATTCGGGGCCGGCTGGCTGATCCGAAGACCGCCAACGCAATTGCATGCTTAAATGAAATCAGAACAGTCCAGCGTCGCCGACATACCCTGTCTTCCCGTCGAGGCGTTCAAAAAGCCAACCACGCCAGTCACCTCCGCCTGGATCGAGCACACCCCCTTCGTCTTCTGGTTGATGCAAGCGGCTCGACCTGCGGTGTTCGTCGAGTTGGGTACCTTGCATGGGGTCTCGTACTTCACGTTCTGCGAAGCGGTGCAGCTGTTCGGCACGGGAACCAAATGCTTCGCGGTCGATACCTGGCAGGGAGATGACCACACTGGTCTTTACGGCGAGGAAGTGTGGAAGCATGTCCAGGACCTGAACCGGCATTACACGTCGTTCTCGACGCTTCTGCGAAAAACGTTCGACGATGCGCTGCCCTCGGTCGCGGATGGGGTCGTGGATGTGCTGCATGTCGACGGTCGTCATTTCTACGAGGACGTCAAGCACGACTTCACGAGTTGGATCCCCAAGCTGTCGAATTCGGCAATCGTTATTTTTCATGACATCAACGTTCATGAGAAAAATTTCGGTGTGGCGCGTTATTGGGCTGAATTGAAGCGGCACTATCCGAGCTTCGAGTTCTTGCATGGTAATGGACTGGGTGTGTTGGCATTCGGTCCCGAAATTCCGTCCGCGGCACGTCGGCTTTTCGATCTGAGCGAAGCCGATGCCACCAATGTCAAGATTGCCTATTCACGCTTGGGATCCGCGGTCTCGAACGAGCTCGAATTGGTGCACGAGCGTTCCATGGTGGAGCGTTTGCGGAAGGATGTTTCCATCATCCAGGCCGACGCAGCCGTGCTCAATCAGGAGATCGGTCGACTCCATGGCGAGCAGGCTCACGCGGCGGAACTGACGTCGACGATCGAATCCGAGAGAGCGGCTCACCAGGCGCAATTGAGCCGGGTGCAAGCCGACATCGACGAGCTTCAAAAGGCTTTGCAGTCATCGACTTCACTGGCGGAGTCCTATCGATTGTTGCAAGCCGCGATGGATGCGGTGACGCACGAGAAGCATGGATCGCGACAACGCCTTGAGGAACTCGAAAAAACGCTCAAGACGCGCAACGAACTGATCGTCGGTCTGCATTCGGAGGTCTCGAGGATCAGCCGCGCAGGTCTCGAACGCAGATTGCAGGAGCTGGAACGCCAGAACGATGCCCTGGTACGAGAAAAGGAAAAACTCGAATTCCAGTCCAGCAACCTTCGAGCCAACAGGGCGAAGATCTATGCGTCCCGTAGCTGGCGATTCATGGCTTCCTTCAGGAAGTTGGGCGCGCTCTACCGGTTTGCGCGCAAGTCGAAGAAAGGTGCCTATGCCCGCGGACCCGTCGAGCGGCTGCGCGAAATCGTCCGCGCGCAAAGGACGATCAAGACGCTGGCCGGCCTGAACGTCTTCGACAGCCAGTGGTACGAAGAGGCATACCCGGATGTCGTTCGCGCCGGCATCGATCCGTTGACGCACTACGTCTATTACGGTGTCGTCGAGAATCGACGCCCGATGAGATCGTTCGATACCGGTTGGTACGTCGAGCATTATCCGGACGTGGTGGCCGCAGGAATCAATCCCTTTCTGCACTATGCCATGTTCGGCGTCGCGGAGCGTCGAAATCCGTGCCAGGAATTCGATACGGAATGGTATCTGTCCAATAACAGGGATGTGGGCGCCTCCGGCGTCAATCCCTTGGTCCATTTCGAAAAGTTCGGCCATGCCGAGGGTCGGCTGCCCCGGCCAGCGCTCCCTTCGTCCTTCATGGAAATGATAGAAGGACCTGCCAGAGCGCCGGGCAGCGCCAGACACTTTGCCTTCATGCCGCTCATCTCGATTGTCATGCCGGTGTACAACGTGGCCGCCAAATGGTTGGCTCTGGCGGTGCAATCCGTGGAAAGGCAAACCTACCCCAACTGGGAACTGTGCATCTGCGACGATGGCTCGAAGAATGCCGACACGTTGGAGGAATTGACCCGTCTGGAGCGCCGCGGAGGACGCATCCGGGTCTTCAAGTCACCTCGAAATGGAGGCATTTCCGCCGCGACCAACCATGCGATGGCCCAGAGTTCGGGGGACTACATCACGTTCCTGGACAACGATGACGAACTCTCCACCGTCGCACTCGAGACCTATGTCCGGAAATTAAACGTCGATCCGGAGATCGACGTCTTCTACAGCGACGAAGCCAAGCTCGACGAGAACGGTGTGGCGGAAGAGCCGTTTTACAAACCGGATTGGTCACCCTCGATGTTGCGGGAGGTGATGTATGTGGGACATCTGCTGATGGCTCGCAAGGACCTGATCGAAGCAGTCGGCGGACCGGACTCTCAGTTCGATGGCGTCCAGGATTTCGAATTCGCACTGCGTCTGACCGAAAAAGCCAGGAAGGTCATGCATGTGGGCAAGATCCTTTATTACTGGCGCCGCATCCCGGGCAGCGTGGCTTCGCACAGCGAGGCCAAGCCTGATCTGACGATCAAGCAAGCAGCGGCTGTGAACCAGCATCTGCGCCGTATGAACATCGATGCGGTGGCCATTCCCAACCCCCGGCATTCTCATCGCCTGATCGTTCAGCCGAAACCCCGCAGAGATTGGCCAAAGGTCTCGATCGTGATCCCCAGCAAGGATGCGCCGCATCTGATCTCGCGCTGCCTGGAATCGATTTTCGAGAAGACGTCGTATCGGAACTTCGAAGTCATCGTCGTCGACAACGGGACGACCGACCCGGCGGCCTTGAAGGCATTGGCTTCCCACGACATCCAGAAGGTCGACCTGCCGGGATCGTTCAATTTCTCACGCGCCAACAATCGTGGTGTCGAGATGGCGACGGGCGAATACCTGATCCTGCTGAACAACGACACCGAAGTGATCCAGGCCGACTGGATCGAGCAGATGCTCTTCTTGCTGGAGGATTCGACGGTGGCAGCGGTAGGGCCGATGTTGCTTTATCCCGATCACACGATCCAGCATGCAGGCGTGGCGCTTGGACTGCGAGGTACGGCGGACCACGTGCTGCGCGGACTGCCGCGTGACGCGGATGGGTACTTCGGCTCGTTGGTGTGCACGCGTGAGGTATCCGCAGTGACTTTCGCCTGCGTGATGTTGCGCAAGGCCGATTACATCAACGCCCATGGCCTGGACGAGCTTTATCAGACGCATTATCAGGATGTGGATCTCTGTTTGAAGCTGATTGAGGATGGAAGAAGGATCCTCTACACGCCACGATCGGTTCTTGTCCATCACGAAAGCGCCACGCGAGGCCCCAAATACGATGCAGTCGACCGAATGCTGTTCCTGGACAGCTGGGGCAGCCATATCGCACGCGGTGATCCCTATTCGCGTTGGGAGAACGAAGCGAGGCGATAGGACTAAAAAAATGAATATCTTGTTTGTGTGCCACAACGGCATTGCCACCAACAGCGGCACCCATGTCAGCAACATCGCCACAGCCCTCGGGAAATTGGGTCTCGATGTGGTTGCGGCAGTGCCCGACGACAACCTCGTCACATCACGATCCCCGACAACGTGCAAAGTCATTTCCTGGAGTGAGGCTGAAATCCATCGCTTCGCCGATGGCGGGAAGGCTGATTTCATCCATGCCTGGACACCACGGCAGCATGTTGCCCGCAGGACGAGGTCGCTGGCTTCATTGCATGATTGCAATTACCTAGTGCATCTCGAAGACAACGAGTACGTCGTGACGTCGTCGCAGCTGGGTATCACTCCTGGAGACCTGATGTCCAGGTCGCAGGAATTGAAGATTCCGGAAATGCTCGCCGACCCGGAGGACATGCACGAGTTCATCGCGACCTCGGCTGGCGTGACGGTTCTCATCAAGAGCCTGTTGGAATTCAAGCCGTCCAACCTGCCTGGCATCGAGATATGGCCCTCAGCGGAGAAGGAGATCTTTCAACCTAGGGCGGCTGATACCGCATTGCGTCGAAGTCTGGCAATTCCAGATGATTCCAAAGTCGTGGTCTACCATGGCAACGTGCATGCAGCGAATGTAGAGGAAGTCCGTTCCCTGTATCTGGCTGTTGCGGCACTGGCGCGCGATGGAAGAAGGATCACGCTTGTCAGGTTGGGTGAGGATTACGCTGAATTGGTGACTGATTCCCTGAAGTCGGTCGAGGCTCATGTTGTCAGAGTGGCATTCCAGCCCAGGGAACGCTTGCCGGACTATCTCGCGTTGGCCGACTTGTTTGTTCAGCCAGGCCGAGTCGACGAATTCAACATCTATAGATTTCCATCCAAGCTGCCCGAGTTTTTCGCGATGGGCAAGCCTGTGATCATGCCCGCCACCAATCTCGGACACGCCTTGGTCCATGGTCAGAACGCCTTCTTGCTGCGCAAGGGCGACGGTCTGGAGATCGCCAATGCCATGGCCCGGATCTTCGATGACGAAGGTCTGGCCACCGTGCTGGGCCAGGGAGCCAAGGACTTTTTCGACCAGAACCTGAGTTGGGACCGAAGCGCTGCCAAGCTCGAAAAGTTTTATGGCAATGTCTCGGGGATGCTGGGCGGTTGGTGATCTCCGGTTCGAGTTCGAGAACCTAGTCAAGTACGCCAGAACTCCTTGGAGCGAATCTTCATGGATTTCGATAGAGTTCCGCGGTGTGCGATGCGATGAATGGCTTGGATCGAGCCCCGTCTTCATCGATCGGCGTGGCGACGGAGCATCGAATCCATTGTCGAATCTGTCAGCATTCAACATTCGGTCCGCTGGGAAGGCGGGCGATGCGCTGCTTTTCTTAAAGCGCTTGGTTTCGGAGGGCGGTGTCTTCGGCGGCTTCGTTTTCAAAGGGGTCAACCCTATTGTCCATTGCGGATGGCCTGAGCCGAATGGTGCTGCAGCGGGTCGATCGTCCATTTCATCCGTGATGCCCGAGCGCCGGAATTTATCTTCATTCAAACGAATCGCATGACGTCAGACTCCCTCCCTCCCTCTGCTGCATTCCGACCCGAACTCGTCAGAGACCCTGCCTTCTGGCGCGCCTTGGGTCCCGCATTCGAATGGCATCATGCACGCTTGCTGGTTCTTTTTCTTGGCAGCGATCAGAGACAGGCGGCGATGCATTGGCAAGCATGCTTCCCCGATGCTCGATGCGTCGTGACATGGGATGTGTCCTTGCCGATGCAGACCGATCATGAAGCGTTCGATAGTGTGATCGATGTGTCCGGACGGGCGCATGCGGAAGCCGTGGCAACGTTTCAACTGATCTTTTCGAACCTGCCGGATACCGGTGTCTACGTCTTCGCCGGTCAGAGCATCCGAGGGTTGTTGGGCGCACTCGACGTCGAGGGCAATGCGGCGGTGATGGACCAAGTTCAGGCCATGGATTTCGCGCATGGCCTGTGCATCGTGCGCAAGGGGCCGTCGAGCGTTGCCGGCAGACGATCGACGCAGACGATCCATGTGGAGGACAACGAGCGCGAAGCTTATCGGCTGTCAGCCGAGGTCGTGCGGCTGCGCGGCGAGGTGGCGCGTGAAACCGAAGCATTGCGGCGTGCCACGGTCGCACATGCGCAGAAGCTGGATGAAATTCACGCGTCGACGAGTTGGCGCGTGACCACACCGCTGCGCTGGGCCGGGACGCAGGTACTGCGCGGACGTGGCGCCATCAGATTGTTCAATACGATGCGTGAGCATCAGCAGGGCACGCTGGGTGCGGTACGCCAGGGTGTGCGCACGTTGCGACGGGTTGGTTTGAATGGCCTGTCTCAAGCCGTCGTGGAACGGGCAAAGCCGCCGGAGGATTACCAGGAATGGGTCCGCCGCTACGACACGCTGGATGATGACGAACGCATCCGGCTATCGGAACTGGTCCGCTCGATGCCGCTGCAGCCCCTGATATCCATACTGATGCCGGTTTACAACCCTGGACTGGAGTGGCTGGAGCGAGCCATCGCATCGGTACAGGCACAGATCTATTCGCATTGGGAACTCTGCATCGCCGATGATGCTTCGCCAGACCCCGCAGGGCGCGAGGCCCTGGCCCGTCTGGCGAGCGAGGATGACCGGATCAAGATCGTTCATCGCGCGCGGAATGGCCATATCTCGGCGGCCTCCAACAGTGCATTGACGCTGGTCACTGGCGAATGGACCGCATTGATGGACCAGGACGATCTCTTGCCGGCCCATGCCTTGGCGTGGGTGGCCCACGCCATCAATGAACATCCGGAAGCACAGTTGATCTATTCGGACGAAGACAAGGTCGACGACGATGACCGACGCTTCGATGCTTATTTCAAGCCCGACTGGAATCTCGACTTGCTGCGGTCGCAAAACGTGTTTTCCCATCTGGGGGTCTATCGGACGCAGCTTCTGCGCGATGTGGGTGGTTTCCGAGAAGGTTTCGAGGGGGCGCAGGACCACGACCTCGTATTGCGCTGTGTTGAGCGCATCCGCCCGGATCAGATCCATCACATTCCGAAGGTGCTCTATCACTGGCGCGTGCATGCTGAGAGCACGGCGAGTTCGGCCGACGCAAAGCCCTACGCACAGATTGCCGGGGAAAAGGCGCTCAATGAGCATTTTCAACGCAGCGGCATCCAGGGCCATTTCGAATCGCTGGGTCACGGCTATCGGGCGCATTACGATCTGCCAGAGCATCTCCCCTTGGTATCGCTGATCATTCCAACGCGCAACGCGGTGGAGCTGGTTCGTCAATGCGTCGACAGCATCGTGCTTCTGACGACCTATAAAAACTACGAAATAATCATCGTTGACAATGGCTCCGACGACAGGGAGGCGATCGATTATTTCAAGTCGCTGTCGGAGCGAGACGGATTCAAGGTCATCAGAGACGACGGCGAGTTCAATTATTCCGCGCTCAACAACAAGGCCGTGGCAGCCTCATCCGGGCAAGTGATCGGATTAATCAACAATGACATCGAAGTCATTTCTCCCGACTGGCTTTCCGAAATGGTGTCGATCGCGCTTCAGCCTGGTGTCGGGGCCGTTGGCGCGAAACTGTGGTATCCCGACGAAACGCTACAGCACGGTGGTGTGATACTGGGCGTGGGCGGTGTCGCCAATCATTCTCACAAGAAGTTGTCGCGGGGCCGCAAGGGATATTTTGGTCGTGCCGACTTGATTCAATCTTTTTCTGCTGTTACTGCCGCCTGTTTGCTCGTTTCCAGAAGAAATTACGAAGCAGTTGGTGGCCTGAATGAGATTGATCTGAAAGTGGCTTTCAATGATGTCGATTTTTGCTTGCGCCTACGCGAACTTGGCTTGAGAAGCGTATGGACGCCCTATGCTGAACTTTTCCACCATGAATCGGCAACGCGTGGCGAAGATGTCAAGCCGGAAAAGCGCGAGCGATTTCTGTCTGAAGTGAATTACATGATGAACCGCTGGAGTGGGATTTTGAACCGTGATCCAGCGTATAACCCCAACCTCACGCTTGTGCATGAAGATTTCAGTCTGGCTTGGCCACCAATAACCTAAAGAGGGTTCAATGCGAAAGTTGGTTAGAAAAAAGATAACAGTTTCAGCCATCTTTCTTTTTTTGGGTCTTTTCTATGTATCTCAATATTGGTCTCCATCGTCGTATGCGTTGGTACTACGTCAACTGGGAGTGTCAGATGTCGGTTTGATGTGGGGTAAACCGCGCCCCATCCGCTCCGATGAATGGGCGGTCGTCACACCGCTGACGCAGGCGGCGGTCCGCAACGATTTCCAGCGCATCAACCAGTCCTCCTATTACAAGGAGGACCTGCGCATCAATTACGGCTTGCCACTGCGCGACTGGGGGCTGATCTTCAAGCCGACGATGTGGGGTTATTTCATCGTCGACGCGGCGCATGCCTACTCTCTGCACTGGTTCGCGATCTTCGCGCTCTTCCTGGTCGGTCACCTGCTGCTGTTCCAGCGTCTGGGCCTGGGACGCATCGAAGCCGCGCTGCTCTCGGGCGCGATCTATTTCACCCCTTACACGCAGTTTTGGTGGAACGAGAAGGGCCCCATCTTCGCGATCTTTCCCTGGGTCATCCTGGCGTTGCTGGCGCGCCTGCCCTGGGGAGCGCGCCTCGTCCTCTTCTACTGGCTGGCCGTGTCCTGGCTGGTGACCAACTTCTATCCGCCGGTGTTCATCTCGCTGGCGTTCGTTGGCGGGGCGATCGTGCTGGCCTTCGAGCGTGACTGGCTGCGGCCGGGACGCGCCATCGCCCTGCTGGCGACGACCGCCTGCGCCGGTGGCACGGCGGCGTTCTACCTGAAGGACTATCTGCTGCGAACGGCCGCCACGGTCTATCCGGGGCATCGCAACAGCCAGGGTGGTGCCGTTCCGGCCTTCGAGTGGTGGGGCCAGTGGTTCCCGTTCAACGGCTTCGACTGGCGGTATGAAAGCGTCATGGGCCAGAACATCTGCGAGGTCGGCGTGGTCGGCGCCGCGTTCGCGCTGATGTACCTGTGCTTCATGGATCATCGCCGGGCCTGGGGCGTACTGGCCACGCCGGGGTCGCAGCGCACGCGGCTGCTGATCCTGTGCGGCGCGCTGGCCCTGATGTATGCCTGGATGCTGCTGCCGATCCCCGCGTGGGCGGGCCGGGTCTTGCTCTGGAACCACGTGCAGCCCGAACGCATGGAATACGCCGCCGGCCTGCTGATGCTCCTCGTCACGGTGCTGCTGGGCCGGAGCGCCGGACTGGTCGTGACGGCGCCGCGCATGGCGCTCTACCTGGCGCTGGTGATCCTGGGTTGGATCGCGTTCAAGGGGCTCGATCACGGCGCGCTGGTGGAACCCCGGATCATGGCCAAGCGCAGCAACGACCTGATCGTGCTGCCGGTCCTGCTGGCGTGCCTGATCGTGGGGCGCAGGATGCGCCTGGCATCTTCCACGGTGCTGCTGGGCGCTTCCACGCTGGCCGGCGCGATCCTGCTGTTCGCCTTCAATCCGATCCAGTCCGCCCGGCCGATCTTCGAGCGCCACGACACCCCGGTGGTCCGTGCCATCGAGGCCGAGCGCGCCGCCGATGGCTCGCTCGCCATGCCGGGCTTTCCGGGCGCGGTGCTCAACGGGCTGGGCTATGCCTCGGTGTCGCACGTCACGGCGGTACCGGCGCTCGACCTCTGGCGCAGCCGCTACCCGGACCTGCCCGAGGCGGAGTTCATGAGCATCTTCAACCGCTATTCGCACATCCGCCTGAACGATGGCGAACGGCCGGTGTCGCCCTATCCGGACGTGGTCGACGTGCCATTGCACGATTTCTGGCCGAATCGCGTCGAGATTCCGGTGGCGCGGACCGAACCGGTGGTGACCTGGCTGGAGCCCGGGCGGCATGCCTCCGGCAGCCTAGAACTCGCGCGGGCGGGCGCGTGGGACGCCCTGCAGGTGCTGATCGGCACCGGCCAGGGCAGTGCCGATGGCATCCTCCACCTGCGGGTGTGCGATGCGATGTCCCCGGTCTGCGCGAGCGGGCGGCGCGATCTGCGGGAGGCGCTGGACAACGATTACTTTCCAGTGCCGCTCGACCGGCCGATGACGCTGCCGGCCGGCCCGTCCCGCCTGACCTTCGAACTGTGGACCGAGAACGCCCGTGTCCCCGTGGCGCTCATCACCCAGCATGTACCGGGCGGTTCGACGTCCGCGTTCCAACTCGACGGTGTGCCGCATCGCGCGGCCGTGCGCTTTCGCATCGATTTCAAGCAGGAGGCCTCATGAGGACGATGAACCCGACCGCGCAACCGCCACGCACGCCACTCACCTACCGCGGCCAGCACGTCGCGTTGATCATCCCCTGCTACAACGAGGAGCAGGCCATCGGGCTGGTGATCGAGCAGTTCCGGGCGGCCATGCCGGCGCTGGACATCCATGTCTTCGACAACGCATCGTCCGACCGCACCGGCGACATCGCGCGCGCGCTGGGCGCGCGGGTCTCGCAGGTCGCCCTGAGCGGCAAGGGCAACGTGGTGCGGCGCATGTTCGCGGACGTCGACGCCGATGTCTACGTCATGGTCGACGGCGATGCCACCTACGATGCCGCGAGCGTGCGCCTGCTGGTCGACAAGCTGCTGGACGCGCGGCTGGACATGGTCGTGGGCTGCCGCCAGACCCAGCATGGCGAGGTCGCGGGCGAGGCCTACCGGCGCGGCCACCAATGGGGCAACCGCCTGCTGACGGGCAGCGTCGTGAACATCTTCGGCGGACATTTCACGGACATGCTCTCGGGCTATCGCGCCTTCTCGCGCCGCTATGTGAAGTCCTTCCCGGCGATCTCCCAGGGCTTCGAGACCGAGACCGAACTGACCGTGCACGCGCTGGAGCTGCGCATGCCCTATGGCGAGGTCATGACGCCCTACCGCGCGCGGCCCGAAGGCTCCGTCAGCAAGCTGTCCACCTACCGGGATGGCTGGCGCATCCTCAGGATGATCGGCAGCCTCTATCTCGCCGAGCGGCCCCTGGCCTTCTTCGGCCGGCTCGCGGCATTGATGGTGGTCGTCGCGCTGGTCCTGGCCCTGCCGGTGCTGATCGAGTACGTGCACAGCGGCCAGGTGCCGCGACTGCCGACCGCCATCCTGTCGGCGACCCTGATGCTCGCGGCCATGCTCTCGCTGGAGAGCGGGTTGATCCTGGACAACGTCACGCGGGGGCGCCAGGAGACGCGGCGTTTCGCCTACCTGGGCGTCGGATCGAAACCCGTCGAGGAGCACTGACGCGGCATCGGCCCGGGCCGGCATCGGCCGGTCGGGGCCGTCTTACCGGGGCAGGGGGCCGTCGATGCCCCGGATGCCATGCCACAGCCCGCGCAGCATCAGGCGCAGGTACTGCCAGCGCGGCGCGACGAACAGGGCGGTGCCGACGAACTTCAGCACCAGGCGCGGCAGGTCCTGCGCGATCCACACGGCGGGTGTCTCCGCCCGGCCATAGAGCAGCACGCGGTTGCGCATGATGTAGTAGAGCCGCACCGGCTTGTGGATCATCACGCCACCGGGCTTGAGCCAGGCGGCGCGCAGCGTATCGCCGATGCTGTGGCGCATCCGGGCATCGCAGACGCCGAACAGGCCGAAGCCGCGATGCTTCGCCCGGAAGCACCACTCCATGTCGACGTTGTCGATGAACAGGCGCTCGTCCATGCCGCCGATCAGGGCCAGCGCGTCCAGGGGCAGGAGGCTGCCCGACGAGATCAGGAAGTCGCATGGCACGACCTGGCCCGGCCCGCCGAACAGCTTGCGGTTGAGCGGGAAGCCGTTCTCGATGAAGGGCGCGACATGGCCGTTGCGGCGGTCGCTGAACTGCGGCCCCACCGCGCCCACCTTCCGGGTCCGCGCCAGGGTCTCGCAGGCATCCCGCAGCGTCGCGACCATGTCCGCATCGAGCAGGCTGTCCTGGTCGAGCAGCAGCAGGTAGGCGAAGCCGGCCGCGCGTGCGTGCTCGGCGGCGCGGTTCATGGCCGCGCCCAGGCCCACGTTGATCGGCGAGCGCACCACCATGCCGCCACGCTCGCGCTCGACCTCGTCGAGCAGGGTGCCCAGCGCGGCGGCACCACTCCCGCCGGTGGCGTTGTCGAACACCACGATGCGACCGACCTGGCCCTCGACGCTGTCGAGGACCTGGCGCAGCACGTCGAGCTGCGGCTGGTAGGTGATGACGACCGCGCAGACATCGCTGCAGCGCCGTGCCGTGCCGGTCGCCGGCGCCGGATCGCCCAGTGCGGAGGCGGTCATTTGCGCAGCAGCAGCAGGTCGCTCATGGCCGAGCGGGGGCCGTTCGAGAAGCGCGAATAGCGCCCGGTCGCGTACTCGCGCAGGATGGCCGCGAGCCGCGCGTGGATGTGTCGCGGCGGCGTCGCGCGAAAGCGCGCATGCGTGAGCCGGTCGCGCAGCAGCTGCATCGCCGGCGCGTCCAGCTCCAGCTGCCCGGCCTCGGCGAGCTCGAGCAGCGTCTGCGTGCGCAGCAGGGTGCGCGTCATGAACTCGAAGCGCGACATGCCGCCGCCCGTCAGGCGCTCGACGAAGCCGCGCCGGCGGGCGCCGATCTGGTTGTTGCCGTGCTGGCGGTAGTCGATGGTCGCCACCTCGAGGCAGTCGACCCGGCCCATCGAGGTGGCGATCATGGCCAGCCACTCGTCATGGATCCAGCCTTCGGGCACGATGAACTCGCCCGCGAACACCGAGCGACGCACGGCCATGGTGGCGCCGGTCACGATGTTGCGCCGCAGGAGCACCTCGAACATGTCGCCGGCGTGGACGGCGTCGAGTTCCTCGCGCGTCACCTCGAAGGCCTCGAACAGGCCGCAGTCCATGCTGGCGCCCTGGTCGTCCACCAGGCGGGCATCGCTGTGGAGCATCAGCAGGTCGGGCCGGCGTTCGAATTCGGCGGCGAAACGCTCGACCTTGGTCGGATGCCAGAGATCGTCCTGGTCGCACAGGAAGACGATTTCGCCGGCGGTGGCGCGCAGGGCCCGCTCGAAATTGACGATGTAGCCGACGTTGGCGGCATTGCGGTGCATGACCAGCCGGATGCCGGCGGCCCGGATGCGCGGGGCGAAGCTCTCCAGCAGGGCCCAGGTGCCATCGGGAGAGTCGTCGTCGAAGACGACCAGCTCCTGCGGCAGCCGCGTCTGCGCGAGGATGCTGTCGAGCTGCACGGCGAGGTAGTGCTCGCCCCGGAAGGTGCACAGCGCGACCGAGACGACGACGGGATCGGGCAGGTTCACTGCTTGAGGCCGGTGTATCCGGTGCCTTCCGCATTGGGCGTGAGTGCATAGGCGTCGACGATGCGGCCGTGCTCCATGTGGACGACGCGATTGCACTCCTTCTGGATCAGTTCCATGGAGTGCGAGGCCAGCACCAGGATGCCCGACTTCGCCACCACGTCGCGCATGCGCCGCTCGGCCTTCTCGGTGAACTCCGCATCGCCGACCGACAGCCATTCGTCCATCAGCAGGATGTCGGCCTCGACGCTGGTCGAGATGGAGAAGGCCAGGCGCATCAGCATGCCGGTGGAGTAGGTGCGCACCGGCATGTTGACATATTCGCCCAGGCCGCTGAACTCGCAGATCTCGTCGGTCAGGGCATCGACCTGCTTCTTGCTCATGCCCATGACCAGGCCGCGCAGCATGATGTTCTCGACGCCGGTGGCATCGGCCTCGATGCCCAGCGAGGGGTCGATCAGGCTGGCCACGCTGCCGCGGCGCTCGAAATCGCCCGACGAGGGTTCGTAGACGCCGGCGAGCGTGCGCAGCAGGGTGGATTTGCCGGCGCCGTTGTGGCCGATCAGACCGAGGCGGTCGCCGCTCCTGAGTTCGAGGTCGATGTCGCTCAGGGCCTGGACCACGCGCACGCCGGTCTCCTTGCCCAGGCGGCCGCCGGTGACGGAGGCCGCGAGCGTCTTCTTCAGGGACGCGGAGCCGGCGCCATAGATGGGAAAGCTCACCGATGCTTTCTTCAGGGAAATGGAAGGCATTTTCTTCAGAGCCAATAGACGACGCGACGGCGATATTTGGCGAACAGCAGGGCGGAGCCGGTCACGCAGACCACGGTCCAGCCCAGGATGCCGATCCAGCTGTGCGAGGAGGCCTCGCCGCCCATCAGGGGCGTGCGCAGGAGGTCGAGCATCTGCGCCAGCGGGTTGTAGAGGATGTAGCGCGCGCGGCCGGGCAGGCTCTCGGGCATCCAGAACACCGGGGTCAGGAACATCAGCATCTGCATGACGCTGGTGACGATCTGAGCGACATCGCGAAAGCGCGTGCAGATCAGGCCGAGCGCGATGCCCAGGGCGTGCGCGTTGATCAGCAGCAGCAGGATCGCGGGAACCACGAGCAGGGCCGACCACGACAGCGAGATGCCGGCCCAGAGCGCCACCGGCACGTAGATGACGATGTGGTGCAGGAACTGGATGAGGTTGCGCGACATGCTGCGCCACACGAACAGACTGATCGGGAAATAGCCCTGCTTGAGGTAGTTGGCGGAATACACGAAGGCATTGCAGGCATCCGTCACCAAATTGGAGAAGAAATTCCAGAAGATGATGCCCAGGGCCAGGTGGGGGAAGAACTTCGACAGCTCGGCACCGAAGAGCGAGCTGTACAGCGGTCCCATGCCGCCGATCATGGCGCCCATGCTCAGCGTCAGCCAGAGCGGGCCGAGCATCGAGCGCCGATAGCGCAGCACGATGTCGAACCAGGCCAGCGTCCACCAGATGTCGGTGCGCCGCGTGCCTTCCCACCAGTCGGCCCAGGCGGTGCGGTGCAGGTTGGAATGGGCCTGGCTCATGCGGCGCGGCTCGTCGGTGGAAAGGGCATGGAAAAGTCGCTCATGGAAGATTTCGGGGGGTTGGAGTGTGGCGAGGGAGTATGTGGTTTCGGTGCCGAATTGTTATTGCGCCAGCCGCCGATAACGCCAGAACGCACCCGACATCCAGACCTTCAGCAGGCTGGTCACATGCCAGGCGAGGTGGTCGCGGCTCGAATGACTGGCGCGCTGCGCTTCGTGCCGGACCCGCAGGTCCTCGGCGACCTGCAGGTGCCAGCCGGCCAGACGCAGGCGCGCGCAGATGTCGAAATCCTCGCCATACATGAAGAAGCGTTCGTCGAAGCCGTCGATCCGGCGATAGGCGGCACTGCGGAACAGCATGAAAAGGCCGGGAATCCAGGCCGGGACGGCCGGCGGCACATAGGCCGGTCGCTTGCGCGCCAGGATTTCGACCGGCGAGATTATGGCCCGGTGCGGTTCCGGCGCCGTCTTGCCGGGTTCCATGATGCGTGGCGTCAGCAGGCCGCCGTCCGGGCCGGCCCGGTCGACCAGGGCCGCGAGCACGTCGCCGTCGAGCCGGATGTCGGGATTCAGGACCAGGAACCAGGGCGTCGCGCAGCGCCCGAAGGCGGCATTGTGATTGGCGCCGAAGCCCCGGGGCGCCGGGTTGTCGATCCGCTCGATCGGGAAGCGCAGTCGCAGTCCGGCGATGACGTCATCCGGCTCGGGGATGTTGATCGTCAGCACGACCTTGTCGATGGAACGCCAGCTCCAGTGGTCGAGCTGATCGAGCAGCGGACGGATCAGCGCCAGCTGGCCATGGCTCACGATCGACACCGTGATGCCCCGTGTCGCCGCGGCCGTGGCATCGCCGGGCGCCAGCGGTGATGGGACGGGGTCTGGAGCGGGGAAGGCGGTAATGGACATGGTCTAATTTCGCCGGGAATTCTAGGTTCCCGCTCCTCTTCTGCTTTTCCCTCCATGATTGCCCTGATCGTCATCAGCTTCGTCGTGTCCGCCTTCGCCGTGCTGGTGTTCATGAGACGGGCGCGCCGTCACGCGCGCCGATACGCGGCCGACATGCCGCAGCGCTTCCACAAGGGTCACGTGCCGCGGCTCGGCGGCGCCGGCATCTTCATCGGCACCGGGGCGGCCTGGCTGGCGGCGGGATTGTTCGGCGACCCGTTCAACGTCGGCTGGCGCGTGTCGGCCTCGTCGCTGGTCCTGCTGTGCATGGCGCCGGCCGTCATCGGCGGCATCGCCGAGGACGTGACGCAACGCGTCCAGGTGCGCTGGCGGCTGGCGCTCACGCTGGGCTCGGCATTGCTGCTGTGCGGACTGCTGGACCTGGCCGTGAACCGGACGGGACTGGGCGTCGTCGACGCCGGGATGCGCGCCGTGCCGTTCGCGGGCGTGCTGTTCGCGGTGCTGGCCATCGGCGGCCTGCCGCACGCCTTCAACATCATCGACGGCTACAACGGCCTGGCCGGCACCGTGGCTGTGCTGGTGTGCCTGGCGATCTCGCACGTGGCGCTGCAGGTGGGCGACCGGCAACTGGCGGCGATGGTGATCTGCCTGGTCGGCGCGACGATGGGCTTCCTGATGTGGAACTACCCGAGCGGCAAGATCTTCGCCGGCGATGGGGGTGCCTATGTGTGGGGCATGGTGATCGCGGTGGCCTGCGTGGCGCTGGTGCAGCGGCACTCGGCCGTCTCGCCCTGGTTCCCGATGCTGCTGCTGATCTATCCGGTGTGGGAGACGCTGTTCTCGATCTACCGCAAGCTGGCGCGCGGCCAGTCGCCCGGCACGGCCGACGCGCTGCATTTCCATCAGCTGATCTTCCGGCGCATCGTGCGCGTCGCCTTCACCGACGACGAGGCCCGTCAATTGCTCTCTCGCAACAACCGCACGTCGCCCTACCTGTGGATGTTCGCCGCGCTGTCGGTGGTGCCGGCGGTGCTCTTCTGGCGCAACACGCTCGCGCTCATGCTGTGCTGCCTGCTGTTCGTCACGACCTACGTGCTGGCCTATCTGATGATCGTGCGCTTCAAGGTGCCGCGCTGGCTGCGCCCCTGAGTCGCAGACGTCTTCCTTCACCGCCGCGTGCCCGTCCTCCCGCCCCCAACCCGACCGATGTCCCTGCGCCGCAACATCTTCTGGAATCTCGCCGGTGCCGGGTTGCCGCTGCTGGCGGGCGCGGCGTTCATTCCCTATCTGGTGCGCGAGGCCGGGGTCGAGGTCTTCGGTATCCTGACGCTGGTCTGGGCGCTGATTGGCTATTTCAGCCTGTTCGACTTCGGACTCGGGCGCGCGCTCACGCAGCAGGTCGCGCAGCGCCTCGGCGCCGGGCGTCCCGGCGAGGTCGCGGCGCTGGTCAAGGGTGGCCTGGGGCTGACGCTGGCCACCGGCCTGGCCGGCGGCGCGCTGCTGGGCGCCTTCGCGCAGCCGCTCGCCACCCATGGGCTGAGCGTGTCCCCGGCGCTGCAGCACGACGTCCTGCTGGCCCTGCTGATCGCGGCGATCAGCGTGCCGGTGACGACGGTCACGGTCGGCCTGCGCGGCGTGCTGGAGGCCTACGAGGATTTCCGCGACGTCAATCTCCTGCGCATCCTGCTGGGGCTGGCCAACTTCGGGCTGCCGGCGCTCAGCGTCCTGTGGTTCGGTCCCTCCCTGGTGCCGATGGTGGCCGGCCTGATGGTGGCCCGGCTGGTGTTCTGCCTGGCCCACTGGATGCTGGTGCGCCGGCGCCTGCCCGGTGGCTTCGGCGCGGCCACGCTCGAAGGCGTCCAGCTGCGCCGCCTGCTGACCTTCGGCGCCTGGATGACGGTGTCCAACATCGTCAGTCCCCTGATGGTGACGGGCGACCGCTTCGTCATCTCGGCCATGCTGGGCGCGGTCCTGGTGGCCTACTACACGGTGCCCTCGGAGGTCATGGCGCGCGTGCTCATCCTGCCCGCCGCGCTCACGGGCGCCTTGTTCCCGCGGCTGGCCTCGCTCATGACCGCCGCCGACCTGGGCGCCGCGCGACGCATCTATCTGCAGTGCATCGCCGTGGTCGTCGCGGCCCTGATGCCGGCCTGCCTGGTGCTGGGACTGGGCGCGCACTGGGGGCTGTCGCACTGGCTGGGCGCGGATTTCGCGGAGCGCTCGGCGCCGGTGGTGAGCGTGCTGGCGCTGGGGCTGCTGCTCAACGGCATCGCCTTCGTGCCGTTCGCGGCGGTGCAGGCGGCCGGCCTCGCGCGCGTCACGGCCCAACTGCACGTGGCCGAGGCGCTGTTCTACTTCCCGTTGCTCTGGTTCGGCCTGCACGAGTTCGGCCTGATCGGCGCCGCCATGGCCTGGACGATCCGGGTGGGCATCGATCTCGTGCTGCTGCTGATCGTCGCCCATCGACAGGTCTTCAGGCACTCTGCGTCATCGTCCGTGCGGCACAATTTGCCATCCTTCGAACCGGAGTCTCCATGACTGTCAACGCGAGCGATCCCGTGCTCAACATCCCCCCCCGCGACAAGGCCGAGATCCTGGCCCAGGCACTGCCCTACATCCGCAAGTTCCACGGCAAGACCATCGTCATCAAGTACGGCGGCAACGCCATGACCGATCCGGCGCTGCAGGCCGATTTCGCCGAGGACGTGGTGCTGCTCAAGCTGGTGGGCATGAACCCGGTGGTGGTACACGGCGGCGGTCCGCAGATCGAGGCGGCGCTCAACCGGCTGGGCAAGAAGGGCAGCTTCATCCAGGGCATGCGCGTGACCGACGCCGAGACGATGGAGGTCGTCGAGTGGGTGCTCGCCGGCGAGGTGCAGCAGGACATCGTCGGTCTCATCAACCAGGCCGGTGGCAAGGCCGTCGGCCTGACCGGGCGCGATGGCGGCCTGATCCGCGCGCAGAAGCTCAAGCTGGCCGACCGCGCCGATCCGAGCCTGCTGCACGACGTCGGCCAGGTCGGCGACATCGTCTCGATCGATCCCAGCGTGGTCAAGGCGCTGCAGGACGATGCCTTCATTCCGGTCATCAGCCCGATCGGCTTCGGCGAGGAGAACGAGAGCTACAACATCAACGCCGACGTGGTGGCCGGCAAGCTCGCCACCGTGCTCAAGGCGGAGAAGCTCATGCTCCTGACCAACACGCCCGGCGTGCTGGACAAGGCGGGCACCCTGCTGACCAACCTGAGCGCGCGCGAGATCGACGAGCTGTTCGCCGACGGCACCATCTCGGGCGGCATGCTGCCCAAGATCGAAGGCGCGCTCGATGCCGCCAAGAGCGGCGTGAACGCGGTCCACATCATCGACGGCCGCGTGCCGCACGCGATGCTGCTGGAGATCCTGACCGATCAGGCCTACGGGACCATGATCCGCGCTAGATAGGGTGGTGCGGGTCTACTCGTAGCCGCGCGGATTGCCTTGCTGCCAGCGCCAGCTGTCGGCGCACATCTGGTCGAGACCGCGGCGGGCGCGCCAGCCGAGCGTGGCTTCGGCCAGGGCCGGGTCGCCCCAGTAGGCCGGGACGTCGCCGGCGCGGCGCGGGCCGATGTCGTAGGCGATGCGCCGGCCGCTAGCGCGCTCGAAGGCCTTGACCACGTCGAGCACCGAGGCGCCGGTGCCAGTGCCCAGGTTCAGGGTCACCAGGCCGGGTGCCTTCTCCGTGTGGCGCAAGGCCGCGACGTGGCCTTCGGCCAGGTCCATGACGTGCACGTAGTCGCGCACGCCGGTGCCGTCGGGCGTCGGGTAGTCGCCGCCGTGGACCGCCAGCTTCTCGCGCAGTCCCACCGCGACCTGGCTCACGAAGGGCATCAGGTTGTTGGGCTTGCCGTTCGGGTGCTCGCCGATCAGGCCGCTCTCGTGCGCGCCGACCGGATTGAAATAGCGCAGCAGCGCGATGCGCCAGTCGGGCTGCGCGATCTGCAGGTCGCGCAGCGACTCCTCCACCATGTACTTGGACCGGCCATACGGACTCGCCGGCCGGCAGGGCGCGTCCTCGCGGATCGGCGAACTGTCGGGCTCGCCATAGACCGTGGCGGACGACGAGAAGATCAGTGTCCTCACGCCCGCGGCCTGCATCGCCTCGGCCAGCACCCAGCTGCCGTGCACGTTGTTCTGGTAGTAGGCCATCGGCTCGGCCACCGAGTCGCCGACCGCCTTCAGGCCGGCGAAATGGATCACGCCAGCGATCTCGTGCTGCGCGAACACCCGGTCGAGCAGTCCGCGGTCGCGCACGTCGCCTTCGATGAAATCGGGTGCGGATCCGGTGATGCGTGTCAGGCGATCGAGCACCCGCAGGTCGCTGTTGCCCAGGTTGTCCAGAATGAGGGGCGTGTAACCGGCCTCGGCCAGCGCCACGCAGGTGTGGCTGCCGATGAAGCCTGCTCCGCCCGTCACCAGAATGCGATTGCCCATGTTTTTTCCCTGTTGGGTTCGTGAAGTGAGTATCTATTCTCACGCAGAGGCCTTTTCCGCCTGGCTTCGGCATGGCGAAGAAGCATGACGTGCGAGAATTAATTTTTTACATTTATGTACACGCAATGACAATTGAAGAGAACATGGCTGTCCTTGCCGCGGGCACCACCGTATCGTCAGGCGCCGTTGCGCTGCTGACGCGAAGGCGGCCCAAGCCTGGCGAACGCCGCGTGCAGATCATGCAGACCCTGGCGGCGATGCTGGAGCGTCCGGGGGGCGAGCGCGTCACCACCGCCGCGCTGGCGTCCGAGCTGGATGTCAGCGAAGCCGCGCTCTACCGGCATTTCGCCAGCAAGGCGCAGATGCTCGAGGGCCTGATCGAATTCATCGAACAGAGCGTCTTCGTCGAGGTCGACCAGATCCTGGGGCACGAGCTGCCATCGCGCGAGCGGGCGGCACGCATCATCACCACGCTGATGCAGTTCGCCGAGAAGAACGCGGGCATGGCGCGCGTGATGGTCGGCGATGCCCTGGTCTACGAGAACGAGCGGCTGCAGAACCGCATGAACCAGTTCTTCGACCGCATCGAATCGACGCTGTGCAAGGTCCTGCGCGACGACGCGGCCGTGGCCACGGATGCGGCGCTGCCGGGTGCGCTCGATGCGCAGGTGCGCGCCGGCGTGCTGACCGCCTTCGTCGCCGGGCGCCTGCAGCGCTTCACGCGCTCCGGCTTCAAGCGTCTGCCGACCGAGCATCTCAAGCTCGCCCTCGATCACCTGATCTGACCCGGGCCGCGCGCGGCGGCGACGGCGTTCGTCAGGCGCCGACGTCGACGCCCACTTTCGCGCCGGCGGCGACGATCTCGGCCCAGGTGGCGTCGTCGAGCGCGATGCCGGCCGACTCGCGGGCCCGGCGCGCGGCGCGCTCCGGCTCGCCGGCGATCCGCACGGCCTCGTGGCCCTCGCCCGGCGGACTGCGGCGCAGCCAGTCGACGAAGGCGCTGGCCTCCTGCTCGAAGGCCGCCTGCGTGCCCAGCCGGGCCGGATCGATCAGCACCGTCAGCATGCCGTTGTAGACCGAGCGCGCGGCATCGGCCGGACGGTGCCAGGTGCCGCCGCCGGTGAGCGCGCCGCCGAGCAGTTCGCAGGCCACGGCCATGCCATAGCCCTTGTGCTCCCCGAAGGTCATGAGCGCGCCGAACAGGCCGCCACCCGCCAGCGTCTCGGCCGTGCCGTCGCCGTCGGGGACCGGCGCGCGCTGCGGCACCACCACCACGCCGGGGTCGTCGGTCGGACGGCCGCGTTCGTCGATCAGGTAGCCCGGCGGCACGCGTTCCCCCTTGTTGTAGGCCACGCGCATCTTGCCCTGCGCCACGCGGCTGGTCGCGAAGTCCAGCACGAAGGGCTCGGCACCCGCCAGGGGCACGCCGATGCAGCACGGGTTGGTGCCGAAACGCCCGTCGCCGCCACCCCATGGCGCCACCACCGGGCGCGAGAGCACGTTGACGAAATGCATCGACACCAGCCCCTGCGCCGTCGCCATCTCGGCGAAATGGCCGATGCGGCCCAGGTGGTGGGCCTGCGCCAGCGTGAAGATGCAGCTGCCGTGTCGCCGGGCCCGCTCGATGGCCAGTTCCATCGCCTGCACGCCGACGATCTGGCCATAGCCGCGCCGGCCGTCGAGCGCCAGCAGGGTGCCGATGTCCAGCGTCACCGCCACCGACGCGCCGGGCACCAGTCCGCCCTCGGCCACCGCGTCGACATAGCGCGGCAGCATGCCGACCCCGTGCGAGTCGTGCCCGCTCAGATTGGCCAGCACCAGGTTGTCCGCGACCTGCGTCGCCTCGGCGGCCGAACTGCCCGCCGCCTCCAGGATGGCCGCGCACTGCGCCTGCAACACCCCGGCCTGAAAAATTCGTGACATCAAGACCTCCGTCGATACAGACCCATCAAACAATCCACTGCCTCGGTGGACTCACCCCCCCATCGCACGCCCCAGGGCCCGCGCAGCGAGGCCCGTTCGCGAACACCGCGGAACCGGCTCCGCCGGAGCCGCCAGTGTTGCCCCCGGTAGGGAGTTGGCGAAGCGACACGAAGTGCGCGAAGACTGGGGGCGAGCCAGTCACATCGTGGCCCCGATCTGCCAGGGCACGAACTCGCTCTGCCCATACCCGTGCCGTTCGCTCTTGGACGGCTCGCCCGAGGCGGTCGCCAGCACCAGCCTGAAGATGCGCTCGCCCATCTCCTGGATCGACGCCGTGCCGTCGACGATCTCGCCGCAGTTGATGTCCATGTCCTCCTCCTGCCGGCGCCACAGCGCGGAGTTGGTGGCCAGCTTGAGCGAGGGCGAGGGCGCGCAGCCATAGGCCGATCCGCGTCCGGTGGTGAAGCAGATCAGGTTGGCGCCGCCGGCGACCTGGCCGGTGGCGCTGACCGGGTCGTAGCCCGGCGTGTCCATGAAGACGAAGCCGTGCGTGGTGACCGGCTCGGCGTATTCGTACACCGCCTCCAGGTTGCCGGTGCCACCCTTGGCGACCGCGCCGAGCGACTTCTCCAGGATGGTCGTCAGGCCGCCGGCCTTGTTGCCCGGCGAGGGGTTGTTGTTCATCTCGCCCTGGTTGATGGCGGTGTAGTGCTCCCACCACTTGATGCGCTCGACCAGCTTCTCGCCGACCTCGCGCCGCACCGCGCGCTGCGTCAGCAGGTGCTCGGCGCCATAGACCTCCGGCGTCTCGCTGAGGATCGCCGTGCCGCCGTGCGCCACCAGCAGGTCGACCGCGACGCCCAGCGCCGGGTTGGCGCTGATGCCCGAATAGCCGTCCGAACCGCCGCATTGCAGGCCGATGGTCAGATGCGCCGCGCTGCACGGCTCGCGCGTCACGGCATTGGCGCGCGGCAGCATCGACTCGATCAGTGCCACGCCCTTGTCGACCGTCTTGCGCGTGCCGCCGGTGTCCTGGATGTTGAAGGTGCGGAAGTTCTCGCCCTCGGCCAGGTTGCCGGTCGCCAGCCAGGCGTTGATCTGGTTGGCCTCGCAGCCCAGGCCCACCACCAGCACGGCGGCGAAGTTGGCATGCGTCGCATAGCCCGTGAGGGTGCGCTCCAGCACCCGCATGCCCAGGCCGTCGGCGTCCATGCCGCAGCCGGTGCCGTGCGTGAGCGCGACCACGCCGTCGATGTTCGGGTAGGGCGCCAGCGCGGCCGGGTTGGTGTGGCGCGAGAAGTGATCGGCGATGGCGCGCGCCGCCGTCGCCGAGCAGTTCACGCTGGTCAGCACGCCGATGTAGTTGCGCGTCGCCACGCGGCCGTCGGCGCGGCGGATGCCCATGAATGTCGCCTCGCGCTTCGGCGGCGCGGGCTTGACGTCGCTGCCGAAGGCGTAGTCGCGTTCGAAGTCGCCCTTGTCCGGACCCATGTCGAGGTTGTGCGTGTGCACGTGCTCGCCCGGGGCGATGGGCTGGCTGGCGAAGCCGATGATCTGGTTGTAGCGGCGCACCGCCTCGCCCGGCGCGATGGCGCGCATGGCGACCTTGTGGCCCGGCGGGATCAGGCCGCGACTGGTCAGGTGCTCGATCGGCGTGCCGCCCACGAGCTGCGCGCGCGCGATCACGACATCGTCGGCGGGATGAAGGCGGATGAAGGGAGTGGTCATCGGAGGTCTCTCGTTCAATGCATGAACCGGGGCAGCCACAGCACGGTGGCCGGCCAGTAGGTGATCAGCACCAGGCTCAGCAGCAGCGGTATGAGCCACGGCAGGATCGCCATGGTGGTGCGCTCCAGGCTCAGGTTGGCGATGCGCGCGAGCACGAACAGCACCATGCCCATGGGCGGATGCAGCACGCCGATCATGAGGTTGAGCACCATCAGGACGCCGAAGTGGACCGGATCGACACCCAGCTGGGTGGCGATCGGCAGCAGGATCGGCACCAGGATGGTGATGGCCGCCGTGGTCTCCAGGAAGCAGCCGACGAACAGCATCAGCAGGTTCGCCAGCAGCAGGAACACCCAGGGCTCCTTGGTGAAGTCCAGCACCCAGGCGGCGATGTCCGCCGTGACGCCGGTGGCCGTCAGCATCCAGCCGAAGATCGAGGCGGCGGCGACGATGAACAGCACCGTGGCGGTCGACTCCACCGTCTCCAGGCAGACCTTGACGAACATCTTCCACTTGAGCGTGCGATACCAGAAGAAGCCCAGCACGATGGCCCACACGCAGGCCGCGATGGCGCCCTCGGTGGCGGTGAAGAGGCCGGTGGCCATGCCCCCGATCAGCAGCACCGGCGTCATGATGGGCAGCACGGCCTCGAAGTCGAACACCTTGTCGGCCACGAACAGGACGACCAGCGCCACCGCCACGGCCGGCTGCGCCGGCATGCCCAGCCGGCTGATGGCGAACCACAGCGCGGTCGGCCAGGCGCACACCACCAGCAGCTCGACCAGCGCCTTCATCAGGCGCGGCCACTGGAACTTGACGTCCGAGCCCCAGCCGTTCCTGTGGGCGTAGTAGGCGACCGTCAGCATCATCAGCAGCGTCATGATGACGCCGGGCACGATGCCCGCGAGGAACAGCGAGCCGACCGACACGTTGGCCATCATCCCGTAGATCACGAAGGGCAGGCTCGGCGGAATGATCGGCCCCAGGGTGGCCGACGCCGCCGTCACGCCGACGGCGAACTCGGTCGAATAGCCGTGCTCCTTCATGGCCTTGATCTCGATCGTGCCCAGGCCCGCGGCATCGGCGATGGCCGTGCCGCTCATGCCGGAGAAGATCACCGAGCCCAGGATGTTGACGTGGCCCAGGCCGCCCTTGAGCCAGCCCACCAGGGCGAGGGCGAAGTTGTAGATGCGGTTGGTGATGCCGGCGTTGTTCATCAGGTTGCCCGCCAGGATGAAGAACGGCACCGCCAGCAGCGGGAAGCTGTCGACCCCGCTGACCATGCGGTGGATGACGACGAAGCCCGGCAGGTTGCCCGACCACCAGATGTAGACCAGCGAGGCGCCGGCCATCGCCACGGCGACCGGCAGGCCGGCGCTCATGAACAGGAGGAATGCGATCTTGAGCATGGTGCGCGTTCGCCTCAGCGGTCCTGCATGGTGGATTCGGGCCGTTCGAGCGCGCAGTAGCCGCGCCGCCAGTGCACCACGCTGACCTGCACCGAACGCGCGAGCATCGCCACGAAGCCGAACAGGCACACGGCGTAGACCACGTTCATCGGCAGGTCGACGATCGTCATGCTGGAGTTGTTGCCGATGCGGATCATCATCTGCACCGTCATCACCACCGCCGCGGCGAAGAAGCCGGTGCGCAGCACGTCCACCGCCACGCCCAGCACGCGGCCGACCGAGGCCGGCATGTGGCGGTAGAAGAAGTCGACCTGGATGTGGTTGTTCTTGGCCACGCCGATGGCCGCGCCCACGAACACCACGCCCACCAGCAGGTAGCGCGCGATCTCCTCGGTCCAGGCGGCCGAGTCGTTCATCACGTAGCGCGTCACGAACTGGTAGAGCACCGTCGCGCCCAGCAGCCAGAAGATGCCCAGCGCGATCCAGGCCTCGAAGGTGGTCCCCGACAGGTCGACCGCTTCGTCGACCGCGTGGAATTCGCCGTCGTCGCCGACGAGTTTGTCGCTCATGAATATGTCTCCGTTCTTCTTGTTCGAGAGCACCGCGCAGCCGGCCCGGCCGGGCCGCCGGTGTGCCCCCCGGCCGGGGGGCGGGTCCTCACTTGATGGCGGTGATGCGGTCGTAGTCCTGCTGGCGGTAGCCGTGGTCGGTCGGCTTGGTGTTCTTCAGCACGGCGTCGCGGAAGGCGTTCTTGTCGACCGTGATGATGTTGTTGCCGCGCTTCCTGAACTCCTCCACCAGCCGCGTCTCGGAGGCGATGATCTCGCGGCCGGTCTTCTCGGCGGCCTCCTGCATCACGTCGCCGAACATCTTCTTCTCGTCGGCCGACAGGCGACCCCAGAGCTGGCCCGACACCACCGTGAGCAGCGAGTCGACGATGTGGCCGGTCAGCGAGATGTTCTTCTGCACCTCGAAGAACTTCTTCGCCTCGATGGTCGGCAGCGGGTTCTCCTGGGCGTCGACCGTGCCGCTCTGCAGCGCCAGGTAGACCTCGGCGAAGGCGATGGGCGTGGCGTTGGCGCCCAGCGCCTTGGGGAACGCCAGGTAGGCCGGCGCGTCGGGCACGCGGATCTTCAGGCCCTTCATGTCCTCGGGCTTGGCCACCGGGCGCGCCGCGCTCGAGGTCACGTGGCGCGCGCCGTAGTAGCTCAGGGCCGTGATGTGGTTGCCGGTCTTGTCGTCGTAGCCCTTGGCCAGCTCGCGGAACACATCGCTCCTGGCGTACTTCAGCTGGTGCTCGGCGTCGCGGAAGATGAAGGGGAAGTAGGAGATCGACAGTGGCGTGTAGCTGCGCCCGGCGAAGCTCGCGCCGGTCAGCACGATGTCGACCGTGCCCAGCGTCAGGCCCTGGTTGATGTCGGCCTCCTTGCCCAGGCTGGAGGCCGGGAACACCTGGATGTCGTACTTGCCGTTGCTGCGCTTCTTGATCTCCTCGGCGGCCCAGACCGAATACTTGTGGAATGGCTCGGAGGTCTCGTAGACGTGCGCCCACTTGAGCTTGGCCTGGGCCCGCGCGGTGCCGGGCATGCCCAGGGTGGCCAGGGCCGCGGCCACCAGGGTCGCGCCCATCAGGCCGCGCAGCAGCAGGCGGCGTTCCGCCGGTGGCCGGATGGCCGCGTCGCCTCGGCGTGTCGTCGTGAAGTCGTTCATCGTCTTGTCTCCGTTTCTTGGGCTGTGGAATGAAGGGAACGTCGGAATGGGGCGGCGGGCGGGGGCGGCGTGCGGATGCGGTCGCGACGGGGCTCCGGCGGCGGAGGGCCTCAGGCCGCGCGGCGCGCGCGCCGCCAGCTGGCGCTGAATCGCTGATGGGCCTTGTCCATGTGCGCGTGCATGGCGGCGCGCGCGGCGTCGACGTCGTGCGCGGCCACCGCCTCCAGCACCACGCCATGCTCGGCGATGGCCGCGCGCCACGACGGCAGGGTCTCGAAGTGGCCGCCCAGGCGCGTGAAGATCGGCCCCCGGCGCGAGTCCCAGAAGCCCTGCACGGTCTCCGTCAGCACGACGTTGCCGCAGGCGCCGGCGACCGCGACGTGGAAGGCGCGGTCGCCATCGAGCGGCATCACGTGGCGCTCCGACAGCTCCCGCATCTGCGCGATGGCGCGCGCCATGGCGTCGATGTCCTTGCGCCGGGCGCCGCTGGCGGCCAGCGCGGCGGTCTCGCCCTCGACCACGCGGCGCGCACGGATCAGTTCCAGCGGCCCCCACTCGGTCGCGGCCACGCGCTCGGCGCTGCGCTGGCTGCGATCCTGGACATAGACGCCCGATCCGGTGCGGACCTCGACCCAGCCCTCGACCTCCAGCGCGATCAGCGCCTCGCGCACCGATGGCCGGCTCACGCCGAGCTGGCGCGCCAGGTCGCGCTCGGCAGGCAGGCGCGCGCCGGTCTCGAATTCGCCCTGGCCGATCAGCATGCGCAGCTGGTCGGCGATCTGGCGGTACAGACGTTGCGGTTCGATGGATTGCAGGGGCACGGCGGGGCGGGAGGACTGATCGGGACGATGCTGGACAGGGCGGTCTCGGCGAACTCGCCGGACCCCTTAAGGGTTGTCCTGAATTGGACAAGTGGTCAGGCCAATCCAGAATAAGTTCGCTGTCGTGGCGTCGCATCGGGCGAAACCCTTGAGCGCGATGGCCGCGTCGCCGTCGCGGTCCGCGCCCGTCGCGCCCGTCGCGGTCGCCGCGCCCGCGTGCCGCGCGCGGCGCCCGCCTTCCTTCCTTCCTTCCACTCCGCCTCCTCCAGATCAAGGACTCCTCACCATGCGACTCCAGGGAAAAACCGCTCTCGTCACCGCCGCCGGCCAGGGCATCGGACGCGCCACCGCGCTCGCCATGGCGGCCGAGGGCGCCCAGGTCTGGGCGACCGATGTCAATGCCGCACTGCTCGAGAGCTATGCCGGCACGCCCGGCATCCGGACCGCGGTGCTCGACGTGCTCGACCGCGCCGCCATCGATGCCCTGGTGGCATCCATGCCCCGGGTCGACGTGCTGTTCAACTGCGCCGGCGTGGTGCATGGCGGCACCGCGCTGGAGGCCACCGACGACGACCTCGACTTCGCCTTCCACCTCAACGTGCGGGCGCAGTTCTGGACCATCCGCGCGGTGCTGCCGCGCATGCTGGAGGCCGGTGGCGGCAGCATCGTCAACATGGCCAGCGTGTGCTCCAGCATCAAGGGCCTGCCCAACCGCTGCGTCTATGGCACCACCAAGGCGGCGGTGCTCGGCCTGACCAAGAGCGTCGCGGCCGACTACGTGGGCCGCAACGTGCGCTGCAATGCCGTGTGTCCCGGCACGGTCGACACGCCCTCGCTCGCCGGCCGCATCAATGCCAGCGCCGATCCGGTGGAGGCCCGCAAGGCCTTCATCGCGCGCCAGCCGCTCGGCCGCCTGGCGCAGGCGCACGAGATCGCGCCGCTGGTGGTGTTCCTCGCCAGCGAGGACGCGGCCTTCGTCACCGGCCAGGCCTATTCGGTGGATGGCGGCATCACGATCTGATCCGCTAGGCTCGCGGGCTTCTTCCACTGAACCCAAGGAACCCTGATGAAACTCGTGCGTTACGGCAGACCCGGCAAGGAGAAGCCCGGCCTCGTCGACGAGACCGGCCAGTTGCGCGACCTGAGCGCCGTCGTGGCCGACATCGGCCCCGACCAGCTCGGCGACGCCGCCCTGGCCAGGCTGCGCCGGCTCAAGGTCGACAAGCTGCCGCCGGTGCGCGGCAAGCCGCGCCTGGGCAGCCCGGTCGCCGGCGTCGGCAAGTTCATCGCCATCGGCCTGAACTACGCCGATCACGCCGCCGAGTCGAACCTGCCGATCCCGACCGAGCCGATCGTGTTCATGAAGGCCACCACCTGCATCCAGGGTCCGAACGATCCCGTGATGCTGCCCAAGGGCTCGGTCAAGAGCGACTGGGAGGTCGAACTGGGCGTCGTCATCGGCACCCGGGCGCGCTACGTGTCGCAGAAGGACGCCCTGAACTTCGTCGCCGGCTACTGCACCGTCAACGACGTGAGCGAGCGCGAGTACCAGATCGAGCGCGGCGGCACCTGGGACAAGGGCAAGGGCTGCGACACCTTCGGCCCGCTCGGACCCTGGCTGGTCACGCGCGACGAGGTCCCCAACCCGCAGCGCCTGTCGATGTGGCTCGACCTCAACGGCCAGCGCATGCAGACCGGCAGCACCCGCACCATGATCTTCGGCGTCGCCAAGCTCGTGAGCTACGTGAGCCAGTTCATGACGCTGATGCCGGGCGACGTCATCACCACCGGCACGCCCCCGGGCGTCGGCCTGGGCATGAAGCCGCCGCTCTACCTGAAGAAGGGCGACGTCATGACCCTGGGCATCGAGGGCCTGGGCGAGCAGCGTCAGGACGTGGTGCCCTTCAAGCTCTGAGCCCGGCCCTGCGCGACGCGGGGCGACGGGAATCTCCGCTTGCGGGGGATGCATCGGTTCCGGCAAAATAGAACGACCGTTCTTTTTGTCGACGACCGATCCATCCCCCGCCCGGAGGCCCGCCATGCCCGTCGCTGCCCACGCTTCTCCCCACGCCTCCAGCCCTTCCTCCACCGCCGTCGCGCGGGCGCCGCAGAAGGGCCGCCAGACCAAGTCCGCCATCGTCGACGCCGCCCTGGCGCTGGCGGCGCAGATCGGCCTCGAGGGCCTGTCGATCGGCGCCATCGCCGAAGTGATGCAGATGAGCAAGTCGGGCGTCTTCGCGCATTTCGGCTCGCGCGAGGAGCTCCAGCTGTCGGTGGTGCGCGAATACCACCAGCGCTTCGAGCAGGAGGTCTTCTATCCCGCCCTCCAGGCGCCGCGCGGACTGCCGCGCCTGCGCGCGATGTTCGCCAACTGGATGCGGCGCACTTCCACCGAGATCGACTCGGGCTGCATCTACATCAGTGGCGCGGTCGAGTTCGACGACCGTCCCGGCCCCGTGCGCGACGCCCTGGCCGATTCCGTGAACATCTGGCTGGCCGCCATGACCCGTGCCGTGGTGCTGGCGCGCGAGGCCGGCCACCTGCGCGCCGATGCCGACGAGCAGCAGGTCGCCTTCGAGATCCACGCCCTGATCCTGGCGCTCCACTACGAGGCGCGGTTCCTGCGCTCGCCGGGCTCGCTGGCGCGCGCCGAGGCGGGCTTCGACAACATCCTGGCGCGCCACGCCGTGTCGCCGGCCGCCGCCTGAGGCCACGGCCTCTGCCGTGCGCCTGCCTCTGCGCTTTCCATTCTTCCGCCTTCCCCCCAGACCCTTCCACGGAGCTCACCGATGCCTCTCTACACGCCACCCCTGCGCGACATGCAGTTCGTCCTGCACGAAGTCCTCGACGTCGCCAGCGAGTTCCGCGCCATGCCCGACCATGCCGAGACCGACGCCGACACGATCAACGCCGTGCTGGAGGAGGCCGGCCGGTTCGCCGCCGAGGTGGCCTTCCCGCTCAATGCCGTCGGCGACGCCGAGGGTTGCGTGCTCGACCGTGCGACGCACGAGGTGAAGACCCCCCAGGGTTTCAAGGAGGCCTACGCGCAATATGTCGAGGGTGGCTGGGCGGCGCTGTCGTGCGATCCGCGGTATGGCGGGCAGGGCCTGCCGCTGGTGCTCAACCAGTGCCTCTACGAGATGCTCAACAGCGCCAACCAGGCCTGGACCATGTATCCGGGCCTCTCGCACGGGGCCTATGCCGCGCTGGCCGCGCATGGCACCGAAGCGCAGAAGAAGACCTACCTGCCCAAGCTGGTGAGCGGCGAATGGACCGGCACCATGTGCCTGACCGAGCCCCAGTGCGGCACCGACCTGGGCCTGCTGCGCACCCGCGCCGAACCGCAGCCCGACGGCAGCTACCGCCTCACGGGCAACAAGATCTTCATCTCCGCCGGCGAGCACGACATGGCGGCCAACATCATCCACCTGGTGCTGGCCCGCCTGCCGGACGCGCCGCGCGGCAGCAAGGGCATCAGCCTGTTCGCCGTGCCCAAGTACCACGTCGCCGACGACGGCACGCTCGGCGCGCGCAACCCGATCCATTGCGGCGGGCTGGAGCACAAGATGGGCATCCATGGCAACGCCACGGCGCAGATCGTCATGGAAGGCGCCACCGGCACGCTGGTGGGCGAGCCCCACAAGGGCCTGCAGGCGATGTTCGTGATGATGAACGCGGCCCGCCTGGGCGTGGGCAACCAGTCGCTCGGCCTGACCGAGGTGGCCTACCAGAACGCCCTGGCCTATGCCCGCGACCGGCTGCAGATGCGCTCGCTCTCGGGCGTCAAGGCCAAGGACAAGGAAGCCGATCCGATCATCGTCCACCCCGACGTGCGCCGCATGCTGCTGACCGCCAAGGCCTATGCCGAAGGCGGCCGCGCGCTGCAGATCTTCTGCACGCTGCTGCTGGACAAGGAGCACCACCACCCCGACGAGCGCGTGCGCAAGGAGAGCGGCGAACTCGTCGCCCTGCTGACGCCGATCGTCAAGGCCTTCATCACCGACAACGGCCACGTCGCCACCAATGCCTGCCTGCAGGTCTTCGGCGGCCATGGCTACATCCGCGAGTGGGGCATGGAGCAGTTCGCGCGCGACAACCGCATCAACATGATCTACGAGGGCACCAACGCCATCCAGTCGCTCGACCTGCTGGGCCGCAAGATCCTCGGCAACAACGGCGCGACGCTGAAGAAGTTCGGCAAGCTGGTGGCCCGCCTGGTGGAGGAGGAGGGCGTGAACGAGCAGATGGCCGAGTTCATCAATCCCATCGCGGCGCTGGGCGACCAGCTGGTGAAGTTCACCACCGAGATCGGCTTCAAGGGCTCGCAGAACGCCGACGAGGTCGGCGCCGCGGCGGTCGACTACCTGCGCGTGGCCGGCCACTTCGTCTTCGGCTACCTGTTCGCCCGCATGGCGCAGGTCGCGCTGCGCGAGATCGAGGCCGGCAGCACCGATGCGTTCTACGTCGCCAAGCTGCAGACCGCGCGCTTCTACTTCGCCCGCCTGTTCCCCGAGACCGCGACCCTGATGCGCACCGCGCGCGCCGGCAGCCGCTCGCTGATGGACACCGACGAGGCCCTGGCATGACACGCCCGCGCCACTCCTGGCGCGCCGCCGCGTTGGCGCTGGCTCTCGCGCTGCCGGGCGCGATGGCGTTCGCGCAGGCCACGCCGGTCGGGCTGTGGCACAGCGTGGACGACAAGACCGGCGAGGTGAAGGGCGAGATCCGCATCGTCGAGCGGGACGGCGCGCTCAGCGGCCGGCTGCAGCGCTCGCTGCGCAAGGACACCGCGCCGGACGCGACCTGCGAGGCCTGCACCGACGACCGCAAGGGCCGGCCGATCGCCGGCCTGGAGATCATCCGAGGCGGCCGCCAGGCCGACGGCCAGCCCTTCTGGGACGGCGGCCGCATCCTCGACCCCGAGAACGGCAAGGAATACAACGCCCGCTTCACCCCCGTCGACGGTGGTCGCCGCCTGGAGGTGCGCGGCTACATCGGCCCGTTCTGGCGCACGCAGACCTGGACGCGCCAGCCATGACGCCGGTCCCCGTGGCCGCCGCCGCTCCCACCTTCCCATCCCCGAGTTCCGCCATGTCCAGATTTCAAGTGAAGAAGGTCGCCGTGCTCGGCGCCGGCGTGATGGGCGCGCAGATCGCCGCCCACCTCGTCAACGTGCGCGTGCCGGTGGTGCTGTTCGATCTCGCCGCCAAGGAAGGCCCGAGGAACGGCATCGTCACGCGCGCCATCGAGGCCCTGAAGAAGCAGAAGCCGGCGCCATTGGGCGATGTCGCCGATGCCGCGCTGATCGAGGTCGCCAACTACGACGACGACCTGGCGCGGCTGGGCGAATGCGATCTCGTCATCGAGGCCATCGCCGAGCGCATGGACTGGAAGCTCGACCTCTACCGCCGGATCGCGCCCCACGTCGCGCCACACGCATTGCTGGCCTCCAACACCTCCGGCCTGTCGGTGACGACGCTGAGCGAGGCCCTGCCCGAAGGCCTGCGGCCGCGCTTCTGCGGCATCCACTTCTTCAATCCGCCGCGCTACATGTTCCTGGTCGAGCTGATCGACACGCCGGCCACCGGCGCCGGCGTGCTCGACCGGCTGGAGGAGTTCGTCACCACCACGCTCGGCAAGGGCGTGGTGCGCGCGCACGACACGCCCAACTTCATCGCCAACCGCGTCGGCATCGCCGGCCTGCTGGCGACATTGAAGGAGGCCGAGACCTACGGACTCACGCCCGACGTCGTCGACGACCTGACCGGCAAGAAGCTCGGCCGCGCCGGCTCGGGCACCTTCCGCACGGCCGACGTGGTGGGCCTGGACACCATGGCCCATGTCATCCGGACATTGCAGGACCAGCTCGACGAGACGAGCGATCCGTTCTACGGCAGCTTCGCCACGCCGCCGGTGCTCGCGACGCTGCTGGAGCGCGGCTTCCTGGGCCAGAAGACCCAGGCCGGTTTCTACAGGAAGGCCGGGCGCGACATCCTGCGCTTCGATGCCGCCGCCGACGGCGGCCGGGGCGACTACGTGCCCGCCGGCGCCAAGGCCGACGAGGTCTATGCCCGCATGCTCAAGAAGCCCGCTGGCGAGCGGCTGCGCCTGCTGCGCGAGTCCAAGGGTCCGCAGGGGCGCTTCCTGTGGGCCATCCTGCGCGACGGCTTCCACTACGCCGCCGTGCATCTGGCGACCATCGCCGAGAGCGCGCGCGATGTCGACTTCGCCCTGCGCTGGGGCTTCGGCATGAAGCAGGGGCCGTTCGAGCTCTGGCAGGAGGCCGGCTGGGCGCAGGTCGCGCGCTGGGTGCAGGAGGACATCGATGCCGGCGAGGCCCTGAGCCGCGCGCCGCTGCCGGCTTGGGTGTTCGAGGGTCCGGTGGCCGAGGCCGGTGGCGTGCACACGCCCGCGGGCTCCTGGAGCGCCGCCGAGCAGCGCTTCGTGCCACAGCGCCGCCTGCCGGTGCATGCGCGCCAGCTGTTCCCCGAGAGCGTGCTCGGCGCCGCCGCGCCCGGTGCCGCCGAGTCCGGCACCACGATCAGCGAGGACGGCGACGTGCGGCTGTGGACGCTCGATGGCGAGGTGCTCATCGCCAGCATCCAGTCGAAGATGCATGCCATCAGCCCCGATGTCGCCGAGGCGCTGGGCGCCGCCGTCGAGCGGGCCGAGGCCGGGTACCGGGGCCTGGTGATCTGGTCGCCGGACGAGCTGTTCTCGGTCGGCGCCGACCTGCAGGCGATGCTGCCGGCCTTCGTGGTGGCCGGCGTCGGCGCGGTCGAGGGCGCCGAGGAGGAACTGCAGAACGTGATGCTGAGGATCCGCTATGCCGCCGTGCCGGTGGTCGCGGCGGTGCGCGGCCTGGCGCTGGGCGGCGGCTGCGAGCTGGCGCTGCACGCGGCCCGGCGCGTGGCGGCGATGGAGAGCTACATGGGACTGGTCGAGGTCGGGGTCGGCCTGGTGCCGGGCGCCGGCGGACTCACCCACATCGCCCGCCGCGCGGCCGAGAACGCCGCCGCGTCGACCGGCACCGACCTGCTGCCCTTCCTCACCGAAGGCTTCACCGCCGCCGCGATGGCCAAGGTCGGCACCGGCGCGCTGGACTCGAAGCGGCTGGGCTACCTGATGGAGGGCGATGTCATCGTGGCCCACAAGGACGAGCTGCTCCATGTCGCGCTGCAGCAGGCCCGGGCGATGGCCGATGCCGGCTGGCGCGCGCCGCCACGGCGCCGCTTTCGCGTCGCCGGGCGCAGCGGCGCGGCCACCATCCGCGGCCAGCTGGTGAACCTGCGCGACGGCGGCTTCGCCAGCGCGCACGACTTCCACATCGCCAGTCTGATCGCCGAGGTGGTGACCGGCGGCGACGTCGACGCCGGTTCGCTGGTCACCGAGGAATACCTCATGGCGCTGGAGCGCAAGGCCTTCTGCTCGCTCATCGTCCACCCGAAGACGCAGGAACGGATCATGGGCATGCTCGGGACGGGCAAGCCGGTGCGGAATTGAATGAACATCAGGAGCCTCCCCATGAAACAACTCCAGGACGCCTATGTCGTCGCCGCCACGCGCACGCCGATCGGCAGGTCGCATCGCGGCTTCTTCCGCAACACCCGGCCGGACGACCTGCTGGCCACCACGCTGCGCGCCGCGCTGGCGGCGGTGCCGACGCTCGATCCGGCCGCCATCGAGGACATCGTCTGCGGCTGCGCCATCCCGGAGGCGCAGCAGGGCCTCAACGTGGCGCGCATCGCCGCCGTGCTGGCCGGGCTGCCGACCAGCGTCGGCGGCATCACGGTCAACCGCTTCTGCGCCTCCGGCCTGTCGGCGGTGCAGATGGCGGCCGACCGCATCCGGGTCGGCGAGGCCGACGTGATGATCGCCGCCGGCGTCGAGAGCATGAGCCTGGTGCCGATGATGGGCAACGCGCCATCGCTGTCGCCGGCGATCTTCGAGCGCGAGGGCGACGTCGGCATCGCCTATGGCATGGGACTCACGGCCGAGAAGGTGGCGCGGCGCTGGAAGGTCTCGCGCGAGGACCAGGACGCCTTCGCGCTCGCGTCCCACCAGAAGGCGCTGGCGGCCCAGCGGGCCGGCGAGTTCGCCGACGAGATCACGCCGATCGAGGTGACCGACCGCGCGCCGGACCTCGACAGCGGTGAGGCGGTCGCCACCACGCGCACCGTCGATCTCGACGAGGGCGCCCGGCCCGACACCAGCCTCGAAGGGCTGGCGCGTCTGCGCACCGTGTTCGCCGCGCGCGGCACGGTCACGGCCGGCAACAGCTCGCAGACCTCCGACGGCGCCGGCGCGCTGATCCTGGCCAGCGAGGCCGCCGTGCGGCGCTTCGGTCTGGTGCCGCTGGCGCGTTTCGCCGGCTTCGCCAGCCGGGGCGTGCCGCCGGAGGTCATGGGCATCGGCCCGGTCGAGGCGATCCCCGCCGCCCTGCGCCATGCCGGCCTGAAGCACGAGGACCTCGACTGGATCGAGCTCAACGAGGCGTTCGCGGCGCAGTCGCTGGCGGTCATCCGCACGCTGGGCCTGGATCCGGCGAAGGTCAATCCGATGGGCGGCGCGATCGCGCTCGGGCACCCGCTGGGCGCGACCGGGGCTATCCGTTCGGCGACAGTGGTTCATGCGCTGCGGCGCAAGAATCTGAAGTACGGCATGGTCACGATGTGCGTGGGCATGGGACAGGGCGCCGCCGGAGTCTTCGAGCGGGTCTGATGACCCGACCCGGGTCCTCGCGCACTGCGTGTCGCGACGCCTTCCCGCTTCCAGGGGGCCATGCCGGACGCTTCACAGATTGGAAGTCGAGGAGACGACGAATGACGCAGCAGCCACAGCATCCGTTCGACCGGGCCCTCGTGCTCGACCACAGCGACCTGCGCGCCGGGCTGTTCACGGGCACGACGAGCCCGGACTACTGGAACATGATCGGGCCGTTCGGCGGCACGACGGCGGCGGTGGCGTTGCAGGCGGTGCTGCGGCATCCGGACCTGCTGGGCACGCCGATCGCGCTGACCGTCAACTACGCCGCCGCGCTGGAGGCGGGCGCCTTCGACGTGCAGGCCACGCCGGCGCGCACCAACCGCTCGACCCAGCACTGGACGGTGCAGATCACCCAGGCCGGCGCGGAGGGCGCGCCGCACGTGACCACCACGGCCACGGTGGTGACGGCGGCGCGGCGCGAGACCTGGGGCACGACCGACCTGGCGATGCCCGAGGTGCCCGCACCGGAGGCCGTCGAGCGCGTCACGATCGGCCCCAGGGGCGTCGCCTGGATCGGGCAGTACGAGATGCGACCGGTGAGCGGCGGCATCCCGGCGCGCTGGGATGGCGGCGGCGAGCACAGCGAGACGCGCCTGTGGGTGCGCGACGCGACGCCGCGGCCGCTCGACTTCCCGGCGCTCGCCGCCATGAGCGACCTGTTCTATCCACGCGTCTGGCTGCGCCGCGCGACGCCGGTGCCGGCCGGCACGGTGTCGATCACCACCTACTTCCACGTCGGGATGGACGAACTGGCCGAGGTCGGCACCGGCCACCTGTTCGCGCGCGCCACCGGCCAGCAGTTCAGGAATGGCTTCTTCGACCAGACCGCGCAGCTCTGGAGCCGGGCCGGCGTGCTGCTGGCGACCAGCAGCCAGATCGTCTACTTCAAGGAGTAGGGCGGGGGTGACGGCCATGCGGGCAGCCCCGAGCCACGGTCCCGAACGCACCGATGCCACCGGAAGTGGCGGACGTGATCCAATCTTTCCTCCTTCCGTCCGAAAGCGATCCGATCCCATGAGCGACATCCTCGTCCACACCGAAGCCGGCGTGCTGACCCTGACCCTCAACCGGGTCGACAAGAAGAACTCCCTCACCGCCGCCATGTATGCCGCGCTCGCCGACGCGCTGGACGCCGCCGCCGGCGATGCGGCCGTGCGCGTGGTGCTGATCCAGGGCGATCCGGCGATCTTCAGCGCCGGCAACGACATCGGCGACTTCCTGCGCGCCTCGGCCGCCGGACCCGCGGGTGACGCGGAGGGCGCGGACGAAGCCGCCATCGCGCTGGACGAGCCGGTGTTCCGCTTCCTGCGCGGCCTGGCGGGCTTTCCCAAGCCCGTCGTGGCCGCCGTCTGCGGCCCGGCGGTCGGCATCGGCACCACGCTGTTGCTGCATTGCGACCTGGTCTATGCCGGCGACAACGCGGCCTTCTCGATGCCCTTCGTCAACCTCGGCCTCTGCCCCGAGGCCGGCTCGAGCCTGCTGGTGCCGCAGATGCTCGGCCACCATCGCGCCGCCGAGGCCTTGCTGCTGGGCGAGCCCTTCATGGCCGAGGCGGCGCTGGAGGTCGGACTGGTCAACCGCGTCGTGCCGCCGATGGAGGCCAACACGATCGCGCAGACGCAGGCCCGCCGGCTGGCCGCCAAGCCGCTGGCCGCCCTGGTCGAGACCAAGCGGCTGCTGAAGAAGTCGAACCAGGCGGTGGTGCTCGAACGCATCGAGGAGGAAGCGCGCAGCTTCCGCCGCCTGATGAGGGGACCGGCCGCGCGCGAGGCGTTCGCGGCCTTCATGGACAAGCGCAAGCCGGATTTCGCGGGGCTGTGAGGACGGCCGTCGGCGCGAGGCCGACGTCCGGCGAGATCCGTCCCGGCCGGGCTCGCGGTCGCCCGTAGACTCCGGCCCGTGCCTTTCCTTCCATCCTCCCTTCCTCCCTTCCGTCCGTCGACCCCCGCTGCCGCCGGGTCGAACCGCCGCCGTGCCCTGGGCCTGCTGGCCGGTGCGTTGGCCGCGCCCGCCGTGGTCCGCGCCGCTGCGCCGGCGGCCCCGCTGCGCATCGGCGTGATCGCCTCCTGGTCGGGCCCGTATGCCGACTATGGCCGGCAGTTCGATGCCGGCATGGCCGTGTGGCTGGGCGCCCATGGCAACCGCATCGCCGGCCGACCGGTGGAACTGCTGCGGCGCGACGTCCCCGGCAGCGCGCCCGACCTGGCGCGCCGCCATGCCCAGGAGCTGGTGGTGCGCGAGCGCGTCGAATTGCTCACCGGCCTCGACTTCAGTCCGAACGCCTTCGCCGTCGGTGCCATCGCCGCGCAGGCCCGGGTGCCGGCCATCGTCATGAACGCGGCATCGTCGGGGCTGACGGCGCGCTCGCCGTTCCTGGTGCGGGTTTCGTTCACGGTGGCGCAGGTGTCCGCGCCGATGGCGCAGTGGGCCCTGCGTGAGAGGATCGCCAGCGTCTGCACGGTGGTGGCCGACTATGCGTCGGGCGTCGACGCGGAGAGCGCGTTCACCGGCGCCTTCACGGCCGGCGGCGGGCAGATCGCGGCCAGCCTGCGCGTGCCGCTCGCGACGCTGGATTTCTCGGCCTACCTGCAGCGCGTGCGCGACCTCAAGCCCCAGGCGGTGTTCTTCTTCTTCCCCTCCGGCCAGCTGCCCACCGCCTTCCTGCGCGCCTGGAAGGAGCGCGGCATGGCCGACTCGGGCATCCGCCTGCTCGCCACCGGCGAGGCCACCGACGACAACTACCTCGACGGCATCGGCGAGCTGGCCGCCGGGCTGGTGACCAGCCACCACTACTCCTACGCCCACGAGTCGGAGGCCAACCGGCGGTTCGTGCAGAGCTTCGAGACGCTCTATGGCTCGCGCCTGCGGCCGGGCTACTTCGCCGTCGCCGCGCACGACGCGCTGGCCGCCGCCGATGCCGCCTATGCGCGCGCGGGCGCCACGGCGCGCGGCGAGGCGCTGGTCGACGGCTTCAAGGGCCTGAGGCTGGAGAGCCCGCGCGGCCCGATCGCCATCGACGCCGGGACGCGCGACATCGTGCAGACGGTCTACATCCGCCGCACCGCCAAGCGCGCGAGCGACGGGCGCTGGGTGAACGTCGAGCTCGCGCCCCGCTCCTGAGGACCGGCGCCGTCCCGGGAGGGGCGGGCGCTAGTCGCGCGGGATCGGCCGCGGCCGGCCGTGGTCGTCGATGGCGACATAGGTGAAGGTGGCCTCGGTGACCTTGATGTAGGCGCCCTGGGCGATGGCGCGTTCGGCGAACACCTCGACGCTCACCGTGATCGAGGTGCGGCCGATGCGCAGCAGCTTGGAATAGAACGACAGGATGTCGCCCAGGCGCACCGGCTGCTTGAAGACGAACTCGTTGACCGCGACCGTCGCCATGCGGCCGCGCGCGTGGCGCACCGGGATGACCGAGGCGGCCATGTCGCAATGCGCCATCACCCAGCCGCCGAAGATGTCGCCATTGACGTTGCAGTCCTTGGGCATGGGAATCACCTTGAGCACCAGCTCCATGTCGAGCGGCAGGCTCTGGACGGTGGCGTCGCGGCCGGCGGCGGAACCGGATGGCGGGGTCATCGGGGAGGAGGCGGGCGGTGGCGGGGAGGACATGGGCACAATCCGGAGCAAACAACACCCACGATTGTCCCCCCATGCGCCGCAGCGGCGAGGCGCCTTCGGCCGCCTCCTCAACCTCCCACCCCTCGTCCCACCACCACCACGCCGGCGGCCTGGAACCGGCGCGCGCCGATCGCTCCGACGTGGCGACATTGCGCCGGCTGCTGCCCTACCTGTGGCCCTACAAGTGGCGGGTGGCGGCGGCGCTGGCCTTCATGATCGGCGCCAAGGTCGCCAACGTGAGCGTGCCGGTGCTGCTCAAGCACCTGGTCGACGCCATGACGCCCAGGCCGGACATGGCGCAGGCACTGCTGGTGGTGCCGCTCGGACTGCTGGTGGCCTATGGCCTGCTGCGCTTCTCGACCTCGCTGTTCGGCGAGCTGCGCGAACTGGTGTTCGCCAAGGCGACCGAGGGCGCGTCGCGGCGCATCTCGCTGGAGGTGTTCCAGCACCTGCATGCGCTGAGCCTGCGCTTCCACCTGGAGCGCCAGACCGGCGGCATGACGCGCGACATCGAGCGCGGCACGCGCGGGGTGCATTCGCTGATCTCGATGTCGCTCTACAGCATCGTGCCGACCCTCATCGAGCTGGCGCTGGTGCTGACCATCCTGGGCGTGAAGTTCGACATCCTGTTCGTCGTCATCACCGGCGTCGCGCTGGTGCTCTACATCGGCTTCACGGTCACCGTGACCGAGTGGCGCACGCAGTTCAGGAAGACCATGAACGAGCTCGACTCGGTGGCGCAGAGCCGCGCCGTCGACTCGCTGCTGAACTACGAGACGGTCAAGTACTTCAACAACGAGGCCTTCGAGGCCGGCCGCTACGACGCCAGCCTCGACCGCTACCGCAAGGCGGCCATCAAGAGCCAGCGCACGCTGTCGATGCTCAACACCGGCCAGCAGCTGCTCATCGCCGTCAGCCTGGTGCTGATGCTGTGGCGGGCGACCTCGGGCGTGGTGGAGGGGCGCATGACGCTGGGCGACCTGGTGATGGTCAACGCCTTCATGATCCAGCTCTACATCCCGCTGAATTTCCTCGGCGTCATCTATCGCGAGATCAAGCAGAGCCTGACCGACCTCGACAAGATGTTCGTGCTGCTGGAGAAGGAGCGCGAGGTGCGCGACGCCCCGGGCGCGCAGCCCCTGGTCCTGCGCTCCCTGGCGACGGGCGCCGCCGGCGCCGCGACCACGGCCGGGAACGGGGACGCGGGCGGAGCCGTCGACGCCACCGTCCGCTTCGAGGATGTCAGCTTCGCCTACGACCCCGCCCGTCCGATCCTGAAGCACGTCAGCTTCGAGATCCCGGCGGGCAAGACGGTGGCCGTGGTCGGCCCCTCGGGCTCGGGCAAGTCGACCCTGGCGCGCCTGCTCTACCGCTTCTACGACGTGCAGCAGGGCCGCATCACCATCGGCGGCCAGGATGTCCGCGCGGTCACGCAGGCCAGCGTGCGCGCGGCCATCGGCATCGTGCCGCAGGACACGGTGCTGTTCAACGACACGGTCGAATACAACATCGCCTATGGCCGGCCCGGCGCCTCGCACGACGAGGTGGTGGCGGCGGCGCAGGCCGCGCGCATCCACGACTTCATCGCCGCCACGCCGGGTGGCTACCAGACGACGGTGGGCGAGCGCGGGCTCAAGCTGTCGGGCGGCGAGAAGCAGCGCGTGGCCATCGCGCGCACCCTGCTGAAGAACCCGCCGATCGTGATCTTCGACGAGGCCACCTCGGCGCTCGACTCGGCCAACGAGCGCGCCATCCAGGCCGAGCTCAGGAGCGCGGCGCAGGACAAGACCACGCTGGTCATCGCGCACCGGTTGTCCACCGTGGTGGAGGCGCACGAGATCCTGGTGCTGGAGGGCGGCGTGATCGTCGAGCGCGGCACGCACGCCCAGTTGCTGGCCGGGCCGTCGCGCTATGCCCAGATGTGGAACCTGCAGAAGGTCGAGGCCGGGCAGGTTCTGTGAACGCAGATTCATCGATCGAGAGGAGCTTGGAACGCATGACGACGAAGATCCCGATGCTGGGACTCATCAGCCTGAACGACGACCACCGCGCGTGGATCGAGGACCGCTACGACTTCACCTACGCGCCCGATGCGGCCGGGCGCGGCGCGGCCGTCGCCGCGCGGGGCGCGGACTGCCGCGCCGTGCTGACCAATGGCGCCACCGGCCTCACCGCCGCGGAGATCGCGGCGCTGCCGGCGCTCGAGCTGGTCTGCACGCTCGGCGCGGGCTACGAGAACGTCGCGCTCGACGCCACCCGCGCGCGCGGCATCGTCGTGGCGACCGGCGCGGGCACCAACGAGGACTGCGTCGCCGACCACGCGCTGGGTCTCCTGATCGCCGCCGTGCGCGGCATCGGCCGGCTCGACGCGCAATGCCGCGCCGGCGTCTGGCGCGACCACATCCCGCTGCCGCCGCAGCTCTCCGGCCGCCGGCTGGGCATCCTCGGCCTGGGCGCCATCGGCCACAAGATCGCCCGCCGCGCCGCCGCCTTCGACCTGGAGATCGGCTATCACAACCGCCGGCCGGTGGCCGATGTCGCGCATCGCCACTTCGACAGCCTGGTGGCGCTCGCGCAGTGGGCCGACTTCCTGGTCGTCGCCACGCCCGGCGGCGCCGGCACCCGGCATCTGGTGGACGCCACCGTCATCGAGGCGCTGGGCGAGCGCGGCGTGGTGGTGAACATCGCGCGCGGCAGCGTGATCGACACCACGGCGCTGGCCGCGGCGCTGGCGGCCGGCCGCCTGGCCGGCGCCGGCCTCGACGTCTACGAGAGCGAACCGCGTCCGCCCGAGGCGCTGCTCGGATTCGACAACGTGATCCTCACGCCGCACGTCGCGGGCTGGTCGCCCGAGGCGATGGCGGCCTCGGTGCGGCGCGTGCTGGCCAATGCCGACGGGCACTTCGACGGCCGTGGCGCGGTCTCAGTGGTCGGTTAAGGTGCCGATAATCCGCCGCCATGGAAACCAAGTGGCTCGAGGATTTCGTCAGCCTGGCTGAAACGCGCAGTTTCAGCCGCTCCGCGCAATTGCGCCATGTCACGCAGCCGGCGTTCTCGCGCCGCATCCAGGCGCTCGAGGGCTGGGCCGGCACCGACCTGGTCGACCGCAGCTCGTACCCGACGCGCCTGACGCCCGCCGGCCAGACGCTCTACAGCCAGGCCATCGAGATGCTGCAGGGCCTGCAGAGCACGCGCGCCATGCTGCGCGGGCACTCGGCGACCTCGCACGACGTCATCGAGTTCGCGGTGCCCCACACGCTGGCGCTGAACTTCTTCCCGGCCTGGGTCAGCACCCTGCGCGAGCACTTCGGGCCGATCCGCAGCCGCCTGCTGGCGCTCAACGTGCACGACGCCATGCTGCGCCTGATCGAGGGTGGCTGCGACCTGCTGATCGCCTACCAGCATCCGTCGCAGCCATTGCAGCTCGACGCCGGACGCTACGAGACGGTGCGCCTGGGCAGCGAGGTCGTCGCGCCCTGGGTCAAGCCCGACGCGAGCGGCCTGCCGCGCTATCGCCTGCCGGGTCGCCCGGGCCAGCCGCTGCCCTACCTGGGCTATGCCCCCGGCGCCTACCTGGGGGGCGTGGTCGACCAGCTCATCAAGGATTCCGACATCCCGATCCATCTCGACCGCGTCTACGAGACCGACATGTCCGAGGGCCTGAAGGCGATGGCCCTCGAGGGCCACGGGATCGCCTTCCTGCCGCAGAACGCGGTGCGCAAGGAGGTCCGCCAGCGCACCCTGGTGAGCGCGCTGCCGCCGGAGATCGGCAGCCTGGAGGCGACGATGGAGATCCGCGCCTACCGCGCGCGGCCGATCGCCGCGAGCCCGAAAACCGCGCGTGGCGCCGCGCGCGGCAACGACATGCGGATTGCGCATGGGAGCGGCGCCGTCATGCCGATCTCGCATGGTCACCGCGCGGTGGACGCGCTGTGGGGGCATCTGCTGGCCACGCAGCCGCCGGCCACGCCCTGAGTCGCTCGGAAAGCCGCTTTCGCGGCCTCGACGGCGTGGAATCGACGTTCCGGGCACAAAGACTGCTTAGCACGGAAAGGTCATGGAGGAAGATCCGAATGCACCCTTCGGGCGCATGAGGAGGCGACATCGGCGATCCTGGGGTGCCGTTCACGCACCAAGGAGGCGCATGAAGGGCCATTCCGAGGGCTCTCACGGGTATTCCCGCAGATTCCGATGTCTAGAATTCCATTGCATGTCCGTCTCATCCACTCAGGAGTTTTCCGTATGAAGAAGCAATTACTGGCATTGGCCATCGCGGCGCTCGCCACCGGCGGCGCCCTGGCCCAGGCCAACGACACGCTCGCCAAGATCAAGGCATCGGGCGTGATCACCGAAGGTGTGCGCGAATCCTCCGGCCTGTCCTACACGCTGGGCAATGGCCAATACACCGGCTTCCACTACGACGTCTGCGCCAACATCATCAAGGACCTGGAGAAGGTCGTCGGCAAGAAGCTCGAGACTAAGTACCAGCCGGTGACCTCGCAGAACCGCGTGCCGCTGGTGCAGAACGGCACCGTCGACCTCGAGTGCGGCTCGACCACCAACAACGCCACCCGCGGCAAGGACGTGGCCTTCGCCGTCACGACCTACGTCGAGGAGGTGCGCATCGCCGTCAAGGCCAACTCCGGCATCGCCGGCATCAAGGACCTCAACGGCAAGACCGTCGCCACCACCACCGGCACGACCTCGGTGCAGACGCTGCGCAAGAACGAGCGCGCCGGCGGCATCGACTTCAAGGAGCTGTATGGCAAGGACCACTCCGACAGCTTCCTGCTGCTCGAATCCGGTCGCGCCGATGCCTTCGTGATGGACGGCTCGATCCTGGCCTCGAACATCGCCAAGTCCAAGGCCCCGTCCGAGTACAAGATCGTCGGCGAGGTGCTCAGCGTCGAACCCATCGCGATCATGATGCGCAAGGACGACGCCGCCTTCAAGAAGGCCGTGGACGACAGCATCAAGGCCCAGATCAAGAATGGCGAACTCGCCAAGCTCTGGGACAAGTGGTTCCTGAAGCCGGTCCCGCCGGCCAACGTGACGATCAACCTGCCGTTGTCGGATGCGACCAAGAACGCCTGGGCCAATCCCAACGACAAGCCGATGGAAGACTACGCCGCCAAGAAGTGATGCGCGCGCCGAAGCCTTGACGCCACGCCCGCCGCCCCCCGGCGGGCGTTTGCTTTGAGCCGGCGCCGCCCGGACAACGAACGACAACAACGACGACGCGAAGGAGTATCCCGATGGGATCGAACTGGGATTGGCAGGTCTTCTTGCAGGACCCGGGCGGGAAGTACCCGACCTATTGGGAGTGGATGCTCTCGGCCTGGGGCTGGACGGTGTCGGTCGCGCTGCTGGCGCTGATCGTCGCCCTGGTGCTGGGTTCGCTGGTGGGCATCATCCGCACGCTGCCCGACAGCCCGTGGCTGGTGCGCCTGGGCAATGCCTGGGTGGAGCTGTTCCGCAACATCCCGCTGCTGGTCCAGATCTTCCTCTGGTATCACGTCATCCCGGCGGTGGTCCCGTTCATGAAGGGCGTGCCGAGCATGGTGCTGGTGGTCCTGGCACTGGGCTTCTTCACCTCCGCGCGGATCGCCGAGCAGGTGCGCTCGGGCATCCAGGCGCTGCCCAAGGGCCAGCGCTACGCGGGCATGGCGGTGGGTTTCACCACGCCGCAGTACTACCGCTATGTCATCCTGCCGATGGCCTACCGCATCATCATTCCGCCGCTCACCAGCGAGACGATGAACATCTTCAAGAACTCGTCGGTCGCCTTCGCCGTGTCGGTGCCCGAGCTCACGATGTTCTTCATCCAGTCGAGCGAGGAGACCTCGCGGCCGATCGAGATGTTCCTGGGCGTCACGGCGCTCTACGTGATCTCGGCCTTCGCGATCAACCGGCTCATGGCCTTCATCGAGAAGCGCTCGCGCGTGCCGGGCTTCATCGTCTCGGCCTCGGGCGGGGGCCACTGACATGATGAATCTCGATTTCTCGTTCTACAGCTGGGACGTCGTCAGCAAGTTCGTGCTGAACGGCCTGTACTTCAGCGTCATCCTCACCGTCGTCGCCACGCTCGGCGGCATCCTCTTCGGCACGCTGCTCGCGCTGATGCGCCTGTCGGGCAAGAAGTGGCTCGACGTGCCGGCCGCCATCTATGTCAACGGCATGCGCAGCATCCCGCTGGTGATGGTGATCCTGGGCTTCTTCCTGCTGGTGCCGTTCGCCATCGGCCGGCCGATCGGCGCCGAGGGCTCGGCGGTGATCACCTTCATCGCCTTCGAGGCCGCCTACTTCAGCGAGATCATGCGCGCGGGCATCCAGTCGATCCCGCGCGGCCAGGTCAACGCGGGCCTGGCGGTGGGCATGACCTACGGCCAGAACATGAAGCTGGTCGTGCTGCCGCAGGCGTTCCGCAACATGCTGCCGGTGCTGCTGACGCAGACCATCATCCTGTTCCAGGACACCTCGCTGGTCTACGCCATCGGCGCCTACGACCTGCTCAAGGGCATCGAGACGGCCGGCAAGAACTACGGCCGCCCGATCGAGGCCTATCTGCTCGCGGCGGTCGTCTATTTCGTCATGTGCTACGTGCTGTCGTACTTCGTGAAGCGGCTCCACAAGCGCATCGCCATCATCCGGTGAACAGGCATACCCCCAGTCTTCGCGCACTTCGTGTCGTTGCGCCGACCCCCTTGCAGGGGGCAGCACCGGAGGCCCGGCGGAGCCGGTTCCTCGGTGCTTGGCGCAGGGCAGTGCAGGGGGGGTGCGGGCCACAAGTCTCAGGTAAAGACAGGAGTTTTGAAAAATGATCGAAATCAAGAACGTTTCCAAGTGGTACGGCCCGGTGCAGGTGCTCAACGACTGCTCGGTGAGCATCGGCAAGGGTGACGTGGTGGTGGTGTGCGGGCCCTCGGGCTCGGGCAAGTCCACGCTCATCAAGACGGTGAACGCGCTCGAGCCCTTCCAGAAGGGCGAGATCACGGTCAACGGCATCGCCCTGCACGACCCCAAGACCAACCTGCCCAAGCTGCGCTCCAAGGTCGGCATGGTGTTCCAGCACTTCGAGCTGTTCCCGCACCTGTCGGTGACGGAGAACCTGACGATCGCGCAGATCAAGGTGCTCGGCCGCAAGCCCGACGAGGCCAAGACGCGCGGCCTGAAGATGCTCGACCGCGTGGGCCTGATGGCGCACAAGGACAAGTTCCCCGGCCAGCTCTCCGGCGGCCAGCAGCAGCGCGTGGCGATCGCCCGCGCGCTGTCGATGGACCCGATCGTGATGCTGTTCGACGAGCCGACCTCGGCGCTCGACCCGGAGATGGTCGGCGAGGTGCTCGACGTCATGGTGAGCCTGGCCAAGGAAGGCATGACCATGATGTGCGTGACCCACGAGATGGGTTTCGCGCGCAAGGTCGCCAGCCGCGTGATCTTCATCGACGTCGGCGGGCGCATCCTGGAGGACTGCTCGAAGGACGAGTTCTTCAGCCATCCCGAGAACCGTCAGCCGCGCACCAAGGAATTCCTCAACAAGATCCTGCAGCACTAGGCTGCGCATCCCTGGACCGCCGGGTGCGGGTGGTCCTGTTCCCTTCGTTCTCCCACGCTGGCACGCATCATGCTGAAAGCCATGGATTGTGCACAATCGTCAAGCGAATGTGCACATCGATGGCGCATGACCGACTTCCAGGTTCCTGCGTCGTTCTTCCATCCTGGCTCGTCCTCCCGGAGAACCGCATGTCCGCATCCATCCCCCGTGTCCTGTCGTCCGGCCGTCGCGCCGCGCTCCTCTCGGTCCTGTCGCTGGCGCTCGCCGGCGGCGCCGGCGCGGCGCTCGCGCAGGATGCCGCCACCTATCCCGACAAGCCGGTCCGCATCGTCGTGCCCTTCCCGCCGGGCGGCGCGGCCGACATCTACGCGCGGATGGTGGCGCAGAAGCTGTCGGATGCCTGGGGCCAGCGGCAGCCGGTGGTGATCGACAACAAGCCCGGCGCCGGCGGCGTGATCGGCACCGACGCGGCGGCCAAGGCGCCGGCCGATGGCAGCACGCTGCTCATGGTCACCATCGGCCACGCGGTCAATCCCTCCATGTATGCCAGGCTGCCCTACGACACCCGGGCCGACCTGGTGCCGGTCGGCGTGGTGGCGCAGGTGCCCAGCGTCGTGGTGGCGAGCCCGTCGCTCAGGGGCAGGACGCTGGCCGAGGTGCTCGACATGGCGCGCGCGCGGCCCGAAGCGCTCCAGTACGCCTCCTCCGGCGTCGGCACCACCAGCCACGTCGGCGCGGCGCTGCTCGAATCGATGACGGGCACGCACATGATCCACGTGCCCTACAAGGGCGCGGCCCCGGCCCTGCAGGACGTGATGGGCGACCGCGTCGCGCTGTCGGTGGACATCATCACCTCGTCGCTGCCCCTGGTGCAGGGCGGCAAGCTGGTGCCGCTGGCGGTCACCAGCGCCAGGCGCTCGCCCAAGCTGCCGGACGTGCCGACCGTGGCCGAGGCCGGCGTGCCGGGCTACGAGTTCGTGTCCTGGTACATGCTGCTGGCGCCCGCGAAGACGCCCCGGCCGGTGCTGGAGAAGCTCAACACCGAATTGCGCCGCATGGTCGCGCTGCCCGATTTCAAGGGCCGCGTCGAGGACACCGGCGGCGAGGTGGCGAGCATGACGCTCAAGCAGTCGAGCGACTATCTCGATGCCGAATTCGCGCGCTGGACGAAGGTGGTCAAGGAACGCGGCATCAGGGCCGATTGAGCCGATCCGGGCGATCGAGCGATTCACAGAGGAGACCCGACATGCGAGATTTCATCGGCTACGGCTGCGATCTGCCCGATGTGCGCTGGCCCGGGGGCGCCGGGCTGGCCGTGTCCTTCGTGCTCAATTTCGAGGAGGGCGCCGAGTTCTCGGTGGCCGATGGCGATCCGCGCAACGAGGGCGTGTACGAGGTGATCGACCCGCGCACCGGCTGGGATCCGTGCATCGACAGTCACTTCGAGTACGGCACCCGCACCGCCTGGTGGCGCATCGCCGATGCCTTCGGCCGCCATCGGGCGCCATTCACCCTCAGCAGCTGCGGCCGCGCCGTCGAGCGCAATCCCTGGCTGGCGCGCGACGCCATCGAGCGCGGGCACGAGGTCTCGGCGCACGGCCATCGCTGGCAGAGCCACGCCGGCATGGGCCGCGACGAGGAGGCCGCCGTGATCGACGCCGCGGTGCGCGCCATCACCGAGGCCACCGGCGAGCGCCCGGTCGGCTGGCACACGCGCTCGGCCTGCACGCCCAACACCCGCTCCCTGCTGGTGGAGCGCGGCTTCCTCTACGACAGCGATGCCTACAACGACGACACGCCCTACGTGGTGCCGGTCGACGGCCGGTCCCACCTGGTGCTGCCCTATGCCTTCGACACCAACGACATGCAGTTCCAGCACACCCAGCGCTTCGACACGGCGGCGAGCTTCGCCGAGTACGTCTGCGATGCCGCTGACTGGCTCGCCGACGAGGCCCGCACGGGGCCGCGCATGCTGTCGGTCGGCCTGCACCTGCGCATGATCGGCCGCCCCGGGCGCATGAAGGCGCTGGAGCGGATCCTGCGCCACCTGCGCGAGCGGCCCGACGTCTTCTGGATCGCCACGCGGGCGCGGATCGCGCGCCACTGGCTGGACGCCCGCGCGACCGGCTGAGGCCCCGGCGGCCGGCGGCGGCCGTGCACTACATTGGGCGCATGAATCCGCAGGAAGCATCCATCCATCGCGTGCTGTCCCAGGTCCTGCTGGCGGGACGGCTCGCCCCCGGCACCCAGCTGGTCGAGACGCGCCTGGCGGCGGTGTTCGGCGTCACGCGCGAACGGGTGCGCAAGGTGCTGCACCGGCTCGGTCATGAACGCCTGCTCGAGATCGTGCCCAATCGCGGCTGCTTCGTCTCCAGTCCCACCCTGGCCCAGGCGCGCGAGATCTACGACGCGCGGCGCATCGTCGAGGGCGGCATCGTCGGCTGGCTGGCCGGTCGCCTGTCGGCCCGCCAGCTCGACGCCCTGAAGGCGCACGCGGCGCTCGAGCAGGCGGCGCTGCATGCCGGCGACCGCGCCGCCTCGATCCGGCTGTCGGGCGAATTCCACCAGCTGCTCGCCGGCTTCACCGACAGTCCCTTCGTGGTGCGGCAACTCCAGGAACTGGTCGGCCGCACCGCCATGCTGGTCGTCTTCTTCGAGCCGTCGGCGGCTTCCGAATGCGCCTGCGAGGAACATCGCGACATCCTGGAGGCGCTGGCGCAGGGCGACGCGGCGCGCGCCGTCAAGGCGATGCACGGGCACCTCTCGCTCATCGAGACGCGACTGCGCCCGCGCACCGGAGGCGACACCGCGCGCGAGGCCGACGTCGAAGCCGAGATCGCCCAAGCCTGGGAGCAGGCGCGCGCCATCGAGGCCACCTGAGCGGGAAGAACCCCGGGGCCGCCTGGCGCGGCGCGGGCGCGATGGGAGAATCGCCGCATGACCCGCCCCGCCGAGCCCACCCCCACCGCCGCCGTCCCCTCCACCCTCACCATCACCCGCCCCGACGACTGGCACCTGCACGTGCGCGATGGCGCCGCGCTGCAGGCCGTCGTGCCGCACTCCGCGCGCCAGGTCGGCCGGGCGCTGATCATGCCGAACCTGCGCCCTCCGGTGACGACCGCGCAGCAGGCGCTGGACTATCGGCGGCGCATCCTCGACGCCGTGCCCGAGGGCCTGGCCTTCGATCCCGTGATGTCGCTCTACCTCACCGATCGCCTGCCGCCCGAGGAGATCGCCCGCGCCGCCGAGGCCGGCGTGCGCGCGCTCAAGCTCTATCCCGCCGGCGCCACCACCAACAGCGATGCCGGCGTGACCGACCTGCGCCACACCTACCCCACGCTGGAGGCCATGCAGAAGCACGGCCTGCTGTTCCTGGTGCATGGCGAGGTGACCGATCCGGCGGTCGACCTGTTCGATCGCGAGGCGGTCTTCATCGACCGCGTGCTGATCCCGCTGCGGCGCGATTTCCCCGAACTGAAGATCGTCTTCGAGCACCTGACGACCCGGGAGGGCGCGCAGTACGTGCGCGAGGCCGACCGCTTCACCGCCGCCACCGTCACCGCGCACCACCTGCTCTACAACCGCAACGCGATCTTCACCGGCGGCATCCGCCCGCACTACTACTGCCTGCCGGTGCTCAAGCGCGAGACCCACCGCCTGGCGCTGGTCGAGGCCGTCACCAGCGGCAGCGACCGCTTCTTCTTCGGCACCGACAGCGCGCCGCATGCCGCGCACCTGAAGGAGCACGCGCTGGGCTGCGCCGGCTGCTACACCGCGCTGACCGCCATCGAGCTCTATGCCGAGGCCTTCGACGATGCCGGCGCGCTCGACCGGCTGGAGGGTTTCGCCAGCTTCCACGGCGCCGACTTCTACGGCCTGCCGCGCAACACCGACCGCATCACGCTGCGGCGCGAGACCTGGACCGTGCCCGAGACGGTGCCTTACGGCGATGCCACGCTCAAGCCGCTGCGCGGTGGCGAGACCCTGAAATGGAAGCTCGCTTGAACGACCCCACCCCGACCCGGAGCGATGCCATGAACGAACGCATCATGCTGCTCATCGACGCCGACAACGTCTCGGCCGATGTCATCGAGCAGGCCGTGCGCCAGGTGCTGGCCGAGCATGGCGCGCTGCACGTGCGGCGCGCCTACTGCACGGCCGAGGCGGCGCTCAAGCACCAGGCGCTGTTCAAGCGGCTGGGCGTGCGGCCGATGGTCAATCTGGCCGTCGGCAAGAACAGCACCGACATCGCGCTGGCGGTCGATGCCATGGACCTGGTGGTCGCCGAGCGGCCACGGGTGGTCTACCTGGTGTCGTCGGATTCCGATTTCGCGCCGCTGGTGATCCGGCTGCGCGAGAAGGGTTGCCGCGTCTGCGGCATCGGCCAGCAGGGCAAGACCGGCGACGAGACCGTCGCCGCCTACGACGCCTTCACCGACCTGCGCCATCGCGGCGAGGCCGGCGCGCCACCGGCGCGGCCCACCGCCGCCACCGCGCCGGCGGCCCCGCCGCGCCGCGCCGCTCCGGCCGCCCCGACCCGCCGCGCGCCTGCGGCCGCGACGGCGCCCGCGCCGACCCCGGCTCCGGCTCCGGCCGCCCGCAGGTCCACCGCGTCGACGTCCCGCGCGCCGGCCGCCGTGGTCGACGAGCCGGCGGCGCCGGCGCGCAAGACGACGGCCCGCAAGACCCGGGCCGCCAAGGCACCGCCGCCGCCGCCGCCGCCACCGCCGGCCTCGCCGGCCGTCGATGCCGCCGCCGCCGCCGCGGCCGAGGCCGCCGGCTTCATCCTCGAGGCCGCGCCGGCCCTGCGCGGCGGTGGCGAGGTGGCGCTCAACGACATCGCCCAGGCCCTGCGCACGGCCGGCCTGCTGGGCAGGAACGCCAGTTCGGTGAAGCTGTTCGAGAAGCTGCCGACCGAGTTCCTCGTCTTCCACCATCCCGACCGCATCCGCTGGATCGGCGGCGCGAAGGCGCGTTGAACCCATCGGCGATCGACTGGAGCGCGCCCTGGCTGGCGCCCTACCGGGCATCGGGCCGGCGGGTGCTGGGCGCCGGTCTTCCGGCCGCGGGCATGGACGAGGGCGCGGCGGCCGGCCGGCATGGCGGGGAAGGGTGGGTCGCCAGGGCGCTCGATGCCTGCGTGCCGCCTCCGCCGGCGGGACCGGGGGGACCGGGGGGACCGGTCGCCACGTCGCCCGCGATCCGCTTCGTTCCCCAGTCCCGCCTGCCGGCCGGCGAGCCCTACGAGCGCTTCATCTTCGAGACCGGCAGCGTGCCGACGCGCGACAACCTGCACGACTTCTTCAACGGCCTGGTCTGGCTGCGCCATCCGCGCACCAAGCGGCATCTCAACGCGCTGCAGGCGGCGGAGATCGCGCGCCACGGCATCGGCGCCACGCGCGGACCATTGCGCGACGCGCTCACCCTGTTCGACGAGAACGGCGCCGTGCTGGACGCGCCGCCCGAGCTGTGGCGCGCGCTGCTGGCGCGCGACTGGCAGGGTCTGTTCGTCACCCACCGCGACCTGTGGCGCGAGGCGCGCCTGCGGATCTTCGGCCACGCGCTGCTCGAGAAGCTGGTGGCGCCGCGCAAGCCGATGACCGCCCATGTCCTGGTGGCCGGCGCGCCGGATTCCGGCCGGGCCGACGACGACGAGGCCCTGGCGGCCCTGCTCGATCCGGAGCAGCTGCGCGCCAAGCCCTTCGTCCCGCTGCCGGTGCTCGGAGTGCCCCTGTGGTGGGAGGGGAATGAGCGGCCCGGCTTCTATGATGACGCCGACGTCTTCCGGCCCGCGCGTGCTCCCAGATCGACAACCACACGAGCCGCCCTTCCGGCCGACCGGCGTCGCCCTGCGGCTTGAAGCGCGCGGCCCGGCCCCCATCTGGGGACCGGGGCCGGGCCGCCCCATCCGGAACCGCCTTTCCTCCACGGAGAAACCACCTTGAAACGCATCCTTCTGTTCGTCCTGACCAATGTCATGGTCGTCGCCGTGCTGGGCGTGGTCGCCAGCCTGCTCGGCGTCAACCGCTTCCTCACGGCCAACGGGCTCAACCTGACGTCGCTGCTGGGTTTCGCGCTGGTGATGGGTTTCGGCGGCGCGATCATCTCGCTGCTGATCAGCAAGCCGATGGCCAAGTGGACCGCCGGCCTGCGCATGATCGACAACCCGCAGAACGCCGACGAAGCCTGGATCGTGGCGACGGTGCGCAAGTTCGCCGACAAGGCCGGCATCGGCATGCCCGAGGTCGCGATCTTCGAGGGCGAGCCCAATGCCTTCGCCACCGGCGCCTTCAAGAACTCGTCGCTGGTGGCGGTCTCCACCGGATTGCTCCAGGGCATGACGCGCGAGGAGGTCGAGGCCGTCATCGGCCACGAGGTGGCCCACATCGCCAATGGCGACATGGTCACGATGACGCTCATCCAGGGCGTGATGAACACCTTCGTGGTGTTCCTCTCGCGCGTGATCGGCTATGCGGTCGACAGCTTCCTGCGTCGTGGCGACGACCGCAGTTCCGGCCCGGGCATCGGCTACTACGTCAGCACGATCGTGCTGGACATCGTGCTGGGCTTCGCCGCCGCGATGGTCGTGGCCTGGTTCTCGCGCCATCGCGAATTCCGCGCCGATGCCGGCGCCGCGCAACTGATGGGCCGCAAGCAGCCGATGATGAACGCGCTGGCGCGCCTGGGCGGACTGCCCGCCGGTGAACTGCCCAAGGCGGTCGAGGCGATGGGCATCACCGGCTCGATCGGCAAGCTCTTCGCGACCCACCCGCCTATCGAGGAGCGCATCGCCGCGCTGCAGAACGCGGCGAACTGAGCATCCGGCGGTGGTCGCTCAGAGGTCGAGCGCCGCGATGGCTTCCAGGCCCTGCCGGATGTTCCGGCGCGCCGCGCCTTCCATCGCGAAGCGCAGGCGCACCGCATCGGACAGCGCGTCATTGGCCGGGATCGTCTGGCTTGACATCACCGAGCGACGCAGCAACTCCGCGCCATCCGATGCGCGGGTGAGCAGCCAGGCCGTCTCCAGATCCACCGTGAACGCATGCTCGAACGAGGGCCGGGTCATCTCGACGATGGTGACGTCGAGTTCGTAGTCGGCCTGGCCGTCCTCGGCGATCCTCCCGAACAGGCCCGTGCGCCTGATGGCGCCTTCGATGGCGACGCGCAGGTCGGCATCGGAGATCCCGGACATCTTGAAGATCCCCCCGCCGGTGCCGCCATGGGACTGCACCGACACCGAATGGGGATGGCGCTTGGTGGAGCCGCTGCTCGCCGCCGACATGGCATAGCGGTTGGGCGGCGTGAGACAACCCGTCAGTGTCGACATCAACAGCAAGGGAAGCCCGACACGGGCCCGACGCATGGAGCGCGAGATCATGGGCGGGCCTGCGTGCCGTCGAAGATGTCGTCGAGGACCGCGTCGACCATCTCCCGGGGCGACGGGCGGGTCTGCGATGCCGGCAGCCAGCGGCCGGTGGCCAGCGCGTAGGTCGAGCGCGGGTCGCGCAGCGTGATCGTGAGCTCGGTCAGGCGCGGGGTCGGGTCCCAGCCCCACGTGTCGACATGGGTCGCCACGGCATCGACCTGGCGGCCGGAGGTGTCGTCCTCGAAGACCTCGTAGCCGCGTCGTCGCAGATGGCTGGCGATCAGGGGGCCGATGGTGGTGTCGCCACCCTCGGACCGCCTGACCTGCATCACGCGCAGCCGTCCGAGATCGGAGGCCGATGTCACCGTCGACGTGGTGTTGGAGAGGGCGCAGCCGCCGATCCCCGTGCCCATGGCGGCCATCAAGAGCAATGGCCCGCTCAAGCTTCTCATTGTTTTTCTCCCTGTCCCGAAATGGGGCCCGGGCAATGTAGCAGGGCGAGAAATCGCGAAATGGCGTCGACGACGACCGGAAAGGTCCCCTCCGCCGGAGGTGGAACAGCACCGGTTATCGGTCTTTTGCAATTGTCCGGAACAGGGCGCCGAATTCCGAGAAGCCCCCGGGTCGAGCAGCCGCGAGCGGGAAAACAAAAGAATTGCGTCTCGAGGAATTCGGACGTGCCTCTAGAAACAATGGCCTAAAGGATCTTTTCAGATCGTTGCTCAATGCCAAGGCCGGTGCCATCGACGGGCGTGGCGGTCCAGCGGCCGTCACGCCGGTCGCCGGTGGTCCGCGTTCCGGCGGTTTCACGCCGTCCGCGAGCCGATTCCGGTCAGATCGGTGCAGCCGGCGTCTTCCCGGTGTTCACGTCCGGCGTGTCCGTCGACGATGACACGTGGCGTGCTTCCTGCACGTCCTTCGCCGCCGATGGATCTTCCATGTCTCCGGCCGTCGGCGCGTCCTGTGCGTCCTGCATGTCGTCCACGCCCCGCGCGTCCTGAACGTCCTGCACGTCCTGCATCTCCTGCTCGCCCGCTTCGGCCGGCGCGCCTTCCGCCTCGGCGGCGGCAGCGGCGGCGGTCGCCCGGGCCGCCGCTTCGGCTTCCAGCACGCGGTCCTTGCGCGCGCGCTGCAGCGTGCGGGTGACCTCGCGCGGTTCCATGCCGTACATGTCGGCGAATTCGGCTTCGGTCCGGCCGCTGGCTTCGAAGGCGCGCAGCAGGGCCTCGCGCTTGGCGCCCCGGCGGCCCAGTTCGGCCAGGGCGTCGTCGAGGGCGGCATTGCCATTGACATCGCGGGCGCGCACGCGCTCGGCATAGGCATCGCGGCCGATGCCGGAGGCTTCGATGGCCGCGATGATGCGGTCGCGCAGCGCGCCGCCGAGGTCTTCCGGCGTGCGCGACTGGCGGCGGCGGAACACCTCGAGGATGGCGTGGTGCACGTGCTCGGGCGCCACCGGCTCGACCGGCTGGGCGTCGAGGTCGTGGCGCGGATGGCCGGCCGCGACGGCATCGAGATAGCGCGTGGAGCGCGCGTGCAGGCCGAGCGCGATCTTCAGGTCCTCGGCCTTGAACTCGTCGCCATGGCGTTCCAGCAGGTCCTGGTAGACGCCCAGCTTGAGCGGCAGGAAACGGGCGCCGAACATCGACGGATAGAGCTCGAACAGGCGCTGGAGCACCGGATGGACCTTGTTGCGCGACGGCTGCTGCTGGGGCTGGCCCTTCGGTTGTGCCTGTGCCTGTGCCTGTGCGGGCCGGCGCGGCGGCCGGGCGGCATCGGGGCGGCGGCGCGAGTTGTCGCCGCGGCGGGAACCGGGCGCCGTGTTGGCGTCGGCGTCGGCGGGAGCGTCCCCCGCGCGATCGCCCTGGTGCCCGGCGATCGGGTCGCCGGCGGCGATCCCTTCTGCGTCGCCCGTGTCGGTGGCATCGTCGGCGGTGCCGGCGGCCTTCGGGCCGGCCTGCCCGGAGCGGCGCCGGCCGCGTCCGCCGCGCGAGCGCCGCGCCCGCGGTGCGCCGGTCGCGGCGCCGGCTTCGGCAGTGCCGCCGTCGCCGTCGTTGCCGCTGGCGCCTGCATTGGCGCCATCGGACCGACCTTCGTGGAGCGACGCGGTCGGGCGCGTCGCGGACTCGGCGGCGGCCGGTGTCTGCGGCGTGGGGAGGGAGGTGGCTTCGGGAACGTCGGTCATCGGAATGCGGTGGTAGGAGAGAGGAGGGCCGCGCGGAGGGCGCGGCGCAGGAGGTCTCGCGGCGTCGGCGCTGGGGGGCGCCGACCGGGAAATCGCGTCGAAAGGACAGGGAAGGAGGGAAGGACCGGTCAGCGTGGCCGGAACATGCGGAAGCGATTGTCGGGCGTGATGGTGAAGTAGTCGGCCGGGCCGCCCGCGCGCAGGATCGGCTCGGCCGCCGCGGTGTCGTAGATGCCATCCTTGAGCAGCGCGTGCGCGATGTGCACGCCCACCACCTCGCCCAGCACCAGCCAGGTCTCCACCGGGGTTCCGCTGACGCCCTGGAGCTGCACGATCTGCGTCAGCCGGCATTCGAAGGACACCGGGCTCTCGGCCACGCGCGGCACGGCGATGGTCCGCGAGGCCACCGGCGTGAGCCCGGCGAGCGCGAACTCGTCGACCTCGGGCGGCACGGCGGCGCAGCTGGCGTTCATGCGTTCGGCGAGCGGCCGCGTCGCCAGGTTCCAGCCGAACTCGCCCGTCTCGCGGATGTTGCGCAGGGTGTCCTTGGCGCCGATGCTGGCGAAGCCGACGATCGGCGGCGTGTAGTTGAAGGCATTGAAGAAGCTGTAGGGCGCCAGGTTCAGGCGGCCCGTGGCGTCGTGCGACGAGATCCAGCCGATGGGGCGCGGGCCGACCATCGCGTTGAACGGGTCGTGCGGCAGGCCGTGGCCCCGGGCGGGCTCGTAGAAATGGAAGTCGGTGGGGTCTTGCGGGGCGTCGGACATGGCGTTCCTGGAGGAGGCGGAAAGGGGGCGGGTGTCAGGCGGCCGTGGCCGTGGCCGGGGTGGCCGCGACGCTCGGTCCGGCCGCGCGTGCGCCGTCCTGCAGGATGGCGCGCGCCACGGCCTCGGCCACGCGGATGCCGTCCACGCCGGCCGACAGGATGCCGCCGGCATAGCTCGCGCCCTCGCCGGCGGGGAACAGGCCGCGCACGTTCGGGCTCTGGCAGTCGTCGTCGCCCCGGGCGATGCGGATCGGCGACGAGGTGCGCGTCTCCACGCCGGTCAGCACCGCGTCGTGCATGTCGAAGCCGCGGATCTTGCGGCCGAAGACCGGGAAGGCCTCGCGCATGGCCTCGATCGCATAGCCGGGCAGGGCGGCGTGCAGGTCGGTCGGCGTCACGCCGGGGGTGTAGGAGGGCACGACCTCGCCCAGCGCGGTCGAAGGCGTGCCGGCGACGAAATCGCCGACCAGCTGCGCCGGTGCCCGGTAGTCGCCGCCGCCCAGCACGAAGGCCTCGGATTCGAGCCGGCGCTGCAGCGCCATGCCGGCCAGCGGCGAGCCGATGACGCCGTTCTCCCAGCCGGGGAAGTCCGTCGGTTCGATGCCCACCACGATGCCGGCATTGGCGTTGCGCTCGTTGCGCGAGTACTGGCTCATGCCGTTGGTGACCACCCGGCCGGGTTCGCTGGTGGCCGCGACCACCGTGCCGCCCGGGCACATGCAGAAGCTGTAGACCGTGCGGCCGTTGGACGCGTGGTGCACCAGCTTGTAGTCGGCCGCGCCCAGCAGCGGATGGCCGGCGTGGCGGCCCCAGCGCGCGCGGTCGATCACGCCCTGCGGATGCTCGACGCGGAAGCCGATCGAGAACGGCTTGGCATGGATCTCCACGCCGCGCGCGTGCAGCATCTCGAAGGTGTCGCGCGAGCTGTGGCCGAGCGCCAGCACGACGTGGTCGCAGCGCAGTTCGCTCGACGCGCCGCTGCGCTGGTCGCGCACCACCAGGCCGCGCAGGTGCCCGTCCTCGATGCGCAGGTCGGTCACGCGCTGCTCGAAGCGGATCTCGCCCCCCAGCGCGATGATCTGCTCGCGCATGTGCTCCACCACCTTCACCAGCTTGAAGGTGCCGATGTGCGGATGCGCGACATAGAGGATCTCCGGCGGCGCGCCGGCCTTGACGAACTCCTCCATCACCTTGCGGCCGAGGAAACGCGGATCGCGGATCTGGCTCCACAGCTTGCCATCGGAGAAGGTGCCGGCGCCGCCCTCGCCGAACTGCACGTTCGACTCGGCATCGAGCACGCCCTTGCGCCACAGGCCCCAGGTGTCGCGGGTGCGCTGGCGCACGGTCTTGCCGCGTTCCAGCACGATCGGGCGGAAGCCCATCTGCGCCAGCAGCAGGGCGCTGAAGATGCCGCACGGGCCGAAGCCCACCACCACCGGGCGCAGCGGCAGATCGGCGGGGGCGTGCGCCGGCGCCACGTAGCGCATGTCGGGCGAGCGCGTCACGCGCGGATTGCCGGCCAGCCGCGCGAGCAGCGTGTCCTCGAGCGCGGCCGCCGCCGCTCCGGCGAGCGTCACGTCGACGATGTGGACCTGCAGCAGGTCGGCCTTGCGGGCATCGAAGCTGCGCTTGTGGACGTGGATGCGTTCGATGGCGGCGGCGTCGATGCCGAGCAGGCCCTGCACGGCGCGATCGAGCGCATCGGCGGGCGGATCGAGCGGGAGCTTGATTTCCGAGAGTCTGAGCATGGCGGGGCTTGTGTCTATCAAGCGGGCGATGGGGAAGGAGGAAGGCCGGCGATTTTCGTCGAAAGCCGCTGGCGTCCTCAGGCGGCCGGCAGGAAGCCCTCGACCGACAGGTAGCGCTCGCCGGTGTCGTAGTTGAAGCCCAGCACGACGGCGTCGGCCGGCAGCTCGGGCAGCTTCTGCGCGATGGCCGCCAGCGTGGCGCCCGAGGAGATGCCCACCAGCATGCCTTCCTCGCGCGCCGAGCGCCGCGCCATCTCGCGCGCGGCCTCGGCCTCGACCTGGATCACGCCATCGAGCAGCGCGACGTCGAGGTTGGCCGGCACGAAGCCCGCGCCGATGCCCTGGATCGGATGCGGCGCCGGACTGCCACCGGAGATCACCGGCGAGGCGGCCGGCTCGACCGCGAACACCCGCAGTCGCGGCCACTTCGCCTTCAGCACCTGGGCCACCCCGGTGATGTGGCCGCCGGTGCCCACGCCGGTGATCAGGGCGTCGAGGCCGTCGGGGAAGTCGGCGGCGATCTCCTCGGCCGTGGTGCGCTCGTGGACCTCGATGTTGGCGGGATTCTCGAACTGCTGCGGCATCCAGGCCCCGGGCGTGGCGGCGACGATCTCCTGCGCCCGCGCGATCGAGCCCTTCATGCCCTTCTCGCGCGGCGTCAGGTCGAAGCTGGCGCCATAGGCCAGCATCAGCCGGCGGCGCTCCACCGACATGCTGTCGGGCATCACCAGCACCAGCCGGTAGCCCTTGACCGCGGCCACCATCGCCAGGCCGATGCCGGTGTTGCCCGAGGTCGGCTCGACGATGGTGCCACCCGGGCGCAGGGCGCCGGAACGCTCGGCGGCCTCGACCATCGCCAGCGCGATGCGGTCCTTGATCGAGCCGCCCGGGTTGGCGCGCTCGGACTTGATCCAGACCTGCTGCGCATCCCGGGCGATGCCGGCGAACAGCCGTCCGATGCGCACGTGCGGCGTGCGGCCGATGGTCTCGAGGATGTTCTGGGCTTTCATGGGACGCATCTCCTTGCAAAGGTTTTTGCCGCCCGGCGGCAGGGGGTCGGACATTGTCGCGACATAATCCGCCCCGTGAAGCGGGCCAGACCGCCGCTGGTGCAAGTCTCGAAAGAGCGCACTGGAGGAACGTCCGGACTGCACAGGACAGCGCAGGAGCTAACGGCTCTCCACCGCGAGGTGAGGATCAGAGCAACAGAGACGAGTCGGCGACGGGGCAACCCCGAGCCGGGTGAAACGGGCAATCTCTGCGCGCAGCAACACCAAGTAGGCCAGTATCGAGGTGGTTCCGCTGAGCTGGCGGGTAGGTGGCATCGAGCCGTCCGGGTGACCGGCGGCCCAGAGTAATGGCGGTCACGCCGATGACGTCGCGAGACGTCGTCGGTGCACAGAATCCGGCTTATCGGCTCGCTTCACACTTTTCTTTCCTTCCCCCGCATCCGGCGCCTCGCGACCGGCCCGCGGGGCTGCGCGCCTCAACGCGGCCGGCCGAAGGCCTTCTCGATCTTCTTGTCCGTGCGGTACTGGCTCAGGGCATAGACCGCCCAGATCGCGGCGGGCAGCCAGCCGATCAGCGTGATCTGCAGGATCAGGCAGATGATGCCGGCGATCGGGCGCCCGATGGTGAAGAAGGCCACGAAGGGCAGGAAGATGGCGAGCAGCAGGCGCATGGTTCGAAGGGTGTATGAGGTCTGGAGGCAGAGGCGATGGGACGCCGGCGATGACCACCATCCTGGGCGCTGATGGCGCCGGCGCCTGCCAGCCGAAATCCCGTTCTCGCGCCCCGCTCAGAACCGTTCGTGGGGCAGGAGATAGCGCCACTCGCCCGGCGCCAGTCCGGCCAGCGGCACGCGTCCGACGCGGATGCGCTTCATCCCCAGGATGCGCAGCCCGACGTCATCGCACATCTGCGCGATCTGCCCCGGCCAGCTGCCCTTGATGGCGAAGCGCAGGCCGGTGCGCGCGCCGTCCTCGCTCTGGCGGCCGATGCTCACCCGCGCCGGCAGCATGGCGCGCCCGTCCACCACCGGCGACTGGTTGAGCCGGTGCAATGCCCGCGGCTCGACCGTGCCGGCCACGTCCACCATCACCTCGTTCTCGATCAGGCCGCCGTCCTCGATCAGCTTGCGCTCGATGCGCGGATCCTGCGTGAAGGCGATCAGGCCGCTGGCGCCGGTCTCCAGCGGCGTCAGGCAGCGCTGGCCGATGAAATGGCGCTGCAGCGTCGGGCGGCGCGAGCCATCGTCGGCCTGGCGCCGCGCCGCCACCACCAGCCGCGCGATCGGCGCGTCGAAGGCGATGCCCGGCGGCTTGTGCAGCAGCAGCGTGACGGCCTGCACCGGCTCCGGCCGCGCGGCGGCATCGATCTCGACGCGCTGGCCGTCGCGCACGCGCGCGCCCGGCACCTCGACGACCCGGCCGTCCACGCGCACGGCGCCGTTCTCGATCAGCAGTTCGGCCTCGCGGCGCGAGCAGCCGCGTTCGGCGGCCACCTGCTTGGCCAGGCGGATGCCCTCGTCGTCGGGCTCGGCGGCGCGCGGACCGGGGCCGCGCGGGCGACGGGGAAGGGATTCGTTCATGACGGGGAAGTCTCGGGCAAGCGTGATCGGGTGGGGTGGGGGGGTGGGGTGGGCGTGGCGTGATGTCGATCAGGCGAGGGCCAGCCGGTGGATGCGCGCGACGTGCGCGGCCAGCGAGCGCGCGGCGACCGGCCACAGCCGCTCCGGCACGTCGGCATAGGCCATCGGCAGCCAGTCCTCGGGCGTGCCGTCCGGCCGCGCCCGCATGGCGGCGAGCACGCGCGCCTCGCGCCGCAGGCGGTGCATCCTGAGGCCGGCGATGGCGTCGCGCGCGGCGCCCAGCACGTGGCCGTGCGCCGGCAGGATGAACTCGACGCCATCGGCGGCGCAGGCGGCGTCGAGGGTGTCGAGCGAGTCGAGGTAGGCCGTCATGTCGCCATCGGGCGGATCGACGACCGTGGTGCTGCCGTTGAGGACGTGGTCGCCGGAGAACAGCAGGCCGTCCTCCTGCTGCACCAGGCACAGGTGGTTGGCGGCATGGCCGGGCGTGAAGACGACCCGCAGCGTGAAGCGCGCCTCGCCCCCGGCGTCGCGCAGCGTCAGCCGCTCGCCGTCGGCCAGGGCGCGGTCGGGCGCGAAGCGCGACGTCGGCCGCGCGGTCGGGGCCGAGGGCAGTCCCAGGATCGGCGGCCGGCCCGCGCACAGGGCCTGCAGCAGCGGCGCGCCGGGCGAGTGGTCGGGATGCGAATGGGTGCAGACGATGGCGCGCACGTCGCCACCGGCGGCGCGGTGCAGCCGCTCGACATGCGCCGCGTCGGCCGGGCCGGGGTCGATGGCGATGAAGCCGGTGGTGGCGTCGCCGACCAGGTAGCTGTTGGTGCCGGGGCCGGTCATGGCGCCCGGGTTGGACGCGGTCAGGCGCCACAGGCCCTGCAGCAGCCGGACCGGGGTCTCGTGCTGCCAGTCGAGCGCATGCACGATCTGGCCGTCGGGGCAGACCAGCGCCAGTTCGCCATAGGGCGGCTCGTGCTCCATGTAGCGCGCCTCGCGCCCGCCGAGCAGGCCGGCGCGCGGGCAGCTGGTGAACAGCGGCTGCTCCGTGCCGCAGTCGGCCAGCACGGCGTCGACCGTGGGATAGGCGGCCAGGCGCTCCAAGGTGCGCAGGGTCGGGAAGATCATGAAGAAGCCGCCGGCGCGATGGCGCTCGAGCGCTTCGTCCGGCCGCACCCAGACCGGTTCGAACTGCTCGGTCTCGTCGGCCGCCGGCTCCTGGCCCTCGGGCATGCGCGCGACCAGGAAGGGCACGTCGAAGCGCTTGGGCAGGTCGCGGTCGGTGATCCAGTGGGCCAGGACGAAGACGGCGTCGACCGCCAGCCGCAGCCCGTGGGCGGCGCACTGGGCCGCGAAGGGCGTGGTGCCGGCCGCCGTGGACCGGTCCATGGCGGCGAGCGTGGCCGGCGCCACCGGGGCGCCATCGTCGACCCGGCGCGCGAGCAGCACGCCCAGTTCCTCGAAGCTCTCGCGCAGCGCGGCGATGGCCTGCGTGACCTGCACGGCGCCCTGCGTCGGCCGGTGGTCGGCGATGGGGTGCGCCGCGGCGTCGCCCGCGTCGATGCGCCCGCCCGGGAAGACATAGGCGCCGGGCGCGAAGCTGGCGCGGTCGGAGCGACGCGTCATGAGCACCTCGACGCCCGCGGGCGCATCGCGCAGCAGCAGGAGCGTGGCGGCCGGACGCACGGGCACCGGCTCGCGGTGCGGATGGAGGTGTTGGGCGGGACGGACCATCGAGGGATTATCGGCATGGCAATATCCGCGCCTGCGCCGGGCGCATCCCGCGGTCCGGCGCCATCGCGTCCCATCCGCCTCGAGACAGGCCCCGTCCATGCCGCCGCCGTCCCCGCCATCCCCGTTGCCGTCCCCGTCATGCTGATCAACTGCGTCGTCTACGAGAACGGTGCCCGGCGCGCCGACATCCCGGTCGAGCGCATCGGCGACCACCTGGGCCAGCCCGGCTGCTTCGTCTGGGTCGCCCTGGCCGATGCCGCGCCCGAGGAACTGGCCGCGCTGCAGCGCGCCTTCGACCTGCACCCGCTGGCGGTGGAGGATGCGCAGAACGGCCACCAGCGGCCCAAGATCGAGGAGTACGGCGACTCGCTGTTCGTCGTGCTGCACCTGCTGGAGGCCGACACCGGCGGCGCCCAGACCACGGTGCAGGTCGGCGAGCTCGATGTCTTCGTCGGCCACGACTACCTGGTGTCGGTGCGCACCCGCAGCACCCACGGCTTCGTCGAGGTGCGGGAGCGCTGCGAGCGCGAGCCCGCGTTGCTGCAGAACGGTCCGGGCTTCGTCCTCTACGCGCTGATGGACGCGGTGGTCGACCGCTACTTCCCCGTCATCGACGCCTTCGAGGCCGAGCTCGACGAGATCGAGGAACGCATCTTCACCACCGGCCAGGGCCAGAGCCGGGCGCGCGACAGCATCCGCCAGCTCTACGACCTCAAGCAGCGCGTGACGGTGCTCAAGCACGCGGTGGCGCCGCTGCTCGAGGCCGCCAACAAGCTGCTGGGCGCGCGCGTGCCGGCGGTGTGCACGGGCTCGCAGGAGTACTTCCGCGACGTCGTCGACCACCTCACGCGCATCAACGGCTCGGTCGAGGCCATCCGCGACACCATCGGCACCGCCATCCACGTCAACCTGTCGATGGTGACCATCGAGGATGGCGAGGTGACCAAGCGCCTGGCCGCCTGGGCGGCGATCTTCGCCGTCTGCACCGCGCTCGCGGGCATCTGGGGCATGAACTTCGAGGTCATGCCGGAGCTGAAGTGGCGCTATGGCTATGTCGCCGCGCTGGCGCTCATCGCCGGGCTGTCGGGATTGCTGTACTGGCGTTTCCGCAAGGCGGGCTGGGTCTGAGCGGAGCGCCCCGGTCCTCAGCCGGCGCGCGGCCGATAATCCCGCGATGCGAATCCGTTTCACGAAGATGCAGGGCGCGGGCAACGACTTCGTCGTGCTCGACGAGACCCGCGCGCCGCTCGGTCTCACGGCCTTCCACTACCGGTTCCTGGCCGACCGCCACTTCGGCGTCGGCGCCGACCAGATCCTGACCGTGCGGCCGCCGCCGGCCGGGGCCGCGCCGGACATCGACTTCCGCTACGTGATCCACAACGCCGATGGCGGCGAGGTCGAGCAGTGCGGCAACGGCGCGCGCTGCTTCCTGCGCTTCGTGCGCGAGCGCGGCCTGACCGACAAGGACGTGGTGCGCGTGCAGACGCTCGGCGGCGTGATCGAGCCGCGCCTGAGCGACGACGGCCGCGTCACGGTCGACATGGGCGCGCCGGTCTTCGAACCCGCGCGCGTGCCGTTCGACGATGCCGGGCTGGCCCCGCAGGCCGATGGCGACTGGCAGACCTGGCACCTGGCGCTGTCGACCCGTCCCGAGGACGCCACCGTGCCGCTGGCGATCGTCTCGATGGGCAACCCGCACGCGGTGCAGATCGTCGACGACGTCGAGACCGCGCCCGTGGCGCGGCAGGGGCCGCTGATCGAGCATCACCCGCGCTTTCCGCAGCGCGTGAACGCCGGCTTCCTGCAGATCGTCGATCGCGCGCACGTGCGGCTGCGCGTCTTCGAGCGCGGGGCCGGCGAGACCCTGGCCTGCGGCACCGGCGCCTGTGCCGCGGTGGTCGCGGGCATCCGGCTCGGACGCCTCGATGCGCGGGTCGACGTCGAGACGCGCGGCGGCGTGCTGACCATCGAATGGGCCGGCATCGGCCAGCCGGTGCGCTTGACCGGCCCCGCCGTCACCGTGTTCGAGGGCGAGATCGAGGTGCCCGAGCTGTCATGACCACCGCGCGCCGCCCGCCCAACGCCCTGAATCCGATCACCGAAGACGACATCGTCGCCTACCTCGCCAACACGCCGGACTTCTTCGAGCGCCACGCCGAGCTGCTGGCCCAGGTCCAGCTCACCAGCCCGCACGGCGCCCGCGCGGTCAGCCTGCAGGAGCGCCAGGCGCAGATGCTGCGCGAGAAGATCAAGGCGCTGGAGACCCGCTTGATGGAGATGGTGCGCCACGGCGCCGACAACACCGCGACGGCCGACCGGCTGCATGCCTGGACGCGCGGGCTGCTGGCCCTGCGCGAGCCGCGCGAACTGCCCGAGTGCATCGCCGCCGACGTGCGCTCGATCTTCCAGGTCGCGCAGGTGGCCCTCAAGGTCTGGGACTGCCATGGCGTCCATGCGCGGGAGCCGTTCGCGCTGGGCGCGAGCAGCGCGGCGCGGGCCTTCGCCGGCTCGCTGGTGCAGCCGTACTGCGGCGTCAACGCGGGCTTCGAGGTGGTCGGCTGGCTGGCCGAGCCGCAGGCCGCGCAGTCGATCGCCCTGCTGCCGCTGCGCGCCGGGGCCGGCGAGCCGGCCTTCGGGCTGCTGGTGCTGGGCTCGCACGACGCGCAGCGCTTCCAGGCCGAGATGGGCCTGCACTTCCTGACGCGCATCGCCGAGCTGGCCTCCGCGGCGCTGTCCCGCCTGCGGCACTGACATGACCCGCCCGACGGCCACCGCCGAAGCCGCCGATCCCGTGGCGCGCCCACCGCTGATCGAGCGCTACCTGACGCACGTGCGCGTCGAGCGGCGCCTGGCGGCGCGCACGGTCGACATCTATGCCGAGCACCTGGACGCGCTGGCCGCGCGCGCCGCCGAGACCGGGGTCGCGCTGGAACGGGTCCAGACCGCCCACGTGCGGCGCTGGATGGCGCAGCTCCACGGTGCCGGACGCGAGCCGCGCGGCATCGCGCTGGTGCTGTCGTGCTGGCGCAGCTTCTACCGCTGGCTGGGCCACGAGCGGCTCATCGAGGTCAATCCGGTGCAGGACGTGCGCGCGCCCAAGGCCGGACGGCCGTTGCCCAAGGCGCTGTCGGTCGACGATGCCGTGCGGCTGGCCGAACTGCGCGACGCCGATGCCGATCCGTGGACCGAGACGCGCGACCGCGCCATCGTCGAGCTGCTCTATGGCTGCGGCCTGCGCGTGGCCGAGCTGGTCGACCTCGACGTGCGCGCGAGCCGCGAGGCGCGTGGCTGGATCGACGCCGATGCCCGCGACGCCCACGTCATCGGGAAGGGCAGCAAGCCGCGCGTGGTGCCGGTGGGCGGCAAGGCGATCGAGGCATTGGCGGCCTGGCTCGTGGTGCGCGAGGACGGCCTGGCGACGGCGGCGGCGCAGGCGCGCGACCCGGCCGATGCGCGGGCGCTGTTCATCGGGCGCCATGGCGCGCGCTTCTCGGCGCACGCGGTCTGGAAGATGCTCAAGGCCCGCAGCGTCAGGGCCGGCCTGGCCGCCACCGTCCATCCGCACATGCTGCGGCATTCGTTCGCGAGCCACGTCCTGCAGTCGAGCAGCGACCTGCGCGCCGTTCAGGAACTGCTCGGCCACGCCAACATCACCACCACGCAGGTCTACACGCGGCTGGATTTCCAGCATCTGGCCAAGGCCTACGACGCGGCGCATCCGCGCGCCCGGGCGATGCCCGAGCGGGGCGCGGCGTCGCGCTCGGCCACCTCGGCGCCGCCGGCTGTCGAGGACGACGAGGACCCGCGCTGAGCCTCGGTCGTCCCGGCCCATCGCTCGCGCTTCCTGGCACCGCACGCCGCCGCCGCGACAGGCGGTCGGATTCGATCAGCCGGCACGGGCGGGAGAAAGGCGGCGTCTCTCGTTCTCGCCGAGACGACCCGCCCGCAAAAGCGGACATGAATTCACATAGCCGCAAATATGGGAATTGCATTTAAGAAAAATATGATTTCTTGAGGCGATGCCAGCCTTTGAATCATTTGCGAAAAGTCGCATTAAATTAATCAAACATTAGTTCTAATCACAGATAGAGTTCGATTTCGCACGCAAAGTGATGCCCGGTGAATGTCGATGACTGGCATCGCGATCCGTCAACATCGAGCACCGTCGTGAATACATCGTCCCCCACGATTCGATCCATCCAATACGTTCGCGGCATCGCCGCATTGATGGTCGTCTGGCATCACGCCCGGCATCAGGTGCCCGGACTCGACGAGTGGTTTCCGACCTTCTTCAGCGCATTCGGCGCGACGGGGGTCGACCTCTTCTTCGTCGTGAGCGGCTTCATCATGGCCATCACCACACGCCAGAGCGAAGGCGGCCCGATCGATTTCATGATCCGGCGCCTGGTCCGCGTGGTGCCGCTCTACTGGTTCCTGACCCTGCTGATGGTTGCGTTCGCCCTGGCGCAACCTGCGCTGTTCAAGACCGTGGTCATCGGTCCCGATGCGCTGATCAAGAGCCTGTTCTTCATCCCGCATTATTCGACCGGCATTCCGGATTCGATCCGGCCGCTCCTGGTTCCTGGCTGGACACTGAATTACGAGATGTTCTTCTACCTCGTGCTCGCGCTGTGTCTTTTCCTGCCCAGGGTCCACAGGCCCGTGGCGGTGCCGGCCGTCATGGCGCTCCTGGTCGGAACGAATATCGCCTTCGGTCCATTCACGGATGCCATTGCCATCTCCTGTACGAACCCCCTGCTGCTGGAATTCGCATTGGGATTCGTGATCGGCGAGCTGCATGCGACGAAGCGAATCGATATCCCCGCCCACCTTGCCCTCTTTTTCGTTCTGGCGGGATTGGTCATTCTTCAGACGTGCAGGGAATTGCCGGGCGCGCCGTATCTGCCGTTCGCGGGTGCCGGTCTGGTCATCGTCGGGGTGCTGAGAGTGCCATTCGGCAATCTGCCCAACCGCGGGTTGAAATTGCTCGGCGATGCCTCCTACTCCATCTATCTGACCCATATCTTCACGCTCGGCATCCTGCGTGTCGTGTGGGTCAGGCTCGATGTGCTGCAGCCTTCGTTCGAGGCCGCCGGCCTGTGGATGAGCCTGTCGCTGGCATGCTGCTCGGCCGCTGGCATCCTGTGCTACTGGTGGATCGAGAAGCCGTTGGGCGTCGCTGCCTCGAGGTGGATGCGGAGCCACCGGATCGTCGCATCGCCCGGCTGATCGGACTCCCTTCCCGTGGGGCGGTCGCGAGGTTCCGCATCGGCGGCCGGGCATGGCGACGCGACGGCCGGTTCGATGGCGCTACCTCGTGGGGAGGCGCAATCCCGGGGAGCAGCAACTTCGGGCGCCAGTCGATAAACTGCCGGATTCCCCAGTTTTCGACCAAGGCATCGCATGGCACTCATTCCCGCCACCATCCTCACCGGCTTCCTCGGCTCCGGGAAGACCACCTTGCTCAAACGCATCCTCACCGAGGCGCACGGCCAGAAGATCGCCGTCATCGAGAACGAGTTCGGGGAGGAGAACATCGACAGCGACATCCTCGTGACCGAGTCGAAGGAGCAGATCGTGCAGATGAGCAACGGCTGCGTCTGCTGCACCATCCGCGAGGACCTGCGCGAGGCGCTGCAGCTGCTGGCGGCCAAGAAGCGCAAGGGCCTGCTCGACTTCGACCGCGTCGTGATCGAGACCACCGGCCTGGCCGACCCCGGCCCCGTGGCGCAGACCTTCTTCATGGACGACGAGATCGCCGAGAGCTACCTGCTCGACTCCATCCTGACGCTGGTCGACGCCAAGCACGCACCGCAGCAACTGGACGACCGCCAGGAGGCGCGCCGCCAGGTCGGCTTCGCCGACCAGATCTTCATCAGCAAGAGCGAGCTGGTCTCGGCCGACGAGACCGAGGCGCTGATCCATCGCCTCAAGCACATGAATCCGCGCGCGCCGCAGCAGAAGGTGCATTTCGGCGAGGTGCCGCTCGCCAGCGTGTTCGACCTGCGCGGCTTCAACCTGAACGCCAAGCTCGACATCGATCCGGACTTCCTGAAGGACGAGACGCACGCCCACGACGATCACGCGGGCCACGACCACGCGCCGGGCGAGCCCTGCGACCATCCCTCGCACGCGCACGACCACGGTCACGCCGGCCACCACCATCACCACGACGACGACGTCAAGAGCTTCGTCTACAAGGCCGACCGCGCCTTCGATCCGGCCAAGCTGGAGGATTTCCTCGGCGCCGTGGTCAACATCTACGGGCCGCGCATGCTGCGCTACAAGGGTGTGCTGCACATGCAGGGCACCGACCGCAAGGTGATCTTCCAGGGCGTGCACCAGCTCATGGGCAGCGACCTGGGGCCGCAGTGGGGTCCGGACGAGGCGCGCCAGAGCCGGATGGTGTTCATCGGCATCGATCTGCCACGGGAAATCCTGGAGCAGGGACTGGACCAAAGCCTGGTCTGATTCCGAAAACGAAAGCACTGTCTAGAAAACCACTTCTATATACAATCTCGCGCCTGTCGCGCAGCCGGCGCATCGCCTGCCCGCAAGGGCGCGCCAGACGGATGACACGGTTTTCCGGCCTGCGAATCCCGTGTTCCAGCCGCCTTCCGAAGGAGCCAGCCACCATGAGCCACCTTGCCGCGAACGTCTCGACGGCCGTCCGCGCACCGACGGCGGCGCAGGCCCCGGATCCATCGAAGGCAGCCCGCGCGGCTGCCTCGTCCCATCAACCCGCCGGCGCTCGCGCCGTCCCATCCGCATCACCGCTCCCATGAAAAAAACGGCTGCCGCCACCCCGACGCCCCCGGCGACACCTCCCGCCGCCGCTCCCGCTGCGCCCGCTGCCCGTGGCGGACGCGTCTCGCGCCTGTCGCAGCTGACCGTGCCCTCGATGGCGCAGTCGGTCGCCTCGACGGCCGCCAAGTCGAGCTTCACGCAGACCGCTTCGACGGCGCTGGTGCCGCCGCCGCCCATGGCGGTCAAGAAGGACCCCAAGCTCGCCAACAACTGGAAGACCAAGTCGCCCGAGGAGCTGGAGGACGCCGAAGTCATCGCCATGCCCGACACGGAGTACATGAACGAGAAGCAGATGGCGTTCTTCCGCCTCAAGCTGATCGAACTCAAGCGCGGCATCCTCGAGAACGCCGGCGAGACCACCGAGCACCTGCGCGAGGACACCGTGGTCGTGCCCGATCCGGCCGACCGCGCGACCATCGAGGAGGAGCACGCCCTCGAACTGCGCACCCGTGACCGCGAGCGCAAGCTGCTCAAGAAGATCGAGCAGTCGATCCAGCGCATCGACGCCGGCGACTATGGCTACTGCGACGAGACGGGCGAGCCCATCGGCGTCGGCCGCCTGCTGGCCCGCCCGACGGCCACGCTGTCGCTCGAGGCCCAGCAGCGGCGCGAGCTCAAGCAGAAGATGTTCGGCGACTGAAGCCGCGCCGTCGCCGACGCCCGCCCGCGCCCCTCCCACCCGCCGCATGCCCAAGGACGAACCCAGCCGCCTGCTGTCCAAGATGGCGAAATTCGTGCGCAATCCGCTCAAGGATTGGGCCGATCTCGACGTGCGTGAGCCCGCGGCCGGGGAGCCCAACTACAGCCGCGAGATGGTGCGCGAGATGATCGAGCGGCGCCAGCGCAACGATGCGGTGCGGCGGCGCGAGTTCGATGCCCTGCGGCGCCTGCGCCAGCGCGGCGGCGGCACCGTCACCGACCTCGATCCGCTGTCCTCCCTGTCCGCCGGCACCGCGCCGGGCCGCAACGAGGAGCGGGCGCAGACCCTGCGCAAGATCGACGAGATCGAGGCGCAGATGTCCAGGCACTGGTGGAAGAGCGATCCGAAGGCCGGCGACGGCGCCGATTCGGTGGTCCATCCTGAGGTCCTGGCGGCCCAGCGCGCGCGCGCCTATGCCGACACCACGCCCGGCATCCAGCCCGATCACCAGCCTCCGGCCCAGCCGCCATCCATGTCGCCCCCGGCCCGCGGCGCCGAACCATCCCCGCCGGCCGAGGCCGTCGCGGTCGCGGCGGACGCCGACGACGCGCTGGTCGTCTCGGCGATCTACGACAGCGCGCTCGACGAGGCCGCGCTGCGTTTCTCGAACCGGGACGACGCCGGCGCCGAGGCGGTGCTGCTGCAGATGCTGGGCGACGACGGCGCGCTGGCGCACCACGGCGACACCTGGCTCGCCCTGCTGGACCTGTATTGCGCCACCGGCGAGGCGGCCAGGTTCGAAGCCGCGGCCGAACGCTACGCGCAGCGCCTGCGCCACCGGCCACCGGCCTGGACCTCGCTGCCGGTGCGCGCGGCCGATCTCGCCATCACGCAGGCCCTGTTCGACACGGTCGAGCAGCGGGAGGAGCCCGAGGAAGTGCCGGCCGCCGACTGGCACAGTCCCTCGCGGCTGACCCGCTCCGACCTGTCTCAGCTGACGCGCGCCCTGTCGGCCGCCGGACCGTCCTGGACGCTCGACTGGCGCGCCCTGACGGCGATCGATGCCGATGCGACGGGTCCGCTGCGGGTGCTGTTCGCCCACTGGGCCGATTCGCCGGTCGACCTGCGCTTCCATGGCGCCGACCGGCTCGACACCGTGCTCGAACGCGCCACGCCGCTGGGCGATCGCGAGGTCTCCCAGGCCTGGTGGCAGCTGCGGTTGGCCGCCCTGCGCGTGACGCATGCCGTCGACCGTTTCGAGCTCGCCGCGCTGCACTACTGCATCACCTACGAGGCCGCGCCGCCCGCCTGGGAGGAACCGGTCGGGCGCTATGCGATGCTGGAGATGGCGCTCGACCTCGACCTCGATGTCGGAGCGCCGGCCGATGCCGGCGCGGCGGGATCGACGCCGCTCGATGCCGAGGCCGCGCGTGCGATGCTCTCGGGCGAACTCGCCGGCGAGTCGCCGGCGGTCTGGACGCGGCTCGATGCGGCATTGGCGCGCCAGGGCGCGGCCACCGCCCACGGACCGGCCATCGTCGCCTGCGACGCCCTGGTCCGGCTGGACTTCGCGGCCGCCGGCGCGCTGCTCAATTGGGTCGTGGCGCGCGAGGCCCAGGGCCAGCGCGTGCGCCTGGCCGGCGCGCACCGGCTGGTGGCGGCGTTCCTGCGCGTGGTCGGCGTCACCGAGCACGCCGACGTCACCCTGCGTTCGTGACCCGGCGCCGCGATCGCGGCGCCTCGGCGGGCGGGGACGTCAATGCCCGGTGGCGCGGTCTTGCATTGCGCGGCCCCATCCCAAAGTGCCTGCGATGGAACAATTTCATGGAACCACCATCGTCAGCGTGCGCCGCAAGACCCCCGACGGCGACCAGGTCGCCATCGGCGGCGACGGCCAGGTCACGCTCGGCAACATCGTCATCAAGGGCACGGCGCGCAAGGTGCGCCGGCTGCATCACGGCAAGGTGCTGGCCGGCTTCGCCGGCGCGACCGCCGATGCCTTCACGCTGTTCGAGCGCTTCGAGGCCAAGCTCGAGAAGCACCAGGGCCAGCTCGCGCGTGCCGCCGTCGAACTGACCAAGGACTGGCGCACCGACCGCGTGCTGCGCCGCCTGGAGGCGATGCTGGCCGTGGCCGACGCCACCACCTCGCTGATCATCACCGGCAACGGCGACGTGCTCGAACCCGAGGACGGCATCGTCGCCATCGGCTCGGGTGGCGCCTATGCCCAGGCGGCGGCCAAGGCCCTGCTGCAGCACAGCGACCTCACGGCGCAGCAGATCGTCAAGAAGTCGCTGGAGATCGCCGGCGACCTGTGCATCTACACCAACATGAACCACACCGTGGAGACGCTCTGACCATGTCGATGACGCCCCAGGAGATCGTCTCCGAACTCGACCACCACATCGTCGGCCAGCCCCAGGCCAAGCGCGCCGTGGCCATCGCCCTGCGCAACCGCTGGCGCCGCCAGCAGGTGGAGGAGAAGCTGCGCGTGGAGATCACGCCCAAGAACATCCTCATGATCGGCCCCACCGGCGTCGGCAAGACCGAGATCGCGCGCCGCCTGGCCCGGCTGGCCGATGCGCCCTTCATCAAGGTCGAGGCGACCAAGTTCACCGAGGTCGGCTATGTCGGCAAGGATGTCGACTCCATCATCCGCGACCTGGCCGAGATCGCCGTCAAGCAGACGCGCGAGAAGGAGAGCGTCAAGGTGCGCGCCCGCGCCGAGGACGCCGCCGAGGACCGCATCCTCGACGTCCTGCTGCCGCCGGCCCGCCTGGGCGACGGCAGCGGCGCCTCGGCCGGCGGCACGGCGGGCGATGCCGGCAATCCGACGCGCCAGGCCTTCCGCAAGAAGCTGCGCGAGCATCAGCTCGACGACAAGGAGATCGAGCTCGACCTGGCCGAGAACCGCATGCCGCTGGAGATCATGGGGCCGGCCGGCATGGAGGAGATGACCGAGCAATTGCGCGGCATGTTCGGCCAGATGGGCCAGACCAAGCGCAAGACGCGCAAGCTCAAGATCGCCGAGGCGATGCGCCTGCTGATCGACGAGGAGGCCGCCAAGCTGGTCAATGAGGAGGAGATCCGCACCCAGGCCATCCACAACGCCGAGCAGAACGGCATCGTCTTCATCGACGAGATCGACAAGGTGGCCACGCGCGCCGAGGCGCAGGGCTCGGACGTCTCGCGCCAGGGCGTGCAGCGCGACCTGCTGCCCTTGGTCGAGGGCACCACCGTCAGCACCAAATACGGCGTCGTGCGCACCGACCACATCCTGTTCATCGCCAGCGGCGCCTTCCACCTGAGCAAGCCGAGCGACCTGATCCCGGAGCTGCAGGGTCGTTTCCCGATCCGTGTCGAACTTCAGTCATTGTCCGTGTCCGATTTCGAGGCCATCCTGATGCAGACCCAGGCGTCGCTGGTCAAGCAGTACCAGGCCCTGTTGGCCACCGAGGGCGTGACGCTCGATTTCAGACCCGATGGCATCACGCGGCTGGCGGGCATCGCGTTCGAAGTCAACGAGCGGACCGAGAACATCGGCGCGCGCCGGCTGTCGACTGTGATGGAACGGCTGCTCGACGAAGTCAGTTTCGACGCCGCTCATCTCGAAGGTCGGACGATCACGATCGACGCCGGCTATGTCGAGCAGCGACTTGAGGCCTTAAGTAATAACGAAGACTTGTCGCGTTTTATCCTCTGAATCCCCCCTGAGAGGGGGCCGGTTCACGCATCACTTTCAGTGCAAGAGCTAAGTGCTTCCCCGGCAACGGAATTCGCTTTGGGTTCAGGTTTAGAAACTCTCCTAAGTCCTTGATTCCATTATCAAAAAAGCCATCGTCGCGTCTCGCGACGAGGGGCTTTCCCTGATACAGTGGAAAAAAGTGCAGTTAAGTGGGAATAAGTGCCGGATGCCGTCTCGTCGAGGCGCGCGGCCCGTCCTACCAAAAGGGTTTCGTGGTCGTGTTTCAAGGCGCTTCATCGCTGAGTCTGGATGCAAAGGGGCGCCTGTCGGTGCCGACCCGGCATCGCGATGTGCTGGCCGCCACGGCCGAGGGCCAGCTCACGATCACGCGTCACCCCCACGGCTGCCTGATGATCTTCCCGCGTCCCGCCTGGGAACAGTTCCGCGAACGCGTGGCCACGATGCCCCTGAAGGACCAATGGCTCAAGCGCCTGTTCATCGGCAACGCCATGGACGTGCAGATGGACGCCACCGGCCGCATCCTGGTGTCGCCCGAGCTGCGCGCGGCCGCCCGCATCGAGCGCGACACCTTGCTGCTTGGCATGGGCAGCCACTTCGAGCTGTGGGACAAGGCGACGCACGACGAGCAGGAAGCACGCGCCCTGGCCGCCGGGCTGGCCGAGTCCGCCGCCTTCAACGATCTCGCGTTCTGACGCGGCAGAGAGAATTCGCGTTGGACCAACCCATCTCATGGACCCACACGACCGTCCTCCTCGACGAGGCGGTGGAGGCGCTCGTGGCCGATCGTCCCGCGTCGGCGCTCGCGGGCACCTTCGTCGATGCCACGTTCGGCCGCGGCGGGCATGCGCGGCGCCTGCTGGAGCGGCTGGCGCCGGAAGGCCGGCTGATCGCGTTCGACAAGGACGCCGAAGCCATCGCCGCGGCCGCCCGCATCGAGGACCGGCGTTTCTCGATCCGGCACCAGGGCTTCGCCAACCTCGGCGAACTCGAACCCGCCGGCATCGCCGGACTGCTCATGGACCTGGGCATCAGTTCGCCGCAAATCGACAACCCCGCACGGGGTTTTTCTTTTCGTTTCGACGGCCCGCTCGACATGCGCATGGACACCACGCGCGGCGAGAGCGTGGCCGCGTGGCTGGCGACGGCCGAGACACAGCAGATTGCAGAGGTGATTCGTGACTATGGGGAAGAACGGTTTGCTGTTCAGATTGCAAAGGCGATTGATGCTCGCCGACAGGAGCGGGGCCCAGTTTCAACCACCACCGAGCTGGCCGAGCTCGTGGCTGGCACGGTCAAAACCCGCGAGCCGGGCCAGAACCCTGCAACGCGCACATTTCAGGCTCTTCGGATTTTCATCAACGCCGAGCTTGAAGAGCTGCAACAGGCACTCGAAGCGAGCCTGAAGGTGCTGGCGCCGGGCGGCCGGCTGGCGGTGATTAGCTTCCATTCCCTGGAGGACCGCATCGTCAAGCAGTTCATCGCCCGCCACTCCAAGGAGGTCTACGACCGCCGCGCGCCGTTCGCCACGCCCCAGGCGATGCGGCTGCGGGCCGTCGCGCGCATCCGTCCGTCCGCCGCCGAGGTGGCGGCCAACCCGCGTGCCCGCAGCGCGATCCTGCGCGTGGCCGAGCGCACCGACGAGGCCTGACGCGCATGGTCCGCCTGAACGTCCTCCTGCTGATCGCCGTGCTCGCCTCGGCGCTCTACCTGGTGCACACCGAATACCGTTCGCGCCTGCTCTTCACCGAGCTCGACCGCCTCACCACCGAGGGGCGCCGGCTGGAGGTCGATGGCGAGCGGCTGCAGGTCGAGAAGCAGGCGCAGGCCACGCCCCTGCGGGTCGAGAAACTGGCCAAGGAGCAATTGAAGATGCGCACCACGACGCCCGCCATCACGCAGTACGTGCGCCAGGACGGCACGGTCATCCCGCCGATCCCGCAGGCCGTGCCCGCGCCGCCGGCCGGCGCGCGGCCGGCGGCGACCGCCACCCGGAGGGCCGGCTGATGCCACGCCGAGGTCACAGCGTCCAGTACACCACCAGCCCCTTGCTCGCGAGCAAGACGCCGGTCTGGCGCAGCCGCTTCATCGTCGCGGCCATCGCGCTGGGCTTTGTGGTGCTGGCCGGTCGCGCCGCCTACGTGCAGGTCATCGGCAACGACTTTTTCCAGCGCCAGGGCGCGGTGCGCTTCGCGCGCACGCTGGACATGCCGGCCAACCGCGGCCGCATCTTCGACCGCAACGGCCTGCTGCTGGCCTCGAGCGTGATCGCCCCGAGCATCTGGGCCATCCCCGAGGACATCGAGCGCGACGATCCGGATGTGAAGGCCAAGCTCAAGCTGGTCGCCAAGCTGCTGGAGATGCCACAGAAGGACTTCGACAAGAAGCTCGAGGACGAGGACAAGACCTTCGTCTGGATCAAGCGCCAGGTCGACGCGCCGATCGCCAAGCAGATCGCCGATCTCAACATCAAGGGCATCTACCAGCGCAAGGAATACAAGCGCCAGTATCCCAACGGCGAATCCGCGGCCCACGTGGTGGGCTTCACCAACGTCGAGGATCGCGGCCAGGAGGGCATCGAGCTGCAGTTCGACCGCGAGCTCGCCGGCCGCGCCGGTTCGCGCCGCGTCATCAAGGACCGGCTCGGCCGCGTCGTCGAGGGCGTGGGCGAGACCGTGCCGCCGCTCGACGGCAAGGACATCCAGCTGAGCGTGGACAGCAAGGTGCAGTTCTTCGCCTACCAGAAGCTGCGCGACGCCGTGATCGCGCGCCGCGCCAAGGCCGGCAGCGTGGTGGTGCTCGATGCCATCACCGGCGAGGTGCTGGCATTGGCCAACTATCCGAGCTACGTGCCCGACAAGCGCCAGAACCTCACCGGCGAACAGTTGCGCAACCGCGCCCTGACCGACACCTTCGAGCCCGGCTCGACCATGAAGCCGATCACCGTCGCCATGGCGCTGGAGGCCGGCCGCATCCGGCCGTCGACCCTGATCGACACCGGTCCCGGGCGCTACCAGCTCGGCGGCTTCACCATCAGCGACACGCACAACTACGGCACGCTGAGCGTCGAGGGCGTGATCCAGAAGTCGAGCAACGTCGGCGCGCTCAAGATCGCCCAGAAGATGACCCCCCACGAGATGTGGGACACCTACACCGCGCTGGGCTACGGCCAGAAGCCGCAGATACAGTTCCCCGGCGCCGTCACCGGACGCGTGCGGCCCTGGAAGAACTGGAAGCCGGTCGAGCAGGCGACCATGGCCTACGGCTACGGCCTGTCGGCGTCGCTGTTCCAGATGGCGCACTCGTACACCTCGTTCGCGCACGACGGCCGGCTGATCCCGCTGACCATCCTGCGCAGCCCCGAGCCGGCCGTCGGCGTGCCGGTGTTCTCGGCCGAGAACGCGCGCGCGGTGCGCAAGATGCTGCAGATGGCCGCGGCGCCCGGCGGCACCGGACCGCTGGCGCAGACCGTGGGCTATTCGGTCGGCGGCAAGTCGGGCACGGCCCACAAGCAGGTCGGCCGGGGCTACGCGAGCAACAAGTACCGCGCCTGGTTCACCGGCATGGCGCCGATCGACAAGCCGCGCATCATCGTCGGCGTGATGATCGACGAGCCGAGCGACGGCGTCTACTTCGGCGGCCTGGCCGCCGCGCCGGTCTTCAGCGAGGTCGTGCAGCAGACGCTGCGCACGATGAACGTCGCGCCCGACCTGGCCGTCAAGCCGCTGGTCGTGACGCAGAGCGTGGACGAGAGCTTCTGACCCCGGATGCGCGCGCCATGATGAAGACCTTCGACACCCCGCACGAGGCCGCCCGCTGGCTGCAGGACCGCGTGCGCGGCACCCTGCAGGCCGACAGCCGCGCCATCGGCGCGGGCGACGGCTTCATCGCCTGGCCCGGCGCGGCCACCGACGGGCGGGCGCATGTCGCGGCGGCGCTGGCGCGTGGCGCGGTGGCCTGCCTGGTCGAGCGCGCCGGCATCGAGGCCTTCGTCGATGGCGCCGATGGTTTCGGCGTCGCGTCCGACGACGAGCGCATCGCCGCCTATGTCGGGCTCAAGGCCGCCACCGGTCCGATCGCCGCCGCCTTCCACCTGGCGCCGTCGGCCCAGCTCGACGTCATCGCGGTGACCGGCACCAACGGCAAGACCTCGACCGCCTGGTGGCTGGCCCAGGCGCTGTCGGAGGCCGGCGGCGTCGAGTCCGAGGTGCTGCTGCCCACGCCCTGCGCCGTGATCGGCACGCTCGGCATCGGCGTGCCGCCGGAGCTGGTCCACACCGGTCTCACCACGCCCGACCCGGTGGCGCTGCAGCGCGCCCTGCGCGACTTCGCCGATCGCGGGTTCGGCGCCTGCGCGATCGAGGCGTCCTCCATCGGCATCGCCGAGCGGCGCCTGGACGGCACCCGCATCGCGGTGGCGGTGTTCACCAATTTCACCCAGGACCACCTCGACTACCACGGCAGCATGGAGGCCTACTGGCAGGCCAAGGCCGAGCTGTTCGGCTGGCCCGGACTGCGCGCTGCGGTGGTCAACATCGACGACGTCCATGGCGCCTCGCTGGTCGGCGAACTGATCGACCGCGGCACCGGCGCGCTCGACGTCTGGACCGTCTCGGCCGCCGGCGCGCCGGCGCGGCTGTCGGCCCATGCCGTGGGCTACGACGCCCGGGGCCTGGGCTTCGAGGTGCGCGAGACGGAGGTCGCCGGCGCATCGCAGCAGCAGGCGCCACGCCTGGAGACCACCCTCATCGGCGACTACAACGTCGCCAACCTGCTGGGCGTGATCGGCACCCTGCGCGCCCTCGGCCTGACGCTGGCGCAGGCCGTGGATGCCTGCCGCCGGCTGGGCAGCGTGCCCGGTCGCATGGAGCGCGTCGAGGTGCCCGGCCGGCCGCTGGTGGTGGTCGACTACGCCCACACCCCCGATGCGCTGGACAAGGCGCTGGCCGGCCTGCGCCCGCTGGCGGCCGCGCGCGGCGGCGCGCTGTGGTGCGTCTTCGGCTGCGGCGGCGATCGCGATGCCGTCAAGCGGCCCCTGATGGGCGCCGTCGCCGAGCGCGGCGCCGACCGCCTCGTCCTGACCAGCGACAACCCGCGCAGCGAGAAGCCGGCGGCGATCCTGGGCCAGATCCTGCTCGGTCTCTCGCGTCCCGAGGCGGCCTGGGTCGAGTCCGACCGCGCCGCCGCCATCGAGCGCACGCTGGCCGAGGCGGCGCCGCGCGACGTCGTGCTCGTGGCCGGCAAGGGCCACGAGGCCTGGCAGGAGATCGCGGGTGAACGCATTCCGTTTTCCGATCGGGCGCATGCGCTCGATGCACTTGCGCGCGGGAGCGTCGCATGAACCACAGAGAAGGTCTCGTTTTTGAAGAAGAAAGCACATCGATGAGCGCCATGACCACGCTGGGTGGGGCGCTGCAGTGGATCCCGGGCGCGCGGCTGGTCGGCGACCCCGCGACGCCGTTCTCGCGCGTCCATACCGACACCCGCACGCTGATGGCGGGCGACCTGTTCGTCGCGCTCCAGGGCGAACACCACGACGCCAATGACTTCCTGCCCGCCGCGCGCGGGCGCGGCGCCGTCGCGGCGATCGCCCGGGGCGGCCTCGAGGCCGCCGGCCTGCCCGGCCTGGAGGTGCCCGACACGCTGGCCGCGCTCGGCGCGCTGGCCGCCGGCTGGCGCGCGCAGTTCGCGCTGCCCCTGGTGGCGGTCGCCGGCAGCAACGGCAAGACCACCGTCACGCAGATGATCGCCTCGATCCTGCGCGCCGCCTGCGACGCCCAGGCGTTCGCGACCGAGGGCAACTTCAACAACGAGATCGGCGTGCCGCTGACGCTGCTGCGCCTGCGCGCGGCGCACCGGCTGGGCGTGGTGGAGCTCGGCATGAACCACCCGGGCGAGATCGCGCGGCTGGCGGCCATCGCCCGCCCGACGATCGCGCTGGTCAACAACGCGCAGCGCGAGCACCAGGAGTTCATGGCCACCGTCGAGGCCGTGGCGCACGAGAACGGCGCGGTGTTCCCGGTCCTGCCGGCCGACGGCACGGCCGTCTTCCCGCACGCCGACGAATTCACGCCCCTGTGGCGTTCCCTGGCGCACGAGGGCGCGGCACGCCGCTGCCTGAGCTTCGGCGTCGCCGCCGATGCCGACATCGCGCTGGAGGACGCGCGGTGGGAGCAGGGCGCCTGGCGGATCCGCGTGCGCACGCCGCTCGGCGCGCTGGCGACGACGCTGCGCATCGCCGGCCACCACAACGTGGTCAACGCCCTGGCGGCGGTGGCCTGCGCGCTGGCCTCGGGCGTGTCGCTCGACCACATCGCCCAGGGACTGGCCGCGTTCGAACCGGTCAAGGGCCGCTCGCGCGCCAGCGAGATCGCGCGCGCCGACGGTCACACGCTGACGTTGGTCGACGACAGCTACAACGCCAATCCCGACTCGGTGCGCGCCGCCATCGAGGTGCTGGCATCGCTGCCGGGTCCGCGCCTGCTGGTGCTGGGCGACATGGGGGAGGTCGGCGACCAGGCCGGGCACTTCCACGCCGAGGTCGGCGCCTGGGCGCACCGGCGCGGCATCGAGACACTGTTCGCGCTCGGGCGGGAATCGGCCGCCAGCGTGGCCGCCTTCACCGCCGCCGGCGGCACCGATGCCCGGCATTTCGAGGCCATCGAGACGCTCGACGCGGCGGTGCTGGAGCGCCTGCCGGCCACGGCCAGCGTGCTGGTCAAGGGTTCGCGATTCATGCGCATGGAGCGGGTGGCCCAGGCCATCGCCGCCACGGCCGCTCCGGCGAGCCCGCAACAGGGAGGCCGGCCATGAGGAATCGTCATGCACCGCGTGAGACGACATGCTGCTGAGCCTGGCCCAATGGTTGCAGACGCTGTCCCCCGAGTTCGGGTTCCTGCGGATCTTCCAGTACCTCACCTTCCGCGCGCTGATGGCGTCGCTGACCGCGCTGCTGCTCGGCCTGGCCGCCGGTCCGTTCGTGATCCGGCGCCTGAGCCTGCTCAAGATCGGCCAGCCGGTGCGCGGCTATGGCATGGAGACCCATCTCTCCAAGAGCGGCACGCCCACCATGGGGGGCGTGCTGATCCTCTTCGCCATCGCGTTCTCCACCGTGCTGTGGTTCGACCTGGCCAACCGCTTCGTCTGGATCGTGCTGTGGGTGACGCTGGGCTTCGGCGCCATCGGCTGGGTCGACGACTGGCGCAAGGTGGTGCGCAAGGACCCCGAGGGCATGCGCTCGCGCGAGAAGTACATGTGGCAGTCGCTGGTCGGCCTGGTCGCCGGCTTCTACCTGCTGTTCAGCATCTCGGAGAGCTCCAACTGGCGCGTGCTGGAACTGTTCGCCGACTGGGTGCGCTCGGGCTTCGCGCTGGAGTTCTCGCCCAAGATCAACCTGCTGGTGCCATTGTTCAAGGAGATCAGCTATCCCCTGGGTGGCATCGGCTTCGTGATCCTGACCTACCTGGTGATCGTCGGCGCCAGCAACGCCGTCAACCTGACCGACGGCCTGGACGGCCTGGCGATCATGCCGGTGGTGATGGTCGGCTCGGCGCTGGGCGTGTTCGCCTATGTGACCGGCAGCGCGGTCTACTCGCGCTACCTGCTGTTCCCGCACATCCCCGGCTCGGGCGAGCTGCTGGTGTTCTGCTCGGCGATGGCCGGCGCGGGCCTGGCGTTCCTGTGGTTCAACACCCACCCGGCGCAGGTCTTCATGGGCGATGTCGGCGCGCTGGCGCTCGGCGGCGCGCTGGGCACTATCGCGGTCATCGTGCGCCAGGAGATCGTGTTCTTCGTGATGGGCGGCATCTTCGTGGTCGAGGCGATCTCGGTCATGACGCAGGTGACCTACTTCAAGTACACCAAGAAGCGCTTCGGTCAGGGCCGGCGCATCCTGAAGATGGCGCCGCTGCACCACCACTTCGAGAAGAGCGGCTGGCGCGAGACCCAGGTGGTCGTGCGCTTCTGGATCATCACCATGCTGCTGTGCCTCGTGGGCCTGGCCACGCTGAAGCTGCGTTGAAGCCATGAAGCACCTCCACGACCTCCACGTGCTGATCCTGGGCCTGGGCGCATCCGGCCTGGCGATGGCGCGCTGGTGCGCGCGCCATGGCGCGCATGTCACCGTGGCCGACACGCGCACGGCGCCGCCGCAACTCGCGGCCCTGCGCCGCGACGCGCCCGACGCGGTCTTCGTCGGCGGCGCGTTCGCCCCGGCCCTGGTCGAGGGCACGTCGGTGCGCGCGGTCTATCGCTCGCCCGGTCTGGCGCCGGCCGACATCGCGCCGGTCGTCGACGCGGCGCGCGCCATCGGCCTGGCCATCGGCGGCGAGCTCGACCTGTTCGCCCGTGCACTGGAGGACCTGCGCGTGGCCGACGACGCGGCGGCCGGCGCCGATGCGGAGCATCTGCTCGGCGTCGCGCCCGATGCCGATGCCGATGCCGCCGGGGAAGCCGAGGAGGGCGAGCCTGTGGAGGACCGCGTGGACATCGTCGTGCCGCCCGCCGGGTCCCGGCCCCTGCAGCCGCCGCCGGAGTCCGAGGTCGAACCCCGCACCGAGACCGGTCCCGCCGCGGCGCCCGGCTCGGCACCCGCCGATGCGCCCGGTCCCGATGTCGCGCCGGGCTCGGCGCCCCATCCCGACAGGGCGCCGGAGCCGTCGCCGGAACCCGCATCGGTGCGTCCGGCGGGCATCTCGCCGCACACCGCCGCGCGCGACGCCGCCGCCTTCGTCGCCCGCATCGCCGAGCTGTCGGCGAGCGCGCCGGCCGCGCCCGCGGACGACGAGACCCCGGCAGCGATCGTCGCGCCAGCCGCGGCGCCGGCCGCCGGCGGCTACCGGCCGGTCGTGCTGGCCATCACCGGCACCAATGGCAAGACCACCGTCACCTCGCTGACCGGCCGGCTCGTCGAGCGCGCCGGCCGCACCGTGGCCGTGGCCGGCAACATCGGCCCGACCCTGCTCGACACGCTCGCCGGCCACCTCGACGCCGGCACGCTGCCCGAGGTCTGGGTGCTGGAACTCTCCAGCTTCCAGCTCGACGGCGTGCGGGGTTTCGAGCCGACCGCCGCCACCGTGCTCAACATCAGCCAGGACCATCTCGACTGGCATGGCGACATGGCGGCCTACGAGGCGGCCAAGGCCGGCATCTTCGGCCGCCAGGGCCTGATGGTGCTCAACCGCGACGATCCGGCCGTGATGCGGATGCTGCCGGCGCCGGTGCGCGTGCGGCTGCAGCGCCCCCGGGTGCGCGCCCATGTCACCTTCGGCGGCGACCTGCCGCGGCGCCCGGGCGACTTCGGCATCGAGCGCGTCAACGGCATGGCCTGGCTGGTGCGCGCCTTCGAGGCCGACGAGACCGTGAAGCGCCGGCGCGGCGCCGCCGCCGCCGCGGACGACGAGATCGTCCTGCAGCGCCTGATGCCGGCCGATGCGCTGCGCATCCGCGGCCACCACAACGCCCAGAACGCGCTGGCGGCCTTGGCCCTGGCCGGCGCGGCCGGCTGCGCGCTGGCGCCGATGCTCTACGGCCTGCGCGAGTACCGGGGCGAGCCGCATCGCGTCGAGCCGGTCGCCATCGTCGACGAGGTCGAGTACTTCGACGACAGCAAGGGCACCAACGTGGGCGCCACCGTCGCCGCGCTGGGTGGGCTGGGCGCCGAGCGCCGCGTCGTCGCCATCCTGGGCGGCGAGGGCAAGGGACAGGATTTCGCGCCGCTGGCCGAGCCGGTCGCGCGGTTCGCGCGCGCGGTGGTGCTGATCGGGCGCGACGCGCCGCTGATCGAGGGCGTCCTGGCCGCCACTGGCATCGCGCTGCTGCATGCCGCGTCGATGGACGAGGCGGTGGCGCTGGCCGCCCGGCGCGCCCGCCCGGGCGATGCCGTGCTGCTGTCGCCGGCCTGCGCCAGCTTCGACATGTTCAAGGACTACGCCCACCGCGCCGCCGTCTTCGTGGCCGCCGTGGAGGCACTGGCCGATGCGTCCGCGATGGCATCGCGGCAAGGCATCGAGGAGAACCATTCATGAGTCGCAACGCCGCCACGGCCACCGCCCCCGTCGAGACGCCCGAGGCCGCCGAGGCGCCCGCCAGCCGCCTGCGCCGCTGGTTCGGCCGCGCCGCCCAGAGCGGCATCGACGCGCTGCCGATGCATCTGCCGGTGCGCCTGGGCGGCGCCGACGTGGCCCAGACCAAGGCCGCGCCGGTGCGCGTGCTGGGCTTCGACCAGGCGCTGGTCTGGGTCACCTTCGCCCTGCTGGCCTGGGGGCTGGTGATGGTCTATTCGGCCTCCATCGCCATGGCCGACAACCCGCGCTTCGCCCGCGCCGGCAATGGACCGACCTTCTACCTGGTGCGCCACGCCCTGTTCATCGCCATCGCGTTCGTCACGGCGCTGCTGGCCTTCCAGATCCCCATGAAGACCTGGGAGCGCGTGGCGCCCTGGCTGTTCGTGCTGTCGATCCTGCTGCTGGTGGCGGTGCTGGTGCCGCACGTCGGGCGGGTGGTCAACGGCGCGCGGCGCTGGCTGCCGCTGGGGATCATGAACTTCCAGCCCTCCGAGCTCGCCAAGCTGGCCATGGTGCTCTACGCATCGAGCTACATGGTGCGCAAGATGGAGATCAAGGAGCATTTCTTCCGGGCCGTCTGGCCCATGGGCGCGGCCGTGGTGATCATCGGCATGCTGCTGCTGGCCGAGCCGGACATGGGCGCGTTCATGGTCATCGCCGTGATCGCCATGGGCATCCTGTTCCTCGGCGGCGTCAACGCGCGCATGTTCTTCGTCATCGCGGCCCTGATGCTGGTGGCCTTCGGTGTCATGGTGATGACCAGCGAATGGCGGCGCGAGCGGCTGTTCGCCTACCTCGATCCGTTCAGCGAGGCCCACGCGCTGGGCAAGGGCTACCAGCTCTCGCATTCGCTGATCGCCATCGGGCGCGGCGAGATCTTCGGCGTCGGCCTGGGCGGCAGCGTCGAGAAGCTGCACTGGCTGCCCGAGGCCCACACCGACTTCCTGCTGGCCGTGCTGGGCGAGGAGTTCGGCCTGGTCGGCGTGCTGCTGGTGCTGGGCATGTTCCTGTGGCTCACCCGCCGCGTGATGCACATCGGCCGCCAGGCGATCTCGCTCGACCGGGTGTTCTCCGGCCTGGTGGCGCAGGGCATCGGCATCTGGATCGGCTTCCAGTCGTTCATCAACATGGGCGTGAACCTGGGCGCGCTGCCGACCAAGGGCCTGGGCCTGCCGCTGATGAGCTTCGGCGGCTCGGCCATCCTGATGAACCTGGTGGCGCTGGCCGTGGTGCTGCGCATCGACTACGAGAACCGCGTGCTGATGCGCGGCGGACGGCTGTGAGCACCGGAGCGCGCCGCACGGCGCTGGTCATGGCCGGGGGCACCGGGGGGCACATCTTCCCGGGCCTGGCGGTGGCCGAGGCATTGCGCGAACGCGGCTGGCGCGTGCACTGGCTGGGCGCGCCCGGCGGCATGGAGGAGCAGCTGGTGCCGCCGCGCGGCTTCGCCTTCGAGCCGGTGCGCTTCGGCGGCCTGCGTGGCAAGGGGCCATGGACCGTGGCGCTGCTGCCGCTGCGGCTCCTGCGCGCCTTCTGGCAGAGCATCGGCGTGCTGCGCCGGGTGCGGCCCGACGTGGTGGTCGGCCTGGGCGGCTACATCACCTTCCCGGGCGGCCTCATGAGCGCGCTGCTGGGCCGGCCCTTGGTGCTGCACGAGCAGAACTCGGTCGCCGGGCTGGCCAACCGGGTGCTCGCGAGCGTCGCCCACCGGGTCTTCACGGCCTTCCCCGATGTGCTGAAGGGCGCCGAGTGGATCGGCAACCCGCTGCGCGCCGCCTTCGTGACGCAGCCCGAGCCCGGCGCGCGCTTCGCCGGCCGCACCGGCCCGCTGCGGCTGCTGGTGGTCGGCGGCAGCCTGGGCGCGCGGGCGCTCAACACGATCGTGCCGCAGGCCCTGGCGCGTCTCGCGCCCGGGATGCGGCCGAGCGTGGTCCATCAGAGCGGCGCCAGGCAGATCGACGAGCTGCGCGCCAACTATGCCGCCGCCGGCGTCGTGGCCGAGCTCACGCCCTTCATCGACGACACCGCTGCCGCCTATGCCGACGCCGACCTCATCGTCGCGCGCGCGGGCGCCAGCACCGTCACCGAAATCGCGGCCGTCGGCGCAGCAGCGCTGTTCGTGCCTTTCCCGTCGGCGGTGGACGACCACCAGACCACCAATGCCCGCTTCCTCGTCGACGCGGGCGGCGGCTGGCTCGTCGCCCAGCCCGACCTCACTCCCGAACTCCTGGCCGATTTGCTCAAGACAACCGAACGCTCCACGCTGGTGGACAAGGCGCGGTGCGCCCGCACGATGAAGAAGACCGAGGCGGTCGACCGGATGGTCCGCGCCTGCGAGGAACTCGCCGACCGGCGCGCCGCGCGCAAGGCCGCGCGCGAAGGACGCGCCTCGTGAAGCACGCCATCCGCCACATCCATTTCGTCGGCATCGGTGGCGCCGGCATGAGCGGCATCGCCGAGGTGCTGCTCAACCTGGACTACCGCATCTCCGGCTCCGACCTGTCCGACAGCGCCACGCTGCGGCGCCTGGCCGGCCTGGGCATCGTCACGTACGTGGGCCACGACGCCGCCAACATCGAGGGCGCCGACGCGGTGGTCACCTCCACCGCGGTGCAGGCCTCGAATCCGGAAGTCGTCGCCGCGCGCGAGAAGCGCATCCCGGTGGTGCCGCGCGCCATGATGCTGGCCGAGCTGATGCGCCTGAAGCAGGGCATCGCCATCGCCGGCACCCACGGCAAGACCACCACCACCAGCCTGGTGGCCAGCGTGCTGGCCGCCGCCGGCTTCGATCCGACCTTCGTCATCGGCGGCCGCCTCAACAGCGCCGGCGCCAACGCCCGGCTGGGCAGCGGCGACTACATCGTGGTCGAGGCCGACGAGTCCGATGCCTCGTTCCTGAACCTGCTGCCGGTGATGGCGGTGGTCACGAACATCGACGCCGACCACATGGAGACCTACGGGCACGACTTCGGCAACCTGAAGAAGGCCTTCGTCGACTTCCTGCACCGCATGCCGTTCTATGGCGTGGCGATCCTGTGCACCGACGACGCGGCGGTGCGCGAGATCGTGCCCGAGGTCACCTGCCCGGTGACCAGCTACGGCTTCAACGAGGACGCCCAGGTGCGTGCGGTCGACGTGCGCGCCGTCGGCGCGCAGATGCACTTCACGGCGCAGCGCCGCAATGGCGTCACGCTGCCCGACCTGCGCGTGGTGCTCAACCTCGCCGGCGAGCACAACGTGCTCAACGCGCTGTCGGTGATCGCCGTGGCGGCCGAACTCAACGTGCCCGACGCGGCGCTGCTGCAGGGCCTGGCCGACTTCAAGGGCGTCGGCCGGCGCTTCCAGAACTATGGCGAGGTGCCGGCCGCCCAGGCCGGCGCTGCCGGTGCCGCCGGCGGCTTCACCCTGATCGAGGACTATGGCCACCATCCGGTGGAGATGGCCGCGACCATCGCCGCGGCGCGCGGCGCCTTTCCCGGCCGCCGGCTGGTGCTGGCGTTCCAGCCGCATCGCTACAGCCGCACGCGCGACTGCTTCGAGGATTTCGTGAAGGTGCTGGGCACGGCCGATGCCGTGCTGCTCGGCGAGGTCTATGCCGCCGGCGAGGCGCCGATCGTGGCGGCCGACGGCCGCTCGCTGGCGCGCGCCCTGCGCGTGGCCGGCAAGGTCGAGCCGGTGTTCGTCGACGAGATCGGCGCCATGGCGCAGGCGGTGATCGACAACGCCCGCGCCGGCGATGTCGTGGTGTGCATGGGCGCCGGCTCCATCGGCGGCGTGCCGGGCCGGGTGGTCGAGCTCGGCGGGACCGCTGCGCCCCCGGTCGCGGGCCAGTTCACGCGCGAAGGACGCATCCTGTGACGACGACGACCAACCCCATCGACACCCCGGCGGCGATCGACGTCGCCGCGCTCGGCAAGGTCGCCGTGCTGCAGGGCGGCACCTCGGCCGAGCGGCCGATCTCGCTGCTGTCGGGCGCCGGCGTGCTGGAGGCGCTGCGGTCGCGCGGCGTCGACGCCCACGCCTTCGATCCGGCCGAGCGCGAGCTGGCCGAACTCCGGCGCGAGGGCTTCGCGCGCTGCTTCATCGCGCTGCATGGCCGCCATGGCGAGGACGGCACGGTGCAGGGCGCGCTCGAACTGCTGGGCATCCCCTACACCGGCTCGGGCGTGATGGCCTCGAGCGTGGCGCTCGACAAGGTCATGACCAAGCGCATCTGGCTGGCCGACGGCCTGCCAACCCCGCGCTACGTGCGCCTGGCGGCCGACCTGCGGGGACCCGAGCAGGTGCGCGCGGTGCCCGAGGTGCTGGGCCTGCCGCTGATCGTCAAGCCGCCGCGCGAGGGCTCCTCGATCGGCGTCACCAAGGTGCGCGATGCTTCGCAGATGCAGGAAGCGGTGACCCTGTCGGCGACCTACGACGCCGATGTGCTGTGCGAGGAATTCATCGAGGGCGAGGAGGTGACCTGCGCCGTGCTGGGCACCGGCGCCGGCGCCCGGGCCCTGCCGGTGGTGCGCATCGCCGCGCCCGAGGGCGCCTACGACTACCAGAACAAGTACTTCACCGACGACGTGAAATACCACTGCCCGAGCGGCCTGCCCGAGGCCGAGGAGCAGGAGATCCGCCGCATCACGCTGGCGGCCTTCCGCACGCTCGGCTGCCGGGGCTGGGGCCGGGCCGACGTCATGATCCGCGCCAGCGACCGCAAGCCCTTCCTGCTGGAGATGAACACCTCGCCCGGCATGACCACCCATTCGCTGGTCCCGATGTCGGCGCGCGCCGCGGGCATCGGCTACGAGGAGCTGTGCCTGCGGGTGCTCGCCATGGCGACGCTCGACTCGGCGGGCGCGCACTGACCATGGCCACCACCGCGCCCACCCCCTTCGACGTCCGGCTGATGAATTTCACGGCCACGCTGGTGTTCGTGCTGTTCGCGCTGACGCTGGTGGTCGCGCTCGCGTGGTGGGTGCTGCGCCAGCCCTTCTTCCCGATCGCCGCGCTCAAGGTCGACGGCGAGGTCACTCACAACAGCGCCGTCACGCTGCGCGCCACCGTCACGCCGCAGATCACCGGCAACTTCTTCACCGCCGACCTGGCGCGCGCGCGCACCGCCTTCGAGTCGGTGCCCTGGGTGCGCCAGGCGGTGGTGCGGCGCGAATTCCCGAACAAGCTGCGCGCCACCCTGGTCGAGCACGTGCCGGTCGCCCATTGGGGCGACGAGGCCAGCTCGCGGCTGGTCAACGGCTTCGGCGAGATCTTCGAGGCCAACGCGGCCGAGGTCGACGACAAGCTGCCGCGCCTGGACGGCCCGCCCGACCAGGCCGGCCAGATCCTGGGCATGTACCGCCTGCTGGTGCCATTGTTCGCGCCCTACGAGATCGGCATCGAGGAACTCGGCCTGTCGAGTCGCGGCAGCTGGCACGTGCTGCTCGACACCGGCGCCGTGCTCGAACTCGGTCGCGGACGCAGCGAGGAGGTCGTCGCCCGCACCGAGCGCTTCCTGCGCACGGTGGCGCAGGTGGCGGCCCAGTACGGTCGCACCGTGGCATCGGTCGAGGGCGCCGATCTGCGCCATCACGAGGGTTACGCCCTGCGCATGCGCGGCGTCACCACCGTGGTGAACGAGCCCCCCAAGAAAAAATGAGCGAACAGCGAGGACACACACGCATGCCCAGAGAATACAAAGACCTCGTCGTCGGTCTCGATATCGGAACCGCCAAGGTGATGGTGGTCGTGGCCGAGGTGCTCGGCGGCGGCGCGCTCAAGCTCGCCGGCCTCGGCGTCGCGCCCAGCAACGGCCTGAAGCGCGGCGTGGTGGTGAACATCGACGCCACGGTGCAGAGCATCCAGCAGGCCCTGAAGGAGGCCGAGCTGATGGCCGACTGCAAGATCGGTCGCGTCTACACCGGCATCACCGGCAGCCACATCCGCGGCATCAACTCCAGCGGCATGGTGGCGGTCAAGGACAAGGAAGTGACGGCGGCGGATGTCGCCCGGGTGGTGGAGACGGCGCGCGCCATCAACATCTCCAGCGACCAGCGCCTGCTGCTGGTGGAGCCGCAGGAGTTCGTCATCGACGGCCAGGACGTCAAGGAACCGATCGGCATGAGCGGCATGCGGCTCGAGGCCAAGGTGCACATCGTCACCGGCGCCCAGAGCGCGGCCGAGAACATCATCAAGTGCGTGCGCCGTTGCGGCCTGGAGGTCGACCAGCTGATGCTCAACCCGCTGGCCTCCAGCCTGGCGGTGCTGACCGAGGACGAGCGCGAACTCGGCGTGGTGCTGGTCGACATCGGCGCCGGCACCACCGACGTCGCCATCTTCACCAATGGCGCGATCCGCTTCACGGCCGTGATCCCGATCGCCGGCGACCTCATCACCAGCGACATCGCGATGGCCTTGCGCACGCCGACCAAGGACGCCGAGGACATCAAGGTCGAGAGCGGCTGCGCCAAGCAGCTGCTGGCCGATCCCGACACGCAGGTCGAGGTACCGGGCCTGGGCGATCGTGGTCCGCGCATGCTCAGTCGCCAGGCGTTGGCCGGCGTCATCGAGCCGCGCGTCGAGGAGATCTTCTCGCTCGTGCAGCAGGTGGTGCGCGAGTCGGGCTACGAGGAGGTGCTGTCGTCGGGGGTGGTGCTCACCGGCGGCAGCGCGGTGATGCCGGGCATGGTCGAGCTGGGGGAGGACATCTTCCTCAAGCCGGTGCGCCGCGGCATCCCGAAGTATTCGAGCGCCCTGTCGGACATGGTGGCCCAGCCTCGCGCGGCCACCGTCATGGGTCTCCTGGAGGAGGCCCGCTTCGCCCGCATGCGCGGCTACAAGGTGGCGCAGAAGAACGGTTCGGTCAAGACCGCCTTCGGCCGTTTCAAGGACTTCATCGTGGGGAACTTCTAGCCATGCCACCTTCCCCCATGTCGAGGATCGACCGGCGCTGTCCGCGCCTGCATTTCAACGAGCGATGGCGGCGCACCGGTCCGCCCTCGCGACAGCGCTGCGATGGGATCCAGCGAACGACGACGACGACGCGATTTTCAGCAACTACGGCAACAGCAACAGCAAATTCAAGGAGTCAGAAATGGCCATCGAAATGATCGAAGTGGAAGAGTTCAACCAGGGCACGCAGATCAAGGTCATCGGCGTGGGCGGCGGCGGCGGCAACGCGGTCGCGCACATGATCGAGCGCGGCGTGCAGGGCGTGCAGTTCTCCTGCGCCAACACCGACGCGCAGGCGCTCTCGCGCAGCAACGCGCCCAAGCTGATCCAGCTCGGCAGCAACGGCCTGGGCGCGGGCGGCAAGCCGGCCAAGGGTCGCGAGGCGGCCGAGGCGGCGATCGACGAGATCCGCACGGCCATCGATGGCGCGCACATGCTCTTCATCACCGCCGGCATGGGCGGCGGCACCGGCACCGGCGCGGCGCCCGTGATCGCCCGCGTGGCCAAGGAGATGGGCATCCTGACGGTCGGCGTGGTGACCAAGCCCTTCGACTGGGAGGGCGGCAAGCGCATGAGCAACGCCGACGAGGGCCTGGCCGAGCTGGAAGCCAACGTCGACTCGCTGATCGTGATCCTGAACGAGAAGCTGCTCGACGTGCTGGGCGACGACGTGACGCAGGCCGAGGCCTTCGCGCATGCCAACGACGTGCTCAAGAACGCCGTCGGCGGCATCTCCGAGATCATCAACGAGTACGGCGGCGTCAACGTCGACTTCGAGGACGTGCGCACCGTGATGGGCGAGCCCGGCAAGGCCATGATGGGCACGGCCGCGGCCAGCGGTCCCGACCGCGCCCGCATCGCCGCCGAGCAGGCCGTGGCCTGCCCGCTGCTCGAGGGCATCGACCTGTCGGGCGCCAAGGGCGTGCTGGTGCTGGTGACGGCCTCCAAGAGCTCGCTCAAGCTGGCCGAGTCGAAGCTCGCCATGAACACGATCCGCGCCTACGCCTCGGCCGACGCGCACGTGATCTACGGCGCCGCCTACGACGAGGCGCTGGGCGACGAGATGCGCGTGACGGTGGTCGCCACCGGCCTGTCGCGTCCGGTCGACGCGCGTCGCCAGGCGCCCGCGCTCGAGGTCATCCGCACCGGCACCGACAACATCCCGTTCCCGATGCCCTCGAACGGCGGCATGGGCCAGGCCGGTCACCACCACCACCAGCCGAACTACGAAGGCATGGCGGTGCCCAGCGTGTGGCGCACCAACCGCACCATGGCCGCGGCCAAGGTCGACGCGCTCTCCTCGGGCGGCATGGACGACTTCGAGATCCCAGCCTTCCTGCGCCGCCAGGCCGACTGATGACCCCCGGGCGGGCCCGCGCCTATGGCGGGCATAGCCGGCACGGTGGCGCGTCGTGGAGTTCGCGCTCCTAGAATCGCTGCCGTGCTGCAACAACGAACGCTCAAATCCATCACCCGCGCCGTCGGCGTCGGGCTGCACAGCGGCCAGCGCGTGGAACTCACGCTGCGCCCCTCGCCACCCGACACGGGCATCGTGTTCCGCCGCGTCGACCTGCCCGAGCCGGTCGACATCCCGATGACGGCCGAGTCCGTGACCGACACGCGGCTCGCGTCGACGGTCTCGCGCAGCGGCGCCAAGGTGCAGACCATCGAGCACCTGATGTCGGCCTGCGCCGGCCTGGGCATCGACAACCTGATCATCGACATCACGGCCGACGAGGTGCCGATCCTCGACGGCTCGGCCTCGTCGTTCGTGTTCCTGCTGCAGAGCGCGGGCATCGAACTGCAGAAGGCGCCCCGGCGCTTCATCAAGGTGCTGGCGCCGGTCGAGGTGCGCGAGGGCCAGGACGCCGATGCCAAGTGGGCGCGCCTGGAGCCCTATCACGGCTTCAAGCTGAGCTTCGAGATCGACTTCGACCACCGCGTGGTCGATTCCACCGGCCAGCGCTTCGAGTTCGACCTCGGCCAGGGTTCCTACAGCCGCGACATCGCGCGCGCGCGAACCTTCGGCTTCACCAAGGAGGTCGAGTACATGCGCAGCCGTGGCCTGGCGCTCGGCGGCGGGCTCGACAACGCCATCGTCATGGACGACACCAAGGTGCTGAACGTCGGCGGGTTGCGCTACGACGACGAGTTCGTCAAGCACAAGATCCTCGACGCGATGGGCGACCTGTACGTGGTCGGCCGGCCGCTGCTGGCGTCGTACAGCGCCTTCCGTTCCGGCCACGCGCTCAACAACAAGCTGCTGCGCGAGCTGCTCGCGCATCCCGAGGCCTACGAGATCGTCACCTTCGACGACGAACGACGCGCCCCGCGCGGTTTCGCCGAAGTCGCGCGCGCCTGGTAGGCCCCACGAGGACGCGCCTCCGATGTCGTCGCCCCAGCCGCTGCCGCTGCATCACTGGGGCAGCACGCTGCTGTCGCTGGCCCTGGGCCTGTCCGGGCTGCTGCTGCTGGCCACCCTCGCGTGCTTCGTCGTCTACCTGACCACGACGCAGGTGCGCTACCGGCGCCGCGGCGCGATCCTGGGAGCGTGGACGCTGTTCATGCTGGCGGTCTGCCTGGTGTGGGCGATCTCCGCGCGCGCCTGACCCGGCGTACCCTCAGCGCGTGCGGCCCTGGCGGTACATGCCGGAGGTGCTGCGCGACAGGCCGGCGGCCTCGCTGAGCCGGGCCATCGAGCTGCCGACGTGCGCATGCGTGATGGCGATGCCCAGGGCATCGGCGGCGTCGCTGCCGGGCAGGCCGGGCAGGTCCAGCAGGCGTTTGACCATCTCCTGGACCTGCGCCTTGGCCGCCTGGCCGTGGCCGGCGACGGCGCGCTTCATCTGCAGCGCCGTGTATTCGGCCACCGGCAGGTCGCGCGTCACCAGCGCCGTGATGCAGGCGCCACGCGCCTGTCCCAGCAGCAGCGTGGACTGCGGATTGACGTTGACGAAGATGATCTCGACGGCGGCCGTCTCCGGCTGGTAGCGCGCCGTGACCTCGCCGATGCCGTCGAACAGCACCTTCAGGCGCGCCGGCAGGTCGCCCAGCGCCATGTGGCGGGTGGTGATGGTGCCGCTGGCGACATAGCGCAGGGAGGCGCCCTCCGCGTCGATCACGCCGAAGCCGGTGCTCTGCAGGCCGGGATCGATGCCGAGGATGCGCATGGGACGGGAAGCCCGGGCGCGCGCCGCGTGCGCGCGCCGTCGAGGCGGGAGAGTGGGGAAGACCGCGACTGTAGTCGAGGTCCCGCGCCGATGCCCGGCGCCGCGCGTCAGAAGCGGTGGCGCACGCCGATGGTGTAGCCGTTGCGGCTGCGCGGACCGCCGGCGCTGGTCGTGCCGTTCAGGTTGGCATCGCCCTTCAGGCGCGTGGTGTCGAGCTCGACATAGGCATCGGTGCGCTTGGACAGCGCATAGTCGGCGGCCATGACGAAGAACGTCGCCCGGGCGTCGCCGGCGACGGTGGGACCGGACTGCTTGGTGCGGAACAGGTGGGCACCCAGGTTGAGCTGCGGCGTGATCTGGTAGCCCACGCCGACCTTGGCGATCTGGCGCTTGTCGGCGGCCAGGAAGGCCGGCCCGCCGAAGTTGCCATTGGCCGGGGACGTGCCGCTCCAGAGCGACGACAGGATCGCCAGGTCGACCGGCGCGGTCAGCAGGCCGTCGACGACCTTGTTCTGGCCGATGCCGGCGTTGAAGTACCAGCGGTTGACGCGATAGGAACCGCCCAGGGTCCAGGCCTCGATCTTGCGGCCCGAGCCGAAGACATAGTTCTGGAACGCGCCGCCGACGGCCAGGCCATCGGCCGCGTAGCGCAGGTAGGCGCCGGCGGTCCGCCCGCCGGTGGGCGCGTCCTCGCTCGGCGAGTACTGCACGCCGGCGCGCAGCGGGCCGTAGTCGATCACGTACTTGAGCATGTTGCTCGCGCGCGCGCTCAGCGAGAACCCGATCTCGGGCTTGAAGGCGTCGAAGTAGGGCGAATAGGGAAACGACGCATAGGTGCTGGTGACGACGTCGAACAGCACGTTGTACTGGCGCCCCAGCGTCAGGCGGCCGAAGCTCGCGCTCTGCAGGCCGACCCAGGACTGCTGGAAGTAGTTGGCCGTCGCGGGCGTGCCGTTGTCGGCGCCGAACCGGTTCTCCAGGTTGGCCAGCGCCTTCAGGCCGCCGCCGAGGTCCTCGGTGACGTTGATGCCCCAGCGGCTCTGCGACATGCCGCCGCCGATCATCTGCGTGAGCTTGCCGTCGCCGGCCGCGCCCTCGTTGGTCGTGTGGCGGATGGCCGCGTCCACGATGCCGTAGAGCTGCACCGACGATTGGGCCCAGGCGGCCGGCGCCAGTGCGGCGATGAGTGTGCTGGCCAGCAGCGGTTTCTTGCGCATCGATCCACCTCGTCTTTGTTATGGACAAAGACTTTAGGGGAAATGAGCGCCGTCGAAGGACCTCATCGCGTACTCGATTTCCCGGATGGGACGGTGTCGCGCGTTCCGATAGACGCGAGCCTCGGACGCCCGGCTCAGGGCAGTTCGGCCGCCGGCATGCGCGCGACGATGGTGGCGACGCGGCCGTTGAGGTAGGGCGAATTCGGCCGGCGCTCGAATGCCTTGGGACTCGGCAGCATGACGGCCAGCCGGGCCGCCTCGTTCGCGCTCAGGCGCGCGGCCGGCTTGCCGAAGTAGTGCCGGGCCGCGGCCTCGGCGCCGAACACGCCTTCGCCCCACTCGACGCTGTTGAGGTAGATCTCCAGGATGCGGCGCTTGCTCAGCAGCATCTCCAGGGTCGTCGCCAGCACCACTTCCTGGGCCTTGCGCAGCAGGGTGCGTTCGCCCGACAGCAGCAGGTTCTTGGCCAGCTGCTGGGTGATGGTCGAGCCGCCGTGCACCTTGGGCGCGGCCGGCTCCTTGCCACGCGCGCGCACCTGGGCGGCGCGGCGCGCGGCGATCTCCTCGGCCCGGGCGTTGTGGGCGCGGGCGCGTTCGATGGCCTCCCATTCGACGCCCCGGTGATAGACGAACTCGGCATCCTCGCTGGCGATCACGGCGCGCTTGAGGGTGTCGGCGATGCGGTCGTAGGGCACCCACTCCTGGGCCCAGGACGGCGCCGCGTCGTCGCGCCGCGCGGCCGGGCCGGCGGTGGTGTTGACGCGGCCCTGCGTGGCGATCTTCCAGGCCTCGGAACGCTGGAACGTGGTCGACTGCGGATCGACGACCACCATGAGCGCGATGCGTCCGATGAAGAAGAGCTGCAGCGCCAGCCCGGCCACGGCCAGGCAGGCCAGCCAGCGCACCAGGGCCCGCAGGGCGTTCAAGCGTCGCGCGCCGGCGGGGCCGCCGGCATGGCCGCGGCGCGCAGCACCCCGCGCAGTTCGGCCAGCACCTGCGCCGCGGGCGGACGCACGCCGCGCCAGCCCTCGAAGGCCTCGGCCGCCTGTTCCACCAGCATGCCCAGCCCGTCGCGCGGCACGGCGCCATGGGCCTCGGCCCAGGCCATGAAGCCGGCCGCGGCCGGGCCGTACATCATGTCGACGGCGAGGGCGCCACGACGCAGCACGCGTGCCGCCACCGGCACCTCGCCGCCCGCCAGGCTGGAGGCGGACCCGTTGACGACGAGGTTGAAATCCCCCGGCACCTCCTGCAGTTCGCAGGCCTCGAGCCGCATGCCGCGCGCATGCGCGAGATCGTTGTGCCGGCGCACCAGGGCGATCGCCTTGTCGAGCGTGCGGTTGGCCACCGTCACGCGCCGCGCGCCGGTCTCGATCAGCGGGCCGAGCACGCCGGCGGCGGCACCGCCGGCGCCGATGAGCAGCACGTCGGCGCCGGCCAGCGCCATGCCGGCGTTGCGCACGATGTCGTTGACCAGCCCGACGCCGTCGGTGTTATCGCCGCGGATGCCGCCATCCGTGGCCGGGTCGCCGAAGGTCAGGGTGTTGACCGCGCCGGCCAGGGCGGCGCGCGGGGTCAGGTGGCCGGCGGCGACGTCGGCGGCATCGAACTTGAAGGGCACGGTGACATTGCAGCCGCGCGCCGTGCCGGCCGGATCGGCGCGGAATGCCGCGACCGCCTCGGCGAAACCGCCCAGCGGCACCAGCCGGCGGCGGTAGTCGAGGGTCTGTCCGGTGAGTTCGGCGAAGCGGGCCTGGATCCAGGGCGAGCGGCTGTGCTCGACCGGATTGCCCATCACGCAGTAGAGGTCCATGGCGGGAGTGTTCCTTGATTGGCGTGGGCGCGATCCTAGCGGCTCGTCTTCAGCGTCTCGTCGCGACCGAACTGGAATCGCGACGGCAGCACGATCTGGTCGGCCTGGGTGCGCATGGCTTCGGGGAAGCGGCCGAAGTTGCCGATGCTCGTCACGATGGCCTGGGCGCGCCGGTCGAGCATGTCGCTGCCCGAGCCCTGGATGATCTCGGCGCCGAGCAGCCGGCCGTCGGCATCGACGGTGACCAGCATGGTCAGTTCGCCATAGAGCTTGCGGCCGGCGAGTTCGGGGAAGTTGCGCGTGCCGCGCGCCTCGATGCTGCGACGCAGGCGGTCGACATAGGCCGCATAGGCGGCCTCGCGCGTCGCCGGACTGACATAGCGCTTGCGCGGCTGCGCGTTGTCACGGTTCAGGCGGCGTTCGATCTCGGCGAGCTGGTCGACCAGCTCGCGCCGGCGTTCCTCGGGCGCGAGCGCGGCCTGGCGTTCGGCCGGCGTCGTCTCGGGCCGGGGCGGTGTCGGCGGCGCGATGCCGGCCGGACCGACCAGTGCCGCGAGGATCGGTACGGCGGGCGTCTCGGCCGGCGCCGCCTCGGCCTCGCGGCGCGTCTCCTCGGCCGCGTCGCCCTCGGCGGCGAAGGCCGAGCGTGGCAGGGGGCTGGTCGCCCGGCCCCGGGCGGCGGCGCCACCGCCGGCGAGCGTGTGCTGGGCCAGCGCCGCCGGATGCTCGGGCGCCTCGGATCGTTCCCGGGACCGGGCGTTGACGAGGATCAGCTCCAGCGGCGCGCTGGCGGCGGGCCGGGCCGGCGCGGGCGGATCGACGAAGTGCACCGCCAGCGCCAGCGCGTGCAGCGCGACCGACAGGCCGAGCGCGACGGGCAGGACACCGGGGCGTCGGGAGGACATGGCGACGGGGCGGGGCGGCGGAGGGGCCGGTGCCGGCTCGGATGCGGGCGTGGACGTGAGCGTGGACGCGCGGGGAGCGGTCCGGCCTCAGGCCGGCGTGCCGGCCGCCTGAGGCGCGGCGCCGGGCGCGTCGGCATCGGCCAGATCCACCGCGATGGCGATCGGACCGGCCACTTCCTCGTCGTCGTCGCCGGCATCGTCCGGGGTCGCGGCGGCGGCATCGGCGCCGGGCAGGTCCAGCCGCTCGAGCACGGTGCCGTGGACGTCGAGCGCGATCTCGTCGATCTCGCCGAGCTTCACGCGCAGGCGGGCGCCGCGCGGCTGCGCTCCGGCCACCGGGAACACCAGGGGCAGCGTCTCGGCCCGCACCAGCGCGCCATTGGGCAGGTCCTTGATGACGCTGACCTCGAGTTCGGTGATGCCCTGCTGCTGCAGGTACTTCAGGGTCCAGAAGCGCTCCATGCCCCCCTGGTGGGCGTTGTAGGTGGCATAGGCGGCGTCGAAGCCCGACAGGATCGAGAACAGGTCGGCGTCCTTGGGCTTGAAGGGCGCGGCCAGCGGGGCGGTCCTGCCGTGGCGCGCGGCCGCGATGATCTGCCACTGGTTGACCAGGTCGGTGTAGCGGCGCAGGGGCGAGGTGCTCCAGGCATAGCTCTTCACGCCCAGGCCGGCGTGCGGCAGCGAGCGCGTGCCCATGCGCACCTTGATGCCGGGCGCCAGGCTGGCCTGGCTGCGATAGAGCCCGGGCACGCCGAGCTCGCCGAGCCAGGCGCCCCAGCTGCTGTTGGCCAGGATCATGGCCTCGGCCACGATCAGGTCGAGCGGCGCGCCACGCTGGCGCGTGGTGATGCCGACCTGCTCGTCGCCCACCGGTTCGCCGGTGTGGCCCGTGAGGCGGAAGTTGTAGTCGGGCCGGTTGAAGTTCTCCGGCTTGCCGCGCGCCACCTCGCGCTGCGCCTTGAGCTGGCGGGCGAGCCGGAACAGGAAGCTCAGCGGCGCGCGCAACGCCGCCACGGCCTCGGGCGTGTCCGGATGCGTCGCGTCCGCGTCCTCCAGCCAGGCCTGGGTGATGATGCCGTCGAGCTGGTCGTGGCGCAGGTTGGCGACGATCGGCACGCGTTCGAGCCGGGTCTCGGTGCCCTGGAGCTCGAGCGTGGTCTCGTCGAAGCGCGCGTAGAGCGACACCGCCGGGCGGTCGCCGCCTTCGAGCAGGGTGTAGGTCTGCACGATGTCGTCGGGCAGCATGGTGATCTTGTGGCCCGGCATGTAGACCGTCGACATGCGCGCGCGCGCCACCTGGTCGATGGCGCTGCCCGGCACCAGCGCCAGGCCCGGCGCGGCGATGTGCACGCCGACCGTGACGGTGCCGCTGCCCAGCCCCTGCACCGACAGGGCGTCGTCGATCTCGGTGGTCTGCGAGTCGTCGATGGAGAAGGCCGCGACGCCCTCGGCGCGCGGCAGGTCGTCGGCGATCGCCGGCGCCGCCAGGGCCGGGAAGCCGGTGCCCTTGGGGAAGTTCTCGAACAGGAAGCGCCGCCAGTGGAACTGGTAGGGCGAATCGATGGCGCCGGCGCGCTCGAGGAGTTCGAGCGGCGCGCGCTGGGCGGTGCGCGAGGCCTCGACCACGGCGCGGTACTCCGGCGCGTTCTTGTCGGGCCGGAAGAGGATCTTGTAGAGCTGCTCGCGCACCGGCGCCGGGCACTCGCCGGCCACCAGCTGCGCCGCCCAGTCGGCGATCTGCGCCTGCACCTGCTTCTTCTTCTCGATGGCGGCGAGCGCCTGCTGGATGATCTCGGCCGGCGCCTTCTTGAAGCGGCCCTTGCCGGCGCGGCGGAAGTAGTGCGGCGCGTCGAACAGCGCGAACAGGGCGGCGGCCTGCTGCACCAGCGTCGGGCTGGACTGGAAATACTCGGTGGCCAGCTCGGCCGAGGAGAACTCGCCCTCGGGCGCGAATTCCCAGGCCAGGTCGAGGTCGACGGTGGCGGCCAGTTCGCGCGCCTGCGCGATCAGCTCGGCCGGGGCCGGCTTGTCGAAGCGCAGCACGATGTGCGCGCTCTTGGCCTTGACCCGCTTGCCGGTGTCGAGCTCGACCTGGGCCGAGGCCTCGGCCTCCGAGATGACGCGACCGCCGAGATACTTGCCGGCTTCTTCGAACAATACAAACATGGGCCGGATTCTCCCACGCCCGATCCGGCGCTCAGACCGGGTCCAGGAAGGCCAGTACGTCGTCCAGGTGCCGCGCCTCGAAGTCCGACAGCGCGTGGTCGCCGCCCTCGAGCAGCCGTACCCGGCTGCCCGGATAGCGCGCCGTCATCTCGCGCCAGTCGAGCACCTCGTCGCCCTGGGCGACGATCGCCAGGACGCGTTCGGGCCGCTCCAGCGGTCCGACCTCCAGGGCGCGCAGTTCGTCGATGAACCCGGGCTGGAAATGGAACTGCTGCGTCGGGTCGTGCCAGCCGGTCTGCGCGCCGATGTGCCGGGCCAGGTCGCGCGCCGGATCGACGGCCGGGTTGAGCAGCACCGCCGGGCAGCCCGTCAGGGCCGCGACGCGGGTCGCGTAGAAGCCGCCCAGCGACGAGCCGACCACCGCCATGGTCGCGCGGGGCCAGTCGGCGATGCCGTCCATGATCAGCGCCATCGCCTCGCGCGGGGAGGGCGGCAGCGCCGGACACCACCAGCGCACCTGCGGATGACGCGCGGCCATGCGGGCGGCCATCTGGCGCGCCTTGGTGGACTGCGGCGAGGAGCGGAAACCGTGCAGGTAGAGCAGATGGGTGGTGGGCATGGTCCGGCATGCTAGCGGCGCCGGCCCATCGAGGCCCCCTGAAAGCGGAGTGACCGCTTATGCTTCGGCTCCATGCACATCGAGGCAAGCACCCGGCCACCGGCGTCCTGGACGGTCCTGGTCGTGGAGGACGATGTGCGCCTGCGCGATACCCTCGAACGCAGCGTGCGCGCCGAGCCCCGGCTGCGCTGGCTGGCCGGACTGGGCACGTTGCGGGAGGCACGCGCCTGGCTGGGCACCACGACCGAGGCGCCGGACCTGCTGCTGGTCGATCTCGGCCTGCCCGACGGCAGCGGCCTCGAGGTCATCCGCGCGATGGCGGCCCGCTTCCCGGCCTGCGATCCGGTCGTGCTGTCGATCTATGGCGACGAGGCCAGCGCGCTGGCGAGCATCGAGGCCGGGGCCGTCGGCTACCTGTACAAGGACGCGGCGCCCGCGGACATCGCGCGCACGCTGCTCGACGTCAAGGCCGGCGCCTCGCCCATCTCGCCCATGCTCGCGCGTTCCGTGCTGACCCGGTACCGTCGCCTGCGGCTGGCGGCGGATGCGGCCGGCGCCGCGCCCGGGGCATCCGCTGCGCCCGCTGCCTCCGGCACCTCCGGCCCCTGGCTGGCGCGCGGCGCGGCGACGCCGGAGGCCGTCCGGCCGGCCTTCCTGTCGGCGCGCGAGCAGGAGGTGCTCGACCTCATCGCCCGGGGCTTCTCCTATGCGGAGATCGCCCGACTGAAGGACCTGAGCGTGAACACGGTGCAGACCCACATCAAGAACCTCTACGCCAAGCTGGCGGTGCATTCGAAGAACGAAGCCGTCTTCGAGGCGTCGCGGCTGGGGCTGCTGCGGCAGCCGGACTGAGCCATGCGCGCGACCGGGGGCCTGGCGGCGATCCGGCGCGGCGTCGCGGGCCTCCTGCCGAGGGTGCCGCTGTTGCTGCTGCTGCTGCTGGGACCCGCCGCCGCCCCTGCGCAGGCGCCGGCCGCGGAGGCCCTGCTCGCACTGCGCGCGGGCAGCGTCGTCAGCACGGTCGACGGCGCCACGCGCGAGGCGTCCGTGGGGCTGCCCTATCACTGGGACCGCGTGCACGCGGGGCGGCCGGGCGAGGCGCGCTTCACGTTGCCCTTCACCCTGGCCGAAGCGCCGGCCGGGCCCTGGGGCCTGTTCATCCCGCGCGTGGGCAGCGTCTTCGAGGTCGCGGTCAATGGCAGCCTGCTGCAGACCCACGGCGATCTGGCGCGCGACCACGGCGCCGACTATGCCAAGGTGCCCATCTACCTGCCGTTGCCGGCCGGCCTGCTGCGCGCCGGAGACAACCGCCTGCAGATCCGCATCCGCGCCGATTCCGGCCGTCGCGCCGGGCTGGCGGTGCCCACGATCGGGCCGGCCACGACCGTGCGCGACCGCCTGTTCGCGCCGGCCTATGCCTGGCGCTTCACGGGCGCCGTGCTGCTGTCGGCCTTCAGCGGGGTGATCGGGGCGATCGCGCTGGGCCTGTGGCTGACGCAGGTCGAGCCCGCCGGAACCGGCGCCGGCCGGCCGCGCCGGGACCGGCTCTACCTGTGGGCGGCACTGGCGCAGTGGTGCTGGGCGCTGCGGGTGGCGGATGGCGCCATCGTCGAGCCGCCGCTGCCCTGGGTCGCGTGGGGCGTGCTGATGACGGCCTGCTACTCCGGCTGGGCCGTTTCCTGCGTCATGTTCTGCCAGCACGTCGCCGGCTGGCAGGACCGGCCCACCATGGTCCGGCTGCAGCGCGCGCTGGCGCTGATCTTCACCGTGCCGGTGTTCGCCTGCTACGTGGCGCTCTCACGGGGCGAACCGTTCTGGCTGACCGCCTGGCTGGGCGTGGAGATCGTGGCGATGACGGCCTATGTCTGCCTGTTCATCGGCGCCACGCTGTGGCGGCCGACCGCCGCGCGCCTGCTGGTGGCGGCGGTCATGGCGCTCACGCTGGCGGTGGCGGTGCGCGACTGGCTGGTCATCCGCATGAGCGATGCCTATGGCGAGACGACCTGGGTGCGCTATGCCTCGATGCTGTTCGGGCTCGCGCTGCTGGGTCTGGTGATGCGGCGCTTCCATGCGGCGAGCGCCCGGTCGCGCGAACTGCCGCGCATGCTCGCCGCGCGCGTGGCCGAGCGCGAGCGTGAACTGGCGGCGGCCTACGACCGGCTCGAGATCGGCGCGCGCGCCCAGGAACGCGCCCTGGAGCGCGAGCGCATCCTGCGCGACATGCACGACAGCGTCGGCGCCCACCTCAGCACGGCGATCCGCCAGATGCAGTCGGATCAGGTCCGCCCGAACGAGGTCCTGCACACCCTGCGCGACTCCATGGACCACCTGAAGCTCTCCATCGATGCCCTGCAGCTGCCGCCGGGCGACGTGCAGATGCTGCTGGCCGGCCTGCGGCATCGCTTCGAGCCGCGGCTGGCCGGCTCCGGCCTGGTCCTCGAATGGGCCGTGGAGGAGCTCCGGCCGCTGCCCCGGCTCGACGCCCCGGCGTTGCGCCAGCTCCAGTTCCTGCTGTTCGAGGCCCTGTCCAACGTGCTGCAGCACGCGCGGGCCCGCACCCTGCGGATCGAGGCGGCGCCGACGGACCGGGGGATCCGCATCCGGGTGATCGACGACGGCATCGGCTTCGACGTCGCGGTGCCGCCGCGCGCCCTGGCATCGCGCGCCCGGGAGATCGGCGCGGCGCTGGCGCTCCAAAGCCGTCCGGGGCGCACGGTCGTCCAGATCGATCTGACCTGAGCGGGCGGTCCGCGCCCCGATAATCCGCGCCCATGTCCGCCGTCTTCCAGCAACCCTCCCTCGCGCGGCGCATCGCCCCCATCTTCCAGGGCTTCGACGGCCTGCTGGCGTTCGCGGTGGTCCTGCTGGCCTGCGCCGGCCTGCTGACGATGTACTCGTCGGGCTTCGACCACGGATCGCGCTTCATCGACCACGGCCGCAACATGCTGCTGGCCGGCTTCATCCTCTTCGTCGTCGCGCAGGTGCCGCCGCAGCGGCTCATGATGTTCGCCGTGCCGCTGTACCTGGCCGGCGTCGGACTGCTGATCGCGGTGGCGCTGTTCGGCATCACCAAGAAGGGCGCCACGCGCTGGATCAACGTCGGCATGGTGATCCAGCCGAGCGAGATCCTGAAGATCGCCACGCCGCTGATGCTGGCGTGGTGGTTCCAGCGACGCGAGGGTCACGTGCGCCCGTTCGACTTCGCCTTCGCGATGGTGCTGCTGATGATCCCGGTGGGGCTCATCATGAAGCAGCCCGACCTGGGCACGGCGCTGCTGGTGATGGCGGCCGGGCTGTCGGTGATCTTCTTCGCCGGCCTGAGCTGGAAGCTGATCGTGCCGCCGGTGGCGATCGGCGTGGTGGCGGTGGTGCTGATCGTCGGCTTCGAATCGCAGCTGTGCGCCGACGGCGTCGACTGGCGCGTGCTGCACGACTACCAGAAGCAGCGCGTGTGCACGCTGCTCGACCCGAGCAAGGACCCCCTGGGCAAGGGCTTCCACATCATCCAGGGCATGATCGCCATCGGCTCCGGCGGCATCGGCGGCAAGGGGTTCATGCAGGGCACCCAGACGCACCTCGAATTCATCCCCGAGCGCACCACCGACTTCATCTTCGCCGCCTATGGCGAGGAATTCGGCCTGGCGGGCAACCTGTTCCTGATCGGCGCCTTCACCTTCCTGATCTTCCGCGGCCTGGCCATCGCCCTGTCGGCGCCGACCCTGTTCTCGCGCCTGCTGGCCGGCGCGGTCACGATGATCTTCTTCACCTATGCCTTCGTGAACATGGGCATGGTCAGCGGCATCCTGCCCGTCGTCGGCGTCCCGCTGCCCTTCATCAGCTATGGCGGCACCGCCATGGTCACCCTCGGCCTCGCCCTGGGCATCCTCATGTCCATCTCCCGCGCCCGCCGCCTGATGCAGACCTGACGCACTCCGCGCCGCGCCGTTCCGCCCCGCGCCGCCCCGCGCAGCCCGGCGCAAAGGGCCGTGGCTCCCGCGCGAATGGCGTGGATCCGGCTTGGCCGGTCCGCCGCCATTGCCCCCTCGAGGGGGTAGGCGCTGCCACACGAAGTGGGCAAGCCTGGGGGTGGTCCTCATTCTCCCCGGTGGGGGGTGGGCGAAGCGGACACGCAGTGCGCCGCAGCCTGGGGGCGAGCAATAATCCAGGATGATCTCCCGCGAACCCACGATCGAGCGCCTCGCGACGGCGCAACAACTCCTGCTGACGCCCTTCGGCCTCGACGAATCCCACCTGAGCCGGGCCCTGGCCGAGATCAAGGCGCATCGGGTCGACGACGCCGACCTCTACTTCCAGTACACCCGCAGCGAGGGCTGGAGCCTGGAGGAGGGCATCGTCAAGACCGGCAGCTTCAGCATCGACCAGGGCGTCGGCGTGCGCGCGGTCAGTGGCGAGAAGACCGCCTTCGCCTATTCGGACGACATCTCCGAGGCCTCGCTGCTCGATGCCGCGCGCACCGTGCGCTCCATCGCCGCCACCGCGCGCGGCGGCCGCGTGAAGGTGCCCAGTCGCAAGATCGCCTCCAGCCGTTCGCTCTACGACGGCATCGATCCCATCGCCACGCTCGACAGCACCTCCAAGGTGAAACTGCTGGAGAAGGTCGAGCAGCTCGCGCGCAGTCGCGATCCGCGCATCGCCCAGGTCATGGCCGGCCTGGCGAGCGAATACGACGTCGTGCTGGTCGCGCGCGCCGATGGCACGCTGGCCGCCGACGTCCGGCCGCTGGTGCGGCTGTCGGTGACGGTGATCGCCGAGCAGACCATCGCCGGCAAGGTGCGGCGCGAGATCGGCTCGGGCGGCGGCGGCGGGCGCTTCGGCCTGGCCTACTTCGACGACGAGCACATCGCCCAGTATGTCGACCAGGCCGTCAAGGCGGCCCTGACCAACCTCGAGGCGCGGCCGGCGCCGGCCGGCGAGATGACCGTCGTGCTCGGCCCGGGCTGGCCCGGCATCCTGCTGCACGAGGCCATCGGCCATGGCCTGGAGGGCGACTTCAACCGCAAGGGATCGAGTGCCTTCTCCGGGCGCATCGGCGAGCGCGTCGCGGCCAAGGGCGTCACGGTGCTCGACGATGGCACCATCGCCGACCGCCGCGGCTCGCTCAACGTCGACGACGAGGGCAACGCCAGCCAGCGCAACGTGCTGATCGAGGACGGCATCCTCAAGGGCTACATCCAGGACTCGCTCAACGCCCGCCTGAGCGGCGTCAAGCCGACCGGCAACGGCCGTCGCGAGAGCTATGCCCACATGCCCATGCCGCGCATGACCAACACCTACATGCTCGGTGGCGACAAGGATCCGCAGGAGATCGTCGCCAGCATCGAGAAGGGCCTCTACGCGACCAACTTCGGTGGCGGTCAGGTCGACATCACCAGCGGCAAGTTCGTGTTCTCGGCCAGCGAGGCCTATTGGGTCGAGAACGGCAGGATCCTCTACCCGGTCAAGGGCGCGACCATCGTCGGCAACGGCCCCGACGCCCTGACGCGCGTGACCCTGATCGGCAACGACATGGCGCTCGACTCCGGTGTCGGCACCTGCGGCAAGGAAGGCCAGAGCGTGCCCGTGGGCGTCGGCCAGCCGACCCTGCGCATCGACGGCCTGACCGTCGGCGGCACCGCCTGAGGCGCCGCATGGCAGGGTTTGCGAGGCCTCCGGCCCCCGGACCCTGTGCTACATTGCCTGCCATGTCGCTGCGCGCCGCCTTCTTCTTTTCGTACTTCTGGTTCCGGTTCTCCGGCGGCCTAGAGACGAGCGCGTAAAGACAAACGCACAACCCCTCTGAAAACCGCCGGTGCTCACGCCCCGGCGGTTTTTTTTTGGTTCCCCCGATTCCCTTCCATCCCCATCCTCCAGGAGCCCCGCGATGACCCATCCTTCCGCCCCGACCAGCGACAGCTGGTATGCGCACGTCGAGAAAACCAGCCAGACCGACGACGAACGCATCAAGGACATCAACGTGCTCCCGCCTCCCGAACATCTCATCCGCTTCTTCCCGATCCGTGGCACGCCGGTGGAGACGCTGATCACCGGGACGCGCCGGCGCATCCACGACATCATGGCCGGCACCGACGACCGGCTGCTGGTGATCATGGGACCCTGCTCGATCCACGACCCCGCCGCCGCGCTCGACTACGCCCGGCGCCTGAAGGCGCAGCGCGAGAAGTACGCCGACTCGCTGGAGATCGTGATGCGTGTGTACTTCGAGAAGCCGCGCACCACGGTCGGTTGGAAGGGCCTCATCAACGACCCCTACCTCGACGAGAGCTTCCGCATCGACGAGGGCCTGCGCATGGCGCGCCAGCTGCTGATCGACATCAACCGCCTGGGCCTGCCCGCGGGCAGCGAGTTCCTCGACGTCATCTCGCCCCAGTACATCGGCGACCTGATCTCGTGGGGCGCGATCGGCGCGCGCACCACCGAGAGCCAGGTGCATCGCGAACTGGCCTCGGGCATCTCGGCGCCGATCGGCTTCAAGAACGGCACCGATGGCAACATCCGCATCGCCACCGACGCCATCCAGGCGGCGGCGCGCGGGCACCACTTCCTGTCGGTGCACAAGAACGGCCAGGTCGCCATCGTGCAGACCAACGGCAACCCCGACTGCCATGTCATCCTGCGCGGCGGCAAGGCGCCCAACTACGATGCCGCCAGCGTCGCCGCGGCCTGCGACGACCTGGGATCGGCCGGGCTGGCGCCGCGGCTGATGGTCGACTGCAGCCACGCCAACAGCGCCAAGCAGCACCAGAAGCAGCTGGAGGTCGCCGCCGACATCGGCACGCAGATCGCCGGCGGCAGCCGCAGCGTCTTCGGCGTCATGATCGAGAGCCACCTGAACGCCGGGGCGCAGAAGTTCACCCCGGGCCGCGACTCGATCGGCGGTCTCGCCTATGGCCAGAGCATCACCGATGCCTGCCTGGGCTGGGACGATTCGGTGGCCGCGCTCGACACGCTGTCGCAAGCGGTTAGGGCGCGTCGCGGCTGATCCCGCGCCGATGTCGGGGTCCCGATCGCCATCGGGGGCGTCGGGGCCGGGTCCTCAGGACGCCTTCAGGGCGTCCAGCAGGCGGTCGTGGATGCCACCGAAGCCGCCGTTGCTCATGCACACGATGTGGTCGCCCGGCCGCGCCGCCGCCGCGACCTGCGCGACCAGCGGCTCGATCGCCGCGACCACCCGCGCCCGCTCTCCCAGCGGCGCCAGCGCCGAGGCCACGTCCCAGTCGAGGCCGGCGCCGTGGCAGAACGACAGGTCGGCTGCCTCCAGGCTCCAGGGCAGCTGCGCCGCCATGGCGCCGAGCTTCATGGTGTTGCTGCGCGGCTCGAGCACCGCCAGCACGCGGTCGTCGCGCCGGCCCTCGTCGTCGAGCTTGCGCCGCAGGCCGTCGAGCGTGGTGCGGATGGCGGTCGGATGGTGCGCGAAGTCGTCGTACACCGTGATCGTGCCCTCGGAGCGCGTCACCGTGCCGCGCAGTTCCATGCGCCGGCGCACGTTGCGGAAGCCGCCCAGCGCCGTGGCGGCCTCGGCCGGCGACACGCCGACGTGCTCGGCCGCGGCGATGGCGGCCAGCGCGTTCATGCGGTTGTGCTCGCCCGACAGCTCCCAGGCGACATGGCCGAGCATCCGGTCGCCGCGCACGACGTCGAAGTCGTCGTGCGCGCCGCGCGCCCACCAGCCGCTGCCGCCGTCGCCGCCGGCATCGGCGGTGGCGCCGAAGCGCACCACCTCGCTCCAGCAACCCTGCGCCAGCACGCGCCGCAGGCTGTCCTCGTTGGCATTGACGACCACGCGGCCGCTCGCCGGCACCGTGCGCACCAGGTGGTGGAACTGGCGCTCGATCGCCCCCAGGTCGTCGAAGATGTCGGCGTGGTCGAACTCCAGGTTGTTCAGGATGGCCGTGCGCGGGCGGTAGTGGACGAACTTGCTGCGCTTGTCGAAGAACGCGGTGTCGTATTCGTCGGCCTCGATGACGAAGCACGGTCCCTGGCCCAGGCGGGCCGAGACGCCGAAGTCCAATGGCACGCCGCCGACCAGGAAGCCGGGCGTCCGGCCGGCGCGCTCCAGGATCCAGGCCAGCATCGACGTGGTGGTGGTCTTGCCGTGGGTGCCGGCCACGGCCAGCACGTGGCGGCCCTGCAGCACGTGCTCGGCCAGCCATTGCGGGCCGCTCGCATAGGCGGCGCCGGCGTCGAGGATGGCTTCCATCAGGGGGAACTTGGGCGCGCCGTCGGCGCGCCGGGCACGCGAGACCACGTTGCCGATGACGAAGACATCCGGGCGCAGGGCGAGCTGGTCGGCGCCGAAGCCTTCGATGAGGTCGATGCCCAGGGCGCGCAACTGGTCGCTCATCGGCGGATAGACGCCGGCATCGCAGCCGGTGACGCGGTGGCCGGCCTCGCGCGCCAGGGCGGCGACGCCGCCCATGAAGGTGCCGCAGATGCCGAGGATGTGAATGTGCATCGGCCGATTCTAGGGACGTACCCAGGGGTCACTCCCTGCGCCGGCCGCCATGCGAGGCAGAATGGATGCATGGACACGCCCAAGCGCGAAATCGCCGCCGTCGCGGCCCGGCTCGTGGTCGAGGAGGGGCTCGAATACGGGCCCGCGAAACGTCGCGCCCTGCGCGAGATGGGGCTGAGCACGCGCACCGCGCTGCCCCACAACGACGAGGTCGAGGCCGAGGTGCGCGACTACATCCAGCTGTTCTGCGCCGACACCCAGCCGCGCGAACTGCGGGAGCTGCGGCTGCTGGCGCTGGAATGGATGGAGCGCCTGCGGCAGTTCCGCCCCTACGTCGGCGGCGCGGTCTGGCACGGCACCGCGACGCGGCTGTCCGATGTCTACATCCAGCTGTTCTGCGACGACTCCAAGTCCGCCGAGATCGCGCTGATCGACCACCACGTCGACTACGAGCCGCGCATGGTGACCGGCTTCCACGGCGAGAAGGTCGAGGCGCTGAGCGTGCATGCCACCAGTCGCGCCCTGGGCGAGGAGATCGGCGTCCATCTGCTGGTCTACGATTTCGACGACCTGCGCGGGGCCCTCAAGCCCGATGCGCAGGGCCGGGTGCCGCGCGGCGACATCGAGGCCTTGCGGCGGCTGCTGGCGCAGGAAGGGCAGGCGTGACGTCCTCCGACCTGCCGGCGGAGGACGCCGATCCGGCCGCGTCCCGTTCGCGCCGCCGCTGGCTGCTCACCGGCGGCATCGCCGCGGCGGCGCTGGGCCTGGGCGCCGGCACGGCCCTGTGGCGGCATCGCGCCGCGGCTCCGGCGGCCGGCGAGATGCTGGATCCGGCCTTCTGGTCGATGCGCTACGAGCGCCCCGAGGGCGGCGAGCTCGAGCTCGCCACGTTGCGCGGACAGCCATTGCTGGTGAACTTCTGGGCCACCTGGTGCCCGCCATGCATCGAGGAACTGCCCTTGATCGATGCCTTCTTCCGGCGCCAGTCGACGGCGGGCTGGCGGGTGGTGGGACTGGCGATCGACCGGCCCGACGCGGTGCGCCGGTTCCTGGCGGCCACGCCGGTGAGCTTTCCGATCGGGGTCGCCGGACTGGCCGGCACCGACCTGGTCCGGCGCCTGGGCAACAGCGCCGGCGGCCTGCCGTTCACGCTGGTCGTGACCGGCGACGGCCGGGTGTCGGCGCGTAAGATGGGCAAGCTCGGTCAGGCCGATCTGGATGCCTGGCGTGCACAAGTTCACAGTTAGAATTCGCCCCCGCCAGCGGCAGTTGGCGCTCAAACGCCGGAGTAGGCCGACGTAGGTCGACATAAGACGTCGAACCCTGCGGATCGCGTCTTCCTCCAGGCAACTTATTTCCGAAGGGCCGGACAACCGGCAATGGAGTCCCATGGATCTGCGCAAGCTCAAGACACTGATCGACCTGGTGTCTGAATCGAATATTTCCGAACTGGAGATCACCGAGACCGAGGGCAAGGTACGCATCGTCAAGGGTGGCATCGCCGCGCCCGTGCAGTACGTCCAGTCGGTGGCGGCACCCGCGGCCGCGCCGGTCGCCGGACCGGCCGCCGCCGCCGAGCCGGCCGCCGCCGCAGCTCCGGTGGTCACGGGCCACCTGGTCAAGTCGCCCATGGTGGGCACGTTCTATCGCTCGTCGAGCCCGGGCGCCGCGGCGTTCGTGGAGATCGGCACCCAGGTGAAGGAAGGCGACACCGTCTGCATCATCGAGGCGATGAAGATCCTCAACGAGATCGAGGCCGACAAGTCCGGCACCGTCACGCAGATCCTGGGCGACAACGGCCAGGCGGTCGAATACGGTCAGCCGCTCTTCGTCATCGAATGACCATGTTCAAGAAGATCCTGGTCGCCAACCGCGGCGAGATCGCGCTGCGCATCCAGCGGGCCTGCAGCGAGCTCGGCATCAAGGCCGTGATGGTCTATTCGGAGGCCGATCGCGACGCCAAGTACGTGAAGCTCGCGCAGGAGGCCGTGTGCATCGGCCCGGCGCCGTCGGCGCTGAGCTATCTCAACATGCCCGCCATCATCTCGGCCGCCGAGGTGACCGATGCCGAGGCCATCCACCCGGGCTACGGCTTCCTGAGCGAGAACGCCAACTTCGCCGAACGCGTCGAGCAGAGCGGCTTCCAGTTCATCGGCCCCACGCCCGAGTCGATCCGGCTGATGGGCGACAAGGTCTCGGCCAAGCAGGCCATGATCAAGTCCGGCGTGCCGTGCGTACCCGGCTCCGAGGGCGAGCTGTCCGACGACGCGGCCACCAACAAGCGCATCGCGCGCGCCATCGGCTATCCGGTCATCATCAAGGCCGCGGGCGGTGGCGGCGGGCGCGGCATGCGCGTGGTGCACACCGAGGCGGCGCTGGTCAACGCGATCCAGATGACCAAGGCGGAAGCCGGCGCGGCCTTCAACAATCCGGCCGTGTACATGGAGAAGTTCCTCCAGAACCCGCGCCACGTCGAGATCCAGATCCTCGCCGACAAGCACAAGAACGCCGTCTACCTGGGCGAGCGCGACTGCTCGATGCAGCGCCGCCACCAGAAGGTGATCGAGGAATCACCGGCCCCGGGCATCCCGCGCAAGCTGATCGAGAAGATCGGCGAGCGCTGCGCCGCGGCCTGCAAGCGCATCGGCTATCGCGGCGCCGGCACCTTCGAGTTCCTCTACGAGAACGGCGAGTTCTACTTCATCGAGATGAACACGCGCGTGCAGGTCGAGCATCCGGTGACCGAGTTCACCACCGGCATCGACATCGTGAAGACCCAGATCATGGTCGCCGCCGGCGAGAAGCTGCCGTTCACGCAGCGCCAGATCGAGATGCGCGGCCATTCCATCGAATGCCGCATCAATGCCGAGGACGCCTACAAGTTCACGCCGTCGCCGGGCCGCATCACGATGTGGCACGCGCCGGGCGGACCGGGCGTGCGGGTCGACTCGCATGTCTACACGAACTACTTCGTGCCCCCGAACTACGACTCGATGATCGGCAAGATCATCGTCCACGGCGACACCCGCGAACAGGCGCTCGCGCGCATGCGCACGGCGCTCAACGAGACCGTGGTCGAAGGCATCCAGACCAACATCCCGCTGCATCGCGAACTGATGGTCGATGCCAAGTTCATGGCCGGCGGCACCAACATCCACTACCTCGAGGAGTGGCTCGCGGCGCGGGCCCGTTGAACGCCATGTTCGAACTGCGTCTCCTGGCCGCCGAGGACCGTGTCGAGGACGTGAGCGACGCCCTCGACGCGCTCGACGCATTGAGCGTGTCGGTCGAGGACGCCGATGCCCAGACCGATGCCGAGCAGGCGTTGTTCGGCGAGCCCGGCATGCCGCCGCCCAAGGACGGCTGGCAGCGCTCGCGCGTGATCGCGCTGTTCGCCGACGAGGCCGCCGCGCGCGAGGCGGCGGACGTGCTGGTCCTGCAGGACTTCTTCGCTGGATGCCAGATCCTGGGCGTGGGCCACGTGCCCGAGCAGGACTGGGTGCGCCTGACGCAGTCGCAGTTCGCGCCGGTCGAGATCACGCCGGAGTTCTGGATCGTGCCGACCTGGCACGAGCCCCCGGCGCAGGCCAGGCGGGTGATCCGGCTCGACCCCGGACTCGCCTTCGGCACCGGCACCCATCCGACCACCCGCATGTGCCTGCGCTGGATCGCCACGCGCGCCGAGGGCCTGTCGGGCCGCGTGCTCGACTATGGCTGCGGCAGCGGCATCCTGGCGATCGGGGCGGCGAAGTTCGGCGCCACCGACCTCGACGCGGTCGACATCGATCCGGCGGCGGTCGAGGCCACGCGGCTCAATGCCGAGGCCAATGGCGTCGCGCTGGCGGCCGGCCTGCCCGATGCCGCCCGGGGCGCCTACGACATCGTGCTGGCCAACATCCTGGCGACGCCCCTGAAGGTGCTGGCGCCACTGTTGTGCGCCCACGTGAAGCCCGGCGGCGCCCTGGTGCTCGCCGGCATCCTCGAGCGGCAGGCCGACGAGCTCAAGCAGGCCTACGCGCCCCACGCGGTGCTCGAGGTCAGCGATAGCGAGGAAGGCTGGATCCTGATGACGGCGCGGTTCTGATTCCGGCGCGGACGCCACGCCCGACGTCCCGCCGCCGTCCCGCTCCCTTCCTTCTTCTCCCTTTCGATTCCCTCCGGCTGCCGCCACGGCGCACCGGCGACTCCGCTCCCGAGGATCCCCGCGCCATGAGTTCCGCCACCCGCTGCCCCGCCTGCGGCACGACCTTCCGGATCGAGCCGGAACAACTCGCGCTGGCCGACGGCTGGGCGCGTTGCGGCCGCTGCAGCACGGTCTTCGATGCGGCGGCGGAACGCCGCGAGCCCGCGGACGTCGGCATGCCGCCGGCATCGGCACCGGCGTCGGCACCGGCATCGGTGAAGGCGGCGGCATCGAGCGATGCCGATGCCTTCGCGGCGGCGTTGCTGAGCTTCGGCGGCCCGGCGCCGCTGGCATCCGTGCCAGCGACCAGCGATCGTGGCGATGCCGCCGAGGACCCGGCCGACGACGGCGACGGGACCGTGGATGCCGATCCCGGCCGCCCCGTCGACGTCGATGCGCCGGAAACCGGCGCGATGCCGGCGACGGGTGCCTTGTCGCCCTCCGCGCCGCCGATTCCCGCCGCCTTCGATCCCTGGCGCGAACTGCCCTCGCTGAGCCTGGGTCCGGACCCGGCAGTGGCATCGCCATCGCCATCGGCGGCAGTGCCGACGCCGACGCCGGCATCGTCGCCCCTCGATCCTGCGTCGCCCGTGGCCGCCCCTGGAGCCATGGCCGCCGAGGCATTGCCGGCGACGCCGCCGGCTTCGCCTGACATGCCGGACACGCCGGCGCCGCCGTGGTCGGCGCCACCCAGCGGCGCGGCAGCGGCAGCGCCCGGGTCGTCGGGCGTCCGACCGGCCGTGCGTCCGGAATCGGTGGCGCCGGCCGGCGTGATCCAGGCCGCCAGCGAGCCGCTGGGCGATGCCGACGCCGAGGGCGGCCGGTCGGCCGGCGGCCACCGACATCGCTCGTGGCGCGTGGTGCTGCTGGTGCTGGCGATCGTGCTGCTGCTGGTGCTGGCGGCCCAGCTGCTGTATCGGCAGCGCGATGCCGTCGCCGCGCGCCATCCGGCATTGCGTCCCGCGCTCGCGAGCCTGTGCCACGTCGCCGGCTGCGCGATCGGTCCGCTGCGCCGGCCGGATGCCATCGCCATCGAGGGCGCGAGCTTCACGCATGCGCAGGACGGCGATCGCTACCGGCTGGCCTTCGCCTTGCGTAACCAGGCCGACATGCCGCTCGCGATGCCGGCGATCGAGCTGTCGCTGCTCGACGCGCAGGAGCGCGCGGTGGTGCGGCGCGTGCTCCTGCCAGCGGACTTCGGCGCCGCCGGCGCGGCCCTGCCGGCGCTGTCGGAGCATGCCGGAGCCGTGTCGTTCGCGCTGGACGATGGCGCGGGCTCCGATGGCGAGCCATTGCCGCGCATCGCCGGCTATGCCATGGTCGCCTTCTATCCCTGACCGGACCCGGCGGCGCGCGATCCCGCCCGCCGCCGATCCTTCATTCCTCCTCTTCAAGGGCCTTCCCATGGCAGCAGTGATTTGCGGTTCCCTCGCGTTCGACACCATCATGAATTTCGACGGCCGGTTCGCCGACCAGATCCTGCCCGGGCAGCTGCACATCCTGAACGTCTCGTTCCTGGTGCCGGCCCTGCGGCGCGACTATGGCGGCTGCGCCGGCAACATCGCCTATGGCCTCAATGCCCTGGGTGGCCGGGCCCTGCCGATGGCCACCGTCGGCAGCGATGGCGCCGACTATGTCGCGCGACTGCGCGAGCTGGGGATCGGCACCGAGTTCGTCCGGGCGCTGGACGACACCTATACCGCCCAGTGCTTCATCACCACCGATCGCGACAACAACCAGATCACGGCCTTCCATCCCGGTGCCATGCAGCAGGCCCATCTCACGCGCATCGAGGCGCGCGAGGACATCCGCCTGGGCATCGTCTCGCCCGACGGGCGCGATGCCATGCTGCAGCATGCCGAGCAGTTCGCGGTCGCGGGCATCCCCTTCGTCTTCGATCCGGGCCAGGGCCTGCCGATGTTCGATGGTGACGAGCTCGCGCGCTTCATCGACCAGGCCGACTGGGTCACCGTCAACGATTACGAAGGCAAGATGCTGAGCGATCGCACGGGCTGGAGCCACGCGGAGATCTCGCACCGCGTGCGGGGCCTGGTCGTGACGCTGGGCGCCGAGGGCTGCGAGGTCTGGATCGATGGCGAGCGCACCCACGTGCCAGCCGTCGCGCCCGCGGCGATCGTCGATCCGACCGGCTGCGGCGATGCCTGGCGCGCCGCACTGCTGTTCGGGTTGGAGCAGGACTGGCCACTCGTGCGCTGCGCCGAACTCGGCAACCGCATGGGCGCGCTGAAGATCGCGCAGCGCGGTCCGCAGAACTACGAGGTCGACCGCGCCGCGCTCGGCCTCTGAGACGCCATCCAACGAAGAAGCCCGGCGTTCCTCTCGCGAGAAACGCCGGGCTTTGGAGGACGGGACGGGTGACGTCGCGTCACCAGTCGCCGACGCCCGCGGGCGTCGGCACCCTCCTCAGGGCTTGCCAGCCGTCGGAAAGGGCCAGGCCGCTTGCGGGTTCAGCGTGGTCTGAGCCGTGGGCGCCGTCGCGGGCGCGGCGCTGGTCTTGGCCTTCTTGGACGCCGGCTTGGCCGCCGTCGTCTTCTCGGCGGCCTTGGCGGCCGGCTTCGCGGCGGTGCTCTTGGTGGCGGTCGCGGTCTTGGTGGCCGCCGTCTTGGCGCTCGTCTTGGCCGGGGTGGCGGCCTTGGACGAGGTCTTCGTGGCGGCGGTCTTGGTCGCCGACGTCGTCTTGGCGGACGAGGTCTTCGATGCCGTGGCGGCCGGCTTCGAGGCGGTCGCCTTCTTCGCCGGTGCCTTGGAGGCCGTGGTGGAGCCGGACTTCTTGGCCGTCGCGGTGGTCGACGCGGCCTTCTTCGACGGCGTCGAGGCGGTGCTCGTCTTCTTGGCCGTGGCGGTCGTCGAGGTCGACTTCTTCGCCGCGGTCGCCGTCTTGCCGGCAGCCGCCTTCTTCGCCGGTGCCGCCTTCTTGGCCGGTGCCGCCGCCTTCTTCGCCGCCGGGGCCTTCTTCGCCGCGGGCTTGGTCGCCACCTTGGTCGCCGGCGCCTTCTTGGCCGGGGTGGTCTTGGCCGACGTCGTGGCCTTCTTGGCCGTCGCCGTCTTGGCGGTCGAAGTCTTGGCCGTCGCGGTCTTGGCCGCGTCGGTCTTCTTCTCCGGGGTCTTCTTGGCGTCGGTCTTCGCAGCCGTAGCCTTCTTTGCAGTTGCCATTTTTTTCTCCTTGATCAAGTTGAGATATCAACCTTCGGGGCACTTCGTCCGCGCTGTTGCGGACGAAGCGATGCATGGTGCTGGAGACCGGTCCCCAGCATCATGAACACCAGCGCCCCAGCCGTCTCCGTGCTCTTCGGCACGTGTCGACGGTGGGGCAATTCTTGAATGCACTTGTCGGTTCTTCGAACAATTCAATCCCAGGAGAGGGCACCGCCCGACTGGTACTCGATGACGCGGGTCTCGAAGAAGTTGCGTTCCTTCTTCAGGTCGATCATCTCGCTCATCCAGGGGAACGGGTTCTCCTCGTTCGGGAACAGCGTCTCGAGACCGATCTGCTGCGCGCGCCGGTTGGCGATGTAGCGCAGGTAGCCCTTGAACATCGAGGCGTTCATGCCCAGCACGCCGCGCGGCATGGTGTCCTCGGCGTACTGGTACTCGAGCTCGACCGCCTTCATGAAGAGGTCCTTGATCTCGGCCTTGAACTCGGCGGTCCAGAGCTGCGGGTTCTCGAGCTTCAGCTGGTTGATCAGGTCGATGCCGAAGTTGCAGTGCATCGACTCGTCGCGCAGGATGTACTGGTACTGCTCGGCGGCGCCGGTCATCTTGTTCTGCCGGCCGAGCGCCAGGATCTGCGTGAAGCCGACATAGAAGAACAGGCCCTCCATCAGGCAGGCGAACACGATGAGCGACTTGAGCAGGGTCTGGTCGGTCTCGTGCGTGCCGGTCTTGAAGTTGGGATCGCTGATCGCCTCGATGAAGGGGATCAGGAACTCGTCCTTGTTGCGGATCGAGGGCACCTCGTTGTAGGCGTTGAAGATCTCGCTCTCGTCCAGACCCAGCGACTCGACGATGTACTGGTAGGCGTGCGTGTGGATCGCTTCCTCGAAGGCCTGGCGCAGCAGGAACTGGCGGCACTCGGGCGCCGTGATGTGGCGGTACGTGCCCAGCACGATGTTGTTGGCGGCCAGCGAATCGGCGGTGACGAAGAAGCCGAGGTTGCGCTTGACGATGCGGCGCTCGTCCTCGGTCAGTCCGTTCGGGTCTTTCCACAGCGCGATGTCGCGCGTCATGTTCACTTCCTGCGGCATCCAGTGGTTGGCGCAGGTGGCGAGGTACTTCTCCCAGGCCCACTTGTACTTGAAGGGCACCAGCTGGTTGACGTCGGTCTGGCCGTTGATGATGCGCTTGTCGGCGGCATTGACGCGGCGCGCGACGGCGGGCTGGGACGTGGCAGGGAGGGCGGAAGCCGGAGGGGTCGCGCTGTCGGCGCTGCGTGCCGGGGGGGTGATCGGCGAAGTCGGGAGTGCCGACGAACGCGCGGCGGGCGCGCCGTTGGGCGATGTGTGATGCAACCCTTGCTGCATGTCCTTCGATGAGGATGGCTTGACTTCTTCGTCCCAGGTCAACATAGAAAAATCCAGTGCTCAAATTATGTGAGCAACGATGCGAGTTGCAAAGAGTTCGACTCGTACCGTGCTCTGATTATCTCGTGCGAAACCCGTTCTCGGACAGCGTGATCTTGTCAGGCGATGCCGCGAACGAGCTTCGATTCATGCCGACGTCACTGGCACGCTTCGCAGGTCGGATCGTCGACGCCGCAGAACGCGATGTCGGTCGCGGGCATGGCGGCGAGCTGCGCCTGCGCGGCCAGCGCGGCGGCCTCCAGGGCGCTCGGCGCCGCGGCGTTCGGGGCCATGGCGGAGGCATTGCCGCCACCCGACGTCACGGCGTTGAGCCGGCCCGACTGCACGGTGGATTTCTCCGCGTGCGTGGCGCTCTGCGTGCGCAGGTAGTAGGTGGTCTTCAGGCCGCGCAGCCAGGCCAGCTTGTAGGTCTCGTCGAGCTTCTTGCCCGATGCGCCGGCCATGTAGATGTTGAGCGACTGCGCCTGGTCGATCCATTTCTGGCGCCGCGCCGCGGCCTCGACCAGCCACTTCGTCTCGACCTCGAACGCCGTGCCGTAGAGCGCCTTGATGTCCTGCGGCACGCGGTCGATGGGACGCAGCGAACCGTCGAAGTGCTTGAGGTCCATGACCATCACGTCGTCCCACAGGCCCAGGCGCTTGAGGTCGCGCACCAGGTAGTGGTTGATGACGGTGAACTCGCCCGAGAGGTTCGACTTGACCGACAGGTTGCCGAAGCACGGCTCGATCGAGGCGTCGACGCCGATGATGTTGGAGATGGTCGCGGTCGGGGCGATGGCCACGCAGTTGGAGTTGCGCATGCCGTCGGCCTTGATCTTGCGACGCAGCGCGTCCCAGTCGAGCGTGACCGAGCGGTCGACCTCGACATAGCCGCCACGGGCCTGCTCGAGCATGTCGAGCGTGTCGATCGGCAGCACGCCCTGGTCCCACAGCGAGCCCTTGTAGCTGGAGTACTTGCCGCGTTCCTTGGCCAGATCGGTGGAGGCCCAGTAGGCGTGGTAGCAGATGGCTTCCATCGAGCGATCGGCGAACTCCACCGCTTCCTGCGAGGCGTAGGGGATGCGCAGCGCATAGAGCGAATCCTGGAAGCCCATCAGGCCCAGGCCGACCGGGCGGTGGCGCAGGTTGGAGTCGCGCGCCTTCTTGACGGCGTAGTAGTTGATGTCGATCACGTTGTCGAGCATGCGCATCGCCGTGGAGATGGTGCGCTTGAGCTTCTCCTGATCGACCTGGCCGTCCTTCAGGTGCTGCAGCAGGTTCACCGAACCCAGGTTGCAGACGGCGGTCTCGGTGTCGCTGGTGTTCAGCGTGATCTCGGTGCAGAGGTTCGACGAGTGGACGACGCCGGCGTGCTGCTGCGGCGAGCGCACGTTGCAGGCGTCCTTGAAGGTGATCCAGGGATGACCGGTCTCGAACAGCATCGTGAGCATCTTGCGCCACAGGTCGCTCGCCGGCACGGTGCGCGAGGGCGAGATCTCGCCGCGCGCGGCCTTGGCCTCGTAGGCCACGTAGGCGGTCTCGAAGGCGCTGCCGAAGAGATCGTGCAGGTCGGGCACGTCGTTGGGCGAGAACAGCGTCCACTGGCCCTTCTCCATCACGCGGCGCATGAAGAGGTCGGGGATCCAGTTGGCGGTGTTCATGTCGTGCGTGCGGCGGCGGTCGTCGCCGGTGTTCTTGCGCAGTTCCAGGAACTCCTCGATGTCGAGGTGCCAGGTCTCCAGGTAGGTGCAGACCGCGCCCTTCCTCTTGCCGCCCTGGTTCACGGCCACGGCCGTGTCGTTGACCACCTTCAGGAACGGCACCACGCCCTGCGACTCGCCATTGGTGCCCTTGATGTGGCTGCCCAGCGCCCGCACGCGGGTCCAGTCGTTGCCCAGGCCGCCGGCGAACTTCGACAGCAGCGCGTTCTCCTTGATCGACTCGTAGATGCCGTCGAGGTCGTCGGGCACGGTGGTCAGGTAGCACGAGGACAGCTGCGAGCGCAGCGTGCCGGCGTTGAACAGCGTCGGCGTGCTGGACATGAAGTCGAACGACGACAGCACCTCGTAGAACTCGATGGCGCGCGCCTCGCGGTCCACTTCGCCGAGCGACAGGCCCATCGCCACGCGCATGAAGAAGGCCTGCGGCAGTTCGATGCGCGACTTGCGCACGTGCAGGAAGTAGCGGTCGTAGAGCGTCTGCAGGCCGAGGTAGTCGAACTGCAGGTCGCGCTCGGCCTTGAGCGCGCCGGCCAGGCGCGGCAGGTCGAACTGCAGCAGCTTCTCGTCGAGCAATTCGTGGTCGACGCCCTTCTTGATGAACTGCGGGAAGTAGTCGACATAGGCCTGGGTGCGCTCGGTGGGCATCACCTCGCGGCCGATGATCTCCTTGAAGATCGTGTGCAGCAGCAGGCGCGCGGTGGCGAAGGTGTAGTCGGGGTCCTTCTCGATCAGCGTGCGGGCCGCCAGGATCGAGGCCTTGTAGACCTCGTCGAGCGGCACGCCGTCGTAGAGGTTGCGCATCGTCTCGGCGACGATCGGCGCGGCCGTGATGCTCTCGCCGAGGTTCTCGCAGGCCGATTCGATCAGGCCCTTGAGCTCGTCCATGTCGAGCGCGACGCGCTGGCCGCCGTCGAGCACGTGCAGGGCCGGCGCGGCCGGGGTCTCCTGCGCGACCTGGCGGGCGCGCTCCTGCGTGCGGCGCTCGCGATAGAGCACATAGGCGCGGGCGATCTCGTGATGGCCGCCGCGCATCAGGCCGAGCTCGACCTGGTCCTGCACGTCCTCGATGTGGAAGGTGCCGCCACCCGGACGCGAGCGCACCAGGGCGCGCACGACGGCCTGGGTCAGCGTGTCGACGGTCTCGCGCACGCTGGCCGAGGCCGCGCCCTGCGTGCCATGCACGGCCAGGAAGGCCTTCATCATGGCCACGGCGATCTTGTTGGGTTCGAAGGGCACCACGGCGCCATTGCGGCGGATGATCTGGTAGTGCGAGAGGGCGTCGGCCGAAGGCGCGCCGGCGGTGTCGCGCAGCGGGGTGGCACTGGTCTTCGACGCCGGGGCGCGAGACGTGGAGGGGGTGTTCAGGGCAGATTGCATGAGGTCCTCTGAAAGAAATTCCGAAAGGGGCGGCAGCTTGGCGTGGAGCGAGGCTGCGACGGCGCCGGCGAGGCGCCGGCCAGGACCGCCGGACGGTGTGTGTCGGGCAGAGGAGGCACTATATCTGGTGTCCGTCGTCGCCGTGAACACTACCTGTAGTGTTTTGACGTCGTTCCATGCCGCTTCGACGCGGGCCTGGATGACGCTCGTGTGACTTCCTGCCGCATCACTTCTGGATCGTCGCCCCGCAGGCCCCGCCAATGCTGGGTTTCAAGCCGTTTTCGCGCTGCAGGGCGCATGGCGACTGGACCTCGCGACGTGTCAAGCCGGCTATCGCCGGGCCGGTGCGAATTATAAAAATTTCACGTTTTCCGACGATCGGCAGTGGGTGTGACGGTGATGGCGGGTCCGGGCTCCTCGCGACCGGCCGGCGGCTCGGCCGAGACGAAGACCCTCGGCGTCCAGGCCAGGCGCGCGCGCAGGTCGGGCCAGTCGAAGCCCGCGCCGGGATCGCTCTTGCGACCGGGCGCGACATGCTCGTGGCCGGCGATGCCGGTCAGCGGATAGCGCGATGCCAGCGCATCGCACAGGCGCGCGAGCGCGTCGTACTGGGCCGTTTCGAAGGTCGCGCCCTCCAGGCCCTCGAGCTCGATGCCGATCGAGTAGTCGTTGCAGTCCGCCCGGCCCCGCCAGCTCGAGGCGCCGGCATGCCAGGCGCGGTCGTCGCAGCTGACGAACTGCCAGAGCTCGCCGGTGCGCCGGACATAGAAATGCGCCGAGACCCGCAGGCCCCGGATCTGCTGGAAGTAGGGGTGGGCGTCCCAGTCGAGCCGGTTGGTGAACAGGCGCTGCACCTCGTCGCCGCCGTAGCGCCCGGGCGGCAGGCTGATCGAGTGCACGAGCACCAGCTCGATGGCCGCCCCGGCCGGTCGCGGGCCGAAGTTCGGCGACGCCAGGTGCCGCGCCGGTAGGTACCAGCCGGCGTCCCAGGGCGGATGCGGGCCGCTCATTCGGCCTGGCCGCCGGCCGGCCCGGTGGCACCGTCGCCATCGCGTGGCATGGCGATGTCCAGCCGCGCGATGCGATAGCGGATCTGGCGCAGGCTCAGGCCGAGGCGGGCGGCGGCGGCCGTGCGGTTGAAGCCGCTCTCGCGCAATGCGTGCACCAGGATCTCGCGCTCCTGCTGGTCGAGGTAGCTCTGCAGGTCGGCCGGCACCGCCGGTGGCGCCTTGGCCACGCCCGGCGGCGCGGCCGCAGGGGTCGTCGTCGAGGACGACGACGCCACCTCCGCCGCCGTGTCCGGTGGCGCTGGCGTCGGCAGCAGCGCAGGCGCCGCATCGCCGGCCTCGACGTCGATGTGCAGCTCGTCGCCGTCGTTGAGGGCGACGGCGCGGTGCAGCAGGTTCTCCAGCTCGCGCACGTTGCCGTGGAACGCATGCGCGCCGAGCCGCTCGATCACCTCCGGCGAGAGCACCGGCACCGGCATGTGGGCGTCGTGGGCGATGCGCGCGAGCAGCGCGGCGCACAGCGCCGGCAGGTCCTCGCGCCGCTCGCGCAGCGCCGGCATGGCGATCTCGATCACGTTGAGGCGATAGAACAGGTCCTGGCGGAAGCGCCCGGCCCGCACGCCGGCCTGCAGGTCCTTGTGGGTCGCGCTCACGATGCGGACGTCGACGGCTTCCTCCTGGGTCGAGCCGATGGCGCGCACGCTGCGCTCCTGGATCGCGCGCAGCAGCTTGGACTGCATCGCCAGCGGCAGGTCGCCGATCTCGTCGAGGAACAATGTGCCGCCGCGCGCGGCCTGGAAGTAGCCATCGCGGTCCTGCACGGCGCCGGTGTAGGAGCCCTTGCGCGCGCCGAAGAACTCCGCCTCCAGCAGGTTCTCCGGGATGGCGCCGCAGTTGACGGCGACGAAGGGCCCGTCGCAGCGCTGGCTGCAGGCGTGCACGGCGCGCGCCACCAGTTCCTTGCCGGTGCCCGATTCGCCGCGCACCAGCACCGGGGCCATGCCGCGCGCGACCCGCACGATGCGCGACTTGACCAGGCGCATCGGCTCGGAGTCGCCCACCAATCGTTCGAGCGCCGCCTGCGCGGCCGGTGCCGGCGCGGCGGTGGCGGTGACCGTCGCCGGCAGGGCCGGCGCCGCGTCGGGGGCCGGCACGACGAGCGGCGCCGCACCCGCGGGTCCGGTCGTCGTCGCCAGCGGGGTCGGCGCCAGCACGGCCGAGGCGACGACGGTGCGGAACTGCTTGAGGTCGACCGGCTTGGTGAGGTAGTCGAAGGCGCCGGCCTTGAGCGCCTCGACCGCGTTCTCGGCCGAGCCATAGGCCGTCATGACGATGCAGCGCTCGGGCCGGTGGTCGCGCTGGAGGTGCTGCAGGATCTCCATGCCCAGGCCGTCGGGCAGGCGCATGTCGGTGATGACGGCGTCGAAGCGGGCGGCCTCCAGGTGACGCAGCGCCTCGGCCACGCTGCCGGCCGCTTCGACGTGGTGGCCCTCGCGCAGCAGCGTGAGTTCGTAGAGGACGCGCAGGTCCGGCTCGTCGTCGACGACCAGGATGCGGGCGGCGCGCGCAGGCGGTGGGATCGGGGTGCTCACGTGGCGGATTGTGTCAGCCGCCCCGCGCGGGGCGGCGGCGCGTCGGCGAAGCCGACCCGGAACTCGTTGCCCTCGGGACCGTCGGCGGCGGCGGCGGGGCATCGTTCGTAGCCGATGGTCGCGCCATGGCGCGCGCACAGTTCGCGGCACAGGAACAGGCCCAGGCCGCTGGACCGGCTCTCCGAGGAGAAGAAGGGTTCGAACAGGTGGCGCTGCACGGCCGGCTCCAGGGGCGCGCCATCGCTCCAGACGCGCAGGCTGGCGTCGCCGCGCGGTCCGGCGCGGGTGGCGATGCGGATCGAGTCCGGCCGGTCGCTCGCATAGCGCATCGCGTTGTCGAGCAGGTTGACCAGGATGCGGCGCAGGTGCTCGGCGTCGAACATCACCTGCCGCCCGGGCGCCTCCAGCGACAGCCGCAGGCCGGCGCACTGCGTCTGGCGCATCCATTCGCCGGCCAGCGCGTGCACGGTGGCGTCGAGCGGGATCTGCTCGCCGGGCGGCGGCACGCGCTGCTCGCGCACGCGGGCGACGTCGAGCACGTCGTCGACGATGCGCGAGAGGCGACGCGCGTTCTGCGCCACCAGGGCGAGCAGCTGGCGCTGCCCCGGATCGCTCAGGTCCTCGTCGAGCAGCGCGCTGGCCTGGGTGATGGCCGCGAGCGGATTGCGGATCTCGTGCGCCACGGCCGCCGACATGCGGCCCATGGCGGCCAGCTTCTCGGTGCGGATGCGCGCCTCGAGTTCGCGCAGGTCCTGCAGGAACATCACGCACAGGCTGTTGCCCGACAGGCCGCTGACGGGAGTCAGGCGCGTGCGCACGCGCACCTCGCGCGCCGCGCCGCGCGGCTGCGCCACCGGGATCTCGTGGGTCTGCGGGGCGTGGTGGGCGAAGGTCCGCTCGGAGATCTCGGCCAGGGTGCCCCAGGCCGGATGGGCGCCGAGCGCGAACGGCACCGCGAGGCCGGCCAGGCCCTGGCCCAGGATGGCGTCGGCGGCCGGGTTGGCGGCATGCACGCGGCCCTCGACGTCGATCACCAGCACACCCTCGCTGAGCGTCTCGATCACCAGGTCGTTGACCCGCGCCTGCACCTGGGCCGTGCTGCGGCTGCGCTGCGCGCGTGCCTCCTCGCGCGCCAGACGGCGCGACAGCTCGTGCGCCAGCAGCACCACCAGGAACAGGCCGGTGCTGGTCAGCGCGGCCTGCAGGAAGCGGGTGGGCGAATCCGAGGGCTGCGCCGCGAGCCAGCGCCAGCCGGCATCGGCCAGCAGCAGCAGGCTGACGGCCGCCGTGGTGCCCAGGCCGACCGACACCGTGCCCAGCACCGCGCCCATCAGCACGGGCATCGCGAACAGCGGCGTGTAGTCGATGCTGCCGGCCTGCAGGACGTGCAGCGTCGCGAAGGTCGCCAGGTCGATGCCGATCGTGACGACCCAGGCCGGGCCCAGCGCGCGCATCGGCAGTTGCACCGGCGCCCAGCGCAGGCCCGCCAGCGCCGCGGCCAGGTAGGCGAGGGCGACGGCGCTGGCGATCCAGTGCCCCGGCTGTCCGAGAGCGAAGGTGACCAGCTGCAGCAGCATCACCACCACGCCGACGCAGCAGCGCGCCAGCAGGAAGCCCCGGCGCAGCCGCAGCAGGGCGGAGCTCCCGCTGCCCTGCGCGTCGAGCGCGGCCCAGTCGGTGTAGGGAGGTTCGCCCATCGACCAGCCGGCGACGCTCATGGCGCGGCGCTCCTCAGCGTTCGACGAGCTGGCGGTGCGCGGGACTGCAGTACGCCGCACCCGAGTGGCCGGCGACGGCATCGACGGCCGGCAGGTGCAGGCCGCAATGGGCGCAGCGCACCATCGCCTGGGGCGGTGCCACGGCGGGTGGCGCGGCCGGCCGGGGCGGGACGGCGGCGGCCGCGCGTTCGCGCATCGCGTCGCGCCGGTTCTGGCGCCAGAGCCAGATGCCGACCGTCACGACCACCAGGACGAGGAAATATTTCAAGGCGGGAAACCTCTCAGGGCAGGGGGCGCCGGAGCACGACCTCGAGCACGAAGCGTGAACCGACATAGGCCAGCAGCAGCAGGGCCGAGCCGGCATAGAGCACGCGTCGCGCCTTGCGCCCGCGCCAGCCGAAGCGGACGCGGCCGGTCAGCAGGATGGCGAACGTGAGCCAGGCCAGGATCGAGAACAGCGTCTTGTGGTTCCACCGGGCGGCGCGCTCGGCGGCGCCGTAGAGCGTCTCGCTGAAGAACAGGCCGGCCAGCAGTGTCGCCGACAGCAGCACGAAACCGGCGGCGACGAAGCGGAAGGTGAGCTTCTCCAGCGTCAGGAGCGGCACGCCGCTGCCCTGCGACTCGGGCGCGGCCAGCCGGATCTGCTTCTCGGCGCGCGAGATCAGCCAGGCATGCACCACCGCCGCGCCGAACAGGCCGTACGAGGCGATCCCCAGGGCCAGGTGCAGCGGCAGCCAGGGCGAGGCCGCGACATGCAGCGGCGAGCCGGGGAACAGCAGCGCCAGCAGCACCGCCAGCGCCCCCAGCGCCGCCAGCACGCGGCGCACCCGCAGCTGTGGATAGAGGCGGCTCTCGACGGCGTAGACGGTCAGCACCAGCCAGGCCGTGATCGACAGCGCCGGGGCGAAACCGAAGCGCGGCACGTCGCCGATCAGGCCCCAGCCGAGCACCAGGGCGTGAAGCAGCCAGGCCAGGCCGAGCAGGCCTTGCGTGGCGGGGCGTTCCAGGCGGGACGAGAGCGCCGCGGTGGCGGCGTAGGCCGCTGCGGCGGCGATGCCCAGTGCCACGCCGAGCGGGGAGGGGATCGCTAAAATCATCCTTTGAGTCTAATGGCTCGCCCCCGGTCCGCGCTGCCGGCGCGCCGCGGACGCCGCCGGCTTCCGGGTCGCCCCGGCTTTCCCATCCATCCATCCATCGCTCCTCCGGCCCGCACCGCGCCGGCAACCAGGCATTCCCCATGGCAACCGCCCTTTCCGACAAGTTCTCCCGTCTCGTCAAGCAGGTGAGCGGGCAGGCCCGCATCACCGAGGCCAATGTGCAGGACATGCTGCGCGAGGTCCGCATGGCGCTGCTGGAGGCCGACGTCGCGCTGCCGGTGGTGCGCGACTTCGTCGCCCGCGTCAAGGAGAAGGCGCTGGGCCAGGAGGTGCTGAGCTCGCTCAAGCCCGGCCAGGCGCTGGTGGGCATCGTCAACCGCGAACTCGCCAGCACCATGGGCGAGGGCGTCTCCGACATCAACCTGGTCGCGCAGCCGCCGGCGATCATCCTCATGGCCGGCCTGCAGGGCGCGGGCAAGACCACCACCGTCGCCAAGCTGGCCAAGCACCTGATCGACAAGCGTCGCAAGAAGGTCCTCACGGTCTCGGGCGACGTCTACCGGCCCGCCGCCATCGAGCAGCTCAAGACCGTGACGAAGCAGGCCGGCGCCGAGTGGTTCCCCAGCACGCCCGACCAGAAGCCGCTGGACATCGCGCGCGCCGCGCTCGACCACGCCCGGCGCCACTTCTTCGACGTGCTGATCGTCGACACCGCCGGCCGCCTGGCGATCGACGAGGTGCTGATGACCGAGATCAAGGAGCTGCACGCGGCGCTGCGCCCGGTCGAGACGCTGTTCGTGGTCGATGCCATGCAGGGCCAGGACGCGGTCAACACCGCGCGCGCCTTCAGCGACGCGCTGCCGCTGACGGGCATCGTGCTGACCAAGACCGATGGCGACTCGCGCGGTGGCGCGGCGCTGTCGGTGCGCCACGTGACGGGGGTGCCGATCAAGTTCGCCGGCACCAGCGAGAAGATCGACGGCCTGGAGGTGTTCGACGCCGAGCGCCACGCCGGGCGCATCCTGGGCATGGGCGACATCGTGGCGCTGGTCGAGCAGGTGACCGCCGGCGTCGACGTCGCCGCGGCGCAGAAGCTCGCGGCCAAGGTCAAGAGCGGCGCCGGCTTCGACCTCAACGACTTCCTCGGCCAGCTCCAGCAGATGAAGCAGATGGGCGGGCTCTCCAGCCTGATGGACAAGCTGCCCGCGCAGATGGCGGCCAAGGCGACCGAGGCCGACATGACGCGCGCCGAGCGCGACATCCGCCGCAAGGAAGGCATCATCAACAGCATGACCCCGCTGGAGCGCCGCAAGCCCGACCTGCTCAAGGCCACCCGCAAGCGCCGCATCGCCGCCGGCGCCGGCGTCCAGGTGCAGGAGGTCAACCGCCTGCTCAACGAGTTCGAGCAGATGCAGACCATGATGAAGAAGATGAAGGGCGGCGGCCTGATGAAGATGATGAAGAAGATGGGCGGCATGAAGGGCATGCCGCCGATGGGCGGGGGCATGGGCGGCGGCGGGCTGCCGCGCTTCTGAGCGGGTCCGGCCAAGCTCCGTCAGCGCGCCCCGGCCGCCTCCAGCATCGCGGCCATCGCGGCATGGCCGTGCTCGCGGGCCAGCCGCAATGGCGTGCGGCCCTGGCGGTCGGTCAGGGCGAGGTTCGCGCCGGCACCGATCAGCGCGGCCAGCGTGCGCTGGTGGCGCGGGCCGCCGTCACCCAGCACGATGGATTCGATCACGGCGGTCCAGTGCAGGTTGTTGACGTGATCCAGCGGCGCGCCGGCGGCGATCAGCCGTCGCACGACCTCGTCGTGACCCAGGTGCGCGGCGGCGATCAGCGCGGTGCCGTCCCAGCGGCTGGTGGTCTGGCCCGGCTTCGCGCCCAGCGACAGCAGCAGCGCCAATGTCGGCACGTCGTCGGCCACGGCGGCGATCGTCACCGCGTCGTAGCGGTCGGCCTCCAGCGCGTCGAGCGACGCCCCCGCCCGCGCCAGCACGCGGATCGCATCGAGACGATGCGCGTGGGTCGCGACGTGGAGGGCGGTGCGGCCCCGTGCGTCGCGTGCCTCCAGGGGCGCTCCGGCGGCGATCAGCTTCTGCAGCCTGGGCACGTCGCCCTCGATCGCGGCCCGCAGCCAGCCGTCGTAGGCGCGCATCTCGGCGGCCGATGGCGCCACCTGGGCCCGGGTCGCCGGCGTGGCGACCAGCGTCAGCAGCCCGGCCAGCAGCAGGCCCGCGAGGGGATGCGCGCGCGTCATCGGGTCAGCCCAGCAGGCCCTTGACCTTCTCCAGCGCCGCGTTCGCGCACTGCTCGTCGAGATGGCCGCCGGGCGCGCCGCCGACGCCGACGGCGCCGATCACCTCGCCAGCGGCCTTGATCGGCACGCCACCGCCGAGCAGCAGGGCGCCGGGCAGGTACACCAGATTGGCGGCGGCCGGGTTCTTCTGCGCGCCTTCCATCAGCGCCTGCGTCGGGCTCTTCCAGGAGGCCGAGGTCCAGGCCTTGCGCTCGCTCGATGCCAGCGTGTGCGGGCCGGCGCCATCGGCGCGCTGCACGGCGCGCACCGTGCCGGCCCGGTCGACCACCGTGGCCGAGACGCTGTAGCCGTTGGCCGTGCAGGCCGCGACGCTCTCGGCGGCGATCTGGCTGGCCAGGGCGAGCGAGAGGTTGCGCTCGACGCGCACGACGGGCGCTGGCGCGGGGGCGGACGCGGTCTGGGCCTGCGCGAACGGGGCGGCGAGCAGGGCACCGAGCAGGCCGGCGATGGCCAGGCGAGGGGAGTGGTTCATGACGGGATCTCCATGGAGGGGTGGGGTTGCAGGACCCGACCAATGTAGGAAAACGCTGCGCTCCGCACCATTCGTACGCGCACGCGCCGCCTCCGTAGAACTACGCAGCCGACGTCGTCGCGTCAGCCGCCCGGCTCGTCCACCAGCATGGCGTAGCGCCGGATCAGCTGCGCCAGCGAATCGCATTCGAGCTTGGCGAACAGGTTGGCGCGATGCGTCTCGACCGTGCGCGGCGACAGTCCGAGCGCGCGCGCGATCTCCTTGTTGGTCAGGCCCCGGGCGATGAAACCCAGCACCTCGCGCTCGCGTTCGGACAGCTGCGCGAAGCGGTCGCGCGCTGACTGGTCGGCCTGGGCGCGCTCGCGCGAGCGCACGTGCTGGCGCACCGCGTGCTGCAGCGCCTCCAGCAGCTGCTCGTCGTCCACCGGCTTCTCCAGGAACTCGGCGGCGCCGGCCTTGAAGGCGCGCCGGCACATCTCGACGGTGCCATGGCCGGTGAGCATGATCACCGGCTGGTCGACCCCCTGCGCCTTCAGGCGGTCCAGCACGCTCAGGCCGCCGATGCCCGGCATGCGCACGTCCAGCACGATGGCGCCGATGCCGCCCCGGTCGAAGCCATCGAGGAAGGCCTGCGGATCGGCCCAGTCCTGCACCCGCAGGCCGACGGTGGCGATGAGCAGCGCCAGGCTCTCGCGCACCGCGAGGTCGTCGTCGATCAGGTGGATCAGCGGGGAGAGCGGCGGAGCGGCGATCGGTGTCATGGCACGGAGGTCTCCGTGGCGGTCGAAGGGGCCGGTGTCGGCGTCGTGCCGGGCTGGGCGGGGTCGCCATCGCTGGTCGTCGCCAGCGGCAGCATCAGCGTGAAGCAGGCGCCATGGGGCGACAGGTTGGTCGCGCCCAGGCTACCTCCCATGCCGGCGGCCAGCGTCTCGCACAGGCTCAGTCCCAGGCCGAGGCCGCCCTCGCGGGTACTGAAGAAGGGCTCGAACAGGCGCGGCAATGCCTGCGGCTCGATGCCGGGGCCGTTGTCGCTCACCGCCAGCACGCCCTCGGCGCCATTGCTGCCGACCACCAGGGCGAGCCGGCGGCCATCCGCGCCCGTGCGTTCGAGCGCCTGCAGCGCGTTCAGGATCAGGTTGTGGACGATCTGCTCCAGCGCCACCGGATCGGCGCGCACCCGCACCGGCGGCTGCGCCCGGGCCTCGAAATGCAGCGCGACGCCACGCTGCGCGAATTCGGGTTCGAGCAGGTGCAGCGCCTGGCCGGCCGCCTCCTGCAGCACGATCGATCGCGTCGCCGCGCCGGCGGCGCCGGCGTCGGGCCGCTGCTCGATCAGGCCGCGCAGCCGGCCCAGCACGTCGGCGGCACGGCGGGCCTGCTCGGCGGCCCGGCCCATGGCGATGCGGGCGGTGTCGAGGTCCGGCGGCTCGTCGTCGAGCAGGCGCCGCGCCGCCTGGGTGCTGGCGAGCACGGCGGTCAGGGGCTGGTTGAGTTCGTGCGCCAGTCCGGCCGACAGCTCGCCGAGCGAATCGAGGCGCGCCACGCGTCCCAGGCGCAGCAGTTCCTCGGCGCGGCGCCGGGCGACGCGCTGGCGCTGCAGGCCGCGCAGGACGGCCAGCACCACCGCCATCGCCGTCGCCCACCCGGCCATGCGGCGCCATGGCAGCTCGGCAAGCCCGACCTGCCGGGACGCGACGACGTCGAAGGCCTGGCTGGCGGAGGCGAGCACCTTGTGGAAGTCGAAGCGCCAGCCATTGGCGGCGGCCCGGCCGGGCTGGATCACCCACTGCCGGCCCTGGTGCTCGAGGGCCACGCGCGTCGCGCTGGCCTGCGGGTCCATCGGCCAGTCGCGCCACGGCACGCTGCCGGCCAGGTTGATGTCCAGCGCATAGCTGGTCGGCGTGGCGCCGATCACGAGCCAATAGCGGCCGCGCGGCAGGTCGAGCGCGGCGGATTGCGGCCGCTGCGCCTGGCGCGACATCGCCTCGGCGGCGGCGAAGTCGGCGGCGCGCGGACCAGCGGGCCAGGTGCCGTCGGCATCGCGCCGCTGGACGTCGAGGATGGAGGCATAGACCGAGGACAGGCCGCGACCCAGGCGGGTGGCGTCGGCATCGGATTCGAGCAGGGCGAGGGTCGCCAGGATGGCGTCGTACTGCACCACCTGCTGGCTCAGGAGCCGGTGGGCGATGCGGGCGTCGGTCTCGAAGTCCTGCCGCAGGCGCTCGAGTTCGGCATGCGCCAGCCACGCGGCGCCGGCGGTCGACAACGCCAGCCATGCCACGCACCACGCACCCTCGGACCACCACCACTTCTTCATGGGCGCGATTCTGCCCGGGGCGCACATGCGCGTCGGCAAGAAAAAACGGCGGCCCCGGTCGATGCCGGGGCCGCCGTCCGGGGTCCGTCGGGACCCGGTGCGAGGAGGAAGGATCAGGCCACGGCCAGGACCGGGCGGGCCAGGCGGACGGCGTGCATCCAGGCACGGCGCAGCACGGCCGGCGAGCGCGATTCCTCGGGGATCAGCAGGAAGCCGCGTTCGCGCAGGGCGGTGCCCAGGGCGATCTGGCTGGTCAGCACGGTCAGCGGGATGGCCAGCAGCAGCGGCAGGCCCACCGGCGCCAGCCATACCAGGGCGCTGGCATCGATCATCGCGATGCCCACGGCCAGCGCGGCGACCACGAAGGTCATCGGCGCGAGCTGCGACAGGGCGATCTTCCACGGCACGGCGGCGGCTTCGCGCGGGGGCGACTTCCAGTCGAGCTTGATGCCGGTCAGGGCGACCACGACGAACAGCGAATGGGCCAGCATGCGCACCGGCGCCTGCACGATGGCCAGGGCGCTCTCGAGCGCGGAGCTCTTGATCAGGCCCCACAGGCCGCCGTACTGGCGCTGCTCGCCACGCATCAGCACCGCGGCGATGCCCATCACGCGCGGCAGGAACAGCAGGCACAGGGTCCACAGCCACAGGCCGGCGAGTTCCATCGGCAGCACGTTCCAGCTCGACACGATGCTCGAGCCCGACAGCCACAGGGCGGTGCCCAGCGTCAGGAAGGCGAGCCACAGGGGCGCGGAGACATAGGCCATGGTGCCGGTCACGAACATGGCGCGATGCACGCGGTGGATGCCGGGTTCGGCCATCAGGCGGGCGTTCTGCAGGTTGCCCTGGCACCAGCGGCGGTCACGCTGCAGTTCGGACAGCAGGTCCGGCGGTTGCTGCTCGTAGCTGCCGACGAGGTCGGCGCACAGCCACACGTGGTAGCCGGCACGGCGCATCAGCGCGGCTTCGACGAAGTCGTGCGACATGATGCCACCCGACATGCCGCCGGTGCCCTCGATGGGCGCCAGGGCGCAGTGGTCCATGAAGGGCTGCACACGGATGATGGCGTTGTGGCCCCAGTAGTGCGACTCGCCGAGCTGCCAGAACTGCATGCCCAGGGTGAACAGGCGGCCCGTCACGCGCGAGGCGAACTGCTGGGCGCGGGCGTGCAGCGTGACGTGGCCGATGGCCTGCGTCGCGGTCTGGATGATGCCGGCGGTCGGGTTGGCTTCCATCAGCTTGACCATCGAGGTCAGGCAGTCGCCGCTCATCACGGAGTCGGCATCGAGCACGACCATGTAGCGATAGTCCTTGCCCCAGCGGCGGCAGAAGTCGGCCACGTTGCCGGCCTTGCGGTGGGTGCGACGCTTGCGCAGGCGGTAGTACACCTCGACCTGCGGCTGGTTCGGGCTGGTGGCCAGCGCGGCGCGCAGGTCTTCCCAGGCGGCGCGCTCGGCGGCGGCGGTCTCGGGGTTGTAGCTGTCGGACAGCACGAAGACATCGAAATGCTTGGCATGACCGGTCGAGGCGACCGATTCGCAGGTGGCGCGCAGGCCGGCGAACACGGTGGCGACGTCCTCGTTGCAGATCGGCATGATGATCGCCGTGCGGGCCTCGGGATTCATCGGGTGGCCGGCGATCTGCTTGACCGACAGGGCATGCTTGTCGCCGCGCACCGAGACGTAGAAGCCCATCAGCGCGGTCACGAAGCCTGTGACGACCCAGCCGGAGAGCAGGCCGTAGAGACCGATCTGTCCATATTCGAGCCAGACGTTGTTGTAGTCGGGCTGGACGCTGGCGAACAGCGACGAGGCGATGGCCGTGCTGACGATCGCCAGCAGCATGAAGGCCAGGCGACGCTGGCGCGCGGCGCGCTGCCACGGCTGCTCGACGTCCGAGAGTTCGGGGAAGGTCTCGCGGGCCTCGGCGCCACCGGCGCCGAGCCGGACCAGCATGGCGGTCCCGATGCTGTTCCAGAAACCGCGCCAGGGGCGTGGCGCCATCGAGCCGCGATGCACCGGCGGCGCGGTCACGGAATTGGGATGACGCTCTTCGCGCGGCAGGACGCGGCGCGAGAAGTCGTCTTCGGTCAGTACGCGCATCTGCGAGAAATCAGTGGGTTTCATGGCGGCTTACCAACGGTTCTTGAGAGAGAGGGCGGACGTGTCGCCGATTGCCGGAAAGCGCTTGGTGACGCAATCCAGGAACGGCGCGCCGCTGGTTTCGGATCCAGCCCCGGAGTGGCCCGGCACGCGGGACTTGGAGAGGAGGGCCTGCTTGGAGCGCAGGCCATCGCGCTGCGTACGCATCGCGAATGAGGGGCTGGAATGGGCGGTCATGCCATTCATATGGCAAGCCCTGTGCCAGAGTCTGAAAACCCTTTCGAATCAACGACTTGGCATTGATTTCCAGGGTTTCCCCTGGGCTGATGCCACGATCGACCCCTCAAACCCCGGGAATTTGTCGCTCCAGCCCGACAAGCATTGGACCCCCAACCCGGGAATCCAATGAAATCAACGACTTAGCGTTGTCGCTCGTCGGCGACAGCTTCGCTGCCCGGCGACGGGGGGGTGTCGGCCTTGAAGTGGCCCGGGGTCAGTTCGTGCTTCTGCAGCAGGCGATAGAACTCGGTCCGGTTGCGATCGGCCAGGCGCGCGGCATCGGCGACATTGCCATCGGTGAGCTTGAGCAGGCCGACCAAGTAGTCGCGCTCGAAGCGCTGCTTGGCATCGGCATAGGTCTGGACCTCGACCGTCGGCACCCGCAGGGCGCGCTGGACCAGCGCCAGCGGGATCAGCGGCGAGCCCGACAGCGCGCAGACCTGCTCGACGACGTTGAAGAGCTGGCGCACGTTGCCCGGCCAGGAGGCGGTGGTCAATGCCTTCATGGCCTCGGGCGCGAAACCCGAGAGACGCTTGCCGTACTTGGTCGACAGCCGCTGGAGGAAGTGGTTGGCCAGCAGCGGGATGTCCTCGCGCCGCGCCGACAGCGGCGGCAGCGTGAGCGTGACCACGTTGAGGCGGTAGTACAGGTCCTCGCGGAACTGGTTCGCCTCCATCGCCGCGTCGAGGTCGCGGTGCGTGGCCGAGACGATCCGCACGTCCACCGCGATCGACTGCGCCGCGCCGACCGGCCGCACCGCGCGCTCCTGCAGCACGCGCAGCAGCTTGACCTGCAGCGCCGGCGGCATGTCGCCGATCTCGTCGAGCAGCAGGGTGCCGCCGTCGGCCTGCTGGAACAGGCCCTTGTGATTGGCCACCGCGTCGGTGAAGGCGCCCTTCATGTGGCCGAAGAGCTCGGATTCGAGCAGCGCCTCCGGGATGGCGCCGCAATTCACCGCCACGAACGGCCGCGCCGCGCGCGAGCTGGCCTTGTGGATGGCACGCGCGAGCAGTTCCTTGCCAGCGCCGCTGTCGCCGCGCAGCAGCACGCTGGCATCGGACTTGGCGACCATGTGCGCTTCCGCCAGCAGCTCGGCCATGCGGCTGCTGCGGCTGACGATCTCGGAGCGCCAGCTGTCGTCGCCGCCGGCGCCGCCGGGGGTCGCGGCCGGAGCGCCCAGCGCCAGCGCCTGGCTGATCTTCTCGAGCAGTTCGCGGGCGTCGTAGGGCTTGGTCAGGTAGGTGAAGACACCGCGCGCCGTCGCCTCGACGGCATCGGGGATGGTGCCGTGCGCCGTCAGCAGGATCACGGGCAGGGTCGGATGGTGCTTGCGGATCTCGTCGAACAGCGCCAGGCCGTCGCGCCCGGGCAGCCGCACATCGCTCAGCACGAGCTGGGGATGTTCGATCTCCAGCTGGTTGAGGGCCGATTCGGCCGAGGTCACGGCCTTGACCTGGTAGCCGGCCGCGTTCAGGCGCAGCGACAGCAGGCGCAGCATGTCCGGGTCGTCGTCCACGACCAGCAGCCGGGCGCCGGGATGCCTCGTGGTGGGGGCGGTATCGGTCATGGCGTGGTTCCTTGGAAGATCGGCGGGATTCGATGGCAATCGGCGGGCGATGGCGCGACCGTCAGGGCGCGGGCCCCGGCCGGTTGCTGCCGCCGTTGCCGTTGCCGCCGGACGACGGCAGGGTGTGGCTGCTGTTGGGGCGCGAGAAGCTGCGCTCGATGGCGCGCAGCGCCTCGATGCGTTCGTTGAGCTGCTCGATGCGCTTCTGGCTCTCGCGCAGCTGCTGGACCTGACGGTCGCGGTCGTCCTCGATGCGGCGCTGGTCGAGATAGCGCGCGGCCAGGGTGCGCGCCAGCGGCTGCAGCGCCAGCGCCTCGGTCGCGCTGCTGGCGATCACGCGCTGCAGCAGGGCCAGGGCGCGCGCCAGATCGGCCGAGGCGCGGGTCTGCGCCAGCACCAGGGCGGCCTGCATCTGGACCGTCGGCGAGTCGCCCGGGTCGCCCAGTCGCGCCAGTTCGGCGGCCAGCTCGGACGCCGCCAGGGGCCGCAGCTTGTCGGCGTAGAGCAGCATGGCGTCGATGGGGCCGAAGCCGCGCGGCACGTAGGCCAGGGCGGCTTGCGTGGCCGGCGCGACGGGCTCTGCCTCGACCGGCATCACGCGCATCGGCGGCAGCGCGGCCGTGGCGGAGGCGGGCCGCGCCGGCCGTGCGCCCGCCTCGGCGGTGGCCGCCGCCGTCGTGGCGGGCGTGGTGGCGGCATCGGGCTGGCGCGGTGGGGCGACGCAGGCCGCCAGCGACAGCGACAACGCGACGGTGCCCGCCACAGCGGAGGGCAGCCTGTGGACGGACGGGAAAGGCATGGTTCGGAACGGCACGAGGGACAGCGGAAAAAGCGGTGGAGACGACGGCTCGGGCGACGGGTGTGCGGTGCGGCGGTCCGGCAGCGGCGACGCTCAGCCCGAGCGTGGCAGTTCGATGCGGAACCGCGCGCCCGGTCCATCCGGAAGCAGCACGACGCGACCGCCGTGCGCAGCAATGTACTCCTGCACGATCGACAAGCCGATGCCGGTGCCCTTGACCGCATGCTCAGGCTGGCGACTGCCGCGATAGAAGGGTTCGAAGATGCGTTCGCGGTCGCCCTCGGCGATGCCGGGGCCGGCGTCGGCGATGTCGATGAAGGTCGTCTCGGGCGTGCCCGAGACCCCGATGCGGATGATGCCTCCGCGCTCCGAGAAGCGGATCGCGTTGGACAGCAGGTTGGCGATCGCCGCGCCCAGCTTGGTCCGGTCGATCACCACCGACAGCGGCTCGCCACCGACCTCGATGCGCAGCCCGTAGGCATGCCACTGCAGGCGCTGCGCCTCCACCTGCTCCTCGATCAGCGGCAGCAGCGGCGTGCGTTCGCGGTGCAGCTCGCGCGCCTCGAAGGCGGCGGCGTTGAAGCGCAGCAGCGCCTCGATCTGGCCCTGCAGCGAGATCGCGTTCTGCTGCAGGATCTGCGCCACCTCGCGTTGCGCCGGGTTCAGGGCGCCGGTCACGCCGTCCTCGAGCAGCGAGATGCCTTCGCGCAGCGCGGCCAGCGGCGTCTTGAGTTCATGCGAGACGTGGCGCAGGAAGCGTGCCTTGTCGGCGTCGAGTTCGGTCAGCCGCAGGCGCAGCCATTCGAGCTGCTGCGACACGCGCCGCACGTCGGCCGGGCCGCGGATGTCGATCGGCTCGTCCAGCCGGTTCTCGCCCAGGCCGACGATGGCGCGCTGGAGCCGCTTGAAGGGCCGCGCCAGCCAGACCCCGAAGGCCAGCGCCAGTGCCACCGCCAGGGCGCTGGCGGCCAGCACCTGGCGCATCAGGCGCACGCGCGCGCTCTCGATGCGCTGCTCCAGCGCCTTGTTCTGCGCCTCGATCTGGGCCTGGGCCTGCTGCGCGATGGCGGTGTTGGCGGTGTCGAGTTCGCGGAACTGCATCGCCATGGTCGACTCGCGCGAGAGCGCGGTCTCGGTCGGCCCGAGCAGCAGCGTCTGCAGCGCGGCGAGCTGGGCGCGCCAGGGCTCGATGGAAGCAGCGGGCACGCCGTTGTCCTCCAGCCGCTCGACGATGGCGCGCGCATCGCGCGCGGCGTCCTCGAAGCGGCGGCGCAGCACGGCATCGTTGAGCACCAGCGACTGCCGCCCGGCGCGCTCCATCGCGGCGCTGCGCTCGGCCAGCGACTGCGCGGCGCCCGACAGCGCCAGCGCGCGCGAGGCGGCGTCCCGGTTCTGCGTCATGAGGGCGTCGTACTGGAATACCGCGCGCAACGCCACGCCCACCAGCAGCGCGGTGATGAGCAGGAAGGCGAACAGCAGGAGCTGCTGGAAGGAGCCGCGCACGGCCTTGAAGTGCGCCATCAGACGGCGAGCGGCGCGACGGCGGCGGAGGCCGGCAGCGGGTCGTCCGACCCGCGCAGCGGCACCTCGCCGCGCAGCGTGTAGGCCATCGAGCGCGTGATGCGCAGGTCGATCATCTGGCCGACCAGCCGCGCGTCGCCGGCGAAGTTGACGACCCGGTTGCAGTCGGTGCGCCCCATGAGCTCGTTGGCGTCCTTGCGCGAGCTGCCCTCCACCAGCACGCGCTGCGTGCTGCCCACCAGGGCCTGGCCGAAGCGCTTGACGTTGGCGTCGATGGCCGCCTGCAGCCGGTGCAGGCGCGCCAGCTTGACCTCGTGCGGCGTGTCGTCGTGCAGGGCGGCGGCCGGCGTGCCGGGGCGCGGGCTGAAGATGAAGCTGAAGCTGGCGTCGAAATCCATGTCGTCGATGAGCTTCATCATCCGCTCGAAGTCGTCCTCGGTTTCGCCGGGGAAGCCGACGATGAAGTCGCTCGACAGCGCCAGGCCCGGGCGCAGGGCGCGCAGCTTGCGCACCGTGCTCTTGTATTCCATGGCCGTGTAGCCGCGCTTCATGGCCATCAGGATGCGGTCGCTGCCGTGCTGCACCGGCAGGTGCAGGTGCGAGACGAGCTGAGGGATGTGGGCGTAGGCCTCGATCAGACGGGGCGTGAATTCGTTGGGATGGCTGGTGGTGTAGCGGATGCGCTCGATGCCGGGGATCTCGGCGACGTACTCGAGCAGCAGCGCGAAGTCGGCGATCTCGGTGGTGCCGCCCATGGCGCCTCGGTAGGCGTTGACGTTCTGGCCCAGCAGCGTGACCTCGCGCACGCCCTGCGCGGCCAGCCCGGCGACCTCGGCCAGCACGTCGTCGAACGGCCGGCTGACCTCCTCGCCGCGGGTGTAGGGCACCACGCAGTAGCTGCAGTACTTGGAGCAGCCCTCCATGATCGAGACGAAGGCCGTCACGCCCTCCACGCGGGCGGGCGGCAGATGGTCGAACTTCTCGATCTCGGGAAAGCTGATGTCGACCTGCGGACGGTCCAGCCGCTCGCGCTGCGCCAGCATCTCCGGCAGGCGGTGCAGCGTCTGCGGACCGAACACCACGTCGACATAGGGCGCGCGCTCGATGATGGCCGCGCCCTCCTGGCTGGCCACGCAGCCGCCGACGCCGATCTTCACGCCGCGCGCCTTCAGGTGCTTGACGCGGCCGAGGTCGCTGAAGACCTTCTCCTGGGCCTTCTCGCGTACCGAGCAGGTGTTGAAGAGGATCAGGTCGGCCTGCTCGATGTCGCGCGTGGCCTCGTAGCCCTGGGCGGCCCGGAGCACGTCGGCCATCTTGTCCGAGTCGTACTCGTTCATCTGGCAGCCGAAGGTTTTGATGAAGACTTTCTTGGACATGGCGTGGGGGGAGCGTGGGGGTCGGGGAGAAAGGGAGGAACCGGGAGCGCCGGTGTCGGCCGGTGGCGGGAGGAAGGGCGCGGTCACTGCGTGTAGCCGGGCAGGTCGGCGAAGGGCGTGCGACCGTCGTCGCGCGCGCCGGGAGGAGAGGCGAAGGGCCAGAAGTCGAGCAGGGGTCGGGTGGCGGCGTCGCGCGGGGCCCGGGCCTCGTCGGTGCTCAGCACCCACACCTCGCGCACCAGGCCGGCGGCATCGCGCGTGTAGTTGACCAGCAGGTCCTGGCCGGTGACGGTGCTGCTCACCACCAGTAGATTGCGGGCATCGCGGATGCGCACGCCGGGCGAGAAGCGATCCTCCCGGCCGTCCAGGCGGATCACCGGTGGATCGACGACCCGCAGGCGGCCGCGCAACGCGTCGGCGGGGAAGTTGCGCCCGCCGAAGGCGGCTTCGCTGGAGATGCCCGCGGCCTCGACCGGGGTCTGGGCCCGGGCCGGCGACGCCACGAATGGCGTGGCGAGCAGCGCGGTGGCCAGCACGGCGACGCCGCGCAGCGGCGAGGGTGGGGAAGGGCAGCGGTTCATGGGGTATATCCAGAGGCTGGGGAACCCCCCATTTTGCGCGATCGGACCGGTGTCCGACCGGCCCGGGCGTTTGGCCCTAGTACACCGTTTCGATGAACCCGCGATCCGCCTTGCGGGTCTGGCGCGAGCCGCCGGCGGCCTTGGCCGGCGCCAGGGCGCCCCAGGCGCTGGGCGTCTCCTCCTCGGCCGTTTCGAGGTGACCGGTGCCGGACTGCACCAGGCCCAGGGTCGAACCCGGCATCGCGATGCCGAGGGCCCAGTTCGAGGCGCAGGTCAGGAACGCGTTCTGCGCCACCAGCGAGGTCATCGTGTGGTCGATGTCGCGCGAGAACTCGTAGCGCACCTGGTCGGCGAAGGGCTCGCGCACCAGCGATCCGAGGTGGTCGCGGTCGACGTCGCGCACGTGCTGCGTCCCCGAATAGAGCAGGTAGACCGACACGCCGCGACCGACCAGGGTCGCCATCGAGCGGCTGAAGGTGGCGCGCACCTCGGCCGGGGTCTCCTTCTCCATCGTGAAGATGTTGACGGCGGGCGTGTCGGCGGCCACCGGCGCGGCGTTGGTGAAGGTGCGCCGCAGCCAGCGCATGGTCTTGCCGATCACGGCCGGGTTGGTCGGCGCGGCGAGCGCACGCCGCAGCGAGCGCTCCCAGTGCCAGCGGCGGCCGGCGAAGCTGTAGCCGTCGAACAGCAGGATGCCCGTCACGCGCGGATCGTCCACCGCCAGGTTGAGCGCGTGCGCGGCGCCCGAGCACAGGCCCACCACCAGGAAGCGCTGGATGCCGTGCGTCGTGCGAAGCAGGTCCATGCCGGCCTGCAGGTCGACCACGCACTGCGCGTAGTAGCCCAGGTCGGTGCGCGCCGGGCCGCTGTCGCCCAGGCCCGCCAGGTCCATGCGCAGGCTGGTGATGCCCATCGTGGCGAGCCGGTGGGCCAGTTTCACGTTGATCCGGTGCGGGCCGCCGCGATGGTTGGCGCCCATGTTGAGCATCAGGCATGCGATCGGCGCGCCGGTGCTGCTCGCCGGGGTGGTGATCACGCCGACCAGGTTGCGCTCGGGCCCGAAGAGGATGGGGATTTGCTCGATGTTCATGTCACTCATTCATCGTTGCGAGTAGTTGTTTCAGCGCTTCGGCCGGCACCAGTGCGTTGCTGCTGCCGGGGTCGGAGTTCCAGTCGAGCGGATGATCGAAATCGAGCACGTGGGCCGCGTCCTGCAGCCGAACCCACTGGGCGACGGCCTTGTCGCCCGGTCGGGTGATCACGGTGACGCGGCCGGTCGTCTCGCAGCGCAGCTCGTCCGGCTGCAGCCGCAGGAGCTGCGCGCGCAGCCGGGCGGAGACACCGAAACCGGAGGCTTCGGCGACGAAGGCATTCTCGTCGCTGGCGAGCTGGCGGCGCAACGATGGCTCAGGGATGCAGTAGGAGATCTCCAGGGAATGGACATGCCACTCGCGCAGCATCCGCGCGTAGGCGGGTCCGTCCATGATCGGCTCCCACAGCAGCAGGCGGTCCAGCACGGGCCGCGTCTGGCGCGCCGCCAGCAGGGCCAGCGTGCCGCCCAGGCGGGCGCCGAGCCAGTTCAGGGGCGGCGTGCCGGCGGACGTGGTCGACAGCCGGCGCAATTCCTCGTGGGCGGCCACGACATCGCGCGACCAGCCCTCGAGTTCGCCCTCGACATCGTCGCCCGGCGAGTCGCCGGTGCCGTAGTAGTCGAAGCGCAGGACCGAGAAGCCGGCGCGCGAGAGCCGGTCGGCCAGCACCTTGAAGAAGCGGTGCGACCGCAGCGCCTCCTGGCCGAAGGGCGGGCATATCAGCACCGCGCCACGCACCGGGCGGCCTTCTCCGGCGGGATGGTAGAGGCCGAAAAGCCGGCGCGAGGCCGGACCGAACATCAGGGGAGTCATGCGGAGGTCTTCGAAGCATGCGCGGCGCCGCATGCAGAAACGGAGGGGGACGGGTCGCGGGCCAGACGCAGCGCCAGCGCGCCGACGGCGTCCGGCCCGCAGGGGAACGACTCCAGCCGCACGCGCTCGATGCCCTCGAGGGTCTGGATGTCGATGTCGAGCGCTTCCGCCATGTTCGCCTCGACGCCGACCTCGAAGCTGTCGGTGGCCAGCTGCAGGCCCAGGCCCAGGGCCTTCAGGCAGGCCTCCTTGCGCGTCCAGCAGGTGAAGAAGGCCTTCTCCGCCGCCAGGGCGCCGCGCGACTCGACGCGTTCGAGCGCCCGCTGCTCGGCCGGCGTGAAGTAGGTCCGGGCCATGGCGGCGCGGTCCGAGAGCGGGCGCAGCACCTCGACGTCGATGCCGATCTCGTGCGTGTCCGACAAGGCGACCGCGCCCAGGTCCTGGCTGTGGCTCAGGTTGAAATGCGGCGCGTTCGGCCCGCCCGGTCCCGCTCCGGCCAGCAGCGGCTTGCCGAAGACGTTCTCGGTCAGCTCGACCAGGGCGCCAGGCAGGCCGGTGCGCTGCGCCAGCAGCTGGCGCAGGGCGGCATGCGCGGCGACGAAGCGATGGCGGTCGCGGGCGAAGACGAAGCGCTGCGAACGCTCGCGCTCGGATGTCGAGAGCTGCGCGCGCAGGGCTTGCGGCACCGCCCGGTCGAGCGCGACGAGCCAGACGTCGCAATGGGCCTGGGCCGGCCCGTTCAGCGGCAGCGGCATGGAGAGCGCCATCGTCATCGTCGTCGTGCCCTGCTCTAGCCCTTGCGGCCCCAGCCCTGGAACATGCGGCCGAGCAGGCCGACCCGGGCCGGGGCCGGGGCGTCGGCCGAGGCCAGCGTGCCGGGCGCGGTCGGCACGGCCGCGGGCTTGGCCGCGAGCTGCGCCAGGCTCTCGAACACGTAGCGCCGGGGCTCGACGCGATGGCCGAGCACTTCCTGCGAGTGCTGGACCACGCGCATCGCCATCAGCGAGTCGCCGCCCAGATCGAAGAAGTTGTCGTCCGGGCGGATCTCGTTGACGTCGATGTCCAGCGCGCTGGCCCACAGCTGGGCCAGGCGCGCCTGCTCGGGCTGCAGCAGCGCCGTGGTGCTGGCGACGGGCGCCGGCGCCGGTGCCGCCTGCGCCGCCGAGGCCTGCGCCAGGATGGCGGCCGGCTGCGCCAGCTCGCCCAGGCGCGTCGTCGGGTGCGCCGCGACGGCGGCCAGGATGTCGACGAAGTTCTGCCGGAACGCCGCCGCCGTGGCGGCGGAATAGAGGCTGGCGTTGTAGACGAAGAAGCCCTCCAGGCCGGTGGGGCGGTCGAGCAGCCAGAGGCCGAGGTCGTCGGTCAGGCCCTTCTGGAACAGCATCACCATGTCGTGCGCGAGCGGGCCCCAGTGGCGCTGGCGCTCGCGCGTGTCCTGGAACGAGAACACGGCCTGGTAGAGGCCGGCGCGGCGCTGCGCCGTGCTGGCCTGCTGGGTCAGGTGCTGGAACGGCAGGTCCTGGTGGGCCAGCGCGCCGGTCATGTCCGCGCGCAGGGCGGCGGCGAAGTCGGTGAACGACAGTTCCGGCCGCGCCTCCAGCAGCACCGGCACCAGGCCGACGAAGAAGCCCATCACGTCCTCGAGCTCGGGCACGATGCGCCCGCGCACCGGCATGCCGATGCCCACCGCCGGCTGGCCGATGGCGTTGGCCAGCGCGGTGCCATAGGCGGCCATCAGCACCATGTTGAGCGTCAGGTTGTGGCGCCGGGCGACGTCGCGCAGGGCCTCGGAGAGTGACGCCGGCACGCTCAGGTGCTCGCTGCGGCCCTCGCCGGGCGTGCCCGCGCGCACCGGCGTGTCGGCCGCGAGCATCGACAGCACCGGCGCCGCCGCGAGCCGGGCGCGCCAGTAGTCGCGCTGGCGCGCGGCATCGGCGCCTTCCAGCCAGCGGGTCTGCCAAGCGGCGAAGTCGCCATAGCTCACCGTCGTCTCGGGCAGGGCGGTCTGCACGTCCTGGCCGGCCACCAGGCCGGCGTAGAGCGTGGCCATCTCGCGGTAGAGGACGTCGAACGAGTAGCCGTCCCACACCAGGTGATGCGCCATGAACAGGAAGACGTGCTCCTGCGCGTCCAGCCGGTAGAGCGCGCAGCGGAACAGCGGCGCGGCGTCGGTGGCGATCGGGGTGTCGATCACGGCCTGCGCGCGGCGGCGCATCTCGGCCTCGCGTTCGGCCACCGGCAGCATGCCCAGGTCCTCGAACGGCAGCTCGAGCACGACCTCGTCGTCGATGCGCTGGCGCCAGCCCTCGGCATTGATGGCCGGCACGATGGCGGTGCGCAATGCGTCCTGGCGGCGCACCACGTGGCGCAGCGCGCGCTCGAACAGTGCCCGGTCCAGCGGCCCGGTGAGGCGGTGCACCGATGGCGTGTTGAATGCCGTCGTGCCCGGATGCAGCTCCTCGGCGAAGCGCATGCGCTGCTGCTCCAGCGTGAGCGGAGCGGAGCGGCGGTCGCTGCGGCGCGGGATGGCGATCTGCAGCTGCGTGCCGCTGGCCTGGATGCGGGCGATCTCGGCGGCCATGCGCTCGGCCGTCGGCGCCTCGAACACCTTGCCCAGCGGCAGCTGCAGGCCGAAGGTGGTGCCGATGCGCACCGCCAGCCGCGCGGCCAGCAGCGAATGGCCGCCCAGCGCGAAGAAGTCGTCGACCACGCTCATGTCCGGCGTGTGCAGCACCTCCTCCATCACCGCCAGCACCAGGCGCTCGCGCTCGTTGCGCGGCGCGATGCGCGCCGCCGCGACGGCGGCCGGATGCGGCGCCGTCGCCGCAGCGGGCGCGGGCAGCGCCTTGCGGTCGACCTTGCCGTTGGGCAGCAACGGCAGCGCCGGCAGCGTCACCACGTGCTGGGGCAGCATGTACTGGGGCAGGCTCTCGCGCAGGTGCTCGGCCAGCGTGCTGCGGCCGATGGCGATGCCCGGGAGGGTGGCGAGGTAGGCCACCAGGCGCACGTCGCCGGGCTTGTCCTCGCGCGCCAGCACCACGCTGCTGGTCACGCCGGGCATCTCGTTGCAGCGCGCCTCGATCTCGCCGAGCTCGATGCGGTAGCCGCGCACCTTGACCTGGAAGTCGTTGCGTCCCAGGTGCGCGAGCAGGCCGTCGTTGCGCCAGCGGCCGCGGTCGCCGGTGCGGTAGATGCGCACGGTCCGGCCGCCCAGGGTGGTCGTCACGAAGCGGTCGGCCGTGAGTTCGGGCCGGTGCAGATAGCCGATGGCCAGGCCATCGCCGCCGATGCAGATCTCGCCGGGCACGCCCGCGGGCAGCGGCTGCAGGTGCTCGTCCAGGATCCAGACGGTGGTGTTGGCGATCGGCCGGCCGATCGACACGCCGGTGCGCCCGACCAGTGCCGGATCGACGCGCCAGAGCGTCGACCAGATGGTGGTCTCGGTCGGGCCGTACATGTTCCAGACCTCGCCGGCGGCCTGCAGCAGGTCGTGCGCCAGGTCGCCCGGCAGGCTCTCGCCGCCGACCAGCGCCTTGAACGGGACCCGGCGCTGCCAGCCGGCCTCCAGCAGCAGGCGCCACATGCCCGGCGTGGCCTGCAGCATGGTGGCGCCGCTGGCGTGGATCAGCTCGCCCAGGGCGGTGCCGTTCATGGCGACGTCGCGCGTCGCGATGACGACCTCGGCGCCGACCGACAGCGGCAGCATCAGCTCGAGCACGGCGATGTCGAACGACAGCGTGGTCACGGCCACCAGCCGGTCGTCGCGATCGATGCCCGGCTCGTGGCGCATGCTGCGCAGGAAGTTCGCCACCGCGCCGTGCGGCACCGCCACGCCCTTGGGCTTGCCGGTCGAGCCCGAGGTGTAGATGACATAGGCGGTGTCGGCCGGCCGGGCGTCGAGCGGGCCGGGCGGCAGCGCGGCGTCGGACTCCTCGAGCCAGGCGCGCTGGGTGTCGAGCGCGAGGGTGCGCGTGGCGGCCTCGGCATGCCAGGCGCGCGGCGCGGTCGCCACGTCGGAGAGCGTCAGCAGCAGCGCCAGGCCGGCGTCCTCGGCGTAGTAGTCCAGGCGCGCCTGCGGGAAGTCGGGATCCAGCGGGACATAGGCGGCGCCGCTCTTGAGCACCGCCAGCAGGGCCATCACCATGCCGGCGTCGCGCGGCAGGCACAGGCCGACCAGCGCGCCGCGGCCGATGCCGCGCGCGCGCAGGGCCCGCGCCAGCCGGTTCGACTGCGCGTCCAGCTCGCCATAGCTCAGCGCCAGGCCCTCGAAGCGCAAGGCGTGGCGCGCCGGCTCGGCCCGGGCCTGGGCCGCGAAGGCGGCATGCATGGTCTGCTCGGCGATGTCGAGCGCGGGCCAGGGCGCCGGCTGCAGGGCCTGCAGCGCGCCCAGGCCGGCGGCGTCGAGCAGTTCCAGGCGGCCGACGCCGCGCGCGGGCTCGGCCACGGCGTCGCGCAGCAGGCACTCGTAGGCGGCCAGCCAGCGCTCGATGGTGGCGTGGTCGAACAGGTCGCTGTTGTACTGGAGCTCGACCTGCATGCCGGCGGCGGTCGGCGCGATGTTCACGAACAGCTCGAAGTTCTCGCAGGCGCGCGGCAGGCTGCCCTGCTCGGCCTGGATGCCGGGAAAGCTGCCGGCATCGGGCGCGGCGTCGCGGTCGACGTTGAACAGCACGCTGACCAGCGGCAGCCGGCTCGGATCGCGCGTCATGGGCAGGCGCCGCAGCAGCGAGCCATAGGTCAGGTTCTGGTGCTCGAAGGCATCGAGCAACTGGCTGGCCGACTGGCGCATCAGGGCGTCGAAGGCGAGCGTGTCGTCCACGGCCACGCGCAGCGGCAGGAGGTTCACGCAGTGGCCCACCAGGCGCGGCATCTGGGCCGCCATCTGGCCGGCCGCGGCGATGCCGATGACGATGTCGTCCTGTGCCGTCAGGCGATGAAGCAGTGCCGCGAAGCCGCTGAAGAGCACCGCGTAGAGACTGGCGCCGGCGGCCGAGCCGGTGCGGCGCAGGGCGTCGATCAGGGGGCGCTCGAGCGGGTGGTCGACGCGCCGCGAGGCGAAGGTGCGCACCGCCGGGCGGGCGCGGTCCAGGGGCAGCTCCAGCACCGGCAGGCTGCCGCCATCGAACTTGCCCAGCCAGTAGTCGACGTGCGCCTGCATGTCGGGGCTCTCGGCCTCGGACGCTTCCCAGGCCGCGTACTCCGCATAGCCCGGCGCCGGCTCCAGCGCCGGACCGGCGCCGATGCGCTCGGCGTAGAGCCGCCCGAGGTCGTCGGCGATGACGCCCCACGACCAGCCGTCGCACACCGCGTGGTGCGCGCTCATCACCAGCAGGTGCTCCATCGGCGCCAGGTGGTAGAGCGCGGCGCGGAACAGCGGTCCGTTGGCGAGGTCGAAGCGCTCGCGCACGACGGCCGCGCACTCGGCCTCGAGCGTGCGCTTCTGCGCCGCCGGGGCCAGCGCGCGCAGGTCGTGCTCGGCCAGCTGCAGGGGCGTGGGTTCGCCGATCAGCAGCTGGCTGCCATCGCTGGAGAAGGTGGTGCGCAGCGCCGGGTGGCGCGCCACCAGGGCGTCGAAGGCGGTGACCAGGGCCGGCGTGTCGAGCGCGCCGCGCAGGCGCAGCGTGAGCGACTCGTTGTAGGCCAGCGAGGCCTGCTCGCCGAGACGGTCGGCCAGCCAGACCTCGCGCTGCGCCTCGGTGGCGGGCGCGGTCTGTTCGATGACGCCGGCGGCGAACGGATCGAAGTCGTCCTCTTCGGGAGTCGTGTTCATGGTGGCTCGAGCGTCGTCGGCGGCGGGAGAGGGCGTGGAGGAGTACATGGTCCGGATGGCGCGCAAGGAGGGGGGCCGGGGGCTCAGGCCTGCAGCTTCACGTACTTGCCGTGGGCGGCCGGATCGGGCACGAACCAGGCCGGCTGGCCGTCCTTGTCGCGGCCCAGGCGGGCATCGGGCACCGGCGGGTTGGCGGCGTCGAAGCCGCGTGGCGCGATCGCCCGGCCGGGCAGGAACTCGGCCTGCTGCATCTCGGCGACCGATTCCTTGAAGGCCGACTTGATGGTGGCGATGTCGTCGCGGGTGTGGGCGGTCGTCATGAAGCAGGGGAAATTGTCCAGGATGTGCACGCCGCGGCTGCGCATCATGGCGAACAGCAGGTCCTGCAGCGGGTGGTCCTCCAGCCAGCTCACGCGCCACAGCGAGGCGAAGTGGCGGATCTCCAGGGGCGCGCCGACCTCGCGGCAGAACGCCGTCAGCTCGTCGGCCATGGCCGCGGTGTGCAGGTTGAGCTGCGCCTGCAGCGCGCCGCCGGCGGCGGCCATGTGGTCGAGCGAGGCCTTGGCCGCGGCCAGGGTCAGCGGGTGGCGCACGAAGGTGCCGGCGAAGTAGGTCACGCCCACCGTCGGGATCGAGTCGTCGCCGTAGTTCCAGGCGCCGCCGTCGAGCGCGTCCATGAACTCGCGCTTGCCGGCCACGGCGCCGATGGGCATGCCGCCGCCGATCACCTTGCCATAGGTCGAGAGGTCGGCGCGCAGGCCGAACATCGCCTGGGCGCCGCCGGGGTGGGCGCGGAAGCCGGTGATGACCTCGTCGAAGATCAGGCAGGCACCGCTCTTCTCGGTGATGGCGCGCACTTCCTGCAGGAACTCGCGCGGCTGGAAGTCGGGGCGGCGGCTCTGCACCGGCTCGACCAGCACGGCGGCGAGCTCGTCGGCGTTCTCGCGGATGAACTCGAGCGACTCGGGCGTGCCGTAGTCGAGCACGCGCACGTCGCCGAACACCCCGCTCATCACGCCCGGCGTCGCCGGGATGCCGCGCGCGCCGCGTCCGGCGCGCACCAGCACCTCGTCGAAGGTGCCGTGGTAGGAGCCGGCGAACAGCACGATGGTGCTGCGACCGGTGTGGGTGCGGGCGATGCGCATGGCCGCCATCACGGCCTCGGAGCCGGTGTTGCACAGCGCGGCGCGGTCGAAGCCGGTGAGCTCGCAGATGCGCGCGGTGACCTCGGCGGCCAGCGGATGCTGCGGGCCGATCTCGTAGCCGCGGTCGAGCTGGCGGTGCAGCGCCTCGTTGATGAAGTCGGGCTGCCAGCCGAACATGTTCATGCCGAAGCCGTTGAGCACGTCGACATATTCGTTGCCGTCGATGTCCCAGACGCGCGAGCCCTTGGAGCGGTCGACCACCAGCTGGTAGGTGATCTCCTTGGTCGCCGGCCGGAAGCCGTTGACCACGCGCGGGTCGGCCATGTGGTCGCGGTTGTCGGCCGTGAAGGCCTTGCTCCTGGCGGTGCGCTCGACATAGCGGCGCACGAAGGCGTCCAGGCGGGTCTGCTGGCGGCCGGTGATCTCGCGGTTGGGCGTGGTGTGGATGCGGGCGATGGCGCCGAAGGCCTTCTTGACGTCGTAGCCGACGCCACCGCTGACCTCAGCCGGCACGGCGACGGTCGTGGCCGGCGTGGCGGCCGTGACGACGGGCGTGACGGGCGCGGCCTGGACGGCCACGGCCTGGGCCACGGCGGCCGGCGCGCCCGACAGCAGCACCAGCTGCTGCTGCATGAGCTGCATCTGCTGGGCGATCAGCTGCTGGAGCATCGGCGCGTCGGCGCGCGGGGCGGCCGGCGCGAAGACCGGCAGCGCGACGGTCGCCGCCGCCGGCATCGATGTCGCCTGGGCCGGCGGCGCCGCCTGGATCGCCGCCACGGCCACCGGTGCCGCGACGGCCGCGGCCGCCGGTGCCGGCTCGGGTTCCGGCGGCAGGGTCTGGTCGAGATGGTCGACCAGCAGGTCGAAGCTGCGGCAGCCCTCCATCAGCTGGCGGAAGGTGATGTTGATGCGGAAGTGCTTCTTGACCTGCAGCGCGGCCTGCGTCAGGACCAGCGAATCCAGGCCCTGGTCGATGAAGGACGCGGCGCCATCGGCATCGCCCATGGGCGTGCCGGAGATGTCCTCGAACAGTTCGCGCACCTTGGTGTGGAGCGCGAGGCGGCGGGTGGAGGCGGTGGCGGCGGTGGGCATGGAGGGCTCCGGGGTCGAATCGATGGAAGAGGGGGCGGTCGGGGTGGCGGATGCGGCGGGTGCGGCGGGTGCCGCCGAGGCGTGCGGCTGCGCGGTCGGCGCGGCGATGTCGACCCAGTGGCGCTTGCGCTCGAACGGATAGGTCGGCAGGCGCAGGCGGGCCTTGCGGTCGCGGCCGTCGAGGCTGTCGAGGTCGACCTCGACGCCCAGCGTCCAGAGCCGGCCCAGCCCGAGCTGGAAGGCCACCAGCTCCATGGCCGGCGTGTCCGCCAGCAGCGACACGGCGACCGGCGCGCCATCGCGTCCGGCATGCTGGCGGGCCAGGGTGGCGAGCGTGGCGCGCGGGCCCAGCTCGATGAACAGCGGCTGCGCGAACTCGGCCTGCGCGGTGCGGATCGCGCCGGAGAAGCGCACCGCCTCGCGCAGGTGGCGTGCCCAGTAGGCCGGGTCGGTGGCCTCGGCGGCGCTCAGCATGCGGCCGGTGAGGGTGGAGACGATGTGGCGGTGCGGCGCGTTCAGCGTCACGCCGCGCACCAGGGCCTCGAAGGGCGCCACGGCGGCGTCCATCATGGCCGAGTGGAAGGCGTGCGAGGTCTGCAATGGCCGCGTGGCGATGCCATCGGCCTCGAGCCGCGCCTGCAGGGCCTCGATGCCGGCGGCGGGACCGGCGGCGACGCAGGCCGAGGGACCGTTCTCGGCCGCCAGCGACACGCCATCGGCGGCGGCCACGGCCAGGTAGGGCGCCAGGCGTTCGGCCGCCAGGCGCACCGACAGCATGCGGCCGGCCGGCAGCGCCTGCATCAAGGCGCCGCGCCGCGCCACCAGGCGCGCCGCGTCGGCCAGCGACATCACGCCGGCGATCACGGCGGCGGCGAACTCGCCCACGCTGTGGCCGATCATGGCGGCCGGGCGCAGGCCCAGATGCAGGGCGCGGCGGGCCAGGGCGTACTCGAGCGCGAAGGTGGCCGGCTGCGTGACCGCCGTCGGCGCCAGGGCGGCGGCATCGTCGGAGAACAGGCGTTCGCGCAGGTCGAAGGCCAGCTCGCCCGCGAAGGCGTCGCAGGCCTCGTCCAGCGCCGCGCGGAAGATCTCGTCGTGGACATAGAGCGTGCGTCCCATGCCGGCGTACTGCGCGCCCTGGCCCGGGAACAGCAGCACCGGTTCGTGCACGCGCGCCGCGGTGGCGCCGGCGATGGCATAGGGCGATGCGGGGTCGCGCAGGACCTCGATGGTCTCGGCCACGCCATCGGCCACCACGGCCAGGCGCCGCGCGAAGGCCTTGCGCCCGACGCGCAGCGTGTGCGCCACGTCGCCGAGGTTGCTGCCGGGATGCGCCTCCAGGTGGTCGGCCAGTCGCGCGCGCATGGCGGCCAGTGCCTCGGGCGTGCGCGCCGACAGCGTCAGCAGCCGGGGTCCGGCGACCGGCTCGGTCGGCTGCGCCAGCGGCGCCTCCTCCAGGATCACGTGGGCGTTGGTGCCGCCGACGCCGAACGAGCTGACGCCGGCGCGGCGCGGGGCGCCGTCCCGGCGCGGCCAGTCGGCGAGATGCGCGTTGACGTGGAACGGCGTGCCCTCGAAGTCGATCGCCGGATTGGCGCTCTCGTAGTGCAGGGTCGCGGGCAGGCGTTCCTCGTGCAGCGCCAGCGCCGTCTTGATGACGCCGGCGGCACCGGCGGCCATCAGCAGGTGGCCGACATTGCTCTTGACCGAACCGATGGCGCAGAAGCCGCTGTCGGCGGTGTGGCGGGCATAGGCGCGGGACAGGGCGGCGACCTCGACCGGATCGCCCATCGGCGTGGCGGTGCCGTGCGCCTCGACATACGAGATGCTGCGGGCATCGACGCCGGCCGAGGCCAGGGCCATCGACACCACGGCGGCCTGGCCGTCGATACTGGGGGCGGTGAAGCTGGCCTTGGTGCCGCCGTCGTTGTTCACGCCGATGCCGCGCAGCACGGCATAGATGGTGTCGCCATCGGCCTGGGCGTCGGACAGGCGCTTCATTAGCACCACGCCGGCGCCGTCGCCGAACACCGTGCCCTGGGCCCGGGCATCGAAGCTGCGCGTGTGGCCGTCGGGCGAGAGCATCGCGCCCTCCTGGTGCAGGTAGCCGCTGTGGGGCGGGCAGGTGATGGCGACGCCACCGGCGAGCGCCATGTCGCACTGGCCCGAGCGCAGCGCGGCGAAGGCCTGCGCCATGGCCACCAGCGAGGTCGAGCAGGCGGTGTTCAGGCTGATCGCCGGGCCGGTGAGGTTCAGGCGGTGGGCCACGCGGGTGGCGACATAGTCCTTCTCGTTGCCCAGCATCACCGTGAACTCGCCCACGGCGTCGATCAGGTCGGCGCGCGGCGCGACGTGGCGCTGGAAGTAGGTCGCGTTGTGCATGCCGGCGAAGACGCCGACCGGGCGCTGCTGGCGGTCCGGCGCGTAGCCGGCGCGCTCCAGGCACTCCCAGCAGATCTCCAGGAAGACGCGCTGCTGGGGGTCCATCAGCGTCGCTTCCTTGGGGTTGATGCCGAAGAAGGCGGCGTCGAAGCGGTCGGCGCCCTCGATCACGCCACGGGCCCGCACGTAGTCGGGGTCGGCGCGCAGGGCCGCGCTCACGCCGGCGTCGAGCTCGGCATCGTCGAAGAAGCGGATCGACTCGCGGCCGTCCCGCAGGTTGGCCCAGAAGGCCTCGACATCGTCCGCGCCGGGGAAGCGCCCGGCCATGCCGACCAGCGCGATCGGCTCCTGCGCGGCGGCCTCGGCGTCGAAGCGCGCGCGCTCGGCCGATGGCGCGATCGGCGCGGCCTGGTTCTCGCCGTCGATCGAGCGCGCGATGGCCGCCGGCGTCGGATCCTGGAAGAACAGGTTGGTCGACAGCCGGCGCGGGCTGGCGGCCTGCAGCTCGGCCAGCACCTTGAGCACCCGCAGCGAATCGCCGCCGAGGTCGAAGAAGTTGTCGGCGCGGCCGGCGCGCTCGAGGCCCAGCACGCGCTCGAAGGCGGCGCAGACCCGCCGCTCGGTGTCGGTGCGGCCCTCCTCGAAGGGCTCGCCCAGCTCGGGCCGCGCGGCCAGCGGCGCGGGCAGGGCGCGACGGTCGATCTTGCCGTTGGGCGAGCGCGGCAGCGTGGCGAGCGCGACGAACACCGCCGGCACCATGTAGGGCGGCAGCAGCGCGGCGAGGTGCGCGCGCAGGCCGTCGGCGCCGGACTCGGTGCCGGGCTGCGTGGTGACATAGGCCACCAGGCGCGCGTCGCCGCCGCCGTCGTGGCGCGCCAACACGGCGGCCTCGCTCACCGCCGGGTGGGTCAGCAGCGCGCCCTCGATCTCGCCGAGCTCGACGCGATGGCCGCGCACCTTCACCTGGTGGTCGTTGCGGCCCAGGCAGTCGATCTCGCCATCGGCGCGCCAGCGGCCGATGTCGCCGGTCCTGTAGAGGCGCGCGGCCGGGTCGGTGGAGAACGGATCGGTGACGAAGCGCTCGGCCGTCAGTTCGGGGCGGTGCAGGTAGCCGCGCGCCACGCCGATGCCGCCGATGTGGATCTCGCCGGCCACGCCCAGCGGCGCGGTGCGGCCCCGGGCGTCGAGGACGTGGATGCGGCAGTGGTCGATCGGCCGGCCGATCGAGGGCAATGCGGCCCAGGTCGACGGATCGGCCGGCAGTTCCAGCGCCGTCACCACGTGGCTCTCGGTCGGGCCGTACTGGTTGTGCAGGCGGCAACCGGGCAGGCGGGCGAAGAAGGCGCGCACCGCCGGGCTGGCGTGGAGCTGCTCGCCGGCGGTCATCACGTCCTGCAGGTCGGGCAGCGGCTCGTCGGCGGCGACCAGGTACTCGGCGATGTTCTGCAGCGCGATGAAGGGCAGGTAGAGCCGCTGCACGCGCTGCGCGCGCATCACGGCGGCCAGCGCCTGCGGATCGCGCCGCACGGCCTCGTCGATCAGCACCAGCGTGCCGCCGACCGCCAGCGTGGCGAAGATCTCCTGGAAGGCGACGTCGAAGCCCAGCGCGGCGAACTGCAGCGTGCGCTGCGGTGCCGCCACGCGCGGATGCGCGGCCTGCCAGCGCAGCAGGTTGGCCAGCGCGGCGTGGTGCATGGCGACGCCCTTGGGCGCGCCGGTCGAGCCCGAGGTGAAGATGACGTAGGCCAGGTGGTGCGGGGCCACGGCCACGGCCACGTCCGCTTCGGCGGTGACGGCGGCGGCGGCGGGCGCGGCGGGCTCGAAGGCGGCGAAATCGGCCTCCAGCAGCAGCACCGGGGGGTCGCCCTCGACCGGCGGCAGCGTGGCGGCGAGCGAGCCCTGGGTCAGGATCACGCGCGGCCGGGCGCCGGCCAGCACGGCGGCGGTGCGGTCGCGCGGATGGCTCGGATCGAGCGGTACGTAGGCGCCTCCGGCCTTGAGCACGGCCAGCAGGCCGACCACCATCGCCAGGCTGCGCTCGACCAGCAGGGCCACCGGCACGTCCGGCCCGACGCCGAGGGCGCGCAGGCGGGTCGCGAGCCGGTCGGCGCGGGCGTCGAGTTCGCCATAGCGCAGCGAGGCGTCGCCCAGGGTCACGGCCACCGCGTCGGGCGTGCGGATGGCCTGCGCCTCGACCATCGCGTGGACCAGGTCGCCGGCCGGCAGCATGGCCGCCTCGGCCGCCGGGGTCGCCGGCGTGGCGTTGACGCCGTCGATCAGCCGCTGCTCGGCCGCATCGATCATCGGCAGGGTGTCCGGCGACCGGTCGTCGTGCGCCGGCAGGGCCGCCAGCAGGGTCCGCACATAGCCGGCCCAGCGCTCGGCGGTGGCGCGGGCGAACAGGCGGGTGGAGAAATGCAGCGCGGCCTCGATGCGGTCGTCGCGCGTCTCGAGGCAGAGCATCAGCGCCCCGGTGTGGCCGGCCGGCCGGAGGGTGCCGAACTCGATGCCGGCGCAGGGAGGCGCGTGGCCGTCGGCCGGCGCCGCGCCGGCATCGCGCACCGCGGTGTCGAAGCGCGCCAGCAGCTCGTCCAGCGACGGCTCGCCACGCAGGTCCGCGCGCAGGATCCGCGCCGGCGCGGCGGTGGCGCCATCGTGCCCATCGTGGCCATCGTGGCCGTCACGGAGCTCGAGGTGGAAATGGTCCTGGCCGCCCAGGCGTGCCAGCACCAGGCTCCAGGCGACGCCGCAGGCGGCCTGGACGGTGCGGCCCCGGGCCCTGACCCAGGCCTGGATCGCCCGGGTCGCCGGGGCTTCGAGGACCCAGCGGACATCGTCGAAGGCCGGCGCGGGTGCGCCCTCGGCCGCACGGGTGGGATCGGTCGGCAGTTCCAGCCAGCCAGTGTCCTGGACGTTCGCCATGTCGTTCGCCATCGAGGGGACATTGGGGTCTGGGTTCTGAGCTTTCATGATCTGGTTTTCTGCCCGGGAAATCCCGGATAAGCAAGCCATTCGGTCCTTCCGACGACGACCGGAGACTTTCACGGTCGCAATTCGTTGCTATTCACTTCTTGACAGCATGACCAAGTGGTATGGCTCGACAGGAACATTGTGCACCCGTCGTTCGAGCAGACGAATACCTTTAACTAAGTCGGAAGTGAAAATTCGCTCACTTAGAGCAAAATGACGCACCTGATTTGGCGCTCGACGCGGTGAGGTGTCAAAAACCGTAACGAAGTTCCGTGATGTCGGTCACGGCCGACTGCTGTGCGCGTGGCCCCGCGGGTCAACGGTTCCCATGGGCGCCGCTGGAGGGCGCGCGCCGGACCGGTGCCGGCACGCCATGGGGTTCAGGCGCGGGGTACGCCGGCTTCGTCGCCGGCCTCCTGCGTCAGGTGGGCGACATCGCCCCAGCCGACCAGGCTGAAGCCCTGGGGCGTCCAGAGCAGGCGATTGATGGCCGCGTTGCCCAGATGCCAGGTGCGCGGCGCCTGCAGGGACTGCCCGGTGGCGGCGCGATAGAGCACATCCATCACGCCGCCATGGGCCACCAGCACGACCAGGCCGCCGACGTGGCGTGCCGCCAGCGCCGCCGCCGCATCGGTCACGCGGGCGCGGAACGTCAGGAGCGACTCGCCACCCTCGGGCGGCGTGAAGTCCGGGTCGCGGGTGCGCCACAGGCGCGCCTCGACGGGCCACCGGGCCTCGATCTCGGCGAAGGTCCGGCCCTCGAAATGCCCGAAGGCGCGCTCGCGCAGGAGAGGCTCGGCCGTCGCCGCCACGCCGCTGGTCCGCGCGACGGCCTGCGCGGTATGCCAGGCGCGCAGGAGATCGCTGGCGTAGAGGGCGTCGATCGACTGGTCGGCCAGCGCCTCGGCGAGCTGCCGCGCCTGGCGCCGGCCGAGGTCGTTCAGGTCGATGTCGAGCTGGCCCTGGATGCGGGTGTCGACGTTCCAGGCGGTCTCGCCATGGCGCACGACGATCAGGCGGGTGGCGTTCAAGGCGCCGTGCTTCCGGTGGCCCCGGCCGGGGCGGCGGCCGGGCCGGTCGGGCGGTTGCCAGCGGCACCCGCGCGCTGGATCTCGACATCGACGCGGCGCACGCCCTGCGGCGGCGTCGGGAAGCCCCGCAGCGCGGCCTGGAACATCGCCGGCAGCACCGCCGCGTCGCTGGCATACGGACCGTCGTTGCGCGCATGGGTCTCGTAGACCACGCGCTGGCTGCCCAGGTCGCGCATGACGATGTTGACCTCGCGCGCGTACCAGGGGTTGGCCATGGGCGGGAAACCGCCACCGAAGGCGCCCCAGCCACCCCAGCCGCCGCGTCCGCCCCAGCCCCGGCCGCCCCAGCCGCCCCAGCCGCCGTAGTAGGGCCGGCCGTAGCCGAGACCGCCCCAGCCCCAGCCGCCGTTGAGCCAGGGATCGTCCCAGGGCGAGAGCACGCGCGTGACGCGGGCGCCGATCTGCACGCTGTAGCGCGCGGCGGCATCGTCGCGGCGCAGCCCGGCGGCATCGAGCGCCGGCATGGCGAAGGCCTCGAGCGCATCGGCCTGGCGCGCGAACTCCGGCCCCTGCTGCTGCGAGGGCAGGCGCTCGAAACGGTAGGCGACCGGCGCGCGCGCGGCGGCATCGGCCGGCAGTTCGGAAAAACTGCGCACCTGGCTGTCCACCACCCAGCGGGTGGCGCAGCCGCTGAGCGCGACCGTCAGGGCGAGGGCGAGAGCCGTCAGTACACGCGGGGCCATCGGCGAAGTCTCCTGTGCTGGAAAAACTCGGAACTGCTTCGGATCGCCGCCTGGAGCCATGGCTCGCAGCGGCTCAGAGCTGGACGATACGCAGCGCCGACGGCGCGGCGAACTCCGGCGCGTCGAAGGCCTTGTCGCCCTCGGGGTCGGCCACGCCGGTGGCCCGCAGGCCGCGGAAGTCGAAGGCCTCGCGGTCGAGCAGGTGCGAGGGCACCACGCTCTGCAGGGCGCCGAACATGTTCTCGATGCGTCCCGGGTGCTTGCGCTCCCATTCGCGCAGCATCTCCGCGACCTGCTGGCGCTGCAGGTTCTCCTGGCTGCCGCACAGGGTGCACGGGATGATCGGGAAGTGGCGGTGCTGCGCCCAGCGCACGGTGTCCTTCTCGGCCACGTAGGCGAGCGGGCGGATCACGACGTGGCGGCCGTCGTCGCTCACCAGCTTGGGCGGCATCGACTTCAGCTTGGCGGCGAAGAACATGTTGAGGAAGAAGGTCTGCAGCATGTCGTCGCGGTGGTGCCCGAGCGCGACCTTGGTGGCGCCGAGCTCGTCGGCCACGCGATAGAGGATGCCGCGGCGCAGCCGGCTGCACAGGCCGCAGGTGGTGCGACCCTCCGGGATCACGCGCTTGACGATGCTGTAGGTGTCCTGCTCCTCGATGTGGAACGGCACGCCCAGCGCGGTGAGATAGCCCGGCAGCACGTCCTCCGGGAAACCCGGCTGCTTCTGGTCGAGGTTGACCGCGACGATGTCGAAGTGGATCGGGGCACGGGCGCGCAGCTTGAGCAGGATGTCGAGCAGCGCGTAGCTGTCCTTGCCGCCCGAGACGCACACCATGACCTTGTCGCCTTCCTCGATCATGTTGTAGTCGACGATCGCCTGGCCGACCTGGCGGCACAGCCGCTTCTCCAGCTTGTGCGTCTCGCGCTGGATCTTCAATCCGTTCGCGGCCGCGCCCGTCGCGGCCTCGGCCGCCTCGTCTTCCATCCAGATGGCATTCATGGGTGTCACTTGCTTCCAAAAACTTCGACGCCGACCGCTTCGCAATCCGGATAGACATCCGGCTTGGCGGTCGACACGCGGGCGGCCCGGACCTTGGGGTGGGCCAGCATCAGGCCCAGCAGGTCGTCGCACAGCGTCTCCTGCAGGTGGATGTGCCCCTTGCCCAGGCGCGCGGCGACGGTGCGCCGGATGAAGTCGTAGTCGACCACTTCGTCGAGTTCGTCCGCGCGCGGCGTGGAAAGTTCCAGCGGCACGTAGAGGTCGACGTTGATGATGACGCGCTGCTCGGCGCGCTTCTCGAATTCGTGCACGCCGATGTTGATCCAGACCTCGTAGTTCTTCAGGAACACGCGGCGGCAGGACAGCAGCAGGGGATCGAGGGCTGCGGTGGTCATGGCGGGGGGGCTTTCTGCGGGTCGTCGGGGTGGGGATGGAGCAGCTCGTCGACGACGAACATGATGTCGCGCTCGAGCGGCACCAGGTGCTGGCCGTTGTCGATGCACAGGGTGGTGCCGGTCGCGCCGGGCGTGCCGGCCAGGAAGACGCAGGCGCGCGCCACGTCGTCCGGATCGATCGGCCGGCGCAGCAGGTTGGCGCGCGCGGCGCGGCGGAAGTTCTCGCCGTCCTGCGGTCCGCTCTCGAACATCAGGCCCGGCGCCACGCCGCACACCCGCACGGCCGGCGCCAGCGCCTGCGCCTGCAGCGCCACGGCGCGCTCCAGCGCGAGCTTGGAAACGGTGTAGGAGAAGTAGTCCGGGTTCAGGTTGTAGACCTTCTGGTCGAGCACATGGATCGCCGAGCGATCGGCATCGGGGGCGGCGGCCTGGCGCGCCAGCAGCCGGGCGAAGTCCAGCGGCGCGATCAGGTTGACGCCGAGCTGGCGCAGGGCGGCGTCGGCCTCGAAGTCGAGGCCGGTGTCGGGTTCGAAGGCCGAGGCGTTGTTGACGACGCAGTCGAGGGGACCACCGGCCGCCGCGATGGCCGCCATCAGGGCGGCGCGGCCGGCCGCGTCGGCGATGTCGGCCTCGATCGCCCGCGCGCTGCCGCCGGCGGCGCACAGCCGCTCGCACAGGGCCCGGGCGGCGTCGCGGGAGCCGCGGTACTGGCACCACACCTGCCAGCCGGCCCGCGCGAACGCCTCGCAGATCGCCGCGCCCAGGCGCCGGCCGCCGCCGGTCACCAGCACGCCGCGCGCCGGCGGCGGGGTCGGAGCGGGCGCCGTGGACGGACGCCGCGGGGTCGGGCCGGTCATGCTGATAGATTTCCCGGAATGAACATGGATGCGGACAACGGTGAGCGCGGCAGGAAGGGTTTGAACGGAAGCGGCGGGCCGGGCGGGCCGGGTGCCCCGACGGGGCGGCGCGACGCGCTGGCACGGATTATCGATGCCTCGCTCGTGCGCGCCGGCGGCTGGCTGCCGTTCGACCGCTTCATGGCGCTCGCGCTCTATGCCCCGGGCCTGGGCTACTACGCCAACGCGAGCCGCAAGTTCGGCCACCTGCCGACCTCGGGCAGCGACTTCGTGACGGCGCCGGAGCTCACGCCGCTGTTCGGCCGCGCCCTGGCCGCGCAGGTCGCCGAGGCGCTGGCGGCCAGCGGCACCGACGAGGTCTGGGAGTTCGGCGCCGGCTCGGGCGCGCTGGCGCGGCAGCTGATCGAGGCGCTCGACATCCTGGGCCGGCCGCTCGCGCGCTATCGCATCGTCGACCTCTCGGCCACGCTGCGCGAGCGCCAGCGCGAGACCCTGGCCGCGCATGCCGATCGCGTCGAGTGGCTCGACGAGCTGCCCGAGACCATGACCGGCGTGGTGGTCGGCAACGAGGTGCTCGATGCCATGCCGGTGCGCCTGCTGGCCCGGGTCGGCGGCCGGTGGTTCGAGCGTGGCGTGGTGGCCGACGCGGCCGCGCCGTCCGGGCTGTCCTGGGCCGACCGGCCGACCGATCTGCGCCCGCCGGTGGAGATCGCGGGCGAGCACGACTACCTGACCGAGATCCATCCCCAGGCCGAGGCCTTCGTCGCCACCCTGGCCGACCGGCTGGTGCGCGGCGCGGCCTTCCTGATCGACTACGGCTTCCCGGCCGCCGAGTACTACCACCCGCAGCGCCACATGGGCACCGTGATGTGCCACCAGGGCCACCGAGCCGATGGCGATCCGCTGGCCGAGGTCGGCCGCAAGGACATCACCGCCCACGTCGACTTCACCGGCATCGCCCTGGCGGCGCAGGACGCCGGCCTGAACGTGCTGGGCTATGCCAGCCAGGGCCGCTTCCTCATCAACTGCGGCCTGCCGGGGCTGGCCGAGGCGGCGGGCGTGGCCGAGCGCGCGCGCGCCGCCCACCTGATCCACGAGCACGAGATGGGCGAGCTGTTCAAGGTCATCGCCCTGGGCGCGGGCGAGCCGTGGGAGCCGATGGGTTTCGCGCAGGGCGACCGCAGCCACACGTTGTGAGCGCGGCGTCCGGCTCGGGTCCGGCTCGGGTCTAATCGGATGCCATGAGCCTCGATAGCCCCGATCTCGATCCCGACGCGCTGCTGCGCACCGCCCATGCCCTGGCCGATGCCGCCGCGGCGCAGTCCATGGCCCATTTCAGGACCCCGCTGGACGTCCTGACCAAGGCCGACGAGAGTCCCGTGACCCTGGCCGACCGCGCCGCCGAGACGGCGATGCGCGCGATCCTGGGCACGGCGCTGCCGGGCGACGGCATCTATGGCGAGGAGCACGGCAGCGAGCGCCTGGATGCGCGGCGCGTCTGGGTGCTCGACCCGATCGACGGCACGCGCAGCTTCATCACCGGGTCGCCGCTGTGGGGCACGCTGGTCGGCGTGCTCGAGGGCGATCGCGTGGTGCTGGGAATGATCGACATGCCGGTGCTGCGCGAGCGCTGGGTCGGCCGCGCCGGTCGCGGCGCCGAGCGCGACGGCACGCCCGTGCGCGCGAGCGGCTGCACGCGCCTGGCCGAGGCACGCATCGTCACCACCTCGCCCGACATCTTCGACGCCACCGACTGGCGCGCCTTCGACGCCCTGAGCCGGCGCTGTGCGATGCGCCGCTTCGGCGGCGACTGCTATGGCTACGCGCAGCTCGCCGGCGGCACCATCGACCTGGTGGTGGAGACCGGTCTGCAGCCCTACGACTACCTCGGCCCGGCCGGCCTGATCGAGGCCGCCGGCGGCATCGTCACCGACTGGGCCGGCCGGCCGCTGGGCCTGCGCTCCGATGGGCGCGTGGTGGCGGCGGCCACACCCGAACTTCACCGACAGGCCCTGGACGCGCTCTCTGCCTAGACTCGATCCATGATCCGCTGGCTGCTCGTGACCGTTCTCGCCCTGGTGCTCATGAGCGGACTGACCGACTGGCTGCGGCGCTTCGGCTTCGGCCGCCTGCCGGGCGATTTCGTCTTCCGCGCCTTCGGTCGCCTGTGGCAGGTGCCGCTGGCGAGCACGCTGGTGCTGAGCATGCTGGCCGCGCTGATCGCCCGATTGATCTGAAATCCGGCGGCCGCGCCGGCCCCTCCTTGTCGTATTGAGTTGAAAAAGGACCACGTTCATCCATGAGAGCCTGCGTCGATATCGGTGGCACCAAGGTCGCCGTCAGCCTTTCGCGCGACAGCGCCTCGCCATTGCTGGGCCGCCGCAGCGAACCCACCGCCACCCATGGCGCCAACGATGCGCTGGCCCGGCAGATCCTGCGGCTGATCGACGAGGTCTGCGCCGAGCAGGGTGTCGACCCGGCCATGGTGGACCGCGTCGGCGTGGCCTCGACCGGACCGTTCGTGATCGCTGACGGCCGGATCGAATGCGCCTCGCCCAACATCTGCGGCGGCATCGCCGGACCGGCGCGCGGGCTGCCCAACGACTGGACGACGGCCCTGCTCGAGGCGCCGCTGGCCCGGCGCTTCGCCCACGTCAGGGTCGAGAACGACGCCGTCGCCGCCCTGGAGGCCGAGCGCCGCTGGGGCGCGCTGCAGGGACTCGACCATTGCGCCTTCGTCACCTGGAGCACCGGCGTCGGCGTCGGTCTGTGCGTCGACGGCCGCGCGCTGCGCGGCAAGAACGGCAATGCCGGCCACGCCGGCCACAGCTTCGTCGCCGACGACGACAACGACGCGCTGTGCGGCTGCGGCAACCTGGGTGATGTCGAGGCGCTGATCGCCGGCAATTCGATCGACCGCCGCTTCGGCCGCTCGGCCGAGGACCTGTTCACGGCGGCGACGCAAGGCGACGCGCCGGCGCTGGCCATCGTCGAGGCCCTGTGCCGGGTCATGGGCCGCCTGCTCTACAACCTGGTCGCCACGCTCGACCTGCAGCGCATCAGCCTGGGCGGCAGCGTGTTCTGGCATCACCGCGAGTTCCTGGTGCCGCGCCTGCAGGCCGAGATCGACGGCAGGCTGACGGCGCTCACGCGCGGCGTCCGCGTGGTGCCGGCCGGCCTGGGCGACAAGCTCGGCGACTATGCCGCGCTGGCGCTGGTGGACGACTGAGCCGCGATCGCGCCGAGCCGGCGCAGTCCGTCGGCCAGGTCCGGTGACCAGGGCGCTCCGCAGTTGATGCGCAGGAAATGGTCGCAGCGCGCGCTGTTGGAGAACAGCGTGCCCGGCGCCACCAGGATGTGCTCGGCCAGCGCGGCGTCGAACACCGCCTGGGCCGAGCCGCCCGGGGGCAGTTCCACCCACAGCTGCAGGCCGCCCGGCGGCAGGTTCAGCCGCGTGCCGGGCGGGAAGTGCGCCGCGATGGCGTCGGCCGTGCGTTCGCGCTGGCCGCGCAGCACCTCGCGCAGCCGGCGCAGGTGGCGGTCGTAGGCGCCGGTGGCCATGAACTCGCCGGCCGCCCACTGGGACAGCTCCTCGTTGCTGCGGCTGTGGGTGTACTTGAGCATCTCGACCCGCGCGTGCCAGCGCCCGGCGTGGATCCAGCCCAGCCGCAGGCCCGGCGCGAGCACCTTGTGCAGCGAAGCGCAATGGATCACGCCGCCGTCCTCGTCGAAGGACTTCAGGGCGCGCGGCGTGCCCTCGGCGTCGAGCAGTTCGGTGTAGGTGTCGTCCTCGATCAGCGCCACGTCGTGGTCGCGGCACAGGCGCACCAGCCGGGCCTTGTGGGCATCGGGCATCACGCTGCCCAGCGGGTTCTGCAGGTGCGGCACCACCACCACCGCGCGGATCCGCTCGTAGGCGCGCAGGGCCAGTTCCAGCGCCTCGATCGACAGCCCGGTCTGCGGACTGGTGGGAATCTCCAGCGCCCGCATGCCCAGGCTCTCCAGCACCTGCAGCAAGCCGTAGAAGGTGGGTGATTCCACCGCCACCGTGTCGCCCGGCCGGGCGACGGCGCGCAGGGCCAGGTTGAGCGCCTCGATGCAGCCGTTGGTGGGCAGCACGTCCTCCGGCGCCAGCCGCATGCCGGCGCGCAACGCGCGGCGGGCCACGGCGTCGCGGAATGGCGTGCGCGAGCGCGAGGGCGAGGCGCGCGTGAGCAGCTGCGGCTGCTGACGCAGGCAGCGCGTCATGGCGGCGCGCAGGGCATCGCCGGGATACAGCTCCGGCGTCCCGCGCGCGCTCGACAGGTCCAGCCGCACCTCGCCATAGCGGCGCCGGGTGACGAAGTCCGACACCTTCTCGTGGATGCCGACGAACTGCGCCGGGTCGGGCGCGCGGTCGGCGGCCGGCTCGTCCATCGGCGCCATGGTCAGGCGGCGCGGGTGGCGCACGAAGTAGCCCGAGCGCTCCCGGGCCTCGGCCCAGCCTTCGCTCTCCAGCGTGCGGCAGACCTGCAGCGCGGTCGACAGGCTCACGCCATGCAGCTTCATCAGGTCGCGCAGCGAGGGCAGGCGGTCGCCGGGGTGCAGCGCGCCGGCCCGGATGGCCGCCAGGTAGTGCTGCGACAGCCGGCGATAGCGGGGCAGGGTGGGCATGTCCATGAGGCGATGGTGCGCCCGACCGGGCGATCGGAACAGATGCAGTTGCGCACCGGATCGACCATAACAGCGCCGCGGCGACGCGCCCTGTTGCGGTCCCGGAGCCGGCGGCCTGTGCCTGTCGCGCCTCCGCGCTCCGTCCTACGCTCGGTCCTGTTCCTCGATCCCTTCAGGAGATGGCCATGGACCGGCGTCGCGATGCATCCTCGTTCCTCGATATCCGGCTCGATGCCGGCCAGACGCTGCGTCTGCCGGTCGTGGCCGGCAGCGTGCTGGTGGCCGCCGGCGGGCGCCTGCGCATCGCCGGGCCGCCGCGCTGGCTCGGCGAGCGCATGGTCGCCATGGACCTGATGCTGGACGAGGGGCAGGCGCATGCCATCGATGGCGCCGGCTGGGTGGCGGTGGACGCCGTCGATGGCGCCGGCGGGCGTTTGTGGCGGATCGACCCGCTGCCGGTCGCGAGGTGGTCGTGGGACCGGCTGCGGCTCCCCTGGCGAGGACGGCACCGCCCCGAGGCGCTCCCCTGAGGCATCGCCCCGCGGGATTTCCGCGAGGCCACCGGCCGGCGCGAGGCGTCAGCCCGCCTGCGGCATCTGGCGCAGCGCTTCCAGGAAGGTGCGGCGCCACCAGTGGATGTCCTGCTCGCGGATGCTCTGGAGCAGCTTCTCGTGGCGGGCGCGCCGCTCGTCCAGCGGCATCTGCAGGGCCTGCTGGATGGTCTCGGCGGTGCCGTGGGTGTCGTAGGGATTCACCAGCAGGGCTTCCTTGAGCTGCTCGGCGGCGCCGGCGAAGCGCGACAGCACCAGCACTCCCGGATCGGCCGGATCCTGCGCGGCGACGTATTCCTTGGCCACCAGGTTCATGCCGTCGCGCAATGGCGTCACCAGGCCCACCGCCGCGGCGCGGCACAGGCCCGGCACGCGCTTGCGCGCCACCATGCGGTGGATGTAGCGCACCGGCATCCAGTCGAGTTCGCCATAGTCGCCATTGATGGCCCCGCACAGCGATTCGAGCTCGCGCCGGATGTCGGCATAGGCGTCGACGCTCTCGCGCGTGGGCGAGGCGATCTGGATCAGGGTCGCGCTGCGGCGGTTCTCCGGATAGTTGGCCAGCAGCTCGCGGAACGCGCGCACCCGGTGCGGGATGCCCTTGGAGTAGTCGAGCCGGTCGATGCCCAGCAGCAGGCGCCGGGTCGAGTACTCGCGCTTCATGGTCTCGTACATGTCGCGCGCCTCCTTGGCATGGGTGAGCGTGACGAACTCGTCGACGTCGATGCCGATCGGGAAGGCGCTGCAGCGCACCGTCTGGCCGTAGGCGCGGTACATGTCGTCGCCGAGCGCCTCGCCATGGGCCTCGTTGGCGACGTAGCGCTCGAAGTGCTGCACGTCCTGGTGCGCCTGCAGGCCGATCAGGTCGTAGGAGAACAGCGAACGCGCCAGCCATTCGTGCTGCGGGATCGCCGCCAGGATGATCTGCGGCGGCAGCGGGATGTGCAGGAAGAAGCCGATGCGCTGGCGGCAGCCCATGGCGCGCAGCTCGGCCGCCAGCGGGATCAGGTGGTAGTCGTGGACCCAGATGACGTCGTCGTCCTTGAGCAGCGGCAGCAGCTTGCGCGCGAACAGCTGGTTGACGCGCCGGTAGCCGCCGATGAAGCCGGCGTCGAAGTTCGCCAGGTCGAGCCGGTTGTGGAACACCGGCCAGAGCACGTCGTTGCTGTAGCCGGCGTAGTAGCTGTCGTGGTCGTCGCGGCTGAGGTCGATGGTGGCGAGCGTCACCTTGCCGGCCTGCTGGCGGTGCAGTTCGCCCTCGCCGGTGGGGCCGTCCTCGATGATGTTGCCGCTCCAGCCGAACCACAGTCCGCCGGTCTGCTGCAGCGATTCGCCCAGCGCCACGGCCAGGCCGCCGGCGGCGGGCTTGCGCGGGTCGGCGACGCGGTTGGAGATAACGACGAGCCGGCTCATTCGCCATCTCCTTCGCCACCGGCGCCGGGGCCGTCGGCCGCGTCGTGCGTGCCGCCCGAGGTGTCGCCGCCCGCTGCGGTCGCGCCGGCGGCGGCCGGCTGGCGCAGCAGGTCGCGCGCGCTCACCAGCCACTCGAAGACCGAGCGCGTGGAGTCGAGCCGGTAGGCGGCCTGCGTCGGTCCGGCGCCGACCTTCACGGCGATGCCACCGCGTGGCTGCACGATGGCGAAGCCGGTCTCGTCGGTGGTGTCGTCGCCGGCGAACACCGGCCGGCGGCCGGCGAAGGGCGCTTCCCGCATGAAGGCCTCGATGGCGACGCCCTTGTTGACGCCGGAGGGCTTGACCTCGAAGACGAACTTGCCGTGCAGCAATTCGAGTTGCGGCTGCCCCTCGACCGCGCCGGCCATCGCCGTGCGGCAGACCGCCTCCAGATCGGGCGCCTGGCGGTAGTGCAGGGCGATGGCGGCGTGCTTGCGTTCCACCAGCAGCCCGGGATGCTCGCCCGCGACCCGGTTGGCGGCGTCGAGGACGTGATGCAGGTCGGGCGTGGGGCGTTCCTGCATGTCGCCTGCGGCATTGCGGCGCTGCACGCCGTGCTCGCCGGCGGCGGGCAGGCGCAGGGGCGCCAGGAAGCGGTCGATGACATCGATCGGGCGGCCCGTGACGATGGCCAGCGCGCCGCCCAGGAGCTCGTGCAGGTCGGTCAGCAGCGCGACCAGGGCGGGAGGCACCTCGATGGCCTCCGGAGTCTCGGCCAGGGCGACCAGCGTGCCGTCGAAATCGAGGAAGAGGGCGGCGTCGGGGGTGAGGCGTGGAGGAGTCTGCATCGTCCAGGAACTTAGCAGGCGAGGAGCCGAATGGAAGTCGGCGAAGGCCGCGAAACCCGGTTGCCGCCCGGCGCGCTCAGTCCGCCACGTGCGTCGCGCCGAGGGCCGCCGCCACGGCGGCCACGCGGGCGCGGGTCACGGCCTCGCCGATCCTCGGCCCCTTCGCGCCCGCGAGGGCCGCCGCCTCGGCGATCGGGCGCGTCTCGACGGCCAGGGCCGCCGCCAGCAGCGCGGCGAGCCGGGCGCGCTGGGGGTAGGCGTGTTCCTCGAATCCCAGCCGTCCGCGCGCGTCGCATTCGCAGGCCAGCAGCACCTCGTCGAAGCGCCGCGGCTTGCGCAGCGCGTCGCAGCGCTCGAACAGCCGCAGCAGCGCGGCGGCGCCGAGCTCGGTGCTGCGGTGGATGTTGCCGTGCTCGCGCGCCACCACGTCGGCGAGTTCGCGCAGCTCGACCGGCACGCGCCAGCGCTCGCACAGCGCGCGCAGCAGCCGGGCGCTGCGCTGCTCGTGGCCGATGTGGCGCGGCAGCAGCTCGGCCGGCGTCTCGCCCTTGCCCAGGTCGTGCGTCAGGCAGGCGAAACGCACGGCCAGCGGCGCCTCCAGGCGCGCGGCCATGTCCAGCACCATCATCAGGTGCACGCCGGTGTCGACCTCCGGATGATGCGTGGCGGTCTGCGGCACGCCCCACAGCCGGTCGACCTCGGGCAGCAGCACGGCCAGGGCGCCACAGGCGCGCAGCACCTCGAACATGCGCGACGGCCGGCGCTCCATCAGGCCGCGCGCGAGTTCCTGCCAGACGCGCTCGGGCACCAGCGCGTCGACCTCGCCGGCGGCCACCATCTCGCGCATCAGCGCCTGCGTCTCGGCGGCGATGTCGAAGTCCTCGAAGCGGGCGGCGAAGCGCGCCACGCGCAGGATGCGCACCGGGTCCTCCCGGAACGCATCGGTGACATGGCGCAGCACGCGGTCGCGCAGGTCGCGCTGGCCGCCATAGGGATCGACGAGCAGCGCCGGGTCGATCCGGCCGCCGCCGGCCGCCGCGTCCGCCTGTTCGGCCGGCAGGGCGATGGCGTTGACGGTCAGGTCGCGTCGCGCCAGGTCCTGCTCCAGGGTGACATCCGGCGCGGCATGCACGACGAAGCCGCGATAGCCGGGCGCGCTCTTGCGCTCGGTGCGCGCCAGCGCGTGCTCCTCGCGCGTGGCGGGATGCAGGAACACCGGAAAATCGCGGCCGACCGGCAGGAAGCCGGCATCGGCCATGTGCTGCGGCGTGGCGCCCACCACCACCCAGTCGCGGTCGCCACCGGGGCGGCCGAGCAGGGCATCGCGGATCGCGCCGCCAACGAGGAAGGTCTTCATGCGATCGAGTTTAGGGATAGTCCCGAGCCTTGGAAAAGAACGATCGTTCGAAAATCCGGTCGCCGGTGCTCGACCATCGGTCTGATTCCCTTTCCATCTGCTGTCACTCCATTGCCTTTCCATCATGAAGAAATCCCTCTGCATACTGGCCGCCTCCACGCTCTGTGCCTCCGGCGCCATGGCGCAGCAGGCCGGCGACTGGGTCGTCGGCGCCGGCTGGCTCCACTTCGCGCCCCAGGATTCGAGCAAGCCCCTGACGTTTACGTCGCCCGTCCGCGCCGAGGTGCCCGGTTCCGGCTCGGGCGTCGACAAGGCCGACACGGTGGGCCTGAGCGCGATCTATTTCGCCGACAGCAACTGGGCCGTCGAGGGTGTGGTGGGCGTGCCGCCGAAGTTCAAGCTCCAGGGCGAGGGCTCGCTGGCCCGCCTGGGCGAGATCGGCCAGGCCAAGCAGTGGAGCCCGACCATCCTGGGCAAGTACTACTTCGGCAACGGCAACGACCCCATCCGCTTCTCCCTGGGCCTGGGCGCCACCTATGTCTGGTACAGCGATGTCAATCTCACCGACAGCCTGCAGAACGCCCTGGGCGGCCAGCTGCGCCGGCCCGCCGGCACGACCAGCACCTCGGCCAAGCTCGACAAGTCCTTCGCGCCGGTGCTCAACGCCGGCGTGTCCTGGCAGTTCGATCGCCATTGGGGCGTGTCGCTGTCGGTGTCGTACATCTCCTTGAAGACGACGGCATCGCTGACCACCCGCGCGGCCAACGGCGCGACCATCGGCACCAGCGAGGCGCGCCTGAAGCTCGACCCGATCGTCACCTACGCGGCGGTCACCTACCGCTTCTGATTCAGGGCGCCATCCGGTAGGGCTCGTCGAAGTCGATGAAGTCGTGCTCGGCCAGCGCGTCGTCGATCCAGGCGCGCACGCCCGGCAACGCCAGCACCCGGTCGACGTAGGCCGCCACGTCCGGCGGCACCGGCAATGCATAGGTCCTGATCCGGGTCGCCACCGGCGCGTAGTAGGCGTCGACGATGCCGAAGTCGCCGAACAGCATCGGACCGCCATGGGTGGCGAGCAGCCCGCTCCACATGGCGACGATGCGTTCCAGGTCGGCGCGCACGCCCGGCTGGTCGCGCAGGACCAGGCGGCCCTGCAGCGACAGGTCGGCCTCGAGGTTCATGCCGCAGTGCGCGCGCAGGGCGCGGAAGCCCGCGTGCATCTCGGCGCACAGGGCGCGGGCCTGGGCGCGCCGGGCCCGGTCGGCGGGCCACAGGGCGAGTTCCGGATGGGTCTCGGCCAGGTACTCGGCGATCGCCAGCGTGTCGGCGACGACGATGTCGCCATCGACCAGGATCGGGACCGTTCCCGCCGGGTTGAGCGCATCGACGACGCGGCGGAATTCCGAGCCGGACCCGAACGAGTCGAAGCGCACCTTGACCTCCTCGAACGCGATGCCGGCCTGGCGCATCAGCACCCAGGGCCGCATCGACCAGGAGGAGTAGTTCTTGTTGCCGATGTAGAGCTGGGGCATGGTGCTGGATCCTTGGGTGGGCGGATCCGATGCTAGCGCCGCGGCCTGCCTCGATTGATGCCGAAGCCGCTGCCGATTGATGCCTTCAGCGCCGTGGTGGCGTGCGGTCAAGGGGCTCGCCCAGCGCGCGCTCGATCAGCCTGACCACGTAGGGCATCAGCGTCAGCACCGCCAGGGCGAGCAGCGTGCTGAGCAGGGCCATCGTCTCGCGGCCCAGGCCGCAGGCCATGCCGATGGCGGCGGTCATCCACAGGCCGGCCGCGCTGGTCAGGCCCTGGACCTGCTGCTCGTCGCGCCCGCTCTTGAGGATGGTGCCGGCGCACAGGAAGCCGATGCCGGCGATCAGGCCCTGGATCACGCGGCTCATGTCGCCCGCGACGATGCCGCTCTGCTGAGGCACCAGCACGAACAATGCCGAGCCGATGGCCACCAGCATGTGCGTGCGGATGCCGGCGGCCTTGCCCCGCTGCTCGCGCTCGAAGCCCAGTGCGAAGCCCAGGAGGGTTGCCAGTCCCAGGCGCACCACGATGCGGGTGATCTGCGGCACGTCGCCGAAGTCGGCGAACTCCGTCGCGACGGTGTCGCCGACCTCGTCGAGCCAACCCATCGTCAGGGCAGGTCGCGGTTGGGTTCGGGTTCGCGCGCGTCGCGCGGGCCGACGCGCCCGAGTCGCGCGCGCAGCGACTGCGGCTGGCCGGTGATGATCGCGGCGTAGTTGGTGGTGTTGGCCAGCACCTTCTTCACGTAGTCGCGGGTCTCGGAGAAGGGCACGTTCTCGGCCCAGATGGCGGCGTCCATGACCGGGCCGTTGCGCCAGACGCGCGGCCGGCCCGGCCCGGCGTTGTAGGCCGCGGCGGCGAGCGCCATCGAGCCGTCGAAGTCGTCGAGCGCCAGCTTCAGGTAGTTGGTGCCGATGGTGATGTTGGTCTCGCGATCGTTGATCTGGTTCGGGGTGAAGCCCGCCAGGCCGATCTTGTTGGCGGTCCAGCGGGCCGTCGCCGGCATCACCTGCATCAGGCCGGAGGCACCGACGCCCGAGCGCGCGTCCATGATGAAGCGACTCTCCTGGCGGATCAGGCCGTAGACATAGGCCGGGTCCAGGCCGATGTCGCGGCTCTTGCGCAGCACGGTGTCGTGGAATGGCATGGGAAAGCGCTGCTGGGCATCGATCACGTCCTTGGTGCGCTCGCTGGTGTTGATGCAGCGATCCCAGACCTCGCGCTGGCACGCGAGGTCGGCGGCGGCGAGCAGTTCGCGGTCGCCCATGCCGCCCTTGTCGTGCAGGCTGGTGGCGTAGTTCCATTCGCGCACGCCTTCGGAGCGCAGGCCGATCGCGATGGCCTGGAGTCCGCGCGCGAGCGACGGATTGGCGCGCGCGGCCTGGCGTTCCTCGGTCGTGAGCGGCGCCGGGCGTGGCGCCGCGACGATGGGCCGGCCCAGGTCCTCCTGGGCCAGCATCTCGTAGAAGCCGCGCGTGCCGGCGATGCCTTCGAGCAGCGCGCGGGCCTGGGCGCGGCGTTCGTCGCCGCCGATGGCGTCGAGGGCGCGCGCATGCCAGTAGGTCCAGGTCGGGTCCTGGCGGGCGCTCTCGCCCATCGCTGCGATGGCGGCCTGGACGTCCTTCCACTGGCCGGTGCGCAGCGCGGCGCGCGCCTTCCAGCCGAGCATGTCGTCGGACAGGTCGGCGTTCTTCGTGACATTGGCGAAGTACGAGTTGGCCAGCGGCGACAGCTTGGTCGCGGCCTGCCGCCCGATGGCGCCCCAGACCCAGTTGCGTTCCTCGGGCTTGAGCATCAGGCCCCACTTGCCGGCGAGCAGCGTGGCGGCCATGTCGGGGTCGGCGATGGCGGTCTTGATCAGGGCCAGCACCACCATCTCCTTGCGCTCGGTCGAGGCGGCCATGATGGCGCCCGACAGGAAGCGCCCGGCGTTGGCGTTGATCTGCGTGAAGGTCGGCAGGGCGTCCGGCGCGATCAGCGCGATGGCGTCGCGCGCGGCCTGCGGCCGGTTGGCCTCGATGGCCAGGCGGGCCTTCTTCCAGACGTCCTCCGGTGCGATCAGGCGGGCGGCGACGAGTCGGTCGGCGGCCGTCAGGCACCCGTCCTCGGCCTCGCGCTGGCGCAGCCAGAGGTCGCGCACCTCGTCGGCCTGGGCCCGCGTGCCGACGCCGTTCCTGAGCATGTCCACCAGGATCGCGTAGCAGCGCACCTGGGCGTCGTCGCGCATGCGGTAGAGCGGATGCAGGCCGGCGAAGCCGTCCCAGTCGCGGCGCTGGCCCAGCAGCAGCAGCCAGTCGTTGCGCAGCCGGTCCTCCTGGTAGGTGCCGGCGTAGCGCGCCAGGAAATCCTGCACGTCGGTCGGGCCGGCCTCCTGCAGGCGCGCCTTGAGTTCCCAATAGGCGGCCCAGGGTTCGAGCGCATGGCCGCGCGCCTGCGGCAGCAGGGCCGACAGGCGTGCCTTGTCGCCACGCTGGAAGGCCTGGCGCATCTGCAGGATCGTGTCGTCCGAAGCGCTCTGGGCACACGCCGGCTGGAGCAGCGCGAGCGCGGACAGGAGGAGGGCGCCGACGATGGCGATGGGTCGATGGCGCCGTGATGCCAGAATGCTTAGGAACTGCATCGGGGGATTATGGACAAGGCACACGATGGAAATGCACCGGAAGAGCGGGGACAAACTGCCGCTTTTCTCAAATCGCAACTGCGCGCGGCACTGATCGAGCAGCGCCTGGGACTGCCCGACCGGGCACGACGCGCGGATCTGCTGCAACGCGTGATGCGCATCTGGCTGGTCGGACGCCCCGATACCGTGATCGGCGCCTACTGGCCGATCAAGGGCGAATTCGATCCGCTGCCGGCGCTGCATCGCTGGAAGGAGGATGGCGAGCTGCTCGACGAACCGCATCGTCGCCGCATCGGATTGCCGGTGGTCAACCGCGAGCACGGCACGCTGACCTTCCACTCCTGGTATCCGGGCTGTCCGATGGAGAACGATGCCTACGACATCCCCAAGCCCAAGGACACCGAGCTCATCGTGCCGACGCTGCTGTTCGTGCCCTGCCTGGGCTACAGCGCGGGCGGCTACCGGCTGGGCTATGGCGGGGGCTTCTACGACCGCACGCTGGCGGCGCTCGAGCCGAGGCCCTTCACCGTGGGCCTGGGTTTCACCCATGGCTTCCTCGAGAACTTCGAGCCCCAGGCGCACGACGTGCCGCTCGACGCCATCCTGAACGACAACGGCGTGGTCTGGCCGATCGGCTAGGCACCCCGGGTGGCCACTCGCGATCCTGCCGATGGTCGCCCGCCGCTCAGTCGAGATGGTCGATGGTGTCGGGGTCGGGGACCTCGCCGATGGTCTCGCGCGTGATCCGGGCCTGGTCCTGCAGCCATTCGCAGAAGGCCTTGATCTCCGGGCGCAGGGCGTTGCGCGGACCCACCAGCAGCCAGTAGGCCATCGGCGAGTCCATGCGGTGGCGCGGCAGCACCTCGACCAGATCGCCATTGGCCAGGCTCTCGGCGATGAGCGAACTGCGGGCCAGCACCAGGCCCTGGCCGGTCAGGGCCGCCTGGACCATCTGGTAGGCGTAGTTGAAGTAGAGCCAGCGGCGCGGCTGGGCGCGCTTGACGCCGTGGCTCTCGAACCAGCGCCGCCAGGTCAGCCATTCCAGGTGCGTGCGATGCGCGTCGCCGGCCTCGATCAGCGTGAACGCACTCAGGTCGGCGGGCTCGCGGATCGGCGCGCTGCTCTTGAGCAGCCAGGGACTCGCCAGCGGCGTCAGCGTCTCGCCGAACAGGCGCAGCGCGCCGGACGGCATGTTCTCGCGCGGACCATAGCGCAGGGCGATGTCGACATCGGCCACGTCCAGGTCGACCGCGACATCGCTGGCGTCGATACGGATGTCGATGCCCGGCTGCTCGCGCTGGAACGCCTCCAGGCGGGGAATGAGCCACATCGAGGCGAACGAGGCGAAGGTCGTGAGCGAGACGCTCTGGCGACCCGCGCTCTGGCGGATCTGGCGCACCGCGCCATCGATGCGCGGCAGGGCCTGCTGGACCGCCAGCAGCAGTTGCGCGCCCGCGGACGTGAGTTCCACCGCGCGCGTGTGGCGCAGGAACAGGGCGACGCCGATGTCCTCCTCGATGGCCTGGATCTGCCGGCTGACGGCGGACTGCGTCAGCGCCATCTCCTCGGCGGCGGCGCGGAAGTTCAGATGCCGCGCGACGGCCTCGAAGGCACGCAGCTGGCCGGCGGCGATCGGCCGGGTGCGCAGGTGGGTCTGGGAGAAGTGCATGGATGGATTGATGCGGGAATCGAATCAGTAGCGTATGCCCAATTCATTGGACTGCCAACGGGGCCGGCCGGATCATTCATTCCCGAAGCGCGTCGATGCGACGCGATCCACCTTGTCAGGAACCCGTCATGTCCAGCGCCGTCCTCGATCCTTCGTCCTCCTCGCCGCCGGTGTCCCGGTCGCTGCCGGCCGCGCTCCCCTCCCAGGCCATGGCGGTCCGCGCCACCATCACCGAACTGGCATCGGGACGGGCCACCAGCCTGCGGGCCACGCAGGCCGGCGTGCTGCGGGTGGCCCGGGGCCGCCTCTGGGTCACGCGCGACGCGACGCGCCGCCGCGCCACCGAGGACCTCGTGCTGGCGCCCGGGGACAGCCTGGCGCTGGCCGCGGGCGAGCGGATCGTGCTGGAGCCCTGGGATGCGCAGGGCGCGGCCTACGAATGGGCCGTGGCCGGCGCCGCTCCGCTCAGCCGTTGACGTCGAAGCCGGTGCGCAGCAGCAGGAAGCGTTCCAGCGCGGCCCGGCCCTCGAGTTCGTGGATGCCCGCCATGTCGTCGGGCTCCTCGCTCTGCGCATAGCCCAGGTCGAAGCGCTGGTAGCGCCGCTCGGAACGCGTGCCCTGGTAGACCACGCGCACCGCCTGGTGGCGCGAGTCCTGTTCGATGCGCCGCATCAGCGCCACGACATCGTCGTGCGAGCCTTCCACGTGCTGGCAGAACCGCAGGCCGTCGAAGACGAGCAGGCCGGTGATGCGATGCTGCGCATTGCGTGCCCGTGCCTGGGAGACGATCCGGCCGACGATGCCGATGGGCTGGTCCGGCGCCAGGACGCTGCAATAGAGGATTTCGTGGACTGCTGACATGGGGCTCGGTCGAGGCGGTGCGCGAGTCTATGCAGTCGTGGTCAAGGCCGAAATGTCAAAAGACATGGCCGCGCGTCCTATAGTCGGACGTGAAAGATGACGACCTGATGCCTCCGGAGTTGCCGCACTGCCCCCATGCCTGTCCCACCTGCGAACTGCGTTCCAATCCGGCCTTCCTGGGCATGGCGCAGGAGGAACTGGAGACGATCCACGCCTTCCGCCATGGCACCCGCACGGTGCGCGCCGGCGAATCCGTCATCGAGGAATACAAGCGCAGTCCCTGGATCTTCACGCTCTACAGCGGCTGGGCGTTCCGCTACAAGACCCTGAGCGACGGCCGGCGCCAGATCCTGATCTTCCTGCTGCCGGGCGATTTCATCGGGCTGCAGGAGGAATTCGCCGAAGGCCAGACGCATGGGGTTGAGGCCGCCACCGACGCCACGCTCTGCGTCTTCGAGCGCGACCGGCTGTGGGAGATGTTCAGCGCCCAGCCCAAGCTCGGCTACGACATCACCTGGCTGGCGGCGCGCGAGGAGAAGATGCTCGACGACAACGTCGTGACCAATGGACGGCGCAATGCCTCGGAACGGGTCGCCATGCTGCTCATGCATCTCTACCGCCGGGCCGAACGCGTCGGAATGATGCGCGATGGCAGCGTGCCTTTCCCCTTCAACCAGCAGCACATCGCCGATGCGCTGGGGCTGTCGCTCGTGCACACCAACAAGACGCTGCGCCGGCTCCAGGGCCTGGGCCTGCATCGCATCGAGGACGGCCGGCTTCGCATCCTGGAGCCGCATGCGCTGCAGACGCTGGGCGACTATTTCGAGCGGCCCCTGCGCCGGGTGCCGCTGATCTGAGCGGCGGTCTCAGGCGCGGCGGTAGATGCGGCCGAAGGCGGCGGCGAAACGCACGCACATGCGCTGCCAGGCCAGGTCGCGCGACGAGTGGGCCTGGATCGGGCCGTCGGCGAACTGGAAGTAGGCCTTGCAGGCCATCGAGGGCGGCACGCCACCCAGCGCGCGCTGGATGTGCCGGCCATGCCAGGGCTTGGTCTTGCCGATGGCATGCGACAGGTAGGTGCCGCCCGGAGTGAAGTCCATGCCGTCGGGACCGGTGGTGTTCAACGGCGCATCGGTCACCATGAGCGCGAAGTTCAGGGCGTCCTGGTCGGTGGAATGGAACAGGGCGTCACCGCCGCCGACCTTGAGGTCCTTGGCGCCCTGGTTGTAGTCGACCACCAGCTCGCAGAGCCGGCCCCACAGGTCCAGGAAGTCCAGATGCTGGCGCGAGACCGCGATGAAGCCGGCGTTGTAGTAGCGCTCCAGCGAGCGCCGCGTCTGCACGTCGTGGCGCGCGAAGAACTGGGTCCATTGCAGGCGCTTCGGATGCCGGGCCGGGAACAGGGCGTTGATGTCCTCCACGAGAGAGATGCCATCCTGGCTGAACCAGCCCTCGAACGAGGACCACTGGCACTTCACGACGATGTCCGGATCGAGGTAACCCACCATGTCCGCCGTCGGCGTGTGCTTCGTCAGCATCTCGCGCAGCAGCATCGGCTTGTAGTAGGTGAAATGCAGCGGCGTGTCGACCTGCAGCATCTGGAGCTGGAAGGTCGGCGTGACCTGCAGCCGACCGGTCTGCCGATCGAAATCGGGTGAATCGACGATCCACCCGGGCAGGGCGCCCCGATAGCCGACCCAGAGGGTGCCCGGAAAACCCGACGACGCCAATGAGTTCGTCAACGCAGCAACGCCGAAATGGTAGTTTCCTTCGAACAATGTGCAGAGTGAGATATTCATGGATGTCAATGGTAATCGGCACTGAATTTTAGGGAAAATTACTACTTAAGTTAGAAATACTTAGGCATTTTGGAAGGCTAAAGCATTTTTCGTGACGGAATTCTCAGATTGAAGTGTTGTTATAAATTGTTCAGGGAACTGAATGAGAAGGCTCATATTGAATACCGCGTGATTACATGCGCTCCTCACCGAAAGTGGGCGACGACATCTTTCGTCGAGAATCCGGCGACGTTCCTTTTCCTGATCGTTCCATGAGCCCACAAGCGAATTCTGTTCCATCGTCTCCCGCGATCGACCGTCCGGTCGATGCCATCGTCATGGCCGCCGGCAAGGGCACGCGCATGAAGAGCCGGCTGCCCAAGGTGCTGCACCGGCTGGGTGGCCGGTCCCTGGTGGCGCGCGTGATGGACACCGCCGCGCGCATCGGCGGGCGCCACGTGGTCGTCGTCACCGGTCATGGCGCCGACGAGGTCGAGGCCGCGCTGTCGGCGCTGCCGCAGGGCGGGGACATCCGTTTCGCGCGCCAGATGCCCCAGCTGGGCACCGGCCACGCCGTGCAGCAAGCGATGCCGCTGCTGCCCGACGACGGCACCGTGCTGGTGCTGTCCGGCGATGTGCCGCTGATCGGCGAAGCGGCCCTGCGCGCGCTGGTCGACGCCAGTGGTGGCGAGCGCCTGGCGCTGCTGACGATCGCGTTCGACGACCCTTCCGGCTATGGCCGCGTGGTGCGCGCCCCTGCTGGCGCCGATGGCGCCGAAGGCCGGGTGCTGGCGATCGTCGAGCACAAGGACGCGAACGAGGCCCAGCGTGCCATCCGCGAGGTCTACAGCGGCGTGATGGCCGCGCCGGCCCAGCTGCTGCGTGGCTGGCTGTCCCGGCTGGACAACCTCAATGCCCAGGGCGAGTACTACCTGACGGATGTGGTCGGCTTCGCCACGGCCGATGGCGTGCCGGTGGTGGCGCATCGCATCGACGACGCGGCGCAGGTCGCCGGCGTCAACAGTCCGTCGCAGCTGGCGGCGCTCGAACGGGCCCTGCAGCTGCGCCAGGCCGAGGATCTGATGGCGCGGGGCGTGCGCCTGGCCGATCCGGCCCGTTTCGACCTGCGCGGCACGCTGCAGTGCGAAGGCGACGTCGAGATCGACGTCAACTGCGTCTTCGAGGGCCTGGTGTCGCTGGGCGAGGGCGTGCGCGTGGGCGCGAACTGCATCATCGCCAATGCCCGGATCGAGGCCGGCGCGGTCATCCATCCCTTCACGCACATCGATGGCGAGAGTGCCGGCGTCACGGTCGGCGGCGACGCGCGCATCGGTCCGTTCGCCCGGCTGCGTCCGGGCGCCCGGCTGGGCGCCGAGGTCCACATCGGCAATTTCGTCGAGGTCAAGAATTCGACGCTGGCGGCGGGCGCCAAGGCCAACCATCTGGCCTATCTCGGCGACGCCACGGTCGGCGAGCGGGTCAACTATGGAGCGGGCAGCATCACGGCCAACTACGACGGCGCCAACAAGCATCGCACCGTCATCGGCGACGACGTCCACATCGGCAGCAACTGCGTGCTGGTCGCCCCGGTGGAGATCGGCGCCGGTGGCACGGTGGGGGGCGGCTCGACGGTCAACAAGAGCACCGAGCCCGGCAGCCTGACGGTCTCGCGCGCGCGCCAGGTGAGCTTCGCCAACTGGCGCCGGCCCACCAAGCGCCCGGTCGACCCGGCCTCAGATCGGTAGCGGCAGGCGAGGCTGGAACTTGGCCCGCTTGAGGCCGAAGAACGCCTTGACGTTGCGCACGTTGGCATCGCTGGTGAACAGGCGCTGCGCCAGCGCCTGGTAGCCGGGCATGTCGCGCACGGCCACCACCAGCACGAAATCCGGTCCTGGGGAGACGCGCCAGCATTGCTGCACGGCATCGTCCGCGATCGTGCGGGCCTCGAAGGCATCGAGGGCGGCCGCGTCCTGGCGATCGAGGGAGACCTCGATCACGGCCTGCAGCCCATGGCCGAGGACCTGTGCCAGACGCTCGGGCGCCAGCAGGGCCACCTCGCGTTCGATCAGGCCGGCCGCCCGCAGGCGCTGCACCCGGCGCAGGCAGGTGGGCGCCGAGATGTGCAGGTCGAGCGCCAATTGCTGATTGGTTCGGGACGCATCGCGCTGCAACTGGTCGAGCAATCGCAGATCGATGTCGTCCAATGAAGGATATTCCATTGATGATCCTCTATTGAAATAGGATTTCATTTCGAGTCATTGAAGGAATAATATTTCATAAAGACGATCAATCGGAAATCAATCGTCGTGGGCTCCGTTCTAGGATCATCGACCTCAAAGTTCTTCCAAGGCAGGTCTTCCATGTGCGGCATCGTCGGCGCGGCTTCCCATCGCAACATCGTCCCGGTTCTCGTGCAGGGCCTGCAGCGGCTCGAATACCGGGGCTACGATTCCTGCGGCGTCGCCGTGCATGCCGGCGGACTGACCCGCACGCGCACGACGTCGCGCGTCGCCGATCTCGTGACGCAGGTGCGTGACGACCACGTCGAGGGACTGACCGGCATCGCCCACACGCGTTGGGCCACGCATGGCGCTCCCGTCGTGCACAACGCTCACCCGCATTTCAGCCTGGGCCCGGGCGCCGCCAACAGCGACGAGGCCGGCGCGATCCGCGAGGCCCGCGTGGGCCTGGTGCACAACGGCATCATCGAGAACCACGAGGCCCTGCGCGCCACGCTCGAGGCCCGTGGCTATGTGTTCTCGAGCCAGACCGACACCGAGGTCATCGCCCATCTGGTGGACAGCCTGTATGACGGCGACCTGTTCGAAGCCGTCAAGACCGCCGTCCTGCAGCTGCGCGGCGCCTATGCCATCGCGGTGATCTGCCGCGACGAGCCGCACCGCGTGATCGGCGCCCGCGCCGGTTCGCCGCTGATCCTGGGCGTGGGTGCCGATGGCACCGAGAACTTCCTCGCCAGCGACGCGATGGCGCTGGCGGGCGTGACCGACCAGATCGTCTATCTCGAGGAGGGCGACGTCGTCGACCTCCAGCCGGGCAAGTACTGGATCGCCGATCGCACGCACAAGCTGCTCGATGCCGAGCGGCGGCCGGTGCGCACGGTGCGGGCGCACAGCGGCGCGGCCGAGCTGGGGCCCTACCGCCACTACATGCAGAAGGAGATCTTCGAGCAGCCGCGCGCCATCGCCGACACGCTCGAGGGCGTCGAGGGCATCGTGCCGGAGCTGTTCGACGGCATCGGTCAGGATGGTGCGACCGGCGCCAGCGCGCATCGCGTCTTCAAGGAGATCGACCGGGTTCTGATCCTGGCCTGCGGCACCAGCTACTACAGCGGTTGCACCGCCAAGTACTGGCTCGAGAGCATCGCCGGGATGCCGACCCAGGTCGAGATCGCGAGCGAATACCGCTATCGCGATTCGGTGCCCGATGCGCGCACGCTGGTCGTGACCATCTCGCAATCGGGCGAGACGGCCGACACCCTGGCCGCGCTCCGGCACGCCCGCAGTCTGGGCATGGAGCAGACCCTGACGATCTGCAACGTCGCCACCAGCGCCATGGTGCGAGAGTGCAAGCTGGCCTACATCACGCGCGCCGGCGTGGAGATCGGCGTCGCCTCGACCAAGGCCTTCACCACCCAGCTCGCCGGTCTGTTCCTGCTGACACTGGCCCTGGCGCAGGCCAGGGGCCGGCTCGACGAAGCGCAGGAAGCCTCCTATCTCAAGCAGATGCGTCATCTGCCAGTCGCCCTGCAGGCAGTGCTGGCGCTGGAGCCGCAGATCATCGGCTGGTCGGAGGATTTCGCCCGTAAGGAGAACGCGCTGTTCCTGGGGCGCGGACTGCATTACCCGATCGCGCTGGAAGGCGCGCTCAAGCTCAAGGAGGTCACCTACATCCACGCCGAGGCCTATGCCGCCGGCGAACTCAAGCACGGGCCGCTGGCCCTGGTGACGAGCGAGATGCCGGTGGTGGCCGTGGCGCCCAACGACACGCTGCTCGAAAAGCTCAAGAGCAACCTGCAGGAGGTGAGGGCGCGGGGCGGGGTGCTCTACGTCCTGGCCGACAGCGACACACACATCGGCAACGGCGAAGGCCTCCACGTGATCCGCATGCCGGGGCACTATGGGGCCTTGTCACCGCTCCTGCATGTCGTGCCCTTGCAGCTGCTGGCCTACCACACGGCCTGCGCGCGTGGCACCGATGTCGACAAGCCCCGCAACCTGGCCAAGAGTGTCACCGTCGAGTGACGAGAGGCTGAAATGGGTGCGGTTGACATTCAATTGACAATCCGTGAACAATTGCGACCGTCCGTCTGTTTGACTCCTTCCCGGGTGGTTGGATGAGCGCGTTCGAGCACTACGATTGATGAATGCAAACACTCCACCTGGACAGCGACGACTACGCGGACATGCTCGACTTCATCGCCACGGGCGGTCGCGCGGGGAGCGTGCCCCCGTCGCATGGCGATTCGTCTGAGTTCATCGCCGAGATGTGGGCACCGCGGGCACGCGCCATGACGACCGCCGTCGTGGCCATCGCCCATGCGGTGATCGACTCCCGGATCTGAGGTCTTCCCCGGCCCGGCGGCAGGCCGCTGGATCAGCGATCAGCGGCTCGGTGCCGGGACGGGCGTGACGGTCTCGCGGATCATGCCGCCGCCCATGACGCTGCCCTGCGCGGACGTCTGGCCCGTTCCCTTGATGCGCGCTTCGCAATCCGCACGATCGGCCATCGGCTGGAGCTGGCAGCGTGCCAGGGCGTTGCTGGCCTCGGTACCCGGACCGGGATTGCTCAAGCCGCCGCGCTGCGCTTCCTGACGCGCGGCGCCGGCCTCGCGCAGGCATGCCGCGCGGTCCTGCTGCTTGCCATCGCAGGTCATGTGCTGCTGACCACCCTGCGCATGCGAATGAGCCTTGGACGCCGCGTCCTGGGCCCAGGAGAAGGATGCACCCAGCAGGGCGCCCGTGGCGACGCAGGCGAGGCCGAGGGAACGGAATGCGGTTTTCATGGTCGTCGATCCTGAGAGGTGGTGAAGGAGTCAAAGCACTCTGGTGGTCGATTCGGGCACCGGGCATGAGACCAGGACCCGAGCCACCGATCGGGACATCGCCAGTTTCCGTAGGCGGCGTCCCGCACGATGTGAGGGCTCTCTTCCGACAGGCCGGCGCCGCCCGGCATCAGGCGATCGATCCCGCGGTGCTGCCAGCCAGGGTGGCCGGAGCCACGTCGGCCTGCGCGATGCGCTGGGCCAGGTGCGCCAGTGCTTCCTCCACCTGGTCCACCAGGATCAGCGACAGGTCGCCGGGACGCAGGCGTTCCAGGGCCCGGTCGATGGCCACGAACTCGCCGCGGATCTCGTCGACGTGTCGCGTGCGTCCGGCGCCCTGGAGGCCCTGGCGCAGCAATGCCATCACCTCGCCATCGGCACGGCCGCGCTGCGCCGCGTCCTGATAGAGGATGACGTCGTCGAAGGCCTCGCCGAGGATGGCGGTCTGGTCGCGGATGTCGCAGTCGCGCCGGTCGCCGGCGCCGCTGATGACCACCGAGCGGTGCTTCGCCGGCAGGGTGTCGACCGCCGCCACCAGGGCCTTCATGGCATCGGTGTTGTGGCCATAGTCGGCGATCACGGTGGCGCCGCGATAGCTCATCAGGTTGAAGCGTCCCGGCACGCCGGCGGCATCGTTCTTGAAACTGGCCAGGCCGCTGCGGATGAGATCCCAGTCGAGTCCCAGCGCCCAGGCCGCCGCTGTCGCGGCCATCACGTTCTCGACCTGGAAGGGCAGGGTGCCGTTGCGGGTGATGGGCACGTCGCGCAATGCGATGCGCTCGCGCCACGAGCCCTCGGCCGCCACCAGGGTGTCGCGGTCGACGTACACGGTGCGCTTGCCCTGCGCGCGATGCGTGGCCATGACCGGATGCTGGCGGTCGGCGGTGAAGAAGATGACGGCGCCGGGGCACGAGGGCGCCATCGCCGCGACGTTCGGGTCGGCGGCGTTGAGCACCGCGAAGCCGCGCTCGGCGACATTGCGCACGACCACCCGCTTGAGCACCGCCAGGTCCTCGACGGTGGTGATGTAGTTCAGTCCCAGGTGGTCGCCGCTGCCGATGTTGGTCACGACGGCGACCTCGCAGCGGTCGAAGCCCAGGCCCTCGCGCAGGACGCCACCGCGCGCGACCTCGAACACCGCGGCCTCGACGTCGGGATGGAGCAGGACGTTGCGGGCGCTCTTGGGGCCGCTGCAATCGCCGCTGTCGGTCTGCCGGCCATCGACCCACACGCCATCGGTGTTGGTCATGCCGGTCACCAGGCCGCCGGCGGCCAGCAGGTGGTTGATCAGGCGCGCGGTGGTGGTCTTGCCATTGGTGCCGGTCACCGCCACCACCGGGATGCGGCCGTCGTCGCCCGGCGCGAACAACGTGTCCATCACCGCCTCGCCGACCGCGCGGCCACGGCCGAACGAGGGCGAGATGTGCATGCGCAGGCCGGGCGCGGCATTGACCTCGACCACGCCGCCGTGCTGCTCCTCCAGCGGACGCAGGACGTTCTCGCACACCATGTCGACGCCGCAGATGTCCAGGCCGACCATCTGCGCGGCATCGACCGCGCGCGCGGCGATCTCCGGATGCACGGTGTCGGTGACGTCGGTGGCGGTGCCGCCGGTGGACAGGTTGGCGTTGTTGCGCAGCACGACCCGCTGGCCCAGCGCGGGCACGCTCTCCGGCGTCAGGCCCTGGTCCTCCAGGCGGCCGATGGCGATGTCGTCGAGCCTGATCTTGGTCAGCGAGGTGGCATGGCCCTCGCCGCGTCGCGGATCGAGGTTGACGGTGTCGACCAGCTGGCGCACGGTGGAGCTGCCGTCGCCGATCACCTGCGGCGGATCGCGGCGGGCGGCGGCCACCAGCCGGTCGCCCACCACCAGCAGTCGGTAGTCGAACCCGGGCAGGAATTTCTCCACCATGACCTCGCCATGGATCGCCGCCGCGGCGTGGGCGGCGTCGAGCTGCTCGCGCGTCACGATGTTGACGGTGACGCCCTTGCCCTGGTTGCCGTCCTGCGGCTTGACGACCACCGGCAGGCCGATCTCCTGGGCGGCGGCCCAGCCATCGGCGGCGTCGGCCACGGGACGGCCACGCGGCACCGGGACCCCGGCGGCATCGAGCAGCTGCTTGGTGAGCTCCTTGTCCTGCGCGATGGCCTCGGCGACGCCACTGGTGCTGTCGACCTCGGCCGCCTGGATGCGGCGCTGGCGCACCCCCCAGCCGAACTGGACCAGGCTGCCGCGCGTGAGCCGGCGATGCGGGATGCCGCGCGCCGTGGCGGCATCGACGATCGAGCCGGTGCTCGGGCCCAGGCGCTCGGATTCGTCCAGGTCGCGCAGCTCGGCGAGCGCGCAACGGGTGTCGAAGTGTCCGTCCTCCCGCAGCGCGGCCACGATCAGTTCGGCGGCCAGCGCCATCGCGCGCCGGCCCACGGCTTCCTCGCCGTACTGCACCACGACCTGATAGACGCCCTCCTCGAGCGTGCGCGTGGTGTTGCCGAACATCACCGCGCTGCCCGACTGCGACTGCAGCGCCAGCGCGGCGTTCTCCAGCACGTGGGCGAGCGCGAGCGGCTGGCCCAGGACCGTCGGGTGCAGTTCACCGATGGTCGGGAAGAGCGCGCGCAGGCGTTTCTCGAAACCCGGCAGACGGCCGACCATGTTCTCGTCGCCACGGCAGGCGACGACCGCCTCGATGGAGGTGTGACGGCTCCAGAGATTGGGGCCGCGAAGGGCACGGATGCGGGTGACTTCCATGGCGTGGTCGTTGGTGTTGGATGAGGGGATGGGAGGGAGCGGATGAGCGGACGCGAAGGCGCCGCCGGGGACGGGCCGACCGGCACCGGGGTGCCGACTTCAGGCCACCTGGCGCATGGGTGCGTCTGATGGCGGCAGGGTCTGGGACAGCTGCAGCGAGGCCAGGGCCGCCTGCAGGTCGGACTCGAAGGCCTCCGCGCCGGCGCCGATCAGATTGAGCGGGATGCCCAGGGCCCAGACGGCCGCCACCGCGGCGAGCAGGCTCTCCAGCGTCACGCCGACGTGCGTCGCGCGCCAGACGGTCAGCCGGCCGAGGCCCGGGAGGAACGACTCGCCGCCACCGGAGGACAGCACCACCCGGTCCTGGCGGATCAGGACCGCGCGGCCACCGGCCTCGCGATGCGCGGCCAGGGCGGTGGCGCGATCGTCCTCGCTGTAGAGGATGACGTCGCCGTCGCACAGCGGCGCCAGGGCGGCGACGCGCGGGTCGGTGGCGTTGAGCACCGCGGTGCCGCCGGGCAGCACCACGTCGACCTGGGTGCGCAGCACGCGCACGAGCTGGTCGCTCTCGGTGATGTCGAACTCGTCCAGGCCGCCGAAGCCTTCGAGGTCGTTGACGATGCCGACCTGGCAGCGGTCGTAGGCCAGGCCATCGCGCAGGATGGTGCGCGCGCCGTTCTCGATCACCACGGCCTGCACGGCGCGGTTGACCAGCAGGCGATGGCCGGCGTCCCAGTGGGCGCTGTCGCGCGCATCGACGCGACGGCGATCCAGGAACAGGCCGTCGCGGCAGGCGAGGCCGGTGTGATGGCCGCTCAGGCCGATCAGCCAGGCCACCAGGCGCGCCAGGACGGCGGTGTCGCGCGAGCCGGCCACGCCGACGACGGGGATGCGGCCGGCCAGCGTGTCGTCGCCGGTCTCGGGGAACAGGTGGTCGCAGATCGCGCGGCCGACCGGGCGCGGCGAGCCCACGGCCGGCTTCAGGTGCATCAGCAGGCCGGGGCCGGCATTGACCTCGACGATGGCACCGCGCTGGGCCGCGAGCGGACGGCCGATGTCCTCGGCCACCAGGTCGATGCCGGCGACGTCCAGGCCGACGATGCGCGCGGCCAGGACCGCGGCGTGCGCGACGTCGGGGTGGACCAGGTCGGTGCAGTCGGCGCCCAGGTTGCCGTTGCGCTGGATGGTGACCACGCGGCCGGCGGCCGGCACGCCGTCGCCATCGAGCGCCTGGCGCTGGAGTTCGAGCTGCAGCTTGGCGTCGGTGGCGAGGTCGATGAAGTCGAGCGGATATTCCTCCAGGGCGCCGCGCCGGGGATCGCTGTTGAGCTGGCTGTCGATGAGCTCGCGGACGCTCGACGCGCCATCGCCCGTGATGGTGACAAAGGCGCCGCGCGCCGCCGCCACCACCTGGCCGCCGACCACCAGCAGGCGGTGCTCGTGGCCGCGCACGAATCGCTCGACCATCACGTCGCTGCCCTCGGGCTCGGCCACGGCATAGGCGGCCATCACCTCCTCCCGGGTATGGAGTTCGAGCGACACGCCGCGCCCATGATTGGCATCCGACGGCTTGACCACGACCGGCACGCCGATGTCCTCGGCGGCTTCCCAGGCCTCCTCGGCATCCGCCACCACACGGCCCTCGGGCACCGGCACGCCGCAGCTCTGCAGCAGGGACTTGGTGAGTTCCTTGTCGCTGGCGATCGATTCGCCGATGGCGCTGGTGTGATCGGTCTCGGCCGTCCAGATGCGCTGCTGCATGGCGCCATAGCCCAGCTGCACCAGATTGCCGTCGTTCAGGCGCATGTGCGGGATGCCGCGGTCGGTGGCGGCGGCGACGATGGCCGCCGTGCTCGGGCCGAGGTAGCAGTCCTCCATCTTGCCGCGCACCGCGTCGACCGCGGACTGCACGTCGGCCGCCGTGAAGGGGGTGTCGTTGATCGCCGCCATCAACAGGCGATGGCCCTCGGCCAGGGCCACGCGGGCGACCTGCTCGTCACGGGCGCGGAACACCATCCGGTAGACGCCGTGGCGCGCGGTGCTGCGGGTCTGCCCGAAGCCGGTGGGCATGCCCGCGAGGTTGAGCAGCTCGATGACCACGTGTTCGAGCACGTGGCCGGCCCAGGTCCCTTCGTTGAGCCGCTGGATGAAGCCGCCGCGCTCGCCGACGCCGCAGTGATGCTCGACGAGCGCCGGCAGCAGGGTCGTCAGGCGCCCGGTCAGGCCGTCGATGAGATTGGAGGGGAAATCCTCGAGCCGGCCGAGATCGACCCAGACTTCGAGCACCGGCCGGTAGGTCCAGAGATTGGGGCCGCGCAGGTAACGGATGCGGGTCAGGCGGATGTCGTCGAAACGGGTCATGCAAACGTTCGAGGTGCTGGGGCCGGGCACGCGGGCGGATTCGATGGCGACCATGGGAATGGCTCAGAATCGAAGCCCGGCGCAGGCCGAGGGGCGATTTTTCCGGGGCACAGAGACAGAAACACAATGCAACATCACGATCCAGTCGAGTCCCGGGAGGGCGTGGCAGAAATGGCGCCAGATGGGCTGGAGGCCCAGCTCACGATGGTTGAAAACGTTCTGGCGCGTCTGACGGTTGACCTCGATGCCCGACTGCATTTCAGCAATGGACTGTTGGCGCTCACTGACCATCGCCTGTTGGCGCGCGAATCCGACGGCACCTGGCGCGACTGGGAGCTCGCGCGCGAGGGCCTGGCGCTGCAGCTCACGGACCACGCGGGCATCGGCACCTTCGACCTCGTCGATGCCCGGGGCCGGCTCGGGCGCTGGCGCTACACGCTGGCGCAACAGGCCGAGGCGCTGGCCCTGCTCAAGCTGTTCGAGCGCCAGGTCGCGGGCATCGGCGCGAGCGCGACGGGGTCGGGCGCGACGGACGACGAGGACACGCTGCCGGCCTCGCGCCAGCCTGCCACGCCGCCCTCGACCTGGGTGCTCCTGCGGCTCGGGCGCTTCGCCAGGCCCTACCGCAAGCAGCTCATCGGCGGCTTCCTGCTGACGCTGGCCTCGACCGCCGCGACGCTGGTGCCGCCCTACCTGACGATCCCGCTGATGGACGACATCCTGATCCCGTTCCAGAACGGGCAGCAGATCGCCTTCGAGAAGGTGGCGCTGTTCCTGTCGGCGCTGCTGGCGGCGGCGCTGGCCGGATGGGCCCTGGGCTGGGCCCGCACCTACCTGCTGGCGCTGGTGTCCGAGCGTATCGGCGCCGACCTGCGCACCACCACCTACGAGCACCTGCTGACGCTGCCGCTCGACTACTTCGGCGGCAAGCGCACCGGCGACCTGATGGCGCGCATCGGCTCGGAGACCGACCGCATCAACGTCTTCCTGTCGCTGCACGCGCTCGATTTCCTGACCGACGTGCTGATGATCGTCATGACCGCCGCCATCCTGGTGTCGATCAACCCGCTGCTGGCGGTCGTCACGCTGGTGCCGCTGCCCTTCATCGCCTGGATGATCCACTTCGTGCGCGATCGCCTGCGCACCGGTTTCGAGAAGATCGACCGCGTCTGGAGCGAGGTCACCAACGTGCTGGCCGACACCATCCCCGGCATCCGCGTGGTCAAGGCCTTCGCCCAGGAGAAGCGCGAGGCCGACCGCTTCCGCGAGGCCAACCGCTACAACCTGCAGGTCAACGACCGGCTCAACCGCATGTGGTCGCTGTTCACGCCGAGCGTCTCGCTGCTGACCGAGATCGGCCTGCTGGTGGTCTGGGCCTTCGGCATCTGGCAGGTGGCGCGCGGTCGCATCACGGTGGGCGTGCTCACCGCCTTCATCGCCTACATCGGCCGCTTCTACACGCGGCTGGATTCGATGAGCCGCATCGTCTCGGTGACGCAGAAGGCGGCCGCTGGCGCCAAGCGCATCTTCGACATCCTCGACCACGTGAGCAACGTGCCCGAGCCCGCCCATCCGGTGCCGCTGCAGAAGGTGCAGGGACGCATCCAGATGAAGGGCATGGGCTTTCGCTACGGCTCGCGCTCGGTGATCCGCAACCTCGACCTGACCATCGAGCCGGGCGAGATGATCGGCCTGGTCGGCCACAGCGGCTCGGGCAAGAGCACCCTGGTCAACCTGATCTGCCGCTTCTACGACGTCACCGACGGCGCGCTGCTGGTCGACGGCACCGACATCCGGCGCTTCGCCGTCGCCGACTACCGGCGCCACGTCGGGCTGGTGCTGCAGGAGCCGTTCCTGTTCTTCGGCACCATCGCCCAGAACATCGCCTATGGCCGGCCCGAGGCCACGCGCGAGGAGATCGTCGCGGCGGCGCGCGCGGCCCACGCGCACGACTTCATCCTGCGCCTGCCGCATGGCTACGACTCGCTCGTCGGCGAGCGCGGCCAGGGCCTGTCGGGCGGCGAGCGCCAGCGCATCAGCATCGCCCGCGCGCTGCTCATCGACCCGCGCATCCTGATCCTCGACGAGGCCACCTCGGCGGTCGACACCGAGACCGAGAAGGAGATCCAGAAGGCGCTCGACAACCTGGTGCAGGGCCGCACCACCATCGCCATCGCGCACCGCCTCTCGACCCTGCGCAAGGCCGACCGGCTGGTGGTGATGGACCGCGGCCAGATCGTGGAGGTCGGTCCGCACGACATGCTGATGGAGCAGAAGGGCGCCTACTGGCGGCTCTACCAGGCCCAGCTGCGCCAGGCCGAGAGCGAGAAGCGCACCGACCGCGCGACCGAGGAGCGCGTGGCCGTGGCGGTGGCCCTCGGCACGCATGCGGCGCACCCCTCCGGAGATGTATGAACTTCCGACTCGAACGCGACCCCTTCGGTCGCATCATCCTCATCGACGCCGAGGGCGTGCGCCACGAAGGCATCGTGCCGGTGCGCGCCTTTCCCCTCACCGGGCCCGAGACCGGCCTGTCGCTGGTCGGCGCCGATGGCCGGGAGCGGGCCTGGATCGACCGCATCGACCGGCTGCCGCCGGCCCTGCGCGAACTGCTCGAGGCCGATCTCGCCGCGCGCGATTTCGCGCCGACGCTGACGCGGCTGCACGCCGTCTCCAGCTTCGGCGTGCCCAGCACCTGGACCGTGAGCACCGACCGGGGCGACACGCGCTTCGTGCTCAAGGCCGAGGAGGACATCCGTCGGCTCGAAGGCGGCGCGTTGCTGATCGCCAGCGCCCAGGGCCTGCAGTTCCGGGTGCCCGATCCGAAGGCGCTCGACCGCGCCTCGCGCAAGCTGCTCGAGCGCTTCCTCTGACCCCGGTGGCGATGCGGGGTTGGACGATCCGACGCCGCTCGGCATAATCGGCGCTCCAGGAGAAGCGGCGGCCCCGGGCCGCCCTACCGAAGGCGCAACCCCGAAACGCTCAGGTCCCGTACTGGACACATCATCAAACTGGAGAGTGCCGCAGCATCCCGCGAGAGCGAGGCGCCAGCAGCCGCCGAAGGTGCAACCCGGCATCGCCCCACACGTGGCGATGCCGGCGAATCTCTCAGGCAAAAGGACAGTGGGGCCGACGACCTAGCCAACAGGTCGTCGGCCCTTCCTCGTTTCTTTTCGTCCTGTTTTTGCATTGGAGTCGATGATGAAAGTGATCGTGATGGGTGCCGGCGTGATCGGTACCGCCACCGCCTGGTACCTGAGCCAGGCCGGCCATGAAGTCACCGTGCTGGAGCGCAACGCCGGCGCCGCGCGCGAGACCAGCTTCGGCAACGGCGGACAGATCTCCGTCAGCCACGCCGAACCCTGGGCCAATCCCTCGGCCCCGTTCAAGCTGCTGAAATGGCTCGGGCGCGAGGACGCGCCGCTGCTGTTCCGCCTGCGCGCCGATCCGGCGCAATGGCGCTGGGGCCTCAAGTTCCTGGCCGAGTGCGGCGCCCGGCGCTCGACGCGCAACATGATCCAGCTGCTCAACCTGGGCACCTACAGCCGCGAGAGCCTGCAGCAGCTGCGCCGCGAGACCGGCATCGCCTACGACCATCTGAGCAAGGGCATCCTGCACTTCTACACCAGCCCGGAGGAGTTCGACCTGGCCCTGGAGCCGGCGCGCGTCATGCGCGAACTCGGCTGCGAACGCCAGGTCATCGACGCCGACGAGGTGGTGCGCCTGGACCCCGCGATGGCGGCAATCCGGCCCCGCCTGGCCGGCGCCACCTACACCAGCGCCGACGAATCGGGCGACGTCCACAAGTTCACCACCGGTCTCGCGCAGAAGGCCGCCGAGCGCGGCGTGAGCTTCCGCTACGGCGTGCGCGTGCAGCGCCTGCGCACCGAGGGCGGCGCCATGACCGGCGTGGAGATCGCGAGCGAGACCGGTGGCTACGAGGTGCTGGCCGCCGATGCCTATGTGCTGGCCCTGGGCAGCTTCAGCGCCGGACTCGCGCGGGGCGCCGGCGTGTCGCTCGACATCTATCCGGCCAAGGGCTATTCCGCCACGCTGCCGGTGCTCGACGCCAGCCGCGCTCCCACGGTGAGCCTGACCGACGACGAGTACAAGCTCGTCTACTCGCGGTTCGGCGACCGCCTGCGCATCGCCGGCACGGCCGAGCTCAACGGCTACGACCTCGCGCTCAATCCGGTGCGCTGCGAGGCCATCGTGCGGCGCGCGCTCGACGTGTTCCCGGGCATGAGCCGCCCGGAGCTGGCCACCTACTGGGCCGGCCTGCGTCCGGCGACGCCGGGCAACGTGCCCTACATCGGGCCGAGCAGGGTGGCCGGGCTCTACCTGAACACCGGCCACGGCACGCTCGGCTGGACCCACGGCTGCGGCTCGGGTCGGGCCCTGGCCGACCTGATCTCCGGGCGCCGGCCGGAGGTCGACTTCGCGTTCTGCGGCCAGCCGCAGGGCCGTGGCGAGACCCGCGCCCGGCTGGGCGCGGCGGCGGCCCACTGACGGGTCGCGGGAGGGCGTGGCGGGCCGGACGCGGGCGGGCGAAAATCGCCGGTCCGGCCGCGCGAGCCGCGAGTGCCGCGCGCCTTCGCCATCCCGATCTCCATCCCTCGTTCCGGCCGTCTTCGAGCGGCCCCCATCCTCATGCACACCACCGCCCTCGTCCTCTTCTCCGGCGGCCAGGACTCGACGACCTGTCTGGCCGAGGCACTGTCCAAGTACGAACGCGTCGAGACGCTCGGCTTCGACTATGGCCAGCGCCACCGCGTCGAGCTCGACGCGCGCACCGTCGTGCGCGAACGCCTGCGCGAACGCTTCCCGGACTGGGCTCCGCGCCTGGGCGAGGACCATCTGCTCACGGTCGACGCGCTGTCGCAGCTCGGCGGCTCCTCGCTGACCGAGGAGGTCGCCTTCTCGATGCAGGCCGATGGCCTGCCCAACAGTTTCGTGCCCGGCCGCAACCTGCTGTTCCTGGCGCTGGCGGGGGCGCTGGCCTATCGGCGCGGCCTGCAGGTGCTGGTCACCGGCGTCTGCGAGACCGACTATTCGGGCTATCCCGACTGCCGCGACGACACCATGAAGGCGATGCAGGTCGCGCTGTCGCTGGGCCTGGAGCGCCGGCTGGTGATCGAGACGCCGCTGATGTGGATCGACAAGGCGCAGACCTGGTCGATGGCGCATCGCCTGGGCGGCGATGCGCTGGTCGAGCTGATCGTCGAGGAGACCCACACCTGCTACCTGGGCGACCGCACGCATCGCCACGCCTGGGGCTATGGCTGCGGCAGCTGTCCGGCGTGCGAACTGCGCGCCACCGGCTGGGCCCGCTACGTGGGCGCCCGGGACGGCTCCAGGCGATAGCGCGGCGCATCCGGCGTGCCCGTCATGCCCGGCGTACCTGGCCCATCGGGCGCATCCGGCGTGCCATCGGTGGACGGCACCAGGGTCCAGCGCTGGTCGTGGAAGGCGCCGACCGAGGCGCGATGCGCGATCGACACGATGGCGCCCTCGGTCGACCGCGCATTGGCGTCGAGGCGCCGGTAGAGCGTGTCCTCGGCCGCCGCATCGAGCGCGCTGGTGGCCTCGTCGGCGAACAGCCAGCGCGGCCGGCGCAGCAGCACGCGCGCCATCGCCAGGCGCTGCTGCTCCCCACCCGACAGGCGCCGGCTCCAGGCATCGCTGTCGTCCAGCCGGGTGCGCAGGGCCGGCAGCAGGGCGTCGTCGAGGGCCTGGCGCAATTGCGCGTCGGTGTAGTCGGCGGCCGGCCGCGGATAGGCCAGCGCGTCGCGCAGCAACCCGTCCGGCACATAGGGCCGCTGGGGGATGAACATCGCATCGGCCGGCAACGCCACCGAGCCGGCGGCATGCGGCCAGATGCCGGCCAGGGTGCGCAGCAGCGTGGACTTGCCGCTGCCCGACGGACCCTGCAGCACGATGCGGTCGCCCGGGTGGACGGCCAGCGCCACGTCCCGCAGCAGCGCGGTGCCGTCGGGCAGCGAGACATCGAGGCCGCTGGCGCGCGGTCCGTCGGCGTCCCCGGCCGCGAGGGCGGCGAGGGCGGGAGCGCGTCCGGCATGGGCGCGCATGGCGGCTTCGAAGCCCGTCAGGCGGTCGGCCGTCGCGCGCCAGACGGCCACCCGGTCGTAGTTGTCGACGAACCAGCTCAGCGCGTCCTGCACCCGGCCGAAGGCCGAGTTGACCTGCATGAGCTGCCCGAGCTGGATGGTGCCGGCGAAGAAGCGCGGCGCCTGCACGATGAAGGCGAAGATCACCGACGCCTGGCCGAACGCGGTGGTGAACGCCACCAGGTTCTTCTGCGCCCGCACCAGCTTGAGGTAGTTCCTCAGCACCGCGCCGAAGCGCAGGTCGAGCTGCGCGTGCTCGACCCGCTCGCCACGGTCGAGCGCGATCGCCTCGCTGTATTCGCGCACGCGGATGAGGTGGTGGCGGAAGTCGGCTTCGTAGCGCTGCTGGCGGAAATTGAGCCCGATCAGCGGCCGGCCGATCAGGTGCGTGAGGACCGTGCCCGCCGCGCAGTAGATCATCGCGATCCAGACCATCGAGCCGGCGATCGTCACCTCGTGGCCCGCCAGCGTGAAGTTCGCCGTGCCGCTCAGACTCCACAGGATGCCGATGAAGCTCGCCAGCGTGACGACCGCGTTGAGCAGTCCCATCGACAGCGTCAGGGTGGAATCCGTGAAGATCTGCATGTCCTCCTGGATGCGCTGGTCGGGGTTGTCGGGCTTGGCGTCGCCATCCGCGTAGCGGGCGAGTTCGAGGCGGTAGAAGGCGTGGTCGCGCATCCAGCGCTCGAGATAGCTGCGCGTCATCCAGGCCCGCCAGCGCATCTGCAGCAGCTGGGTCAGGTAGAACTTGAGGATCGCGATGGCGATGTAGGCCGCGGCGATGCCGCAGAACACGCCGATCTCGCGCCAGAACACCATCTGGTTCTTCTCCTGCAGCGCATCGTAGAAGCGCGCGAACCACTGGTTGTTGAGCACCAGCATGTAGACCGCGCCGAGGTTGAGCGCGACGATGCTCGCGAGCATCGCGCGGGCCCGCCACTTCTCCTCGGAACGAAAATAGGGCAGGGCCAGGGCACCGATGCGGCGCAGCGTCCGCGACAGGGGCGGCGCGGGCTCGGCGTTGGAGTCGGAGGCGGAGGCGGAGGTGGCGGGCGATCTGGACATGGAGGGGTTCGCGCAAGTTGTGCGCCAGGACGGCGCGCCGCGATGCCGGCGGGGCCGGATCAGCGCAGGTTGGCGATGCCGCTCGCCACGTGGCCCGAAGGCACGTGCCGCGCGGCGCCATCGACGTGGTTGGTCTGGTCGTCGAAGAAGAAGTCGGGCTCGAACTCGCGCAGGAACGGACCCTTGTCCAGGCCACCGAGGAACATCGCCTCGTCGACCGCCAGGCCCCAGTTCATGAGCGTGTTGATGGCGCGCTCGTGGGCCGGCGCGCTGCGCGCCGTCACCAGCGCGGTGCGCACGCGCATGCCCGAGACGTCGGCCTGCTCCTGCAGCTTGAGCAGCGCCGCCAGCAGCGGCTTGAACGGGCCGCCGGACAGGGGCAGGGACGCCTTGGTGGTCTCGTGGGTCTGGAACGCGGCCAGGCCATCGGCCTGGTAGACGCGCTCGGCCTCGTCGGAGAAAAGCACCGCGTCGCCATCGAAGGCGATGCGCAGTTCCTGCGGATAGTTCATGCCGGCGGCGACCGATTCGGTCAGCACGCGAGCGGCCGGGAAACCGAGGGCCAGGGCCTCGCTCACATCCTGCTCGTTGGCCGACAGGAACAGGTGCGCGCCGAGTGGGCGCAGGTAGCGGAACGGATCGCGACCCTGCGTGAAGACGCCGCGTTCGAGCCGCAGTCCGGCATCCTTGGCGGAGTGGAAGATGCGCAGCGCGCTCACCGGATCGTTGCGCGAGAGCACCACCACCTCGACGCGCCGCGCCGCTTCGGTGTTGAAGGCCAGCAGCTTGTGCACCAGCGGGTAGGCCACCCCAGGGCGGGCCGGGACCTTCAGGCGTTGCTGCTGGAGCTCCATGTAGGCCTGGGGATGGGCCGGGTCGAAGAGGCGGTTCTCCTCCTCGAAGTCGAACAGCGCCCGCGACGAGATCGCCACCACGAGCTTGTCGTCCAGCGTCGGCCTCATTTGACGAACTGGTTGAGCTGGATGATGGGCATCAGCACGGCCAGCACGATCAGCATCACCACGCCGCCCATCGCCACGATCAGCAGGGGCTCCAGGATGGTGGCCAGGTGCATGGCGCGGCGCTGCACCTCGGCGCCGAGCTGCGTGGCGGCGCGCTGCAGCATCAACGGCAGCGTGCCGGTCTGTTCGCCCAGGCGCGCGAACATCGAGACGATGCCGGGAAAGCGCTTCTTCTGCGCCAGGGCCGATGCCAGCGGCGCGCCTTCGCGCACCAGCACCAGCGCCTCGAGCGCATCGGTGCGCATGGCGTGGTTGCCCAGCGTCTCGGCGGCGGCCTGCAGCGCCCGCAGGATCGGCACGCCCGCGGTCGCCAGCATGGCCAGGGTGCTCGCGAAGCGCGCCGCGTTGTAGCCGCGCGCGAGCTTGCCGATGATGGGCAGGCGCAGCCAGGCGGCATCGAAGCGTTCGCGGAACGCCGGGCGCGAGAGCGCCACCTGCATGCCGACGACCAGCGCCGCGACGCCGATCAGCAGCGTCCAGCCATAACCGCGCACGAAGTCGCTCAGGGCCAGCATGGCCACCGTCAGGATCGGCAGCGCCCGCTTGGTGCCGGCGAACACGTTGGCCACCTGGGGCACCACGTAGCTGACCAGGAAGATCACGATGACCACGGCGATCAGCGACACGATGGCCGGATACAACGCCGCGCCGACCAGCTTCTGCTGCAGCGCCTGGCGCTGTTCGAGGTCGTCGGCCAGACGTTCGAGCACCAGGCCCAGGTTGCCGCTGTGCTCGCCCGCGCCGATGACGGCGACATAGATCGGCGAGAACTCGCGCGGATGCTGGGCCAGCGCGCGCGCGAAGGGCGAGCCGCCATTGACCTCGGCCCGCAGCGAGGCGAGCAGATGGCGCTGGTTCTCGCGCTCGGCCTCGTCGGTGAGGGCGGTGAGCGCGCGCTCCAGTGGCAGTCCCGAGGACACGAGGCCGGCGATCTGCCGCGTCCACACGGCCAGTTCGGTGTTGTTGAAGGCGCGCGTGCGGCCGAAGAGGCGGCGGCCGCCGCTCATGCTGCCATCCGGGCGCAGCGTGCCGGCCGCGCCGACCACGGCGACCTCGAGCGGGATCAGCTTCTGGGCGCGCAGCATGCCGCGCGCGGCGCGCGCCGTGTCGGCTTCCAGCACGCCCTTGCGCGGCTGGCCCTGCTCGTCGATGGCGTCGAAGGAATAGGCGGGCATGGTGGGCTCAGTCGCGCGTCACGCGCAGCAGTTCGGCGCGCGAGCTGATGCCGGCGCGCACCAGCCGTTCACCATCCTCGCGCATGGAGCGCAGGCCACCGCGCTCGGCGGCGGTGAAGATCTGGCTCTCCGGCGCGCGGCTGTGGATGAGCGATTGCACGGCGTCGTCGGCCACCAGCAGCTCGAAGATGCCGGTGCGGCCCTGGTAGCCGGTCTGGCCGCAGGCGTCGCAACCCACCGGCGCGGCCTCGCCGTTGTCGGCGTGGCCGGCGCAGACCGGGCACAGCTTGCGCACCAGCCGCTGCGCCAGCACCCCCAGCAGCGACGAACTCAGCAGGAACGGCTCCACGCCCATGTCGGTCAGGCGCGTGACGGCGCTGACCGAATCGTTGGTGTGCAGCGTGGCCAGCACCAGGTGGCCGGTGAGCGAGGCCTGGATGGCGATCTGCGCGGTCTCGAAATCGCGGATCTCGCCGATCATGATGACATCCGGGTCCTGGCGCAGGATGGCGCGCAGGGCCTTGGCGAAGGTCAGCTCGATCTTCGCGTTGACCTGCGTCTGGCCGACGCCCGGCAGTTCGTACTCGATCGGATCCTCGACCGTCATGATGTTGCTGCGCCCGGCGTCCAGGCGGCTCAGGGCGGCATACAGCGTGGTGGTCTTGCCCGAGCCGGTCGGACCGGTCACCAGGATGATCCCGTGCGGCTGGCCGATGAGCTTCTCGAAGCGTTCGAGCGTGTCGCCCTGCATGCCCACGGCCTCCAGCGTGAGCTTGCTCTCGTTCTTGTCGAGCAGGCGCAGCACGGCGCGCTCGCCATGGGCGCTTGGCAGGGTCGAGACCCGCACGTCGACCGCGCGCGTGCCGATCCGCAGCGAGATGCGCCCGTCCTGGGGCAGGCGCTTCTCGGCGATGTCGAGGTCGGCCATGATCTTCAGGCGCGAGATCAGCGCCGCGTGCAGCGCGCGGTTGGGCTGCACCACCTCGCGCAGCGTGCCGTCGATGCGGAAGCGCACCGACGACATGCGCTCGTAGGGCTCGATGTGGATGTCGCTCGCGCCGTCGCGCGCGGCCTGGGTCAGCAGCGCGTTGAGCATGCGGATGATCGGCGCGTCGCCGGCCGATTCCAGCAGGTCCTCGACCGCCGGCAGCTCCTGCATCATGCGCGACAGGTCGGCATCGCCCTGCACCTCGCTCACGATCGCCGCGGCGTTGGACTCGCCCTGCGCGTAGGCGGCGCTGATGCGCTGCGCGAGCAGGCCGGCGTCGAGCGGCTCGAAGGCCTTGACCTGGAAGCGGCGCGCCACCTCGCCGACCGCGCTGCGCGGCGGCACGCGCGGCATCCACAGCGTGCGGGTGCCGTCGTCGGACTCTTCGAGCAGCAGCTGCTGCGAGCGCGCGAAGGCGTAGGGCAGGGGGTAGCGCACGGCCATGGCGTGGGATTCCTGGGTCTAGTTCGGTTCGCGATAGCTCATCGGATCGGAGGTCGGCGGCAGGGCGCCGCGCTGCGGTCCGATCAGCGGCAGGGTGCTGGTGGTCGTGCCGGCCGGCGCGCGCACGCCCGAGCTCTGTGCCGCCGATGGCGGCGGGATCAGGCGCGTGCCCTCGATGCGTTCGGCCGGCCGGCCACCGCCCTGTGTGCCATCGGGCAGTACCAGCGGCGGCAGCATGGGCGCCTGGCCCACGTTGTTCAGGGGCGGCCGGTACTCGGGCTGCGTGCCCTGCTGGATGCCGCGGATGGTGTCGTAGCGGTCGGCCGCGAAGGCCTCGGTCACGACGCCGTCGCGCAGCACCACCGGGCGGATGAAGACCATCAGGTTGGTCTTGGTGCGCTTGCGGACCTCGTTCCTGAACAGGTTGCCCACCACCGGGATGTCGCCGAGCCCGGGCACCTTCTCGTTGGTGTTGGAGTAGTCGTCCTGCAGCAGGCCGCCGAGCATCACGATGCTGCCGTCCTCCACCAGCACGCTCGACTCGATGCTGCGCTTGTTGGTCGTCGGGCCGTTGACATCGGCGCGCGTGGACTGGTCGACGTTGGAGACCTCCTGGAAGATCTGCATCTTGATCGTGCCGTTCTCGTTGATCTGCGGGCGCACGCGCAGCGTCAGGCCGACGTCCTTGCGCTCGACCGTGGTGAACGGGTTGACGCTCGACGTCGAGCCGTTGGTGCTCGCGTACTGGCCGGTGGGGAACGGGACGTTCTGGCCGATGACGATCTTGGCTTCCTCGTTGTCCAGCGTGAGCAGCTGCGGGGTCGACAGCACGTTGCCCGCGCCATTGCCCTCGAGGAAGCGCGCCAGCACGCCCAGGGTGTACTGGCCGTCGCTGTTGCGCCGCCCGATGCCCAGGTTCAGGCCGGCCGAGGGAATGGTCGTGGTCGCGCCCGCGGCCAGACCCAGCGCGAGGCCGATGATGTTGTTGTTGGCGCCCGAGACGCTGGAATTGGTGCCCACGATGCCGCGGGTCGAACCGTCGCCCAGTGCGCTCTGCCACTGCACGCCGAACTCCGCCGCCTTGGTCGCATTGACCTCGATGATCAGGCTCTCGATCATCACCTGCGCGCGTCGGCCGTCGAGCCGGTCGATCACCGCGCGCAGCTGGCGGTATTGCGGCTCGGAGGCGGTGATGATCAGCGAGTTGGTGGTCGGGTCGGCCTGGATCTGGCCGCCGGTGGAGATCGGGTTGGCGTTGTTCAGCGGCGCGGTCGCTGCGGCGCTGGTGAGCGTGCCGCCCTGGAGCTGCTGCTGTTGCTGCTGTTGCTGCTGCGGCAGGGCCTGCAGGCCGCCCGCAGCGGCGCCGCCGCCGGCCAATGCCGCGGCGCCGCGCGCGTCGCTCGCCATCGCCGCGCGCAGCGTGGTCGCCAGCTTCACGGCATCGGCGTTCTTCAGATACACGACATAGATGTTGCCGGCATCGCCATTGGGGTTGTCGATGGCCGCGCGGTCGAGCTTGGCGACCAGGGAGCGCACCAGTTGCGTCCGCGCCGGATTGGCCGCGCGCAGGATCAGCGAATTGCTGCGCGGGTCGGCCAGGATCGAGGTGCGGAACGAGGCATCGGCCAGGCCGCCGGGCGCGCCGCCGGGAGCCGCGGCGCCACCGACGCCGGTGGTGGCCGGGCCGCCATCGAGCAGGCGGTTGACCAGCGGCACCATGTCGCTGGCGATCGAATGCTTCAGCGGTATCACCTCGATGTCCGAGGCATTGGGCACGTCGAGCGAGGCCACGATGCGTGCCAGGCGCCGCATGTTCTCCGCGTAGTCGGTGATGACCAGCGAGTTGTTGCCGGGGTTCACGTTGATGGTGTTGTTGGGCGCGATCAGCGGGCGCAGCACCGGCAGCAGGTTGTTGGCCGATTCGTAGTTGAGCTTGAAGACCTGCGTGACGATCTGGTTGCCGCTCATCGAGGCGATGCCGCTGGTGGAGGTGGTGACGGCGCTGCTCTGCAGCTTGGCATCGGCCTCCGGCACGATCTTGTAGAGGCCATCGGCCTGCACGACGGCGAAGCCCTGCAGTCGCAGCGCGGCGGCGAACTGGTTGAAGGCGGCGGCGGGAGCGATGGCGCGTTCGGTCTGCAGGTTGACGACACCCTTCACGCGCGGGTCGACGACGACGTCGCGACCGGTGATGACAGCCATCGTGCGGGCCACCGATTCGATCTCGGCGTTGGAGAAGTTCAGGGTGATGGGCTCGCCGCGTCGCGGCACGCCGTCCTGGGCCAGGGCGGCCGGCAGGCAGGCGGTCATCAGCAGTTGCGCGGCGACCGCGGCGATGCCGAGGCGCACGCCATGTGAGGACAGGTGCTTCATGGGATCAATCCAGGGTGATGAGCGAGCGGGCGCCCTCGCGCCGCCCGATGATGTTCAACAAGTTCGACAGCGCGTCCTCGCGGCCCGGAGCCGCGCTGGCTTCGCCGCTGAAGCGCATGAAAGTGCCGCTCCAGCTGCCGCTGCCGTTGAGCTGCAGGCTGCCTTCGCGCGTGGTGAGGAGCAGGGTCGGCACCGGGCCGCCCTCGACGACGAAGCGATAGCTGCCCATGGGGCGCAGCGTCGAGAGGCTCGACGACATGTCGGTCGCGTCGAGCGTGACGCGACCGCCGAGTGCGAGCTTCGAATCCTTCAGGCGCATGGTGAAGGACTGCGTCGCGAGTTCCAGCACGCCCTCGGGCTTGAGCGAATTCCAGGGCGCTCCGAAACCGGCCAGCAGCGCGGCCGGCCAGCGCGATGTGCTGTCGCTCCAGTCCAGCTGCAGGCCACCGGCCTCGGGACGCAAGCGGACATGGACCGGTTGCGCCGCGCAGCAGGACAGGTCGAGCGTAGCCTCGACCGTGCCCCAGCCGGGCCGCAGCACCCAGCCGACCGCGCCCGGCAGCGAGACCGCCGCATGGCCGCCCGCGCCGCTCGCGAAGACCAGTCCGGCGCTGCCGTTCCAGACCGTGCCGCGCGCATTGACCAGTTGCACCCGTCCACCGGTCCAGTCGGCGATGCCGGCGGCCAGCCAGCGTGCGGGTGCGAAGCACAGCAGCGCGACGACGCCGCCGACCAGGGCGCCCGGCACCGCCCAGCGCCAGCCGCGCGAAGCGGTCGAACGAGCCGGGGAAGCGGTCTGGAGGGTCGCCATGAAAGCAGGGGGCGGGAAGCCGGTGTCGCGACGCATCGAGGCGTCAACGCGCGGGCAGGCTCATGACGAGCGTGCCGTCCCAGCGTGCCCCCAGCGCCTCGGCGCTGGCCGCCACCGGCTGCCCGGTGGCCGGCATGCCGGCCATCGAGACCGGGCCGCCGGGCGGCGGGCCCATGCGTCCTGACATCGACACGGGGCCTCCGGGCGGCGGGCCCGTGCGCATGCCGGGCGACGGCATCGCACCTGATGGCAGGCCGGAGAACCCGCCGGGACTGCCCGGGACATTGGCCCCGACCGGGGCACTCGACGCGGCCGCTTGCGAACGCGTGATGTGGATCTCGCGTGGCAACGCGCGTGCGTTGCCGCGCGCCTGCGTCAGCCACTGCGCGAAGCTGGTCGCCGGCGTGGCGCGCAAGGTGACGAGCACGCCTTCGGTCGCGCTGCTGCCGGCCGTCTGCATCCGCACGCTGCCGCCCAGACCGTCGTTGACGGAACTCTCGAGCGCGCGCAGGGCGTCGTCGCGATTGGCCCGCGGCAGGGCCTGCAACGCCCGCGCCTGGACCTGCAGCGCCTGCATCTGCTGGAGCTGGACGTCGAGTTGCGCATGGGCGATCCGCGCCGTCAAGATGGTGCGCAGCGCCGGCGCCAGGGCGACCCACCACAGCAGCGCCAGGGCGACGACCACGCCCGCGATGGCCACCAGCCGCTGTTCGCGCGCTGGCAGTTCGCGCCACCAGGTGCGCAGTCGCGTCCTCGCCGTCCGGAGGGCGCTCATCGACCCGCTCCCGCGGACGTGGCCTGCAGCAGCAGGAGATCGCCTTCGCTGCGGGCGCTGTAGCCACGCGAGGCCATGGCCGTGGCGATCTGGGTCACGTCGGCCAGGCCCAGACCCAGGCCGCGCAGACGCAACTGGCCGCCCGCATAGTCGATCGCGCTGGGCGTGCGGCCGGGCGGCAGCAGCGCCGCGAGCGCGGCAAGCATCGGCTCGGCATCGCTCGCCGACACGCCACCGGTGGCCTGCTGCAGGGACGCGACTTCACGCGCCATCTGCAGCGCCGGCTCGTAGGGCTGCACGCCCGGGAAGGTCTCGGCGAGGATGGCGCCGATGGCGCCGCGCTTGGCGTCGAGCGCCCGGCGTTCCTTCCAGGCCCAGGCATTGATGCCGATCAGCTGTGCCAGCACCAGCACCGCCGCGCCCCAGCGTGCCGCGCGCCAGCGCGGGGCATGCCAGAGCATCTGCGCGATGGCGGCGAACTTCTTGCCGGCGCGGGCCCGGCCCGTCGAGGCGAGGTCGAACTGCGCCAGGTCCCAGCCCGAGGTGGCGGCCTGGAGCCAACGCTCGGCCGGCAGCACGATCGGCACCGGCATCCCGAGGAGCTGCTCGGCCAGGGCGGCGACGGCCGGCTCGGCCTGCACCCGGGTGTCCGGCGGCAGCGTGCCCAGCGCGGCGACGCCGGCGGCATCCAGCGGCAGGGCCAGCACGCCCTGCGCATCGCACAGCGTGATGCGCGCGTCGTCGGGCTCGCCGGTGGCGAACAGCGCCCCCGAGGCCAGCGCCGGCGCATCCGGGTCGGTCGGGACGGCCGACGCGGCGCGCGGACGCGGGGTGAATTCGGGAATGATGCGTTCGATGCGGCGACCCGCGGCCTCGAAGCCCTGGACGATCCCGCGCAGCCATGTTCGCTGGCAGGCGGCGACCCAGATCGGGCGGCCGGCGACGGCGTCGGGCGCGAGAGCGAAATGCAGTGCCTCTGGATCTTCCAGCAGACGGTCCTCGAGCAGGCCGGCCAGCACGGAACGCAGTCGCACCGGACTGTTCATGCTGCCCTGAGGCAGGGTGACTTCGTGCCACGACAGGGCCGCGGCGGGCACCGCCAGCAGCAGGTCGTCGCCGGATGGAAGCAGGGCGGGCAGCGCGCTGCCACTCGATCGCAGTTTGCTGCCGTCGGCCGACCAGAGGTCCCAGCCATACTCGCTGCCGGCGGGTGCCGACGGGAGTGGAATCGTCACGAGCAAGGGCATGGAAAAAGGAAAAACAGGACGAAATTTCAGAGAAGGCTGGAGGAGCCTTTGATTGTAGGACGCACCCGACTTTTATGCTATTAAAACGATAGCTATCATCTCAGACCTCGACGGCGTCAGAGCCATGTTCGACATGAACTGTGACAGATCGTCTCAATCATCTGGGAGTGCTCGTAAATGTCGCGCCTGCGCCACGTTCTCGCCACAGGATCACCACTTCCACGCCATTGCGCCGCAACAGGGAGTGTTCGTCCAGCCAGGTCTGACCGATCCGCAGCCGGCCATGGGTCTCGAAGAAGGAACTGGCCACACCGTGCTGGCCGTCGATGAAACGGGTCGTGCCCAAGGCTTCGCTGCCATCGGCGAGCGTGCGGAAGAAGCTGCGCGAGCGCTGGGCGACGAGGCGCTGGGCACCAGCCAGGTCCAGGTTCGGCACGCTGGCGAAGAGCGCCTCGGCGCTGGCGGTGTTGATGTTGAGCGCGGTGCGCACCGGCAACACCGTGACATAGGGTTCGAGCGCCGTCGCCGTCGTGCTCGACACGCCCAGCCATGGCAGCTGGGACATGCGCTGTGGCAGCAGGGGTGCATTCGCCTCGATCGAGACCGAGGGGTCCAGGGACGTCGCGGTCGAGCCGGCCGCCGGTGAGGAAGCGGCGCCGGACGGCATCGATGCCGCCGCTGCGGCGGTGGGGGCGGCCGGAGTCGCCGAAGCGTTGTTGGCGGTCGCAGCCGCCGTGCTGGGTGCCGGAAAGACGCGCTGCAGGCTGGCGATCATGATCTCCAGGTCCTGAGCCGGCAGGCCGAGCAGTCCGAACAGCTTGGTGAAGGCGGCGACCGCCTCGGGCACCGGCTTGCCGGCCTCCACCAGATTCATCACGTTGAGCTTGGACTGCGCATCCACGATGCGGCCCGACAGGAAGGCGTCTGGCAAGGTCTGGGTGGCGTCGTCTGCAGTGGGCCGCTCGGCCGCCAGGAAGGTCGACAGGCGCGCCTCCTCCAGCGCGATGGCCCAGGGCTCGGCGAGGTGGTCGGCGCCGGGCGTGCGGCCGTCCTCGCGCAGGATCAGGCGCGACCAGTCGAGGGCGCCCACCAGGACCCAGCTCGACTGCAGGCGCGCTCGTTCGGCGGTCTCGACCTCCACCGCCCGCCATTGCTGCCAGAGCGCCGCGGCGGCGAGCGTCGCCACCAGCGTGACGGTGAGCATCGCCGCGAGCAATGCGACGCCCTTCTGGCGACGTGCCGGCCTTCCGGGGTGGTGCGCGCTCATGGGCATTCCTTCGACGGGATCACGCCCCGGGAGCGAAGAGCTGTGTACGACGGCATGCTGCTCATGTCTTGGGGATCGCCACGGTCGGACGGATCCAGTCGCGCGTCACCAGGCCGGCCAACCCCGGCCCGGGAGGCAGGTTCAGCACCAGCCGGATGCCATCGGGCATGCCCACGCCCAGGCCGCCGACGGCATTGGGACCCGAAGCCGCGTCGGTCCACGCGGCACCACGGAAATACTGGAGTTGCCAGCTCGTGAGCGGCATCAACGTGACCTCGGTGCCACGCAGGGTCTCGTTGCTGCCCTGGGCCCAGGCATCGGCCTGTGCCCAGGCCCGCTGCCATTCCGCCCGCGTGGCCACGGCCCCGGATTGCCAGCGACGCCAGCGCATGCCGGTGGCCGTGTCCGCGCTCATGGCCCAGGCGACCACGTACAGCACGGGCTGCGTGCCATCGGCGCCGCGTCGCGTCAGGCGCAGCACCTGGCCATTCCAGGCGATCGGCTGGATCTGCGGCATGACCACCGTGGCATCGAGGTCGGCACCCCATTGCGCGAGGGTCGTCTGCAGGGTGGTGACCGCATCGCCGCGCTCCCGGTTGTAGCTCTGCACCCGCATCATTCCGTCGAGTCCCTGCCAGCTCATCAGCGCCAGCATCGCCATGACCGCGATGCCGACCATCAGTTCGATCAGCGTGAAGCCGCGCACGGCGCGGTGCCTGGATGTTTCCATCGTCGTCAGTACCGGGCCACCAGGGTCGAGATCTCCAGGATCGGCGTGTCGGCGGCATCGCGCACCCGGACATCGACGCGGCGGAAATTCGGATTCAGCGTCGCGGAGGTCTGCACGGTGACACCGAAGGCCAGCCCCGCCTGCACGCAGACCTGGGCCGTGCGCCCGATGGCCGGCATCTGGCGCGCCAGCCGCGCCTGCACCAGTTCGTTCTCGGCGCACAGGCCGGCCAGCAGCGTGTCGGACTGGCGTTGCGCGTTGCGCGTGAGTGCCGACGTGGCTTGTGTCCCGGCCGCCAGGGCGATGGCGACGATGGCCAGCGCGACGAGGACCTCGATCAGGGTGAAGCCGCGCGCGCGTCGGACTTGGATGCCAGGGCGCGTCATGGACCGGCCGCGATGGCGAACGGCCGCAGGCCGTCGGTGGCGATGCGCAGGCTGCGCACTGGCGTGCCCTCGCGGGTCAGGACGATCTGCTGGGCGCCGATGATGGGTTCCGGTCCGAGTTGCAGCGCGGGGGTCGGGCGGCCCTGGCCATCGCCCGTGACGGCGGCCAGCCCCTCGGATGAGAGCCATGCCGTGGGCAGCGCGCCGGGTCGCAGGCCGTCGAAGGCGAAATCGCCCGGACCGCGAGGCGTCGGCCGCCAATAGACCGCCGTGCCGCTGGTGCGTGACTGCGCGCGCGCCGATTCCAGCAGGGCCACCAGACGATCCGCCTCGCGCGCGAGTGCCGTGTCCCCGGGATCGCGCATCGCGAAGCCGACTCCGGCCGTCGCCAGCGCCATGATGGCGATCACGACGATCAGCTCCAGCAAGGTGAAGCCGGCCTGCGGCGACGATCGTCCGGGTGGGAGGAGGGCGTCGCGCTCCCTTCCGGGGCGGGCCCTATTGCCAGCTGCCGATGTCGGCATCGTTGCCTTCGCCGCCGGGCTGGCCGTCGGCACCCAGTGACAGCACGTCGATCTCGCCGCGGATGCCCGGATTGAAGTACTGATAGGGGCGGCCCCATGGATCGTTCGGGAGCTTCTCGACGTACGGCTTCCAGTTCGACGGGATCGGCGTGGCGGTCGGACGGTTCACCAGGGCCTGCAGGCCCTGCTCGCCGGTGGGATAGCGCTGGTTGTCGAGCCGATAGAGCTTGAGCGCCTGCATGATGTTGTTGACATCGGTGCGCGCCGCCGTGGCGCGCGCGTCGTCGGCTCGGCCGATCACGTTGGGCACGATCAGGGCGGCGAGGACGCCGATGATGACCAGCACCACCATCAATTCGATCAACGTGAAGCCACGCTGCAGGGCGCGCACCGGGGAACGGAGAGAAGAGGGCATGAGGAGAAGGTGTCGAGGTCGGGAGGGTCTGAGAGGGCGATACGGCGAGCGCGCCGTCGTGGTCGCTGCATGATAATCCGCGCCCATGACGCTCTCCTACCCGACTGCTCGCTGGCCCGCCGCCGTTGCCACCTCCGGCCTCTGGGCCGCCGCCATCGCCGTCGTGGTGTTCTGGGGCCTGCGTCTGGCCGCGCCGCCCGATGCGCCGCCTCCGCCGGTCGTGGCGGCGCCGTCGACCAGCGTCATCGACCCGACCGCCGTCGCCAGGTTGCTCGGCGCCGCGCCGGCTGGCGCGCCAGTGGTGGCCGCCACGCCCGAAGCGGCCAGCCGCTTCGCCCTCATGGGTGTGATCGCCGACTCGCTGCAGCAGGGCATCGCCCTGATCGCCGTCGATGGCCAGCCACCGCGCCCCTTCCGAGTCGGCCGCCAGCTGGCGGAGGGCTATGTCCTGCAGGGCGTCGGCACGCGCTCGGCCCAGGTCGGGTCGGGCATCGGCGCCACGCCGGCCTTCACGCTGCAACTGCCGACCACGCCGATGGCCATCCCGGCCCCGCCATCGCAACGCTGAGGCTTCCGCGCCCGAAATCGCTGGGTGCTTCGGGCCGGAGTCCGCCCGGCCATGCCCGTCCCTGCTGCTTGGCGCAGCCTCATTTCCGCAGGAAGAGCCGATAGGCCGGGTTGGCCGTCTCCTCCACGAACGGGAGGTCGAGCGTGCGGAGGAATTCGTCGAAGGCGCCGTGGTCCTCCGGCGGCACCTGCAGCCCCACCAGGATGCGACCATAGTCGGCGCCCTGGTTGCGATAGTGGAAGAGGCTGATGTTCCAGGTCGGCCGCATCAGGCTCAGGAACTTCAGCAGCGCGCCGGGTCGCTCCGGGAACACGAAGCGCAGCAGCCGTTCGTCCTGTGCCAGATCGCTGCGCCCACCCACCATGTAGCGCACGTGTTCCTTGGCGAGATCGTCGTGGGTGAGGTCGATGGCGGCGAAGCCATGTCCCGTGAACGTGGCGGCGATGGTCGCTGATTCGCCACGCGCCGTCGTGGTGAGGCCGACGAAGACATGCGCTTCGTTCGCATCGCTGATGCGGTAGTTGAATTCGGTCACGCTGCGCGAGGCGCCGGGCAACTGGCCGACCACTTCGCAGAAGCGTCTGAAACTGCCCCTTTCCTCGGGCACCGTGACTGCGAACAGTGCCTCGCGCTCCTCGCCGACCTCGGCGCGCTCGGCGACGAAGCGCAGCCGGTCGAAGTTCATGTTGGCGCCGCACAGGATCGCGGCATAGGTCTCGCCACGCTTGCCGTGGGTCTCGACGTACTGCTTGATCGCAGCCACGGCCAGCGCTCCGGCGGGTTCGACGATGCTGCGGGTGTCGATGAAGACGTCCTTGATGCCGGCGCACACGGCATCCGTGTCGACCGTCATGAATTCGTCCACCAGCTCGCGCGCCAGGCGGAAGGTTTCCTCGCCCACCAGCTTGACGGCGGTGCCATCGGAGAAGAGGCCGACATCCGTCAGCGCGACGCGGGTCTCGGCCTCGACCGAGCGGATCATGGCGTCGGAGTCGTTCATCTGCACGCCGATCACCTTGATCTCGGGACGGACGGCCTTGATGTAGCTGGCCACCCCCGCGACGAGGCCGCCGCCCCCGATGGCCACGAAGACCGCGTCCAGCGGACCCTGATGCTGGCGCAGGATCTCCATCGCGATCGTGCCCTGGCCCGCGATGACATCGGGATCGTCGAACGGATGCACGAAGGTCAGGCCGAGCAGCTTCTGCTGTTCGAGTGCATGGGCATAGGCGTCCGAATAGCTGTCGCCATGCAGATGCACTTCCCCACCGAGCGCGCGCACGGCATCGACCTTGAGTCGCGGCGTGGTCACCGGCATCACGACCACGGCGCGCGTGCCGAGCTTCCGCGCGCCGAGGGCGACACCCTGCGCATGGTTGCCGGCCGAGGCGCAGATGACGCCTCGCGCGAGCTGCTCGGGCGTCAGGTGCACCATCTTGTTGTAGGCGCCGCGCAGCTTGAAGCTGAAGACCGGCTGCTGATCCTCGCGCTTGAGCAGCACGGTGTTGCCCAATCGCGCGCTCAGTCCGTGCGCGGTCTCCAGTGCCGACTCCACCGCCACGTCGTAGACGCGGGCCGTGAGAATTTTCTTCAGGTAGTCGGCGGGAGTGAGAGCGGGAGACGTCATGAGCGGAGGACCCAAGAAAAAAGCCCCGAGTCTTGCGACTCGGGGCTAAATCCACCAATTGAGAGGGTGGAGGAGACAACCGGTGCACAAGGTGCCTGAGGGCATCGATGTGCGATGAAATAAAGTATATCGACTCTTTGTTGCGATGCAACAAGCGGCGATGTAATTCCTTCACAATTTAGCGATCCGTCGGCTTTTGCCGACACCATCAATTCGGAGTTTTCAAGCTATGGAATGCACGGTCAGCTGGACAGGCTCGGCGGGTACGCGATCGGCCATGGGATTCGTTGCCGAGACCGGCAGCGGACATGTCCTGGTCATGGATGGGGCGCCCGATGCGGCCAAGCCCGGCAACGGGGGGCAGAATCTGGCGCCGCGTCCCATGGAGACGGTGCTGGCCGGCACGGGAGGCTGCACGGCCTATGACGTCGTGCTGATCCTCAAGCGCGGTCGTCACCTGGTGACGGGCTGCAGCGTCAAGCTCACCAGCGAGCGCGCCGAGACCGATCCGAAGGTCTTCACGTCCATCCACATGCACTTCACGGTCGTCGGCAAGGGCATTCCGCCAGCTGCCGTCGAGCGCGCCATCGCGCTGAGTCACGACACCTACTGCTCGGCCAGCATCATGCTGGGCAAGACGGCCGTCATCACGACCAGCTTCGACCTCGTGGAAGGCTGAGGCCGGGTCAGCCAGGCATCAGATGCGATGCGCGACCGTGGTCATGACCCGGGCCGCCGCACGCATCAGGACCTTGGCGGGCGCCGGCAGTTCCTGGGCGCCGGCATCGATGGCCTCCGCCGCGTGCCGGGCCTCGTCGGCCTTCATCTGGACGATGACCGCGCGCGATGCCGTGTCGCCATGCGGCAGACGTCCCAGATGGCCATCCAGATGGGCTTCGACCTGACGCTCGGTCTCGGCCACGAAGCCCAGGCTCAGACGGTCGCCCAACCGACCCGCCACGCATCCGAGTCCGAAGGCGCCCGCATACCAGAGAGGATTGAGAAGGGAAGGTCGCGCGCCCAGTTCGTCGAGGCGTTGACGGGTCCAGGCGAGGTGATCGGTCTCCTCGCGCGCCGCCTCCTCGAAATGTGCCCGCAGGGACGGATCGCGTGTCGACGCGGCCTGCGCGACATAGAGGGCCTGGGCGCAGATCTCGCCGACGTGGTTGACGCGCATCATGGCACCCGCCGCTCGGCGGTCGGCCGCGCTCAGTCCGATCGGTGGGCCTACCGGACGGGGCATGGGGCGGCTGCCCTGGGGCTTGGAGAACAGGGTCCGCAGCACGGAGTCGGCGGCGGTCAGGAGCGGGTCCAGTGGATGAGGCATGAGCCCATTCTGGCGCCACGCAAATCACCCACCTCAGACAGCGGGCGTTATGGATGCGCGATGCGGGGAACGGGGTTGGATCGATGTTGCACTGGTGCAACATAACGCGCGCCCTGTTCGACATTTCAAGTGAATTCTTTTGCTCTGCTCGAACGGCTCTGGTGCAATAGACACAACTTCCCAAAAGGAGGTTGGCCCTGGGTCCGGTGGGAGCACAACGTGCCAAGCACGGTGAACCCTCTGCACCGGAGCCCTATGTTTAACCTTGGAGAAACTCGCAATGAAAAAATCCCTCGTCGCCCTGGCCGTCCTGGCTGCCGCCGGCGCCGCATCGGCTCAGTCGTCGGTCACCCTGTTCGGTATCGTTGACGCTTCCGTCGGTCACATCTCCGGCAGCAACGGTGGCGCCAGCCGCACCTACATGGGCAACTCCGGCCTGAACTCCAGCCGCCTCGGTTTCCGTGGCGTTGAAGACCTCGGCGGCGGCCTCGCAGCCAGCTTCTGGCTCGAAGGCGCTCTGGGCAACGACGACGGCACGGCCGGTCAGCTCAGCACCGGCGGTTTCGACTTCCGTCGTCGTTCGACGGTCAGCCTGTCGGGCAACTTCGGTGAAGTCCGTCTCGGTCGCGATCTGACCCCGACGCACCACAACGATGACGTCTTCAGCCCGTTCGGTGCCGTGGGTGTCGGCGCCAACGTCGTGTTCACCGCTCTGAACAGCGCTTCCGGCTTCGCTGCCAACCCGAACCAAGTTCGCGCCAGCAACTCGATCGGCTACTTCCTGCCTTCGAACCTCGGCGGCTTCTACGGTCAGGCCATGTACGCCCTGGCTGAGAACACCACCGGCACGACCACGGCAGCTCAACAGCTGGCTGGCCGTTCGGGTCAGTACGCAGGTGGTCGCGTTGGTTACGCCAATGGCCCGCTGGACGTCGCTCTCGCCTACGGCGAAAGCAAGGGCGCAACGAATGCCGCTTCGCTGGCTTTCACCAACCCCGAAGTCCGCACCCTGAACCTGGGCGCTTCGTATGACTTCGGCATGGTCAAGCTGTTCGGCGAACTGAGCGACGTCCGCTTCGAGCAAGCCTTCACGACGATCGCTTCGCGTGAAGACAAGCAACGCGGCTACCTGCTCGGCGCGCAAGCCCCGATCGGCGCTGGTGTCATCAAGATCGCTTACTCGGCCGTCAAGCGCGACCAAGAAGCCTTCGGCAACGACCCCAAGGCTGCCAAGCTGGCTCTGGGCTATGTCCACAACCTGTCGAAGCGCACCGCCCTGTACACGACCGTTGCTCGTCAAACCAGCAAGAACGGCTACGCTCTCGGCCTGGCCGCTGGCGGTTCGGGTACCGCCATCACCGGTCTGACGACCGGCGGCGATGCCAAGAACAGCGTGACCGGCTACGAGTTCGGCGTTCGTCACGCTTTCTGATCTGACACTGGCGCAAGCCAGTTCGATCTGAAGACCTGAAAAGGCCCCCTGACGTGAGTCAGGGGGCCTTTTCCTCGTGTGCGAGGGCAAACGAACATGCCGTCTTCCAGCAGATGCCTGCCGGAAGACGGCCCTCGATGCTTCTACTGTTCCTCGCTCCAGGCAAAACCATCGCGCGCGATCATGGCGCTCGATGCGCTTGGTCCCCAGGTACCCGCCGCATAGGGACGCGGACCGCCATCGGCATTCCAACTGTCGATCAAAGGCTCCACCCAGCGCCAGGCTTCCTCCTGCTCGTCGCTGCGCACGAACAGATTGAGCCGTCCATCGATGACGTCGAGCAGCAGGCGTTCGTACGCGCCGACGCGCTCGCTGCCGAAACGCTTGTCGAAATCCAGGTCGAGCTGCACCGGCGCCAGGGGCGGAGCGGCGTCGCCGTTGGAGCGCTTGCGGTTGTTCTGGGCCTGGGCGAGCAGGTGGAGTTCGAGGCCGTCCTTGGGCTGCAGGTTGATGACCAGCTTGTTCACGGCGCCGGCCGGCGCGCGGAAGATCGCGTGTGGCGTCGGCCTGAAATTGATCTCGATCCGTGCATCGCGCGATGCCAGGCGCTTGCCGGTGCGGATGTAGAACGGCACACCGGCCCAGCGCCAATTGGCGATCTCGGCCCGCAGCGCGACGAAGGTCTCGGTGCGGCTCTGTGGATCGATGCCGGGCTCGTCGAGGTAACCCTTGACGCGCTCGCCATAGGCCGTGCCGGCCGTGTACTGGCCGCGGATCGCATGCAGGCCGAGTGTCTCGGACGTCCAGGGCTTGAGCGAGCGCAGGACCTTGAGCTTCTCGTCGCGCAGCGCATCGGCATGCGCGTTGATCGGCGGTTCCATGGCGATGGCGCAGACCAGTTGCAACGCATGGTTCTGCACCATGTCGCGCAGGGCGCCGGTCTGGTCGTAGAAGGCGCCGCGCTTTTCCACGCCCAGGTCTTCGGCGATCGTGATCTGGATGTTGGCGATGTGCTCGCGGCGCCAGATCGGCTCGAACAGCGCATTGCCGAAGCGCATCGCGAACAGGTTCTGGACCGATGGCTTGCCCAGATAGTGATCGATCCGGAAGACCTGGCGCTCGTTGAGCACCTTGCCCACGGCGTCGTTGATGGCCCGGTTGGATGCCAGGTCGTGACCCAGCGGCTTCTCGAGCACCACGCGTGTCCTGGGGGTGTTGAGGTTGGCGGCGGCGATCTGCTCGACCACCTGCGTGAACAGTGCCGGCGCGGTGGCGACGTACATCACGACCGTGTCGGCGTTGCGGGCCTCCAGCAGGGCCGAGAGGCGGGCGTAGTCGTCCGGCTTCGAGAGGTCCATGCGCAGGAAATGCAGCATCGCCGCGAATTTCTTGAACTCTTCCGCGTTCGGACGCTTGGCGCCCTCGACGGCATCGAAGCGGGACTGGATGAGCTCGCGATAGGCATCGTCCGAGAGGTCGTCGCGCGCCACGCCGATGATGCGTCCGCCTTCGGGCAGGCTGCCGTGCCGGAAGGCCTGGAACAGCGCGGGCATCAGTTTGCGCCAGGCGAGATCGCCGGTGCCGCCGAAGAGAACGAGATCGAAGCTCATGAATGCAAGTCCGTAGGTGGAGGAGTGAATACTGACGAGGCCTGACTTTAAAGGGTGCCGCGACCCCGGCCGATATCGCCATGCGTGATGGAAATCCTCTCTCGATACAGTCGCCCACGCGGCTGTCGGGAGGGCGGCACGTGAAACAATCGACCCGACATGAACATCGTTTTCGACTTGGGCGCCGTCGTCATCGGATGGGAGCCCGCCCTATTGCTGCAGACCCATTTTCCGGAGCGTGCGCCAGACATGGATGCCGCGCGCGTGCTTGCCCGGGCCTTCTTCCATCACCAGGACTGGCAGAACTTCGACTGCGGCATCTGCGGCATCGACGATGTCGTCGCCCGCACGGCCGAGCGCCTGTCGTTGCCGCCCGATCGACTGCACGACTTCGTCGCGCTGTTGGGCGAGCATCTGATGCCGATCGACACCAGCGTGGAGTTGCTCTCGACCCTGCGCGACCGTCGCTCGGCGGGCGAGCGGATCCGGCTCTATTACCTGTCGAACATGCCCGTTCCATATGCGCGAGCGCTGGAGCGACGCTTCTCGTTCTTCCAGTGGTTCGACGGCGGCATCTTCTCGGGCGACGTGAAGCTCATCAAGCCGGATGGCGACGTCTATCAGATGCTGGCCTGGCAGTACGACCTGGAGCCATCGCGCACGCTCTTCATCGACGACATGCCGGCCAATGTCGAAGCCGCGCGCGCGCAGGGCTGGCAGGCCATCCACTGCACCTCTCCCGCCACGCTGTCGACGCACGTGCTGCGCCATCTCGAGCTCTCCCGCATTCCCCACCGAAGCACGATGTGAGCCCGGAGCGCCCCACCGGCGCTAGCGGTGCCGGATCACCCGGTCGACATCGAAGCCCAGTGTGCGGGCATAGTCCAGCTGGGCTTCCAGCGTGGCCTCGTCGAGCCGTGGCGCACGCGAGAGCACCCACAGGAAATCGCGGTCGGGTGTCCCGACCAGCGCCACCTCGTAGTCGCGGTCGAGCTTGAGGATCCAGTAGTCGCCCCAGACCATCGGCAGCCAGGACAGCCATTCGGGAGCGAAACGGACCTCCAGGCGTCCGGCGCCCGGCTGGCCCGCCACCGGCACGACGCGGGCGACACCGACCGATTCGTCGACGCCACCGGCCACCTCGCAGACATTGCGCACTTCCACCGTTCCGTCGGCCAGCGGCGTGTATTGCGCCGTGACCGCACCCGTGCATTTCTTCTGGAACCGATTGGGCAGGCGGGCCTGTTCGTGCCAGACGCCGGCATAGCGCTTCAGGTCGACCGGTGCCACGGCCTGCAGCGGCGCGCGCATCAGCGGCGCGCCATCGGCCGGGCCGGCGGGCGTCTGGACCTGGGCGCGCGCCACCCGCGCCGTGCCCAGCACCGCCAGGGCCAGCACGCTGCCGACGCAGAAGGCCGTCGCGAGCGTTCCGATGGAAGCGCTGAAGCGACGATCGTCGAAGCCGCCGGCGGACGGGGCTGCGGTGCGGGGGGAGAGCGTGGGACGCTGGCGCGATGTCATTGGAATTCCTCCGGGAACTTGGCTGGACTGCGACTGTAGAGGACCTCTGCGACGCTCTATCGTCAGCCACAAACCCTACGAGCCGTAGTTCCCCGACGAGATAATGGTTCCCATGAATCAACTCGATGCCCTCCGTCAATGGACCACCGTGGTCGCCGACACCGGTGACTTTCGCCAACTCGCCCAGTTCAAGCCCCAGGACGCCACGACCAATCCGTCGCTGATCCTGAAGGCCGTGCAGAAGTCCGATTACCGACCCCTGCTCGACGAGGCGGTCGGGCTGCACAAGGGCAAGTCGATCGACGAGGTCGTCGACCGGCTGCTGGTGCGCTTCGGCACCGAGATCCTGTCGCTGGTCCCGGGCCGTGTCTCCACCGAGATCGATGCGCGCCTGAGCTTCGACACCGCCGCCACCGTGGCGCGCGCCGACCGCATCGTCGCGCTCTATCGCGCCGAAGGCATCGACACCGAGAAGCGCCTGCTCATCAAGATCGCCGCGACCTGGGAAGGCATCGAGGCGGCACGCATCCTGGAGGCCCGTGGCATCCACACCAACCTCACGCTGCTGTTCTCCTTCGCCCAGGCGGTGGCCTGCGGTGCCGCTGGCGTGAAGCTGATCTCGCCCTTCGTCGGGCGCATCTACGACTGGTACAAGAAGTCCGCCGGCGCGAACTGGGACGAGGCGGCGAACGCCGGCGACAACGACCCGGGCGTGAAGTCGGTGCGGCAGATCTTCGACTACTACAAGCGCCACGGCATCGCCACCGAGGTGATGGGCGCGAGCTTCCGCAACGTCGGCCAGATCGCCGCGCTCGCGGGCTGCGACCTGCTCACCATCAGTCCCGACCTGCTGGCCGTGCTCGCCGCCAGCGACGCGCCGCTCGCGCACGCGCTCGATGCCGAGGCGGCGCGTGGCCGCGACATCGCGCCCGTCACGCTCGACGAGCCGGCATTCCGCTTCGCCCTCAACGAGGACGCGATGGCGACGGAGAAGCTGGCCGAAGGCATCCGCGCCTTCGCGGTCGATGCCATCAAGCTCGAACAACTCATGGAGACCGTGTGATCGACCCCGCCGCCCCGCATCCACCCTCGGCCGTCGCGTCCCGCGTGCGCTGCGACCGCACCGCCGCCTGGAGCCGGCTGCAGGCCCGCTTCGCGACCACCGGGCGCGACTTCGACGTGCGCGAGGCGCTGGCCGCCGATCCGGCACGCTTCGGGCGCTTCAGCCAGACGGCGCCGCACGTCTTCGCCGACCTGTCGAAGAACCTGATCGACGCGCCGACCGAGGACCTGCTGCTCGAGCTCGCGCGCGAGGCCGGCCTCGAGGCGCACCGCGACGCCATGTTCGCCGGCGAGCGCATCAACGCGACCGAGGACCGGGCCGTGATGCACTTCCTGCTGCGCGCGCCAGCCGATGCGCCGGTGGCCCGGGGCATCCGCGGCGAACTCGCCGAGGTGCACGCGACGCTCGAGGCCATGCTCGCCTATGTCGAGCAGGTGCGCGCCGACGCCACCATCACCGACGTGGTGAACATCGGCATCGGCGGCTCCGACCTGGGGCCGCAGATGGTGGTGCGCGCGCTCGACGCCCTGGTGGCGCCGGGCAGGCGCTTCCACTTCGTCTCCAACGTCGATGGCCACGAACTCGCCGGTGTGCTGAAGGACCTGGCACCCGAACACACCCTGTTCCTGATCGCCTCCAAGACCTTCACCACCGCCGAGACGATGGCCAACGCCCGCTCGGCCAGGGACTGGTTCCAGCGCTCGGGCGGGCTCGACGTGGCGCGGCACTTCGCCGCGCTCACCACCAACGTCGAGGCCGCGCGCGAGTTCGGCATCGAGCGCACCTTCGGCTTCTGGGACTGGGTCGGTGGCCGCTATTCGCTGTGGTCGTCGATCGGACTGCCCATCGCATTGGCCATCGGCGGCGACAACTTCCGGGCCCTGCTGGCCGGCGCGCATGCCATGGACGAGCACTTCCGCACCGCGCCGCTGGAACGCAACCTGCCCGTCCGGCTCGGCCTGCTCGACATCTGGTATCGCAACTTCCATGGCTTCACCAGCCGCGGCATCGCGCCGTACCACAGCGCGCTGGGCCGCCTGCCGGCCTACCTGCAGCAGCTGGAGATGGAGAGCAATGGCAAGCGGGTCGACGCCAGCGGCGCGGCGCTGCCCTTCGGGACGTCGCCGGTGCTGTGGGGCGAACCCGGCACCAATGGCCAGCATGCGTATTTCCAGATGCTGCACCAGGGCACGGATGTGATCCCGCTGGAATTCATCGCCGTGCGCGATGCGGCCCACGACCTGGAAGGCCATCACGTCAAGCTGTTGGCCAACGCGCTGGCGCAGGCACAGGCGCTCATGACCGGCAAGGCCGACGCCGGTGGCCACCGCGACTTCCCGGGCAACCGGCCCAGCACCTTCTTCGTCTTCGAGCAGCTCACGCCCGAGGCGCTGGGCGCCTTCCTCGCCCTGTACGAGCACCGCGTGTTCACCAGCGGCGCGCTGTGGGGCATCAACAGCTTCGACCAATGGGGCGTGGAACTGGGCAAGGTGCTCGCGCGCGACATCGAGGGACGGCTCGTCTCGGGCAAGGCCGGGGGGCTCGATCCCTCGACCGCCGGATTGCTCGCGCGTCTGCGCTGAGATCGGGAAAGCCGCGACAGCGGCTTTTTTTTCGTCCCGACGGGTGGGGGGAGGACCGATACACATCCGGCCCATCAGCATCCTGTGTTGCCGGATCTAGGGAATTCACCCCCCATTCGATGCAAGAAAGTATCGAAGCGATTGCTTGGCGTACCAAGGGCGCGGGAGGGGATCGACAGAATTCGCTTCGACGGCCGGCCGCGGTCGTGTGAACTCAGGAGACACATCATGAAGCGTTTTCTCAAGACGGGCCTGGCGCTCGCATTCGCCGGCATGGGCTTCGCCCACGCCGCCACCGAGCTGGTCATCGCCACCGTCAACAACGGCCACATGATCGAGATGCAGAAGCTCACGCCCTTCTTCGAGAAGGCCAATCCCGACATCAAGCTCAAGTGGGTGACGCTGGAGGAGGGCACGCTGCGCCAGCGCGTGACGACCGACATCGCCACCAAGGGTGGCCAGTTCGACGTCATGACGATCGGCCTGTACGAGGCGCCGATCTGGTCCAAGAAGGGCTGGCTCACGCCCATCACCACCGACGCCGCCTATGACGTCGACGACCTGCTGCCGGCCATCCGCAACGGCCTGTCGTACGAGGGCAAGCTCTACGCCGCGCCGTTCTATGGCGAGAGCTCCATGCTCATGTACCGCAAGGACCTGGCCGACAAGGCCGGCTTCAAGATGCCCGAGCGCCCGACCTGGACCCAGGTGAAGGACCTCGCGGCCAAGATCCACGATCCCAAGGCCGGCGTCTATGGCATCTGCCTGCGCGGCAAGCCGGGCTGGGGCGACAACATGGCCTTCCTGACCACGCTGGTCAACACCTACGGCGGCCAGTGGTTCGACATGGCCTGGAAGCCGCAGATCGACACCCAGCCCTGGAAGGAGGCCATCACCTTCTACGTCGATCTGATGAAGAGCTATGGCCCGCCCGGCGTGTCGGCCAACAGCTTCAACGAGACGCTGGCGCTGTTCAACGAAGGCAAGTGCGGCATGTGGGTGGACGCGACGATCGCGGCTTCCTTCATCGCCGATCCCAAGCAGTCGAAGGTGGCCGACAAGGTGGCCTTCGCCCAGGCTCCCACCGCCGTGACGCCCAAGGGCGCGAACTGGCTGTGGTCGTGGAACCTGGCGATCCCGGCGAGCTCGACCAAGGCCGCCGCAGCGCAGACCTTCGTCCGCTGGGCGACCTCCAAGGACTATGTCCAGCTGGTCGCCAAGGAGCAGGGCTGGGCGCAGGTGCCCACCGGCACGCGCAAGTCGACCTACGCGAACCCCGAGTTCCAGAAGGTCGCCAGGTTCGCCGTCGAGGAGAAGAAGGCCATCGACACCGCCAACCTGACCGACAGCACATTGCCCAAGTCTCCCTACGTCGGCGTGCAGTACGCGGCGATTCCGGAGTTCCAGGCCATCGGCGTGGCGGTGGGCCAGCAGATGAGCGCGGCCCTCTCGGGCAAGGTCACGGTCGAGCAGGCGCTCAAGACCTCGCAGACGACGGCCGAGCGCGAGATGAAAAAGGGCGGGTACTACAAATAACCCCCCAGGCTGCGCGCACTGCGTGTCGCTTCGCCCACCCCCCCCGCCGGGGGCGCTGACTGCGGCCTGGCCAAGCCAGTTCCGCGGCAGCCCGCGCCTGCATCCCTCTTGACCGTTCGGGATTTCTCCATGAAACGACTCCTGCCCCGCGCGCTCATGGCGCCGGCGGTGGCCACGCTCTTCCTCTGGATGATCGTGCCGCTGCTCATGACGCTGTACTTCTCGCTCGTCAACTACAACCTCATGCAGCCCGGCGAGCACGCGTTCGCCGGCATCGACAACTTCCACTACTTCATCACCGACCCGGACTTCTGGCCGGCGGTGACCAACACGCTGGTGCTCATCGGCAGCGTGATCGCCATCACGGTGGTGCTGGGCGTGCTGCTGGCGCTGCTGGTCAACGAGCCGTTCCCGGGCCGGGGCATCGTGCGGGTGCTGCTGATCTCGCCGTTCTTCGTCATGCCGGCGGTCAACGCGCTGCTGTGGAAGCACATGATGATGAATCCGATCTACGGCGTGCTGGCCGACCTCTGGCGAAGTCTCGGCCTCACGCCGGTCGACTGGCTGACCGACGTGCCATTGCTGTCGGTGATCATCATGGTGGCCTGGCAGTGGCTGCCTTTCGCCTGCCTGATCTTCATCACCTCGCTGCAGTCGCTCGACCGCGAGCAGATGGAGGCCGCCCGCATGGACGGAGCCACCGCGCCGCAGCGCTTCTTCTACCTGACCATCCCGCATCTGGGCCGGCCGATGGCGGTGGTGATCATGATCGAGATGATCTTCCTGCTGAGCGTGTTCGCCGAGATCGCCATCACCACCAACGGCGGACCCGGCAACGAGAGCACCAACCTCACCTACATGATCTTCAAGCAGTCGCTGATGAACTTCGACGTCGGCGTGGCGTCGGCCGGCGCATTGTTCGCGGTGGTGCTGGCCAACATCGTGGCGGTGTTCCTCATCCGCATCGTCGGCAAGAACCTCGACTGAGGCGCACCACCATGCAAAGCAATCCTCTCCTGACCACCCTGCGCACGATCGGCGCCTGGGCCGCGGCGCTGCTGCTGTTCTTCCCGCTCGGCTGGCTGTTCCTGACGGCCTTCAAGACCGAGCTGCAGGCGATCCACGTGCCACCGCTGTTCGTCTTCGAGCCGACGCTGGACAACTTCAGCGAGGTGCAGCGGCGCAGCGACTACCTGCTGTACGCGCGCAACTCGCTGATCACCAGCCTGGGCTCGACCCTCATCGGCCTGCTGATCGCCGCGCCGGCGGCCTATTCGATGGCCTTCTTCCGCACCCGGCGCACGCGCGACATCCTGATGTGGATGCTGTCGACCAAGATGATGCCGGCCGTCGGCGCGCTGATGCCGATCTACGTGCTGGCGCAGAGCACCGGCCTGCTGGACTCGCTCACGGCGCTGACGGTGGTCTTCACGCTGTCGAACCTGCCGATCATGGTGTGGATGCTGTACTCCAGCTACAAGGACATCCCCAACGAGATCCTGGAGGCCGCGCGCATGGACGGCGCCAGCCTGTGGACCGAGTTCCGCCACGTGGTGCTGCCGCTGTCGGTCGGTGGCCTGGCGTCCTGCGGCCTGCTGTGCCTGGTGCTGAGCTGGAACGAGTCGTTCTGGGCGCTCAACCTGAGCTCGGCCAAGGCCGGCACGCTGGCCACGCTGATCGCCTCCTACTCCAGCCCCGAGGGCCTGTTCTGGGCCAAGCTGTCGGCCGCCTCGCTGATGGCCATCGCGCCGATCGTGGTGTTCGGCTGGTTCAGCCAGAAGCAGCTCGTCCAGGGCCTCACCTTCGGCGCCGTGAAGTAGACACGCCCCCAGGCTTCGCGCACTGCGTGTCGCTGCGCCAACCCCCTCGCCGGGGGCGCTGCCGGCGGCCCGGCAAAGCCGGTTCCGCGGCAGCCCCGGCAAAACATCCGGGCGGCGCGGTGTCCATCAACGAAACGAACACAGGAGCAATCCATGGCCTACCTCGAACTCAGGGGCATCAACAAGAGCTTCGGCGACGCCCACATCATCCGCGGCGTCGACCTGGAGATCCGAAAGGGCGAGTTCATCGTCTTCGTCGGTCCGTCGGGCTGCGGCAAGTCGACCCTGCTGCGGCTCATCGCCGGGCTGGAGCCGGTCACCGGCGGGCAACTGATGCTCGACGGCCGCGACATCACGAACACGCCCTCGGGCAAGCGCGACCTGGCGATGGTGTTCCAGAGCTATGCCCTCTATCCGCACATGAGCGTGGCGGACAACATGTCCTTCGCCCTCAAGCTCGCCGGCGTGGCCAAGGACGAGATCAGGAAGAAGGTCGAGTACGCGGCCCGGCAGCTCAACCTGACCCAGTACCTCGACCGCACGCCCAAGGAGCTGTCCGGCGGCCAGCGCCAGCGCGTGGCCATCGGCCGCGCCATCGTGCGCGCGCCCAAGGTGTTCCTGTTCGACGAGCCCCTGTCCAACCTCGATGCCGCCCTGCGCGGCAACACCCGGGTCGAGATCCACAAGCTGCACGTCGCGCTCGGCGCCACCAGCATCTATGTCACGCACGACCAGGTCGAGGCCATGACGCTGGCCGATCGCGTGGTGGTCCTGCGCGACGGCCTGATCGAGCAGGTCGGCACGCCCATGGAGCTCTACGACCATCCGGTCAACCAGTTCGTGGCCCAGTTCATCGGCATGCCGTCGATGAACATGGTGGAAGCCAAGGCGATTCCCAGCTTCTCGCAGCAGACCGGCGGGCGCCTGCCGGTCGACGGCTTCCTGGGCGTGCGGCCCGAAGGCCTGCGCGTGCACCCCGGCCATGGCGCGGGCGTGCCCGGCCGGGTCGAGCTCATCGAGGCCCTGGGCGCGGACACGCTGATCCACGTCGATGTCGCCGGCGTGCCGCTGATCTCGCGCCAGAACGATCGCACCACGCTGCAGGAAGGCGATGCCGTGGGCGTCGAGCTCGATCCCTCGGTGCTGCACCTGTTCGGCCGCGACGGCCGCGCGCTCTCCGCCACCGCCTGACTCCACCCGCCCCCCGACCTTCGACGGACCGCCGACGTGAACTCCACCGCTTCCACTTCCTCCACATCCCCTTCCTCCGCCCCGGCTGCCTCCACGGCGGCGTCGCCTCCCGGCGCGGCGCCGGCCGCCCGGATCCTGCATCTGGGCCTGGGATCGTTCCATCGCGCGCATCAGGCGGTCTACCTGCAGGCGCTGCACGAGCGGGGCGACACCCGCTGGTCGCTCGCCGGCGCCAACATCCGTCCCGACATGACCGAGGTGCTCGACGCCCTGCGCGCCCAGGGCGGGCGCTACACGCTGGAGACGATCTCGCCCGCCGGCGAGGTGCGCTACCAGCGCATCGAGTCGATCCGCGAGGTGCTGCCGTTCGAGAGCGACCTGGCCTCGGTGATCGCGCTGGGGGCCGATCCGGCCACGCGCATCATTTCCTTCACCGTCACCGAGGCGGGCTACTACCTCGATGCCGCGCACCGGCTCGACCTGGGCTTCGCCGACCTGGCCGCCGATATCGAGCGCGCCCGTCGCGGCGAGCCCGGCCAGACGCTCTATGGCGCGGTCTGCGCCATCCTGCGCCAGCGCCGCGCGGCCGGCGCCGGTCCCGTGACGCTGCTCAACTGCGACAACCTGCGCCACAACGGCGAGCGCTTTCGCGGCGGCCTGCTGGAGTTCATCGAGCGCGCGGGCGACACCGGCCTGCGCGACTGGGTTGCAGCGAACACCACCAGCCCGAACGCCATGGTCGACCGCATCACGCCGCGCCCGCCGCCGGAACTGCGCGAGCGCGTGCGCGCCGCCACCGGCTGGGACGATGCCGCGCCGGTCACCGGGGAGAGCTTCATCCAGTGGGTCATCGAGGACGATTTCATCGCCGGCCGGCCGGCCTGGGAAACGGTGGGCGTGCAGCTGGTCGATTCGGTCCAGCCCTACGAGGAAGCCAAGATCCGTCTGCTCAACGCCACCCACAGCTGCATCGCGTGGGCCGGCACGCTGGTCGGGCTGCAGTTCATCCACGAGGGCACGCACACGCCCGCCATCCGCAAGATGGCCCACGACTACGTCACCGACGACGTGATCCCGGTGCTGGGCACGCCCGGCGCGCCCAGCCCGGTCGACCTGCCGACCTATCGCGACGTGGTGCTCGACCGCTTCGGCAACCCGGCCATCCGCGACACCAACCAGCGCGTGGCGGCCGACGGCTTCTCCAAGATCCCGGGCTTCATCGCGCCGACCATCCGCGAGCGCCTGGCGCGCGGCGAGTCGATCGATGCCGTGGCGATGCTGCCGGCGCTGTTCCTGGCCTTCCTGCAGCGCTGGCACCGGGGCGCGCTGCCCTATGCGTACCAGGACCAGGGCATGGACCCGGCGGCCGCGCATGCGCTGTGCGAAGCCGCCGATCCGGTCGCCGCCTTCTGCGCCGACACGGCGCTGTGGGGCGAGCTGGCCGGCGACACCCGGCTGGTCGATGCCGTGCGGCGCGCCGTCGAACGGGTCGACGCGTTCGTGGCGGCGACGGCCGATGCCGGTGGTGGTAGCGTCATGGGCTGAGTGCCCGAACCCCTCCGTTCGACTCGTCGAATCCGCCGTCCATGTCCATCGTCCGTTCCAGAGCCACCCCACGCCAGCGCCAGCCCGAGGTCGAGCACGACCTCGCGCGCTCGCCGGCGCTGGGCTACGAGACCTCCGGCGAGGCCGGCTGGATCCGCTGCCTCGCGCATGGCTTCCCGAGTCCGCTGGCGCGCTGGCACTGCCACGACGAGTACGAGCTGCACCTCATCACCGAGACCTCCGGCAAGGCCTTCGTCGGCGACTGGATCGGTCCGTTCCAGCCCGGCCACCTGGTGCTGTGCGGGCCGCGCCTGCCGCACAACTGGATCTCGCTGGACATGCCCGAGGCCGGCGTCGTCGCGCGCGATCTGGTGATCCAGTTCCGCCACGAACCGGCGATGCAGGCCGCAGCGCAGATACCCGAGCTCGCCGGCGTCACGCACCTGCTGGAGCGGGCCCGGCACGGCATCGAGTTCTTCGGCCTCTCGACGCAGGCCCGGGACCACTGGACGCGCGTGAAGGGCACGCACGGGCTGCGGCGGCTGGCGGCGTTCTGCGAGTTCCTGGCCGATCTGGCCGAATGCAACGACTACCGGCTGCTGTCGAGCGTGCAGATGCGGGGCGCCGAGGGCGATGCCGAGGGCGACCGCATCAACGCCATCGTCACGCGCATCACCGACCACCTGGCCGAGCCGATCGCATTGGCCGACATCGCCGCCGAACTGGGCATGAGCGAGAGCCGCTTCAGTCGCTACTTCAAGCGCTCGACCGGCAACAACTTCACCGACTTCGTCAACCGGGTGCGCATCAACAACGCCTGCCACCTGCTGATGCAGACCGAGCACTTCGTGACCGACATCTGCTATCAGGTCGGCTTCAACAACGTCGCCAATTTCAACCGGCGCTTCCTGGAGGTCAAGGGCATGACGCCGAGCGAATTCCGGCGCCAGGCCGACAGCCGCTTCGGCGGCGACCGCTGACCCCCCCCGGGCTTTTCTTCGCAACCAAGGACCACGACGGCATGTATCTCGGACTCGACCTGGGCACTTCCGAACTCAAGGCGCTGCTGCTGGCGGACGACCACCGCATCGTCGCGGTGGCGCGCGCTCCACTGACGGTGAGCCGGCCACGACCGCTGTGGTCGGAACAGGACCCGGCGCAATGGTGGGAGGCGCTGGAGACGGTGATGACGGCATTGCGCGCCACGCATGCCGAGGCCCTGGCGACGGTGCGCGCCATCGGCCTGTCGGGCCAGATGCACGGCGCGGTGCTGCTCGATGCCGACGATGTCGTGCTGCGCCCGGCCATCCTCTGGAACGACGGCCGCAGCGCCGCGCAATGCGAAGCGCTCGCTGCCGCCGTGCCGCGCCTGGGCGAGATCGCCGGCAACCTGGCGATGCCGGGCTTCACGGCGCCGAAGCTGCTGTGGGTGCGCGAGCACGAGCCCGAACTGTTCGCGCGCACGCGGCGCGTGCTGCTGCCCAAGGACTGGCTGCGACTGCGACTCTCGGGCGAGGCCGTCAGCGAGATGTCCGATGCCTCCGGCACGCTGTGGCTCGATGTCGGGCGGCGCGACTGGTCCGACGAACTGCTCGGCGCCACCGGACTCGCGCGCCATCACATGCCGCGGCTGGTCGAGGGCGACGCGGTGGCGGCGCACCTGCTGCCGGCGCTGGCCGAGCGCTGGGGCCTGCGACCGGGCATCCCGCTGGCCGGTGGCGGCGGCGACAACGCGGCCAGCGCGGTCGGCATGGGACTGATCGAGCCGGGGCAGGGCTTCGTCTCGCTCGGCACCTCGGGCGTGATCTTCGTCTCGGGCGCGCATTTCGCGCCCCGGCCGGAAGCGGCGGTGCATGCCTTCTGCCATGCGCTGCCGCAGCGCTGGCACCAGATGTCGGTGATGCTGTCGGCCGCCAGCGCGGTGGCCTGGGCCGCGCGCTGCTTCGGCTTCGCCGACGAGCCGGCCCTGCTGGCGGCGGCCGCCACGCTGACGCCGGCACAGCGTGGGCGCGCGCCCTTGTTCCTGCCCTACCTGGCCGGCGAGCGCTCCCCGCACAACGATGCGCAGGCCCAGGGCGTGCTCCATGGCCTGACCCACGCGCATGGACCGGCCGACATCGCCTATGCCGTGGTCGAGGGCGTGAGCCTGGGACTGCGCGACGGACTGGACACGCTGGAGCGCCCGACCGGCGAGCTGCTGCTGGTCGGCGGTGGCGCGCGCAGCGCCTGGTGGAGCCAATTGCTGGCCGATATCCTCGAGGTGCCGCTGGCCCTGGCCGAAGGTGGCGAGGCCGGTGGCGCGCTGGGCGCGGCGCGGCTGGCCTGGCTGGCAGATGGCGGCAGCGCCGCGTCGGTCTGCCGCACGCCGCCGCTGCGGCAGCGCTTCATGCCCGATGCCGCCGCGGCACCGGCGCACCGCTCGCGCCATGCGCGCTTCCGCGCGCTGTACGCGGCACTGCGGCCGCACTTCGGCACCCTGTAGCCGCCGGAGCGGCGGCGCGTCCGCCTCACAGGTCCAGGGCGGCGCGGGCGGGCTTGCGCACATTGGCGCCGACGCCGACCAGCACGGGCTGGGCGCGCCATTCGGCCGGGAACATCCGCTCCAGGTTCCTGACCTTGGGAGCGTCGTTGATCGCGATGTAGGGGTGGTCGGGATGGCGCGCCAGGAAGTCCTGGTGATAGGCCTCGGCCGGGTAGAAGGCCTTGCCCGTCTCGATCGTGGTGGCGATCCCACGCCCGAAGACCCGGGCGCCATCGAGCTGCCCGATGTAGTCCCGCGTCACGCGCTCCTGCTCGGCATCCTGCGGGAACACGGTCGAGCGGTACTGGGTGCCGGTGTCGGGTCCTTGCCGGTTCAGTTCGGTCGGGTCGTGGGCGACCGAGAAGTAGATCTGCAGCAGCCGTCCGTAGCTGACCTTGCGCGGGTCGTAGGTGATGCGCACCGCCTCGGCATGGCCGGTGTCGCCCATGCCCACCGCCTCGTAGGTGGCCGACTTCTGCGTGCCGCCGGCATAGCCCGAGACCGCGCCGCTTACGCCCTCGACATGCTGGAACACGGCCTGCACGCCCCAGAAGCAGCCACCGGCGAACACCGCCGTCGCCGATGCGGAGCCGCCCGATGCCACGCCGACGTCGCTCGCCGGCGGCGGGATGGCGACCGCCGACTCCGCCGCCATGGAGGGCATCGCATGCCACACCACCGCCGAGGCCGCGACGGCGCACAGGCCCAGCCACGAGCGTCGGCCGAGGACCGACAGGCGCTGGGGAAGGGAGCTGGAGGAAGAGGGCAGGGGCGAAGTCATGGGGGGTGGATTTTTAGGAGTTTGACGATTTTTGAGCACGAAACCTACGGGCATGCGGCCGGTGGCCTACAGAAATGAGCCGATTCCTAGTCGATTGTTCCTCTGCGAGGAAGGCTTCCCGCTCATCACGTTTCATGCATTCTTCTCCTCATCCACCTTCCCATGCTGTCTCCAGGGCCGATCTTCATCGGCTCGCGAACGACCGGAACGCCACCCGGCCCACAGCCGAGGGATCGCATCCGCTGGCTCCCTTGTTCGACAGCTTCTGGATCGGTGGCTTCGAGGGCGCCGACCATGTCAACGGCTTCGGGCAACCGCTGGACACCCACGCGCGCAATGGCCACGACACGCACCTGGACGAGGACTATGCGGCGCTGGCGGCGCGCGGCATCCGCACCGTGCGCGAGAGCGCGGGCTGGCGCCATCTGCACGAACGTGGCGAAGCCGGCTGGCGCGCGATCGAGGCGCAGGCCCGGTGTGCCGCCGCCCATGGCATCCAGGTCATCTGGACCCTCATGCACTATGGCTGGCCGGCCGGGCTGGATCCGTTCGAGCGGCCCGACGAGTTCGTCGATGCCTTCGCCGCCCACTGCGCGCGACTGGTCGGGCGACTGGCCGCCATCGAGGGACCACGACCGGCCTACCAGCCGGTCAACGAGATCTCTTTCCTGGCATGGGCCGCCTCCAGCACCGGACTCATCCATCCGCACGTGCCATCGGCGCCCGGCAACGGCGAGCGCCTGAAGCACGTGCTGGTGCGCGCCACATTGCGGGCGTGCGATGCGGTCTGGGCCGTCGAGCCCTCGGCGCGCATCGTGCATACCGATCCGGTGATCCATATCGAGCCGCCACTGGGCGCGGGTCCGGCGGCCAGCGCCGCGGCGCGGCATGCGCATGCCCACCAGTTCGAGGCCTGGGACATGATCGCCGGCCGCGCCGCGCCCGAACTCGGTGGCGCCCCGCGATATCTCGATGTGCTGGGCCTGAACTACTACCACGACAACCAGTGGGAGGCCGGCACCGGCGCGCGCCTGCACTGGCATCTCGGCGACCGCCGCCGCCGCTCCTTCGCCGAGCTGGCGGGCGCCCTTTGGCAGCGCTATGGCCGGCCGATGTGCATTTCCGAGACCGGTCACATCGGGCAGGGCCGCGATGCGTGGCTCGACCACATGGGCGCCGAGGTCCTCGAGTGCCAGGCCCGCCGCATTCCGATCGGCGGCCTGTGCCTGTATCCGGTGATCGACCGTCCGGACTGGCAGGACGCCGGCCACTGGCACCACAGCGGCCTGTGGGACGTGCCCGGCGCCGATGCCGGCGACTTCACGCGCCGGCTCTGCCAACCCTATGCCGACCGCCTGCGCCACTGGCAGCACGTGCTCGCGAGTTCCTCCTCCCTTCCTCCAATCCACAGGCAAAGAACCACCATGACAAGCCTCGTCGTCTTCTCCCACCTGCGCTGGGATTTCGTCTACCAGCGGCCCCAGCAGCTGATGTCGCGGCTGGCCGCGCGCCATCCCGTCGTGTTCGTCGAGGAACCCATGCCCGGCGCCGAGCGGCCCTGGCTGGAACAGCACAGCCCGTGCGCCGGCGTGGTGGTGCTGCGCATGCACCTGCCGGGCCAGGCCCATGGCTTCCACGACGAGCACATGGCCGGGCTGGGCGAATTGCTGGATGGCTATCTGCGCGAACAGCGCATCGACGACTACCTGCTCTGGTTCTACACGCCGCTGGCCTTCCCGCTGGCCGATGGGTTGACGCCGTGCGGCATGGTCTACGACTGCATGGACGAGCTGGCGGCCTTCGATTTCGCGCCGCCGGCCCTGATCGAGCGCGAGAACGCCATGTTCGACGCCGTCGACCTGGTCTTCACCGGTGGCCGCAGCCTCTACGAATCCAAGCGCGCGCGCCATCCGGACGTGCATTGCTTTCCGAGCAGCGTCGACCAGGCCCATTTCGGCCGGCGCGACGTCCCGGACCATCCCGACCAGCTCGCCATCGCGCATCCGCGCCTGGGCTACTACGGCGTCATCGACGAACGCCTGGACCTGGGCCTGGTGGCCGCCGTGGCCGATGCGCATCCGGAGTGGCAGGTGGTGATGGTCGGGCCGGTCGTCAAGATCGATCCGGCCAGCCTGCCCCAGCGTCCCAACATCCACTGGATGGGCCAGCGCCGCTACGACGAACTGCCGGCCTTCCTGTCCGGGTGGGACGTCTGCCTGATGCCTTTCGCGCTGAACGCGTCGACGCGTTTCATCAGTCCCACCAAGACGCTCGAGTACCTGGCGGCCGGCAAGCCGATCGTCAGCACGCCGGTGCGCGACGTGGCGCAGCAATACGCCGCCGTGGTGCCCATTGCGGCGACACCGGCCGAATTCGTCGTGGCCTGCGAGCGCATCCTGGCCTGGGACGACAGCGCGCGCCTGAGCTTCCGGGCCTCCGCCGCCCTGGTCGTGGCCGGCACGTCGTGGGACCGCACCGCCGCCGCCATGCAGGAACTGCTGAGCCGCTTCGACGATGCCGCTGCCGAGCGCACGGTCGGTGTCGAGGAGTCGGACACGGCGCAGGCCTGATCCGCGTCGGTGCCATCTCCATTCCCTTTCCGTTGTCTTCTTCCTTTCGATCTTTTCATCCATGACCCACATCGCCATCGCCGGTGCCGGTTTCTCCGGTGCCGTGCTGGCCCAGGAACTGGCCCGCGCCGGCTGCCGCGTCGATGTCTTCGACACCCGGCCGCATGTCGCCGGCAACTGCCACACCGAACGCGATGCCGCGACCGGCGTGATGCTGCACACCTATGGCCCGCATATCTTCCACACCAGCAACGAGCGGGTCTGGGACTATGTGCGGCGCTTCGGCGAGTTCGTGCCCTTCGTCAATCGCGTCAAGGCGATCACCGGCGGACGCGTGTTCTCGCTGCCGCTCAACCTGCTGACGATCAACCAGTTCTTCGGCAAGACGTTCTCGCCGGCCGAGGCGGCGGCCTTCTTCGAGCAGATCGGCGACCACAGCATCGCGTCGCCGGCCAACTTCGAGGAGCAGGCCCTCTCGCTCATGGGGCGTGAACTCTACGAGGCCTTCTTCGAGGGCTACACCACCAAGCAGTGGGGCATGTCGCCCACCCGGCTGCCCGCGAGCATCCTCAAGCGCCTGCCGGTGCGCTTCAATTACGACGACAACTACTACGCCAGCCGGTGGCAGGGCATTCCGCGCGACGGCTACACGGCGATCGTGGAGCGGATGCTGGACCATCCGGACATCCATCTGCACCTGGGCACGCGCTTCGAGCGCGACGCGGCCAGCGACTACGACCACGTGTTCTACAGCGGTCCGATCGACGCCTGGTTCGGCTACGGGGAAGGCCGCCTGGGCTATCGCACACTGGACTTTGTGCGCGAGGACCACGTGGGCGACTACCAGGGCAATGCCGTCATCAACTATGGCGACCTCGCGGTGCCGTGGACCCGGATCTCCGAGCACAAGCACTTCGCACCCTGGGAGTCGCACGAGAAGACCGTCGTCTTCAAGGAATACAGCCGCTTCTGCGAGGAGGCCGACACGCCGTACTACCCGATCCGGATGGTGGCGGAGAAGACCCTGCTGTCACGCTACATCGAGCTCGCCCGCGCCGAGTCCAAGGTGACGTTCGTCGGCCGCCTGGGCACCTATCGCTACATCGACATGCACGTGACGATCGCCGAGGCCCTCGACACCGCCGAGCAGTTTTGCAAGGCGCGCGACCACGACCTCCCCATGCCCGCCTTCGTCGTCGACCCCCTGGGCTGACCACCACCGCCCCCGCACCCCAAAGAAAAAGCCCTGCCAGCGCAAGCTGCAGGGCTTTTTCTGTTCGCGAGCACCGCGGGACTGGCTCCGCCAGACCGCAGGTGCTGCCCCCGGTAGGGGGTAGGCGCAGCGGACACGAAGTGCCGCGCAGCCTGGGGGCGAGCGAAAGTTACATCCCCATGCCGCCCATGCCGCCCATGCCACCCATGTCGGGCATGCCGCCGCCGCCGGCGCCAGCTTCGTCCTTCGGTGCCTCGGCGACCATGGCTTCGGTCGTCAGCAGCAGGGAAGCGACCGATGCGGCGTTCTGCAGCGCGGTGCGGGTGACCTTCGTCGGGTCCAGGATGCCCAGCTCGAGCATGTCGCCATACGTGTCGTTGGCGGCGTTGAAGCCGTAGTTGCCCTTGCCGGCCAGCACCGCGTTCACGACCACCGAGGCTTCGCCGCCGGCGTTGTTGACGATCTCGCGCAGGGGCGCTTCGACGGCCTTCATCACCAGCTTGATGCCGGCGTCCTGGTCGGCGTTGTCGCCCTTGACCGAGTCGCCCACGGCCTGCTTGGCACGCAGCAGCGCCACGCCGCCACCGGCGACCACGCCTTCTTCCACCGCCGCACGCGTGGCGTGCAGGGCGTCTTCGACGCGGGCCTTCTTTTCCTTCATCTCGACTTCGGTGGCGGCACCGACCTTGATGACGGCCACGCCGCCGGCCAGCTTGGCCACGCGTTCCTGCAGCTTCTCGCGGTCGTAGTCGCTCGAGGCTTCCTCGATCTGGACACGGACCTGCTTGACGCGGGCTTCGATGTCATTGGCGGCGCCGGCGCCGTCGATGATGATCGTGTTTTCCTTGCCCACTTCGATGCGCTGCGCCGAGCCGAGGTCGGCCAGGGTGACCTTCTCCAGCGTCAGGCCGACTTCCTCGGCAATGACCTTGCCGCCCGTCAGGATGGCGATGTCTTCCAGCATGGCCTTGCGACGGTCGCCGAAGCCCGGAGCCTTGACGGCCACGACCTTCAGGATGCCGCGGATCGTGTTCACGACCAGGGTCGCCAGGGCTTCGCCCTCGACTTCTTCCGCGATGATCAGCAGCGGACGGCCCGACTTCGCGACCTGTTCCAGCGTCGGCAGGAGGTCACGGATGTTGCTGATCTTCTTGTCGTAGAGCAGCACGAAGGGGTTGTCCAGGATCGCCGACTGCTTTTCCGGGTTGTTGATGAAGTAGGGCGACAGGTAGCCACGGTCGAACTGCATGCCTTCGACGACGTCGAGTTCGCTGTCCAGGCTCTTGCCGTCCTCGACGGTGATGACGCCTTCCTTGCCGACCTTGTCCATCGCATCGGCGATGAGCTTGCCGATGGTCTCGTCGCTGTTGGCGGAGATCGAGCCGACCTGGGCGATTTCCTTCGACGTGGTGGTCGGCTTGGAAGCCTTCTTCAGCTCTTCGACCAGGGCCGTGACGGCCTTGTCGATGCCGCGCTTGAGGTCCATCGGGTTGATGCCGGCGGCCACGTACTTGAAGCCTTCGCGCACGATGGCCTGGGCCAGCACGGTCGCGGTGGTGGTGCCGTCACCGGCGTTGTCGCTGGTCTTGGAGGCCACTTCCTTCACGAGCTGGGCGCCCATGTTCTGCAGCTTGTCCTTGAGTTCGATTTCCTTGGCCACGGACACACCGTCCTTGGTCACGGTGGGGGCGCCGAACGAACGCTCGAGCACCACGTTGCGGCCCTTGGGGCCCAGGGTCACCTTGACCGCGTTGGCCAGGATGTTCACACCCTCGACCATGCGTGCGCGGGCTTCGCCGCCGAAAACGACGTCTTTTGCTGCCATGTTGATTCTCCGGATTCAGTAATTGGGGGGATGGAAAGGAAGCGCGGGAGAGGAAGCGGACTGCTTACTTCTCGACGACCGCGAACAGGTCGTCTTCCTTCATGACCAGCAGCTCGTCGCCGCCGACCTTGACGGTCTGGCCGCTGTACTTGCCGAACAGGACGCGATCGCCGACGCGCACGGTCAGGGCCGAGAGCTCGCCCTTGTCGTTGCGCTTGCCCGGGCCGACGGCCAGGACTTCGCCCTGATCGGGCTTTTCGGCGGCGGCGTCGGGGATGACGATGCCGGAGGCGGTCTTGGTTTCGCTGTCAACACGCTTGACGATCACGCGATCGGCCAAAGGACGAAGGTTCATAGCATCTCCTGGATGTGCAATGGGGTTGGGTTTCTGCGACCACGGACGCTGCGCCCGGATCGACTTCGGCCGAAGGCAGGGTTGCTGTTAGCACTCTGCTTCGGTGAGTGCCAATGATAAGGGCATTCATCACGATTTCAAGAGCGCACGGGACCCGGCGATCAGGCGATCCCTTACACGCGCCGTCCGATGCGGATGACTCGGCGGCGCCAGGCATGGTCCAAGGATGAATCTTTCGACAGCCGATTTCCCTCGCTCCCGTGCCCTGAAGGGACGGATCCGGGATGTCGCCTTCCTCTTCTGCCACTGCTTTTCAAGGAGACCTTCATGGCCAATCAGAACGATCTTTCGCGCGGTACCACCGCTGGCGATGCCACCGACATGAATCGCGATCCGATCACCGGCGCACCGGGCTCGCACCCCGTGGGCACGGGCGTCGGCGCCACCGGTGGCGCGCTGGCGGGCGCGGCTGCGGGCTCCCTGGCCGGTCCGGTCGGCACGGTGGTCGGCCTGGTGGCCGGCGCGGTGGTCGGCGGGCTGGGCGGCAAGGCCGTCGCCGAGAACGTCAATCCGACGGCGGAGGATGCCTACTGGCGCGAGAGCTACAACCGCGAAGCCTATGTGCAGCCGGGCAGCAGCTACGACGACTACGGTCCGGCCTACGAGATGGGCTGGTCGACGCGGGCATCGCGCGGCGATACGTTCGATGCCGTCGAGCCTTCGCTGGCCGACGAGTGGTCGAGCCGTCGCGGTGCCTCGGGTCTCGACTGGGAGCAGGCCCGTCCCGCCACCCGCGCCGCCTGGGAGCGCGCCGACCGCACCTACTTCAGCGCCACCGATGCCGACCTCGACGGCACCGTCAACACGGCACGCGCCGGCACCACCGTGGGCTCCACTGCCGCGCTCGGCGCCGGCGACGTCTATGACGGCACCGGCGAGCCGCTCGCCAACGACGAGGTGGTCGATGTGCTCAACGACCTGATCGAGAACTCGCGCGATGGCGCCGAGGGCTTCAAGGTCAGCGCCGAGCAGGTCGAGACCGCGCGCCTGAAGCAGGTGTTCAGCGAGCGCGCCAGCGCCTGCGCCGCCGCCGCCGCCGAACTGGTGCCGCTGGTGACGCAATATGGCGGCACGCCCGCCGATGGCGGCACCGCCGGTGGCGCGCTGCATCGCGGCTGGGTCAAGGTCAAGGGCGCCGTCGGCGCCGACAGCGAGGAATCGATCCTCGAGGAAGTCGAACGCGGCGAGGACGCCTCACTGGCGCGCTATCGCAAGGCACTGAAGAACCAGCTGCCGGCCGACGTCCGCGCCGTGGTGCAGAAGCAGGCCGATGGCGCCCAGCGCAACCATGACGAGATGAAGGCCCTGCGCGACCAGGCCCGCGCCCGCAGCTGACCGCGCCTTCGGCAGTCCCTTCCGGCACCGCTCGCGGCCGCCGGCTCCGGGACTGCCGCCGTCGACAGCCAAGCCGCCTTCGGGCGGCTTTTTCCTTGCCCCGCCATGAACACACGCATCCCCCGGCCGACCGGTGCCACCCCCGCCGCTGCCACCGCCTCCACGGCTCCCGCCACCTTCCCGTCCACCGGCTTCGTCCGCGTCCGTGGCGCGCGCGAGCACAACCTGAAGAACGTCGATGTCGACATCCCGCGCGATGCCCTGGTGGTGTTCACCGGCGTGTCGGGCTCGGGCAAGTCGTCGCTGGCCTTCGGCACGCTGTATGCCGAGGCGCAGCGCCGCTACTTCGAATCGGTGGCGCCCTATGCGCGCCGGCTGATCGACCAGGTCGGCGTGCCGGCGGTGGATGCCATCGACGGCCTGCCGCCGGCCGTGGCCCTGCAGCAGCAGCGTGGCACGCCGGGAGCGCGTTCCTCGGTCGGCAGCCTGACGACGCTGTCGAGCCTGCTGCGCCTGCTGTATTCGCGCGCCGGCCGCTATCCGGACACGCAGGCCATGCTGTACGCCGAGGACTTCTCGCCCAACACGGTCCAGGGCGCCTGCCCGGTCTGCCACGGGCTGGGCCACGTCTACGAGGTGACCGAGCGGTCGATGGTGCCGGACGATTCGCTGACCATCCGCGAGCGCGCGGTCGCCGCCTGGCCGTCGGCCTGGCAGGGCCAGAACCTGCGCGACATCCTGGTCACGCTCGGCCACGACGTCGACACGCCGTGGCGCGAGCTGCCGAGGAAGACGCGCGACTGGATCCTGTTCACCGACGAGCAGCCGACCGTGCCGGTGTACGCCGGCTTCACGCCCGCCGAGGTCCGCCGCGCCCTGCGCGCCAAGGCGGAGCCGAGCTACCAGGGCACCTTCATCGGTGCGCGCAAGTACGTGCAGCACACCTTCGCCACCACCCAGAGCGCCCTGATGAAGAAGCGCGTGGCGCAGTTCATGACCGGCAGCGTCTGCCCGGAATGCCAGGGCAGGCGGCTCAAGCGCGAGGCCCTGGGCGTGACCTTCGCCGGTCTCGACATCGCCGAGCTGTCGCGCCTGCCGCTGGATCGTCTGGCGCACGTGCTCGGCCCGGCGGCGGCGGGCGAGTCGCCGGTGGAGGCGCCGACGGCCGCGCTCGACCGCGCCAGTGCCCGGCGTGCCACCGCGCGCCGCGTGGCGGCCGGTGGCGCCGCGCACGAGGCCGCGCCCGATGTCCGGCGCACCTCGCACCTGTCGCAGGAGAAGCGCATCGCGGCGCAGCGCATCGCGCAGGAGGTGCTGGCCCGCGTCGACACGCTGTGCGCGCTGGGCCTGGGCTACCTGTCGCTCGAGCGCGCCACGCCGACCCTGTCGCCGGGCGAATTGCAGCGGCTGCGCCTTGCCACGCAGATCCGCTCCAATCTCTTCGGCGTCGTCTACGTGCTCGACGAGCCATCGGCCGGCCTGCACCCGGCCGATGCCGAGGCGCTGCTCGACGCCCTGGCGCAGCTCAAGCGCGCGGGCAACTCGCTCTTCGTCGTCGAGCACGACCTGGCCGTCATGCGGACCGCCGACTGGCTCGTCGACGTCGGGCCGGGCGCGGGCGAGCGGGGTGGCGAGGTGCTCTACAGCGGGCCGCCCGACGGGTTGCGCGAGGTCGCGGCGTCGCTCACGGCACGCTATCTGTTCGACGAGCGCGCGCCGGCTCCCCGCGCGCCACGCGCGCCGGGCGGCTGGCTGCGGCTCGAAGGCATCGTGCGCAACAACCTCGACCACGTGAGCGCCGCCTTTCCGCTCGGCGTGCTGACCACCGTGACGGGCGTGTCGGGCTCGGGCAAGTCGAGCCTGGTCAGCCAGTCGCTGGTCGAACTGATGGCGGCGCACCTGGGACAGGAAGCCCCGGCGGCCGACGAGGAAGCCGGGGAGGGCGAGGCGCCGGGCACGCCGACCGGGGTCGTGGCCGGCCACATCGCGGGCGGCGCCGAGGGCATCCGCCGCCTGGTGCGCGTCGACCAGAAGCCGATCGGCCGCACGCCGCGCTCCAACCTCGCCACCTACACCGGCCTGTTCGATGCCGTGCGCAAGCTCTTCGCCGCCACACCCGAGGCGCGGGCGCGGGACTTCGACGCCGGGCGCTTCTCCTTCAACGTCGAGAAGGGGCGCTGCCCGACCTGCGAAGGCGAGGGCTTCGTCAGCGTCGAGCTGCTCTTCATGCCCAGCGTCTACGCGCCCTGTCCGACCTGCCAGGGCGCGCGCTACAACGCCGCCACGCTCGAGGTCCGGTGGCGGGAGCGCGACATCGCCGAGGTGCTGCGCATGACGGTGGACGAGGCCTGCGAGTTCTTCGCCGACGAGGCGGCCGTGCGGCGCCCGCTGGCCTTGCTGCAGGCCATCGGCCTGGGCTATCTGCGGCTGGGTCAGCCGGCGACGGAGCTCTCGGGCGGCGAGGCCCAGCGCATCAAGCTGGCGACCGAGCTGCAGCGCGCGCAGCGCGGCGACACGCTCTACGTGCTGGACGAGCCGACCACCGGCCTGCATCCCTCCGACGTGGACCGCCTGATGGCGCAGTTCGATCGCCTGATCGAGGCCGGCAACACGGTGGTCGTGGTGGAGCACGAGATGCGGGTGGTGGCGGCGAGCGACTGGGTGATCGATGTCGGGCCGGGCGCGGGCGGGGCGGGGGGCCGCATCGTGGCCGCCGGTCCGCCGCCCGAGGTCGCCCGCGCCTCCGGGAGCCGGACGGCGCGCCATCTGGCAGCGGCGCTGCGGGGGGCACCGACAGAATCGGAGGGATGAAGAAACTCGCCGCGGTCGTGACCGCATTGCTCTCCGCCTCCGCGCTCCATGCGCAGTCCGATGTCGCCGTGCCGGGCGGCAACGTCGCCGCGCCCCGCTCCGTTCCGCCACCGACCACCGATGCCGCCGATGCCGGGACCGCCGGTGGCGTGCCCACGCTGGGCACCGTGACCGTCTCGACGCCGCGTGGCGCCGCCGCGCCGTTCGACGTCCCGGGCTCGATCGACCTGGTCGACCGCCAGCAGCTGCGCGACGGCCGGCTGCAGGTCAACCTGTCGGAGAGCCTGGGCGTGGTGCCGGGGCTGCAGGTGCAGAACCGGCAGAACTACGCGCAGGACCTGCAGATCTCGATCCGGGGCTTCGGCGCGCGCTCCACCTTCGGCCTGCGCGGCGTGCGGCTCTACGTCGACGGCATCCCGGCGACCCTGCCCGACGGCCAGGGCCAGAGCTCCAACATCGACATCGGCACCGCCGATCGCGTGGAGGTGCTGCGGGGTCCGTTCTCGGCGCTCTATGGCAACTCGTCGGGCGGCGTGATCCAGGTCTTCACGCAGGATGGCGAAGCGCCCCCGCGCCTGGGCTTCTCGGTCGCCGGCGGCAGCGACGGCACCTGGCGCGCCGGCGCCACGGCCAGCGGGCAGAGCGGCGCCATCGACTACGTGCTGGGCGCGAGCCGCTTCCGCACCGATGGCTATCGCGACCACAGCGCCGCCACGCGCGACATCGTCAACGGCAAGTTCGGCATCGCGCTGGCGGACGATGCCCGGCTCACCCTGGTGGCCAACAGCGTGCGCATCGACGCGCAGGACCCGCTGGGCCTGACGCAGGCGCAGCTCGACGGCGACCGGCGCGGCGCCACGCTGGCGACCCAGTACGACACGCGCAAGACGGTCGACCAGACGCAGCTGGGCCTGCGCTACGAGAAGCGCATCGACGCCGCCAACGACCTGCGCCTGATGGTGTATGGCGGCGAGCGCCGCACCACGCAGTTCCAGGCCATCCCGCCATCGGCGCAGATCGGCGCCCTGAGCGCGGGCGGCGTGATCGACCTGGAGCGGCGCTATGCCGGCTTCGACGCCCGCTGGACCACGCGCACGCAGCTCGCCGGCCGGCCGTTCGAACTGGCCGCCGGCCTGGCCTACGACACGCTCGACGAGACCCGGCGCGGCTACGAGAACTTCCTGGGCGCGGCCACGGCGCCCCGGCGCCTGGGCGTGCAGGGCGCGTTGCGGCGCGACGAGCGCAACACGGTCTCCAACGTCGATCCCTACGTGCAGACGCGCTGGGACTTCGCCGAGCGCTGGAGCCTGGAAGCCGGCCTGCGCCGCAGCACCGTGCGCTTCGACTCGCAGGACCGCTATGTGCGCGGCGCCAATCGCGACGACAGTGGCGACGCGCGCTATGCCCGCACCCTGCCGGCCGGCGCGCTGCGCTATGCCGTGAACCGGGACCTGAATGTCTATGTCTCGGCCGGCCGCGGCTTCGAGACGCCGACGCTCAACGAACTCTCCTACCGTCCCGACGGCACGGGCGGGTTGAACTTCGCCCTCCAGCCCTCGGTCAACCGCAGCCTGGAGGCCGGCGCCAAGGCCCGCCTCGCCGGCGGCCTGCTGACCGGCGCGGTGTTCCAGACGCGCACCGACGACGAGATCGTCACGGCCACCAACGTCGGCGGCCGCGCCACGTTCCGCAATGCCGGTCGCACCAGGCGCGAGGGCGCCGAGATCGCCTGGCTGCACGAGACGGCGGGCCACTGGCGCACCCAGGTCGCCGCCACCTGGCTCGACGCGCGCTACGACGATGCCTTCAATGCCGTGGCCGCCGGCAGCCGCATCCCGGGCATCGCCAAGCAGGCGCTGTTCGTCTCCTATGGCTATGCGCCGCCCGAGGGCTGGCGCGCCGGCGCCGAGCTGCGCGCGCTCGGCCGCATCGCCGCCAACGACGCCAACACGGCCCAGGCGCCGGGTTACGCGGTCGCGGCGCTGCAGGCGGGCTATGTCAAGCGCGTGGCGCGCTGGGAATGGAATGCCTTCGCGCGCATCGACAACCTGTTCGCGCGCGACATCGTCGGCTCGGTGATCGTCAACGAGGGCAATGCGCGGTTCTACGAGCCGGCGCCGGGGCGCACCTGGACCGTCGGGGCCGGCGGCGTCTACCGGTTCTGAGGATCGAAGAAAAGCCGGGCGGTCCCGGCTTTCGCTTCAGAGGCCGGCGGCGGCCCGCAGGGCGGAGGCCTGGCTGGTCGATTCCCACGTGAACTCCGGCTCCTCGCGGCCGAAGTGGCCATAGGCGGCGGTCTTGCGGTAGATCGGGCGCAGCAGGTCGAGCATCTGGATGATGCCCTTGGGCCGCAGGTCGAAGTGTTCGCGCACCAGCGCGGCGATGCGCTCGTCCGGGATCACGCCGGTGCCTTCGGTGTAGACCGTGATGTTCATCGGCTGGGCCACGCCGATGGCATAGGCGACCTGGATCTGGCACTGGCGCGCCAGGCCGGCGGCGACGACGTTCTTGGCCACGTAACGCGCGGCATAGGCGGCCGATCGGTCGACCTTGCTCGGATCCTTGCCCGAGAACGCGCCACCACCGTGCGGGCAGGCGCCGCCATAGGTGTCGACGATGATCTTGCGCCCGGTCAGGCCGCAGTCGCCCTGCGGACCGCCGATGACGAAGCGGCCGGTCGGATTGATCAGGTAGCGCGTCTCCTTGAGCCATTCCGTGGGGCAAACCGGCTTGATGATCTCCTCGATCACGGCCTCGATGAAGCTGGCCTTCATCTTCGTCGGGCTCTCGCTCTGGTCGGGATGGTGTTGGGTCGAGAGCACCACGGTGTCGATGCTGTGGGGCTTGCCGTCGACATAGCGCATCGTGACCTGGCTCTTGGCATCCGGGCGCAGGAAGGGCAGGCGGCCGTCCTTGCGCAGCTGCGCCTGGCGCTCGACCAGCCGATGCGCATAGTAGATCGGCGCGGGCATCAGCTCGGGCGTCTCGTCGCAGGCATAGCCGAACATCAGGCCCTGGTCGCCGGCGCCGGTGTTGAGGTGGTCGTCGGAGGCGTGGTCGACGCCCTGGGCGATGTCGTTGGACTGCTTGTCGTAGCAGACCATCACCGCGCAGCCCTTGTAGTCGATGCCGTAGTCGGTGTTGTCGTAGCCGATGCGCTTGATGGTGTCGCGCGCGACCTGGATGTAGTCGACGTGCGCGTTGGTGGTGATCTCGCCGGCCAGCACCACGAGGCCGGTGTTGGTCAGCGTCTCGGCGGCGACGCGGCTGAGCGGGTCCTGCTCGAAGATCGCATCGAGGATCGCGTCAGAGATCTGGTCGGCGACCTTGTCGGGGTGGCCTTCGGAGACGGATTCGGAAGTGAAGAGAAAATCGTTCGCCATGGGGATGGGGCTCCAATCGGGTGGGTCGGCGCGTTGCCGACGGCGATCAAGCCTGGCGAACGCTTTAGCAGAAGGCCGTTTCCGGCCCGGGCACAATCGCCGGGCTCATGTGCTTGTCGCCCTGCAAGTAGTTCCATAACTCAGCGACAATTTGGATTCTATTCGAGCCGTGCATGGTGCTTTTCCCAAAGGGCTTTGCCGCGCGTCACCCCTCCTTTCGCCATTCCGTCGCCGTTCTTTCGCCGTTCCTTCTCTTCGGTTCCGTCTCGATGCTCGTCGTCCTGTTTCGCCTGCTCGCCCGCGTGCCACTGCCCGTGATGCAACGCCTGGGCATCGCTTTCGGCTGGCTGGTCTGGTGGACCTCGCCACGCTATCGGCAGCGCTTCGTCGCCAATGCCGAGGCCGCCGGCTTCACGCCCGCCCAGTACCGCCCGGCCATCGGCGCGGCCGGGGCGATGGCGGCCGAACTGCCCTGGCTGTGGGCGCGACCGCGTGGCGAGAGCGTGCTGCCGCGCGTGGCGCGCTGGGAGGGCCTCGAGGCTTTCGAGGCCGCCCTGGCCGAGGGGCGCGGCGTGATCATCGTCACGCCGCATCTGGGCAGCTGGGAGATGTACGGGCAGGCGCTGGCCGAGCGCCTGGTCGACACCCACGGACCCCTGACGGCGCTGTTCCGTCCGCCCCGCAAGGCCTGGATGGCGCGCCTCATGGAGGGCTCGCGCGATCGCGCCGGCCTGCAGACGGTGCCCACCAGCGTCAAGGGCGTGCGCAGCCTGATGCGGGCCCTGCGCGCCGGTGGCTACACCGGCGTACTGCCCGACCAGGTGCCGCCGCTCGGCCAGGGCGTGTGGGCGCCGTTCTTCGGCCGACCGGCCTACACCATGACCCTGCTGCCGCGCCTGGCCCAGCAGACCGGCGCGCGCGTCTTCCTGGGCGTGTGCGAGCGGCTGCCGCGCGGCGCGGGCTACGCGATCCGCTGCGAACCCTTCGACGGCACCGCGATGAGCGATCCCGAGGCCGCGCCCGAGGCCGCCGCCGCCGCCATGAACGAGGGCATCGAACGCCTGATCCGTCGCCTGCCTCAGCAGTACGTCTGGGATTACGCCCGCTACAAGCAGCCCAGGGCCGCGGCAGCGGCGGACGATGCCGGGAAGGCGGCCGCATGAGCCTGTCGTCGTCGCTGGGCATCGCCTTCATGCGCGCGCTCGCGCACCTGCCGCTGCCGGTGGTGCGCGGCTTCGGCGCCGTGCTCGGCCGCGTGCTGCATGTCGTGGCGACGCCGCGTCGCCGCGTGGTCGACATCAACCTGGCGCTGTGCTTTCCCGAGCGCTCGGCGGCCGAGCGCCGGCGCATCGCGCGCGAGACCTTCGTCTTCGTCGCCCAGTCGTGGCTCGACCGCAGCTGGCTCTGGCACGCGCCCGAGCGCGTGGTGTCGCGGCGCCTGCGGGTCGTCGGCGCGGCGGCCGAGATCGAGGAGATCGCGCACGGCAGCGCGCCCATGATCCTGTTCGCGCCGCACTTCTACGGCCTCGATGCGGCGGCGACCGCGCTGACCATGCACACCGCGCGGCCCTCCACCACCATCTACACGACCCAGCGCGATCCGCAGGTCGACGCCTGGATCCGCGAGGGCCGCCAGCGCTTCGGCAACGTCGAGACGCTCAACCGCGTCGACGGCATCAAGCCGATCCTGTCGGGCCTGCGCAAGGGCGGCCTGCTGTACCTGCTGCCCGACATGGATTTCGGTCGCGACCAGACGGTCTTCGTGCCGTTCTACGGCGTGCAGGCCTCGACCGTGCCGTCGCTCTCGCGCTTCGCGCGGCTGGGCCGGGCCAAGGTGGTGCCGGTGGTGTCGCGGCTGGTGGCGGGCGGCTACGAGATCGAGGTCCTGCCGGCCTGGCAGGACTTCCCGAGCGACGACGTGATGGCCGACACCACGCTCATGAACCTGCGGCTGCAGGGCTACATCGATGCCATGCCGTCGCAGTACTACTGGGTGCACCGTCGCTTCAAGACCCGGCCCGAGGGCGAGCCGCCGGTCTACTGAGCCGGCGCCGCGCTAGCCTCGCTCGAGGAAGCGGCCGATCTCGCGCGCCACGCGCTCCGGCTGCTCGTGCACGATCCAGTGCGTGGCGTCGGGCACCCGCACGATCTCGAGTCGCGGCACATAGGCATCCAGGCCATCGAGCAGCCCGGGCAGCAGCGCCGTGTCGCCCAGGGCCCAGATCACCAGCGTCGGCACGTCGACCGTGAGCCGCTCGCGCGGGATCCCGGGCGTCGCCGATGCGACATCCGCGGCGGCGGTGTCATCGGCCGGCGGTGGCTTGAGCGGCGTCACGCGATAGAGGTTGCAGCCACCCGTCAGGCCGGCATCCCAGACCTCGCGATAGCGCGCGCGGACCTCGTCGGTGAGCCAGCCATGGCCGTCGGCCCCGGCGCCCATCGACGTGAAGAAGCCCCACAGGCGGCGATAGTCGTCCTCGGCCAGCAGCGCCTCGGCATCGGGCCGCGCCAGGAAATGCATGTAGGCGCTGGCGGCGCGTTGCGCCGGGTTGTCGCGCAACTCGCGCGCGAAGGTGCCCGCGTGCGGTGAATTGAGGATCACCAGATGGCCGAGGCGATGCGGGAACGCATGGGCGAAGCCCCAGCCGAAGGCGCCGCCCCAGTCGTGCGCGACCAGCACGGCGACATGGCCGTCGGCGCGTTCGGTGTCCACCAGTTCCTCGAGGTCGCGCACCATCAGGTGGGCCCGGTAGGCCGCCACGTCGGTGGGCGCGCTCGACGGCCCGAAGCCGCGCAGGTTGGGCGCCACGCAGCGGTAGCCGCCATGCGCGGGCTGGGCGAAATGCGTCATCAGCTCGTCCCAGACGAAGGCCCCCTCGGGAAAGCCGTGCAGGAACAGCATCAGCGGGCGGCCGGGCGCGCCGGTGGCGTGGCAGCCGAGGGTGACGCCGCCGGGCAGGGTGCGCTGGAAGGTCTCGATCATGCGGAGGGTCTCCTGTCGTTCGGTGGCAAGGTCCGGGACCCGGCGCCGGAGGAGGCGCGCCGCGATCGCGGCGTCAGTTCCCGGGTGGGTCGGCCGGCGGGTCGGCGGCTTCGGCGCCCGGCGCGACGGCGGCGGACGCGGCGCCGTCGGGCTCGGGATGGGCCCAGCGCCACAGCAGCTCGGCCGCCTCGTCGACACCGTGCCGCTTGAGCGCCGAGAACAGTTTGACCTCGCCGCCACCGGCCTGCAGTCGCGCGATCGACAGCGCCTTGGCGCCCTCGGAGCGCGTCAGCTTGTCGGACTTGGTCAGCAGCACCAGGAACTTGAGGCCGGCCCCTACGCGCGGGCGGATGACGTCCAGCAGGATGTCGTCGAGCTCGGTGAGGCCGTGGCGCGGGTCGCACATCAGCACCACGCCGCGCAGGTTCTCGCGCGTCATGAGGTAGTTGCCCATCACGCGCTGCCAGCGCAGCTTGGCCTCGCGCGGCACCGCCGCGTAGCCATAGCCGGGCAGGTCGGCGAGCACGGCGTCGTCGATCTTCTGCTTGCCCAGGCCGAACAGGTTGATGTGCTGCGTGCGCCCGGGCGTCTTGGAGGCGAAGGCCAGGCGCGTCTGCTGCGTCAGGGTGTTGATGGCGGTGGACTTGCCGGCGTTGGAGCGGCCGACGAAGGCGATTTCGGGCAGGTCGAAGACCGGCAGATGCTCGAGCTGCGGCGCGCTGGTCAGGAAGTGGGCGGTGTGCAGCCAGCCCAGCGCGGCGCGGATCCGGTCGGGGGCGGGCGCCGCGCGGGGCGTCGCGGGAGCCGGTGAGGGCGCGGGGGAGGTCATCGGGGAGGCTTTCGAAACGGGGGGCCATTGTAGAATCGCGCGGTTTTGCGCCCTATGCGCCCTATAAATCCAAGCCCCGCCGCCATGAAGTCGTTTGCCCACCTTCTGCTCGCAGCCCTCTTGGGTGCCGTCTCCAGTGCCGGTTTCGCCCAAGCGCCCGAGGCCGCGGCGCCGGCCACGGCGGCCGCCACCAAGCCGGCCAGGCCCGATCCGGCCAAGGGCGACACGATCTTCAACGCGACGCCGGCCAACAGCCAGAGCTGCGCGTCCTGCCACAACGCCGATGGCAATTCGGCCATCGCGGCCAATCCCAAGCTGGCGCAGCAGCACCCCGAATACATCGTCAAGCAGCTGCAGGAGTTCAAGTCCGGCAAGCGCAAGAGCGCGATCATGAAACCCTACGCCTCGGCGCTGTCCGACCAGGACATGCGCGACATCGCGTGGTTCGTCGGCGCCAAGCCCGTGAAGACCGGTTTCGCCAAGGAGAAGGACCTGGTGGCCCTGGGCGAGAAGATCTATCGCGGCGGCATCGGCGAGCGCCAGATCGCCGCCTGCGCCGGTTGCCACAGCCCCAATGGCGCCGGCATCCCGGCCCAGTACCCGCGCCTGGGTGGCCAGCATGCCGACTACACCACCGCCCAGCTCGTGGCCTTCCGCGACGGCGTGCGCACCAACAGCCCGCAGATGACCGGGGTCGCCGCCAAGCTCAACGACCGCGAGATCAAGGCCGTGGCCGACTACATCGCCGGATTGCGCTAGCTCGTCCCTGGTCTCCGCGCACTGCGGGTCGCTCCGCCAATCCCTTGCAGGGGCGGCAACGGCGATCCGGCGGAACCGGTTCTGCGGTGCTTCTGTCCATGGCGGTCCAGTCGATGAACCAACTGCCGATAATCATCTCGTAGGGGCGGGCCGATCTACAAAGGGGTCGCCCGCCTTTTTCCCTTCCAGCCCACCCGATGTCCATCTCCACCCACGGTCTTCGTGTTCGTCGCGGTCCCCAGGCGGTCCGCGCGATGGTGGAGCTGTTCTCGTCGATGCGCTTCGCCATCGCGCTGCTGACGGTCATCTGCATCGCCTCGATCATCGGCACGGTGCTCAAGCAGCACGAGCCGGTCGGCAACTACGTCAACCAGTTCGGTCCGTTCTGGGCCGAGGTCTTCCGCGCCGCCCGCCTCGATTCGATCTACAGCGCGTGGTGGTTCCTGCTGATCCTGCTGTTCCTGGTGGTCAGCACCTCGCTGTGCGTCGGCCGCAACACGCCGCGCATCCTGGGTGACCTGCGCACCTTCAAGGAGGACATCCGCGCGCAGAGCCTGAAGGCCTTCGGGCAGCGCGCCGAGGCCTCGCTCGCCGAGACGCCGGAGGCCGCCGCCCGGCGCATCGGCGGCATGCTCGCCGGCGGTGGCTGGAAGGTGCGCCTGCAGCAACGCGAGGGCCAGGGCTGGATGGTCGCCGCGCGTGCCGGCGGAGCCCACAAGCTGGGATACATCGCCGCGCATGGCGCCATCGTGCTGATCTGCCTGGGGGGACTGCTCGACGGCGATCTCGTCGTGCGGGCGCAGACCTGGTTCAACGGCAAGAGCGTGTTCACCGGCGGCGGCATGATCGCCGACGTCGCCCCCGAGCACCGGCTCTCGTCGCGCAACCCGACGTTCCGCGGCAACATCCTGGTGCCCGAGGGCGGCCGCGCCGGCGTCGCCATCCTCAACCAGTCCGATGGCGTGCTGCTCCAGGAACTGCCGTTCTCGATCGAGCTGAAGAAGTTCATCGTCGACTACTACTCGACCGGCATGCCCAAGCTGTTCGCCAGCGAGGTGGTGCTGCACGACCGCGAGACCGGCGCCCAGGTGCCCGCGCGCATCGAGGTGAACCATCCCGCGAGCTACAAGGGCGTGGAGATCTACCAGTCGAGCTTCGACGACGGCGGCTCCACGGTCAGGCTCAAGGCGGTGCCGATGAGCGCGGCGGCGCGGCCGTTCGAGCTCGAGGGCCGTATCGGCACCAGTGCCGAGATCACCAACGGCAGCGACAGGCTGACCCTCGAATATGCCGCCCTGCGCGTCATCAACGTCGAGAACTTCGCCACCAACGGACTGTCCAGCGGCACCGACGTGCGCCGCGTCGACCTGCTCCAGCACGGCCTCGAATCGCGCCTCGGCGCGGCCAACAAGGTCGACCGGCCCAAGGTGCTGCGCAACATCGGCCCGAGCATCGGCTACAAGCTGCGCGACGCCGCCGGCCAGGCGCGCGAGTACCAGAACTACATGCTGCCGGTCGACACCGGCGACGGCCCGCCGGTGTTCCTGCTCGGCGTGCGCGAGCGTCCCGAGGAGCCGTTCCGCTACCTGCGCGTGCCGGCCGACGACGACGGCACCATGAGCGGCTTCACGCGCATGCGCGCCGCGCTGGCCGACGAGCGGGTGCGCGCGCGCGCCGTGGGCCGCTATGTCGAGCGCGCCACCGGACCCGGTCGCGTCGCGCTGGCCGAGCAGCTGCGGGTCTCCGCGACGCGCGCGCTGGACCTGTTCGCCGGCGTCGAGCGCGCCAAGCCCGATGGCGCGGTCCGGGGGGGCTGGCAGGCGATCGCCGAGTTCATGGAAAGCAACGTGCCCGAGGCCGAGCGCCAGCGTACCGGCGCGGTGCTGGTGCGCGTCCTGAACGACGTCCTCTTCGATGTGCTGAACATCAGCCGGGAGGATGCCGGCCTCGCGGCACTGCCCGGCGACGACCGGTCGCAGGCCTACCTGACGCAGGCCGTGCTGGCGATCAGCGACGCGGCGTTCTATCCGGCGCCGGTCGCGATGCTCATGACCGACTTCGAGCAGGTGCAGGCCAGCGTGTTCCAGGTGGCGCGCGCGCCGGGCAAGAACATCGTCTACCTGGGCTGCCTGTTCCTGATCGTGGGCATCTTCGCGATGCTCTACGTGCGCGACCGCCGGCTGTGGGTCTGGCTGGCGAGCGCGGGCGAGGGCAGTGGCGCCACCATGGCGCTTTCCGCCAATCGGCGCACACTCGACAGCGACCGCGAATTCGACCACCTCAAGATCAAGCTGCTCGGCCTCCAGGCCTCTTCCAAGGAACCGGCGCCATGACCACCACGACCCTCACGCTCAACGACCACTGGTTCGCCCGCCGCAACGCGTTCGACTGGTTCTTCGCCGCCCTGGTCGCCGCCGGTGGCCTGTTCGCGTTCGCGCGCTATGGCGACCGGATGGACGTCTACGAGAAGCCGATCCTGGTCGCGGCCCTGGCCGCCATGGTCTGGCTGGGCTGGTTCTGGCGGCCATTGCGGGTGCTGGCGATCGTGGTCGCGGCGGCCTCGCTGCTCGCCATCGTTTCCTACCAGGGCGATCTGGCCCGCGCCGAGACGGTGTTCTGGCTGAAGTATTTCCTCTCGAGCCAGTCGGCGATCCTGTGGATGAGCGTGCTGTTCTTCATGAGCACGGTCTTCTACTGGCTCGGCCTGTTCGGCGGCCGCCAGGGCGATGCCCTCGAAAGCATCGGCTCGCGCATCGCCTGGGCGGCCGTCGCGATGGCGCTCGTCGGCACCATGGTGCGCTGGTACGAGAGCCACCAGCTCGGCCCGGACATCGGCCACATCCCGGTCAGCAACCTCTACGAGGTGTTCGTCCTGTTCTGCTGGCTCACCACGACGTTCTACCTGTACTTCGAGGAGCGCTATGCCACGCGTTCCATCGGCGCCTTCGCGATGCTGGTGGTGAGCGCGGCGGTCGGCTTCCTGCTCTGGTACACGCTGGTGCGCGAGGCGCACGAGATCCAGCCGCTGGTGCCGGCGCTGCAGAGCTGGTGGATGAAGCTGCACGTGCCGGCCAACTTCATCGGCTATGGCACCTTCGCGCTGGCCGCGATGGTGGCCTTCGCCTACCTCATCAAGGAACAGGCCGGCGAGACGCGCTGGTGGCGTCTCACGCCGATCTGGCTGCTGGGCGCGGCGCTGTGCTTCGTGCCGATCGCCTTCCGCCAGCGCGTGCAGGAGGCCGGTGGCGGCTACTGGATCGGCTATGCGGCGGTGTCGGCGCTGATCGCGGCGGGCATCCTGCTGGGCCGCCGCCGGATCGCGGCGCGCCTGCCCTCCAACGAGGTGCTCGACGACGTCATGTACAAGTCGATCGCCGTCGGCTTCGCCTTCTTCACCATTGCGACCGTGCTCGGCGCCCTCTGGGCCGCCGATGCCTGGGGTGGCTACTGGAGCTGGGACCCCAAGGAGACGTGGGCGCTGATCGTCTGGCTCAACTACGCGGCCTGGCTCCACATGCGCCTGGTCAAGGGTCTGCGCGGCACGGTCGCGGCCTGGTGGGCGCTGGTCGGCCTGGCGGTCACCACCTTCGCCTTCCTCGGCGTCAACATGTTCCTCAGCGGCCTGCACAGCTATGGCGAGTTGTAGACGATCGATTCAGGCCCGGGTCCGACGTCATTTCGCAGCTTGCGCGAAACCGGACGGGCATTCGGAACGTATCTCATGGGAGCAAGCCGGCACCCCAGCCGGACCGCGACATTTCAGGAAAGATTCGCCATGCTGATTCCTCCACGCGACAACGGCTTCAACCATCCCATTCCCAGCGAGATCACGCCGCGCGCCATCTACGAGGGTCGCCGCGACATGCTGCGCCTGCTGGGCACCGCCGCCGCCGGCACCGCGCTGGCCGGCTGGGCCGCGCGCGATGCGTGGGCCCAGACGCCGCCGCCGGGCAAGCTGGCCGCCCTCAAGAGCGTCAAGTCCACCGTGCCGGGCGCCCAGAGCATGGAGAAGGTGACCGACTACAAGGACGCCACCACCTACAACAACTACTACGAGTTCGGCACCGACAAGGCCGATCCGGCCAAGAACGCCGGCACGCTCAAGACGCGGCCCTGGAGCGTCGAGATCGAGGGCCTGGTCAAGAAGCCCGGCCGCTACGACATCGAGGACCTGCTCAAGCTGAGCGCGCAGGAGGAGCGGATCTATCGGCTGCGCTGCGTCGAGGGCTGGTCGATGGTCATTCCGTGGGTCGGCTACTCGCTGGCGGAACTCATCAAGAAGGTGGAGCCGCAGGGCAATGCCAGGTACGTCGAGTTCCTGACGCTGGCCGATCTCAAGACCATGCCCTTCGTCGGCTCCCGCGTGCTCGACTGGCCCTATGCCGAGGGTCTGCGCATGGACGAGGCCATGCATCCGCTCACGCTGCTGACCTTCGGCATGTATGGCGAGGTGTTGCCCAACCAGAATGGCGCTCCGGTGCGGCTCGTGGTCCCATGGAAGTACGGCTTCAAGTCGGCCAAGTCGATCGTCAAGATCCGCTTCGTCGAGAAGGAGCCCGGCACCGCCTGGAACAAGGCGGCGGCCAACGAGTACGGCTTCTATTCCAACGTCAATCCGAATGTCGACCATCCGCGCTGGAGCCAGGCGACCGAGCGCCGCATCGGCGATGGCGGCGGCCTGTTCGCCAAGCGCCGCAAGACCGAGATGTTCAACGGCTACGAGGCGCAGGTGGCGTCGCTCTATGCCGGCATGGACCTGAAGAAGAATTTCTGAGGTTGCGCAGGGTGACGCCATGAACAAGTTGCTGATCCATCCAGCGGCCAAGCCCGTCGTGTTCCTCCTGTGTCTCGCGCCGTTCGCGTGGCTCGCCTATGGAGCCTTCACCGATGGCCTGGGCGCCAATCCGGCCGAAGCCCTGATCCGGTCGACCGGGGACTGGACCCTGCGCTTCCTGTGCATCGTGCTGGCCGTCACGCCGGTGCGCGTGATGCTGAAGCTCAATGGCCTGGCGCGCTTCCGGCGCATGCTGGGGCTGTTCGTCTACTTCTATGTCGTCGTCCATCTGCTGAGCTATGGCTGGTTCGACATGGGCTTCGACCTTGGCGAGATCGCGCGCGACATCGTCAAGCGGCCTTTCATCCTGGTCGGCTTCGCGGCCTTCGTGCTGCTGACGCCCCTGGCCGCCACGTCGGCCAACCGCATCATCAAGGCCATGGGTGCCAAGCGCTGGCAGACGCTCCACAAGCTGATCTACGTGATCGCCGGCCTGGGACTGCTGCACTTCTTCTGGATGCGCGCGGGCAAGAACAACTTCTCCGAGGTCTTCGTCTATGCCGCGATCATCGGCGTGCTGATGGCGTGGCGAGTGTGGGATTTCATGCGCAAGCGCAAGGTGAAGGCCGCGAACGCGCGCGTCGCGGCATCCCTGACGGCGGGGGCCGGGATGCCCTCGCGGCCGCTGAGCCGCTGAGCCGCTGATCCGCTCGGGGGGTGGGAGTGGGTCGAGGCGACCGGTGGTCCGTGCCGGAGCCCATCGCCGCCGGCCCTGATGCCGGCGACGACGCGGATCACCGTTCGTTGCGCAGCTGGTCTTCCACCGTCTCACGGCGACGGATCAGCAGGGCCTGCCGGCCGCTCACCAGCACTTCGGCGGCACGACCCCGGGTGTTGTAGTTGCTGGCCATCGACATGCAGTACGCGCCGGCGGACAGCACGGCCACCCGATCACCGGCCTGCACCGCCAGCAGGCGATCGCGTCCGATCCAGTCGCCGCTCTCGCACACCGGGCCGACGACGTCGCAGGGTGTCGCCGGATGGTCGTCAGCCGGCTCGGAGGCATCGAGCGGGACGATCTGGTGGAAGGCCTCGTACATCGCCGGCCGTGGCAGGTCGTTCATCGCCGCATCGACGATGCAGAAGTTCTTTTCCTCGCCCGGCTTCATGTAGAGCACTTCGGTCACGCAGACGCCGGCATTGCCCACCAGCGAGCGACCCGGCTCGACCACGATCCGCCGCTGCCCGAAGCCACGGGCATCGAGTCGTTCGAGCAACTGGCGCCAGAGGACGTCGGCGGCCGGCGGCGTGTCGTGGTTGTAGTCGATGCCCAGACCACCACCGAAATCCAGGTGATGCAATGCGATGCCGGCGCGTTCGATGGCCTCGACGAGGTCGAGCACGCGTTCGACGGCATCGAGGTAGGGCGAGATCTCGGTGATCTGCGAACCGATGTGGCAGTCGATGCCCACCACCTCCAGACCCGGCAGCGATGCCGCGTGGCGATAGGCTTCCAGCGCGCGGTCGTGCGCCACGCCGAACTTGTTGCCCTTCAGGCCGGTCGAGATGTAGGGATGGGTCTTCGGATCGACATTCGGATTGATGCGGATGCTGATGCGGGCCCGCCGGCCCTCCTGCAGCGCGACGGCGTTGAGGACCTCGAGTTCGGCCTCGCTCTCGACGTTGAAGCACAGGATGCCGGCGGCGAGCGCCTGGCGCATCTCGTCGCGGGTCTTGCCGACGCCCGAGAAGATCACGCGCGCCGGATCCCCGCCCGCGGCGATCACGCGCGCGAGCTCGCCGCCCGAGACGATGTCGAAGCCGCAGCCCGCGGCGGCGAAGACCCGCAGCACGCCGAGCGAGGAATTGGCCTTCATCGCATAGCAGACCAGCGCATCGCGGCCTTCGAAGCCCCGCTGGTAGGCGGCGAGCGCGTCGAGCATCCATTGCTTGGAATAGACGAACAGCGGCGTTCCGTGGGTGCGCGCGAGATCGGCCAGCGGCAGGGCCTCGACGCACAGCGCGCCCGTGGCGTCGCGCGCGATGTGCGGGTGGCCGGGCAGGGTCGTGGCGGACTGGGGATTCAGGGCGTTCACCGGGTCATCTCGTAATCGGAAAGGGGCAGTGCCGGTGTCGTGAACGATTCGGGGATGGGAATCGGCACCGGGGTGGTGGCGGGGGCGGGCGTGGAGCCGGTCGCCGGCGGCGTCTCGCCGCGCGAGAAGGGCGCCTTCAGCACGGTCGGCAGCGTGGCCCGCTGGGCCGCCGCCGGATCGGTGGGGAAATACAGCGGGCCTTTCTGGCCGCATCCCGCCAGAGCGACCCCCAGCACGCACAGACCCGGAACGCTCACTAGAATTTGTCGGACTTTCAACATCGCGAAATTGTAATGACCGACCCCGACTACATGGACCGCGCCGAAGCCGTGCTCAGCGCCGTCGAAAAAGGATGCGATCGCATCAACGACGCGACGGATGCGGACATCGACAACCAGAGGGTGGGCGGGATGATCACCATCAGTTTCCCCAGCGGCAGCCAGTTGATCGTCAACCTGCAGAAACCGCTGCAGGAGATCTGGCTGGCGGCGCGCTCGGGCGGCTATCACTACCGCCACGATGGCAGCGCCTGGGTCGACACCAAGACCGGGGAGGAGTTCTTCGCCGTCCTCTCGCGCGAGGCCAGCCGTCAGTCCGGCCTGGTGCTGCAGTTCCGGGCCGACTGAGCCAGGGCGGCGTCAGTCGGGCCGGGGAGGGCCGGCTCCCACCTCAGTTGCGGAACAGGTCGAGGATGCGGTTGCGCTCCTCGGGCGCCGGCGGCGTGCCGGCCGGAACGCCGCCCGGCACCACTTCCACCGGCTGGGGCGGGGCCTGCTCGACACCCAGGCTCGCGACGCCGCGGCCCGGTCCGAAGTCGTCGTAGTAGAGCTCGCCGCCGATGTTCATGACGCCCGCGGGCGGCGGTCCCAGATCGCTCACCGGCACGCCCTTGAGCGCCGTCTCCATGTAGCTGATCCAGATCGGCAGGCTCAGGCCGCCGCCGGTCTCGCGGTCGCCCAGCTTGCGCGGCGTGTCGTAGCCCATCCACGCGACCGCCGCCATCGTCGGCTGGAAACCGGCGAACCAGGCATCGAGCGAATCGTTGGTGGTGCCGGTCTTGCCGTAGATGTCGTTGCGCTTGAGGGTGGCCTGCGCCTTGGCGGCCGTGCCGCCGCTCGCCACCGACTGCAGCAGGCTGTCCATGATGTAGGCGTTGCGCTGCGGGATGGCGCGCATCGTCTCGTTGAGCAGGGGTGGCTGCGTCTCGACCAGCACCTTGTCGCGGTGGTCGGTGATGCGGGTCACCAGGTAGGGATTGACGCGATAGCCGCCATTGGCGAACACGGCATAGGCCGTCGCCATCTGCATCGGCGTGACCGAACCCGAGCCCAGCGCCATGGGCAGGTAGGCCGGATGCTTGGTGCGCTCGAAGCCGAAATTGGTGATCCAGTCCTGGGCATAGCGCGTGCCGATCGACTGCAGGAGGCGGATCGACACCATGTTCTTCGACTTCATGAGTGCCCGGCGCATCGACATCGGACCCTCGAAGGTGCCGTCGTAGTTCTTCGGCTCCCAGGGCTGGCCGCCGGTGGTGCCGCCGTCGAAGAACAGCGGTGCGTCGTTGATCACGGTGGCGGGGGCGAATCCCTTCTCCAGGGCCGCCGAATAGATGAAGGGCTTGAAGCTCGAACCCGGCTGGCGCCAGGCCTGCGTCACGTGGTTGAACTTGTTCTTGCCGAAGTCGAAGCCGCCCACCATGGCCTTGACCGCGCCGTCGCGGGGATCGACCGCCACGAAGGCGCCCTCGACCTCGGGCAGCTGCGTGATCTCCGGCAGGTTCTTCGGGCCGCTGCGCATGACGCGGATGACGGCGCCGCGGCGGATCTTGATGTTCGGTGGCGCCTTGTCCGAGAGGCCGGACTGCGGCAGCTTGAGGCCCTCGGCCGTGATCTGCAATGTCTCGCCATTGGCGCGGACGGCGACCACCTCGCGCGGGCTCGCCTTCAGGACCACCGCGGCCATGAGATCGCCATTGTCCGGATGCTCCGCCAGGGCGTCGTCGACCGCCTCGTCGAGTTCCTTGGGATCGCTCGGCAGGTCGACGAACTTTTCCGGACCGCGATAGATCTGGCGCCGTTCGTAATCCATGATGCCCTTGCGCAATGCCTTGTACGCGGCGGCCTGGTCGGCGGCCACCAGCGAGGTGTAGACCTTCAGGCCGCGCGTGTAGGTGCTGTCGCCATATTGCGCGTACATCAGCTGGCGCACCGTCTCGGCCACGTATTCGGCATGCAGCCGGCTCGGGTCGGCGGCGTCGCGCAGATGGAGTTCCTCCTTCTTGGCCTCGGCCGCCTGCTCGGCGGTGATGAAGCCGGCATCGCGCATGCGGTCGATGACATAGAGCTGCCGGCCGCGCGCGCGGGTCGGGTTGTTGACCGGGTTGTTGGCGCCCGGCGCCTTGGGCAGGCCGGCCAGCATCGCCGCCTGGGCGATCGTGATGTCCTGCAGCGGCTTGCCGAAATACGCATCCGACGCGGCCGCGAAGCCATAGGCGCGGTTGCCCAGGTAGATCTGGTTCAGGTAGATCTCCAGGATCTGGTCCTTGGTCAGGAGATGCTCGAGCTTGAAGGTCAGCAGGACCTCGTAGATCTTGCGCGTCAGCGTCTTCTCGGAGCTGAGGTAGACATTGCGCGCGACCTGCATGGTGATGGTGGAGGCGCCCTGGCTGCGGGCGCGGTTCAGGTTGGCCAGGCCGGCTCGCACCATGCCCTTGTAGTCGACGCCGCCGTGCTCGTAGAAGCGCGCGTCCTCGGCCGCCAGCACGGCGTCCTTCATGACCTTGGGAATGGTGGCGATGGGCGTCAGGTTGCGTCGCTCCTCGCCGAATTCGCCGATCAGGATGCCCTCCGAGGAGAACACCCGCAATGGCAGCTTGGGCCGGTAGTCGGCCAGGTCGGAGATGTCGGGCAGGTTGGGGTAGGCGACCGCCAGGGCGACGGCCAGGACGGCCACCAGGCTCAGGACGCCGGCGGCGACCAGGCCCAGGCTCCAGAGGACGATGCGCATGAGCCATTTCAGCCACGCGGGGCGCGTGGGTGGGCGCGGGACGTTCCGTGGGGAACGCGAGGAATCGGGGGAGGAGCGAGGCAGAGTCACCGCGCATTATAAAAAACCCGTGACGCGACAGTCACCCGGCGTGCACAAAGATGCGGAGAAGCCCGGAAAGTCACCGGAGTTGCACGCCGCTACATTTGAGTTCCATTTTGGCAACGCGAAGAAATTCACAAAGCGTTGAGCACTTGGTCGCAGTGAGGGCTTGCTGCTAGCATGCAACCTCATGCAAATATTGCCAATCGTTACACCTGACGAGAACTCAATTGATTGAACTTGGATCCCTGTTTCGCCGACAGCCGGGAGCCCTCATCGGGCTCGACGTCAGTTCGTCAAGCGTGAAACTGGTCGAGCTCGGGCGTGAAGCCGGTGGCCGGCTGGTGCTCGAGCACTGCGCGATCGAGCCGCTCGAGCGGGGCTGGATCAACGATGGCAACGTCGAGAAGTTCGACGAGGTGGCCGAGGCCGTGCGACGTGTGATCCGCAAGAGCGGCACCCGCACCCGCAACGTGGCCATGGCGCTGCCGCCGTCGGCGGTCATCACCAAGAAGATCGTGCTGCCCGGCGGCATGAGCGAACAGGAACTCGAGCTCCAGGTCGAATCCGAAGCCAATCAGTACATCCCGTTCTCGCTCGACGAGGTCAGCCTCGATTTCTGCGTCATCGGCGACAGCGCCAGCTCGGCCGGCGACGTCGAGGTGCTCATCGCCGCGTCGCGCAAGGAAAAGGTCCAGGATCGCCAGGGCTTGGCCGAGGCCGCCGGCCTCAAGGCCGTGATCCTCGATGTCGAGTCCTATGCCTCGCGCATGGCCACCTCGCGCCTGATCGAGCAGCTGCCCCATCGCGGCACCGATGCCGTGGTGGCGCTGTTCGAGGTCGGCGCCTTCACCACCAGCATGCAGGTGCTGCGCAACCAGGAAGTGCTCTACGACCGCGACCAGGCGTTCGGTGGGGCCCAGCTCACGCAACTGGTCGTGCGCCAGTACGGCTTCTCCAACGAGGAGGCCGAACTCAAGAAGCGCAGTGGCGATCTGCCGGACGACTATGGCGCCGCCGTGCTGCAGCCCTTCGTCGCCAGCATCGCCCAGGAGATCGCGCGGGCGCTGCAGTTCTTCTTCACCAGCACGCCGCACAACCGGGTGGACTACGTGCTGCTCGCCGGTGGCTCGGCGGCCCTGCCGGGTCTCACGAGCGCGGTGACGCGACAGACCTCCTTCGCCTGCTCGCTGGTCAATCCGTTCGAGGGAATGGAAGTCAGCGCGGCCATCCGCGAGAAGAAGATGCGGCGCGAAGCCCCGTCCTATCTCACCTCGTGCGGACTGGCGATGCGAAGGTTCCTGCAATGATCCTGATCAACCTGCTGCCGCATCGCGAAGCCGCCCGCAAGCGCCGGCGCGAACATTTCTTCACGGTGCTCGGCGCGTCCGCACTGCTGGGCTTCCTGGTGGCCAGCGCGATCTACCTGTGGCTGAACGCCCAGATCTCCGCGCAGCGCGAGCAGAACGACTATCTGCAGGGCGAGATCACCAAGCTCGAGACCGAGATCAAGGAGATCTCGACGCTGCAGGCCGAGATCGCCGGCCTGAAGGCGCGCCAGCAGGCGGTCGAGAACCTGCAGGGCGACCGCAATCTCCCCGTCCACCTGCTCAACGAGCTGGTCAGCCAGCTGCCCGACGGCGTCTACCTCTCCAGCATGAAGCAGGACGATCGCGTCGTGACATTGCAGGGCACGGCCCAGTCGAACGAGCGGGTCTCGGAGCTGCTGCGCAACCTGGGTACCGTCAGTCCGTGGCTGGTCAAGCCCGAACTGGTCGAGATCACGGCGGGCACGGTCGCCCTGAGTCCGCGCGACCAGCGTCGCGTGGCGAACTTCACCATGCGCATCGGCCTGCGGCGCCCGACCGATGCCGACAAGCCCGCCGCCGCCGCCGCCGCGCCCGCCGTCGCCGTGCCGACGCCCCGGGGCTGAAGGACCCCAGGACCATGCCGAAGAAAACCCCCGCGCCTCCGCCGCGCATCGATTTCGCCGCCGAGGCGCGACGCCTGGGCGACCAGTTCCGCGACCTCAATCCGAACGATCCCTCGATGTGGCCGGACGTGCCGCGCAACGTGCTGCATGTCGCGGTCGCCATCATGGTGCTGGTGGCGCTGTGGTTCGTCTGGCTGGTCAATTCCAGCGACGAGCTCGACGCCGTGCGCGCCCAGGAAGTGGCCCTGAAGGCGGACTACCAGAGCAAGGTGGCGCAGGCCGCGCGGCTCGACCTGCTGAAGAAGCAACGCGAGGAAGTCCGCCAGTACGTGACGCTCCTGGAGAAGCAGCTCCCGAGCAAGGCCGAGATGGATGCCCTGCTGTCGGACATCAACCAGGCCGGCCTGGGGCGCAGCCTGCAGTTCGAGCTGTTCCGACCGGGGCAGGTCGACGTCAAGGACTACTACGCCGAACTGCCCATCGCCATCCGCGTGACCGGCAGCTATCACGACATGGGCGCTTTTGTCGGCGACGTCGCCAACCTGTCGCGCATCGTGACCCTCAACAACCTCTCGATCGCGCCGCAGAAGGATGGCACCCTGACGATGGATGCCACCGCGCGCACCTATCGCTATCTCGACGAGGCCGAGCAGAACCTCCAGCGCCGCGCGGCCGCCTCGGGAGCGCGCAAATGAACGTCGTCCCGAAGGCCGCGTGCCTCGCCCTGATGCTCGGCGGGCTCGCCGGTTGCGCCGGCTCCGACCGGGACGACCTGCAGGCCTGGATGGCCGAGCAGCGCGCGCAGGTCAAGCCGACCATCACGCCGATCGTCCCGCCGAAGAAATTCACGCCCCAGGCCTATACGCAGGAAGCCGGCGTCGAGCCGTTCAACATCGCCAAGCTGACCCAGGCGCTGCGGCGCGACGCCGCCCAGCCCAGCACGTCGGGCCTGATCGCCCCGGAGCTGTCGCGGCGCAAGGAAGCGCTCGAATCCTTCCCGCTCGACGCCATGGAGATGGTGGGCAGCCTGCAGGGCAGCGGCCAGCCGGTGGCGCTGGTGCGCGTCGACAAGCTGATCTACCAGGTGCGCGCCGGCAACTACCTCGGCCTGAACTACGGCCGCGTGCTGCGCGTCAGCGAGAACGAGCTCACCTTGCGCGAGATCGTGCAGGACGCCTCCGGGGAATGGATCGAACGCCCGGCCACGCTGGAGTTGCAAGAGAAGTCGAAATGAATCAATTGAAAAAATCACGCCTCCTGCCCTGGCTGCGCGCCACCGGCCTCGCCGCCGGCCTGTTCGCCGCGGCGCTGGTCGCCCACGCGCAGAACGCGATCCAGGCCGTCACCAGTTCCATGCAGTCGGGCTCCGAAGTCGTGCGGATCGACCTCGCGCAGCCGCTCGCAGCCGTGCCCACCGGCTTCGTGATCCAGGCGCCGGCACGCATCGCGCTCGATTTCCAGGGCGTCACCAACGCCATCGGCCGCTCGGCGGTCGAAGTCAACCAGGGCAACCTGCGCTCCATCAATGTCGTCCAGGCCGGGGAGCGCACCCGGCTGGTGCTGAACCTCAAGCAGGCCACGGCCTATCGCACCGAGATCCAGGGCAAGTCGCTGCTGGTGTCGCTGGAGCCGGTCGCCGGCGCCGCGCTCGTGACCTCGTCGGCCAGCACCTTCGCCGAGAACCGCAACCGCGACATGCTGCCGCTGCGCGATGTCGACTTCAAGCTCGGGACCGAGAACACCGGCCGCGTGATCGTCGACCTGGCCAACAACCAGGTCGGCGTCGACATCCGCCAGCAGGGCGGCAACCTGGTGGTCGAGTTCACCAAGTCGACCCTGCCGGAGGGCCTGCGCCGCCGGCTCGACGTGACCGATTTCGGCACCCCGGTGCAGACCATCACCACGCAGCAGACCGGCGATCGCGTGCGCATGACGATCGAGCCGAAGGGCGACTGGGAGCACAGCGCCTACCAGAGCGAGAACCAGTTCGTGGTCGAGGTGCGTCCACGCAAGGTCGATCCCACCAAGCTCACGCAGGGCACCGGCTACAACGGCGAGAAGCTCTCGCTGAACTTTCAGAACATCGAGATCCGCTCCCTGCTGCAGGTGATCGCCGACTTCACGAACTTCAACATCGTGACCTCGGACTCCGTGACCGGCGCGCTGACGCTGCGACTCAAGGACGTGCCCTGGGACCAGGCGCTGGACATCATCATGCAGGCGAAGAACCTCGGCCTGCGCAAGAACGGCAGCGTGCTGTGGATCGCGCCCAAGGACGAGATCAACGCCAAGGAGAAGCTCGAGTACGAGGCCCGCGCCGCCATCCAGAACCTCGAGCCGCTGCGCACCCAGTCGTTCCAGCTGAACTACTCGAAGGCCGCGCTGGTCGAGCAGAAGCTCAACGGCGTGGGCACGTCGGCGGTCGGCGGCCTGGGCAACACCGCGCGCATCCTGAGCCCGCGCGGCAGCGTGATCTCCGAGCCGCGCACCAACCAGCTCTTCGTCTCCGACATCCCGGCGCGGCTCGCGCAGGTGGCCGAGATGATCCAGAAGCTCGACGTGCCGGCCCGCCAGGTGATGATCGAGGCACGCATCGTCGAGGCGACCGACACCTTTGGCAAGTCGCTGGGCGTGCGCCTGGGCGGCGGCGTCATCAACACCGGCAGCACCGTCGGCGCGATGCCGGTGGTGACGTCCAACGCGGTGACGAACGGCGCCTTCGCCAACACGCCGAGCGCCACCACCACCTTCACCAACAGCAACTTCGTCAACCTGCCCTCGACCGGTGTCTCGGGCAACGGCAACGCGCCGGGCACCTTCGCCGTGTCGCTGTTCAATTCCAGCTTCTCGCGCCTGCTGAACCTGGAGATCTCCGCGCTCGAGGCGGATGGCAAGGGCCGGGTGGTGTCGAGCCCCCGCGTGGTCACCGCCGACCAGACCGAGGCATTGATCGAGCAGGGCACGGAGCTGCCCTACCAGGTGGCGACCTCCAGCGGCGCGACGTCGATCGCCTTCCGCAAGGCCAACCTGGCCCTGAAGGTCACGCCGCAGATCACGCCCGAGGGCAACATCATCCTGGCGCTCGACGTCAACAAGGACACCGTGGGCCAGGCCACGACGGCCGGCTTCGCGATCAACACCAAGCACGTCAAGACCGACGTCCTGGTGGAGAACGGCGGCACGGTCGTCATCGGCGGCATCTTCGAGCTGGTGGAGCAGAACAACGAATCCCGCGTCCCGGTCCTGGGCGAGGTGCCCTACCTGGGCGCGCTGTTCCGCACCCGCACCCGCACGCTCGACAAGACCGAAATGCTGGTGTTCATCACGCCGCGGATGATCACCGACCGCAACGCCGCGCGGTGACGCGCGCACCCGTATCCGTGACGACAGGAGTAGGAAGAAGAATGACGAATCCAGATCGAATGAAGTGGGGCGCCTGCGCGCTGGCGAGCGCGCTGCTGGTGGCGGCCTGCGGCGGCGGTGGCAGTCCGAGCGTGCCGGAGGGTTCTGCGTCAGCGGGCTCGGGCACCAGCACTTCGGGCAGCGGCACCTCGACGACGACTCCGGCGGTCGCCACCCCGGTGGCGAACGACCTGATCGTCAGCCTGGCCAAGAGCGTGCTGGTCAATTCCGGCAGCGACCAGGCCACCCTGACCGTGACCGCGGTCGATGCCTCGCGCAACATCGTGGCCTCCGTTCCGGTCGCCGTCGCGCTCGACAGCAACGCGACCTTCACGCCCGATGCCGGCACGACGACCGGTGCCAACGGTGTCTACACCGGAAAGATCGCGATCGGTTCGGACAAGGCGAACCGACTGATCAACTACCGCGTGACCTCCGGCTCGCTGGTGAAGACCGGTGCCGTGAGCGTGACGGGCACGGTGATCGAATCCTCGAGCACGCCCTCGAAGCCGCGGCCCGGCGAGAGCGTCGTCCTGCGCGTCGTGGTCAGGGACTCGGCCGGCAACGGCATGGCCGGTGCGAAGGTCAATGTCAGCGGCCTGCCCGGCATCGCCATCCCCGCCCAGACGACCGACGCCGCGGGCGTCGTCAACGTCGGTTTCGTGGCGCCCGTGGTCGGCATCTACCCGGTCGCCATCGAGGGGGGCGGCGTCACGAGTTCGCTCGCCCTGCAGGTGCAGAGCGCCGTCACCGGCACCGTCGCGCCCGCGGTCGGACCGGTGTCGGGTGCCAGCGAGATCGCCACGCCGGTGGTCGTCGCCGCCAACACCATCGGCTCGACGGCCAACCAGTCCGAGATCCGGGCGCTCTTCTACGCCGCCAACAACGTGCCGATCCGGGACATGCGCGTGCGCTTCTCGCTGCAGAGCACGCCGCTCCCTGGCGAGTCCATCGCGAGCGGATCGAGCGTGGTCTACAGCGACGTGACGGGCGCGGCGCGGACGAGCTACATCGCCGCGACCAGCAGCAGTCCCACCAACGGCGTCGTCGTCCGGGCCTGCTACGACCTCAACGACTTCGCCGAGGGCACCTGCCCCAACCGCGTCGACACGACGCTCACGGTGGCGTCGAGCCCGGTCTCGCTGACCATCGGCTCCGACAACGTCATCACCAAGAACACCAGCGGCATCCAGTACATCAAGCAGTTCCAGATCCAGGCGGTCGACGCCGCGGGCAATGCCAAGGCCGACGTGCCGCTGTCGGCCGTGGTGGACATCGATGGTTACTGGAAGGGCTCGAACCCGCCCGCGCCGCCGACGCTCCTGACCAGGGACATCTGGGTCACCAACAGCAGCGGCGTCGCCGTGTTCACGAGCAAGTGGTGCGACAACGAGGACCTCAACCGCAACACCGTGCTCGATGCTGGGGAAGACACCAACCAGGATGGCGCGCTCACGCCGCGAAAATCCGACACCGCACTGAGCTTCGTCAATGGCGTCGCGAAGACGGACTCGTCGGGACTCGCGCTCATGCAGTTGAGCTATCCGCAGAACCTGGCGACGTGGCTGCGCGTGAAGATCAAGGTGACGGCCGGCGTGTCCGGCAGCGAGGGCGAGGCCACCTACACGTACGTGCTGCGTGCGGCCGAGGAGGATGCGACCAACGGTGCGTTCAGAATCCCGCCTTATGGAAGCAGCCTTGGACAACCTTCGCCCGGCGTCGACGCAAATGGCGAGGGTTGCAGAACCCCCAATTGATTGACACATCCGCCCATCCTTTCGTCCTCGTCGGTCTCCCCGGTTCCGGCAAATCCAGCGTCGGGCGCCGCCTGGCGCAGCGGCTGGATCTGCCGTTCTTCGATTCCGACACCGTGATCGAACAGCGGATCGGCTGCACGATCCGCGACTTCTTCGCCCGCGAGGGCGAGACCCGCTTTCGCGACATCGAGCAGGCCGTCATCGCCGAGCTCGCCTGCACGCGGGACGCGGTGGTGGCGACGGGGGGTGGCGCGGTGCTGCGCGAGGCCAATCGCGCCGCCTTGCGTGGTGGCGCCTATGTGATCTACCTGCACTCCATGCCGGAGGATCTCTACCGGCGGCTGCGGCACGACGTCAAGCGCCCGCTGCTGCAGGTCCAGGATCCGCTGGGCCGCCTGCGCGACCTGCACGAGGCGCGCGATCCGCTCTATCGCGCGACCGCGCACACGGTCGTCGACACCGGCCGGCCCTCGGTGGCGTCGCTGGTCCACGTCATCGCGGCGCAGCTGGAGCTGGCGGGCATGCTTGCAAGGAAGGGCGGGGCGTCCCGGCCGGAGGGCGGCGAGGCCCCCGGCGGCCCGTCCGGCCCGCCGGGCCGGCAACATCCCCGCACGCATTGAGTCCGCGGCTCGCGGGCGGCGCATGCCGGCCGGGGTACGCCTAAACTCGGTGCCATGTCCGTGCCCGCCATGTCCCCGCCTTCCATCGCTTCCGCGCCCCGCGCCGTCCCGGCTTCCCCGGCCCCCGGGCGCATCGACATCGAACTGGGCGATCGCGGCTATCCAATCCTGATCGGCGCCGGCCTGCTGGACGACGCGAGTCATCTCGAGGTCGTGCCCCGGGCGGCGAGCGCCCTGATCGTCACCAACACCACCGTCGCTCCGCTCTACGCGGCGGCCTTGCGCCGGACGCTCGAGACGCGCTTCCGGGACGTCCGCGTGGTCGAGCTCCCCGATGGCGAGGCGCACAAGGATTGGCCGACGCTCAACCTGATCTTCGATGCCCTGCTGGCCCACGGCAGCGACCGCAAGACGGTGCTGTTCGCCCTCGGCGGCGGCGTGGTCGGCGACATGACCGGCTTCGCCGCCGCCAGCTACATGCGGGGCGTGCCCTTCGTGCAGGTGCCCACGACCCTGCTGGCGCAGGTCGATTCGTCGGTCGGGGGCAAGACGGCGATCAATCACCCGCTGGGCAAGAACATGATCGGCGCCTTCTACCAGCCGCGGCTGGTGCTGTGCGACCTGGACACGCTCGCGACCCTGCCGGCGCGCGAACTCAGCGCCGGACTGGCCGAGGTCATCAAGTACGGGCCGATCCACGACATGGCGTTCCTCGACTGGATCGAGGCGAACATCGAGGCGCTGGTCGCGCGCGATCCGGCCGCGCTGGCCCACGCGGTGCGCCGCAGCTGCGAGATCAAGGCGCTGGTGGTGGCGCAGGACGAGCGCGAGACCGGCCTGCGCGCCATCCTCAATTTCGGCCACACCTTCGGCCACGCGATCGAGTCCGGCCTGGGCTATGGCGAGTGGCTGCATGGCGAGGCCGTGGGCTGCGGCATGGTGATGGCGGCGCGCCTGTCGCAGCGCCTGGGCGGCATCGATGCCGCCTTCGTGCAGCGCCTGACGCGGCTGATCGAGCGTGCCGGCCTGCCCGTGACGGCGCCGCGCCTGGGCGCCGATCGCTACCTGGAGCTGATGCGCCTCGACAAGAAATCCGAAGCCGGCGAGATCCGCTTCGTCGTGATCGACCGGCCCGGCTCGGCACGGGTGTGCGCGGCACCCGATGCGATGGTGCGCGAGGTGCTGGCCGAGTCCGGCGGCGCCTGAGGCGCGGCGGATGACTTCCCGCAATGGGCCACGCCGCGCGGCGCCCGCCACCCGCCCATGACGCTCGCACCCTACGCCAGCCATGCCGACCGGTCCCGGGGCCGACGCTACCCGGAACCGCCGGCGCCCACGCGCGACGCCTTCCAGCGCGACCGCGACCGCATCGTGCATTCGACCGCCTTCCGTCGGCTGGTCTACAAGACGCAGGTGTTCCTCAACCACGAGGGCGACCTGTTCCGCACGCGGCTGACGCACTCGCTCGAAGTCGCGCAATTGGGCCGTTCCATCGCCCGGTCGCTGCGCCTCAACGAGGACCTGGTGGAGGCCATCGCCCTGGCCCACGACCTCGGCCACACGCCATTCGGCCACGCGGGGCAGGACACGCTGCATGCCTGCATGAAGGATCATGGCGGCTTCGAGCACAACCTCCAGAGCCTGCGCATGGTCGACACGCTGGAGCAGCGCTATCCGCGCTACGACGGCCTCAACCTGAGCTTCGAGACGCGCGAGGGCATCCTCAAGCACTGCTCGCGCGGCGATGCCGAGCATCTCGAGGCCACGGAGCCCGGCGGCGTCGGCCGGCGCTTCCTGGACCGCACGCAGCCGAGCCTGGAGGCGCAGCTGTGCAACCTGGCCGATGCCATCGCCTACAACGCGCACGACATCGACGATGGCGTGCGCTCGGGCCTGATCGTCATCGAGCAGCTGGCGGAGGTCGAACTGTTCGAGCGCCATCGCCGCGAGGCCCTGGCCGAGCATCCGGACCTGGAGAGCCGCCGCGTGCTCTACGAGACGATCCGCCGCATGCTCAGCGCCCAGGTCTACGACGTCATCGATGCCACGCGCGCGGCGCTCGCGGCCAGCGCGCCGGCCGATGCCGACGAGGTCCGCCGCGCGCCGCCACTGGTGCGCTTCGACGAACCGATGCGGCGGCAGTCGGCCGAACTCAAGCGTTTCCTGTTCGCCAACCTGTACCGGCATCCGCAGGTCGTGCAGACCACCGGCCGGGCCCAGGAGGTGGTGCGCCAGCTGTTCGACATCTACCTCGCGCGGCCGCGCGAGATGCCGCCGTCCTTCGCCGACCGCGTCGACGTGCCGCGTGCCGTGGCCGACTACATCGCCGGCATGACCGACCGCTTCGCCATCCGCGAGCACGAGCGCCTCACCGGCCGGGCCTGGATGCCATGAGCACGACGACCCCGGTCCCGCAGGAGCAGGCCGTCGCCGACACGCGACGCTGGCTGGAGCGCGCCGTGATCGGCCTGAACCTGTGCCCGTTCGCCAAGGCGGTGCATGTCAAGGGACAGATCCACTACGCCGTGCACCTCGCCGAGGCGGACGACGCCGGCCTGCTCGACCAGCTGCTGGCCGAAGCGCGGGCACTGGCGGCATCGCCGGCGACCGAGCGCGACACCACCTTGCTGATCGCGCCGCACGCGCTGGCCGATTTCCTCGACTTCAACGATTTCACCGCGCGCTCCGAGCGCCGCCTGTCGCGCGCCGGCTTCGACGGCGTGCTGCAGCTGGCCAGCTTCCATCCACGCTTCCAGTTCGCCGGCACCGATGCCGACGACATCGGCAATGCGACCAACCGCGCGCCCCACCCGACATTGCATCTGCTGCGCGAGGCGAGCATCGACCGCGCCGTCGAAGCCTTCCCGGACGCCGAGGCGATCTTCGAGCGCAACATCGAGACCCTCGAAGCCCTGGGCCCGGACGGTTGGGTCGCGCTGGACGTGGGTCCCGGTGGCGCCGCGCCGCGATGACCGACCCCGTCCGCCCGCCGCCCGGGCGACACCACAGGACCCGACCATGAATTCCCCGAACGCGAACCCCGCCCGCAAGCATCCGCCGGGCCCGCCCGAACGGCTCGACAAGGCCCACCGCGCCGGCAGGATCGGCAAGACCGACCAGGCCGCCGCCGACGTGCTGCAGGAGCTGCGTCCGGGCCAGTCGATCGAGTTGCTCAAGGAACTCCACATCCTCACGCGCGAAGGCCGGCTCAACCAGGATTCGCGCCGCAAGCTCAAGCAGGTCTACCACCTGTTCCAGTTCATCGAGAAGCTGCTGCGCGAACTGCCCGGCGAAGGCGCGAACGCCACGCTGGCCGACCATGGCGCCGGCAAGTCGTACCTGGGCTTCATCGTCTACGACCTGTTCTTCAAGGCGCAGGCCGCGACGGGGCAGGGTGGTGGCGGCCATGTCTACGGCATCGAGACGCGGCGCGAGCTGACCGAGCGCTCGCGCGAGCTGGCCGCGCGCCTGGGTTTCGACCGCATGGCCTTCCTGAACCTGACGGTGGCCGAGTCCACGCATGCGCCCGAGCTGCCGCCGCGCGTCGACGTGGTGACCGCGCTGCATGCCTGCGACACCGCCACCGACGACGCCATCGCCTTCGGCCTGGCCAAGCAGGCGCGCTTCATGGTGCTGGTGCCGTGCTGCCAGGCCGAGGTGGCCGCCTGCCTGCGCCAGACCAAGGCGCTGTCGCTGTCGCGCACGCCGCTGGCCGAGTTGTGGCGCCATCCGCTCCACACCCGCGAGATCGGCAGCCAGCTGACCAACGTGCTGCGCTGCCTCTACCTGGAGGCGCGCGGCTACCAGGTGACGGTGACCGAGCTGGTCGGCTGGGAGCACAGCATGAAGAACGAACTGATCATCGCGCGTCGCACCGGCCAGCCCAAGGCGGGCGCGGCCGAGCGGCTGCACGCGCTGCTGGCGGAGTTCGGCCTGGAGACGCTGCTGGAGACGCGTTTCCGTCTCGACTGAGAAGCGCCACCGCCATGGCCCGCCTGCCCCGCCTCACGCTGGCCGATCAGCCGCACCACGTGCTCCAGCGCGGCAACAACCGCCAACCCATCTTCATCGACGATGCCGACCGGGAGCGCATGCTGACGCTGCTGGCGGAGAACGTCTCGCGCTGGGACATCGCGCTGCATGCCTACGTGCTGATGGACAACCACTTCCATCTGCTGGCGACGCCCTCGACCGCCGACGGCCTGCCGCGATTCATGCAGTCGGTCGGGCGCGGCTACGTGCGCTGGTTCAACGATCGCCATGCGCGCACCGGCACGCTGTGGGAAGGGCGCTATCGCTCGACAGTGGTCCAGGCCGAGCGCTGGCTCCTGCCATGCATGGTGTCGATCGACCTCAACCCGGTGCGCGCCGGACTGGTGGCGGACGCGTCGGCCTATCGTTGGTCGAGTCATGCGCACTATGTCGGCGTGCGCGGCGAGCGGTGGCTCTCGCCACCGCCTCAGTACTGGTCGCTGGGCAACACCCCGTTCGCGCGCGAGGCGGCGTATGCGGAGCGCGTGGCCGCCGGCATCGGCATGGCGGACCAGGCCGTGATCACCGAATCGCTGCTCCAGGGCTGGGCCGCGGGCGATCCGCGCTTCCTGGCCCGACTGCAGGAGGCGACGCCCCGGCGCATCGAGAAGATGCGGGCGGGACGACGGCCGAAGGACAGCACCGCATCCTGAGCCACGGGGGTCGAGCGCGTGTATAGCCCACGGTCGCCGAAGCGTCCGGGCGGGTCGGAGCGCACTCCATGTGGCATTTTCAATATGTCCCCAATTAATACTTGAATGGATCGTTCAAGGATTAAATGGAATCTGACCCCAATTAAAGTACTTGGCATTGTTTGTGCAACGAAATATCCTCGTCCATGGAAAGCTTTCGCCGGCTTCGGCACGACCTGCCTCGTCCCGCCGCGAGCTTTTCTTCCCCACGAGTTTCGATCGTGAAGTCGTCCCACGAAGCAATTGAAGGAGCGCGCCCATGACTACGGCTGCCGAGATCCAACACCTGGAACAGCACGGTCTGTATTCCGCCAGCAACGAACACGACGCCTGCGGTCTCGGTTTCGTCGCTCACATCAAGGGCGAGAAGCGTCACGACATCGTGACCCAGGCGCTGAAGATCCTGGAGAACATCGACCATCGCGGCGCCGTCGGCGCCGACAAGCTGATGGGTGACGGCGCCGGCATCCTGATCCAGATCCCCGACGCGCTCTACCGCGCCGAGATGGCCGCGCAGGGCGTCGAACTCCCGCCCTATGGCGAATATGGCGTCGGCATGATCTTCCTGCCCAAGGAGCATGCCTCGCGCATGGCCTGCGAGCAGGAGATGGAGCGCGCCATCAAGGCCGAGGGCCAGGTGCTCCTGGGCTGGCGCGACGTGCCGGTCAACCGCGACATGCCGATGTCGCCCGCCGTCAAGAAGACCGAGCCGATCCTGCGCCAGGTCTTCATCGGCCGTGGCAGCGACGTCATCGTGCAGGACGCGCTGGAACGCAAGCTCTACGTCATCCGCAAGACGGCCAGCGCCAACATCCAGAACCTCGCGCTCAAGCACAGCAAGGAATACTACGTTCCGAGCATGTCGAGCCGCACGGTGGTCTACAAGGGCCTGCTGCTGGCCGACCAGGTGGGCGTGTACTACCTCGACCTGTCCGACGAGCGCTGCGTCTCGGCCATCGGCCTGGTGCACCAGCGCTTCTCGACCAACACCTTCCCCAAGTGGCCGCTGGCCCACCCCTACCGCTATGTCGCCCACAACGGCGAGATCAACACGGTGCGCGGCAACTACAACTGGATGAAGGCGCGCGAGGGCGTGATGTCGTCGCCGGTGCTCGGTCCCGACCTGAAGAAGCTCTATCCGATCAGCTTCGCCGGCCAGTCCGACACCGCCACCTTCGACAACTGCCTCGAACTCATGACCATGGCCGGCTATCCGATCAGCCAGGCCGTGATGATGATGATCCCCGAGCCCTGGGAGCAGCACGGCACCATGGACGAGCGCCGCCGCGCGTTCTACGAGTACCACGCCGCCATGATGGAGCCGTGGGACGGCCCGGCCTCGATCGTCTTCACCGACGGCCGCCAGATCGGCGCCACGCTCGACCGCAACGGCCTGCGTCCCTCGCGCTACTGCGTGACCGACGACGACCTCGTCATCATGGCCTCCGAGTCCGGCGTGCTGCCGGTGCCCGAGCAGAAGATCGTGCGCAAGTGGCGCCTGCAGCCCGGCAAGATGTTCCTGATCGACCTGGAGCAGGGTCGCATGATCGACGACGACGAGCTCAAGGCCTATGTCGTCAACACCAAGCCCTACAAGCAGTGGATCGAGAACCTGCGCATCAAGCTCGACAGCGTCGAGGCGCCAGCGGCCGAGCCGCCGCGCAGCGAGGTCTCGCTGCTGGATCGCCAGCAGGCCTTCGGCTACACGCAGGAGGACATCAAGTTCCTGCTCAGCCCGATGGCGCAGGCCGGCGAGGAGGGCATCGGCTCGATGGGCAACGACAGCCCGCTGGCGGTGCTCTCGAGCAAGAACAAGCCGCTCTACAACTACTTCCGCCAGATGTTCGCGCAGGTCACGAACCCGCCGATCGATCCGATCCGCGAAGCCATCGTGATGTCGCTCAACAGCTTCATCGGCCCGAAGCCCAACCTGCTGGACATCAACCAGGTGAACCCGCCGATGCGGCTGGAGGTGAGCCAGCCGGTCCTCGACTTCGCCGACATGGCCAAGCTGCGCAACATCGAGCAGCACACGCAGGGCAAGTTCCGCTCGACCACGCTCGACATCACCTACCCGGCCGACTGGGGCCGCGAGGGCGTCGAGGCCAAGCTGGCATCGCTGTGCGCCGAGGCGGTCGACGCCATCAAGGGCGGCAGCAACATCCTGATCGTCAGCGACCGCGGCGTCAGCGCGACGCAGGTCGCGATCCCGGCCCTGCTGGCGTCGAGCGCCATCCACCAGCATCTGGTGCGCGAGGGCCTGCGCACCACCACCGGCCTGGTGGTGGAGACCGGCAGCGCGCGCGAGGTGCACCATTTCGGCGTGCTGGCGGGCTATGGCGCCGAAGCCGTGCACCCCTACCTCGCCATGGAGACCCTGGCCCAGCTGCACGCCGACCTCAGTGGCGACCTGTCGGCCGACAAGGCGATCTACAACTACGTCAAGGCGATCGGCAAGGGCCTGTCGAAGATCATGTCCAAGATGGGCGTGTCGACGTACATGAGCTACTGCGGCGCGCAGCTGTTCGAGGCCATCGGCCTGAACAGCGTCACGGCCGACAAGTACTTCACCGGCACCGCCAGCCGTGTCGAGGGCATCGGCGTCTTCGAGATCGCCGAGGAGGCGCTGCGCATGCACGCCGCCGCCTTCGGCGACGACCCGATCCTGGCCAACATGCTCGATGCCGGTGGCGAATACGCCTGGCGCACCCGCGGCGAGGACCACATGTGGACCCCCGACGCCATCGCCAAGCTGCAGCACAGCACGCGCGCCAACAACTGGAGCACCTACAAGGAATACGCCCAGATCATCAACGACCAGAACCGCCGCCACATGACGCTGCGCGGCCTGTTCGAGTTCAAGCTCGATCCGGCCCAGGCCATTCCCGTGGAGGAGGTCGAGTCGGCGGCCGACATCGTCAAGCGCTTCGCCACCGGCGCCATGTCGCTGGGATCGATCTCGACCGAGGCGCACGCGACCCTGGCCGTGGCGATGAACCGCATCGGCGGCAAGAGCAACACGGGCGAGGGCGGCGAGGACCCGAACCGCTATCGCAACGAGTTGAAGGGCATCCCGATCAAGGTCGGCGACACACTCAAGAGCGTGATCGGCGAGGCCAACGTCGAGGTCGACCTGGATTTGAAGGTCGGTGATTCGCTGCGCTCGAAGATCAAGCAGGTGGCCTCGGGGCGCTTCGGCGTGACGGCCGAGTACCTGAGCTCGTCCGACCAGATCCAGATCAAGATGGCCCAGGGCGCCAAGCCCGGCGAGGGCGGCCAGCTGCCCGGCGGCAAGGTCACCGAGTACATCGGCAAGCAGCGCTACTCGGTGCCCGGCGTGGGCCTCATCAGCCCGCCGCCGCACCACGACATCTACTCGATCGAGGACCTGGCGCAGCTCATCCACGACCTGAAGAACGTCGCCCCGCACGCCAGCATCAGCACCAAGCTGGTCAGCGAAGTGGGCGTGGGCACCGTGGCCGCGGGCGTGACCAAGTGCAAGAGCGACCACATCGTGATCGCCGGCCACGACGGCGGCACCGGCGCCTCGCCCTGGTCGTCGATCAAGCATGCCGGCGGTCCGTGGGAGATCGGCCTGGCCGAGACGCAGCAGACGCTGGTGCTCAACCGCCTGCGCGGTCGCGTGCGCGTGCAGGCCGACGGCCAGATGAAGACCGGCCGCGACGTCGCCATCGGCGCGCTGCTGGGCGCCGACGAATTCGGCTTCGCGACCGCGCCGCTGATCGTCGAAGGCTGCATCATGATGCGCAAGTGCCACCTCAACACCTGCCCGGTGGGCGTGGCCACGCAGGACCCGGTGCTGCGCCAGAAGTTCTCCGGCAAGCCCGAGCACGTCGTCAACTACTTCTTCTTCGTCGCCGAGGAAGTGCGCCAGATCATGGCGCAGCTGGGCATCCGCAGGTTCGACGACATGATCGGCCGCGCCGACCTGCTCGACATGAAGAAGGGCATCGCGCACTGGAAGGCCAGCGGCCTGGACTTCAGCCGCCTGTTCGCGATGCCCATCGTGCCGGACGACGTGCCGCGCTACCACGTCGAGAACCAGGACCATGGCCTGGAGCACAACCTCGACACCAAGCTCATCGAGAAGTCGCGCGCGGCCATCGACAAGGGCGAGAAGGTGCAGTTCATCGAGGTGGTGCGCAACGTCAACCGCACGGTCGGCGCCAAGCTGTCGGGCGCGCTCACGCGGGTGCATCCGGAAGGCCTGCCCGACGATTCCATCCGCATCCAGCTCGAAGGCACGGGCGGGCAGTCGTTCGGCGCCTTCCTGGCGCGCGGCATCACGCTCTACCTGATCGGCGATGCCAACGACTACACCGGCAAGGGCCTCTCGGGCGGCCGCATCGTGGTGCGCCCGAGCCTGGATTTCCGGGGCGAGGCGGTGCGCAACACCATCGTCGGCAATACCGTGATGTATGGCGCCACCACCGGCGAGGCCTACTTCTGCGGCGTCGCCGGCGAGCGCTTCGCGGTGCGGCTGTCGGGCGCGACGGCGGTCGTCGAGGGCACCGGCGACCACGGCTGCGAGTACATGACCGGCGGCACGGTCGCCGTGCTGGGCAAGACCGGCCGCAACTTCGCCGCCGGCATGAGCGGCGGCGTCGCCTTCGTGTACGACGAGGACGGCCAGTTCGCCTCGCGCTGCAACCTGTCGATGGTGTCGCTGGAGAAGGTGCTGACCAAGGCCGAGCAGACCGCCACGGTCGATCGCGGCACCTGGCACAACGGCATGACCGACGAGGCTCAGCTGCGCAAGCTGCTGGAGGACCACCACCGCTGGACCGGCAGCAAGCGCGCGCGCGAGCTGCTCGACGACTGGACCGTCAACCGCACCAGGTTCGTCAAGGTGTTCCCCAACGAGTACAAGCGCGCGCTCGGCGAGATCCACTATCGCAAGACGCTCGCCACCTCGACCGGCAACGACGCCCAGGCCGGCCTGCAGCCGGGCGTGACCCAGGCCCGCAAGCCCGCCGCGGTCTGACGACGGCGATCCCGCAGAACCAAGAACCAAGGACAGCACGATGGGAAAGATCACCGGCTTCATGGAATACGAGCGCATCGAGGAGGGCTACAAGCCGCCCGAGGAGCGCCTGAAGCACTACAAGGAATTCGTCGTCGGCCTGGATGCCAAGCAGGCCCAGGTCCAGAGCGCGCGCTGCATGGACTGCGGCACGCCGTTCTGCAACAGCGGCTGCCCGGTCAACAACATCATTCCGGACTTCAACGACCTGGTGTATCGCGACGACTGGCAGAACGCCTTCGCCGTGCTCGATTCGACCAACAACTTCCCGGAATTCACCGGCCGCATCTGCCCCGCACCCTGCGAGGCGGCCTGCGTGCTCAACGTGAACGACGACGCGGTGGGCATCAAGTCGATCGAGCACGCGATCATCGACCGCGCCTGGGACGAGGGCTGGGTCAAGCCGCGCGTGGCCAAGCACAGGACCGGCAAGAAGGTCGCCGTGGTGGGCGCCGGACCGGCCGGCATGGCGGCGGCCCAGCAGCTCGCCCGCGTCGGCCACGACGTGACATTGTTCGAGAAGAACGATCGCGTGGGCGGCCTGCTGCGCTATGGCATCCCCGACTTCAAGATGGAGAAGACGCACATCGACCGCCGCGTCGAGCAGATGAAGGCCGAGGGCGTGACCTTCCGCCTGGGCGTGGTCGTGGGCGCGGCCAAGGACCCCATGGGCAAGGGCTCCAAGGTCACCAACTGGGCCAAGGAGACCATCACGCCCGAGCAGCTCGACCAGGAGTTCGATGCCGTGCTGCTGACCGGCGGCGCCGAGCAGTCGCGCGACCTGCCCGCGCCGGGCCGCGAACTCGACGGCATCCACTTCGCGATGGAGTTCCTGCCGCAGCAGAACAAGGTCAATGCCGGCGACAAGCTGAAGAACCAGCTGCGCGCCGAGGGCAAGCACGTCATCGTCATCGGTGGCGGCGACACCGGCAGCGACTGCGTGGGCACCAGCAACCGCCACGGCGCCGCCAGCGTCACGCAGTTCGAGCTGATGCCGCAGCCTCCGGAGGAGGAGAACCGTCCCATGACATGGCCCTACTGGCCGTACAAGCTGCGCACCAGCTCCAGCCACGAGGAGGGCTGCGAGCGCGAATTCGCCATCTCGACCAAGGAATTCATCGGCGACGGCAAGAAGATCACCGGCCTGAAGACCGTCCGCGTCGAGTGGAAGGACGGCAAGATGGTCGAGGTGCCGGGCAGCGAGCAGATCCTGAAGGCCGACCTGGTCCTGCTGGCGATGGGCTTCGTGAGCCCGGTGGCCAGCGTGCTGGATGCCTTCGGCATCGAGAAGGACGGCCGCGGCAATGCCAAGGCGACGGTCGACTTCACCGGTGGCTACGCCACCAGCGTGCCCAAGGTCTTCGCCGCCGGCGACATCCGGCGCGGCCAGTCGCTCGTGGTGTGGGCGATCCGCGAGGGTCGCCAGGCCGCGCGCTCGGTCGACGAGTTCCTGATGGGCTACAGCGACCTTCCGCGATAGCCTTACGCTCCGGCGGGATCGGGCGTCGCATCGCCCCCACGCCGGCTCCTTTATCATGGAGTCAACCGCAAGCCGGGATTTCCCTTAAATCAAGGGCACCCGGCTTTTTCTTTTCGATGGACGCCAGCACTTCCCCACCTCCCTCCTTGGTCGAATTCCGCGACGTGACCTTCGGTTATGGCGAACGCGCCATCCTGGACGGCGTGTCGTTCGACATCCCGCGCGGCAAGGTCACGGCGCTCATGGGCGCCTCGGGCGGTGGCAAGACCACGGTGCTGCGCCTGATCGGCGGCCAGCTGCGCGCGCGGGGCGGCGCGGTGCTGCTCGATGGCGCCGATGTCGGGCGCATGGACAGCGCGGCGCTCTACGCGGCGCGGCGTCGCATGGGCATGCTGTTCCAGTTCGGCGCGCTGTTCACCGACATGAGCGTGCTCGACAACGTCGCCTTCCCGCTGCGCGAGCACACCCAACTGCCCGAGCCCCTGGTGCGCGACATCGTCCTCATGAAGCTCGACGCCGTCGGCCTGCGGGGCGCCCGCGACCTCATGCCCAGCGAAGTCTCCGGCGGCATGGCGCGACGCATCGCGCTGGCGCGCGCCATCGCGCTCGATCCCGATCTGGTGATGTACGACGAGCCCTTCGCCGGCCTCGACCCGATCTCGCTGGGCACCGCCGCGCGCCTGATCCGCCAGCTCAACGACACACTCGGACTGACCAGCGTCATCGTCTCGCACGACCTGGAGGAGACCTTCCGCATCGCCGACCACGTTGTCATCCTGGCCAATGGCGGCGTCGCCGCCCAGGGCACGCCGGACGTCGTGCGGCGCAGCACCGATCCGCTGGTGCACCAGTTCGTCCACGCGCTGCCCGACGGGCCGGTGCGTTTCCACTATCCCGGAGTCAGCGTCGAGGACGACTTCGGCCCCGCGCACCACGTGCCGGTGGTTCCGAAGGAGCGGTCATGAGTCTCTGGAAGCCGGCCGACCTGGGCTTCGCCGTGCGCGGCAAGCTGGCCGACATCGGCCGTGGCGCGCGCCTGTTCCTGCAACTGGCGCGCCATGGCGGCGCGGCGCTGCGCCGTTTCGGCCTGGTGCGCGACCAGATCCATTTCCTGGGCAACTACTCGCTCGCGATCATCGCCGTCTCCGGCCTGTTCGTGGGCTTCGTGCTGAGCCTGCAGGGCTACAACCTGCTGCAGCGCTTCGGCTCGGCCGAGGCGCTGGGCCTGGTGGTGGCGCTCGGCCTGCTGCGCGAACTGGGGCCGGTGATCGCGGCGCTGCTGTTCGCCGGCCGCGCCGGCACCGCGCTGACGGCGGAGATCGGCCTGATGAAGGCCGGCGAGCAGCTCAGCGCCATGGAGATGATGGCGGTCGACCCGGTGCGACGCGTACTGGCGCCACGCTTCTGGGGCGGCGTCATCGCGATGCCGCTGCTGGCGTCGGTCTTCAGCGCCGTCGGCATCCTGGGCGGATACATCGTCGGCGTGGTGCTGCTGGGGGTCGACCCCGGCGCCTACTGGGGCCAGATGCAGAGCGGGGTCGACGTCTGGACCGACGTCGGCAACGGCCTCATCAAGAGCATCGTCTTCGGCATCACCGTCACCTTCGTGGCGGTGCACCAGGGCTACGAGGCGCTGCCCACCCCCGAGGGCGTCTCGCGCGCCACGACCCGTACGGTGGTCGTGGCTTCGCTGGCCGTGCTCGGTCTCGACTTCCTGTTGACCGCGCTGATGTTCAGCGTCTAGGAGAACCATCCCATGCAACGTTCCAGCAACGACATCTGGGTCGGCCTGTTCGTGCTGATCGGCGGAGCGGCCCTGCTGTTCCTCGCCCTTCAGTCGGCCAACCTGCTCAATCTCAATTTCCAGAAGACCTATGCCGTGACGGCGCGCTTCGACAACATCGGCGGCCTGAAGCCCAAGGCCGCGATCCGCAGCGCCGGCGTGGTGGTGGGACGCGTCGATTCGATCCGCTTCGACGACAAGACCTTCCAGGCCAATGTCGACCTGGCGCTGCAGAGCAGCTACAAGTTCCCCAAGGACAGCTCGCTCAAGATCCTGACCAGCGGCCTGCTCGGCGAGCAGTACATCGGCATCGAAGCCGGCGCCGAGGAGAAGAACCTCGAAGCCGGCGATACCATCACCGCCACCCAGTCCGCGGTCGTGCTGGAGAACCTCATCAGCCAGTTTCTCTTCAGCAAGGCGGCCGAAGGAAGCGACGCGCCAGAAAAGAATCCCAAGAAATGAATCCGCGAATCCTCCCCCATCCCCGCGCCCTCCCTGTCCGCCGCCGCTCGCTGCGCCTGGCCGGCGCTCTCGGCATGCTGGTGCTGGCCACCGGCTGCGCCACCGGTCCGCGCCCCACGGCATCGAATCCGGCCGATCCGTTCGAGCCCTTCAACCGCAACGTCTCGCGCTTCAACGATGTCGTCGACGACAACGTCCTGGTGCCCGTCGCCACCGCCTATCGCAAGGTGCTGCCGTCGCCGGTGCGCTCGGGCGTCAACAACTTCTTCAGCAACCTCGGCGACGTCTGGAACTTCGCCAACAACGTGGCCCAGCTGAAGGCCCAGGACAGCGCCGAGACCTTCATGCGCCTGAACGTCAACACCATCCTCGGGCTCGGCGGCCTGCTCGATGTCGCGACGGAACTGGGCATCGACCGCCATTCGGAGGACTTCGGCCAGACGCTCGGCCGCTGGGGCGTGCCGTCGGGTCCGTATGTCGTGCTGCCGTTGCTCGGTCCCTCCACCCTGCGCGACACCGCCGCATTGCCGGTGGACGTGCAGGGCGACATGCTGCACCAGATCTCCGACGTGCCGGCGCGCAATTCGCTGTACGTGCTGCGCGTGGTCGACCTGCGCTCGAACTACCTGCGCGCCAGCCAGCTCATCGGCGACGCGGCGCTCGACCGCTACTCCTTCACGCGCGATGCCTACCTGCAGCGTCGCCGCAGCGAGGTCTTCGACGGCAATCCGCCGGACGACGGAAGCGGCGCGGACTGACGGCGGATGGCGGCGACCTTGCATAAGGTTGCAACATGGCGAGCGGCTCCGGAACCACCTCGACAGGATCGTTTCCAACCTTCCTGCGGAGCGCTCCGATTCCGCCCATGCATTGCATGGCGCCGATTCCGCCCCATGTGCCATCCACATCCCTCGAATCATTGACCCAGGAAATGTCCCGATCATGAAATCAAACGCTACCGTCACCGTGCAACGCCGCTTCCTGGGACGCATCGTCCTGGCCAGCGCCGTGCTCTTCAGTGGCGCCGCCATGTTCACCGGTTCCGCGCGTGCCGCCGACGAGACGCCCGATGCCCTGGTCCAGCGGATCTCGGGCGACGTGCTGGCCACCATCAAGGCCGACAAGTCCATCAAGGCCGGCGACATCGGCAAGATCATGGTGCTGGTCGACAGCAAGATCATGCCGAACGTGAATTTCCAGCGCATGACGGCCTCGGCCGTCGGCCCGGCCTGGCGCACGGCGACGCCGGAGCAGCAGAAGCGGCTGCAGGAGGAGTTCAAGACGCTGCTCGTGCGCACCTATGCCGGTGCCCTCGACCAGGTGAGCGACCAGAGCGTGACGGTGCGGCCGTTCCGTGGTTCGCCCAACGACAAGGAAGTCCTGGTGCGCACCGAGATCCGTGGCGGTGGCGATCCCGTGCAGCTCGACTACCGGCTCGAGAAGACCCCGGGCGAGGGCGGCGGCTGGAAGGTCTACAACCTGAACGTCCTGGGCGTATGGCTGGTCGACACCTACCGCACCCAGTTCTCGCAGCAGATCAACAGCAAGGGCATCGACGGTCTGATCGCCGCCCTGGCCTCGCGCAACAAGAGCAACGGAAGCAACTGAGGTGAACATGCTGGTCCTGCCCGCCGTGCTGCGCCATGACGAGGCGCCGGCCTGCATGCGCATGCTGCAGCAGGGCCTGGCGGCGCAGTCGCCGGAGTCGGTGGCCGTCGTCGATGCCACCGCGCTGGCGCAGTTCGACTCCTCGGCGCTGGCCGTGCTGCTCGAATGCCGGCGCGAAGCGGCCGCGCACGGGCGTGATTTCGCCGTCAAGGGCCTCTCGCCGCGCCTGCGCGAACTCGCCACGCTCTATGGCGTGGCCGGACTGCTGCCCAGCGCGACCTAGGCCTTCGGGCGACAATGCGTGCCCGGCGGGTATCCCCGCATCCCTCTGAACCGACCACCTCCCCGTAAAATCGCGGGCTCCCCATGTCCGCGATCTCCTTCCAGTCGGTCTCCAAGACCTATCCCCCCTCACGCCATCAGCAATCGCAGGGCCTGCCCGGCCTGAAGGCCGTCGACAACGTCGCCTTCGAGATCGAGGAGGGCGAGTTCTTCGGTCTCCTCGGCCCCAACGGCGCCGGCAAGACGACCCTGATCAGCATGCTCGCCGGCCTGGCGCGGCCCACGACCGGCGCGATCGCCGTGCATGGCTTCGACGTCCAGCGCGACTATGCGCAGGCGCGTCGCCATCTGGGCATCGTGCCGCAGGAGCTGGTGTTCGATCCGTTCTTCAACGTGCGCGAATCGCTGCGCATCCAGTCGGGCTACTTCGGCATCAAGAACAACGACGCCTGGATCGACGAGCTTCTGCAGAACCTCGGCCTGGCCGACAAGGCCACGGCCAACCTGAGGCAGCTCTCCGGCGGCATGAAGCGGCGCGTGCTCGTCGCCCAGGCCCTGGTGCACAAGCCGCAGGTCATCGTGCTGGACGAGCCGACCGCCGGCGTCGACGTCGAGCTGCGGCAGACGCTCTGGCAGTTCGTCGCCCGCCTCAATCGCGAGGGCAGCACCGTGCTGCTGACCACCCACTACCTCGAGGAGGCGGAGGCGCTCTGCCACCGCATCGCCATGCTCAAGCAGGGCCGCGTGATCGCGCTCGACCGCACCAGCGAACTGCTGCGCGCGGCCGCCAGCAACGTGCTGCGCTTCAAGACCGATGCCGAACTGCCTTGGGAGATCGCCCGGCAAGCCCGCATCACGGGGCGCATCGTGCAATTGCCGGCGCACAACGCGCACGAGGTCGAGCAGCTGCTCGTCGCCTTGCGCGAGGCCGGCGTCGCCGTCGAGGACGTCGAGATGCGCAAGGCCGACCTGGAGGATGTCTTCATCGACCTGATGGCCGGCGAGCAGACGCCCCTGGAGGTCGCGCGATGATGCTGCATCCCACGGGCTGGCTGGCGCTGCTCTACAAGGAGACGCTGCGCTTCTGGAAGGTCGGCTTCCAGACCGTCGGCGCCCCGGTGCTCACCGCGGTGCTCTACCTGATGGTCTTCGGCCACGTGCTCGAGGGCCATGTCAAGGTCTACGGGTCGGTCAGCTACACCGCCTTCCTGATCCCCGGCCTGGTGATGATGAGCGTGCTGCAGAACGCGTTCGCCAACAGTTCGTCCTCGATCGTGCAGAGCAAGATCATGGGCAGCCTGGTGTTCGTGCTGCTCACGCCGCTGTCGCACTGGGGCTGGTTCTTCGCCTATGTCGGTTCGTCCGTCATCCGCGGACTCGCCGTGGGGCTGGGCGTGTTCGTCGTGACGCTATTCTTCGCGGTGCCCGATTTCGTGGCGCCGGCGTGGATCGTGGTGTTCGCTTTCCTCGGAGCCGCGATCCTCGGCACCCTGGGCGTCATCGCCGGATTGTGGGCCGAGAAGTTCGACCAGATGGCGGTGTTCCAGAACTTCCTCATCATGCCCATGACCTTTCTGTCGGGCGTGTTCTATTCGATCGGCTCGCTGCCACCCTTCTGGCAGGGCGTGAGCCATCTCAACCCGTTCTTCTACATGATCGACGGCTTCCGCTATGGCTTCTTCGGCGTCAGCGACATCTCGCCGTGGGTGAGCCTGGCCATCGTCGGTGGCGCGTGGCTGGCGGTCAGCGCCCTGGCCGTGCACCTGCTGCGCATCGGCTACAAGATCCGCGGCTGACCCGATCCGCCCCGACCGAGCCCTCCGGTGACCTGAATCCATCTATGACCGCTGACGAACTCAAAGACATCATTTCGGCCGACCTGGCCTGCGAGCACATCGCGCTGGAAGGGGATGGGCGACACTGGTACGCGACCATCGTCTCGGCGGAATTCGAGGGGCTTCGCTCGATCCAGCGACATCAGCGCGTCTATCGCACGCTGGGTGCGAAAATGCACACCGACGAGGTGCACGCGCTGTCGATGAAGACCTTCACGCCGACCGAATGGGCGGCCGCACCGCGTTGACACCGGGCCGGAGCCACGCACGGGCTCCGGTTGCTTCCGATACCCGGCCCACGCCTCCTATTCCGCTGGATTTTCTGATGGACCAACTTCTCATTCGCGGCGGGCGCATGCTCGGTGGCGAAGTCTTCGTCTCCGGCGCCAAGAACGCCGCCCTGCCCGAACTCTGCGCCGCGCTCCTGACCGCGCAGCCCGTCACGCTGCGCAACGTGCCGCGCCTGCAGGACGTCTCGACGATGCTGCGGCTGATCCGCAACATGGGCGTGCCGGTCGAGCGCGAGGACGGCGAGGGCGCGGGCGGGGGCACCGTGCGCATCGACGCCGCCGCGCTGACGAACCTGGAGGCGCCCTACGACCTGGTCAAGACGATGCGCGCCTCGGTGCTCGCGCTCGGCCCGCTGCTCGCGCGCTTCGGCCGCGCCAAGGTGTCGCTGCCCGGCGGCTGCGCCATCGGCTCGCGCCCGGTCGACCAGCACATCAAGGGCCTGCAGGCGATGGGCGCCGAGATCTCGGTCGAGCACGGCTACATGCTGGCGCGGCTGCCGGCCGGCCGCCAGCGCCTGAAGGGCGCGCGCATCCTGACCGACATGGTGACCGTCACCGGCACCGAGAACTTCCTCATGGCCGCCACCCTGGCCGAAGGCGAGACCATCCTGGAGAACGCCGCGCAGGAGCCGGAGATCGTCGACCTGGCCGAGATGCTGCTGCGCATGGGCGCCAGGATCGAGGGCCACGGCACCAGCCACATCCGTGTGCAGGGCGTGGAAGCGCTGCATGGCTGCGAGCATGCCGTGGTGGCCGATCGCATCGAGGCCGGCACCTTCCTGTGCGCCGTGGCGGCCGCGGGCGGCGAGGTCCTGCTGCGCCATGCGCGCCCGGACCACCTCGAGGCCGTCATCGACAAGCTGCGCGACGCGGGTTGCGACGTGCGCGCCGTCGAGGGCGGCATCCGCATCGCCTCGGCGGGCGGCGCGACGCTCAGGGCGCAGGCGTTCCGCACCACCGAGTACCCCGGCTTCCCGACCGACATGCAGGCGCAGTTCATGGCGCTGAATTGCGTCGCCCAGGGCACGGCGGCCGTGACCGAGACCATCTTCGAGAACCGCTTCATGCACGTCAACGAGCTGATGCGGCTGGGCGCGGCCATCCACATCGACGGCAAGGTCGCCGTGGTGGAGGGTGGGGCGGCACTGTCGGGCGCGACGGTGATGGCGACCGACCTGCGCGCCTCGGCCAGCCTGGTGATCGCCGCGCTGGTGGCCGAGGGCGAGACGCGGGTCGACCGCATCTACCACCTCGATCGCGGCTACGACCGCATGGAGGCCAAGTTGCGCGGCCTGGGCGCGGACATCGAAAGGCTGTGAGATGACCCCCAGTCTTCGCGCACTTCGTGTCGCTGCGCCAACCCCCTTCCAGGGGGCAATCCTGGCGGCCCGGCGGAGCCGGTTCCGCGGGATTTCCGGCTTTGGGGTCGTGGCTGTTTGGGAGTTGTTCCGATGATCACTTTGGCGTTGTCCAAGGGACGGATTTTTGAAGAGACGATGCCGCTGCTGGCGGCGGCGGGGATCGAGGTCACGGAGGATCCGGAGAAGTCGCGCAAGCTGATCCTGGCGACCACGCGCAGCGATGTGCGGGTGGTGCTGGTGCGGGCCTCGGACGTGCCGACCTATGTGCAGTACGGCGGTGCCGATCTCGGCGTGACCGGACTCGACGTGCTGCTCGAGCATGGCAACCAGGGTCTCTACCAGCCGCTCGATCTGAGGATCGCCGCCTGCCGCCTGAGCGTGGCGGTGCGCGCCGACTACGACTACGCCTCGGCCGTGCGGCAGGGCTCGCGGCTGAAGGTGGCGACCAAGTACGTCGGCCTGGCGCGCGATTTCTTCGCCGGCAAGGGCGTGCACGTCGACCTGATCAAGCTCTATGGCAGCATGGAGCTCGCGCCGCTGACCGGCCTGGCGGACGCCATCGTCGACCTGGTGTCGACCGGCAACACGCTCAAGGCCAACCACCTGGTCGAGGTCGAGCGCATCATGGACATCAGCGCCCGTCTGGTGGTCAACCAGGCCGCGCTCAAGCTCAAGCGCGAGCCGATCCGCCGCATCCTCGACGCCTTCGCCTCGGCCATTCCTTCGAACCCCTCGAAATAAGCGCTCGTTTCCCCATCTCCTTCCCTTCGCCATGACATCGAAAGCCGCTCCCGTCCGCCTGTCCACCGCCTCGGCCACCTTCGAGGCCGACTTCAAGGCGCGGCTGCATTGGTCGGCCGAGGCGGATGCCGCCATCGAGGAACGTGTCGCCGCCATCCTGGCCGACGTCCGGGATCGTGGCGATGCCGCCGTGCTGGACTACACCGCGCGCTTTGACCGCCTCGACGCCACCGACATGCGAGCGCTGGAACTCACCGCCGACGAGCTGCGCGCGGCCTTCGAGTCGCTGCCGGCCGAACAGCGCGAGGCGCTGGAATTCGCCGCCCGCCGGGTGCGCCAGTTCCACGAGGCGCAGAAACGCGCCAGTGGCGAGAGCTGGAGCTACCGCGACGAGGACGGCACGCTGCTCGGCCAGAAGGTGACGCCGCTCGACCGCGTGGGCATCTACGTGCCCGGCGGCAAGGCGGCCTATCCGTCGAGCGTGCTGATGAACGCCATCCCGGCGCACGTGGCCGGCGTCGGCGAGATCGTCATGGTCGTGCCCACGCCCGGTGGCGAGAAGAACGCGCTGGTGCTGGCGGCCGCCCACGTGGCGGGCGTCAGCCGGGCGTTCACGATCGGCGGCGCGCAGGCCGTCGCCGCGCTGGCCCATGGCACCGCGACCATTCCCGCCGTCGACAAGATCACCGGTCCGGGCAATGCCTACGTGGCGGCGGCCAAGCGCCGCGTCTTCGGCACGGTGGGCATCGACATGATCGCCGGCCCGAGCGAGATCCTGGTGCTGGCCGATGGCAGCACGCCGCCCGACTGGGTGGCGATGGACCTGTTCAGCCAGGCCGAGCACGACGAACTGGCGCAGAGCATCCTGCTGTGTCCCGATGCCCACTACATCGATCAGGTGCAGGCCGCCATCGACCGCCTGCTGCCGACGATGCCGCGCGCGGACATCATCGCCGCCTCGCTCGACGGCCGCGGCGCGCTGATCCACACGCGCGACATGGAGGAGGCCTGCGCCCTGAGCAACCGCATCGCGCCCGAGCATCTGGAGGTCAGCAGCCGCGAGCCGCACCGCTGGGAGCCGCTGCTGCGCCATGCCGGCGCGATCTTCCTCGGGGCCTACACCAGCGAGAGCCTGGGCGACTATTGCGCCGGCCCGAACCACGTGCTGCCCACCAGCGGTACCGCGCGCTTCTCCAGCCCGCTGGGCGTCTACGACTTCCAGAAGCGCTCGAGCCTGATCGAGGTCAGCGAGGCGGGCGCGCAGACGCTCGGCCGCGTCGCCGTCACGCTGGCCGAGGGCGAAGGCCTGAGCGCCCACGCCGAGGCGGCACGGCTGCGGCTGCGGCCATGACCTCGCGCCTGGCGCGTCGCGCCGCCGCACTCGCCGCCTGCCTGGTCGCGGCGACGGCCGCGCAGGCGATGAGCATCCGCGAACTGCGCGCGCTCGAGGCCGGTGGAGCGGATGGCCCGGCCCATGCCGGCTACTACCTGGTCGGCGTGGTCGAGGGCCTGCGCGAAGGCGCCGACGCCGCCACGCGGTCCGGCCAGAAGCCGATGTTCTGCGTCGAGGGCCGGCGCCTGGAGCCCGCCATGGCGCGCTCCCTCTACCAGACCGAACTCGCGCGCAACGCCGACAGCTACGAGGCCGACATGCCGGTGCAGCTCGTGCTCGCCGCCGCGCTGCGCACCACCTATCGCTGCACGCGTTGAGAATCCCATGAACGCTTCCATCCCCGATTCCTCCTGCGCACCCGCACCGTCCGGCGCCGCCGGCACCGGGCGCGCCCTCGAGCGCATCCGCGACGACGTGCGCGCCATGCACGCCTATGTCGTGCAGGACGCCGCCCCCGGCGTCATCAAGCTCGACGCCATGGAGAACCCGCACGTCCTGCCGCCGCACCTGCAGGAAGAGCTCGGCCGCCGCCTGGGCGCCCTGGCGATCAACCGTTATCCGGCCAACCACGGCAATGCCGAGCTCAAGCGCGCCCTGGCCGAGCAGGCGCGTCTGCCGCGAGGCTTCGAGCTGATGCTGGGCAATGGCTCGGACGAACTGATCTCGCTCGTCACGATGGCCTGCGACCGGCCCGGCGCCTCGGTGCTGGCGCCGGTGCCCGGTTTCGTGATGTACGGGGTCAGCGCCCAGCTCCAGGGCCTGGCCTTCACCGGCGTGCCGCTCACGGCCGATTTCGAGCTCGATGGTCCGGCCATGCTGGCGGCCATCGAACGCGAGCGGCCCGCCATCGTGCACCTGGCTTATCCGAACAATCCGACGGCCAACCTGTGGGACGACGGGATCGTCGAGCAGGTGGTGGTCGCCCAGGGCGCGCAGGGGGGGCTGGTGGTGATCGACGAGGCCTACCAGCCATTCGCCTCGCGCAGCTACATCGACCGCATCGAGCGCCATGGCCACGTGCTGCTCATGCGCACCCTGAGCAAGTTCGGCCTGGCCGGGGTGCGGCTGGGCTACCTGATGGGACCGGCGGCCCTGATCGCCGAGATCGACAAGGTGCGCCCGCCCTACAACGTGAGCGTGCTGAACTGCGAGTGCGCGCGTTTCGCGCTGGCGCACGCGGCGGTCTTCGAGGCCCAGGCCGCCGACCTGCGCGATCAGCGCGAACGGCTGGTGGAGGCGCTGGGCCGGATGGCGGGCGTGCGCCAGTGGCCGAGCGACGCCAACATGATCCTCATCCGCGTTCCGGATGCCGCAAAGACCTTCGATGGCATGAAGTCGCATGGCGTGTTGATCAAGAACATTTCTAGAATGCATCCCTTGCTGGCGAACTGCCTGCGCCTGACCGTCGGAACGGCCGACGAGAATGCACGCATGCTCGCGGCCCTCGAAGCATCCCTATGAACACACCCACGGCACCCGATGCGGTCGTCACCGCGACGGCCGGCGAGCGCATCGCGGCGGTCACGCGCCACACGGCCGAGACCCGGATCGACGTCCGCGTCAACCTGGACGGCAGCGGCCGCGCCCAGCTCGCCACCGGCATCGGCTTCTTCGACCACATGCTCGACCAGATCGCCCGTCACGGGCTGATCGATCTCGACATCGACTGCCAGGGCGACCTGCACATCGATGGCCACCACACCGTCGAGGACGTCGGCATCACGCTCGGCCAGGCGGTGGCCCGCGCGGTGGGCGACAAGAAGGGCATCCGCCGCTACGGCCATGCCTACGTGCCGCTCGACGAGGCGCTCAGCCGCGTCGTCATCGACTTCTCCGGCCGGCCGGGCCTGCATCTGCACATCCCGTTCACCAGCGGCATGATCGGCACCTTCGACACCCAGCTCGCCTACGAGTTCTTCCAGGGTTTCGCCAACCACGCTGGCGTGACGCTGCACATCGACAACCTCAAGGGCATCAACGCGCACCACCAGTGCGAGACGGTGTTCAAGGCCTTCGCGCGGGCGCTGCGCGCGGCGCTCGAACTCGATCCCCGCTCGGCCGGGGTCATCCCGTCGACCAAGGGATCGCTCTGACCGTGACGACCCGCACCAATTCCGTGGCCGTCGTCGATTACGGCATGGGCAACCTGCGCTCGGTGTCGCAGGCCGTGCGGCACGCCGCCGACCAGGCCGGCGTCGAGGTCTTCGTCACGTCCGATCCCGAGGTGGTGCGGCGCGCGACGCGCGTCGTGCTGCCGGGGCAGGGCGCGATGCCCGACTGCATGCGCGAGCTGCGCGATTCGGGACTGCAGGCCTCGGTGCTCGAGGCCGCCGCGAGCAAGCCGCTGTTCGGCGTCTGCGTGGGCATGCAGATGCTGCTCTCGCGCAGCGAGGAGGGACCCACCGACGGGCTCGGGCTGATCCCGGGCGAGGTCGTCAAGTTCGACCTCGCGGGTCGCCTGCAGCCCGACGGCAGCCGCTTCAAGGTGCCGCAGATGGGCTGGAACCAGGTGCGCCAGTCGCGCGCCCACGCGATGTGGGCGGGCGTGCCCGACCAGGCCTACTTCTATTTCGTGCACAGTTTCTACGCTAGGCCGGCCGAGGCGCGCCATGCCGTGGGCGAGGCCGACTACGGCGCGCCCTTCGCCGCGGTGATCGCGCGCGACAACCTCTTCGCCACCCAGTTCCACCCCGAGAAGAGCGCCGACCACGGTCTGCATCTCTATCGCAATTTCCTCCACTGGAACCCCTGAGACCTCCGCGGTCCGTTCTCCCCATGCTGCTGATTCCCGCCATCGATCTCAAGGACGGCCACTGCGTTCGCCTCAAGCAGGGCGACATGGACCAGTCCACCCTGTTCAGCGAAGACCCCGCGGCCATGGCGCGCAAGTGGGTCCAGGCCGGCGCGCGACGCCTGCATCTGGTGGACCTCAATGGCGCCTTCGCCGGCAAGCCGCAGAACCACGCGGCCATCAAGGCGATCCTGCGCGAGGTCGGCGACGAGATCCCGGTCCAGCTCGGCGGCGGCATCCGCGACCTCGACACCATCGAGCGCTACATCGACGACGGCCTGCGCTACGTGATCATCGGCACCGCGGCGGTCAAGAACCCGGGCTTCCTGAAGGACGCCTGCGTCGCCTTCGGCGGCCACATCATCGTCGGCCTCGACGCCAAGGACGGCAAGGTCGCCACCGACGGCTGGAGCAAGCTCACCGGCCACGAGGTCGCCGACCTGGGCAAGAAGTTCGAGGACTATGGCGTCGAGTCGATCATCTACACCGACATCGGCCGCGACGGCATGCTCTCGGGCATCAACATCGACGCCACCGTCAGGCTGGCGCAGGCGCTGACGATCCCCGTCATCGCCTCGGGCGGCCTGTCGAACATGGCCGACATCGAGCAGCTCTGCGCGGTCGAGTCCGAAGGCGTCGAGGGCGTGATCTGCGGTCGCGCCATCTACTCGGGCGACCTCGACTTCGCGGCCGCGCAGGCGCGTGCCGACGAACTCGCCGACGCCTGAGCCAGGCACTGCCCGCCCGCCTGCTCGCGCTGCGCGCTCCGCGGCCACGGCATGCTCTCCACGCTGGCCATCGCCAACTACCGCTCGCTGCGGCAGCTGAGCGTTCCGCTCGGCCGCCTGACGATCGTCACCGGACCCAACGGCAGCGGCAAATCGAGCATCTATCGCGCGCTGCGGCTGCTGGCCGAAATCGCGCAGGGCGGCGTGATCCGTTCCCTGGTCCGCGAAGGCGGCCTGACGTCGACGCTGTGGGCCGGCCCCGAGCATTTCTCCGGCGCCATGCTGCGTGGCGAGGCGCCGGTGCAGGGTGCCGGCAAGCGCCGCGAGCCGGTCAACCTGCGACTGGGATTCGCCGGGGAGGCGGCCGATGACTTCGGCTATGCGATCGACATCGGCCTGCCACGGCCATCGGCCGATTCCGCTTTCTCACGCGATCCGCAGATCAAGCGCGAGGCGATCTGGTGCGGTCCCATATTGCGCCCGGCCACCCAGCTGGTCGACCGCAAGGGCCACGCGTTGCGCCTGCGCGATGCCGCCGGCGCCTGGAATGCGATCGACCGGCCGGTGCCCAGCTTCGCCAGCATGCTCACCGAATATGCCGACCCGCGCGGCGCGCCCGAGATGCTCACGCTGCGCGAGCGGATGCGGGCCTGGCGCTTCTACGATCATTTCCGCTCCGATGCCGAGGCGCCCGCGCGCTCGCCGCAGCTCGGCACCTACACGCCGGTGATGGCCAACGACGGCGCCGATGTCGCGGCCGCGCTCCAGACCATCCGCGAGATCGGCGATGCCCAGGCGCTCGACCGGGCCGTCGACGATGCCTTTCCCGGCGCGCGCATCGACGTCGCGGTCGGGGACGACCATCGCTTCGAGCTGCGCATGCACCAGCACGGCCTGCTGCGGCCCCTGACGGCGGCCGAGCTGTCCGACGGCACGCTGCGCTACCTGCTGTGGATCGCCGCGCTGCTGACGCCGCGGCCGCCCGGACTGCTGGTGCTCAACGAGCCCGAGACCAGCCTCCACCCCGACCTGCTGCCCGCGCTCGGTCGACTGATCGCGCGAGCGGCGCGGGCCTCGCAGGTGATCGTGGTGTCGCACGCGGTGCGTCTGATCGCGGCCATCGAGTCCGCGTCCGCAGAGGCGCCGCCGGGCTACGTGACGCTGGAGAAGCGGCTCGGCGAGACCCACCTGGCCGAGATCGACGCCCGCGATGTCCCGCCCTGGCACTGGCCGGCGCGCTGAACCTCATGGCCGGCCACCGTGCCCTCCCTAGAATCCCGACATGCCTCTCTCACCGATCGACTTCCGCGGCCAGCCCGCCTTCCGCCTGACCGCGCCCGACGGCGCCAGCTGCACCGTGGCGCTGCATGGCGGTCACCTGTTGTCCTGGATCACGCCCGATGGCATCGAGCGGCTGTACCTGAGCCCGCAGTCCGTGTTCGATGGCCGTGCCGCCATCCGCGGCGGCGTGCCGATCTGCTGGCCGCAGTTCAACCAGCGCGGCCCGCTGGCCAAGCATGGCTTCGCACGCAACGTGCCCTGGCAGGCCGAGGCATTCGACCCGGCGGCGCCGTCGCGCGTCGCGATGCGGCTCGATGCCGACGCCGCCACGCGGGCGCTCTGGCCGCATGCCTTCGGATTGCGGCTGGAGGCGACGCTCGGCGCCGACAGCCTGCGCATCGTGCTGGACGTGCACAACACCGACGCCACCGCCTGGTCGTTCACCGGCGCGCTGCACAGCTATCTGCGGGTCGACGACATCGGCCAGGCACGGCTCGAGGGCCTGCAGGGCGCCCGGCGCTGGGACGCGGTGCGCGATCTGCGCCTGACCGAGTCCGAGGCGGCGCTGGCCTTCGATGCCGAGTTCGACAGCGTCTACGCGGCTCCCGCCGCCGCGCTGCGACTGGTGCAGCCGTCGGGCACGCTGGAGATCGCGCAGTCCGCCAGCTGCACCGAGACCGTGGTCTGGAACCCGGGCCCGGTGCTGGCCGCCCGGCTCGCCGATCTGCCCGACGACGGCCATCGCCACATGCTCTGCGTCGAGGCCGCGGCCATCGACACCCCCGCGCAGCTCGCCCCCGGCGAGCGCTGGCAGGGCTGGCAGCAGCTCACCGTCCTTTGAACTTCCCGCTCCCCCGCACCCCGAATCCGCCCATGCTCGCCAAACGCATCATTCCCTGCCTCGACGTGACCGGTGGCCGCGTCGTCAAGGGCGTCAATTTCCTGGAACTCCGCGATGCCGGCGACCCGGTCGAGATCGCGGCGCGCTACAACGCCCAGGGCGCCGACGAACTGACCTTCCTCGACATCACCGCCACCAGCGACGGCCGCGACCTGATCCTGCCGATCATCGAGGCCGTGGCCTCCCAGGTCTTCATCCCGCTGACGGTCGGCGGCGGCGTGCGCACGGTCGAGGACGTGCGCCGCCTGCTCAACGCCGGCGCCGACAAGACCAGCTTCAATTCCGCCGCCATCGCCAACCCGGGCGTCATCGACGAGGTCTCGCACCGCTATGGCGCCCAGTGCATCGTGGTCGCCATCGACGCCAAGCGCCGCACCGCCGCCGATGCCGCCGAGCGCGGCGCCGGGTGGGACGTCTACAGCCATGGCGGACGCAAGAACACCGGCCTCGACGTCGTGCGCTGGGCGGCCGAGATGGCGCGTCGCGGCGCTGGCGAGATCCTGCTGACCAGCATGGACCGCGATGGCACCAAGAGCGGCTTCGACCTCGAGCTCACGCGCGCCGTGAGCGACGCGGTCGGCGTGCCGGTGATCGCCTCCGGCGGCGTCGGCAACCTCGATCACCTGGCCGACGGCGTGCAGGCCGGCGGCGCCGATGCCGTCCTGGCCGCGAGCATCTTCCACTACGGGGACCACACGGTCGGCGAGGCCAAGGCCCTGATGGCCGCGCGCGGCATCCCGGTGCGGATCTGAGCGCGGGGCCACCCGGCGGCATCGACGCGGTGGTTTGCGACAATCGCACGATGACGAATTGGCTCGACGAAGTGAAATGGGACGCCGCCGGCCTGGTGCCGGTGATCGCGCAGGAGCAGGGCAGCAACGACGTGCTGATGTTCGCGTGGATGAATCGCGAGGCGCTGCAGAAGACGGCCGAGCTCGGCCGCGCGGTGTACTTCAGCCGCTCGCGCGCGCGGCTGTGGTTCAAGGGCGAGGAATCCGGCCATGTGCAGACGGTGCACGAGATCCGGCTGGACTGCGACAACGACGTCGTCCTGCTCAAGGTCACGCAGCTCGGACACGAGCCGGGCATCGCGTGCCACACCGGTCGTCACAGCTGTTTCTTCAGCCGCTACGAGAATGGCCGCTGGGAAGCCGTCGAGCCGGTTCTCAAGGACCCCGAGTCCATCTACAGATAAGACGAGACATCCATGACATCGACGACAGCAGTACCCGACGCGGCCCGCTCCGCCACCGACGCCCTGGCGCGCCTGGCGGCCGTCATCGAGAGCCGCCTGCCCGCGCAGGGCGGCGATCCCGAGACGAGCTATGTCGCCCGGCTCCTGTACAAGGGCCCCGACGCCTTCCTCAAGAAGATCGGTGAGGAAGCCACGGAGGTCGTGATGGCGGCCAAGGATGCCGACCATGGCGGCGACCGGCAAAAAATAGTGAACGAAGTCGCCGACCTGTGGTTCCACAGCATGATCGCCCTGGCGCACTATGGCCTGGCGCCGGGCCAGGTCGTCGACGAACTGGAACGCCGCGCGGGCACCAGCGGCATCGAGGAAAAGGCCCTGCGCAAGGCGCAGGAACGCGCCGCCAGCGAGCAATGAAGGAACCACAGATGGCCCGTGACATCATCGACATCGAACCCGACGGCTCGTTGCGCACCTGGGGCTGGGTCAGCTACGTCCTGCACCTGATCGTGGCCGTGAGCGCCGTGCTGCCTGGTGCGCAGGCATCGATCGCGCTGCTGCTCCTGGCGCTGATCATCGACCTGGTGAAGCGCGGCGAGGCCCAGGGCACCTGGCATGAATCGCACTTCAGCTGGCGCATCCGCTCGGTGATGTGGGCCGGGGTGCTGTATCTGCTGACCTCCTGGCTCTGGCTGCTGTTCTTCGTGCCGGGCTGGATCGCATGGGGCCTCATCTCGCTGTGGTTCCTCTACCGCATCGTCAAGGGCATGTCCCGCATGAGCGCCGGTCGCGCGATGGAGTCCGCCCGTGGCATCTGATCCGAACTGCATCTTCTGCAAGATCATCGCCGGGCAGATCCCGGCGCGGAAGGTCCACGAGGACGACGACGTCTTCGCCTTCCACGACATCGCGCCCTGGGCGCCGGTGCATTTCATGATCGTGCCCAAGCGCCACATCGCCTCGATGGCCCAGCTCTCGCCCGACGATGCCGCGCTGATGGGCCGGATCATGACGCTGGCGCCGCGCCTGGCGCTGGAACAGGGCTGCCGGCCCTATCCGGAAGGCGGTTTCCGCGTCGTCGTCAACACTGGCGCCGAGGGCGGCCAGGAAGTGCATCATCTGCATGTCCACGTCATGGGCGGACCACGGCCCTGGCTGAAGGGCTGATCTCCCGCATCGTCCCGGTGCCATCGTGGCGCCGACTAAAATTCTTCACATTCTTCAGGAGTCATCCATGGGTTCTTTTTCTATCTGGCACTGGCTGATCGTGCTCCTCGTCGTGGTCATGATCTTCGGCACCAAGAAGCTGCGCAACATGGGGTCCGACCTGGGAGGCGCCGTCAAGGGCTTCAAGGACGGCATGAAGGACGGCTCGAGCACCGATGCGCCGGTCGTGACGCCCGCCCCGACCACGCCCACGCCGACCCAGCACGTGACGGGCCACGCTGCCGCCGACAAGTCGACCACCATCGACGTCGAAGCGCGTCACAAGTCCTGATCCGCCGCACGACGTGATCGATCTCGGCATCTCCAAGCTGGCCCTCATCGGTGCCGTGGCGCTCATCGTCATCGGCCCCGAGAAACTGCCGCGCGTGGCACGCACCGTCGGCACGCTGCTGGGCAAGGCCCAGCGCTATGTCAACGACGTCAAGGCCGAGGTCAACCGCTCGATGGACCTCGACGAGCTGCGCAAGATGAAGGATTCGGTGCACGACGCCGCGCGCGAAGTCGAGCAGTCGATCCATTCGGGCGCGAGCGACTTCGAGAAGCAGTTCTCCGAGAGTGGCCAGACCCTGTCGGCACTGGCCGAGCCCGAGGTGCCCTACACGCCGGTCATGCCGGTCTACAAGCACCCGCGCAAGAACTGGCGCCTGAAGCAGGGCGCCACGCCCCAGTGGTACAAGGCCCGCAACGGCGTGCGCACCAAGGCGCTTTCCGGTGCCGCGCGCGTCGCCCGCTTCCGGCCGCACAAGATCAACTAGCCACCCCAGGCCGGGCCGGTCGCTGCGACCCGCGGCGCCGGTGTCACCGCCCGCAGCGCTCTCCCATGGCCGACTCCACCTCCAAAGACAAAGAAGACGAACTCGCCGGTACGGAGCAGCCTTTCGTGCAGCACCTGGTCGAGCTGCGCGACCGCCTGCTCTACTGCGTCTACGGCCTCGCCGTGGCCGCGGCGCTGCTGGCGATCTGGCCCGGCCCGAGCGGGCTGATCGACCTGATCGCGGTGCCGATCCGCGCCCACATGCCGCACGATGCCAAGCTCATCGCGATCGGCGTGTTCTCGCCGTTCTTCGTGCCGTTGAAGGTGCTGGGCATGACGGCGGTGCTGCTGGCGCTGCCCTGGCTGATGTACCAGATCTGGATGTTCGTGGCGCCCGGCCTCTACAGCCACGAGAAGAAGTTCGCGCTGCCGCTGATCTTCTTCGGCAGCCTGCTGGCCTACATGGGCATCGCCTTCGTCCAGTTCTTCGTGCTGGACAAGATGTTCGGCTTCATCCAGCGCTTCACGCCGGCCTCGGTCGCCGCCACGCCGGACATCGCGTCCTACGTGGAGGCGATCCTGTCGCTCTACATCGCCTTCGGCTGCGCCTTCCAGGTGCCCATCGTGGTGATGCTGCTGGTGCGCTTCGAGATGGTCACGATCGAGAAGCTGCGCAGCTTCCGGGGCTACTTCATCGTGCTGGCCTTCGTCGTCGCGGCGGTGCTGACGCCGCCCGACGTGGTGTCGCAGCTCGCGCTGGCCGTGCCGATGTGCCTGCTCTACGAGATCGGCATCATCGCGGCGCGCTACTTCGTCAAGCACAGCAAGACCCCCGCGGACAGCACCGACCTGACGACGCGGCCCTGAGCCGCGAGGCCGGTCGTCCCGCGGGCCGGCGCGTCCTATTCGATCTCGGTCGGGTTGCGGCGCGCCTGCGTCTTCGGGCGCAGGCCGGGATTGACGTTGAGTTCCATCCGGTCGCTGCCGCGCTGCAGCGCGAAGCGGGCGTCGATGCCAGGCTTCAGCCCGGCCACCGCGGTCAGCAGTTCCTGCACGTTGTCGACCTTCTTGTCACCCACGCTGGTGATGACGTCGCCGGGCCGGATGCCGGCCCGGGCGGCCGGGCCGTTCTGTAGCACGCCGGTGATGATCACACCCGCGTTGGCCTTGACACCGAAGGTCTCGGCCAGTTCGGGCGACAGGTCGTTGGGCTCGACGCCGATCCAGCCGCGCGTGACCTTGCCCTCGGTCACGATGTCGCTGAGCACCTGCTTGGCCATCGAGACGGGGATGGCGAAGCCGATGCCCATGCTGCCGCCCGAGCGCGAGTAGATGGCGGTGTTGATGCCCTCCAGATTGCCATTGACGTCGACCAGCGCACCGCCGGAGTTGCCGGGATTGATCGCCGCGTCGGTCTGGATGAAGTTCTCGAACATGTTGATGCCGAGCTGGTTGCGGCCCAGCGCCGAGACGATGCCACTGGTCACCGTCTGGCCGACGCCGAACGGATTGCCGATGGCCAGCACCTGGTCGCCGACCTGCAGCGCATCGGAATTGCCCAGCACGATCACCGGCAGCTTGTCGAGCTCGATCTTGAGCACGGCGAGGTCGGTGTCGGGGTCGGTGCCGATCACCTTGCCACGCGCGTGGCGGCTGTCGTTGAGGGTCACGTCGATCTCGTCGGCGCCATCGACCACGTGGTTGTTGGTCAGGATGTAGCCATCGGCACTGACGATCACGCCGCTGCCCAGTCCGACCTGCGGCTGGTCGTTGCCCTGGTCGCCGAAGAAGAAGCGGAACCACGGGTCGTTGCTGCGCGACTGGCGCTGGGCCGCCTTGCTGGTGTTGATGCTGACCACCGCCGGTGCCGCCTTCTTGGCCGCGGCGCTGAGACTGCCCGCGGCGATGGTGTTCGGGGCGGTGGCCGGCGCTTCGATGACCGGCACCATGCCGCCCAGTGATGTACGCCGGTTGAGCCACTCGGGCCGGAGCGTCGCGACGACGAAATAGGCCGCCAGCAGGACGGTGACGGTTTGGGCGAACAGCAGCCAGGTGCGCTTCATGGACGGAGGATCGGAGAGATGGGACGGGAGGGGCGTGGGCCGCGACGACATGCCGGGGTCGGACGGCGATCCTGGCCGGGCGGGTCGCGCGGGGTCGTGATTGTCTCTCAAGGCACCTGGTGGAGCACGTGCCGCTTACGCTTCGCCACAAGACCCGCCCGGCTCGTCGAATCAGTGGAAACCCTAGAATCCTGCCCTTTCTGAAGCCGGCGGTCCCACAGGACGTGCCGGTGCGGGACCGCTCCCATCCGGAGTCCGGCCCGCTTCGCATCCGGGCGCCGGTCCGCCGGCGCCGCGAGCGCATCCCTGCTTGCATCGTCGTCCGCTTCGCCGTTCTTCCGTCCACCCGCTTCCATCCCGGGCCTCCATGCCATGACCGCCACTGTTTCCGCCGCTCCACCGGCATCGCCGGCGCGCACGCTCGACGCGCGCGACTACAAGACGCTCGCGCTGTCCGCCCTGGGCGGCACGCTCGAGTTCTACGATTTCGTCATCTACGTGTTCTTCGCCACCGTGCTGGGCGCGCTGTTCTTTCCGGCCGACATGCCCGACTGGCTGCGCCAGCTGCAGACCTTCGGCATCTTCGCGGCCGGCTACCTGGCGCGGCCGCTCGGCGGCATCGTGATCGCGCATTTCGGCGACCTGCTGGGCCGCAAGCGCATGTTCACGCTGTCGATCTTCCTGATGGCGGCGCCCACGCTGGTGATCGGCCTGCTGCCGACCTACGCCAGCATCGGGGTGGCGGCACCGCTGCTGCTGCTGGCCATGCGCACGCTGCAGGGCGCGGCCATCGGTGGCGAGATGCCGGGCGCCTGGGTGTTCGTCGCCGAACACGTGCCGCGCCGGCGCTATGGCTTCGGCATCGGCACGCTGACCTCCGGCATCACCGGCGGCATCCTGCTGGGATCGCTGGTGGCGGTGTTCATCAACACCCACTACACGCCGGCCGAGGTCGCCGGCTTCGCCTGGCGCGTACCCTTCATCCTCGGCGGCGTGTTCGGCCTGTTCTCGGTCTACCTTCGCCGCTTCCTGCACGAGACGCCGGTGTTCCAGGAGCTGGCCGATCGCCGCAGCGTGGCGCGCGAGCTGCCGCTCAAGACCGTGCTGCGCGAGCATCGCGGACCGGTCCTGTTCGTCGGGCTGCTGACCTGGGTGCTGTCGGCCGCCATCGTGGTGGTCGTGCTCTACACGCCGACCTACCTGCAGAAGGTGCATCGCGTGCCGGCGGCGCTGGCGCTGGAGGCCAATGCCGTCGCCACGCTGATGCTCACGATCGGCTGCATCGTGGTGGGCTGGGCGAGCGACCGCATCGGCACGCGCGCGACGATGCTGATCGGCTGGGGCGGGCTGCTGGTCACCACCTGGCTCTTCTACGGCAGCCTGCCGGGCACGCCGGCCTCGCTGTTCTGGCACTACGGCCTGGTGGGCCTGTTCGTGGGCACCATCGCCACGGTGCCGATCGCCGCCGTGCGCGCCTTCCCGGCGCCGGTGCGCTTCACCGGACTCTCGTTCGCCTACAACATGTCCTATGCCATCTTCGGCGGCCTGACGCCGGTGATCCTGACGGTGTGGCTGCAGAAGGATCCGATGGCGCCGTCGCACTACGTGAGCGCGCTGGCGGTGATCGGCCTGCTGCTGGCCCTGCTGCCCATCGCCGGGCGCGGCTACCCGATGCACGCCGCGCGACAATGACGCCATGAGCACGACCCGACACGAACTCCTGCACGCGTTCGACCTCCTGCTGGCGCCCGCGCGCTTCAAGGACTACGGCCCCAACGGCCTGCAGGTGGAAGGCCGCACGACGGTGCGGCGCATCGTGTCGGGCGTGACCGCCAGCCAGGCGCTGATCGAGGCGGCCATCGAGGCCGAGGCCGACGCGATCTTCGTGCACCACGGCCTGTTCTGGCGCGGCCACGACGGCCGCGTGACCGGCTGGATGCGCCGACGCCTGGGCCTGCTGCTGGGCCGCGACATCAACCTCTTCGCCTATCACCTGCCGCTGGACGCGCATCCCGACCTGGGCAACAACGCGCAGCTCGGCCTGCAGCTGGGCCTGGTGGCGCACGCGGGCGCCGCGGGCCGCTTCGGCGAGCAGGACCTGGGCTTCATCGGCCAGCGTGCCGACGGCGGCGTCTTCGCCGACGCGGCGGCCCTGGCCTCGCACGTCGAGCAGGTCCTGGGTCGCCAGGTCATCCGGGTCGACGGCGGGCGCCGCCCGATCCGCACCATCGCCTGGTGCAGCGGTGGCGCGCAAGGCTACTTCGAAGCCGCCATCGCGGCCGGGGCCGATGCCTTCATCACCGGCGAGATCTCGGAGCCGCAGGCGCACTACGCGCGCGAGACGGGCGTGGCCTTCCTGGCCGCCGGCCACCACGCGACCGAACGCTATGGCGCGCCCGCCGCCGCCGCCCACGTGGCCGCGCAGCTGGGCGTGGCGCACCAGTTCATCGACATCGACAATCCGGCCTGAACCCCATGAAACCCATCGCCATCACACTGGGCGACCCGGCGGGCATCGGGCCGGAGATCATCGCCAAGGCATTCCGCGACGCGCCGGAACTGACGCGTGGCTGCTTCGTGGCCGGCGACGTGGCGACGCTGCGCGCGGCATGCCGGCTGCTGGCCGCACCGGGTAGGCCGGCACCGCCGGTGGCCGTGCTCGACGACATCGGCGATGTCGCCCGGGTGCCGCCGGATTGCGTGCCGGTGCTGCAGGTCATTGCGCCGCCACAGGGCATCGTGCTCGGTCGCGTCAGCGCCGCCGCCGGCCGGGCGGCCGGCGCCTGCGTCGAATGGGCGGCCCGGGCCGCGCTGGCCGGGGACATCGCCGCCATCGTCACGGCGCCGCTGCACAAGGAGGCGCTGGCCGCCGCCGGCTATGTCTTCCCGGGCCACACCGAGCTGCTGCAGGCCGAGGCCGCGGCGCACCGGGGCGTGCCGGTGGCGCGGATGCCGGTGCGCATGATGCTGGCCAACGACGAGCTGCGCACCGTGCTGGTCAGCATCCACATGTCGCTGCGCCAGGCGCTCGACACGCTCGACACGCCGGGCGTGCTGGAGACGATCCGCATCGCGCATCGCGCGCTGGGCACCGCGCTCGGACGCGCGCCGCGCATCGGCGTCGCCGGGCTGAATCCGCATGCGGGGGAGGGCGGGTTGTTCGGCACCGAGGAGCGCGACATCATCGGCCCCGCCATCGCCGCGGCGCGCGCCGAGGGCATCGATGCCCTCGGCCCGCACGCGCCGGACACGGTCTTCATGCGGGCCCGGTCGACATCGCGGCATCCGGGCGAGTTCGACGTCGTGATCGCGATGTACCACGACCAGGGGCTGATCCCCGTGAAGTACCTGGGTGTCGACAAGGGCGTCAACGTGACGCTCGGCCTGCCGCTGGTGCGCACCAGTCCCGACCACGGCACCGCGTTCGACATCGCCGGCAGCGGCCGCGCGGATGCGGCCAGCCTGATCGAGGCCGTGCGCATGGCGCGCGCGCTGGTGCCGTCGCTGCCCTCGGTCGACGACGTCTCGGAGCCCTGAAAGAGCGTTTTCCGGGGGCTTCCACGGGGGGTCGGCGCGTTGAATCGGCCGGGAACGCTCCGCTACAATCTTCGGTTGACCCCAGGCCCAGCGAGAAGATTGAGGACCCCCATGAGTGACATCCCTGTCGGCGCCCCCAAGATCGACAAAAGCAAGAGGACATGGTTGATCGCTTCCGGCTGCGCTGGCGCGGTGGGTGGGGTGGCAACGGCAGTCCCGTTCGTCAGCACCTTCCAGCCATCGGAGAAGGCCAAGGCCGCCGGCGCCCCGATCGAGGTCGACATCGGCGGCATGCAGGTCGGCGAGAAGCTCACGGTCGAGTGGCGCGGCAAGCCGGTCTGGATCCTGAAGCGTTCGCCGGCGCAGATCGCCGAACTCTCCAAGCTCGACGGCCAGCTCGCCGATCCCGATTCCAAGCGCAATCCGGCCGAGTTCACGCCCGAGTACGCCCGCAACACCGGCCGCTCCATCAAGCCCGAGGTGCTGGTGGTCGTCGGCATCTGCACCCACCTCGGCTGCTCGCCCATCGACCGCCTCCAGTCCGGTCCGCAGCCCTCGCTGCCCGACAACTGGGAAGGCGGATTCCTCTGCCCGTGCCACGGTTCGACCTTCGACCTCGCCGGCCGCGTCTTCAAGAACAAGCCCGCCCCCGACAACCTGCCCGTGCCGCCGCACATGTACATGAGCGACACGCGACTGCTCATCGGCGACGACAAGAAGGCCTGAGGAGACCCGCGACATGGCTGACTACCACGAGATTTCCCCCAACGCCCCCGGTGGCGAACGGCTGCTGAACTGGGTCGACAACCGGTTCCCCCTGACCAAGCTCTGGAAGGAGCAGTGGGGCAACTACTACGCGCCGAAGAACTTCAACTTCTGGTACATCTTCGGCTCGCTCGCGATGCTGGTCCTCGTGATCCAGATCGTGACCGGCATCTTCCTGGTGATGCACTACAAGCCGGATGCGGCCCAGGCCTTCGCCTCGGTCGAATACATCATGCGCGATGTCCCCTGGGGCTGGCTGATCCGCTACATGCACTCGACCGGCGCCTCGGCGTTCTTCGTCGTCGTCTACCTGCACATGTTCCGCGGCCTGATCTACGGCAGCTACCGCAAGCCGCGCGAACTGATCTGGATCTTCGGCTGCGCGATCTTCCTCTGCCTCATGGCCGAGGCCTTCATGGGCTACCTGCTGCCCTGGGGCCAGATGAGCTACTGGGGCGCCCAGGTGATCGTGAACCTGTTCGCCGCCATTCCCTTCGTCGGCCCCGACCTCGCGCTCCTGATCCGCGGCGACTACGTGGTGAGCGACGCCACGCTCAACCGCTTCTTCAGCTTCCACGTCATCGCCGTGCCGCTGGTGCTGCTCGGCCTGGTGGTGGCGCATCTGATCGCGCTGCACGAGGTGGGATCCAACAATCCCGACGGCATCGAGATCAAGGCCAACCGCGGTCCCGACGGCCATCCGGTCGACGGCATTCCCTCGCATCCGTACTACACCGTGCACGACATCTTCGGCGTGGTGGTGTTCCTGACGATCTTCTCGGCGGTGATCTTCTTCGCGCCCGAGATGGGCGGCTATTTCCTGGAATACAACAACTTCATCCCGGCCGACTCGCTCAAGACGCCCAACCACATCGCACCGGTCTGGTATTTCACGCCCTTCTATTCGATGCTGCGCGCCATCACCAGCGAGATGATGTACGCGCTCATCGCCTGCGTGGTGGCCGGTGCCGTCTTCGGCGTCTGGAAGGCCCGCCTGCCCAGCATCTTCAAGGGCGCCATCGTGGTGGCGGCCGTGGTGGTCTGCGCGCTGATGCTGTCGATCGACGCCAAGTTCTGGGGCGTCGTGGTGATGGGCGGCGCCGTCATCATCCTGTTCTTCCTGCCATGGCTCGACCACAGCCCGGTGCGTTCGATCCGCTATCGCCCGAGCTGGAACAAGATCCTCTATGGCGTCTTCGTCGTCAACTTCATCGTGCTGGCCTACCTCGGCGTGCAGCCGCCATCGCCGCTGGGCGAACGCGTCTCGCAGATCGGCACGCTGTTCTACTTCGGCTTCTTCCTGCTCATGCCGTGGTGGAGCCGACTGGGCGAGTTCAAGCCGGTGCCGGACCGCGTGACCTTCGCCGCGCATTGAGTCCCCAGCCCGGAGCCCACAAGAATGAAGAAACTGATCCTCACGCTGATCGCCGCATTCGGCATCGCCACGGGTGCGCAGGCCGCCGAGGGCGGCATCGCCTGGGACAAGGCGCCCAACCGGACCAACGACCTGGCGTCGCTGCAGAACGGCGCCAAGCTGTTCGTCAACTACTGCCTGAACTGCCACTCGGCGGCCTTCATGCGCTACAACCGCCTGCAGGACATCGGCATCTCGGAGCAGCAGGTCAAGGACAACCTGCTGTTCACCACCGACAGGGTCGGCGAGACGATGAAGGCCAACATCGATCCGCGCCAGGCCAAGGAATGGTTCGGTGCCAATCCGCCCGACCTGACCCTGGTGGCGCGCTCGCGCGCCGGCCATGGCGGCAGCGGCGCCGACTACCTCTACACCTACCTGCGGACCTACTACCGCGACGACACCAAGGCCACGGGCTGGAACAACCTCGCGTTCCCGAGCGTGGGCATGCCGCACGTACTGTGGGAACTTCAGGGCGATCGCCGGCCGGTCTACACCAAGGTCGAGCAGCATGGCCACGAGGTCGAGGTCTTCAAGGGCTGGGAACAGGTCACGCCGGGCAAGATGACGCCGCTGCAGTTCGACCAGGCCGTGGGTGATCTCGTCAACTACCTCCAGTGGATGGCCGAGCCGGCCCAGAACACGCGCGTGCGCGTCGGGGTGTGGGTGCTGCTGTTCCTGGCCATGGCCCTGGTCTTCGTCTGGCGCCTCAACGCCTCCTATTGGAAAGACGTCAAGTAGCATTTCGATATCGACTGGCCCCGCGCTTTCCGCGCGTCCGGTCCCTCAGAGTGGGTTGCCTGCGCGACCCACTCTTTTTGATTTTTAGGAGTCTTTCGCCATGATGGTTCTGTATTCAGGTACGACCTGCCCCTTTTCCCACCGCTGCCGGTTCGTCCTGTTCGAAAAAGGCATGGACTTCGAGATCCGCGACGTCGACCTCTACAACAAGCCCGAAGACATCGCCGTCATGAACCCGTACGGCCAGGTGCCGATCCTGGTCGAGCGCGACCTGATCCTGTACGAGTCGAACATCATCAACGAGTACATCGACGAGCGCTTTCCGCATCCGCAGCTGATGCCCGGCGATCCGGTCGACCGGGCCCGCGTGCGCCTGTTCCTGCTCAACTTCGAGAAGGAGCTGTTCGTCCACGTCGCCGCGCTCGAGAACCGCAGCGCCAAGGGCAACGAGAAGGCCCTGGAGAAGGCCCGCGCGCACATCCGCGACCGCCTGACGCAGCTCGCGCCGGTGTTCCTGAAGAACAAGTACATGCTGGGTGACAACTTCTCGATGCTCGACGTCGCCATCGCGCCGCTGCTCTGGCGCCTCGACTACTACGGCATCGACCTGAGCAAGAACGCCGCGCCGCTGCTGAAGTACGCCGAGCGCATCTTCTCGCGCCCGGCCTACATCGAGGCGCTGACGCCATCCGAGAAGGTCATGCGCAAGTAAGCGCGTTCGCGATTCGAGATCCTTCCTCCATGATCAACGCGCCCGAGCTGTCCTCCACCCGCCCGTACCTGATCCGGGCGCTCTACGAATGGTGCACCGACAACGGCTTCACGCCCTATGTCGCGGTGCAGGTCGACGATAGCGTCCAGGTGCCGCGCGAATACGTCAAGAACGGCGAGATCGTGCTCAACGTCAGCTTCGACGCGACCAGCTCGCTCAAGCTGGGCAACGATTTCATCGAGTTCAAGGCGCGTTTCGCGGGCACGGCGCGCGAGATCATGGTGCCGGTGGGCAACGTGATCGCGATCTATGCGCGCGAGAACGGGCAGGGCATGGCCTTCCCAGCCATGCCGCCGGCTCCGGCCGCGGGTGCCGACGTGCCCCTCGCATCGCCGGGCAGCGCGTCGACGTCGCGCGTGCCGCTGCGGGATGCATCGCGTGGCACCGAGGGCGATGCCAACAACGTCGTCCATCTCGTCGGCGCCGATGCGTCGGCGGAAGGCGGTCCGTCCACCGGAGACCCCGATGGCGCGCCGGACGACGAACCCCCGCGGCCGCCGTCGACCACCGGCGCGAAGCCCTCGCTCAAGCGCGTCAAGTAGCGCTGCCGTCGTCGGCCGGGCCCCGGTGCCCGGCCCGCTAGAATCCAGTTCCGTGCCGCTTTAGCTCAGTTGGTAGAGCAACCGCCTTGTAAGCGGTAGGTCGTCAGTTCGATTCCGACAAGCGGCACCACCTCCTTCCCCCGCTCTTTCGCTCTCCCGCCTTCCCGTCCTCCATGCCGCGGCCCTGCCTCGGCGCGCGATGCGACAGGGCTCAGGCGCGATCCAGGCACTGGTCGATGTGCCTTTCCATGCGTGCCGCCTCCGGCGCGGTCAGGGCGCCCAGCCGCATGTCGATGCGCCAGGTCGCTCCGCCAGCCAGATCCACCACGCGCCCGTGGGCCTTCTCGGCCGAGTAGCCCTCCACGCCGGAGGTCGCCGGCATCGACAGGCCGATGGCGTCCTGCTCGGGGGTCCGGCACAGCCAGCGCGAGGCGATCGGCGCCTGCTGCGGGCGATGCGCGGCATAGTCGGCACGGCCGTCCGGATGCACCTGCAGGGCGTGGGCCCAGCCCTCGGCATCGGCCACCATGTCGATCGCGAAGACCACCTCCGGGTCGTAGGCCGCTCCGGCCTCGAGCCGGTGATGCGCCTCCGGTCGCGCTGCCAGCGCCTCCAGCAGTTCGGCATAGCCCGGCTGCGGCTTGATGTGGCTGGGCACCGACCTGCGCACGCGCACCGCCTCGGGGGTGTAGGGCGCGCTGTAGACCAGCCGGGCGCCGTCGATGGGACGGAAGTTCGAATGCCCGAGGTAGAGCAGGTCCATGGCGCCGCGCTTGCGGTTGTGCACTTCCAGCGACACGTCCAGCAGGGCCGAGTCGCGACGCATCGCCGTGCGGGCGGTCGCCAGATAGTCGGTCGAGAAGGCGACCGCGTGCCGATAGACGCTCTCGATGCACAGGCTGCCGTCGGCCTCGTCGATCACGAGCGTGGCCCGGTCGAACGCGGCATTGGGCAGTTCGCCGTGCAGGGGATGGGTGTCGTGCGGGCCCGGCGCGCCCATGCCGGTGACGCCGCAGTGCAGGAAGAAGGCGCCATAGGTGCGCAGGTAGTCGGTGCTCCTGGCCGGTTCGTCGAACAGGGAGCGCATCGCCAGTTCGCGGCCGTCGAAGGTCGCGCGCCAGATCTGCTGGCCGCGGAACGGCAGCACCACGATGTGACCGCGTTCGTTGCGCAGGCGCAGTCCCTCGACGCCGGAATCGAACCGGAAGGTCGAGCATTCGAAACCCGGCGCCGTCGCCAGCACGTGTTCGCGTTCGCCGAACATGGCGGGGCGCAGGTCGATACGTATCGTCATGGGAACTCAGGGATCCGTTGGAGAGGGGATCGTGATTCTCGTCGCGCGCAGGCGGCCGGGCGGGGCCCGGCGGCCGATGCCCCGGCGCCTAGCGTCGCGTCTGCACCTTGAGGCGGATGCTGGTCACCTCCCAGCCCTTGGCCCGCAGGCGCGTCACGAGCCTGGGGGTGAGCTGGCGCAGCTTGGCGGCCGCGGCGCTGCCCTGCACCAGCAGGCACCAGACATCGCCCTCGGCCGGGCCGGCCTGCACCGCGGCACGCATCTCGGCCGGGATCAGTTCCTCGATGGCGCGCAGGCGCTCGTTCACGTCGCGCGCGCGGGCGAGCAATCCGGCCAGTGTCGGGGAGCCATCGGCGGCCTGCTGCAGCGTGAAGGGTTGGAAACGGCGGTTCACGGAAATGGACAAGGGGGTCAGATGGCTAAAATGCCCGGTTCGCCGGCGCTCGGCACCCGCGCGGAGCGCTTGCTTTAATTCGAAGCGGGCCCACCTGCTTTCACCGTATCTTAGGGATTCTGCTCCAGACGTCCGGCACTGCCGGCCGCATGCCGAGCCTCCACACATGGCCACCAACTTCCTGACCCAACTCTTCGGCAGTCGCAACGACCGGCTTCTCAAGCAGTACCGCAAGACGATCGAACGCATCAATGCCCTGGAGCCGCAGTTCGAGAAACTCGACGATGCCGCGTTGCGGGCCAAGACGCAGGAATTCAAGGACCGCGTCGCCAAGGGCGAATCGCTCGACGACCTGCTGCCGGAGGCCTTCGCCACGGTGCGCGAAGGCTCCAAGCGCGTCATGAAGATGCGTCACTTCGACGTCCAGCTGCTCGGCGGCATGGCGCTGCACAACGGCAAGATCTCCGAGATGCGCACCGGCGAGGGCAAGACGCTGACCGCGACGCTGCCGGTCTACCTCAACGCGCTGTCGGGCCAGGGCGTCCACGTCGTCACGGTGAACGACTATCTCGCCAACCGCGATGCCCGCTGGATGGGGCGGCTCTACAACTTCCTCGGCCTGTCGGTGGGCATCAACCTGCCCCAGATGCCGCGCGAGGAGAAGCAGCAGGCCTACGGCAGCGACATCACGTACGGCACCAACAACGAGTACGGCTTCGACTACCTGCGCGACAACATGGTCTACGAGTCGCAGGACCGCGTGCAGCGCAAGCTGAACTTCGCGATCGTCGACGAAGTGGACTCGATCCTGATCGACGAGGCGCGCACGCCGCTGATCATCAGCGGCCAGGCCGAGGACCACACGGAGATGTATCTGGCCATCAACAAGGTGGTGCCGCTGCTGGTCAAGCAGGAGGGCGAGGCCGATCCGCGCACCGGCGAGGGCATCACCCAGCCGGGCGACTTCACGGTCGACGAGAAGACACACCAGGTCTTCCTGACCGAGGACGGCCACGAGAAGGCCGAGCGGGTGCTGGGCGAGTTCGGCCTGCTGCCCGAGGGGGCGTCGCTGTACGACCCGGCCAACATCACGCTGATGCACCACCTCAACGCCGCCCTGCGCGCGCGGCACCTCTACCACCGCGACCAGCACTACGTGGTGCAGCAGGGCGAGGTCGTCATCGTCGACGAGTTCACCGGCCGCCTGATGACCGGCCGGCGCTGGAGCGACGGCCTGCACCAGGCCGTGGAGGCCAAGGAAGGCGTGGAGATCCAGGCCGAGAACCAGACGCTGGCCTCGATCACGTTCCAGAACTACTTCCGCCTCTACAACAAGCTCGCCGGCATGACCGGCACGGCCGACACCGAGGCCTACGAGTTCCAGGAGATCTACGGCCTCGAGACGGTCATCATCCCGCCCAACCGCATCAGCAAGCGCGAGGACCAGCTCGACCGCGTCTACAAGACCACGCGCGAGAAGTACGACGCCGCCATCCAGGACATCCGCGAGTGCCACGAGCGCGGCCAGCCGGTGCTGGTGGGCACCTCGTCGATCGAGAACTCGGAGATCATCGACGAGCTGCTCAACAAGGCCGGCCTGCCGCACCAGGTGCTCAATGCCAAGCAGCATGCCCGCGAGGCCGACATCGTGGCGCAGGCGGGTCGCGCCAAGATGATCACCATCGCGACCAACATGGCCGGTCGCGGCACCGACATCGTGCTGGGCGGCAACATCGAGAAGATGATCGAGGCGATCGAGAACGACGAGGGCCGCGACGAAGCCACCAAACAGGCCGACATCGCCCACGTCCGCGCCGAATGGACCAAGGACCACGAGGCCATCAAGGCGCTGGGCGGCCTGCGCATCATCGCGACCGAGCGACACGAATCGCGGCGCATCGACAACCAGCTGCGCGGCCGCTCGGGCCGCCAGGGCGACCCGGGCTCCTCGCGCTTCTATCTCAGCCTGGACGATCCGCTGATGCGCATCTTCGCAGGCGACCGCGTCAAGGCGATCATGGACCGCCTCAAGATGCCCGATGGCGAGGCCATCGAGGCGGGCATCGTCACCCGCAGCATCGAAAGCGCGCAACGCAAGGTCGAGGCGCGCAACTTCGACGTGCGCAAGCAGCTGCTCGAGTACGACGACGTCTCCAACGACCAGCGCAAGGTCATCTACCAGCAGCGCAACGACATCCTCGACGCCGCCGATCTCACCGCGCAGATCACCGGCCTGCGCGAAGGGTGCTTCACCGACCTGGTGCGCCAGTACGTGCCGGCCGAATCGGTCGAGGAGCAGTGGGACCTGGCCGGGCTCGAGAAGGCGCTGGCCAACGAATGGGGCCTGGAGCTGCCCCTGCGCCAGGAGGTCGAGTCCGCCACGGCCATGTCCGACGAGGACCTGCTGGAGCGCATCGTCAAGGCCGCGCATGGCGAGTTCGACGCCAAGCTGGCGCTGATCGGCAAGGAGAACTTCACCCAGTTCGAACGCATGGTGCTGCTGCAGAGCATCGACACCCACTGGCGCGAGCATCTGGCTTCGCTCGACTACCTGCGCCAGGGCATCCACCTGCGCGGCTATGCGCAGAAGCAGCCCAAGCAGGAATACAAGCGCGAGGCCTTCGAGCTCTTCGGCCAGCTGCTCGACTCGGTCAAGAACGAGGTCACGCGCCAGCTCATGACGGTGCGCGTGCAATCGGGCGAACAGCTCGAGCAGGCCGCCGAGCACATGGAGAACCAGGCCGAGTCGATCACCAACCTCACCTACACCGCGCCGACCGAGACCGGCGAGGTCGAGGTGCGCGTCGACGAGGAGAGCCAGCGCCGGACGGCGGCGGCGGCGACGAGCGCGATCGGCGCCCAGGCCGGCGCCTTCGCGCGCGTGGGCCGCAACGATCCGTGCCCGTGCGGCAGTGGCAAGAAGTTCAAGCAGTGCCACGGCAAACTGACGTAAACCCCCAGTCTTCGCGCACTTCGTGTCGTTTCGCCAACCCCCTCGCAGGGGGCGATGCCAGGGGGGCGGCGGAGCCGGATCCTCGGCATCTCTGGCGTTGAGGCGCTACGGTTTCGAGGCTTCGCGCCATGGGCAGTGTCATGGATCGCTGACATGATCTGGTCACGCCGTCTTCGTCATCCATCTTTTTCACCATCACTCCCATGCCCGTCCATCTCTCCGCTCCCGTTCCGTCCGAACTCCATGCCGTGGCCGGCGTGCGCATCGGCGTCGCCGAAGCCGGCGTGCGCAAGGCCAACCGCAAGGACCTGACGGTCGTCCTGATCGACGAGGGCGCGACCGTCGGTGGCGTCTTCACGCAGAACCGCTTCTGCGCCGCGCCGGTCCAGGTCTGCCGCCAGCACCTGGCGAAGAACTACGGCATCCGGGCGCTGCTGATCAACACCGGCAACGCCAACGCCGGCACCGGCGAGGACGGCCTGGCGCGCACGCACCAGAGCTGCGTCGCGCTGGCGCGCGAACTCAACATCGCGCCCGAGGAAATCCTGCCGTTCTCGACCGGGGTGATCATGGAGCCGCTGCCGATCGACCGCATCGAGGCCGGCCTGCCCGCCGCCATCGCCGACGCGGCGCCCGACCACTGGGCGCGCGCGGCCGAGGGCATCATGACGACCGACACCGTGCCCAAGGCGTTCAGCCGCCAGGTGCGGATCGGCGGCGCCACGGTCACCGTCACCGGCATCAGCAAGGGCGCCGGCATGATCCGTCCCAACATGGCGACCATGCTCGGCTTCATCGCCACCGATGCCCGGATCGCTCCGGCGCTGGTGCAGCCCCTGGCCAGGGCCCTGGCCGATGCCTCGTTCAACCGCGTGACCATCGATGGCGACACCTCGACCAACGATTCGTTCGTCGTCATCGCCACGCAGCAGGCCGAGCACGATGTCGTCGACTCGTTCGAGACGCCCGACGGGCGGGCGCTGCTGGAGACGATGCAGGAGGTCTCGCGGCTGCTGGCCCAGGCCATCGTGCGCGACGGCGAGGGAGCGACCAAGTTCATCTCCATCCGTGTCGAAGGTGGCCGCGATGCCGCCGAGTGCCGTCAGGTGGCCTATGCGGTGGCGCATTCGCCATTGGTCAAGACGGCGTTCTTCGCCAGCGACCCCAACCTCGGCCGCATCCTGGCCGCGGTCGGCTACGCCGGCATCGAGGACCTCGACCAGACCGGCATCGACCTGCATCTCGACGACGTCCACGTGGTCGTCGACGGCGGACGCCATCCGGACTACCGCGAGGAGGACGGCCAGCGCGTCATGAAGCAGAGCGAGATCGGCGTGCGCATCGGTCTGGGACGGGGCGAGGCCAGCGACACCGTCTGGACCTGCGACCTGAGCCACGACTACGTCACCATCAACGCCGATTACCGATCCTGACATCCCCGGTGCTCGCGGACGGGAACAGAACGGACGACAGAGAGACGAGAGACAGAGAGATGAATGACAAGTTCGAACGACTCATCGAGCGGGCCGAGCAACTGATCGGCCGCATCGAGGCGGTCCTGCCCCAGCCGCTGCAGGCACCGGCCGACTGGAACGCATCGATCGCGTGGCGCTACCGGCGCCGCAGCACCGGCCATGGCGTGCTGGAGCCGGTGCGCCACCTGGGTCCGATGCCGCTCGACGCGCTCAAGGAGATCGACGTCCAGAAGGAGAAGATCGAGCGCAACACGCGTCAGTTCGTCGAGGGCCGGCCGGCCAACAACGTGCTGCTGACCGGCGCGCGCGGCACCGGCAAATCGTCGCTCATCCGCGCCTGCCTGCAAGCCTATGCGCCCCGCGGCCTGCGGCTCATCGAGGTCGACAAGGCCGAACTCACCGACCTGCCCGACATCGTCGAGGTGGTGGCCGACCGGCCGGAGAAGTTCATCGTCTTCAGCGACGACCTGAGCTTCGACGAGGGCGAACCCGGCTACAAGGCGCTCAAGTCGATCCTCGACGGCTCGGTGGCCGCCTCGACGCCCAACGTGCTGATCTACGCGACCAGCAACCGGCGCCACCTGCTGCCCGAGTACATGAAGGACAACCTCAGCTACAAGCACACGGACGATGGCGAGGTCCATCCGGGCGAGGTGATCGAGGAGAAGATCTCGCTGTCCGAACGCTTCGGGCTGTGGGTCAGCTTCTATCCGTTCAGCCAGAACGAGTACCTGGCGATCGTCGCGCAATGGCTGTCGTCGTTCGGCGTCGAGACCGCGGCCATCGAGGCCGCGCGGCCCGAGGCATTGGTCTGGGCGCTGGAGCGCGGCTCCCGCAGCGGGCGCGTGGCCTACCAGTTCGCCCGCGATTTCGCCGGCCGCGCGGCCGGCGCGGACGCCACGCCGGCATGACGACGGCCGCGCCGGTGGCGCCGGAGCGCCAGCACACCGAGGTCGCCGTCGGCATCCTGGTGCGTCGTGCCGACGCCGCCCTGCTGCTGTCCACGCGGCCGGCGGGCAAGCCCTATGCGGGCTTCTGGGAATTTCCCGGCGGCAAGATCGAACCCGGCGAGACGGTCGAGCAGGCGCTGCGGCGCGAGCTGCACGAGGAGCTCGGCATCACGATCGAGGGCGCCGACGTCTGGCGCGTCACGGAGCACGACTATCCCCATGCGCTGGTGCGCCTGCACTGGTGCAAGGTCATGGACTGGCGGGGCGATTTCGAGATGCGCGAGGGCCAGGCCATGCGCTGGCAGCAGCTGCCCCTCGAGGTGACGCCCGTCCTGCCCGGTGCGCTGCCGGTGCTGCGCTGGCTGGCCGACGAACGCGGCGCGGCCGAGATCCTGGGGCCGGGCGTGTCGACCACGCTCGACTGAACCTTCGAGCCGGGCCGCGCGGGCCTTTCCGTTCAGGGGTGTTGCTGGCGCGGATCGCCGAAGGGCTCGTCGTCCGGCGGCGCATCGGCGGGCATGCGGAATTCCTCGCTGGCCCAGGCACCCAGGTCGATGCCCTTGCAACGCGCGCTGCAGAACGGGCGATAGGGATTGCTCGGCGCGTAGATGCTGTCCTGGCCGCAGGCCGGACAGCGCACGATGCGTTCGCCGTCGGGAGTCGTCTTCTTGCCGCTGATCATGCGCAGAGGGTGAGTTCGAAGGGGATGTCGTCGTTGATGGCGTGCAGCCGGTCGTCCGGGCCATGGCGCATCAGCCGCACCAGCACGATCAGGCGGTTGCCGCTGATCTCCGGGATGGCGCGCAGGCGCGGATCGATGCGCAGGCGCAGCAGCTGGAACGTCCGGCCCTGTGGCAGGTTCTGCTGGAACTGTCCGCCGGTCGCCATGACCTTGTAGGGCACGTCGGCATCGCGCATCAGCTTGAGCAGCAGGAACACCGACTCGATCAGGGGGGTGAGCGCGCCCAGCCAGCGTTCGAGGTCGGCGCGCCGGGCCGGCACCGGGCGGTGCTGCCAGGCGTGGTAGGCCGGCAGGTCGAACTCGCAGGTGCCACCCGGGATGCTGGCCCGGCTGCGCACGCTCATGAGCCATTCGTTCTCGGTCAGGGCCTGCCCGGCCCGCCCGTTGAGGGCATGGATGGCCGTGAAGTTCTGTTCGATCTGCCGCACGATCTGGTCCAGCGCCGTCTCGGAGATGGCTGGATTGCCGCGATATGCGTTGAAGACGCTCTTGTGGCGTTCGAGGTCGCGCAGGATGTCGGCCTTCAGGTCGGCGCGCGCGGCGACGTCCATGACCTCGAAGATGGTCATGAGCGCGTAGTGATGCGAGAGGGCCGATTCGGCCGGCACCAGCTCTCCCAGGCGTCGGAACAGATGCTCCAGTCGCAGGTAGGTACGGATGCGCTCGTTGAAGGGGTACTCGTAGAGAATCACGCTTTAGTATCAGTTTCGCGGTCCATCATAGCCCGGCACCCAACGCCGCCATAGGACCTCGATCTGATGACCGAGCGCTTCGAGCGTCAGGCCGTCGTTGAAGACGACGGCATCGGCCGCCGAGCGGCGCATCGCGCGCGTCGCCTGCTGCGCGATGACGGCATCCACCGCCTCGGGCGCCCAGCCCGAACGCTCGATGACGCGCCGGCGCTGCGTCGCCGCCGTCGCGTCCACCACCAGCACCCGGTCGACACGCGAGCGCCAGCGCCCCGATTCGACCAGCAGAGGCACGTCGAAGACGATGGCCGGGCGGTCGGCCAGGATCCGGGCTTGGCGCTGGCATTCTTCGCCGATCATGGGATGCAGGATGGCTTCGAGCCGGCGCTTGGCATCGGCATCGTGGAAGACGAGATCGCGCATGCGCGCCCGGTCGAGGGCGCCGTCCGGTGCCACCACCGAAATGCCGAAGGTGGCTTCGACGGCCGGCATCGCGGCGCCTCCGGGCAGCGTGAGCGCACGCGCGATGGCGTCCGTGTCGACCAGGCCGGCCCCCCGTCGGACCAGCAGGCCGGCGACGGTGCTCTTGCCGCTGCCGATGCCGCCGGTCAGTCCGATGCGCAGCGGCGTGGCGGTCCCCGGCGCGTTCACAGGCCCACCGCGTGCAACATGCCGGCCGGCCCGATCGCCATCGCGGTGAAGCCGGCACCGGCCAGGAACGGGCCGAAGGGCACATAGCCGCCTTCGCGCAGGTTGTGCCTGAGCTTCATGGCCACGCCGACGATGACGCCGAGGATCGAGGCCATCAGGATGATCGGCACCAGCGCCTGCCAGCCGAACCAGGCGCCGAAGGCCGCGAACAGCTTGAAGTCGCCATAGCCCATGCCTTCCTTGCCGGTCACCAGCTTGAAGACCCAGTACACCGACCAGAGCGAGAGATAGCCGGCCACCGCGCCCCACACCGCATCGACGAGCGCGACCCCGGTCCATCGGAAGACCGCGGCGAGCAGGCCGGCCCACAGCAGCGGCAGCGTGATGTCGTCGGGCAGCAGCGTGGTGTCCCAGTCGATCAGCGCCAGCGCGAGCAGCGCCGCCGAGAAGCCGCACCAGGCCAGCGGCACCCACGGCCCCTGGCCGAAGGAGCGCCAGGCGCACCAGGCGAAGAGCATGGCGGTGGCGAGCTCGACCAGCGGATAGCGCACGCTGATGCGCGTGCTGCAGCCCGCGCAGCGACCGCGCAGCGCGAGGTAGCTCAGCACGGGGATGTTCTCGTGCCAGCGGATCGCGTGGCCGCACGCCGGGCAGGCCGATGCCGGCACCATCAGGTTGTAGGGCGGCTCGGCGGGGGGCGTGGCGGCCGCCGCTGCCGCGGTGGCGCCGGGACCGTCGGTCTCGTGGCGGTCCACGGCGCCGGTGGTCTCCAGGGCCCACTGGCGCTCCATCATCCGGGGCAGGCGGTGGATCACGACATTCAGGAAGCTGCCCACCAGCAGGCCGAACACCCCGGCCAGGAGGGCCGCCTCGCCGCGCGACAGCGCCAGCCATCCGATCGCGTCCATGGGGTTCAGACCACCTGGCCGAGCTTGAAGATCGGCAGGTACATCGACACCACGATGCCTCCGATCAGCACGCCCAGGAAGACGATGATGATCGGCTCCATCAGGCTGGAGAGGCCCGCCACCATGTCGTCGACCTCGGACTCGTAGAAGTCGGCGGCCTTGCCCAGCATGTGGTCGATCGAGCCCGATTCCTCGCCGATGGCGGTCATCTGCAGCACCATCGAGGGAAAGACGTTGGCGTTCGTCATGGCCGCCGTCAGGCTGGTGCCGGTGGAGACCTCCTGCTGGACCTTGACCGTCGCATCGGCATAGACCGAGTTGCCCGAGGCGCCGCCGACCGAGTCGAGGGCCTCGACCAGGGGCACGCCGGCGGCGAACATCGTCGCGAGCGTGCGCGTCCAGCGGGCCACGCACGACTTGTCGATCAGCGCGCCGAAGACCGGCAGCCGCAGCAGCACGCGGTCCATCACCTTCTGGAAGCGTTCGTTGCGCTTCCAGGCCTGGAGGAAGAAATAGGTGCCGCCGCCCAGCGTGCCGAAGATCAGCCACCAGTAGGAGACGAAGTACTCGCTCAGGGCCATGACGAAGAGCGTGGGCGCCGGGAGGTCGGCGCCGAAGGAGGTGAACACCTCCTTGAAGGCCGGGACCACGAAGATCATGATGACCGCGACGACGATGAAGGCCACGATGACCACCGAGATCGGGTACATGAGCGCCGACTTGATCTTCGACTTGATGGCCTCGGTCTTCTCCATGTAGGTCGCCAGGCGGTCGAGTAGTTCCTCCAGGATGCCGGCCGCCTCGCCGGCCTCGACCAGGTTGCAGTACAGGTTGTCGAAGTAGCGCGGGAACTTGCGGAATGCCGTCGAGAGCGAGGAGCCGGTCTCGACGTCGCTGCGGATGTCGCCCAGCAGCTTGGCGACGCTGGCGTTGGCGTTGCCGCGGCCCACGATGTCGAAGGCCTGCAGCAGCGGCACGCCGGCCTTCATCATGGTGGCGAGCTGGCGCGTGAAGATCGCGATGTCCTTGGGCTTGATGGCCTTGCCCGAGCGCGCGCGGCGCCGCTTGATCCGCGACACCAGCACGCCCTGGCGGCGCAGGGTGGCCTGGGCCTGGTTGGCACCGGCCGCGCGCAGTTCGCCGCGCACCTGCTTGCCGTTGCGGTCCTTGCCTTCCCACTCGAAGATGAATTCCTTGTGGAGGGTGCGATTGGATGCTGCCGTTGCCATGGGTGTTCGCTTCCGTTGGGGAAATGCTCGATTCGGGGCTGCGCCTGGATGCCGGGCGCCGCTATTCGTTGGTCACGGCCAGGACTTCTTCCAGCGAGGTCAGGCCCTGCATCACCTTCAGCAGGCCCGACTGGCGCAACGAGCGCACACCGTCGGCCTCGGCCTGGCGGGCGATGTCCAGGGCGCTGCCGTCGCGCAGGATGATCTCCTGGATCGCCTCGGAGATCGGCATCACCTGGTAGATGCCGACGCGTCCCTTGTAGCCGCTGTTGCAGGACGGGCAGCCGACGGCGCGGTAGGGCTTCCACGAGCCGTCGAGCTGCTCGGCGCGCAAGCCGGCTTCCAGGAGCGCCTTGCGGGGCAGGTCCGCCGGTTCGCGGCAGGCCGTGCACAGCCGGCGCGCGAGTCGCTGCGCGGTGATCAGGATGACGCTGGAGGCGATGTTGAAGGGCGCGATGCCCATGTTGCGCATGCGCGTGAGCGTGGTGGGCGCATCGTTGGTGTGCAGGGTCGACAGCACCAGGTGGCCGGTCTGGGCGGCCTTGATGGAGATGTCGGCGGTCTCCAGGTCCCGGATCTCGCCGACCATGATGATGTCCGGGTCCTGCCGCAGGAAGGCGCGCAGCGCGGTCGCGAAGGTCAGTCCGGCCTTCTCGTTCACGTTGACCTGATTGACGCCCGGCAGGTTGATCTCCGAGGGGTCCTCGGCGGTGGCGATGTTCACGCCCGGCTTGTTGAGCAGGTTCAGGCAGGTGTAGAGCGACACCGTCTTGCCCGAGCCGGTCGGCCCGGTCACCAGCACCATGCCGTAGGGCCGGCCGATGGCCGTCAGCAGGCGCTCCTTCTCGTCGGCGTCGTAGCCCAGGGCGTCGATGCCCAGGCGCGCGCTGTTCGGGTCCAGGATCCGGATCACGATCTTCTCGCCGAACAGCGTGGGCAGCGTGCTGACGCGGAAGTCGATCACGCGCTCGGGGCCCAGCTTGAGCTTCATGCGCCCGTCCTGCGGGATGCGCTTCTCGGAGATGTCGAGCCGCGAGATGACCTTGATGCGCGAGGCCAGGCGGTCCTTGATCGCGGGTGGCGGGCTGGCGATCTCGCGCAGTTCGCCGTCGATGCGGAAGCGCACCCGGTACTGGTGCTCGTAGGGCTCGAAGTGGATGTCGGAGGCCCGCATCGCGAAGGCGTCCAGCAGCATGCGGTGCAGGAAGCGGACCACCGGCGCATCCTCGACCTCGACCGTGGTCTGCTCAGGCACCTCCACCGGCGTGTCGAGGTTGAAGTCCCCGGCGTCGAACTCGAAGCCGACGATGCTTTCCATGGTCTCGGCCGCCGACGCGGCCGTCGCCTCGATGAGGCGGGACAGCTTATCGTACTCGGCGATGACCCAGTCGACGCCCATCTGCGAGGCGAACTTGATCTTCTCCGCCGCCTGCTGGTCGGAGGGATCGGCAGTGGCGACGATCAGGCGGTTGTTGCGCTTGCTCAGCACGACGATGCGATAGGCCTGGCAGAGCTTGGGGTCGAGCAGGTCCTTGGGCAGGCGCTGCGGGTCGATGGCGTCGAGGTCGAGCAGCGGGGCGCCGAAGGCGTTCGACAGCGTGTGCGCGAGATCGGAGGCCGAGACGGCGCCCGTGCCCGTGAGCTCGGCGATGAAGCTGGTCCGGCTGGACAGCGAGCGGCGGTAGATGTCCTCCGCCGCCCGGCCCTCGAGCTTGCCGGCCGAGATCAGCGCCCGCGCGAGGCCGGGAAGGGCGACCGGCGTGTTGTCTTTGGCGAGGGGTTCGGCAGTGGCCATCGATGGGGGAGCGGGACTCGGGAGCTAGAACAAGTTGTTACGATCATCGCTGATCGCCGCACCGCTGTAAACGCGGCGCCGGGCGTGTGTGAACGCTTCCCCGCCTGGCCGCGGGAGGGGGTCGGGGCATCGGATCTAAGTTAACACACGCTTCCGTCCGGTCCGGTCCGGTCCGGTCGGTGGCGGCCGGCCGTCAGCGCCGCCTGGCGCTGGCGTCGACGGCTGGCGCGCGCACGGCGGCATAGCGCTGCAGCGTGCGGTCGCGTGCCTCGGCATGGTCGACGATCGGGCGGGGGTAGTCCTCGCCCAGCCGCAGGCCGGCCGCTTCGAGTTCCACCGGACTGGCCATCCAGGGTGCATGGATCATGGCGTTGGACAGCTTCGCGAGTTGCGGCAGGTAGCGACGGATGAACTTGCCGTCGGGGTCGAAGCGCTTGCTCTGCGACACCGGATTGAAGATGCGGAAGTAGGGTTGCGCGTCGCAGCCGCTGGAGCTCGCCCATTGCCAGCCGCCGTTGTTCGACGCCAGCTCGAAATCGTTGAGATGCAGCGCGAAATAGGCTTCGCCACGCCGCCAGTCGATCCCCAGGTCCTTGCACAGGAAGCAGGCCACGACCATGCGCAGCCGGTTGTGCATGTAGCCGCTCTGGTTGATCTGGGCCATCGCCGCATCCACCAGTGGGTAGCCGGTGCGGCCCCGGCACCAGGCATCGAACAGGGCATCGGCCTGCTTGCCGTGATGCCAGACGATGCGGTCGTATTCGGGCTTGAAGCTCTTGCCCTCGGCGATGCGCGGATGATGCGAGAGCACCTGCGAATAGAAGTCGCGCCAGATCAGCTCGCTCAGCCAGACCGCCGCGCCGGCATTGCCCTGCAGCGCCAGCCGGTGGGCCACGCCGGCGAGCTGGCGGATCGAGACCGTGCCGAAGCGCAGGTGCACGCTGAGGTAGCTGGGTCCGCGCACCGCCGGAAAGTTGCGGGCGCCGTCGTAGTGGTCGATGCGCTCGAAGAAATCCTCGAACAGCGCCGCCCCGCCCTGGGTGCCGGTGGGGATCTCCAGTTCCCGCAGGTTGGTGCGCTCGAAGCCGAGATCGGCCAGCGAGGGCACCGGAGCGCGATGGGACGCCGGCGGTGGCGCCAGCGCATCGGCATAGCCACGCGAGGGATAGGCCTTGAGGTGGTAGTCGTCGAGCTTGGCCAGCCAGGCGCGCTTGTAGGGCGTGAACACCCCATAGGGCTGACCGGCCTTGGTCAGGATCTCGTCGCGCTCGAAGATCGTCTGGTCCTTGGCCGTATGGAAGGCGATGCCGGCGTTGGCGAGCGCGCCCAGCACGCGGGCGTCGCGCGCGATCGCGGCGGGCTCGTGATCGTGGTTGGCATACACCGCCTGCACGCCCAGGGCGCTGGCCAGCGCCGGGATCTCCGTCTCGGCGACGGCATGCCGCACGACCAGTCCGCCGCCGAGCGCGCGCAGGTCGGCCTCGAGCTCGACGAGCGATTCGCGGATGAACTCGACGCGCCGGTCGGCGCGTGGCAGGTCGTCGAGGATGGCGCGGTCGAAGACGAACGCGCAGATCACTTCGCGGCAATGGCGCAGGGCCATCCAGAGCGCGGCGTTGTCGTCGACGCGCAGGTCGCGACGCAGCCAGAGGAGTCCCTTGGGATAAGTCTTGTCGACGGCCGGTAAAATCGGAGGCATATGGCTTCCGATTCTGCCCGCATGAACCTCACGCATCATTTCCTGATCGCGATGCCGGGTCTGGAAGACCAGGCCTTCAGCCGCAGCGTGGTCTACCTCTGCGAGCACAGCGAGCGCGGCGCGCTCGGCCTGGTGATCAACAAACCCAGCGACATCAACCTGCAGGCGCTGTTCGACAAGATCGAGCTCCACCTCGCCCGGCCCGAACTCGGCGCGGCGCCGGTGTTCCAGGGCGGCCCGGTGCAGACCGAACGCGGTTTCGTGCTGCACGAGCCGGTCTTCGCCGCCGCCGACCGGCCGGAGGAGTCGGTCTATGCCTCCACCATGACGATTCCCGGCGGCCTGGAGATGACCACCTCCAAGGACGTCCTGGAAGCCATGGCCACCGGCGCCGGCCCGCGGCGGGTGCTGGTCTCGCTGGGCTACTCGGCCTGGGGCGAGGGGCAGCTCGAATCCGAACTGGCCGAGAACAGCTGGCTCACCGTCGGTGCCGATCCGGCCGTGATCTTCGATACCCCCGTGGGCGAGCGCTACGACCGCGCGCTGCTGCTGCTCGGCCTGGAGGCCTGGACGCTCTCGCCCGATGCGGGACATGCATGAGGCGCGGCGCGCGATCCCGCCCGTGAAGGCACCCGACGCCGGCGCGGCCGCCGCGGGTGCGGCCGTCGCGCCCGGCCTGCAGACCTTCCTGGCCTTCGACTATGGCCAGAAGCGCACCGGCGTGGCCACCGGCAACCGCCTGCTGCGCAGCGCCACGCCGCAGGCCACCATCCGCGCCGAGGGCGATGCGCGCTTCGCCCAGGTCGCGGCGCGCATCAAGGAATGGCAGCCCGACGCGCTGGTCGTCGGCGTGCCGTTCCATCCCGATGGCGCGAGTCACGAGAACACCGCCAGGGCGCAGCGATTCGCACGCCAGCTGCGGGGCCGCTTCGGCCTGCCGGTCTACGAGGTCGACGAACGCTACAGCACCACCGAGGCACTGGCCGCGGGCGCGCGCGATGCCGACGCCGCATCGGCCTGCATCATCCTGGAGCAATTTTTGAGGAGCCTTTCTTGAGTGCAACGAACTCCGTTCCCGACGCCGAGGCGCTGTATGGCGACCTGCTGCGTGGCGTGCAGGCGCTGTGGCGCGCGGACACGCGGCTGGTGGGCATCGCCTCCGGCGGCGTCTGGCTGGTCGAGCGACTGCAGCGCGACCTCGGCCTGTCCGGCGCGCCCGGCGTGATCTCCTCGGCCATGCACCGCGACGACTTCGCGCGTCGCGGCCTCTCCAGCAGCGCCCAGACCGCGCTGCCCTTCGATGTCAATGGCGCCGACGTGCTGCTGCTCGACGACGTGCTCTACACCGGCCGCACGATCCGCGCGGTGCTCAACGAGCTGTTCGACTTCGGCCGTCCGGCCCGCGTGCGCCTGGCCGTGCTGGTGGACCGGGGCGGGCGCGAACTGCCCGTGGCGGCGGACTTCGCGGCCGCGCGCCTGACATTGCCCGAGACGCAGTCGCTGGCCCTGGCCCGCGACGCCCAGGGCGCGTTCAGCCTGCAGGTGGAGGCCAGCGCCTGATGCTCTACAAGCGCAATCCCCAGCTCAACAAGCACGGCGAGCTGGTCCATCTGCTGTCGATCGAGGGGCTGCCCAAGGGCATCCTCACGCACATCCTCGACACCGCCGCCAACTTCACCAGCGTCAGCGACCGCGAGGTCAAGAAGGTGCCGCTCCTGCGCGGCAAGAGCGTCTTCAACCTGTTCTTCGAGAACTCGACGCGCACCCGCACCACCTTCGAGATCGCCGCCAAGCGCCTGTCGGCCGATGTCTTCAATCTCGACATCGCGCGCTCGTCGGCGAGCAAGGGCGAGTCCCTGCTCGACACCATCGCCAACCTTTCGGCGATGGCGGCGGACATCTTCGTGGTGCGTCACGGCGAATCCGGCGCGCCCTACCTGATCGCGCAGCATGTCGCGCCGCACGTCCATGTGGTCAACGCCGGCGATGGCCGCCATGCGCACCCCACGCAGGGGCTGCTCGACATGTTCACCATCCGCCACTACAAGAAGGATTTCTCCAACCTGACGGTGGCCATCGTCGGCGACGTGCTGCACTCGCGCGTGGCGCGTTCGGACATCCATGCGCTCACCACGCTCGGCTGCGCCGAGGTGCGGGTGGTCGGCCCGCGCACGCTGGTGCCCGGCGACATGGCCGGGATGGGCGTGCGCGTCTGCCACACCCTGGAGGAGGGCATCCGCGATTGCGACGTGATCATCATGCTGCGGCTGCAGAACGAACGCATGAGCGGGGCGCTGCTGCCCTCCAGCCAGGAATTCTTCAAGACCTACGGCCTGACGCCGGAGAAGCTCCAGCTCGCCAAGTCCGACTGCATCGTGATGCATCCGGGGCCGATCAACCGCGGCGTCGAGATCGACTCGGAGGTGGTGGATGGCGCGCAGAGCGTGATCCTGCCGCAGGTCACCTTCGGCATCGCCGTGCGGATGGCCGTCATGAGCATCGTGGCGGGCAACGAAGCATGAGACCGTTGCTCTCCCCCGGTCTTCGCGCACTTCGTGGCGCTTCGCCAACCCCCTTCCGGGGGCCATGTCTACCTCCCGGCGGCGCCGGTCCGGTGGCATTTCCCGAAAGATTTTCCGCGTCGGCGTCGTGTGCGCCGATGGACGCATCGTCATGAACATCCTCATCACCAATGGCCGGGTGGTCGATCCGGCGTCGGGTCTCGATCGCGTCGCCGACATCGCCATCGCGGACGGCAAGATCCGCGCCATCGGTGCGCTGCCGGCCGGCTTCGAGGTCGAACGCACGCTCGATGCGGCCGGCTGCATCGTCGCGCCGGGACTGGTCGATCTGGCCGCGCGATTGCGCGAGCCGGGCCACGAGCACGAGGGCATGCTGGAGAGCGAACTCGCCGCGGCGGTGGCCGGCGGCGTCACCAGCCTGGTCTGCCCGCCCGACACCGATCCGGTCCTCGACGAGCCCGGGCTGGTCGAGATGCTGCACTACCGGGCCCGCAAGCTGCGGCGCGCGCGGCTCTTCCCGCTCGGCGCCGTCACGCGCGGTCTCGCCGGCGAGGTGCTGACCGAGATGGTCGCGCTCACCGATGCCGGTTGCGTCGGCTTCAGCCAGGCCGACGTGCCCCTGGGCAGCACCCAGGTGCTGCAGCGCGCGCTGTCCTATGCCAGCACCTTCGGCTACACCGTCTGGCTGCGGCCCCAGGATCGCGATCTCGGCAAGGGCGTGGCGGCCAGCGGCGCGCTGGCGACGCGCCTGGGCCTGGCCGGCGTGCCGGTGGCGGCGGAGACGATCGCGCTGTTCACCATCCTGGAACTGATGAAGGGCACCGGCGCGCGCGTGCATCTGTGCCGGCTCTCCAGCGCGGCCGGCGTCGCCCTGGTGCGCGCGGCCAAGGCCGACGGGCTGCCGGTGACCTGCGACGTCAGCATCAATTCGCTGCACCTGACCGATGCCGACATCGGCTACTTCGACAGCCGGGCGCGCCTGAGTCCGCCACTGCGCCAGCAGCGCGACCGCGATGCGCTGTCCGCCGCGCTCGCCGACGGCACCATCGATGCCCTGGTCTCCGACCACACCCCGGTCGATGCCGATGCCAAGACCTTGCCGTTCGCCGAGAGCGAGCCCGGCGCCACCGGGCTCGAACTGCTGCTGCCGCTGGCGCTCAAGTGGGGCGAGGACAGCGGCGCCGGCCTGGCGCGCGCGCTGGAGGTCGTCACCGCCGCGCCCGCGCGCATCCTCACCGCGCCCGAGGCGGCGGGTGCCGGTCGGCTGGTCGAGGGCGGCTGGGCGGACCTGTGCGTCATCGATCCGACGCTCGAATGGCAGGTGCGTCCCGAGGCGCTGCGCAGCCAGGGCAAGAGCACGCCATTCAGCGGCTATGCCATGAGTGGCGCGGCGCGGGCGACCCTGGTGGGCGGGCGGATCGTGCACGAACACGATTCGCGTTCCCAGGCCACGGGCCGGGCCGACTAGGTCCCCACGCACGCGTTGCGGGTCATGCGATCGCTCCGCGCCGGCTGGCGGCTGCTGCGGGCCATCGTCCAGATGCTGCGCGGCTGGTGGATCATCCGGCGGCGTTTTCCGCGCCTGGACCCGGATCAGCGCGAGCGCGAGGTCGAACGCTGGGCGCGCGGCATGCTGGCGCTGATGGGCGTCCGCCTGGATATCCAGGGCGCGCCATCCGCGGACGGTCCGGTGCTGCTGGTGTGCAACCACCTGTCGTGGCTGGACATCCTGGCGATCCATGCCGCGCGGCACGTGCGTTTCGTCTCCAAGTCGGATGTGCGTCGCTGGCCGGTCATCGGCACGCTGGCCGATGGCGCCGGCACGCTCTACATCGAGCGCGAACGGCGTCGCGATGCGCTGCGGGTGGCGCATCACATGACCGAGGCGCTGCGCGCCGGCGACGCCATCGCGGTGTTCCCCGAGGGCACGACCAGCGACGGCCGGGACGTGCTGCCGTTCCACGCCAACCTGCTGCAGGCCGCCATCTCGGCCGATGCGTCGGTGCAGCCCATGGCCCTGAGCTACGTCGACGATGCCAGCGGCATCCCCAGTCTGGCGGCCCGTTACATCGACGACGACAACCTGCTGAGCTCGCTGTGGCATACCCTCGGGGCGCCACCGCTGCGCGCGATCGTGCGCTTCGGCGAGCCACAACCCGCGAACGGACGTGAACGCCGCGCCTGGGCCGCATCGCTGCATGCCGACGTGCGGGCGCTGCGCCGGCACATGGACTGATGGGAGCCACGGCGCGGCCGCCACGAGCGATCCGGTTCTTCCCGCCATTCCCATCAGACGAGAGACAAGAGCCATGCAGACTCCCTGTTCCGATCCCCGCGTCCACATCCCGCATCGGTGCCGCTCGCGCGCGGCGCGCCTGCGTAGCGTGCTGGTCCTGTTCGGTGCCGCCATCGGACTGGCCGGTTGCGCCGGCCTGCCATCGTCGGCGACGGGCGCCACCACGCAGAAGCGCCAGCTCATGCTCGTCGCCAACGACGAGAAGCAGTCCTGGAACGATGCCGGCGGTGTCGTGCTGGGCCCGCACGGGCGCGACACCGTGCAGGTGCTCGACATCGGCACCGATCCGCTGGCTCCCCGGCTGGTCGGCTCGCTGGCACTGGACAACACCATCGCCGGTCCGCCGACCAATCTCGCCATCAATGCCGACGAGACGCTGGCACTGGTCGCCAATTCGCTCAACGTGGTGGAGGAGGGCGGCGCGCGTCGGCAGGTGCCCGACAACCGGCTCTTCGTGATCGATCTGGCCGCGACGCCGCCGGCCCTGATCGACACGCTCGCGGTCGGACGCCAGCCTTCGGGCCTGTCGATCAATCGTGCCGGCACGCTGGCGCTGGTGGCCCATCGCGCCGACAACTCGATCGGCGTGTTGCGCATCGACGGCCGCAAGGTCACGCTGATCGACACCGTGCCCATGGGCGAATCGGTCGCGCATGTCCGCTTCACGCCCGATGGCAAGCGGGCCCTGGCCGTCAAGTTCCCGAGCCACAAGGTCGCGCTGCTCGACGTGGATGGCGAGAAGGTGACCTATGGCAAGGTCGATCTGGCCGCTGGCCTGTGGCCCTACAACGTCGACGTCACGCCCGATGGCCGCCTCGCGCTCACGGCCGACAACGGCAATGCCGGCGCCTCCGACGGACAGGTCGACACGGTCAGCGTGATCGACCTCGAGGCCATGCCGCCCCGCGTGATCGACAAGGTCGTGGTGGGCGACGGCCCCGAAGGCCTGGCCGTGAGTCCCACCGGCAGGCTGGCCGTGGCGGTCATCCTGCGCGGCAGCAACGCGGCCAAGAATGCCCATTTCCACCAGCGCAATGGCTCGGTCGTGGCATTGAGGATCGATGGGAAGAAGGTCACGCGCGGCAACGAGGTGGTGGTGCGCGGTCTGCCGGAAGGCGCCGTGTTCAGCGCCGATGGCCGGTATCTCTACGTCGGCAACTTCATGGATCGCGACATCACCATCCTGCGCGTCGATGGGGACGAACTGGTCGACACCGGCCGGTCGTTCGGCCTCGCGGGGCATCCCGCCGCGATGCGGGGACGCGTCCTGCACTGACCCGCCGGAAGGTGGTCCGCCGATCGCCTTCCCGGCACCACCCAGGCAAAAAAAAGCGCCCCGGGGGGCGCTTGGAACAACGTCTTGCGACGTCGCGAGGAGGAAAGGGTTAGAGCGAGACACCCACCATTGGTTCAGATGAATCGCAAAAAATCGTCAAGAGCAGTTCGTCACAGAATGCCAAAAAGCTTCAACCCGATAATCACCACCACTGGAACGCCACACAGCCAAAGAATGATGCTTTTCACGAAGAGCTCCAGTTGTTCAGTTTTCAGGCCTTGACAGTACTTGGCACGCACGCACGACCAGTGAAAGGAAAGGCAAACCGACGTCGTGGGTCGGTGCCTACATCAGGCTTCGGGTCATAAAGAATGCGAAAGTATTCACAAAAGATGCCTTCCTCCTAAAGTATGCGAACTTTATGATTGGATTTAACTTGTCAAGCTCGGGAACATTAATCACAATTGATTACATGAACCGATCCAGTCAACAGGCTCACGAATGGTGGAAAGACAGTCTCGACGACAACCAGCGCCAGATGCGCCTGTCGTCGATCCGGGCGAACCTTCGGCATCAATATGCCGTCGCCTGGCGGCGCAATCTGGTGCGGTTGGGCATCGTCATGGCCCTGCCGATCGCCGTCCGTCTCTTGTCGGTGATGTGATGAGGAGCGATCACCATCGACATGCGCGCCTGAGCGACGACGATCTCTCCGGCATCGCGCAGGCGATGCGGCTGCAGACCCCTGGCAGCGCCTCATCCATGGTGATCGCGGACGCCCTCGACACGATCGTGCGCCGCCGCTGCGAGGCACAGGAAGCGCGGCGACAGCGCAGTCCGGCGCGGATCGGTCTGCGGGCCCTGCGCAGGCTGACATGCTGGGCTTCGGTCCATGCGTCGATGCGCATCGGTGCGGCCTTGGGGCGTTCCCAGACCTGAGGACCATGCGGTCGGTGCCCGCCTACAGCAAAGCCCGTTGCGGCGCACGCTGGCCGTGGTGTTTGGAACCAATGCTGTCCCACCAACCACCTTTCAGGAGTTTCCCTTGAACGACGATCGAACCCAATCGCGCCACGTGCCTCCCGAGTCGGGCGATCCGGCGCGGCCCAATCCGTCGACCATCGACAACAGCGCCAAGGCCAAGGCTTCCCCGGCCTTCAGGGAAGCGTTGAAGAATGACGATGCGCGGGAAGCGCAGTCCGATTTCTCAGTCGACAAGGACCTGTGGGGTCGATCTGGGGCCGGTCCGGACGTGGCCAAGACCGATCCCGAAAAGGCGCGCAACATGCAGCCGCAGCCGACCCACCACGAAGACGGGTACGGCGAGTGAGATGCCGGATCCCGCACTGGCGGGATCACGGACAGCGACTCTCGCCTGGTCTCCGATGCCGCTCGAAATCCTCCATGTGCTGGCCCGCCGGAAACTGCCGGTGGTGGTCCGCGGCATCAGGAAGGTGGAAGCCGTGCGGGTGCTGGTCCTGAGCGGTCACATCGAGGCGGAATTGCCAGCGGCCGAAGCGTCATTGATGCCCACCAGTCCCACGGCCGTCGTCACGCGCATCACGCCGTTGGGAAAACGCATGTTGCAGAGCTTCCCGCGATCGAGGGCATCCTCGCCTTGAGAACGCGGCTGTCGGCACATTGGCAAGCTTGATCGGAGTTTCGCTATATGTATACTTTTGTTTAATTTTTTACTTTATTGGAGGCCCGATGCATCCCGACCTGTTCGCCCTGCTCTTTTCCGTCATCGGCGTCGCCTGGTTGACGATCGTGCCCACCTATCGTGGATGGCAGGGACTCAATTCGATCCTGGCGGAACGGGTCGAAGCCACGGTGGTGGCGTTGAGGCAGTTGAAATAGGAAGCAGGTACGCACGCCTGCGGGCATTCGGGTTCCATGTCCGCCGGGCATTCCTTTGCCATCGGCCGGAGCGACTGCCGGGAGTGGGCGACGCTCAGGAAACCGGCATCGAATTGCGACGCGCGTCGTCACGACGACGCTGCTCGCGGACCGCGTCGCAACGAGGGTGACGCGCGTACGCGGATTGCTGGCAGTGATTCGCTTCGCAGCGCGCGGCGAAGGCGAAGAACAGATGCTCGCAGCCCGTGCGGGGGTCGGCAGCACGTGTGCTGGCTGGTGGCGGCCCGGAGCGGCGGCCGGCGTTCCGCGGAACCGGGCCGGAATCGGTGCCGGGAGTGACGACTTCCGCGCCGGATGTCTGACGGTCGGCCGGTGCCACCGGTGGCGCCGGAGAGGCCGCACTGGATGCCGGTGCGGTCGCCACTTCGGTTGGCGCCGCGGGTTCATCGCGCTGCGTCGCCGGGCTGCCGGAGTTCTCGCGCACCAGGGTCTCGCCCGCCGACAGCGAAGTTTCGGGCGGCAGCGCACTCGCAGTGGCGGAACCACGAGGCGATGGCGGTGAAACGGAGCGGTCCGACCCGGCAGTGCCCCGCGCGAACCAGGCGATCGAGGCCCCCAGCGCGATCATCAACAGTGCGAACACGGCAAGCCGCGTCCGGGTGCCACCGAACAAGGTGCCACTGGTGATCGATGACCAGGCCGAGCCCGCGTCCGTGGTGCCTGGCAGCGATCCGCGGGAGCGCGGCGCGGCAGGGTGAATCGGTGGGGACTCGCTGGCCGGGGGCTTCTTCGCCAGGGCGAAGGCCGGCAGCTTGCCGGCGCAACCGCGACAGAACATCGCCTTGTCGCGGTTCTCGGTGCCACAGGCATCGCACCGCACGGTCATGGCGATCAGGCGGCGGTGGTGGCGGAAGTGGACGGATAAGGCGGTAGATTGCCGTTGTTGGCAACGTAGGCGGCCACCATGAGCATCAACTCGAGGTTCACCTGATCCGGGTCGCGTGGCACGACGTCGTAGTGGCACAAGGTCGCGAGCACGTTGCCCAGGCTGTCCATCACGGGGACGCCGCAGTAGGTGGTGACCTGCTCGCGCGCCGAGTGCGAGGCGAGCCGCTCGTCGATCAGCGCGTTCGGTGTCTTGAAGGGTGCCTTCGTGTCGCGCACGAAGCAGCAGTACGTGGCGGTATCCGGAACCTCCTGGGTCGTGGTCTTCGAGGGATCCTCGCGGTCGTAGTGCACGACGGCATTGGCCTTGCCGTCCTGGAAACGCCAGAGACCGATGAACCGATAGTCGGTCATCTTCACCAACGTCGCCAGCGCGGCACGCAGGCCCTGCGTCCGGTGCGTGACCACGAATTTCGCGAAGGCGGAAGCTGTCGGGGAGGAGAGTGAGTCAGGCATCGGGCGGGCGCGGCCCCGATAGGCGGGGCGGTCGGAGAAATCGTCGAAATTCTACCGAACGGCCATGTCGGCGCCTCAGCGCGCGAACACCCCGCGCCATTGAGTGGACATGCCGGCAGACAGCCGATCGAAGAAGCGGTCCCAATGACGACGTTGCGGTTCCAGGAGGAGACCCAGGATCGACGACATCACCAGTGCGCCGACGACGGCCTGGGCATATTGCACCGGGTCCTCGAAGCGCGTGCCGAAGAGCACGCGCCACAGCACCAGCAGCGGGTAGTGCATCAGATAGATCGGGAACGTGAGATCGGCCAGGCGCCGCACCCGCCGCACCAGGAGCGGCGACACGTCCCGGCTGACGCGGCCATCCCGGTGCGCCGACCACGTGGGCAGCAGCCAGAGCGCCAACGCCACGCTCAGGCCGACGGCCCAGTCGGTCATGAACTGGTTGGCGAAGAAGAAGGGTGCCTGGCCGATCGGGAAGGGTCGGGGCGGCACGATGGCGATGGTCGCGAGCACGCTGGCGAGCAGCACCACCACAGCGGTCCAGCGCCGCGCTGGCGACAGCACGGGTCGAGGCAGGCGGTAGGCTGCGCAGCCCATGAGCCAGATCGGCATCATGAGCACGATCTTCGGTCCCGCGACGACGCAGGCGCCCGCGGCCAGGAGCGCCGACTTCCAGCCCCGACCGTTGAAGAACCACAGGCCGAAGATCAGGTAGTACCAGAATTCGAAGCTCAGCGACCAGAGCGCGATGTTGGCCGGCGGCGCCGCCGAGAACAACCAGATCTCGTTGAGGAAGGCGCCGGTCATGAGGTAGCGCGGTCCGAACGGGCCGCGGACGTACAGCGCCATGAGACCGGGATCGCCCTGCAGTCGCAATGCCACCTCGACCATCGCCGTCAGCAGCAGCGCCGGGACGACCATCGAGCACAGACGTCCCAGGCGGGCCCTCATGTAGGGCCCGAAGCCCGCGTTGCGCATGCTGGCGGTATAGGCGATCACGAAGCCCGACAGAACGAAGAACACGACGACCGCCGCGTGCGAGGCATTGCCCGCCTGGTCCGGTCGATGCATCGACGACGGGAACCACATGTCATGGGCATGCAGGCACAACACCGCCAGCGCCGCGCTCAGCCGCAGGCCATCGAGGACCAGGCTTGTGCTGCCGCCTATCGAGCGTCGTGTGATGTCCATGGGATTTCCTCTGAAAATCCCATGGAATATGGGAACTTTTTACTTACTTTTCTTTTTTCAGACTAACAGTAAAAGTTCCCAAGGAATGCATTTGTTACAAATGCACATGATCCTGCACCGCTCAGGTCAGGGATTGCATGGATCTCGTGAGTCTCCGGAAAGGATCTCGAAGCTTCGCTGCCGAAGGCAATGGCAGGCGCGGAGCGGAATACCGTCGTTGCATGGCGATCTCCCTCGAACGAGGGATGCCATTGCTTCTCAATCCGGCCAACATTCCCGGATGGACATCATGAATCTGGACGACGAAGCACTCGCGGCCACGGCCTATGTGCTGAGGCAACGTGCCAAGCTGGGCGACCGGGAGGCACGTCGCACGGTGAACGAGGTGGAAGCGGAACTCACTCGCCGCATCGGACCGACGCCCTCGCAGATGGGGGCGCTGATGCCCGTCGGACGCACGACGACGCATCGTCCGTGGTGGCGCCTCTGGTGAGCGAGGCGGGAAATGGTGCCCTCGACAGGAATCGAACCTGTATCTGAGTCTTAGGAGGACCCCGTTCTATCCATTGAACTACGAGGACGCTGGGCAGCCAGAGCGGCGACTTTATCAGTTCGCCGGCTCCGGCCGCCATCGACGGGCTAGTCGTACTTGAGGGTGTAGATCAGATCCAGCGCGCTCTTCTGACCGGCCTGGCCGCGCAGGGTCAGGCGCTGGGTCAGATCGTAGAAGACATAGATGGTGCCGATCACGCCGCCCAGGCTGCTTTCGTAGGTGACATAGAAGTCCTTCGACAGGCGCTTGCCGACGGTCACGGCGGTCGAGCGCAGGTCGCTTCCGCTCGATGGGCCCTTGAAGCCGATCTCGTCGAGGCCCAGCCGGCTCGCCAGGCTGCCGCCCGACCCACCCTTGCCGAGCCCGCCCAGCAGGGCCAGCGCCGCCTGCTGCATCAGCACCGACTCGCCCCCGCTGGTGGCCGATGCCCGACCGAGCACCACCCAGGACAGGGTCTCGACATCGGAGAGCTGCGGCTCCGAGTAGAGCCGGACGCGCGGCGCCTGCGCGGTGCCGGTGATCTGGACACCCGCCCGGTAGGCGATGTTGGGACGGATCGCCAGGATGTCGAGCGACGGGTTGTCGTAGGGCCCATTGAAGCGCGCGATGCCGGTCTCGACGTCGAGCTGCTGGCCATAGGCGCGGTACTGGCCGCGCACGGTGCGCACCTCGCCCGTGATGCGCGGCGGCGCGCCCAGCGCATTGCTGCGGATGTCGAGGTTGCCCTCGAGACGGGTCGTGATGCCACGGCCCTGGACCGCGAAATCCTTGCCGAGGTCGAAATTGACGGCGATGTCGGGCGGTCGCGCCGTCTGCGGCTGCGCGGCCCGCGCCTGGCTGCGTTCGGCCTCGCTGCGGGCCTGGGCCTCGGCTTCGCGGCTGCGCGCGGCCGAGCGGATCACCACGTCGCTGCCCAGACTGGGTGCCGTCTCGTCGGGCAGGATGATGACGGCACGATCGGTCGTGAGGCTGCCGCGCACGGTGAACTGACCGTTGTCCAGGCGCGTCTGCAGGTCGCCCGACACGGTGATCTGACGGTCGGAACGCACCAGCAGACGCAGGTTGCGCAACTCGGCCTGCAGCGACATGCGGATGCCCGAGGCATTGCCGCCGGCGGGTGCCGTGCCCCAGCGCAGTTCGCCACGTCCCGACAGGGTGCCGCCGCCGCGGGCCGCCTCGCCCGCCGCGGTGCTCAGATTGCCGCTCTGGCCGGCGATGCGCGCGCCGCTGGCCGCGCCCCCTTGGAGCGTGAACTCCGTGATGTCGACACGATCGCCCGCGAGCGTCGCGCGCAGGCGGCCGTCGCGCAGGTCGATGCCTTCGACGAGCGCGCGCAATGCCAGGCTGTCCGCGCCCAGGCTGCCGTTCCAGCGCGGCGCGGCGCGGTTGCCCGACAGCGCGACATCGGCATCCAGCGTGCCGGCGATGCGCCAGCCCGGTGGCGCCAGCATCGACCACACGCCCAGATTGGGCAGCCGGGCCTTGAGGTTGCCGGCCAAGGGCGCATCCGCCGCCCACTGCCAGCCACCGTCGCGCTGTGTCACGCGGGTCGAGGCCTCGGCGCGGACCTCGCCGGCGCGTTCGCTGTCCCAGACCAAGCGGGCACGCACGTCCTCGCCTTGCGCGTCCAGGCGCAGCTCGGCCTGGCGCAGTCCGGCAGGGGTGCTCGGACCGGACGTGCCGGAGCCGGCTGCCGAGTCCATCACGATCTCGCTCTTCGCGCCGCTGCCGTGGCTGCGGATGCGGGTCACCAGCGCGGCCTCGCCGGCCTGCACGCGGATGTCGCCACTGCGGCGTCCGAGCCGGGCGCTGGCGCGCAACGTGTCGCCGGCGTCGATGTCCCAGTCGCCATCGAAGATTAGATCGCCGCTGATGCCCAGGCTGGCGAGCGAGGTGCTGGCGTCGAAGGCTTCGGCCCAGGCCATCGGCAGGCCGAGCATGCGGCCCTTCGACTGCACGCGCAGGGCACTCTGGGCGCCGCTGCCGGTCTGGCGCAGGCGCACCGGCTGCCACTCGAAGCGCAGCGTGCCGGGCACCGGGCCCTGCACGGCGGCGCTGCCGGCGGATGTGTCGACCTCCAGGCCGCCCGGCAGGCTGCGCACGTCGGCCGAGACCGGAGCGCCGAGCGTCACGGACCAGGGGCCGGGCCGGGTGCTGTCGGTCGCCTGCAGGCGCAATTCGGCCAGCCGCGCGCGCCAGTGCCCGGCACGCTCGAGGGCGCCACTGGCGCGCGTGTCGAGCTTCAGGTCGAGCGTGCCGCTGCGCGCCTGGCCCCGCATGTCCAGCGTCGCCTGGGCCAGGCTGCCACCGACCTCGACGCGCACGTCGTTCAGGCGCACGGACTGCGCGGCGGGCGCGGGCGTGGCGGCGGTCCCGGCCCCGGATGCGGGAGGCGTCGCCGCCGGCAGGCGCAGATCCATGCGCGGCACGACCAGCGTGGCCTGCAGGGTGGGTTCGACCAGGCCGCGTGGCGCCGGCGTGGTGGCGCTCTGCAACCGACGCTGCACCGCTTCCCAGCCACCCTGCCAGCGCGCGTCGAGGCGAGCGCTGCCATCGGCCGAGGCGCCGGCGAAGATGCCCGACAGTCCCGGCAGCCGCTCGATCCAGCGCTGCGCGGTGGCGGCATCGTCGATGCGCGCGCGGATGTCGCCGCCGCCCTGCGCGGGCGCGAGGCGGCCCTTGACCTGGGCGTTGCCTCCGGGCAGCTCGACCTTCAGGTCGCCGCTGCCGGCACGTTCGGCCACGCGCGCCTGCAGCGTGCCTTCGATGCGAGCCTGCGCGGCTTCGACGCGCAGCGTGCGCAGGTCGAGGATCTGCTCCTTCCACTGGCCCTGCGCCAGGACGCGATCGAGCCGCAGGCCCTGCAGCGCCGCGCTGCCGGCCGAACCCTGGGCCTGCAGGGCGACATCGAACAGCAGTGCCGCATCGGCGCGCTGCTCGACGCTGGCACGGCCGCTCACCGGCGCGCCGGCGAGCTGCGTGTGCAGCGCGCCGGGTTGCACGCCGCTGACGGTGGCATCGATCTTCCACGGCTCGGGCGCGGGACGCCATTCGCCCGCGGCCTCGATCCGGCCGCCGCCGGTGCGCACGGTGGCGGAGGGCACGATCCAGGCCTGGCCGTCGTACAGGGCGCGAGCCTCGATCCGGTCGAGCGGCAGGCCTCCCTTGTCCCAGGGAGCGGGTCGGGCATTGCGCACGTCGGCGTCGAGCCGCCAGCCCTGCGTCGCATCGGGGCCGGCGCGGACGGTGCCGCTCAACAGGGTGGTCGGAGCCTGGGGCAGCAGCAATGCCAGGTCGATGTCGCGCAGGGTGGCGTCGGCATCGATTACCGGCTGCTTCTGCCAGGGCGCCAGGGTCGCGCGCAGGTCGGCCTGCATGGCGGCGTCGGCGGCCGGCTCGGCGGGGCGGACCTGGGCCGTCACGGCCAGGCGGGCATCGGCGCCGGCGAGGGCGCCCTGGGCGGTGGCCCGGGCGATCACGTCCAGGGTGCGGCCCTCGGTCAGCGGCGCACGCAGTCGACCGTCGATGGCGGCATCGAGTGCCATGGGCGCGGCGCCCTGCAGGCCGACACGCGCGGCATAGTGTCCGGCGGCCACGTCCACGCCGTCGACGACGAGCGCATGCTGCGTCGTGGCACGCGCATAGCGGTAGCTGCCGACCAGATGGCTGGCCTCCAGGGCCGGCGGACCCGCCCAGCGCACGCTGTCGATGCGGAACGGCAGCTCGATGTCCACCGGCAGCACGATCGGCTCCAGCGGCGCGAGTGGTTCCGACGACTTCTCCTCGACCGGGCCACGGCGTTCCAGCAGGACCTGGCCGACATGCACCTCGCCCAGGCGCACCTGGCGATCGAGCAGGGGCCGCAATTGCCATCCGAGGGTGGCATCGCGGACCTCGACGGCCAGTGTCGGGCTCTCCCAGCGCAGGAAACCGATGCGGCCGCCCTGTCGCAGGGAGCCGCTGACATCCCGGCTCTCCAGGGTCTGGCCGGCCGGCATGTAGCGCGCCGCCCGATCGAGCGAGAACGCCAGCGACTGGCTGGAGCCGAGCCACCACCATGCCGCGCCGCCGAGGGCGACGAGCAGCACCAGCAGCACGCCGACGGTCCACGCCAGCGCGCGCAGCACGCGTCGGCCGGGCGGGCGGCGGGGGGATGGAACGGGCGCGGGGGACGCGGGAGGGACCGGCGGCAGGGGCGCGGTCGGAGACAAGGTGGGATCCTGAGGCTGCATCGTGAGGCGTCGCGTGTCCTAGAAAGTGAAGCCCAGCCGCAAGTGCAGCCGCACTTTCTTCGCGGCCACGCCATAGGCCAGGTCGGCCTGCACCGGCCCGACCGGACTGCGCCAGCGGGTGCCGAAGCCCACGCCGACCTTGGTCTTGAGTTCGCTGACCTGGTCGGCCACGGCACCGGCGTCGACGAACACCGCGCTCTCGAAGTCGGTGAGCTTGCCGTTCCAGACGATCGGGCGCTGCCACTCGACGCTGCCGACGCTCATGTAGCGGCCGGCGACGATCTGGCCATCGGCACGCTCGGTGCCGATCTGGCGATAGCTGTAGCCGCGCACGGTGGTGTCGCCACCGGTCAGGAACAACAGGGTGGCCGGCGCCTGCGCGTTGTCGCGCGCGATGAACGCGCCCGCTTCGGCGCGGAACTGGAGCCGGCTGCTGCGCGCCGCGCTTTCCTGGGCGCCGCGGACTTCGCCGAGCGGCACGAAGCCCAGCCAGCGACCATAGGTGCGGATGAAGGGCGCGCGTTCGCCGATCAGCGTCTGCCCGAGACCGACCTCGAGCGCCAGGCCCTGGCCTCGCGTGGGCGAGCCGGCATTGTCGAAATAGCGACCGGTCCAGCCCCAGTTGGCGCTGATGGCGGAAGCCGAGGGCGGAGCATCGGCACCACCGGTGTAGGTCGCGTAGTCGTACTGGAGGAAATAGCTGCGGTCGATGTGGTCGCCGGTCTTGCCGCGTCCGCCGCGCACGCGACCGCTGTTGACGTCGTAGCTGCCGGTGATCTCGCGCTTGAGCAGGCCCGAGCCGAACCAGCGCCAGCCCCGATCGTCGGGGATGGCGTTCCAGTCGGTGCCCAGCGATTGCGTCTCGCGGTCGAGTACCAGCCGCGAGACCGCCCGCCAGCCCAGCAGCGGCATCTGGTTGTGGACGTGGTCCAGCGACAGCCGGGCGCCGCTGTCGGTGGTGAAGCCGACACCCGCGACCAACTTCTGATACGGGGCTTCACGCACCTGCGCGATGACCGGCGCCGATTCGGGGTCGGTGCCGTCGGTATCGAGCGTGAGGAAGACCGAGTCGTAGTAGCCACTGCTCGCGAGCCGCTGCTGGGCATCGAGCAGCTTCTGCTGGTCGTAGTCGGTGCCGGTGGGCACGCGGGCGATGCGGCGGGCGCCATCGGCCGAATAGCGCCGGGCGCCACGGACGTCGAGCGGACCGAAGCGATAGGCCGGGCCCGAATCGTAGGTCACGCCCAGGCGGGCCTCGTTGCGGTCGGCATCGATCTCGGCCTGGCTGCGGGTGATGCTGGCGGTGGCGTAGCGCTTGGCGGTGAGGTTGCGCAGGCCGCCGGCCTTGGCGTTGTCCCAGGCCTGCTGCGTGAACAGCTCGCCGGTGCGCAGACCCCAGGCCGAGCGGATGGCGTCGCGCTGGGCCCGCGCGACCGGGTCGTCGGGCCGCTCGTTCGAGATGGCGCCGCCGAAATCGACCTGGAACGCGGCGACGCGGGTCTGCACGCCGGGCTCGACGGTGATCACGACCTCGCGCGGCGCGCGGGTGTTTCCGGGCGTCTCGCGCAACTCGAGTGTCAGGGTCGGAGTGAAGTAGCCGAGGGTGCCCAGCAGCTCGCGGGCATTGGCCTCGGCGGCCACCATGAGACGCGAGAGTTCGGATGCGCCGAGGTCGGGGATCTGCCGATAGCGCTGGATCTCGAGGTGCAGCGCCAGGTAGTCGCGCAGGTCGTCGGGACCCCGCACCTGCAACGTGAAGGCGTCACCCTGGCGCGTGGCGCCACCATCGCCACGGGCATCGCCGGCCACTGGCCGCGCACCGGACTCATCGTCGGAAGCATCCTTCTTGGGCAGGAGGCTGCACCCCTGCAACGAAATGACGCCGGAAAGAAACAGCGCCGGCATCCACGCCGGCGCCTTGAAGTAAGCCACCCTGTACATCGGTTCATTCTGCCAGCAGGCAGAACGCCGACCCGGACCCGGCGACCCCAGAGGCTGTAGGTCAGCGGCGCTTGAGTCGCTTGACGGCGCGCCAGATGACCGGCGGGGTCATGAGGCGCACGGCCTTCTTCAGGCGGTCGGCGCGGCGCGTGTGCATGAAGATCGACACCGCCTCCTCGGGGTCCTGCTGGCCGGCCTTGGGGCTAGTGTAGAAGTACGCGGCCACCGAGCGGCGCTTGACGCCCTCGGGCGGGCACAGCGGCCCGGGGTGGCCGTGGAAGCTCGCCGGGCCGTGCGGCAGGATCAGCGTGTGGCCGAACTCCGGGCGCACGCGCGCCTGGCACTGGCCGTCCTTGGCGTTCCACAGTTCCAGCACCCCGCCCCAGGCGTCCTGCCAGTCGTGGTTGAGGTAGGTGATGCACACCATCTCGTTCTTCAGCCCGACGTGGGGGTGGTAGTTGAAGTCGCGATGGATGGCGAAGGCGCCGCCCACCTGGCTCTCGTGGAGGCCGCCGCCGAAGCGCTGCGGATCGGTCAGGAGATAGGGCGTGGCGGTGACCTCCGAGAGCCAGCGGGTGAACCAGCCCGACTCCAGGATGTTGAAGTAGATCTGGGAGGCCGGCCCGAGCGCGGCGCCCAGCTGCGAGCGGCGTGTGGACTCGTAGCCGCTCTTGACGTCCTTCCAGGCCTCGGCGGCATGGCCGTCGAACTCCTCGCGCACGAGCTCGAGCAGGGCGGGGTTGAACAGGCCCTCGATGACCAGGTGGGGAAAGGGCGTGGCCGCGAACAGCTGCTCGCGCAGGCGCTGCGTGGCCTCGGGCGTGAAGAACGAGGCATCGACCAGCTGGTCCATCAGCAGGCGCACGCCCCGGATGCTCACGAAGTCGGCCACCCGCTCGGCGACGACGCGCAGGGTGGGAGGAGACGATGGAAAGGAGAGCAGGGCGGACATGACGCTGGGATTCCAGGGAGAGAGAGGGGACGAAACGACGTTCGTAAATGAATTCTTAAGTATCAAATGTAAGTGAAGTTAATGCGATCGTCATTCGTTTTGTTCCGGTGCATCCGGGCAGGATGCCACCGTCGCCCCACGGGGTCCGGCCCTTCCGGCCGTTCACTTCGACAGCATCCGCATGGCGTCTTCCAGGCCGCGCAGCGTCAGTGGATACATGCGGTTCGACATCAGCTGCTGGATCAGCGAGATGCTCTGGCGATAGGACCATACGCCCTGGGGTTCCGGATTGATCCAGGCGAATTTCGGAAAGGCATGCGTGAGGCGCTGCAGCCATTCGGCGCCGGCTTCCTCGTTGTTGTATTCGACGCTGCCGCCCGGCTGCAGGATCTCGTAGGGACTCATGGTGGCGTCGCCGACGAAGATCAGCTTGTAGTCGCGGTTGTACTTTCGCAGGATGTCCCAGGTCGCGAACTTCTCCGAGAAGCGGCGCCGGTTGTTCTTCCACATGAAATCGTAGACGCAGTTGTGGAAGTAGTAGAACTCCAGATGCTTGAACTCGGTCTTGACGGCCGAGAACAGCTCCTCGATGCGCTGGACGTGCTCATCCATGGTGCCGCCGACGTCCATCAGCAGCAGCACCTTCACGTTGTTGTGGCGCTCGGGCCGCATCTTGATGTCGAGGTAGCCGGCGTTCGCGGCGGTCGACCGGATGGTGTCCTCGAGATCGAGTTCGTCCTCGTGCCCTTCGCGGGCGAACTTGCGCAGGCGTCGCAGCGCGACCTTGATGTTGCGCGTGCCCAGTTCCTGGCCGTCGTCGTAGTCCTTGTAGGCGCGCTGGTCCCAGACCTTGACGGCGCTGCGGTTGCGGCCCGCGCCGCCGATGCGCACGCCCTGCGGGTTGTAGCCGCCATGGCCGAAGGGCGACGTGCCACCGGTGCCGATCCACTTGCTGCCACCCTCATGGCGCTCCTTCTGCTCCTCGAAGCGCTTCTTCAATGTCTCCATGAGCTCGTCCCAGCCCATCTTCTCGATCGCGGCCTTCTCCTCGGGCGAGAACTCGCGCTCGAGGGTCTTGTGCAACCAGTCGAGCGGGATGTCGCGGGTGAAGTCGGTCAGCATCTCCACGCCCTTGAAGTAACCGGCGAAGGCGCGATCGAACTTGTCGTAGTGCTTCTCGTCCTTGACCAGCGTCGTGCGGCTGAGGTGATAGAAATCCTCCATGCCGAACGCGCCGTCCGAATCCGGCCCCACCACGTCGGCCTGCAGCGCCTCCAGCAGCGTCAGGAATTCCTTGACCGAGACCGGCAGCTTGGCCGCGCGCAGCGTGTAGAAGAAATCGATCAGCATGGCGACGTGGACTCCTGGCGGAAACGCGCGGGATCGCGCGCGGGTGGATGGGGTGGCGCTCAGGCGGCCCGATGGCGCGCGAGCAGGTACTGCAGCTGGGCCCTGGCCTCGGGCCATTCGCCCGCGCGCAGGCTGTACATCACCGTGTCGCGGATCGTGCCGTCGCGGCGCAGGGCATGGCCGCGGATGACGCCGTCCTTCCTCGCGCCCAGCCGCTCGATGGCGCGCTGCGACTCGAAGTTGAAGTTGTCGGTGCGCCAGCCGACCACGTGACAGCCCAGCGCATCGAAGGCGTGTTCGAGCAGCAGCAGCTTGCAGGTGGTGTTGACGTGGGTCCGCTGGCAGCGCCGGGCATACCAGGTGTAGCCGATCTCCACGCGCCTCACCGCCGGCAGGATGTCGTGATAGCTGGTGCTGCCGAGCACGGTGCCGGAGGCCTCGTCGGTCACCGCGAAGGCCAGCCGGTGTCCGGCCTCGCGCATCGCCAGGGCGGTCTCGACATAGGCCCGGGTCTCCCGCGGTTCGGGCACCGAGGTCACGCGCAGCCGCCACAGCTCGCCATCGGCCGCCGCCGCGCGCAGTCCGTCCTCGTGCGCCAGCGACAGGGGCACCAGCGCGATGCCACCCGATCTCAATGTCACCGGTTCCACGAAAGCCATGCCGATTCCTCTCAGGCGCGCCGGTCGCGTGCGCGGTCCGGGCCTACCGGTTGTTCCTCTGCATGAAGACCAGCTTCTCGAACAGCGTGACATCCTGTTCGTTCTTGAGCAGCGCGCCCACCAGCGGCGGCACGGCCACCTTCTCGTCCCTGCTCTGCAGCGCCTCCAGCGGGATGTCCTCGGCCACCAGCAGCTTGAGCCAGTCGAGCAGTTCGGAGGTCGAGGGCTTCTTCTTCAGACCGGGCAGGTTGCGCACGTCGTAGAAGGTCTTCATCGCCGCCGTCAGCAGGTCCTGCTTGAGCGTCGGGAAATGCACCGCGACGATCTGCTTCATCGTCTCCGCGTCGGGGAACTTGATGTAGTGGAAGAAGCAGCGGCGCAGGAAGGCATCCGGCAGTTCCTTCTCGTTGTTGGAGGTGATGAACACCACCGGCCGGTGCCGGGCGCGGATGAGCTCGCGCGTCTCGTAGCAGTAGAACTCCATGCGGTCGATCTCGCGCAGCAGGTCGTTCGGGAATTCGATGTCGGCCTTGTCGATCTCGTCGATCAGCAGCGCCACGGGCTGCTCGGCGGTGAAGGCCTGCCACAGCACGCCCTTGACGATGTAGTTGTGGATGTCCTTCACGCGCTCCCCGCCGTCGACATCGGCGAGCTGCGAATCGCGCAGCCGGCTGACCGCGTCGTATTCGTAGAGGCCCTGCTGCGCCTTGGTGGTCGACTTGATGTGCCACTGCAGCAGCGGCAGCCCCAGCGACTGCGCCACCTCCTCGGCCAGCATGGTCTTGCCGGTGCCCGGCTCGCCCTTGACCAGCAAGGGCCGCGCGAGGGTGATGGAGGCATTGACCGCGAGCATCAGGTCGCGTGTCGCGACGTAGTTGTCTGAACCTTCGAATTTCATGGAGGACGGCATGCTGGAGTGGAAGAAACCGGCGCCTCGGGGCGCAGTGCGGCGGGAGATCCGGTGAGCCTCGCGGTACAGGCCTGGCGGAGGCCCCCGCATATAATCGAACGTTGCTTCGAAACCGTTTCTCCACGAGATTGTGCGCGCAAAATGAACAAGTTGAAGACCACGGTATTTGCCCTCGCTGTCGCTTGCGTGACCCTCTCGGCCCAGGCGCAACCGGTGACCGGCAGCGTCGAGAACGGTTCCAGGAAGACCGCGATGTGCATCGGATGCCATGGCATCGTGGGCTACCAGTCGAGCTTCCCCGAGGTGCACAAGGTGCCCAAGATCGCGGGGCAGAGCGCGACCTACATCGCCTCGGCGCTCGCCGCGTACAAGGCCGGTGACCGCAAGCATCCGACGATGCGGGCCATCGCCGACACCCTCAGCGAGCAGGACATGGCCGACCTCGCGGCCTATTACGCGCAACTCGGCCTCCAGCAGGGCGACGCGGCCCCCGCGGCGACACCGGTCAAGGCGCCCAGCGAACGCGTCCAGGCACTGATCTCGCGCGATCGCGACAACGCCTGCACCAAGTGCCATGGCGCCAACTTCAACACCCCCAACGATGGCACCGTCGCCAAGCTCGCCGGCCAGCATCCCGACTACCTCTACGTGGCGCTGAAGTCGTACAAGGTCGAGAACCGTGCCCAGCTCGGACGCGCCAATGGCGTGATGAGCGGGCAGGCCAAGAAGTTCACCAACGACGAGCTCAAGGAACTCGCCAGCTACATCGGCTCGCTGCCGGGCGAGTTGAAGACGGTGCCCGAGTCGCGCTTCCACAAGACGACGGCCCGCTGAGGGCAGCCCGCCGCGACCGGCCCGACCGGTGGGTTGCACGGCGCGTCAGTCGCGCGTCGCGTGGCGCTGCACGCAATCGACATACGCATGGCCATCCGGTGGGCGACCGGCGCGCTGGCTCTCCCACATCATGCGACCCAGGCATTCCATGGCATCGTGATGGGCGTCGAGCAACGAGCCCCGGCGCGCGGCCAGCAATTCCACCGCCTGCCGGATGCCGCGCGGCTGGTCGATCGAACACTGCTCGCTGATCGACAGGTGCATCGACAGATGCAGGAACGGATTCTCGCGCCCGCTCCGGTCGTCGTAGACGCGGGCCACGGCGGCATCGGCATCGGCCAGGTCGGCGTGGTACTCGGGATGGGCATCGATCCAGCCGGCGGCGATGGTCTCCAGCGCTTCCATCGGCTGTCCGGCGCGGTGCTTGGCGTAGACGTTGCAGAAGAAGCGCCGCACTTCTTCCTGGGTGGGATTGAACATGCGTTCGAGGGTAGCACCGGAGACCGTGGGGTCGGGTGCCCTGGGTACGATGCAGCCCTGTCCCGCGCGGCGCGTCGATCCGTGCCCGCACTCGTCTTCTCCCGCGACCGCGGTTCGCCCCTGAAAGGTTCTCCCATGTCACGTTCCCCATCCACCGCCGCGTCCACGACCCGCCGCTTCTTCGGCCTGGGTGCCATCGCCATCGCGGCCGCCGCTCTCGGCATCGCGCCGACCGAGGTCCGGGCCCAGGCGGCCTATCCGGCCAAGCCCATCACGATCATCGTGCCGTTCTCGGCCGGTGGCACCACCGACATCCTGGCGCGCGTGGTGGGCCTGCATGTCGGGCAGACCCTCGGCCAGCCGGTGATCGTCGACAACCGCGCCGGCGCGGGCGGCAACATCGGCACGCAGGCGGTCGCGCGCGCCCCGGCCGACGGCTACACGCTGCTGATGGGCACCGTCGGCACGCACGCCATCAACCAGAGCCTCTACAAGAAGCTGCCGTTCGATCCCATCAAGGATTTCGCGCCGCTCTCGCGCGTGGCGATGGTGCCCAACCTGCTGGTCGCCAATCCGTCGCAGCCCTACAAGACCGTCAAGGAACTGATCGCCTACGCCAAGGCGAATCCGGGCAAGGTCAACTTCGCCTCGTCGGGCAGCGGCACGTCGATCCACCTGTCGGGCGAGCTGTTCAAGCAGATGACGCAGATCGACATGCAGCACGTGCCCTACAAGGGCAGCGCGCCGGCCGTGGCGGACCTGATCGGCGGCCAGACCGCCATCATGTTCGACAACATGCCTTCGGTCATGCCGCACGTGAAGGCCGGCAAGCTGCGCGCCATGGCGGTCACCACCGCGCGTCGCTCGCCCGCGCTGCCCGACGTGCCGACGATCGCGGAGTCGGGTGTGCCCGGCTACGACACGTCGTCCTGGTTCGGCCTGCTGGCGCCGACCGGCACGCCACCCGAGGTCGTCGCCAAGCTCAATGCCGCCATCCTGAAGGCGCTGGCCGATCCGGATGTCAAGACCAAGCTGGCCGAGCAGGGCGCCGAGCCGCATCCGGAGAAGCCCGAGCAGTTCGCCGCCTTCATCGGCAGCGAGACGGCCAAGTGGGGCAAGGTCGTGAAGGAATCCGGCGCCAGCGTGGATTGACCACCGCCCGGCTTTGATCCTTCCGATCGTCACCGACTGGCATTTCTACGCCGCAGCCGTCCCCGCCGTGCTGTTGCTGGGGGTCAGCAAGAGTGGCTTCGGCGCCGGTTTCGGCTCGTTGGCCGTGCCGCTGATGGCATTGACCGTCACCGTGCCGCAGGCCGCGGCCATGCTGATGCCGGCCCTGCTGCTGATGGACCTGCTGGGCATCGCGGCCTTCCGCCGCGACGTCGACGTCCGCCTGCTGAAGGTCCTGATCCCGTGCGGCCTGGTCGGCACCCTCGTCGGGGCGCTGCTGTTCCGCGTCCTCGACCCCCGGACGGTCGCGGGCCTGGTGGGCGCCCTCACGCTGCTGTTCCTGACCCAGCGCCTGGTCTTCCCGCCCCGCGCCGAAGCCGCGCCGCCGCCGCGTTCGGTCGGTGGCGTCCTGGCCGCGATCGGCGGCTTCACCAGCTTCGTCGCGCACGCGGGCGGGCCGCCCGTGAGCGCCTACCTGATCCCGCTGAAGCTGCGGCCGATCGTGTTCACGGCGACCATGGCCTACCTGTTCTTCGTCATCAACCTGAGCAAGTGGATTCCCTATGCCTGGCTCGGGCTGCTCGATCTGCGCAACATGGCGACCTCGCTGGTGCTGCTGCCGTTCGCGCCGATCGGGGTCTGGGTCGGCATCCGCATCGCGCGGCGCATCGATCCGGTCTGGTTCTATCGCTTCGTCCACGCCGGCATGGCGCTCACCGGCATCAAGCTGGTCGGCGACGCCCTGCTGGCCCGCTGATCAGGGGGAGGGGGCTTCGGGCCAGCCGCGTTCAGGCGTCGTGATCCCAGTGGCTGTCGGCCAGGCGCTGGCGCTCCTCGCGCTCGCGCGCCATCTGCCGGGCGAACTGCTGGCGTCCTTCCTTGGCCACCGCGATGAGCTTGGCGCGATCCTTGTAGTGCGGATAGGTCTCGGCCATCAGCTTCAGGTTGCGGCGCCGGAACACCATCGTCGACTCGCGCGCCTCGTGCGCCGGCCAGCCGAGCGCCTCGAGCACCGAGCGCGCGCTGCGCAGCGACGACTCGAACAGCTCGCGCTCGATGTGCTCGACGCCGCGGTCCTGCAGTTGATAGAGATGCCCGACGTTGCGGGCCCGCGCCACGATGCGGGCCTGGGGGAAATGCGCGCGCGCGAGATCGACGATCTCCAGCGACTGCTCGATGTCGTCGACCGCCACCACGATGGCCGTCGCGGTGGCGGCGCCCGCGGTGCGCAGCAGGTCCAGCCGGGTGGCGTCGCCGTAGAAGACGCGGAAGCCGAACTCGCGCAGCCCCTCGACGGTGTCGGGGTCGTGGTCGAGCACGGTCACCTCGATGCTCTGCGAGAACAGCAGCCGTCCGACGATCTGCCCGTAGCGGCCGAAGCCGCAGATCAGCACCTTGGGCGCCTGCGGTTCGGAGATCTCCGCCATCGTCGGCGCCGCGCCGCGGCTGTAGCGCGGCAGCACGAAGCGGTCGATCGCCACCAGCAGAAGCGGCGACACCAGCATCGACAGCGCCACCGCCGCGATCAGGAACGACGCCGTCGCCGGTGGCAGCACGTCGGGCCCGGCGGCCTGGAACACCACGAAGGCGAACTCGCCGCCCTGGGCCAGCAGCAGCGTGAACACCGGACGTTGCTGGTAGGGCACGCCCATCGCCTTGCCCAGGGCGTAGATGACGACGAACTTGAGCGCCAGGAAGCCGACGACCACCAGCGCCATCAGGCCCGGATGAGCCATCAGAACGCCGAAGTCGATGCTCATGCCCACGGCAATGAAGAACAGGCCCAGCAGCAGGCCCTTGAACGGCTCGATGTCGGTTTCCAGTTCGCGCCGGTATTCGCTCTCGGCCAGCAGCACGCCCGCCAGGAAGGCGCCCAGCGCCATCGACAGCCCGACGAACTGCATCAGCGCCGCGATGGCCACCACCAGCAGCAGCGCGGTGGCGGTGAAGATCTCGGGCGTGTCGCTGCGCGCGATCCAGCGCAGCAGCGGCCGCAGCAGCAGCCGCCCGCCCAGCACGATGCCCGCGATCACGCCGACGATCCTGGCCGCCTGCCAGGCGCGCGCGGCACCGGCCACCGGCTCGTGCGCATCGACGCCGGCGACCGCCAGCAGGGGCAGCAGCGCCAGGATCGGGATCGCCGCCACGTCCTGGAACAGCAGGATCGAGAAGCCGGCCTGGCCGCTGGGCGTGGCCATCAGGTTGCGCTCGGCGAAGACCTGCAGCGCGATGGCGGTGGACGACAGCGCCAGTCCCAGCGCCGCCACCAGCGCGACGCGCCAGTCGGCCCCGGCCAGATATCCGACCGCGAACAGCACGACCGCGCAGCCCAGCACCTGCGCCGAGCCCCAGCCGAAGATCGGTCGGCGCAGGTTCCACAGCCGTGCCGGCTCCAGTTCGAGCCCGACCAGGAACAGCATCAGCACGACGCCGAACTCGGCGAAGTGCAGCACCTGCTCGACGCTGGAGACCAGCCCCAGGCCCCAGGGCCCGATGGCGATGCCGGCGGCCAGGTAGCCGATGATCGAGCCCAGGCCGAGGGCCTTGGACAGCGGCACCACCAGCACGGCGGCGCCCAGATAGATGAGACTGGCGGTGAGCCAGGCGGGAGCGTGTTCCATGGCGTTCGGTCTCAGGCGGTGCGGTCGGTGCGTTCGGGGCGGTCGCGCGACGGGACGGTGCAGGTCGGACAGGCGTCGAGATCGGCCATCTCGGGCCAGTCGGGATAGGTCCGCAGGCGCTGCACCAGGATGTCGGCGTGCGCCTGCAGCTCGGCGGTGGCGACGCGGTTGGCGCCATGCATCACCAGCGGCGGCAGGAAGCGCATGCCGCACAGCGCCGCCATCTGTTCGTAGGGCGGCAGGAAGGCATCGAAGAAGTAGCGGTTGTAGCCCTGCGGGCTGTAGCTGTCCTCGGGACCGCCGGTGGAGGCCACCAGCCAGACGTCCTTGCCACGCAGGGCCGTGCCCTCCGGACCATAGGCCCAGCCATAGCGCAGCACCTCGTCGAGCCACAGCTTCTGCAGCGGCGGCATCGAATACCAGTGGATCGGATGCATCAGCACCAGCAGGTCGGCGCGCTCGAGCCGCTCGCGCTCGCGCTCGGTGTCGATGGTGTAGTCGGGATAGCTGGCATAGAGATCGTTGATGTCGATCGTCACCGCTCCCATGGCGTCGGCCGCCGCCTCGCGCACGGTGGTCAGCAGCTGGCGGTTGACGCGCGAGTCGCGCCAGCGCGGATGGGCCGCGATGAGGTAGATGTGGATGTGGCGGCCGGTCGGCGCATCCGGGGACGATGGAGTCATGCGTGGAACATAGCGCACCCACGCCCGCGGCGCATCGTGCATCGCGTGGTCACGGATGCGCGCTGGACCGGATGTCCGTGTCGCCCCACGGACATCGCGCCGGCGCCGCGCCGCCTAAAGTGCGGCGCATGAAGAAGACCTTCCAGACTCTCGAGGAGCTCGCGCGACATGTCGGCGAGGACGTCGCCACGAGCGACTGGCTGACCGTCACGCAGGCGCAGGTGGACCGGTTCGCGGAGGCGACCGGCGATCACCAGTGGATCCACGTCGACCCCGAACGCGCGAGGGCCGGTCCGTTCGGCGCGCCGATCGCGCATGGTTTCCTGACCTTGTCGCTGCTGCCGCGCCTGTTCGAATCGGCCCTGGAGATCGTCCAGTCCGGCATGGGCGTCAACTACGGCCTCAACCGGGTGCGCTTCATGTCGCCGGTCCCGGTGGGCAGTCGGCTGCGCGCCCGCATGAAGCTGCTGGCGGCCGAGCCGATCGCCGGTGCCGGCTACCAGATGACCTGGGAGACGACGATCGAGCTCGAGGGCGCCTCGAAGCCGGCCTGCGTGGCCGAGTCGGTGGTCCGCCGCTATCCCTGAGGCCGATGCGCATCGAGGCTAGGCGAAGCCCTGCTGGCGCCAGGCCTCGAACACGGTCACGGCGACGGCATTGGAGAGATTCAGGCTGCGCTGGTGGGCGCGCATCGGCAGGCGCAGCCGCTGCTGCGCGGGAAAGCGTTCGCGCAGTTCGGCTGCCAGGCCCCGCGTCTCCGAACCGAAGACCAGCCAGTCACCGGGCGCGAAGACCGTGTCGTGCACGGCGCGGGTGCCCCGCGTGGTGAGCGCGAACATCCGCCCGGGCGCCGGTCGCTCGGTGGCGAGCAGGGCGTCCCAGTCGGCATGGCGGCGCACCTCGGCATATTCGTGGTAGTCGAGGCCGGCGCGGCGCAGGAGGCGGTCGTCCATCGAGAAGCCCAGGGGCTCGACCAGGTGCAGCGTGCAGCCGGTGTTGGCGGCCAGCCGGATCACGTTGCCGGTGTTGGGTGGGATTTCGGGTTCGACGAGGACGATGTGGAACATGCGCGGTGATTTCGGCGGCGGACGGAGGAGGGGCCGGACGACGCGGCCCGATGGCAGGGCGGCGTGGCGGGAGCGTCGGAGGATAGCGGCGCGAGGAGCGCCGGCCTCAGGACGAGGCATCGGTCCGTGCCAGCACCAGGCCCGTGAGATGTGCCGCGCCGGCGGCACGCAGGACCCGCGCCGCCGCGAACAGCGACGCCCCGCTGGTCATGACGTCGTCCACCAGCACGATGCGACGACCCCGCACCGCCGCCGCGCGCAGCGGCTCGACGGCGAAGGCGCCGCGCAGGTTGAGCAACCGTTCGGCGCGCGCGAGACCGCGCTGCGCGGGCGTGTCGCGCACGCGCAGCAGCAGCCCGGGATCGGTCTTGTCCGGCGCCAGGCGACGCGCGAGCTCGAGCGACTGGTTGAAACCACGCTCGCGCAGGCGTGCCGGCGCGAGCGGCATCGGCAGCACCAGGTCGCAGCGTTCGAGCGCCGGCGCGCTCCATGGCGCGCTGCGCATGAGCTGCGCGAAGGCGCCCGCCCATCCGGTCTCGCCCTGGAACTTGAAGTGGCCGATGGGCTGAGGCCACGGCCAGGCATAGGCGCAGGCGGCGATGCAGGCATCCAGCGGCGGCGGCTGGCGGACGCAGTCGCTGCAGCGCTCGACCCCCGTGGGCACCGGGATCGCGCAGGTCGGGCAGCGCGCCACGGGCGCCGCGAAACGCGCGACGCACGGATCGCACAGTGGCCGCGACGGCCAGGCGCGACAGATCGCGCACTGGCTGGGGATGCGGGCACCCAGCATGGCGCCCAGGGCCGACCACGGCGACGCGCGCAGCAGGGACGCGGGGAAAGGGCGTAGCGCCCGAAGGAAGTGCATCGCTCAATATACTGAGTGGCTCCATGCCTGCCGAATCCTCCCAGCGTCCACCCACCATCGATCCCGTGGCCGCCGCCCGCTGGGCGCGCCTGTCACCCGCCGCCGACGAGGGTTCGCCGTGGCTGCACGAGGAGATCGGCCGCCGCATGGAGGAGCGCCTCCAGTGGATCACCATGAAGCCGGCCAGCTGGGCCGACTGGTCGCCATTGCGCGGCGGCCTGCAGGCGCACGAGCGCGTCGCCCGGCGCTATCGCGAGGCGCCGGCGTTCGTGATCGAACCGGATGCGGCACTGGCGGCGCGCACGGCGCGCGCATTGGCCGTGCCCTGGTGGACCGCGCGGCGCTGGCAGGGCGGACAGGCGCGCTTCGAGGCGCCGCCGGAAGCCGGCGTCGACCTGCTGTGGGCCAACATGGCGCTTCACATGGCCGGCGACCCGCAGTCGCTGATCGCGACGTGGCACGAGCGGCTGGCGACCCACGGCTTCCTGATGTTCTCCTGCCTGGGCCCCGACACCGTGCAGGAGTTGCGCGGGCTCTACGAGCAGCTGGGCTGGCCGCCGCCGGGCCACCAGTTCACCGACATGCACGACTGGGGCGACATGCTCGTCGGCGCGGGCTTCGCCGAGCCGATCATGGACATGGAGCGCATCGTGCTGACCTGGGCCACGCCCGAGGCGGCGCTGGCGGAACTGCGCGGGCTCGGCCGCAACCTGCATCCCCGGCGTTTCGACGCGCCGCGCGGACGACGCTGGCGCGCCACGCTGCTGGAGGCGCTGGCCTCGCTGGCCGTTCCCGGGCGCAACGATGGCCGCATCGCCCTGACCTTCGAGGTCGTCTACGGCCATGCCTTCAAGCCGCCGCCGCGCATCGCGTTGTCCGGCGAAAGCGCCGTCTCGCTGCGCCAGATGCGCGAGATGCTGCAGCGCGGGCGTCCCTGAAGCGCCTCGCTTTTGAAAGGTGAACCGCTACAATCCGCGGCTGCGCCAACTCCCGGGAATTTCCCCGCGATCGACGTCCGTCGGATGAGGGTTCGGCGGCTGTCGACGAACCGATCTGCCGAACTCGCCCGTGTCGAATTCCGTGTTTCGTTTTGCCACCGTTTCCGGCCAGGACACCCACTGGCTGCTGAAGCGCAACTGCTCGGTGACGCCGTCCCAGCTCGGCTGGTTGTACGCCTCGCTGTGCTTCGTGTCGCTCGGCATCGGTGTGGCCTTCTGGCTCTGCGGCGCGACGATGGTGCTGCCGTTCGCGTGGCTCGAACTGCTGGCGGTCGGCGTGGCGTTCCTGATGTATGCGCGGCATGCGACGGATGGCGAGCGGATCGAGCTCCAGGCCGGCCGGCTGGTGGTGGAACTGGAGAATGGTGGACATCGCGAGCGCGTCGAATTCCTGCCGGACCACGTGCGGGTCGAGCCGGAGGCCAGCGACCGCTCGCTGATCGAGGTGTCGGGCCAGGGTCGTTCGGTCAAGGTGGGGCGTTATGTGCGTCCCGAATTGCGGGCGGCGCTGGCGCGGGAGATCCGCATGGCGCTGCGTGGTGCCTGAGCGGGCGGGCGCATGCGGACGTCGTCGGTGGCCGCGGGCGGATGGGTACAACGGACAAATGAAGAAGTGATGAACACGATGAAGAGCATTTGGCGCAACAAGTTCAGACCCGCCCATCTCCTGCTGACGGCCGGCGCGACGTTCGGCGGCATCGCCCATGCGGTCGAGGATCTGCCCGGCGGCCCGATGGTGCGCCAGCTCAACCTGCCCACGGGTGTCACCAAGATCGCGCAGGAGCAGCATCTGCTGCACACGATCATGATGGTCCTGTGCACCGTGATCTTCATCGCCGTGTTCGCGGTGATGTTCTATTCCATCTGGAAGCACCGCAAGTCGGTGGGCCACAAGGCCGCCAATTTCCACGAGTCGGTGGTGGTCGAGGTGATCTGGACCATCGTGCCCTTCGTCATCGTCATCCTGATGGCGCTGCCGGCCACCAAGGTCCTGGTCGCGCAGAAGGACACCACCAATGCCGACCTCACGGTCAAGGTCACCGGCTACCAGTGGAAGTGGGGCTACGACTACATCAAGGGCGAGGGCGAGGGCCTGGGCTTCATCTCGACGCTCGACAGCTCGCACCGCGCGATGTCCGACGCCGGGGCCAAGGGCGAGATCCCGGTCGACTACCTGTTCAAGGTCGACAACCCGTTCGTGGTGCCGGTCGACAAGAAGATCCGGGTCATCACCACCGCCAACGACGTCATCCACGCCTTCGCGGTGCCGCAGTTCGGCATCAAGCAGGACGCGATCCCCGGCTTCGTGCGCGACACCTGGTTCCGCGCCGAGAAGATCGGCGACTACTACGGCCAGTGCCAGGAGCTCTGCGGCAAGGAGCATGCGTACATGCCGATCCACGTGAAGGTGGTCTCGGCGGCCGACTACACCGCCTGGGTCGACACCAAGCGCAAGGAAGCCGCCGCCAAGCTCGACGATCCGAACAAGGTCTGGGCCCTGCCCGAGATCATGGCGCGCGGCGAGAAGGTCTATGCCGCCAACTGCGCGGCCTGCCACCAGGCCAACGGCAAGGGCGCCGGTCCGATCAAGCCGCTCGATGGCTCGCCCAAGGTGCTCGATCCCGACCACACCGACCAGATCAACGTGCTGCTGCGGGGCCAGAACAATGGTGCCATGCCGGCCTGGAAGCAGCTGAGCGACACCGACCTGGCCGCGGTGATCAGCTTCACCAAGAACAGCTGGTCGAACAAGACCGGCCAACTGGTGCAGCCGGCCGAGGTCAAGGCCGAGCGGGCCAAGCTCTGAGCGGCGCCCTGACGTCCGCGACGCCCCGAGACATCCAAGGAACCAAGACATGAGCGCAGTCCTCGACCCCCATGGCCACGCCCACGGCGATCACCACGCCCACGACGAGCACCACGACGCGCCCACCGGCTGGCGCCGCTGGCTGTTCGCGACCAACCACAAGGACATCGGGACGCTCTACCTGCTGTTCAGCTTCACGATGCTGATGGTGGGCGGCGTGCTGGCGCTGCTGATCCGGGCCGAGCTGTTCCAGCCGGGCCTGCAGCTGGTCAACCCCGAACTCTTCAACCAGTTCACCACCATGCACGGGCTGATCATGGTGTTCGGCGCCATCATGCCGGCCTTCGTGGGCTTCGCGAACTGGATGATCCCGCTGCAGATCGGCGCTTCGGACATGGCGTTCGCGCGCATGAACAACTTCAGCTTCTGGCTGATGATCCCGGCCGCGCTGATGCTGGTGTCGAGCTTCTTCATGCCCGGTGGCGCGCCGGCGGCCGGCTGGACGCTCTATGCGCCGCTCACGCTGCAGATGGGTCCGTCGATGGATGCCGGCATCTTCGCGATGCACCTCCTGGGCGCCTCGTCGATCATGGGCTCGATCAACATCATCGTCACGATCCTGAACATGCGCGCGCCCGGCATGACGCTCATGAAGATGCCGATGTTCTGCTGGACCTGGCTGATCACGGCCTACCTGCTGATCGCCGTCATGCCGGTGCTCGCCGGCGCCATCACGATGACGCTGACCGACCGCCACTTCGGCACCAGCTTCTTCAATCCCGCCGGTGGCGGGGATCCGGTGATGTACCAGCACATCTTCTGGTTCTTCGGCCATCCCGAGGTCTACATCATGATCCTGCCGGCCTTCGGCATCATCAGCCAGATCGTGCCGGCGTTCTCGCGCAAGAAGCTGTTCGGCTATGCCTCGATGGTGTATGCCACCTCGTCGATCGCGATCCTGTCGTTCATCGTCTGGGCGCACCACATGTTCACGACCGGCATGCCGGTCACGGGCCAGCTGTTCTTCATGTACGCGACGATGCTGATCGCCGTACCCACGGCCGTGAAGATCTTCAACTGGATCGCCACCATGTGGCAGGGCTCGATGACCTTCGAGACCCCGATGCTGTTCGCCGTCGGCTTCATCTTCGTCTTCACGATGGGTGGCTTCACCGGTCTGATCCTGGCCGTCGCGCCGATCGACATCCAGCTGCAGGACACCTACTACGTGGTGGCGCACTTCCACTACGTGCTGGTGGCCGGCTCGCTCTACGCCATGTTCGCCGGCGTTTACTACTGGCTGCCGAAATGGACCGGCGTGATGTACAGCGAGGCGCGCGGTAAGCTGCATTTCTGGTGGTCGCTGATCTCCTTCAACGTCACCTTCTTCCCGATGCACTTCCTGGGCCTGGCGGGCATGCCGCGCCGCTATGCCGACTATCCGATGCAGTTCGCCGACTTCAACGCGGTGGCCAGCGTCGGCGCCTTCGCCTTCGGCCTCGCCCAGGTCTACTTCTTCCTGTTCGTCGTCCTTCCGGCCATGATGGGCAAGGGCGAGAAGGCACCGCAGAAGCCGTGGGAAGCCGCCGAGGGCCTGGAATGGGAAGTGCCGTCGCCGGCGCCGTTCCACACCTTCGAGACGCCGCCGCGCCTGGACGCCTCGGCCTCCAAGATCATCGGCTGAGCGCCGGTACCCCGTCCGCTCGCGCCCAGGCACCAAAGCCCATGACTCCCGAACAGAAGAAGAACAACCGCCGCATGGGGCTGACATTGGCCTCCATCGCCATCCTGTTCTTCGTCGGCTTCCTCGTCCGCATGGTGGTGTTCGGCCGCTGACCGGACATCGTCGCGATCGCGTCATCCGGACGAATCCCCAAGGAAATCCATGAGCATCGGCCATCGACTGCGTCGCGAGAACCTCCGCATGGTGGGCAAGCTCGCCGTGGTGGCGTGCGGCATGTTCGCCTTCGGCTACGTGCTGATCCCGGTCTATCGCCACATCTGCGAGATGACCGGCATCAACATCCTGTCGCTGACCGAGCGCCAGGTACCGGGCAATGGCGCGGCCGGCGCGCAGGTCCGCGTGCCCGAGAACTCGCAGGTCGACATGAGCCGCACCATCACGGTCGAGTTCGACGCCAACGTGCGCGGCCCTTGGGACTTCAAGCCGGCGCAGCGCTCCATCGAGGTCCATCCGGGCGAGCTGAAATCGGTCATGTACGAATTCCAGAACGTGCAGAACCGGCGCATGGCCGCCCAGGCCATCCCGAGCTACGCGCCCGCCCAGGCGGCGCCGTACTTCAACAAGCTCGAGTGCTTCTGCTTCAGCCAGTACACCCTGGAGGCGGGCGAGAAGAAGGAATGGCCGGTGGCCTTCGTGATCGACCCCAAGATCTCGAAGGACGTGAAGACCATCACCCTGTCCTACACCTTCTTCGAGGTGGGCGGCAAGACGCCCGCCGCGCCGACCGCATCGGCGGGTGCCCTGGTGCCGGCCGTGGAGCCTCGTTCATGAGCACCGGGGGTGGCGAAGACACGGCACGTGGCGGCCGGGGCAGTCTCTGGCGCACCGTGAAGGCGGTGGCCTGGGGCTTCTTCGGGGTGCGCAAGAACAGCGCCTATCAGGAGGACATCGCACGGCTCACGCCGCTGCACATCGTGGCCGTGGGGCTGGTGGCGGTGATCGTGTTCGTCGTCGCGCTGATCGTGCTGGTCAGGCACGTGGTGGCGAGCTGAGCCGCCGCCGCGTCGCATGAAAAAGAACATTCGAATCGAGAGCAGAAAGCAGGAGCTGATATGAGTTCAACCACGCACGGCACCACGCCCTACTATTTCGTGCCCGGGCCGTCGCGCCATCCGATCATGGCGTCGATCGGCCTGTTCTTCGTGATCCTGGGTGCGGGGCAGTGGATCAACGGCCAGCACTGGGGCGCGTACTCGCTCGCATTCGGTTTGCTGTGGTGGTGGGGCGTGCTCTACCAGTGGTTCCGCGACGCGGTCGGCGAGAGCGAGGGCGGCCAGTACAGCCATCGCATCGATCTCTCCTATCGCTGGAGCATGAGCTGGTTCATCTTCTCCGAGGTGATGTTCTTCGGCGCCTTCTTCACCGCGCTGTGGTGGGCACGCGTCCATGCGCTGCCGGCGCTCGGGAGCCTGGACAACGCCCTGCTGTGGCCCGACTTCAAGGCCGTCTGGCCCAGCATGGCGGCCGGCGTGACCGGTTCGCCGGCCGACATCGTCGAGCCGTTCCAGACCGTGGGGCCGTTCTGGCTGCCCACCATCAACACGGCATTGCTGCTGACCTCCGGCGTGACGCTGACCATCGCCCACCATGCGCTGCGCGCCGACCATCGCGCCCAGTGCGTGCGCTTCATGTGGCTCACCGTGCTGCTGGGCATCGTCTTCCTGGGCGTCCAGGGCTACGAGTACTACCACCTCTACACCGAGCTCAACCTGAAGCTGACCTCCGGCACCTATGGCTCGACCTTCTTCATGCTGACCGGCTTCCACGGCCTGCATGTGTTCATCGGCATGCTGATGCTGCTGTTCATCACGCTGCGCCTGCAGCGCGGTCATTTCACGCCCGAGCGCCATTTCGGCTTCGAGGGCGCGGCCTGGTACTGGCACTTCGTCGACGTCGTGTGGCTGGGCCTCTACGTGATGGTGTACTGGCTTTGAACGACCACTCCGGCACGAATGGAAAGCGCCGCAAGGCGCTTTTTTCATGGTTCCCAGGGCGGGGGCGGGGCGTCGGTGCGTCGTTCTGGACCTGGAACGAGCACGACCTACTTGCCGATGGGGAGCCCGCCCGGCTGGATGTAGCCCAGCTTCCACGCCGCCAGCAGGCAGACGAACAGCAGCACCGACAGCCCGATGCGGACCGTGAGCGCGCGCGCCATGCTGCCGCTCCTGGCGCGTCCGTCGCGCCCGCCGCGCAGCATCGAGACGAGCGCCCAGCCGAGGCTGCCCAGGATGCCGATGAAAGCCGCCGCGATGAGGTATTTCATGCGCCGGATTATCGGTCGGAGCCCGCGCCCGCGCCGTTGAATGCGCGACCGCGCGCGCCTTCGCCGTCGCCAGCGCGAGCGCCGCAGCAGTGGTCGCCGCCCCCGCTCCATCTCCGTCCGGAGGCCGCAGCCGACCGTCCCGAGCCGGCCATGATGCCCGCGCTCTCGTCGCCATCGCCCTTGCCATCGACCGCAGGCATGCCGGTGGCGTCGGCGTCGTCGGCGACCACGACCTCCGCACCGATGGCGGCCGCCGCCGCATCGACTCCCCCCATCGCCTCCGCGGATGCCGCCGCGCGTCCTGGCGCCGTGCCACCGCCGCCGCCGCCGCGCGCCGGACGGACGGCTCCGGCGCCCCGGAAATGGCGCCCGCTGCGCTTCGCCCTGGTCACGCTGGCCACCGCGCTGACGCTGGCCGCCACGGTGTCGCTCGGACGCTGGCAGCTCTCGCGCGCGGCGCAGAAGATCGCCCTGCAGGCCGAGATCGAGGCGCAGAAGCTGCGGCCACCGCTCGACCAGGACGAGTTCCTGGCGCTCGGCGATCCGGCATCGGTGCTGCACCGGCCGGTGCGCCTGCGCGGGCTGTGGCTGGCACCGCAGACGGTGTATCTCGACAACCGGCAGATGCACGGCCTGACCGGGTTCTATGTGCTCACCCCGTTCGCCCTCGAAGGCAGCGAGCGGACCGTGCTGGTGCAGCGGGGCTGGATCCCGCGCAATTTCAACGATCGCACCCAACTGGCGCCGGTCGAGACTCCGAGTGGACTGGTCGAGATCACCGCGCTCGTGGCGCCCCCGCCGGGACGGCTGCTCGACCTGGGCAGGGCGCAGACGCCGGCGCCGGCGCCATGGCCCACGGCGTCCGACGCCTCGTCGCCCGAGGCCTGGGCCGCGGCCGCCGCGAACGCGGCCTCCGACGCGGTCGCGAGCGTGGTGGCGACGATGGCGCCGTCCGATGCGGCCAGCGCCGCCGAGTCGGTCATCGTCGTGCCGGCGGCGCCGGTCGCCTCGGTCACGCCGCTGCGCACGGTGCCTCCGGTCGGCGATGCGGCCGAGACGGCGAACAGACCCGGGCCGGGCGAAGGCGCGGCGACCGATGTCGCGCCGGAGGCGACCGGCAACGCCACCGATGCCGCCACCGGCAAGGGCGCGGCGCCGCTGTCGTCCGCGGCGCGCAACGCGGCCGCCGCGGCGGCCATCACCGCCGCCCGGGACCGTGCCGTGGGGTCTTCGCCCATCCGGCAGAATCTGGACCTCTCCGCATACCGTGCCGAAACCCGGCTGCCATTGCGCACCGACCTCACCCTGCAGCAGGCCGGCGCAGCTTCGGAAGGCCTGCTGCGCGACTGGCCGGCACCGGCCCTCGGGGTCGAGAAGCACCATGGCTATGCGTTCCAGTGGTTTGGCCTGGCCGGTCTCGTCGTCCTCCTCTATGTCTGGTTCCAACTCATCGCCCCGTGGCGCAGATCGCGCCGGCAGCGTCGTGGCTGAAGCCGACGAGCCGCTCGACCTGACGGTGCATTCGCTGCCCTCGCCGCGGCATGCGCTCGATGGCCAGGACGTCCGGCGCACGCGCCTGGGACGCTGGAAGATGATCGTCGTGCTGCTGTGCTGCGCGGCGCCGGTGATCGCCTCCTATTTCACCTACTACGTGATCCGTCCGGAAGGGCGGCGCGTCTATGGCGAGCTGATCGACCCGCAGCGTCCCGTGCCCGCGCTGAGCGCGACGACCCCGGACGGCCGTGCCGTGCCCCTGGGCTCGCTGCAGGGCCAATGGCTGCTGGTGGCGGTCGCCGACGCGGCCTGCGACGCGCTGTGCGAACGCCAGCTCTACCTGCAGCGCCAGCTGCGCGAGAGCCTCGGGCGCGAGAAGGATCGCCTGGACCGCGTCTGGCTGGTGAGCGACGACGCGCCGATCCCGGCCCGGCTCGACAACGGCCTGCATGGCGCGACCGTGCTGCGCGTGCCGGCCGCGCGCCTGACCGAATGGCTCGCGCCCGTCGCCGGCCATGTGCTGGCCGAGCACTTCTTCGTCGTCGATCCGCAGGGCAACTGGATGATGCGGTTCCCGGCCCGCATGGACGCCGAGGGCGCCGGTCGCGCCAAGCGCGATCTGGAGCGCCTGCTGCGCGCCTCCTCCTCGTGGGACGAACCCGGTCGCTGACGACCGGACGCCACCGACGCCCCACGCTCTTCCCGATCCGACGCCCCCCATGGACCACACCTCCCTCTACGACCTCACGCCCATCGCCTGGCTGATGGCCGTGGGCATCCTGCTCGCGCTCGGGCCGCTCGTGTGGGTGTGGCGCCGCCATGCCGGCGCAGGCGCCGCGCGGCGCCTGCATGCGCTGACGGTGCTCACGCTGTTTTTGACCTTCGACCTGACGCTCTTCGGCGCCTTCACCCGCCTGACCGATTCGGGATTGGGTTGCCCCGACTGGCCGGGCTGCTATGGCAACGCGAGCCCGCTGGGCGCGCGCCACGAGATCGCGATGGCGCAATCGGCCCAGCCGACCGGACCGGTCACGCATGGCAAGGCCTGGGTCGAGATGGTCCACCGCTATCTCGCGACCGGGGTCGGCGTGCTGATCCTGACCCTGGCCGTGGCGACGTGGATCGTGCGCCGGCGGCAGCGTCGCCAGCCTTCGCGGGCGGGTGCGGGAGCCGATGCGTCGGCGTCGTCGGCCGCGCTCAGCGCCTGGTGGCCGATGGCGACGCTGGCCTGGGTCTGCCTGCAGGGTGCCTTCGGCGCCCTGACCGTCACCCTCAAGCTGTTTCCCGCCATCGTCACCTTGCACCTGCTGGGAGCCATCGTGCTGCTGGCACTGCTGTGTATCCAGGCCGTGCGCTACCAGCAGGCGGCGGTCGGCCGTCGCCCCGTGGCGCTCGCCGCGCCCCTGCGGCTGCTGCTCGTCGGCACGACGGTCCTGCTGGCGGTGCAGATCGCCCTGGGCGGTTGGGTCAGCACCAACTACGCGGTGCTGGCCTGCACCGAATTCCCGACCTGCCAGGGCAGCTGGTGGCCCGCCATGAACTTCGCCCAGGGCTTCCAGGTCTGGCGCGAGCTCGGTGTCGACGCGGCGGGCGCGCCGATCGACTTCTCGGCGCTGACGGCGATCCACTACGTCCACCGGCTGATGGCCTATGCGGTGTTCCTGGCGCTGGGACTGCTCGGCTGGCGACTGCACCGCGACGTCCCGGCCCTGCGCGGCCAGGCCCGCTGGCTCGGCGGCCTGGCGCTGCTGCAACTCGCCACCGGCCTGGGCAACGTGCTGCTGGGCTGGCCCCTGGCGGCGGCCGTGCTGCACACGGGCGGTGCCGCCGCCCTGGCCGTGGTGCTGACCTGGACCCTGTGCGAGAGCCGGCGGGCCTCGAGCGCGGTGGCCGCGCCGGTGCCCACGACGGCCGCGCGGCCATCGGCCGATCGCACCGGCGCGACGACGGGAGCCGCCACGCCATGAACCGGCCCGTGCCGACTCCCGCGCCACAGAGCGCCTCCCTCGCCGACGTGGTGAGGCAGTTCTATGCGCTGACCAAGCCGCGCGTGGTCCAGCTGATCGTCTTCTGCGCCCTGATCGGCATGGTGCTGGCCGTGCCCGGCGTGCCGAGCGGGGCCGACCTGCAGCGCGCGCTGCTCGCCTGCATCGGCATCTGGCTGGTGGCGGGCGCGGCGGCGGCCTTCAATTGCCTGGTCGAGAAGGGCATCGACTCCCGCATGAAGCGCACGGCCTGGCGGCCCACCGCGCGCGGCGAACTGAGCGATACCCAGGCGCTGCTGTTCTCGGCGCTGCTGTGCGCGGCGGGCTCGGCATTGCTGTGGTTCAGCGTCAACCCGCTGACCATGTGGCTGACCTTCGCCACCTTCGTCGGTTATGCGGTGGTCTACACCGTCATCCTGAAGCCGCTCACGCCGCAGAACATCGTGATCGGCGGCGCCTCGGGCGCCATGCCACCGGTGCTCGGCTGGGCCGCCATGACGGGCGACGTCGGCCCGGAGGCGCTGATCCTGTTTCTCATCATCTTCCTGTGGACGCCGCCGCACTTCTGGGCCCTGGCCCTCTATCGCGTGGAGGACTATCGCAAGTCCGGCCTGCCGATGCTGCCGGTCACGCACGGCAACGAGTTCACGCGGCTGCAGGTGCTGCTCTACACCTTCATCCTGCTGGCCGCCTGCCTCCTGCCGTTCATCTACGGCATGAGCGGCTGGCTGTATCTCGCGGTCGCCGTGGCGGTCAGCCTGGGCTTCTGCGGCTATGCCTTCGCGCTGTGGCGGAACTATTCCGATGCCCTGGCGCGCAGGACCTTCCGCTTCTCGTTGATCCACCTGAGCGTGCTGTTCGCCGCGCTCCTGGTCGATCACTACGTGTTCTGAATCCCACTCTTTCCGCGATCCCCGCGGACCGGATCCCCATCATGGCCCCCATGGACAAGCGTCGTTTCCTCCAATGCATCGCCGCTTCGGTGGCGGGACGGGCGAGTGCGTTCGCGCTGGTCGGCGCCGGCATCGCCGGCTGTTCCGAATCCGCGCCCAAACAGACCTTCAATGCCGTCGACCTGACCGGTGCCGACTACGCCAAGGACTTCGCCCTGACCGATGCCGACGGCCGTCGCCGCACGCTGGCGGATTTCAAGGGCAAGGTGGTGGTGCTGTTCTTCGGCTATGCGCAGTGCCCGGACGTCTGCCCGACCACCATGACCGAGATGGCGCAGGTCAAGCAGCAGCTCGGCGCGGATGGCGATCGCCTGCAGGTCGTGTTCGTCACGGTCGATCCGGAACGCGACACGCCGGCGGTCATGAAGGCCTATACCCAGGCCTTCGATCCAAGCATCGTGGCGCTCATCCCGACGCCGGCGGAACTCGCCGCGCTGTCGAAGGACTTCAAGTTCTATTACAAGAAGGTGGATGGCTCGACGCCGACCAGCTATTCGATGGACCACTCGGCCGCGAGCTATGTCTACGACCCGGCCGGCCGGCTGCGGCTGTATGCCCGCTACGGAGCCGGCGTCGCGCCGATGGTGGCGGATGTGAAGACCCTGCTCGCCACGGGCTGAGCAGGGGGTCCGGAGGCCGGGCCTCAGGCGTATTCGACCAGCGCCTTCTTCATCTTCTTCATGGCCGCCACCTCGATCTGGCGGATGCGCTCGGCCGAGACGCCATAGACCGCCGCCAGATCGTGCAGCGTCATGCCGCCCGAACCATCGTCGTTCACCTTGAGCCAGCGCTCCTCGACTATGCGGCGACTGCGGTCGTCCAGGGCCTCGAGCGCCGTGGCGATGCCATCGCTGGACAAGCGGTCGCGCTGCTGTGATTCGAGCTGCGCGGTCGGCTCCTGCGTCGCGTCGGCCAGGTAGGCGATCGGGCCGAAACCCTCGTCGCCATCGTCGGCGGGACCCGGATCGAGCATGACGTCGCCACCCGACAGGCGCGTTTCCATCTCCAGCACTTCCTCGCGCTTGACGTTCAGCTTGGTCGCCATCGCGCTGACCTCGGCCGGGCTCAGGGTGTCGCGGTGCGTGTCGTTGTCGGACGCGGCGGCATCGGCCTTGAAGTTCTGCTTCATGGAACGCAGATTGAAGAACAGCTTGCGCTGGGCCTTGGTCGTCGCGACCTTGACCATGCGCCAGTTCTTCAGGATGTACTCGTGAATCTCCGCCTTGATCCAGTGCATGGCATAGCTCACCAGCCGCACGCCCTGATCGGGGTCGAAGCGCTTCACGGCCTTCATGAGACCGATGTTGCCTTCCTGGATCAGGTCGCCGTGGGGCAGGCCATAGCCGAGGTACTGGCGCGAGATGGAGACGACCAGGCGCAGGTGCGACAGGATCAAGGCGCCGGCGGCCTCGAGATCGTTGTGGTCGCGCAGCTTGCGGGCGAAGCCTTGCTCTTCCTCGAGCGTGAGGAGGGGGAGGCGGTTGGCCGTGGAGATGTAGGCATCGAGGTTGCCGAGCGGCGGCACCATCGACCAGGGATTGGCAACGGCGAGTTGGTGAGTCGCGATAGAGGCTCCGGACAGGGATGTCATCAGGGAAACTCCTTTGAAGTTCGTCATATTAGCACTCGGTTAGAGGGAGTGCTAAAGCTGTAGTTCCGAGCCTAAATGCTCGAATCACGCTGTTTTCGGAATGCATTGTTCCGATTTGGACTACAAAAGGGCGACATGACCGGCAATCGTGATGCCAGTTTCGGAGTCGACCTCCCTTTGTGATCAGAACGAACGATGCCCTGCCACGAAGCGATCGGGTGTCGGCCGATGCCGGTCGCGGGCCCTCGCGTTGACCGACGCCGTGGGGACCGCAGCCCGACCGGATCCCGTCCGACGCGCCGGGGCGTCTTCAGTCGGCGTCGCCGACCAGGGCCTGGGCGAACTCGCGCGCGTCGAAGGTCTCGAGATCCTCGAGCTTCTCGCCGACGCCGATGAAGTAGACCGGGATCGGCCGCTCGCGCGCGATGGCGCACAGCACGCCACCCTTGGCCGTGCCGTCGAGCTTGGTGACGATGAGTCCGGTCAGGCCGAGCGCCTCGTCGAAAGCCTTGACCTGCGCCAGGGCGTTCTGGCCGGTGTTGCCATCGATCACCAGCAGCACCTCGTGGGGCGCCGTGGCGTCGGCCTTGGACACCACGCGCTTGATCTTGCGCAATTCGTCCATCAGGTGCAGCTGCGTCGGCAGGCGGCCGGCGGTGTCGACCAGCACCACGTCCTTGCCACGGGCCCGTCCGGCGTTCACGGCATCGAAGCTGACGGCGGAGGGATCGCCGCCGGCATTGCTGACGATCTCCACCGTGTTGCGATCGGCCCAGACCAGCAGCTGCTCGCGCGCGGCGGCGCGGAAGGTGTCGGCCGCCGCCAGCAGCACCGAGGCGCCTTCGCTGGACAGGTGCTTGGTGAGCTTGCCGATCGAGGTCGTCTTGCCGGCGCCGTTGACGCCGGCGACCATGATCACCGTCGGCAGGTGGCGGCCGATCTCCAAGGGCTTCTCCAGCGGCCGCAGCAGATCGGCGATGGCATCGGCGAGCAGCACCCGGACCTGCTGCGCGTTGGTGGCGATCTGGCTCTTGACGCGGCGGCGCAGGTCGTCGAGCAGATACTCGGTCGCCTTGACGCCGGTGTCGGCCATCAGGAGGGCGGTCTCCAGCTCCTCGTAGAGTTCCTCGTCGATCTGCGCGTTGACGAAGACGGCCTGGATGCCGGTGCCGGTCTTGCGCAGGCCGGTCTTGAGCTTGTCGATCCAGCCCTGGCGCGCCGGCTCGGCCGGCGCCGCCACGGGCACCGGGACCACCGGCGGCACCGGTGCCGGTCGCGGACGTGGCACGATCGGCTCGACGACCGGAGGCGCCGCATCGGGTGCGGGATCCGGCGACTTGCCGCCGAACCAGCTCGAGGGCGAGAACACGGACTTCGCGGCCGGCACGGCCGGCGGCGGTACCGCGACGGGCTCGGGCACGGGAGCGGGCGGCACGACGGCGTCGGGCTGCGGCTTTTTCTTGAAGAAACTGAACATCGGTGCTTTTTTACAATCCGAGCCATTCTATGAAACACCCCTTGCAACGCCATGCGGCGCCGGGCGCGGTCCTGGTCCTGGCGCTCATGACGGCCTGGATCGCACCGGCCATCGCCCAGACTCCCGCGCCTTCCCCCGTCTCCGCTTCCTCGTTCCCGCCGGCGACCGGTGGCCCCACGCGCGCCGAACAGTTCACGCTGTCCAATGGCATGACCCTGATCGTCAAGCCCGACCGCCGCTCCCCCACGGCGGTGCACATGGTCTGGGTGCGCGTCGGCTCGATGGACGAGGTCGATGGCACGTCCGGCGTCGCGCATGCGCTGGAACACATGATGTTCAAGGGCACCCAGCGCATCCCGCCGGGTGAATTCTCGCGCCAGGTGGCGGCCCTGGGCGGCCAGGAGAACGCCTTCACGTCGCGCGACCTCACCGGCTACTACCAGCAGATCCCCGCCGCCAGGCTGGAACAGGTGATGAAGCTCGAGTCCGACCGCTTCGCCAACAACCAGTGGCCCGACATCGAGTTCAAGCGCGAGATCGAGGTCATCAAGGAGGAGCGCCGGCTGCGCACCGAGGACCAGCCGCGCGCCCTGCTCGGGGAGCAGCAGAACGCCGCCGTCTTCATGGCCTCGCCCTATCACCGCCCGATCGTCGGCTGGATGAGCGACCTCGATGCCATGACGCCGGACGACGTGCGTGAATTCCATGCCAAGTGGTACGTGCCGGCCAATGCCGCGATCGTGGTGGCGGGCGATGTCGACGTCGCCGCCGTGCGGGCCCTGGCCGAGCGCTACTACGGCCGCATCCCGGCGCGGGCCGTGCCGGTGCGCAAGCCCCGCACCGAGCCCGAGCAGCGCGGCATCCGCCGGCTCGAGTTCAAGGCCCCGGCCGAGCAGGCCTATGTCTCGCTGGCGTTCCGCACGCCGCGCCTGGAGAGCCTCGATGGCGAGAGCGACGTCTGGGCGCTGGTGGTGCTGTCGGCGCTGCTCGACGGCTATCCCGGTGCGCGGCTCGACCGCGCCCTGACGCAGGGCCCCGACCGCGTGGCCGACTCGGCCGGCAGCGGCGCCGGCTTCATCGGCCGTGGCCCGCAGCTGTTCGAACTCGACGGCGTGCCCGCCGCCGGCAAGACGACCGAGGCCGTGGAGGCCGCGTTGCGCGCCGAGGTCGCCCGCGTGGCGAAGGAGGGCGTGGGCGCGGCCGAACTGGCGCGCGTCAAGACGCAGTGGGTGGCCAGCGAGACCTACAAGCTCGATTCCGTGATGGCCCAGGCCCGCGAACTGGGCAGCCAGTGGATCCAGGGCCTGCCGCTGGACGCCAGCGCGCGCATCATCGCGCGGCTCCAGGCCGTGACCGCCGAACAGGTGCAGGCCGTGGCGGGACGCTACTTCGGCGACGACCAGCTCACCGTCGCCACGCTGCGCCCCCTGCCGCCCGAGAAGAACCGCCGCCCGCGCGCCGCGCCCGCCGGCGACCTGCGCTGAAGGACACCGTTTCCATGCCGAATCTCCGAACCGTTGCCGCCAGCCTGGTGCTGGCCGGCGCCGCCGCCTGCGTCGCCCTGCCCGCGCAGGCCGCGCCCCCGATCCAGCACTGGACGCTCGCCAATGGCGCGCGCATCTACCTGGCCGCGACCGACGCGCTGCCGATCGTCGACGTGCAGGTCGACTTCGATGCCGGTGGCCGGCGCGATCCCCCGGCGCAGGCCGGCCTGGCCGACGCCACCGCCCTGATGGTCGAGAAGGGCGTGCGCGCCGGCACCACCGGCGAACCCGCGCTCGACGAGAACGCCCTGGGCGAGGCGTGGGCCGATCTGGGCGCCGCCTTCAATGCCGGCGCCGGCGCCGACCGCACCAGCTTCAACCTGCGCACCCTGGCCGAGCCGTCGTTGCTCGACCGCGCCGTCACCCTGGCCGCACGCGAGATCGGCGAGCCCGCCTTCCCCGAGGACGTCTGGCGGCGCGAGCGCGAGCAGATCGGCGCCGCCATCCGGGAGGCCAACACCCGGCCGGGCACGGTGGTCGCCCGCACCTTCGCGCAGAAGGTCTATGGCGGCCATCCCTATGGCCAGGAGACCACCGAGGCCACGCTCGCGGCGATCGATGTCCCGGCGATGCGCGAGCGCTACGAGCGTCTGATCCAGCCCTGCCGCGCCAAGCTCAGCATCGTCGGCGCGGTGACGCGCGCGCAGGCCGAGGCCATCGCCACGCGGCTGCTGTCGCGCCTGCCGCAGCCCTCCGGCAGCGCCTGCGCGCCGCTGCCATCGGTTCCCGACGTGGCACCGCTCGCGGCGGCGTCGGAGACCGACGTGCCCTTCGATTCGGCCCAGGCGCACGTGATGCTCGGCCAGCCGGGCTACCAGCGCCGCGACCCGGATCACTTCGCGCTCACGCTGGGCAACTACATCCTGGGCGGCGGCGGCTTTGTCTCGCGCCTGACCAACGAGGTGCGCGAGAAGCGCGGGCTGGCCTACAGCGTCTACAGCGGGTTCTCGCCCAGCCTGCACGCGGGCGCCTTCCGCATCGCCTTCCAGACCCGGCCCGACCAGGCCGCGCAGGCCCTGGCCGTGTCGCGCGAGGTGGTGGCGAAGTTCGTCGCCGACGGTCCGACCGCGGCCGAACTCAAGGCCGCGAAGGACAATGTCGTCGGCGGCTTTCCGCTGCTGCTCGACAGCAACGCCAAACTGCTCGGCAACGTCGCCAACATCGCCTGGAACGACCTGCCGCTCGACTATCTCGATACCTGGACCGCCCGCATGAACGCCGTCACCATCTCCGACATCCAGTCCGCCTTCGCGCGCAAGCTCCAACCGCAACGCATGGTCGCCGTGGTGGTGGGAGGCAAGCCATGAGGACGCCCGACTTTCCTTCCTCCTCCTCCTCGCGGCCGGGGCCGCGCGTCGGTCCGACCGGCAAGGCCGCCAAGGCCGGCAAGCCATCGAACCCGCAGCACGACAAGCGCGCGCACGAGGTCCGCATCGTCGGTGGCCAGTGGAAGCGCACGCGCCTGGCCGTGGCCGACAAGCCCGGCCTGCGCCCGACGCCCGACCGGGTCCGCGAGACGCTGTTCAACTGGCTCGCCAGCCTGGCCGGCGCGGGTGGTGGCGAACTGCCCGGCTGGCATTGCGTCGATGCCTTCGCCGGCACCGGGGCGCTGGGCCTGGAAGCCGCCTCGCGTGGCGCGGGACTGGTGCTGCTGTGCGAGCAGGATGCCGATCTGGTGGCGCAACTGCAGAAGACCAAGGCCAAGCTGGCGGCCGAGGCGGTGCGCATCGAGCGCGGCAATGGCGTGACGGCGCTCGAACGCGCGGTGCCGCAAAGCCTGCACCTGGTGCTGCTCGACCCGCCGTTCGAGACCCCCGCGCTCTACGAGCCGGCGTTGCGCGCGGCCGCGCGGGCGCTGCGCCCCGAGGGCGCCGTCTATCTGGAGGCGGCACGCCGCTGGAACGACGACGAGCTCGCCGCTTTCGGCTTGCGGGTGTTCCGCCACCTGAAGGCCGGCGCGGTGCACGCGCACCTGCTGCGGGCCGTGGACGAGGGCGAAGCCGGGGCCGGGCCGTCGGCATAATCCGCGACAACCCGGACGGGTCCGAACCCGTCTTCCGCCGATTTCAGCAGACGCCGTCTCCGACGGCCCCAGAGGAGACTCCACCGATGTCCAGCGTGATCGCGGTCTATCCCGGCACTTTCGACCCCATGACGCTGGGCCACGAGGACGTCATCCGGCGTGCCACCCAGCTGTTCTCGCACGTCATCGTCGCGGTCGCCGCCGGCCACCACAAGAAGGCGCTGTTCTCGCTGCCCGAGCGCATCGCCATGGCCGAGCAGGCCGTCAGGCCCTACAGCGACCGCGTCACCATCGAGAGCTTCTCGGGCCTGCTGCGCGACTTCGTGGTCGCGCGCGGCGGCAAGGCGATGGTGCGCGGCCTGCGCGCCGTCACCGACTTCGACTACGAGTTCCAGCTCGCCGGCATGAACCGCTCGCTCATGCCCGACGTCGAGACCGTGTTCCTCACGCCCAGCGACAAGTACCAGTTCATCTCCAGCACCTTCGTGCGCGAGATCGCCACCCTCGGCGGCGAGATCGACAAGTTCGTCTCGCCCTTCGTGCAGGAGAGGCTCGAGGCCAAGGTGCGCGAACTCGCACGCGGGTAGGGCGCGCGATGCCGATCCCCGCGAGCGCGTCGCGCGACCTGCCGCGCCTCCATGCGCTGGGCGATGCCGCCCTGGTGTGCACCCTGGCCGGACCGGCGACGCTGGCGCGGCAGCGCAGCATCTGGGCGCTGCGCGAGGAGGCGCTGCGGTGGCCGGCGGTGAGCGAGGCCCTGCCGGGCATGAACAACCTGACCCTGCTGTTCGACCCGGCCCTGATCGATGCCACGGAACTGGAGATCCAGGTGCTGGCCGCGTGGCCGCAACTCGCCGCGGCCGGTCGCGAGGACCTGGACGCGCCCGGGCGCACCATCGAGATCCCGGTCGCCTATGGCGGCGAGCACGGCCCCGACCTGGCCGATGTCGCCGCCCACACCGGCCTCGCGCCGGCCGAGGTGGCGCGGCGCCACGCTGCCGGCGACTACGTGGTCTACCTGCTGGGCTTCCTGCCCGGCTTCGCCTTCCTGGGCGGCCTGCCGCCCGAACTCGCCACGCCACGGCGCGCCGAGCCGCGCCTGGCCGTGCCGGCCCGCTCGGTCGGCATCGGCGGTGCCCAGACGGGCATCTACCCGCTCGCATCGCCCGGCGGCTGGCAGCTGATCGGACGCACCCCGATCGAACTGTTCGACCCGCAGGCGGCCGCACCGACCCTGCTGCGGCCGGGCGACCGCGTGCGGTTCGTCGTGGAGCGCATCGAATCATGATCGTCGTCGTCAAGCCGGGCCTGCTGGCCTCGGTCCAGGACCTGGGCCGCCATGGCCAGCGCGAGCTCGGCATCTGTCCCGGCGGCGCGCTCGATCCGCTGGCGCTGACCCTGGCCAACCGGCTGGTGGGCAACGCGCCTGGCGCCGCCGGCATCGAGCTAACCATGGGCCGCTGCGAACTGCGCTTCGAGGCCGACACCCGCATCGCGCTGGCCGGCGGCGATTTCGGCGCCCGGCTCGATGGCGTCCCGCTGGCGCCCCACTGGAGCGTGGCCGTGCGGGCCGGCCAGTCGCTGGTGCTGGGCAGCGGCGTGGCGCAGGCGATCCGGGTCTGGCTGGCGGTGGCCGGCGGCATCGACGTGCCGCTGGTGCTCGGCTCGCGCAGCACCGATCTCAAGGCCGGCTTCGGTGGCCATCGGGGGCGGGCGCTGCGCAAGGGCGACCGGCTGGCGCTGGGCCTGTCGATGCTCGACGCGGCGCAGCGCGAGCGCCGCGCGCTCGGCCTGCGCGGGCCGGCCGGCGGCATCGACGAGCGGGCGCGCCATGGATCCGACGACGGCGCCATCGCCGCCGCCGAGGTCGCCGACCGCGCGCACAGCCTCTTCGGCCACGGCGGCACGGACGACGACGAGCCCGACGACGAGGGCGCCACCACCGTGCTGCGCGTCATGCCCGGCCCCGAATTCGACCAGTTCACGCGGGCCTCGCAGGCCCTGCTGTGGGACGCGCGCTGGCGCGTCACGCCCCAGAGCAACCGCATGGGCAGCCGGCTCGACGGTCCGGCGCTGCAGCGCGGCCGCGCCATCGACATGCTGTCCTCGGGCGTGGTGCCCGGCACGATCCAGGTGCCGCCCGCGGGCCAGCCGATCATCCTGATGGGCGATGCCCAGACCACCGGCGGCTATCCGCGCATCGGCGCCGTGATCCGGGCCGACCTGTGGAAGCTGGCGCAGGCGCCGCTGGGCGGCATGCTGCGCCTGGTGGAGGCCGATGCCGCGCGCGCCCGGCAGGCCTGGGAGGCGCAGCGACGCTACCTGGCCCTGGTCCTGCAGGGGTTGAGCGCGGCGGACTGGCCCCTGGCGCCGGAGTCGGCGGCAACATCGGCGGCCGTCGCGGTCCCGCCCGCGAGTTCCGCGAATTCCTCTTCCTCCCTTCAAGGACATCCCCATGCAGATTGATCTCAACGCCGATCTCGGCGAAGGCGCCGGCAGCGACGAGGCACTGCTCGCCCTGGTGAGCTCGGCCAACATCGCCTGCGGCTGGCACGCCGGCGACGCCTCCACCATGCGGCAGTGCGTGCGCTGGGCCATCGACCATCAGGTGGCGATCGGCGCGCATCCGAGCTTTCCGGACCGCGCCAACTTCGGCCGCAGCGCCATGCAGCTGCCGCCGCAGGAGATCATCGACGGCATGCTCTACCAGATCGGCGCGTTGGCGGCGATCGTGCGGGCCGAGGGCGGCACGCTGGCGCACGTCAAGCCGCACGGCATGCTCTACAACCAGGCGGTCAACGAGCCCGAACTCGCCGCCGCCATCTGCGAGGCCGTGCGGCGCTTCGATCCGGGCCTGCGCTTCTTCGGCCTGGCCGGCAGCGGCATGATCGCCGCCGCCGAGCGCGCCGGCCTCAAGCCCGTGGAGGAGGTGTTCGCCGATCGCGGCTACATGCCCGATGGCAGCCTGGTGCCGCGCAGCCAGCCCGGCGCGCTGATCGAGGACGAAGCACGGTCGCTGGCGCAGACGCTGTCGCTGGTGCGCGACCACCGTGTCACGGCCATCGACGGCAGCGTCGTCGCCGTCAACGCCCAGACCGTCTGCCTGCATGGCGACGGCGCCCACGCGCTGGCGTTCGCGCGGCGCATCCGCGAGGCGCTGGAGCACGAGGGCATCGCGGTGATGGCCACGCCGGCCTGAGGTCGTTCAGGCGGCCGGCAGCGCCGCCAGCCAGCCGGACAATGCCGCGTTCACCAGCAGCGGCTTCTCCATCGTCAGCATGTGGCCGCACGACGGGATCCAGTGCAGCGCGGCATGCGGGACAAGGGCGGCGATCTCGCTCGAGCATTCCGGCGGCGTGAGGCGATCGGTGTCGCCGCACAGCACCAGCACCGGGCAGCGCAGGGCGCCCAGGTGCGCGCGCGCATCGGGCCGCTGCATCACGGCGCGGTTCTGGCGCACCAGCTGCGCCACGCCGGCATCCAGCACCATCTCCACGTAGCGCCGCACCAGCGCCTTGTCCGCCGCCTGCGCCGGGTGGAAGGCGAAGTTGGCGTTGAACTCGATCAGCTCGCGCGCCTCTCCGCGCTCGAACAGGCCGATGGCCGATTCGCGCAGGCGGAACATCTCCGGCGTCTCCGGCCGCGGGCTGGTGCCCAGCAGGGCCAGCCCGGCGATGCGCCCGGGCGCCTGGCGCGCGGCCTCCATGGCGATCATCCCGCCCATCGAGGCCCCGCACAGCACCAGCGTGCCGTCGTGCTCGGCGAGCAGGGCGCGCGCCATGGCCTCGATGCCGTCGTGGCGCATGTGCACGTCGCTCACGACGGGGTGGAAGGCCGGTGCCACGGCGGCTTGCTGGGCGTGCCAGAGGCGGGCATCGCAGGCCAGGCCGGGCAGGAAGACGAGTCGGGTCATGGTCCGATTCTCGGTGACCGCGCACGGTCGTCATCGCCGCGACCGACCCGCGTCACGCGGGCCGCCGACAATGGCCGACGCCATGACCCGATCCGACGCCATCCCCTCCGCCATGCCCGCCGCCTCCGGCGCCACCGAGCTCCTCCTGGTGCGCCACGGCGAGACCGCCTGGAACCGCGAGCTGCGCTTCCAGGGCCACGCCGACATCCCGCTCAACGACATCGGCCACGAGCAGGCGCGCCGCGTCGGGCTGCGGCTGGCGGGCGAGGCGGTGGACCACCTGTTCTGCAGCGACCTGCTGCGCGCCCAGCAGACCGCCGCGCCGGCCGCGCACCTGCTCGGCCTGCCGGTGGTGACACTGGCCGGATTGCGCGAACAGCATTTCGGCGTCGTCGAGGGCTTGCGCGGCGACGAGATCCGCGAGCTGCATCCACGCGCCTGGGAGGAGTGGCTCGAATTCCGCGAGGACCACGCCATGCCCGAGGGCGAGTCGCCCCGGCGCTTCCATGCCCGCGTGATCGAGACGCTGGGCACCATCGCCGCGGCGCATGCCGGCCGCACGCTGCTGGTGGTGACGCATGGCGGGGTGCTCGACATGGTCTGGCGCACCGCCCAGGGGCTGGGTCTGAACGGACCACGCCAGAGCGACATCCCCAATGCCGGCGTCAGCCGCATCCGCCTGGCCGATCCGATGCGGCCCGAGCGCATCGAGATCGTCGACTGGGCCGACATCCGCCACCTGGCCGACCTGCCGGCCCAGCCGGTCTACGACCAGCGCCGGCACCTGGCGAAGTAGGGCGCGCGGACGGCACGTCGCCCGGCACCGGCCGGCCGGGCCCTGCGGCTCGGGCTCGGGCTCAGGCCGGTCCCCAGACGCTGGCGAGGGCCTCCCAGGCCGCCGCGACGACCGGTTCGTGGCGGCGCTCGCGCAGGCAGACGAAGGTCAGCGCGCAGTCCAGCCCGACGCGATCGGCGATCGCCAGGCCGAAGGCCTGGCTCTCCCGGATGGCGATCGAGTCGCGCATCAGCGAGAGTCCGATGCCCGACTTCACCAGGTCGATCATCGAGGCTTCCTGGTCGACCCGGGCCACGCGCGGCGGCGCCATCCCGGTCAGCGAGCCGGGACCGAAGACGCCGGCGAGCAGGCGGTGGTGCACCGACTGCTCGGGCGTCGACAGCCACGGCAGGCTCGCCAGGCCGTGCCAGTCCTGGCCGGCGACCCGGGACGCCCAGCCCGGGGGCGCGACCACCCGGTAGGTGAAGGGCGTCAGCAGCCGGACGGCGAACCGGTCCGCATACGCACCCGCGCCGGCCGGGGCCGAGGCATCGAGATGGAAGCCGGCGTCGAGCCGGCCGTCGTCGATCTGCGCGATCACGTCGCCGCTCATGGCCTGACGCAGTTCGATCTGGGCGTGGGGCGCGGCCTCCACCATCCGCCGCAGGAATTCGCCCAGGCGGATGAAGGCGGGATCGAGGATCGTCCCCAGGCGCAATGTGCCGACGACCGCGTCCTGCAGCCGGATCGCGGCATGGTTGAAATCGGCCAGGCTCGACAGCACCCGCTCGGCCCGGGGCAGCAGCGCCAGGCCCTCGGGCGTGAGCTCCAGGCCGCGCGGCAGGCGGCGGAACAAGGTCAGCCCGAGTTGCTCGGCCAGCGATTTCAGCTGCAGGCTGACGGCGGGCTGGCTCAGGTGCAGGTGGGCCGCCGCGCGCGAGACGCTGCCGTCCCGCGCGACGGTCACGAAGGCGCGCAGCAGCTGCAGATCGGCAATGGCCCTCATGGATGGCTTCTCCTATTGGCGCAGCTTATAGGAGCGGGTCGCGGATTTGATTGGCGTCGCGGCTCCGCGATGGCCACACTGTCGCGGTCCCGTTCCGACCCGGTCCGGCCCTTCCTTGCTCCCTTCCTTCCTATTGCGCACCGACCCCATGAGCGACACCACGGCATTCGACTACCTCGTCATCGGCGGCGGGACCGCCGGCGCATTGATGGCCAACCGCCTGACCCAGGACGGCCGCCATCGCGTGCTGCTGGTGGAGGCCGGGCGGCGCGACGACTACCACTGGATCCACATCCCGGTGGGCTATCTCTACTGTATCGGCAACCCGCGCACCGACTGGCTCTACAGCACCGAGGCCGACGCCGGCCTCAACGGCCGCGTGCTGCGCTATCCGCGCGGCAAGACGCTCGGCGGCTGCTCCAGCATCAACGGCATGATCTACATGCGCGGACAGGCCCGCGACTACGACGGCTGGGCGCGGCTCACCGGCGACGACGCCTGGCGCTGGGAGCACGTGCTGCCGGCCTTCAAGCGCCACGAGGACCACTACCTGGGCGATCCCCGGGCCGCGGCGGCCGTCGGCGCCGGCGCCCCGGACCCCGACTTCGCCACCTTCCACGGCGTGGGTGGCGAGTGGCGCGTCGAGAAGCAGCGCCTGCGCTGGGACATCCTCGATGCCTTCGCGCAGGCCGCGCAGCAGGCCGGTATCCCGCACTCGAGCGACTTCAACCGCGGCGACAACGAGGGCGTGGGCTACTTCCAGGTCAACCAGAAGAACGGCTGGCGCTGGAACACCGCCAAGGCCTTCCTGCGCCCGACCTGCGAGCGGCGCCCCAACTTCACCATGTGGACCGGCGCCCAGGTCGCCCGGCTGACCTTCGAGACACTGCCCGACGGCGGCCGGCGCTGCACCGGCGCCGAGGTCTGGAACGGCCGCGAGACCGTCCGCGTGCGCGTCGCGCGCGAAGTGGTGCTGTGCGCCGGCAGCATCGGCTCGCCGCAGATCCTGCAGCTCTCGGGTATCGGTCCGGCCGCGCTGCTGCGCGAGCATGGCATCGAGGTCGTGGCCGACCTGCCCGGGGTCGGCGCCAACCTGCAGGACCACCTGCAGATCCGCGCCGTCTACCGCATCTCCGGCGCGCCCACGCTCAACGTGCTGGCCTCCACGCTGCATGGCAAGGCCAGGATCGGCCTGGAATACCTGTTCAAGCGCAGCGGGCCGATGAGCATGGCGCCATCGCAACTGGGCGCCTTCACGCGCAGTTCGCCGCAGCAGCCCTGGCCGAACCTGCAGTACCACGTGCAGCCGCTCTCGCTCGATGCCTTCGGCGAGCCGCTGCACAGCTTCCCGGCCTTCACCGCCAGCGTGTGCAACCTCAATCCGACCAGTCGCGGCACCGTGCGCATCCGCAGTCCGCGCTTCGCCGACGCGCCGGCCATCGCGCCCAACTACCTGAGCACCGACGAGGACCGGCAGGTCGCCGCCGATTCGCTGCGCGTCACGCGCCGCATCGCGGCCCAGCCGGCCCTGGCCGCCTACCGTCCGGAGGAATGGAAGCCCGGCGTGCAGTACCAGAGCGACGCGGACCTGGCCCGGCTCGCGGGCGACATCGCCACCACCATCTTCCATCCGGTGGGCACCACCAAGATGGGAGCCGACGACGACCCGGCGGCCGTGCTGGACTCGCGTCTGCGGGTGCGCGATGGCCGTGGCGGGCGGATCGCCGGCCTGCGGGTGGTCGATGCCGGCGCCATGCCGACCATCACCAGCGGCAACACCAACAGCCCGACATTGATGATGGCGGAGCGGGCCGCCGCCTGGATCCGGCAGGACGCCTGAGCGCCTGCCGCGCCGCTGCCGACGTCGCCGCCGCCGGCCGGGTCCTCACTTGGCCGTCGGCATGACGAACTCGGCGCCTTTGCCGATGCTCTCCGGCCAGCGCTGCATGACCGACTTCTGCTTGGTGTAGAAGCGCACGCCTTCCTCGCCATAGGCGTGCATGTCGCCGAACAGCGAGCGCTTCCAGCCGCCGAAGCCATGCCAGGCCATCGGCACCGGGATCGGCACGTTGATGCCGACCATGCCGACCTCGATGCGGCGGGCGAACTCGCGCGCCACGTGGCCGTCGCGCGTGAAGCAGCTGACGCCGTTGCCGAACTCGTGCGCGTTGATCAGGTCCACCGCCGCCGCCAGGTCTGCCACCCGCACGCAGCCGAGCACCGGGCCGAAGATCTCCTCCTTGTAGATGCGCATCTCCGGCGTGACATGGTCGAACAATGTGCCGCCCATCCAGAAGCCGCCGGCCGTGTCGGTGCCGTTGTCGCTGCCCGCCGTCGCCGCGTCGAAGCCGCGGCCGTCGACCAGCAGCTGCGCGCCTTCCTGCTCGCCCAGGGCGATGTAGCCGGTGATGCGCTCGTGCGCGGCCCGGGTGACGATCGGGCCCATCTCGGCGGCCAGGTTCTCGCCGTCGAGCACCTTGAGCGACTTCGCGCGCTCGACCAGCTTGGGGATCAGGCGGTCGGCCGCGTCGCCCACCAGCACCGCCACCGAGATCGCCATGCAGCGCTCGCCGGCCGAGCCGTAGCCCGCGCCGATGAGCGCATCGACGGCCTGGTCGATGTCGGCGTCGGGCATCACCACCATGTGGTTCTTGGCGCCGCCGAGGGCCTGCACCCGCTTGCCGTGGCGCGCGCCGGTCTCGTAGATGTAGTTGGCGATCGGCGTCGAGCCGACGAAGCTGATCGCCTTGACGTCCGGGTGCTCCAGCAAGGCGTCGACCGCCGCCTTGTCGCCCTGGACGACGTTGAAGACGCCATCGGGCAGGCCGGCCTCCTTCAGCAGCTCGGCCATGCGCAGCGACGCGCTCGGGTCGGTCGGGCTGGGCTTGAGGATGAAGGCGTTGCCCGCGGCGATGGCCACCGGGAACATCCACATCGGCACCATCACGGGGAAGTTGAAGGGCGTGATGCCCGCGACCACGCCCAGCGGCTGGCGCAAGGTCCAGTTGTCGATGCCGGTGGAGACCTGGTCGGTGAAGTCACCCTTCAGGAGCTGCGGGATGCCGCAGGCGAACTCGACGATGTCGATGCCGCGGCTGACCTCGCCCTGGGCATCGGTGAAGACCTTGCCGTGCTCGGCGGTAATGAGGTGGGCCAGCTCGTCCTTGTGGCGGTTGAGCAGTTCCAGGAACTTGAACATCACGCGGGCGCGGCGGATCGGGGGGGTGTCGGCCCAGGCCGGGAAGGCCGCCTTGGCGGCCGCCACGGCGCTATCGACGTCGGCCGCGCCGGCCAGGTGCACCCGGCCCGTGACCGCGCCGGTGGCCGGGTTGGTCACGTCCTGCGTGCGGGAGGAGGCGCCATCGGCGCGACGGCCGGCGATGAAGTGGGGGATCTGGATCGGGGTCATGGCCGTGCGGGTCGCGCAGGAAGTGGAACTCGCCGCAGTCTAGGCAACAACGCGTGCGCGACCAAGATGCCGAAACCGAATTGATTGTTCGCGTTGGTGAACAATGAAGACCACCATGAATGACTTGAAGGTCGAATCGCTGTGGCTGCATCTGCACTGGCTCACGGTGCTAGCCCAGCAGGGCAGCTACACCCGCGCCGCGCAGCGCCTGGGCGTGAGCAAGGCCTCGATGAGCCAGCGCATCGCCGAGCTCGAACGCGCGGCCGGCGTGCCGCTGGTCCAGCGCACCACCCGCAGCATCCGCTTCACGCAGGCCGGTCAGGTGCTGGTGGACAGCCTGGGCCGGCCGTTCGGGCAGATCGCCGAGGCCTTCGCCAGCGTGCGCGACACCGCCGGCGTGCCGCGTGGCCTGGTGCGCGTGACCGCCCCGGTCGCCTTCGCGCGCCAGCAGCTGGTGCCCCGGCTGGGCGGCTTCTTCCGCGCCATGCCCGAAGTCGGGATCGAGCTCGACCTGTCGGATCGCCTGAGCTCGCTGGCGCTGGAGGGTTTCGATCTGGCGATCCGCCACGTCGCCGCGCCGCCGGACACGCACGTGGCGTGGACGCTGTGCCGCACGCGCTCGGTGCTGGTCGCGAGCCAGGACTATCTGCAGCGCCGGGGCACGCCCGCGACGCCCCAGGACCTGGCGCTGCACGACTGCCTCTACTACCCGCGCGCGCAGGCCGTGCCGAGCTGGCACTTCGAGGCCCCCGATGCGCCGCGCGTTCCGGCATCGCGCGTCAGCCTGCAGGTCGCCGGCCCCTTCGCGGCCAACAACAGCGAGGCCCTGAGGGACGCGGCCGTGGCCGGACTCGGCATCGCGCTGATGCCGGACTTCAGCGCCCAGTCGGCGTTGCGCGAAGGCCGGCTCGTCGAGGTGTTGCCGCGCTGGCAATCGGTCGACGCCTTCGCCGGGCAGCTGTTCGCGATCCGGCCCTATGCGGCCCAGGTGCCGCGCGCGGTGGCGGCCTTCGTCGACTGGCTGCGGGTGGAGCTGGCGGGCGGCTTCGCGGTGTGAGGGGAAGCGGGGCCTATCTCAGTTCCAGCAGGTCGTCGACGGCGGCCACCTGCCGCCGCAGGCGCAGCGACTCGGGCTGGCCGTTGCGCTGACGCTGCAGCACGTCCTGCGCCGCCGCCAGCGAGCGCGGCGTGCGCGCGCGCATCCGGGCATCCAGCAGCACCTGCTCGAACAGGTCGCGTTGCGCATGGCTGCCGCCGATCTCGATCATGCGCGGCAGCGCCGTGCCCAGCGACTCGATGGCGCCGTCGAAGTCGCCGCGCGCGTGCGCCCGCAGCCCGTGCGCGGCCGGCACGCAGACCTGCTGCCAGGCGGCGCGGGTCTGCGCCGGCGCGGTGGCGGCGAAGGTCTCGATGTTGCGCAGCAGGACATCGGCCTCGGCACGCCCGGCGCGCGCCAGGCCATAGAGGTACTGCAGGTCGAGGAAGGGCAGCACGTGGTCGTCGAGCCGGCTCGTCAGGTGCGTGGCGACGTCGTCCCAGCGCGCGCCGACGTCGATGCCCGACAGCTCGAGGCGCGCCAGCAGCGACACGGCGCCGATCTGGTCCTGCGTGTAGTCGCGGGCCACGCCCCAGACGTGGTCGTCGTAGACGGCCAGCGCCTCGTCGTCGCGTCCAAGGTCGATCAGGAACAGCGCCACGTGCCACCAGTTGTGCGTGACCATGAAGGAATTCAGGCCGCTCCAGGTGTCGCTCACGCCCCGCATGAAGTCCAGGCCTTCGGTCAGCCGCCCCTCCGTCAGCATGACGTGGCCGAGCGCGTGGTGCGCCCAGGGTTCCTTGCGACGCAGGGCGATGGCGCGGCGCGCGCTGGCCTCGGCCTCGCGCAGGCGGTGGCACTGCTCGTAGCCGAAGGCGGCCATGCCGTGAGCCTGGGCCACGTCGGCGGTGGCCGGCAGCACGGTCTGCGCCAGGCGCAGCAGGCCGGGGAAGTCGCCGGTGTTGAAGCAGTGGTACTGGCCGAGCTTGACCGAGGCGAGATCGCGCGGGTGCTCGCGCGCCTGTTCGTGGTGCAGCGCGATGGCGCCCTCGACGTCGCCGTCGATCCAGGCGCCGATGGCGGCGATGAAGCGCCGCTCGCGCGGCGTGACGCGCGCCGCTGCGGCGCGGGCGCGTTCGATGAAGGGCCGGGCGCCGGGCGCGCCGTCGCGCGACTCGGAGAACATGTGCAGCGCGGCGCAGAAGGCCTGCACCAGCGGCGTGCCATCGTCGGCGGCGGACAGCACCTCGGCGGCGCTCGATTCGCAGGCGATGAAGCCGCCGACGAAGGCGTCGATGGCCGCCGCCGCGCCGGGCTCGTCGAGCGTGACCGGGTTGCCCAGGAAGTCGGTGGCGATCGTCATGGTCGGCTTCGCGATGCGTCTCAGGCGCCGTCGGGCGGCACCGGCCAGGGCCGCTGCGCCTCGCGGATCTGCTCGAAGGCGCGCGCGACCTGCAGCACGCCCAGGTCGTCGAAGCGGCGTCCGGCGATCTGCAGGCCGATCGGCAGGCCGGCGCCGGTGTAGCCGCAGTTGATCGAGGCGGCCGGCTGCTCGGACATGTTGAACGGCACCGTGAAGCCGATGTGTTCGAGCGGGCGCAGCGGATCGTTGGTGGGCGAGGGCCACTCGGCCGGCGCCGGCGAGTTGGGCGCGGTCGGCGAGATGACGTAGTCGTATTCGGCGCAGGCCGCCACCGCCGCCAGGCGCGTGGCGTGGAACTGGCTGAAGGCGCGGAAGACATGCTCGCCATCGAAGTCGGCTGCGCTCTCGGCCCAGCGGCGGATGTAGGGCAGCACCTTCTCGCGCTGCGCCGGCGCCAGCGCCTGCAGGTCGACGTGCGAGCGCATGCGCCAGAGGTGGTCCATGCCGTCCAGCAGGGTCTGCGTCATGAAGGGCCGCATCGGCTCGACGATGGCGCCGGCGGCCTCGAACAGCATCGCGGCGCGCTCGACCGCGGCGCGGATCTCCGGCTCCACCGGCAGGCCGCAGCCGGCGTCCAGCAGCAGTCCGATGCGCAGGCCGCGCAGGTGGTCGGCATGGACGTCGAAGGCGTCCCAGTCGATGTCCTGGGGCGGCAGGTTCATGCTGTCGCGCGCGTCGGGGCGCGACAGCGCCTCGAGCATCAGGGCGGCATCGCCGACCTCGCGCGTCATCGGGCCGGCGGCGCGGCCCATGTAGGGCGGATCGATCGGCACGCGGCCCAGGCTGGGCTTGAGCGTGAAGATGCCGCACCAGGCCGCCGGCAGGCGCAGCGAGCCGCCGATGTCGGTGCCGATGTGCAGGGGTCCGTAGCCGGCCGCGGCGGCGGCGCCGGCGCCGGCGCTCGAACCGCCGGGCGTGCGCGAGAGGTCCCATGGATTGCGCGCCAGCTTGTGGAAGCTGGAGAGGCCCGACGACAGCATGCCGTAGTCGGGCATGGTGGTCTTGGCCAGGATCACGGCGCCGGCCTCCTTCAGGCGCGCGGCCGGCGGCGCGTCGTGCCGGGCCGCCACCAGCGTGACGGCGGCGGTGCCGGCGGGCAACGGATCGCCACGCGTGGCGATGTTCTCCTTGATGGTGACGGGCACGCCATCGAGCGGGCCTTGCGCCTCGCCGCGCCGCCAGCGCGCCTCGGAGGCCCGCGCCTGGTCGAGCGCCGCCTCCGGGCGCAGCAGCCAGGTCGCCTGCAGATGGGGTTCCCAGCGCTGGATGTGGTCGAGCACGTCGCGCGCCACCTCGACCGGCGACAGCGATCCGTCGCGGTAGGCCGCGCCCAGTTCGCGCGCCGAGAGTTCGTGCGGCCGGCTCATCCCCATGACAGCGCGGAGAGGTCGTTGGCGAAGATCGGCAGTTCCTTCCACAGGCCCTTGACGTTCTTCTTGGCGATGGTCGGGAACTGCGGCTGGTAGAGGTAGCCGTTGGCGGCGTCGGTGGCCAGCAGCTTCTGCGCCTCGCCCAGCAGCCGGGCGCGCTCGGCCGGGGCGCCGGTGTTCTGGATCTTGTCGTAGAGCGCGTTGAAGGCCTTGGACTGGTAGCCCCAGTAGTAGTCCGGCTTGGCGTAGTTGCCGAGGTCGAACGGCTCGACGTGCGAGACGATCGACAGGTCGTAGTTCTTGTTGCCGTAGGTGCCGCTCAGCCACTGCGCCCATTCCACGTTCTGCACCTTCACCACGATGCCGATGCGGGCGAGCTGCGCCACGATCATCTCGCCGCCCTGGCGCGCGTAGGGCGGTGGCGGCAGCGTCATGGTGAGTTCGAGCGGCGTCTTCACGCCGGCCTCGGCCAGCAGCTTCTTGGCCTTCTCGACATCGAAGGGATTGATGCCGGTGGTGTCGACATAGCCCGCCGCGCCGGGCACGTAATGGCTGCCGATGGGCACGCCGAAGCCGTCGGCGGCGCCGTCGATGAAGGCCTTGCGGTCGACGGCGGCCAGGATGGCGCGGCGCACCCGCACGTCGTCCAGCGGCTTCCTGGCGTTGTTGATCGCCAAGATCGTCTTGGCGCGCGACCCCGCCAGGATGACCTGGAACTGCGGGTTGTTGCGGAACTGCGCCACGATGCGGGTGCCCGCGCGCGGGAAGACGTCGACGTCGCCTGCCATCAGCGCGGCCGCCTGCGCCGCGCTGTCGGAGATGAAGCGGAAGGTGATGCGGTTGATCCTGGCCTGGGCCGGGTTGCGATAGCCGTCCCACTTCGTCAGGACCAGCGAGGCGCCCTTGTTGTAGGCCTCCAGCTTGTACGGGCCGGTGCCCACGGGCTTGGCGGCGTTGGTGTCGGCGCTCTTGGGCTCGACGATGATGGCCGTCGCCTGACCGAGCGCGAAGGGCAGGTCGGGATCGATCTCCTTGTTCAGGATCACGACGGTGAATTCGTCGACCGCCTGCACGCTCATGGCGGCGAAGGTGCGCTTGTCCTTGTTGGTGCTCTTGTCGCCGCCGGCGCGCTCGAAGCTGAACTTCACGGCCTGCGCGTTGAATGGCTCGCCGTTCTGGAACTTCACCCCGCGCCGCAGGCGGAAGGTGTAGGTCTTCAGGTCGGGCGAGACATCCCAGCTCTCGGCCAGCAGCGGGGCGACGCTGCCGTTCTCGTTGACCTTGGTGAGCGTCTCGTAGATGTTGTAGAGCGTGACCTCGGCGATCGAGGCGGCGGCGTTGGCCGTCGGGTCCAGGCCGGTCGGCTCCAGCGTCATGCCCAGCACGATGGCGTCCTTGCGGCCCTGAGCCAGCGCGGCGGCCGGGGCGGCGAGCGAGCCGAGGGCGAGCGAGGCGCTGCCGGTGGCGAGGAGGGTGCGGCGGTTCAACATGCGGGAAGACTCCTGGTTCTGTGACTGTGACTGCGACTACGAAGGGATCCGGGCCGGCGCGTGATGCACCGGACCGTGGGGCACGGCATCGAGCAGGCGGCGCGTGTAGGGGTGTTGGGCGTCGCGGAACAGGCGCTCGGAGGGTCCCGATTCGACGATCTTGCCCTTGAGCAGCACCACCACGTCGTCGCACAGGTGGTTGACCACCGCGAGGTCGTGGCTGATCAGCAGGAAGCTGATGCCCGATTGCTGCTGCAGGTCCTGCATCAGGTTGAGCACCTGCGCCTGCACCGAGACGTCGAGCGCGCTGACCGGCTCGTCGGCGACGATCAGCTGGGGCCGCGTGATCAGGGCCCTGGCGATGGCGATGCGCTGGCGCTGGCCGCCGGAGAACTCGTGCGGGTACTTGTCCAGGTCGGTGGCGCGCAGGCCGACGGCGGCGAGCGACTCGCCGGCGCGCTCGCGCCGCTCGGCGCGGCTGGTACCGCCCAGCGCCTCGATCGGCTCGGCGACGATGCGCGCCACGGTCTGGCGCGGATCGAGCGAGCCGTAGGGATCCTGGAACACCATCTGGAAATCGCGCCGCGCCGCGCGCAGCTCGGCCGGCGGCAGGGCGTTCAAGTCGCGCCCGCGCATGCGCACGTGGCCCGACGTCGGCTTGTCCAGCGCCATCACCAGGCGCGCGAGCGTCGACTTGCCCGAGCCCGATTCGCCGACGATGCCCAGGCTGCGGCCGGCCTCGACGCGGAAGCTCACGCCATCGAGCGCCCGCACCACCGGCACCGGTCCGAACAGCGACTCGCGCGGCAGCGCGTAGTGGCGCACGAGGTCGGTGACCTCGAGCAGGGGCCCGGCGTCCGTGCGCGCGGCGGTCGTCGCGAGGGGGGTGGAGGCGGCGGCGTTCATGCGGGCTGGCCCTGGGCGGCGGCGACCGCGTCGAGTCGCAGGCAGCGCACGCGATGGTCGTGCGGCAGTTCCACGGCCGGCGGGCGGGTGGTGCGACAGGCGTCGATGGTGAAGTCGCAGCGGCCGGCGAAGGGGCAGCCGGGCGGCAGGTCGACCAGTTCGGGCACGCTGCCGCGGATCGTCGCCAGGCGGCCGCCGCGCGGCGCCCCCAGCACCGGGCGGGCGGCGAACAGACCCTGCGTGTAGGGGTGCGCGCGGTGCGCGAACAGCGCCGCCGTCGGCCCGCTCTCCACCACGCTGCCGCCATACATCACCAGCATGCGTTCCACCGTGTTGGCGATCACGCCGAGGTCGTGGGAGATCAGGATCAGGGCCATGCCGCGCTCGGCCACCAGTTCGGCGATCAGGTCGAGGATCTGCTTCTGCACCGTGACGTCCAGCGCCGTGGTCGGTTCGTCGGCGATCAGCAGGTCGGGTCCGCAGGCCAGGGCCATGGCGATGCCGATGCGCTGGCGCTGGCCGCCGGAGAACTGGTGCGGATAGGCGTCGAGCCGCGTGGCCGCGTTGGGGATGCCGACGCGCTCGAGCAGGGCCAGCGCCTCCTGGCGCGCGGCGGCCGCGGGGAGGCCGCGATGCAGCCGCAGCGGCTCGGCCACCTGGCGCGCGATGGTGTGCAGCGGGTTCAATGCCGTCATCGGTTCCTGGAAGATCATGCCGATGCGGTGGCCCCGGATGCGGCACATCGCGGCGTCGCTCAGGCCCACCAGATCCTGGCCGTCGAAGCGGATGCGCCCCGACACCCGCGCCGTGTCGGGCAACAGGCCCATGAGCGACTGCACGGTGATCGACTTGCCGCAACCCGATTCGCCGACGATGCCCAGCGTCTGGCCGCGCTCCAGCGCGAAGGAGATGCCGCGCACTGCGTCGGCTGGGCCGCGCTGCGTCTGCAGGCGGATGTGGAGATCGTCGACTTCGAGCAAGGCCATCTCAGTGATCCAGGGCACGGACTGCGCGGACTGCGCGTGGACGGGGGGTCATCGGCTGCGCGCCAGGCGCGGATCGAGCAGGTCGCGCAGGCCGTCGCCCAGCAGGTTCAGGCCGAGCACCGCCAGCGCGATCGCCAGGCCCGGCCAGACCGCCAGCAACGGCTGCTGGAACATCAGGGTCTGCGCCTCGCTCAGCATGCGGCCCCACGAGGGCTGCGGCGGCTGCGTGCCCAGGCCCAGGTACGACAGCGCCGCCTCGGCCAGGATCGCGATGGCGAAGCGGATCGTGACCTGCACGATCAGCACCGCCGAGATGTTGGGCAGCACGTGCTGGAAGGTGATCGCGAAGGCGCCCTTGCCGCAGGCGCGCGCGGCGGCCACGTATTCGCGCGACCACACCGCGTTGGCCGAGGCGCGCGTGATGCGGGCGAAGGTCGGGATGTTGTAGATGCCGATGGCGACGATGGCGTTGACGATGCCGGCACCGAACACCGCCGTCAGCATGATCGCCGACAGGATGGCCGGGAACGCCATCGAGAAGTCGCACACGCGCATCACCGCTTCCTCGACCCAGCCGCGCCGCGCCGCCGCCAGCAGGCCCAGCGCGGTGCCCACCACCAGGCCGATGCCCACGGCGATCACGCCGACCAGGATGGAGGCCCGCGCCCCCACCAGCAGCAGCGAGGCGACATCGCGCCCGAAGGCGTCGGTGCCCAGCCAGTGCGCCGCCGTCGGCGACTGCAGCTTGGCCGGCATGTCCATCTCGTAGGGCGACCACGGCGCCCAGACCAGCGACAGCAGCGCGGCGGCGACCAGCAGCAGCGTCAGCACGAAGCCGATCGCGAAGCTGCGGTGCCGCCAGGCCCGCGACCAGAAGCCGGGCGGCCGCGCCGGTGGCGGCGCGCCGATGACGGCGGTGAGGGAGGACGGCGGCGCGCTCATACGTCGGAGGCCTTGATGCGCGGGTCGATCACGGCATAGAGCACGTCGACCACGAAATTGACGATCACCACCAGCGCCGCGAGCAGCATCACGCAGTTGCGCACCACCACCAGGTCGCGGTTGCTGATGGCCTGGAAGATCAGCCGGCCGAGACCGGGCAGATAGAACACGTTCTCCACCACGATGGTGCCGGCGAGCAGTTCCGAGAACTGCATGCCCATCACCGTGATCACCGGGATCAACGCGTTGCGCAGCACGTGCAGCCACAGCACGGCGCGCCGCGACACGCCCTTGGCGCGCGCCGTGCGCACGAAGTCCTCGCGCAGCACCTCCAGCACGGCCGAGCGCGTGATGCGCGCCAGGATCGCCGCCTGCACCACCGCCAGCGACAGCGCCGGCAGCAGCAGCGACTTCACGCCCGCGCCCACGCCCTCGCTCCAGCCCTCGAAGCCGCCGGCGGAGAACCACTGCAGCTTCACCGAGAACACCAGGATCAGCAGGATGGCGAACCAGAAATTCGGAATGGCGATGCCGACCTGCGCCAGCCCCATCAGGCCGACGTCGCCGAGCCGGTTGTGGCGCGCCGCGGCCGTCACGCCGACGACCAGCGCCAGCACGGTCGTCAGGGTCATCGCCATCAGGGCCAGCGGCACGGTCAGCGCCAGGCGTTCGAGGATCAGGTCGAGCACCGGCGAGCCATAGGCATAGCTGTCGCCCAGGTTGCCGGTCAGCAGACCGCCGACCCAGTGCCAGTAGCGCGTCCAGGCCGGCTGGTCCAGGCCGAGCTTGGTGGCCAGGGCCGCCACCGCGTCGGGCGAGGCATCGGGACCCATGAGGATCTGCGCGGCGTTGCCGGGCAGGATCTCGAGCACCAGGAAGACGATGACCGAGGCGCCGATCAACGTGCCGATCAGGGTCGCGAGACGTTTGAGGAGGAAGAGACTCATGGGGCGGGGCGCAGCATAACCGGACCGTCGCAATAGATGTGCCCGATCCGGATAATCGCGGCATGGCCCTGATGATCACCGACGAATGCATCAACTGCGACGTGTGCGAGCCCGAGTGCCCGAACGACGCCATTTCCATGGGCGAGCAGATCTACGTGATCGATCCGCGCAAGTGCACGGAATGCGTCGGGCACTTCGACGAGCCGCAGTGCGTGCAGATCTGTCCGGTGGCGTGCATTCCCGTGAGTCCCGACCACGTCGAGACCCGGGAGACGCTGTACGAGCGCTATCTGCGGCTGCAGGCCGGGAAGACCGATTGACCGCGCCGGCCCGATGCAACGGCCGACCGGAGCGGCGGGCACCCGGAGCGACGCGGCGCCTGGCGTGACCCGACGCCGAGCGCGAGCCGCCGTCTAGCGCGAGCCGGTGCCTGCGGCCTGGGCGACGAAGGAGTCGCCGGTGGCATGCCTGCCGCCGCCGCGCTTGCCGCTGCCGCTTTTCTTGCCGCCCTGGCGCCGGGCATGTTCGCGCTTGTCGAGCATGGCCAGGCGCGCGGTCTCGCGCGCCTGGGCCTGGGCCAGGCGTTGCTGGGCGAGCAGCAGCCGGTCGTTGCGCGCGGCCAGGGCCTGTTCGGCATGCAGGCGGTCGCGTTCCATGGCGTCGGCGCGGGCCTCGATGCGTCGCGTGGCCTCGTCGGCGGCGCGCCGGGCCCCTTCGTCGGGCGCGGCGATGGCGTCGATGCGTCGGCCGCCGGGGCAGGGGGTGTCGCTGTAGGCATTGCCGCAGCGCCATGCGGGCGCGGCCTCGACGGGCGCCGGCAGCGCCAGCACCGTCGTCAGCAGGATCGAGCCGAGGCATGCCACGGCCCTGAGCGAACAACACGCCTCGAACCGTGCCGGGCATTCCGGCCCGTTGGGCTCGATGGGAGCCGAGATCACGGCGCCTGCGCCGTGGCCGCTCCAGCGATGCGTGAGGGTCTCGTGGAACGGATGTTCGTTTTTCATGCGGCTCTCCCTGGCGTCCTGCCTGTTTCGTCGGATCGTCGCGCCGTGCATCGGCGCGCCGTCCGATCGTGCCGCGTCAGGTGCCGGATGCCGCGCCTCCGGTCGCGGGAGGCGTGCCTGCCGTCGGCGCGGCGGTCCCGTCGTCGGGCGCGCGTCGCGCAGGCTTCGGCCGGGGCGGCTTGGTGGTGTGGATCTGCTGCATGGCCTTGACCATGTCGCCGGCCTGCAGCGCGGGCATGGCGTGCAGCGAGCGCGTGATGGCATCGTCGATGGCGTCGCGCTGCTCCTTCAGCGGCTTCTTCAGCACCCAGCCGACCACTTCCGATTTCGCGCCCGGATGACCGATGCCCAGGCGCAGGCGCCAGTAGTCGCCGGTCCCGAGTTGCGCGTGGATGTCGCGCAGACCGTTGTGGCCGGCATGGCTGCCGCCGAACTTGAGCTTGGCCTCGCCGGGCACGACGTCGAGTTCGTCGTGGACCACCAGGATCTCGGCCGGCTCGATCTTGAAGAAGCGCGCCAGCGCCGCCACCGACTTGCCCGACAGGTTCATGAAGGTCTGCGGTTCCAGCAGCCAGACCGGCTGGCCGGCGATCTGCGTGCGGGCCACCAGCGCGTGATAGGCGCGCTCGGGCGTCAGGTGGAGTTTGAGATCGCGCGCCAGGGCGTCGATCCACCAGAAACCGGCGTTGTGCCGGGTGGCTTCGTATTCCGGGCCCGGATTGCCGAGGCCGACGAACAGTTTGATCATGGGGCGGGATTATCGAGGCGCCACCCGTGCCGGCCGGAAGGCACCAAGCAAACGGCCCGCGCGAGGCGGGCCGTCGGACTGCGACCCCGAAGGGCGGTCGCAGGAGAAGCGCGTCGAATTACTTCTTGGCGGTCTTGGCGGGAGCGGCCTTGCCACCCTTGCCGGCGGGCGCCGCGGGGGCGGCAGCGGCTTCGGCGCCTTCGACGACCGGATCGATCTCCTCGGCGGCCGGCGGCGTGGCCGAGGCCAGCACCGGGCTGGCCTTGCCGTGGCTCACCCAACGCACGCCGCGGGGCAGCTTGATGTCCTTGAGCGTGACGGTGCCGTTCTTCTTCAGGCCGGAGAGGTCGACCTCGATGAATTCGGGCAGTTCGGAGGGCAGGCAGTTCACTTCGAGTTCGGTCGTCACGTGGCTGACCAGGTTCTGCTCGAGCTTGACGGCGTCGGATTCTTCCTCGCCCTTGAAGTGCAGCGGCACCTTCATGGTCATGCGGGTACGGGCATCGACGCGCTGGAAGTCGATGTGCTGCACCAGCTGGCGGAACGGGTGGTACTGCACGTCGCGCAGGAGCACCTTGCTCACGGTGCCGCCGAGATCCATCTCGAGCACGGACGCGTGGAAGGCTTCCTTCTTGAGGGCGTGCCACAGCGCGTTGTGGTCGATCTCGATGAGTTGCGGGGCGGTGTCGCCACCGTAGACGATACCGGGCGTCTTGCCCGAGATGCGGAGACGGCGGCTCGCACCCGTGCCCTGCTTGGCGCGCTCAAAAGCGACGAATTTCATGATCAAACTCCTTGGAGCGACGGCGGGATTGCCATGCGCTTCGTGTCGACGTCCACCGCGACCAGTGCGACATCGGTTTCAGATTGGCTTCCCGCGGAGGGAAGCCGGCCAATGACTCAGAACAGGGAATCCTGATCCGAGAACAAACTCATCACCGACTCGCCCTTGGCGATGCGCTGGATCGTCTCGCCGATGAGCGGAGCGACGGAGACCTGACGGATCTTCGAGCAGGCCAGGGCGCTGTCGGACAGCGGGATGGTGTTGGTCACGACGATCTCGTCGAGGGCGGAGCCCTGGATGCGCTCGATCGCGGGACCGGAGAAGATGGGATGGGTGATGTAGGCGTACACCTTCTTGGCGCCGCGCTCCTTGAGCACCTCGGCGGCCTTCACCAGCGTGCCGGCGGTGTCGATCATGTCGTCCATGATCACGCAGTTGCGGCCGTCGATCTCGCCGATGACATTCATGACCTCGCTCACGTTCGCCTTCGGGCGACGCTTGTCGATGATCGCGAGGTCGGTGTTGAGCTGCTTGGCCAGGGCCCGGGCCCGCACCACGCCGCCCACGTCGGGCGACACCACGATCAAGTCCTCGTACTTCTTCTGGCGCAGGTCGCCCAGCAACACGGGGGAGGCATAGATGTTGTCGACCGGGATGTCGAAGAATCCCTGGATCTGGTCGGCGTGCAGGTCCATCGTGAGCACGCGCTCGACGCCGACGGTCTCCAGCAGGTTGGCCACGACGCGGGCCGAGATGGGCACCCGGCTGGAGCGGGGACGGCGGTCCTGGCGGGCATAACCGTAGTAGGGGATGACGGCGCTGATGCGTTCGGCCGACGCGCGCTTGAGCGCGTCGACCATGATCAGCAACTCCATCAGGTTCTCGTTGGTCGGCGCACAGGTGGACTGGATCACGAAGACGTCGCGGGCGCGTACGTTCTGGTTGATCTCCACGGTGACTTCGCCATCGGAGAAGCGGCCGACGCGGGCGGCGCCGAGTTCCGTGCCGAGATGCTTTGCGATGTCCGCAGCCAGGCCAGGATTGGCATTGCCGGTGAAAAGCATGAAGTCAGGGGATTGAACCTGCATGAGCGCGTCCAGCAATGCAAAAGCTTATCGAGAAGAGCGGCCAGTGTTCTGGAGCCTTCGCATCGCAAGTGCCTCGGAGCCAGCACCGGGGTTTCCGGCACCACGGCCCGGAGGCCGCGGTTTCGTGTTTTGGCAGGGGAGAAAGGATTCGAACCTTTGCATGCTGGAATCAAAATCCAGTGCCTTAACCAGCTTGGCGACTCCCCTACACGGGTCGGCGATTTGCATCACCAACCGATATATGTCGCGCCGAAACGCATCACGCGATCCGGCATCTACCTCTTAGTCTACCCAGCCCGCGAGGGGATGAATATCCAGATTGCTGCATTCGCGGACTTGCCAGCCCACAGGGGGGATGGCTGATGCCGTTTCATGCCACGTATTGTCCTCGATCGACCCGGGTGGAGTGTTCATCAAAGCGAACACCGCGCTTCCCGAGCCGGTCATCCGGGCCTTGAATCCTTGGTCGCCGAGCCATCGGATGGCTTCGGAGACCTCGGGGCAAAGCCGTTGGGCAACCGGTTGCAGGTCGTTATGTCCAAACTCGTAAGTCTGATCAATGTGCCCTGCAGCAAAGCCAGAAAGTATAGCAGCAGGAGTTGCACGTTCAAGATCCGATGCCATAAAAATACTGCGTGTATCGATTCCGGCAGTGGGTTTGACCACTATGAAGCGAGCCGACGGCAGATCCACCGGCGTCATCCGCTCGCCGATGCCTTCCACCCAGGCATGTCGTCCACCGATGAAGAACGGCACGTCCGCACCCAGCGACAGCCCGATCGCGGCGAGCGTCGAACGTGGCAGTCGCAGGTCCCACAGTCGGTTGAGCGCGAGCAGGCAGGTGGCCGCATCCGACGAGCCGCCGCCCATGCCGGCCTGGGCCGGTATCTGCTTGTCGACGGCGATGTGCGCGCCCAGTCCCGGCCGCGCGAACTTCTGCAAGGCGCGAGCGGCACGCAGGATCAGGTCGTCTTCGGGCAGTGGGGAGGTGAGGTCCTCGCGACTGAGTCCGCCATCGCGACGCAGTTCGACATGCAAGGTGTCGGCCCAGTCGATCAGCATGAAGACGGATTGCAGCAGGTGGTAGCCGTCGTCGCGTCGTCCCGTGATGTGCAGGAAGAGGTTCAGCTTCGCCGGGGCCGGCAGGTCGTAGAGTGTTTTCATCGGGAGGGACGCGCGACGAACGAGCTATTGAACGAGCTATTGAACGAGCGATGGGACGACCGGGCGGACGGGGAAGGCCGGCGCTTCAGGATTGCTCGAACACGATGCGCAGATCGGTGCGCGGCGCTGGCGTCTCCCGCACGACCCGCAGCCGGCCCTGGGCGATCTGTTGAAGGTCGGGCTGCCAACCAGCCACGCGTTCATCACGGCCGGCCAGCCAGCCGAACAATGCGCGCACCGGAATGGCCGCGCCCGTGGCCGCGATCAGCAGCGCATCGACGGACTCGTAGCGCCGGGTCTCGTTGCCGTTCCTGAGCACCGCCTCGGTCGGCGACCAGTTCAGTTCGGCGAGGGTGCTGCCGATCGGGCTCGTCAGTGTCAGGGTGCCGCGTTCGGGCGAGCCACGCAGGTCGAACAGGGCGGCGAAGCTCTGCGGCGGATTGCTCTCGACTTGCAGCGACAGCCGACCGCTCCAGTTGTCGCTGGGCGTCGACGTCCCCGCCGACGAAGCTTCCCTGGATGGACGGGGCGTGGCGCAGCCGGCGAGCAGCAAAGCCAGACTCCAGCCTCCGATCAACCGGCCGGCGGCACGCCGGTGGAGTGATGCTTCCATCTACAGCTTGACCCGCAGTCGCTTGAGCGTCTCCTGCAGCGTCTCGTTCTCGGCATCGGCGAGTGCGGCTTCGCGCCAGATCTTGAGCGCCGCGTCGCGTTCGCCGGCGGTCCACAGCACCTCGCCGTAATGGGCACCGATCTCGGGGTCGGGCCGGCGCTGATAGGCGGCTTCGAGGATGCGTCGCGCGTTGTCCGTGTTGCCGAGCCGGAACTCGACCCAGCCCAGGCTGTCGGCGATGAACGGGTCCTGCGGCGACAGGTCGACCGCCTTGCGGATCAGCGTGCGTGCCTCGTCGAGCCGCAACTTGCGATCGGCGAGCGAGTAGCCGAGCGCGTTGTAGGCGTTGTGGTTGTCGGGCCGCAGCACCATCAGGCGGCGCAGCAGGCGTTCCATCTCGTCGAGCCGCTGGAGCTTCTCGGCCGTCATGGCCTGGTCGTAGAGCAGGTCGGGATCGTCGGGCTTGGCGACGAGGGCCTCGGCCAGGAAGTCGTAGGCCAGCTGGTATTGCTTGGCTTCGCGCAGGACCTGGAGCTCGGCCTGCTGCTGGCGCGTCTTCTCCTCGGCCGTGCCGGTCGGCAACTCGCGGATCATCTCGCGCGCCTGCTGCACCTTGCCCTGGCGTGCCAGCAGCAGGGCGCTGCGCAATTGCACGGCCGCGCGATCCTCGGATCCATCGATGCGGGAGAGCCAGCGCGCGGCGCCCGTGTAGTCCTTGCGCCGTTCGGCCAGCTGCGAGAGCAGCAGGTAGGCCTGCGTCAGGCCGCGCTTGCTGTCCTCCTTGGCATCGGCCGCGGTCGCCAGGGCCACATAGCGCAGCGCCGACTTCTCGGCGGCGGCGTCCTGCCGCGCCTGTCCCTGCAGGCTGGCCAGGAGCACCCAGGGCACGGGCAGGTCGGGTTGTTCGGTGGTCAGGCGCGAGAGCTCGGTCGTCGCATCGGCATAGCGGCGCAATTCGACCAGGGCCTGGGCATAGGCGACGCGTATCTCGGGCTGCGTCCTGGCGCCGGCGAGATAGCGCTGGACGATGGCTTCGGCTTCGGGCTGGCCGAGGGTCATGAGGTCGAGCGCCAGGATCGCCGGGGCCTCGGAGGCAGCATCGGCGGCCTGTCCAGCGATCGCTGCCTGCAGCGCCCCAGGCAGGTCGCCGGCGACGATGCGCATGCGGCCGATGGTGGCCCATGCGAGACCGGCGGTGGCGGGGTTCTTCACCTCATCGGCCAATGCCTGCTCGACCACCCGGGCCGCGGTCGCCTTGTCGGCCGCGCGACCATAGTTGCGCGCGATCACGGCCATCAGCAACGGGCGTTCGGGCAGGGGTGTCGCCGCGATCTCGCTGCGCAGCAGTGGCGCGGTCTCGTCGAGGCGGTTGAGCGCGATCAGGATCTGGAGCTCGAAGCGCCGGCCCTCGCGCGTGTCGGGAAGGGTCTGCTGCCAGGCACGCGCCGCGGCGAGCGCGGCATCACCCGAGCGGGCCTGCAGGGCGATCTCCACGGCACGCTGGAACAGGGCCTCGTCGCGCGTGCGCCGGGCCGCGTCGAGCACCAGCGCATAGCCGGCACCCGGGTCGCCGGAGCGCAGCGTGATCTCGCCCATCAGGACTTCATAAAAGAGTTCGGCCGTCAGGGCCGACTTACGGGACGCCGAAGCGGTCGCGTCGGGCGCCGCGGCGACCGGTGCCGGCTTGACGATGGGTGCCGGGCTGGTGGGCTGGGCCGGTGCCGGCAGTCCACTGGGCTCGGGAGCGACGGGCCCCGTCTGCGCCTGCGCCGCGAGTGCGATCAGCGTGAGGGAAATGGCTGCCGCAAGGCGGAATCGTCGGGGCGGTGGGGTCATCGAACTCATAATAATCCAAGGTTTTTCATGTGAGCGGCGGGAGGACATCGGGTTCCCCGACGCCACGACCTTCATCCGCGCTCCGGCGTGCTTCCGCTGTCCGTCCACATCCCTTTCACATGCCCGAACTCCCCGAAGTCGAAGTCGCCCGCCGCGGCTTCGTCGACCGTATCGCCGGCGCCCGCATCGATGCCGTGCGCATGGGCAAGCCCCTGCGCTGGGCGCTGGGGATCGATCCCGGCGTGCTGGTCGGACGCACCGTGCGGACCGTGCGCCGGCGCGGCAAGTACATGCTGCTCGATCTCGACCAAGGCCTGCTGCTGCTGCACCTGGGCATGTCGGGCAGCCTGCGCTTCGACGCCGTGCTGCCCGAGCCGGGTTCGCACGACCACTTCGATCTGGCGACCAGTCGGGGCACCCTGCGCCTCAACGATCCCCGGCGCTTCGGCGCGGTCGTGTACGTGGAGGACGAGACCTCGCCGCTGGCGGTCAAGCTGCTGGGCGGACTCGGCATGGAGCCCCTGGATGGCAGCTTCGAGTTCGATGCCTTCCATGCCGGACTGCAGAAACGCCGCGCGCCGATCAAGCAGGTGCTGCTGGCCGGCGACGTGGTGGTCGGCGTCGGCAACATCTATGCGTCCGAGGCCCTGTTCCTGGCCGGCATCCGGCCGACGGTGGCGGCGTCGCGCATCAGCCGGCCCCGCGCTCTGCGCCTGCATGCCGTGATCCAGGATCTGCTCGCGCGCGCGGTCGAACGTGGCGGCACGACCCTGCGGGACTTCTCGAACATCGATGGCCAGCATGGCCATTTCCAGCTCGACACCACCGTCTATGGTCGTCAGGGCGAGCCCTGCCGGATCTGCGGCACGCCGATCCGGCAGGTGCGACAGGGCCAAAGATCGACGTTTTTCTGTCCTAATTGTCAGAAGTACTAATAAATACCGCACCTTGGCTCGTCGAGCGTGCGAGCCCGCTGCTATATTTTGTCAACAACTTTTTACATTTCAACTTGAGCCGCTCTTTCAATCAGCAACTCGACCAGCACGGCGTCTGGCGTCGCAATGTCGCCCGACGGCTCGAAGAGCTGTCCGCCTGGCTGGGCGAGCACGACCTGCTCGACCTGTCGGTCGCCGAACGCCTGCGCGAGCTCGAGACGCAACTGCGCACGAGCAAGGTGATGGTCGCCTTCGTTGCCGAGTTCTCGCGCGGCAAGTCGGAACTCATCAACGCGATCTTCTTCGCCGGCTATGGTCGCCGCATCATGCCGGCGAGCGCCGGTCGCACGACCATGTGCCCGACGGAGTTGGGCTACGACGCCACGCAGCCACCCAGTCTGCGGCTGCTGCCGATCGAGACGCGTCTCGAATCGTTCTCCCTGATGCACTGGCGCGAGGAACCCGCGCGCTGGACCGACGTGCCGATCGACGTCGACGATGCCGACCAGCTGGTGCAGGCGATGTCGAAGGTGGCGGATGTGCTGTGGGTGCCGCTCGACGACGCGCGTCGGCTGGGGTTCTGGAACGACAGCACGCCGGACGACAACCCCCGCCGCGATGCGCGCGGCCTGGTGGAGATCCCGCGCTGGCGCCATGCGGTGCTCAACATGCCGCATCCGCTGCTGGAGCAGGGTCTCGTGATCCTGGACACGCCCGGTCTCAATGCCATCGGCGCCGAGCCGGAGCTGACCGTGAGCCTGATCCCGCAGGCGCATGCCGTGATCTTCATCCTGGGTGCCGATACCGGCGTGACGCGTTCCGACCTGGCGATCTGGCGCGAACACCTGGTCACCGATGTCGGCGGCCGCGACACCCGGGTCGTGGTGCTCAACAAGATCGATACCCTCTGGGACAGCCTGAACACGCCCGAGCACGTCGATGCCCAGGTCGAGCGCCAGTGTCGCGGCGCCGCCGAACTGCTGGGCGTGCCGCTCGCCCAGGTGCTGCCGGTCTCGGCGCAGAAGGGCTTGCAGGCCAAGATCCGTCACGACGCGCCGCTGCTGGAGGCGAGCCGCCTGCCGGCGCTCGAGGCGGTGCTCGGCGAGGGCCTGCTGGGCAACCGGGAGAAGATGCTCCAGGCCGCGGTGCGTTCGGGGATCGCATCCCTGCGGGTGGAGGGAGCGCGGATCCTCGGCGTGCGCGAGCGCAACCTGGCCGAGCAGACGATCGAGCTCGAGGGCCTGCGCGGCAAGAACTCGGCCGTGATCCGGCAGATGCGCGCGCGCATCGAACAGGAGCAGGACGAGTTCGAGGGCAGCAACTCGCGCATCCTGGCGCTGCGTTCGGTGCAGGGCAAGCTGCTGCGCGAGGTCTACTCGGTGCTGGGCACCTCGGCGCTGCGAGCCGACATGGCCAAGCTCTCCGATGCGCTCAAGCGCCCCGGCATCAAGTTCAGCGTGCGCAAGATCTATGGCGAGACCTTCGATGCGCTGCGCAACAACCTGCGCGAGGTGCAGTCGACCACCGGCGAGATCCAGTCGATGCTGCACGCGACCTTCCGCCAGCTCAATGCCGAGCACGGCTTCACACTGCAGGCGCCGGCCGAGCCGGACCTGCTGGGCTTCGAACACCAGCTCGACCAGATCGAACAGAGCCACATCCACTACCTGGGCGTGGGCAACCTGATCAAGCTGGCCCAGGCCGACTTCTGCGACAAGCTGGTGCGGGCGCTTGCCAGCCGGCTGCGCGTGGTGAACGAGGCGGCCATGACCGAGGTCGAGCGCTGGACCAAGAGCGCCGGCGCGCAACTCGATCAGCAGCTCAAGGAGCAGCGTCGCAACTTCGGCAAGCGCATCGAATCGGTCGAGCGCATCCAGGGCGCGGCTGGCAACCTGGAGGAGCGGCTGGCCGAGATCGCCACGCAGGAGCAGGCCCTGGTCGGCATGCATGCGCGATTGGTCGAGCTCACGAGCCAGATCGACGAGCACGAGCCGGAGTCCTTCGGCGACCGCTACGGACAAGATGCCATCGGGCAGCGCTGAGCGCGCGACCACGCAGTTCCCGTTGCTCGCCCCGACATCCTCGCCACTGCCGGATTTCGCCGTTCGCGTGGTCGCCTGGCAGGCGACCCACGGTCGCAGTGAACTTCCATGGCAGAACACGCGCGACCCCTACCGGGTCTGGCTGTCGGAGGTGATGCTGCAGCAGACGCAGGTCACCACCGTGCTGGGATATTTCGCCCGTTTCCTGGATCGTTTCCCCGACGTGGCCGCCTTGGCCGCGGGCAGCGAGGACGAAGTGCTGGGCCTGTGGAGCGGTCTGGGCTACTACAGCCGGGCGCGCAACATGCATCGTTGCGCGCAGGAGGTGGTCGCGCGTTTCGATGGCGTCTTCCCGCAGACCGCCGCCGAGCTGGCCACGCTGCCCGGGATCGGCCGCTCGACCGCCGCGGCCATCGCCGCGTTCTGCTTCGGTGAGCGGGTGGCGATCCTCGACGGCAATGTCAAGCGCGTGCTGACGCGGGTCCTCGGTTTCGCCGGCGACATGTCGTCGGCGGCACAGGAGCGCATCCTGTGGGACATCGCCGGCCAACTGCTGCCACCGGCGGGTGAGCGCGATGCCATCTCGCGCTACACGCAAGGGGTGATGGACCTGGGAGCGACGGTGTGCCTCCCGCGCAAGCCCGCCTGCATCATCTGCCCGGTCGACGATGTCTGCGCGGCACGTCTCGAAGGCGCTCCCGAGCGCTATCCGGTGAAGACGCGCAAGCTCAGGCGCAGCGCCGAGACGCTCTGGATGCTGGAGGCACGCGATGCCGACGGCCGGGTATGGCTGGAGAAGCGGCCCGCGAGCGGCATCTGGGCCGGTCTGCATGCGTTGCCGGTCTTCGCCAGCCATGCCGCGCTGCTCGATGCATTGCCGCCCGCGATGCGCCTGCGGGCCGTCGACGAACCGGTCTTCGTGATCACGTTGACGCACAAGGATCTGCACATCCATCCCGTCACCGTCGCGCTCGACGACGTCACCGACCTGTCGGGACGCGAGGGAGGTCGCTGGCTGTCGACGGCCGAGTGGGCAGTGCTCGGACTGCCGGCGGCCGTTCGCAAGCGCCTCGAAGGGGGCTGACGCCGGTCCGGCTCGCGCAGCAGCCGGGTCGATCGCCCGCGACCCGACGCAGCGCCAGGACCGGCGACCGGTCGCCCGATCAACCGGCGTCGAGTTCCCGATGCCGCTTGAGCGTGGCCCAGCGCGTGCCGAAGCTGCGCGCCAGCTGTTCGACCAGGAACACCGAGCGGTGCTGTCCTCCGGTGCAGCCGATCGCCACCGTCACATAGCTGCGGTGATCGCTGGCGAGCGCATCGAGCCAGCGTTCGAGGAAGTGGGCGATGTCGTCGTACATGCGCGCCACGTCGGCATGCTCGCGCAGCCAGTCGATCACTGGAGCATCGCGCCCGGTGAGCGCGCGCAGCGCGGGCACGTAATGCGGGTTGGGCAGCATGCGCACGTCGAACACGTAGTCGGCGTCCAGCGGCACGCCGCGCTTGAAGGCGAAGGATTCGAAGACCAGCGTGAGCGTGCTCTGCGGTGCGGAGATCAGCGCCTTGACATAGCTCTGCAGCTGGGCCGGACGGATGATGCTGGTGTCGATCACGTCGGCGCCGTCGCGCAGGTCGGCGAGCAGTTCACGTTCGAGGTCGATGGCATGGATCAGCAGGCGCTGCTGCTCGGCGCCTTCGGCGCGCCGGTCCTCGCGCGACAGGGGATGGCGCCGGCGTGATTCGGAATATCGTCGCACCAGGGCCTCGGTCGTGGCCTCGAGGAACAGGGAGCGCAGCACCAGGCCGTTGCGCCGCAACTCCTCCAGCTGTTGGGGCACCAGGGGCAGCGAGACGCCGCTGCGCACGTCCATGGCCACGGCCACCTGCCGGGCATCCTGCTGGCGTTGGAGCGCGATGAAGGGCGCGAGCAGTTCGGGCGGCAGGTTGTCGACGCAATAGAAGCCCGCATCCTCCAGGGCATTGAGCGCGACCGATTTGCCCGAGCCGGACATGCCCGTGATCAACACCAGTTCCAGGCCAGCGGTCGCTTGTGGGTCGGGAGCCGGGGATGGAGCGTCGCCGGGACCGGCTCCGAGGGGCGAGGAAAGGGGCGGATCGTCGTTCATGGGGTTCTCGCATCCTGTGATCCGAGCATCTCGCGCGCATGCGCCAGCGAGGTGGTCGATACCCGCTCGCCACCGAGCATGCGGGCGATCTCCTGCACGCGATGGTCGTCCTGCAGTGGCGTGACACCGCTCTCGGTGCGTGCCTCCTCGTCGTTCGCCGCGCGGACCTGACGCTTGGCCACCAGCAGGTGGTGGTCGGCACAGGCCGCCACCTGCGGCAGATGAGTGACGGCCAGTACCTGACGGTCGCGGCCGAGTTGCTGCATCAGACGGCCGACAGTCTCGGCGACGGCGCCGCCGACACCGGCATCGACCTCGTCGAAGATCAGGGTCTGCGCCGCGCCGAGTTCGCTGGTCGTGACCGCGATGGCCAGCGCGACGCGGGACAGTTCGCCACCCGAAGCCACCTTGCCGATCGGGCGCGGCGTGCTGCCCGGATGGCCGCTGACCAGGAAGGCCACTTCCTCCAGGCCGGCGCGACCCGGTTGCGCGAGCGGCTGCAGCGCGACCTCGAAACGGCCACCCTGCATGCCCAGGCCCTGCATGGCCTGCGTGACGGCCTTCGAGAGTCGGGGCGCTGCCTGCGCGCGGACCTTGCCGAGTGCCCGTGCCTCCTTCAGATAGGCCTGTTGCGCGGTCTGTTCGGCGCGTTCGAGCGTATCGAGATCGCTCTGGGCGTCGAGCGAGCGCAGTTCGTCCTGCCAGCCGGACCACAGCGCCGGCAGGTCCTCGGGTGCGCGCTTGTAGCGCCGCGCCAGCGACATCCACAGGCCCATGCGTTCGTCGAGTTCGGCCAGGCGCTGTGGATCGGGATCCGCATGACGCAGATAGCCATGCAGCGAATGCGCGGCATCCGATGCCTGGGCGACGCTGGAGGCAAGCACCTCGGTCAGCGCCTTGAATTCCGGCTCGATGTCCTCGCAGTCCTGCAGCAGCGACAGCGCGCGATGCAGGGCCGCGAGTGCGCCCCCATCATCGTCCTCGAGCGCGGTGCGCGCGCCCTCGGCGGCATCGATCAGCGACTGCGCGTTGGCGATGCGGGTGTGGCTGCTCGAGAGTTCCTCCCATTCGTCCACGCCCGGCGCCAGCTTGGCGACCTCGCCGATCTGCCACTGCAGCCGCTCGCGCTCGCGCTGCAGCGAGTCCTGCGCGCCGCGCGCCGATTCGAGCAGGGTCGATGCCTGTCGCCAACGCTGCCAGACGCCGTCGAGCACATCGCCGCGCACGCCGGCATAGGCATCGAGCAGACCGCGCACGGCTTCGGGCCGCGTCAGGCTCTGCCAGGCATGCTGGCCATGGATGTCGAGCAGGCGGTCGCCCACCTCGCGCAGCTGCGTGGCCGTGGCCGGGCTGCCATTGATCCAGCCGCGACTGCGGCCCTGGAGGTCGACCGTGCGGCGCAGGAGCAGCATCTCGCCGCCCTCGAAGCCGCCGGCGTCCAGCCAGTCGACCAGCCGGGGGTCGGGGTCGAACTCGACGCTCACGTCCAGGCGCTCGGCGCCTTCGCGCACGGCCCCGGCATCGGCCCGGTTGCCCAAGGCGAGTTGCAGAGCGTCGATCAGTATGGATTTGCCGGCGCCGGTCTCGCCGGTCAGCACGGTGAAGCCTGCGGCCAGATCGATGTCGAGCGCGCGCACGATCACGAAGTCGCGCAAGGCGATGCGTCGCAATGCCATCAGCGTTCCTGGAAATACGGGAGTGTCGTCACGGACGAGGGAGTGTGGAAAGCCGGCATGGTTCAGGAGCCACCCTCGTTCCAGTGCAGTTTCTTGCGCAGCGTGTCGAAGTAGCTCCACCCCCTCGGGTGCAGGAAGCGCACCCGGAATTCGGAGCGCCGCACCACCACGCGATCGCCGATCTCGACCGAGGCGAGCGATTGCATGTCGAAATTGGCGCTGGCGCCACGCCCGGACACCAGTTCGACCACGATCTCGTCGGCGTCGGGCAGCAGGATGGGGCGATTGGAGAGCGTGTGCGGTGCGATCGGCACCAGCACCCAGCCTGGGATCGAAGGATGCATGAGCGGTCCGCCGGCCGACAGCGCATAGGCGGTCGATCCGGTGGGCGAGGCGATGATCAGGCCGTCGGCGCGTTGGTTGGCGACGAAATGACGACCCACCGACACCCTCAGTTCCACCATGCCGGAGGTCGCTCCACGATTGACCACCACGTCGTTCATGGCCAGCGCATCGAAGACGCAGACGTCGTCGCGCATGACCCGCGCATGCATCAGGCTGCGGTGGTCCTCCTCGTAGTCGCCAGCGAGCATGGGGACCAGGCGCGACTGATAGCTGTCGAGCGCGATGTCGGTGATGAAGCCCAGTCGACCGCGATTGATGCCGATCAGGGGCACGCCGTAGGGTGCCAGCTGGCGGCCGATGCCCAGCATCGTGCCGTCGCCGCCCACCACCAGGCCGAGATCGCAGCGTTCGCCGATCTCCTCGGCCGTGAGCGACGCATAGCGGCTGGTCTCCACGTGCTCGGCCGTCGAGCGCTCGACCACCACTTCGCACCCCTGGGATTCGAGGAAGGCGCCGATGCCTTCCATGACGCCGTCTTCCGCGCCCGCCTGGGCCCGCTGGCCCGATGCCTGGTATTTGCCGATGAGTGCGACATGCCTGAAGCGCGAGGTCATGCATCAAATTACAACACTAAAATCCGACGATGCTGGACGACCGGGCCAAGTTGCTTCTCAAGACGCTTGTCGAGCGCTACATCGCCGAGGGGCAACCCGTGGGTTCACGGACGCTGTCGCGCGCCTCGGGCCTGGAACTGTCGCCTGCCACCATCCGCAACGTGATGTCCGACCTCGAGGGCCTGGGCCTCATCACCAGTCCCCATACATCCGCCGGGCGCATCCCGACGGCGCGTGGCTACCGGCTGTTCGTGGACACCATGCTCACCGCGCAGCGCGAGCAGCTCGCCACCCCGAGTCTCGCGGCCGACCAGCCGCAGAAGGTCATCGCCAACGCGGCGCACCTGCTGTCGAGCCTGTCGCAGTTCGTCGGCGTGGTGATGGCCCCGCGCCGCACGTCCGTGTTCAAGCAGATCGAATTCGTGCGCCTGTCCGACCGGCGGTTGCTGGTGATCATCGTCGCGCCCGATGGCGACGTGCAGAACCGGGTCATCTTCCCGGACACGGACCACACCCAGTCGCAGCTCGTGGAGGCCGCGAACTACATCAACGCCCACTATGCGGGTCTCTCGATCGAACAGGTACGCGATCGCCTGCAGTCGGAGGTCGAGAAGCTGCGCGGCGAGATCGCCTCGCTGATGCAGGCGGCCGTGCAGGCCAGCACCGATGCGATGACCGAGTCGCAGGGTGAGGTGGTCATCTCGGGCGAGCGCAATCTGCTGGCCGTGAGTGATTTCTCCAGCGACATGGGTCAGCTGCGCCGCGCCTTCGACCTCTTCGAGCAGAAGGCGCAATTGGTGCGCTTGCTCGACGTGTCGAGCAAGGCCGAGGGGGTCCGCATCTTCATCGGCGGCGAGAGTCAGGTGGTGCCGTTCGAGGAGCTTTCGATCGTCAGCGCCAATTACGAGGTCGATGGCGAAGTGGTCGGCCGTCTGGGCGTCATCGGCCCGACGCGCATGCCCTACGAGCGAATGATCCAGATCGTCGACATCACGTCCCGTCTGGTCACCAACGCGCTGACGCACCGCAAGTAGGAGGGCCAGTACGGGCCACTAGAATCAGCGGCGCGTAGGGGCCGTTAGCTCAGCTGGTCAGAGCAGAGGACTCATAATCCCCAGTTCTGTTGAGTTTTATCGAACAAAATCAACAACTTACAGCATCTGGAAAAAGCGACAAAAAGCCTAGGCTACATATAGGCAACGCACCCGATGACTGCCACGGTTCCCCCTGACGCAGTGGGATAATTGAAAATCTGGGCCCCTAGCTCATGCTTGGTTAGAGCAGCAAACTCATAATTTGTTGGTGCCGTGTTCGACTCACGGGGGGCCTACCAACCTCTAAAAAGCCGTTGTAAGGTGATACTTGCAGCGGCTTTTTTTCGTCCCCTGTTCGCACCAAAAGTAAGCATTTGTCAGCGAAAAAGAGGGTTGTCCATTCACAATGAGGGATGACTTCTCTTGCAGAAATTTTCAAGGCTCTCCCGCCTGATGCACTACTGAGTGCAGCCCATGTAGCAGCCATCGTTGAAGCAGCGAAAGAGCAGAACTACAGCCAGTGGGATGACCAGAGATACATAGACGAGAAGACCCTTGCTGACTGGATTGGTGAAGCCGTCCCCACGGTGAAATCTTGGCGAACCAAAGGCTCAGGTCCACAGTACTTGAGCAATCCTAAGAATGTTCGCTACCAGGTCGGACATGTTCGTGAGTGGCTGAAAAAAAGAACGGTTGCCAGCACTTCAGAGGCATCAGTCAAAGGGCTGAGAAGCTACCTTGTAGAAGGCTCCACAGCTTTCCCAGTGTTCACCTACCCCAATGGTTTGAAGCTCTCCCTTGAGGCTGCAATCAAGCACGAGGAGGACGATCCTGAGGCAACACCCACCAGCTTCAGAATCGTCAACATGGGCAACGCCATGGAGGACATGGCAGAGCTTTCTGAATGCCTCATAAAAGACTTGCCAAGAGCCAGCGAGTTGGTCAATGACAAAGCCAAAACGTTTGATGTTGCCTACTGGTTCTACCATCAAACAATCTTTGGCAAGCTCCAAAATCATCAGCCTTTCATCCAAGCCATCCACTTGCTTGTAAAGAATGGCATGGACATCAACACTGCCAACAACCTCAGTGGCTACAGTCTGGCTCATGTTCTCGGACTGAATCAATGGTGTTTTGACCATCCCCAACACTACAAAGAGTTCGTGACTACCCTACTAGATGAGGGCCTGGATCTTGAGAAACTGGACAACCAAACAATGTCAGCCTTGGACTATGCAGAAGAAGATGATGAGGACGGTCCGCTCATAAAAATACACAACAGCAAGAGCCTTGCTGGCAAACTTGAATCAATGTTGAAGAAATAACTTAAAGAAAGAGATGAAATGAACATGGATGCAGCCGTTGAGAAGTTGAAGCGTGATTTCATGGAGAGCTTGCCAAAGCAAGATCCAGCACTTTACAAAACGTTGTCAGGTTTTGTTGGTTCAGTTTTCAATCCGGCTGCTGACATGATGATCAAAGCCTATATTGAAACGGCAACCGGCAGAGAAGACCATAGAGATACGGCCAATAAGATTGTTGAGACATTAGCTGCGTTGTGCAAAGGTCTAGGTCTTACAGCACCGCTTGTTGGCCTGAAGCATCTCAATCAGTTCACATGTTATGTCGTCACAATGTTTTCCAAGGATGACAAAGATACCATCGTGTTGATTAAACGGCTTGAAGCAACATTTGGGCTAAAGCTAAATGAAGTCACTCCCGAAACTTCAAAAGAAGAAGTTGAGAACATTCAATTTGCCAATGATGCTGTAGACATGGTCGCAGACCGGAGCAACCAGTATCACATTCTTCTCTATAAACTACTTGACCAGATAAAAAGAGAAGATTTTGAAATCTATGAAAAGATTCATGAGCATGCTAAAGATGGCAAATTGCCAGAGCACCTTGAATCGATAATCATAGTTACGCTTCAGCATTTTCATGCATTGAGTGAAAATAAAGCTCCCATGACAAATGAAGAGTATTTAGATTCACTCAGGGAATACATAGACGACCACGATGACGTGGCTTATTTGATTTTCGGCATATCCAATGTTTTGGCTGCATTTGTAATGGCTTTTGAGAACAAGGCAGAAAGAGTAGGCGGCGAAGCTCAAGAAAACTTTAATAATGTCATCATTCCTGCATGGCAACAGCTTCAGGAGTTCGCAAAAGAAACTCTTCTTATTAGTATGGGTAATGGCGAAGGCATTGAGCTTGCCATCAATGAGATCCGAGAAACAAATCCAGAAGTTGCTGACGCCATTCAGGAACTTCTTGACAGTGACAAACTGGCACTTGCAATAACAAAGTCACTTGAGGGCATTGTTTATGACGCACACGATGAAGATGTCAGCGAAAAGCTAGATAAGTTCATTGCTACGAGTCAGAGCCTTCAGGAAGTTGGTAAATCTCATTTCTCTCTCATCTTTGGATTTATGCCTTCAGCATTCGCAAGACTGAAGCCATCAAAGGATGAAGCTGAGCAAGACCGCATTGATGATCTTGTGCAGAAGCTGTACGAGTTTGGTGCACAGTTATCAGAAGTTGCTCCTGACGAATCGCCACCTGTAAAGCGAGTAGCTCCCGAACATAAAGAAAAAGTTCAAAGCAACACTTTCCCATGGTTGAATTATTCTGGGTTCAATACTCAAGCCGCCATCAATGTTGCCAACGAAGCCTTGAATGATGAATTCAATGGAAAGCTCGCAGCATACAAAAAAGATTTCAATACGCCAGAGCACAAGGCAAGCATTGACTCACATTTTGGGCAGTTTGCCTGTGCAATTTCCATGAATGTAGTTTCTCAGTACAAATCTTGGTCAAATGGTGATGGTGCAGAGAACAAAGTTGTTGGTGGGCTTGATGCTTTTCAACAGCTTGTGACTTATGTAGCCGAGGACAAGGACAAGTCATCCGAGAATCATGTAGCACGGCTTGCATTCCTAGGAGCACTTTTGGCATACACGAACAAGAACATGCCTGAGCCAGGAAAGAAGACGAAGGAAAAAGTTGAAGCAATGGCTGATCTGATTACTCAGACCTTGAGCAAAAAAGGTGTCCAGCTTAAAACAACAAAGTCAACCAACTTGTTTGGCATGATTGAAACTCTTCTTGGATCTAAGTAATGGCTAACAATAAAGAACTGTTCAGACAAGCCAAAGGCTTCATCGCAACCCTCCCACGAGCCAGCACGCCAAGCAACAAGCCATTTTCAACTTCAGATGCTGTGGCACATGCTTTTGAACAGATGGAAAAAGCATGGTCGGTTAAAAATAAACGCCTTGCTTACCAGCATGTTGCTACTGCCTGTGATTTGATTGTCAACAGCATTGGACTTAACAAACTCAACCATGAACTTGTGTTTTCGCAGATGAAAGCATTGGTTGACATTGAAGATAAAGAGTTCTTGAATGCAGTAGCCATGGAAACCGCCCATAACTTGGAGTTTCTGGTTAACTATGGCATGAATATCAATCTTGCATATGTTTTGTCTAAAGATGACAAGAGCATGATTGCAGACATGCTCAAGCGTCGCAGAAAATATGAAGCGATGTTTACGGCGCTGTCTGTTGACTCGTTGATTGATTTGGTAGCATGTGGCGGAACTTACTCAAGAATGAGATTGATGGTTCATTTGCAAACTTACGAACGAGAGATTGCAAACCAGCACATGGCTATCTTCACATCAATTGACGATGATGAAGATTTTGATAGAGCCACTCAGGAGCACGGCGAACACGTCACGAGTCTTTTGAAGCTTGTCGCGAAAGCAGCAGGCGATGACACTCTGACAGATATCGAGGCCTACAACGCCACCAGCTACATCAGGAACTCTGTATCCACAATGTTTAGTAGCTTGGCACTAAAGGACAACACTCTTCGCTCTAGGGACAGCTTGGAGCTTCTCAACTATGGTGGCACACCTGACTATTACATTGTTGAACCTATCAAGTCGGGTGCGCCTAACATTTTCTACTTGCTCAATCCCTTGCCCACATCTGACCATTTGGGAGCAGCCGTGTTTGAATGGGGTCATTTATTAGAGCAGCACAAGCCAAAAACTGAGTTGACTTATGTGGCTCCTGCATCCATTCCAAGTTTCGTTGATGACGAGCAAAGTGATTCAGATGATGGCGAGTCAATTAATGCACAAGATGCAGATTCAGTGATTTATGCATGGACTCACAATTGCAAGACTACAAACCCTAAATTGTTTGCCATTGCCAGCAAAACCTTTGTAGACGGTAAACCTGAAGCGAAGCTCAATAAAATACTTCAGACAATACATAACATGCTTTTCATGCGAATGGTTATGCAATCAAGTGATCCGCGAGAAGATGGGATGATGGGTGATGTTCTAGAGCACCTCAAACTTGACCGCAAGGATGCGACTAAAGAGCAAATCCTTTATTTCACAAAGTTCGTCATTTACGTCTTCACAAGAGTATTAAGTCCGTTGAGTGAAGCAACAGTGAAAGCCCGTGTTGCATCTGGTGAAGAGGTTTTGAATGCGATTGAAGATTCTGTGAATCAGGGTTAATCACACATGCACATTGCTCAAATTGCTGAAGGCGTTCGCAACCTTCTTCTCCATACTAAACCAGACACCTTTATTTATGATTTGCTGACAGCCTACGGCAAGCCGAAAGCATCAGTAACCAGGTTGCAGGCTGGCGAGTACAACATTTCCAAGGACAAAGACTATGTGCTTTGGAAGAACAATGTGTACTTCACGCACACGGGAAACCATCCCCCCACGCAGATCTTGGATCAGTTGAAGCAAGCTGAACCCGTTAAGAAGCACAAGCCCAGATTCATCATTGCCACAAACTTTGACCGTTTCTGTGCCTATGACACCAAGACAGATGAATCGCTGGACATCGCCTATCTAGAGCTGGCAAACAAGTTTGATTTCTTCCTGCCATGGGCGGGCATGGAGAAGTCCAAGCAAGCATCCGACAGCCCTGCTGATGTCAAGGCCGCCGAGAAGATGGCGAAACTGTATGACCTCATCCTTGAGCAGAATCCTGTTCAGACTGAGGAAGAGCGGCATAGGCTGAATGTTTTTCTCTCTCGATTGTTGTTCTGCTACTTTGCAGAAGACACCACAATCTTCCAACCGAAGCTATTCAGCAAGAGCATTGAGTCTCACACCAGTGCAGACGGTAGCGATCTTGCTGAATACCTTCAGGGTTTGTTCAAGGTACTAGACGAGGAGAGCCGTGAAGGCACCGCTAGCTACTATGAGAAATTCCCGTATGTCAACGGTGGATTATTTGAGCTTCATGTCCCAGTACCGGCATTCAACAAGCGTAGTCGTGAGCTTCTGATTCGTTGCGGGTTGGACTTGGATTGGTCAGAAATCAATCCTGATATCTTCGGCTCAATGTTCCAAGCCGTGGTTGATGTTGAGCAGCGCGGCAATATGGGGATGCACTACACCTCATACCAAAACATCATGAAGGTGATAGGACCACTTTTCCTTGATGACTTGTATGCGGAGTATGAGAAGAGCAAGACCAGCCAGAAAAAGCTTGAAGACCTCCTCTCGCATTTAACGAGAATTAGGGTATTTGATCCTGCCTGTGGCTCAGGAAATTTTCTCATCATCTCGTACAAGGAACTTCGCAAGCTGGAGATGGAAATCTTCAACTCGCTGAGTGAACTGCAAGACCAAGCAGAGTTTGCACTGACTGGCATCCAGCTCAGTCAGTTTTATGGCATTGAGCTAGATGACTTTGCCCATGAAATTGCAATCCTTGCAATGTGGCTTGCAGAGCATCAGATGAACACGCAGTTTGACAGTAGGTTTGACACTGCCACAGACACACTCCCGCTAAAACCAAGTGGCAACATCTTCCGTGGAAATGCGCTTGATCTATCGTGGTTGAAGGTATGCCCACCTAGCGAGCATGGAACCTATGTTCTTGGCAACCCTCCTTATCTTGGGTCAAGTCTTCAATCTGATTGCCAAAAAGAGGACATGGAGCGCACGCTTGGAAGCCTCAATGGCTACAAGAAGCTGGATTACATCGCGGGCTGGTTCTTCCTTGCAGCCAACTATGTCAGAAATCACAATGCGAAGGCGGCATTCGTTACCACTAACTCAATCTGCCAAGGTGAGCAGGTTTCGATTCTCTGGCCGACCATTTTCAATAATGGGATAGAGATCGGCTTCGCCTATGATTCTTTTAAGTGGTCAAACAATGCAAAGAAGAAGGCAGGAGTAACCTGCATCATTGTTGGACTTCGGAATTTAGGCAATGGACGTAAGTTCATCGTTGGAACTGAGAACACACGAACCGTCAATCACATCAATGCTTACTTGATTGACTACAAAGATATTTTTGTTTACGGACGAAGATCGCCAATTGCAGCAATCTCGCCCATGAGCTATGGAAGCAAGCCTGCGGATGGTGGATTTCTCATTCTTTCGACGGATCAGAAGAATGACCTTCTGAACAAATATCCAGCCGCTGAAAAATTTGTTCGCAAGCTACTTGGCACTGATGAATTTCTGTATTCAAAGGAGCGTTGGTGCCTGTGGATTGAAGACCATGAACTGCAAGAGGCTTGCACCTTCCCACCAATAGCCGCGCGAATCCAAGGAGTTCGCACCTTCAGGCTAAAGAGCAAAAAGGGACCGACGAAGGAGCTTGCTGCTTTTCCGAATCAGTTTGGCGAAATCAGGCATGTTGAAAACACGGCGTCCATCATCGTGCCTGCCCACTCCTCCGAGAACCGCCGTTGCATTCCCATGGGGTTCCTTGCTGGGCATGAGGTGGTGAGCAACAGTGCCTATCTTGTGCTCAATGCCTCCCCCTTTGACTTGGGCATCCTGCTTTCTTCCATGCACATGGCTTGGACTCGCACAGTGGGCGGCCAACTTGAAACACGGCTTCGCTACTCCTCATCGCTCTGCTACAACAATTTTCCATTCCCGAAAGTCTCAGAAAATCAGGTCAAGGCAGTCAGTGCATGTGCGCTGAGAATTTTGACCCAGCGAGAAGAGCATTCAGAGCTGAGCTTGGATCAGATGTATGAGCCCGAGGATATGCCTCAAGGCCTCACAGAAGCTCACGATGCATTAGATCAAGCGGTAGACCGCTGCTACCGAGCGAAGCCGTTCTCATCGGCTGAGGAACGAGTCCTTTATTTATTCAAGCTGTACGAAGATATGCTGGGAACCATTCATGCCTAACCTTGTTGAAGTCACATACCACCAGACAGGTGAAAGCACGAAGCTCAATGACATGGGCATGCGTGAGATGCAGGCACGAGCTTATGAGTCACGAAATGAGCAATATTTGTTGCTCAAAGCTCCTCCAGCTTCAGGTAAGAGCCGCGCCCTCATGTTCTTGGCATTGGACAAGATCCACAAGCAAGGAGTCAAGAAGGCCATCATCGCCGTCCCAGAGCGCTCCATCGGTTCATCTTTCGCATCTACCCCTCTTTCCCAGCACGGCTTCTTCACAGACTGGGTAGTGAAGCCAGAAAACAACTTGTGCACACCAGGTGGAGATTCAAGCAAGGTCACAGCCTTCAAGAATTTTCTCAAGGATGACAGCGACATCCTGATCTGCACCCATGCCACCCTCAGATTTGCTTTTGAAGCGATTGAGGAGGAAGCATTGGACAACTGTGTTCTTGCCATAGACGAGTTCCACCATGTCTCAGCAGATGCCGACAGCAAGCTTGGATTCTTGCTTCGCAGCGTCATGCAGAAGTCAAAGGTGCACATCGTTGCGATGACTGGCTCATATTTCCGTGGCGACAGCGTGCCTGTGCTGTTGCCAGAAGATGAAGCCAAGTTTGCCAAGGTGACTTACAACTATTACGAGCAGTTGAACGGCTACACCTACATGAAGTCGCTCGGCATTGGGTATCACTTCTACCAGAAGAAATATCTCAGTGCAATTGCCGATGTCCTAGACACCGACAAGAAAACCATCTTGCACATTCCCCATGTTCGTTCAGGCGAATCCACCAAGGAAAAGAGCAACGAGGTTGACAGCATCTTGGACATCATCGGAGTGGTTCAAGCGCAAGATCCAGAGACAGGTGTTATCACCGTCAGACGGCACACCGATGGCAAGATCATCCGAGTTGCTGACTTGGTTCACGACGAGCCAAAGGCGCGAGACAAGATTGTTAATTTTTTAAGAACCATCAAAACACCTGAAGAGCTTGACCTGATCATTGCTCTTGGCATGGCAAAAGAAGGCTTTGACTGGTCATTTTGTGAACATGCCTTGACCGTTGGCTATCGTGGGTCGCTCACAGAAATCATCCAGATCATAGGACGGTGCACGCGCGACAGCCCGAACAAATCCCATGCTCAGTTCACCAACCTGATCGCTCAACCAGATGCTCATGATGATTTGGTGAAGCTGGCCGTCAACAACATGCTTAAGGCGATTACCTGTTCGCTCCTAATGGAGCAGGTTCTTGCGCCGAACTTCAAGTTCAAGACCAAGCTCAATGATGATGACAAGGCTGGACCGGGTGAAGTGAAAATTGGAGGCTTCAAGGAGCCATCCAGCAAGAAAGTTAAAGACATTATTGAGTCTGACCTGAACGACATGAAAGCCGTCATCCTTCAAGATGACACCATGCTCAAGGCGATTCCAGGAAATGTTGATCCCGAAGTCATCAACAAGGTACTCATCCCGAAAATTATCAAGCTTCGTTATCCAGACCTGACGGATGAAGAAATTGAAACGGTTCGCCAGCACATCGTGGCTGACTCTGTTTTGAAGAGTGGTGAATTCAAGGAAGACGGTGATCGCCGGTTCATCAAAATGGCTGGCAAGTTCGTCAACATAGATGACCTTCACATTGACCTGATTGACCGTATCAACCCCTTCCAGTCGGCGTTTGAGATCCTGTCCAAGTCAGTGACTGCGGGTGTCCTGAAGACCATTCAGGAAGCCATTGAGGCAACACGAATCGTCATGACCCCAGAGGAAGCAGTTCTCCTGTGGCCGAAGGTTAAGGAGTTCACCCGCATCCATGGCAACCCGCCTAACCCCCAGTCCAACGATGCTCTTGAAGCGCGCATGGGTGAAGCCCTCATCTACATCCGCAATCAGCGCAGACAGCAAGGCGTATGAAGAAGGAAGACTTGCTCAAACTGGTGGAGGATGATGACCTTGACTTGCTCAAGGTGAAGCCACTTGCCACCCCATCCATGACGGCAGACCATCGTTTGGTGGCCTCCTTCAAAGAGATTGAAGCCTTCGTGAGCAAGCACGGCAAGGAGCCGCAGCCGAACCATACGGACATGCACGAGTTCAAGCTAAACAGCCGTTTGGCAAGCATTCGCTCAAGCAAGCTCAAGTCCGATTCCCTTCGAGCGATTGACACCCACCAGCTCCTGAAAAAAGTTGTGGAGTCGGTGGCGGACATCTACGAGGACGATGACCTAGGACTACTTGGGCCGGGTGAAGACAGCATCTTCAACCTGAAGCACGTGGGCACGATGAAGATGCCTGACAAGATTGCATCTCGCAAGCCTTGCATGGACTTTCCTCAGTTTGAGCCGTTGTTCGATCTCTGCCACCGAGAACTCAAAGCTGGCATTCGTGAGATGCGTGCCTTCACGGGTGAACAGCAGATCAAGCCAGGTCACTTCTTCGTGCTGCATGGCATCGTTTGCTATGTCGCTGAAGTGGGCGAGAAAGAAGTTAAAAATAAAAAGGTCAATGCTCGGCTTCGTGTCATCTTTGACAACGGCACCGAGTCAAACATGTTGCTTCGCTCACTTGCCACGGAGTTGTACAAAGACCCTTCAGGCAGGCGAATTCTGGACAACCATGAGAAGGCCTTGGAAGAGCTTGAGCTGATAAGAGAGGATGACCAGTCCACAGGTTATGTTTATGTTCTGAAATCAGCCAGCCAGGTTCCTGAAGTGAAGAGCATCACGAATCTCTTCAAGATTGGTTTTTCAACTACTACTGTTGAAGACCGAATCAAGAATGCAGCCAAGGAGCCAACCTACTTGATGGCGCCGGTCAAGATCGTGTCTGTCTTTCAGTGCTACAACCTGAACCCGCAGAAGTTTGAGAACCTGCTGCACACTTTTTTTGGTAAATATTGCCTAGACCTCAAAGTGACAGACAGCATGGGAAAGCTGCATGTGCCCAGAGAATGGTTCATCGCTCCTATTGACTGCATAGAGCTTGCAATCCAGCTCCTTATAAATGGCGAAATCGTGCACTACCGCTATGACGGCGACACAGAGCAAGTTGTAGAACGAGACTAAGAAAGACAAGATGATGGAACAAGAAGACCTCCTATACGACCCGCGTTTCTTGGAAGCCCATGCTGGCTCCATCATCACTGACCCAGCTACTGCAATCGTGGAGCTTGTCGCCAACTGCTGGGATGCCTATGCCACCGATGTTCAGATAACTTGGCCTGACACATCACAAGGCAAGCAGTTTCGTATCAAGGACAACGGCAAGGGTATGACCTTGGAGATGTTTCAAGGCATCTGGCGAACGATGGCATATGACAAGATCGGTTCAGAAGGTCCCCTGTCAGAGCCTCCACCAGGTGTGGAGGGATCACCTCGTGCTGTCTTCGGGAAAAATGGGAAGGGGCGTTTTGCCTCGTTCTGCTTCGCCAGTAAGTACAGCACCGCCTCAACGAGAGAGGGACAACGGTTTGAGTGTGAAGTCAGTACCTCCAGCACCCGACCGCTAGTCATCAAGGACATCTCCTTTGAAGCCGAGAAGCAGGACGGCCACGGAACTGAAATCGTGGGCACTGGGGATATTCGTTCTCACCTGTTCACCGAAGAGCAAGCCCGTGAGCTGATCGGAAGCCGGTTCCTGTTCAATCCCGCCTTCAAGGTGTCCATCAACGGCAAGGCAATCACTTTCAACGACATCCCCGAACTCCTGTCGCAAGAAGACCTTGTGATTCCGGGCTATGGCACCGTCAAGATTCTTCACATTGACAGCAAGAAGCCCAACAAGACAACAAAACAGCATGGCATTGCATGGTGGGTTCAGAACCGTGCCGTAGGTCAGTGCAAATGGTCAGGCAGTGACTATGAGCGGATCTTGGACGGCCGAACCTCAGAAGCGAAGAGGTTCATCTTCATTGTGCAAGCTGACTATCTCAATCAGAAGGGTGCTGTCGCCAGTGACTGGAACAGCTTCAATGATGAGAACGCAGCATGGAACGAAACACGTACAAGAGTACAAGATCGCATTCGCCAGATCATTTCTGACACGGGCGAAGCCAGCAAAACAGCGCTGAAATCCAATGTGCTCACGAAGCTTGGCAACTCCATCAATGGACTTTCGTTGCTCTCCAAAGAGCGTGTGCAGACCTTCGTCAATCAAGTGGTGGACAAGCTTCCATCATTTGGCGAATCCGAGATCGTTCAGCTTGGAGCCTTGCTGACCAATCTAGAGAAAAGTAAATCTCAGTTTGGGTTGCTTGAGCTTCTTCATGACCAGAAACCAGACGATCTGGATGCGCTGCATGCCATCCTCAGTGATTGGTCAATCGGCATGGCAAAGCTGGCACTGGATGAGATTCAGACCCGTCTCAAGCTCATTGGTGAACTTCGTATCAAGCTCAAGGTGGTAGGCATTGATGAAGTACATGAACTTCAGCCACTTTTTGAACGCGGCTTGTGGATGTTCGGTGCCCAGTTTGAGTCCATTGAATTCACATCCAACCGTGGCATGACGCAGGTCATAAAACAAATATTCGGTGATAAAAAAGGTAAGGGCACCAGGAACAGACCTGACTTCGTTGCATTGCCAGATAGCAGCATTGGCTTCTATGCAAGACCCTCCTACAACTCCCAGCATGACGAAGACGGCGTTGACCACCTTGTGATCATTGACTTGAAGACCACGGGGCTCAGCCTTGGGGGAAAAGAGCAAGACCAAGTTTGGAAATATGTGAAGGAGCTTCGCGGTAAGGGCTACCTCAAAAAGCACTCAAAGGTAGATTGCTTTGTGCTTGGCGACGCCATAGAAGACGGCGAGAGTGAACCCACATCCAAAGGCGATGAAGTCACAATCTTCCCAATGCTCTATGAAACCATCTTGAACCGGGCAGAGAAGCGATTGCTCAATCTTCATTCCAAGGTCAAAGATGCACCATTCCTGCTTGAGCAGCAAGACGAACTGAATAAATTCTTGTCGCCGCTGCATGTGCTTCAGCCAGAACTTGCGGAAAGCAAGGCTTGACCAAGTCCCTTCTTTTGGGCGACTTGGAGAATGTTCACAAGGTCGACCTCTCACGGCTTGATGAGAGCTACGGAGCCATCATCTATGTAGGAGCCAACCAGAACCCGCCGAAGGCATCAAAAAAGCCAGCAACGGCACACAGGTTCACCCGTGTTGATTTTCAAAAAATTGAAGGCACCGGCAAAAATGCCTTGGACTTTCACATTGCCTTCCAGCTTGGACGCACGATAGAGACTGCACCTGATACCTTGTGCATCGTTCTGTCTAAGGACAAGGGCTTTGACCCACTCCTGAACCATCTGAACAAGAACGGCTTGCAGTGCAGGCGAATCAACAGCCTTGATGAGCTGGTGCCTGTAGTTATCACTGAACCAGTTGTAGCCGTTGATGTAGCTCCCGCCATGGAACTTGTCGTGTGCAAACGTTGCCGCAAGGCCAGCACGATTGAGCACCATGGGGGTCAGTGGTGTACCAACTGCGGTTGCTTCGCCAGTCCCCCAGATCCCAAGCTCCTGCCATCACGGCAACCAGGATTTGAAGACCGCTCCCGTGAAGCAGAAGAGGACTACAACATCTATGCAGTGTGCGGCTGGTGCAACCAGAAAACGGACATGACTGGGGGCATCTACGATGACGGAGAATGGATGTGCGGAGGTTGCATTGACAGATACGCAACCTGAGCAGCAGTGACCTTCAAGAACCGATTCAAGGAAGCTGATCCAGCCACTTCCCCAACTTGCGAACTTCATCAATCGCCTTTGTGAGCTTCGCCAGGTCTACATAAACGGTAGGTGATACAAGCCATCCGCCATCACTATCTCCAAGCCGATTTAAAATTTCAGATTCAGTTTCATTGACGAAGAATGGACTTGGAACCTTCTCCAAATCTTTGGCTAGATAGTTCGCATTGGTGCCTGTCAAATTGTCAGGATGCTGCACACGATTGCGCGCAAGAATGATCTCTTCAAGGAGTACCATGTCGCAGCCACTGTCCTTGAAGTCGATATTCCCAGCATTTTTAAAATAGTTTTGATGCTTGCCCCACCAACCGTTTTCAGACTTTGTTTTCTTAAATGCTTCTTCATCGCCGTGGAGCTTGACCAAAGTATCCAGAAAAACATGCAGTGAACCGCCTAGCATGCTGATACAAGCGCCACCCAGCAATGTCAGTGAATCATTGGCTTGATTCCATAGAAGTTCAAACGGAGGCTCTCCATCTTCAGCATAGGGAGGCTCATACGGCGTGACACCGTTTTCTATATCAAACTTTAGTTGCTCAAAAGGCTTTGAGCTGACCTCATAAAAGTTCTTGATGAAGTCAAGGCGAAAGCTTAAAAAGTAGTTGGCATCCATCTGCCGATTCTGTCAGAAACCCATTGAGTAGCCGATAGCTACGCCGCTAGTGCCGTTCTGACCCAATGCGCCGCGCACATTGAACATGCCCCTGTCTCCATGCTTCCATGCGATGCCTACTGCCAAGGCTGATGTACCGTGCACCGAAGCAGCACCTACGGAGATTTGTCTTTGCAGGTTTGGATTGAAGACCAAGGCGGATGAAGCCATGCCCACTGATGCCGCGCTATAGGCAATCTTGCTAGCCTGGTCAAACTTCTTGTCTGTATAGGCATTGGCTTGAGCAACTCCACCAGCTACTGCACTGTCTACATAATCTTTCTTGGCATAGCCCTTGACTGAGTTATCTGTGTATGTGTTTGCTGTGTTTAAAACAGAAGCTCCAACATTGTCTGTATAAGCGTTCGCCTCAGTCACAGCTTCTTGCTTGATAGTTGCGGCTTTATTGTCGGTGTAGTTGTTTGCACTGCTTAAGGTGGCAGCTCCAACATTGTCTGTGTATGTCTTGGATTGGTTTACGGCCTGTGTGACACCGGCATTCACCATGTCTTTTGCTTGCCCGAAATTCGCAGCCTGATCGTTCGCAGTTGCGACACCCAATCCGCCGATGGTTCTACCGCCTACAGCGACTTCATCGCTTCTGGTGGCCGCAGTGCCATTCCCCAGTGCAACAGTGTTTGCTACTCCAGTGACATTGAGGTTATTACCAAGCCCGACATTCGTGCTTTCAACAGTGTTGTTTGTCCCGATTGATACAGCATTGTTATCAGCAACACTACCCATGCCGATAGATAAAGCGCCGTTCCCCGCCGTTGTGCCAACCCCCATCGCCACACCGTTGTCAGAGGCCCCAGCACCTTCGCCTATAGAGACTGAGTTGTTGGAGACGATACGGCTAATGATTCCAGAGCCGCCCACGGTTGTTGCACCAAGTCCAGTTGAGTTTTGTTGAGCCAATGCATTGCCACATAGAGCAAGCACCGCAGTAAATAATATTGTTCTTTTCATGTTGAGTTCCTTTTTTGTTATATATACATATAGCAAAAAAGAAATCAAAGTCAATTGGCTTTCTCAACATTTGTTGAAGCCACAAAAACAAAAGCCACCCGAAGGTGGCCTTAAATCATCATGCAGTTATTAAGTTTCCATGCTCTTTGATATGAGCCAAAATCCCATGATACCAAAGTGAATTTCTTTCGATAATTGATTCAAGCTTTGGCAGACCTTCCGCCTTGTGCCACGCGATGTCATCTTCGTCATAGTTCACACCAAAGAAACCTTCTGCATAAAACAGACCTTCAGAGCATTGAAGTTCAAGAGTGAAGCCATCATCACCGCCAGCTTGAATCTCAGGATCTGTTGAATATTCGTTGAAGGAGTAGTAAGCAAGGATTGTCATCTCACTGGCATCTACAAGCCGCTTGAGGTGATACTTAATGAATGACCGCTCCCCAAGGATATTAATCTTGCTCTGATGGGGTCCCACGGAGGTTTGCAAATACAAGGCGGCATTGCCTGACATATTAGCCAGATAGTCATCCATGCATGACCAAGCGCTTGCCTTCATGTCGTCTGATAGTTCGTTCATATATATCCTTTTAAGTTGTTGAAGCCTCTATTGTGAGACAAGACTTCATTTATTTATCAGGATTGAATGCTCAAAGCATCATGTCTGCTAGATGTTGCTAGCTACTGCTAGATTTCAATGTTGCGATAAAGCATCACTCATTTTATAATCTCCATTAGCAAAGGGAGATATATATGAGAACAGACTTAGGGCACGTTTATCACAGATGTCACGATATTGACGAATGGGACAGTCATCCTAAAGAAGGCTTGGACTACCAGCCCGACTACAGAAATGAAACCTACTACAGCATCTACACCCAGGAAGAAATGGACGACCTTCTGAGGGATGTCAGGGTTACGGGCAGGTTTGACTTACCTCATCTGTACCACATGGATGATTCGTGGAGTCATGTAGTTGAAAAGCTCCTAAATTTTGAGCTAGTAGACAAAGATGACGCTGCACAGTTTCTTGCTCGACTTCATTGCACATACTTTGGAAATCCTCAGATAGGCGAACTTCTTGGATGGAAGGCTCTACAGAACAGGACTGTTAAACAAGTCTTAAAGAGCTTACAAAACCGCTATGAAGATGATGACCAAGACGACTATGACGACTACAAAAGGGTCCTCATCAAGCTCAAGGACAAGCAACTCAAAGAGGAGTTCAGGGACAAGCTCAGCAACAACCTTGCACCAAAACAGAGCACGAGAGCCGTGAAAATTTGACCATCGCATGGGGCCGATCCGTCCCGACTGGACCAGGACGGCGATACACTGGATGGATGTACAGCATCCCGCTACCGATCTGCCTAGAGCCAGTCCTTGTGACTGCGCTGCTGGAGAGCGTACGGGCAGGCTTCCCTAGCCCTGCGGAAGACCTTGGAGCCTCACGGATTGACGTGCTAGCTCACCTCATCCTCCACTCAGCGGCAACGTATGAATCGCCCCGGCATCCGTGGAGGCCGTTTGGTTTAAGTCAGGGCGCCACCGTGGCGACTTGACTGGCGAGTTGCCGGTAGTAGTTTGCCTCAGCCTCTGCAGGCGGGATGTAGCCGATGGGCTCGAGCAATCGATGGTGGTTGAACCAGGACACCCATTCGAGCGTGGCGAGCTCGACGGCCTCTTTGGTCTTCCAAGGTGCACGGCGATGAATCAATTCGGCCTTGTAGAGCCCGTTGATCGTCTCGGCTAAGGCGTTGTCGTAGCTGTCGCCCTTGCTGCCCACGGACGGCTCGATGCCCGCTTCGGCCAGTCGCTCGGTGTACCGGATGCTGACGTATTGCGAACCACGGTCCGAGTGGCACACCAGGCTGCCGTCGCGCTCGGGCTGCCTGGCGTACAGCGCTTGCTCCAAGGCATCCAGCACAAAGTCGGTCCGCATCGAGCTGCTCACCCGCCAGCCGACGATGCGCCGGGCGAACACGTCGACCACGAAGGCGACGTACAGCCAGCCCTGCCAGGTGGAGACGTACGTGAAGTCCGAGACCCACAGCTGATTGGGACGCTCGGCACGGAACTGCCGGTTGACGCGGTCCAGCGGGCATGGTGCCTTGGTATCGCTGATCGTGGTGCGCACCACCTTGCCGCGCATCACGCCTCGCAGCCCCAAGCGCCGCATCAGTCGCTCGACCGTGCAGCGGGTCACCACCGTGCCCTCGCGGGCCAGCTGCCGCCAGACCTTGTCGGCGCCGTAGACCTGCAGGTTGGCCCGCCAGACGCGTTCGATCTGCGGCATGAGGGCTTCATCGCGTTGTGCTCTGGCACAGCGTTTGTGCGGCTCGCGCAGCAGCGCCGCATGCCGCCGATAGCCTGACGGGGCGATCTGCAATGCCTTGCAGATCGGCTCGACCCCGAAGGTATCGCGGTGCTCGTCGATGAAGTGCTTCAGGACTTGAGCCGGCGGTCGAGCTCCGCCTGGGCGAAAAACGCGCTGGCCAGCTTCAAGATCTCGTTGGCCCGACGCAGCTCCCTGACCTCGCGTTCAAGGTCCTTGACCCGCTGAGCCTCGCTGGTGGTGACGCCTTCGCGCACGCCACTGTCGACCTCGACGCGCTTGACCCATTCGAGCAGCGTCTGCGGCACGCAGCCAATCTTCGGTGCGATGGACTCGATCGCCGCCCACAACGACGGGTACTCCCCACGGTGCTCCTGCACCATCCTCACCGCGCGCTCACGGACCTCAGGTGAGAACTTCTTTGACTTGTTCATGGCTTCATCTTCTCAAGATTTGAAGCCTCCTCGAAAACCGGGGCGATTCAGGGCGGCTCTTTCCTCAAGGGCCTTCACGTTGAAGAATCCGAAGAGGAAAAGGTGCACCGCCTCGTAGTCCACCTCGCTGCCGAAGCTCCCGAGGAACTTCAGCGTCTTGCTCATCAAGGCGTTGGAGGACCTGACAAATTTTGGCGCGAGCTGGCGCAGCGTGGGTTTACTGGTCTTAGTGCCAAAGAGGATGTTCTTAACCTCGTCGCGGTAAGCGGTGATCGAGTCCTGCGGAACATCGTCGATGTAGAGCAGGCCCGTTCCCTTCTGCCCCTTCACCTTGAAGGAGCGACGGAACGAAAGGCTTCCGCGAAACTTTTCGGAAGTCTCCAGGGTGATGAAGACGACGGGGGTGCCGTGCAGCAGGTCGAAAACGTCCTGATTAATGCTGCCCTTGAATTCGGCGTCCTGCCAAATTTCATCGCCAATCAGAGCCCAGGCAAAAGTCGATCAGGCGCAGCACCGTGGTCTTGCCCACGTTGTTGCCGCTGCTCTGCTTGCCCGACACAGTGGGCTTGTCCAGGATGAGGTTCAGACCAGCCTTGAAGGTGATCTTGCGCAGGACTTGGCCACCGCACGTGATGCTGAGCGCGACTAGCTGCATTTCTCTATCGCTCCGGTGTCATCCAGCTTCACAGCGTCAATCAGGTACAGCAAAGCGGCGGCGGCCACTGCCTGCGTCGGCGAGATTACACGCTTAGTAAGCAGGCCCATCTGCTCCTGAAGGCTAGGGTCCAAACCCAATCAGAAGCTTGATTCTGCAACGGCGTGCTGATTCAGGAGTCTCCAGTTGAGGAGGGTCTGGGCATGGCGGGATCGTTGTTTTGGTTGTCGGATGCGGCGTGGGCGGCGATCGAGCCGCACTTGCCGAAGAACCAGCCGGGGGCCCGGCGGGTCGATGACCGACGGGTGATATCGGGTATCGTGCACATGCTGAAGTGCGGCGGTCGCTGAGCCGACTGCCCGAGCGAGTATGATCCCTCGACGACCATCTACAATCGCTGGAACCGCTGGAGCCGACGCGGCGTGAACTGTATCCTGGCGGCCTTGACCGAGGAAGGGTGGAGCGCCTAGACTGGCCAGATCGACAGCAGCTATGTGAAAGCGCACCGGTGCTCCGGCGGCGCAAAAAGGGGGGACCCGATCACGCGCAAGCGCGTTAAGGTCTTCGGAATGGTCCGCCGGTTGGACCGGTTTTCTGAATGGAGAGAATTATGCGCGCACTGTGTTGGCACGGTAAGGGTGACGTTCGCGTCGACACCGTCGCGGATCCCGAGATCAAGCACCCCCGTGATGCCATCATCAAGGTCACGGCATGCGCCATTTGCGGGTCCGACCTTCACCTGCTCGATGGTTACCAGCCTACGATGGAGGCAGGTGATATCCTCGGCCACGAGAATATGGGGGAGGTCGTGGCGCTCGGTTCCGAAGTGACGAACCTGAAGATCGGCGATCGTGTCGTCGTACCCTTCACGATCAGCTGCGGCGATTGCTGGTTCTGTAAGAAAGGCTTGTTTGCAGCTTGCGACCGGACGAATCCGAACGCCGAGATGGCAGCAAAGGCCATGGGCCATTCGCCCGCAGGGTTGTTCGGCTTCAGCCACATGATGGGCGGCTACTGCGGCGGTCAGGCGGAATATCTGCGCGTGCCGATGGCCGACTTCGGTCCGATCAAAATCCCCGACAACATTACGGATGAGCAGGCGCTGTTTCTATCCGACATATTTCCGACCGGCTACATGGCCGCCGAGAACGCACAGATCGAGCCCGGCGACACCGTCGCGATCTGGGGTTGCGGCCCAGTCGGTCAGTTCGCCATCCGATCGGCCCTGATGATGGGCGCGGGCCGGGTGATCGCGATCGACGAGGTGCCCGAGCGGCTCGCCATGGCCGAGGCGGGCGGCGCCGAGACAATCAACTTCGCCGAGACCGATGTCTATGACGAATTGCAGGCGCGGACCAAGGGACGTGGCCCGGACAGCTGCATCGATGCGGTCGGCTGCGAGGCGGCAGGTCACGGCGCGGCCGACGCGGTGATGGACAAGGTCAAGGCGAGCTTGATGCTCGCCACTGATCGGGTGCATGTGCTGCGCCAAGCCATCATGAATTGTCGCAAGGGAGGCACGGTGTCCGTCCCTGGCGTATATGTCGGCGTGGCCGACAAGCTCCCACTCGGGGCGGCAATGAACAAGGGACTGACGATCAAACTCGGTCAGACCCACGTCCAGCGCTACACCAAGCCGTTGCTGGAGAAGATCGTAGCCGGTGCAATCGATCCCAGTTTCGTGATTACCCACCCGGCAAGCCTCGAGGACGCGCCGGAAATGTACGCCAAGTTTCGGGACAAGGAAGAAGGCGTCATTAAGGTGGTTATGCGCCCGCACGGCTGACGTGCGGATCTGATCTGCCCCCGCCGAGCGGACCGAGCGGTTTGTTAGTACAATAAGCTCGTCGCCGTCATGTCCGGACGGAGGTGGAGCGAAGCGGAACCGGAGGCCGGAGATGGCGGTGGAGCCATCTCCGGTGCCGGCGGTCGGCAGGCAGGCTGCCATGGGGCCCTATAGACCAGAAAGCCGACCCGCAGGCCGACATGATCGACGCAACCTATCTCAAGGCCGGCCGCACGCCTTCCAGCCTTGGGGTAAAAAGGGATCTCGGGCCCCTGATTGGACGGACCAAGGGCGGCATCATCACGAAGCTGCACGCCGCGACTGATGCAAACGGCCGCCCTTTAAGCTTCTTCATCACCGGCCAGATCAGCGATTACACCGGTGCAGCTGCCTTGCTTGACGATCTGCCCAAGGCCAAGTGGATGCTCGCCGACCGCGGCTATGACGCTGACTGGTTCAGAGATGCGCTGGAGCAAAAGGGCATCAAACCGTGCCTTCCGGGCCGCAAATCCCGATCTCTGCCTGTCAAATACGACAAGCCGCGGTACGAACGGCGTAACCGCATCGAGATCATGTTCGGCCGCCTGAAGGACTGGCGCCGCGTGGCAACGCGATATGACCGCCAACCGTCGGCTTCTCCGCACTAGCACTGGCCGCCACCGTGCTCTTCTGGCTGTGATCAGTGAGTCCTAAGCCTAGGCTCCAGACTCATTCATAGCCAGAAGGCGACCAGGATCGCGAGTGCGACGCCGGAGAGGAAGTTGGCCGCGAGTTTGTCGTAGCGGGTGGCGACGCGGCGGTAGTCCTTGATCCGGCAGAAGGCGTTCTCGACGCGGTGTCGTTCTTTGTATCGGGCCTTGTAGTAGATGACGGCTCGCTTTCGATTGGCCCGGCCGGGGATGACGGGAACGGCCCCGGTCTGGCGCAGCGAACGTCGCAGACCGTCGGCGTCATATCCTTTGTCAGCAAGGACGTAGCGGGCGTCGGGAGCGCGGGCGAGCAGGGTCGGAGCGACGGTGATGTCGGAGACGTTTCCTGGTGTCAGGATCAGGGCGAAGGGACGTCCGACGACGTCGGTGAGGGCGTGAACCTTGGTCGTTTGGCCACCGCGCGACGGGCCGATGCCCTGCGTCCGGGCCCCCCCTTTTCCGCCGAAGGCCGAGCGTTGTGCCTTGACGTAGGTCGAGTCGATCGAGGTGCTGCGAGTGACCGCGCCCGCATCGGCCAGCGCCTCCAGCAGCTTCAACCAGAACCGTTTGTGGGACCAGCGATTGAACCGGTTGTAGACGGTCGTGGACGGGCCGTATTCGGCGGGGCAATCCTGCCAACGACAGCCGATCTTCAACACATGAATGATGCCCGAGATCACCCGGCGATCATCGACCCGCCGAGCGCCTGCCTGGTTCCTCGGCAGATGCGGCTCGACTGCCGCCCATTGATCATCTGACAGCCAAAACAGCTTGCTCATCACCGGCTCCAACGCGATCAAGACGCATCGGAATCATGATTTGCCGTCAGGCTTCAAGTGGGTGATTGGGTTTGGAGCCTAGGCAAGTCAAGCCTGCCCGCAGGCGCGTCGCTCAAGGCTTTCAGGGCCATCGCGCCGAGGTAGTAGCCGCAATTCCAAGGGCTTTGTTCACGAGGCAGCAGCATGGGCCGGCCTTTCGAGAACTTCGCATTCAATCACTGCATCAGCAACGATCAGGCACACCGCCAGGTCCGCGGTTTCGTGCATCACCTGAGCAGTGCTCCCGGCTGCGAAGTCAGCCATGAGCACTTTGACCACGGCCTTGACCAGACTCACAGCATGCTGCCTTGCGAAATCGTGTGCCTGTGGGTGTTTGATGCCGTTGGCGGTACACAGCTTGTGCACTTGGTCGCCATAGGCAATAGCAGCACGGCGTCGGACGAGGCGGCGCCCATCGTCATTGCGTTGCTCAATGCCGCGATAAGTCGCCTCGAGTAAGTTCAGGTACTTCGAGTAATCAGTGATGATGTGGTGCGACGGCGGGAAGTCGTTATAGGCCAGCCTCTGCAAACAGCGGACTCGCAATCCGCCGGTTCGCAAAGGACCGCTACTGGCCGACCACGTCTGTTGATGGCCGAAGCGGCCCAGCAAGAATTACCTAAAGGTCTTGGTTCGTGTCGACGAGACCGCATCGGATCGCGAACCCCCGCTCGGCACGGGATGCCTCGTCAATCTTCAGTTCTAACGACGCCCCTGTGAATCAACTCGTTTGATTGGTCAACTTCCGGGCCCCAGCCGAGCCCTTCAAGTTGCTCACCAGTCCAAGCGTGCAGTTCATTGCGGTTGGCGAAAACGGGTGCAGCGACGATCGGGACCACCAACCGTTCTTTAGAATCCATCGTCGACTCGAGCACCAGCTTTCTTCGGCTGTCATCGAGTAGCGCTGTCCCATACACGCCTTGGCCTCTAAAGCCTTTCAATGCGCAGGTCCACCGACCAGGCCCCGCGCCATCCAGCGAGATCGTGTCAATCCGGAAAGTCATCGGGCTCTCCCCCCATTGGGCACGAGGTTGTGCCGCCGCTGCAAGCTTAGCTCAGGCCGCTTCTTGGAAGAGCGGCAAATGACCGGACCCGGCCGAAAGCGGCCGCATCCTCGGCACGGGCCGCTCTCACACGGAGGTTTCGCCAGCACACGGCCCGCACCCCCGACACTTCCTAGTCGTAAACGCCCTGCTTGTCATCATCCTTTGAGAACAGCATGTGATACGGACAACCGTCACGGTCCAGTACCGCTGTTTTCACCATATTTATGAGTCGCTCAACTTCTTCATATGCTTGCACCCGGCGAGCGAGAACAAGTTTGTAGTATTCGTTTGCGTAATCGTTGCGCTTGCCGCGCAGCGTGAACCAACCGCCGATAACAGCACCGAGAACTCCAGCAATGAGCGAGCTTGACAATATAACGGGGATCATTTCGACGGTTGCCATTTGATGGAGCTAACACCTGAGTTAAGCCGCGCCACGAAGTGGCGTCGGCTTGGACGAATTGTTAGGCACTAGACTCGGGAGCCAGCCCGGCCTGCTGCCAGTGCGAGAACAATTGCGATGGCGCCGACGGCCAGGTTCAGGTAGGCGACCGCAGCGTTGACATTGAGCAACGACGTAATCAGTGCACTGACACCTGGCACAAACCAAAGTGCCCCGACCGCGACCAGCAACACACCGAGGAACAGGCAGAACTGACGCGCGCCCGACTTCAGGCCGGCCCAAAGGCCAACGGCCCCGAGCGCAATGTGGATTACAGCGTGCAGCGTGTTGGTGGTGAGCACGCCAAACACGACCGGACTGGACAAGCCCCAGATCCCCTCGACAAGTAGAAAGGCGCCAACGAGAACGGCGAATGTCTTGCATGCTCCGTTTGTTCCATTCATTCGAGCCGCCTTTGTAGTGCTTGGGAAGTGGGAGGCTTCGATGTTACGCCAATAGGGCCTAACGTGAATTGGGCGACTGCAATCGCAGTTGAACTGGTCCGGTAAAAACGCCTTTCTCAGGCGACCACGAGAGAGCAGCCACGCCATCGCGCCGTTTAGGCAAACCTAAAAAATCCCGGATGGAAATGGTGCTCCGCTTCACAGGGCCTCCACCTTATCCAACCCGGCCGCCAACTGCCCCACCGTGCGCTCCACGTTCTGCCATTTATCCAGCCCGAACAGGCCGAGCCGGAAGGTTTTGAAATCCGCGCCCTCGCCGCATTGCAGCGGCACGCCCGCTGCGGTCTGCAAGCCTGCTGTCCTGAACTTGCTGCCGTCCTGAATGCCCGGATCGGTGGTGTAGCTCACCACCACGCCTGGCGCTTCGAAGCCCGGGGCGGCCACGCTGGGGAACCCGCGTGAGGCCAGCAGCGCGCGCACCTGTGTGCCAAGCGCCATCTGTCCTTCACGCATGCGCTCGAAGCCCAGCGCTTGGGTCTCCAGCATGGTGTCGCGCAGCTTCACCAGTGCGTCGGTGGGCAGGGTGGTGTGGTAGCCGAACTTGCCCTGGTCGTAGCCCTCGGCGATCTGCATCCACTTCTTCAGGTCGCATGAGAAGCTGCTGCTCTGCGTGGCGTCGATGGCCGCGCGGGCGCGTTCGCCCAGCATCACCATGGCGCAGCAGGGCGAGCTGCTCCAGCCCTTTTGCGGCGCGCTGATGAGCACGTCGACGCCGGTGGCGCGCATGTCCACCCACATCGCGCCGGATGCGACGCAATCCAGTACGAAGAGCGCGCCCACCTCATGCGCGGCCTCGGCCACAGTGCGCAGATAGTCGTCGGGCAGGAGGATGCCGCTGGCGGTTTCCACGTGCGGCGCAAAGACGAGCTGCGGGCGCTCGGCGCGGATGGTGGCGGCCATTTCGTCCGCCGGCATGGGCGCCCACGGCGCTTGCGGGCCGGCATCGCCCACCTGTCGCGCCTTGCAGACGATCGATCCGCCGCCCAGGCCGTTGTCGGCGTCGAAGATCTGCGTCCAGCGGTAGCTGAACCAGCCGTTGCGGATGATCAGCGTCTTGGTCTCGCGCCCGGCGAATTGGCGCGCCACCGCCTCCATGCCGAAGGTGCCGCTGCCGGGGATCAGCACTGCGGTCTGCGCGCCGTACACCTCGCGCAGGGTGCGCTGGATGTCCTGCGCCACGCCGACGAAGCGCTGCGACATGTGGTTGAGCGCGCGGTCGGTGTAGACCACGGAAAATTCGAGAAGACCGTCGGGATCGACGTCAGGCAGCAAGCCGGGCATGGTTTTTTCGAGTGCGTCAGGGAGGAGGGAAAACTGCTGCCGCGCCGGTGATGCGACGCGCGCGCAAGAGGTAACCGGGCAGCGTAGCACGCGGCTCCTGCGCGCGGGGGCGGCCGTAAAATGCCGGCTTCCCGAGGAGCGTTGCAGCCGGATCACCGCAGGGAAAGACAGCACACTTTGCGCGCTGGGGTCCAACTGCCGTGTTTTCCAGGAGCTACAAGCTGCGCTGCCGTAAATCGGCACCGCGGATTCGAATTACCCGCGCCGAACGGGTCAGCAGCCACAGGGCCAGTCCTGCGGCGAAACCCCACAACACTTGGCAGAGGGCTACCGAGGTGAGCAGCACGGCCCAAAACAAAAGGCCTGCCCGTGCTTGAGCGGGGGGCGATGTGGGGTGATAGGCGGCGCGCCAAAAACTCACCATGTCTGCCCCCACCATCTGCAAGCCCACCAGTGTCAGGACGACGCCCAACGTCAGTTGAGGAACCTGCGCCACCCAGGGCCCAGCTACCAGTGCGATCGCGACGACACCAAGCCCGTGCGCCGCCACTGCTAATCGGCTACAACCTCCGAAGGCCCTCAACACAACAGTTCGGGATATCGAGTGGGACGACGGGCTCAACGCTACGGCGGACCCGAGCGCATTGCTCACCATCAACAGTGGAACACGTCTATCAGCCGGGTGGGGGGCGCCTTCGCGCGCCCGTCCTTGGATCATTGGAGCGTCACCTATGGCTGCGATTGCGGTCATCGATTCGATCAGCAGCACCAACCTTAGAGCGCGGTTGCGGCGAAAAGTGGTAGCGGCATACCCGCCACCAGGGTGTGGAAGACTTGATCCGCGCGCATTGGTAGCAGTTCGATGCGCAGTGCCTGGGGACCAAAACGCGGACAGAAGCCTCCATTTCGTCCCGAAAGCGGCGAAGCTTCATACATCGCCCAACTCACCGCGGCAGCCATCGGCAAGCCAAAGGCACCGAGCAAGGGGGATGCTTTTCGCCGGCCCTGCCGCGCAATCCACCATTCAAGTACCGCCTTCCACCCGCACCCCACGCATACACCCGCCACATAAATGCTCCAGGTCGCTGCTTCAGATACCGCGATGCACCCGACTACGGAGTGTTCGACAGCGTCGACAACGATGGAAACGGCCGTCGCGAAGTTGAACGCTTGTATCAGCCAGACTGGGATCGCTCGGACCATGCGCTGGACTACGCCCAACATGCCCAGCAAAAGCACCAGCGCGCTAACACCGCCCATTACAGCCAATGCCGCCGCCTGCTCGTAAGCGGCTGGTCGAACCATCTTGAGACTGCTGCATGAGGCATAGACCATGCTGTCCATCTAAGTTAGCTGGACAGCAAAATGCACGTCAATCCGAAGCAACGGCGCCGTCACAGCGCAGCCTTCAAGACCGAAGTTCTGGCAGCGTGTGCCGAGCCCGGGGCGTCGGTTGCGGCAGTGGCCCTGGCATTCAAGTTGAACGACAACCTGGTGCATCAATGGCGCCGCGGCCGTGGCGCCCCGAAGGCTCCAGGTGTGGCCTCCATGGGCATTGCCGAAGCATCGCCCCGCTTCATCGAGTTGACCGTTCCGCTGGCAGTGCCACCGGCGCCTGCCCCGCCGGCGAGTCTTCCCAGCGCCACGTCGGAGACGATCACGCTCGAGTTCAAACGCGGTGCACTGGGCGTCAGCGTAACGTGGCCCGTCAGTGCCGCAGCGGACTGCGCAGCTTGGCTGCGAGAGGTCTTGCGGTGATTCGTATTGATGCCCTGTGGCTGTGTGCGGCGCCGGTAGACATGCGCTCGGGCACCGAGCGTCTGCTCGCTCACGTTGTCCATGCGCTTGGCAGCGCCCATGCCCATCACGGCTACCTGTTTGCAAACGCTCGGGCCACGCGCATCAAGATGCTTGTGCACGACGGTTTTGGGGTGTGGTGTGCCGCAAGACGGCTTAACGCCGGCCGCTTCGCATGGCCCCGCGAGATAGACACGGCGGCGCCGATGGCGCTCAGCCAGGCGCAGTTCGACGCGCTCGTGGTCGGCCTGCCATGGCAGCGTTTGCACGAGATGAGCGCGATCACCCGGCTGTAGAAACTCCGGCTTGCGAGGCCGTTGCCAACATCGCAATTCCCAGTGGCGGGGCGGTCGTAGCACCTGCAAAATCAGTGGATGCAAGACCTGCAATCGCTCACGGAAGAAGACCTTCAAGGTCTGCCTACCGAGGCCGTCGCAGCACTCGCCCAGCAGATGCTGCAGCGCTTGCGCTGCCAGGACAGCGAGCTCAAGTTCAAAGACGCCAAGATTGAGAAGATCACCTTCCAGCTGGCGCGACTGAAGGCCTGGAAGTTCGGCGCCAAGACCGAGGCCATGAGCGCCGAACAGCGCCGGCTCTTCGAAGAAACCTGTGTCGAGGACGAGGCCAGTCTGCAGGCTCAACTCGACCAAGCCCGGGGTGCTGCTGCGCCGCCGGCCGGCGCCGGCAACGATGGCAAATCCAAACCCCGTCGCAGCCCGTTGCCCGAACACCTGCGGCGCGAAGAGCATCGCCACGAACCTGCGAACACCAACTGTCCGAACTTGGAGTGCGGCCGCCCCATGACGCGCATCGGCGAGGACGTGAGCGAGCGCCTGGACATCATTCCGGCGGAGTTCTTCGTGCACCGCCACATCTACGGCAAGTGGGCCTGCCGCTGCTGCCAATGCTTGGTGCAGGAGGCTGCTGCGCCTCAGATCATCGAAGGTGGCATGCCGGCCGCCGGCCTCATCGCGCACACCATGGTCAGCCACTTCGTGGACCATCTGCCGTATTACCGAATTGAAACCATCAACGCACGCTCGAAGGTGCATACGCCACGGTCCACGCTGGCGAGTTGGTCGGGGCAAGGAGGTGGTGCACTGATACCGGTGTTTGACGCGTACAGGCGCTTCATCCTCTCGAGCCAGGTGCTGCATGTGGATGAGACCCCGGTCTCGATGCTGGACCCAGGTGCCGGCAAGACCAAAAGAGCCTACGTCTGGGCTTACGCGAGGGGCGCCTTCGATGCGGTGCCGGGGGTCGTCTACGACTTCTGTGTCGGGCGGGGTGCTCAGTACCCGATTGCGTTCCTCCGCGGCGATGGGGACGAACGCAGCCGCTGGCGCGGCACGTTGGTGCGCGACGAATACAAGGCCTACGACCGCGTGATCGGGGCTGAGCCCAAGCGCTTCGCCGCCGGCTGCCTTGCGCACGCCAGGCGCAAGTTCGACGAGCTGCTGCGCGAGGGTGGGCGCAGCGCAGTCGCCACCGAGGCACTGCAGCGCATCGCGCAGATTTACCGGGTCGAGCGCGAACTCGCCGTGCTGCCCACTCAGGCACGACTGGAAAGTCGGCAGGCCATTACCAGGCCGATGTGGGAGCAGTTGCATGTCTGGCTGAAGGTGGAGCGCTCCAGGGTGCCGGACGGCAGTGCGACGGCCAAGGCGTTGAACTACAGCCTCAACGCGTGGGCCGCGCTCACGCACCATCTGGTCGACGGCAACGTGCCGGTAGACAACAACCATTGCGAGAATCTGATCCGTCCCTGGGCAATGGGCAGAAAAGCATGGCTCTTCAGCGGAAGCGAACTCGCCGGCCAGCGTGCGGCGGTCGTGATGAGCCTGGTGCAGTCGGCCAAGCTCAACGGACATGATCCTTGGGCCTACCTCAAGGACGTCCTCAGAGGCTGCCCACCCAGTTGAACAGCCGCATTGAGGAGCTGCTTCCGCATAACTGGCGGCCAGCCAGCTGAACCCCATCGCGCCTGTCGTCAAGGTGGGCAGACTGGCCGCTTACATAACAGCAATTTCGACGGGTGTTCGTCCATCAGGTGTGGCGGTATCGCGCAGGCTGTTCGCCAGCTTGGTCATGGCCTCGATGCCGTCTTCCACCGCTGCCCGCTCGCCCTCCTGCAATGGGATCTCATGAAGCATGTGGGCCAGGTTGGCACTTGCCTCTAGAGCTTGCGTCTTAGACGACTCCTTGGGCATGTAGAACGAGCACTTGGCGCATGCCATCCGGTGCGGGCACTGATCGAAGAAATCGTAAGTGCACAGGCCATGCCCGAGGTCGTAGTACCGCCAGGGCGCTCCGCGCGCAGCGCTACCGCTGGTCACGGCGTCCTTGTCGACGAGCACGGAAATAGTCCGCAGGTTGCGTGCGAAGTAGCCAGCCCGTTCGATCGCAACGGCCAGCTTCGTCGGCGTCACGGTGACGTAGTGACGGGTCGCTTCAGCTGATCTGTGTCCAAGCCATGCCTGCAGCTCGAACAGGCCCAGTGGCTCCCTGGCATTGAACAATTGGCTGGCGATCGTCGCACGGGCACGATGACTTGTGATACGACCACGCGCGTCCTCGAGCGGCACGCCGGCCTTCTTGCACAGGAGGGGGATGACAGCTTGGTTGAGGTAGGCCAACCCCACGCGTCGACCTCGATGAACGAAGAGGTAGTCGACCATGCCTCCGGTCTTGGCGTCGGGCATGCTCGGATGTGGCAACCGCTGCTGTTCCCAGACCTCGACCGCCTGACCGACGATGGCATCGACGGGCTTGGTGAAAGCAGTCGACGTCTTGTTGACAGGCACATCGAGCAGGCAGGTCGGCGCAGCGGCAATGTCGCCCGCGCGCGGCTGCCACCGGATGCAGCCCACCGGCAAGCGCCAGAACTCATCGCGACGCAACCCTGCGAACAGCCAGAGCATGGCGACGGCTCGGACCATCGCCAGGGGATAGCGTGGCGTTCGCCGGGTACAGCCCTCGCGACCGGGAGCAGGTTGGAGGTCTTCGTCGGCCAAATTGAGGCCCGCCCATACCAGCTTCGCCCATGCGTCGTCTGCAACCACCCGAGCGTTGGGACCGATGCTCGCGCCGATGGCGCGTGGCAGACCCAACGCCCGCACCGGATCAAAGCGCAGCGGAATCCACTCCCACTCCTGCAGGTCACGGAAGAAGCTGCGAATGCTGCGGAGGTGGCCCGCCTTGGCGGTGGGCTTCAGAGAACAGCCGCGCTGGTCCAGGTACATGCCACCGGGATTGGACCACTGACCGATCGCCATGCGGGCAACAGCCGCAACGTATTCGAGCGCCGTCGCACGGGTCCAGTCCGCTGGACTCTCGATCTCAGGATGCATCGTCGCCAGCCAGCGGCCGCACTTCAACAACGCGTAGTAGTCCCCTGCGATCGAGGAGGCCGCCCGTACCGAAGTCGCTCGCCAGCGATCGCACCAGTGCAGCCACTGCGCAGGCACATCATCGACGGCACGGTACTCGCCCGCAGGACGGCGCCGGTCGTGGCGGCGGTGATCGAGACCCTGATCGAGCAGGCTCATCCGTGCCAGCGCACGTGACAAAGTGGCAGCGCCGGTACGAACGTAGACCGCTGCGCTGAGCGAAACGTGCTGCAGCGTGTTGAGGGTCAGGTCTTCGAGACGCGCGCTGCGCCGCACCAGCAGCGCCATGCAGAGCGCGTTCGAGACATCGGGCCGATCGGCTGCGCTGAGGCCGACCCTGGTCATCTCATCGAAGACGACGCCGACCGCATGGTCCACGGCATCACGGCCGAACACCTTGATCGCTAACCGATACTGAAAGTAGCGACCGATCTCCGCGAGCCGGTCGAAGCCGCACAAGAGGTACGCCACCGCGATGACGTACTGGCGACAGTTGCTGCTGCCGCCATACCGGGCCTTGAAGGCGGCCTCGCTGCTGCACAGTACATCGAGCCATTGCTCGCCTGACCATCCCCAGTAAGCAACGTTCAGGCGGTGCATCTCGGCAACGACGATGTGAACTGTGGAGTTGCGAGGCGCCTGGGCCGCATGCATGCGATCCAGCACTGCGAGAAGCGGGCTGAGCAGTCGAGCTAGCGCCGCACGGGTTCCGACTGGCCATTGACGCTGATTGTTGGCGAAGCACGCGCCAAGGATGTTCAACATCGCATGCTCGCTTGCGGAAAGATCCGAACTGCGATCCCACCCGGCAGACAGTTCAACCGGCGCGGCATTCGCCGGTGCGACTGCGTCGGCCTTCATGCTCATGTTGCACCGCCTTGGAGCTGCCGCAGTCGATCTTTATGAACGGCCGCCATGCTGCGTGCGAACTTGTCCGAGAGGTCGCGAGCGCTCAGGTGGATGTAGAGCAGCGTCGACTGGATGCTGCGATGACCGGCAAAGCTCGCGATCTCCTCGATGTCCCAGCCGGCGCGGGCCAGGTCGGTCAGGCAGAGGTGCCGAAAACTGTGTGTCGTCAGCGTGGGTACCGCGGCGCGCAGCGCCAGCCTGCGGACCACCTTCGACCAAGTCCACTTGGTCATGGGCGCAGCGCGGTTGCGCGTCGACTCCGACAGGAACAGAGGCCCGCGCGACATGCCCAGGCGACGACGCTCGGAGAGGTAGGCCACGTAGAGATCGGCGCTGACCACCGAGTAGGGAACGACACGCTCCCGCTTGGTCTTCGTCGTCTCGGCGCGGACCCGAAGAAGGCGTCGCGCCGGATCGATGTCGCCGTTGGCCAGCGAACACAATTCTTCTCGGCGCAACGCGCAGTCGTATGCGAAGGCAAGCATCAACCGGTTACGCACGGGCTCGCTGCATGCTGCGGTCAGTAGGGCCCGCCATTCGGCCTCGTCCGGAATCGAGGGCAGTTTGCGCTGCACGGGGATCATTCCTCGCTCCCCAACACCCCAGCCGCCGAAAGCAGCACCGCGAAGGCCACGGGCCACCGGGTTCGTGGTCCTCACACCTTCTTCGACCAGATGGTCATAAAACAACCGAACCACGGTGAGTCGATGGCGTATCGAGGTATTGGCCAGACCCGTGGCCGAGCCGGTGGCGCCTTCAGCGCTAGTGTGCGGCTGGACCAGCTCGCGAACGTAGCCGGCGATCTGCGCGCGGCCGGCAGTGGTCACATCGATGCCGCCACGACGGCAAAAGCCAAGATAGTGGTCCAGGCCTCGGGCGTAGGCAATGACGGTGTTCGGCGCGCGCAACAGATCGGCCTGCAACGACACCCACGCGCGCGCGTGGGTGTCGTTGCAGATGTTGCTCAGCGCTTGCCACGGTGGTCCTGAAAGCATCGTGCGCCCTCCGAGATGCCTACGCTACTCCAATCGGATGCGGGCGTCAGCGGGGCATTCCACGTAACTGATAAAGCCAAAGCTCTCGGCATCAAGATGGGTGCACCCTGGTTTCAAATCCAGCATCTAGAACTGGAAGCCGGGCTCGTTGCACTTTCTGCCAACTTCGCCCTTTACGGCGACATGTCCAATCGGATGATGAGCATTGCCGCAGGCTTGGGCCCGAGGCAAGAGATTTACAGTGACGAGTCGTATATTTCCTTGGACCTAATGCCCGGTGATCTGGTCAAGAGATCTAGGGTGGTTCGCGAGCGTATCCTTCAGTGGACCGGGCTGCCGTGCGGCGTTGGCATCGGGACCACTAAGACACTCGCCAAGTTGGCGAATCACATTGCAAAGTCCGCAGAGCGTAAACCAGGCAGCTACCCATCGAGCATGGCGGTCGTTTGCAGTCTGGCTGCACTGCCCGCCTCGGATTTGGATGCACTGTTCCAGGCCACAGATGTTGGCGAGGTATGGGGCGTGGGGCGCCGGATCGGCAAGCAGTTAAATGACGCCGGCGTGCACACTGTCCTTGATCTGGTTCGCTTGAGTCCAAGCATGGTCAGGGACCGCTGGAGTGTGGTGTTGGAGCGTACAGTGCGTGAGCTTCAAGGTGAGCCTTGGGTATAAAGTGGCTCGTTTCTTCGGTCTTCTGGGGCGGTGATTTACGCGACCTGCAGTGTCGGATAGTCTGTATAGCCTTTGGCGCCACCTGCGTAGAACGTGTTGGAGTCAGGCTCGTTCAGCGGTGCCTTGGCCCTGATGCGTGCGGGCAGGTCCGGGTTAGCCAGGAAGGCGGTGCCAAAGGCCACAGCGTCAAGCTTACCTTCGGCAATAGCTGCCTCTGCCTTATCAGCGCTGTAACCCATATTGCCCACCAACACACCCTTGTACTTTTCACGCGCTACGGGCATGACATCGGCCTTCTGCACGCCGAAGAAATCGGCGCGCATCACGTGCAGGTAGGCTAGCTTGAAGGCATTGAGCCTATCGGCCAGGAAGCCGATGAGGGCCAGCGGGTCGCTGTCTTTCATGCTGTTGAAGCTGTTGAGGGGCGACAGGCGCAGACCCACACGTTCGGAACCGATCGCCTGGGTCACGGCAGTGAGTACCTCGAACAGCAAACGTGCACGGTTTTCCAGCGATCCGCCGTAAGCATCGGTGCGCTGGTTGGGCGTGTCGCGCAGAAACTGGTCAATCAGGTAGCCGTTGGCGCCGTGTACTTCCACACCATCAAAGCCGGCGGCAATGGCGTTGCGTGCGCCTTGAGCAAACGCAGCCACGATGCCGGGAATCTCTTCGACGGTCAGGGGGCGGGGCACCGCGTGCGGCACCTTGCCTTGGGGCGTGTGGATCTCACTCTCAATAGCGGTGGCGCTGCTGGAGACAATGGGGGCGCCATCGGCAGCGCCAGGGTAGGCTGCGCGGCCAGCGTGCCAGATCTGCATGAAGATGCGTCCGCCCTTGGCGTGCACCGCGTCGGTCACCTGCCTCCAGGCTGCAATCTGCGCGTCGTTGTAGATGCCAGGCTCATTGACGAAGGCCGATGTACCGGGCGCCACCATGGTGCATTCGGAAATCAGCAGGCCGCCGGTGGCTCGCTGGCTGTAGTACTCGGCCATCAGCGCGTTGGGCATGTGGCCAGCGTCGGCACGGGCGCGTGTTAGTGGTGCCAGAAGGATGCGGTTGGGCAGGGTGAGAGAACCTACTGGAAGTGGATTGAATAGCATGTGGATGAAAACCCAGATTAGTGAACAGAAAACAGTGGTAAAGCTAACAGTATTCCCAATACTCAGACCTTTGAAAGGTCACTGAATTTTGAAAGGTCACTGAAGACTGCTTTGGCACGGCTGGTGCTTTTGCACCCAACGCACGATGTAGTAGACGCAAGTGGGTAAGCCTTTGCTTCCGACAGTTTCGCGGCGGTCTCCAGCCGTACATTCACCAAACGCCTTTGGTCATCCACCGCGTCGCAACTCCCTGACACCCCGGCCCAGCTTGCGGCGCAACAGGGCCCGCAGGGTCACCCCATCCGAGTACCCGACCTGTGCGGCGACCTGGTCGACGCTGGCGTTCCCGGTGCGCAAGAGATGGACGGCATGCTCCACGCGCAGATCCTGGAAATACGACAGCGGTGTCTTTCCCAAAACGCTTTGCAGCCGCCGCGCCAAGGTGCGCTCGCTTGTGCCCGCGGCGCTGGCCGCCTCGGCCAGCGAGAACCCCTGCGCGAGCCGACGTCTGGCCCAGCACTCGAAGCGCTCCACCATCGGGTCCGCATGCGCAAGGTGGTCGGGAATCACGAACTCGGCTTGCGAACTGCGTGTCTCGACCAGCAGATAGCGTGCCACCAGGGCCGCCAGCGCCGGACTGCGCCCTCGGATGATGCGCAAGGCCAAGTCGACGTGGGCCAAAGCGGCACCCGCGGTGGTGAAGCGTGTCGAGTTCACGATCATGCGTGACTCGTCCAGCGTGACGTTCGGATAGCGCTGCCGAAACATCGGCCCCAGCCACCATGACGTCGTCGCACGATGCCCATCAAGCAGGCCACTCTCTGCAAGCAAGAAACTACCGGAGCAAGCGGCACCAAGGTGCGCGCCAGCGGTGGACCACTGCTGTAGCGCCGCGACCGCGTCGGGCACATCGGGGCGTGTGAGTCGAGCCGAGAGCGTGTCAGGCATCTTGTCGCCAAACGCTGGCACGAGCACGACGTCTGGTTCGGGCACACCATGCGCAGTGACCACGGGGACCGTCAAGCCTTGCGTAGTTCGGATGCGACGCCGCACGCCCACCAGCGTGAGCTCTATGCGCGCGGGAGCCTGTGGCAGCGAGCCCGCCATCGCATTGGCTAAGCCCACTGTGTCTGTGAGCGCCGCAAGCCCCAGATCAAACACGCCATCACAAACAAGGAGGTGGAGTTTCATGGCAACAATGACATCAATGTTGTCATTATTGCCTATAGAGATTTCTGTCATGAAGACTTAGACTGCAGTCTCGTCGATCGCTTCACCCACTTTTCCATTTGCCCAAAGGAATACAGCATGACCAAGCTCGCCCTGTTTGTTCGCCTCGAAGCTAAACCCGGCCAGGAGGCTGCGCTTGCCGACTTCCTGGCCAGCGCATTGCCGCTCGCCAACGCCGAGTCCGGCACCACGGCCTGGTTCGCATTGAAGTTTGGCCCTTCGACGTTTGGTGTGTTCGATGCCTTTGCCGATGAGGCAGGTCGCCATGCACATCTGAACGGCCAGATCGCCGCGGCCTTGATGGCCAACGCAGCGACCTTGCTCAGTTCTCCGCCCAATATCGAGAAGGTCGAACTGCTTGCAGCCAAACTGCCTGCATGACAACTCGGCCTTGACCCAATCAGGTCACGCTGCAGGATGGGGGTCACACAGCCCTACGTGCGATCCCAACCTCCTTGCTGTCATTCTTGCAGTCTATGGATTTTCCGGCGAGAAAAGGGCAGATTCAAACCTGCCCACCCACACCCTTGAACTTCTCCACAAACGCAGCGATCTTCTGAAACACCGTCTGCTTCTTGGTGAGGTACTACGGGTTCAGAGGGCTCATCTTGGGCAGCACAGCATTCAGTTCAGTGCCGCTGTCTGAGGCGAATTCACGTTTCAAGGAATTGGTGATGTGGTAATCCCCCCATAAACCATCTCTCTGAGAAGTAGAGCTATGCGGCCATGGCCAGCCGCTGTTTGGGGGTGATGCCGCCCAATGCCATATTTGGGCGTTCATGGTTATACCGCCACATCCACTGCGTGGCGTAATCTCGCACTTCATCAAGATTGCGCCAATGGTACTGCGACAGCCATTCATAGCGAACGGTTCTGTTAAAGCGCTCCACATAGGCATTTTGCTGAGACTTACCTGGCTGGATGTATTCCAGGCGGATACCTTTGGCGCTCGCCCAGTTTTGCAGTGTTGCGCTGATGTACTCAGGCCCGTTGTCACAGCGAATGACTTGGGGTTTGCCACGCCACTGCATGATTTGCTCCAAGACCCGAATCACACGTAGCGAGGGCAATGAGAAGTCCACCTCAATGCGTGGAAATCAACAGCAAGACCACGGCATGCTCCAGCCCACCTCGGACGGCAAAGCGGTCTGGCGCGCGACCGTGACCAGCACGACCGGCTGGTCCCATTCGTTCACCCTGTTGCGTCTCGCTCCCGCGCTGATCTGGGAGTCTGGCGAGCGACCAGCACCTTTAGCGGGCGGGTGCCCGCATACCACTCAGCGGCAGCAGGCACAGCCCATGGGATGGCGCAGTCGTGTATAGCCAGCACTGCGTTCTTCGGTACGGATGAGGGCGCGCTTGGCGCCGTCCATCATGGCCAGCGCGGGCGCAGACACCGCGCGAGAAGCATCGGTGCCGCAGCCGGGGCAAGCCAGCGGCGCATCACGCTGAGCGACCGTGCGAAGGCGCTCGAAGCGGCCGCACCGGCTGCAGTCATACTCATAGGTTGGCACGGCGCTCAGTTGCCAGGATGCAGGATGACCTTGGTCCAGCCCTTCTCGCGCTTGTCGAAACGCTCATAGGCTTCCGGGGCCTTGTCCAGGTCCAGTTCGTGCGACACGATGAAGGAAGGATTGGCTCGCTCGTTGTGGATGAGGTTGCACAGTTCCCGGTTGTAGTGCTTCACGTTGCACTGGCCGGTCCGCACGGTTTGTCCCTTGAACCAGAGCTTGCCGAAGTCAAGGGCAAGCTTGCCCTTCTTCTGCAGCGGGTCCTCGGCCTGCGGGTCTTCCGGCACGAAGACGCCCACCACGCCAATGCCGCCCGTGGCCTTCACCGAACCGATGAGGCTGTTCATCGTCATGTCGGGCTGTTCGTCTCCCTCTGCATCGTGGGCCTGGTAGCCGACGCATTCGCAGCCCCGGTCCACGCCCAGGTCGCTTGTTTCCTTCATCAGGAAATCGACCGGCGACACCTTGGAATCATCAATCGTGATAGCCCCTATGCTCTCGGCCAGTTTCAGCCTGTCGGGATGGCGGTCCACGATGTACACCTTGGCCGCTCCCTGGATGAGTGCGGAGTGCGCCGCCATCAGCCCGACAGGTCCGGCACCATAGATGACGATGCTTTCACCAGGCATGAGCCCGGCCAGTCGGGTGGCGTGCCAACCGGTGGGGAAAATGTCCGAGAGCATCACATAGTCCTTCTGGCGGGACTTGGCATCGGGCGGCAGCACCAGGCAATTGAAGTCACCGTAAGGCACCCGCAGGTACTCGGCTTGGCCTCCGCTGTAGGGCCCCATGTCGGCGAAGCCGTAGGCAGCCCCGGCAGACCCAGGATTGCAGGTGAGGCAATAGCCTGTGAGCCCCTTCTCGCAGTTCGTGCAGAAGCCGCATCCGATGTTGAAGGGCAGTACCACCCAGTCGCCCTTCTTGACGCGGTCTACAGCAGCCCCGACTTCCACTACCTGACCCATGTTCTCGTGGCCGAGGATGCGGCCGGTCTCCATGTCCGTACGTCCCTCGTACATATGGAGGTCCGAGCCGCAGATGTTGGTTGTCGTAATTTTCACCAGCACATCGGTCGGCTTTTCGATTTGGGCGTCCGGCATCTCCTTGACGGTGACTTGGCGGGGGCCTTCGTAGACTAGAGCTTTCATGCGAATCCTCAGGTGGTGGCTCAGGTGGATGAAAGCTGTCCACTTTAATGGTCATGGTTGGCCGCAACATGGGGCTGCACGCTTACCGCTCGTAGGACCGCGCCTACAAATGAATCGGAAGGTGCTCAGGCGCTGTGGCCAAGCGGCGCCGTGAGTGTCGGCATTGCCGGCGCTGCCTTGGCACCGCGTGGCCGAGAGAACGAAGGCGTGGCAGTGGCTGTGGCAACGGCTGTACCACTGGCTTACGCAACGTTTGAAGTTGCCCCGCTTCCACGGACGGTTATTGGCTTGATTCTCAAACCGGGTGACGTCTCCCCCATATCCGGACACTTCTAAACTGGAATGAGGCCGCTTCCTGGCGGTTGATCCAACCTTTTTCTTACGAACTCACTCGGGGTCAGGTGGCCAAGTGAGCCATGCGGACGATGGTGGTTGTAGTCATGTTTCCATGCTGTCAACTTCTCACGCGCATCCTGCATTGTGACGAACTCATTGACGTTCAAGAACTCGTCGCGCAAACGCCCATTGAATGACTCGATCAGTCCGTTATCCGTGGGCTTTCCAGGACGTGTGTAGTCGAGCTTCACGCCACGCCGCCAAGCCCATTCATCCAGGGCCTTAGAGGTGAACTCCGTGCCGTTGTCCACGGTGATTGCTGTGGGCCATCCACGCTGTAATGCGGCCTCGTCCAGGGCCTTCCCCACGCACCTTCCGGTAAGCCGAAAGTTGGCCTCTAGAGTGACACTCTCGCGACTCCACTGATCGATGACGGTAAGAATGCGAAACGCTCGGCCATCGAGCATCTGGTCGTGAACAAAGTCCATGCTCCAGCGCTGGTTCGGCCCAGTGGCAGGAGCTGGCCGGCCACGCTGCAAGCTGATGCGCTTGCGGCGTTTTACCTTCATGCGCAGTTGCAAGCCTCGAGTCGGTACAGGCGGTAGACCCGCTTCTTGCCGACTTCCCACCCCTCGCGTTTGAGCATCACCAACACGCGCAGATATCCGAATCTTGGGCGGTCCATTGCAATCTCCCGGATGCGCATTCGCAACGCACTCTGATCACGTGCCTCGCTTTTTTGATACCAGACCGAAGGGCGCAGCAGCGCCAGTCGACATGACCTGCGTACATTCACTTTGAAGCGCTCCTGCATCCAGGCTGCCAGCTCACGCCGCTTGGCAGCCTTCAGATTTTTTTTCGGACGACCTCCTGCAGGATCTGCTTGTCAAGCGTCAGGTCGGCCACGATGCGCTTCAACCTGGCGTTCTCGTCCTCAAGCATCTTCAGTCGTTTGAGCTCTGTGACGCCCAGGTCTCCGAACTTCTTCTTCCAGGTGTAGTACGTCGCTTCGGACACGCCGATCTGGCGACACACATCGACGACCGGCGTACCTGAATCTGCCAGTCGCAGCGCATAAGCGATTTGCTCCTCTGAAAACCTCGACCTTTTCATTGCCTCTCCTTGTGCCCTTTGGGGCCTGCCGGAAAGCAACCGTAACTCTAGTTTTGAAAAGTCCGGAATTCGGGGGAGACGTCAAATGCGTTCTTCGTTGGGTATCCTAACTGGCGGATCGTGGCCCTGACACGCAATCCAAGCCTGATGTAAAGCTCAACCGCTCGAATCCTGTCTGCGTATGTGTACATGAACTATCTCCTCTGATAGTCCAAGTTTTTGTCCGCATGCCCGGCGGGTCAGTTCTGCGTGGAAATCAACAGCAAGACCACGGCATGCTCCAGCCCACCTCGGACGGCAAAGCGGTCTGGCGCGCGACCGTGACCAGCACGACCGGCTGGTCCCATTCGTTCACCCTGTTGCGTCTCGCTCCCGCGCTGATCTGGGAGTCTGGCGAGCGACCAGCACCTTTCGCGGGGACGGTAGAGATCGACGCGACGCCCGCGGAAAACGACGCCAGCATGTCGGCTCCCGCGCCTTCCGTCTCGGTGAACCCAGCGCAGGGAGGTCAAGAGCCTCCGATTTGGGAGGGCGACAGCACCACAATCGTTTCACCGCCCGCAGCCCAGCCCGTGCCCGACGTCATGGAGGATTTGCTCGCGATGGTGGGCTTGGGTGAGTCGGCCGGCGTTGGCCAGGATGCCGAGGAGTTCCTCCACACCCCCGCGCCAGCAACAGCCGCGACGTCCATTCCATCGCCTGCACCTGCACCCGCGCCTACGCCTGGGCCATCGGCAACGAAGCCATCCGGGGAACAGTTCATGGTTTGGCTGAAGCAGGGAATCGCCTCACGACGCCTCATCATCAACGACGCGAAGGAACTCGTGCATACGGTGAATGACACGGCCTACCTGGTCAGCCCGGGTGTGTTCCAACGCTATGCGCAGGAGCATCCCGAAGTGGCCGCACTCGCCAAGCAGGAGAATCAACAGGATTGGCAGTGGGTGCAGAAGCGCTTCGAGAAGCTGCAGCTACATCGAAAGCAGCCCAATGGCCTGAACATTTGGACCTGTGAAGTCACGGGCCCGAGGAAGTCCCGCCGACTGCATGGCTACCTCCTCGAAGATGGGTCCTTGGCACTCGCCGAAATACCGCCCAACAACCCCTATCTTGCTCTGACTCAGGAGGGATGACGCGATTCGGGCATTGATCGCCACCGTCGTGTGGCGACGATCAATGCCCCGCGAAAATTGGCAACATTTGGCGAACTGAGCTACTTGGCCCGCGCCAAATCCTGTGCAAGGAACGGAGCGGTTCTGCTGCCAAACGTTCGGGCCACCTGCTGAGGGGAGCCCGCCACCACGATGCTGCCGCCGGCAGCGCCTGCACCAGGCCCCACGTCGATCACCCAATCGGCCTGGGCCACCGCGCGCATATCGTGTTCGATCATCACTACGGTATTGCCGGCATCGACCAGGCGCTGCAACTGCACCAGCAGCCGGTCGGCGTCCGACGCATGCAGCCCGGTAGTCGGCTCGTCGAGCACGTACAGGCTTCGGCCGCGCTGGCTGCGCTGAAGCTCGGTCGCCAGCTTGATACGCTGCGCCTCGCCACCGGAAAGCTCGGTGGCCGGTTGCCCCAGGCGCAGGTAGCCCAGTCCGATATCGCGCAGCAGTTGCAGTGGCCTTGCCACAGCGTCTTCACCCGCGAAGAATTCGCTGGCTTCGTCCACGGTCATCTGCAGCACCTCGGCGATGTTGCGCCCGTTCCATTGCACCTTCAGCGTGGCCTCGTTGTAGCGTGCGCCATGGCACGTCGGGCACGGCGCGTACACGCTGGGCATAAACAGCAGTTCCACGCTGACGAAGCCCTCGCCCTCGCAGGTCTCGCAGCGCCCCTTGGCGACGTTGAACGAGAACCGCCCGGCATCGTAGCGGCGGCGTCGCGCATCGGGCGTGGCAGCGAACAGCTTGCGCACATGGTCGAACAGGCCCGTGTAGGTGGCCAGGTTCGACCGCGGCGTGCGCCCGATCGGTTTCTGGTCCACCTGCACCAGACGCTGTACGGCGTCCACGTCGCCCGCCAGATGGCCGCCGGTCGCTTCGATCACTGCCGGCCCTTCGCTGGTGGCGCTTTCGGCTACATCGTCTTCCGGCTCGTGGCCCAGGTGCAGCAGCACCAGCTCCGGCAGGGCCTGCGCGACGAGGCTGGACTTGCCCGAGCCGGAGATGCCGGTGACGGCCGTCAGCACGCCCAGCGGAATGCGCGCATTCACGCCATGCAGGTTGTGGCGGTGAATGTCCTGCAGCTCCAGCCAGCCGGTCGCTTCGCGTGCCCGGCTTTCCGGCGCGGGGATCTCATCGAACAGGTAGCGTGCAGTACGCGATTCGGCAATCTTGCGCAGGCCATCCGGCTCGCCGCTGTAGAGCACGCGGCCGCCACGCTCCCCAGCATCCGGCCCGACATCCACGAGCCATTGCGCGCGGCGCATCAGGTCCAAGTCGTGCTCCACCACGAACACCGAGTTGCCGGCGTCGCGCAGCCGGTCGAGTGCGTCGTACAGGGCCTGGCTATCGGAGGGGTGCAGGCCCGCGGAGGGCTCGTCGAGCACGTACACGACACCGAACAGCAGGGAACTCAATTGCGTGGCCAGCCGCAGGCGCTGCAACTCGCCGGCCGAAAGCGTCGGCGTGGCCCGGCCCAGCGTCAAGTAGCCCAGGCCCAGCCCACGCAGTTGGCGCAGGCGTGCCATCACACCACCGGCCAGGCGCTGCGCGGCGAGGCGCTTTTCTTCCGATAGCGCCGAGGTGCGGCGCACGTCGGGCGATACCGCATGGACGGCGCGACCGGAGGCCGCGCGTTCGGCACGGTCGCGTCGGGTCGCTTCCTTGTCCGTAGCCGCCCCCGCTGCATGGGCGCGGAAATCGCCCTGGGCGATGGGTTCGAGCAAGGCCGCCAACTGGTCCAGCGGCATCTGCATGAACGCGCCGATGTCCACGCCGGCGAAGGTGACCGACAGCGCCTCGGACTTGAGCCGCTTGCCGTGGCAGGTGGGGCACGGTTTGCCCTCCATGAACCGGGACACGCGCTTTCTCATCAGCGCGCTCTGGGTGTTGGCAAAGGTGTGCAGCACATACCGCCGGGCGCCGGTGAAGGTGCCCATGTAGCTCGGCTCCATCTTGCGCTTGAGCGCGGCGCGGGTTTCGGCGGGCGCGAAGCCGGCGTACACCGGCACCGTCGGTGTTTCCTCGGTGAACAGAATCCAGTCGCGATCCTTCTTCGGCAGGTCCTTCCACGGTCGGTCAACGTCGTAGCCCATGCTGACCAGGATGTCGCGCAGGTTCTGGCCTTGCCAGGCGGGGGGCCAGGAGGCGATCGCCCGCTCGCGGATGCTCAGGGAAGGATTGGGCACCATGATGGCCTCAGTCACCTCGTACACATGGCCCAGGCCGTGGCAGGTCGGGCACGCTCCCTGCGGCGTGTTGGGCGAAAAATCCTCGGCGTACAGCATGGGCTGGTTGGCTGGGTAGGCGCCGGCGCGCGAATACATCATCCGCACCAGGCTGGACAAGGTGGTCACACTGCCCACAGAGGAACGCGCGTTGCTGGAGCCCCGCTGCTGTTGCAGCGCCACCGCCGGCGGCAGGCCGTCGATCGCATCGACGTCCGGCACGCCGGCCTGGTCGATCAGTCGCCGCGCATAGGGGGCCACCGACTCGAAGTAGCGCCGCTGGGCCTCCGCATAGATGGTGCCAAAGGCCAGCGAGGACTTCCCGGAGCCGGAGACACCCGAGAACACCACCAGCGCGTTACGCGGGATGGAGACGTCCACCTCCTTGAGGTTGTTCTCGCGCGCGCCACGCACCTGCACGAGGCCGCTGGCCGCAGCGGTACAAGAGGATTCACCGAAAGAATTGTTTGGCATGTTCTTATCCTGTAGTTCGTGAGGTAGCGATGGGCCGATTTCGGGGGGGATGTCGGTCAAGCGTCCGGGCTTGGCGGCGTCGCGTCATCGAGCGAGCGCAGCCAAGTAAGCCTTTCTCCCAGCCTTCGCTCGACGCCCCTGTCCGTTGGCTGGTACCAGCCCGGCCGCGCCACGCCCTGCCATCGCCATCGGCAAAGCCCTTTAGCAGGTCCAGCGCGTCCGCGTCCAACATGACGCCCTGGAGATGCGGCAGTGCGCGTTCGTAGAGCTGGTTCAGTTCGTCGCTGGACAGCGGTTCGAGGGTATAGACCTGCGCGCGCGAGAGCAGTGCGGAATTGACCGCCAACCCCGGATGCTCGGTCGTCCCCCCCACCAGGGTCAGGAGCCCCGACTCGACATGGGGCAGCAGGGCATCCTGCTGCGCCTTGTTGAAGCGATGGATCTCATCGACGAAAAGCACCGTCGATCGACCATGGTTGTCCAGTTCGGCCTGGGCCTCGTCGATGGCTTGCCGGATGTCCTTCACCCCGGCCAGCATGGCCGAGATGGCGATGAATCGGCTGTCGGTCGCACTGGCGGCCAGGCGCCCTAGGGTGGTCTTGCCCACGCCTGGCGGCCCCCAGAGGATGAACGAGTGCAACTTGCCCGCCTCGAACACGAGACGCAGCGGCTTGCCGGGGCCGAGCAAGTGCCGTTGCCCGACGAATTCGTCCAGCGTCTTGTGCCGCAGGAGTTCGGCCAAGGGAGGCTTGGGCTTTGTCGTGAATAGATCGGTCAAGTTCCTCTCCCTGGCATTTCTGATAGTTGACGTTCCGATAAGGTGGGCACCTCAATCCAGAGAGCCGGATTTATCCAACGCCGTGGGCTCTTTGTCGGCAATCGCATGCATGATGATGCGAGAGCCGCGGTAGCCGATGCTGTGGTTCCATACCCAGCTCAAAGCGACGCTGAGACGATTTCGCGTACCGATCAGAAAGTAGATATGCGCGAGCTTCCAGATCCATCAATGCGCGAGCTTCCAGATCCATCACGCAGCTTAACCCGCCCCATGTCAATCACGGCCAGGCTGCGGCCGATGGTGGCCAGGTTCCCCTGATGCCGGTATTTGAAAGGCCCGTCAGCGGACTTGCCTTTCAAACGCCGTCCAATGAGGTTGGTGTTGAATGGATAGTGAGTGATCAGTAGTGGATCACCGTGCGAATCGACTTGCCTTCATGCATCAGGTCGAAGGCGTGGTTGATCTCGTCGAGACCCATGGTGTGAGTGACGAACGGGGCGAGATCGATCTCGCCTTTCATTGCGTCTTCCACCATGCCCGGGAGTTGGGTGCGCCCCTTGACCCCGCCGAAAGCCGACCCCTTCCAGGTCCGGCCGGTGACCAACTGGAACGGACGGGTCGAGATTTCCTTGCCGGCCCCGGCGACGCCGATGACGATCGACTGGCCCCAGCCGCGGTGGGCAGCTTCCAGAGCCGAACGCATCACGTTGACGTTGCCGATGCACTCGAAGGTGTGATCGACACCCCAGCCGGTCATCTCGATCAGAACCTCGTGAATCGGCTTGTCGAAGTCCTTCGGGTTGAGACATTCGGTCGCGCCGAAGGTACGAGCCAGTTCGAACTTCGCCGGATTGGTATCGATGGCGATGATGCGGCCCGCTTTGGCCTGGCGTGCACCTTGAATCGCAGCGAGACCGATGCCGCCGAGGCCGAAGATGGCCACCGAGTCGCCGGGCTGTACCTTGGCCGTGTTGTGCACGGCGCCGATGCCGGTGGTCACGCCGCAGCCCAGCAGGCAGACGTGCTCGGGGTTGGCGTCCGGGTTGATCTTGGCCAGCGAGACTTCGGCGACGACCGTGTATTCGCTGAAGGTCGAGCAGCCCATGTAGTGGTAAAGCGGCTGACCATTGTACGAGAAGCGAGTCGTACCATCGGGCATCAGCCCCTTGCCCTGGGTTGCGCGAACCGCGACACACAGGTTGGTCTTGCCGGACTTGCAGAACATGCACTCGCCGCATTCGGCGGTGTAGAGCGGAATGACGTGATTGCCAGGCTTCACGCTGGTCACACCTTCACCCACCTCCACGACGATACCCGCACCTTCATGACCCAGCACGACCGGGAAGAGACCTTCGGGGTCGTCGCCCGACAGGGTGAAGGCGTCGGTATGGCAAACGCCGGTATTCGTGATCTTGATGAGCACCTCGCCCTTGCGCGGCGGCTCGACGTCGATCTCGACGATTTCCAGCGGCTTTCCTGGCCCGAAGGCAACTGCTGCACGTGATTTCATGATGTCGCTTCCTTTACTAGCTAACTAAATTTGCCCTCACCGAGGGCACCCTGGTGCCTCTATCGCAGATAGGAGCGGACGATAGAGATGGTCTCGTCAATGGACTTGTTCTGCGAATCGCTCCTGATTTCGCTACTGGGAAATTCTTCCCGCAGATAGCTCTCCAGAACGGTTGCCATCAATCCGTTGACTGCCCCACGAACGGCCGCAAGCTGCTGGAGAATTGCAGGGCATTCCGCACCTGCATCAAGCGCTTGCTCAAGAGTCGCTACCTGACCTTTGATGCGCCGGATGCGCGTCAGTGCTTGCTTCTTTTCTTCCGGACTGTGTGGCATGGAACACCTCTCTACTTGGGTACACCGCCGCATTATACAATACTCCCCCATAGTATATGCGGCCGAACTTCGCTACAAATTCTGTGCTCTTCGAGCACTCTTACAGGCTAGTACAGGAGAAGTGGCTCCGGTTTTTTGAACAGCTAGCTAAGCGAGATCTTTCCCCGTAAAAATGGCCTGACAGCAGGCCGAACCTGGAGAGATCTATGACCATTAAATCCCGACGCAAGCACAACCCCACATTCAAAGCCAAGGTTGCATTAGAGGCTGTGCGCGGTGAGCGCACTGTTGCTGAGCTGGCTCAGCAGTATGAAGTTCATCCCAGTCAGATTGCAGATTGGAAGCGCATGTTGCTAGAGCGGGCCGCAGATGTGTTTGGCGCAGCCCCGGCACCTACAGCGCCTGTTGTCGACCTTAAAGAGCTGCACGCCAAGATCGGTCAATTGACCTTGGAGAAGGATTTTTTGCAAGGTCCGCTGAGCAAAGCGGGGTTGCTCAGCGTAGGTCGATGATTGACCGCAGCCATGGCCTACCGCTGGTCCGGCAAGCCCAGCTCATGCAGATCAGCCGTGGCTCCATCTATTACCGCCGCAAGCCACCAAACAGCGAGCAAGTTGCGTTGACCCATAGCTTGGATGCGTTGCATGTAGCCCACCCATTTGCGGGCTCACGCATGCTGTGTGGGCTGCTGCAGCGCCGTAAGCGCGCGGTGAAGTCATCTTGATTGCCTGAGAGTCGGCAGGCATCGTGTCCGCGATGAACGATGTGGACACGATAGATGGTGTGATTAAGCGGGCCACCCGTCGCAGGCACAGCGCGCGGTTCAAGGCGGAGGTCCTGGAGGCGTGTCGGCAACCCGATGCGTCTGCCGCGGCGATCGCGAGGCTGTACAACCTGAACGCGAACGTGGTGCACAGGTGGCGCGCCGACGATCGCAAGGCGGCGTCGCCGAAGTCGACTGACGCTCCAACCTTACCGATGCCCGACTTCATCGCACTCGATGTGCAGCCTGAAGCCCAGATGCCGGGCCGCGACATCCGCGTTGAACTGAAGCGAGGCAGCGCCACCGCAGTCGTGCACTGGCCTGTGGAGTCGGCCTCGTCATGCGCAGCTTGGCTGCGCGAGTGGCTGCGTTGATCCGCGTCGATGCCGTTTGGCTGGCCACAGAGCCGATCGACATGCGCGCCGGCATGGAGACGGCGCTCGCGCGCGTCGTGAAGGTGTTCGGCGCCGCGCAGCCACACCATGCCTACCTGTTCGCCAATCGACGGGCCAATCGCATGAAGGTCCTCGTGCACGATGGCATCGGCATCTGGCTGTGCGCACGTCGGCTGAACCAGGGCCGGTTCCTCTGGGCCAACGCGAGCCTGGGCACGCAGATGGCGATGACGCGTGAGCAGCTCGACGCGCTCGTGCTCGGGTTGCCCTGGCAGCGCGTCGGGGCAGCGGGTGTCATCACCGTCGTGTGATCGCGTACGGCCCTGCAATTGCGGCAAACGCCGATGACATTCACACGCTCGGGCGGCACCATACCTGCTCATGGTGGATGCCGAACAACTGAAGGGCCTCGATGCAGAACAACTGCGCGAGGTGACCCTCCGGCTCATCAAGGACTTCACTGAGCAGCAAAGCTTGCTCGAGGCCAAGGACCGCTCGATCGAGACGCTCACGCGCGAAGTCACCTTCAAGTCCACCAAGGTCGACCAGCTCACCCACGAGCTCGCACAGTACAAGCGCCTGCGCTTCGGCAAGAGCAGCGAGAAGCTCGACGCGGCGCAGGCCAGCCTTCTGGAAGAGACGCTTGACGCCGACCTGGCCGCCATCGAAGAAGAGCTCAAGCAGCTTCGCCCGCCGCCCAAGACGGAGAACAAGCAGCAGCCGCGTCGCACGCCGCTGCCGGCAGACCTGCCGCGCGTCGATGTGCATCACGAACCCGAGTCGACCACCTGCAAGTGCGGCTGTGCGCTCAAGCGCATCGGCGAGGACGTGGCCGAGAAGCTCGACTACGTTCCCGGCGTGTTCACCGTCGAGCGGCATGTTCGAGGCAAATGGGCCTGCGCGAATTGCCAGACGTTGATCCAGGCGCCGGTGCCCGCCCAGGTGATCGACAAGGGCATCCCCACAGCCCGCCTCCTGGCGCAGGTGATGGTGGCCAAGTACGCCGACCACCTGCCTCTGTACCGCCAGGAAGCGATCTTCGGGCGTGCCGGCCTGGCCATCCCGCGCTCGACGCTCGGTGCGTGGGTCGGCGCCTGTGGCGTACGCCTGCAACCACTGGTCGATGCGCTCAAGGAAGCCATCCTTGCTCATAGAGTGCTGCATGCTGACGAGACGCCGGTAGCGATGCTCAAGCCCGGCACCGGCAAGACGCACCGCGCTTACCTGTGGGCCTACACACCAGGCGCCTTCGAAGGCATGAAGGGCGTGGTCTACGACTTCGCCGACAGCCGGGCTGGCCAGCATGCTCAGGACTTCCTGGGTGAATGGCGCGGCGCGCTCGTATGTGATGACTACTCGGGCTACAAGGCCCTGCTGGCCAAGGGCGTCGTCGAAGCGGGATGCTTGGCACACGCCCGGCGCAAGTTCGTCGAACTGCACACGGCCAACAAGAGCCAGATCGCCGAGGCAGGCATCCAGTACTTCGCCCGGCTCTACGAGATCGAGCGCGAGGTGAAGGACCTGGACGCAGATGAGCGGCGTCGCATCCGCCAAGCGCGGGGTCGGCCGATCGCCGAGGCACTGCATGCCTGGATGATCGCGCAGCGGCTGAAGGTTCCGGACGGTTCAGCGACGGCGAAGGCGTTGAACTACAGCCTGAAGCGCTGGGCTGCACTGACGCGCTACCTGGACGACGGCAAATTGCCTGCGGACAACAACTGGGTGGAGAACCAGATCCGGCCTATTGCCGTGGGCAGAGGGAACTGGCTGTTCGCTGGGAGCCTGCGTGCTGGTCAACGCGCCGCAGCCGTCATGAGCTTGATCCAATCAGCGAAGCTCAATGGGCACGATTCATATGCCTATCTGAAGGATGTGTTCTTGCGCCTGCCGACGCAGCCGAACAGCCGCATCGACGAACTGCTCCCGCATCGTTGGCACTCATCTGAGCGATCGCCGCGTGCTTGGTTCAAAGCTCAGCAAAAGGCTGGGTTCAACAGATCGATGCCACCACCCTTGCACTTGATCCACGGTCCGGGTGGATGCTCTCGGCCGTCCCATACAAGGAGAGCGGCCTGAGCGTCAGCACGGTGCTCATAGCAGTACCGGCGTTGATAGCCGACATCGTCAAGCCCGACAACCAAAGCGGTGGTGTAGTTGAACTGCTTGACCGCGCACAGCTGATCGTTGAGAGAGCGGATCTCCGTATAGCCGCTTGCCGAAAGCATCTCAACCAAGACAGGTGAGGCGGCACGGGAGGCAGGGGTTCGACGAGATGGGCCGGAAGAAGCAGTCGCAGACATCTCAGTATTGTGGCCGACCTGAATTGCCAGCTCTCCAGCGCCACTTCGTGTGGTTCCTCCGAGAGCCCGCATCAAGGGTGACTTGCCCGAGCGCTTACGCAGCGCCAGGGGCATTGCGTGGGCCGCAGGCATGTGCGCACGCTGATGAAGCGCATGACCGAACTGCACGAGCTGACCGAGGCAGTCACCGAGTTCGCCACAAGGGCATCAGAGAAGCTCAGAAGGCAAGGAGGCAACGCCGGCCAAGTCCTCTGCTTCATCCGTACCAGTCCCTTCAGGAAAGATCCCCAGTACAGCAGGAGCATGACCATCCCACTGCGTAGACCCACATGCGACACCAGACTGATAGCTGAAGCTGCACTGTCAGACCTGCGCAATATCTACAAGGCAGGATTCAACTATGCGAAAGCAGGAGTCATGCTCTTAGAGCTTCAAGATGGTGGCATTGAACAATTTGAACTCAACCTTGAGCCAGAGCCTGAAGACAAGGGGACATTGATGACCACCTTGGACAAGCTCAACGGACGGTATGGCAAAGGCACGATCATCTTGGGAAGTGCAGGCTTGGATGGGGACAAACGAGCATTCTCCATGAAGCAAGAACGAAGGACACCAGCCTACACTACAAGCTGGGAAGACATTCCAATAGTGAGAGCGTAATCACCGCTTCCTGATTATGCTTTTGGAAACCTGCTCAGATTCCTCTAAAAGTTTGGTCAGCATGACATTGTGAAGTGCAACTGTGTAATCTTGCTCAGGTGCCAAAAAAGAGCTTATTCTGCCAGTGGCATGTTCAGACGGATCTAAATAAAACTTGGCAGATCCATATTCATTAGCGCCGGAAAGAATACCCAAGACCTCAGATTCCCTCTTATCTTCGCAATTTTCAAATGATTCATTGACTAGGGCAACCTCAATAAAGTCATTGAGAAATGGATTAACAAGTAAAATAAAGCTCTTGTCATCTTGCTCAAAAAATATTGTCTCAAGTGCAGGCTGCTTGATGAACTTCCCAACTGTTTCAACCACCTTGAGAGCTTGATTTATTTTGAACAAGTTGTTAGCACTCGGTTTGTAATCAGGATCTCTTAGCATTTTTGACTTTCAGGTTTTGCTTTAGCGAACAGCCATCATCCTAACATGACACTTGAAGAAGAATACCAATCCATTCGTCCTCTGACAAAGCGGAACATCTATGACCTAGCTATTGAAGCAGGATTGAGCGGTGAACCTTGGGAAACTAGTCGTAAAGATAATAGACCAATTGATCCCCCTGACAATGTCTATCAAAATAGCCTGTGGACATTTGGTGGCAAAGGTGAACCATATCTTGCATGTATTTGGTGGAATGAAATCAAGCCAATAGATGGGAAGCTTGTCCGTCTAGGCAATTCAAGATTGGATGCCCAGAAGTGGGGCAACATGAAGACGGACATGAAGATTGCTGGGGAGTCTGACCACCGACTTGCAATGAAGATCAAGAAAGCTCAGGCTTTCAGTTCACTTGTCTCAACTGCATACTTTTCTCGCCTTCCCGTGCGAGTAGCAGTTTTAGATGGCAGTAGGACAAATGTTGAAGATGCGGCAACCGACTCTTCAAAAGCAGAAAAACGATTGTTGGATGCAGCCTCATGGTGGGTTCATAAATATGATGTTGATGGTGCCTACGAGCTGGTCCGTGGCATTGAGCCACCTCCACGAGTCATCAAAGATCCATTTGATGAAGCACCCGAGCCAGGAACTGACAATGAGTTTCTTGACTGGCTTGAAAACTCCCCACTCTCTGACACTGAAAAAGATGCCATCGTAAAGTTGCGAGTGGGGCAAGGCTACTTCCGTCAGAAGCTTGTTGAAAGGTGGAAAGGCTGTGCCGTAACCCAGTGCAAAGATGAGGCGCTATTGGTTGCTTCGCACATCAAGCCTTGGAGCAAATGCACCACGAGAAAAGAGCGCCTCTCTCCAGATAACGGTATCTTGCTTAGTCCGAACTTGTCCAAGGCATTTGACCGTGGATACATAAGTTTTGACGATAATTTCAAGATGCTCGTTCATGATAGATTTCATCTTCAGTCAAAGAACACTTTACCGATTCACGAAAATATAAGACTGATAGACCGTACCCACTTAGGAATGAAGCCATATCTCAAATGGCACAGGCAACATTTTGGCTTCGAAGCGACAGATTAAGAGTGATTAACCCTCAAAACAAAGCAATTCGAAGTTTGACATCAGTCAAGCAGCGAAAAGTCACAGTCTACCAACACTTTTTTTATCAAAGAGTCAGACTTGCAAAATTTCTTTAGATAAACAAAGAAATCCAAATCACACTCTAGAGCGTAATGCAAATACAGCTTTACAGCTCTGTGCTCGCCATCATCATCATGGCTTACCAAATTAATATCCTCAAGAATTTTAAAATACTGCGTAGCCTCAACATCCGTCATCGGCAGAATATTATGCAGATCTTTCCAATATAAGCCTACCCGTTTGCTCTCATATTGATTAAAGATTTGCCCACGCAAAAGATATACAGCCAAGTATTCTCTCGACTTTTTCGAGAGCTTGGAAAGCTTAGAGTAAAGGCGACTGATAAACTTTAGCTCCTTCCCTTTTGCATCAGTGTCGAAAGGATCGGCGCCGTTTTCATAAACAAAGTTGATAAATGCTTTCGCGGTTTTTGGAGGCACAGATGCTTTTACTTCCAGGCCAGCAAGTAAACTTTCAGTCGGCGCTAGCGCCTTCACTATTGGCTGCAATTCATCATTGACGAATGAGGCAATCTCTTTTGCAAGTGGAAGCTGTAAGTTCTCAACGTCAGAAAGCAAGTCGTCTAGATCCCATATATCAAGATTTTTGTCAAACTCAAACAAATCTTGCGTGTCAAAGTTCGTGGTGTACGCCTTCTTTCCAGCAATCATCAAAAATATTAACCTATCATATTTTTCATAAAGCTCCATGGCAATGAACTTTTTAATAGTCTCTTTAATTTTTCCGGAATCATCCTGAGCAGTGACTTGAACGCAAATTCGAGAGTTAAGGTCGCTTAGATCTATCGCAGGATGATTCGAAATTTGATGATTAGAGTTAACCAAACTCCAACCATAGGTCTTATTTAATATCAAACAGAAAAAATTCTCGGCTTGCTTATTTAGATCGAATAAGCCACGCTTACTTCTAGATTTAAAGATATAGCGGAGAATAGACATCTTCATTATGATGTCGCTGAAAAGTTCTGCGGAAGCTAATGGCATGAATGGAAGTTTAACTGTCGCACTTGTACACGGGCTCTTTTATGTGTGGACGATACCGCCTTGACCCTCTATGGATAGCTAACGAGAAGCTGGATCTTCTTCGCCTTGGCATCCGTGACCCTGAGCCCGAGCTGTGGGATGGCAGTGTGGAAGTCTTCCCCCGCACCTACCAGCCAGTCATCCGCCAGGACGAGGACGGCAAGACCTTCGTGGATCGGCGCCGCTGGGGTTTCCATCGCACATGGCCAGATCCTGCCAAGCCTGACAAGTGGCTCAAGCGGGAACTCATCAACGCCGTGGGTGCGACCGTGCACAAGCTCCCTACCTTCAGGAAAGCCTTCAAGGAGACTCGTTGCCTCATCCCCATGTCTGCATGGTGGGAGTGGCCTGTACTGAAGGGCGTGAAGACGCGGGTAGACATCTCCATGAAGGCAACCAATGTCTTCCTCGCAGCAGGACTCTATGAGGTGTCCAAAGACAACAAGACAGGTGAGCCGGTCAACACCTTCACGATGGTCACAACCGAGCCAAACGACTTCCTAGGCACCACCCATGACCGTGCGCCACTCGTACTTGAGCCTGAGGATTGGGCGAAGTGGTTAGCTGGTGGCGATGAAGCCTTGTCCGTCATTCATCAACATCCTGATAGTTCAGCTTTCCAATGGGTAGCTTCTGGCGATCCTCAAAAGACATAATGAATAAAATTAAAATTGAAGCTCTTAGAAGTCTTGAGTCACAGGACTACTTACTGGAATTCACTGTTCCAGAAGAACTTAAGAACGATGAGCAATTCATGCTGGTTGCCATCACCAAAGAAGCTCAGTGCATCAAGTTCATAGGCCAGAGCCTCTATTCAAACAGAGACTTCATTCTCACCATCCTTCTTATTTATCAGGAGGCTTGGACGGTTGTATCTGGAGATGATGGGGGAGATCCTTTTGAGGGATATTCAAGGCGAGCCGTTTACTCAAATCAGATATACGAAAAGATGGATGAAAGCCTGAAATCTGATCCAGACATCATGCTTGAGCTACTAACTAGGAAAGCAGAAATACCCGAACTGGAAACAGCCCTGCTCGGCAATGGTGACTTTCTTGTCAAAGCAGTCAAATACAAGCCGGAATGCTTTAAACAGGCTGATCAATGCATAGCCCAAGATGTGGATTTTATTCGTGGCTCTGTAGCCTCAAATCCTATCGTGTGGTCTTATTTATCAGGCGAGCAGAAAGATGATACTGATATCCGTGAAGCATTAGGGGATATAAAGCGGTATCTACTAGATGAGCTTGGACTTCCAGATGAAGATCCTGACTATGATAGCTATGTGGAGCATTTGCCCATTGAAATCACATCAAACAGAGAATTTGCTCGGCACTACTTCCAGAAAAACTACTGGTTCCTATCCAAATTAAGCCATGAACTTAAAGACGACTTGGAAATAATCAAACTCTGCTATGAAGCATCAGAGGGCTGGCCCGATAACGAAGACTTCATCTCAGCGAATTGCTCACCCAGGATTCAAGCATTGCTCAGGAACAGCAATGACCACTTAGAGACACTTACCCATGCCATTGAAAGCGAGAAGCTACACGGCAAGATGGGAGTTGACCTGAAGCCCAAGGATGAAGCGAAACTCACACCGCGACAGCGCAAGCAACAATCTGGACCGGTGCTTTAGCTCATCGTCTGTGGTGTGTCGTTTTGGGTGCATGAAGCTGGCAAATATTTTTTATTCATATTTCCGATGCACTCCCATGACAGGTTGCCATTAGAGGTGACACGAGCTTTCATGAAAATAGAGTAGCCTTTGACCTTGATATTTACATCGTTACCTAAACGAGCGAAAACCATACCAGGTGAGCCAGCTTGAATATCTATGTAGTCCACATAATTGCCGCACCTTGTGTTGTGGCAAGCTACATCAGCTTCAAAGCTGTCTGAAGGTAGAGCACCCTTGATGGCATACCATTCTTCCACCTTCGGCTTTGTGCCAGATGCTAGAAGAACAGCTTCACTGACTTGTGCACGGATTGTGTAGTCTTGATAAGCAGGCAAGGCAATTGCGGCCAATATACCGACGATTGCAACTGTTATCATTAATTCTATGAGGGTGAAGCCTTTTGACTTTCTTATTATCATAATTTGTCCTTTGTTGTTTTAGACAAATTAGCAGAAATATTGAGAAAATCAATACTTTTGGGTTCTTCTCGCTCAATAATTTACTGTGATATAGCCATCTTTGACAAGGACAACTGCCGAATTCTCAAAGTCGAATTTCTGTTTGCTTGGCATGGATGAATTGTTTGTACAAAATTCAATACCGCTTCCCACTGTTTGCATGGAGCAGTTGTAGACGATTTTTGCAGTCACTACGATATTTGCCTGTCCAGCATTCACCAGGAACGGCATGAATACCAATCCCGCAATCATTGCCCTTATTCTGTTTGTCATGGTTTTCCTTCTTGTTATAGATATATTTAGCAGAAAGAACATCAAAATCAAGAGGAGTGGATGAAATCCAGACGGCTTTATGTTGTAAGAAAGACGCGCATGATTGATGAACGAAAAAAGATGAAAAAAGATTGATCTTCTTGTTGACGCTACATTGATGACGACATACAGTCACTACATCAACAAACATTCATTGAGTTTGTTGAGTAAGCAAACTCAATCAACAACCCTCCTTTAAGGAAGAACATCATGGCAACTGCAACTCAAGACACCAGCAAGGCACCGACTCACAACAAGGCACCGACCAAGTTCAACAAGGCACGTTTTGACGATCTGCACAATCGTGATGACCTTAGCGATGCGGAAGAAGAGGAATATTCGTCGTTGCGCAAGCTTCGTGGCGAGTCGACGAAGGCACGAAAGACCACCATCGCCGCTCTCGTTGAGCAAATGAAGTCGCATGAAATCACCATGATCGACCTCAAGGACAACGGCGCGCCGGTTCCAGATCTGGACAAGCTGTACGACGAAGACACCATCAAGCTCGTGGCTGCACCCCACTTCACCAAAACCACCGGCACCCGTGGCAAGGGTAAGAAGGCGGAAGGCGATGGCACCGCAAAGGTTCGGAACACCAGCAAGCCCATCAAGTCCATCGCGGCTGCTGGCACTGGTGCATGGCTCGCTCACCCACCGAAGTTCCTGAAGGATGAGGGTTGCCTTGAAGCCTACAAGGCGGGCAAGCCGGTTGACCAATGGCTGACCAACCCCACCGATAAGGCAGCGAAGGGCAACTTCCTTTGGAAGCTGGCTAAGGCGATGGAAAAGAAGCCAACCAAGGAACAACTTGGCGAACTGACCGAAGCCGATGTGAAGCAGAAGTAATCTGTCCACAGGCAGATCCATAAGCCCTCTTCGGAGGGCTTTTTCACGTCTTCCACAAAGCTATGCACAGACCCATCAAGCTCACTCCTGACGGTGTTACAGCCATCAACCTGCACAGGCTTCACAAGGAGCTTGCCCACAACCTCACGGCTCATGGTGAGCATTTCTTCAAGTCAGGAGAGTTGATGGATGTGCTTGGACTAGCACACACCCATGAGGATACAAGAGAAGCCATCTCCTGCCTGTTGAGCATGACCAAGGAGCTACGGGCGATGAACTGCCAGCTCCTCGCCGTAGGCTTCAAGGAGATCGACCGCATGAGGGAAATTTTCGCCTTCACTTACTGTGTCCATGAGCTGGCCCCTTGAATGACAGGACACGGTCTGTCGCTTATCTTTCAGGATAGGAGTAGGACTGTGAATACGACTAGGAATACGGATACCACCGTCGAGGTGATCATGAGGGACCAGCGCCGCAGGCGCTGGTCCCTCGCAGAGAAGGCCGCGCTGGTTCGACGCAGCTACGAGCCGGGCATGAGCGTATCGCTCGTTGCTCGCCAAGAGGGTGTGTCGGCCAGTCTGCTGTTCCAGTGGCGCAAGCTCGAGCGCCAAGGCGCGTTGACTGCGGTGTCCGCCGGCGAGGCCGTGGTGCCGGCCTCCGAGCTCGCCGCGGCCCGGGCCGAGATTGCCAAGCTCCAGCGTGTGCTGGGCAAGAAGACGCTGGAGAACGAGATCCTCAAGGAGGCCGTGGGCTATGCCGCCGAAAAAAAGTGGATTGCGCGCTCACCCTGGCTGGACGGGGATGGCCTGTGAAGGCCGCCTGCGAGGCCCTGGGGTTGGCGCGCTCGAACGTTCAGCGGCTGCGCGCACGCAGCGACGACTGGATAGACGCCCGGACCTGCCGTACCGCGCGGGCTGATGATGCCGTGCTACTCGACGAGATCAGGGCGCAGATCACCGAGCTGCCGACCTACGGCTACCGCCGTGCCTGCGCGCTGGTGAACCGCCAGCGGGCCGACGCCGGCGCGCCGCGAGTCAACGCCAAGCGGGTCTACCGCGTGATGGCCGGTCATGCACTGCTGCTTCCCAAAGCACCCCGACGACGCCAGTCCAGTCGGCCTCATGAAGGGAAAGTGGCAGTTGCGCACAGCGACGTGCGCTGGTGCTCGGACGGCTTCGAGATCAGGTGCGACTCGGGTCAGACCGTGACGGCGACCTTCACGAAAGACTGCTGCGATCGGGAGATCCTGGCCTACCGGGCCTGGGAAGGCAAAGGTCTGCCGGGCGAGCCGGTGCGCGAGATGCTCATCGAGGCGGTGGAAAAACGCTTCGGCAATGTAGAAGGCATTCCCAAGGGGCACGCTCTGGAGTTCCTCTCGGACAACGGCGGTGCCTACATTGCCGCCGAGACGCGGCAGATCGCCAGGCAGTTGGGCCTGCGGCCGGTCAACACGCCCGTGTGCAGCCCGCAAAGCAATGGCATGGCCGAGAGCTTCGTCAACACCTTCAAGCGCGACTACGTCAGCCGCATGGACCTGGTCGATGCAAGGACGGTAATGGCGCAGATGGCCACGGCCTTCGAGCACTTCAACGAAGTCCATCCGCACTCGGCGCTGAAGATGAGATCACCCAGGGAGTTCAGGCAGCATCGTGCTGCCCAACAGTGTTCTGCTCAAGTCGAGCAGACGCTACATTGCGAATAGACCGTGTCCTGAAATACGGGGGCAAGATCATCCAGTCCATCCCCCACGACAACGACCCGCTCATGGTCAACGAGTGCTTCAAGCTGGAGGTTCCACTGTTTCTACTTGCAACAGAAACGGCGAGAATCTTGATTCATGCCTACAAGGCCCGACCCGTAGCAGACATCCTCAATATTTCTAAAGGTCTTTGATGAAACGAGTCTTGGCATCGTGCCTGTTCTTCCCGCTTGCCGTGATGGCTCAAGACAGTGTTTTCAAGTCCCCAAGGGTGCTGTGCACGGCTCTTGAATCTGAGGGCATCCCTACCGCTGGATGGAAGCCGAGCAAGGCAGATCCGAGCGAATGGACATGCATGAGCCAGCTTGTGTCATTCGGCACCTCCAGAGGGGGAGGCATGGAGCCAAACATTGCCTACTACATCCGCTCCACAGCTTTTGACCGTGCGAATGAAATCCGCATCAAGATCAACATCAACAACCCGGCTGAGAAAGAACTTGCTTTTGCCAAGCTCCAGAGTGCAACCGCCAAGTTCTTCAAGTCAGTAGGGCAGACACCTCCAGCAGGACTTCTCACAGCCATTGCCCAGAAGAAACCTCAAGTCGTCACGGCTCCGTTTGGACAAGCTGAACTTGAGTTTCAACCAGGTCGCATTGAAAGTTATGTGGTTGTCTTGAAGGAAGCTGGGTTCGTTGCTGCCAACAAGGCAGTTGTTCAAGGTGCAACCAATGAATTCGCCCAGTGCAAGCAGGTGACTGCCAAGGCCGTTAATTATTCAGAATCGCTGATTTCAGGCGATGGTGCACCAGTGATGGAGCCGGGATACAAAAGCTTCATGCTCAAAGGTCAGGGCAAGGATTTGTTCTTCTGCGAAATGCATGGTGGTGGAAAGTACAAAATCAAAGCTGCCATCAATGGAGCATTTCCGTTCAAATATATTGCTGAAGGCACGCTTTAAATTTGACATCCCGATGAAGCACGCTACTAATAAAAGAAAAAGGGTGCAACATGGCAAAAATAACGACGAGCTACATGCCGCGAGAAAAAGAGCTTCGCATTGAATTCAGTGATGGTGTTGTCTATTGGTACGACGATGTGAACAAGCGAGATGTTGATGACAAGATAGCCGAAGCTGTCGCTGACCATTCAAAGCTAAAAGACGAGATTTAAAATCTTTGAATATGCTTCCTGATCCGTTCACTTTCATCAGTGTCCCAAAAGACCTTGCCTGTGAATTCTTTGCAGTGTTCTCAAGGTTTGAATTTGCCTTGAAAGAAGCAGGCTTTGTGAAAGGGGAGGGACGAGCATCCCCAGACTGGAAGCGATTCGCACGGGAGTTCACTCTTGAGGTGGCTCAGGACAGTCCTCTTGCCGTGAGCTTGGGCTACTTGCTTGCCTATCCACCGCAAGTACAGGCACCGAACCTCAAGTGGAAGGATGTGGCACTACAGGGAGCAACAGACAGGGCAAAGGCGCTGGAGAGCCTCCAGCGAGTGAGGAACAACCTGTTCCATGGGGGGAAGCACCCGCCCAACTCTTCACCAGGTCGTGACACCGAGCTTGTCACTGCCTCTCTGGCCGTCCTCTATGCCGTGCTGGAACAGAACGAGCAGATCCGCAGCGACTATGAGACTGTGCTGTTCTGACTTGACGCGGGCCTGTCTGCGCTGTACAACGAGAGAAAGGAGTTCCCATGAACAATGACCGCAATATGTCTGGCACATTCAATAACGAGCTTGGTTTGGGTAGTTCATTCACCCAGAATCAAGCCGGTGTCAATTCATGGGACACTACTTTCAGTGCACAAACAAAGCTTTTGAACCAAAAGTATTTGGCACCAATTCCTGTTGCACCCAAGAAGTCACCATTGTATGGGTTGGCCTTTAAGCTGGGTCAGATGTTTCGTTGAAGCCATCCTCTCCTTGATTTGTATAAGACTCCCACGGGAGTCTTTTTTTTCGTCCCAACAACCCTGTTTGGCAATGCTTCGCTATATGAATACGCAAATAGACGCAAATGATCTTTAGCTTTTGACGTTTATCGTTCGACGCAATCATCTATCCTTTTTATAATCTATGAAAGGAGAAAGTTATGATTGAAAAGAAGTTTGGCATTGAAGAGTGCAAGTACATGGGATTCTCACAAGGCCAATATTGGAATGGATGGGAATGCCCTTACTTCACATTGGAAGTGGCACAGCAGGTTGCAAATGATTTCTCGCAGTTCGATGACAAGCTTATCTATGATGAAAAATCAGATAGCTTCATCTACCGAACCGAAGATTATCCTGAAGGTGAATTTGACACTTTCAGTGCAGTCATCATTGATGGCAAGAAGCTCTATCCCATTGGTGCATTTTCGTGGTGTTGGGAAGCTGAATAATTAAACAACTTGGCACAGGACCAAATTCGGTCTATAATCAGTCCACTCACTAAGGACATGCCATGAAGTTCTCTACCCAAGTCAAACCCATCAGCTACCTCAAGAGCCATGCCGCCGAAATCGTCAAGGACATCACTGAGAGCCGTGAGCCAATGGTGATTACACAGAACGGGGAAGCAAAGCTGGTGGTGATGGATGTTGGCACCTTTGAAGCCAGTCAACAGACCCTTGCCCTCCTGAAGATTTTGGCACTAGGAGAGAACGAGATTCAACAAGGTAAGTTTCGCCCAGCCAGCGAAGTGTTTGCCGACTTGGACAGGGATGAAGCATGAATGTTGTTTTTCTTCAATCTGCTGAAGACGACATCAAGGAGTTGAAATCCTATGTTGTCAAGAAGTTTGGCAAAGATGTTTGGGCAACAGGCTACCAAGAAATCAAGACCATTGTTTTTGCTGTAGGCAATGGAACCATCACCGGCAAGATTCCTTTTGAGCTTCAAGAGTTGAATGTCAAGAAGTATCGCCAAGTCCTCACGAAGATGAACAAGATAATCTATGAGGTGATTGATGATACGGTTTACATCCACATCGTTTGTGACCAACGACGAGACTTCAACACACTCTTAATGCAGAGACTCTTCAGAGCCTAACAATCTAAGCACCTTCGGGTGCTTTTTTTATTGTCGGTAACTAATGCCGTTTGTCTTAAAGACATGAATTGTCTATTGATATTTGAAAATGAAATGGTATGATATTATCAACACATTAAAGAAACAAATCATGGCAATTCAATACCAAAATAAAGAAGAGGCAATTCAAGCATTGAACAATGGAGCAAAATTCTGGACTAAAGGATTTGTAAGTTATCAAGATGAACCAGAAGTGGCCTTTGCTGCAATCAAGAATCATCCCCAAGAGGTTAAACGACTAAGCGAAGCACTTCAAACAGAAGAATTTGCATGCAAGTTAATGAGGCACTCAGGTCAATTGTTTCAAATACTTCCTGAAAAACTGCGTGAAAACAGAAATGTGACCTTGGCAGCTATTAAGTCGTACCCACACTCAATAGCCTACACATCAACGGCTAATAAAGCCGACAAAGCCATTGTTTTGCGTGCCGTGGAGAAAGCTGGCTCAACCCTAAGCGATGCCTCAAAGGAACTTCAGAAAGACTCTGAACTTTTCCATCTCGCTCTTAAGACCTATGGATGGGCTTTAGTGCATGGAACAGAAGCAGACAAAGCAAATGACCAAACAGTTCTGAAAGCGATCAAGATTCATCCACATGCTATCAGGCATGCATCACAAGCAATTCAGGACATCGTAGGCGACAGTGAAAATCCTGCTGATACACTTGAAAAATATATCAATGCCCGTGACCTACATGCAAAGTTAAATGCTAAACATGCAGTCAAGCCATCTCGTGCAGAACGAGGGCCAAAAATCTAAGCACCTTCGGGTGCTTTTTTTATGCAATCCTGATGTGTGGATAGACACCCAAGATGGAGCTATGCAAGAATTTCCCCTTTGATGGGGAAGCCATGAAATCCACATAGACTTCATAAGCTACTTTGACATATTGATAGATGCGACCATTCTTGAACTGAACTTCAAGAACTTGCTTTTCCGCGTTATATCCAACTGCTGAAAATGTTGTGCTTTCCACCGCCTTTTTGTACATGATAATACCTCCAATTAATAGAGGTATTATATAATAAATGCGATATATAAGCAATCAATATATCATCATTTTGAGTCTTTCATTGTAGATTTTTGAGCAAAACCAATTGCCTTGTCTACATAATGATTGAGATTTTTTTCTCCACCTTTCGCAATTGATTTGGTGGAATTGGTGTAGTTCTTATCAGCAACACTCAGAAGCTTGGAAGTCTTCTCAGAGACATCAGCACCACTCAAACCCTTGCTTGCATAGTGACTTGAAATCTCATTGAGTTGCTCAACACCCTTGGTGAACTCAGAGCCTTGAAGCTTGCCCTGACTGGCTTTATCCAGGAATGCACCAGCACCAGAGCCGTACTGTTCATCCATGCCACTCTTCAAGTTCTTGGAGAATGCTTGGTCAAAGTGCATGCCCTGATCCATGTCGGCATTCATGCCTTCATTGAACTTCACACCAGCAGAAGATTCTTTACCGCCCAAAGCTTGGATACCACTATCCATTTTCGAGCCGATTTGTTGAGCTTCTAATGAGTTGAAGTCAGCTTGTTTGCCACCCTCAGACATTGCTTTCTGGACGATTGAAGAACCACCGGAGCCTAGCTTGTCATCAAGATCGCTCTTGACCCCTGAGATGGCCGCTTGTTTCGCCTGTTCATTTCCAGCCAATGCAGCCTGGCGCTGACCAATTTGCTGTTGCATGTCAACACCCTGCCTTTTAGCGTCCAATCCTCTACCAGCTTGCACAGCAATTGCACCGACTGCCGCATAGCTTCCAGAATTTTGACCACCCAAAGATTCGCCGTAGTGACCAAGCTGCTGTCCCGCACCACCGAACCAGTTCAAGATTTGGTCGGGAATAATATGGATGGCATCCATGGACTTCTTTATAACTGTCCACATTACGCCAGCATATATAAGAGGTGCAGCGAGTAGGCCAACAATCCAGATAAAGATACTGGAGTCTTGCTGGCTCAAGATGAAGACATCAAAAAACACCATGTTGATGAGTTGACCAAATATTGTGATTATTGTGAGTGCCGCGATCAGTCCAAACACCATAAGCACAGGGCGAAGGGTCAAGCTCAGCACCAGTCTGTAGCCTTGCGAACCAGAGCCAGTCATATCGTCGCCGTTGGCCGTCAAGTGCATGACCGCCCAAATAGGAGCTGCAATCAGAGCTTCCACACACAGCACCACCCATCCGAGACAAACACCGATCCACATCAGGAATGGAAGCATTGGCAGGACGAAGCTCAGCATGAAGCTGATTGCCATGAGGGCAGGGAACACAATCATTGCAACGGGCAATGTGGCAATCGCCAAACTTGTACCAGCACCTTGAAGATTACCTGCCGCAGTAAGAGCCGCGCCGTACTTCAAGAACATGGCACCGCCAACGATTCCAGCCCAGTTGCCCACTCGTTTCATCGCCATAACAGGATGCTCATCAGAGCTTGCCGCAGTGATGGCGTCGGCCTTGAAGACCTTCTTCACCAACTTGTCCAAGCTAAAGCCAGACTTGATCCAGTCCCAGACACCAGAGCCGCCATCCATCGCTGAGCTGGATTGGTCTTCACTGTTGGCGATACCGAACTGGTTGTCACCTCTTGCTCTCAACTCCATCAATGGCTTCAAATATTTGCCTTGGAACTGGTCTTTAAAAACGCTGTTCACCGAGCCTGAGGCACCGGAAGCAGTAGGCACCTTTGCGATGGCTTTCTGAGCCACTTCCGACAGGTAGCTCAACCTCATGAACCATGCGCCAGCCAGCAAGAAGCCATCTTTGGAAGCCGATTTTTCCAACTGTCCGAAGTCACCGAGTTTGGCGACGACGCCGGCGGCCGCGTCCTTGGTTGCCGCCTCATAGGTAGCAGCAGCCACATTGATTTCTGATGTGACATCAAAGCCTGTGTTGCCCACGAAGCTACGAGCCGTGTTGTCGACCGCTGAGATCAAGGCATTCACCGCAGCCACATGCTTAGCATCAGCCGCGCTCAAGTCACCGTTGAGGCTGGACAGATCTCCCATCAAGGAAAACTCGCTCATGGGGTTGCCCGCTGGAAGTGGGTCTTGTCTATCAATCGTGACACTGCCGCATGAGTTCTTGAAGAAGCCAGTTGATTCCGTCTTCGCACCGAACTCGATGATGGTTCCACCAGGTGTAGCTGTAGTGGTGGTGCCCCAAGTGATCTCAGGCCACACAGGACTTGTCGCCCTTGATTCGTTGTAGAGCTTCTCGTAGCCCCTCATGCAAGTCAGTGAGCCGAAGGTGTTCCAAGCCAGGTTGGACACCGCAGGTTTCTCCATACCGACAGTGACCACTTTGGTGATGTTCGCCGCACTCATGTAGCTGGACCACACGTTGTCAGCCAAGCCGATCCCTTGGACGATGAGCCAGCCCACGATGGCCTGCATGACACAGTAGCCACCTGTCATCACGGGAAGGATGAGCGCCGTGGCAACAGCCGTTCTGATGGGCACCCAGATTGAGGAGTACTTCTTCCCGAGCATCTCGCCATCGTGAGCAGTTCCAAGTGTTCCCGTGACTATGGTGTATGCAACCAGCAGTCCACCGATGGTCAGAGCCGCAGCATTGAAAGCAGTGATGACGCCTGAGAAAGCATCTGAGCTACTGGCGCCGAAGACACCCAGATTGCCGAACATCGCGGCTAACAGTTTCATAGCCTTGTCCGCAGGGACAGGCTCAAACATATTTGCAGCTTCTGCAAAACTTGGCATAAGTGCCAAGATAAATAAAATAATTCCATACATGATTGACTCTCTTCTTGTTGTTGTTGTCTCCTTATATTAGAGATGAAATACGAATTGTCAAAAATAAGAGGATGTTTTTGGACGAAGAAAAGCCACCCGAAGGTGGCTCTTTATATATGTAGTGTGTTTTAGGACAAGTTGATCATCAAGTCAGCACATTCAGAGACGCCCATGTTTTCAAGCTCAGCCATCTCTTTCAAGTTCTTTGCTCTCTCAATGGCTTTCTTGCTTACCTTGATTCCGAGCTTCTTCATTTCCTCCAACTCCTTGACCACATCATCTGAGAACTTTTGAGCTGACATATATAACCTTTCTGTGTTGATGAATAAATTATTGATCAACCGCAGGAAAAGAGTCGACTCAAGATGATGATTTTCGAATCTTTACGCTTCCACATGGTAACGGGATTGATATTTTAGAAAACTTCCCTACACTAATATAAGAGGAATTACAATATGAATACATTAACAAGAGTCAAACTACGATCATTCAAGACTATTCTTGCAGTCCTGCCAAACTTCAACATGATTTATGTGTGCTGGTATGTGTGGCAAGTCATCAAGCTTGGAGGGATGAAGTTCGCTGACAGCTTCAGCAAAGTAAGCAACGATCAAACCGAAGCTCACCAGGACAAGCTTGCTAACAACCAGGACTTGTTTGCAGCCAGCTTAGGAAGCACAGCCCTTTTATGGTTCATCTTTGGTCAAGAATCAGTTCTCAATACGATGACCTATGTGATAGGACTCTACCTTTATCACACAGCGAAAGTGCTGATGAATATGCAAACAGCTTTTCAAAGCATCACATTGATCTAAGCCAGAAATAGAAAAACCCTCAGAAATTAATCTGAGGGTTTCTCACTTCACAACAAGAAGCAAACATCTCACGCGGAAACTGACATGAGACATTCATACAATAGATCATCATTTTGTGAATGTCAAACCACAATATCATCTTCAATTACTTATATTTCATTAAAAGTCATTAATATTGTTGACTTTTAAGAATAAAGTTATTAGAATTATTTAATAGGAGGAGATGAAATGAAAAAAACTAGAGCAAAGAAACCACTTGATCAAAAGTTCGACAAGCCATGGCAACTGTTATTGAACGATGGCTTGTTTGAAAAGTTAGAGCTTGCACGAAGCAAAGGCCTCAATGTGCAGGCAGTTTTTCGCAAAGATTTGGAAAAGAGACTTAACCAAATCTTAGAGATAGCATAAAAAAAGCACCTGCTGATAACAGATGCTTTTTGTGAGTTAATGCCCAAATCTTGACGGACGAGGCAAATATAAGGAATATATAAATGAATAATACAGATAAAAATGAAGATGTCAATGGTTTCGATCCATTTGTTGATGGGTATTTAGATGACGTTGATGGGAAACCGTTGCCAACACCTCAAAGAGTTGATTGGGATACGACCTTTGAAGATCAGTTTCCAGAACAAGAAAGCCAGACACCAGAAGAACTGATTGAGATGTTTGGATGGCAAAAGGAATACCAAGATGCCATTACCGATAGAGACTTGCCCGAAGATGTCAAAGCTCTTAGGAAGGACTTGAACGATTTCAGAGCCAAGTTCGCAATCATCAACTACTCTGGCACAACCTATGTGCAGTGGAAAGATTCCAAGAATGGACTTCAGTTTCAAAAGCTAGGCGATTTCCATTCTTATAATGGACAGTTCAATCACAACATTAAATATGAAGATAGCAAGGGTGTTGAGCGAACAAGAAAAGTGTTTGTCACCAAAGAGTTTGTCAATGACCCATGGGTAAAACGTTATGAGGGTGTGGAGTTTGCGCCAAACAACGGCTCTGACAAATTCCTGAATCTTTGGAAGGGCTGGAAAGTCCTGAGCAAAGCTGGAAACATTGTCCTGTTTGAGGAACTGATTGCTGCACTGTGCAGTGACGACAAGGCATGCATGGACTACCTCTATGACTACCTTGCCCACATGGTGCAGAAGCCACAAGAAAAACCTGAAGTCGCCATTGTCATGAAAGGCCCGCAAGGAATCGGCAAGGGCAGTCTGATGAAGCTCCTAGGCAGCTTTACGGACAACTACAAGCACCTGTCTTCCACGCAGAGCTTGGTGGGGAACTTCTCAGGCCACCTGATGGATGCCTTCATCGTCTTCGCGGATGAAGCGGTGTGGGGTGGTGACAAGCAAGCAGAAGGCAGGCTCAAGGCGATGATTTCAGAGCCAACCATGAGTATCAATGCCAAGGGCAAGGACGAAATCTACGTGGACAGCTACTGCCGTCTGTTCGTAGCCTCCAATGAAGACTGGGTTGTCCCAGTGGGCGAAGGTGATCGCCGCTACTTCGTGTTGGATTGCTCCCCAAGATACAAAGGACAAACTCAACCAGGTCAGTTCTTCGCCTTGTTCAATGACTGGGTAGAGCATGGTGGCCGTGAAGCTATCTTTGAGTTCCTGTCTAACAGAGACATCAGCCATTTCAATCCACGAGTGTTCCCGAAGACACAAGCCCGCGTTGACATGCAAATTCGTGGACTGAGCACAAGTGCAAGATTCCTGTACGAACTTCTCAAGGGTGAAGTTGGTGTATCCAAGGAAACACTGAAGGTGATTGGACTTGAGCACCGCTTCAACAGAAATCTTCTTCACGCTGACTTCACCGAGTGGTGCAACATGACCAAAAAAACCTTCATCCCCTCACAGGATGATCTTGGAAAGACGATTTCTAAAATTTTGGATTTTGAAAGCGACTCTCCAAACTGGCGAACCAACTGGATGAGCAAAGTGAACGGTAAAAGCGAGTACCACTACAAATTCAGCTCAACCAAAGAAGCGATGGAACGATTCGCCAAAAATGTTTTTGAAGTTCATCCTAAGATGGTTTTCTTCAACTATGAGCATAAGGTGGAAGACTACAATGCCGCTTCCACAAAACCTGAAGTCAAGACAGTGAACATGTGGGATCAAGCGAAGTTTGAGGCAAGCAAAAAGAATTGATGATGAACGAGCAGACGAAGAGACCTACGGGTCTCTTTTTTTCGTCTGGACATTTCGATAGAACACCTTTTCAATATTCTTCCTACTCTTCCTACTCTTTAATTTCAGTTTCGAGAGTAGGAAGGGTAGGAAACAAAGACCTTCCTACTCTTTCGAAAAAACAGCGTAGGAAACTTAAGTCATTGATTTATATAGACTTTGTTGCGGAAAATACCCCAAATACCCTTCCTACTCTCGAATCGAATATTCACTGAGTGCTGGAGAAAAGCACAAATCAAAATCTACTTTTACTAAAAAGAGTAGGAAGAGTAGGAAACGGCAAAAAAATCTTCTAAGTCATTGTTTTTAATGAACATTTTCTTCCTACTCTTATTTTGTTCGAGAGTAGGAAAGAGTAGGAAGAGTAGGAAACTGGAGCTAACAGACTGTTCGTCCGATTGGTTGCCCTTTTCGGCTCTAAAGAGCAGTCTTCTCACAGAGCACGAGCTTCGCCACTATTCACTATTCCAAAATTTTAAAGCTCTTATTCAGCAAACCTCAATATAACAATTGATTAATATATCCATTCATTATATAATAATGAACTTAAAAGGAGATTAATATGTTAAACACAAGGAATGAAGAAACAGATGAATTATTGAAAAACACACTTTTTGATTTGGCGGTTGTTTTCTATTTGAACTACATAAAAGACCGCAGCGATATTTTTTATGACAATGAAGAAAAGGACTGGGACTTTGTTCATCAAGAAACCGAAATTTATGCTGAGGAAGCACACAAGCTCCTTAGAGATTCGGAATCTACATGCACGATGGAGAATTATGATTTCTTCACGATGCTCTACAGCTCTTTAAAATTAAGCAATCTAAATTTTTCAAATGCTGATGTACACGAAGTGGCCCGCATGGCTCAGCAAATGCTAGTTACTGAACAGGATGAAATCTATAAGTGGGCCGTTCAAGAATACAGATTAGAGCTTGAGGAAATCTTTGACAAACATAACCTTGAACTCATGCAGGAGCAAGTAACCGAAGCAAAAGGTGAACGGATAGCTTAGTCCACACGATAAGCAGATGAACAAGGCACCCACGAGGTGCTTTTTTTACGTCCATGCGAAGCACATCCCCTATCAGGGAAAGACTCTTCCTTAGAAAAAGTGAAACCCATCCATGACTTTAACCGTTCATCTTAAAAAATCGCTTGTCTATTGATTATTTAAAATGCTTTGCTAATATGAATACATAACAACAAGAAAGTATTCCATGAACCTCAAAGATTTAAACCTTAGCAAAGATTCGATAAAACAAGCTTTGTCAGCCCAAACCGATTACACCTTAACAATCAAGAGCGAAGCTCACTACGTGGTGCAAGTCTTGAGCGATGAAGGCATGGGCATCTTGAACATCTACTTCAAGAACAACAAGAAAGTCAGTTTCTTGTGCCAAGGAGAAAAGACCGCTACAGCTCAGAAGTTCGCCATGAAGTTAGTCAACGACATCAACATGGGAGTAGCAGCATGATTATGTTCTTTGATAAACCAGTAATGATTTCAATCAACTCAGACAACGAGTTCTACAGACTTGTTCCAGGTGCAGAGTTTTCAAAAGTCTTTGATGCATATCTTCAGTCTAACTCGCATGAAGAACTATACATACTTGGTTCTTTCATCTCGCAGTTGAAGATCAAGAAGTACGACAACGAAATTAACTACGTTCACGACTATCGTGCATCCCACTTACAAGAGCATCTTATTAATGCACTCAAGAAGGCAGATGTAGTCATGGCTTTTGACGGCAAGTGATTAAACAAAATAACGGAGACAACATGAACCAAACACTTAAACCAAGCTCTCTTCAAGTCGCACTTAATCGGATTGACTATGCACCTAGTCAGCTTGTATTCGGGATTTCATCCAATGTATTAAATCATGACAGGTATGAAGGAATGTCGGACACTTCTAACATTTCAAAAGATTCCAAGGCATGGCACTCCAACTTCTTTCAAGAGTCTGCCAACCAGATCATTAGAGTCATCACTGCTCTTAGCCCCGAGCAAAGAAGGATAGTTTTGTTTGAGGGTGTTGATGTTTTAGAAATGATGAAGGCTATTGAATTTGAGTCAGTACTTCAGTCTAGCCTTAGCGAAAAGCCCATAACAACAAGAAAGTCAAAAATATGAACTACACCAAAGAACAAAAACAAGAAAAGGATAAAAAAATATCTTTAGCCATTGCCTCTATCAGAAAATCAGGCAAGCCAACTACCGTGAAGCTTATTGCTGAGATCACTGGCTACCAGGTCTACGACTTGTACAACCAGCCAGCAATCAGAGAGTTGATGACCGCACCGAACCCGAGCTACCGCTACATCATTGGTATGAGCTACACCTTGAAGGTGAAATTGGGCAGGAAGAACACGGCCACACTTGAGCTTTACGAACTGAACAGCCTCAGGACTCCATGCCACACAGTCAGCTTCGCACCGAACGGCAAGCTATCCAAGGAACTGACCGCCTACATGCCTACGGCACGGCCAGGAACAGCCATGGACATCGCTTTGAAGGAAGCTGCTGACTGGGTGAAGCAGGAGTTCTTCGCCAATGTCTGACCTCATCAGAAGCAGGGAGCGAGTCAAGAGCTTGGGCGAAGTGTTCACCCCTCCACACATCGTGAGCAAGATGCTGGATCTCATCCCACAGGACAAGCTACAAGACCCGTTGAGCACATGGCTGGAGCCAACCTGCGGAACAGGCAACTTCCTTATTGAGATTCTCAAGCGCAAGCTGAGCTACAGCACAGGCGACAGCACAACCTACGCCCTCAAGTGCCTGTCATCCATCTACGGCATAGACATCTCACCAGAGAACGTCCACGAGTCCCGAGACAGGCTTTACCGCTACCTGTTGCTCACCGTCCAGTCAGACGACCTCACAGCCTTCCTGAAGCAAGCCGAAGCCATCCTCAAGGCGAACATCCAGATCGGCAACGCGCTCAGGCCTCAGGACATCACCATCTGGGAATACCACTGGATCGAGGACAGCTTCACCAGGTCATCACACCGCATGAGCGACCTGTAGCCTCAGGATGCCAACAACGTTTGAACACCGGCCAGGTGCCTGTTGAAAAAATCTAAGAACTCGCAATCCTTCTGCATGTACACGACTATGTTTTCTTTAGCCCGTGTTAGGCCAGTGAACACTATTTCAGGGCTGTCACCCTCATTAACTATGAGAAAGACGAATGGAGATTCATAGCCCTTGAAGCTATGTGTTGAACTTAGCTTCATGACTCCACTGTTCAAGTTGAAGCCGTACTTCTTAGAAGCACTGATCTGGCTGTATCTCTTGGAATACTTCGGGTGGTCAGTTACCTCCAGCGCGGGAAAGGTACTCAAAGTACGCTCACGATGATGCTCAGATGTTCTAATTTGATGATCTAGCCTTTGGAGTAAATGCTCCTGAGATGAGATGATAGAAATGTCATTCGGGTGAATTTTGTTGGATTTTGCTAGTTGGATGATTTGCGAAGCTAGATTCTCAATCAAGCCATACTCAAAGATACCGTACGCATGGATGCCTACGGCAGTGAGGCTAAGTTGAAAAGATTCATCATTATCCAGCTCATAGGTCTTAAGCAGGAATTCCTTCTGGAACTCGCTCACCAATGGAATGATTGGACTGCTTTCTTTGTATCTGAAGCTTTTGGTCAGCTTGTTCCAACGACCAAAACCTTCTACTAGTTTGGAGCGCCGCTCCCCGTCCAAGGCACGACCATAAATATTTTGCTTTTCATCACCAAATAAGATCATCTCGCCGCCGTCTTCAAGGAAGTTAGCTCTGATAATTTTTATCCACTCGGGTTTGTAGTCTTGAATTTCGTCAACAAGGATGGTGTGGTACTTAGTTTTGATGTCATGCCCATCAAAGACGCTCTCATTGCTGTAGTAAGCATCTTCAAAATACTTGTCTCGGTCTTCCGCAATCCTGCGAGCAACCTGCTTGTCTTTACCGTCATAGGTAAGTTCTTTTGGAACAACTACATCAATCTCCGAATTGTTCAGAGCCATTGTCATGAAACGATGGTAGTTGTTGAAGTCAAACTCTGACCAGGCAAAGTCTTCACGTACCGCACTTACTTTGTCATGAATGTAGCGGCAAAGCGTGATGTTGAAGGTCAGTATGAGAACGCGACCCTTATGTCGCTTATGGGAATCTACCGCTCTGCCGGCCAGAACGACAGTTTTACCAGAGCCCGCCAATCCACAGATCTTAAGCCGTCCACCATCGACACTTTTTATTAGTGAAGATTGCTTGTCGGAATATTGGATAGGCTTACCATCATTCGCATAATGGAAAGGTGGCGCAAGAAGTCTCTGAAACTCCAAGTACACACTTTCTTCAAAAAGAACATCTTTCTTCGTCAAAGGAAATGAAATCTTTTTAAGCCTTTCGCCGTAAAGCGCAAAATTCAAATCCCGCTCAAACTTGTACTTCTTGTCTTCAATCCAGGTGCGACGCGATTCGTAGGTGTCAAAGTCTATTGCCTTGGACTTCAGATCCTGCTCATTCTTGGTTGCAGACTCATACAACTTATCCAAGTGTCCCTGATATAGGGAGTTGACCTCATTCTTGGATGCTCCATGAAAGTACACATAGGTTTTGATAAGACCGTAGAAATCTTCATTCCTCAGGCTTTTCTCAAGGAGTCCATTGACATGAATTTCAAAGAAATTCTGTTTGTACTTGTAGACCTGAGCAAACGGTGACCTGACCTTGCTCCTGTTTAGCTTCAGAATCCATCTATTTTTATCATCAATGGTGTAGTTCTGAAGATTCCAATCCTTAACCTCAATAACAATTACGCCAACAGTCTTCCCCATTACAACAATGTCAGGACGATCACCGTTAAAACATGGCTGGAAGTACACCTCTACTTCATCACCGAAATGTGTGGACAAGAACTCTAACAAGTGAAGCTCACCTGGCGTAGGAGCCTGCTTGTACGATCTTGCTTTCTCAAGAGATGGTGTCAACAATGCCATTTGGTATTCTTGTATTCGGTTGAGTGCGGTCAGTGCAGCTTGGCAATCACCTTGAGCAGCCGGCCAGTCTCAAAGTGAAGCATCACCCAATCCTCATGGCTTACTGGGTTGCTGTGCATGGCAGTGTCACGGATGGGCTTGAGCCGATTCAAGGATTCCTGCACATCCTCTTTTCGCCGTGTCCCAAACAGGGGAGAGAAGACATCCCTCCAGAGATCACCCTTGAAAATAATCTTGGTGTAGTGGCTGAAGTCAGTGCATTCAATCAAGGTCCTGTCCTCTCCAGCTTTCCTCTTCTTTGCCTGAACCTCATTTAGGTTCTCTTTGACATCAGCGGGTAGCTGCTTGAACCAGCCAGTGCCAAACCTTGCCGTCATTGCTTCATCAATGAATGTCCTCAGGCGATTTTCAAGCCTGTAGATGCGTGCATAGCATTTGGCATTCAGCTCCTCTTGATTCAGCTCCTCATCACCGACATCAACAACCACAGGCCCAAAAAGCTCAATGTCTGTAGATGGATGTGTCAGTCCAGCCTCAGAGACGACACCAAAGAACTCCTCATTTGGAAGCTCTGTCAAACCGCTGTCGAAACCTTGGGTAACGTAGAGGCTTTGTGCAAGGGTAGGGACAACGATGGTGCCCCGCCAGTCGCCTAGGCTGGATCTCAAAGCCTTGGAATGCAGCTCACCGAAAACATCAGCAGAGCGAATCACACTTCCAAGACTTTTGAACTGTTCAAGTGCCAAAATTTCAGAAGCAAACAATGGTGGAATCTTCGGCACCAATCGTTCAATGGCACTTCCGATCGCCAAGCTCTTGAAGGCACTTCCAACTTCAAAGCTCTTGATTGTTTCACCAATCTTGAGATGGTGCATCGCATCAGAAGCAATGATCGATTTCATCTGACTCAGTGCACTATTCTCAGACAGCGATTTTGAGAGTTTGATGGCATCGCCAATATAAGAAGGCAAGACAGGAGTTGCAAACTTGGCAATTTGTGATGCTGCAAGCCTCTCCTTTTCAAACATCTTGCCGAAGTTCTCCACAGCACTCATGCTTTTTTGATGTGCAAGGATTCCACTCAATGAATCTTTGTTCATCTTGGCAAGTGTGTCAGTAATGCTTGAAGCTCCAGCATACTTGGACAACATATCTTCACGAGCTTGCTGCTGCTTGATGATTTCTTGAAGTGATTTGCTCATTCCAGCTCCTATGCAAGCAGTTTACCAGCCAAGCACCTACGGGTGCTTTTTCATGCCCGCTTGGTTTCCCCTTTCCCGCTCTAAAGAGCACCTCTCACAAGTGCACGAGCCACCGCCAATAGTTAAACCTTAGGCCGAAGATTCATATAAACCTCTCCCGCACTAAACAAACCGTTTATCTTAAAGATTTGCTTTGTCTATTGATTATTTAAAATGCTTTGCTAATATAAATACATAACAACAAGGAAATCATTATGAAATACAAACCAACCAAAGCAGAAAACGACAACATCACAATGCAACTATGGATTCATGGCATTGGCATCTTGGCAGTTCTTCAACTTGTACTTATGGGCTACTAAGAGGAACACTATGAGAACATTCAAAGAAATTTATTCAGAACTCAAACACTACTCTGCATTCAAGGCAGAGCCATCTACAGAAGCTGAAGCAATTACCTCTACAAATGCATTCTTTGCAGAGGTTGCTTTAGACGACGACGCAAACTCCACGGCAAGGTTTGCTAGCTTAGTGAAGTGCCACATCAATTCAGCAAGTGAATACTTTCGCAATAAGCAAGTCGAAAACCTATCTTTCAAGCACTTTTTGCAAAATCTTCATGAAGTGGCAAAGCAGCCATTTCTAATCATTGATACACCAAAGGGCGAATACTCGTGTGTTACCAGTGTAGTAAATGATGATTGGCAAAAGAATTTGGTTGACAGCTTTGGAGATCGAGACGTTACCCTTTCAATGCAAGCTTTATATGAGCAAGGAAGAGTCATTGTTGATAGTTCAGATGGAAATTCAGTCTTGAAACAGATAACTTTTAAAGGTCACAGAATCGGAGTCGATGGAATCCTTTCTTCACTACCAATCGTCAGAACCACCAAGTCACTTATGAACAATGACAAGAAGATGGCTGAAGGCACTCTTCACCAGGACATCAAAGCACAACACTACCCAAACATGAAACAAAGGAATTCATCATGAACAGGAGAACACAATTTATAAAGAGCCCGATACTAAGACAGCAAGTTGAGACGATAGCCAATCAAATTAACCTGATAAACGTCAAGCCAATGACTCACCTAGTTCTTCTAAACGAACCCCAAGAAAAGTCCGCAGCTTTTTACTTTAACGAAAATCTTCGTGACGACACGTGGGACAACAACAACTGCTACTGAATAATGGAGTTGCTCAGCTCACGAGCCATAACTATAAGAAAGAGTCTATGAGGCAACAATTTTTAATCCTGAATTCACAAAGCGCACTTCCCAACGATCTTAAAGAACTTGTGATGGCTAAAATATTGGGCGCATCTGTCACCCTTCCAAATGCGGTGCTTGTCGTCTACGAACAAGAGCATGGCAACAATCCAAAATATAAGGCTCTAATAGAATTTTTGAGGGAGTGAGTCATGAACAGCAATTTTGACTTCTTCCCTGAAAGCAAGGCGCAGTTCAATTTCAAGAAGCAGAGGCCAAGAGCTTTAAAATATTTGATTTCAGATTTTCTGGATAGGTTTCAGCAACGAAGGTTTGCAGATGTTGAACTGATGATGATCTTGATGTCACCAATGCTTGTTTTCACACTTCAGGATGCGTTCAAACTCAAGGATGATGTGACACCACACAGGATGGTGCAGGTTCTTGTCTCTGAGGTAGCCAAAGCACCTTCACGAATCCCCCATGAGACTCTTGATGCTGTGATGAACGATGCGGAGGTGAAGAAGGCCATGGCCGCTGCCTTCCTGAAGCAAGCTAACAAGCCCAACAAGCCGATCCTTCTTGAGACTGAGCAGACCCCTTGAGGGGCCGTTTATTACGTGCCAGAACGGCGCCAGTGAGCCAAATGAGGCGATTCGCACTGCTAGAGTGAAGCCAACACGAAAGGCTCTCTATGTGCAACCTCACAGCACCACCAGGACTGACACCCAAAGCTCTTGCGGACTTCTACCAAGCGCGGATCACCGAGGAGAAGGCCAAGGGCGAGCCATCCAAGGAGATGAAGGACTGCATAGCCAGACTGGAGAAGCTCAGACAAGGCGCTCTCGCACTGGATGACATCCCCAAGCCCACGGTCGACATCAAGCCCTGAGGCACCCAAAACACCAGCCAAGCACCTACGGGTGCTTTTTTTGTGCCTGCATTGTTGCCCTCTACCGGCTCTGAAGAGCACCTTTCACACAGTGCACGAGCTACCGCAAACCACTCCACATATAAACGGACCGCTTATCTGATAGTCATGTCTTGTCTATTGAATATTTAAAATGGCTTGCTAATATATAAGTACAACAACAAGAAAGAAAAATATGAGCTATACCATTTTACAAAGTACCAAGATATTCACAGTCATAGACAAATCAGGCAATCAAGCCGTCATCTCAGGTTATGTGGGCGACTGCAATAATGTCTCTCCAAGAGATTTTGAGAACATCAAGTTTCACCGTGCTGCGAAGAGTAAGGTCGAGCTGAGTGTTGAAGCTGTCAACTATGCATGCGATGTTATTACTGGAAATATTCAACTAAAGAATGGTGGACGCACCATATCTGAAGACATTGATATTATTGTCCGTAGATTCCTTAGAAATCTCAAGCTTGCCAAAACTATTCAAGTTGAATCTGTTTTATACGATGAGGGCTACGCGAGAATCATCTTTGGAAAAGAAGGGCTTTCGCAACTTAGAGATGCTGAGCCACAACTAAGAATAAATCGCTATGAGGCAAACAAGCAGTTTAGCCTTGGCTTGATTGAAGGTGATGAGGATGACCACCAAGCCTATCGTTTTATAGTTGGAAGCAAAAGAAGCATTGAGGATGCAGTAGCTTTGAGTTTCACTAATAGCTATCTTTCAGCCTTCTTTTCACCAGGAACTATGACAGAAGATCAGTTAGTAACCCTTCTGAAAAACACGCGCTCTTGGGTTCATAGATACATACTTGACAGAACAACAACACGATTGAGCAGGAATGCAACAGATTCGATGTTCACTGATAAAGAAAAAGAGGACATCAGACTTGAGTCTTTCATTCAACAGTGAGATTTAAAAAAGGCACCAATCAGGGTGCCTTTTTTTCGTCCATGAACAGGACCGTTTATCTGATAGTTATGTCCTGTCTATTGATTATTTAAAATGGCTTGCTAATATATAAGTACAACAACAAGAAAGAAACAATGAAAACATTTGAACAAATCAAAGCACAGTTAATGAACATGCAGGACTCCAAGAATGTCGTTCAGCCTTACATCCTGAAAAAAGGTGGCTTTCAGTGCTACTACATCGAGAGACAAGTAGGAAGCAAACGCTACATGTTTGACAGCAAAGAAAACTTCATTGAGTTAAGAAAACTTGATGAACGCAAGCAAGGCTGGATTCTCCTGAAAAGAATCTATGCAGACAGAGTTGAGACATTCAATAAACAATAAGAAAGAGAAAAGCCATGAACATTAATTTTGATAGACCAGTAATCTATGAATACAGATACGACAAAACCGGTAGCCACAAAGTGATTCCTCAAGAGGATTTCTCTATGATCATTAACAAGTACATGAGACTTGAAAACGGCTCCATGAGTGACTTATCCGATCTTTTCGGAAACCTCGTTGAGAGATGCGTTGATGGAACACACTACTATGTCTATGAGCGCAGCATGTGCGACATTCAAAGATTCATTGACAAGAGAATCTCTAGCTTCACTTCTGCACACTACGAACGTAAAGATAAAGAAGTTCTTATCTATTTGGCGTGATTGCCACTCCATACCAATAGCACCGCAGGGTGCTATTTTTTCGTCTTCACATCGGACCGTTCATCTCAAATTTTGGCTAATCTATTGAATATTTAAAATGGCTTGCTACTATAAAAGGACAATAACAAGAAAGATAAAAATGAAAACCTTCCATTTAGTAGCAACCACAACAACAGTCTCAGTCTCTGAAGTAGTAGAAATCCGTGCTGATGACTTAGAACAAGCTCAAGAGATGCTTGAATCATTGATTGAGGATGGCCAAATTGAGTTCACCGAAAAGCAGTGGGACCAAGAGGTTGAAGAAGTCGATTCGCACTCACCCGGCTTAAGAGTCCTCACCATAGACCTTAAAGACCGTGACGCCAATCTGAAGCAGATTGCTGACTTCATAGACTTCCCTCACGATGACTATGACCATACATCAAAGGATGATGTAGGAAACCTTTTAAAGACATGCATTGATGAAGAATACATAAGAAACTCTCATCTGACTGGCTACAGACAAATCGTGATCATCAACGAAGAGTAAGACCTAACCATAAACATAAAAAAAGGCCACATGAAGCAATATGACCAAATAAAGCAAACACTATTGAATGAGTTTGATCCTATGAACAAGGTGCGACCATCTGTTTATCTTCGTGATGGAGTTCAACAGTATTACATTGAGCGCCGCATAGGGGATCGATGCTTCATGATGGATTCAAACCAGGAGTTCATTGAGTTGAGGAAGCTAAACAAGAACAAGGAAGGATGGAAGCTCATACAGAGAATCTACCCCAACAAGATTGAAAGCTTCTCATGAAAAAAGTAAAGCACCTTTAGGGTGCTTTTTCTTCGTCTATACATACAACCGTTTATCTTAAAGATTGCTTTGTCTATTGATTATTTAAAATGGCTTGCTAATATGAATATATAACAACAAGAAAGAAAAGCCATGAAAATAAAAATGCAAGTCCAAAGAATCACTGTCGAATATTCACAAGTCCTTGAAGTCGATGTTCCATCCAACGACGACTTAGAAGCTCAATTTGTCGTAGAAGAAATGCTGAACCAAGGATTAGTCAAATTTTCCACCAGAGAGTTGACACAAGAAGTTGACCATGCAGACTATTATCTGCCTGATCTTGAAGGCTCAGATGATGAACACTTTAGCGAAGTAGTTCAGGTTATCCAACTATTTAAATCCAAACGAGTCGAATACATCAAAGCCATGGGAACTCTTTGGAGCATGTCAATTGAAGATTGGAAGGCTCAAAGCGATGAAGAAGTATGCCAGCTATATATAGGATTTTGTAGAAACCAAGACCTGTGCTCAGATGGTCCAAGAGCTAAGAAGCAATTCATGATTGTGAGCTGAGCCATGAAAGAACTCACACAAGATCAAATTGAACGAGTCCAGCAATTGATTCAAGGCACCAACAATGCCTTCCAGTGGCTCAATAAATTCGTTGAAGAGATGAACATCACACGAGACAACTTCTTTGAGAACTGCCAGGCCAACATCCAGCTTGGAGAGAAAGTCATGGAAGTAGCAGGGCTCATCAGCCTTGCAAACAAAGAGATTCTAAAAATAACAACGGGAGCAAATCAATGAACAACGAAGAAATCAAACTTACTATCAAGTTGATGAATGGCAGTGGCAGTGATTCGGCAGAGTCCATCTTGGGATTTCTCGCAAAAAGTGACTTTGCAGCATTCAAAGATATTTGCGAGCACTATCAACATGAGATGCCTTTAAAAGAGGATCGCGTGTATGACCGAACTAAAGGGCTAGACTATTTTCCAAAACTCACATTTCATCGCTTATTTGAGTCATCAATTTCACGAAATAATCTTCAGGTGCTTGATTACTTGTTGAAAACGGATGTGCTCAGAGCAAGAATACACCTTCTAAAAGATGAAGCAAATTGGTTTAGTAGTCTTCTACGGTCATGGCATTGGGAAAAAGAAACTGTTGATTTCAATACTCGTGCCATCATTGACTACTTGATTCTTGACTACGGACTACCGTTCAATCATCACTTTAAGAAGATAGTTGAATCTGATGATGACTACAAAGAAATTGGAGATATGTTCAGATCTCGTGAGCTTTCCAAAAAGTTGTCTAAGAATTTGCGATCCAAAAGCCAACCTGAAAATAGCAAGGTGAAGAAGATATGAGGCAAGAAGAAAGACTGGTTGAGGACTACCAGGAGCCAACCAATACAGCTATCTCAAGGTTTGATTTCTTTAATAATCCCAGTTTTCTTCAACTGGCAAAAGCGATCTATGAGAAGAGACTTAAAGACAAAGCGATGAAAAAAAATCTAAAAGAAGCCGCAATGGTTGCAGCTTTCATCTTCGGCTACGCAGTTTCGTGCATTTTCTTTACGAATGCAGATTTCGACGTATTCAGGTTTATAAACACCTTGCCACAATATGTGGTCTACCTCTTGGTGACATTCGGTTGGCTTGGTGCTTGGATTGATAGAAAGAGAAGACTCCACGACTGGAACATCAAATTAGCAGCCGGAAATGGACAAATCTACAATGGTTGCCGCATAAAAGAATACAGTGCTTTTGGAGAGACAAACTATCATTTTATTGAGCTTGATCCACAGACCTTGAGCAGGCTACAAATAGAGAAGCACAGACAAGCCATCTATGACATAGAAGCTGAACTCAGAAGTAAGGCACAAGCAGGAATGCAATTTGAAAAATGAACTCAACCGACAAAGTTATTGTGATTTGACTTATAAGTTTCTTGCGCTAGAATAAATAAAGTAGAGCATTTAGTTAAGTGGATGTAGCAAAATTGGTAGACCCCGCGCATGAATGAAGTCCTAGTCAATTCACGTGTCTGATACCGGAAAGACTATTCAAGGTATTTTGTGGCTTCGAAACCCACCATCCACTTAATTAAATCCTCTATCAAATCTGGCTATATGAAGATGTTCCTTCTAAAATTTTCTGTCATGGGTTCGAATCCCATCTAAGGAGTAAACCTTAGTAGCTCAGTTGGTAGAGCGAAAGTCCATACATTGATTGCCTTCCAGAAATGATTAATTAAGCACCTGCGGGTGCTTTTTTGTTGTCTGTGCTATTGTTAATCGCAATATATCTGCTACTTTAAATAGATAACAACAAAGGAGAAAATTATGAGTGGAAGAAGTAGTTCAGCAAGTGCGAGGATCGTAGCCTCAGAATATAGAGGCGACTATCAAAATACGATTGACGAGGCAACCCGAAAAATCATCAGTGAACATTTTCCAGCGAGAGAAGATAGATGGGACACTGAGGAGCAGTGGCTAGCAAAGAAAGAGAAGAAGATTGCCAAGTGGATTAAGTTTATTAATGGAGACAACTGGGATACATATAGACCAGATGACTTTGACCGCCCGCGCATTATTCTCAATATTGCGGTAGAACTGGTCAGCAAAGGTCTTGCAGATCAAGTAGAGATCTGGATTACTTCAGATTGGACAGATGGCTATGACACCACTTCACTTGAAGAAGTGAAGTATGTCGCTGTTAAGAATGATGAGAATCAAATAGTTAGATATATACAAAAGCCTGTTACCAAACTTGTACTTATACAGGTTGATGAGGATGGCAACGATATAGCGATAATTGAATAATCTAAGCACCTACGGGTGCTTTTTTCATGCCTTATAGTTGCTCAACAACCAAGGATGAGATGTGCAACTGATAACCACAAACGCGGCATTGCGAAGCAACCTTTCTCGGCTCATCAAGAAGTACCCAAACATCTCTTTTGCTGTGGCATGGGCAAGCTCAGGAACAGATGCCTTCACGAAGCTGCTGGAGGACAAGGGCAAGATTCGCCATGCCGTCATCGGCACTCACTTCTATCAAACCCACCCTGACGTGCTGGACAGCTTCACCGACTCCCAGCAAGTCAAGTTCATGCTCCAGCCGTCAGGTGTCTTCCACCCCAAGGTGTATGCCTTCTGGGATGACACGAGCTTTGAGGTCCTGATCGGCAGTGCCAACCTCACCAAGGGTGCGCTGAACACGAATGCAGAGGTGTCTACTCTCATCACCCACGAGGACAGCCCAACCATCAAGGACGAGCTGCTGAAGGTCATAGAGAGCTACTGGATCGCGGCCAAGACAGTTGACCAGGCCGAAGCTCAACGATATCGCAACATCTGGGCGGCCAAGCAGCCCGAGCTACTCAAACTCGTGGATCAGTATGGGGAGACGCCACCCACCAAGTCAGCCGTGCAATCTAAGGTCATGGGCATGGACTGGCCCACCTTCCTTGCTGAGATTCAGAAGGACACGAACCACGGATTTGCAGACCGGCTGGATCTCCTCGCACAGGTACAGAAGTCGTTCACCAGCCACCCAACCTTCAACGACATCCCCTTAGACACACGGCTAGGCATCGCAGGCCTGAGGAGCAAGTCACTGAAGCACTCAGAGTGGTTTGGCTCTATGGTCGGCGCCGGCGTCTTCTACAAGCTCATGAACGCCTCAGAGCCAGCATTTTCACGAGCCTTGGACTTCATCCCAGCCACAGGCACAGTGACCAAGGATCAGTACAGGAGCTTCATCGCCGCATACCTCACAGCCTTCCCAGACGGTAGAGACGGACTGGGCACTTCAACCAGGTTGCTCAGCATGAAAAGACCAGACCAGTTCCTGTGTGTCGACGGCGCCAACCTCAAAAAGCTCTCCGAAGATGTCGGCATCCGCCGAGCTGACAAGCTGGACTATGAACGGTACTGGGATGAGGTAGTGGTACGTCTCATGAACTCCCCATGGTGGAAGTCTGAACCACCCAAGGCAGGCAAGGAGCTTGAAGCATGGAAGGCACGAGCAGCCATGCTGGATGCCATCTTCTACGAGCCAACAACATGAATGACCTGTCACGAGCTGAGATGCTGGTTGAGTACAAATTCCAGACCAGCAAGGAAGCCTTCTACTTTCATCTTCAGCATGTCCTAGGGCACAGATTTGAAACCCATGAAAAGCTGGATGAGTTTTATGAAGCCATCCCTACCAATGAGGAAAAGTTCTTGCTCATGAGCACATGTGCAAGCTACAGGTACATGGTCAAGGATGGCGATTGGGTGAGCAAAGTCAACGGAGTGGAGCAGGTAGTCGATTACATCACTGACTCGCACAAGCTCCTGACAATATTTGCACTGATTGAGTCACTGTCGAACCTCAAGCATGTTCATTTTCATCAATGGCTAAAAAATGAGAAGAAACTACCCATCATTGATGAGAAGCATCTTAACAAGCTCAATGAAGAATACTTGTTGACTTACGGCTCAATCAAGAAGGTGGTTGCTTTCTTTGAAAGGCTCTCAGATGACCATCAAGCGAAACTTTGTAATTTACTGACCAAGCAAAGAGAGCCAATGGACAGCATCAAGAGGTTTGCACAGTTTCTATACAACATGAGGAGTCAGTTCGCTCATGAAGGAAAATTGTCTGTTGGACTTCAGAATGCGCCAACCATCAAATACATGGGCAAAGACTCAATCCTCATAGAAGTGAAGATTGAAGATGTGATGGAAGCCTTTGAGCTTGGACTGATAAGTCGCTTCTCACGAAATACCTGACATCTAAACCAAGAGTACATGCCAAGCACCTACGGGTGCTTTTTTTGTGCCCGCACGGTTTCCCCTCTTCCGCTCTAAAGAGCACCTTTCACAAGTGCACGAATTTCATGAAGACTTCCTTCCGCCGAAATTCTGATTGAAGTAAATCTCGTGCTGTTTGGAGTATTTCACAGCCATCTCCAACATTCCGTAATGAACTTCTTTGGTGACAGGTGTACTCAAAAATGTAGATATGAGGCAAATAACTTGCGGATCGTTTCGTTTGTCTCCTTTATCAAAAAACCAAGACATCCAGCCATTATCTCTGTTGCGCTCATTAATGTATTTCTCAATATCAGCTTCTTCTTTGTCAGCAAGATCCCACTGCAACTCAATCCAGTACCTCAGAACTACGACATCCAACGGCTTTGCAAAATGAAGGCTAACTTTATGATCTTTATAGACGAAAGTATTTTCATCATCAAAGTGCTCAATCTCAGTGATGGTTTCTTTAGAAATCCTTATCACATCCTCAAGGTCAACTGTCGACATGGTGTTTTTAAATGAGTGAATTGAAGATGAAAGTATAAAGGAAAAAGGCACGAGCTACAGCCCTTAATCATTCATTCAACAAACGGACCGCTTATCTGATAGTTATGCACTGTCTATTGATTATTTAAAATGAATTGCTAATATATAAATATAACAACAAGGAAAATTTATGAACAATTCATACATCACAAGACTGGAAAATAAATACGACGTCATCATTCATGCTGGCACCATTCAAAACTTCTCAGGCAATTGGTTGAAGATGCAGTTTGACATGAGCACCAACAAAGGTGTTCGCAATGTCATGGTCAAAGCAAAAGAGCCAGTCTACGCTGCGATTGAACGTGCCTTGAGCAAGTAAGGAGCTGACCATGAAAACATCAGCATACGAAAAGAAGTTAATGAAGGATCATGAGAAGTTCATGAACTCCATTAAGACAACAAACGATGTATGGGACAAGCTACTCAATGACTCAACCACCATCAATGCGAGTTGGATGTTCAATGACATCGCTCACCTGTTCTCCAATACAAAAGAAAATGATGATCAAGTTGAAATCACTGTGACATCACTGAATAGATTCAACGGAATCACAAGGACAATCACTTTATGGATAAATCCAAAAACGAACCAAGGAGTTTGCAATGAATAAATTAGAGGAATTTTATCGATTCGCAAAAATGATGTTCCGAAGGGTCAAGAACCTAATCGGCAACAGAAGGTATTTGAATATGTTAGATGGACTTGAAATTGAGTACATAGCCGCAAGAGGAGTTAACAAGTTCTCTGTCGCCTATATGTCGGAGTGGAAGCAATCACTTGATGAAATCTCACAAGAAGAGAGGCAGAACTTTGTTTTAATCCAGGCAATCAAGTTTGGAGATCTCAACGAAATCACAGAATTGGTAGAGGCTGGAGCAAACATTAATAACAGCGACTCCTTACTTTATGCAGTTCTATATGGGAGATGCGAAGCAATTTCATTTTTCATCATGGACAGAAAAACTTGTGTGGATGAAGATGCGAAGTATTTATTCAAGATGTACAAGATACATCCAAACCAGTGCATCAGCAGAGGAGCAAATCATGTATGCGACATACTTGATAAAGAGAAAATGCACGATTCACTATCTCGTGACCTCAAACCGAAGATTGAAACCTCAGCACAAATCAAGAGAGTCAAGTTGTAATCTCATGCCTGAGCCACCACCAAGCACCTACGGGTACTTTTTTAACGTCCGCCAGGTCACGCCTCTCCCGCTCTAAAAGAGCACCTCTTCACAAGTGCATGAGCCATCGCCAGAATCATCAATCCACTTGTTTTTGAAAATGACCGCTCATCTGAAACTTTGGTTTTGTCTATTGATTATTTAAAATGGCTTGCTAATATATAAGTATAAGAACAACAAAAAAGGAAACCATCATGAACATTCAGACATTTATCTTCACTCCATCTCAAGCAATCGAAATCAACAAAGATTTGGAATCTCTTGACGATAGAGATGACCAGATGAACTACACCATCTTCAGAAACAACCAAGAGCGCTACAAAAAACTTACTGGATTGACTCTTTCTTCACACGAAGCAATCACAGAAGCAGAGTTGGAATACTTTGAAGAAATGAACAAAGAGCCTGAAGATGACATCAAGTCAGACAGATGTTTAACTCTTAATCAGCTTTTCATCAGAACTCTACAAGACAACCATGTAGCCGCTTAAGTCCATAAAAACAACAACAAGGAGACCAAAATGGAAAAAACTAAGAACGAACTAAAACAGGAAATCTACTCAAGCAGTCTTCCACCAGACTTTGAAGTGGTAATCAGAATCAAAGCAACATTTCACGCTTTGCAAGAAGCTTCCAAACATGGTGCGAAAGCAGATCGTGACAGCTTAGCCCGTGAAATCGCAAACTTGACCGACATCAAGAAATCAATACAGCCTAAAGTTTGGAAGAATTTATGAACAACATTTATGAACTCACTCCAAAATCTGTGTTGTGCGTAGGCTCTGCCTTTGCATTCATCGGCTTGATGAACCTAATTTCAACTCTAGCCAAGGTCTTTGTATGAACGATGAGGACTTTGGAATCAGACCGGCTTTCAAGTTAGCCTTAATTGCTATCCAGATTGTGGGACTGTGCAAGCTTGCAGTCATGGGCTTTGAATACCTTGTGAAGGTGCTGGCATGAAAGCAGTCTTACTTCTAGCCCTACTTGCTACCGGCGCCTATGCACAGCCACAGACAACCATCCAAGTCTCTGCCAAGCTTGAATACAGATGCACCGTTGAGATCAAGGACAACAAGGTCAAGCCTTGCAACAACCCAGATATTTCGCCATCAATCTTGAAAGAAGAGGAGAGTAGGGCGACCATCACAGTTGATGACAAGTACATCACCATCAAATATTAAGCACCTCCATGGTGCTTTTTTAATGCCTGAATATTTACAAATGCTTTTATTTCTCTATGTTGATATGTACAACATAGGGGAAAGCAATGATAAGAAGAATAATAGGATGGCTACAAAGAATATTCGGGGGGTTCGCCAGCCAGGAACACAAGCTTGGGATTGAGCTTGTCCCATTCACGATGCACGGATGCAATGTCCGTTCACGAATCTCAGCAGACCAATGGAGGAAGGTTTGCTCTGTCGTTCACAAGAAGGCCAAGAACGACCACAGATGTCAGATATGCAATCGCTCAGGCAAGACCCAAGGTTTCACATGGCCCGTGGAGTGTCATGAAGTCTGGGATTTCAATGAAGCCACAGGCACACAGAAGCTCTTGGGCATGCAGTCCATCTGTCCTATGTGTCACAAGGTCAAGCATCTAGGACTGGCTACTCGCCAAGGTTACGGTGAAGCTGCCCTTGTTCACCTAGCCAAGGTGAACGGAATAGATGCCGCTCACGCGGAAAAACTCGTTGCTCACGCCAAAACAGTAGTGAAACAAAGAAGCTCTCAGGAATGGAAGCTTGACCTTACATATCTAAATAAAAATGAGTTTGGCTTCCTAATGACTAAGTTCACGGATGACGAAGCTCATAAATGCAACAACATTGAATTCTAATTGTTGCACATTAACAACATTATTTATAGATAATCTTACTTTAAGTATTGTTATGAGGCTTAAACAATGATAGTGAAAAAATAAATATGAGATTTAATATATAATAAAGTCATGTTTAACATAAAGGAAATAACATGGCTCTATACAAAACAAAAGAAACCGCACTAAAGCACCTCAGGAGCGGCGAAGGTTTCAATACCGTTGCTTTCAAGCTCTTCAAGAATGACAGGGATGTTGCCCTTGAGGCGACGAAGTTAGATAAGTTCTATAAGTGCATTCCGAGACAATTTAGAAATGACAAGGAATTTGCTGAAGCATTACTTTGCAATGCAAAGAGTGGCGGGCTAGATTATCTTGAAATGCAGAGCATAGGGTTTGAGCTGCTAAACGACAAAGAATTTATTTTTGTCATGATGGGGAAGATACCGTACTCACTTGCTACCGACCTTTATCTTGCATGTGGCTACGATGTTAAATACGAATATGACATTTGCCTAAGGTTGGTGGAACATGAACCATCGTCCATCATCTTAATTCCTGAATTGCATAAAAAGGACGAAGCCATATTAATAGCGATGGCAACCCAGCTCTGCGATTCAAAATACAGAGTCGCAATTTTGAAAACAATTTTAGAAGAGCTTGATTTGCCTGATATGGATTCTGATGAACTTGTTCAGCACATTAAAACAATGAAGTTCCGTGACACTTTAGACTCAAAGCTTGCCAATAAGGAAGAAGCCAAACGAACAGTAAAAATATAAGGGAGACAAACGTGAAAGACAAACTTATCAAGGGGATTCAGAAGAACATCACACGGATGGTGGAACTATCAAGGCAAGGATTGACTGAGCAACAGTGCATGATTGACCTCAGCCAGCTATCTTTTAACTATGTAAGTAGCGACTGGTTTTGGAGGATGCAGTTTCCATGGGGGAGCATGTATCACTCTGGCTTCATGGCTCAGGAACTCAGCAACTACAAGCAAGACCTTGAAGCATGGGAGCTACTTAAGCAAACAAAAGATGACTACTTTGAACTGGTGAAGCTCTGTGACCCGTTCACGGATGTCATGCACCTCATCGGCTACAGCTCACAGAAGCTCTCAAAGGCCATGGGCCAGTTCCTCACACCTCCTACCGTGGCAGAGTGCCTTAACAGGCTTGCTGGCTCAATCCCAGAGCTGGAGACGAAGGAAGACATCCTTGTAGGTGACTTCGGGGGATGTGGAGCAGGTTCACTTTTGCTTGGATGGCTCAGGTATGCCCATGAGCTACACCCCACCAGACTCAACCAGGTGCACATGTTCGGGGTAGACCTAGATCCCAAGATGGTCCGCATGACGGCACTCCAAATCACCATGTCGTGCCTTGTTCATGACGTCGCACTTGGAAGCCTGTCCCTCCATTGCTGCAACGGCATCACTGACTACGACCACTATGCATTCGGCAGTTCCAAATTCCTTGCCTACAGGTTCGCAGCAGACAGGAACAGGTATGTGAGCTTCAACCTGAAGAATCGCGCTGAAGCTCCCGAGACGGAGGCAGCATGACACTCTCAAAACAGATACAGAAACTTGTCCATGGGTCCCGAGACATCAGGACACCAAAGTCAGGGCTAGAAGCGATGTTTGAGGCAGTTTTCAACTCACTGCCCAAGGCACCCTACCTGACGGCATTTCCGCATGGCTACCTGCGAATCAACCCTGAGTTCGTGAGCATGACGCAGCACACGACCAAGGATCTCGCGCAGCTCAAGGCATGTGCAGACACCTACTTGGACATGGTTCGCAGTGCAGAGCCGTTTGAGGATGTCCTAGGGGGTGAATACGACCAATATTTGGGCTTTGACTGGGGCCAGTTCTTCACTCCGTCAGATGTCGCCAGCCTCATTGGAGAGTTGCACACCTCCACAGGGCACCACGAGGAAGCCATAGCCAGCAACCAGCCGATCAGCATCAGTGATGTGTGTAGCGGAGGAGGTGCTTTGACCATGGGTATGCTCCAGAGCCTCTACCAGGAGCACGGCAAGCCAGCTATCGCACTGGTGGACATCCATGCGGTCGACCGTGACCCCCACATGTGCAGGCTCACGAGTCTTCAAGTCATCTTGTCCTCAATGGTTCATCAAATGCCGTTTTCCAGCCTTAGGGTTGAGTGTGGCAACCCGTTGATTCAAGATGAAAAGCTGTTCACTTATGCGATACCTCATGTGAGAAGGTATCTTTCA